>OZ244908.1:0-2440725 GCA_965221705.1 Dehalococcoidia bacterium
GCGCCGACGCGCTCATCGCCGACCTGGAAGACTTCTTCCGCCAAGGCGGCGACAGCTCCACCAACTAAACCCCCTTTCCCCATCCGGTCCCCTCTCCCCTTCCGATCCCCTCTCCCCTCCGGGGAGAGGGTTAGGGTGAGGGGGCTCCCCGCAACCCCTACAGTGATCTACAACCGCAACGACTCCCTGGACAGGCGGCAATGATGGCAGACGTTGACCAAGTCAGCGACGATGATCGGCAGCAAGCGTCCGAAAAGAACCTCAACAAGATGTGGAAGTTCGCCCGCAACTTCGCCGACAAGAGCGGATCCTATCTGCATCCCCAGGAGGAAATCACCGAATTCCTCGTCATCGGACTCGCCAAACACATCGACGACTACGGCCGACCGCTCTGTCCCTGCAACTTCTACGAGGACAAGGCCGAGGAGGTCAAAGAATCCACCTGGATCTGTCCTTGCGAGGAGATGCAGCGCTGGAAATACTGCCATTGACTGCTCTTCTGCGATGAGGAAGGTCTTCCCATCACCGAATACCTGCCCGACAACCACGAAGGCGTGCAGATCTACGGACGCCGCCCCGACCCGCATCCCGACAAGGGACGCGCACTCGGTCGACTCGAAGAACAGAGCGGCCGCAAGATCGACAAACGCAAGCGACGCGACTGACTGCTGACGCGCCACCGCCGGCGCCACTGTCTGTCGATTGACTGAGCGCGACAATCGGCGCGACCGTGTACGCTCAGCACTAACCTGAATCTGACAGTCTGACGCAGGCGCCGAGGCAAGCACAGGACGACGTATGGCTCGAACTTCCAATATCCACCGCGACCTCAAGCGACGCGAGATGCACGCCAAACATAAGGATCGACGCGCCGCGCTCAAGCAGCAGCTCAAAGAGTCCAACAACCCGCGCGAGAAGCAGAACATCCAGTTCCAGCTCCAGGCGCTGCCGCGCAACAGCTCGCCCACCCGACTCAAGAATCGCTGCGCCGTCACCGGTCGTCCCCGCGCCTACATGCGCAAATTCGGACTCAGCCGCATCACCTTCCGCGAGATGGCCTCGCTCGGTCTGCTCCCCGGCGTCCGCAAGAGTTCCTGGTAACCGCCAGCAAGCCCTGCCTCGGCCGAACCGCGTCGCTTGCTCCCTGCACGTAGAATAAGTTGCAATACTTGCATATTGAGTGATAAACCTATGACCAGTTTCCGACAAGAAGACGCCTGAGAGGTTGGTCCTGCTTGGCACACGAGTCCACTCGCCGGAACGCCGCCCGCATCTACTCGCTCCTCAGAGCCGCCATCGCGAGCCTCACCCTCCTGACGGCGCTCGCCTTCCTGTTCAACGCTTGCACTGATGACCAGGCTCAAGAGCAGGACGACTCAGGCCAGCTCACGATCTACTCCGGCCGCGGCGAGTCACTGGTCGGCGAACTGATCGAGCGCTTCGAGGCCAAGACCGGCATCGACGTCAAAGTCCGCTACGGAGACACCGCCGGCATGGCCATCGCCATCTCAGAAGAGGGCGACCGCTCACCCGCCGACATCTTCTACGGCCAGGACGCCGGCGCGCTCGCATTCCTCGCCGAGGAAGGACTCACCGCGCAACTGCCCGCCGACGTCCTCGAACTCGTTGACGAACGCTTCCAGGACGCCGACGGCCGCTGGATCGCCACCTCGGGACGCGCCCGCGTGCTCGTCATCTCGCCCGATCGAGTGCCCAATCCCCCCGACTCCGTCTTCGACCTCGTCAACCCCGAGTGGCGAGGCCGCGTCGGCTGGGCGCCGACCAACGGCAGCTTCCAGGCCTTCGTCACCGCGATGCGCCAGATCCACGGCGACCAGGCGACTGAAGACTGGTTGCGCGGCATGATCGCCAACGACGTGACCGTCTACCCCAAGAACTCGCCCCAGGTGCAAGCCGTCCACGACGGCGAGCTCGATATCGGCCTCGTCAACCACTACTACCTCATCCGGCAGACCTCCGTCGACGAACAATGGCACGGCGCAAACCATCACACCGACGCAGGCGGCGCGGGCGCGCTGATTAACGTCGCCGGCGTGGCCATGCTCGAGAACGCCAACGACCGTGACAACGCGTTGCGCTTCATCCGCTTCCTGCTCTCCGAAGAGAGTCAGACCTACTTCCGCGAGCAAACCTTCGAGTACCCCGTCGCCGCCGGCGTCGACGCCTGGCCAACACTCGTCCCTCTGGAAGAACTGGATTCCCCCTCGCTCGCCCTTACCTCACTCTCCGATCTCGACGGAACCCTCGAGCTGCTCGAACGCGTCGGAGCGCTGCCTTGATCAATCAGATGCTCCGATAATCTCAAGGCATGACGATTCTCGGCGGCGCGCTCGATCTGCCCTCACGATTGCGCGTCAACATCCCCATTGTGTGGGTGTTGGCGCTCGCCGCCGCCGGCGCAGCCTGCGTCCCCGTCGTTTACCTCGTCGTGCGCGCCGCCGACGCCGACGCCGACGCCTGGTCGCAGGTCCTCTCCGACGGCACGCTACGGCTGCTGCTCAACACGATCGCGCTCACGATCGCCGTCACCGCCGCCTCCGCGGCATTGGCCCTGCCAATAGCATTCCTCACTGAGCGCACCGACCTGCCCGTCGCCCGCCTCTGGCGATCGATCACAATCATGCCGCTCGCCGTGCCCTCCTACGTCGGCGCGTTCGCCTTCATCATCGCGCTTGGACCGAACGGCTCGCTGCAAGACCTGCTCGCCCCGCTCGGCGTCGAGCGCATCCCCGACATCTACGGCTTCTTCGGCGCCTGGCTCTCGCTCACGCTGTTCACCTTTCCCTATCTGCTCATCGTCCTGCGAGCCGGCCTGCGCGACCTGGACCCGGCGATCGAAGAATCCGCCCGCTCCCTCGGCCAGTCCGCCTGGGGCGCATTCTGGCGAGTCACCGTGCCCCAACTCCGCGTCCCGCTCGCCGGCGGCAGCCTGCTCGTCGCGCTCTACGTCATCTCCGACTTCGGCGCGGTTTCCATGATGCGCTTCGACACCTTCACCCGAGCGATCTACGTGCGCTTCGGTTCGGTCTTCGATCGCTCAAGCCTCGCCGTGCTCTGCCTCGTGCTGGTCGCGCTCGTCTGCGTCGTACTCGCCGTCGACTGGTCACAGCGACGAAACGCGCGCTACCACCGACTCGGCAGCGGCGCAGCCCGCGCGCCGCGACTGACCAGCCTGCGACGCTATCGCTGGCCGGCGCTACTCGGACTGACGCTCGTCGCCGCGCTCGCCTTGTTGCTGCCGATCGCCGTGCTCTTCCATTGGCTCGTCGTCGGACTGAATGCCGGCGAGACATTTCCCCACCTCTGGAGCGCCGCGCTCAACTCGCTCTACGCCTCGGGACTCGCCGGCGCAGTCACCGTCGCCGTATCGATCCCGATCGCCATCGTCATCGTCCGACGTCCCGGATGGCTCTCACGAATCGTCGACCGCGCCGCCTACGTCGGGTACGCCCTCCCCGGCGTCGTCGTCGCCTTCGCGATGATCTTCTTCACGCTGCGGGTCGCGCCCGGTCTCTATCAGACGATCGCAACGCTCGTCTTCGCCTACGCCGTACTCTTCCTGCCCCAGGCGATCTCAGGCCTGCGCGCATCCCTCGTGCGCGTCCAGCCGGGGCTCGAAGAGGCCGCCCGATCGCTCCAACGCACCCCCTGGCAAACCTTTCACAGCGTCACCTTGCCGCTGATCGCCCCTGGCGTGCTGGCCGGTTTCGCGCTCGTCTTCCTGACCACGATGAAAGAACTCCCCGCCACGCTCCTGCTCGCGCCAATCGAGTTCGACACGCTCGCCACCAGCCTCTGGGGACACACCGAGGACGTATTCTTCGCTCGGGCGGCGGCCAGCGCGCTGCTGCTCTTGGCCTGTGCCGCAATCCCAATGATCATCCTGTTCGGCAACAACCGTGACCTCCGAACCTAAAGCTCAAACATCGCCGCCAGCGCTCAGTGTGAGCGAGCTGTCCAAGTCCTTCGGCGACACCATCGCCGTGCGCGACGCCACTTTCACTGTCGAGCACGGCGAAATCCTCGCGCTGCTCGGACCAAGCGGCTGCGGCAAGACGACCACGCTGCGCTTGCTCGTCGGATTCGAGCGACCCGACCGCGGCGAAGTCATAATCAACAACGATTTCGCCGTCCGACCCGGCGTCTGGCGACCGCCCGAGCAACGCCGCATCGGCATCGTCCCACAGGACTTCGCCCTCTTCCCGCACCTCAACGTCGGCGAGAACATCGCCTTCGGGCTCGACAGTCGACATCGCGCCTGGTGGACCAAACCGCTGCGACGGCTTCGAACCAATCCATTGCCCGAGCGCGTCTCAATGATGCTCGATCTGATCGGCCTCACAGACTTCGCCCAGCGCTATCCGCACGAACTCTCCGGCGGCGAGGCGCAACGCGTCGCCTTGGCGCGCGCGCTCGCCCCCGAGCCCGTCGCCGTCATGCTCGACGAACCCTTCAGCAGCCTCGACCAAAACTTGCGCGCCAACCTGCGACTCGCCATGCGACGCATCCTCAAAGCGACGAATACCGCTGCTGTTTTCGTCACGCACGATCGCGAGGAAGCGCTCTCGCTCGCAGATCGAGTCGCCGTCATGCGCGACGGCCGCATCGAGCAGATCGGCGACCCGCTCGACATCTACTACCGCCCCAACTCGCCATTCATCGGAACATTCGTGGGTGACGCCAACATCCTCCTCGGCGCGCGACAGCGCGGCGGCGCAGACACCGAACTCGGATTCGTCCTCGTGGCCGACGCCGATACCGACGCCGCCAGGACCGACGGCGAGCCGATCGATGTGCTGCTCCGCCCCGAACAGCTCGCGCTCAAACCCGCCGCGGACGACGACACCGCCGCCGCTCGCGTGATCAATTCCGAGTACTATGGACACGACCAGGTCGTCCGCGTGCGCTTGCCCTCAGGCGCCGAAGTCGAGTCACGGCTGCGAACCGAGGACGTCTGGCGCACGGGCGACTCCGTCAACGTCGTCGTGTTCGACGAAGCGATCGCCTTTCCTCGCTGACGTCCGCCTCGATAATCCCCTCTACCATGCCGATCAACGATGTCCGCACTCGGGCATCAAGGAACAAGGATCGCCGATGCGTGTCGCGCTGATGGTCGAGGGTCAGAACGGTCTCACCTGGGAGCGATGGCGGCACATCCTCCGGCTCGCCGAGCGTCTCGAGTTCCCCTCACTCTTCCGCAGCGATCACTACTTCACCGGCCCGGTCGAAACGAGCCAGCAAGACAGCCTCGAGTGCTTCCTCAGCTTCGTCATGGCCGCTGAGGAAACCGCCAACCTGCGCTTCGGTCCCATGGTCACGCCAGTTACCTTCCGCCGACCAGTTGACGTCGGCCGCATGGCCGCGCAGATCGACCAACTCTCAGGCGGCAGGTTCGTCATGGGGCTCGGCGCCGGCTGGAATCAGCCCGAGCACGACGCCTACGGCCTCAACTTCCCGCCGACGCGTGAGCGCTTCGACCGTCTCGAAGAGGCGATCCAACTCATGCAGTCGCTCTGGCAGCCCGGACCGTCACACTTCGCAGGTCACTACTACCAACTCGATGGCGCTGACTGTCAACCGACGCCCGAAGCGGGACGCCCGCCCATCCTCATCGGCGGTGGCGGCGAGCGCCGCACGATCCCCATGGCCGCCCGCTACGCCGTCGAGTGGAACTGCGTCTCGCTCACGCCCGAGGCCTACACGCACAAGCGCGACGTGCTCGCCCGCGCCTGCAATGCAATCGACCGCGACCCCGACGAGATTGAACACTCCATGATGATGTTCCACGCCGTCGGGACGCCCGACCTTGTCGAGGCCGGCGGACAGTTCGCACAGCGCATGTTCGGCGGCCAGGGAGGCACCCTCGATCAGTTCCTGACCGACTTCCGCGCCGCCGGACGACTCGTCGGAGGCGCAGATGAAGTCGTCGACGCCCTCGGCCGACTCGCCGAAGCTGGCGTCGCCGAAGTGCAATTCCAGCACTTCCTCTTTGACCGCGACGATGTGCCCGAGTTCCTCGCCCGCGATGTCGCGCCGCAAGTCGCCGACATCCGCATCGGTTCGCACGTCTAGTGCGAGCCTTGCTCCCCGGAGAGCCGCAATGAACGTCCAACAACTGCTGGTTCACTTCATGCAAACGCTGCATGACGGCTACATCGCCGCGCTCGACGACCTCAACGACGAACAACTCAACTGGCGCTACAACGACTCGGCGGTCTCGCCCGGCTTTCACGCCTGGCACTACATCCGCACCAAAGACAACATCGTCAACTTCGTCTGCCAGGATCGCAAACCGCCCGTCTGGCTGCGCCAGGGTCTCAACGACTCCTGGAACTTCCCCAAAGTCGCGCAAGGCACCGATATGGAGCGCGGCGAGGCGCAGTCCCTGCTCATTCCCTCCGTGCAAGACCTGATCGGCTACTTCAACGACGTCCACGACGACGTCATGGGGTACCTCAACGGCTCGTCCGACGCCGACCTCGCCGAGACCGTTCGCGTCGTCCAATTCGGCCATCAGGCCAAGTCGCAGCAGATCATGCAAACCTGCATCGCCCACGGCAACGGCCACCTCGGCCAAATCCTCAACATCCGCAGCGTCATGGGACATCCCGCGCGAATCGACTTCTGACGCCGACCGTCACGATCAACGCCAACAGTGGAGGCGCAGACATGAAAATCACCGACCACGTCCGCATGATCCCCGTCCCAGAGGATCAACCAATGCGGCCCACGTCAACCAACATCTACGTCATCGGACAGCGCGGCGGCCAAACGCTGACCATTGACTCCGGCGAAGCCATCGACAAGTTCCGCTGGATGCTGCGCGGCTACCTCGCCGCCATCGACCACTCCGAAATCGGCGTGGCCGCGATCACCCACCACCACTTCGACCACTCCGGCAACCTCAAGCACGTCAACGAGCACCTCAAGGCCGAGGTCGCCGTGCCCGAGAACGGCGTCAAGCTGCTCCGCGGCCGACTGCCCAAAGACGGCGTCAGAACCTTCAGCGACGGCCAGACGCTCGACCTCGACGGCGGCGTCAAAGTCCAGATCATTGGCAGCCCCGGACACTCCGTCGACTCACTCTGCTACTACATCGAGGAGGAGGGCATCCTCTTCACCGGCGACACCATCCTCGGCAACACGACCACAGTCGTGGGCGACGTCAACTCCTACATGGCCTCCCTGCGACGGCTACTCGAGCTGCCCAACATCACAGCGCTCTGCCCCGGCCACGGTCCGCTCATCCGCGACACCGAAGAAGCCAAAGCGCGCGACCGGCTCGAGATGTACGTCGCCCACCGGCAGATGCGCGAAGACCAAATCCTCGAACAACTCCAAGACGGCGAGCCCAAGACCTCATGGCAGATCATGGAGGCGATCTACGGCGACAGCATTGACAAGCGTCTCCGCCGCGCCGCCGACGGCAATGTCCAGGCGCACCTCAAGAGCCTGCAAAAGTCCGGCGTCGTCAAGGCCTCGCGGGGCGAGAAGCGCAAGCCCAATCCAGCCACAGTCGCCAAGAACAAGGCCAAAGACGCCGCCAATCGCAAGATCATCCAACAAGGCAAACGCCTCGACAAGGCCCAGCGTGCCAAAATCCTCGCCCAACAAGAAAACCCTCCAACCGACCGCTGGAAGAACCCTCCCACCTACCAACTCCGCTAAGGCCCGCTAACGGCGCACAACGACACCAAGGAGCAGACCATGGACTACGGAATCGGAATCCCCAGTTGGATCAACGCCTATGAAGAAGTCCAACGCGCCGAGGCCGCCGGCTTCACCCACGCCTGGTTCTACGACTCGCAGCTGATCTACTCAGACGTCTACGCCGCCATGGCGCTCGCCGCGCATTACACCTCGACGATCAAGCTCGGCACGCTCGTTGCGATCCCTTCCAACCGCATCGCGCCCGTCACGGCTTCCGCCGTCGCCTCGCTCAACAAGCTCGCGCCAGGCCGAATCATCCTCGGCATCGGCACCGGCTACACGGGTCGCAACACCATGGGTTTGCCCGCCTATCCAATCAAGCGATACCGAGAGTACGCCCAACAGGTCAGAGGACTGCTCGACGGCGAAGACGTGCTCTACACCGATGAGGTCACAGGCAACGAACGTTGGATTCGCCTCATCCACGGCCAACGCGACGAGTTCCTCAACCTCGACGACTACATCCCGATCTACGTCGCCGCCAACGGACCCCGCGCGATGGAGGTCGTCGGTCAGGTCGGCGACGGCTGGGTCACGACCGGCATGGGCCTCAACGCTCAACAGGGATTCCCCGTGATCGCCGCCGCGGCCGAGGCCGCCGGCCGATCGACCGACAAACCCTACACGGTCGGCCTCACCGCTGGACTCGTGCTCCGCGACGGCGAGTCGACCGATTCCGAGCGCGTGATCAACATCCTCGGACCGGCCATGGTTCCCGGCGTCCACGCCATGTGGGAGGCCGCATACGGACCCGGCGCCAACCTCGGCATGGACAACCCCGACCTCGCCGGTGAGTTCCACCAGTACATCCGCGAGTACTCCGCGGCCAAAGGTACGCCCGAGGACCGGCTCTACCTCGACGTCCACGAGGGTCACATGGTCTACCTCAAGCCAGGCGAGGAGCGCTTCGTAGCCTCCCGCGCAATGCAGAACGGACTCGTCGGCACTGGACCCCAGATCATCGAGCGACTCGAACACCTCGAATCGATCGGCGTCGACAACGTCGCACTGACCGCCAACGATCCAGCCGGCGCGCGCGAAATCATCGACGACTTCTCTCGTGAAGTGATCCAGAAACGCAGCTGACGCCGTTCACGCATTGATAGGACGCCAACATGGACTATGGACTGCTCGTCCCCACCTACATCGACATGTGGAAGGAAGTCGTCCGCGCCGAGCAAGCGGGCTTCACCCACGCCTGGTTCCCCGATTCGCAACTGATCTGGTCCGACTGCTACGCCGCCATGGCGCTCGCCGCCGAGCGCACCTCGACGATCAAGCTCGGCACCCTCGTCTCAATCCCGTCCAATCGCATCGCGCCCGTCACCGCTTCAGCCATCGCGACGATCAACAAGCTCGCTCCTGGGCGCACAATCCTCGCGCTCGGCACCGGCTACACCGGTCGAAACACCATGGGTCTGCCCACCTATCCCGTCGCCAAGTTCCGACGTTACGCTCAGCAAGTTCGCGATCTGCTCGACGGCAACGATGTCCTCCACACCGATGACGTCACCGGCCGCGAAACCTGGATCCGACTGATCCACCCCGACCATCTCGATTTCTACAACATCACTGACCACATTCCCATCTATCTCGCCGCCAACGGACCACGCGCGACCGCTGTCGTCGGCGAGGTAGGCGATGGCTGGGTCACTTCTGGCTCAGGTCCATGGATCGAGTCGGGCCACGAGATCATCGAGCAATCCGCGCGCGACGCCGGCCGTCCGACCGACAAGCCCTACACCGTCTCGCTGCAAGGCGCATGCGTACTGCGCGAGGGTGAAGACATCATGTCCGACCGCGTCATTCACCGCGCCGGCGCCGTCGCGGCCGTCTACAACCACACGCTGTGGGAATCTGAGTACGGAGGCTGGGGCGGCAATCTCAAAGGCGCGAACCCCGACCTCGCCGCCGAATACAACCAGTACATCACCGCCTACGCCGAAGAGCGCGGACATCCCACCGATCGCCTCTACCTGGACGTACACGAGGGACACTACAGCTACCTCAAGGAAGGCGAGGCGCAGTTCGTCACTCGCGACCGACTGGAGGACATGATCATCGGAACGCCCGACGAGATCATCGAGAAGTCCGAATCCGCATCCGCCAGCGGCGTCGACCACTTCGCCCTCACAGCGCTCGATCCCGCCGCCGCCAACGACCTGATCGACGAGCTCGCCCCGATCATCGCCCGCACGACGTAGCGAGCGCATCGCCATGGCCGTCGAACTGATCTGGAATCTGCCGCCGTCCGAAGTCGAGGCGGTCTCGCCCCTGACATACGTCTTCACCCACGGCGCCGGCGCCCCCGCAACCAGCGACGCCATGACCGCGATCGCGCAGCAAGTCGCCCAACGCGGCATCGCCGTTGCGCGCTTCAACTTCCCCTACATGCAACGCGCCCAGGAGTCGGGACGCCGAGTCTGGCCTCCCGATCCTGAAGACGTGCTCGTCGCGACGTGGGTCGAAGTGATGCAGCAATTCGTCGCCATGGGCGCGCCCATTAGCCGACTCGTCATCGGCGGTCGCTCGATGGGCGGACGCATCGCCTCAGCGATCGCCGATGCCGCCGAAGTCGCCGCGCTGATCCCAATCTCATATCCATTTCACGCCCCGCGAGACCCATCCCGGGCGTCGACAACGCACTTACAGACGATCGCCACACCCACGCTCATCGTCCAGGGCGAACGCGACGAGTACGGATCGCGCGAAGAGGTCGAGTCGTACCACCTCTCGCCCAACATCAAGCTCCACTGGATCCGCGACGGCGACCACGGCCTCAAACCACGCAAGCGCTCCGGCCGCACCGAGTCAGACAACTTCACAGACGCAGCCAACGCCATCGCTGACTACATCCACAATCTCAAGTAACGAGCTCTCACGCGATTGAAGCTGCCCCGCCGCACGCTCTACCCGCGCCATACCACCTCAGCCGGTCGACGCTCAGCCGGCATCTCCCGCAACGTGTCAGGCGGATAACCCAGATACAGAAACGCCACGATCCGATCCTGCTCGCCAATGCCCAGCCAGCGCTTCGCCGCTGGATGCTCGGCCAACGCGCCCGTGCTCCATTTCGACGCCAACCCGCGCGCCGTCGCCGCCAGCATCATGTTCTGCACCGCGCAACAGACCGCCGCGTAGTCCTCGCGATCGCGGATCGGATCGTCGAGCGCCGCCTGCTGCGTCACAGCGACAAACACCGGCGAACGCATCAGCTTCGAACGCGGATCCTTGGCCAGCTCCCCGCCATCAGCGAGGATCGCCTCCGCCATCGACTCTCGCGCCGACCCGCTCACCACATGAAACCGCCACGGCTCGGTGTGCTTGTGATTCGGCGCCCAGCGCGCCGCCTCAATCAGCTCCTCTACCAGTTCAGTCGACAACGCACGGTCGGAGAACACTCCAATCGTCCGACGCTGACGAATGGCCGTATCGACATCCATCTGTCCAACCCTCGCTAGCCGCGACCATCGCTTGGAGACTGTCTGACCTGCGCAGCATACGATCACGAACAATGATTCGCTCGGGCATCGGTCAGACGTTCCAGGCCTTCAGCGTCCCTCTGTTCCGCCTGCACTGGTCGCTCACGGTGATGGCCTTCATGGCCTTCTCGATGAACTTCACAGTCCTGCCGATCGTCGCTCACGATCTCGGCGGCGACAACTGGTCGGTGGCCCTCGCCATGGCCGGCAACGGCATCGCCTGGTTCTTCATCGGACCCTTCGCCGGCGCGCTCACCGACCGACTCTCCAAACGCCGGCTGATCGCCCTCGCTCAGACCGCAATCGCCATCAACTACGCCCTGATCGGATTCCTCATCGTGATCGGTCGGATCGAGGTGATCTGGCTTACGGTCAGCACTCTCTTCCTTGGCGCGTGCTTCGCCTTCACCGGACCATCCCGTCGAGCCTACGTCGCCGACATCGTCCCGCCGCGCCTGGTCGGCAACGGCGTCGCCCTCCTGCAAACCGGGCTCACCTTTCCCCAGTCCGTCGGACCCGTGTTCGGTTCGCTGTTGCTGCTCGCCCCGTTTATCGGCGCCGAGGGCGCCTACTTCATCATGGCCGCGATTCTGGTCGCCACGATCCTGCTGCTCGCGCTGATGCCGCCCGGCAACCCGCGCGACGTCCCCCGCGGTTCAGTCGTCCGCGAGCTCCTGCTCGGTCTGCGCTACGCCTGGACCCACCCGCGACAACGCGTTCTTCTCGCCTCGCTGCTCTTGGTCGCCGCAACCGCCGGACCCTACCAGAACATCCTCCCCGGACTGCTCGAGAACGCATTCGGCATCGAGTCCCGCAACCTCGGACTCACCACCTGGCCGATGGGTCTGGGCTCGTTCATCGTCGGACTCTCAGTCGCCGGCGTCGTCGGTACGCGCTGGTCCGGCGCCGTACTGCTGATCATGAGTTGCGCCTTCGGACTCGGCGTGGCCCTGCTCGGAGTGACGCCCAACGCGCTCGCCATGCTGCCCGTCGTCTTCCTGATCGGCGCTGGGTTCTCAGCCTTTCAGACCCTCAACACGGCCGAAGTCATTCGCCAATCCGACCGCGCCTACCACGGACGTATCACCGCGCTCACGTTCCTCCCCTTCGGCGTGCAGTCATTCACAGGACTCGGATTCGGACAACTCGCCGACATGCTCGGCGAGCGCGATGTGCTGATCATCATGGGCCTCGCCTCAATCGCAGTCAGCATCGTCCTCGGCGTCATCTACCTCAGACTCAAACACCCCGAGGTCCAGCTCAGCTCCGCCGAACGATTGCTCAAACGCAGTCTCAGACCGATCGCCGCGATCGCGCGGCCGCAGAAGTGACCGCGTTCGACAGAGTCACTTCAGATAGCGATCGAACCAGCCAATCATCCGCTCGTAGTACTCACGCACCAACGCCGGATCGCCGACGCGGAACATCAAGTGCGAACAGCCTGGAAACCGCACCATCTCGGCCGGCTTGCCCCGATGCCGCAGACCGGCGAAGTACTCCTCGCCTTGCGCGATCGGCACGCGCCAGTCAGCGTCTCCGTGCATGATCAGCACCGGACAATTCACGTTGTCGACATAACTGATCGGCGAACGCTCGCGATACCACTCGAAGTTCTCGTCAGGCAAACCGCCCCACTGATATCCGCCCCACGACGGACCAATGTCCGACGTCCCCCACATCGACCACAGATTAACCACCGGCGCGCCCGCAATTGCCGCCTTGAAGCGATCAACGTGGCCAATCAGCCACGTCGTCATGTATCCGCCGTACGAGTAACCATGCACGCCCAATCGATGCTCGTCGACATACGGCCGCTCGCAAGCCACATCCAGCGCTCGCAGCAGATCGAGCGAGTCCTCGCCGCCCCAGTCCGCGGTCACCGCGTCGGTGAACTCCCCGCCGTACGTTGACGACCCGCGCGGATTGACGAACAACACCAGATACCCCGCGCCCGCAATCACCTGATGCAGCGGATTGAATCCCTCCCCGAAGAACCCGTTCGGCCCGCCGTGGATCTCGATCACCAACGGATAGCGCCCTTCAGGGTCGAATCCCGGCGGAAACATCAAACCGCACGGAATCTCCCATCCGTCGCGCTCGACCGTGAAGTGCTCGACCTCGCCGATCTCGTGCGACTCGACAAACTCGGACGCCGACGAAGTCAGCGTCGTCGCAACGCCGTCCCGCAGCGACACGATCTCGCCCGGCGCCTCAGGCCTCGTCGAGACGATCGCGCACCTCGATCCGTCGCTCGTAACGTCGAAGCCGTTGATCAACTCCGCCTCAGCCCGCACGACCTCAACCGGCGATGATCCGTCGGCCGCAACTCGATAAACCCCCGAGCGACCACGCGCATCCGCCGCGAAGCTGATCGCCTCGTCATGCCAGACCATCGTCGGCGGACCCGCGATCGGAAAGAATCCGGTCTGCGGATTGACCGAGTCGTCGGTCAGCCGCGTGCGAACGCCCGAGTAGCGCTCAACCCGCTCCAGATACGCCTGATGACGCTGCGACATATCAGTCAACGTCACCGCCAGCGCCGAACCATCCGGCGACCAACAGGGCCGACCCGCCGACATCACATCCGGCGTCAATCGCTCGACATGCCCGCCGCGCGTCGACATCACGCACAACTCAGATCCAAACGGCCGCCGTCGCTCGCGATCCACATTCCGGTCAGCCGTGAACGCGACCCAGCGACCGTCGGGCGAGACCACAGGATGCGCGTGATTGAACGTGCCCGTCGTCAGCTGCGTCGCCGCGCCCGTCACAGCATCGATGCGGAACAGCTGATGCCACGCGTCCTCGCGGTAGCCCAACACGTCGCCGCGATAGTACGTCTGCCGCACGACCGTCGTCTGCGAGCCGTCGCGTTGACCACGATGCGGATCAACATCCACGACCGCGATCATGCCCGATCCATCCGGCAACCAATCCCACGCCGCCACCGAGTGCGGCAGATCCGTCAAGCGTCGAGCCTCACCGCCGTCGATCGGCAACAACCAGATCTGCCGCGCGGCGCCAGACTCGGCCGATCCCGCGCGCAGGAACGCCAGCTTCGACCCGTCCGGCGACCAGGACGGACCCGAATCCGACTCGCCTGACGTCAACCGCCGACTCTCGCCGCCGTCAAACGGCGCGCGCTCAATCCACGAGACTCGCTTCCCGTCCGCCACGCCGCCGCGCACATACGCCACCGTCGAGCCGTCGGGCGAGATCGCCGGCGACCCCACCCCGCCCAACTCGAACACGATCTCAGGCCCAATCGGTCGCTTCATATCGTCGCTCCGCAACACTCGAGAACTGCGCGAACAGCGCGTGGTTCGCCCCTATCCTAGCCAGCGACCACACCCAATCGGCGACACCAGCGGAGGCCCCCGATGACCCAGCTCGAGCGCGACGGCGTCAACATCTTCTACGAGTCCCACGGCGACGGTCCGGCCATCCTCCTCTCGCACGGATATGGCGCGACCTCCCAGATGTGGCAAGGCCAGCTCGACCTGCTCGCTCAGGATCATCGACTGATCGCCTGGGACATGCGCGGCCACGGCCAGACCGACTCGCCCGACGACCAGTCCCGCTACAGCGAGGCCGAGACCATCGCCGACATGGCCGCCATCCTCGACGCTGAAGGCGTCGACGACGCCATCATCGGCGGACTTTCCCTGGGCGGCTACATGTCGCTCGCCTTCCATCTCGAGCATCCAGATCGCACCCGCGCCCTGATGCTCTTCGACACCGGACCCGGCTACAACAACCCCAAGGCCCGCGAAGGCTGGAACACAGGCATGGCCATCCCCCGCGCCGAAGCGCTCGAGCGCGATGGACTCGCCGCCCTAGGCGGCTCCGAGGAAGTCCGCGTTTCAACCCACCGCTCCGCCGATGGACTCGCCAAAGCCGCGCGCGGCATGCTGGCCCAGTTCGACAACCGCATCATCCAGTCGCTGACCAGCATCGACAAACCGACGCTCGTGCTCGTTGGAGAGAACGACGAGCCCTTCCTCGCCGGCGCCGACTACATGGCCAACAAGATCCCAGGCAGCCGTAAGGTCATCGTCCCCAACGCCGGCCACGCCGCCAACATCGACAATCCCACCGATTTCAACAACGCCGTCTCCGAGTTCCTCAAGTCCCTCAAGTGATCTGACGACCCCGTCTTTCCCGCGAACGCGGGAATCTCGCCGAATCGCCTGCTGCGCCCAGTCTGCCCCTGCTCAGTTAATCTGGTGCTACGACGCACCAACTCCCCCTTTAGGAGCCAAGCATGCAGGTCAGCCTCTTCTTCCTCCCCTCCGTCGGCACCCGCGAAGACATCGAAGCCGGCATGGCCGGACAACGACCAGAGCTCTACCAGGACATGCTCGCCGACCTCTCCGCCTTCGCCAAAGCCGGCGACGCCCTCGGCTACGACTCGATCGGCTTCACCGAGCACCACTTCCACATCGAGGGCTTCGAGCTCTCGCCCAACCCAATCATGCTCGACCTCTATCTCGCCATGCAGACCGAGCGCATCCGCGTCGGACAGCTCGGCATCGTCTTGCCCGCGCACAACCCGATCCGCGTCGCCGAAGACATCGCCATGCTCGACCACATGAGCAACGGACGCGCCCTCGCCGGATTCGCCCGCGGCTACCAGCGACGTTGGGTCGACACCCTCGCCCAGCAGATCCACGGCGTCCACGCCGCGCGACCCGGCGACCACGACGCCATCGACGCCGCCAACCGCGCCGCTTTCGAAGAACACTTCAACATCATCCGCAAGTGCTGGACCGAAGACATGATCTCCTACCAGAGCGACGCCTGGCAGATCCCGCCCGACGGCACGCCCTGGGACATCGAAGCCACGCGGCGCTGGGGCGGCGGCGTCGACGACGACAACATCGTGCGCCAAATCGGCGTCGTGCCCAAACCGCTGCAACGACCGCACCCGCCGCTCTTCCAACCCTTCGCCTCCTCCGAGCGCACTATCCGCTGGTGCGCGCGCGAAGGCATCACCGCCATCCTGCCGCCCATGTACCCCGAACTGCAAAACCGCCTCTACGAGGTCTACCAGGAAGAAGCCGCCGCAGCCGGCCGCGACCTCAAACCGGGCGAGGGCCTGGGCGTGCTCCGCGACGTGATCATCACCGACAACGATGACGAAGCGCTCGAGCTCTGGCGCCACTCAGCCGCCTTCGCCGGCGGCGCCTGGTTCGCCCCCTTCGGCTTCGCCGAGGCCCTGCGGCCCCCAGGCGGCGACATCATGACGCCCGAAGAGCAGCTCGAGCACGGCCTCCTCTTCGCCGGCACGCTCGACTCAGTCAAGCGCCAAGTGCAAAGCATGTTGGACGTCACCCCAGTCAGCTGGGTCTTCATGTGGCAATACAACGGCCTCCTGAGCCAGTCTCAAATCCTCCGCACCATGGAGGACTTCAAAGAAAAAGTCCTCCCCGACTTCGGCGGCTAGGTCGAAAAAGGCCGTCACGATGTACTGACCTTGCGGAAAGGCACGTCTGATTCCACCACGGCAGTTGACACCCGACTTTCGGACAATCTGGTGCCTTAGGTCGACTTCACTGGTGCAACGTCATACTCTGACTGAGAGTTCCACCACCAAAAGTTGATAGGATTAGCGGGATTTGGTGTCCACAGCCTCCTTTTGCTGTTGAGGGACACTCCGAGTTTGGCACTCTTGCACTTCTCGTCCAAGTGCTTCAACACTGGGAACCGGGCCGATTGGCGTTTCGAGAGACTCAGATCATCGCCTACTCCAGACAACTCTAGCTGTCCATTGGCTCTGTCGAGCCAGCTGGAGAATAATCTGTGATCCTCTGCCGAGTGCACAGCTAGGCCAGCGAACAGGTCGGCCAATTGGATCGGCGTGCTTTCGGCAGAGACGGCGAAACGAATGTCACAGACGCGGTAAAGCTCTTGGTCGATGTTATTGGATTGTTGGCTAGCTCGATTTCGGCCATGTAGGTCGCGAGGTCCGGTGGCGATGTACTCCAAGATCTCCCTCTCCTTAGCAAGGTCCAACTTGTCGAATCTATCAGGATGAATGCTCCATTTTGCTTCATCCTTCCATCGATTTCCTAGGACATCCTTGAGAACGTGATGATACATTATCTGTAGGTTCTTCACATCATCTCTACGAGGAATATCGTGGCGAGAGTCCGTAATGTCCCAAGCGAGCACGTCGATGCGGAGTTGACGCTGGCAGGCTAGAAGGACCGCACAGTCAACGATGTCACAGGCAGCCTGTGACTCTCTTTTGGACTTCAAGTGTTTCCACGATAGCTCAGATAGAGAGTGAGTCTTCACAATCTTGCGAAGCATATCCGATAGGCTTGACAAAGCAGTTCTTTCGAGAGACACTAAGGCGACCGACCGAAAGTGCCCCTTGTTCCAATGAGACTCGTCACCATACGCGACATGTGTCGCCGAGCAGTGAAGTTGATTCATTTCCACCTGACTTCCAGACACATGCTGTGAAGTGATTCTTCGATCGATATGAGTTGACTGTACAGGATTGAGCCGAGGACGGACGGCCGTCAATGCCGTCTCCGGCGAGAAGTAGTCCTTAGGGTTGCCTACCCAGCAGAGCAGCCATTGGAGCGACTGGGAACAGCCACTTGAAGAAGGACTTGCAGAATGGATCTGCTGCGATGAGGAACGGTGTCACAACTGCGTGAGCAGCGCCATTGCCGCGATGTTGAGGCCTGTGAGTGCGATTCCGAAGACAACTACGCGATTCATGAGGCGATGCTCGAGCTCAGTCATCGCCCGAGCAAGGTCCTCTTTGGTTACCAGATCCGTGAACCCCTCCTGCAGAGCCTCCGTGAACTCGTCAGCCTGCTCGTCGTTGGCGCCAATCGAGACAATGGAGCGCCGTAGTCGAATCGGATTTAGTGCCATGTCTTTGCCTCTCCCTACCGAGACTACCCAAGACGCTCCAGCACCAGACCCAGATTCGACGGCTGCGGTCGCAGCTCGCCCACTGGGAAACTCCGCACCACCTCGGCCACCGCCTCATTAGCCGGCGTCGGGACCTCCACGGACTTCGCCTGCTCGACCACCCAGCCGTTGAGCGCGTCGATCTCCACTCGACGCCCGCGCATCACATCTTGCAGGAAACTCGGCCGACCTTCGCCCAACGCCTGCGCGCCGGCGATCAGCTCAGCGTCAAGCTCCGTTGAGTCGCCGCCATTGGCGACATCGACGAAACGCTGCGCGTCAATGCCCCAGACGCCGTCGATCTGATGCCCGTACGCCCGCCCGACTTCAATCACCTCAGCCGCAATGCGAATGCAGAGCCAGCGCGTGTCGTCTCGGCTGCGCACCTCGCCCGAGCCGTAGCCCGACAGGCCGGCGATCGGATTGGCCATGCAGTTGACCGCCAGCTTGCCCCAGCGCTCGCCCCAGAGGTTGGTCGTCGACTCCGAGCCCGCCACATGGTTCATCATCGCCGCCAACTCGCGCGATCGATCAGAGTCCGAACCATCAAGCTCGCCCACCTTGAACCCCAGCGTCCGCGTATCGGTACGCATGCAATGCCCGGGCTCATACATGCCGGCGCCGATCGTGATCACGCAACCCAACGTCCGCTCCCGACCGACCACTGCCGCGACGCGTTCGTCGTTGATCCCGTTTTGAAAGTCGATGACGACGCCGTCATCCCGCACTAATGGCGAGATAAACGCCGAGGCCCACTCAGTGTCGTAACTCTTCACCGCGACGATGCCAACATCAAACTGTTCCGACAACGCCTGCGCCTCGTACAAATGCCGCGCGGCAACCGGAACGCGGATGTCGCCGATCAGCGGCCCGCTCAGTCTCAAGCCATCACGCTTCATCGCCTCAATGTGTTCGATCCAATGGTCGAACAGTGTCACGTCATAGCCGGCGCGTGTCAGCATCCCGCCGACGACGCCGCCGATCGCTCCCGCGCCTATGATGCCGACGCGCGTCATGCCGACTGCCGCTTCGGCAGACGAACCGTCGCCCAACCCGGCGTCGTCACGCCCAGTCGATCATTCTCCAACCACACTTCAAGCTCAACATTCCCGTTCGCGTCATCAAGGTCCGACTTCGCGGTCACCTTGCCGCGCGCATGAACCTCATCATCAGGAATGTTCATGCGCCGCATCTCAAATCGAAACTTGCTCAACCAGCCCGCAGGACCAGCCCAGTCAGTGATCACCCGACAGAGCGCCGCTTGCGTCCAACCGGTGTTGTAGAAGATCGCCGGATGCCCCGCTTCCGCAGCAAACTCTGGATCATGATGCACGGGATAGAAGTCTTGCGATCCCGAGACCTGTTCGGCCATCTTCGTCCAGTTCAGCGACAGATCGAACCCCTCGATCGTGTCGCCCACGCGAACATCGTTCCAATATGTCTGTTCCGTCGGGCTGCTGTTTGGCTGCGCAATGCGTCCCGCTGAACTTCGCGTCGTCATCGTGGTCACTCACTTTCCTCGGCCGCGACCTGTTCCGGCGTCCGATGCGTACACAACGTGTTGGTTCCAATAGCAACCAACTCGTCGTCCTGATTGGTAATCCGCATCTCAGTCACAATCCAGACCGATCGCGGATCAAGCTTGATCGACTTCTCGTAGATGTCAGTCACCTCGGTCTGCGCCGAGAGGTGGTCTCCGACCCGCGCCGGGCGCACGTACTCCCATTCCGTATTGAGATTGATCATGCGCTCGCCGCGAGTCGGGACCGAGCGGATCAGACTCGTCCCCTGATCGGATGACGGAGGCCACACGCCAGCCGAGGCGAAGTAGCGAGTCATCACCGGAGGCGCGATCACGGCGCCCCACTCAGACTCGCGGCCGTACTCGGGATCGAGAAACAGCGGATTCCTATCCTCAACCATGTGGCAGTGTCGACGAATGCTGTCGTACTCGACCGGATAGCGCCCCGCAATGCGCGGCGACTTGCGGCCGATCCATTCCTGTCGCACCGTCTCAATGTCGAAACTGCCTGCAACCTGCGCCATCGACATCCTCCCGTGACTGCTCCTCGGCATCGGAGTAGGCTGAGGCTACCAGAACAAGGCTCGCGTTCAGCTTTAGAGGTGGTGGCGATGTCGGTGATGTCTCCGATTCTGCGACTGCGAAACGTGATCCGCGCCATCGGCGCTTCCGACGACCAGGCCGACGAGTTCGCCGATGCGATGACACAGTATCCGAGTCAGGTCGAGTTTCAGCTGCAGCTCGACAAAATGTTCGCTCAGCAGTTCAATCGCTTGGCGGTCCTGATACTCTCCGCTCTCGGCCTCTTTGTCGCGATCATCGCGGTGCTCATGGTCGCGCTGGACTGACGCCTCAGCTCAGCCTTGATCGCTGCGCGGGCCGAACGGCTCGGGAATGAACGGTTCGTCGCGAGCTCGCAGGAACGCTCCGAACCCGCCCGCCCGACGCGCCTCGTCCAGATGCTCGACCTCGGGCCCGTCGGCAGACGCCTCGACCATCGTTGACAGCATCGATCCCACATTGAGCGCGTTGCGCAGCCCCATCGCCTCCAGACCGCGCGACGTGATCAGCTTGTTGTAGCGCACCGAGTGCGACGGCACGAGCGCCAATCGACGAGCCAGCGCGTCGGCTCGCTCCATCAGGTCTTCGCTCGGAACGATTTCGTTGATCACGCCCAGCCGCAACGCCTCCTGCGCGTCAAAGTGGTCGCCCGTCAACGCGTACCGATGCGCCGCCTTCCAACCGGCGAGCGCGGCGAACAATACCGAGCTGTTCGAGATCATCCGCACCTCAGGTTGCGCGAACACCGCGCGATCCGACGCAAGTGTGATGTCCGCCGCCAGGGAGTACCAGAATCCGCCCCCGATGCACCAGCCATTGACAGCCGCGATGATCGGCTTCTCCAGCGTCATCAGATGCATCATCATGTCGGGATTCCGAGACGAAAACCGGAACCATCGACCTAGATGCTCCGACACTGGTTGCCTCGGTCCGCCTACGGGTCCCTCGAGCCCGCCGTCGATGTTGTAGCCCGACGAAAACGCACGGCCGGCGCCCGTGAAGATGATCGATCGCACCGAGTCATCGGCCTCAGCCTCATCGAGGGCGTCGTGAAACTCCTGCTCGAGCGCCGGAGTGATCGCGTTCAACGTCTCAGGACGGTTCCACGTGATCGTGACCACCGGGCCGTCCTGGTCGTAGATGATGTTCTCGTAGTCGGCCATGGCGCATCCTCATCTCACGTCGCTGCTGTCGCTGACTGCTGATGACTTCCTGCACGCTGAGTCTACTTCCACGACAGTCGGATCACGACGGTCGGATCATGCCTGTGCCTTACCCTGAGCCGTCAGGGAGACGCGCATGCCTGGACCCCTCGCTGGCATCAACGTGCTCGAAGTCTGTCAGATCATCGCCGGGCCCTACTGCGGGACCGCGCTCGCCGACCTCGGTGCGGAGGTTGTCAAACTGGAGCCGCCTCAGGGCGAAGGCGCGAGGCGCATTGGTCAGTTCGCGCCCAACGAATCGAAGGCGTTTCACGCCCTCTCCCGAGGCAAACGCGGACTCGTCGTCGATCTGACTCATCCCGACGGCCAGAACGTCGTGCATCGTCTGATCCGCGAGTTCGATGTCTTCATCACCAATCCTCGACCCGGCGTGACCGAGCGATTGCGCATCGACTACGACAGCCTCAAGCGCCATCGACCAGACCTGATCTACCTCGAAACCACAGGCTTCGGCGTCGAAGGCCCGTCGGCTCAGCGCGCAGGATCCGACATCGTCGTCCAGGCCTACTCGGGACTGCTCGCCGGGGACATGAAGGTCGGCCCCGACGGAGCGCCCGAACACGTCACGGCCACCGCTCCCGCCGACTACGTGGCCGCGCTCGGCGGCGCAATGGGAGTCTGCGCCGCGCTCGTTCATCGCAATCTCACTGGCGAAGGACAGTTCATCTCAACATCGCTGCTGTCCGCCGGCCTGACGCTCCAATCCAGTTGGGTCGCGCGAGTCCCCGTGCCCGACGCCATCCTCGTCGAGCCGCTGCGCGAGACGCTCAACCAAATGCGCGAGAGCGGCGCGAGCTACGCCGAGATGAACGCCGCGCGCCGTGATCTCCCCCGACAAGGCAAGGCCTTTCGGCTCTACTACGGCGGCTACCGCGTCAAGGACGGCGCGATCATTCTCGGCGCGCTGACCCCGAGGAACCGCGAACAGATTCGACGCGCGCTCGAGATCGCCAACGATCCCACCGATGATGACGACTTCAACGCCATCTCACTCGAGTCCGACGGCATCGTCGCCGAGCTCAGGCAACGAATCACCGAGACGCTCATGACTCGCACGATGGACGAGTGGATCGCCCGTCTCGACGCCGAAGGCGCGCCCGCCTCGAAGGTCAACTGGCCCGAAGACATCGCCGACGACCCGCAGGTTGAGGCGATGAATCTCCTGATTGACATCGAGCATCCCCTGACCGGACCCGAGCGCCATGTCGGACCGCTGATCGACATGTCCCAAACGCCGACCGGTACCAACCGGTCGTCGCCGCCGCTCGACGCGGACACGGATCAGATACTCAGCGAGCATGGATTCACCGAGGACGAGATCGTCTCGCTTCGAGCCTCAGGCGCGATCGGCGCCAAAGATCGGAGCATCTAGGAAGCGTCTCTGGCGTTTCGACGTTTCACACTCAGCGCATCACCGCTGCCAATGTCCGCAGCGACAGGAAAGCGAGCAACATCAATGACAGGCGCCCTCGACGGGATCAAGGTCCTCGAGTTTGGTCAGATCATCGCCGGGCCGATGTGCGGAGTGCTGCTCTCCGACTTCGGCGCCGACGTCGTCAAAGTCGAATCGCCGACCGGCGACGCAACTCGGCTCTTGGGTCAATTCGTCCCCCACGAGAGCAAGATCTTTCACGCCTTCAACCGTGGCAAACGCGGCATCGTGGTCGATGTCCGGCAGGATCAAGGCCGCGACGTCATCCTCCGACTGGTCGAGCACTTCGATGTGTTCTTGATCAACTCACGGCCGGGAGTGGCCGACCGGCTGGGCATCGACTACGACAGCCTGCGAGCGCGACGTCCCGACCTCATCTACCTCGATAACACGGCCTATGGTCCCGAAGGACCATCGGCGCACCGCTCAGGCGCCGACATCGTCGCGCAGGCCTACTCAGGCCTGATGGCCAACGACGAAAAGTACGACGAGCACGGTGGGCCAGACTTCATCACGGCGACCGCGCCGGCCGACTTCGCCGCGGCCTGGACCAGCGCCATGGCAGTCTGCGCCGCCCTCTTCCACCGAGAACGCAGCGGTGAAGGCCAACGCATCGAGACCTCGCTGCTCGGCGGCGCGTTGACCATGCAGAACTTCCTGCTCCACGAGCTGCCCGCCGTCGACGCCATCGCCAAGCAACCGGTGCTCGACGCCATCGCCGAAGCCCGCGCCCGCGGCGGCTCCTATCGAGAGATCATGGAAGCGCGCGGCAGCATCCGTAACATGCTGACCGGCGCCATGCAGATCTACTACGGCGGCTATGAGACCGCCGACGGCGCGATCATGCTGGGCTGCACCTCGCCCGTCAATCGACAACAGGTCCGCGACGCCATCGGCCTGGCTGACGATCCGACAGACACTCCGGACTTCAACGCGCTCGATCCAAACGCCGATGCGATCGTCGCTGAAGTGCGTGGACGCGTGCAGCAGATCTTCCGCTCCAACACCTGCGCTCACTGGATCGAACGACTCGACGCTACCGGCGCGCCCGCGTCGCAGGTCAACATCATCGAGGACATTCCCAACGATCCCCAGGTCCAGGCGCTTGACATGTACATCGACATCGAGCATCCGCTCACAGGCCCCGAAACCGTGATCGGACCAGGCTTCCGCATGTCCGCTACGCCGCCAGTCGTCCAGGGACCCTCGCCCACGCTCGACGGCGACACAGACGCCGTCCTGGCCGACCACGGCTTCGATGCCGAAGAAATCCAGTCCCTCCGCAGTTCAGGCGCTATCGGCCTGCCCGCGACGGAGGACTCCTGACGTCCACATCGGCCGTACAGATGCGGCGTCGCTTCGTTCGCCTTGCGCATGAGGCCTGCCCGCGCGCGCCCTATGATCGCGGCAGAGGCGACCATGACGACGCTCGCTGTTTCAGCTCCCAAGGAGGTTCGCGATGCCAGGTGCGCTTGATGGAGTCAAAGTCCTCGAAGTGACTCAGATCATCGCTGGACCGATGTGCGGCGTCATCCTTTCCGACCTCGGCGCAGACGTGATCAAGATCGAATCGCAAGCCGGCGACGGCATGCGCCTGCTCGGACAGTTCGCGCCCAACGAGAGCAAGGGGTTCCACGTCTTCAATCGCGGAAAGCGCGGTATGGTGCTCGACCTGCAGCATCCCGACGCGCAAGGCGTCGTCAAGCGAATGATCGGTGACGTCGACGTCTTCCTGATCAACTCTCGACCCGGCGTGCCCGAACGACTCGGCGTCGACTACGAGTCGCTTCGCGCCCACAATGCCGACCTCATCTACCTCGAAAACACCGCCTACGGCCCCAGCGGACCCTCCGCGCATCGCGCCGGCGCCGACATCATCGCTCAGGCCTACTCGGGCCTCATGGCCGGCGACGAGAAGTTCGACGAACACGGCGGACCAGAACTGATCACCGCGACGACGCCCGCCGACTTCGGCGCAGCCTTCGCCAGCGCGATCGCGGTCTGCGCCGCCCTCTTCCATCGCCAACGCACCGGCGAGGGACAGAAGATCGACACGTCCCTCCTGGCAGCGTCAATGACGCTGCAAAACGCCTTCGCCTCTCGCCTGCCGGCCTCGGACGCCATCATGCTCGATCCGATGCTCGCTGGCCTCGCCGCCGTGCGAGAGCGGGGCGGCACCTACCGTGAACTGATCGGCGCCCGCGGAGGCCTGCGCGGACTGATCGGCGGCGCGTTCCTGCTCTACTACGGCGGTTACCAGACAGCCGACGGCGCAATCATGCTCGGTTGCGTCACGCCAGCCAACCGCAATCAGGTTCGCAATGCCCTCGGACTCGATCCGAGTGACGATCCGACCGACGGCGAGGACTTCAATCCGCTCGCCGACGGCTCCGAGGAACTCGTCGCCGGCGTCCGACAACTGATCTCCGAGCGCTTCCGCTCAGACACGACCGACAACTGGATCGCCCGTCTCGATCAGGCTGGCGCGCCCGCTGCGCAGGTCAACATCCCCGAAGAGATGATCGACGACCCGCAAGTGCAGGCGCTCGGCATCATGGTCGATCTCGAGCACCGCCTCACCGGCCCAGAGACTATGGTCGGGCCCATGTTCGACATGTCAGGCACGCCGACGCAGGCGCAACGCTCATCGCCAACGCTCGATGGCGACACCGACGAGATCCTGGCCGAGCACGGCTATAGTGCCGCCGACATCGCCAATCTGCGGGCCAGCGGAGCAGCCGGCGTCCCTGCAGACTGACCCCGGCCACTGCCGACAACGCCCAGTTCCCGCCTCCGATCCCTCAGTCCCCGCCTCCGAGCGAGGACCAGGTCGGCGCAAGCCGTCGCTGCCTCAGGCGCCCCCGCCAATATGAGCGCGCTACGTATCATGCACGGAACGTACGAGTACTGAATCCACCCTGTCAGGGGGTAACCATGGTCCTACCGACGCAGGCGGCGCAGCATCTCGGCACCGAGACCGCGTTCGAAGTCCTCGCTCGAGCCAACCAACTCGCCGCCGAAGGTCGGTCGATCATCAACCTCGGCATCGGCCAACCTGACTTCGCCACGCCTGACAACATCGTCGAGGCCGGTGAGCGCGCCCTCGCCGAGGGCAAGCACGGGTACACGCCCGCCGCCGGCATTCCCGAACTGCGCGACGCCGTCGCCCGCGACCTCAAGCGTCGACACGGCGCGGACATCGAGCCGAGCTCAGTCCTCGTCACACCCGGCGCCAAGCCGGTCATGTTCTTCGCCGCGCTGCTGATGGGCGAACCCGGCGTCGAGATCATGTACCCCAACCCCGGATTCCCCATCTACGAATCCGTGATTCGCTTCTCCGGCGCGACCGCCGTGCCGATCGAACTGCGCGAGTCCGACGGGTTCACGTTCGACCCCGACCAAGTACTCAGCCAGGTCAACGAACGCACCCGACTGATCATCCTCAACAGCCCCGCCAATCCGACCGGCGGCGTCTACACGCGAGATCAAATCGATCGACTCGTCGCCGGCCTTGAGCAGTGGCCCGACGTCGTCGTGCTCAGCGACGAGATCTACTCGCGCATCCTCTACGGCGGACGCGCGCACGTCTCCCTGCTCGACTATCCACAGCTGCGCGACCGACTGATACTGCTCGACGGCTGGAGCAAGACCTACGCCATGACCGGCTGGCGGCTCGGCTACGGCGTCTTTCCGCCTGACCTCTTCCCATTCGCCGAGCGCCTGGCGATCAACAGCTACAGCTGTCCCAACGCAGCGACGCAGTACGCCGCCGTCGAGGCGCTCGACGGCCCGCAAGAGGCGGTCGACATCATGACCGCCGCGTTTGACGAACGACGCAACGTGATCGTGCAAGAGCTCAACGCCGTGCCCGGCGTCAGCTGCGTCGACCCAGGCGGCGCATTCTACGCCTTCCCCAACATCTCCGAGACCGGCATCGACGCGCGCACCCTGCAGGAACGCCTCCTCGACGAGGTCGGACTGGCCGTCATCGCCGGAACCAGCTTCGGACATCTCGGCGAGGGATACCTGCGCTTCAGCTACGCCGCCTCGCTCGACGAAATCGTCGACGGCGTGGGACGCATGCGCAGGCTGCTCGCCTCATCCTGACCGCCGAAGCCGCACAGAGAAGGAATCAGACATGGCTAAGTTGGAGTACATCTCACGCAACCGACTTGAGCTGCGCAACGGCATGCGTCACGCGACGCTCGGCGAGGTGCCCGAACCCGTCGTCTACGGCGTCCAGGGCAAGCTCAAGGAGCACTACGGCGTCCCCGAAGACGCGCCGCCTGTCGCCGCGACCCTCGATCACATCGTCGCCGCCGTCGGCGGTTGAATGTACGGCACCCTCGCGCGGGCGCTGTCCGCGCGCAAGGTCGAGTTCGACCCCAACACCTACACCGCCGACGTCCTGGGCACGATCGAAGGCGACGACAACCAAACCATTCGGATCACCAAGATCCACGTGGTCTTCAACATTGCCGGCGTCGACGATTCACAACGCGCCGCCGCTGACCGAGCCGTCAAGTTCCACGCCGGCGGCTGCCCTGCGCACGAGAGCGTTAAGGACGCGATCGATATCACCTGGGAGGCGAGCTACGTCGACGCGTAGTTCGTGCGTCAAACTCACACGTCAATGCACGCGCCCGATGATTTGCGTTACACGAACGACGACCTCTGGGCCGACGCGCAGGGTCGATTGGGCGTGACCGATTTCGCCCAGGACCAGCTCGGCGAAGTCGTCTACCTCGAACTGCCCGCTTACGGAACGCGACTGAGCATCGGCCAATCCTTCGGTGTCATCGAGTCCGCCAAGGCGGTGATTGACCTGGTCTCACCGCTCAGCGGACAAGTCGTCGAACGCAACGACGCCGCCATCGACACACCCGACCTGATCAACGCGTCGCCCTACGACGACGGCTGGCTGATCCGCGTCGACGTGACCGCCGCAAGCGACGCCCTGATGTCCGCGCGCGACTACGCCGCCACACGCCCTCAAGACGATTAGTCGTCGAGTGGACGACGCGAGTTCCAGATCACATCCTTCGGCATTGGAGCGGGTTGCGGCTGCGGCTGAGTCGCCGGTCGATTGGCGACATCTCCCGTGGTGATGTCGATGAAGTCTTCCAACACCAGAGGTTTGCCGCCGATCGTGAAGCGCGCAAGCGGCGAAATCGGAACATCCCGACCAGGCGCTTCCGCCGCCTCTTCGTCAAGTTCGGTCTGTTCTGCGTCCTGCTCCGACATGCCCGCAACCTAGCATGAGCGCATGCAACCAGTCGCAATCGACTACACCGAGCTCAGCTTCCCCGAACCGACTGCCGAGCGGCCCTACGTCGCGATCAACATGGTCATGTCCGCTGACGGACGCACCGTCGTCGAGGGCGCAGAGCGCGGCATCGGCTCCGCCGTCGACCAACGCCTCATGCGCGAGCTGCGCGTGCACTTCGATGTCGTCCTCAACGGCGCCGCGACCTTTCGCGCTTCAGGCACGTCGGCGCGGCTCAACGATCCGCGGCTCGAGCGCTGGCGACTCGATCGCGGCATGTCAGCCTCGCCGATCGCGGCTGTCCTCACGCAATCGGGCGATCTGCCGCCCGAGCGACGCTTCTTCACCGACCACAGCTTCGACGCCTGGGTGTATCTCTCCAGCGCCGCGCCCGTCGCCGTCCGCCGTCAGCTCAAGTCGCGCGGCCGACCGGTCGTAGTCATCCCTCAGGGCGACGAGGCGAGAGCCGCGCTGTCCCATATGCAGTCCGAACTCGGCGCGCGGCGCGTGCTCGTCGAGGGCGGCGCCAAACTCAACGGCGAGCTGCTCCAACAAGACCTCGTCGACGAGTACTTCCTCACGCTCGCGCCGCAGCTGATCGGCGGCGACAGCGCCCACGCCGCCGTCTACTGGAACGGCGAACCCTCACGAGCGCAGGTTCGCACACTCACCCTGATGCACGCTCTTCACGCCGAAACCGGTGAGTTGTTTCTGCGCTACGCCGTCGAGCGCGCTCAGACGAAACGTCAGGATTGACGCGCCAGCTTCTTCAGCGAGTGCAGCTCGACGCCGAGCGCCTTGCCGCGAATCGTGTTGCAGACCTCGCCCACGTACACATCGCCGCGACTGTCGACCGCGATTCCGTGCGGCGCGATGAACTTGCCTGCTTCGTCGCCTTCGTCAGGATGCCCGACCACGGCCAGCCTGTTGCCCGATCGGTCATAGATGCTGACTCGATGACCCAGCCCCGGCGCGCCCTGCATCCCGCCCATCTCGTTCAACTCGCCGATGTAGATGTTCCCGTCCGGCGCCAGCGTGAGGCCATCGGGTCGATGGATGTTGTTCCACATCGTCACGAACTGACCCGACTCCGAGAACACTTGCACGCGATGCGCCTCGCGGTCGGCGATGTACAGCAAGCCGTCCTCATCGATCGCGATGTTGTGCGGTCGAATGAACTGACTCGCGTCGATGCCGGGCGTGCCCCAGGTCTGCTTGTGATTGCCGTCGGCATCAAAGCGATGCACACAGCTGTTGCCGTAGCCGTCAGTGACGAAGATGTCGCCGCTCTTCGGGCTGACCGCGGCGTGCGTCGGCCGATTGAACGGCTTCCCGCCCCAGGCCGGCGCGGGATTGTAAGGATCGCCCAGCGTCTGCAGCAGCTCGCCGTCGGGCGACCAGCGCGTGATCGTGTGCGTGCCGTCGTCAGCGCCCCAGACATCGCCCTCAGGCCCAATCCAAATCCCATGAGACCGGTCGGTGAAGTTGCCTTGTCCCCAGCTCCCGCGCCACGAACCGTCGGCGTTGAACACCATCACCGGATGCTCGACGTTGCGAGTCAACACGTAGACCGTGTCATTCGAGTCAACGGCCACACCGGGACACTCGACCAGCGTCACGCCGCCAGGAAGCTGCTCCCACAGATCGAGCGCTTCATACGTAAATTCCCCATCCGACAATACCGCTGGCATGATGACGCTCCGTCCAAATGCGACCAGTGCTGATCAGATCGCGGTGCAACGACCGCAGCTGCTGCGAGAGAGTCTAACCGCGCAATACCCTGCCCATACGAGCGACCGAGCAGGAACGCCGATTCAGGATCGACCATGACTAACAGCCAGCTCAACCACGCCGACCAGCCCGCGGACGTCGATCAGCGACTCGACGCAGCCCCGCAAATCCAGTCCAGCATCGACGTCTACGGCGACGAGTTCCTCGAGAACGCCGCCTGGATGCGCGGATTGGTGTCCGAGTTGCGCGGACACGAGGCCACCGTCCGCGCCGGCGGCGGACCGCGCAGCGTCGAGCGTCACCATGCGCGCGGCAAGCTGCTCGCCCGCGAACGGATCGAGCGATTGCTCGACTCCGACTCGCCGTTCCTCGAGCTCTCACCGCTGGCCGCGCACGGCATGTACGACGACGAAGCGCCAGGCGCCGGGATCGTCACCGGCATCGGCCGTGTCGCCGGCCAGGAGACCATGATCGTCGCCAACGACGCCACCGTGAAAGGCGGCAGCTACTACCCAGTCACGGTCAAGAAACACCTCCGCGCTCAAGAGATCGCCGCGCAGAATCGTCTGCCCTGCGTCTACCTCGTCGACTCCGGCGGCGCGTTCCTGCCGATGCAAGCCGACGTCTTCCCCGACCGCGATCACTTTGGCCGCATCTTCTACAACCAGGCGACGATGTCGGCCGACGGCATCCCGCAGATCGCCGCCGTGATGGGCTCGTGCACCGCCGGCGGCGCGTACGTGCCCGCCATGTCCGACGAGGCGATCATCGTCGACGGCGTCGGCACCATCTTTCTCGGCGGACCGCCGCTCGTGCGAGCCGCGACGGGTGAGCAGATCTCCGCCGAGGAGCTCGGCGGCGGACTCGTGCACACGCAGATCTCCGGCGTCGCCGACCACCTCGCCGAAGACGATGAGCATGCCCTCGAGCTCGTTCGCGCCGCCGTCGCCAATCTCGGCGGCGGCTCAGCCCCCGCCTGGCCCGTCGCGCCGCCTGATCAGATCGAGCCGCCCCTCTACGACCCGCAAGAGATCTACGGCATCGTCCCGCAGTCGACGCGCAAGTCGTACGACGTGCGCGAGCTGATCGCGCGGATCGTCGATGGGTCGCGTATGCATGAGTTCAAGCCGTCGTTCGGCGCGACCCTCGTCTGCGGCTTCGCGCGCATCATGGGACATCCCGTCGGCATCGTCGCCAACAACGGCATCCTCTTCTCCGAGTCCGCGCTCAAGGGCGCGCACTTCATTCAGCTCTGCGCCAAGCGCGGTACGCCCCTGCTCTTTCTGCAGAACATCACCGGCTTCATGGTCGGCCGACGCTACGAACACGAGGGCATCGCCAAGCACGGCGCCAAGATGGTCACGGCGGTCGCCTGTGCGGCCGTGCCCAAGTTCTCAATCGTGCTCGGCGGATCGTTCGGCGCCGGCAACTACGCCATGTGCGGGCGAGCCTACTCGCCGCGACTGCTCTGGAGTTGGCCCAACGCCCGCGTCTCGGTCATGGGAGGCGAACAGGCGGCCAACGTGCTGCTCACCATCCGCCAGGACGCCCTCGCCCGACAGGGCCAGGAGATGTCCACGGATGAGCAGCGCGAATTCATGGCCCCCACGCTCGACAAGTACGAGCAAGAAGGCGCAGCCACCTACGGATCAGCCCGAATCTGGGACGACGGCATCCTCGATCCGCTCGACACGCGCCAGGCGCTCGGCGTTGGACTCGCCGCCGCCAGACACGCGCCAATCCCCGACTCGCAGTTCGGCGTGTTCAGGATGTAGCGATCGACCGTCAATCCGACGTCCGCCAAGCTCAGTCGGCATGAACGGCGATGCGAACTTCGTCTAGTCGGACAACGGTGGCTCGTAGCCCGTCACCGAAACCACGTCGCGTCGCTGGAACAGCCACTCGCCATCGACTTTGACTACGACGTCCTCATAGCCGAGCAAGATCGAAGCGACCGATCCATCCGCCGAGGGCACCTTGAAGTCGAGAAAGCACTTGTGCTGACATGTGTCGCCATCGATCTCGAACAGGTGATTGTCCGTGAAGTGCATCCCGCCCGGAAACGCCTCGGCCAACTGGCCGCAGAGCGCGACCAGCGCATCGCGACCCTGAGCTTGCCCAGCCGGCCCATGGAAAATGCCGTCCGACGTAAACGTAGCCGCCCAGCCTTCGCCGTCAGCCTGATCGACCGTGTAGTTGTAGACCGAACACAGGTCGATGATCGCAAACCGATCCTCAAGTGAAATCTTGCCCATGTGATCCCTCGTTTCTGTCTGTCGTCATTCCCGCGAATGCGGGAATGACGACGTGTTCGCCACTACGCTCAATCGAGCACCGCGATCGCCTCGACCTCGATCATCAGCTCCGGCGCGGCCAGCGCCTGCACGCCGATCAGCGTGCTCGCCGGCGCGGGCGACCCTGCAAAGACCGCCTTGCGAGCCTCATTCAAGTCGTGTCGCATCGACGGATCGTAGTTGACGATGTACACGTTCGTCTTGGCGACATCCGACGGCGTCGCGCCGGCCGCCGCGAGCGCCAACGCCAGATTCTCGTACGCCTTCTTCGCCTGAGCGCCAAAGTCGTCGATCCCCACGACGCCGCCCTCAACGTCCCAGGCCACCTGCCCAGAGATGTAGATCGTGCGCGCGCCCGTCGCCGACACGACCTGTGAGAATGAGCCCGCATTGACCAAGCCATCAACCTTCAGATGTTCGAGCGCCATGGTTCACTCCTCTGTGGTCTTGAGGTCGCTCAGCGTCAGCGACCCATCGGAGCCTTACGATAGCGTCGGATACGACCACGTGCTCCCGCACACCGAGAGCATGTTGAGAGGGGTGACGCCTCATGCCACGCTACGGACGACTCGGACTGCCGCTCTACGAAGCGCTCTACTCGATGCGCGCGATCCGCCGCATGCGCCCCGATCCGATTGCCGACGAGGACTTAGAGATCATCCTCGACGCCGCGCGTCAGGCGCCCAACGGCGGCAACATGCAGCCTTGGCATTTCATCGTCGTCCGCGGCGCTGAACAGAAAGCCGAACTAGCCAAGCTCTACCACGAGGCCTGGTGGGCCAAACGCGCCGACCAGGGCATCGAAGGACGCGACCACCCCGGCCTGCAGAATCCCGTCAGCCAGTCTGCCATGCGACTGGCTGACGAAATCGGCGACGCGCCCGTGATGATCCTGCTCTGCGCCACCGGTCCCGGCGCGGGCAACGCGCAGTCCGTGATTCCATCAGTGCAGAACATGCTGCTCGCCGCGCGTGGACTTGGCATCGGCGGAACGATCACTACGCTGCATCCCGTCGTCGACGATCGCGTCAAGACGCTCTTCAGCATCCCCGACGAGGCGCAGGTCGTCTACTGCGTGCCGCTGGGCTATCCGCGCGGACGCTTCGGACCGCTCAATCGCAAGCCCTTGCGCGACATTGTCTCCGAGGATCGCTGGGGCGCCGCGCCCGATTGGATTGACTGAGCGCCCAGCTCAACCGGCGCCGCGCAAGCGCGGATCGAAGGCGTCGCGCAATGCGTCGCCGATGATGTTGAACGAAAACACCGTCAAGAAGATCGCCAAACCCGGCCAAACCGAGAGCCACGGTTGTTCGATCATGTGAATCCGCGCCTCAGCTCCGAGCATGAACCCCCAAGACGCCGCCGGCGGCTGAATCCCGTAGCCGAGGAACGAGACCGACGCCTCAATCAGGATCGCGATGCCCAGATACGCGGTCGCAATCACCATGATCGGCGGCAGCGCGTTGGGCAAGATGTGCCGCACGATGATCCGCGGCGTCGACGCGCCCAGCGTCCGCGCGGCCTCGATGTATGGCTGCGACCCAACCTGGATCGCGGCCGCCCGAGCCACGCGAATTCCTCCGCCCAACAGCGCAATGGCGATCACCACAATCAGTAACGACACGCTCGTCCCGAAGAACGCCGTCAGTGAAATCACGATGATCAACCCAGGGAACGCCATCAACATGTCGACCACGCGCTGCACCAACGCATCCAACCAACCGCCCAACGCGCCGCTGACGAGGCCAACCGAGGTTGCAGTCAGCACCCCCAACGCGACTGAGGCGACGCTTACGCCCAATGACGCCCGACCTCCGTACAACACGCGCGTAAACACATCTCGCCCCAATGCATCAGTACCCATCCAATAGGTCGAGCTCGGACCTTGCAAGCGGTCGAGCGCATTGATCGCGTTCGGCTCATACGGGGCGACGACATCGGCGAGGCCCGATCCGGCGCCGATCGCGATCAGGACCAGCGCAATCAAGCAAGGAAACGGATAACGGCGCACGGTCCGTATCAACGCGCCCAACACGCGCGACGGAGTGAACAGCACCGGTTCAGCTGGCGACGCGGATGCGTGGGTCGAGGAAGCCATACGACACGTCCACAATCAGGTTGGTTGCAATCACTGCGCCGGCGATCCAGACGTTCACCGCCTGCACCACGACGTAATCGCGATTCGCGATCCCGTCGAGCAGATACGTCCCAATCCCCGGCAGGCTGAAGATCAGCTCAAACACGACCGATCCGCCAAGCACCACGGGAAACTGCACACCGATCACCGTGACGAACGGAATCAACGAGTTGCGCAGCGCATGTCGACGCAACAGCAACGACCCCGACAGTCCTTTCGCCCGCGCCGTGAGCATGTAGTCCTGGCGCAGTACATCGAGCAGGGCCGTGCGCAGAATGCGCGTCTGGACGCCAGCCAGAATCAGTCCAAACAACAAGGCCGGCAGCCACATCTGCTGCAGGTTGGTCAGCGGCGCTTCCCAGATTGACTGGTAACCCAGCGGCGGCGACCAACTAAACAGCTTGGCGCCGAAGACGATCGCCAGAGTGGCGAGCCAAAAGCCGGGAATCGCCAGTGCAAACACCGCGATGCTGCGAGCGGCGTAGTCGGGCCAGCGACTGCGCTGCAGCGCGGCGATGACGCCCAGCGGCACCGAAATCAACGTTGCGATGATCAGTCCCAGAATCGCCAGCTCGAGCGTCACGTCGAGCCGATTGACCAGGTCGTCTCGCACATTGCGCTGCGTGCGCAGCGCCTGCCCAAAGTCGCCCTGCGCAGCCCGCAGGATCCACTCGCCGACATACTCGAGGAACGGCGCCTCGAGCCCCAACTCTTCGCGCAAGCGCTCCTTCTCCGAGTCGTCGAAGAACGCCTCCGCCGCCAGCACGTCGACAACGTCGCCGGGCAGCGTCCGCATCACGCCCGCGACGATCACCGTGATCCCCAGCAGCGTCAGAATCGCGAGCAGCACACGCTGAAGCAGATAACCGCGCATTCGCTGCAGCTCCTCAGCGACCGCTCACGTGCTGCCGAGTTGCCGATCTACTACGAGACGAAGTACATGTCCTCCATCGCCGGCGCCATCGCAAACGTCTGGATGAATCGGGCGTTCGCCACCTCGGGTCGCGCGATGTTGGTTACCGGGCCATTGACCCAAGGCACCGAGTACATCTGCTCGGCGATGTGCAGCTGCAGGTCGTAGAGCAACTGCCGACGCGTCTCTACATCGCCCTCGGTGCGCTGTCGATCCAGCAGGTCGAGCATCGCCGAGTCGTCACCCATCAGCTCGCCGTTCGGAATCGGACTACGCGGGCTGTCGGGGATGAACACGTTGCGCAACGCTTCGTCCGGCTCAATCGAAGCCACGGACAGCGTGTGCCCAATCACGCCCGTCGTGCTGCCATTGAAAATCGTCGAGTAGTGCACCGTCGGCTCGTTCACGACCAGGTCGACCCCGATCCCGACGGCGAGCAGATTCGCCTGCACGACCTGCGCCTGTTCAGCGAAGATCGGTCCGTACGCCGTCGTCGTGTGGAACGGAATGCCGTCAATCGCGTCCACGCCGGCAGCGTCCAGGAGTTGGCGCGCTTTGTCGGGGTCGTAGCGATAGAACTCGCCCAGCGCATCATCCTGCTTCGGATCGGTCCACCAGCCGGGCAGCGGCGGCAGCGCCGTCGACCAGCCGCCGGCCTCAAGCGCACCGCCGACGGCCAGGATCGAGTCACGGTCAACCGCGACCGACACCGCCTGTCGCACCCGCGGGTCGGTGAACGGTTCCATGCCAAGATCAGGGAAAATCCCGCCGATCACGAGACTCGGCTGCGCGTCGAACGTCGCCTCGGGAATCTGCTCCATCAGCTCGTCGACAATCGTCGCCGCGACGCCGATGCCGCTCACGTTGAGCTCGCCGCTGATGTAGGCCGATGCAATCGCCGAGTTGTCGCTCAGGAAGTTGACGACCAGCGTCTCGCTGTATGGCTTGGGCGCGTCGAAGTACTCGGGATTGCGCCGATACACAACGCGCGAGCCGGGCTCATAATCCTCAAGCACATAGGGACCCGCGCTGATCATCGTCTGCCTCGACATCTCGTCGATCAGCAACTCGGGCGGCATCACGTACGGTCCCGCGTGATGCCCGAGGTAGAGCATGAACGGCGCCAATGGACCGTTCAGGTCGAAGCGGACGGTTCGATCGTCCGTCGCCTCGACGCCGACCAGACTGGGCAGCACCGCGCCGCGGTTGGGATAGTTCCCGTAACGATCGCCGCTGTACGAGAACGCGACGTCCTCAGCCGTCACCGCGCGGCCATTGACGGGATCCTTGTCCTCCCAAACCGCGTTCTCCTTGATCTCGAAGATGTACGTGGCGTCATCGGGCTGCTCAACCGAGTCCGCCAACCAGAGCTCGGGCTGAAAGTCGATCGACGACTGCCCAGGCTCGTTGGCGAACTGCGTCAGCATCGGATAGCAGTAGTGACCGTGCAGCGCCGCCTTGTAGCCGAACGTCAGGAACAGGTCGAACGAGGCCAGGTCCGACGTATCAGACGTGCGAATCTCTCCGCCAATCGTCGGCGCGGCATCCTGCTGCTGCGCCTGCGCCATCGCGGCCTGCTGTTGCGTGTCCTGCTCCTGCTGATCAGCCTGTTCAGCGGTCTGGCCCGCGTCGTCCTGTTGTTGATCTGGCTGCGTCTGTTGGGCCGCCGTCTGCTGGTCATCGTCGTCATCGCCGCAGCCGACCAGCGCCAGACCGGCCGCGCCGACCCCAGCCGTCGCCGCCGAGCGCAGCACCGCCCGTCGAGACAGTCGCCGCCGTCGCATCCGAGTCCAGTAATCCCTGTGCGTCATCAGTGCCTCCCTCTGTGGGTGCACAGAGGCTAGTGATCTCTGAGCGCGCGTGTCGGCCGAGACAGCGCTGACGCCATCGCCGCCGCCATCGCCTCCGCATTGCGATATCGTGAAGCCTCACCGAATCTGAGTGAGAAGAGCAGGACAGATCGGATGTCCGAGGCCGACCAACTGGAAGATGCGCGCGATCAGCGCCTCATCAACGCTGTGATGTTGCTCGTTGTATGGCATCGCGCGTCGACGCCCCAAGGCGATGCCGGCGGACGGCTTCGCTTGATGAAGTTGGCTTTCCTCGCTGCCCGACGAATGGCGGAGGAGTCGATCTCCCCTCTCAGCCTCAGCTTCTATCGCTGGAAGTTCGGGCCGATGTCCAACGAAGTCTACGAGACCTGGGAGCAGCTCCGAGCGGCAGGCTTGCTAGAGGAAGAAGAGGTCTGGAGCGTCACAGACTCTGGAGCTCAACTCGCTGAGGAGTTCTATCGAGATGTCCTCTGTGACGAGCGGCATGCGGTGGTCCGAGAGGTGATTGACAAAGTCGCCGATCAGTGGCGAACGGCCTGGTCTGCGCAACCTCTCATGGATCACATCTACAAACTCTCCTCCAATGTGGATGGCACAGGACCATGTATCGCCGACATGCCGATCGGTACTGAGTTCGAGCCTCCAGCTACTCAGCCCGATGCAACGGCAGTCCTGACTGTAGAGAACGACTGGCTGGAGACGATTGCGCTGAAACTGAATCCCAGCACCTTGCCATTACTGCGGGTGGCGGTAGAAGAATTCCGTGGCGGACATGTCCAAGTTGCTTGATGGGTCGGGTACTTACATGGCTCACAAACCATCAACTACTGGTACATCCACAACTTTGAAGTAGAAGATCGCGAGCCTGCTCAAAGTACGATTCATATTCATAATCAAACTGTCTGCAAACGAAAGCGCCGCCCATAGGGCGGCACCTTCGCGATAGCGGCAAGCCGCTATCCACCGAGCTCACAATAGCACATCAGACAATGGCGTACTACCCCTTCTGACGATCCTCGTACGTCTCGAAGAAGCGATTCTTGACCGCCTTCTGATTCTCGTAGATCGAACCCTGCTTCGGCGCCGGAGGCAACGGCAGATAGGCGGGCACGTTGGTCTGGCGCGGCTGCTCGACGTGCTCTCCCGCGCACATCAAGCCCCGGTACTGATCCAGACTCAGGGGCCCCAAACCCATGATCGGCCAGGCGTCCGCCGCCGCGTACCCGTAGAGCAGCAATCGGCGCGGATTCTCCGACCGATTCAACGCCGAGCCATGCATGATCCGCACGTGATGGAACGAGACCGAACCCGCCGGTCCTTCCAGCGCGACCAGGTCCTTCTCCATGTCCCAGTCAAACTCGGTCGGCTCGACTGCGCCGGTGAAGTAGCGCTCCTCGGGATGATGATGGTCGTAGATCGGCCGCTTGTGCGATCCCGGTACGACCAGCAGCGGACCGTTGATCGCGTAGCAGTCATCGAGCAAGATGCCCGCCGCGAGCAGGTCGTCGTTGGTGTGCGGATAAAACGGCCAGTCCTGATGCCACTCGACCGGTGCGCCGTACTCCGCCGCCTTCATGTTCAGCTTGTCGTTCTGCAGCCGCACATTCGGACCGATCAACGCCGTTACCACTTCCATCAACACCGGATGCTGCGCCAGCTCGCGGAAGAACGGCCAGTGGAACGACGGCGACTTGAGCCGCCGCACGCGCGGCTCCTCTGCCGTGTGCGAATCCTCAAGGTCGTACTGCGCGTTGTGTTCGGTCAAGCCCGCAGCCTCGGAAACGATCCGATCGGTCTCGTCGCGCAACGCCTGCAACACGTCGTCGGGCAGCAGTTTCGGCATCAGCAGGTAGCCGTTCTCGTGGTAGAAGTCGACCTGTTCCTGCGTGATCGTCGATGCGGCGGTCGTAGTCATGGCAGATCCCTGAGTCCTTGAGCAAACCAATCAGCGTCGGAAACCAGTCTAGGCGATGCGATAGGGCAGGAGCCTGAGCCTAGACTGTGCGCATGCCTGATTTCGCCGAGCATCCAATCCGATTCGAGTCGCGCCGATCGCCCGTGCTCTCACGCCGGGGCATCGTCGCGACGAGTCAACCCCTGGCGTCGCTTGCGGGCCTGCGCATGCTCCAGGAGGGCGGCAACGCCGCCGACGCAGCAGTCGCCGCCGCGGCGACGCTGGCCGTCACCGAACCCACCTCGACCGGCATCGGCGGCGACTGCTTCTGTCTTTTCTACGGCGCATCCGACCAATCGGTGTCGGCGCTGAACGGCAGCGGCCGAGCGCCGGCCGCGCTCAGCCTAGCTCTCGTGCGCGACGCGTGGGACCGACAGGGGCCGCACGCAGTGACCGTTCCCGGCTCAGTCATGGGTTGGCACGACACAGTCACGCGCTTCGGACGGATGCCGCTCGCCGAGGTGCTCGCGCCGGCGATTGATATCGCTGAGCAAGGCTTCGTCATGACGCCCGTCATCGCGCGCGGCTGGGCCGGACAGGCTGAGCTGCTCGCCTCGAAGGGCCCTGCTGGCCAGGACATGTTGCTCAACGGCGCCGCCCCGCGCGCTGGCGAGGTCTGGACCAACCCGCGTATCGCTCGCGTCATGCGCGAAGTCGCGGACGGCGGCCCCGACGCCTTCTATCGCGGAACTCCCGCCGCCCGCATCGTTGAGGCGCTCGAGTCGCACGGCGGCGTGATGACGCTCGACGACCTCGCCGAGCATCGCTCCACCTTCGACGATCCAATCTCGACTACTTACCGCCGACACCGAGTATGGGAGTGTCCGCCCAACGGACAGGGCGTTACGACGTTGATGGCGCTCAACATCCTTGAGGGATTCGAGCTCGGCGAGCTCGACTCGCGCTCGCCCGACGCGCTGCATCTGATCATCGAGTCCCTGCGGCTCGCCTTCGCCGATGCGCGAGTGCTCGTCGCCGACCCCGCCCAGGTCGACGTCCCCGTCGACGACATGCTGAGCAAGTCCTACGCCGCCAAGCGCCGAGCGTTGATCTGCGCCGACGAGGCAATCGAGCTCGCCGCAAGCGGTTTCCTTCCCGGTCAGTCCGACACGGTGTATCTCTCAGCCGTGGATGGCGACGGCAACGCCTGCTCGTTCATCAACTCCAACTACGAAGGATTCGGCAGCTGCATCGTGCCGCGCGACTCTGGATTCAGCCTGCAAAACCGCGGCGCCGGATTCGTCGTTGACGATCATGATCATCCCAATGCGCTCGCCGGCGGCAAGCGGCCCTATCACACGATCATGCCCTCAATGATCACCCGACCAGACGGCGAACTGTTCGCCAGCTACGGCGTCATGGGCGGCTGGAACCAACCGCAAGGGCAGACGCAGGTGGTGATCAACCTGATCGATCGCGGCATGGACGCGCAATCGGCGATCGATGCGCCGCGCGTCTCGATGTACGAAGATCCGCCCAACGGCCGCATCTACGTCGAGGACACCTTCGGTATCGAGACGCTCGCCGCCCTGGCCGAGCTCGGCCACCCGGTCCTGCCCGCCTCAGGCGCGATCCGAACGGGCGTCGTTGGCAAAGGACAGGTCATCGTCCGCGACGCCGAAACCGGCGTCCTTTGGGGCGGCTCTGATCCCCGCAGCGATGGCTGCGCGATACCGTTGTAGCGACGGCCGCGCAGTACCGTTGTAGCGATGGCTGCGCAAAACCGTTGTAGCCATGGCGCCGAAGTGCCGCCCTCATGCTTACTATCAAACTCAGCGACGCGCCGCCGACAACTGACGCCGTACGAGTCGCGAGTACAATCCGTCCTCGGCGGCCAGCTCCTCATGCCGACCTATCTCGACCACGCGACCCTCATCAAGCACGACGATCTGGTCAGCGTCGCGAACCGTTGACAAACGGTGCGCAATCACCAAGGTCGTGCGATCCGACATCAACTCATCCAGCGCGTCGCGCACCAGCCGCTCATTGAGACCGTCAAGATGTGATGTCGCCTCGTCGAGAATCAACACCGGCGCGTCCTTGAGCAGCGCCCGGCCAATGGCGACGCGCTGCCGCTGACCGCCCGAGAGCTGAGCGCCGCGTTCGCCGACCGGCGTGTCCAAGCCCTCTGGTAACGACTCGACGAAGTCGGACAGACCAGCGCGTTCGATCGCGAGGCCGAGTTCGTCCTCGCTCGCATCAGGCCTGGCGACCAGCAAGTTGTCCCGAATCGAAGCATTGAACAGATACGTGTCCTGAGCGACCAGCGCGACATGACCACGCAGGTCGTCGAGCCGATACGTCCGCAAATCGTTGTCTTCGAGCGTGATCATGCCGTCTTGCGGGTCCCAGAAGCGCAGCATTAGATGCGCCGCCGTCGTCTTGCCCGCCCCCGACGGACCGACCAGCGCGACCGTGCCGCCCGGCGCGAGGTCGAACGAGACGGCGTTCAGCGCCGCGCGCGGGGTGTCCTCGTACGTGAAGCCCACTGAACTGAACGCTCCCTCAGACACGCTTGCCGCGCTCATCGCCTCAGCAGTGGTCGATGCGGCGGGCAGGCCGGGACCGTCGACCACAACGACAGGTTCGGAATGCACGGCGGTCAAGCGACGCGTCGCCCCCAGCGTGTCGCCCAGCCGGCGTCCAACCTGAGCCAACTCAGCCACCGGCATGAACGCGCCCATCGCGAGCAGCGTCAACAGCGGCGCGAGCGCCGAATCGATGTCGCCTCGCACTGCCAACGCGCCGCCGATCGTCAGGACCGCGAGTCCGCCGAAACCAGTCAATCCCTCGAGCAACGTGCGCTGGGCCGAGATCTGTCGATTGAATCCCGCTCGCACGGGCATGTACTCGTGCATCAACGACTCGAACTCGCTCTTGCGTTCACGCTCGCGCTGGAATGCCGTCACCTCGCGCAGTCCCTGCAGCGTGTCGACCATGTGCGCATTCAGCGCGCCGAGATGGTCACGTGACCTGGAGCCCAACCGATCGACGATGCGTCGCGTGAACAACGGACTCAGCGCCGCCAGAATCAGCAGCGGCGCGAGTCCGAGGCCGAGCCGCCAATCGACGACGAACAGCGTGATCAGCGCCGCGCCGGGCACCACCACGCTGACAAATGCGTTGGCGATCGTGTGGGCGAAGAAGTACTCGACGGTCTCCACGTCCTGCGTCGCCATCGAAACCAGATCGCCCGAGCGTCGACGCAGCAGATACGCAGGCGCTAGCTGATCGAGCTTGCGGAAGAGCGCGATCCGCATGTCTGCCAGCAGACGGAACGCCATATCGTGCGAGACCCAGTTCTCGAGGAAGCGGAACAACCCGGTCAACACCGCCACGACGATCAACAGCGCGGCGAGCAGATCAATCGAGTCGCCATCGCGCACATTGCCGACCATCAACGCGCCGATCACGCCGACCGCGATCGCGCCGAAGAAGTGCGCGACGCCGGTCGCAAACGAGAGCGTCGTCTTGAACCAGTACGGCGCGGCCAGAGCCAGCAACCGCGCCGACGTCTCACGCCAGCCCATGCCTTCGGCGCGGATGATCGCCTCCGAAGCGCCCACTCCACCGTCGTGCAACGCTGCCGAGTCTGCTTGACCGATCGGCTGAGACGGCGGTTCTGCGATGTCGCCGACAATCTCGTCCAAACCGGGATCAGCCATCTGACCGGCCATTAGCCAGTCATAGACGCCGCCCGCCGCGAGCAAGGTCTCGTGGTCGCCGCGTTCGACCAGACGGCCGTCGTCGAGCACTAGAATCTCGTCGCAGTCGCGCACGCTCGACAGTCGGTGCGCCATGATCAGCGTCGTCCGACCCTGCATCAAGCGGTCGAGCGCGGACTGAATCGTCGCCTCGTTCTCAGCATCAACGCTCGATAGCGCCTCGTCGAGGATCAGCATCGGCGCATCGCGCAACAGCGCCCGCGCGATAGCGATGCGCTGACGCTCGCCGCCCGATAGCCGGTGTCCGCGTTCGCCGATCACGGTCGCGTAACCCTCGGGCAACGCGCTGATGAACTCATGCGCGTTGGCCGCCTCCGCGGCGGCGCGAATCTGCTCGTCCGTTGCGTCGGGACGCGCGAAGCGCAGATTGGCCAGCACTGATCCGTGGAACAGATAGGTGTCCTGCAACACCACCGCCATTTGCGCGCGAATGTCGGCGAACCGCAGCTCGTTCAGGTCCCGACCGCCCAGCCGTATCGTCCCCGACTGCGGCGCGTACAGTCGCTGCAAGAGCCAGAGCAGCGTGGACTTGCCTGATCCCGAGCGGCCCACCACGCCTATTCGTTTGCCCGGCTCGACCGTGAAGGAAACATCGTCCAACGCCGCGCGACGTCCGCTCGGATAGCGGAAGCTGACGTGCTCGAACTCAATCCGCGGCTCAAGCGATTCGACCGAAGAAACCTCGGCGTCGGGCGTGAGCGGTTCGGCCCGTTCGATGTCGAGCACGCTCTCGGACGCCGCGACGCCCAGCAATCCTTGATGAAACAGCTGGCTCAGTTCGCGCAGCGGACGGAACACTTCCACGCCCAGCATCAACACGACGAGGAGCTCGGCCAGCTCCATTGAGCCGTTCTCGACCCGCAGCGCGCCGACGTACAACGCCACCGCCGCGCCGACTGTGATCGCCAGGATCGTCAGGCCCTGCGCGACCGCGTTCTGGAACAGCACGCCCATCGTCGACCGAAACACCTCCTGCGCCCGCACCGCCAACGCGTCGCCGCGTCGCCCGCTCTGTCCGAACGCCTTCAGCGTCGCCAGACCCTGCACCGAATCGAGAAAGTCGGCAGCGAACGAGCCGTACGCGTCGCGCCTCCGCAGCGACGCCTCGGCGTTCTTCTGCTTCAGCAAGGCCGGCACGGTCAACGTCAGCAGGGCGAATCCGAAGTAGATCGCCGCCACCGGCAGGTCGAGCCAGCCCATGAAGATAAAGATGCCGATCGGCGCCAGCGCGGCCACGATCAACTGCGGCAGATACTGACCGAAGAAGGTCTCCAGCTGCTCGACGCCTTCAATCACGCCCACCGCGACATCGCCCGTGCGCCGTCGATCGAAGTGCGACGGCCCCAGTCGCGCGACCTGATCGAACAATCGCTGGCGCAATGAGAACTGCACCGCGAGCGCCGTGCCGTTGGCGATCTCCTCCTTGATGTAAAGCAACACCGATCGCGCCGCGATTGAGGCCGCCGCCGCGATGATCAGCGGCACGAGGTCGCTGAATCCGTCGCCCTCGAAGATCCGCGCGCCAATCCAACCCAGGAGCGCCAGTCGAGTCACGCCCGCCGCTACTGCGCACAGGCCCACTGCCACCGCGAGCGCGACGCGCCAACGCACGCCCTCAGTGAATCGCCACAGATCCCAGGAAAACGTCATACCGCGCCCGAGTCTACCGCCTCGCTCCGCCTCAGGCGCTGCGCGCTACTTGTCGAGCGTGTCAAACCCGTCCCAGCCGGGACGCGCAGCGGCCTGCTCGATCCAGCGGCTTAGACTGGCCTCGTCGAACTCGCCCTCGTGGATGTCGATCCACCGCGAGTCGGGATCCTTGCCCGAGCCGGGCGGCTCAGGATCGAACTCCGCGCCCTGCAAGAAGGTCACTTTCACATAACGGGTGAAGACGTGATAGCTCAGAAACCAGCCCTGACCCTCAATCCCATAGAAGGGCGAGTTCCAACGAACTGCCTTGCGCACATTGGGTACGAGCCGCACGATTAGTTCGTCCAGCCGCCGCCCGGTGTCACGCTTCCAGCCGGGCATCGCCGCGATGTACGCCTGCACCGGCGCATCGCCGTCGGCCTTGGCGATCTGCGGATTGCCGCCCGATAACAGTTTCGGCTTCGTCGACTCTTCCGGCATATCACTCCAACGTTCTACCTATAACCCAGAGTAGCTGCGCCGCGACGAAGTCTAGCGTTCCAGTCTGAAGTGGGACCGAGCTATCGTCTGCGGCTTGTGTCAGGCGGCTGGCCGATCGATTCAACGAACAGCCTCACGTCTCGGTTGGCCGCGGCTTGTATGTCCGACTCACTCGCCACCGAGTCAGCGGCGCCTTCGCCCGTCGAGGGTGTCAAACGAATCTCGGCGCTAGAGAACTCGCCAGTCTCATAACAAAAGCTGACAATGGAAGAGTAGCCTGTCCCAATAAGTACAACGTCGAAGAATCGGTAGCATGGATCTGGCGGATCCGAGTCGTACCAGACATGCTCATCCCCACCTAGCTGTCCAGATGTTCCCGGCGGAAATGTCAACCAATGGCCGTAGACGCGATAAGTCTCGCCGCCTGTCATCGTCCAAGGATCGTTGAGTAACACGTACAGATCGAGCTCGGCCTCGGCGGTCACACCGCGAACATCAGTCACCGCAGCCTTGATAGTCTTCCAGCCTGAGTCCAACTCGGGATCGGCGTTATACCAACGATGATCGACAGGGGTTGCCGCTGACTTGTGAAAGTACGTACCGGCCGTTGTATCGGCGCAGCCCGCCATCGCGACGCCGGTCTTTCCACGGTAGACCCCCAGCCCATCCCTGTTCTCGCCGTCAATGGTGAGGAGGTATGGTCCGGCCCCTCCAGACACCTGCCACTGAACGTCGATGTGGGCGTTGCGATTGGACCATCCTCGGCTGACCTCCACTCTCTCGCGATTTCCTTGATCATCAGTGTGGAGTTCCGAGCCGAAGTACTCCACTGCCCGAGGCGTCTCACAGTACTCGGCGTCAGTCGAGAGGGTCAGTGTCAGCGGCTCGAACCGCGCCGCCGGGATGCTGGCTCGGCAGCCGACTGCGACCACCGCAAGCGTCAACACGACGCCGAGCGCGACAAGCGCGCGAAGCTCAGCCGCCAACCCGTGTGCACCCACTGCAACCCTCTCTTCGAGGGTCAATGGTACGAAACTGAGACTGGACGGCGGGCTGTCGGACTGGTCAGGGAGCGGGAACATCCCGATCCCCTCGCCCCTTCCCATCCTCTCTCCCTTCCCCATTCCCTCGCCCCCTCTGATCCCCTCTCCCCGCCGGGGAGAGGGTTAGGGTGAGGGGCCTCCGCTCCGAGAGGTCGTCGCAGACTCGTTTCAACACTGCTCCGAACGGGCAACCCCAGGCCTCTGACACGGACCAGTGGTATGACCACGCCATGCCTGACGCGATGATCGAAGCGTCGACGCAAACGCCCGCTGCTCGCCTGATCGACCGATCGATCTGCGACCTCAGCGGGTATCATTTGAACTCTGACCCCTCTGCCGAACCAGGAGTGTGTTGGATGCGGGTAGCTGTCGTCCACAACCGCGATGCAAACGGCGTGATCAACGTCTTCGGACCGCAAAATCGCGAGCGCTACAACCCGCGCACGGTAGAGCGCGTCGCCCGCGCCCTGGAGTCGGGCTCAAGGCCTCTAACCCGACGCCAGTCTCCGAAACTGTCTCAGGAACATCTTCTCCCTCCTCGCATATTCAGCAGGATTCGTTACCCAGATTCGAGCCAGATCACTGGGCACTCTCGGGTCGATCGTTGTGAATTTGCAGCGAGAACACACGAGTTCAAGACAACCAGGGGTTGAGGTGAAGTACGAAGTCACTTCGACCTCTCCATTGGCTTTTGCTTCGAGCCGTGTATGTGGGCATAGGGCTTTCAGTGACTCAATCTGATGCTTCCTGCGATCGCGAAGCCATTCATTTGCATCAAACGTAACTTGAAACCGCAAGAGCAATAGGCCGCCAAAGATACACGAGACGATCAGCCACACAAAGTCCGGGATCATCGAGTCTCCTTCGCCATGCGACCGCGCTTGACGTTTTCGTCCCGTAGACCGCTGAGGGTGAGTCGATTCGACTTGATCCGATTGCAGGGTCCGCAGAGCAGCAATCGGTTGGAGATGTGATTGAGGCCGCCGTCCGACCGCGGCGTGTTGTGGTCGAGCTCGAGGTAGAGCGGGTCGTCGAACACCCGATCGCATCCAGAACAGGTAAGACCGTTCTCCTCGATCAAGATCTCGACCATCTCTTGACGGTTCATCTTGGGCCCGGGCGGTTCCGAGACTCTCCGCTTCTTGGTCTTGAGGATTGGCGCTGCAGTCTCGCCTTCGTCGGTTCGCATTGGCGGGACGGTGCTGTACCCAATCTGGCCAAACGTGAGAAGTCGGCCAGCGCCATCGCCGTCGGGCGCTGCAAGACCTTCCTGCTTGAGTCGGTCGATAACAGTTTCGTGCGCTTGGTCCCAGATGTCGATACCGACCCATTGTCTGCCGAGCCTCTCTGCAGCAATAGGTGTTGTCGCGCAACCACAGAACGGATCGAGCACAATGTCGCCTTCGTTCGAGGACGCCTTGATGATTCGCTCATATACTGCAAGTGGCTTCTGAGTCGGATAGCCTACTCTTTCAGGAGTGTTTGGGCCAAAGGTCATATGCCACCAATCTTCAGGAACCTTACCGTTGTTCTTGCGCTCGACGTCGGGACCGCTAAACCCGCCCAACTCATTCCACTTAGAAGGTACGCGAATCTCATCTCTGTTGAACGTAGCCTCAGGGTAAGAGTAGAAGAGAATAGTGTCGTGTTTGCGTGGAAAGTGACGCAATGCTCGTTGTGGACCGGTGTAGCACCACGCGATTTCATTGCGAAAGTGCATTCTGCCAAACACTGCATCCATAAGCGCCTTGACCCATGCTTGCGCCGTGTGATCTATATGTAAGTACAAGCTTCCGTCGTCGCGCAGGATGCGGTGCATCTCCAACAGCCGCACGCCGAGCCAACACAGATAGGCCGCCATGTCCTGTCCCGCTGCGGCGCGGGCGGCCTCGATGACCTGCCAGACGGCCGGCCAGTCGTCCTGGATGGCGTCGACCCACTCCTGATGCACGTCGCGGTCCCAACTCCAGCGGTCTTCGAAGCGGGCGCCGGCGGCGAGCGAGTCGGGCGTCGCGTGGAAGTCGCGCCCCTTGTTGAATGGCGGATCGGTGGCAATCAGGTGAATCGTGTTTGAGTTGATGCCGCGCAGGAATGGCAGGTTGTCGCCGTGGTACAGAGTGCGGTTTTGGACGTTGACGGTTGCCATGGCTGCTTGGTGCATATGTTCGCATAGCCCGGCGCGCATTGCAAGTCGCTATCGCCACGCCCCTGGACGCCAAGGCCGGCGATGTCTTTCGTCAGCCCGAACTGGCCAACCTCTTCGAACTGATCGCCGCCTCGGGCGTCGAGTCGTTCTACCAAGGCGACGTTGCCGAGCAGATCGATCGAGACATGCGTGAACACGATGGATTCCTCCGCGCCGAGGACCTGGCGCTGATTCCCTGGCCAATTGTCCGACGACCGCCGCGCCGACGATCGTGTTTCACGATCGACAACCCTGGATCGCGCTGGGCAGTCCCGGCAGCGAGCGAATCTTCTCCTCGTTGGCCCAGGTGCTGAGTCGAATTGTGGACGGTTCCGCTTCCCTCGATCAGGCGATCGATGCGCCCCGCCTGCACTGCTCGATCGGCGGCAAGATCAGCCTCGAAGCGGATCGATTTGAGCCGAGCGCGATCGCTCGGCTCGAGGACGCGGGATATCAGATCGATGCGCATGACGCCTACGCGTTCTATCTGGGCTGTGTGCAAGCCGTGATGCGTTGCCAAAGTCAGGCGGGATTCCAGGGCGCCGCTGACCCTCGTCGCGACGGCACAGCCGCGGGCCCCGCCTCAGTCACCGCGTCGACATGACGTTGCCCGTCCTCCTCTCGATTCCCCACGGCGGCGATCGGGTACCGCCCGAGGCCGCGGCGGCAACGGCGCTCAACGCAGCGGACATCTTCAGCGACGGCGACGCCTGCACCCGCGAGATCTACGACCTCGGCGATCAGGTCGCCGCCGTGCAGCAGGCGACGATCGCCCGTGCGTTCGTCGACCTGAATCGAGGCATCGACGTTCGTCCGCCGGATCAACCCGATGGCGTCGTCAAGTCGCTGACCGCCGACCGAATCCCCGTCTGGCGACACGGCGGAGCGCCAGCGGACGAACTGGCTGAGACGCTGCTCGAGCGCTACTGGCATCCGTATCATCGCCGCCTGGAAGCGCTAGCCGACTCGCCCGACCTGCGGCTGGGAATTGACTGCCACTCGATGGCCGCCGTCGCGCCCGCGATCGCTCCGCGTCCCGGCGAGCCGCGTCCGCTGTTCTGCCTCAGTAACGCCAACGGCGACACAGCGCCCGACGAGCTGCTGCGCGAACTCGCCGATGCGCTCGCCGACTCATTCGAGTGCGATCGCGCCGACATCCTCCTCAACGATCCGTTTCAAGGCGGCTTCATCACGCGCTGGCACGGTAGGCGCTTCGCCAGCGGCGGCTTGCCTTGGCTGCAGATCGAGATGAATCGCAGTTGGTATCTGGCTGAACCGTGGTATGACGCATCGACGCAAACAGTGCAACCCCAACGACTGCGCGAGCTGAACCAGCGCATGCGCGCCGCGCTGTTTGCTGTCGACTGGCTACGGTAGCGCGAGCCTGGGTCGGCATGGCGCCCTGGCGGCAAGCGGAACTGAGTCGCCGCGCTGGATACTGTGCTAGTCGCCCGACTGATGTCAACGTCGTGGATGGAGTGTGACCAATGACTCTCGAGTCCAACGACAGCGCGCCGCCGCCTCGCTCCAGTTCGCTTCCCGGCCTCGCCATTTCGTTGAACGAGGCCTCTGTGATCGCCGCTGAGGTGCGGCGCCTGATCTCCCTCGGCCAGGAAGAGCGCGCGCTCAATCTGGTGCGCAGTCTGCATCCCGCCGACATGGGCATGATCCTCGCGGGCCTGCCAAGAAACAGCCGCAACATCCTGCTTGGCGTGATGTCGCCCGACACCGTCACCTGGATGCTGCGCCAGATGAACCCGGTCGAGGCTGGCCGCGTCGCGACCCGCCTTGGACTGAACACGCTGGCGTTCCTCCTCAGACAGGTACATCCGCAACAGGCGCTGGCCACTTTGCGCCGCTTGCCGCTGCATCGCGCGCAGGAAGTCGCAGAGACGCTCGAGACGCTCGAGACCCCGTTGGCCGACGAACAACTCCTCGAACAAACGCCCGATACCGCCGCCTCACTGATGATCGCCGGCGCGCCGGTCGTTCGAGACGACGCGCAAGTGCGCGAGGCGCGACAGGCCGTAGCGGAGATCGAAGTCGATCGACAGAAGTACACGTTCGCTTACGTGAGCGACGCAGACGGACAACTGGTCGCCCAGATTCCCATGTCCGAACTCGCGATCGCGGCCGATGACGCGGACGTCAGCTCGATCGCCGCGCCGATCGTGGCGGCGGTCAGCCCAGAGACCGACGCAAGCGAATGCGCCCGCTTGCGGCGTCACTACAACCTGACGCAGCTGCCAGTCGTGGAAGGCGGTCGGGTCATCGGCGCCGTGCTACCTGACGCGTTGCTCGGCGCCCTGGTCGAGCAGGACACGCAGCAGATGCTGCAAGTTGCCAACGTCGCCGGCGAGGCGGCCGATGGGCCGCTCGTGAACTCACTACGCACACGCTTGCCCTGGCTCACGATCAACCTCGCCACGACCTTTCTCGCCGCTGCGACGATTTCAGCCTTCGAGTCAACGCTCGCCCAAGTCGTGGTGCTGGCCGCCTTCTTGCCAGTCGTTGCGGGACAGGGCGGCATCGGAGGCACGCAGACCCTCACCCTGATCGTGCGCGCGATCGCGCTTGGCGAGCTCGTCGGCGTGACGGCGAAACGACTGTTGGTTCGCGAAGCGACGCTCGGCGTGTTACACGGGATCTGGCTCGGCATACTCGTGGCCATCATCGCGATCGTCTGGCAAGGCAACCTGGGACTGGCGCTCGTACTGGGGCTCGCGATGCTGGGCAACATGATCATCGCGGGTACTGTTGGCTCTGCTGTCCCTTTAGTGTTGCGCAGACTCGGAGTCGATCCGGCCGTCGCCTCCGCTGTCGTGGTGACTACGTTCACTGACGTGTTCGGCTTCCTGCTCTTCCTCGGTATCGCTAGCGCGGCCATCAGTCTGATCGTATAGATGCCGGCCACAGCGACCGCACCGACCATTGCGCGTCTTCCGCGGTCGCATACATGCCAATCAGCGCAGCGCTTCCACCGATATCTCCTTCATCGTACGCCTGTCCAATGCGTACCAATAGGCATCACCGTCACGCGCGTAATGGTAGTTGTCTGATGTCATAAGCAATCTCAGCTGATCGCCGACCCCGGACATATCCCCGGCGATCATACTGTTGACTGAACAACATGAGCCAACGGTCTCTAAACGGTATGACGTCGTCGCGTCTCACTGCCCCTGTTGGAGGGCTCGCCCAGTGCGGGAGGGTTTGCCCAGCGCGGAGCCCCCTCACCCTAGCCCTCTCCCCGAGGGGAGAGGGGATCAGAGTGGGAGAAGGGGATTCCGACTCCCTCTCCCTTTGGGAGAGGGCTGGGGTGAGGGTCCCCTAGTTGCTGATGTAGAGGACGTCGTTGGTTATCACCTGGAAGTCGCTGGAGCCGGGGACTTGCTCGCCGTCGACGACTGAGTAGCGCACCCAGGCGTCGCCGTTCCAGAGGTGGATGGCGGTCGCGCCGCGGCTGGAGACGAGCGCGAAGAGCTCGGCAGCCGTGGTATCGGCGTCGCAGCTGTACGTCGCGAAGCCGCTGTGAGCGCTGAGACAGCTGAGGCCGACCGCGGACGTCGCCGCCGCGCCGCTGGCGCTGTTATCGAAGACGATCACGTCGACGACGCCGTGCGACTCGCCGGTGACGATCGTGCGGCCCGTGCCGACGACGGCGAACTTGCTCGACGCCGCGCCGTCCTTGGTAGCCGTCGCGGCCACGCCGACGGGCGCGAGGATGCTCGCGTCGCTGGCGCTGATTGTGATGTCGGTGCCGTCAGAGACCGCGTTGCCGTCCTTGTCGGTCAGGGTGGCGGTGACGGTGATGACTTCGAGCGCGCCGGCCGAGTCGCTCTCCGAGTTCAGCACAACGCTGGAGGTCGGACCAGCCACGGCGAAGCCCACCTCAGCTTCGAGATCGCCCTTTTTCGCCGACAAGGTGTACGCGCCCGGCGCGAGCGGCGCGGCGGCGGTGCCGGACTCGTTGGTCAGCGTGATGTAGTACTTGCCGTCCGTACCTTTGGCAGGTTGCGAGCGACTAATGTTGGTCGCGCTGACGGGTTTGTCGTCGGGACCGGTGACTCTGAGCGAGTAGCCCGAGAGATCAGGCGCGACGACGCCGCCGCCCGCGTCCTGGGCGGTCAGTTCGAGCTTGATCGTGTCTTTGACAGCGGCGTCGTCCTCGATCAGGTTGACTGAGCGCAGCGAGCTGGCGGACTCAGCGAGTGCGATCGAGTCAGGCGCGCCCGTGAAGTTCAGTGTGATCGAGTTTGAGGTCGCCGAGCCGTCATCGCCGATCACGACTGCGTACAGCGTGACCGGGCCGGGCTTCTTGTCGGTCTTCTCGACCTTGATCCACATCTTGCCAGTCAGGGGCACAGAGTCGGTGGGATTGGCCACGGCGCTGTTCTCGCCGGTTGAGTCGACGATGGCTGTTCTGCTGGGCCTACCAGAAACTGAGTAGAAGGGCGTACCAGCAGCCTCTGGGTAAATCGTGAATCTGCCTCCGGCGCCGATCGCGGAGACGCTGGTCAAACCGCCGCCATTGGCGAGATTGCCGAGCGAGTTGTTGACTGTTAGCTCGACCCAGATCGCGCCGCCGTCGGCGGCTGCGCTATCCGTTTCCGCTCTGGTCTCATCGGCGGAAGTTAGCGGGTTGTCAAACACGTACAGTGGCGCGCCGTTGACAGTCGCTTCAAGCGGCTCAGAACCAAGCGCCAGCTCAGCAGCGGACACGTTGGTACCCGGGTCACCGATCGTGATTGTAGTTTCCGCTTCCCAGTAGAGCCACTCATGTTCTTCTGGAGATGTGATGTCGAGGGACGTGTTTCTGTTGTCCGGTGTCCGCAGTCTGGCTGTGATTGTGTAGTCACCATCAGGGACGCCTGTTGGAACAACGAGCGTGCCAGTCGCCCCTCCGAAGCGGTACCAGCGTCCTCCAGCATTGGAAATCAACTCTACATCGTCGTCGTTGAGTTCGAGCCCACGAGCTATCCCTTCTATCGCTATGGCGCTCGATGACACACTCACCCATTCAAACGTCGGCCACGCGCCGGCAATGATTCCTTGCCAATCGATGTTCTCCGAGTTCTTGACTTCAATCGTTATAGGCAACTCAACGCCGTCGCTGAAAATGTCATCGCTGTCGTTGCCAACCGTAATGCTCAGCGACACAGGGCGCAATTCGACGAGCGGTTCGTTCGTGCCGTTAGGTGTGATTGAGAAGTACTTTGGAACGCGCCAATCATAATCACATTTGACAGGTTCGTCATCGAGCGCTTCATCTGCGTCATCGCCATCTGGGACTTTCACAGTCACTGCATAATTGCTGTTGTTGTAGAGCTCGCTCACAATGTGATCTGACCAACAGTATCCCTTCGTAGCAGACACATCACCGACCTGCGGCTCGGCGGAGGCCGGGGTGGCGAATATGGCGGCGAACAGCGAGACGAGCGCCGCCAGCATTGCGAGGCTGACTCGGCGTCGGGTGAGGATGTCAGACATGGGGTGCGCTCCCTATGGGGTCGGCCGCTGCGCGCGGCGCATCGTTGGGATAGTCGCTGATGGCGGTGGTCGGCGCAAGGGGGCGCGTTACGGTGGGGCAACAATCGGAATGGCCCGCGGGGCGCCACTTCACCCTCACCCTCACCTTCTCGCCGAAGAGAAGAGGGGATCGGATGGGGAGAGGATCCGAGCAGGTCCCCGATCGAGTCGGGGACTAGGAGGTGCGGTGTCGGCGAGTGGGAGCTCTTGTTGGTGGGCCATCCTGGACTCGAACCAGGGACCTCAGTCTTATCAGGACTGCGCTCTAACCTGCTGAGCTAATGGCCCGCGACGCCGCTCGGTAGAGCGGGCGGTTGGTCTGGATGACCTTGACCGTTGGAGAGCGGAAGTCAGCGCGGATGGGGAACCGGTCTCGCCGTTGACTGCGCGGCCGCGACCCGGGTTAGGGGTGTTGGCGTTGCAGCGCCCTGACTGTGAGGTCGGGGCTGGCGGATCGACCTGGGAGCTCAACTGTTGACGAGCAACAGTTGGCGTTCTCCCTAGAAAGGAGGTGATCCAGCCGCAGCTTCCGCTACGGCTACCTTGTTACGACTTCGTCCCAGTCGCGAGTCCCACCTTCGGCGGCTGCGTCCCAAAGGTTCGCGCACCGACTTCAAGTGTTACTCACTCCCATGACGTGACGGGCGGTGTGTACAAGGCCCGAGAACGTATTCACCGCAGTATGGCTGACCTGCGGTTACTAGCAACTCCGGCTTCAAGCAGGCGAGTTTCAGCCTGCTATCCGAACTGGGGCCGGTTTTGAGGGATTCGCGCCATCTCGCGATGTGGCTGCCCGTTGTACCGGCCATTGTAGCGTGTGTGTCGCCCTGGGCGTAAGGGCCACGCTGACTTGACATCGTCCCCACCTTCCTCTGCGTTGTACGCAGCGGTCTCGCTAGAGAAATACAACTAACGACGAGGGTTGCGCTCGTTGCGGGACTTAACCCAACACCTCACGGCACGAGCTGACGACAGCCGTGCAGCACCTGTGAACCGGCCCCGAAGGGAAGCGGGCTTTCGCCCGCGGTCCGGAACATGTCAAGCCCAGGTAAGGTTCTTCGCGTTGCATCGAATTGAACCACACGCTCCGCTGCTTGTGCGGGCCCCCGTCAATTCCTTTGAGTTTTAGCCTTGCGGCCGTACTCCCCAGGCGGGATGCTTATTGCGTTAGCTGCGTCACAGAGGGGGTCGATACCCCCCACGACTAGCATCCATCGTTTACGGCGTGGACTACCCGGGTATCTAATCCGGTTCGCTACCCACGCTTTCGTACCTCAGCGTCAGGATGCGTCTGGCAAGCCGCTTGCGCCACTGGTGTTCCTCCCGGTATCTACGCATTCCACCACTACTCCGGGAATTCCGCTTGCCTCTACGCCCCTCCAGCGTCGCAGTTTCCACCGGCCGCTCCCGGTTGAGCCGGGAGATTTCACGGCAGACTGACGACGCCGCCTACGTACGCTTTACGCCCAGTAAATCCGGATAACGCTCGCCACCTACGTCTTACCGCGGCTGCTGGCACGTAGTTAGCCGTGGCTTATTCGCCGGGTACCGTCACGATTCTTCCCCGGCAAAAGGGATTTACAACCCGAAGGCCTTCATCACCCACGCGGCGTTGCTGCGTCAGGCTTTCGCCCATTGCGCAAGATTCCTCGCTGCTGCCTCCCGTAGGAGTCTGGGCCGTGTCTCAGTCCCAGTCTGGCTGATCATCCTCTCAGACCAGCTACCGATCGTCGCCTTGGTAGGCCGTTACCCCACCAACTAGCTAATCGGACGCAGGCTCCTCCCAAGGCGCCGGAACATTTCCCCACCAGGCCGAACCGGTGGGCGTATGGGGCATTAGCCCGCTTTTCAACGGGTTGTTCCCCTCCTCGGGACAGATCACCTACGCGTTACTCAGCCGTTTGCCACTCAGTCACCGACCCGAAGGCCGGGCTTCGTTCGACTTGCATGCGTAAGGCACGCCGCCAGCGTTTATCCTGAGCCAGGATCAAACTCTCCATTGGATCAGTCGGTCGTGCCGACTGCAGTGGTAGAGATTGTTCGGACCGCGCCAGTTCGACCGCGCCCGAAAGCGCGCCCATCCTGCCGCGTCCGGACTTGGGGGGCTCCCCAAGCACACTGGACTTCCGCTCTCCAATTGTCAAGGTCTGGCCCCTGCTGGAAGCCCGCCGCGTCGCGCGGTGATTGGCCCCTGCATTTGCGCAGACGTCAATCGTAGACCGCCCGCGTTCGCAATGTCAACACGCGGTGTTCGGCGGTGGACAACCGCGCTGCACATCGATCTTCCCCCTTGCGATCCGCAGCCGCGACTCACCCGGCAGTTCGACCACGCCGTGGCCATGCTGGATCACCTGCAGCGCCGCCGACGTCCGCTCAGCGCTGAGCGCCACGCCGCGCTCCTGACAGAGCGCCCGCAGCGCCCGCTGTTGCAGTGGACCAGGCAAGGCGAGAAAACGCCGCCGCTCAACCATGCCCCCATCATCGATCAGCTGTTGCAGCGTCTCCCGACCGATCAGGTCGAGCAGCTCACGCTCGACCGTGACGGACTGAGCCATCTGCGCCAGGCGTTCGGAGACCTGCGGATTGAACTCCCGCAGGAGCGGCATCAACGCCTGTCGGACGCGATTGCGCGTAAAGGCGGTATGCGCGTTGCTCGGATCGACGACGGGCCGCCAACCATAGGCGTCGCAGACGGCCTCCGTTTCGGCTCGGGTGACCTCGAGCGCTGGACGCGCCAGCGTAAGGCCGTCGCTGAGCTCACGGCGCCGTGGCATGCCGCTGAGTCCATCGAGTCCCGAGCCGCGCAAGATGTGCAGTAGCACGGTCTCGGCCTGGTCGTCCTGCGTGTGGGCGACGGCGACGACCGGCGCGCCGCGCGCCAGCGCGAGCTCGGTCAACGCGCGATAGCGCACGCGCCGCGCCGCCGCTTCCAGCCCGTCGTCGCTCCGCTCAGCTTCGCCCGCCGCGTCGGCTTCGATGATGTCGATGGGCAGATCGACGCGTTCGGCGAGCGTTCGGGCGGCGCCGATGAACCGCTCGCGCACGTCGGACGATTGGATCATGTGGTCGACGTGCGCCGCGCGCGGACTCCAACCATGACGTTCGCGCGTGTCGGCGAGCAGCAGCAGCAACGCCGACGAGTCGGCGCCGCCGGAGACGGCGACGATCAACGGTCGACCCGCGCCCTGACCCACGGCGTCGACCAGGGCGCGCGCGACGCCGCGGCCGATCTCGCGGATGCGTCGGTCGGTAGGCAGCGTCATCGGGCGCTCCCGAGCCTGGAGTCAGTCGCCGAGCTTGTCGGCGGGCAGCAGATTGGCCCACCAGGGCGAACGATGGATCTCGAGCTGGCTGCGCGCCGGCGCGTGGACGGCGAAGGCCTCCTCGCCGGGACGCACCATGCCCAGGTCTTCGCGGGCGATTCGTTCGATGTACGCATCGGAGTCCAACCAGGCGACGATCGCGGCGAGCTGCTCGGTGTCGCGACGCAGTTCGACGATGTCCGCGCGCGTCTCGGCAATGCGCTCGTCGAGGCTGTTGGCCTGGAGGAGTCCCTCGACGCCGCTGAAGACTATGAATCCTACCAAGAGCAAGGAGGAGACAAAGGCGACCCGTCGCAGCACCCAGGGCAGCGCCGCACCAGACGATTCCGACGCATTGCGCTCAGACGATCTGCGCTCGCTCGACTCGGAGACATCGTGCGAGTCAGTGATGATCTCGATCGTGCGATCCGCGCGATTCCCGGATGATTCAGCCATTGTCTGCGGTTTGCACCGCCGCCTGTGGCACTCTACACCTCGAGGGATCCACTGACCGCGAGCGCGATGCGCGCGCCTTAGAGACCGCTCAGATGATGGCGGTCGTTGAGCCGATCGATCGCCGGCAGTCCATCGGCGACTCGGAACGACGTGATCCCCGCCAGCCCGGTGTCGATTCTGCGCCAGGCGTCGTGCGGCATGGCGAGCGCGTGCACCACGAGCATCTTGACGACAAAATTGTGCGTGACGAGCACGCCGGTTCCCTCGGCGGGATCGTCGACGAGTTGGTCGAAGAGCGGATGCGAGCGCTCGAGCACATCAAGCAATGACTCGCCGCCGGGCATCGGCGCGCGGACGGAGTCTTCGCCGCGCCACTCACGCAGAAAGGCGCCGAAGCGCTCGCGCACGAGCGGCCACTCCAATCCTTCGAGCGCTCCGACATCGAGCTCGATCAGCGCTTCCGTTCGCTCCGCCTCGACGCTGTGCGCTTCGCCGATCGCTTCGGCCAACGTGCTCGCTCGGGTCAACGGACTGGTGAGAATGCGGGTGATCGGCTCCTCGCGCAACGCGTCGACCGTGCGCTCGAGCTGCTGCAGACCAAGCGCGGTCGGGGGCGAGTCGGTGCGTCCCAGACCGACGCCGGAGCGATTCGCCTCTGACTCGACGTGCCGCAGCAGGATGATTCGATTCATGCGCCGACAGACTCGGTCTCGCGCTGAGTCGCCTGTGAGTCTGACGAGTCGTGATCTAACTCGATCGCGATGCGGTGGATCATCGTCGGCTCGTCGACTGCGCCGAGCGCCAACGCGACCTGCTCGGGACGCCCGGCGCCGCGTTCGTCGTTGCGCAAGCGCATCCGCAGTCGGACCGCGCCGTCTGAGACGCTGAGCAACTCAATGTTCAGAATCAGCGGCCGCAGATCGTACGACTTGGTCTCCTTGCCGCGTTGCTGAGTCCACGGGATCGCTTCTCGATCCAAGAGCTCGGCAATCGCATCACGCCATTGATCTTCCGCGCGCGGATCAGACAGTTCAATCTCATAGCTGGCCGCGCGAAGCATTGATTGCAGCGACGCCTGTTTGACCGCGCCTGCGCGGATGTCGAGGATGCGCAAACCGGGCGTCAACTCAGCCGCCAGACGCTGCAACGCGTCGGCGAGATCGACTCGTTCCGTAAGCAGCAGGTCGAGCAACTCCGCCTCAGATGTCGCGCCGACGGGCAGCGGTGAAGCGAGCGCGAGTTTGGGGCGCGGGGAGAATCCCTGCGACGTCGCCAGCGGCAACTCAGCGCGCTTGCATACGCGTTCCCAGACGCGCATCAGGTCGAGATGCGAGACGTACTTCAGCGGTCCTTCGGCCGCGAAGCGAATGTGCAGCCGTTGAACCACGTCTGATTGACTCATATGCCTTCCAGCCAGGCTGCGGCGGCGGCGTGCGGATCGGCGATGCGCGCTGCGACATCGCTTGCGAGCTGCGCCAGGCGCTCTTCGCCCTCGTCGGTCTGCAGTCGGTTGAGCACATTGGCGCGCGCGAGCGCGGTGATCTGTTGACGCGCGCGTTCGATCTCGGCGGTCGCAAGCGCGCCAGACGTCTCAAGCTCGGCATAGTGAGCATCGCAAGCCTCGGCGAGCTTGTCGATACCTTCGCCTTGCGTCGCGACGATCCGCACCACCGGCGGGTCCCAATCGCGCTCGGGATTGAGCGACAGCAGCGCCTTCAACGCCGAGACCATGCGGTCGGCGCCGGGCAGGTCAGATTTGTTGACCGCGAGCACGTCGGCGATCTCCATGATCCCGGCCTTCAGGGTTTGCACTTCGTCGCCCATGTTGGGCGTGTTGACCAGAATCGTCGTCTGCGCCGCCCCCGCGATATCGACCTCGTCCTGACCCGCGCCGACCGTTTCGATCAGGATCACGTCTTTGCCGTACGCGTCGAGCACGTGCACGATGTCCTGCGTCGCGGCCGAGAGGCCGCCCAGTGCGCCGCGCGACGCGAGGGAGCGAATGAACACGTCGGGATCGGAGTACAGCTCCGTCATCCGTACGCGGTCGCCGAGGATGGCGCCCATCGTGTACGGCGACGACGGATCAATCGCGACGATGCCGACGCTCTGTCCGCGCTGGCGGAAGGCCTTGGCTAACTCGTTAGTGACGGTGCTTTTGCCCGCGCCGGGCGAACCGGTCAGGCCGATCGTCCGCGCGCGGCCGCTGCGCGGATACAGCGCGCGCAACATCTCTCGACCGCGGTGATCGCCGCTCTCGACCCAGCTCAGGACACGCGCAAGCGCACGGCGATCGCCCTCGAGCAGGCGCTGCTCGAGCTCAGCCAGCCGACCGCTGAGCGCCGCTCTCGGCTGCGCGGCGGCGTCGGTGGTCACGAACGGTCGAGTTCGGGCACGTGAGCGCGGACGTACTCGGCGATGTCTCCAGTATGCGCTCCAGGTCCAAACACGGCTGAGAAGCCCGCCGTTTGCAATGTCTCAGCGTCGTCGTCGGGGATGATGCCGCCGCCGATGAAGAGCGTGTTCTCCGGCGTGATGCCTCGCGTGCGGCATGCGTCAACGACTCGAGGGAAGAGCTCCAGGTGAGCGCCCGACAGCACCGACAGCGCGACGACGTGCACGTCTTCTTGCAGCGCCGCCTCGGCGATCATGTCGGGCGTCTGGCGGATGCCGGTGTAGATCACCTCCATGCCCGCGTCGCGCAGCGCCCGAGCGACGATCTTCGCGCCGCGGTCGTGTCCGTCAAGACCCGGCTTGGCGACCAGCACCCGAATCTGCTCAGTCATGGTTGAGGCTTCGCTCATGATCTCCACTCCCAATCCTCGCCGACAACACGCGACAACATGCGTCCCGAGGCTCAGCTTACGCCTCGGAGAGTCGCAGTCTGGCGCCGTAGGTGTGCTTGGGCGAGATGAACGCGCCGGCGCCGGCGTCGGTCACGGTCCAGCCCTGATCGCGCAGATGGGCGACCGACGCCTCGGCGTTGCGCACGGTCAAGGCGAGCATGAACATGCCCTCGCCCGTTGTCTCCAGTTTGCGCGGCAACGGTCCGCCGCTGCCGGGCAGCGGACGCACCAGCTCGACGTCGGTTGGGCCGAGCTCCAGGAACTGCGCCTCCAGGCCCAACGCCTCCGACTCGAGGTGTCGGCCGTCGGCAAACCCGTAGCGCTCGGTCCATTCGCTCTGCACAGGTCCGATTTCGTTGACGGCGACCGTCATGTGATGCAGCGCGTGCGGACCTGGGCCCGAAGTCGGACCGCGATGCTGCGGCGCATCATCAGGCGGCTGTGCGTACTCGATCAGGACGCCGTGATTGGATCGCGGATGGATGAACCCGATCATGCCGGTCAGGCCCTCGCGCGGGGTCTCATCGATCATCTGCATCCCAGTCTCTTTGGCCGCAATCAAGTCGGCGCCGACATCTGTCGACTCGAAGCAGATGTGATGAAAGCCCTCGCCGTTGTGCTCCAGATACTTGGCGATCCCCGTGTCGGAGCGCGTCGGCTGCAGCAGCTCGATCTCGCAGTTGTCAAGCGGGAAGATCACTCCGCGCACGCCCTGCGACTCAAGCTCGGTATCGAGCGCGACCTCGAGTCCGAACGTGTCGCGCCAGACTTCGGCCGTCTTGTCGGCGTCGTCGACGGCGATGCCAATGTGGTGAATGCGCGTGAGTGACATGTCGCTCCTGTTTCGTTTGATTCAATGCTCACCCGAGTCGCTCGCCCGAGTCAGTGATCGTGCGCCAGCGCGCCGAAACGGGCTTCTAGCTCGCTGCGATGCTCGCGATCGTGCTCCAGCGCCACGCCGAGCAGGATCCGAGCCGGATTGCCGCGCGCGTTGAGCTCGGCATCGGGCACGCGCTCCACTAGCGTAGCCGTGCGCAGTCGCAGATCCTGCAGCGCGCGCAGCAGCGAAGACATCCGCCGGTCGCCGAGCGACTCCACCGCCGAGGCGTTCGTCGAGTCGATCCGCCGAGTCGGGAAACTGAGCAGTGAGGGCGTCGAGCCGCCGAGATGATCCTCGATCGCGGCGCGCTCCTCCGCCTCCCAGAACAGTCGATGCGCAGCTACGCCGATCGGCGACCATGCGCCCGCCGCGAGCGCGTCATCGACCGCCTCATCAGGCACGGCCTCCAGGGCGGCAAGCAGCAGGTCGCGCTCGGCCTGCCACCAGTAGCGCAGGCGTTGCGCGTCCGACCATTCCTGATCGCCGCGCTGCCTCGACGCGCCGCCGGCGTCGGCCGCTCTGCGTCCGGCCGGGCGTCTTCTGAACGGCACGTCGACGTCCCTACACGACGATGCGTTCGCGATACTCGCCCCAGACCTGACGCAGCGAGTCGGAGATTTCGCCCAGAGTGGCTGACTGCTTGACCGCCTCGAGCATCAGCGGGACGAGATTCTCATCCGTCGCGGCCGCCTGCTGGATCGCATCCAACGACGCCGACACCGCCGACGGATCGCGTCGGTCGCGCAGTCGCTCGAGCTTCTCGATCTGGCGTTCGCGCACGGTCGGGTCGACGCGCACGATCTCGACATCTGGATCCTCGTCGGTCTGGAAGCGATTGACGCCGACGATTACGCGCCCGCTCTTGCCAGCCGTGCCGTCGCCGGCGCGCGCCGACTCGGACTCAGTCTCGACTTCACGCTGGAACTGTGACGAGGCTTCGAGAATCTCGGCCTGCTGATAGCCCTGTTCGATCGCCGCCACGGCGCCGCCGAGCGCGTCGATCTGATCGATGTAGTTGCGCGCCTCGGCCTCGAGCTCGTCGGTCGTCTGCTCGATGTAGTACGAGCCGCCGAGCGGATCGATCACATCGGCGACGCCCGACTCGTATCCGATCACCTGCTGCGTGCGCAGTGCGATCTCGACGGCGTGCTCTGAGGGCAACCCAAGCGCCTCGTCGAGCGAGTTCGTGTGCAGCGACTGCGTGCCGCCCATCACCGCGGCGAGCGCTTGCAGCGTCGTGCGAACCACATTGTTGTCGGGCTGCTGAGCGGTGAGCGTGACGCCGCCCGTTTGCGTGTGGAACCGCAGCATTTGCGCGCGCTCGTTCTCGGAACCGAAGCGCTCGCGGGCGATGCTCGCCCAGAGGCGGCGCGCGGCGCGGAACTTGCTCACCTCCTCGAGGAAGTTGCTGTGGCAGGCGAAGAAGAACGAGAGTCGCGGCCCGAACTTGTCGAACGCCAGCCCCCGTTCGAGCGCCGCCTCGACATAGGCGATGGCGTTGGCCAGCGTGAATCCGATCTCCTGCGCCGCCGTGCAACCCGCTTCGCGCATGTGATAGCCCGAAATCGAGATCGTGTTCCAGCGCGGAACCTCGCGCGTGCAGTAGTCGAAACTGTCAGTGATCAGGCGCATCGACGGCTGCGGCGGATAGATGTACGTGCCGCGCGCGACGTACTCCTTGAGGATGTCATTCTGGACCGTGCCGCCGATCTGGTCGCGTCCGACGCCTTGCTCCTCGGCCACGGCGGCGTACAGCGCCAGCAGAATGTTGGCGGTTGAGTTGATCGTCATCGACGTCGTCACGCGATCAAGCGGAATCTGGTCGAACAGCGTGCGCATGTCGTCGATCGAATCGATCGCGACGCCGACTTTGCCGACCTCGCCTTCGGCCATCGACGCATCGGAGTCATAGCCGATCTGCGTCGGCAGGTCGAAGGCGACCGAGAGTCCGGTCTGACCCTGATCGAGCAGGAATCGATAACGCTGGTTCGACGCTTCGGCGTCCTCCTGGCCGGCGTACTGACGCATCGTCCAGAGCCGGCCGCGGTACATCGTCGGCTGGATGCCGCGCGTGTATGGGTACTCGCCCGGCATCGGGTCCGCGTCGCCGTTGACGTAGATCGGATCCAACGGGTCGCCGGAAGACCGGTGGAAGGAATCGCGCCGTTCAGGAAAGCGCTCCGTCGCCTTGGCGTACGGCCCGTCCAACCAGTCCTGCAATCGAGAGGTCATCGCATCCTCCTTCTGATCAGGCGGTCATCAGGTCGCTCTGGGGACGCAAACCGGCCCTCACGTCAGAGGCTACTAGAGGAGGTCAGACGTTGCCGCGCGCCATCCGTCAGGCGGTCGCCCACTGGCGCAGCCGCGCAATGCGCTGATCGACGATGTCGGCCCATGATTCCTGCGTCACCTCGACCGCGCCAGTGTCGCCGCCGAAGGCGCTGCTGAGCACGAGGTCGGGCGACTGCTCGCGCAAGAGCGCCAGGCTGCGCTCGAGCGACTCGGCCTCGCCGCCGTCTCGTTCGAGGACGAAGACGCCCCAACCGCGCCCGTTGGGAAAGATCGTGTCGCCGGTGAACAGATACGTTTGTCCGTGCGGCGACTGATAGCGAAAGCTGAGGCTGCCGTCGGTGTGACCGGGAGTGTCGAGAATCTCAAGCCCATCGAGTTGTGGATCGGGGCAGTCGTCGCTGATGACCAGATCGACATCGGCGTCCTGGCCGACCGACTGCGCCTCCGCCGCGCTGCAGGCGAGCCGCGAGCCGAACCGCTCGCGAATCCGATTCAGCGCCGGCGACGACTCGTCGCGGTGGCTGAGCAGTTGCACCGCCACGCCGCCCAGCCGCTCGATCTGGTCGAGGTCGTCGTCCTGCGGTTCGGCGACGTGATAGATTAGCAGATTGCCCGTCGGTCGGGTCAGCAGATAGGCGTGTCGGTGGGTGCGCTCGTCGAACGAGTATCGTTCGCTCTGCCAGAGGTCGGGCGCCAGCTGTTTCATCTCAGTTGCTCCTCGTCGGACTGGTCTTCGTACTGCCGTCGATGCCGTCCAGGTTGCCCGATTAGGGTAGGCAACATCTCGCTTCTGCGCTCGCGTCAACGGCGCCGCGGCCGCGGCGGCTGGTCAAGCGATTCGAGGAGGTCGTCAAGACGCCTGTTGATCTCGAACTCACTGATCAAGAGTACGTCGCCACTTTCGTCGACGTTGCCTTCGTCACTTGAGGCCGCAGCGCCTGCTAAGTACTCAGAAGTGTCTTCGTAGTAGATCCGCCGCCATCCTTCCCTTCCCGTCTCGACGCCGATTTCCGTGTACGCCCGGTAGCCTGGGCCAATGAAGCCGATCGAGAAGTATCCCTCGTCTTCTAAGCCGTACGAGCCCATTACGGCATCTTGGTCTTCAGGGATGGTGATCAGTCGCCCGTAGATTTGGTATGTCTCGCCGGCCGTGAGTACTTGGCCGCTTCCCCGCACGATCCGAATCACATAGATGTCAAGTGCAGCCGAGGCTGTGGCGCCGTTTGAGTCGGTAACTGTAGCCTCAATCGTCTTCCAGCCGGAGTCGACGACCGGTTGCGTCAGGTACTTGCGATACCAGCGCTGATGTGCCCGGTAGCCCTCCCACTCCGTGAACTCGTGGGCGCAGCTTACTGATGCAATTCCTGTCGGGACCAGATAGCTCTGTTGCGGGTCGCTTGATTCGCCATCGATCGTCAGGAGATATGGACTTGTACCACCGCTCACTGCCCACTCGACAGGCGTCTCTGAGACTCCCTCCCACACAATCCGGCTCTCCCATTGCAGTTCGTCGTCATCATTCCGGCTGAACACAAGGTCGGAGCCGGGGATTGCCGCAGTCGTCTCACAATTCGTATCGCCTGAGAGTCGGAGTAGCAGCGGAGGTGCCGCAGCTTGCCCCGTGGAGATTGTCGCCTGATCGGATTCATCGCTCAGCGAGCATCCCGCGACCAGCATGGCCGCGACAAGCGCAATCAGCGTCAGCCATCCAGCGCGCATTAGTCGGTCCGCGGTTGTGGAAGCTGGCCGATTGAGTCCACGAGATCATCGATACGGGCATTGATGGAGATTTCGTCGTCGAGTAGAAACTGATTGTCGTCACTGCTAGCGGTGTCAGTGGTGGTAGCATTACTAGTTGGTTGGGGGCTTCCGATTGTTGCGTCATCGGACCACTCAATGCCTCGCGCAATCACATCACCGCTTCGAACAGCAATGGAAACAGCGGCGTAATAGTTGGCTCCGACGAGGTAAATGTCAAAGATGTTCCTGCCACCTTCTGCGAGTTCGTATCCTCCAATCTCCGCATCCTGTCCATCGGGAATTGTGATGAGTTGCCCATGCACGCGGTAGGTGTGACCAGCTTTGAGGACTGTTCCACTGGCGCCAGTTATGCGGATGACGTATAACTGCGTTTCTGCTTTTGCAGTAGCACCGCTTGAGTCAGTGACTGTGGCGTAGATTGTTTTCCAGCCGGAGTCGACGACTGATTCTGTCAAGTACTTCCGATACCAGCGGTCGTAACCTCGGTAGGGTTCCCATTCGCCAAAGTCCAACGCGCAACTGACTGATGCCGTTCCCGTGCGACCTTGGTAGGTCGTGTTCGGATCGCCAGACTCGCCGTCAATGGTCAATGAGTAAGTACCTGAGCCACCGCTGACCGACCAATCAACCGGCGACTCATTGACCCTGGTCCAGGTGGCTCGGGAGCGCGCGTCTACTTTATCGTCGTCGGTTCTGAAGGCCACCAGGTCGGATCCGCCGCTTGCCTTGGTTGTCTCGCAGGTCGGTTCAGCCGAGAGGCGCAGGAGCAGTGGCAAGGACATCGTCAGACCGGTAGGCGTCGTTGCCTGCCTGAAGTCGTCGCTGCCCCAGCAGCTCAGGCTGTTGTCATCGGCGACGGCGCAGCTGTGTTCGCCGCCGGCGGCGAGGATGCGGTATCCACCGGCTGGAGCGGTCTTCTGTCCGTAGGTGTTGTCGCCCCAGCACTTGACTTGGCCGGTGTTGGACCGCATGGCGCAGGCGTGGTCGGTGCCGGCCGAGACGAAATCGTAGGCGGCATCCGCGTCGGGTACGTCGATCTGGCCGTAGAAGTTGTCGCCCCAGCACTCGAGGCCGGAGTCAGCCGTGCGAATCGCGCAGGTGTGATAGAACCCAGCCGTCACCTGGCTGTAGCTCGCCGTCGCATCAGGAACCGTCAACTGCCCAGCGTCATAGCCGCCGCCTCCGCCCCAGCATTCGAGCTGTCCCGTTCCCGACCGAATCGCGCAGGCGTGATACAACCCCGCCGCGACCGATGCGTACGACACATCGGCGTCAGGCACAGTCGCCTGACCATTGGCGTTGTCGCCCCAGCACTCGAGCTTGCCGTCGGCCGAGCGAATCGCGCATGTGAACGACTCGCCGGCGCTGACGGCGCGGTAACTCGCTGAGGGGTCAGGCACATTGTTTTGGCCGTAGTTGTTGACGCCCCAACACTGCAGATTGTCGTTGTCATTGATCGCACAGGTGTGCCAACTGCCAGCCGAGACGGCTACGAATGAGGCCTCTGGGTCGGGAACCGTCGTCTGGCCGTAATCGTTGTTACCCCAGCAGTGGAGCTTGTCGTCGGCGTCAATGACGCAGCTGTGGGAGTGTCCCAGACTCAGCCGATCTGACAATGGTCGTTCGGACGCGACCTGACTCTCAACGCCGCCGCTCACCGAGCATCCCGCAACCAGGACGGCCGCGATGAGTGCGATCAGTGTCAACCAACCAGCGCGCATCTTGCGCCCTCGCTTAGAGGGTCAATAGTACGCAACCTGGACTGGCCTGGGCTGGTGAGCTGGCCTGAGAGGGAGCGTGTTCAGCTCCCCTCCCCCTTTCCGATCCCCTCTCCCCAGCGGGGAGAGGGTTAGGGTGAGGGCCGCCGCGCAAATCTCAGTGGTGTGCTACGTGGTGGAGCTGGGGGGACTCGAACCCCCGGCCTTTTGACTGCCAGTCAAACGCTCTCCCAACTGAGCTACAGCCCCACGCGGCGCGGCCTGGCGCGCTGGACAACAGCCTACGCCTGCCAGGGCGCTCGCGCTAGCGGACGCTCGACCGCCCGCCTCAGCGCCCGCGCGCCGGCTGGTCCTGCGCCGACCGCTTTACCTTGAGCTAACTGAGATTGCGGGATGCGTGTGTCGCTGACCGCCGTTCCTGCCTACATTGGACGCATTGGCGCGAGCGGCGACATTGGGATGTGACCTCATGCTGGAACGACTGCGAGACACTTGGGCCGAGCGTCCGGCGCTCGTCGCGGCTGGCGTCTTCGCCCCGCTCGCGTTTCTGATCACGCTCTTGGTGCTATTCGTCGTCGTCGGCGGCGACGCTGAACCGGCGCAGCAGGTCGCCGACGCGGCGCCGTCGACGCAGCCAGATCAGGACGGCGGCACGGCGACCGTCGTCGTTGAGACTGACGACCAGGACAGCGTCTCAGACGACTCGGGGCGGGAAGAGCAACCGACGAATGGCAGTTCGTCGGACGAGACGGCGACTGACGAAGATGACGAAGACGGCCGTGGGCCAGGCTCAGCGTCAACAACCGATCCTTCGGACTCCAACGACGCGCAGGATGACTCGGACGAACCGCTCGTCGTCGCTGGATTCACGGTCGTGTCGCTCGACGATGCGCTTGACGAGCCCCTCGACGAGTCGCAGCTCAAGTACGGCAGCGACGGGTCCGAGGGCGGCATCCTGCCGATCGACAACGGCGTCGTCGTCTCCAGCGGTCCCGACTATCGGACGACGTGGGAGTTGATCGTGCCTTCGGCGGGCATCAAGAGCACCGTCGTCCGCGTCGGCCGCACGGCGAGCGGCGCAATGGGATCGCCCGACAATCCCTATGTGATCGGTTGGCTCGACTCGAGCGCCGCGCCGGGCGAGACGGGCAACAGCTTGCTCGCCGGCCACCGAGACTTCGAAGACATCTCAGGCAACGTTGGCGAGGGCGTTTGCTGGGAGCTGGTCAACACGTCGCCCGGCGATCGCATGCTGGTCCGCGACGTCGATCGTGACATCTATTTCGTCTACACCGTGACAGAGGCGGTGACCGTCAATCCGCGCGACCGCGACGCGGCTCGGTATCTGCAAAACAGCGATGAGCCGTTGGTCACGCTGATCACGTGCACCGGGTCCTTCAATCAGGAGACGAACCAGTACTCGCATCGTCGCGTCGTGATTGGAGTGCTCGAGGCGGTGGCGTCGCCCGACGCATCGGGCTAGCGCGCCGCTCGAACGCTGAGTTGAGGAAGGCGAGGCCTCCTGCATGCGGGGATTGTGGCTGGCATGGCGGTCGCTCGGGAAGTGGAGCTCCGACCTCTGCTGGCCGCTCGTCCAACTTCGTCGCAATCGACCGTGGCGGTTCGCCGCCGCGATCTTCGCCGCGATGGGCGTCTTGGCGCTGGTTGCAATCCCGGTGATCAACTGGATCGAGACTGATTCCAAATCAGACTCGCTGATCACGCGAATCGCCACCGAGTCGCCGCGCCGATCAGACGTAGGGTCTTCATCCGAATCAACGTCGACGCGCGGCGGTGCGCAAGAAGACGACGGGAAGGTTGATCGGTTACTCGAGCCTCGCGTCGATAGCGCTGAGGGCTCTCGCACCGGGTCTCGCGATCGTGACAACCCTGGCTTGCCGCTGGTTCGCTTGTCCGACGTATTGGTCGGCGCGATCGAGGGCGCATCATTTCCATACGGATCCGATGGCGCGGAAGGCAGCCTGTTACCGCTCGACAACGGCGTCGTGCCATCGAGCGGCCCGCGATTCAGCACAGACTGGGATCTGATCCTGCCCGCGGCGGGCATTCGCGCGGCGGTTGTCCAGGTCGGACTCACCTTCGAAGGGGCCATGGGGGCGCCCGACAATCCCAACGTCATCGGCTGGTTCAATCGCTCGGCCATTCCCGGAGAGCTTGGCAACGCGCTGCTTGGTGGACACCGTGACTTCCAGGATCGCGACGGCAACGTCGACATCGGCGTGTGTTGGGAGCTCGATCACACGCAGATCGGCGATCAGATGATCATTCACGACCGCTCGACTGAGCGCTACTTCGTTTACGAGATCGTCGACCGCGCCCGAGTGCATCCCGACTCCGGCGCAGCGGCGCGCTATCTCAGTCAGACTCGCGAGTCGGTGATCACGCTGATCACCTGCGCGGGCAAGTTCGACGCCGGGACCAACAGCTACGACCAGCGGATTATCGTGGTCGGGCTGCTCGAAGCGGTCGCTCAGCCGGACGCGTAGCCGCGTCCGTCCACATGTCAGCACTACCAGTACTGTCGACGCTTGCCGCGTTTGCCTTGTTTACCTTGTTTCCCGCTACCGCCGTTGGCGCCGCTGTGACGCCACTCCGACGGATCGGCCGCGCGTTCGACAGCGACGGCGCAGACTTTGTACTCAGGTATCCGCGCGACGTCGTCGTAGACGTTGTTGGTGAGCCAGTTGGCGGCCGAGTCGGCGAGCCGCACGAAGGGAACGAAGACCGAGCCTTCGGCGACGTCCTCGGTGACGAAACTGACGCCTTCGAGTCGGCCGCGACGCGACGCGACCCAAACGGCTTCGCCGTCGACGATTTCCTGGCGCGCGGCGTCGTTGGGATGAATCGCGACGCGCAGCTCAGGCCAAGAGTCGACCAATCCGTCGACGCGGCGGGTCATCGTGCCGCCATGCCAGTGATAGAGCACGCGTCCCGTGTTGAGGATCAGCGGGTAGCGCTCGTCGGGCGATTCCTCTGAGGGCGCGGTCTGACGCACCGGGATGAACTTGCCCAGGCCGCGGGGGAATGACTCGTCGTAGAGCCGCGGGGTGCCGGGATGGTCGGCCGTCGGGCAGGGCCACTGGATGCCGCCTTCGGCGTCGAGCCGAGCGTGCGAGAGTCCCGACATGATCGGCGTCAGCTCGGCCAGTTCATCGAAGACCGACGCGGCCGATCCGTGCTCGAACCCTGTGGCCGGGATTCCCAAACGCCGCGCCGTTCGATTGGCGATGTCCTGCACGATCTCCCAGTCGGCCCGCGACTGTCCGACGGGCGCGATCACCTGTCGGACGCGCTGCACGCGGCGTTCGGAGTTGGTGAACGTACCCTCTTTCTCGGCGAACGAAGCGGCGGGCAAGACGACGTCGGCCAATTCGGCCGTCTCGTGCATGAAGATGTCCTGCACAACGAGGAAGTCAAGCCGCTCGATCGCCTCGCGCGCGTGGGCCAGGTTCGGTTCGGTGAGCAGCGGATTTTCACCCACGATGTACATGCAGCGGATGCCGTCGTCGGCGAGCATGCTCTCGACCATGTCGGTCGCGCGCAAGCCTTCCGCGGGCGGCAGATCGGCTGACCAGACGCGATTGAACTTGTCCAAGACATCGGGCGTGTAGCGCTGATAGCCGGGCAACGCGTCGGGGATGCAGCCGGCGTCGCCGGCGCCCTGGACGTTGTTCTGTCCGCGCAGCGGCGAGACGCCGTTGCCGACGCGTCCCACCTGTCCGGTGAGCAAGGCCAGATTGAGCAGCGCCGTCGCGTTGGCGGTGCCGTTCGTGTGTTGCGTCACGCCCATGCCCCAGATCAGGCAGGAGCCGCCCGGACCGTCGACTGTCGGGTTCGGGCGCGCGTAAGTCTGAGCCGCGCGGATCAGCAACTCGGCGGGCACGCCCGACATCTGCTCGACCGCCTGCGGCGTGTAGTCATCGAGCTCGGCCAGCCAATCGTGGAATCCCTCGGTGCGTTGCTCGATGAACGCCGTATCAGCGAGACCCTCTTCGAGAATCACCTTGGCCATGCCGTTGAGCACCGCGACGTCCGTGCCTGGATACTGCCGCAGCCAGAGGTCGGTGTGGTCGCAGAGCTCGATTCGTTTCGGGTTGAGCACGATCAGCGATGCACCGCGGTCGATCGCCGAGCGCATGCGCGACGCGGCGACTGGGTGATTCGAGGATGGATCGGCGCCGACGACGAACAGGCAGTCCGACGCTTCATAGTCGCTGTAGCTGTTCGAGGTCGCGCCCGAGCCGAGCTGGGCCAGCATCGCCTCGACCGACGGCGAGTGACAGAGTCGCGTGCAGTGGTCGATGTTGTTCGTGGCCATGACGGCGCGGACGAACTTTTGCAGCACGTAGTTGTCCTCGTTGGTCGCCTTGGCCGACGAGAATGCGCCGAACGCGCCGCGATGCTCGGCGAACTTCTCGGCGACCAGATCCAACGCCTCGTCCCACGAGGCGGGACGCAGACCTTCGGGTCCGCGAATCAACGGGGTCGTCAACCTGTCGGAGTGATTGACGAACGCCGTGCCGAAACGCCCCTTGACGCAGAGCAGTCCCTGCGACGAGCGATTGTCGGGGTCATCGTCGACGTGGGTCAGCACGCCGTCTTCGGCGGTGATCTTGATCCCGCAGCCGACGCCGCAGTAGGGACACACGGTCGAGACGGTCTTCGCGCCGGATGCGGCTCGTTTGGGCGTCAACGCCTCGGTCGGACAGGCCGCGACGCATGATCCGCACGATGTGCAGGTCGATTCGCCCAAGGGCTCGTCGGCGAACGAGGCGATCCGCGCCGCCTTGCCCGCTCCGGCGATGCCGATCGCGCCGATGTGCTGTCGATCGCTGCAGGCTGACACGCAGCGTCCACAGAGGATGCAGTCGGTTGCGTCGAAGCGGTAGAAGTGATTCGACTCATCGACATGCTCATTGACGCGCGATCGCCAACGCTCGGCGTCGGCGTGGTGCGTCGCCGCATGGTGGCGCAGCTCGGTCGACTGCGCGCCGTTCGCTGGCGCCGAGTGCGCCGAGCTGTCGGTCATCGCCAGCGTCAGTTCGAGTACGCCTCGACGAGCGGCGACCGCGGCGTCCGAGTTGGTGTTGACTACCTGACCGTCGGCGATCGGCGTGTGGCAGGCCGCGGGTAAGCCTCGCACGCCGTCGATCTCGACCAGACAGGTGCGGCACGCGCCCAGCGCCGGACCATCGAGGTCTTTGCACAGGTGGGGCAGATCGACGCCAGCCGAGAGCACGGCGTCGAGCACGGTGTCGCCGTCGCTCGCCTGCACGATCTGACCGTCGATCGTGGCCTGGATCGCCCGCGTCGCGGTTTCGCTGGTCATGCGATGCTCCCGCCAAACTGATGCCTCGCTGAGGTAACCGGATTGGGCGCCATCTGTCCCAGACCGCAGAGCGAACCGGCTGAGATGATCGGCATTAGCGCATCGACATCGGCCCGGTCGCCGTTGGCGAGCGCTTCGGCCAGTCGTCCAGAGCCCTCTCGACATGGCGTGCATTTGCCGCAGGACTCGTTCGCGTTGTATTCGGCCCAGACCGACAGCGCGCGTTCGATCCCGAACGACTGCGGGATCGCGATGATGCCGCCTGCGCCGAGCAGCGCGCCGTGTCCGTCCATCGCGCCCGGCGCGATCGGCGTATCGAAGTTGCGCGGCGCGAGAAATCCGCCCGATGGCCCGCCCATCGTGACACCGACCAGCGCCTCGGTCGGCTGCCCGAGCTCGACGATTCGCGCGACGGGCGTGCCCAGCGGCAGCTCGATGACGCCGCGATTGGCAAACGCGCCGCTGAGCTGAATCAGCTTGGTCCCCGGCGCCGCGTCCGCGCCGACCTCGTGGAACCAGTCCGCGCCAAACTCGAGGATGTCGGGCAGGTTTGAGAGCGTCTCGACGCTGTTGATCGCGGTCGGCCGACCCCACAGACCGCGCTCGGTCGGGTAGGGCGGCTTCAGTCGCGGCACGGCGCGCCGACCCTCGATCGACTCGAGAATCACTGACTCCTCGCCGCAGACGTATCCGCCCGCGCCGCGGCGAATCTCAATCTGCAGGCCGTCCAGCAGCCCAGCGTCGCCGGCAGTTGCAATCGCGTCGGCGGCGGCCTGCGCCGATCGGTCAGCCATGCCGTTGATGTACCAGTAGGCCTCGCTCGCGCCGAGCGCGTAGGTCGCGATGCGGATGCCCTCGAGCACGCGCTGCGGATCGCGCTCCATCAGCCATCGATCCTTGAACGTGCCCGGCTCGCCCTCTTCGCCGTTGGCGACCAGGATCGGTTCGCCGTTGCGCGAGGCGGCGTCAATGGCGCCGCTCCACTTGAGTTGGACCGGGAAGTAGGCTCCGCCGCGACCCAAGAGTCGGGACTCGCTGACGAGCGCCACCACGTCGGAGGGGCTCATCTCGCGCGCAGTCCGCCAGCCGCGCCAGTCCGGGGTCTCAGAGGTTCGATTGGCTGTGACGCGAGTCAGGCCGCCAGGGACGACGGCGCGAGCCGCGTCGACGACGGATGCGTCTACGGACGACTCAAGTCGGCCGTTGCCCGAGACGGAGATCGGCCCGCCCTCAGCCGCTGCGCAGAGGAACATGCACTCGTGCGGCTCACCCGATACTGCGTCGTCGCCGGCCGCGATCCTGCAGGGCAGGCCTCGACACACACGCAGTGCGTCGCCGCCCAATGGCGACCAGCGGAACTCGGTATAGCTCGTGGCGACCGCGAACAGTTCGGCGCGAGGCATGTGGATCCAGCGCGCGACCTGCTCCAGCGCGTCGTGTTGCAGAAAGCCGTAGACCTCGTCGACGACATGCAGCGCAGGCAATGCCTGGGAACGTCTCCGGGGCAGCGCGCCGAGGTCGCGTTGCAGCTGCTCGAGACGCTCGTCGCTCACCGAGTCCTTGGTCGCTGGCGTCGCCAACCGAGACCTCCCGTACCGCCCTCCGAGTCGCGCTGGATACCATTCTAAATGCCACGTCTTCGCGCGACGCTTGGCGACTCTGAGAGGCGAGGGCGCCTATGGCCGATCGACCGCACCCCGTCTCGTCGTATGACGAGGCGCATCGCGCCGTGCAGCCCGCTAGCCAGTATGGACCCGATCACACATTCGTTGGCGTGCCTCGGGCTCGGCTCGACGATTCGGAGTCATGGTGCGACGCCCAGGCTGTGATCGTCGGCGCGCCATTCGACGCCGGCACGACGCATCGGCCGGGCGCGCGATTCGGACCACAGGCGATCCGATCCACTGACTACCTGCCGCACACCGCGTATCGACCGCACCTCGGCCTGCGCGTCGATCCGTTGGGCGAGCTCGGTGTGGTTGACATCGGCGATGTCTACATGCCGCAGCTCGACAGCGAAGGCGGTCTGACGCGACTAATGGAGACCTGCCGCCAGGTGGCAGCGGGCGGCGCGATCCCTGTCGTGCTCGGCGGCGATCACACGATCACCTACGCCACCGCTCAGGGCGTGGCCAAACATCACGGTTTCGGCCGCGTCGCGCTGATCCACTTCGACGCCCACGCCGACACCGGCGACTCCGTCGGCGGACTCTGGGGGCACGGCACGCCGATGCGCCGACTCATCCTCAGCGGCGCCGTGCGGGGCGACCGCTTCCTGCAGATCGGTCTGCGCGGCTACTGGCCCGACCCGCCGATCCTCGATTGGATGGCCGAGCAGCAGATGCGCTGGTACGAGATGACGGAGGTGGTCGAGCGCGGCCTCGACGCCTGCCTCTCGGAGGCGCTCGAGATCGCGGCGGACGATTGCGACGGCGTCTTCCTCTCCGTCGATGTCGATGTTGTCGATCCCGGCATGGCGCCCGGCACGGGCACGCCTGAGTCGGGCGGCCTGACCTCGCGACAGTTACTCGACGCTGTGCGGCGGATCGGAATGGAGTCGAATCTGCTCGGCATGGACGTCGTCGAAGTGGCGCCGCCGTACGATCAGTCGCAGGTCACCGCCTTGCTGGGCAATCGCGTGGTGCTCGAGGCGCTCTCTGGCGTCACAGTGCGACGCCGTTCGGCCAGTGACTGACGGCTGGCGACCGCTACGCTGATCGCATGAGTACGTCGCACACGGCCGATCACGACCGCGCCCGGATGAAGTTCGGCGTGCTGCAGTTTTTCAGCTGGCCCGGCCGACGCGTACCGCTGCCGACCGTCTACGATCGCGCGCTGAACCGCATCGACATCATGGACGACAGCGGCTACGACTGCGTCTGGTTGGCCGAGCATCATTTCTCGACCTACTCGGTTTGTCCCTCCGTGCATCTGATGGGCATGCACGTCGCCGGTCGCACCAAGCGACTGCGGATCGGCACGGCCGTGACCTTGGCGTCGTTCTACCATCCGCTGCGCATCGCCGAGGAGGTTGCGCTGCTCGACGTGCTCTCGGGCGGTCGGGTCAACTGGGGCGCGGGACGCGGATTCGATCGCACGGAGTTCCGCGTCTTCGGCGTCGATATTGAAGAGTCATATCCGCGCTTCCGCGAGTCGGTCCAGGTCGTGCTTGAGGCCTGGCGACAGGAACGCGTCACCTGGCACGGCGACTACTTCGACTTCGACGACATTGAAGTGTTGCCCAAGCCTTATCAGCAGCCGACGCCGCCGTTCTGGGTCGCGGCCGGCGGACCTGACGCGATCGGTTGGGCGGCGAAGCAGGGCTATTCGATCCTCATGGATCCGCATGCGACTCATGCCGAGATCGGCGAAAAGCGCGAACGTTACTTCGACGCGCTCGGGGAGCATGGTCATCAGACTGACGACCGCGTGATTCCGATGGCGCGACTGATCGCCGTCGCCGAGACCGACGCTGAGGCGGAAGAGATCGCTCGCGCCGGCGCGCAGTGGACGATCGGCTCCTACGCGAACGACAAGGTCAGCGGCAACTCGAGTCCATCGCGACAGCTCTCGGACGAGCAACGCATCGAGCGCTACGCCAATCAGGTCGTGATCCACGGCAGCGCGTCCAAAGTGATCGACCAGATTGAGGAGCTGCGCGAGACGATCAATCTCGATTACCTGATCGCCTCGCCCTTCTCCCATGAGTCGTTCATGCGCTTCACGAACGACGTCATGCCGCATTTTCAGTAGCGGGCCAGCCAATAGCCGACCAGCCAGTAGCCGACCAGCCAGTAGCCGACCGAGGAAACCTGCGGCCTCCAGCAACGCATAGATGGGAACCAGCGCATGACCTACGAACTGATCAGCGTTGAACGCGCCGGTGAGCACGACGGCATCGTGTGGCTCGAGTTGAATCGGCCAGAAAAGCTCAACGCCTTGACGTTTCCGCTGCTCGCGGAGATGCACGACGTCCTACAGAAGATTCGAATGGATCGCACGGCGCGGGTGCTGGTGATCACCGGCAAGGGACGCGGGTTCTGCGCCGGCATGGACTTCGGCGGCGCGGGACGCGGCACTGACTTCTGGGACGACAACGCCGATCCCTTCCTCGACCATCCTGACCCCGACGGCGGACACGCCGACAATGAGGGCTCGCGGCTCAACTTCCGCTATGAGACCCGCACCTTCGCCGAGTTAAGACGACTCGACATTCCCGTGCTCGCGGGCATCAACGGACCGTGCGTCGGCGCTGGCTTCGACATGGCCTGTCTGGCCGATGTCGCCGTCGCCTCGACCAACGCGCGCTACCAGGTCGCATACGTCAAACGCGGACTCTACGCCGACCTCGGCGGCTTCTGGGCGATCCCCAAGATCATCGGCTGGCGCAAGGCGATGGAGCTGATGTTTACGGGTCGCTTCATGACCGCTGAAGAGGGACACGAGGCGGGCGTCAGCAACTATCTGGTCTCGCCCGAGGAGTTCCCAGAGAAACTGCGCGAGTTCGCGCACGAGATCGAGGCCGGCCCGCCGATCGGCCAGAAGGTGGGCAAGCTGATGGCGTACCGCACCGCCAATCTCGACTACGAAAGCGCGCTTGAGTTGTCGGGCGGCGTGCTGCCGCTGGTCGACCACTCCTTCGACCGCATCGAAGGCGCGCGATCGTTCGCCGAGCGCCGCGAGCCCAAGTTCACCGGCTTCTAACGCCGACCGCCGCGCGGTCTCGCGACTGAGAGAGACGAGCGATGTGCCGATCGATCAAGCGACTGCGTCAGCCCGCGGGCGTATCCGTCGAAGCCGACGAGATCGAGCAGGCCGCGCGGCAGTTCGTGCGTAAGATTTCGGGTATTCAGCATCCGTCGTCTCGCACACAGGACGCCTTCCAGCTCGCCGTGCGGGACATCAGCCTGGTCGCCGAGCGCTTGCTCGACGATCTGCCGCCGCTGCAGCGGCCGCGCGCGACGACATCAACGACGCCCACAGCACGACCGCGTGAGGAGATTCAGCGATGACCGACTTCCAGCTCACCGAGGCCGACCGCATGGTCCAGCAGACCGCGCACGACTTCGCCGCCCGCGAGGTTCGACCCGTGGCGATGGAGTATGACGAGCGCAACGAGTACGCCTGGGACGTCGCGGCCAAGGCGGCCGAGATCGGTCTCACCGGCGTCCCGCTAGGCGGCAGGTCCTCACAGCCGGGGATCACGGCGATGATCACGGCCGAGGAACTGAGCTGGGGCTGCGCCGGCATCGCGCTCGGTACGCAGGTGTCGGGACTCGCCGCGACCGCGATCTCGGTGATCGGCACCGAGGAGCAGAACGAGCGTTGGCTGCCCGAGTGCACATCGGACGACGGTCAGCTGCGACTCGGCGCGCTCGCGCTGACCGAGCCCGACGCCGGCTCCGACGCCGGCATGATCAAGACGCGCGCCACCCGCGACGGCGACGAGTACGTGATCAACGGCACCAAGCGTTTCATCACCGGCGGCGGCATCGCCGACATCACCGTCGTCTTCGCCCGCGAGTCGGACTCCGAAGGCTGGCGCGACGTCTCCGCGTTCGTCGTGCCCAAAGACGCCGAGGGCTTCTCGGAGATCAAGGCCTGGGACAAGATGGGCATCCGCGCCTCGCACACCGCCGACCTCGCCTTCGACGACGTGCGCATCCCGCTCGAGAATCGGCTCGGCGACCCGGACCCCGACTTCCGCTCGGGAGGGCGCGGCGCGTTGGGCACGCTGGCCGCGACGCGGCCGTGGATCGGCGCGTTCGCGGTCGGGCTGGCTCGCGCCGCCTTCGAGTACGCCGCCGACTACGCGCGCGAGCGCAAGACGATGAGTCGACCGCTGATCGAACACCAGGGCGTCGGCTTCATGCTGGCCGACATGGACATCGCCATCGACGCCGCGCGTCTGCTCACCTGGCGCGCCGGCGAGATGGCGGCATCGAATCAACCCTTCGACCTGGAAGAAGCAAGCAAGGCGAAGACGTTCGCCTCGGACATGGCGATGAAGATCACGACCGATGCGGTGCAGGTCTGCGGCGGCGTCGGGTTCATGCGCGAGCTGCCGCTGGAGAAGTGGATGCGCGACGCCAAGATCTTCCAGATCTTCGAAGGCGCCAACCAGATTCAGCGCATGGTCATCGCCCGCAACATCCAGGGTCGGTACTTCGCCTAATCCATCGCAAGAGCAATGTGCTCAGATAGGCTGAGGAGGCGAGGGAGGACGGGATGGCGATCTTCAACACGGCTCGATTGCGTGATGTCCTCGTCCGCAGCGAGGTCGCGACTCCGCCCGCAGCCGCTGAAGTAGTTGACGAGTTGGAAGAGCAAATGGACGGCGTGCTGTCGAACTATCCGACGCTCGATCGGCTCGACTCCATGGAGCAGCGACTGCTGCGGGAAATGGCGGAAGTGAAACAGTACCTCGCTGGTTTGGAAACGAGAATGGCCGAGTCGGAAGCGCGCATCGCTGAGATGATGAGGCAACAGTCCGTCCACACCAATCAGGCCGTCGGCATCCTTTTGGCCGGGCTGGCTCTCGCGGTCGGCCTCATCCTCGGGTTCGGGTAGCCCAGCGCGCTTCACGGTCAGCCGAGCACTCGAAGTCTGAAGGCGTCATCGTGTCGAACCAGTCGGCGAATGACAAGATAGACGCGATGGAGGAGCGGCTGCTGCGTTCGACGGAGAGGATCGAGGCGCACATGGCCTCGATGGAAGCGCGCATATCGCGCCAGTTGAATCGGATGGTAATCATCGTTCTGGCGGGTCTCGCCGCGGCGGTAGGCATCATCCTGCGGTTCGGTTAGCGCAACGCTCCAGAGTCTCGGAGGTTCCGACGGCTGAAGAGGCCGCAAGTTTGAGGTAATCTAGGTCTCGAATCAGTTAGAAGGCTGGCCCGTCTTGGTACATGAGCATGTTTACTCGCTCACTTGGTACTCGACTCATGCACTGTAGCAACAGGGCAATGAACAGCGCCCATGGACTTGTCGCCCGGTATGACAGAGTGATTGTGCTCTTGCTGGGCAATAGACTGAGACTGTCATCCTTGGGACATACAGTACCGTCCTCAAATGAACGCTCAACTTCACCCTGCAACAGGCAGTTGTGCTTTTGCGGATAGGTTGATATAGCGGTAATGTTGTCCACTCGCTTGTGGATATCCAACTTACGATTGTGGACCTCTTGGGCGTAAGTCTCCTTGAGCGAAGAGAGGTCTGTGCAGTCGACTGCCAAGCAGAAGAACACCGACTGCCAATAACGCCAAGGCTCGCCAAATAACACTTGAGAGGGCGTCGAGAGTTTTTCCGCATCGAGGTAGGCGCTCCGCTTTAGAGTCTTATAGCTATCACACTTGTTGAACACATCCTTAAGCGAGCGTCTGTTCAGCTCAGTTTTAACTTCCCCACAGGCGTACGTAGCTTCTACAGGAAACACCCTGTGACCCGTCACGTCAGAGGCCACAAAGATGTGCGGAGTGGACATGGCGTCATACAGGACGATATCCATCTGCTTGGACTCGCCACCATGCGAGTCGATCACAAAGCCGTGAGACACGCCGACTTTCGGTGGCAGCACTTCGGCAAGTGCGCGTCGAATCACCTCTTCAACGCCTGTGCCGATTTCTCCGCTGTGAGGGAGAGTTGACCTGATCCGAGCGATTTCTGCAGTGAGCCGCTCCTGCATATGCTCAAGAGATTGGCGGTAACGCGAGAGCTCCGGAACAGGATCTTTGGCTTCACTCATGGTTCATGTACGGGGTGGATGTCAGACCGCGCCGGCCCAGGCGAGGATCGTCCAGACGACCATGCCCAAGAACCCAGCGCCTAGCAGCAGCTGGAACAGAATCAGACTCTCGGCCGGTCCGCGTTTAGGCATCGTCGTATCCTCCAACGCAGAGGATATCCGATGCCCGACCTCGCGATCTTCGACAGCTGGACTGACCTACGCGACGGCGTCCTGATCCTGGCCGGGATCGCGGCCTGCGTCGCCATGCTGATCGCGCTGGCCATCGTGCTCAAGCTGTCGCTGGTCGCCTACCGCATCGTGCGCCGATTGGAGCGCTTCCACGAGCGCCGCATTGCGGGCGCCGTCGCCGCCGCCGACGCTCAGCTCGTCGCTTGGCTCGAGCAAGATCGCTGGAGCGCCCGCGGACTCTTCGAGCTGCTGCAACTGGCCTCGCAACGCGTACAGGAGCGTCGCCGCCCGCCGCCGAAGCAGCGGCGCTGGTTCGGTCTGCGCTGATCTCCGCCGCCCTGCGCCAGGTCGCGTTCTGTTGTCTGGGCAATACTGCTCGCGTAGCATGGTGCGCAGCCGCGCCTGACGGCGCGCTGATCCAGCAACACATCCTGGGAAGGACCCGACGTGAAAGCAGCCATCTTCGATCCAGCCAACCAGGCCAAGGACGGCGACCGCTCCGTACTCGAAGTCCATGACATCACCGTGCGCGACCCGGAGCCGACCGAAGTGCTCGTGCGCACGACCACGTCGGGCGTCTGCCACTCCGACCTGCACTTCGTCGACGGCAAGTGGGCCGCGGCCTTCGGCGGTCTGCCCGCCGTGCTCGGCCACGAGGCCGCCGGCGTCGTCGAGAAGGTCGGCAACGAGGTCACCTACGTCCAGCCGGGCGACAACGTGATCATGTCCTTCCGCCCCTTCTGCGGCGACTGCTACTGGTGTCTGCGCGGCGAGCCCAACCTGTGCCCCGCCCCGCAAGACGCGCAACTGTCGCAGTCCCGACTCAACTGGGACGGCCGCCCGGTCGTGCAAATGGCCTCGGTCGGCTCATTCGGCGAGTACATGCTGACGACGCAGTCAGGCGTGCTCAAGATTCCCGAAGACGTCCCGCCCGCCGAGGCGGCGCTCGTCGGCTGCGGTGTGATGACCGGCGTCGGCGCGGCGCTCTACACGGCCAAGGTGCCAGGCGGCTCGATCGTCGCCGTGATCGGCTGCGGCGGCGTTGGACTGAACGTGATTCAGGGCTGCCGCATTGCCGGCGCGAGCCGCATCATCGCGGTCGACATCCTCGACAACAAGCTCGACTTCGCCGAGAAGTTCGGCGCCACCGACCGCATCAACGCCGCCGAGGTCGACGCGGTTGAGGCCGTTCAGGAACTGACCCAGGGCATGGGCGTCGAGATCGCCTTCGAGGCGATCGGCAACGTCAACGCCGCGCGTCAGGCCTGGGACATGGTCCGCCCCGGCGGCACCGCCTGCATCGTCGGGATGATGCCGCTCGGCTCCGAGGTCAGCCTCCCGGGTCCGGAGTTCCTGCAGGAGAAGAAGGCAATTGGCTGCATGTACGGCTCGACGCGATTCCGTGAGCACATGCCCAAGCTGCTCGACCTTTACCGACAGGGCAAGCTCGACTTGACCGGCCTGGTCTCCAAGCGCTTCGCGCTGGACGAGATCAACGAGGCCTTCGCCGCCATGCAGGCCGGCGAGGTCGCCCGCGGCGTGCTCGACATCTCGCAGCCATAGGCGCCATCAAGCGCTGACGCCCGATTCGTCGACATCGACGTACGACGAAGCATCAACGCGCCGCTCGATCAATCGAGCGGCGCGTTCGTCTGTGGCGACCGCCCGATCGCGGAGATCAATGATCGATGACCGACACCAACTTCGACGCTTGGCTCCCACCGCGCGCTGCGGCGCGGCCTGCCCGCGAGGGATCGGCCGCCGAGGCTCTGCGACAGATTCCCGACGGCGCGCGCATCGTCGTGCCGCCGATGTCGGCGACGCCAGTGGGGCTGCTCGCCGTGCTAGACGAGATTCGCGACGGCTGGACCGATCTCGAGCTCGCTACGGGCAATCTCTTCGAGCATCTGCCGCCGCTCGATCATCCGCACGAGCCGTTCCGCGTGTCGACGTATCAGATGAGCGCCGCACTGCGCGACGTCGAGGCGGCGGGCGCGCTGCAGCACATCCCGGCGACCTATGCCCAGGTTCCCGCTTTGTTCAGGCCCGACGGCCCGATGCCCGCCGACGCGGTGCTAGTTCAAGTCTCGGACGCCGGTCCAGAAGGACGCTACTCGTTGGGCACGTCGGTCGGTGGCATTGTCGATGTCGTGCGCACGGCGCCGCTTGTGATCGCGCAGATCAATCCGCGCGTGCCGTACACCTTCGGCGCGGCGGAGCTCGAGCGCGAGGAGTTCGACTGGATCGTGTCCCTGGAGAGCGATGTGCTCGAGCTGCGCCGCGCCGAGCCTGGTCCGCTCGAGCGCGAGATCGCCGCTCAGGTCGCCGCGCTGGTCAGCGATGGCGCGACCCTGCAGTTCGGCATTGGCGGCGTGCCTGAAGCGATCATGGGCATGCTCGGCGAGCGGCGCGATCTGGGGATTCACTCAGGTCTGATCTCAGACGGCGTGATCGGTCTCGTCGAGAGCGGGGCGCTGACTGGAGCGCTCAAGGGGACGGCGCCGGGCGTGATCATCACGACCGAGGCGGCCGGCAGCGCGGACTTCTTCGACTGGCTCGACCGCAATCCCGCCGTCCAACTCGCGCCGGCCGGTTATACGCACTCGCTCGAGGTGCTTGCGCAGCAGACGAGCTTTGTCGGCATCAACTCAGCCGTACAGGTGGCGCTCGATGGCTCGATCAACGCCGAATCGCTCGGCAGCCGCCAGATCTCCGGTCCCGGCGGACAACCCGACTTCGCCTCGGGCGCGAGACTCAACGGCGGTATGTCGATCGTCGCCATGCCGTCGACCGCTGCGCGCGGCAAGGTGTCGCGGATCGTGCGCCAGCTCGACTCGGAGGCGGTCGTGACCACGCCGCGCACGCTCGCTGACCGCGTCGTCACCGAGTTCGGCGTCGCCGAGCTCGCCGGCCGCACGCTCGGCGACCGGGCTGCGGCGCTGCGCGCGATCGCGCATCCCGACTTCCGAGACGAGCTGGCGTAACCGACGCGTCTGTTAGTGAGCGTCCTGCATGACAGAATGACGAATACTCGTTCGCAGTTAACCAGCATTGTCCGACGGACGCGCGGACGGGCACGCTATCGTGCAGCTCAGGAAGCTCGCCAGTCGTCTTGGACACACGGGATTCCACATTCACATCAGGGAGATGACCATGCCGGTTTCGATTGAAGACATGCTCGCCAACACGTCGCTGTTCTCGCGCGTCGATCGCGATGAACTGCACAACATCGCCGGCTGGGTGCAGATCCAGAACTACTCAGCGGGACAGGTGATCGAGCGCGAAGGCGACCTCGGCACGTCATTGCACATCATCCGCAGCGGATCGGTGGGCGTCTACCAGGGCTACGGCGCTGACGAGCAGCAGCACCTCGCCGACTTCGGCGAGGGCGACTTCTTCGGCGAGATGGCGCTCCTGCTCGGCCGACCGCGTTCCGCCACGGTCGTCGCGACGTCCGACACCGAGTGCCTCTCGCTGCTGCGCAACACTTTCGAGCAGGGCGCCAGCGTGCCCGTGCTCTGGTCGATGCTGCAGCACGTCGCCGAGCGGCTGGCCAACGCCGACGAGGCGATTGGCGAGATGCACTCGCACTAGATCGTCGGGCTGGGCGCTAGTCGGGCTGGATTGCTGAACTGCGTCGCTACTCGGAGATCGGCTGGCCCAACGCCGACACGACTCGCGCCAAGGCCTGCGTGCCTTCATCGCCCAAGCCTGAACTCTGCAGCTGGTAGTACAGCTGCCGCACGAGCGAGGTGTTGGGCAGCGGCTGCAGGACCTCGGCGCCGGCCTCGAGCGCGAGCCGCAGATCCTTCTGCATCAGCCGCACCATGAAGCCGGGCGCGAAGTCGCCCGCTGCGATCTTCGGACCCAGATTGGTCAGCTGCCAGCTGCCCGCCGCCCCGGCCGAGATCGCGGCCAGCATGCGATCGGCGTCGACGCCCGACTTGTCGGCCAACGACAGCGCCTCGCAGACTCCCAACAGCGCGCCTGCGATGGCGACCTGATTGCAGAGCTTGACGGTCTGACCCGCGCCATTCGGACCGCAGTGCGTGATCGTCGAACCCATCGCTTCGAGCGCTGGTCGGCAGCGCTCGAGGACGTCCGCCTCGCCGCCGACCATGATTGAGAGCGTGCCGGCCTTCGCGCCCGTGTCGCCGCCCGAGACCGGCGCGTCGAGCATCGACACCCCGCGCTCGGCCAGTTGCGCCGCGATGTCGCGCGTCACGGCGGGGGAGATCGTCGACATGTCGATCACGACCGAACCAGCGGCGAGACCGTGGATCGCCGCGTCGTCCCGAGCGACGAGCACCGACTCGACATCGGGTGAATCGGTCACGATCGTGATGAGGATGTCCGACGCCTCGGCGACGGCCCTGGGCGAGTCGGCGGGCGCGGCGCCCAGCGCGACACAGGCGTCGATGCCCGGACGCGACCGATTCCAGACCGTTGGGCTGAATCCGGCCTGGATCAGGTTGGCGACCATTGGCGCCCCCATGATGCCCAGTCCGATGAATCCGATGCGTTCCATCGCGGACCTCTGTTCGTCTCTCAGTTCGTCTGTGGTCGTTGCGACTACGATACGACTCATGCCGCTGTATCTCTGTGAGGCGCGATGGGACACGTTGCAGCCACTTGCTCAGACGCTGGCGACGCTCGAGTCGCGCGTGCAGCTGACTGGCGGTCAACTGGTCGAGGCGCTGCAGGTCGATGATGGGCTGTGTCTGATCATCGAGACGCCCGATGACCTGTCGCTCTTCCGCGTCGCGCGAGAGGCGACCGAACTCGGCCTCGAGCTGCGCTCGCGCGTCGCGCTGTCGCGGACCGAGGCGGAGGCGCTCGATGCGGCGCATCGTCAGCGAGCGCAAGGTACCCCGTGACAATGTGAGCCCTGGGTTATCGCACCGAAAGAGAGCGCACCATGACCGATGAAGCACGCTGCGAGGAAATCCGCGCCGAGCGCGCCAGACTGAATTTGCTCGCCGACGATATGCCTGGCAAGCTGCCGCCGCAGCCGGGCGAGGGTCCGCTGGGTCGTCCCAATCCCGAGTTGCGCGAGATCTACGACCGGATCAACGATCTGCGCAAGGAGATGCTGGCGATGGGCTGCAAGCCCTGATCTGCAAGCCCTGATCTGCAGGGGCTGGCAATTCTCTGGCAAAGTCGATATCTTTGAATGCACAACTGAATATTCGGGCCGAGTCCTCGTTGAGCCGGTCGGTCGATTGGCAGCGCGAGGAGCGGGGGACCCACCACTTTGGGGTGAATGCGGACATCGATTTCGATGACTGCACGGCGCACTCCTTCGCGCCGAACCCGTCAGCTAACCCCGTAGGCGACCGAGGGAGACCCGCGTCTCAGCTGCGGCTGTCAGACGCGATTCAAGAACCCGTGTCTTGAGCACGGCTCCACCGGTTCGCCCAGCTGCTCTGAGCGGCAGTTCACCTTGCCGCCTCTGACAGCGCTCGGCCGCGAACGTGAGAGTCACGCTGGGAGCGACCGCCCGGCGCACTCAGGGGCACGGGTTTCTCGCTCGCCCGGCCCCGCCTCCTGGCCGACCCCCGGACATCCGTCCGGGGGTTCGGTTTATCCAGGCGACCAACACAGGGGCGACTGCGCCATCAACGCTCTGAGCTACCGCCCGATGAAGTTGGGCGGCCGCTTCTCGAGGAATGCGCGCGCCGCCTCCTTGTTGTCCTCGCCCGTGAACGAGAGCATCACGTGCGCGCCCTCCTGATACAGCGAGTCGTGCAAGTTCGACGTCGCGCCGTAGTTCAGCGTCCACTTCATCATCGCCAACACCGACGTCGGACCCTGCGCCAGCTCGCGACAGAATTCCAAACCTTCGGGCATCAGGTCGTCGTGCGGTACGACCTTGGTCACGATGCCTTCGGCGTCCGCCTCCTGCGCCGATAGCTGCCCTCCCAGCATCAGGAGCTCGCGCGCCTTGGTAATGCCGACCATGCGCTGCAAGAGCCAGGCGACGCCGTAGTCGCCCGATACGCCAATGTTGCGAAATGCGGTCACGAATCGGGCGCGGTCAGATGCGATGCGGAAGTCGGTCCCCAAGGCGAGACCCAATCCGCCGCCCGCGGCCGGTCCGTTGACCAGAGCGACGGTCGGTGTGCCCATCTCGTGCAGCATCGCCGTCGTCTGAATCTGGCTGCGCTGACTCATCCGATTGACCACGCCCGGACCAGGCCGCGGACCGTCCGAACCGCGGTTCATGTTGTTGATGTCGGCGCCTGCCGAGAATCCACGTCCCGCGCCGGTCAGCGCGACGCAGCGCACCTCCGGATCATCCTCGCAGTCGACGAGCGCCGCGCTCAGCCGCGGCAGCAAGTCGTCACCGAACGCGTTCAGACGCTCGGGACGATTGAGCGTGATCAATGCGATGCCGTCATCGCGCTTGTCAACGATCACGGTCGGTTCGTTGGCGGTGTCGGACATTGATCAGCCTCTCCATTGGTCAGACTTCGGCGCTCCGCGATGGCGCGCCGGCATGAGTTCATTGCTGCCCGCATGCTACGGCCTGCGTTCGAGTGGACGTTCCAACTCGGCGTAGACTGCGATCATGTGCGGACGCTTCACGCTGACGGTCGACTCCTTGGAGTTCGTCGAGGCGCTCGAGCGGCTCAACGTCCAGCTCTTCGGCGCAGACGGGTTCAAGCCGCGCTTCAACATCGCGCCGACCCAGCTGCACCCAATCGTGCTCGCCGACGGCGAAGCGATCGTTGCGCAACCGGCTCGCTGGGGGCTCGTCAACAGTTGGGCCAAGGACGCCAAGCGGGCGGCGCGGCAGATCAACGCTCGATCCGAGACCGTCGCCGAATCGCGCGCCTATGCGCGGCCGTTCAAGCGCCAACGCTGCCTCGTGCCCGCCGACGGCTGGTACGAATGGAGCGGACCGAAGAGTCAGCGACAGCCGCACTGGATTCACCGCGCCGACGCCGAGCCGTTCTGTTTCGCCGGTCTCTACGACATCTGGCATCCCGAGCCGGAACGTCCGGCGGTGACGTTTACGATCCTGACCAGGCCCGCCATCGACGCCCTCGCCAACATCCACGAGCGCATGCCGGTCGTCTTGCCTGACGATCGGCACGAGGCCTGGCTCGATCCGACCAGTCTGGAAGCGTCGGCGGTGCTGCCGCTGCTCGACCTGCCGCCCGACGACGCGTTTGTCAGCCTGCCCGTGTCGCCTCGAGTCAACAGCGTCAAACACGACGATTCCAGCCTGCTCGAGCCCCAGCAACAGCCAGCGCTCGAGCTCTGACTCGGACGGCTCTGATTCGGACGGCCATGATTTGGACGGAACAATCACATGTTCAGCGACATTGACGGATTCCTGCGCTACTTTCGCTCGGTCAATCGACGCGCCGTGCGCGACGTGACCGCACTGCCGCCCGAGGCCGACGGCTGGACGCCTCAAGGCGGCGAAGGCGAGCACGCCTGGTCGATCAACAAGCTGATCGGTCACATGTGCGGCTCGCGGCTCTACTTTGCCAGCGCCTATCGGCGGGAAGGCTGGATTTCACCCGAGCCGCCCGACGTTTCGCGCGCTGAGCTCTGGGCACCGGCGCTCGATGCCAGCTTCGAGGAGTTCAGCCGACTCGTCTCCGAGGTCGGTCCCGAAGGCCTGACGCGCGACGTCGAGATGATCGACACGCCAGGCGCTTCGTTGAGCGGCTGGCGCGTGCTGTTGATGATGATGGAGCACGACATCCATCATCGCTCGCAGATCGATACCTACGCCGGACTCAACGGCTGGGACCCGCCCGACATCTACTTCCGCTCGGCCGAGTCGATCGCAGAGCGACAAGATGATCAGATTGCGAAGTACCGCTCGTGAACCAGCAGCTCTCGCCGCCATCGATCGAAGAAATCCGCCGCGCGCACGACGTCATTGCGCAGGAGATCGCCCTGCCGACCCCGCTCATCCACAGTCCAGGACTCTCCGAGCGGCTCAATGCCCATGTGACGCTCAAGCTGGAGGCTGCGACGCCCACATCGGCCTTCAAGGTGCGGGGCGGCATCTATCTCGCGTCGCTGCTCGATGATGACGCTCGCGAGCGAGGTCTTGTGACCGCGTCGACGGGAAACCATGGACAGTCGATCGCCTACGGCGCAGCGCTCGCGGGCGCGCCGGCGACGGTGTTCATGCCGCTCGACGCGAACCCCGACAAGGTGAGGGCCATCGAGCGCTTCGGCGGCCAAGTCGAGCTCGTCGGTGCACGGGTCGATGAGTGTTTCGTCGCCGCAACGGAGCACGCCCACGAGCGCGGCGCGCTATACGTGGAACCGGTCAATCAACCTACCTTGATCGCCGGCGTCGCTACTGCGGCGCTCGAGGTACTGGAAACGCAGCAGCCCGATACCGATCTGGTTGTCGTCCCGCTCGGCGGAGGCACTGGAGCGTCCGGCTGGGTCACCGTCCGCGACGGCCTCGGGCATCCGGCCGAGGTTTGGGCGGCGCAGTCCTCGCTCTCGCCGGCTGTCCATGACGCCTGGCGGTCGGGCGACATGGAACCACGGCCCAATCGGACGCTCGCCGAGGGCATCGCCACCGGTGTGGTGTTCGACTTGCCGTTTGCGGTACTGCGAGCCTCGTTGAACGACTTCATCCTCGTTGACGATGAGCAGATTCTCGCCGGCATCCGACTGCTCTGGGACCAGCAGCATGTGATGGCGGAACCGGCCGGTGCGGTCGGGGTCGCGGCCGCCGATCAAGAACGTGAACGGCTCGCCGGCAAGCGCGTCGTGATCGTGATCAGCGGCGCCAACGCGACTCGCGAGCAGCTGTTGCAATGGCTCAGAGATTAGTCGCGGGGACTAACCAGCGGCCTCGTTGATCTGCGCGGCGAGCACGAAGTCAAACTCGGTCACGCCGCCGGCGTCATGCGTATTGAGCGCGATCGAGACGCGGTTGTAGACGTTGGACCAGTTCGGATGGTGGTCGAGCTTCTCGGCCAGCAGCGCCACGGACGACATGAAGCCAAACGCGCCGACGAAGTTGTCGAACTCGAACTCGCGCGTCAGCGATCCATCGACGTATGACCAGCCCGGGATCTCCGAGAGCTGAGCGTTAATCTCTGACTGATCCAGCTTGCGGCGCTCTGGCATCTCAATCTCCGCTCTGATTGGCTGACGCGTGACTCGAGTATAGGAATCAGATGACCACGCTCGACGACGTGCGCGACGAACTCTCAGCCGCTCGACATGGCTATCTGTCGACAGCCTCGGACGACGGCGACCCGCATCTCCAGCCGGTCGTCTTCGAACTGGTCGGCGGCGAGATCTACATCGCGATCGACGAGAAGCCGAAGCGCACCGTGCGGCTGCGACGACTGACCAACATCGAGTCCAACCCACGCTTCGCGCTGCTCGTCGACTGCTACAGCGACGATTGGTCCGAGCTCTGGTGGATTCTGGTACGCGGCGCGGCCAATGTCCTCTGGCCTGACGAACGGCACGCCGACGAGGCGCGTGTCGCGATTGCGGCGCTGCGCGCGAAGTATCGGCAGTACGACGACATGGCGCTCGAAGAACGGCCGCTGCTGCGACTGAGCGCCGAGCGCGTTACCCGCTGGTCGGCTTCCTAGTTGGTATCAGACCTGCGTCCAGTCGCGCCCGGTGAGCGCGTCGTAGCGACCGTCGGGGCCGGTCCAGCCGCCGTCGACAACGAGCTGCTGGCCAGTAATGAACGACGACTCATCCGAGGCGAGGAAGAGCGCCGCTTGCGCGATGTCGATCGCTTCGCCCGAGCGTCCTAGTGGATGCAGCGTCGACCAATCGCGGCGGGTTTCTTCAATCTGATCATCAGAGCGCCAGCCTTGACCGGTCGCGATGCCGCCGGGACAGATGCAGTTGATGCGAATGCCTGAGGACGCCCACTCGCCCGCCGCGGCGCGGACCATCGCGATCACGGCGCCCTTCGAGGCGCAGTAGGCCGCCGTGCCCGACAGTCCCGTCAATCCGGCGACCGACGCCGTGGCGATGATCGAACCGCCGCCGGTGCGCTCGAGATGGGGAATGCCGTACTTCATGCCAAGCCAGACGCCGCGGATGTTGACGTCCGAGATCAGGTCGTACGCCTTTTCGGGACAATCGCGCACATTGCCCTCGTTGGGTCCAGTGCCCGCGTTGTTATAGATGATGTCCACGCGGCCCCAGGCGTCGACGGCCGCAGCGAACATGCCTTGGACATCTTCGCCCTGACGCACATCGGCCTGGACGAACTGCGCATTATCGCCAATCTCCGATGCGACCCACGGTCCGCGTGAGGCGTCACGGTCGGCGATCACGACGCGCGCGCCCTCGGCCGCGAAGAGCCGCGCCGACGCCTCACCGATCCCCGAAGCGCCGCCTGTGACGACCGCCACCTTGCCCGCCAATCGATCGACCATGCTCAAGTCCTCTCGTCTCGCCGGACTCAGGAGAAGTCGCGGCCGGTGAGTTCGGCGTAGCGACGATCAACGGCGGTCCAGCCGCCGTCGACGACGATCGCCTGGCCGGTCACGAATGACGATTCGTCTGAGGCGAGATAGAGCGCCGTTTGGGCGATGTCGATGCCCTCGCCCGAGCGTCCCAGCGGATGCGCCATGGCCCCGCGCTCGCGTCGGCGCTCGAGGTTGTCGGGATCCTGTGGACCTTCCGAGTCGTCGCCGATGCGTGTCGCGATTGCGCCCGGGCAGATGCAGTTGATCCGAATACCCTTGGCCGCCCACTCGCCGGCCGCCGCGCGGGTCAGCGCGATCACGCCGCCCTTCGACGCGCAGTAGGCGGCGATGCCGGCCAGACCGCTCAGTCCAGCGACTGACGCCGTCGAGATGATCGATCCTCCGCCGGCGCGCTCGAGATGGGGGATGCCGTACTTCATCCCCAGCCAGACGCCGCGCAGGTTGATCGAGAGGATCTCGTCGAAGACTTCTTCTGGGCAGTCGCGGACGTTGTCTTCGCGTGCGCCGATGCCGGCGTTGTTGTAGATGATGTTGACGCCGCCAAAGCGCTCGACGGCGGCGGCGTACATCGCCTGCACGTCTTCGCCGCTGGAGACGTCGCCGGTAACGGCCAACGCCGCGTCGCCGATGCCGGAGGCGGCGTCCTCAGCCCGCTCGGCCCAGCGATCAACGACGACCACGCGCGCGCCTTCTTGGGCGAACAGCTCGGCCGTTGCGCGGCCCATGCCCGCTCCGGCGCCAGTGATCACGGCGACCTTGCCGTCCAGTCGTCCAGCCATGGCAATCTCCTCGCATGACAGCCGCTCGGTGCGCTGTCGTTGCAGAGGGTAAGGCTTGAGGATTGCCGTGGGGCGGGCGCCGGCGTCCACTCATCGAGATGGCCGCCGCGGTGCGCGGCCATGACGAGTCTGCTTGGGCTGTGATGCCTGCGCGTGCCGCGGGTATCTCGCCGCTTGGCCTCGGATCCCGCGCTCTAGGTCAACGCGTCAGCGATGGCTAACTCGGCGATTCGCTCGTCGTCGTAGCCGAGGATCTCTCGCAGGACGAGGTCGTTGTCGCGGCCGATCGACGGCGCCACCGATCGATAGCTGGGCGGCGTCGCAGTCATCTGCGCCTTGGCCGCCTCGATCGTGGTCTGCCCATGTACTGGATGCTCCATAGGGATGAAGTGACCGCGATGCCGCAGCTGCGGGTCGGCGGCCGCCTGCGTGCTGTTCGAGACTGCGTGCGCGGGCACGCCGAAGGCTTGCAGCATGAACTCGACTTCGAGCGCTGCATGCCGCTGAGTCCAGCTCGCGACGAGCTCGTTCAGCTCGTCCTCATTGGCGCGCCGAGCCTCAAGACTGCCGAAGCGATCGTCCGTCGCCAGCTCCGGCGTCGACATCGCCGCGCAGAGGTTTCCCCAGTCAGCCTCGTCGCGTACTGCGATCGCGACCCAATCGTCGTCGCCCGCCGCGGCGTAACAGCCGTGCGGCGCCATGTCTCGGTCGAGATTGCCGATCAGTTCGGGCACACGGCCGTTGACGGTGTAGTCGAGCAGGGCGGCGCTCATGAAGTGCAGCGACGACTCAGCCTGCGCCTGATCGATGTACAGGCCCTCGCCCGTGCGGTCGCGATGGTCGAGCGCGGCCAGGATCGTGGGCAGCGCGAAACGCGGCGAGAGATAGTCGGTGTAGGCCGAGTATGGACCGATCGGCGCGCCGCCAGGGTTGCCGGCCAGCGCGATGTAGCCGCCGATCGCCGCGCCCATCGTGCCGAATCCCGCCACGCGCGACAGCGGTCCCGCCTGACCGAACAGGCAGGTCGAGAGCATGATCAACTCGGGCTTGATCTCGCGCAACGACTCGTAGTCCATGCCCCAGGCGCGCATCGCGCGCGGCGAGAACGACTCGGTCAGGACATCGCACCACTTGATCAGGTCGAGCAGGACAGCGCGCGCCTCCTCGGTCGCGAGGTTGAGCGAGAGTCCGAGCTTGTTCACGTTCATGTTGATGAACAATCCCGAGTGATCGGGACCTTGGGCGTTGTCGTGAAACGGACCGATGCCGCGCGCGGTCTCGATCCGATTCGCCGACTCGATGCGCACAACCGTCGCGCCGAAGTCGGCCATCGCGCGCGTCGCGGTCGGACCGGCGACGACCCACATCAGGTCGAGCACCTTGACGCCGGCGAGCGCGCCCTCAGTTGGGACGGCGGGGATACTCGGCAGGGTCGATGACATCTAGATCACCCCTCGTTCCCGCAGGTCGGCGAGCCCGGCGTCGTCGATGCCCAGCTCGGCGTAGACCTCAGCGTTGTGCTCGCCGATCGATGGCGCGCGACGGCGGTACTCAATCTCGTTCGCCGAGAGCTTGACGAACGGCCCGGGAAAACGCACCGGCTCGGGCCACTCAGGCATGTCATGCGAGCGCCAGAACTCGCGCGCCTCAAACTGTTCGGAGTCGGCGACCTCGTCGACGGTCGTGACCGGCACGATCAGCAGCGAGCGCGACTGCGCCTCGCTGAACAGCTCAGCGCGGCTGCGCTTGCGGATGAAGGCGCCCACGACTTCGAGCAGCCGGTCCCACTCGGAGAGTGGGATCTCCCCTGAGAGAAAGAGCGCGCCGAGGCCGATCCAATCGAGGTCGCGGTCGGCCTGGTCGCATTCGCCCTCGTCGTAGATCCAGTTCATCAGCCGCTGCGAGAAGGGTCCGATGCCGGAGCCAAAGAGGAATGTGAGCGAGATGTAGCCGTCCGCGGCCTGCCAGATCAGCTTGCCCGTGAACGGTCCCACAGCCATCCCGCCGGCGACGCGCGCGGTTTCGTTCGCGCCGATCGACGAGGCCAGAATCGCCGACATCGTGGCGGCGGCGACCGACTGTTGGGCGGAGATATCGACGTGCTGACCGCGGCCGCTGGCGCGTCGTGATGTCAGGGCGATCATCGCGCCGATGGCCGCCTCGCCCGAGGCGTGATGCCAGGCCTGCGGTACCGAGACGCGCACCGGCGCCTCGCCCGCGCCGCCTGAGAGGATCAGCGGCCCGCCGGCCGCCATCAGGATCAGATCGGTCGACTCGTACTGGGCCTTGGGACCGGTTTGTCCGAACGCGGAGATCGATGTGTAGATCAGCTCGGGATGATCGGCCGACAGATCGGCGTAGCCAAGCCCGCGAGCATCCATCACGCCGGGTTGTTCGGACTCAATCACGAAGTCGCAGCTGGCGGCCAGTCGATGCACGAGCGCCTGACCATCGGAGTGGTTGAGATTGCAGGTGACGCCGCGCTTGTTGCGCGCGTACGCCCACCAGAAGAGCGAGCGTTCAGGCGACGGATCGTCGCCGGCGAACGGTCCCACAGCGCGCGCCGGCGAGCCGCCCGGCGGCTCGACGCAGATCACGTCCGCGCCGAGGTCAGCGAGGATCTGTCCGGCCAGCTGGCCGCGTTGATCGGTCAAGTCCAACACGCGATAAGGCGACAACAGCATCGTCCAACCGTCCTCCCGCTCAGCAATCGAATCGTAGCCTAGTCTCAGCGCGATCCGCGGCGGTCGGTCCGCCGTGGGCGTCGCGTGAGCCTTACTGCAGCGCGCCCGAGCCGCTGATCTCCCATTCGTCTTCAACCACGCCAGCGCGGTGCGCATACAGCGTGCGATGCAGCAACACCGTGCTGTCCGAATAGTGCGGCACGAGCTCGACGCGGTCGCCTGCTGAGAGTGCGCCGCCGCCGTCTCGCTGGAGATGCGTGTGCTCGGCGCTCAGACCGACGCATCGCCAGCCGTCGGGCTTGACGGCTTCGGGCAATCCCGTGTGTCGTCCGGTCGCCTTCCAGCCGGCGTCGCCCGCGGCCCGATCGGGATCGGTCGCCGAGACCACCTGACAGACCAGACTCAGCGCTCTTCGGTGGCCATCGACGCCCATCTGCTCGTAGGTCAGGTCCATCAGCGCCGCGCCGCCCGCTTGCAGCTCATTGAGCGCGCCCTGTTCGAGCACGTATCGGTAGTTGCCGCTGCCGCCGCCCGATCGCACGCCGATGTCGTGACCGGCAGCGGCGCACAGATTGTTGGCGCGGCTGATGATCGAGGCGGAAGCCGCCGTCTCGCGCTCCTTCTCATCGTCGGGCAGGTTCATCACGTGGCCCTCGTAGCCCATCAGTCCGCGCAGACGCAGCCCAGGCATGTCGGAGACCAAGGCGCAGAGCGACGGCGCGGCTTCGGGAGTCACGCCGCAGCGGTGCAGATTGACATCGATGTCCACCAGCACGTCGATCGTGACGCCGGCTGCGTCTGCCGCGGCTGAGATATCGCGAACGTTCGCCGCGTCGTCGACCGCGACGCAGAGCGTGGCCAGTCTCGCCACGTCGACCAGTCGCGCGATCTTCGCTTGGCCGACGACCTCATTGGCGATCAGGATGTCCCCGACGCCGCCCCGCGCCATTGCCAACGCTTCCGACGACTTGGCGCAGGTGACGCCAACTGCGCCCGCCTCGATCAATCGCAGCGCCATCGCCGGGGCTTTGCATGCTTTCACGTGAGGCCGCCAGTCGAGGCCGGCGTCGGCGCAGCGACGAGCCATCAGTCGCGCGTTGTGATCGAGCGCATCGAGGTCGACAAGCAGCGCCGGCGTCTCCAGCTCCCAAACCAACGTCATAGCATGCTCCCGATCGCCAAGCTGGACCGACAGCCTCAGCCTATCGAAACGGTGTCCCATGCCTCTTGCTCAGATCAACGGATTGCAGCTCTTCTACCACGAGCAGGGTCCCGATGACTCGAATGCGCCGACGATCGTGTTTGTCCATGGCACGCAAGGCAATGCGTCGCTCTGGGCCGACCTCATAGGCACGCTCTCAGAGCGCTACCGCTGCGCCGCGCTCAATCATCGCGGACGTCCGCCGTCCGAGTCGCCCGACGATCCGTCGCAGTACAGCATTGAGCAATTCGCAGACGATCAGGCGGCGTTCATCGAGCAGCGCGGCTATCGCGACATCACCATGATGGGCTGGTCACTCGGCGTGCGCACAACGCTGGCCTACTTGGATCGACACGGCGCGAGCCGCGTCGCGCAAGCGATTCTGGTCGGCGGACCGCCCTCGCCCAACTTCAGCGGTCAACCCTTAACGCCGCCCAATCAGGACGCGCCGCGCCGCGAGGTCTGGGGCGAAGAGTTCGGCCCGTCGACCGAGGCCTGCTGGCAGGGCTCGCAGCAGTCGCGCGCCACATGCGATCTGGAGTCGACCCTGCAGCAGATCAAGATTCCCGTGGCGATCTTCCACGGCCGACAGGATCCGATCGCGCCGCACGCAGCGGCGGAGTTCATGGCTCGTGAGATCCCCGACGCGACCCTGCGCACCTTCGAGGAGTCAGGACATGCGCCCCTGATCTCAGAGCCCGAGCGCTTCGCCGCGGAGACGGTCACCTTCATCGAGCGCTGCGAGGACGCGCGACGGGCCGCGGGGACAGGCGGCGATCAGCCGTAGGGCGGGCGTCGTCTAGCTGACATGTCGCCCAGATTGCGGTGATAAGCTGAGTCCACCGCGCGCCAGGTACACCGCCAGATTCCTTGCCGCGCGGCTCGCTGTGCGATTTACGCTGTCTAGTTGGAGTTGAGCGCTCGGAGCTGCTGCGCTCGCGTGCCTCTGAAGGGACCCCCGCATGACCACGAATCAGCATTGGTGGCCGGAACAAGTCAGCCTCAAGCCACTGCGACGCAACACTGCCGCCTCCGATCCCATGGACTCGGACTTCAGCTATGCGCAGGCGCTTGAGTCGCTCGATGTCGAAGCGCTCAAACGGGACATCGAAGCGGTCATGACGACCTCGCAAGACTGGTGGCCCGCCGACTATGGACACTACGGCCCGCTGTTCATACGCATGACCTGGCACGCCGCCGGCACCTACCGGATTAGCGACGGTCGCGGCGGCGGCGGCGCGGGACAACAGCGCTTCGCGCCGCTCAACAGCTGGCCCGACAACGCCAACCTCGACAAGGCGCGTCGACTGCTTTGGCCGATCAAGCAGAAGTACGGCAATCAGATCTCCTGGGCCGACCTGTTGGTCTTCACCGGCAACTGCGCGCTCGAGTCGATGGGCTTCAAGACCTTCGGCTTCGCCTTCGGTCGACCCGACTCCTGGGAGGCCGACGAGACGGACTGGGGCCAGGAAGAAGAGTGGCTGGCCGACCAGCGCCACGACGCCGACGGCGTGCTCGACGAGCAGCTCGGCGCTGACCATATGGGTCTGATCTACGTCAATCCCGAAGGTCCCGGCGGCGAGCCGAGCCCGACGCTGGCGGCTGAGTACATCCGCCGCACGTTCATGCGCATGGCGATGAACGACGAAGAGACCGTCGCGCTGATCGTCGGCGGACACACTTTTGGCAAGGCGCACGGCGCGGCGATGGAGTCGCACGTCGGCGCAGACCCCGAAGGCGCGAGCATTGAGCGCCAGGGCATCGGCTGGGACAGCAGCCACGGCTCGGGCATGGCCGCTGACACAATCACCAGCGGCATCGAAGGCGCCTGGACCGACAAGCCGACTACGTGGGACAACGGATTCCTCGAGAATCTCTACCAGCACGAGTGGGAGCTGACCAAGAGCCCCGCCGGCAAGTGGCAGTATCAGCCGACCAACGCGGCCGCCGTCGCGACGGTCCCCGACGCGCACGACCCGAACGTTCACCATGCGCCGATGATGCTGACCACCGACCTCGCCCTACGCGAGGATCCCGCCTACGCCGAAATCACGCGCCGATTCCTCGAGAACCCGGCGGAACTCGAAGACGCCTTCGCGCGCGCCTGGTTCAAACTGATCCATCGCGACATGGGTCCGCGCAGTCGATACCTCGGTCCATTGGCGCCCGACGAGGCGCTGATCTGGCAAGACCCGGTGCCCGAGGTCGATCACGACCTGATCGGCGAGACGGAGATCGCCGCACTCAAGGCTGATGTGCTCGCGTCGGGACTCTCGCGATCACAGCTCGTCAGCGCCGCCTGGGCCTCGGCTGCATCGTTCCGCGGCACTGACAAGCGCGGCGGCGCCAACGGCGCGCGCGTGCGACTCGCTCCGCAGCGAAGCTGGGAAGTCAACGATCCGGCGCAGCTGAGCGCGACGATCGAGCAGCTCGAACGCATTCAGCAGTCGTTCAACAGCGCTCGCAGCGACAACACGCGCGTCTCACTGGCCGATCTGATCGTGCTCGGCGGCTGCGCCGCGGTCGAGGCCGCCGCCGCCGACGCCGGCTACGACGTCAGCGTTCCCTTCGCTCCCGGTCGCACCGACGCGACAGACGAGATGACCGATGCTGAGTCGTTCGATGTCCTCGAGCCCACGGCCGACGGATTCCGCAACTACCTCAGTCAGAGTCTGCAGACCTGGCGTCGCGGCCGCGCCGAGGACCAGCTGATCGAACGCGCCGAACTGCTCACCCTGACCGCGCCCGAGATGACCGCGCTCATCGGCGGCATGCGCGTCCTCGACGCCAACACCGGCCAGTCGCAGCACGGCGTCCTTACAGATCGTCCCGGCACGCTGAGCAACGACTTCTTCGTCAACCTGCTCGATAACGACATCGAGTGGCGGTCGGTCTCCGACGACCACGAGATCTTCGAGGGTCGCCAGCGAAGTACGAACAGCGCGAAGTGGACCGCGTCTCGGGTTGACCTGATCTTCGGATCGCACTCCGAGCTGCGGGCGCTGGCGGAGGTCTACGGCGCCAGCGACTCGGAGCGGAAGTTCGTCAACGACTTCGTCGCCGCCTGGGAGAAGGTCATGAACCTCGACCGGTTCGACTTGGACTCGTAGGCGTTGACGAAGCGGGTCAGTCCACTTCAAGCGGCATCGACGAGTCGGCGGCGTACTCCGACATCGACGCGTCGTAGACGGCGACGTTGTCGTAGCCGAGCAACGACAGCACCAAGGCGTCGTTCGACGCAGCGATCCCGCCGCCGCAGTATGTGATCACCCGGTCCGACTTGGAAGCGCCAGCGCCGTCGAACAGCGCCTGCAAGTCGTCGGCTGGACGGTACAGACCTGTTTCTGGATCGATCAGCTCCATGGCCGGCACATTGGCGGAGCCGGGGATGTGGCCCGCGCGACCGTAGGTGCGGCCGCCGTCGGCGCCCGAGTGCTGGTCGCGTCCGAGCGCATTGATCACGCAGCTGCCGCCGCGCTCGAGGAACGACTTCATCTCGTCGAGATCGGCGAAGCGCGCCGCGTCGGCTGAGGCGTTGAACGTCGTTGGAGCGTACGCCGCCTCGTCGGTCGAAGTCGCGCGACCTTCGTCGGTCCAACGACGCCAACCGCCGTCAAGCACAGCCGCTCGGGTACAACCCATCGAGCGGAACATCCACCACAAACGCGCCGCCCACATGGAGCCGGCGCGGTCGTAGAGGACGAGCCTCGTCGTCTCTGAGATGCCGTGTCGACCGGCGGCCTCAGCAAACGCTGCAGCTGAGGGCATCATGAATCGCAGCCGCTGGTCGTTGTCCGAGAAATCGCCTTGCAGGTCAAGAAAGCCGGCGCCGGGAATGTGGCCGGACTCATACTCGGCGCGGCCCGACTCGACCCGGTAGCCGCCGCCGTCTCGCGGACGCAGAAACACGGTCGTCTCAAACACGCGGACATCGTCGTCGTCGAGATGCGACGCCAACCAGTCGGTCGAGACCAGATACTCGGGATGCGCGAATGCCATGGGTCACTCCAATCAGAGACCGTCATAGGCTAGCCGTCGCGATAGACTGCGCGCGAGCCCGCCTGCAGCTGAATCTGCATCCGATTCGGAGTGGAGCCAGCGGACGAAGAAGTTGCCATCGTGCCGTATCTGAACACCTTCGCCTCAACAACCGACGCCGTCGATATGACCGGCGCCGACGAGTTCGCCTCGCTCTGCGAGTCCGCCGCCGATCTCGGCATCGCCCACGCCAACGAGGTTCGATACGTGTCGCGCAACGTGGTGATCAATCACCTGCGGTTGCACGTGCTCGAGTGGGGCGATCCGTCCAATCCGACGATCGTGCTGTTGCACGGCGGCAATCAGTCGGCGCACAGCTGGGATCTGGTCGCGTTGCATCTCGCCGATCGATTTCACATCATCGCGCCCGACCAGCGCGGACACGGAGACTCCGAGTGGGCCCGCGACGCCGCCTATGGGCCCGACCAGATGGCCACCGACGCGCTGCAGTTGATCCACGAGGCCGGCATCGAGCGGCCGATCGTCATGGGCCACTCGATGGGCGGCATGGTCACGATGCGCCTGACGGCCCGCGAACCCGCGCTGCCGCGCGCCGTCGTACTCGTCGACGTCGGTCCCGAGGTCTCGCAGCGCGGCGCGGAGCAGATTCGCAACTTCGTCGTCCGCAACGTCGAGTTCGACGATCTCGACGAGTTCATCGACCGCGTCGCCGCCTACGATCCATTCCGCTCGCGCGAACACATGGAGCGCACCGCCCGCTACAACCTGGTTCACCGCTCGGACGGCAAGTACGTGGCCAAGTCCGACCGCATCCTGCACGATCCCGGATTCCGCCGGCCCAGCGCTGACCGTCGCGATGTCGCTGATGGCTTCCATCAGTTCAGGGGACCCACCCTGCTTGTGCGCGGCGAGTCGAGCAACATCCTCGACGCCGACGCCGCCCAACGCTTCGTCGCCGAGCTGCCCAACGCCAACCTCGTCGAAGTGCCCAGCTGCGGACACAACGTGCACTCGCAAAACACGCCCGGCTTCCTCGACGCGGTGAGCGGCTTCCTCGACAGCGCCGCCAGTCGGTGAACCGCGCAGAATCGGCATAGAATCGGGACATGGCCGAGCAGTACGTCGCACGCGACAAGCAAACGGGCTTCGAAGTCGCCGTGACCGGCGACTTCCCCGAGCATCCCGACGATCGGATGCGCATTGCGCGCACGACCACACTGTTCACCAAGCTGATGTCAACCCTGTTGCAGCGCGACGAGTCGCAGCGGCGCGTCGGCTTCCGCGCGATCGAGACGCAGCTCGAACTGGCCGACGCCTTGATCCGACAGGATCACGCCGAAGTGCAGCGTCTCGTGCGTGAGACGTTGACCTCGATGGGCGTCAGCGAGGATCAACTGCGCGAACTGGCCGAGCGATTGGCGGAAGCGGGCGGGCTCGATCCGCGCGTGGCGCAGGAGCTCTCGCGCGCCTTCGGCCTGGAGAGCGACGCGCTCGACATTGACGTCGATGCAGTCGATGCGGTCGATGCGCAGGCGGAGACACGGGCGGATACTGAGTCCGAAACGGACAAGCTCGATCCCCAGATCATGCAGCAGTTGGAAGAACTGCTCGCCGACGCCGAACGCGCCAACCCGGAGGCTGCGTCAGATGAGCGGCCAGACCAACAAGAGCAGGATCAACCGGAAGATCCGGACGCGGATCTTGAGTCGAAAGGAACCTGAGATGAGCACCTCGGCAGTTGGATACATCAAGGACATGTTGTCGTTCATTCACGGCGGCTTCCGCGACGCCCGCACGGGCCAGTCGGACGAGCAGCTGCACTACGTGCCCGACGGCGAGTCGCACTCGGTCGCCTGGGTGCTCTGGCACGCCGCGCGCGTCGAGGATCTGCTCGTCCAGGGCGCCTGGCAGGGCAAGCCGGAGATCTGGAACTCGGGCGGTTGGGCCGAAAAGACCGGCCTGCCCGAGCGCGGCTTCGGCACCGGTCAATCGACCGAAGAGGCCTCCAGCGTCGCGATCGGCGACCTCGACGCATTCTGGGCCTACCAGGACGCCGTCAACGAATCGACGCATGCCTTCCTCGACTCACTCAGCGACGATGACCTCTCGCGCGAAGTCAAGCTGGGCGAGCGCACCGAGACGCTGGGCGAATCGATCACTCTGCATCTCTGCACGCACCTCAACGGCCACCGCGGCGAGATCAACCTGATCCGCGGCATGCATGGGCTCGATCCGGTGCGTCCGAACATGGGTGGATAGCGGCGACGCAAACAGTCGGCGTCGCACCTAGCTGGCGTCGCATGTGGACAGGAGACAGCTCATGCATGTCGTGATCACCGGAGCCAGTGGATTGGTCGGCGGCGCGTTAATCAACGAGCTGCGCTCGCGCAACGTGACGATCGTCGCCGTCTCGCGCAATCCGCGCGCGCATGTGGCGCTTTCAGGCGTGACCTGGACCGATTGGGACGGCCTCGCCGACGCCGTCACTGGCGCAGCGGGCGTGGTCCATCTCGCCGGCGAGGGGATCGTCGATCAGCGCTGGAGCAATGCCCGCAAGGCGGCCCTGCGATCCAGTCGGATCGAGACCACGCGTCAGGTCGTCGAGGCGATCCAGCAGGCCGGCGAGAAGCCCGGCGTGCTGATCAGCGCCTCGGCGGTTGGATACTACGGCGGCCAGGTCGAGCGCGAGTCGACCGAGGCCGCCCCCGCCGGCGACGACTTCCTCGCTCGACTCTGCGTCGATTGGGAGGCCGAGTCGCAGCACGCCGGCGTGCGCACGGTCAATCCACGCATTGGCGTCATCCTCTCCACCGAAGGCGGCGCGCTGCCCCGTCTGCTGCTCCCGTTCAAGCTCGGACTCGGCGGGCCGATCGGTCGTGGACGCTCCTGGTGGAGCTGGGTCCACATCGACGATGTCGTCGGTGGGATCGTGCATGCGCTTGAGCATGCCCACGTCGAGGGCGCGATCAACCTGACCGCTCCCAATCCGGTCCGCAATCGCGATTTTTCCTTCGCACTCGGACGCGCCTTGGGTCGTCCCGCGTTGATGCCGGTGCCGCCGATGGCGCTCAAGCTTGCGCTCGGCGAGGGCGCGAGCGTGCTGCTCGCCTCGCAACGCATCCTTCCCACGAGGACGCTTGAGCTGGGCTACCGCTTCCAGCACACCGAGATCGACGGCGCGCTGCAGGCCCTGGTCTCCTAATGGTCCGACGCCGATGAGCGAACCGATCGCGCTGCGATACGGCATCAATCCACACCAATCGCCGGCCTCGGCCAGCGCCATCGGCGCGTGGCCGATCCGCGCGCTCAACGGTCAACCGGGATACATCAATCTGCTCGACGCGCTCAGCGCCTGGCATCTGGCCCGTGAGCTGAGGTCGACGCTCAAGCAACCAGCGGCGGCCTCCTACAAACACGTCTCGCCCGCGGGCGCGGCGATTGGCCTGCCGCTAGGCGAGCGGCTCGCCCGCGCCTACGAGGTGGACGAGCTTGACCTCTCTCCGGTCGCGGCCGCCTACGTCCGCGCGCGCGGCGGAGACCTCGTCAGCGCCTACGGCGACTTCGCAGCCGTCTCCGACGTGGTCGACGAATCACTCGCTCGCTACCTACGCCGTGAGGTCTCGGACGGCATCATCGCGCCGGGATACGAGCCCGCGGCGCTGGAGATGCTCAAGCGGAAGAAGGGCGGACGCTATCTCATCCTCGAAGCCGACCCCAGCGTCGAGCCTCCCGAGTTCGAGTCCCGTGATCACTTCGGCCTCCGACTCGAACAGCCGCTCGACCGTCGAGCGATCGACGAGTCAATTTTCGACCATCCCGTGACCACCGGCGCCAATTTCCCCGCCACCGTTCGTCGAGATCTCCTCGTCGCGACGATTGCGCTGCGCTACACCCAATCCAACTCAGTCTGCGTCGCCGCCGACGGACAGGTGATCGGTCTCGGCGCTGGACAGCAATCTCGAATCCACTGCACGCGGCTCGCCTGCGGCAAGGCCGATCGTTGGATGCTGCAGCAGCACGATCAGGTGCTCGGGCTGTCGTTCCAGCCTGACCTGAGGCGACCTGACCGTTTCGCCGCGCGCGAACAGTACATCGCCTGGGCGGAACTCTCGCCGCCCGAACGGCGGCGCCTGCGCTCGCAAGTCACGGATTGGCCCGGACCGCTGAGCGAAGGGCAACGTCAAGAGTGGATCGGCCGCTTCCGCACGGCGCTCAGTCACGACGCGTTCATGCCCTTCCGCGACAACGTCGACCGAGCCCAGGCCTCGGCGGTCACGCATATTCTGCAGCCGGGCGGATCGATCGCCGACGATGACACGACGGCGGCCTGCAATGAGTACGGCATCGTCATGGCGACAACGGGGCATCGCCTCTTTCGCCACTGAGCCCGAGTACGCACTCGCGGGCTCTCGCCGAGCGAGCGATCGGTTGTAACCTCAGGCTATGTCTGCGTTTTCCGACTCACCTGTCGCTCTCTATGACACGCTGCTGCGCGACGGCTCGCAGATGGAAGGCATCGCCTTCTCGCTGCAGGACAAAGTCACCGTCGCGCGCCGACTCGATGCGCTCGGCATGCACTACGTCGAGGGCGGCTTTCCCGGCTCGAACGAGAAAGACAAGGCCTTCTTCGAGCACATGAAATCGCAGCCGCTCGAGCGCGCTCAGCTGGTCGCATTCGGCGGGACCCGTAAGCCAGGCGCCGACGTCGAGTCCGACTTCAACATCGTCGCCCTGCGCGACGCCGAGACGCCCGTCGTGACATTCGTCGGCAAGGCGATCGCCTCGCAGGTCGAGACCGTGCTCAACACGACGCGCGAGGAGAACCTCGCCATGGTGCGGGAGTCGGTCGAGTACATGGCCTCAATCGGCCGTGAGGTGCACTTCGACGCTGAGCACTTCTTCGATGGATTTCGGCAGGACCCCGATTACACGCTCAACGTGCTCAGCACGGCCTACCGGGCCGGCGCGCAGTATCTGATCCTCTGCGATACCAACGGCGGCGCGATGACCGACGAGCTCGTCGCCGCAATCCGAGCCGTGCGCGAGCGGCTCCCCGATGCGCGTCTGGGCATTCACACGCACAATGACTGCGACCTCGCCGTGGCCAATTCGCTTGCCGCCATTCGCGCCGGCGTCGAGCAGGTGCAAGGCTGCCTCAACGGTTACGGCGAGCGCTGCGGCAACGCCAATCTCTCCTCGATCATCCCCAATCTGCAACTCAAAATGGGCATGCGCGTGGTCGAAGACCAGCAGCTCCAGGAGATCACGACCGCGTCGCGATTCGTCGCCGAGCTGGCCAACCTGCCGCTCAATCGACTCTCGCCGTTCGTCGGGTCGTCGGCCTTCGCCCACAAGGCCGGCTACCACGTCGCCGCGGTAGTCAAGGACCCCAGCCACTACCAGCACATCGAGCCGGCCGAGGTCGGCAACGACCGCCGCATTCTCGTCTCCGAGCTATCGGGCAAGCGCAACATTCAAGTCAAGCTTGAGGAGCGCGGCCACGATCTGCCGCTCACCCAGGACGAAACGACGGCGTTGCTCAATCGAGTCAAGCAGATGGAGTCGCGCGGATTCCAGTACGAGGCCGCGGAGGCCTCATTCGAGCTGCTCGCGCTGCGCTCGCGACCTGACTATCGGCCGCTGTTCGTGCTTGAGGACTTCATCGTCATCGAGCGTCGACATCCCGACGCCGCGCAGACCAATCCCGCTCAGACTCAGTCGCTGATGATGGCTGAGGCGACGACCAAGATTCGCGTCGCCGATGAGCTGTTCCACACGACGGCCGACGGCAACGGTCCCGTCAACGCGCTCGACAGCGCCGCGCGCAAGGGTCTCGAGCTGGCCTTTCCCGAACTCGCCGCCGTCTCGCTGCTCGACTACAAGGTCCGCATCATCGACACCGACGCCGGCACGGAAGCGCAGACGCGCGTCCTGATCGAGTCCACCGACGGCTATCACATCTGGACTACCGTCGGCGCGTCCTCCGACGTGATCGAGGCCTCCTGGTTGGCTCTCGCAGACGCCTACGAGTACTACCTGCTGCATCGCGAGCGCTGGCGAGTACAGGAAGACGTCAGCGCCGAACCAGCCTGAGCGGACGCCGCGCGTTCGCGAGCCGCTACCATGCGCAATGGACATCGTGGGTCGCTGCTGAGCGGGACTGTGCTGTGGATGCCGGCGAGCAGGCGCGGCCCAAGGGAGATGCGGGGAGATGGCCAGTGACGGGCTCGATCTAGGTCAGGGCGGATTCCCCAGGTGCGCGCAATGCGAACAGGGCGTCCTGGTGCCGCTGTCGGATTTCGGTGGTCAGGGCGCCGCCGTCCACTTCAAGGCCTGGGTCTGCACCGACCCCAAGTGCCTGTTCAACCTCAAGATTCGCAACGGCGACGTCTACCTCAACGAGCCGATCTACGACGGCCGCGACGACCGTCGCTAGCGGCTCGCTACAGCTCGCGTCAGGCTGTTCAAGGTCCGCGATGAAGATCGCCCAGGTCGACGTCTATCCGATCATGTCCTGGCGGCCGCATTTGTTCGTCACCGTGACGGCGGACGACGGAACGGTCGGCGTGGGCGAGTCTGGCCTGACCTGGCAGGAGGCGCCGATCGCGGCCTGCGTCGAACGCTTCGCCGAACTCGTCATCGGCGAGGATCCGCTGCGCACCGAGCATCTCTGGCAACTGATGGCGCGCGCCTCGTTCTTCCCCGCCGATCGGATCAACTCAGCGGCGATCTCCGCCATCGACCTCGCGCTCTGGGATTTGAAGGGCAAGCTGCTCGGACAGCCCATCTACAACCTGGTCGGCGGACTCGTTCGCGATCGCATCGCCTGCTATCCGCACAACGAAGGCGAGGACGATCCCGCGCAACTGATCGACGACATCGAGCGCACCGTCGCCGACGGTTGGCGCTTCGCTCGTTGGGGTTTGAGCGGGACCAGCGATGGCGTGTTCGAGCCCTCCGCCGCCGTTCGACGCTCGGTTCGCGTCATTGAAGAGGTGCGTGAGCACTTCGGGCCCGAGCTCGAGCTCTGCGTCGATGTCCACACCCGACTCGATCCGCCCGACGCGCTGCGCTACTGCCGCGCCGTCGAATACGTGCAGCCGTTCTTCATTGAGGACGCGCTGCGCTCCGAGCGGCCGGAATCCTATCGCCGACTGCGCGAACGCTGCGCCGTCCCGCTCGCAGCGGGTGAGCAGTGGCACGGCAAGTGGGGGTTCGCCGCGGCGATTGAGGAAGAACTGATCGATTACGCGCGTATCGACCTCTGCCTGGTCGGCGGGTTCACAGAGGCGCTCAAGATTGCGCGTTGGGCTGAAACGCATCACATTCAGATCGCCCCGCACAATCCGCTCGGGCCGGTGTCCTCGGCGGCGGGCGCGCAACTCACGCTGGCTGCCTCCAATGCCGGTGTGCTGGAGATGGCCCGCGAGCCGGGAACAGCGTTAGAGGACGTCTTCCCGCTACAGACGCCGTTCGAAGCCGGCCACGCACTGCCGACCGATCGGCCGGGATGGGGCATCGAGTTCGATCCGCAGGCTGCGTCGGCGTATCCCACGCCTTCGACAGGCTGGGCGCCGATGCTCAAGCGACCCGACGGCGCATTCACTAACTGGTAGCTGGCTGGTATCAGGTTGGTATCAGGCTGGTAGCAGGCCGACTGCGGGATGTAAGCTGACTGCGTCGGGGAGTGGCGCAGCCTGGCAGCGCGCTTCGTTCGGGACGAAGAGGTCGGAGGTTCAAATCCTCTCTCCCCGACCACGACAACAGTTCAGAGCTCCCCCGAAGGGGGAGCTGTCACAGAGCGCCTGCCCCTGACTTGATCAGGCGACCGAGCGCGCCGCCGCGCGCAGGACCATCGGCTGCGGCAGGCGACTCGCCAACACAAACGCGACGCTGCTGACCGCCACGCAGACGGCGTAGATCAGCAACATCAAGTCATAACTCCCGCGTTCGTCGTAGATCGTGCCCGCGATGATCGGCGAGAAGAAGATCGCGATCGTCTGGAACAGAAACGCCGTGCCCATAATCGTCGCGAAGTTGGCCAGTCCGAAGGCGCGCGACAGAATCAAGGCCTCCAGCGGCGGCGTCGCCGCGAACCCGATTACGTACAGCACCACGCCAATCGACACGCCGGCGATCGATCCGCCGCTGACGTAGTAGGTCAGCAACGATGCGCAGACGAACAGCGCGCAGACCGACGCCACGCGCTCGGGTCGGCGGAAGCGCTCGATCTGCGTGCCCGCCGTCAGCAGCCAGACCACCGCGCCGCCCGCCGTCAACGACACGATCTGCGCCGACCAGGTGTCGGAGAATCCTACCGATCGGTAGTACGGCACGCCCTGCGACATCCAACCGAAGACGACGAAATAGAGCAGCATCAGCGCCACTACCAGCGTCCAGAACAGCCTCGTTCGCAGCGCCTGAGAGAGCGTCAGCCCGGCGAGCGCGATGTCGGTCTGCTGCGCCGAGCTCTCCGCTGCATCGGGCGCGCTCTCCGGTCGATCGCGCACAAAGACAAACGCGATCGCGTAGGCGGCGACGATCAGAATGCCCGAATACAGAAACGCATCGCCCCAACCCAACGTCGAGATGATGATCTGCACGACGGGCAGCATGACCAGCTGACCCATCCAGACCGACGCGCCGATGATGCTCGTCGCCAGCGCGCGGCGTTTGTCGAACCAGCGCACGGCGAGCGCCTGGGCGGGGATGTACGCGATCAGCCCCAGCGCCATCGACGACAGCGCGATGTAGGCGTACCACTGCCACAGCTGAGTCATGAACGCGAGCAGGCCAAACGCGAGTCCGCAGAGCGGCGCGCCGAGCAGCATCAGTCGCCGCGGGCCAACGACATCGACCAGGCGTCCGATGATCGGCGCGAACAGCCCAACCGTCCCGACCGTGACCGAGAAGCCCATCGACACCTGAGCCCGCGACCAGCCGAAGTGGTTCTCGAGCGGCTCGATGTAGGCGCTCAACGACCCGAACGTGACGCCTTCGGCGACGACCATCGCGATCGCCATGCCGAACAGCACCCACCAGCCGTAGTAGAGCTTGCCGAAGCGCCATCGCCCGCGCCTGGCGTCGATCGTGGTCGCCTCAATCGCCATACCGGGAATGCTATTGCTCATCGGCCGTCATGGCTCGTCACAGAGCATCACACGGCGTCACACGGCGTCACAAGGCGTCATAGGGCGTCACATCGCGTCACAGTCCGACGCCGGGCGATATCTTGTCAATGAGACGCAATGCACATTCGAGCTGCTCTCCACGGCCCAACGACGGCGAACGGATCACTAGACATGACCACGACGCTCAGCAGCATCAGCACCAGTCCCATTCCCTGGCCGAATCAGCGCGAGCTGCCCGAGACCACGCGTCCGCTGCCCGCCGGGACGACCGTCATCTCGGCCGACAGCCATTGGCTCGAAACCGGCGAGTTCGTCGACCGCATGCCTGCCAAGTACCGCGACCGCGCGCCTCGGGGCGTCTTCAACGAACGCGGCTTCCACATGGAGATCGATGGCCGCTCGACCGACAATCCCGGCATGCCCAGCGAACTGATCGAGGGTCGCGCCGGCATGTGGGACGCCGCCGTCCGCGTCGAGGAGATCACGCGCGAAGGCGTCGACCAGGAGATCCTCTTCCCGCAACGCATGCTCGGCGTGATTCGCAACGAGGACTTCGACTACATACAGGCCTGCATGGACGCCTACAACGAACTGCTGGCCGAGTTCTGCGCCGAGCAGCCCGACCGCCTGCACGGGCTCGCGTTGCTCAACTACTGGAATCCCGACGCGACCGAAGACGAGCTGCAGAAGATCAAGGCGCTCGGCTTCAAGGGCGTGTTGATGCCGTCGCTGCCGCCGCCCCACGCCAAGGTCTACTACAACGCTCGCGCGCTCGAGCCGATGTGGCGCGCCATCGGCGAGTCCGGCTTGCCGCTCAGCTTCCACGTCGGCGAGACATTCGACGCCCGCGGCCAGGGCGGACTGGCGACGACCATCGTGGTCGCCTTCCAGCCCTTCCGTCGGCTGTTCGCGCTGCTCACCTTCGCCGGCATCTTCGAGCGCAATCCCGGACTCAAGGTGGTCTTCACCGAGGGCGGCATCTCTTGGGTGCCGAGCGCGCTGTTCGATTGCGACAAGGTCTACGCCTCGTTCGAGAGCGAGATGACGCCCAAGTTGGCCAACAAGCCCAGCCACTACTGGTTCGAGAACTGCTACGCGACCTTCATCGAGGATCCTTCGGGTCTGCGCCAGCTGGACCTGATCGGCGTCGACAACGTCATGTGGGGCTCCGATTATCCCCATCCCGAGAGCGCGGTCGGCTACACGCAACAGAGCCTGTGGGACGTCTTCGACGCCGCCGACTCGATCGAGGACGCGCAGAAGATCGTCGGCGGCACCGCCCAACGTCTGTGGGGTCTGAGCTGAACCGTCGCCCAACAATCGTCTCAGCGACCGACGCCGCTGCGTCAATCCCCGATGGCGCCACCATCACCATTTCGGGGACGATTGGCTACATGCTGCCGGCGCCGATCCTGGACGCCATTGAAGCCCGGTTTCTCGAGCAAGGCCAGCCTCGAGATCTGACATGGTTCGACGTCTTTCCGACTGGATTGGCTGGCATTGAACCGCTCGCGCATGAGGGTCTACTGCAGCGCGTGATCAGCGGTTGGTACACGCTGCATCCGCGCCTGCGCGAGCTGGTGCTCGCCGAGAAGGTTGCGGGCTATTGCTTCCCATTGGGGACCCTCGCCTTCTGGTGTCGGGCCATGGCGGCGGCTCAACCATTACTGACCGAAACAGGACTGGATACGTACATCGATCCCTCCCGTGACGATCCGAATGCCGGAGGGCGTCTCAATCACGCGGCGCATTCGCCTCTCGTTGAGCGTGTCGAGTTCGACGACGGACCGAGGCTGATGTATCGACCGCTGTCGATCGATGTTGCGCTCATTCGCGGCACAAGCGTCGATCGCGACGGCAATCTGTCGCTCGAGGGCGAGCAGGTTGACATGAGCGTGTTGTATCAGGCGTTGGCGGCGAAACAGAGCCGAAATGGCGTGGTCATCGCCCAGGCTAGCCAACTGGTCGAGTCCGGGTCGTTGCCGGCGCGCAGTGTCGCTGTGCCCGGTGAACTCGTAGATCAGATTGTGATTCATCCCGATGCTCACCAAGATGAGGCCGCGCCGACGCTCGACTGGCTCGACCAGGAAGCCCAGCTGCCGCGTCCTCCGCGGCATGTCCTGCTCGACAGTGACCCAGAAGTCTGGCGACGCTGGCAGATCCACGGTTCCTGTCCGCCCGAGACCGAACGAAGCTTGAGCGCGGACGTGATTGCCGGACGGCGGGCTCTGCTTGAGCTCCGCCGAGGCGAGCTCGTCAACCTTGGGCTTGGACCGCCAATGCGCGACGTCGCAGCGGCTGCCGTGGACGACGATGTCGATACCGAACTCAGCTTCTCTGTGGAGACGGGCGTGCTCGGAGGCGTGATGAATGGCCGCCTCTATCGCTCGGGCGTGACCAGCATCCTTGAGACGCCTGACATATTCAGTCTCTACACGACCTCGGTTATGGATGCCTCGTGCCTTGGCATGCTCGAGTTTGATGCGCAAGGAAATGTCAATCTGCTCCGCCACGGAACCACGATCGTCGGTCCAGGCGGATCAATGGACATCGCCAACAGCATCGAACGAATCGTCTTCTTGGGCCCGTTTCGGGCAGGCGACCTCCAGGCCAACGGAGTCGACGGTGAACTGCGAATCGAGCGCGAAGGCGACCACCCTCGCGCCGTTCAACACGTGCAATCGGTCTGCTTCAACGGACCGCGCATGCTCGCTCAGGGCAAGTCGGTCTCCTATGTGACCGAACGCGCGGTGTTTCAGCTCACCGTTGACGGTCCGATGCTGACCGAGATCGCCCCCGGCATCGACTTGCACGGAGACGTGTTGGAGCAAATGATGTTTCGTCCGGAAATCTCCCCCAACCTGCGCCTGATGGACTCGCGGCTGTTTCGACAAGGTCCGATTGGCCTGCGCGCCGACTGGGGTCTCCCCCCGCTTGATCTACCCGAGTAATCTGCGACGGATGCAGGAAGGCGAGACCGCTAATGCCACTCGAACGACTTGAGATCCACTCGCGAGAGCCATACGCCGACGGGCGCTCCTTTGGCGACGCCGGAGCCTTTGAGCTGGTTCGCGCTACCGCGCACTACGCCGTCGATCCCGATGGCGAAGATGAGTCGCGTATCGCCGATCTCGACCTCGCGCCGCGCGACGCCGACGGCTGCGTGCGATTTCGCGGCGACGTGATTGTCATCCGACCCGTCGATCTGGCGCGCGGCAACGGCGCGATGTTGATCGACGTTCCCAATCGCGGCCGACCGATCACCATCGGGCGATTCAACTCGGTACCGTCCGAGATCGCCGTCACCGACGCGCTCGCGCCCGGCGACGGCTTCCTCTTCAATCACGGGTTCAGCGCCGCCTTCGTCGGCTGGCAGTGGAACGCCCCCGAGATGCCCGACCTGCTCCAGTTCACCGCGCCCGAAGCTGAGCTCAGCGACGCGCCTGATGGCGGCCCTACGGAGGCGATCACCGACCTGCGTCCGTCATCGGCTGTCGCCTCGATGCCAATTCTGCATCTCGGACAACCCGGCTATCCCGTCGCCGACATCGATGATCCCGACGCGCGACTCTACGTCCGCGACTTCGAGGATGATGATCCGCGCGAGCTGCCTCGCGACGCCTGGCGATTCGCCAAGCAGTCGGACGGCGCAGTCGCGCCCAGCGCGGGCGATGTCTGGATCGCCGACGGCTTCGTTCCTGGAAAGATCTATGAGGTCGTCTATCGCACTAATCGCTGCCCGGTCGTTGGGACCGGGCTGCTCGCCTTCCGCGACGCCGCGCTCTTCTTGCGTCAGTGGGAAGGCGGATACGAGCGCATGCAAGCCTTCGGCGCGTCGCAGAGTGGACGCTTCCTGCGGCATCTGATGTATCTCGGTCTCAACCGCGGCCCGAAGGGCGAGAAGGCGTTCGACGGCATCCACGTCCACATCGCCGGCGCGCTGCGCGGAGAGTTCAATCATCGCTACGGACAGCCGTCGCAGCTGTTCCTCGCCAGCCACACGCACGAGTTCCCCTTCACCGATGTCCCCGTCGATGATCCGCTGACCGGGGCGCGCGACGGTCTGCTCTCGCGCTGCGACGCGCAGGGCGCAACGCCGAAGGTGATCGCGACGAATACCAGCTGGGAGTACTGGCGCGGCGACGCTTCCCTGATTCACATCGACCCAGCCACGGAACAGGACGCGCCGCAGCATCCCAACTCGCGCTGCTATCTGTTCGCCGGAACGCAGCATTCGACCGGACTCGCCGAGGCGACCGACGCGTTCTATCTCACGGGCGATCGCACGCAGTATCGACACAACGCAGTCGACTACGGGCCGCTCATCCGCGCAGCGCTGATCCATCTCGATCGCTGGGTCGCGGAAGGCGTCGAGCCGCCGCAGTCGGCCGTGCCATCGATGGCCGACGGCAGCGCCGCACCGCGTGAACAAGTGCTCGCGGACATGTCATCCGAGTTCAGCGTGCCCGCGCCCGAGCGACTCTCGCGCGTGCGCACGCTCGACCTCAGCTCGCTGCCGCCGATCGAGGGCGAGACGTATGCCTCGTACACTTCAGCCCTCGACGCAGACTGCAACGAGCGAGCCGGTTGGCGGCTGCCCGATCTGACTCAGCCGCTCGGCGTTCACACCGGTTGGAATCCCAGGCATCCCGACACGGGCGGCGAGGACCTGATGAGCGCGTTCGTCGGACTCACCCGCTGGTTCCCTCGGGACGAGATTCTGCGCCGTTACGGCGATCGCGAGACGTACCTGGAGCGCGTCCGCGAGGACGCCAGGCAGCGGGCCGAGGAAGGCGTCATCCTCGAAGAGGACATCGAGCTGGTCGTCGACAACTGCGCCCGCCGCTGGGACGTCGCCATGGCCTGACGCCGTCGTCCCAACGTCGAGATGGCCGCGCCGGGGCGCGGCCATGAGGAAGTGCAGGATCCGTCATCCTCGCGCTTGCAGCGGGTATCTCGCCGCATGCCGACTCGTATTCGCTACAGGCTCACCACCCCCGACTCGCTCAACGCCTCCAGCTCCGACTCGCCGAGCCCCAGCTCTTCCGCCAGCACCTCGGCCGTGTGCTCGCCGAGCAATGGCGCCCGCCTGTGGACAGCAGGGCTCTCGCTCAGTCGAATCGGACAACCGAGCAGCGTCATCGCGCCGCGCGTCGGATGCTCGATGTCGACCAGCATGCCGCGTTCTCGCAGATGCTCGTTGTTAAAGATCTCGCCCGAGTCCAACACCGGCCCCGATGGCACGCCGGCTTCGCGCATCTGCTCCATCACCTCGTACTTCGTGCGCTCGCGAGTCCATGATTCGATCGCCTCGCGTACGTCGTCGCCCTCGTTGCGCGTGATCCCCCGCGCGCCGTTCGAGGCGGCGAGGTCGGGGCGACCGATCGTCTCCATCAGCGCCTGTCGCATGCGTCCGCCGGCGACGACAATCCAGACCCAATCCGAGCGGCCGCCTGGCTTGCAGGGAAAGAGGCCCGTCGGCGCGGTTTGGCCGTCGCCGTACGGCGGCGCCGGATCGCCCGAGACTTCGCGCCGCGTCATCGGTACGCGCGTGTAGTTGGTCACGGCCTCCTGCATCGACAGTTCGACCTTCTGTCCCACACCGTCGCGCTGACGCTGCCAGAGCGCCGCCAACATCCCGATCGCGGCCTGGACGCCGGTGCCCGTGTCGCCGATCGTCGGGCCCGGCTTGAGCGGCAGCGTGTCCTTGGTGCCGGTCAGCGCCATCGCGCCGCCCGCCGCCTGCGCGACCATGTCGAACGACTTGGTCGGCGCCCAGGGCCCGGTCGTGCCGAACCCCTTGACGGTGCAGTAAATCAACTGCGGATGCAGCTCCTTGAGCGTCTCATAGCCGATGCCGAGCCGCTCCATCGTGCCCAGCGTGAAGTTCTCGACCACGATGTCAAAACGTGGTACGAGCTTGAGGAAGAGCTCACGTCCCTCGTCCGACTTGAGATCGAGAGTCAGCGAACGCTTGTTGTTGTTCAACGTGATGAAGTACGTCGAGTCAGCTGCGTCCGAGCCGGCGCCGAGGCTTCGTCCAGGCTCGCCGCGACCAGGCGGCTCGACCTTGACGATCTGCGCGCCGAGCCAGCCCAACGCCTGGGTCGAGGACGTCCCCGCCTCGTACTGCGTCAAATCCAGGATTCGAACATCCGACAGCGCCAACGACATGTGCAGCCCCTCTCACGATTGCTGAGAGGATACTCACTTCAAGCGATAGGCCTCTGTGTTGAGAGAGCGCCGAACAGGGTCAGCGACGTATGCCCTTCAACCGCACGGCGGGCAGGCGCTTGAGACGCTGGTTGACAGGATCGACTTCAATCCCCAGCGATTCCAGGGCGGTGACGCCGAGCAACGGCTCAACGTCGTCGTCGCCGAATATCACCGTCGTGCCGACAATGTCGCCGAGGATTTCAAACCGCGCCACGCCGATATCTAGTCGCAATTCACTGCCATCTGCCAGCGCATACAATCGCTGGCCGTCGGGACGCACGCCGATCTCTTCGAGGCGCCGTCTCGGTACGAGCGAGTCGGTCGCGCCAGTGTCGACCAGGAATAGACCGCTCCACTCGCGACGACGATCGCCGGGATTGCTGACGGTGACGGTTACATGCGTCGCGCCCATTGGCGGCCTCCAATCCGACTTCCTCGCCTCCGATAGTACTTACTTCCATGGGATTGGAATGTCGCCACTCAGTCAGCCGCGACGACTACGCCGGCCTCGGAGAGTTTGTCCGCGCGCCCGCCGAGCACTTCCGCGGCGCCTGAACCTGGGACCATCGCCGGACGACCGACCTGGACCGGCGTGCGGCTCATCCGCACCGACGGACCGTTCGTTCGCACGCGACCGCGGCCCTCGTGCTCGCGCGTGACCGAGAAGCCCAGCGCCACCGCGCGTTCGGCGGTCATGGCGTCCTCGATCGTCTCGACTCGCGCTGCGCCCAGACCCTGCGAGGTCAACTGCTCGACCCACTCGGCCACCGTTCGACTCTTGAACTCAGACTCCGACGGCACGAGCGCCGACTGGTCGGGTCGCGCGCCAACGAACAGCCAACCATCCGACGCCTCGTAAAGCCGATGCAGCTCGTTCTCGCCCAGCGCCTGCTGTCCAGACGGCTCGTCCCAGCGCTTGCCCTCGTAGCCGTGCAACATGTTCGACTGCAGCGTGCTCGCCGTTCTCGCCAGCGCCGTGAAGACCTGCTGACCCTGTCCCGTCCGCAGTCGGTGATACAGCCCCATGCCCACGGCGAAGGCGCCGTTGATGCCCGTGCCATAGTCGTTGATCGCAAACGGTTGCAGCGTCGGTTCAGTGTCGCCGTAGCGAGTCAGCATGCCGCTCGCCGATTGCGCCAGCTGCTCCCAGCCGGCTCGCTCAGACCAAGGGCCAATCTCGCCGAAGGCGTTCAACGACGCGTAGACGACATCGGGATTGACGCTGCGCACCGACTCATAGTCGACGCCCAGTCCGCCGACCTTGCCGAGGCGATAGTTCTGCACGACGACGTCGACATCGGCGGCGAGATCCATGAACGTCTCGCGGCCTTCGGGTCGCTTCAGGTCGAGCAACACCGACCGCTTGCCGCGGTTGATGTCCTCATGCAGCAGAATGCCGTTCTCGCGCGACGGATTGTCGATCTTGACCACGTCGGCCCCGTACTCCGCCAGCGTCCGACCGCACGTCGGCCCGGCGAGGATGATGCACAGGTCAAGCGCGGTCATGCCCTCAAGGGCATGCTCGAGCCGCTGGCCGGGCGCGCGCAACGCTGACGGCGGCGTTGACTCGACCTCTGACAGAATCTCGTCTCGGTCGCTGTCGAGGGCGCGTCGCGGGCTGCGAATCGCGCCCGGCGTCTCAGACATGCGCACCTGAATGCCCGGCTGCAGCATCGGACCGAGCTGCGGATCATCAAGCTCAACGATGATCTCCGCCTCACGCGCATGCGGCTCCAGCAGCCACTCGGCCGAGTCGAGACAACGCACCGTCGGAGGTCCCGCCTCATTGATCAGGTCTTCCCACTCCTGCGCCGTGCGAGTCAGGAAGATGTTCGTCAGCTGGGCGCGGGCCACGTCGGCGAGCGAGAAGTCCTCGCGTATCTCCGACGCCTTCGACCACGGCTCGTCGAGCCACTGCGGCACGCCGGCCGCGACGCAGAACTGTCGGATGAAGTGCGAGTACGCCGCGTGAAAGAACACCCAACGACCGTCCGCGCATTCGTACGGTCCGACCCAGGGAGCGGGCGCCGGCAGGGCGTCGCGATCGAGATACTTGAGTCCCCGAACCCCGATCGCCTGGTACAGACTGTCGTGCAACGAGGCCTCAATGCGCTGGCCGAAGCCGTCGCGCTCGCGCGCCACCAGCGACATCGCCACAGCGGCGCAGCCGACGAACGCCGCATACGACGACGCAATCGGTATCGCCGTGTAGACCGGCTGCGCATACTGCTTCGTCAAGGATCCGCTGTACGTCCCAACGCCGGCCGAAACGACGCCTTCCCAACCAGGGATGGACGCGCGTTCGTCGTCCGACGCGAAGCCGGGCATCGACAGGTAGATCAGTCGATCGTTCCCAGCCGTCGACTCCTCAGCGCCGAGTCCCAACCGGTCCATCACGCCGGGACGGAAGTTCTCGACCACGATGTCTGCTGAAGCGATCAGCTGCTGAGCCGCGCGTCGGCCATCGGCCGACTTGAGATCGAGCGAGATGCGTCGCTTGCCGCGGTTCCAAACCGCGTTCGCCGGCGTCTCCCAGAGCGGGCCCGACGGCGGGTCGACGCGGATCACGTCGGCCCCGTTGTCGGCCAACATCATCGCCGCGAGCGGGCCGGCCATGTACTGTCCAAAGTCGATCACGCGCAGTCCATCGAGAGCGCCCATGAGAGCCTCCAAGATCAGATCACAAGGATGGTGGCAAGGCTAACCGCTCGCGTCGGCCGCGTTGGCGTGCGAAGCGAGCGCGGCCTCAATCGACTCGTCTACAAGAGTGAAGAACTCGTCGAGCGCGCCATCGTTGTGCAGCACCAGGTCCGCATGCGGCGCGCGCTCAGTCCACGGCGTCGCCGACGCCATCCGCTGCTCCGCCTCGGCCCTCGACAGATCATTGCGCTCCATCAAACGCCGAAGCGCGATCTCCGTTTCCGATGCCACCAACCAGCCTGCGTCGCAGAGCTCCATGTACGGACCCTCGAACAGCCGTACCGCTTCGAACACCGCGATCGGCGCTGAATCCGTTTTGAGCTCGCGCAAGAGACGCATGAACTCGCCCTCGATATCGCCGATCGCTGTCCGTAGCGCAGCGAGCAGATCAGGCTTGCCAAAGACAATGTCGCCCAGCGCCTTGCGGTCGATGAACCCATCCGCGCCGACGATGCGGTCGCCAAACTCAGTCACGATCCGGTCGAACGCCGGCTTGCCCGGCTCGTACATCGTGTGCACATGCAGGTCGGCGTCGACATGGCGCGCGCCATGCGCCTCGACGAGGCGTCGGCACAGCACCGACTTCCCGGACGCGATCGATCCCGTCACCCCAAGCAAGTAAGCCATGTCGATAGGCTACCGGCATGGCCAATGGCGCAGGCGAAGGAACGACTGGAGGAATGGCCGCGTTGCAGGTCGCGCAGGCGCATCTGTCAACGCTCCTGGCAGCGACAGATGCGCTGGACAGCAAGGCGACCTTCATCGTCGCCGTGAACGTCGCTTTCTTCGGCGTGTTTCTCGGAAGCCTCGTCTCATCGGGAGGCTCGCAAGATTCGACGCCATGGATCGCTGTAACAGCTCCGGCAGCGATGATGCTCCTCGTGCTCCTACTGGGTTGGCTGACAGTTCGGCCCCGCAGCATGGCTCAGTTCGTCCGACCGCGTGACTTGTTGCGGCACCAAACCGGCATGTACACCGACGACCAACTGGCGTGGAGCTACGTGGCTAGCATTGACCAAGCGATTCCGAGCGTGACCACAGTCATCAACGACAAGGTATTCGGAATTGGATTACTCGCCCTCTGTTCAGTGCTGCACTTGATCGCGATTGCCACGTCAGTTGCCGTCTGGATCTCCTGAAGTCGGGATGCGCCCCCATAGACCGGATCGATACGGAGCGGGAGGCAGCGTGGGCGGACCACCAGGAACTTTCGTCGCCTGAGTTTCCCGGCGAGTCTCCTCGTCAACGACAGCGCTGTCCCCGAACTTCGCCAGCCAGCGCTCAAGCCCGAAGAACCGCGCCCACTGATGCTTGGTACACGACACTGCAACTACCCTTCGACCCGTTGCGGAACTGGCGGCCCTTTCTTGACCGGTCCAGGCGGCAAAGGAGGAGGGCCTCCCTCAGTTGGTGTGCCCAAAACGATCTCATTGCCACTCATTGCGATCTACCTTCTCCGTGTACAGGGTAGCCAATTGAGGAGAAGACATGCCGCAGCGATGCGCCTGGCCCGGCGACGATGCTGACGAGATTGCCTACCACGACCTCGACTGGGGTGTGCCCACCGTCGACGAGTCGGCGCTCTTTGAGGCGCTAACGCTTGAGGGCGCCCAGGCCGGGCTCTCGTGGCATACGATCTTGCTTCGCCGAGACAACTATCGACGCGCGTTCTGCGACTGGGACGTCAACGCGGTCGCTGCGATCGATGACGCCGGCGTCGACGCGCTCGTCGAGGACGCTGGCATCATTCGCCATCGAGGCAAAATCACCGCAACGATCGCCAACGCCCAGGCGATCCTGCGTCTACGCGAACAAGGACTGTCACTCGCCGAAGTCGTCTGGTCGTACGCCGAGCCATCGAGCGAGCCGCGCGCCCAAGTCGCGTCCCAAACTCGAGAGTCGCGGGCGATGTCGAAAGAACTCAAACGACGAGGGTTTCGATTCGTCGGGCCGACCACCTGCTACGCATTCATGCAGGCCGTCGGGATCGTCAATGACCACTCGGCCGACTGCTTTCGATTCAGTGAGGTCGCGCGGCGCCGCGATACCCTACTCACGGAACGGAGCGACGCATGACTTATCAGCACTTGACTCTCGACGTCTCCGAGCAGATCGGTACCATCACGCTCGATCGGCCCGAGCGACTCAATGCCATCTCGCGGGACCTGCACGACGAAATGATCGCCGCCGCCAACGAGTTGCGAGACAACGACGATGTCCGCGTCGTAATCGTCACTGGCGCCGGCCGCGGATTCTGCTCAGGCGCGGACCTGCGATCGCGTCCGGCCGACGCGCCCAAGCCGAGCCAGAGTGAACAACTGGACGAGTTTGGCTGGGTTGGGCGACAGGCGCTCACCTTCGGCCAGCTCGACAAACCGACGATCGCCGCGGTCAACGGCGTCGCCGCCGGCGCCGGCATGGCGCTCGCCCTGGCCTGCGACATCCGCATCGCTTCTGAGCAGGCCCGATTCAAGGTCGTCTTCCCCGAGCGATCGCTCAGTCCCGACAGCGGTTTGTCCTGGTTCCTGCCGCGCGTCGTGGGATACCCCAGAGCGGCTGAGCTGATCATGACCAGCCGCTTCGTCGAGTCCGACGAGGCGCTCGCGCTCGGCCTCGTCAACGAGCGCGTGCCGCACGACGAGTTGATCGTCCGCGCTCGAGCGATGGCCAAGGAGATCGCCTTCTGGCCGCCCTTCGCCATCCGATCGTCCAAACGCGTCCTGCATCGCAACATGTCTGTGCCGCTCGACGAGGCGCTGCGCATCGAGTCGGTCGGGCTGACCTTCGCCCGCAGCTCCGAGCACGACGTGCGAGAGGCCGCGGCCTCATTCGCAGAAAAGCGCCCGCCCGTCTTCACCGGCGAGTAACCAAGGCAACGAGGTCGCTGATGGCCGACGCTGCAACATCGCCACCGGTCACCGTGCGCGAGGCCGTCCCTGATGACGCCCAAACGATCCTCGACTTCATCGTCGGCCTGGCCGAGTTTGAGGGTGAGCCTCGTTCGACGGTTGAAGCCACCGTCGACAGCATCCGACGCGACGGCTTCGGCGATCAGCATCAGTTCGAGACGCTGATCGCCGAGCGCGACGGACAACCGGTTGGCATGGCGCTGTTCTTTCCGCACTACTCGACCTGGACTGGAACACCGTCGCTCTATCTCGAGGACCTCTTTGTCATCCCCGAGGCGCGCGGCTCGGGCGCCGGATTTGCGCTGATGCGCGCGCTGGCGCAGATCGCCCAACAGCGCGGTTGGCGCCGACTCGACCTCTCAGTGCTCGACTGGAATCCCGCTCGCGACTTCTATCACCAACTCGGCATGGGGCACGAGTCGGAGTGGCTGCTCTACCGCCTCGACGCAGACGGCGTGGACGCCCTTGCGCGCACCGATCGACATGGCTGAGATTCAGGTCTACGGCGCGCCCTGGTGCCCCGATTGCCGACGCTCCAAGGCCTTTCTCAGCGCCCACCGTATCGACTACGACTGGATTGACATCGACCAGGACGCTGCCGCGTTGGCCCATGTCGAGGAGCTGCAACAGGGCGGGCGCACGATTCCGACTATCGTCTTGCCTGGCGGCGAGATCCTGATCGAACCGAGCGACAGCGAGCTCGCCCGCGCTCTCGAGATCGAAGTCCGACCGCAGCGACGCTTCTACGACCTTGCGATCGTCGGCGGCGGACCGGCCGGCTTGGCGGCTGCGATCTACGCCGCGCGCGAGGGCATCGACAGCGTCGTGATCGAGCGTTCAGCGCTCGGCGGTCAAGCCGGTCTGACCAACCGCATCGACAACTATCCCGGCTTCCCTGACGGCGTCGACGGCGACGAACTGATGCAGCGTTTTGTCGCGCAGGCGCAACGCTTCGGCGTCGAACTGCTCTCCGCTGTGGGCGCCACCGAACTCTCAGCGTCAGCTGACACCGATGTCGCGCTGACCCTCTCCAGCGGCGACGAGGTCGGCGCGCACGCTGCCATCCTCACGCCGGGCAGCACCTACCGACGACTCGGCGTGCCCGGCGAGGACGATCTGATCGGCGCGTCGGTGCACTTCTGCTCGACCTGCGACGGACCCTTCTACGCCGGCGCCCGTGAGCTCGCCGTGATCGGCGGCGGCAACTCGGCCCTCGAAGAGGGCCTCTTCCTCACCGAGTTCGCCGAGCGAGTCCACATCTACCACCGCGGCGACCAACTCTCTGGCTCGACCGTGCTGCAAGACAAGGTGCGCCAGCATCCGCGCGTCGAGCTCTCGCTCAATACCTCAGTCGATGCGATCGAATCGGGCGAACGCGGTCCCACGTTGAGACTGCGCACAGACGATCGCGAGTTGCGAACGCAGCCCGATGGCGTCTTTGTCTTCATCGGGCTTGAGCCCAACACCGACTTCCTGCGGGGCGTCATCGATCTCGAGGAACGCGGCTTCATCCGCACCGACGAACGCTTTTGCACGAACCTGCCGCAGATCTTCGCCGCCGGCGACGCGCGCGCCGGCTCGACCAAGCAGCTCGGCGCAGCGGTCGGCGAGGGCATTACAGCCCTGATGATGGCTCGCGAGTACCTCCGCGCCTACCAACACGTGCGCACGCCCTCCACCGACGAGTAACAGTGCAACGGTGCGTCAAGTGGCGAACAATCCAGTGGCGAACAGGTCAAGCCGCTATCGAGCCGCTCCGAGCGGCGGTTCATCGACCAACGTGCCGTCGGCGACGAACTCGTCGATCTCAGCGTCGTCGAAGCCGAGGTCGCGGCAGACAGCTCGATTGTCGCCGCCCAACGCTGGAGACGGACGCATCTCGGGCGGGCCCCAGTCGCTGAACTGAATCGGGAAGCTGCCGTACTCGTACACGCCGACGCCGGGCTGGTCCCATTCGACGATGAATCCCCGTTCTCGCAAATGCGGTGATTGCATCAGGTCGGCGTTGGTCAAGGCCGGCGCAGCCGCGATACCGACTCCCTGCAGCCGCTCGGCCAGCTCGAATCGATCTTGCGGCCGCGTCCACTCGCCGATGATTTCATCGAGCTGATCATGATGGCCGCGCCGACCCGCGGCGTCGTTGAATCGTGAGTCGTCGAGCCGCGGATCGCCAAGGATCGCGCGGAATCGCGACCACGACTCGTCATCCTCGATCGTGATTGCGATCCACATATCCATCGACTCTCGCGCATCGTGTTGCTCGTCGCGACATCGATAGACCCCCTGCGGCGCGGCCGACCGCGATCGATTGCCGCGCCTCGGCGCTTCACCCTCGAGCGAAGTCTCGAGCAGCAGGTCACCCGAGAGCGCGGCGTAGGTCTGCAACTGAGACAGGTCGACCATGCAGCCGCGACCTGTCTCGTCGCGCTCCCACAGCGCCGCCAACACGGCGAACGTCCCGTGCAAGCCGCCGACGGGATCAGGGAATGCATGACCCATCTTCATCGGTCCGCCGTCGACGTACCCGGTCGCCGATGCCGCGCCTGAGTGCGCCTCAAGCACTGGTCCGTACGAAACGCGCTGCCGAAACGGCCCAGTGTGACCGTAGCCGGAGCACGAGACCGAGATGATGCGCGGATTCCAGGCGCTGATCGTCTCGTAGTCGATGCCCAGACTCTTCGCGCCGCGCGGACTGAAGTTGTCGACGACGATGTCCGACTGCTCGACCAATCGACGCCAGATCAGCTTGCCCGAGGCCGTCTTGAGATCGGCGCAGAGCCCGCGCTTGTTGCGATTCAGCTTGTTGAAGATGCCCGCCCGATTCCACGGATCGGGCCCTGGTTGGCCCTCGGGAAAGACTGAGGCGCGCAGCGTCGGTTCGACCGCTTCGCCCCGAGACCAGGCGTCGAGCGCCGCTCGCAGCGCCGGACTCTCGGGCGCCTGCCCGCCGCGGGCGTTGTCCTGTTCCAGTTTGATCACATCCGCGCCGAGGTCGCCCAGCATGCGACCGACCAGCGGTCCGGCCCAGGCGTAGCCGAACTCGACCACGCGTATGCCCGCGAGTATGCCCTCAACCATGTCGCTCACCGCCCAGGACGATTTCACCCGAGGCCGCGAGCGAAGCGATCTCCGCGTCGTCGAGACCAGCTTCGACGAGTACCTCGCGCGTGTCAGCGCCCAAGCTCGGCGCCGAACGAAACGACGTCGGCGACGACGGCATAACGAACGGCACTCCAGGCATGCGCGCATCCAGCCCAAGGTCTTCAGGGCAGACCCAGAATGCGCGCGACTCGAGCTGTTCATCGCGCAGCACTTCATCCATCGACAACACCGCGCTCGCCGGCACGTGATGCCGCTGCAGGTGCTCGACGACGTCAGCGCGCGTCCGCGACGTCAAGAAGGGCGCGAACTGCGCGTCAATCTCCTCGGCTGCGTCGAAGCGCAGACCAGCCGTCGCGTAGCGTGGATCGTCCGCCATCTCAGCCAGATCGAGCGCGATGCAGAGACTCACCCACTGCGCCTGAGTCGGCGCGGCGATGCAGACCCAACCATCGCCCGCCGGCATCAGACAGACGGGATGATGCGCCTCGGCGTGGCGATTGCTCGCGCGGTGCTTGACCCGTCCCTGATGCGACCACATCACCAGACTCCACTGATGCGAGGAAGCCATCGACTCCATCGCGCTCACGTCGACCAGCTGCCCGCGGCCGCTCGCTCGCCGAGCGGTCAACGCCGCCATCGCGCCCACGGCGCCCGTCACACCCGCCACATACGACGCCCACGGCCCGGCGCCTTGCAACGGCTCGCGCCAGGGATCGCCGGTGATGTAGAGATAACCGCTCGCCGCCCAGTCAGTCAGATCCGACGATCGCCAGCCTGCCCAGGGGCCGCTCAATCCGTATGGCGTCGTCGAAACATGTACCAGCCGCGGCCGCTCGCGCCGAGCCTCGCGGTCAAACTCCAGCGCCTCAGTCGAGCTCATCGACGTGACGACGACGTCTGCGCGATCGAGCAATCGATCCAGCGCGGCGCGTCCGCCCGCAGTTGACCTGTCCAAGGCGACGCCGCGCTTCCAGGCCGAAAGATACTCGAACGCCGCGCTGCGCGGGGGCTGAGTCGACGTCAGCAACGGAGGCCTGCGCCGCATGGCGGAGCCCGTCGTCGGTTCAACCAGCGTCACTCGCGCCCCAGCCGTCGCCAACAGCCTCGCCGCGTACGCGCCCGACACGTCCTCGCTCAGGTCAATCACGCACAGATCTGCGAGGCCGGCCATCGGCTACACCCGAGCTACAGGCACGACGCCTTCGTAGACGCCAGGGGTCCACGAGCCGTCCGACGACAGAGCCTGGTCGATCATCACCGGCGCCAGCTCGCGCGCCGCCTGGTAGAGCTCATCGACATCGGCGAACGACCCAAACGAGCGCGCCCGCAGTCCCGGCCGCCAGATCACCGTTGGCAGAATCGACCCAAACTGATCGATCTCGGCCTTGGTTCGTTCCTGCACGGCGATCTCCATCGATCGCGCCAGCAGGTCGACGATGCCGTGCGGCTGATACGGCGGCGGATCGACGCCCAAATCGACCGCGATCGTGTGCGTCGCGCCCTGCAAGATCGCCGTCTCCAAATCCAGACCCGAGGACAACCCGCCATCGACGCACCATGAGCCGTCCACCCTCGACGGGGGAAACAGTCCTGGCACGGCGATGGAACCCATCACCGCCGCCAATAGCGGACCGCGGCTGAAGACGCGCTTGCGACCGTTCGAGAGGCTGGTCGTCACGATGTGCAGCGGAATCTCTGCCGCCGAGATCTCATCGAGCGTGACGTGCTGCTTGATCAGGTCACGCAGAAATCGACTGGAGTAGATCGATGTTCGATTCGAGAAGAACTGGCGGGTGATGCTGATCAGGTTGCGATGCCAGAGCCGTTGATCCTTGAGCGCGTACCACAGTTCGGACAGGCCTGTGATGTTGTGCGAGTGGAAGGCAAGAAACGCGCCGTTGATCGCGCCGACCGACGACCCCACGATCAGGTCGGGTTGAATCTCGCGACGAATCAGCTCCTCCAGGAACGGCACCTGGACGATCCCCGACGCGCCGCCGCCGCTCAGCACCAGCGCCAGACGACGCTCGTCCCGGCCGCTTCGCTGTGACGTCATGCCGGCTTCCGTATCGGCGCGTTCGCCCGCTGAGTTGCGCCGTCCTACGTCTGTGGACGCCGGTCCGGGACGATCTCGGTCAAAATCCCGCCCGCCGTCTTGGGATGAAAGAACGACGCCGTAATCTCCTCAATCGGCCCGCCGAAGTCGATGTACGACAGGCCCCGCTCCATGAACAGCTTGGTGTCGCCGACGACGTCGGTGGAGCCGTAACCCAGATGATGCAATCCCGGGCCGCGGCGCTCCAGATACTTGCCGATCCCGCTCTGATTGTCCTCGGGCAACAGAATCTCAATCCGCGTCTCGCCCAGGTTCACCTTGACGAAGAAGATCTTCGTTCGCTCGGGAGCGAACCGCCCGCCCTCGGGAAACGGCGTGCGCTCCTTGTCGTACTGCAAACCGAGCTGGTCGACCAGGACCGCCCCTGCCTCCTCCAACGAGTGCGCCACGATGCCGACGTGATCGAGATACGTAATCATGCCCATCTCCTGCTCGCTGACCCGAAGATAACCGACAGCGCAAGCGCCCCTCTCCCGCTGGGCAGACCCCTCACCCTCACCCTCTCCCCCGAGGGGAGAGGGAACTTCCGATCACTCTCCCGCTGCGCAGAGTCCGTTCCGATGCCCTCTCACTCTGGGAGAGGGTGAGGGTGAGGGACCTACTGCAGCCGACGCAGCGTCGGCGAAAACATCGCGAACAACACCAGCATCCCCAACAGCGCCGCCGCCACCACGAACACCGCGAGACGAATCCCGACCAGCTCCGCCGCGATGCCGAGCACGAAGACGCCGCCCTGCATCAACGCAAACTGCATCATCAAGACCGACATCGCCCGCCCGCGATAGGCCGGCTCGGCCTGCTCCTGAATCAGCGCCGACGCCATCGTCATCCGCCCCGCCTGTCCGACGCCCATGAACACCATGATCGGCAGGCTGAGCCAAATCCAGGGCGAGATTGCCACGCCCAACGTCGCCGCGCCGACCGATGCACCCATCAGGATCAGCAGTTGTCCGCGCCCCCGACGTCTCAGCGAGGCGATGATCAGCGCCGCCAGGAACGCGCCGATGGCCGAGAACGTCATGAACGTCGCCGCGAGCGCCGGGCCGGCGCCAAAGACGTCTTGAACGAACCCGGGCAACAGTCCCTGGAACGGCATTCCCAGCGTCGAGACGCCGAACGACAGCAACAGGATCATCCGCAGCACGCGATGTCGAGCGATGTAGCGGAAGCCGTCGACGATGTCGCTCACCGCCTGTCCGATACCGCCGCGGCCGCCGACAGCCTGCGCCGAGACCGTAGGGATCGGCAGCATCGTCAGGATCGCAATGGCGTAACAGCCCGCAATCACGTAGAACGTCACCGCCGCGCCCGATGTCGCGAGCAGCACGCCGCCAATCAGCGGCGCCGTGAACTGCATGATGTTCATCGCCGCCGTGTTTAGCGCGACGCCGTTCATGATCCGTTCGTGCGAGACGATCTCCGAGACCATCGCCTGCCTCGCCGGCACCATCAGCGCGACTAACACGCCTTGCGACACCGACGAGATCAACAGATGCCAGAATTCGAGAATGCCGAGCAGCGCCAGCGTCCCGATCGCGAACGCGTTGAGTAGTCCCACGCCCTGAAACAGCTGGGTGACCGACTTCTTCGGGAACCGGTCAGCCAACACTCCGCCGTACGGTCCGAGCAGAAACTGAATCACTCCGCCGACCAGCGCGACCAGACCCATCGCCGCGTACGACTCGGTCAGCTCGAAGACGAGGAACGAGCGCACGAACATCTGGCCGATGGCCGAGTACATCTGCGCCAACGTCGAAACGAAAAACCACTTGAACGCCGGCTCGCGAAACGACTCAAACGTGCGCAGATTGTGACCAAACAGCCGCATCGGCTGATCGCTCGGCCTGCTCAGTGCGCTTGGCGCCACAGGTGTTGAGCCGTTGCTCGTTGGGCGCGATTCGGCCTTGCCGCGGTACTCGTGCTGGGCCGCGCGTCGGGCGACGACCGACGATGCCGGCGGCCTAACCGCCATAGTGCCAGCCGGTGTAGAGCGACGTCAGCGGACCCTCGTCGATCGGCAAGGCGTCGCCGTCGAACACGCGGCATAGCGCGAGCATGTGCTCGCCGACGGGAATGAACTGCTGCGCCTCGGCCGCAATCCAGGCCAGCGACGCGTCCAACACCGGCGCGCCGCCGTCGAGATTCGCATGCTCCAACTGCTGATACTCCACACCGCGCATCTTGTCTGGCGCGGCGAACTGCGACGATCGACCCTCGATCTTCGACGGATCGCTCGGCTGCAGAAACCGCGCGGCCAAGTCCATGCCCGACTCGGGCAGCAGACTCACCGTCAGCTGTCGCGTCTCTCGCAGATTGCGCAGCGACGCCGCGTCGCGCTCGAACGACACGCAGATGATCCGCGGCTGGAACGACACTTGCATCACCCAGTCTGCGACCATCGCGTTGGGCGTACCCTCCGGCGTCACCGTGCCGATCACGTAGATGCCGTACGGCAAGTGCTGCAACGCCGAGCGAATCCGCGCATCGCGTCGACGCTCCCGCTTCGTCAACGCGCGACTGGCGCGCTGCGGCTCAAACTCAGTCTCGATCGACGGCGTGTCCGAACCCAACAACAAGTCCACCGCCGCGTTCAACTCCAGCATGCGAGCGCCGGCTGCGTCGTCGTCCGGATTGGCGTCGGGATGATAAATCCGCGCCAACCGGCGATATCGATCGCGAATCGTGTCCCGATCAGCGCCCAGACCCACTCCGAGGAGCGCAGCGGCGTCGGCGGCGTTGCTGGGAATTGGCATCATGCCTCCTGCGTCGGCGCGAGCAAGCGCCGCTCGAAGTAGCGCGCCACGCGGCGCTCCTGATACTCGAGCCCCGACTGATCACGCGGCATGTGACGCTCCTCGGGGAACATCAACAGGTCGTAGTCTCGGTCAGCCGCCGTCAGCGCCTTGATCAACCGCGCCGAGTGTCGAAAGTGGACGTTCTCATCGACGCCGCCGTGGATCAGCAACAGATCGCCGCGCAACCGATCAGCCTGCGTGAGGAGCGATCCCTCTCGATAGCCCTCGGCGTTGTTCTGCGGCGTGCCCATGTATCGCTCGGTGTAGCCCGTGTCGTACCCATCCCAGTCCGAGACCGGCGCGCCGGCCACGCCGACGCGGAACAGATCAGGCCGCCGCAACATCGACATCACCGTCATGTATCCGCCGTACGACCAGCCGTAGATCCCGACGCGCTCGGCGTCGGCCAGACCTTCTGCAACCAGTTGCTCGACCGCGGCGGCCTGATCGTCAACTTCAATCGTGCCCATCTGCCGATGCAAGTGCGACTCAAACGCCAGTCCACGGCCGGCCATGCCGCGATTGTCGAGCTTCAAGACCAGGAATCCTCGCTGAGCCAGATACTGCGCGCGCAAGTCGACGCTCAATCCCCAGGCGTCAACCACAGTCTGCGCATGCGGACCGCCGTAGACCGCCGCCAACAGCGGATGCGGCCCGTCGCCCGACGGTCGATAGAGCGCGCCGTAAAGCGTCTCGCCATCAGCCGCGGTTAGCGTACGCAGCTGCGGCGCAGACAGTCCCAACTCGTCGAGCGACACGTCTGATTCGTACAACGCGCGACGCTCTGAGCCATCGCAGGCGACCAGCGATATCGACGGCGGCGAGTCAAGCGACGAGCTGACCATCGCCAACCATTGACCGTCGCGCGAGAGCGTCGCGTTGTGTACGCCGCCTGTCGGCGACAACGTCTCAATCTCGCCGCCGTTGAGCGAAACGCGCTCGACGCGTCGCTGTAGCGGTGAACCGCGCGTGCTGCTGAAGTAGACCCAGCGGCGGTCCTCATCGACGCCGATTACGCCGTCGACGATCCATTCACCGTTGGTCAGTGTGCGCAACTCGACGCCGTCGGCGTCGCGCAGCGACAGGTGACGAAACCCGGTCGACTCGCTCGACCAGAGAAACGCGCCGTCGCGCAGTCCACGAGCGTCGTCCGAGACGTTGATCCACGGCTCTTGCCGCTCGTCGATCAACACCGTGGGTTCCGACGACTCCCCCTCGAAGGCGAACAGCCGCAGTCGCGTCTGCTCCCGATTCAACCACTGCGCGACCAGTCGCTGACCGCCATCGCCACGAGGCCACCAGGCGACCCGAACCAGATAGCCATCCTCCTCAGGCAACGAGAGCCGCCGCTCCTGACCTGACTCGACGTTGACCACGTGCAGCGACACATGCGCGTTGTCGTCGCCAGCGAATGGATAGCGGTGCGTCTCGACATCGACGCCCTCGCCGCCCTGATGCACGATCGCATACGGAGCGATATGGCGAGCGTCAACGCGCAAGTACGCGATCCAACCGTCGTCCGACCACCAGTGCCCCTGCAGCTGACCGAATTCCTCCTGCGCGATGTAGTCAGCCAGGCCGTGGGTCAATCCGTCCTCCGCGCCCGAGGTCAGCCGCCGCGCCTCCGCATCGCCATCGACATCGACCACGAACAGGTCGCCATCGCGCACGAACGACAGCTGCGATCCATCGGGACTCAGCGTCGGGCTCAGCGCGCCCGAGGTCGCCGACAACTCACGCAGCGATCCCGCGCCGACTTGCACTCGCACCGGCGAGCCGGGAATCATCAACACTGGCGCTTCCGATTTGCGCGCCCAGGCGTAGCTCGGCACGCCGAGTTCACGCGTGCGCGTTCGCTCGCGCAACAGCTCTTCCTCGCGAGAGAGCGGAGCGTCGGCGCCTGGTCCCGCGATCACCGAGCGCGCGCCATCCGCAATCTCAATCCGCCACAGCGATCTCACCAGACCGCCCTCCCCGGCGTGCAGCCAGGTCACCGCAGAGCTGTCGGGCGTGAAGCCGACCATGCCCGGTGCGTCCATGCCTGGACGCGGATAACTCGCGACATCGGCGATCGTCAGACGCTCGCTCATGCGCCCAACGCCTCACGCCGAATCGCTTCAATCTCGTCCGTCGACTTCGGCAACGCCCCGCTCAACACCTCACAGCCATCGGTCGTGACCACGATGTCGTCCTCGATCCGGATGCCGCCAAAGTCCAGCATGCCGTCGACCAGGTCCCAGTTGACCATCTCCGCATAGCGCTCTCGACGCGCCGGATCAGTCAGAAGCGCCGGGACAACGTAGATTCCCGGCTCGATCGTGACCACATACCCGGGCGCAAGCGGTAGGTCGGCGCGTAGATACGCGAGCCCAAACCGATCTTCAGGCACCCGACCTTCGAGATAGCCGGCGCAGTCGTGCGTCGACAGGCCCAGCATGTGCCCCAACCCATGCGGGAAGAAGAGCGCATGCGCATCTGCGGCGACCAGATCATCGACCGGTCCGCGCAGCACGCCGAAGTCGACCAGTCCCTGCGCGATCGTCTCCGAGGCGCGCAGGTGCAGCGACTTGTACTCGACGCCCGGCGCGGCGGCGGCGATCGCCTCACGCTGCGCCGCCAGGGTCACCTCGTACAGCTCGCGCTGGATGCCTGAGAATCCCGCCGATACCGGGAACGTGCGCGTCACATCCGACGCGTAGCCCTCGACTTCGGCGCCCGCGTCAATCAAGACCAGCTCGCCGTCGGACATGACTCGTTCGCCCGGCGTGCCGTGCAGAATCGCCGAGTTGGGGCCTGACCCCACGATTGACCCATACGCTGTCCGCGCGCCGCCCTGACGGAAAAACTCCGCTTCCATCTCGATCTGCAAGGCGCGCTCGCTGAGGCCATGTCGAGCCACACGTTGCGCGGCGAGATGCCCAGCCACCGCCGCGTCGACCGCCCGCCTGATTCGATCGAGTTCGTCGTCGTCCTTCGCGCGACGCAGTTCGGCCAGCGCTCGACCGAGCCTGTCGGTCGATGCCTCGTCGACCACCGCCTCGAGCGACGACCACGAGTCGACTCCGTATTCCGCCGCCCGCGACTCGATGTCTCGCGAGCCCAGCAGCGCCAGACTCTGTCCACGCCGTGACTCTAACCAGCCGCCGAGCTCGGAACGGTCAACCGAGCGCTCGACTCCTGTGCTCTCGGCCAACGCATCCGGCGACGGCGGGGCCGACATCCAGACCAGATCATCCACCGAGAGCGACGGCGCAAACAGCGTCCAGCCGTCCTTCGCGTCATAGATCAACGCCGCGCCGGGCTCGGCGACGCCGCTCAGATACTGAAACTCAGGATGCGCATGAAACTCATGGAACTGGTCGGTGCCGTCGATCGGAATCGGCAGACTGGCCGGAATCAACACCGGCCCGTCGATGCCCACACTCGACCATCGGGCCTCCACGCGTCGACGGCGCTCGCGCAACACGTCGGCGCGTCGTTGGCGACTCATCAAGATGCTCCCAACTCGATCAGCACCGCGTCCTCGTCGACCGACGCGCCAGCGCTGACATGTATCGCTTGCACCACGCCCGCGTTGGGCGCCGTGAGGAGATGCTCCATCTTCATCGCTTCCATCACCGCCATCGTCTGACCCGACTCCACTGCATCGCCGACCTCGACCAGCACTTCGATGATCGTTCCCGGCACCGGCGCGCGGACGACATTTGCCACGGTCGATCGGCGGCCGCCGGTTCCGCTCCGACGCCGCTGCGGCCTGGTCAAGACCCAGACTCGGTCGCCGCGCCTGACGACCACGCCTCGACTCGACACCTCTGTCGACCAATCGCGGCCAGGCTGCACAGGCGTCGCGTCGCCGCCGTCAAGCGCAACGCGCCAGCCCTCGGCGTCGCGCGTCGCTCGTGCCTCGACGCTTCGACCGTGACGCACGTAGCGACGCTCCAACTCCCCCGATGATCGCCATGCGCCGCTCTCAGCCTCCGCCACAATCGCGGCAGCCAGCGCCTCGCGCGGGGTGTCGCGAGCGTCAAGCTCGACCCGATCGAGCCAGCCGATGTCGACCGATCCCCGCCGGAAATCGTCCGACGACAAGACGCTCGACAACTGGTCCAGATTCGTCGTCAGCCCATCGATCGCCCAACCGTCGAGCGCTTCGACGGCGAGCTCAAGCGCCTCAGCGCGCGTGTCTCCGTGGACGATCGTCTTGGCCAGCATCGGATCGTAGTGCGCGGTCACCGTGTCACCCGTAGCCGCACCGACATCATGCCTCGCTCGCCGATCGAGCGGCTCAAACCAGCGCAGCTGACCGGTCGACGGTATGTAGCCGCGAGACGGATCCTCGGCGTAGATGCGCGTCTCAATCGCATGTCCCGCGAAGGTCACGTCGCCCTGCGACAGCCCGAGCGGCTCTCCGCCGGCGACGCGCAACTGCAACTCGACCAAGTCGAGACCGGTGATCATCTCGGTCACCGGATGCTCGACCTGGAGTCGAGCGTTGACCTCGAGAAACACGAACGACGCGTCGGGCATCAGCATGAACTCAACCGTCCCCGCGCCGACGTATCCGGCCGCCCGACAGACGGCGAGCGCCGACTCGCCCAGCCGCTCGCGTACGTCGGCGTCAACTGCAGGCGAGGGCGACTCTTCGATCACCTTCTGCCGACGCCGTTGCACCGAGCAGTCGCGCTCGCCCAGATGGATGCCGTTGCCATGCTGGTCGAACAACACCTGCACCTCGACGTGTCGACCGTCCGACAGCGCGCGTTCGACCAGCAATCGTCCGTCGCCAAACGCGGCCAACGCCTCGCGCCTCGCGCCCGCGACCGCCGCCTCGATCCCGTCCGGAGCGTCGTCGAGCGTGGTCAGCAACCGCATCCCGCGTCCGCCGCCTCCCGCCGCCGCCTTGATCATTACCGGCAGGCCGAGCGAACCGATCGCCTCAGCCAGCGCCGCGTCGCCGTCGTCGACCTCAATCCCCTCCGCCACCGCGACGCCCGCCTCCGACGCCAGGCGCCGCGCCGACACCTTGTCGCCCAGCGCGTCGATCACATCTGGCCCAGGGCCGATCCAGATCAGCCCCGCATCGACGACCGCCTGGGCGAAATCGGCTCGCTCCGAGAGAAATCCGTATCCAGGATGAACGGCCTCGGCCCCCGACGTCTGCGCCGCCTCGACCAATGCCGCAATGTTGAGATAACTCTGCGCGGCTGGCGGCGGACCGACTCGAACTGCGCGATCAGCCTCACCGACATAACTCGCTTGGCGATCAGCATCGGAGTAGACGGCGACCGTCTCGACGCCCAAACGTCGACAGGTGCGAATGATCCGCGCGGCGATCTCGCCGCGATTGGCGATCAACACACTGGACGGAAGCCGCGCCGCGCCGCTCATGCCCTGAGTCTATCCCTGTAAGCGTCCGCGACCACGCTCACACTCGACCGATACGCTGCAGTCATGAGCACACAACCCGACGAGCTGCGCGTCTTCGCCGAGCAGAACTTCGGTCGACACCTGATGGCCAACAGCTATCCCGGCCGCGGCCTCGTTGTCGGCCGACTGCAGTCGGACGCCGACATCTGGGCGCAGATCTACTGGCTCATGGGACGCAGCGAGCACAGCCGAAATCGACGCCTCGTGGTCGACGGACCCAATGACAGCATGTTGCGCACCGAAGCGCGCGATCCCTCGCTGGTCGACGATCCGAGCCTGATCATCTATGAAGCGATGCTCGAACTGCCAGGCGTCTACATCGTCTCCAACGGCGACCACACTCGCACGATCTACTCGGCGCTCTCCGGCTCGTCGCGATTCGAGGACGCGCTCGCCGAGCGCCAACGCGAACACGACGCCCCCAACTTCACGCCGCGCATCGCCGCGATGCTCGACCTGCGAGGCGAGGGTGAACTCGCAATCGCCATCCTCCGAGCCAACGCCGCCGACACCGACGAGACCGACCGCATCATTTGGCGTCTACCGCCGCCTCCGCCCGGACTCGGTTACGGCATCACGACCTATCGACACGACGGCAATCCGCTGCCGCCGTTCGCCGGCGACCCGCTCTGGCTGCCGCTCGAGGGCTCGCCCGACGACGTCGCTCACGCCTATTGGGACGCGCTCGACTCGGACAATCGCATCGCCCTCGCGGTCAAGGTCATTGACTCGAGCGGCTCGCGCATCTTCCTGCGTCAGGAGGACTAGTCGTCGGAGCTGCTCAGGCCGCCGCGCGCGATCAGCACCGGCGCCGTCGGCGCATCGGAAGTGATCTCCCGTTCGTACAGTTCCGCAATCTCAGCTTCGCTGTAGCCCAACTCCGACAGCAGCTCGCGATTGTGCTCGGCGAACCGCGGCGCGGCCCGTCGGATCGACGGTTTGGTCCGACTGAACCGCCACGGCCACGACGGATACGGGTACACCCCGACTACCGAGTGTTCGACCCACTGATAGAAACCTGAGGCGTGAATGTGCGGGTCGTGCAACACCTGCCAGTTCGCCAGAATCGGCGCCGCCGATACGCCGGCCCGCTGCAACTCCCACACAGCCTCGTACTGCTCCCGCTCCCGACTCCAGGCCTCGATCGCCGCGTCAATCTGATCGTGGCGCGCTTTCCGACCCGCCAGCGTGGACAGCTCCGCATCGGCCGATAGATCGTCGCGGCCGATCACGCCGCACAAGGCCGACCAGTCCTCGTCCGTCTGCACCGACACAGCGATCCACGAGTTCTCGCCGATCGCCCGATACGCGCCCTGCGGCGCGAATCGCGCGTCGCGATTGCCATGTGGTCGACGCACCTCCCCCGTCGCCTGATACGCCATCAGCGCCTCAAAGAAGTAAGCCGCGCCCGCCTCGTTGAGCGCCACGTCGACGTACTGACCATCGCCCGTGCGATCGCGATGTTCCAGCGCCGCCAGGATCGCCACTGTCGCGTGATTGCCCGAGACCGGATCGGCGTAGAACAGCGGCGTGCGACGCACTTGCTCGGCGTCGTACCCGGTCACCGACGCCAATCCCGATGACGCCTCAATGTTGGAGCCGTACGCCGACCAGTCACGCCATGGACCGCTTGCGCCGAACCCCGACATCGACACGTAGATCAATCCTGGATTGACCTCGCGTACCGTCTCGTAGTCGAGGCCGAGATTGGGCATCACGCGAGCTGAGTTGTTCTCGACGAAGACGTCCGCATCACGCATCAGATCAAGGAAGATCCGCTTGCCCTCGTCGGCCGACAGATCGACCACGAGGTCGCGCTTGTTGCGATTGAGCAGATTGAAATACATCGCGCGGTCGTACGGATAGCGCTGCGGATCCTGCGTCGGACCAGGCATGAACAGCGCCCGCGTCGCCGGCCGCGCCGCCCATTCGAGCTTGACCACGTCCGCGCCCAGGTCGCCGAGATGCCGTCCGACGATCGGCCCCGCCCAGTTGCCGGTCAGCTCAACCACCCGCAGTCCCGCCAGCGGCAAGTCTGTCGTCGCCATCGCTGGCGGAGCTGTCGGTTGCGGCGTCGACGCAAACTCATCGGTCAGCTGCGACGTGTGCTGCCCGAGTCGCGGCGCCGCGCCAGCCCGACGCGCCGGCGTCGGCGAGGCCAGGTATGCAGGGCCCGGAAACTGCAGGTCGCCCCATTCGCCGTCCTCGCCCGACTCCCACCAGTCGCGCGCGGCCAGCTGGACGTTCTCGGCTAACCCGTGAGCATCGAGCACCGGCGTGCATGCGATGCGCAACTCCTGCGCCATCGTCGCTACGTCGACCGCATCGTGATCCTGCGCCCAAGCCTCGACATCCTCGTACAGCTGCGCCAGCTGAGCTCGCCAAGCGTCGATGTCGTTGATCTCGGTCGCGTCCATCCGTTCCGGTTGCTCGATTAGCAGGAAGATGTTCGGGTTCGGCACTGCGCGCATGAACAGCGCCCAGCCGTCGCGAGTCTTGGTGAAGTCGTGCGGCGTCCGATCGAGCGCCATCCCCGACGCGATCCAGGACGAGATCAACCACGCATGCGCAGACAGGTTCGACTCCAACGCCGACACTTCGATGGTCTGTCCATGCCCCGACCGGCGGCGCTCGCGAATCGCCGTCAGCGTCGCGATCGCCGCGTGGACGCCCGCGTGCAACTCCGACTGACCACCGGGGATCATCAGCGGCGAGCGGTCAGGGTCGCCAGTGAAGAACATGTAGCCGCCCATCGCCCAGGTCGCGATCTCCGAACCTCGCCAATCGGCGTAGGGACCGTCCGATCCCCAGGGCGACAGTTCGACCCGCACCAGCCGCTCGGGCAGCGCGCGCGGCAACGCCGAGCGCCAGGGCGATTCCTCGTCCAGGATCAACACGTCGGCCGCGCGACACAATCCACGCAACAGGTCGCGCGCCGATCCGACGTCGGACGGCGCGGCCGACTCCTTACCGCCGCTCAAGTGCGCCCATGGTCCGCCCCAGGCCCGATCGCCGGCGTCCCATCGCCGCAGCTGAGAACCCTCGGGCGGCTCGACCATGACAACGCGCGCGCCCAGGTCGGCCAACAGCTTCGACGCATAGGCGCCGCCCAATCCCGAACTCAAGTCAGCGACCAGCAGGCCATCCAACATCCCATCCAACATCTCGGCAGACATGTCGATCGCGCCTCCAGCTCGTCGCACCCGGACCGAGCGACACAAAGTCTAGCCAGCGCCGATTCGAGTCAGACCAAGGGCCATGGATACGGTCGCCGATCGCTCGGCGGACTGGGCAGATGACCTTCAGCCACGACGAGCTCCGCGCGCAGCTGCAGCATGGCGATCTCCTCTGCGCTCAACAGCCCCGAGAGCGCCGCTTCCGCCTCGCCGCCCGGCGCCAGTTGCGGAATCAGCGTCGCTACGTCGTCGATCAACGCTGGCGGGATCGCCTCGCCGGCATAGTCCCAGATCACGGTTCTTAACTTGTCGTCGACGTGAAACGATAGGCCGTTATCGATCCCCCATAACTGATCAGCTTGACCCTTCAGTACATGTCCGCCCTTGCGATCGGCGTTGTTGGACAGCCAATCAAACACGGCGAAGCGCCGCATCTCGTCGGCATACTGTTCGCGCAACTCAAAGAACGTACAACCGTAATCCGTCGGAATGTACGCTTGCAGCGATCCGACACCGTACTCAAGCTCCGCTTCACGCTCAATCGTCGGTGGGATCAGATGCCAGCCCAGCGCCGCAGACAGTCGATACGCGGCGACCTCGCGTCGATACAAGTTGGGTGGAAAGTCCCACAACGGATTCTCTCCCTTGCCCGGCTTGTAGACGGCGTAGCCAGGAACTGGCGCCTCGTCATGCTGCAGCTCGAGCAGAAAGACATAGTTCGACGCATACGGAATCCGCGCGCCGTCAGAGACGGTCGCAGTCGCCATCCAGCCCGCTACACGATCGTCCAGCGGATCCCACGACTGCTCGGGAAAGCGCTCCACGGCGGCAACGCTTCGCCGCTACTCGATCACCGAGATGTCGTCGCCGACGTGTATCTCGCCGCCGACCACCACGTTCGCCTCGACGCCGAAGTTGAGATGTCCATACTCGTCGTGCAACAGCTTCATCAGGTCGATGTCGCGCCCGGCCCCGCTCGGCGACGCATTGACCGCGTTGCAGCGTTGAATCGGCGCGGTCACATCGATCTCCACTGTCTCGCCTACGCGCAGACGTCGTCCGACCCAGTCCATTTCGCCCCAGCTGTCAACGCCGTCGACCGAGAAGTTGAGCCGAAAGCGGCGCATGTCGACCTCGACGCCGGCGCGCCGCGACAAGTCGGCGAGCGATTCAAGTCCGCCCAGCGAAATCTGCGTCGGACCGCGATCAGTGAATCGCGAAGCGCCGTCGCCCAACAGCTGCAACGGCTCTCGCTCCGGTCGTCCGCGCAATGGATTCTCAGGCAAGCCGAGCACGATGTCCGTCATCCACTCAGCCAGCTCGACGCGCGAAGCCGGATCGTCAACCTGCGCCGAGTTGGTCTGATCCTTCGCCGTCACCGACAGCACGCGCGCCTCGGGATCCCAGCCCGATTCGATCCAGGCCAGATACGGCGTATTGAGCATCGTCACCGACTGTCTCTTCGAGACCCAGCCATGCTCGCCCATGATCTCAGCATTGCCGAACGCGAACACGAAGGCGCGGTCGCCGACCACCGACTCGCCCGGCGCCAACGAGAGCGCATCCACGGCATGCGCCGTCATGCCTTTGACGGGATACGTGTAACAGGCGGTGATCTGCATGAGAAGCGCCAATCATCCTGCAGCTTGAGCAGCGGCGAACTGTCGGCAGGCGCGAGCCCGCTTGGCCTCATCGACCGCTTCACGCAGTTGCCTCGCGAGGACCACCTGGTCATCGCCGAGCTCGGCCAAGAGCGACTCCGACCGAACAATCACGTAATCCGATGGCTCCATCTGGCCCGGATAGAGCGCGCCGAAGAAGCGTGAGGCGTACTCCTTGTCCTTGGCGTCAAACACGCCGCGAATCTCGTCGAAGTAGCGATCGACATACGGCGCCAACAGGTCCGCTTGCGGTTTCCACCAAAAGCCATGCATCGACGCGGTCAGCATCTGCAGCGAGCTGTCACTTTCACCCTGATACCGCGCCCACGCCTCCGCCTTGACGGCGGCGTCGGCGCGCGAAGCGCCAATCTGCTCGGCGGCGCGCCGACCGCGATCCGAACCGTCACGCTCAAGCTCAGCCTCGAGCCGCTCGTATCCGCCGTCGACCGAGTAGGCGGTCGCCTTGGCGATCAGCGACCAACGCATGTCCTGATCGAACTCGAAACCGTCAATTCCCGTGCCGCCGTCGACCAGACCAAGCGCCTCCTCGATGTGGGCAGGGCGCTGAGCCGCGCCGATCATCACGCGCGACCACATGATCCGAAAGTCCTGCTCGCCGGCCGCGAATAGCCGCTCGCGAGCAAACGAGTACAGCGCCGCCGCGCTCTCGAGCCGCATCTCGTCGGACAGATACGACCCCACCGCGTGCAACGCGTTGTAGGCGACGGTCTGCGCGATTTCGAGCGTCGCCTCGGCGGCCAGCTTGTCGATCGCCAGCGCCGCGTAATCCGCCGCTGAGAACTGCTGATCGCGCACCATGTCCCACAACGTGTGCCACAGCAGGAGCCGCTGGAAACTATCCGGGAAACGGTCCAGTTCACTGCGCACGAACTCGAGCGAGCGCTCGTCCAGCGCGATCTTGGCGAAGGCGTGATCGTCGTGGTTCGGGAAGATCGCCGCCGGGGCCGACACGCCGGTCAGCTCCTCGATCACGGTCGACGCGCCGTCGATGTCGACCGGCTGCACGTCGCGCAGCTGCGGCCCGTTGTCTGAGCGGTCGTACACCGCGATCTCCGTGCGATGCGGCCTCAACGTCGGATGCGCGCTCGGCGCGCTCTGCTCGATGGTGAACGAGTTCACCGATCCCTCGGCGACGTCCCAACGAGGAGCGATCGTGTTGACCCCGGCCGACTCCAGCCAAGACTCAGACCAGCGTCCCAGTTCGCGGCCCGAGCCGCGCTCGAGCGCGGCGAGGAAGTCGGCTAAGGTCGTGTTGCCCCAGGCGTGCGTGCGGAAGTAGTCGCGCATGCCGTCGCGGAATCCGTCAGCTCCAAGGAATGCGACCAGCTGCTTGAGCACGGCCGCGCCCTTGCCGTACGTGATGCCGTCGAAGTTCAGGAACGTTGCGTCAGTGTCGGGAACCTCGCCTGCGATCGGATGCGTCGTCGGCAACTGATCCGCCTCATAGGCCCACGCCTTCATCCGCGCGTGAAACGCCGACCAAGCGCTATCGGACCAGCGCGTCGCGCGCTCCATCGCCAGATACGCCATGTAGGTCGCGAACGACTCATTCAGCCACAGGTCATTCCACCACCGCATCGTGACCAGGTCGCCGAACCACATGTGCGCCATCTCGTGCAGCACGACCTCAGCGCGGTTGAGTCGTTGAATCTCCGTCGGCGGGTCGCGAAAGATCATCCGCTCGGAAAACGTGATGCAGCCGACATTCTCCATCGCGCCCATGTTGAACTCGGGCACGAAGACCTGGTCGTACTTGTCGAATGGATAGCGATAATCGAAGAACTCGGAAAAGAACGTCAATCCGTCTCGCGTGACCTGAAAGAACTCGTCCGGGTCAAAGTGCGGCGCTATTGAGCCCCGGCAGAGCACTCGCAGCGCGGTATCGCCCTCGGCGTCCGACCAGGTGTCGGAAAAGGTCTTGTACGGCCCGGCGATGAAGGCGAAGAGATACGTCGAGATCCGCGGCGTCTCGCTGAACACGTGCCGCGTCCGACCATCGCCCGCATCGCTCGATGAGAACACCGGATAATTGGCCGCCACTTCCCACTCCGACGGCGCGGTCACGGTCAAATCGAGCGAGGCCTTGATGTCGGGCTGATCGAAACAGGGCAACAGCCGGTGCGCGTCGTAGGGCTCGAAGTGCGTGTAGAGGTACTCCTCGCCGTCCTCGGGGTCGACAAACTGGTGCAATCCGGCCCCAATGTGGTCGTGCTCGTTCACGTACGACACCTCGACGATGTTCTGAGCGTCCAGCTGTGAGCCGTCGAGATAGAGCCGGTTGCGCTCGTGACGCACGTCGGCCGCGACGCCGTTGACGGTCAACGACGAGATCGTCTGCGATGTGCAGTCGAGGAACGTGCCCGCCGACGGCGCCTCGAGCGCAAAGCGAACCGTCAGCGCGCCGTCATATGTCGCCGAGCCCTTGGTCAGGCTGAGCGAGAGCGTGTACGAGACATCCGAGACGCGCGCCGCGCGCGCCGCGGCCTCCGATTCGCTAAGCCCGTTGAGCGCGTCCGTTGTCGCTGCTTCGGCCATCTGACCATCCTTCGCTCCGCCTGGGCGTCGTTCTGACCGCGAGGGTATCAGCGCGGCGCCCGCTGCTGCGACTCTGCGCCGTCAAGTCGACGCCGAATCGACGCCGAATCGACGCAGGGTCGTCCTGCCTTACCATGCCGCACGAGAGCGCAGTTGCAGACCCGTCGACGACAGCGGAGAGGCCGAACTCATGCCCGATGCACACCAAGAGTCCACGATCGAAGTCGCCGGCCTGCCGATCCAGGTCCGACGCGGCGGTTCAGGTGACAGCGTGCTCGTGATCCACCACGAGACCGGCAATCCCGGTTGGCTCGCGTTCCACGACGCGCTCGCCGCTGGCCGCGACGTGATCCTGCCCACGCTGCCAGGTTGGGACGGCACCGAGCGCGGCGACTGGATGCGCAGCGTGCGCGACCTCGCCGCGATCTGCTCGCTGCTGCTCGACGAACTCGAGATCGGGCGGGCGACGGTCGTGGGCCTCGGCTTCGGCGGCTACGTGGCCGCTGAGATGGCGACCGCCAATCAGTCTCGACTGAACCGACTCGTCCTCGTCAACGCGATGGGTCTGCAGCCCGACGAGGGCGAGATTCGCGACCAGTTCCTCGAGGCGCACGCCGACTACGTCAAGTCCTGTTTCGCCGACCCGGCCACGTTCGACGAGCTCTACGGCGAAGATGTCTCGACCGAGCAGCTGATCGCCTGGGACGCTAACCGCGAGATGACCGCGCGCGTCGCCTGGAAGCCATTCCTCTACTCGCAGACGCTGCCGCATCTGCTGCCCAATGTGCGCGTGCCGACCAAGGTGATCCGAGGGGCCGTCGACGCCGTCGTACCCGCAGTCTGCGCCGATCAGTACGTCAGCCTCCTGGGCAACGCCGAACTAGTCGAGCTAGCCGGCGGTCATCACCTCGAATCCGACAACCCCAACGCCTTGGCCTCAGCGATTGTGGGCTAGGAGCTGATCGACCTAAGGACAAACTTTGCGCCCTCGAGTTCCAACATCTCGAATGGCGAAACGCACTCCACCGGAGGATCAACCGCACCGCAGACATCTGGAATCTTCACGGTTCTCTTGCTATTGGGAGCGCTGATCTCGTGCGTTACCAATGTCCAATGCAAGGCCGAAGCTTGGGCGACCAATAGGGGATCTGCGCTGCCGAGGAATCTGTTTCGTGCGCCAAGGCGATACTGTGGCCTGGAGTTTACCCACTCAACGATTTGCAGAAACTTCGCGTTCGCTGATGGCGCGAGTGGTTCGAACAAGGCTCTTCCTGGGCCTCGAGACCACTCAGCGAGTTCATCCAGGCCTTTGCCGTCATCCAGCTTACCGGCCTGGGTGATTTCCTGAAGCACCGCATCGATGCTGTGAACTCGCCCCCGTTTGTTTGCAACAACCAACCAATCCCAGAACGCAGGAGCGAAGGCGAATCGATAGTGATCATTTTTCGCGCGAATGAAGATGTCTGTATCCAGCACGTACGTCATTAGACTTGGAACCCGAGATGCCTGGCAAACTTGAAGAAAGATTCATTCTTCTTGATGCCAAGCAACGCAAATCCTTCTGTGTATGGGGTTTGACCCTCCAGGACGCTGGCGACAACGGAGCGAGCAAAGCGCCGCCCGAGGCGCTTGGTAAGCGAGTAGTAGAAGTTCCCTCCCTCGCCCTTCTTAGACCGGCGAGTCGATGCCCGTTCCTGTGCTATAGCGCTTTCCCGTCTGTACATGTCTTGGAACTCACTGTCGACAAGAACGCCGATGTCGCGTAGTCTGCGCAAGATAACTAGCGAGCTTACTTTGAAGTGCTGCGTTAACCTCCTCACTTCTGAGCTAATGCTAACGCTACTGCGAAACTCTTGTCCGAGCCAGAGTTGAGGTACAAGGAACTCCGCAGCGAAGTTATTGCACCACTGCTCTTCGGGCGCGCCCCTGAGTGATCGAATGTCAGCATTCGAGAGCCCCGTTTCACCTCGACATAGGTGACCTAACTCGTGAGCGGTAGTGAAGATCTGTGCAGCAACAGTATCTCTGCCATTGATGAAGACCAGCGGAGCGATTGGATCGGACAGAGAAAATCCTCGAAATTCGGCAGGATCCAGCTTGCGGCGAGTGTTGTTGGCGACAATCCCACTCTGCATCACAAGGACACCTGAAGCATCGAGAACCTCTTGAAGTGCCCGTGCAGCCTGATCCCACCGGTGGATGTTGCTTTGGGACACGGGGTCAAAGCCAAGCTCATTCCTCAAGTGAGTGGCGGCCTCCTCAGGGCCATCAGTCGCCGTTGCTATTCCTACGAAGCTCACTTGATCTTCCGAGAGGGACAACTGAAAGTCCCTGTACCACTCTTGTTGCCACTCACATCGGTAAATCGTGTCGAGGAGGTGCGGGCTAAAGGGGTCAGTGTTGACACCGGGGAGGGTGCGGAAGTCGGCGATTGGTCTCTCCTCTCGTGGAGGAGAGCTCTGAAAGAGGAGACTCAGAGGGGCGTAGCTGAACGCGGCAAAGTCTTGGATCTGCTTCATCGTCGGAATGCGTGTGCGGTCTTCCCAATCCGACAACTGGGGAAACTTTGTCGCAAACTCCTCTTCGGGCCGGCCGCTCCGATCACGGGCCCAGCGCAGCAACTCAGGCTTCACGTCAACTCGCACCATGATCTCAAGATAGCGTTGAGCGTCGCCTGGGCGCTAGACTGCGGGCCGAGCGCGCCTGACCGCAGCGAACTGGAGATCCCATGCACCTCATGTACTTCACCGAGCAGCCCATGTCGGCCTACGACGAAGACGCCGCTGAAGAGGGCGTCACCGCGCTGCTCTTCTCCAACTCCAACTTCGACCCCGTCGCCGGATCGCAGCTCTACGCCGACCGCCTGACCGAGTACAAACTGGCCGAAGAGGTCGGCGTCGACGGAATCATGCTCAACGAGCACCACAACGCGCCATTCTGCATGCAGGCCAAGTGCAACATCTGGGCCTCGGTGCTCGCCGGCGCGACCGAGCGCGTCAAGATCGTCCTGCTCGGCAATCCGCTGCCCCTGGCCGACAATCCCATCCGACTGGCCGAAGAGCTGGCCATGATCGACATGATCTCCGGCGGCCGACTCGTCTCCGGCTTCGTTCGCGGCGGCGGCACCGAGCAGCTCGCCACGGGCGTCAACCCGGCCTACAACCGCGAGCGCTTCGAAGAGGCTCACGACCTGATCGTCGAAGCATGGACCCGACCCGGACCCTTCCGCTGGGAGGGTCGCCACTACCAGCATCGCGTCGTCAACCCCTGGGCGCTGCCTATGCAGGATCCGCACCCGCGGATCTGGATACCCGGGGTCCTCTCACGCGAGACCGTCGTCTGGGCGGCCAAACATCGCTACCCCTACATCGCGCTCAACACGACGATCGAGGCGACCAAGCGCATCTGGGACACCTACGACGAAGCCGCCCACGAGGTCGGCTACGACCCCGGCCCCGAGAATCGCGGCTATCTGCTGCGCGTCCACGTTGCCGACACGACCGAGAAGGCGCTCGAGAACGCCTCGCAGTTCATGTGGATGCAGGGCGAGTTCACCGGCCTCGCGCACCCGGTCTGGTCGAACCCCGCCGGCTACGCGTCGCCGCGCAACCGCGAGGCCTTGGTCGAGGTGATGAACGGTCGGCGTCCGCCGCCTCGCGCTCAGTCGTTCGATAACCAGATCGAGAACCTGCAGATCATCGCCGGCACCCCCGACGAGTGCATCGCCCGCCTGCGCACGATCCTCGAAGAGACGCGCCCCGGCATCCTCGCGCTGTGGGGCAACGACGGCCGCGTGTCGCACGAGGACTCCATGCGCTGCATCGAGCTGCTCGGCACTGAGGTCATGCCCGCGCTGCGCGATATCGGCGCGGAGCTCGATCTTGACGGACCATTCGACTCCAACCCGCCCGTCAGCATCAGCTACGACGACGACGCCAAGGCTCGCATCGCGGCAGCGGCCGCCGCTGGCTCCGGCGGCTGAATCAAGACAAGGTAAAGGCCCCTCCGTGCCTTCGTGACACCTCCCCCGAACGGGAGGGTCGTATCGACTCGTAAGGAGTCCTGGAAATGGCAACGCTCGACATCCTGCTGCCCGGTTACTCGTTCGGCACCGACTCCGGCACGCCCGCCTTCTGCGCCGTGATCTTGGTCGAATCCGACGGCCGCCGCATCCTCGTGGACACCGCGCACGTTGGTCGACGAGTGCAACTCCAGGAACAGCTCGCTCAACGCGGACTGACCGCTGCGGACATCGACCTCGTGTTCATGACCCACGCGCATTGGGATCACGTGCAGAACTTTGACGCCTTCCCCGAAACACCCATGGCGATCCATCCGCACGAACGCCAGTACGCCTCGCGGCCGCACGTCAACGACTGGGCCACCCCGCAGTGGACTGGCGCTGCAATCGAAACGCATCCGATGACCGAAGTCAGCGAGGGCGATGAGCTGGCCAAGGGCGTCAAGGTCATCCACTTGCCCGGACACTCGCCCGGCAGCATCGGACTGCTGGTTGAGACCGAAGCCGGGCTCTGCGGGATCACCGGCGATGCGATGCACACCGCCGCCGTCGGCAAGGCCGGACGCAGCCCGCTCGTCTTCTACAGCGAGTCGCAAGCCAACGAGTCGATCGCCCGCGTGATGAGCATGTCCGACATCCTCTATCCCGGACACGATCGGCCGTTCCGCATGGTTGACGGCGACCCCGTCTACGTCGAGGACTATCAACTCACGCTGAGCGGGGTACAGCCGGGCATGCCCGGGCTCAGCTTCGCCGATCCGCCCGGCGAGCTCGTCACTTGGGTCATGCCCGGCATCGAGGATCAGCCCGTCTACGAGTGAGCTCTCTGCCTACCAGCGGCTGAAGTGCGCACAGGACTGATTCAAGGCCGCCGAGTCGCCTGGGATGTCGGCGGCGACCCAAGTGGCCGACCAACGCTGATCATCCACGGCGCTTGGGGCGGACCAGCATCGACGCTCTGGCAAGGTCCCCGCATCCGCTGGTCAGCGCCGACAGATGGTCTACGACTGGTCTGGTACGACCGTCGCTGCGCCGGACGCTCGCAGTACGACACGCATCCGTTCACCCTGCGCGACCTCGCCGTCGATGCCATCCACCTGCTCGATCATCTTGACATCGACGAGGCGGCGATCATCGCCACCTCGGCCGGCGGACCGATTGGGCTGCGCCTGGCGCTCGACTACCCGGTACGAGTCGCGGCGCTCGTCCTACTTAACACGGGCGCGTCCCTGATGTCACTCGAGCCGCGCCGCATCGACCGCGCCGATCCGTTCGTCGCCGATCGGCTCTCGACGGTCGCATCGCGGCTCGCGTTGCTTGATCTGCTCGACGCCAGCGGCATTGAGGCGGCGGTGGCCGCATCCGAGGCCGAGTGGCGCACGCCGCCCGTTCCACCGCAAGACGACCTGACGCTCGAACCGTACCGGGAGCGTCGTCGCCGCGCGCTCTTGCGAATGTCGCGGCCCAATCTCATCCGACTCGCCCACGGGGCGCTGCTCAACATGCGCGCCCAGCGTGGTGTCGACCTCAGTGAAGAGCTTGAACGCTTGCAAGTCCCGACATTGGTACTCCACGGCGACGCCGACACGACCGTCCCGCTCGCTTTCGGCGAAGCGTTGGCGCGGGCCATTCCTGGTGCGCAGCTGCGCGTACTGCCCAATGTTGGACACGGACTGATCGCGAACCCTGAAGCGCAGCGCTTCGCCTCCGACTGGCTACGCCAGACTTTGTAGTTGGAGGGATAATGTTCCCGCCGGGTCAGCCCAGCTCGCCGAGCACCTCATCGGTGTGTTCGCCCAAGAGCGGCGGTCGCCTCGTGATTCCCCAGCTGCCCTTGGTCAACTGATACGGCGCGCCCGGATACGTCACTTCGCGGCCGATCTCGGGGTGATCCACCGTGACTTGCATTCCGCGGTCGACGAAGTGCGGATCCTCCAACGCCTCCTCAGGGCTGTGGATCACACCGACCTGGAAGCCCATACCTTGCGCCTTGGTGAAGAACTCATACGCCGTCAACTTCGAGGCCAGCAGGTCAAACGCCTGACGACCGGCGCCAAAGATCGCTTGCATGTCCTCGTTGTTCATGATCTCGGCGAGCGAGAAGCTCTCCATCTCGGCGCCGACCAGGAGCAGCGCCGCTTCCGGGAGCTGGTCGAGCAGACCCTCTTCCTCAAGCCATTCGTGCACAAGCCCAAACTCGCGCGGGCGACGCGGCGGGATGCCCGTGTTGACGTAGCGACCGTCGGCGCACTGTATCTGCGACGGCATCGATGGCGCGACGCCCGCATGTCGACCGGTCTGGCGTTGCACTGTCGAGTGCGACACCAGCCACGAGTACGAGCCAGCCTCGGTCGTTACATTCACAGAGGCGTTGATGTTGACATTGATCTGCTGTCCTACGCCGGTCGCATCGCGATGCAACAGCGCCGTCAGGATCGACATGAACGCATAGTGCGAACCCGTGTGATAGGCCTGCTGTCCGCCGCCTCGCACGGGCGGCAGTGTGTGATCGTCGTAGCCGTTCATCCAGGCGAAGCCGCCGTTGGCCGCCAATGTCAGATCGGTTTGCGGTTCATCGTCGCGCGACGAACCAAAGCCAAAGTTCGTGATCGTGCACCAGATGAGTCCGGGATTATCCGACATGATCTGTTCATAGTCGACTCCCAGGCGATTGACCGGATCGTACGTATTCGTGTCGAAGATCACATCCGCCGATGCCGCCAGCTTGAGAAACGCATCCGCGTTGGACCGGTCGTCGAAGTCCATCACGACGCTGCGCTTGGATGTGTTGTAATACCAGAAGAAGAGCGATCGTTCATGATGCGGCTCGTCGTCGACGAACGGTTCATACTGTCGTGACGGGTCGCCCTCGGGTGGTTCAATCTTGATCACGTCGGCGCCCATATCGGCCAGCAGCTTGCCGCACCAAGCGCCTCGCTCGTCGCCGATCTCGAGCACCCGCAAGTCGTCCAGCGCCATCATCAGAGCACCCCCTCCTCGTACAGCCCGGCGATCTCATCCGAGCTCATACCCAGCAGTTCGCCGTAGACGTAATCGTTGTCCTCGCCCAACACGGGCGCGCCCCGAGTCATCGACCAGTCCGTCTTGGAGAAGTGCGCGGGGATGCCATCGACTCGCACACGGCCCATCTCCGTCTGACGAATCGTCGGCCAGAGCTTCGCCTCAGCCGAGTTGACGTCCTGATCGATGCGCTGTTCCGGCGTCTGCACGGCGTTCGCCGGCACGCCCGCCGATCGCAACAACTCCGCCGACTGGAACGGGTCTCGGCGCAGACACCACTCGCCGATCCGCGCGTCCAACTCGTCCTGCGCAGCCAGCCGGCCGGCGAGCTGACCGTAGTCGTCGTTGGCGGCCCAGTCGCAGCCGTCGGCGAGCAACACGTCGCGCATCGCGTGCCAGTCGTCATCGTGACGACAGGCGATCGCGACCCAGGCTTCGTCGAACGATCCAGGAACCGGCTTCGCCGCGTAGATGTTGTGCGGCGCCATGGCCGGAAACTGCGAGTGGTTGGCGTCCGGATATCCCTCGCGACGCAGCGGCCGACCGTTGACGGTGTAGTCAAGCAGCGCCGGTCCGTTCAGCGTCAGCGCGCCCTCGGTCGCGGCGACATCGACGTACTGTCCCTCGCCAGTGCGATTCCGATGATGCAGCGCCAGCATGATCGCCATCGCCATGAAGTAGGCGCCCGTGTGATCCATGTACGAGTAGCCCCAACCGGCCGGCGGCTGGTCGGGGATCGCCGAGGACATCGTCAGCCCGCTCGTCGCCTGGACGATCGGGCCCCAGGTCTTGAACTTCTCGTACGGGCCCGAATGTCCGAATCCGCAGTTCGAGACATAGATGATGTCTTCCTTGATCTGCTTCAGCTGCTCGTAGTCGTAGCCCCACGACCGCATCACGCCCGAGGAGAAGTTCTCCGTGACGCAGTCGGAGATCGCGACCAACCGCTCGAAGAGCTCGCGACCCTTCTCGGTCTTGATGTTCAGCGTGATCCCGAGTTTGCCGACGTTGTGGTTGTTGAACGGTCCGCCCAGTTCGGGCCCGCGCCGATCGTCGACGTAGGGCGGCATTCCGCGCAAAATGTCCCAGCGGCCGTGATTCGTCGGATCCTCAATGCGAATCACTTCCGCGCCGAACGCGGCCAGATACTTGGTCGCGCCCGCGCCGGCCAACTGGCCCGTGAAGTCGCAGATGCGCAAGTGCGAGAGCGCCTGGCTCTTGACATGATGGGGCATCGTCGTCCTCCTCGGGGCAAGTCTAGAGGCCCACTATCCTGAGCCTTCACAGACAACGCGCATCAACCAACCAGATCGAGGAGCAACCGCATGGCCAAAGTCGCATTCATAACCGGCGCCAGCCGCGGCATCGGCAAGCAGCTGGCCCACGACTTCGCCTTGGCCGGCTACGACATCGCCGCCATCGCCCGCTCGACCGCCGACACGCCGACCAAACTGCCCGGCACGGTCAACGAGACCGCCCAGCTGGTCGAAGAAGCGGGCCAACAGTGCCTGCCGATCGGCGCCAATCTGGCCAACGTCGACGACCTCGACCAGGCCGTCGCCGCGACCTACGACCGCTTCGGTCGTATCGATGTCCTGATCAACAACGCCGCCATCGCGCCGCCCGGGTTGGCGCTCGAATCGGGGCGGCACCTGTGGGGCCTGGCCGTCGAGATCAACGTCAACGCGCCCTTCTATCTGACTCATGCCATTGCGCCCAAGATGGCCGCAGCCGATGGCGGGGCCGTGATCAACATCAGTTCCGGCGCGGCGGTCAGTCCCGAGTTCGGCCGCGCCAGCTACACGACCACCAAGCGCGCCCTGGAGGCGATGTCAGAGTCGCTCGCCAGCGATCTCAAGGGCACGGGCGTGTCGGTCAACTGTCTGCGCCTCGAGCTCTCAGTCTGGAGCGAAGGGTACGCCTTCACGCTCGGCGAGCGGGCTAAGGAGATGGATTTCGAAGACCCGATCATCATGTCCGACGCCTGTCTCTGGATGGTCGCGCAGGGCCCCGATTGGACGGGCCGCATCGTCACGATCGCCGACCTGAGAAAGTACGGCGCCGTGCGTCCCAGAACGCGCAAAGAGTTCGACGACTAGTCAAGCAGCGTCATTCCAGCGCCAACCTCGTCACTCCCGCGAACGCGGGAATCTCGCTGTCTCGCGCAGCGGCTACTCGTCGGCTTGATCCGAACCGAGCAGCTCAGGTCGATTTATTCGTTTCACGTCGAGGTGCAGTCGCGGGGGTTCCGGCGCGGCGATGCCGTCTCGCCCGCCGCCCAGTTCTCGCATTTGCCGAGCGCCGTGCAAGAGGTTGCCCTGAAGGGAGCCGATCCCATCGTCGTACACCTTAACCAGTTTCTGAATCTGGCCGCCTAGCATTCCGTAGACTTGCGCGTGTCGACGTACGCCGTCATAGAGCCGTTGGCCCGCAGCCTGTATCGCTACCGCGTTCTCGTGCAGCAGCTCCTGCTCCTCTTCCTGCCTCAGCGCCGCGGCGAGACCACTCAGGAGCGCAATCATCGTGACAGGCGTCGCCAACAAGACTCGATGTTTCTCGAAGGCAGTCTCGATGAGCCTAGGCATCGCCCGAGTCGCGCCCTCGAGAATGCTGTCTGTTGGAATGAACATCACAACAAAATCTAGAGAGTCTCGAACTTGAGACTCATATTTCTTGGCTCTCAGTTCCTTTGCGGTCTGAAGCACTCGGTCGGCATGCCGCTGCAGTAGCACGGCCTGTTCAGCCGCTGTGTCTGCGTCGAGCGCCTCGCGATAGGCATCAAAGGGCGTTTTGGCATCGATAATCACTTTCTGGCCACCGGGGATGCGAACAACGACATCGGGAACTTTGCTTCCGTCTTCGCCCGACTGTTGCGTCTGGAAGTCCACGTTTCGACGCAGACCGGCTAGTTCAAGGATGTTCTCTAGAGTGCGCTCTCCCCACTTTCCGCGATGGCGATCTGATCGCAAGATCTCACGCAAGTCTCCAGTCTCAGTGTTGAGCCGACTCACCTGCCTCTGCGTCTCTTCGATCAGTTTGCTGACACCCTCGTATGCGCCGGTGCGGGCCTGTTCGAGTTCGGCTATGTACTTGCGCAACGACTCCAACTCTTTGCCGACGGGCGCAACTTGTTGTTTCAGCTCCTGCTCCGCCAACTCTCGCTGGCGCTTGAAGTCCTCGGCCGCCTGCTTGCGAAACTCCTCATTGCTCGCTTTGGCGACATCGGCGGCGACGCTCTTGAACAACCGGTCGATCTCCTGGTTCTTCTTGTCCAGCTCGTCCATGCGCGCATCGTGTTCCGAGCTCACGCGCTGCAGCTCTTCGCGCGACTCCGACAACTCCTCCGCCCGACGCTCCAGTTGCAGACGCGCTTCATCGCGCTCGGCGGTCATCTGTTCCGCTTCGCGCTTCCGCGCCATAGCCTCGCTGTTCGCGGTCGCTCGCTCCACGTCGATCCGCTGGGCTTCCTCGCGAACGGTCGCCAACTCGCCGCGCAGCGTCGAGGACTCTCCGCGCAGACGCTCCGCCTCGCGCCTGCCAACCCAGAACACGCCCGCCGCCAACGCCAGTCCGATCACCAGACCGATCACAATCTCCATCTAACGCCTCCATCTCGCCGCGCCGCGCGTCGGCTCGATGGTATCTAATGGATTCAACGACCTCAGCGCTCGGAGAAGTCAGCCATGTCCAAGACGACCGCGTTCGCGCTCATGTTGGCCCTGCTTTCGAGCGCCGCCCTCGCGGCGCTCGCCTGCGACTCCGTGGGCTCGTCCGGGACGCTCAACGGTTCGGTGCGCTTCCACCGCGACGTCGACTTGCCGGTGGGAGCGGTCGTCACCGTCACGCTGGACGACATCACGCTCGTTGACGCCTCCTCGATCGAGCTCGGCCGCGACGTAATCGAGGGCGCTTCGGCGCTGCCAATCGACTTCAGCATCCAGTACGACCCGGCCGACATCGCCGCCGGCAACGAGTACTCGCTCAGCGCGCGAGTCGAGCTCGGGGACGAGCTGCTCTACATCAACGACACGGTGCACCCTGTGCTCACGCGCGGCGCGCCGCGCGAACGCGACATCGAGGTGATCTCGGTCAATCCGATCGATGTCTGCATTGAGCCGCTCCCCGTCGTCATTCGCTCCAGCGCCGGCGCCGTTTCGCTGCCCGAGGACGCCGAGCTGACCGTCCGATTACTCGACGTCTCCAACACCGAAGCGCCGATCGTGGTCAGCGAGATCACTCGCAGCGGCGACCTCGGCGCCTTTCCCGTCGAGGTCGAACTGCCGGGCGACGGCGTCGAGGTCAGTCGCCACAGACGCTACGAACTCGAGGCCGACGTGCGCGTCGACGGCCAGCTGCGCTACCACATTCCCAATCCCGCCTGGGGCAAAACGATCCTCGAGTATTGCCCCGATGCCGAGAATCCAATCATCAACGATGTCATCCCAATCGAGGAGATGCCCGACAGTTGATCGACTCCGACTGGTTCTGACAACGACTCGCGAGGTGCGATAATGCGAGCGCACTCGCCGAGCGCGACAGAGGGAGACGACGATGGAAGTTCCGCTGCTGGTCAACGATTTTCTCCGCCGAGCGACCAAGCTCTACGGGCCCGCCGAGGCCGTCGTCGACGGCGACGAACGCTTCACCTGGTCCGAGTTCAACGCCCGCGTCAATCAGCAGGCGCACGCGTTGCTCGACGCCGGCTTGGGCAAGGGCGATCGCGTCGCGGTGATCGCGCCAAACTCGCACCAGTTTCTCGAGACCTTCTACGCGACGGCCGCGATCGGCGCGGTGATCGTGCCGATGAACTACCGCCTCGTGCCGACTGACTTCGAGTACATGCTCGAGCACTCGGGCTCGAAGGTCGTGCTCGTCGACGCCGAGTTCACCCACCTCGTCGACGAGGTGCGCGACGGCGTCTCGACCGTCGAGCACTTCATCGCCATCCCCTACGGCGACCACACGATCGACGCCGGCTGGACCAACTACGAGGACTGGATCGGCGGGCAGTCGACCGAGTCGCCGTCCGACCCCGGTTTGGCTGAGACCGATCTGCTCTCGATCAACTACACATCGGGCACGACCGCGCGCCCCAAGGGCGTGATGATCACGCATCGCAACGCCTACATCAACGCCTACAACTTCATCGCGCACCTGCGCATCTCACAGGACGACGCTGAGCTCTGGACGCTGCCGATGTTCCACGCCAACGGCTGGGGCGGCGTCTACGCGCTCACCGCGATGGGCGGCAAGCACGTCGTCCTGCGCGCGCCCGAGGCGGCCGACATCTACCAGCTGATTCAGGACGAGCGCTGCTCGTTCGCCTGCATGGCGCCCGCTGTGCTCGCTCGCATCCTCGAGTTCGGCGCAAAGGACGACTACAAAATCTCCGTGCGACCGCGCTTCACCGTCGCCGGCGCGCCGCCGCCGCAGGCGTTCATCGAGCGTCTCGAACGCGAACTGGGTTGGGAGTTCATTCAGATCTACGGCCTCACCGAGACCTCGCCGATCCTCACCGTCTCAGAGGTCAAGCCCTACCTCGGCGCCGACGAGGAGGCCTACTTCCGAACCAAAGTCCGCGCCGGCCACGACGTGATCGGCGTCGAGGTCAAGGTCGTCCGCGACTCAGGCCGCGAGGTCGCCTGGGACGACGTCGAAGTCGGCGAGGTCGTGGCGCGATCCAACGTCGTCCTGCGCGGCTACTGGCAGCAGCAAGAGGAGACCGACAAGGTGATCGTCGACGGCTGGTTCCACACCGGCGACATGGCGACCGTCAACCAGGACGGCTACATCAACATCGTCGACCGCGCCAAGGACGTGATCATCTCCGGCGGCGAGAACATCAGCAGTATCGAAGTCGAGGACGTGCTCTACGACCACCCGGCCGTGCTCGAGGCGGCGGTGATCGGCATCCCCTCCGAGCAGTGGGGCGAGACGCCCTTGGCCCTGATCGTCCCGCGCGAAGGCCACGACGTGACCCGCGACGACATCGTCGCGCATTGCCGCGCCACCATGGCCGGCTTCAAGATCCCACGTCAAGTGGAGTTCGTCGAGACGCTGCCCAGAACAGCAACGGGCAAGCTGAAGAAGTTCGAACTCCGCGAGGCCTACTGGCAAGGCGTCGACCGCCGCGTGAACTGACGTCGCCGAAGAGCTCCCCTTCGCGAAATCTGCGGGCGAAGCGCTTTCCCAGGAGCTCCCCTTCCGAGGGAGCTGAAGACGAGGTCAAATCTCAAGAGCTCCCCCTCCGGGGAGCTGAAGATGAAGCCCAATTGCAAGAGCTCCCCCTCCGGGGGAGCTACCACGGAGTGACTGACGGAGCCTCTTACCCCCTCTCCCTTCAGGGAGAGGGCTGGGGTGAGGGTCCCCTGCGGCAACTATCGGTCCACTTCGGCGAGCGGGGAGCCCCCTCACCCTAACCCTCTCCCCGAGGGGAGAGGGAATAAAGGCAGCAGCTCGCCCGAGGGGAGAGGGAGTAAAGGCAGCAGCTCCCCCGAAGGGGGAGCTCTTCAACGACCGGTGACCCTATCCCCTAAGAGCGAGGGAGCAAGCTACCCCAAACACCCGCTGAGGAAGTTGTTGACGCGATTCGTCGCGTCCATGCCGGCGGGAGTGGGGAAGCCGTCGAAGCCGTGCGGAGCCTCGGGGAAGACGTGCAACTCCGTTTCGTGACCGGCCGCCTGCCATCTGGCGGCCATGAACAGCGAGTCGTCGAGCAGCGGATCGAGCGTGCCGACCGTGAAGATCGCCGGCGGCATGCCCGACAGATCGGCGAGCAGCGGCGTCACGTCGGGCAGATCGCGGAGTTCGGGCTCCTCGGGCGTGACGTAGTGGTCGACGAACCACTCCATGATCGGCGAGGAGAGAATCAGGTTGCGCTCGCCCCACAGCCGCGCCGAGGGCGAGTGACGCAGGTCATAGACGCCGTAGGTCAACGCCGCGCCGCGGAAGTCGGTGTAGCCGTGCTTGTCGCGCATGCGCAGCAGCGTCACCGCCGACAGATGTCCGCCGGCCGACTCGCCGCCGATCGTGAAGGCGTCCGAGCCGAACTCCGACTGGCCGTTCTCGATCAACCAGACGGCGGCCGCTTCGCAGTCGTCGTTGGGCGCTGGATAGGGATGCTCGGGGGCGAGTCGGTAGCCGACCGAGACGACGGCCTGCTGCGTCGCCTGGGCGCGAGCCCAGAGTCGCTCGTCGGCGCCGTCGTGCGATCCGATCACCCAGCCGCCGCCGTGAATGTGCAGGTAGACGCCGCGCACGACGGGCGGAATGAACACGCGAACGGGGATGTCGCCGGCCGGTCCGGGAATCGCACGCTCCTCGGCGATGTCGTCGAGCCGCGGCGGAGGCGGTCCGAACGGGCCGCCCTCGGCGAGCGTGTCGCGCAGCTCCTGCGGTTCCATCTCGTGCCAGGGCTTGCCCTGCGCCGAGGCTTCCTCGATCATCACGTTCAACGCTTGGGTCTGCGGATCGGCTTTCATCTGGCGCTCCTGGTCGTCGTCCAGCGTGAACTGGAATAGATGTGCTACTATGCGTTCGGCGCGACGACCTCATGTCGAGCCGCCGCCTCACGGAGTATAGGTAGTCAATCGGAGATCGCGATGCCGCTCGATGGACCCGCCCGACCCGCGTTTGAGACCGCCTGCGAACTGGTCGAACGCATCCTCGCCGCCGCCGACGGTCTCACGGCCGAGCAACTCGACGCAACGCCCTGGGACGAGGCGTCGCCGATGTTCGTGATCGCCACGCATGCGATCTCGGCGACGGAGTGGAACTTCGTCCAGGTGCTCGCCGGACAGGAAGTCGATCGCAGCCGACAGGCGGAGTTCGATTCGCGGGCGGCGTCGGTCGACAATCCGCAAGCGCTGCTGGCCGAGCGCTGGCAGGGCGCTCGCGCGGCGATCGAGTCGGCGCTCGCCGCGCTCTCTGACGACGCCTGGGAGGCGCCGCACTATCACATGTTCATGGAACGCAACCTCAGCGGTCACGAGCTCGTCGACCGCGCCCTGGCGCACACCGCCGAACACGTCGGACACGCCGAGATGACGCGGCAGTGGCTCGACGATCAGGCCAGCTGACGACGAAGCGTCAATCTGGTCGACTCGGCGCGACTGATCTATCCTCGCTGCGCAACCGAGCGATGACCGAAACCGAATGATCCAGACTGAGGCGCAGTGAAGCGCCCAACAAATGGAAAAGGGAGTTGACCGATGCCCGTCGATGCACCGACTCAAGGTCTGTTGGCCATGCTGGAAGAGGCCGGCGGCCCCGATATCTCCGAACAGACGCCAGAAGAAGCGCGAGCCGCCATCGCCGGCTTCGCCGCCATGCAGGCCGGCGCGCCTGAGCCAGCGCGGGTCGAGAATCGCACCGTGCCCGGGCCGGCGGGGGACATCCCGGTCCGAGTCTACGCCGCTGAGGGCGACAACCTGCCCGTAGTGATGTACTTCCACGGCGGCGGTTGGGTTGTCGGCGACATCGACTCGCACGACGGCACCTGCAAGCAGTTGCTCGCCGAACTCGGCGACGCCGTCGTCGTCTCGGTCGACTACCGACTCGCGCCCGAGCACAAGTATCCCGCCGCGGCCGACGATTGCTACGCGGCGACCGCCTGGGTCGCCGAGCACGGCGCGGAGATCGGCGCCGACGGATCACGTCTCGCGGTCGCGGGCGACTCGGCCGGCGGCAATCTGTCGGCCGTCGTATCGCAGATGGCGCGCGACCGCGGCGGACCCGCGATCGCCGCTCAGGTGCTGCATGTGCCGGTGACCGATCACAACTACGACGACTATCCGTCCTACTCCGACAACGCCGAAGGCTACCTGCTCACGCGCGCTTCGATGATCTGGTTCTGGGACCACTACCTGCCCAGCGACGCGGCGGGCCAGGAGGCCTATGCGTCGCCGCTGCGCGCCGCAGACCTTTCCGGCCTGCCGCCGGCGCTCGTGCAGACGGCCGAGTTCGATCCGCTGCGCGATGAGGGCGAGGCCTACGCCGCCGCGCTGAAGTCGGCCGGCACCGAGGTCTCAGTGCACCGCTACGACGGCGTCGTGCACGATCCGTTCATGATGTTCGCCGTGATCCCGACCGGCGTTGAGTGCCTCAAAGAGGCCGCCGGCTTCATCAACGAGCGCATCTAGAGCGCCCATCCGCGACCGATTGACCTCGCCGAACTGGAGACTGACATGCCGTTGACCGCTGAAACGAAGGCAATACTCGAAATGCGCGCCGGCGCGCCGGCGCTCAATGAGCTGCCTGTCGCCGAGGCGCGAGCCGCCATGGCGGCGTTGCGACCGACCAATCTCGAACCCGAGCCTGTCGCTCAGGTGCACGAGATGGAGATTCCCGGTCCGGCCGGCGTGATCCCCGCGCGCGGCTATCTGCCGACCGACGATCCGCGCGAACTGCCCACGATCGTCTACTTCCACGGCGGCGGCTGGGTGCTCGGCGACCTCGACTCGCACGACGCCGTCTGCCGAGCGCTCGCCAACCGCATCCCATCGAGCATCCTCTCGGTCGACTACCGACTCGCGCCTGAGGCGACATATCCCGCCGCAGCCGAGGATGCATACGCCGCGGTCGAGTGGATCGCCGGCATGTACGCCCAACAGGGCGCGCCGTCGGGACGCATCGCGGTCGCGGGCGACTCGGCCGGCGGCAACCTGGCCGCCGTCGTGGCGCAGATGGCTCGCGATCGCGGCGGACCCGAGATCGCCGCGCAAATCCTGATCTATCCGGTCACCGACTTCAACTTCGACACCGAGTCCTACCGCGTCAACGGACGAGGCGAGTACGGCCTCTCCGAAGCCGGCATGCGCTGGTTCTGGGACCTCTATCTCAACGACGAGTCTGAGGGCGCTCAGCCGTATGCGTCGCCGTTGCGCGCCGACGATCTCTCCAGTCTGCCGCGGGCGCTGACGATCACGGCCGAGTACGACTCGCTCCGCGATGAGGGCGAGGCGTACGCCGCCGCGCTCGCCGCTGCCGGCGTGCAGTCAAGCTGCACGCGCTACGACGGCGTGATCCACGGCTTCGTTAGCGCGTTCGCGGCCGTGCCCGAGGGCAATCAGGCGCTCGATCAGATCGCGGCCGAACTGCGCTCTGTCTTCGCGATTGAGTCGGCCGTCGCCTGATCAGGGCTGAGCTATGGGCATGGACTAGTCCGCTGGCCTACCCGGGCATCTGCTTCTGGAACGACGCCATGTCGAAGTAGTCGCGCCAACGCGCGATCTTGCCGTCGCGCAGCTCAAAGACGCCACAGACCTGCACCGTCACGTCCTGCCCGCCGATCTCGAAGCGATCAATGCGTTCGTTCAATACGACATTGCCGCTGGACGCCGAGTGCAGCACTTCCCAGCCGCGCGAGGTCATCTGCGAGACGCCTGCCAGCGCCGCCTTGATCGCCTCGATCCCCTCGGCCGGGTCCATCGGCATGTTGTGGTAGACCGCGTCGTCGGTGAAGTACGACGCCAGCTGTTCAGCGTCAGGATGCTCGGCGTCAAACTCAGCCATGAAGGCATTGACCACAGATTCCGCATCAGACATGTGTCGGTTCCCTTCGTTCGTACAAGTCTCGGTTGACGGCAGCTACACGCCTGAGGATTCGCGGGCCAGCTCGCCCATCAGCTCGATCGCGTCTGGTTGATCGGCGCGCACGGTGAGTCCGGTGATGTAGCTGTCGGCCCAGGCCTGATAGCGCTCTCGGATACGCGCCGGCGGACCCAACAGCGCCTGCTCGTCGAGGAACTCCTCGGGCACCTCTTCCATCGCCTCGGCCTTGCGGCCGGCGAGGTAGAGCTCCTGGATCCGCTCAGCCGCATCGCCGTAGCCGCGACGAACCATGCTCATCTTGTGGAAGTTGACCGTGCGATGACCCATCCCGCCGACGTAGAGCGCGACGCGCGGTTTCATCTTGCGGAACGCGTCGCGCAGGTCGTCGGTGATTTCAACCTCGACCGACGACTGCACCTCGAAGTCGGGCCACCACTTGGGCGATCCCGTCTTCGCCTCCGCGCGGCGGAAGCCTTCCTCGACCCAGGGCGTGAACAGGTCGGCGTTGAACGGCGTCAGACCCAGGGGCAGCCAGCCGTCGGCGATCTCGCCGGTCATCTTCACGTTCGCCTCAGTGCCCGTGCCGAGCCAGATCGGTATGTTCGGATTCATGTGCAAGATCGATCGCAGCGGCTTCGCCAAGCCCGCGCTGCCGGGACCCTCGTAGGGCAGCGCGATCTCCTTGCCGTCGTGCGTGACTGGTTCCTCGCGCGCGAGAATCTTGCGGATGATCGCGACATAATCGCGAATCCGCGGATTCGGCCGACCCCATGGCTGCCCGTACCAACCCTCGACGATCTGCGGACCCGAGACGCCGATGCCCAGAATCACGCGGTCGCCGCCGGCCAGGGCGTCGATCGTGGCGGCCGTCATCGCCGCATTCGCCGGCGTCCGCGCCGCGAGCTGGATCACGCCCGTCCCCAGCCGTATCCGCTCCGTCACCGCGGCCAGATAGGCGAGCGGCGAGAACGCGTCCGATCCGTACGCCTCGGCCGTCCAGACCGAGTCGTAGCCGAGCCGTTCCGCCGTTTGCACGAGCTCGACGGGCAGCCTCATGTCGGCGCCCGAGTAGCCCAATGACAATCCCAGTTTCATCGCTTGCTCTCCTCGGATTCGCTGTGATCCACTAACCACTGTGGACTCAGCGCAGCGTGATCGAGCCCTTCGGACCTTCGAGTACGGCGACCAGCGCCGGCTCTGGGCCTTCGCGCAGCTCGATCTCGACGCCCATCGCCTCGTGCGCGCGTCGGACTTCCGCCACGTCGGGATGCTCGCCGTGCCACGATGTCAGGCGGACCCCCTTGACCGCCGTCGTCGATGGATGGCGCGCCGTTCCCCAATCGATCAGGAAGGGCACGAGTCCGCCCAGCAGCGGCGGCCAGCCGCCGACCGACAGTCGCCAGTCGAGCCGCGTGCCGTCGGGCAGCACGCGACCCAATGGCTGCACGTCGCCAATGTCGAAGCCCGCCGCCTTCGCTGCGGCGACGCGTTCGTCAATCTGTTCGCCCGCCTTGCAGCACCAATGCGGGATGTGCGCGCCGCGATCGCCGAGCGTGTGCATCCCGAACGGCAGCGGTCCCGGATGGTCGGGCTGTTGCGGGTCGGGACCAATGATCTCGAGATAGGCGTCATTTTGCAGCGAGAGCAGGTGGTTGTAGACGCCGCGGCCCTCGAAGCGCCCGCCAATCTCGGCGCGGATGCCGGTCGCCGCCTCAATCTCGTCGACCGACGCCTGGACGTCGGGTGTCGCCAACACGATGTGATCGAGCATGTCTGCGCCCTCTCCTGTTTCAGCTGGCCATGTCATCTAGCCATGTCAGCTGGCCATCTCAACTGGCCAGTTCAGCCCGGGGGTGGGTTGCGTCGAAGTCGGCCTGAGCCTTGTCGCGCAAGTCGGGATCGGTGAGCCAATCGAGCGCCGTGTGCGCCATCGCCTTCGTGGCGGTCAGCGTCAACCGATGACCATCGTCGGTCGCAGCTGCGGCGGAGAACTGCGCCGTGTGATTACCGCTCTCGTGCGGAATCAGGTACAAGGGATGAATCGACGGCGCCACGTGCGACACGTTGCCCATGTCTGTTGAGCCAAAGCTCCCCTGCTTGGCGCCGTCGAGGTCGACCGCGCGCACGCCCAGGTCGAGCCAACGCTGACCGAACGCCTCGCCGAGCGGTCCGTTGCTGGCCATGTTGCTGTAGCGCGAGTCGCCCCAGGTCACCGACCACTCACAGCCCGCCGCCTGCGCCGCGCCGGCGAAACACTGTTCGACCCGCGAGATGGTGTCGTTCAGTCGAGCCTCATGCGGCGCGCGGACGTAGAACTCGGCCTGCGCAAAGTCGGGAATGATGTTCGGTTTGTCGCCGCCGTGATGGATCTTGCCGTGAATCCGCACCGTCGGATGCGCCTGCTGCCGCAACAGCGCGATCGCCTGGTAGGCCAGGACGAGCGCGTCGAGCGCGTTGTGACCCTCCCACGGCGCGCCGGCGGCGTGCGCGTTCTTGCCTCGAAACTCGACGAAACAGGTATCGATCGCGAGCACCGACGGATAGATCACGTTGCTGGTGGCGGGATGAATCATCATCGCGGCGCCGACATCGTCGAACGCGCCCTCGTCGATCAGTCGAATCTTGCCGCCGCCGCCCTCTTCGGCCGGCGACCCCAGCACGCGTACGACGCCGTCGATTCCCTCGCGCTCGAGCGCCTCGGCGACGGCGAGTCCGGCAGCCGCGCCCGAGATCGCGATCAGGTTGTGCCCGCAGGCGTGGCCGATTCCCGGCAGCGCGTCGTACTCGCACAACAAGGCGATCGTCGGTCCGCTGTGACCGCGCGTCGCTTCAAACGCGGTCTCCATGCCATATGCCGACGGCGTCACCTCGAAGCCGGCATCGCTCAGATAGCGGGTCAACGCCGCGTGCGCGTGGAACTCTTCGTAGTTCTCCTCAGGGTGCGAGTGAATGTCCAGACTCAGCGCACGTAACGACTCCGACGCGGCGTCGATCGTCTCCGAGGCCAGATCCCAAATCGACATTGCCGTTGTCTCGCCTTCCAGTCCGTTGACGCCAGTCGGCCGTTACTCCGACGCGGCAGTTGCCGAGACTACTCGGTGAACCAACCGCCGTCGGGATGGATGATCTCGCCAGTCACGTACGAGGCCTCCTCCGAAGCGAGGAACAGCGCCACCTTGGCCACCTCTTCAGGCACGCCGAAGCGACGCATCGGCGTCAGGCTGAGCACCCACTGGCGCATCTCCTCGTCGCCCGAAATCGCCTCTGTCATCGGCGTCTCGATGAAGCCCGGCCCGATCGCGTTGACGCGGATCCCATCCTTCACCAACTCCTGCGCCAGCACCTTGGTCAGCATCCAGACGCCGGCCTTGGAGACGCAGTAGTTCGCCACCCCGGCCATTGGGAACTTGGCCATGATCGAGGCGATGTTGATGATCGAACCGCCGTTGCCCAACTCGATCATCTTCCGCGCGCACGAGCGGTCGGTCATCATCACGCCGGTCAGGTTGACCGCCATCACCTTTTCCCAGTGCTCAACGTTCTGATTGGTGATGTACGACGCCGTGCGGTCGTCGCCGATCTCGGTCGTCTGGCCCGAGACGTACTCGGCGTTCGAGATCCCCGCCGCGGCGACCACCACGTCGAGTCGCCCGAACGCGTCGACGCAGGCCTGAGCCGCCTCGTCGTTCGCCGCCTCGGTCGATGTGTCGCAGGCGATCACGACCGCGCGTCGACCGAGCGCTTCCACCGCCGCGACGGTCTCTGCGGCGCGATCGGGCAACAGATCGGCGAGCAGGACGTCAGCGCCCTCCTCGGCGAAGCGAATTGCGCAGGCCGCGCCGATCCCGCTCGCGCCTCCGGTGATCAGAGCCGCCTTACCCTCTAGTGCGCCTGCCATCTCGTCCGCCTCTCTGCTCAACCGCCAAGTTCACTGCCTGTGTTCGATCGGCGTGATCGTGTTGATCGCCACACGTCAGCAGGATAGGCGTTCGTTGGAGCGCGAGTCAGCGCTCTGTAGCATGCATGGGACGGGCATGGCATCGGGCAGCACGGCCAACAAGCGGTCCGTGGACGGCCAGCAGAAGGATGGGACGTCATGAGAGCTTTCGCCTGGATGGCGCTGGGAATTCTGATCGGCGCAACCGCGCTCGGAGCGGTCTGGGCCGCGACCTCGGACTCGAGCGACTCAGAAGCTGAAGTTCGGATCAGCGCCGAACGGCTCGACGATGGCCGCATCGAGGTCGGTCTCCAGCAACGCGGCGACGACGGCGACTGGGGCGACACTCGCTTTCCGCCGCGCCGATTCCTCGAGACCGAGACTCCCGTCGGCGAGACCCGCTACAGCACCGGCATCGGGCTGCCGCTGGTCTCTCGCGCCGATCGTGCGACCGCGGAGTACCGCGACTACCTGGTCGAGGCGTCGCTCGAAGTCGGCCACATCTACAACGCCTTCTTCGCCGACGAGGAGAACCCCGACGCCGTGCCCGGCACGTTGCTCTGCGTGATTGACGCGCGCGACGCCAACATCGACGCGCTCTGCGACGGCGCCGAGCAGACCTACAACGGCGAGGTCGAGCGTCTCACGATCGATGACTGGGACGCCGGCCGCGACGCGCTGACCGAACGAATGACCGATGAGTCTGTCGTCGCGCTCGTCACTTCGAGCGTGCCCACGACGATTCTCGCCAGCCAAGTCAAGGACAGCGCCGAAGTCCAGCTGCCGCTGATCTACTGGATCGAGCTGCTTGACCAGCATCTCGCCACGCCCGACCAGCTCTTCTGCCAGGTCTCGCACAGCGGCGAGGTGATTCCGGAGCAGGCCGACCTCTTCTGGGGTCTCGCCTCTGAAGTCAGCGACGCCGCGGCGTCGCAGATGGGCATCCAGCTCGAGTTCAGCTCTCACAGCGACGCCTCCAGCCAGGCCGACGCGATTCGCGCCTGCATCGACAACGACGCGTCAGTCATCGCCACGACGCTCGTCGAGCCTGACGCGCTCTCGACCGCCGTCGACGAGGCGAACGCAGCTGGCATCCCCGTGGTCTCGTTCAACTCGGGCGCCCGCGACGCCGCCGACACCGGCACGGCGCTGCACATCGCGCTCGACGACTACGAGGCCGGCCGACTCGCGGGCGAGGAGTTCAACAGCCGCGGCGTCGACGGCGCAGCGCTGTGTGTGATTCACGAGCCCAACAACGTCGGTCTGCACGACCGCTGCGACGGCTTCGAAGAGGTCTACAGCGGATCCGTCGAGCGCTGGACGGCGGACGACCCAACCGCTGTGATTCCGGAACTGATCGCGCGATTCTCCGAAGGCGACGTCTCCTCGGTCTTGACGCTCTCCGTCGTCAGCGCCTGGCAGGCCCGCGTGGCGAACGCCAGAGCGGAGAGTGAGCTGTCGATCGCCGCCTTTGGATTCAGCGTCGGCCTGGCCGAGGACGTCATCGATGGATCAGTGATGTTCACGATTTTCGACCATCCCGAGATTCAGACTTATCTCTCGGCCGCCGCGGCCGTGATGGCAGATCGTTGGCGCCTCGACCCGGTCGAGTACTTCAACGGCATGACGTTGCTGATCCATCCACAGATCGCCGACGCCGAGTACATGCAGCGACTCGTCGACAGCATGTTCGATGACTAGCTCCGTGCGCTCGGCGCGGCGCTGTCTACCTGGCAGTCTCGTGACACGCGTTGGCGCCAGGATGGCGCCAACGCGTCGTTGCCGAGTTGTCACGTGGGTAGCCGAAATGACTTGCGGATAATGCGCTCGAGGGCGTAGCGTCCTAGTCGATGGGGATCATCCGAGGGTGACTGCATGATCAGCCCGCGTGGCGCTCTGTCCCTCATTTCCCACTGCGTGCATCTGGCGGCTGCGTACCCTGAACAGGGAGACTTCGTGTCGCCCGCTGGCGCGCTCGCCCGTACACGGAGCCGCCGACCCCAGTAACGAGGCCGGCGCGCCGCATTCCCGCGCCGTCCGTGGAGGCCGTTGAGCGATGACCACCACTTCAACGCAGACGAGCGATTCGGGCCCGTCCAGTTCCAGCCCCCAAGAACGCGACCGCGTCACGGTCCGCTTCGCGGGCGACTCTGGCGACGGCATGCAGCTGGCCGGCAATCGCTTCGCCGACGCCACCGCCGTGTTCGGCAACGACTTCTCTACGCTGCCCGACTTCCCCGCCGAGATTCGCGCTCCCGCCGGCTCACTGGCCGGCGTCTCGAGCTATCAGATCTCGTTCTCCAAACACCAGATCTTCACGCCCGGCGACGAACCCGACACGCTCGTGGCGATGAATCCGGCCGCGCTCAAGTCGCACCTCTCGGCGCTCGCCCAGGGCGGACTGTTGGTCGTCAACGAGGACGCGTTCACCTCTGGCAACCTGAAAAAGGCCAACTATCCCTCGAATCCGCTCGACGACGGCTCACTCGAGGGCTACCGCATCATCAAAGCGCCGATCACCACCGCCGCCGTCGCCGCCGTCGACGATCTCGGCCTCACCAACCAGAACGCCGAACGGACCAAGAACTTCTTCGCCCTCGGACTCGTCTACTGGCTCTACGACCGCGACCTGCAGCCGACACTCGACTGGATCGAGGATCGCTTCGGTCGGATTCCCAACATCGCCGAGGCCAATCGCCGCGCGCTGTTTGCCGGTCACGCCTACGGTGAGACCACCGAGCTCGCCGACGCCCATGTGCGCGTCCCGCCGGCCGTGCTCAAGCCGGGCGAGTACCGCACGATCACCGGCAACCAGGCGCTTGTGCTCGGACTGATCACGGCCATGCACCTCAGCGACCTCGAGCTGTTCTACGGCTCGTATCCGATCACGCCCGCCTCAGACGTGCTTGTCGAACTCGCCGCCTTGCGCGAGTACGGCGTGCGCACGTTCCAGGCGGAGGATGAGATCTCAGCCGTCGGCGCCGCGATCGGCGCGGCCTACGGCGGCGGCCTCGGCGTGACCGGCACCTCGGGACCCGGCATCGCGCTCAAGAGCGAGGCGATCAACCTCGCCGTCATGACCGAGCTGCCGCTGGTCGTGCTCGACGTGCAGCGCTCCGGCCCCTCGACCGGGATGCCGACCAAGACCGAGCAGACCGACCTCCTTCAAGTCATGTTCGGACGCAACGGCGAGTCGCCGCTCTGCGTGCTCGCCGCCAAGTCGCCCGGCGACTGCTACTTCATGGTCATTGAGGCCGTGCGGCTGTCGCAGCAGTTCGTCACTCCCGTCATCCTGCTCACCGACACCTACCTGGCTAACACCGCCGAGCCGTGGCCCGTGCCCGACATCGACCAGCTCGATCCGATCGACGTCCCCTATCGGCGCGTTCAGGCAGTCGACCCGGACGACTTCCAGCCCTACCAGCGCGACCCCGACACGATGGCGCGCATGTTCGTGCCGCCCGGCGTCAAAGGGCTCGAACACCGCATCGGCGGACTGGAAAAGTCCGACATCACCGGCAACGTTGCCTACACGCCGGAGAACCACCAGCGCATGACCGATCTGCGCGCCGAGAAGATCCGCCGCATCGCCAACTTCATCCCCGAGCTCGAAGTCGACGGCCCTGAATCGGGCGATCTGCTCGTGCTCAGTTGGGGCTCGACCTACGGCGCCGTCTTCACCGCCGTCAACGACGCGCGCGAGGCGGGCCACGACATCGCGCACGCGCATCTGCAATACCTCAATCCCTTCCCCCGCAACCTCGGCGACGTCGTTTCGCGCTACCGCAAGGTGCTGATTCCCGAGGCCAACACGGGACAACTGCGCATGCTCGTGCGAGCCAACTTCCTGGTCGACGCTCAGGGCTACAACGAGGTCACCGGTCAGCCGCTCTCGACGCGCCAGCTGACCGACCGGATTCTCGAGTTTGCCGCCGAATAGCCGAGTAACGCGCGCATTGACGTAAGATCGAACTCGCAGAGCTAGAGGAGACACGAGATGGTACTCCAGACGCCGCCCGCGCCCGACCACGTCGAAGCCATCATCCCGGTGACGGATGAGCCGCTGAAGCGTAAGGACTACGCCTCCGACATCGACACGCGCTGGTGCCCCGGCTGCGGCGACTACTCGATCCTCGCCCAGATGCAGCGCGCGCTGTCCAACCTCAGCGTCGCGCCCGAGAAGATGGTCTTTGTCTCGGGCATCGGCTGCTCGTCGCGCTTCCCCTACTACATGAACACCTATGGGATGCACTCGATCCACGGCCGCGCGCCGACGATCGCCTCCGGGCTCAAGCTGGCCCGTCCCGACCTGATGGTCTTCGTCATCACCGGCGACGGCGACGCGCTTTCGATCGGCGGCAACCATCTGTTGCACGTCCTGCGACGCAACATCGACGTCAAGATCTTCCTCTTCAACAACCGCATCTACGGCCTGACCAAGGGTCAGTACTCGCCCACGTCCGAGCTGGGCAAAGTGACCAAGTCGTCACCGGTCGGCACGACCGAGCGACCGCTCAACCCGCTCTCGGTGGCGCTCGCCTCCGAGGCGACCTTTGTCGCCCGCACCTTCGACACCGACCCGCAGCATCTGACCGCCACGATCGAACGCGCGGCCAAGCATCACGGCGCCGCGTTCGTCGAAATCCTGCAGAACTGCAACATCTTCAACGACCGCGCTTTCGCCGACTACACCGACAAAGACGTGCGCAGCGAACGCTTGCTCTATCTCGAGCACGGCCAGCCGATGCTCTTCGGCGACAACGAGAACAAGGGTCTCGCCGTCTCGGCCACCGGCCTGCGCGTCGTTGATGTTGACGGCCCCGACGCCGGCCTAATCCTCACCCACGACGCGACGCGCCCCTCTCCCGACGTGCACCAGTTGCTGGCGCGCTGCACCTATCCCGAGATGCCCGTGCCGATGGGCGTCATCCGCCAGGTCACGACGCCGACGTACGGCGATTACCTCGATGGTCAGATCGAGGTGCAGAAGTTCAAGAATCGCCAGGACGTAGACCAGCTCCTCAAAGGCCGCTCCACCTGGCAAGTCGAGTAGCGGCGGAGTCTGCGGTGACGGGATACCCTCGTAGGAGAGGTATCGCATGGACACCGAGCAGCCGCAACCCAAAGTCGAGCTAGAGGTCAAGAACTTCGGCCCCATTGCTGAGGCGAAGATCGACCTCAGGCCGCTCACCGTCTTCGTCGGCCCCAGCAACACGGGCAAGACGTACCTGGCGACGCTAATCTACGCGTTGCACAATGTCCTGTCAAAGGCTGACAACGTTCACTCACTGTCATTCGCAAGTGCGATCGGTGCCAAGTGGCGACCTAGAAGCGAGGAGCTCACGTCCAGTGAAGAAGAAGCGATATCAGCCTGGATCGAACGACTAGCTCACAGCGGTAGTCGGGATAACGAAGACGAGTCCGTTGACAAAGAGGTACCCGATGATGTGACATCGATGGCAATGCGGCTAATCTCCGAAACAACATTTCGAAGCGACCTCATTGAGACAGAGCTCATTAGGTGCTTCGGGGTCGCAGACCCGCAGGGCTTGATTCGCGAAGGCAGTGGGGAATCTGCGGCCGTCGGAGTGGCTGTATGGCAAGCCGGTGACGGAAATGACCAACCAGTAATCGAATGGACCAGCAGTATCGGGATTGGCGAGCGCCAGTGCAGCTTCGAATTGCGCAAGGAACCTGGACTACGAATAGGTGATGCTCAGGTTGATCGCACTATAGGTCGGATCTTTGGGATCGAGACAGAACCAGACTACTCGCCGTTCGAAGCAGAAGATAATGAGGATCGCTCGCGACTGTTAGGCTGGTTTGCCGCTGATGTTGCAAAAGTACTCTCGTCACAAGCTCTAGGCAGTTTTCATGTCCGGGCCCATGATCTACCCGCTGATCGAGCAGGCATTATGCATGCCCATCGATCGATCGTAGGAGCAATCGTCCGGAGCGCGCCCAGAGTGGCAATCGAGCCCATGGCAGAAGTGCCTCCAGTGTCTGGAGTCGTAGCGGACTTTCTCGAGAACTTGGTTCTGATCGATGATGTCTCACGCCGATCGCAAATGCGGCGAAGGGCATGGCAACGAGAGCATCCGCTAGCAAACGAGTTGGAAGGAGCCATTCTAAGCGGTACGATTGTGCAGGATCGGACCGCTTCTAGCTATCCAGTGTACTACTATAGACCCTTTGGATGGGATCGAAACGTCGCATTGATGAATGCATCGTCGATGATTACTGAATTGGCCCCAGTGGTCTTGTACTTGCGAAATGTCATTGGGCCAGGCGAGACACTGATCATTGAAGAACCTGAGTCTCATCTCCATCCCGAAATGCAGGCAGAGTTTGCGGTGATGCTGGCGCGGCTAGTGAAGTCCGGGGTCCGCGTCCTGCTGACTACTCACAGCGAGTGGATGTTAGACCAGTTCGCAAATCTGGTTCGGTTGAACGACCTACCAGAGGAGGCGCGAGGAGAGTTTGATAACTGTGATGCAGCACTATCTGCAGACGACTTTGGCGCATGGCTGTTCAAGACTCAGGACTTCCAAGGTGGGTCAGTGGTGGAGGAGATTCGAGTCGACCCTGACGCAGATGGTCTGCCAAGTGGCTACAGCGATATCGCCATCGAACTGTACAATACTTGGGCGAGCATCGGAAACCGCGCTATCGATTTGGCAGCGGACGCGTGAGTACTTTCACGGCAGAGGTGCGGCAGCAATTTGGAAAACTTGCTGTAGGACGCGCCAACAAGGAGGGTTGCCGGGTTGGACTAAGGGACGTCGGGGAACATCTGCTCGCCGATTTGGACAAATCGGGTAGCGGATTGTCTTCCAATGAGTCGAAGTGCGATTACATCTTCTTTCGACTTTCGGGACCGGAGCTGATTGCTCCGATGGAACTGAAGCGTGGAAACGTTGATGTGCATGAAGCCAGTAGGCAGCTACAGGCCGGAGTGCATTTTGTGAATCGGAAACTGTCGACTAGCGCACGGAGGGTGAGCTTTGTGCCTATACTTGTGTACGGTGGCAGTTTCCGTCGCGCGCAAAGAGTCGACCTCGACAAGTGGCGTGTTCAATTCAATGGAAAGAAACACCGGATTGCGGTAGTAAAGTGTCGGTCCTCACTGTCGGCGGCGATTGGCAGAGGATAGTGGCCACAGCTAACGACCGCGGGAGCCGCCGCCGTCTATGGTGTGCATTGCTCCGTTGATGTAGCGGCTGTCGTCGCTGCACAGCCACGTCACCAGACTCGCCACTTCTTCCGGTTCGCCGTAGCGGCCCAGCGCAATGCCGGCCGCGAACATGTCGTGCACCGCCTCGGGATTGTCCGGGTCGAACTGACGCTCCAGACTGCGCATCATCCGCGTCTCGATCGGTCCCGGGCAGACCGCGTTGACGCGAATCTCGGGCGCAAGCTCGTGCGCCGCCGACTTCGTCATCCCGACCACTGCGTGCTTCGACGCCCCGTAGGCGATGATCCCCGGCGTCGGCGAGAGGCCCGCCACTGAAGCCGTGTTGACGATCGCGCCGCCGCCCGATTCGAGCATCGCCGGCGCGACGTACTTCATGCCCAGCCAGACGCCTTTGAGGTTGACCGCAATCACGCGGTCGAAATCGGCCTCGTCGAGATCGGTCAGCGCCGAACGCACGCCCTCGATCCCGGCGTTGTTGAAGAACGCGTCCACACGGCCGTAGGCCGACACCGCCTGCGCGACGTAGCGCTCGACATCCGAGCCCTGCGTCACGTCCGCTTCGACCGTGATGCACTCTCCGCCCGCGTTGCTGATCGCGGCCACCGTCTCATCGAGGTCGGAGCCGGCCAGGTCGACGGCCACCACCTTGGCGCCGTCGGCGGCGAATCGCGCGCACGCCGCGCGACCAATGCCGCCCGCCGCGCCCGTCACAATCGCGACCAGTCCGTCAAATCGTCCGCTCATGTCCGCCGTCCTCTCAGCTGCCTCAGTAGGCGCAGGATACTCTGTCCCGCCTGCTGTCCCCTCTCCCCACCGGGGAGAGGGAGCCAGAGTGAAGTCACAGAGGGAGAAGGTGCTCCTCTCTGATCCCCTCTCCCCTCCGGGGAGAGGGATAGGGTGAGGGGGCTCCGCGCAAGCCTCGGAGGGGAACCCTCACCCCAGCCCTCTCCCTTCCAGGGAGAGGGAGTAAGAGGGGGAGAGGGTTAGGGTGAGGGGGCTCCCCGCCCGGGAACTGAAGACTTAGAAGATCGGATCGAACCAGCGCGGCGCGGCCCACTCGAGCGCCAGGTAGATGCAGAGCGCGCCCAGTCCCAAGAGCAACGTCTCGGGCAGCGGACGCAGCGGCTTGAAACTCGTCGCCGCGCGGATGAAGCCCGTCCAGTTGGGGAAGCTCCACAGAATCAGCGCCGCGAGCGCGCCCACGAACATCCCGCCCAGGTGTCCGCCGATGCTGACTCGCGGCCAGAGCAGCGAGAAGACGATGTTGATCACGAGGAACATCAGGATGCCCGAGTCGCGCCAACGCATGCCCGAAGCGCGCTCGGCGATCACCACGGCCCCGGCGAGCCCGAACACCGCGCCCGATGCGCCCGCCGTGTACGCGTTCGGCTCGACCAAGAGCGCGCCCAACGCTCCGCCGGTGAGCGAGACGCCGTAGAGCAAGAGCAGCCGCGGGCCGCCCATCGCCGGCTCGAGCATCCGACCCAGAAACACCAGGATCAGCACGTTCATGCCCATGTGCAGCAGTCCGTAGTGCAGGAACGCCGACGTGAACAGCCGCCACCACTCGCCGTTGTCGACGAATCGGGCGTGCAGAGCGAAGTCGAGGTGCACCTCGGTGACGCCGCCGCCCCAGAGCGAGAGCGATCCCGTGTAGACCGAGACGATCAGGAAGACCACGACGTTGATTGCGGCCAGGGCCTGGGTGACGCGAATCGGTGAGGCGGTCGACCACTCTCGCGTGCGCCGGCGTCCCTCGGCGACGCACTCGGGACACTGAAATCCGACGGGCGCCTGGACCATGCAAGCGGTGCAGATCGGCCGCGAGCAGCGCTGACACAGCACTCCCGCCCAAGTGTCGGGGTGTCGAAAGCAGGATGCCTCACGCGAGCTCATGCAGTCAGGGTATCGCGGGCCGTCTCACGCTCCAGCACCCTCAAACAAGATCTCCCCCTCCGGGGGAGATGCCGAAGGCAGAGTGGGCCTCTCAGCTCCTCGCCTAGCCGTAGAGTTCATCTGCCGGAATCTCAGGAATCTCGAGGAAGCGATTCAGGTCGACGCCCTCACATACCTTCAAGGTGTTGTCGATCACCTCAGCATGAGTGAATTGTCGAAGCTCCTGAGGCAGCTCGGGCGACGTATTGGGATTGAGATAGATGCAAGCCCATTCACCAGCCGGCATCGGATTCGCGGCGCCAGCTCGGTAGAACACCCAAACGGCATCTAGATAGTCGCGGTGAGGGCTGCCATCGTTTTCGAACCATACACCCTTCTGCCATCTCGGAGTGCCGGATAGGGCGACATGATCGCGGAGAAAGATGCCATCATACATTCCAAACAGCATGTTGCGAGGTTCGGTTTCCGTGCTGAACAACAGATCTGATGCGCAAACAGCTACGATACGAAACGTAGATGATGCCAAGGATTTGAGCTTTACCGCCTTCCTCAGCACTCTGTCTCTAATCGACTCTGTGGGATTCGGCCTCGAGAACTCAGGGCCTATAAGACCTATTGTCAGGTAACTCGCACCGCGTTCCGCCTTTTGTTTCAGGTAGAATGCCACTTCTAGTGTCGTACCACCTAGTTGAATGCTGAGCGGTGGAATACAGTCTCCTCCATGCTTGTCCATTAGGCTTGGATTCTGAACCGGGTCCCAATGTCTTAGATGGCTAGTGAGCTTCCGAGTCAGATCCGCTTGCGAAGGCGTTATGGTGGGGATATCGAGCCACTTGATGTTGACAACAAAGTTCGGATCCTCAATCTTCTGAATCCAAGATTCTACCTGAAGGGCATTTGGATGGTTATGTTTCTCGAATGGAGTGCCTGAGTGACTCGTTGCCTCGATGGCTATCTGCCGACTTGGCGACTCAATCAGAAAGTCGACTTGTTTCTTTGACTGTGGTACCCGTGCCTCGAGATTGATGGTGTACTGCATGCTCGACAACAGCTCGTGGAGCAGCAATTCGAAGTACGCGCCGTTGTGGACGTCATGCTTTCTGGACTTGAATCTAGTGGCGAGGTGCGAGGCGTGGTCATGTGGGTAAAGCGAAAACCAGGCGTTACACAGCGTACGCGCGCGGATAGCTACTGGCCAAGAGGAGCGGTTCATCCAGTCATAGGCCGGCTCGAGAAGTCCTGAGCTAGTTGTGTCGGTGCGTTCTCTGGGGTCGAAGAGTGTCAATGTGTCGGAGTTCATGGCCTTGAGAATAGCACAAACGAGCGACCGACGGCGTCGAGGTGCTCTTGATGCAGTCTAATGCCGTGCTGATCTGGTGGTCATCGCCTTCGATACGTCTGCTCGTTTCTTCTCTTGACTTCCAGAATCGTGATTACGCGCACATCATCGTCAATGTCGTATAGGATTCGCCAGTTGCCGACTCGCCTGCGGTAGGTCGCACCGACTCGCCTTCCGATGGTCGCACTGGCAAGCTGCAGTGCGCCCCGTGAACGTGGCTGCTGCGCCAGCTTGGTTATCGCGGCGGCAATGCGGGTGCGGTCGACGCCGCCAATCCGGCCCAGCTGCCGTTCGGCCCGCTGATCGATCTCGACGCGATACGCGTTGGGCGCCAAGGTTAGTCTTCGCGCTCGCGCGCCCAGTTTCTGCGGACAAAGCCCTCCCATGAACTCGTCCGGCGCGATGCGCCAGCGGCAAAGGCTGTTTGAGAATCCAGCGCCACCGCCAAATCCTCTCGCTCTTCTTCAGGGGACAACTCATCAAGCAGCTCGATGTACCCCTGCTCAACCAGGCTGACCGCGGCCTCGGCGACCGTGATCGCAACGTGCGCGTCCTCAAGCTGCAGCGGAAACATGTCGAGCTGTTGCGGGCGTGCGTTCCACACCTCAGCCAGTGATTGCATCGTCGGCTCAAGGAGTGACAGCCGAGGCGCCGCCTCAGACCACAGATCGGGTCGTTCTTCGTAATGGGCGATGATCGCGCCCAGATCGCTCGTCGGATTGTCGGGCGTGGCAATCTCGCGAACGGCCTGTTCGACGGCGCGAATCGCCAGCCGATAGGCCGTTGAGGCCGCTGTCTTGTCGCCAGACTGAGCAGCCTGGCGAGCCTCAAGCAGGAGATTCACGGCTGGTGAGTCAACCGGACGTTCGAGTGTCATCGTCGGCCTCGTCGTTTCTGCCGGCAAGTGTATCGGAACGACGCCACGGCAGCGTCTACACTGAGCTCGTACCGTCCACTGCCCGCCGACGAAGGAGCGCCACCGTGAAATTCCACTGGTTCAACCTGATGCCCTGGCCGCATCTGCCCGACGACTTCCGCGAGACCAACCGCTCGGTCTGGGTCGATGTCGATTCGCGCCTCTACGACCCCGTCGAGGGGCACCGCGTCTACAACGAGTATCTCGACCAGCTCGAGTACGCCGCCGGTCTCGGCTTTGACGGCATTGGCGTCAACGAGCATCACCAGAACGCCTACGGCATGATGCCCTCGCCGCAGCTGATGGCGGCCACGCTCAGCCGACGCACCAAGGACGTCACGCTGCTCCTGCTGGGACAGTCGATCGCGCTCTACAACCCGCCCACGCGCGTGGCCGAGGAGATGGCGATGCTCGACGTGATGTCGGGCGGCCGCCTGGTCGCCGGCTTCCCCGTCGGCACGTCGATGGACGACAACTTCTGCTTCGGCTCCAACCCGGCCACCCTGCGCGACAAGTACCAGGAGAATCATGACCTGATTCTCCGCGCCTGGGCCGACCCCGACGTCTTCTCCTGGAACGGCGAGTACAACAAGATTCGCTACGTCAACATCTGGCCGCGCCCGATTCAGCGTCCGCACCCGCCGATCTGGATTCCCGGCGGCGGTTCGGTCGAGACCTGGGACTTCTGCGGCGAGATGGGCTACAACTACAGCTACCTCTCGTTCAACGGCTACGTCCGCGGCGAGGCGCTGATGCAGGGCTACTGGAACCGCCTCGGCGAGATGGGTGTCGAGTTCAACCCCTACCAGGGCGCGTTCGCGCAGCAGATCGTGGTCGCCGAGACCGACGATCAGGCCGAGCAGATGTACACCGAGCACATGCAGTACTTCTTTGACAAGTGTCTGCACGTGCATCCCGGCTTCGCCGACGCCCCCGGCTACCGCACCGAGAACACGATTCGCGCCGGGCTCCGCGCCGGCGGCGCGCAGGGACTCGGCGTGGCGCACACGCTGGAGTGGAAGGACTGGGTGCGCGAGGGCTACATCGTGGCCGGCTCGCCCGACTCGGTCGCCGAGCAGATTGAGTCGCTCGCGACCAAGCTGCAGGTCGGCCACCTGGTCTGTCTGCTGCACTGCGGCGACATGCCCGACGACAAGGCGCGCGCCTCGACGAAGCTGTTCGCCGAGCAGGTCATGCCGCGCGTCAAGCACATCTGGGAAGACTACGAGGACCACTGGTCGCCGAAGCCAGTCGGCGCCGAGCAGGTCGCGACGCCGGCCCCAGTGCTCGCGGGTCGCAACTAGGCAGCGGGGAATCCCCCTCACCCTCTTCTTACTCCCTCTCCCCAAGTGGAGAGGGGATCGGAAGGGAAGCGAAATCCTCACTCCCCTCACCCTTTGGGAGAGGGCATCTCTTACTCCCTCTCCCTTTGGGAGAAGGCATCTCTTACTCCCTCTCCCTTCAGGGAGAGGGCTGGGGTGAGGGTCGGTCGCCTGAGGTGTGCACGAAGTCCCCTCTCCCTCACCCTCTCCCCAAGGGGAGAGGGGGCAGAAGGAAGCGGGTCCCCAATCAAGTCGGGGACTGAGAGAGCGCCGTGAAGTTTCACTGGCTTCACCCGATGCCGTGGCCGCATCTGCCGTCCGACTTCCGCGATCGCGCTGGCTCGGTGTGGGTCGATGTCGACTCGCGTTTCTTCGACCCCGTCGAAGGCCACCGGCTCTACCACACCTATCTCGATCAGCTCGAGTACGCCGAGCTCGTTGGCTTCGACGGGCTGATCGTCAACGAGCACCATCAAAATGCGGTCGGTCTGATGCCGTCGCCGCAGATCATGGCGGCGGCGCTGGCGCGTCGCACGACGCGCGCGGCGATCGTCATGCTGGGGACATCGCTGCCGCTCTACAATCCTCCGACTCGACTGGCGGAAGAGATCGCCATGCTCGACGTTCTCTCTGGCGGTCGTCTGGTTGCCGGATTTCCGCTCGGTACGACGATGGACGCCTGTTACGCCTACGGCGTTGATCCGGCCACGATCCGCGAGCGCTTTCGCGAGCACCACGATCTGATCTTGCGCGCGCTCACTGATCCCGATCCGTTCGCCTGGAACGGCGAGTTCACGCAACTGCGATACGTCAACATCTGGCCGCGACCGATTCAGCGTCCGCCGCCAATCTGGATACCGAGCGGCGGCAGCCTCGAAACCATGCAGTTCTGCGCCGAGCTTGGATACAACTACTCGTGCCTCTCCTTCGACGGACGCTTCCACGCCGAGTCGGTGTTGGACGCGTTCTGGTCGCAGGTATCGGCGGCTCACGCTCCGTTCAATCCCTATCAGGCGGCCGTCAATGTGACGTTCGTGGTCGCCGAGAGCGAGTCCGAGGCGCGCGAGCGCTACGCCCCGCACCTTCATTACAACTGGCTGGTGGGACAACATCTCGATCCGAAGTGGGCCAACGCGCCCGGCTATGTCTCCGAACGCACGCTGCGAGAGTCGGGCGCGGCGACGCAAGCGCCGCCCGCCCCGGAGCCAAGCTTCGACCAACGCGTCGAGGCGGGTACGCTGATCGCGGGCTCGTCCGACAGCGTGACCGAGCAAGTCGAAGACCTCGTCTCGCGACTGCGCGTTGGTCACCTGATTGGCGTGTTCCAGTTCGGCGATATGCCGAACGATCTGGCGCTGCGCAGCACCCGACTCTTCGCCGAGCGGGTGATCCCGCGCCTGAGGCATCTGTGGAGCGAGTATGAGGACCATTGGTCGCCGCGCCCCGCAACGCCGACCGTCAATCCGACACCGAACGGACGAATCCGCTCAGGAGTGAACTGATGGCTGAACTGAAGACGCTCGATCTGACGCCCGGCGGCCAGACCGCCCACGTGTGGCAAGGTGGCGACGCCGACGCGCCGGCGCTGCTCTTTCTGCACCCCGTGACCGGCATTCCGCGCTGGGGCGACGCGCTCGAGCAGCTGGGTAACGACTTCAACGTGATCGCGCCGTATCAGCCCGGATGGGGTCCGGCCAAGGATGACCTGCCCGGTGTCCGCGATGGGCTCGATCTGGTGCTGTTCAACGTCGATCTGCTCAGCACGCTTGGCGTCGAGTCGGCTCACGTGGTCGGCATCAGCATCGGCGCCTGGATTGGCGCAGAGATCGCGGCTATTCGTCCCGACGTCGTGCAATCGCTGACGCTCGTCAATCCGCTCGGACTGTGGTCCGAGCAGCATCCCGGCGAGGACATCTTCGCTCAGCACCCTGGACATCCCACGGCCGTGCTGTTCAGCGACCCCGACAAGCGCGCCGAGCTGCTGATGGAGGGCCGCGACGCGATGGACGCCTACGTCGAGGAACTGCTCGACTTGCGAGCGTCGGCCAAGTTCCTCTGGCCGCTGCCCGACACCGGCGTCGGTCGTCGACTGGTGCGGATCGACACGCGCACGCTGATCGCCACCTCGGACCGCGACAACATCGTCGCGACGGAGATGGGCGAGATCTGGCGGGCGGCGATCCCCGGCGCGCAGTCGGTGGAGCTGGCCGGCTCAGGCCATCTCGCCGACCTCGAAGCGCCCGACGCCCTGGCCAACCTGGTGCGCAACTTCGCCCTCCAGGGCGTCACTGCGTAGTCGACAGTCGCCTATCGCCTTGGGGACCCTCACCCCAGCCCTCTCCCAGAGGGAGAGGGAGTCAGAGTCCCCTCTCTCACTCCACGGAGAAGGTCTCTGAGTCCCCTCTCCCCTGCGGGGAGAGGGTTAGGGTGAGGGGACGCCGTGCAGACGCTGAGGAACTCTCGCTCTGAGCAGCCAGCAGCTACCCTGTGGCCGCACGGAGGGAGTGCTGGCATGGTCAACTTTGGACTCACGCTGTCAAATCGCGGCGTCGTCACGGGCGCGTCGACGCTCGAGGACATGATCGCCCTGGCTCAGCGAGCCGACGCCGATGAGCAGTGGGACAGCATCTGGGTCGGCGACTCGATTCTGGCCAAGCCGCGACTCGACGCGCTCGGGCTGATGTCGGCGCTGGCCGTCGTCACCGACCGCGTGCGGATTGGGCCCGCCTGCTTCGCCTCGACGCCGCTGCGCGACGCCTTGCTCTTGGCCTACCAATACGCGTCGCTCGACTTCATGTCCAACGGCCGATCGATCTTCGCGGCCTGCATGGGACAAGCCGCGCCTGGCGGCGGCGACATGCTGCACGAGTTCGACGCCTTCTGCGTCGCGCCCGAGTCGCGGATGAAGCGCATGGAAGAGGCGATCGAGGTGATGCGTCTGCTCACGTCCGAGGAGAACGTGTCGTATCACGGCGATTACAACGACTTCGACAACGTCACGATCGAGCCGCGCTCGGTGCAGCGCCCGATTCCGATCTGGGTGACGTCGAATCCGCGTCCCGATCTGCGACGCAATCGCGAGGCTGGGCTGCGTCGCACGGCGCGTCTGGGCGACGGCTGGATGACGACCTTCCAGCCGCCGGCGATCGTCGAGGAGTACCTCGCCGACATTCATCGTTACGCCCAAGAGGAAGGGCGCGAGCTCTCCGATAACTTCGAGACCTGCGTCTACTACAACATCAACGTCAACGACGACGCCGACGCAGCGCTGGACGAATCTCGGCGATATCTCGAGGCCTACTACAACACGGAGTACTCCGACGAGATGTTGGCGCTCTGGGTCGCCAAGGGCACGCCCGAGCAGTGCATCGCGGACATTCAGAGCTATGTCGATGCCGGCGCGACGACGATCACGCTGCGTTTGGTCGGCTACGACCAGCAGGCGATGTACGACCGAGTCGTGAACGAGGTCTTGCCGGCGTTTGGTTAGGTTGCTGCCGTCGCGCTGGGAACGGGGGACCCCTCACCCTGCCCTCTCCCCAGAGGGGAGAGGGTGAAGAGCTGTGTATCTCGCTCCGCACAGGAGAGAGGGTGCAGATGAGGCCCTGCGCTGCCAAGATCGAGGTAGGGGGAAGTGAGTAATCCCCTCACCCTCGAAGGAGAGGGTCAGGGTGAGGGTAGGTGTGATGTCGAACGCGGCCCGCGCGTTACCCTCTCCTCAGGAGCGACCGCTGATCGGAGAACGCCATGGAGTCGGCGCGCATTGACGCCAATGGGATCCGCATCCACGTCACGACCGACGGGCCAGCGGACGGACCGCCGGTACTGCTGATCCACGGTTTTCCTGAGACCTCGTACGAATGGCGCTATCAGGTTCCCGCGTTGGTCGACGCCGGCTATCGCGTGATCGTCCCCGATACGCGCGGCTTCGGTCAGTCGGACAAGCCGCCTGGACCGGTCAGCCGACACACGCTCGCCGCCGACATGGTCGGCGTGCTCGACCACTTTGACATCGAGGAAGTGGCGCTCATCGGCCACGACTGGGGCGGGATCATCGCCTTCAAGCTGCTGATCGACTGGCCCGAGCGCATCTCGCGCGCGGCCCTGATGGACACGCTCTGCTCGGTCTGGACGCCGGCCGCGATTCACGGCTTCTGGTTCAAGGCGCGTCCGCTGCCTGAGCTCTTCTTCGCCGAGTACCACGCGCAGTTCATCGAGACGATCTTCACCGGCGCGTCCGATCCCGAACTCCCGGGTTGGCCGCACTCGCCTTGGAACGTCTCCGGCCGACGCCTAACGCAAAACCGCTGGGCGACCGACGAGGACGTGCGCGTGTATCAGGCGGCCTTCGCCGATCCCGACTCGCACGCGTCGGCGATCTCGTACTACCGTCACGCGCTGCCGTTTCATCGCATGCGGCCCGACCCGCAGGTGGTCGGCGGCTATCGCTGTGAGCGGTTGACCAGCAGTCTGGTCGGCGAGGTCTGGCGTCGAGGCCTCAACGATCATCCCTGGGGCCGCGAGTTCATGGAGTACGGTCCCGAAGATCGCGGCAAGCGCTTCGACAAGCCCGCGCTCTGGATGTACGGCGACCCGACGGGTCGCGCGCAGTCGGGCGTCGCGCCCTCGGGCAACCCGTTCTTCGACCAGTTCAGCATGTACTTCCCCGACCTCACCGCTGTCGGCGTTCAGGGCGCTGGACACTTCTTCCCCGAAGAGGCGCCCGACTTCACCAATCGCACGCTGCTCGAGTTTCTCTCCACCAGTGGCGACTAGCACTTACAGGATTGGCAAGCATCCATGGCCCACACCAGTGAATCGACTCGCCTCGCGCTCGAGCTGTTGCGTCAGCTGACCGATAGCGTCGAGCAGCTGACCGCGCTCTCGGACGACGACCTCGCCTTCCCCACCGAACACGGCTGCGCCATGAACGGCGGGCTGCAGCGCCTGCTCGTGCACAACGCCGAGCACGATCGCATGCACGCCGGCGCGGTCTCGACGGCGCGCTACACGGCCAAACAGATGCAGGAGTCGCCGCTCTCGCACCTCACGCGCGACCTGATCCGTCAGCGGATGGAGCTGGTCGGACAGCTCCTGCATATGGACGATGCGCTGCTCGACGCCAAGCCGCCCAATGACGATTGGTCGATCCGCGAACACGTCGAGCACGTGCTCTATTGGGAGCGAAACTCAATGACCCAGGTCGCCTCGGAGATGAAATCCCAGGCGCCCGCAGCTGCAGATCGAGCGCGTTAGTCGCTACCGCCGTCGCAGAGGGCCGTGTGACTGCCCGTGCCCAGCAGCGATTCGTCGGCCAACTCGCATGCGGCTTCCCCAGCGTCGGTTGTCGCCTGGGTGTCGGCGCCCATCTCGATGAGGATTAGTACAGCATCCGCTGCGCCGAAGCGCGCGGCGTGATGTAACGCAGTCCACCCGTCATGACCTTGACGGTCAATGTCCGCGCCGTACTCCAGTAACAGCTCGATACCAACCAGGTTGTTCTCTATTGCCGCAAAGTCCAGAGCGTTGTGCCCGTAGTAATCGGTCTCATTGATCGAGGCGCCGAAGTCGAGCAGCAATCGAATCGTGTTTGGAATCTCGAGACTCGACTGCTGTTGCTCTTGCTCAAGTTGTTCTGTGCTCTCGGAATGGAGCAGTGTCAGCGGATGCGGCTCTGTGACGCGCGCTGCCGCGAGATGCAGTGGCGTACGTCCATCATGCAGCTTCACCGTCGGATTAGCGCCTGCGTCAAGTAACGCTTGAGCCGCGACTCGGTTGTTGGCCCAAATGGCATAACCCACTGGAGTGTAACCATCCTCGACAGTTCGTGACTCGATGTCAGCTCCAGCCTCGATGAGCATAGCGAGCACTTCTGGATCGCGGTTCGCTAGCGCTGCGAGATGCAAAGGAGTGTCCCCATCAGCATTGCTCAGTGTGGGATCTTCGCCGGAGTCGAGCAGTCTGCGCAACTCGACCCGTGTAGCGCGTTCCCAGAAGCTCAGATCACATAGCGTGCGGCACGCCTCTTGCCCTTCTGCGACAGACTCGCCGCAGAGACGGGTGTGTAGTTCACCCTCCCGTAGCGACTCACTCATCAGGTCGCAGGCGCGTTCCCCGCCGTTGGTCCGCAGATCCGGGTTGGCGCCTTGACTGAGCAACAGCAATGCGACGTCTGGAGAGTCGGCGCTCTGACCAGAGACGGCATGGTGTAGCGCCGTCCACCCATCGTGTCCTCGGTCGTCAACACCAGCGCCGAGTTCGAGCATCACTTCGACGACTTCCCTATGTTGGAGCGCGGCGGCAATCTGTAGCGGTGTGTGCCCTTCGTCATCGAGCAAGTTCGACTCGGCGCCATACTCAAGCAACACTCGGGCAATGCGAGGGTCGCGACGCCAGGCTGCGCGATGCAGAGGCGTACTACCTTGTGCGTTCAGAGTGTTGACGAATGCGCCGTGATCGAGCAGCACGACGATGAGACCAGGATCCTGGCCATGTCGGGCTGCCAGGTGTAATGGGCTGTTGCCATCAGCGTCTACTGCGGAGGGATCGGCGCCCAAAGTGATTTCTGTCATCAGAGACTCAACGGTCGCCGTCTCCCAATAGCCTGCGTCGCACAGCGCGCCGCAAACTGGCTCGACCGCCGATTCTGTTCGTTGCCCTCTTTCCGCAACAGGACGCTGCGGGGCTGCCGCTTCGTCTCGATCCTCCTGCTCGACTTCTTCCTCCACAGTCGGACGAGCGCTAGCAGGCGGCTCAGTCTCGGTACTGCAGGAAGACACCACCGCCCCCATCACGCCGAAGCAGAAACAGAGCGACAACACTCGGGCGAAGTGAGCGAACGTCATGCGGTGGCTCGTATCATATCTGTCGGAGGACCATCATGATTGAACGATACGATGTGGCGGTTGTCGGGCTCGGGGCGATGGGGTCGGCTGCGGCCTGGCATCTGGCCAGACGCGGGCAGCGCGTGATCGGCTTCGACCGCTTCCGACCGCCGCACATGTTCGGATCGACCCACGGCGACACCCGCGGCATCCGCGAGGCCTACTACGAGGGGCCGTCCTACGTCCCCTTCGTGCGGCGCGCGTATGAGCTCTGGGACGAGCTGGCCGAGCTGGTCGGCAAGCCGCTCTTCCGACAGACCGGATCGCTCACGCTCGGCACCGCTGACTCGCTGCAGATCAACGGCGTCATGACCAGCGCGCGGGCGCACGACATCCCCGTCGATTACATGGACGCAGACGAGCTCAAGCAGCGCTATCCGGCGATCCTCGCGACTGACGATCTGGTCGGCATCCTCGAGCATCGCGGCGGCATGATTGACATCGACACGGCGCTCAACGGCCAGCTCGACCAGGCCGCGGAGCACGGCGCCGATCTGCACTTCGACGAACCGGTTGCGCGTTGGCTGCCGACCGACATGGACGACCTTGGGTCGCCGATCGAGATTCAGACCGAACGCGGAACCTACGAAGCTGATCGGATGGTCGTCACGGCGGGCGCGTGGAACCCCGGGCTCGTAGGCAAGCTCAACTTGCCGCTGCGCGTGACGCGTCAGGTGATGTTCTGGTTCGAGCCGCGGGCGAATCCCGAGGCCTTCGAGCTCGGCGCGCTGCCGTTCTGGATGTGGGAGCGCGGCCCGCAGGACTTCGCCTACGGATTCCCCAACGTCGGCAAGGGCTTCAAGCTCGGACACCACCAGCCGCTCAACGAGGTCGACCCGACGGGCTACGACCGCACGTTGACCGCCGAGGACGAAGCGAACGTCCGCCAGTGGCTCGAGCGCACCTTCCCCGACGTCGGCGGCAAGCTGTTGCGCGCCGAAACATGCCTCTACACGAACACGCCCGACGCGCACTTCCTTATCGACATTCACCCCAAGCGCAGCAACATCGTGCTCGCCAGCGCCTGTTCGGGACACGGCTTCAAGTTCTCGCCCGCGATTGGCGAGGCGCTGGCCGACCTCAGCATGCACGGCCAGACCGAGCACGACCTCGAACTCTTCCGCATCGACCGCTTCGTCTCGCCGCTCGACCGCGAGTCGGCGTCGACCGCCGCGGGCGACTGAGGAGTCGGTCGGGATGTCGGAGGCGGTGTCGTCGCAGCGGATCGCGGTCGTCGGCGCGGGCGCGATCGGCAGCTACTACGGCATGCGACTGGCCCAGGCGGGCAACGACGTGCGATTCCTGATGCGTCGCGACTACGATGCCGTGATGGCGGGTGGACTGCGACTGACCAGCCCGCTCGGCGACATGACGCTGGCCAATCCGGTCGTCGAGCGGACGCCCGCGGCGCTCGCGGCGCATGGGCCGGTCGATTGGGTGTTGGTCGGTCTCAAGGCGACCGCGATCCCAGACATCGCCGCGTTGGTCGGTCCGCTGCTCGCCGCTAAGACGCGCGTACTCGCGATCATGAATGGACTCACGGTCGATGAGGAGATCGCGGCGCAGCTGCCCGAGGGCGTGTCGCTGTTCGGCGGACTCGGATTCATTGGGGTTAGTCGCGGCGAACCCGGACTGGTGACTCATCAGGAGTTCGGCGCGCTCAACATCGGACACTTCGGCGACGACGCGGCCGAGCTCGAGCGCGCGGTCGGCCTGTTCGACGGTTCAGTCGTCGAAATTCGCCCCGAACGCAGCTTGCTCAAGGCGCGCTGGGAGAAGCTGGGCTGGAACTTCCCCTTCAACGGTCTCTCGGTGATCGCGGGCGGCGTGGCGATCGATCAAGTGATCCACGATGAGGCGCTGCGAGATACGGCGCACGAGGTGATGAAGGAAGTCGTCGCCACCGGCAACGCCGACCTCGCCGCGCACGGCGAGTCAGTGCGCATCGACGGCGACGCGTTGTGTCATCAGTATCTGACCCAAACCGCCGGCATGGGCGCCTACCAGCCAAGCACGACGATCGACTACAACGAAGGCCGCCCGCTGGAGACCGCCGCCATCTTCCAGCAGCCTGTGCGAAGGGCCAAAGAGTTGGGCGTGGAGTGTCCGATGATGTCCATGGTGGCGTCCTTGGTGTCCAAGTTGGGTGGATAGCCGTGCGCGTCCGAGAACCAATCGAGGCACGTGGATTCTTCTGGCGCGCTGACGATACGCAGCGCAGACACCAGGTGCCCGGGACTCTGCGCGTGGCCGAAAGCGGAAGGGCTTCAGTCGAGGTATTCGACCTAATCGAGGCCCCAATCCATGAGCATGATACACGGAGCTTGCTCAGCTACAAGAGGCATGAGCCGCTAATCATCGGCTTCGTTGAAGACCATGGTCTCGTGACTCTCATTGAGTGCTCGCAATCCTATGGGCCGCAGTGGCAATCTTTGGCGACGCGATTCACATCCGCGACCTATACCGCGAGATCGCTAGTAAAGATCTGGAGTGGAGAGAGATACTCCGACTTTGTCATGCAGGAGCTGACCCTTGAAGTCGAAGGCCTGACTCACTGGCTAAAGGAGAGTGTCTACGGCGCGGCTTCTGCGCCGGACAATGACGATTCGGCTGTAATCTCTTCTTTGACGTATGAGAGGATTGATGACATTGAGTTCGAACTAAGCGATGACACTAAAGGTGCGATCGTTTCTTGGGGAACCTCTCCTGAGTTAGCAGTGTTGTTCCACCCTGAAGAGGTGAAGCTTCAACAGCATTCTATGGTGAAGATCACGTGTCAAGCAGGATGGCGGGTCGATGAGGCGATAGAGTGTGCAGTCAAACTTCAGAATCTTGTTGCTTTGTTCATGCAGGAGCCGGTGGAAGTAGTTCGACTGAACGGGGCGAGCCATGACAAGAATAAACGACAAGAGTCATCTGAGGTGACTCTTGGTTCAATCTACTACGAGAGTATTCCATTCAATCCGGAGAGTCCTGGGAAGGCTGGGCTTGCAACCCTTGTCAGTCTTGACATGGTACGACAGGACCTCTCATTGGTAATGCAGAATTGGTGGGAGCTGTGGGAGCAGGTACCGCAGGCATTGAATGTGTACTTCAACCTCGTATATTCTGAGCAAGTGGATGTAGTGGAGTCGTTTCTTTCCCTGACGCGAGCAATTGAATCGCTTGATCGGGAACTGAGTGGTGACACTAAGAGCAGGTTTGCAGAGAGACTGACAAGGAGGATGGATTCATGCGGAAAGGTGTGGTTGAATGACGTTGTTGTTGAGGAGTTTGTCTGTGCAGTGAGAGATGCCCGCAACTATTGGACACACTTCGATTCTAAGATTCCGACTGCAGCCGGGCAGAAGGCTCCTCTGTTGTGGTTCTGTGAGCGATTAGAGATGATTTTGACGATTAACCTGTTGAAGAGAGTCTTGCCGGAGAGATTGCCACCAGGAGACTTGGTTGCGAAGAGTCCGTGGCTGCGAGGAAGGCTAGAGTTGGCTTCCGAGGAGTTGGAACTAGCTCGCGGTAGATGAGCCTTGTGGCTTGGGTATTGGCCGAGTGATGAAGCAGGATGTGCTAAGCCGCGCGTTGGATGCGCTTGATGTCGCACATCTCCTTGCGCGCTTGGGCGAGGTCGAAGGCGTTTTGCAGACGCAGCCATGTGTCGGCGGTGCTGCCGAAGGCCTGCTCGAAGCGGACGGCAAGGTCGGCCGTGATCGGTGCCTCGCAGGCACAAACTGCCTCGAGTACGGCCTCGTCGATTTGAAGGTGAGCCGCAGCCTCGGCGATTGTGATCTCCAACGCTTCGACACAGTCGACTCGAATCGTCTCACCGGGGTGGTGCGGGTTCTGGCGCGACATGGAAGCGAACTCTTTCTATCACCGGGCAAGCTTACCCCGATGCTGCGCCTGCTTGAGGGCCGAGCGCCACTCGTCCAGCGCGGCCTTCCTCGAGGCCTCGGTGTTCCAATGCAGCGGACGCGGACTCGTGCTTGGCAGCGGCGTCAGGTCCGCCGCGAGGTCCGGGAAGGGGCGGCGGAACTCGCGCTCGCGTCGTCCATTGAGCAGGATGGGAAATGGTCCGCGGGACTCCCACAGCTCGGTGATCGGATTGGCGATCGGCTCGCGGATCATGTCGTCGCCGGAGCCCTCGCGCTTGACCTGCGCGTAGAGATCCCAGATGGCCAGTCCGTCCGACCGCACCCCAACGACGCGTGCGTCGTAGGGCGCGTTGGCGTCGTCAATCACGCCGCAGTGTTGCATCACGCGCCAAAACCAGTTCTGCGGGTGCGCGTAGTACTGCTGTCGCTCGAGCGATCGCACGCTGGGGAAGGAGCCGAGGATCAGCGCGCGGACGTCGCCGTCGGGCAGGATCGGGGGCAGTCCATGGAGGCGCGCGGCGTCGGTCATACTTACCGCTATCCGCCCTCTCCATCTGATCCCCTCTCCCCTCGGGGAGAGGGTGAGGGTGAGGGGGCTCCGCGCAGACCTCGGACGGACCCTCACCCCAGCCCTCTCCCTGGAAGGGAGAGGGAGAGGGAGTAGTTGGCAGCCTTCTGCCTTTCTGATCCCCTCTCCCCTCCGGGGAGAGGGTGAGGGTGAGGGGGCTCCGCGCAGACCTCGGACGGACCCTCACCCCAGCCCTCTCCCTGGAAGGGAGAGGGGGTAAGAGGAATGACCTCTCCCTGGAAGGGAGAGGGAGTAAGAGAGGGTGAGTGGAGCGCTGCTACTTCGCTGGGAAGACTGGCTCGCCGCCGATGATGCCGGCGGCCTCCATCTCCTGCAGGTCGCCGGCGCTAAGGCCGAGGTCGTCGGACAACACCTCCGCCGTGTGCTCGCCGAGAAGCGGCGCGCGCTCGATCGGGACGTCGCTCTTCGACATCCGCGGCGCCCAGCCGAGCAGACGGATGTCGCCGTGCGCGGGATGCTCGAGGTCGTGCACAAAGCCGCGCTCCTCGAAGTGCGGGTTGTGGAACAGGTCGTAGGTGTCGAGCACGGCCGAGCAGGGCACGCCGGCCGCGCCGAGCTCCTCCATCGCCTCCCACTTGGTGCGCTGCTTGGTCCACTTGGAGATCTCGGCGTAGAGCTCTCTGCCGTTCTCGTTGCGCTTCCACATGTCCTCAAAGCGCGGGTCGACGAGCAACTCCGGTCGGTCGATCGTTGCGCAGAGCGTGTCCCACATGCGGCTAGTGACGACCATGATGTAGACCCAGTCGTTGTTGCCGCCGCGCGCCTCGCTGTCGGGCGTCGACTTGCAGGGGTAGAGGTCGGTCGGCGCGCCGGCGGCATTGCCGCGACGCGGCGCGACCTGCTCGCCCCAGTCGGAGTAGGCGATGCGCGTGCGCATGAAGTAGGTCATCGCCTCTTGCATCGTGATCTCGATGAACTGTCCCTCGCCGGTGCGTTGTCGCTGGACGTAGGCGGCCGTGATCGCGAGCGCGAGCTCGACGCCGGTGCCCGAGTCGCCGACGGTCGAACCGGGCAGCATCGGCGGGCCGTCCGGCTCGCCGGTGACGGAGAACGCGCCCGCCGCGGCCTGGGCGATCATGTCGAAACACTTGTAGTCCTGCCACGGGCCCGAGAGACCGAAGCCCTTGAGTCGGCCGTAGATGATCGACGGATTGACTTCCTTCATCACGTCGTAGGTCAGGTTGAGCCGCTCCATGACGCCGGGGCCGTAGTTCTCGACGAAGACGTCGTAGTGGGGCAGCATCTCAAGCAGCAGCTCTCGACCCTTGGGATCCTGCAGGTTGATCGTCACCGAGCGTTTGTTGGAGTTCCAGTTGATGAAGTAGGGCGAGTTGAGCGTGCCGGTGCGCACGCCGCGTCCGGGGTCGCCGACGCCGGGCTGTTCGACCTTAACCACGTCGGCGCCCAGCCAGGCGAGCGCCTGCGTGCAGGACGTGCCCGCCTCGTACTGGGTCATGTCCAGAATCCGCATTCCATCAAGTGCCGGCATGGTCAAGTCCTCCTGCGTCGGGATGTCGCTCCATGATAGGGAACGCGAGACCTCCGCTGCCCTGCTGATCTCCTCTTCCGATCCCCTCTTCCGATCCCCTCTCCCCTCGGGGAGAGGGGATCGGAAGAGGGGGCTCTCGGCCAGCGAGACAGGGGAACCCTCACCCCAGCCCTCTCCCTGGAAGGGAGAGGGAGAGAGCGGGGAGCCCTCTTCACCTTTCTGATCCCCTCTCCCCAGCGGGGAGAGGGTGAGGGTGAGGGGGCTCTCGGCTAGCGAGACAGGGGAACCCTCACCCCAGCCCTCTCCCAGGAAGGGAGAGGGAGTAAGCGGGGAGCGCTTGGGCCAGTTCCTCTACCAGCCTTCGTCCCACTCGTCTGGGGCGGCGTGGATCTGGGGGATGACGCTGAGGATCTCTCTCAGTTCCTCGCGCGTCCGGCTGATGATCGTGGTCGTGCTGAACTGGTACGGCTCCGCGAGCACGATCAGCGGCTGTCCGATGAAGTCCACCGGCACGTGGTAGTCGCCGATCATGACCAGCGCTGACGTCGTCAGGAACGCCTGGTGGTCGACCATGTTGTGCAGATCGAACGAGAGGTGGTTCGATTTGTCTTCAGAGGTGTACCTCGCGTATTGGGGATGCTGACCGACTGCGCCGATGCGAATGATGTGGTCGGTGTCCTCATGAATGGCGATCACGGCGTCGTACAGCGAAAGCATCGTGCTTGCGTTGAGCGCCAACGCGGCCACGACGGTGGGTTGGTCAGGATCTCGAAGTCGTGCTTCCAGCTCCGCCTGGATCTGTTCGGCGTCCGCGCCCTCGGTGAGGCGCAGGCGTTCAGTCTCGCCGGCGTACTCGGCCTCGAGCGCATCGCAGCGCTCCTCAAGACCAATATTGCCTTCTTCGTGGATCGCGCAGACGATGGTGCCTTCGTGCCCCTCGGCCGTGAACAGCTCGGCTGCGAGTTGGCCGGCTCGGGAGTCGTCGAGCGCAATGTGCAACTCGGACCCCGCCTCCGCCGCGAAGTCCGCCCCTGAGTTGAAGGTGATGATGCGCGCGCCGGCCGCCTTGGCCGCCCGCAGCGGCGCGGTGACCGCGTCCGGATCGGCGAGCGTCGACGCGATCACGATCGCGCCGTCGTCTGAGCATTGCTGGATCGCTGCGGCCTGGTCGGCGCCGTCGAGGAAGTTGCCGTAGCGCACATTGGCGGCCATCTCGACGCGGGCGCGATGCACGTAGGCCCGGAAGGCGCTCCAGAAGTAGTCGTCGTCGGAGCCGTGCGTGATCAGGCAGTAGAGCGGGCTCTGGGGAACGCCGCTTCCTTCGGTGACCAAGTTTGAACTCACGCGCCATTGTCCTGCGGGCGAGCTCGCCGGGAGGATGTTGGCCCGCGGCAGCTGGTACTCGCCCCAGGATCCGCCGATCTGTTGTTGGAGCGCGAACTGGACATCACCGTCGTCCATGCGCTGTGCGGCGATCCGCACGGTGTCGCCGGACTCATCGACTGGATGCGCAGTGGCGCCATGGAAGAACGTGTGTTGGACCAGAGCGGTCACCACCGCTGTCGCGATCAGCGCGAAGGCGATAGCCGCTCGCGCCGGGGTTAGGCGGAATCGACGAGTCATACGAAGTCCTCTCAACCTCAGGTCGAAGCATCCAGCGAGCGCTGGGCGCGCCTTCAAATGCTAGCGACTACCGCTCAACTGCCTTCTGATCTCCTCTCCCCTCCGGGGAGAGGGTGAGGGTGAGGGGGCGCGGCTAGCGAGACTGGGGAACCCTCACCCCGGCCCTCTCCCTGGCAGGGAGAGGGAGAAAGCGGGGAGCCCTCTCCCTGGCAGGGAGAGGGAGAAAGCGGGAAGCCCTCTCCCTGGCAGGGAGAGGGAGAAAGCGGGGAGCCCTCTCCCTGGCAGGGAGAGGGAGAAAGCGGGGAGCCCTCTTCGCCTTTCCGATCCCCTCTCCCTTCGGGGAGAGGGTTAGGGTGAGGGGGAGCTTTTGGCGCCAGTTCCTACCAGCCCTCGTCCCACTCGTCCGGGGCCGATTGCAGTTGCAACAGGGTACGGAGGAACCGGTCGAGCATCTCGCGTGACGTGCCGATGATCTTCTTCGTGTCGAACTGGTAGGGCTCCGCCAGCATGATCAGCGGCTGCGTGATGAGCGCCGCGGGGGTGTGGAGGTCGCCAACCATGATCAGCGACGCCGTGGTCTGGTAGGCCTGATGCTCGACCATGTCGCTGAGATCGAACGACAGATGGTGCGCTTTGTCCTCGGCGCTGTAGCGGGCGTAGCCGGGATGCTCGCCGACGACGCCGATGCGGATCGCGTGATCGGTGTCTTGACGGATGGCGATGACGGCCTCGTACAGGGCCAGCATGGTGTCAGAGTTGAGCGCGAACACGCCCGCGACGGCCGACTGATCGGTATCTCGCAGCCGCTCCTCAAGCTCCGCCTGGACTTGCTCAGCGCCGGCGCCCTCGCTCAGGTGGAGGTGCTCGACGTTCCCGTCATATGTCGATTCGAGCCCGTCGCAGCGTTCCACGAGACCGGTGTTGCCCTCCTCGTGGACGACGCAGATGATTGTCCCGTCGAGACCCTCGGCCGAGAACAGTTCACCGGCGAGTTCGCCCGCCCTCGTGTCGTCGAGCGCGATGTGCAGTTCGGACCCCGCCTCGGCGGCGAAATCGGCGCCGGAGTTGAAGGTGATGATCCGCGAGCCGGCCGCTTTCGCCGCCAGCAGCGGCGCGGTTACGGACTCCGGATCGGCCAGCGTCGACGCGATCACGAGCGCGCCGTCGTCGGAGCAGCGCTTGATCGCCGCGGCCTGGTCGGCGCCGTCGAGGAAGTTGCCGTAGCGCACATTGGCGGCCAGCTCGACGCGGGCCACATGCACATAAGCTCTGAATGCGCGCCAGAAGTAGTCGTCGTCCGAGCCGTGCGTGATCAGACAGTAGAGCGGGCTCTCGGCGACTCCGCTGCCCTCGGTGACCAGGTTTGAACTCACGCGCCACTGCCCTGCGGGCGCGCTCGCCGGGAGGATGTTGGCTCGGGGCAGCTGGTACTCGCCCCACGATCCATCGATCTGCTGCTGGAGCGCGAACTGGACATCACCGTCGTCCATGCGCTGCGCGGCGATCCGCACCGTGTCGCCAGACTCATCGACGGGATGCGCCGTGGCGCCGTCGAAGAGCGTGTGCTGTAACAGAACGGTCAACGCCGCGCCCACGATCAGCGCAATCGGGATGGCCAACCGCGCGGGGGTTAGATGGAATCGACGAGTCATGCGAGATCCTCTCAACCTGGCGGCCCACGAGCTGGCGGCCCGAGCCCGACACACTGCGCCGACGCAGCGCGTGCGGATCAAGGCTAGCGGGCCTGACTGCAGCGGCGTCTCGCCCTGGCGACTGCTCTAGCTCTGGCGGCTGCTAATGACGCCTTGCGCTTCGAGTTGGGCGAACTCGTCTCCGTCGATGCCAAGGTCGTCACTGAGCACTTCGCGCGTGTGCTCGCCGAGCAGCGGCGCGGCCGTCATCGGCACATCGCTCTTTGACATCTTGGGCGCCCAGCCAAGCAGTCGGATCGGTCCGTGTTGGGGATGATCGATGTCCTGGATGAATCCGCGCGCGTCGAGGTGCGGATTGTGGAACAGGTCGTAGGTGTCGTGCGTCGCCGAGCAAGGCACGCCGGCCTCGCCGAGGATCTGCATCGCCTCCCACTTGTCGTGCTGCAGCGTGAACTTGCGAATCTCCTCGCGCAGCTCTTCGGAGTACGTGATCCGCGCTTCCTCATCGGCGAAGCGCGGATCGACCACCATGTCCGGCCGACCCATGGCCGCGCAGAAGGTGTCCCACATGCGCGTCGTCAGCGCGATGATGTAGAGGTAGTCGTTCGAACCATCCGAGCCGGGCAGGGGCTTGCAGGGATAGAGATCGGTGGGGCCGTTCCAGCCGTTGCCGTTGCGCGGCGCGGCGACTTCGCCCCAGCTCTGCGTGCCCGCGAGCGGCGTGCGCACGTAGTAGGTCATCGCCTCCTGCATTGAGATCTCGATGTGTTGACCCTCACCCGTGCGCAGCTTCTGCACGTAGGCTGACGTGATCGCGAAGGCGAGCTGCATGCCCGTGCCGCTGTCGCCGACGCAGGGGCCGGGACGCATCGGCGGACCGTCGCGTTCGCCAGTGACCGAAAATGCGCCGGCCGCGTTCTGGGCGACCGGGTCAAAACTCTTGAAGTTGGCGAACGGTCCGGAGAGACCGAAGCCCTTGAGTCGGGCGTAGATGATGCCCGGGTGGACCTCGCGCAGCGCCTCATAGGTCAGCCCGAGCTTCTCCATCACGCCGGGGCCGTAGTTTTCGACGAAGACGTCGTAATGCGGCAGCATCTCGAACAGCAGCGCGCGCCCGCGCTCGTCACGCAGATTGATCGTCACTGAGCGCTTGTTCGCGTTCCAGTTGATGAAGTAGTGCGAGTCAGCCTCGGCGGCCGAGCCGACGCCGCGTCCCGGGTCGCCGATGCCGGGCTGTTCGACTTTGACGACGTCGGCGCCGGCCCAGGCCAACGCCTGCGTGCACGACGTGCCCGCCTCGTACTGGGTCATGTCAAGAATGCGCATTCCATCGAGCGCTGGCATCGTGCGTCCTCCAAGTGTGGCGTTTCCAAGCAGGATATCGACCACGTCGACTCGCCTCTTTCCTGCTGATCCCCACTCCTCTCGGTAAGTGGGAGAGGGGGGCAGCATTCCCTCTCCCCCCTGGGGAGAGGGTTAGGGTGAGGGGGCTCCGCGTAGACCTCGGACGCCGAACCCTCACCCCAGCCCTCTCCCTGGAAGGGAGAGGGAGAAAGCGGCCAGCCCTCTCCCTGGAAGGGAGAGGGAGAAAGCAGCCAGCCCTCTCCTTGGAAGGGAGAGGGAGTCAGAGGAGGAAGTGGGAGTGAGGGAGCATGGGGGAGGGTAAGCGAAGAGAGGCGGCAACTGAGTAGCACCTAGCATGGCGAGACACGACCTTTTGCACATCTGGAGCAACCGCTATGACTACTGCACCTGCCGTTGGCGTCGCCGCCGACGCTCCGCCTGAGCCGGACAGCTACGACTGGCCCGCGATCGTCGAGGGACTGCAGCGCTATCTGCGTCTGACCGCGACGCCGGTGGGCATGAAGATGTTCGAGACCGTCGAGCAGATGCAAGAGGTCGAGCGGATTCGTCGGCCGCAGTTCAAGCACGCGCTCGACCAGCTCGTCGCGCAGGCGCGTTGGCTCAGCTTCACGTTGGGCGTGACGATGGACGACCTGATCGGCGCGCAGTGCGGCGCGCCGGTCGGTCTGCATCCCAACGAGGACGACGGCGAGTGGCGTCTACGCACGACCATGACCAACGTCTGGTTCGAGACTGATGAGGACGCGATTGCGCATCAACAGGCGATGGACGTGCTGCCGCACGGCCGCTACGCGGCGCTCGCGCTGTCGCCGATCGCGACCGGCCGACTCGATCCGCCCGATGTGGTGCTGCTCTACGGCACGCCGGGACAGATGATCATCCTGATCAACGGCCTGCAGTTCTCCGGCTTCAAGAAGTTCGAGTTCGCCTCCGTCGGCGAGTCGGCGTGCGCCGACAGCTGGGGTCGGGCGCTGCGCACTGGCGAGCCGTCGCTGAGCATTCCCTGCTACGCCGAGCGCCGCTTCGGCGGCGTCCAGGACGACGAGCTGCTGATGGCGCTGCCGCCGCGCTACCTGCCCAAGCTGCTGGACGGGTTGGACAAGCTCTCGCGCAACGGTCTGCGCTACCCGATTCCGCCGCTCGGCATTCAGGCCGACCCGTCGGAGTCGCTGTCGCGGTCGTATCAGGATCGCTTCTAGCGGTTGACACTGCCGCTCATAGGGAGTCCCCTCACCTCGGCCCTCTCCCTTCCAGGGAGAGGGAGCTTCCGATCCCCTCTCCCCTCGGGGAGAGGGTGAGGGGGCGCTGCGAGGCGAAGTGTCAACGAGTTGTTGACATTTGCTCAGCGGCGTGGGTAAGATTGGCTCTTGCACCCCAAGTTCGACTGTCTGCGCTGCGATGCGTGGGCGACCGACCCTGGGATGCGCCTTGACAAGGGACATAGTGATTGAGATGCGTCCACAGCATCCCCCTGGGCGGGCCGCGCGAGCGGGCCGCCGGGTCGACGGCGGCATCGTCTTGCGGCGAGGCGTCGTTCGATTGTGGGGGCTGCGGGAAACTCTCGCGCTGACGGTTGCTTGCGCAACAGGTTGAGCGCGGGAGGTACGTGTGTGGTTCTGATGACATGCAAACGACTGCGCTGGAATAGCGCGGCGCGCGGCGGGATTCGCCAGTGGGGTCGGCGTGAGCAACGACGCTGAGCCCGAGAGCTGACGGGTCGATGATGCATGCGCGTGGCGTAGCGCAGGTCAAGTGACTACGGCGCACGGTGGATGCCTTGGCACTTCGAGCCGATGAAGGGCGCGGTATGACTGCGATAAGCCAGGAGGAGCCGTCAAGCAGGCTGATCCCTGGATTCCCGAATGGGGCAACCCGGTGGCGGTGATGCGCCATCACCCCAGACTGAACACATAGGTCTGGTGGAGGTAAGCGGGGGAAATGAAACATCTAAGTACCCCGAGGAGAAGAAACAATTCCGGTAGTAGCGGCGAGCGAACCCGGAGCAGCCCAAACCGATTGAGCCTAATGGAGCCCTCTCCTCTGCTCAGTCGGTGTTGTAGGGCGTTGCGTTCGCACTGAGGGTGGTGCGACAGCAGTTACCAAGCGCGCGGGTAGGCGAAGGTCCCTGGAACGGGCCGCCAAAGACGGTGAGAGTCCGGTAGCCGACACCCGACGCGCCTGCTGGCAGCGTCCCTGAGTACCACGCGGCACGGTGAAAGCGCGTGGGAAGCTGGGAAGCCCACTTCCCAAGGCTAAATACTCGAAGTGACCGATAGCGGACCAGTACCGTGAGGGAAAGGTGAAAAGTCCCCCGGGAGGGGAGTGAAATAGTTCCTGAAACCGTGTGCTTGCAAGCAGTGAGAGGTCCAGGCGACTGGGCTGATCGCGTGCCTATTGAAGAATGAACCGGTGAGTTACGTTTTGTGGCGAGGTTAAGGCACTCAGTGCCGCAGCCGCAGCGAAAGCGAGTCTGAACAGGGCGATGAGAGTCGCAAGACGTAGACCCGAAACCAGGTGAGCTACCCATGGGCAGGGTGAAGCGGGAGTAAAGCCCCGTGGAGGCCCGAACCTTCTTCAGTTGCAAATGGATTGGATGACCTGTGGGTAGAGGTGAAATGCCAAGCGAACCTGGCGATAGCTGGTTCTCCCCGAAATGCCTTTAGGGGCAGCGTTGTCGCGAACGACCGTGGAGGTAGGGCTCTGACTGGGTACGGGGGCGGACAGCCTACCAACCCCTATCAAACCGCGAATGCCACGGCCGAAGTGACTGCAGTGAGACTGTGGGGGATAAGCTCCATGGTCGAAAGGGAAACAGCCCAGACCGCCGGCTAAGGTCCCGAAATTTCCGCTCAGTGGGAAAGGAAGTCGAGTCGCGCAGACAACCAGGAGGTTGGCTTAGAAGCAGCCATCCTTGAAAGAGTGCGTAATAGCTCACTGGTCGAGTGACTTGGCGCCGACAATTCAACGGGGCTCAAGCGGAATACCGAAGCCGCGGATCTGGTCTCACTCGTGAGGCCGGATGGTAGGGGAGCGTTCTGTTCAGCGGAGAAGGCGGACCCGCGAGGGCCGCTGGAGCGGACGGAAGTGAGAATGCCGGTATGAGTAGCGAAAGGCGTGTGAGAACCACGCCCACCGAATACCTCAGGGTTCCTACGGCAGGGCAATCCGCGTAGGGTTAGGCGGGCCTAAGCCGAGGCCGAAAGGCGTAGGCGATGGACAGACGGTTCATATTCCGTCCCCGCTGTTCGTGTGTTTGAGCGACAGGGGCGACCCGGGAAGATAGCGCGAGCGGGCCTAATGGACATGGTCCGTCGCGCCGCGTAGGCGTCGAGCGGGGTTCAAAGACCGCTCGGTTAAGCAGAGGCGGCGCGGAAGCGGCGACGTCAGTCAAAGCGACTTGTGTGACACCCTCGGCCAGAAAACCCTCGGTCGCGAATACGAGCAGCGCCCGTACCGCACACCGACACAGGTAGGTGAGGGTAAGTACCTCCAGGTGGACGAGTGATTCCTCGCTAAGGAACTCGGCAAAATAGTTCCGTAACTTCGGGAGAAGGAACGCCTCGCGGCTTGGCCCCGACACGCTTGGGCGCCGGGCCGGAGGTCGCAGTGAGCAGGCCCAGGCGACTGTTTAACAAAAACACAGGTCTCTGCGAACGCGAAAGCGGACGTATAGGGGCTGACGCCTGCCCAGTGCTGGAAGGTTAAGGGGAGGGCTTCACGGCTCGAACCGAAGCCCCAGTGAACGGCGGCCGTAACTATAACGGTCCTAAGGTAGCGAAATTCCTTGTCGGGTAAGTTCCGACCCGCACGAATGGCGTAACGATCTGGGCACTGTCTCGGCGAGGAGCTCGGCGAAATTGAAGTGGCCGTGAAGATGCGGCCTCCCCGCAGATGGACAAAAAGACCCCGTGGAGCTTTACTACAGCTTGACATTGAAGGTCGCCTTATGATGCGTAGGATAGGTGGGAGCCGGTGAACCCATGCTTGCGGGCGTGGGGGAGGCAACCTTGGAATACCACCCTTCATATGGTGTCCTTCTAACGCGCGAGCAAGCGCGCGGACCGTGTCTGGTGGGTAGTTTGACTGGGGCGGTCGCCTCCTAAATCGTAACGGAGGCGCGCAACGGTTCCCTTAGGGTGGATGGAAATCACCTGTCACGTGTATTGGCATAAGGGAGCTTGACTGCGAGACTGACACGTCGAGCAGGGACGAAAGTCGGCCAAAGTGATCCTACGGTTCCGAGTGGTAGGGCCGTGGCTTATCGGATATAAGTTACCCCGGGGATAACAGGCTTATCTTGCCCGAGAGTTCACATCGCCGGCAAGGTTTGGCACCTCGATGTCGGCTCGTCGCATCCTGGGGCTGGAGTCGGTCCCAAGGGTTGGGCTGTTCGCCCATTAAAGCGGCACGCGAGCTGGGTTCAGAACGTCGTGAGACAGTTCGGTCTCTATCCTCTGTGGGCGTTGGAGCGTTGCGGGGAACTGCCCCTAGTACGAGAGGACCGGGGTGGACGGACCGCTGGTGTGCCAGTTGGAGGGCCAACCTCCACCGCTGGGTAGCCATGTCCGGACAGGAGAAGCGCTGAAAGCATCTAAGCGCGAAACCAACCTCAAGATGAGCGCTCCCTCCGCCATTGAGCGGATAAGGCCACGGGAAGACGACCCGTTTGATAGGCGACAGGTGGAAGCCCGGTAACGGGTGCAGCTGAGTCGTACTAATGGCCGAATGGCTTGACCTGCCCTGCGCCATGCGCAGCAACCTGTAGCGCCATGCGCAGCTACATCAAGCGCCATGCGCAGCATGTGCACAGAGCAGTCCAAGCAGCGTCAGACACACACGCGCATCTCTTCACTATCTCCCCGCGTTGCGGGATAGAGCAGCGGTAGCTCGTCAGGCTCATAACCTGGAGGTCGTGGGTTCGAATCCCACTCCCGCTACCAAGCCATCACAAACGGCCGACGCACCTGCGTCGGCCGTTTGCTTTCTGCGTCTCCAACCCGCTCTCCCTTCTGATCCCCTCTCCCCTTGGGGGAGAGGGTGAGGGTGAGGTTGCTCGGCGTTCACATGGCTAGGTTGCCAGTGCGGGAACCCTCACCCCAGCCCTCTCCCTGAAGGGAGAGGGAGCAAGAGGGGTAGAGTGTTCAGCTCTGATCCCCCTCTCCGTGAAGGGGAGAGGGAGCAAGAGGAGGAGGAGGCCTTGTTGGTTCGAGCGGATCTCTACGGCCGACCGTCCAGGGGGTTGCCGAGTTCGTCGTCGCGGCCGGAAAAGACGAATCGATCGCCCGGTTGCACCGGTTCGCTCATGACCGGGTTGAGCATCACCTCGTGATCGCGGACGACGGCGATCAGGCGACGTTCGCCCGTGCGCTCCAGCGCTCGCTCGATCGTTTGACCGCTCCAGATGGAGGGAATAGGGAAAACGCCGATCCCGTAGCTCGGTGTGAGCGGCAGGAAGTCGGCCGCTGTGGAGACCCGAATCATATGCGCGAAGCGCTCGGCGCCGTCGCGCTCCGGGCGAATCACCCGTTGCGCGCCCAAGAGTCGCAGGATTCGTTGATGTCGATCCGAAGACGCCTTGGCGAAAATCATCTGTACGTCGAGCTGCTGCAGGTTCATCACCGCCAGCACCGAGGCCTCGAGGTCGGCCGTCGCGACCACGGCGACGTCGACATCGCCCAGCGACAGCGCGCGCAGCGCGTCGATGTCGGTGATGTCGGCGATCCGCGCGTCGGTCACCTTGGCCGCCAACTCGTGCACATTGCCCTCGTCGACGTCGATGCCCAGCACCTCGTGCCCAAGGTCGTCCAGCGCTTCGGCCAGGTGCGCTCCGAATCGTCCCAGTCCCAGCACCGCCACCTGCATGTCGGCTCCTAACCGATGCGCACAGCCTCCGTCGGATACCGGAAGCGCTCACGTGGTCGGTCGGGGATCACGCTCGTGATCACGAGCGGACCCAGTCGACCGACGAACATCATCAGAATCAGGATATTGGCCCCGGCCTGGCTCGCCGCCTGCGACGCGCCCTGCGTCCATCCGCAGTTGGCCAGCGCCGACATCACGTCGAATGCGGCCGGCATGATGTCGATGTTCGGATCGACCGCGACGAAGAAGAGCAGCCCGAAGACGTAGCCGCCCAGCGCGATCAGGACGAGCGCGTTGGCCCGCAAGACGACCGATGCGGGAATCTCGCGGCCAAAGGCGACCACCCGCGGCGAGCCGATCAGCGCCGAGATTACGCCGAACGTGACCACCATGAACGATCCGATTTTGATTCCCGACGCGGTCGATGTCGAGGCGCCGCCGATGAACATCATGATGATCATCGCCACCGACGTATCGTTGCTGGCTTGGTCGAGCGGCGCGGTCGTCATGCCGGTGGTTCGATTGACCGAGAGGAACATCGCATTGACGAACTTCGATCCCACGCTCTGGTCGCCGAACAGCCGCGACCAATCAGCGATCAGGAAGAAGGCCATGCCGATGACCAACAGCGCCAGCATGCCGGTCAGTACGAGCCTCGTGTCCAGCGTCCAGCGTCGGCGCGGCTGGCGCAGGTTGAACACGGTCAGGAACGACAGCGAGCCGAGGAAGGCCGACGCGCCCATAACGAGCATCGGCCATCCCGCGTGGGCCTGTCCGACGAAGCTGCGGCTGTCGCCCATCAGGTCGAAGCCGGCGTTGTTGAAGGCGGAGATGGCGTGATAGATCGCGAGCCAGACGGCTCGTAGGTGAGAGATGTCGCCGGGCCGATCGATCAAGAACCAGGGCAGCAGGAGCAGAAATGTGATCAGTTCGATCACCAGCGTGTACATCATCACCCGACGCAGTAGTACGGCCGCCCCGGCGCCGTCGACGCCGGTGGTCATCAGCTCGAGGCCGAAGAAAGCGCGGCCGCGCATGCCGAGTCGCTGTCCGGCGAGCACGATCAGCACGCCGGCGTACATGGTCACGCCGAGGCCGCCGAGCTGGAACAAGGCGAGCGTCACGAACTCGCCGAAGTTGGAGAAGGTCGCCTCGGTGTCGAATCGGGTCAGGCCGGTGACGCTGACCGCAGAGACGGACGTGTAGAGCGCGTCGAGGAATGGGATTGACTGGCCGCTGGCTGACGCGGCCGGCAGATGCAGCAGCGCTCCACCGATCAGCATCACCAGCGCGAAGAGCGCGACGACCATCCACGATCGCGGCGTGATGCGGAGGCGGCGCTGCGGTCTCGCGCGGACCCGCTCGGGTTGCAGCCGCACCCGACGCAGCACGACGTCACCAGGTCGACGACGATACTCGCGCTGTTCGCTCATTCGCCGACCTCCCAGTCGGAGTGTATGCCTCCATCGCGGCAGCGCCCGATCGCCGCGGCGAGTCGAGGACGAGTGAAGCGCTGGAGTAGTCTGCGGACAACGATTCTGGGCGTCGGAGAGGGCGGAACATGGCGATTGCGAGCGACATTCAACGGGCGATGGAGGACAGTTCCTGGATTCGTCGGATGTTCGAGCTCGGCATCCAACTGCGACAGGAACGCGGCGCTGAGAACGTCTTCGATCTTTCGCTGGGCAATCCGATCGCCGAGCCGCCGGCGCAGTTCTTCGAGGAGTTGCGTCAGTTCGCCGCCAACGATGCGCCGGGCGTGCATCGCTACATGCCCAACGCCGGATACGTCGAGACGCGCCAAGCAGTCGCCGACGCGCTCGCCGACGAGACCGGACTCAGCTACGGCGCCGATCACATCGTGATGACCGTCGGCGCGGCTGCGGCGCTCAACGTGGTCGTGCACTCGCTCTGCGATCGCGATGATGAGGTCGTGATTCTGACGCCGTACTTCGCCGAGTACCTCTTCTACGCGACGAATCATGGCGCGAGACCGGTGGTCGTCGGCTGCGACGGCGAATTCACTCCGAATCTCGACGAACTGTCCGAGAAGATCTCGCCGCGCACCAAGATGGTGATCGTCAACTCGCCCAACAATCCGTCGGGCGCGATGTACTCGGCGTCGTTCATTGAGTCGCTCGCCCGGCTGTTGCGGGAGAAATCGGAGCAGTTCGGCGCCGAGATCTTCCTCGTCAGCGACGAGCCGTACCGCAAGATTCTCTTCGACGAGCACATCTACTCGTTTCCGCAGCTGGCCTACGAGCGGACGATTACGGTGACCTCGCACGCCAAGGATCTGGCGTTGCCGGGCGACCGCATTGGCTACATCGCGCTGCATCCCGACTACGACGATGGCGGCGAGCTGATGAACGCGTTGATCTTCTGCAATCGCGTGCTTGGCTTTGTGAACGCGCCGGCGATCATGCAGCATCTGGTGCGCAATCTGCAGACGGTGACGATTGACACGAGGGACTATCAGCGCAAACGTGATTACTTGTACGACGTGTTGACGTCGTCGGGATATGACGTGCGCAGGCCGGAGGGCGCGTTCTACATGTTTCCCAAGTCGCCCGTGCCCGACGAGATGGAGCTGGTCGCCGCGCTACAGCGTCAGGGCGTCTTGGTCGTGCCCGGCCGCGGCTTCGGCATGGAGGGGCACTTCCGCATCTCGTACTGTGTCGAGCAGCGCGAGCTCGAGGGCGCGGCGCCAGGATTCGCAGCCGCAATGTCGGAGCTGACTGGCGGCTGAGTTCGGGCGTCGGTGTAAGCTGATTGCTGGTCGGCCCTATCGTCTAGAGGCCTAGGACGCCAGCCTTTCAAGCTGGTAGCACGGGTTCGAATCCCGTTGGGGCCACCACATAGCCCATTGCTGAGATTTGCGCGGGGACCCCTCACCCTAGCCCTCTCCCCAGCGGGGAGAGGGAATAGGAAGGGGAGAGAGGTTCGGGAGACGCCCGCTAGCTGACCAGTCCACCAGCCCGGCCAGGTTTCGTACTATTGACCCTCGAAGCGAGGGCGCCATGCGCGCTGGTTGGTTGATGTTGATCGCACTTGTCGCGGCCGTCCTGGTCGCGGGATGCTCGGTGAGCGGCGGCGTCGAGAGTGAGGTCGCGTCCGAACGGCCTTTGGCAGATCGGCTGAGCCTGGGACACTCACACAGCTGCGTCATTGACGCCGACGACAAGCTCCACTGTTGGGGCGCCAACGACTACGGCCAGACCACGGCGCCCGACCCAGAGGCCTCCTACGTAGCCGTCTCCGCTGGCGGTTGGCACACTTGCGCCATTGACGACGACGACCAGCTGCAATGTTGGGGCGTCAACGACTACAGCCAGAACGATGTGCCCGACCCCTCCGTGAGCTACCGCACCGTCAGCGCCGGCGAGTCATTCACATGCGCGATTCGCTCGGCCGACGGCAAGCTCGAGTGCTGGGGCGACAACGCCAATGGTCAGGCGACCGTGCCCGATGCCGATGCGTCGTACGCATCAGTCGCGGCGGGGCTCTATCACGCCTGCGCGATTCGGTCGGGGACCGGCCAGCTCGAATGCTGGGGTGGGGGCGGCGGCTATGACGCTGGTCAACTCACCGTTCCTGACGACACAGCCAGTTACACCCAGGTGACCGCTGGCTTCTATCACACCTGCGCGATCCGCACGGCTGACTCCAGCCTCCAGTGCTGGGGCGACAACTTCTACGGCCAGACCGACGTACCTGACGCCGATGCCGCCTACGACTTCGTCTCGGCCGGTACCGATCACGCCTGCGCTATGCGGTCCAACACCGGCGAGGTCGAGTGCTGGGGCGACAACTCCTACGGACAGAAGACCGCTCCAGCCGGTGGACACCGCATCCTCGCCGCCGGCGGCCACAGTTGCGCCGTCGCAGACGACAACAGCCTGAGCTGCTGGGGCAGCGATGACTTCGGCCAATCGACGACCCCCACAGGCCTGGTGATGTCTTTGCCGCTGCTCCTGCGGCTCTCGGGTGAGGCGACCTGCGAGACTCGCCCAGAGAGCGCCGCGTCCAGCCCTGTGCTGTTCACCAACGATGAGGGTCAACTTGAAGAGCGCCCTCGCACTGTTTGGGCAGGAGTCTCAGAGACGCCTGTCGACTGGGCAGTGAGCGGGGGTACAAGTCCGTACTCCCTGACTATCGATGGCGAGTCAAGCGACCCGCAACAGAGCTATCAGGCCCGGACGGGTAGTGCATCAGTAAGCTGCGCCCACGAATTCACGGAGTGGGAGGGCTACCGTGCACATCAGCGCTGGTATCGCAAGTACCTGACGCAACCGGTCGTCGACTCCGGCTGGATGACGATTGAGGCTACCGTCACTGACTCAAGTGGCGACATAGCCTCGGCAGCACTTGACATCTACGTGGTTCGTATCGTTACCGGAAGCACAACGGAACTCACCCCTGGAGAGACCTACCGAATCTATGGTCACTTGATCACGATTCCAGATGGTGTCGATGCCATGGTAGGAGGCCACGTCATTTCGTTCGGCGGCGGGGAATCGTTCTCAGTTGGCATCCAAGGTCCCGGGTACGAAGCCTCGGCAGACATCGACCGTAAAGCCGGCACAGCAACGGGTTATCGGCGATTCTTCGAAGTTCCAACACAGTACGGTGCAGCAACCAACTCAGAACCGGTCACCCTGACAACTGACGAGGAACTGGTCCTAGACAGAGTCGAAATCAACGCGCAGCTCGACGAGATTGTTGATTCGCTGGGGAAGTTGCCTACCCGGGACACTGACTGACGCGACCTATCCTACTTGCCGCCGTAGTTGCAACCGCACTAGACTGGCCGTTCTCGGCTTCGCAGATTAAGGCTGGTGCAGCGTCAGATTGACAGTGAGACATGCGTTGGGGACGCTTGGCTGTCGCGCTAGTCGAACTCGGACCATGGTAGGCCTGAGGGGTGTTGCTCGACGACCATGAGCAAGAGAGGCCAAATGACGCGATTGGGCGGACTGGCGCTGTCCCAGACTTCCACGGTGAACGCCTGCAGACCAAGCCGGTCGGCGCAGGTTACTTCGGTTGCGCCTCGACCGCTCTCGCCATCGTTGTAGTGAAGAACTTCCACTTCCGCTCCGTTGATGCGACCGTAGTAAGGTCGTGTCCCTTGCCTTACTTCAAAGCCAACCAGATGCGTTCCGCCTGGTTCGCAGTAGCCCGGCAGCCACCACAACCGAGTCACGTCCAACTCGTCGTAATCGCCGAAGATAGGAACGGAGTAGTGAGTCACGACCGTCTCCGCCCGTTTGGGCTCGGGCCCCATTTCGTGAGTTTCGAAGGTGGTGTGATACTCGCCCCACTCGGCGCCGCATTTCGTACTGACGCCTTCAAGTCGGTCATTCCAGGCTTCGGAGCCAACTCCGAGCGGCCACCAATAGCCGCCACGGACGCGGCGCTCCGCCTCTGCGTAGCGTTCGCCTTTGCTGTCGACATGAAGCCAGCACTCAGTCGGCGTCGGCCATGCGATGATTCGCAGGGGCGCGGGATTGTATTCGCCGAAGTCCGGTAGTGTGGGGACATCGCCGATGGAGTTGGCGAACGTCTCGATCCGTCGCTCGAGTTCTTCCAGGTCCCCTTGCGCGGCCGGGTCATCTCTGAACGGCTCATCTAGAGTCGTACGGTGTTCGACGACGTCATCAGTAGTTTCGCCAAACGCGATCCACAGAGTGCCAGTTGATTTGCCGATCTGCCACTCTCCTCCCATCGACCACCGATTCTGACAGCGATACGCCTCAGTGTGAGCGCCGATCGGCAGATTGATACTGAGAGCTCCGGAAGGTGGTGATGTAACATCCTCTTCTTCCTCCCACTCGTCATCGTGGTACGGGTCACCGTAGCAATCGACAAACGTGTACCCAAACGAGTCGCCGTAGAAGGTGATGCCTTCGGGAATAGTCATTAGTAGACCATCGATTCGGTGCGTCCATCCTCCATAGATGCGGTCACCGCCATATCTTCCGGCCGAGATGACGTAAGTGCTCACGACGCCCGACGACATCTGGCCGTCGGCGTCGAGCACGACCGCCTGCGTGTTCATCAGTTGTGAGTTGACGCCATCCGCATCGTCGCGCAGGACACCGCAAGGAATGGTCATTGTTCCCTTGTCTCCCTCGAGCAGGCGGTCCGCGAACTGCACGCGATAGGGCGCTCGACCGCCTCGGACTTGCCATTCGACATCGATGTCTTGCTGCGAGAATTGACGCGCCCAGTGGGTTTCGCAGATCGCTGGGGCGCTCAGCTCAATCTCGAGGTCGTTCGAATCGGCCCCGGACTGTGCGGCGCCGAGGAGCGCCGTGGCTGGCGGCTTGCCAATCGATGCCACAAGTTCTTCCATGATTGGTCGGTACTCTTCTTCGTTGTCGCGTTCGTCGAACTCGTAGCGCGGTTGTTCCGGGTGCCAGCGGCGCAGCCATAGAATCGTGCGATATGAACTCCGGCGCGGCGACAGGGAAAATTCATCACCGCAGAACGCGGCATCAGGGTCGCAGTTGAAGGATACGTAGCGTCCCAGCGCGAAGGAGGTCGTTTCAGGTATTGTGAGTATCAGGCCATGGATGATGTACGTTTCGCCGCTGCGAAGGCCGAAGCCAAACTCGTCGGCGACGCCATCATCGCGAATCACACGCACCGCTTGCGTGTACGCCAGTGCCGATGCGGCGTCGCCGTTGGCGTCGATCACGCGTGCGAGGATCGGCATTTGGCCGGACTGGACGAGTCTGTCGGACCAGATGCCGCACAGGCGAGTTTCGGCGCCGACGGCGTCAGCCTGATAGCGACCGTGGACGAAGATGCGGTATGGCTCGACGCCGCCCTGGACTGACCATTTGATGTTCAGGTTGGGAGTTACGGTGTCGCCGTCGGCGTCGATCTCACAGATTTCGGGCACGTCGAGCGTGATCTGTAGCGGCGTCTCGCCGTCGTCGGCTGCGGTATCCAGCGTGCCGAACGATACCCAAGCTGTTGCGGCCGCGAGGCTTGCCAGCAGCATCATCCCGATCCACATCGACGGTCGTCTAGCGGCGCTCATCGCGCTGTCCGTTCAGGTTGGGCCTGGCGCACCGGGAAGACGTAGGAGTACTCGACGATCCGGTCGCCGCTAAAGCGCTTCGGCAGCCGCGCTCTGAGTTGCATCGTGCCCGGCAGTGATGGGCAGGTGATCGTGGTTCTGCCCGTCCATCGTTCGCGGCCGTCTGTGGCGTGCCATAGCGTGAGCGGTTGTCCCTCTTGTTGGAACGAACTGCTCAAGTCAAGTTGCTCGCCTGTCGAGCAATAGTCTTCCGAGTCCAGAAAAGTCTGGCTCGATAGGCCGAGTCTCTGGTGTTCCCTGTTGTACGATTCAATCCGTCGAGTCGGAATTTGCACGTGAATTGACTCCGTTGGAGGATCGATTCCCTGTTCGGATACGCGAACGTCAATCCTGCCAGTCTTCACAAGTTGGTCGCAAGGGACCCGAACGTCGTCTTGAAAGCGCATATAGCGCTCGCCTTTTGCTTCGAACCGGAGAGGCCACCACCGACCACCTGTCGCTGTGGCGTAGACCCTAGCCGAACCAATGCGGCCGTCGTACTCGCAGACGACTGGATCGGCGAAAGCGCTGATCTGCAAGGGCGCGTTGGACTCGACGAAGCCATCCGGTAGCGGTGGAGGCTTGCCAATAGAGTCGATCAGCGCGTCGATTAGTTGGTTCAGTTCCTGGGACGTTTGCGACCGAGGCGTTCGCTCAGATACGGTACCGGAGTAGCCTCCTAACACAAAACTGATGGTATGACCGTCCTTGGTGTATGTGTAGCGGACCGATTGTTCGCAGTCGCGCTCTTCATCGACGGTTGAGCGGCAGTAGTCGAAGTACTGCGGTCGGTGTTCCTCAGAAGTAAAGAAGAGGCGCAACATCTCCAATGGCATCATAAACGTTTGGTCCTGGAACTGGTAAGGTCGCGCATCTTCAAACTGCATGTCCTGCGCATAGCTAAAGCTGAGCGCGTATGTGTCGACCCGCGCCGATGCGGTGTGTCCACGCTTGTCGACGGCGGTTCCCTGTATCCTCATGTGACCGCCATAAGGACTATAGGATGTGGAGACGTGGATTCCGCACATGACCTGGACTCGACCCTCGCGGCCGAGATATCGCTCGCCATTGATCGTTATTTCTATTGGCTCATGTCCTCCCGAAACCTCCCATTGGACGTCTATGTTATAGCGGCTGCTATCGTCGGCTTTGCAATAGGTCGGCGCGTACATCTTCATCGACATGTTCGGGTCTTCGGTTGAGATCGGCTGCGTATAGGGATAGCGACGCGGCGGAGTGTCAATCAGGTCAAGAATCTCGTCCGCGCGTTCGTCGCCCCAGTGAGCGTCGTATCTCAGTCGGTGTTGAGGCTCCTGGCCAGCCAAGACCTCGATCCCATCCAGGACCCGGGAGTATTCCGTGGCGCTCCAGCGGCGAATCCATAGTGCTGTCGGGCCATATGGTGTCGAGGAACCGAGCCGTAGCGAGAAGCGATCGTCGCATTCAGGGCCCCATGTTGGACATTCGTCAGTGACGTAGGGACCGAGGGACGCGCCAGTGCTGAGCGGCATCGTGATTGGCACGCCGCGGATCAGGTAGGTCTCTCCCGCGATGAGCGAGTACTCCCCGTACCGGGTGCGCGGCTGCTTGGTGACCATATGGATTGCGTACATGTCGGCTATGGTCGACGCCTTGCGTCCGGCCGCATCGGTCACGGTGGCCTGGATCAGGATCGGACCTGCCGTCATCGAGCTCCATCGCCAACGTCCGCAGCGCACATCCAGGGCGCCCGACGCGCCTTGGCGCAGTTCGCCGTTGATGAAGATGTCGTACGGCGCCTCGCCGCCTCTCACCTGCCAGGCGACGCTGACGGTCTCGGTGTCGAAGTCTTGCGCCGCTTCGGCGTAGCAGGTCGAGGGCGCGTCGAGCGAGATCTCGAGCGGCGGAGTCTCGGCACTGGCGGTCGACCATCCCAAGCACAGCATCAGCGCCAGCGCCAGCAGAGAGAGGCGGGCGGGCGACGAAACTGCGGACGACAAGCATCGCATTGTGGCGCGCAGGATAGGCGAGTCAGATCGAGCAACGCGGGGCTCCGCGGCCGAGACTCGTCGGCCTCGAGCGGTTGCTCGTTGCAGGCGATCGGCGATGATTACGATGGACGCCGCTGTGAGGAATCACTGTTGAGTCCGCTCATGTCAGGATGTTGGCGTGTCCCAATCCTTCTTCGAGGCGCCGGTGCTGAACTCGCCGTATGAGCGGCCGTCGCGGCATTGGCAGCTCGACGACGACCTGCAGCCGACGACCCAGACGGTCCAGCAGCGGCGTCCGGCGTCGTACATCACGCCAGTGCCCAGGCCGAAGCGGAGCGGCGGACAGTCGGAGCAGCGTTCGCTGGTGCTCGACGAAGGTCGGGGGCTATCGAGCGAGAGCCAGGCGTACGATCCGACGTCGACGATCAACGATGTGCGCGCCTTCGTGCAGGGCTGGCGCGAGTCGCCCGAGTCGGAGTGGCAGGTCACGCCCGAGACGGCGCGTCTGCTGAAACACTGGCGACACCATCAGTTCAGCGATCTGCGACCGTTCTTCTGCCAGATCGAGGCGGTCGAGACTGTGATCTGGCTGACCGAAGTGGCGCCGCGGATGCGTCGCGGCAGCCCCGAGCGGGAGCTGCTCGAACGACTGAGGCGGGCCTCGGAGGACGCCAACCCGGGTCTCGAGCGACTGGCGCTCAAGCTCGCCACAGGGGCCGGCAAGACGACTGTGATGGCCATGCTGATCGCCTGGCAGACGGTCAACGCCGTGCGCCGACCCAACAGCCGCAACTTCACTCGCGGATTCCTCGTCGTGACGCCGGGCATTACGATCCGCGATCGACTGCGCGTGCTGATGCCCAACGATCCAGAGAGCTACTACGAGAGTCGCGAGCTTGTGCCGTCAGACATGCTGAGCGACCTCCAGCGAGCGCGGATCGTGATCACGAACTACCACGCGTTCAAGCTGCGCGACACGATGCAGCTCTCCTCTGGCGCGCGCGATCTGTTGCGGGGTCGAGGGCCGGCGTTGCGGTCGACCGAGAGCGAAGGTCAGATGCTCCAGCGCGTGATGCCTGAGTTGATGGGGATGCGCAGCATTCTGGCATTCAACGACGAGGCGCATCATTGCTATCGGGAGAAGCCGGGTGAGGACGACGAGGGCAAGCTGAGCGGCGACGATCTGCAGGAGGCGAAGAAGAACACCGAGGCGGCGCGGCTGTGGATCTCGGGGCTCGAAGCCGTCGAGCGGCGACTCGGATTGCGGCGCGTGATCGACCTCTCCGCGACGCCCTTCTTCTTGCGCGGCTCGGGTTACGCCGAGGGCACGCTGTTTCCCTGGACGATGTCCGACTTCTCGCTGATGGACGCGATCGAGTGCGGCATCGTCAAGCTGCCGCGCGTGCCCGTCGCCGACAACATCCCCGGCGCCGATATGCCGATCTACCGCACGCTGTGGGAGAACATCCGCACGAGCATGCCCAAGAAGGGGCGCGGCAAGGCCGCTTCGCTCGATCCGCAGAGCCTCCCGACCTATCTCACTACCGCGCTCCAGGTGCTCTACGGCCACTATGAGCAGACCTTTAGGCTCTGGCAGGAGGCCGGCACCGCGGCGCGGCCATGCTTCATCGTCGTTTGCAACAACACCTCGACGTCGAAGCTCGTCTACGACTACATCTCCGGGTTCACCCGCGAGACTGAGGACGGGCAGACGAATGTCGTACACGGACGATTCAAGCTGTTCGACAACTTCGACGAGTTGGACAATCGATATCCGATGCCGCGCACGCTGCTGATCGACAGCCAACAGCTGGAGTCGGGAGACGGCCTCGACCGCGCCTTCCGCGACGTTGCCAAGGACGAGATTGAGCAGCTCAAGCGCGACCGGGTTCATCGCAGCGGCAACCCGGCGGATGCCGAGAACATCAGCGACGACGTGCTGTTGCGCGAGGTGATGAACAGCGTCGGCAAGGCGGGAGAGCTCGGCGAGTCGATCCGCTGCGTCGTCTCGGTTTCGATGCTGACCGAGGGTTGGGACGCGAACAACGTCACGCACATCCTCGGCGTGCGAGCCTTCGGCACCCAGCTGCTTTGCGAGCAGGTCGTCGGGCGCGCCCTGCGCCGACTGTCGTACGACCTCAACGAGGAGGGACTGCTGGACGTCGAGTACGCCGACGTGCTCGGGATTCCGTTCGACTTCACCGCCAAGCCGGTGGTCGCGCCGCCGACGCCGCCGCGTCCGACGCGCCAGGTGCGGGCGGTTCGCGAGCGCGAGGCGCTCGAAATTCGTTTCCCACGCGTCGAGGGCTACCGCGTCGAACTGCCGGACGAGCGGCTCGAGGCTGAGTTCAGCGACGACTCGACGCTCGTGCTGACTCCCGAGCTGGTCGGACCGACGATTACGCGCAACGAGCCGATCATTGGCGAAGGCGTCGACCTGACGCTGATCCACACGCAGGAGCTGCGCTTCTCGTCGCTGGTCATGAATCTCACCCGACGCTTGCTGGAGACCAAGTTCCGCGACGCCGACGGCGAGCCCAAGCTGCATTTGTACGGGTCGCTCAAGCGGATCACGCGAGAGTGGCTGGCGAACCATCTCGTCTGTCAGGGCGGCGCCTATCCGGCTCAGCTGATGTACCAGGAACTGGCGGACAGGGCCTGCGATCGGATCATGGCCGGCATTGCGTCATCCTCGGTCGGCGAGCGGCCGATCCAGGCCGTGCTCGATCCGTACAATCCGCTCGGATCGACGCGGCACGTGAGCTTCGTCACGTCCAAGCAGCAGCCGTGGGAGACCGACCCGCGCAAGTGCCATGTCAACCTGGCCGTCTGCGACAGCGACTGGGAGGCTGAGTTCTGCCGCGTCGCCGAGGCGCATCCGCGCGTGCATTCATACGTCAAGAACCAGGGACTCGGGCTCGAGGTCCCCTATCGCTCGGGCGCGGCGACCCGACGCTACATCCCCGACTTTATCGTCTGCGTCGACGACGGACATGGGCCCGAGGATTTGCTCAATCTGATCGTCGAGGTCAAGGGCTTCCGCGGCGAGGACGTCAAGGACAAAAGCGCGACGATGGAGGCCTACTGGGTCCCGGCCGTCAACCGGCTCGGCGCGTACGGACGCTGGGCGTTCGTGGAGCTCGGCCAGCTTTACACGATGCGTGAGGAGTTCGACCAGGCGATCGCGGGCGCGATTGGCGAGCCGGCGAGCGCAGCAGGCTAAGATCGCTACATGACGATTGTTCAGAGCGCCACCGAGGGCGCAGCGTTGTCGCGCGATGAGGCGCTGCGCATTCTGCGCGAGCACAAGGCTGAGTTGGTCGAGCGCTTCGGCGTGCGCGAGCTGGCGCTGTTCGGATCGACCGCGCGCGACGAGGCGGGCCCCGACTCCGACGTCGACATCCTCGTCTCCTATGACACGCACCCCGGTTGGATTGCGTACTTCTCGCTCGGGCCGTATCTGGAGGACGTGTTCGGGCGGCCGGTGGACGTGATGACGCTCAAGGAGTTACGGGACTTCGCTCGCCCGTCTGCGGAAGCCGACGCTATCCGTGTCTGACCCGCAGAGTCGCCTGCTGGACGAGCTGGGCTGGGAGGGTTGTTGATTATGGCCCGACGCTCGCGCTCGCCTCGACAGGTGGACACGTTTACGCATGACCAGCGGCGGACGAACATCCCCAACGCCGAGGACCGGGCGTTGATGGACGAGGACGAGCGATCGCCGATTCGCGTCGAGTACGAGCGGCGCAATCCCGACCTCGATCCGCAGTTGGTCTGGCGCGGCAAGAGCGAGGCGCCGCTCGAGGTCAACGCGCCGCCGCTCTACATCCAGGAGCGGATCCATCCCAAGGCGCTGATCGCTGACTTGATGACGCGTACAGAACAGCACACCGCCGAGGGCGATCAGTTGGACTTCTTCGCCGACTTCAACGGGCTGCCGGAGGGGGCGGAGCGGACTGAGTTCTACGAGCACGACTCGAACTGGGCCAACCGGATGATCCTGGGCGACTCGCTGCAGGTGATGGGATCGTTGGCCGAGCGCGAGGGGTTGCGCGGGCAGGTGCAGTGCATCTACATCGACCCGCCGTACGGGATCAAGTTCAACTCGAACTTTCAGTGGTCGACGACGAGCCGCGACGTGCGAGACGGCAAGCGCGAGCACATCACGCGCGAGCCGGAGCAGGTGCGCGCCTTCCGCGACACCTGGCGCGACGGCATTCATAGTTATCTCACCTACCTGCGCGACCGACTGGAGGTCGCACGCGACCTGCTCTCGGAGTCGGGATCGATCTTCGTGCAGATCGGCGACGAGAATGTGCATCGCGTGCGGGCTGTTATGGATGAAGTCTTTGGCGAGGACAACTTTGTAAGTCAGATATCCTTCACTAAGACAATGGGCGCGACCAGCTCTTACTTATCTAGTACTTCTGACACTATTGTTTGGTTTGCCCGAAACTATGGCCAGCTGAAGTACCGCCAGCTCTGGCGCAGCAAATTCGGGGGGGGGGGGGGTAAGGATGCCCTGATTGTCAGCCACTATCGTAAGGCCGGATCGATTAGGACGCTGGAAAATTCCGCGATCGAGCAGAGCCGCTTTGTGACGTTAGCTGATCTAACGTCACAAAGCGGCTCTGCTCGTCCCCTTCACTTCAGGAATCGTACCTTCACACTACAGCGAGGATCATGGAAGACTAATGATGATGGTCTAACTCGCCTGGACAGGAGTAGCCGGCTTGCGCTAGTGGGAAACACCCCAAGGTATGTGCGATTTGCCGATGACTTCCAGGTGTTCGAGCAGACCAACCTATGGGCAGAGCAACTATCGGAACAATACAAAAACTATGTCGTGCAGACTGCGACTGAGGTAGTAAAGCGCTGCATACTGATGACTACCGACCCGGGCGACCTGGTACTTGACCCGACCTGCGGGTCGGGGACGACGGCGTATGTCGCCGAGCAGTGGGGGCGGCGCTGGATCACGATTGACACCTCGCGCGTCGCGTTGGCGTTGGCTCGCGCTCGACTGATGGGCGCGCGCTATCCCTGGTATCTGCTCGCCGACAGCGTCGAGGGTCAGCGCCAGGAGGCCGAGGTGACGCGTCGGCCGCCGTCGGACGCGGCCACATACGGCGAGCTGCGCCGAGGCTTCGTCTACCAGCGCGTGCCGCACATCACGCTGCGCGACATCGCCAACAACGCCGAGATCGATGTGATCTGGGAGCGTTTCCAGGAGGAGCTGGAGCCGCTGCGAGCCCAGCTCAATGCGGAGCTCGGGCAGTCGGGCGAGCAGGCGTGGGAGGAGTGGGAGATCCCGCGCGAGGCGGACTCGGACTGGTCGGAGGCGGCCAGGCGGTATCACGCCGAGTGGTGGGAGCGTCGGATCGCGCGGCAGGGCGAGATTGACGCTTCGATCGCAGCCCAGGCGGGCTTCGAGTATCTCTACGACCAGCCCTACGAGGACAAGCGCACCGTGCGCGTGGCCGGGCCGTTCACGGTCGAGAGTCTGTCGCCGCACCGGATGCTCGATGTCGACGAGGACGACGAGCTGATCGATCGGGTCGCCGAGGCGCGCTACGGCTACGGCGAGGCGCAGGACTTCGCCTCGATCATTCTCGACAATCTGAGTCGCTCGGGCGTGCAGCAGGCGCACAAGGAGGACAGGATCGCGTTCTCGTCGTTGTCGCCGTGGCCGGGCCATTTCATCTGCGCCGAGGGCCGCTACGAGGAGTCGGGCAAGACGAAGCGCGCGGGCATCTTCATCGGTCCCGAGTTCGGCACGGTCACGCGCAGCGACCTGGTCGAGGCGGCGCGGGAGACGGCCGAGTCGGGCTTTGACGCGCTGGTCGCGTGCGCGTTCGCCTACGAAGCGCACACAACGGAGTTCGCGCGTCTGGGCGCGATCCCGGTGCTCAAGGCGCGGATGAATCCGGACCTGCATATGGCGGGCGAGTTGAAGAACACGGGCTCGGGCAATCTGTTTGTGATTTTCGGGGAGCCTGATATCGATATTTTCGAAGCTGGGGACCCTCACCCCGGCCCTCTCCCAGAGGGAGAGGGAGAAAGAAGTGGCCCTCTCCCAGAGGGAGAGGGAGAAAGAAGTGGTCCTCTCCCAGAGGGAGAGGGAGAAAGAAGTGGCCCTCTTCCAGAGGGAGAGGGAGAAAGAAGTGGTCCTCTTCCAGAGGGAGAGGGGGAGGTCGGAGCCCCCTCAGTCGCTCCGCGACAGCTCCCCCGGAGGGGGAGCTCTGAAGAATCCCCTCTCCCCTCCGGGGAGAGGGTTAGGGTGAGGGGGCTCCGCGACCAACTGCAAGTGCGCGTCAATGGGGTTGACGTCTTCGACCCCAGCAAGGGCGAGGTGCGCAGCGACGGGCCCGAGGGCATCGCTTGCTGGTTTGTCGATACTGACTACAACGGCGAGAGCTTCTTCGTCCGCCACGCGTACTTCCTGGGTCAGAATGATCCGTACAAGTCGCTGAAGACGACGCTCAAGGCGGAGATTGACGAAGAGGCCTGGTCGTCGCTGCACAGCGATGTCTCGCGTCCGTTTGATCGGCCGGCGTCGGGTCGGATCGCGGTCAAGGTGATCAATCATTTGGGCGACGAGGTGATGAAGGTCTTTCGGACTGAGTAGCGACCCTCACCCCAGCCCTCTCCCTGAAGGAAGAGGGGGTAAGAGTGGAGCCCTCTTCCTGAAGGGAGAGGGGGTAAGAGTGGAGCCCTCTCCCTTCGGATTCCCTCTCCCCTTCGGATCCCCTCTCCCCTCCGGGGAGAGGGTTAGGGTGAGGGGGCTCCGTGCAGAGGTTGGGGACCCTCACCCCAGCCCTCTCCCTGAAGGGAGAGGGGGGGTAAGAGTGGAGCCCTCTCCCTTCGGGTCCCCTCTCCCCCGCGGGGAGAGGGTTAGGGTGAGGGGGCCTCGGGCAGAGGGTGAGGGGGGCTCCGTATACTTGAGGGCAGAGGGAGGGGGCAGCTGATGCTTGATTCGGCCACGATTGAGTCGTTGCGGCAGTCTCGGCGGGAGTGGGATGCGCGGGTTGAGGCGGAGGGTCGAGAGCGGCCGGGGCCGTTCATGACGGTGTCGTCGCGGCCGATTGAGCGGCTCTATGACGCGACGACGCTTGAGGAGGCGGGCTGGAACGTCGAGCGCGATCTGGGCTTGCCTGGGGAGTATCCGTTTACGCGCGGGGTGCATCCGACGGGCTATCGCGGTCGGCCGTGGACGATTCGGATGTTCGCCGGGTTTGGCTCGGCGGAGGAGACGAATCAGCGTTTCCGACGCTTGCTCGATGACGGTCAGACGGGGCTCTCGATCGCGTTCGATATGCCGACGTTGATGGGTTACGACCACGATGACGAGTTGGCGGCGGGCGAGTTCGGCAAGTGCGGCGTGGCGGTGTCGTCGTTGGCGGATATGGAGATTCTGCTCGACACGCTGCCGCTGGATCAGATCACGACGTCGATGACGATCAACTCGCCGGCCGCGCCGATTTGGGCGATGTACATCGCCGCGGCGGAGAAGCGGGGGATTGATCGGTCGCTGTTGGGCGGGACGCTGCAGAACGACATTCTGAAGGAGTACATCGCCCAGAACGAGTTCGTGTTTCCGCCGCGGCCGTCGATGCGGTTGGTGACGGACACGGTCGAGTTCGCGTCGGAGTACATGCCGCGTTGGAATTCGATATCGGTATCGGGCTATCACATCCGCGAGGCGGGTTCGACGGCGGCGCAGGAGTTGGCGTTCACGTTGGCGGACGGGCTCGAGTATGTCCGCTGGGCGCTCGAGCGCGGACTGCACGTTGACGAGTTCGCGCCGCGGTTGTCGTTCTTCTTCAACTCGCACAACGATTTCTTCGAGGAGATCGCGAAGTTCCGCGCGGCGCGTCGGATTTGGGCGCGCGAAATGCGCGAGACGTTCGGGGCGGAGAATCCGCGATCCTGGTGGATGCGTTTCCACACTCAGACGGCGGGCGTGTCGTTGACCGATGTGCAGCCGGAGGTGAACTTGTTGCGCGTGACGATCCAGGCGTTGGCGGCGGTGCTCGGCGGGACGCAGTCGCTGCACACCGACGCGATGGATGAGGCGTTGGCGTTGCCGTCCGAGAAGGCGGCGCGATTGGCGGTGCGGACGCAGCAGGTGATCATGCACGAGTCGGGCGCGATCAACACGGTCGATCCGCTGGGCGGGTCGTACTTCGTCGAGCAGCTGACGAACGATCTCGAGCGCGAGGTGTACCAGTACTTCGAGCAGATCGATGCGCTGGGCGGCGTGATCGCGTCGATCGAGTCGGGCTACTTCCAGAAGGAGATCGCGGACGCGTCGGCGCGGTTCCAGCGCGAGATCGAGCGCGGCGAGCGGACGATCGTGGGCGTCAATGACTTTGAGCTCGAGGAGCCGCTGGAGATTCCGATTCTGAAGATGGATCCGCAGGGCGAGGCGCGGCATCTGGAGCGTCTGCGTCGGACGCGGGCTGAGCGCGATCAGGATCAGGCCGATTCGGCGCTGTCGGCGTTGGCCAATGTGTGTCGCGATCCGCGGGCGAACTCGATGCCGCAGATGCTCGACGCGGTCAACAGTTACTGCACGCTGGGCGAGATTATGGACACGATGCGCGATGTGTTCGGCGAGCATCAGGAGCACGTGGTGCTCTAGGGGGTTGGGCGCTCCCTCACCCTAGCCCTCTCCCCGGAATATCGCCCGTCGCCCGCTGCAGCGCCTGGGTTGGGAGCCCCCTCACCCTAACCCTCTCCCCGGAGGGGAGAGGGGATTGGATATGTCCTTACCACCCGAGGGGAGAGGGGATTGGAAGTGTCCTCTCCACCCGAGGGGAGAGGGGATTGGAAATGTCCTTTCCCCCCGAGGGGAGAGGGGATCGGCAGGCTATCTTGCTTGAGGGAGAGAGAGGATTTTGGGAACGGCGTGAATTGAGGAACGTGTGATGGCTGGTCCGCTCGATGGCGTCAAGGTGTTGGAGTGTTCGACCTGGGGGTTCGGTCCGATCGGCGGGATGATGCTCGGCGATCTGGGCGCCGACGTGATCAAGATTGAGTCGCCGACGCGTCCCGACGCGGCGCGCTTTGTCGAGTCGGTGGCTGGGATTCCCAATCGGATGGACGACGGCGGGTCGGCGCTGTTCGAGGCGGTCAATCGCAACAAGCGATCGTTGGCGCTGGACCTCAAGTCGGAGCGCGGCCGCGAGTTGTTTCGCGAGCTGATCCGCGAGACGGACGTGTTCATCGAGAACTATCGTCCGGGGACGTTCGAGCGGCTGGGTCTGTCGACGGACGCGTTGATGGAGATCAATCCGCGGTTGATTCACGCGGCGACGGCGGGTTATGGATTCCAGGGCGACGAGGCGCACTTGCCGGCGCTCGACGCGGTCGGTCAGGCGCGGGGCGGGTTCATGTACTCGGGCGGCGCGCCGGGCGATCCGCCGAACTGGAACACGTTGGGCATCGCCGACGTGATGGGCGCGACCTGTCTGGCGTACGGCGTGCTGGCGGCGATCGCGGGTCGGGAGCTGAACGGCGGCAAGGGTCAGCGGATCGAGATTTCGCACATCATGGCGACGATGTGGCTGTCGTACTGGGGCGTCAGCGTGGCGATGTTGCAGGGGCTGGATTCGTGGCCGCGGTTTGATCGCGCGAAGGCGGCGAATCCGTTGTGGAATCTGTATCGCTGCGGCGACGGCGAGTGGCTGATGCTGGGGATTCTCGAAGCGGAGCGGGACTGGGCGTCGTTTTGCCGCGCGGTGGGGCTTGAGGAGTTGGTCGATGATGAGCGGTTCTCGACGCTGTCGGCGATCGGCGATAACTGCGAGGCGCTGATCGCGTTGCTCGACGAGCGGTTCGGATCAGCGCCGCGCGAGGAGTGGGAGCGTCGGCTGCGGGCGGAACCGAATCTGATCTTCACGCGGGTGCAGAACATCGGCGATCTGCCCAGCGATCCCGCGGTCGTGGCGAACGGCTATCTGGCCGATCACGATCATCGACGGTACGGTCCGACGCCGACGTTGACGCATCCGGTGCTGTTGCACGGTCAGCCGGCGTCGCTGCGTCGGGACGCTCCCGAGCTGGGCGAGCACTCGGCAGAGGTGCTGCGGGAGCGTTTGGGTCTGTCGGACGAGGCGTTGTCGGAGTTGTCGGCGGATGGTGTGATTGGGTGACGGGGACCCTCACCCCAGCCCTCTCCCTGAAGGGAGAGGGAGTAAGAAAGAGCCCTGTCACTGAAGGGAGAGGGGGGTAAGAATGAGCCCTCTCCCCTTTCTGATCCCCTCTCCCCAACGGGGAGAGGGTTAGGGTGAGGGGGCTCCCTGCGGACCACAGAGGCCCCCTCAGTCGCTGCGCGACAGCTCCCCCAGAGGGGGAGCTCTTTGAATCCCTCGCCCCGCAGGGGAGAGGGTGAGGGCGGCCTTAGCGGGCGATGATGAGGGAGACTGATGTGGTGCCGGAGCCTCCGATGTTGAGCGTGGCGGCTCGGCGGGCGCCTTCGACCTGGTAGTCGCCGGCGTTGTCGGTGACCTGTTTCCAGGCGTCGAGGGCCTGTCGGACGCCGGTCGCGCCAACGGGGTGTCCGCCGCCGATTAGTCCGCCTGAGGGATTCATCGGGATTTCGCCGTCGAAGTCGATCAGGCCGTCTTCGATCGCTTCGTAGCTCTTGCCCGGCTCGGTGATGCCGAAGTGGTCGATGGCCATGTAGTGGCTGGTGGTGAAGCAGTCGTGGGTTTCGATCACGTCGAGTTCTTGGGGACCATCGAAGCCGGCGCGCGCGTAGGCGTCGGTGATGGCGCGTCGGGTGTGGGGCAGGACGTAGTCGTCGCCCTGGGCCTGGGCGATTTTCTCGTCGAAGGTGAGCGCGGCGGTGTGGTGTCCCCAACCCTCGATGGCGGGCACGTCGGCGAGGTCGATGCCGCGGGCTTCGGCCCAGGCGGCGGCGCGTTCCTCGTTGGCGAGGACGAGCGCGGCGGTGCCGTCGGTGATCTGGGAGCAGTCGCGGAGCAGGAGTCGGCCGGTGATCGGCGCGACGTACTTGCCTTCGGCGAGCTCGGCCTTGGCGTCGCTGAGCCAGGCGCGGGTCTGCGCAGCTGGGTTGCGCTGGGCGTTCTCGTAGTTGAGCTCGGCGAGTCGCTGGAGGTGGGCCGGGTCGAGGCCGTAGCGCTCGTCATAGACGTCGCCGAGGCGTCCGAAGAGTTTAGGGAAGGGCAGTTCGACGCCTTCGGCTTCGAGCTCGTACCAGCCGGCGGTGCCGAGGAAGTCGCCGCCCTCGACGGGACTGACGGTCTTCATCTGTTCGACGCCGAGCACGAGGGCCGTGCCATAGCGCTCGGCTTCGAGTTCGGCCGAGGCCATCAGGATCGAGATGCTGCCTGAGGCGCAGGCGGCCTCGTGACGCGAGGTGGGCATGCCGCCGAAGTCGGGGTTGATTTCGGCGAAGAAGCCGCCGAGTTGTCCCTGCTTGGCGTAGAGCTCGCCGGCGAAGTTGCCGACGTGGGCGGTGTCGATGTCGCCGGGCTCCATCGAGACGGCGTCGAGCGCGCCGTGGACGGTCTCGGACATGACGTCGCGCAGGTTGTGTTCTTCTTTGCGCCAGTTGCGGGCGAAGTCGGACTGGTAACCGCCGAGGATGTAGGTCTTGGGCATGGTGGCTCCTGTGAGTTGGGGATGGTCGTCGTCGGAGGCAGGATATCAGGCGAGCGGGCGCAGTTTGTCGACGAGGCGCTGGACGTCCTGGATACCTTCGGAGACCTCGGATTCGTTGTATGAGTCCTCGTAGAAGTTGACGTGCAGCAGATTGGCGCTCTTGAAGAGCAGGCGGATGTCTTCGTCGCCGACTTCATCGGCGAGGCGTCGATTGGCGCGTCGCAGGGCTGCATGACTCTGGTGCGCCCATCCGCGCTTGATGCAGACCGCCTTGGTGATCTGCGCAGCGGCGCCCCAGCCTTTTTCGGCCGCCTGGCGGAAGTCGCCGGCTATGAGTTCGGCATTGGCCTGTTGCAAGAGGTGCAGACTGGCGTCCGCGTAGTCCTGGATCGTCAACTCAATACTCCTTGAGGACCTCATATATGCCGGGGCGACGGATGCTGCGAGGTCGGATCTCAGGGAAGGGCGTTGAGTTTGTCTCTGAGTTGTTGCACGGCGATCAGGCTGCGGCGGACAGTTTGCTCGTCTAGCCAGTTCTCGTAGAAGTTGATGTGCAGCAGATTGGCCACCGAGAACAGGTGCAGGATGGACTCGTCATCGGTCTCGGCGACGATCCTCGAGACTGCTTGGTGCAGCAGCGCGTGGCTGTCGTGCGGCCACTGTCGACGGGCGCACAGGGCTTTGACTGCCTGCGCGGCAGCGCCCCAGCCCTTCTCGGAGGCCTGGCGGACGTCGCCGGCATCGAGCTCGGCGCGCGCCTGGTCGAGCAGGTGCAGACTGGCTTGGCCGTACGCCTGTGTCGTCAACTGGGCGCTCCTCGATCTGAGCCTAGTAGCCGCGGAAGATTGAGGGGCGCTTTTCGCGCCAGGCTCGGCGGCCCTCTTGGGCGTCTTCGCTGTAGCGGTATCGGTCGGCGACGGCGACCTCCTGGGCGAGGCTGTCTCGCAGTGAATGCTCGGCGGAGTAGTCGATCATCTCCTTGAAGGCGGAGATGTTGAGCGTGGGCAGCTTGGTCAGCTGCTCGATGTAGGCGTCGGCTTCGCGGTCGAAGTCGTCGAGCGGCCAGACGCGGTTGGCCCAGCCTGATTGCAGCGCTTCGTCGGCGAACATATGTCGCCCGGTCATCAGCAGCTCGAGCGCGCGGCCGCGTCCGATGATGCGGGGAGCGAACCAGGTCGTGCCGCCGTTCATGCCAATGGCGCGCTGGGCGCGGTGGTCGCCGACCTCGATGTTGTCGGCGCAGAGGCGGATGTCGCAGGCGCAGGCGATCTCCCAGCCGTGTCCGAGCGCCCAGCCGCTGACGAGCGCGATGACCGGTTTCCTGAGTTCGCGCAGGGAGATCAGGAAGGGATGGTGAACGGTGATTGAAGAGTCGATGCCTGGCGTGGGCTCCATGCCGTAGAGGTCGTCGCCCGAGCAGAAGGCCTGGGCGCCGGCGCCGCGCAGCGTGACAACGCGGATGTCGGGACGAGCGGCGGCGAAGTCGATCAGCGCCTGCAACTCGCGCAGGAGTCGGAACGAGAGCGCGTTGAGTCGTTCCGGACGGTTGAGCGTGATGGCGAAGACGCCTGAATCGGAGAGGTCCCAGAGTGTGACCTGCCATTCGCCATCGGCGAGCGGCGTGGGCGCGTCGGGCCAGGATTGATGATGTGACATGTGCATGTGCTTTCGACGGAGAGTGTGGGCGGGAAGCGCGCCAATCGAGGGTCAGTCTACGAGGCTGCGTCAAGCGATCGTAAAACCGCGCCAGATCGCGTGTCGCGCTGCGCCGCGGGGCGGGCGAGGGTCTGCCTCAGGCTTACACTTGAGGAGTGACGATCTGCCCAAGGCGGCGATTTCGAATGCGATATCTGCTCGGTTCACTCGCGTTGTTGCTGGCGTTGTTCGCCACGATTGGGCAGGACGTCGGCCAGGCGTCGAGCCAACGCGTGCTCTCGGTGACGGCGTTTCCGACGGCGACTCCGGCTCGGGGCGGCGAGGCGCGGATCACCGTGCGGATTCCGGCCGAAGCGGCGGGGGACGAGACGCGGGTCACGCTCTCGACTGAGTTGGGCGCGTTCTCGACTGCGAGCGGGCCGCCAGAGATTCGGGCGAATCTGTTCGACGTGGGCAACGACACACTCGGCGCCACCGTGATGCTGGTTGGCGATGGTCGGTCGGGCGCGGCGGTGGTGCGAGCGCAGGTGGGCTCATTGGTCGACACAGTGACGGTGCGTTTCGTTGGCGACACGGCTGACTTGCGTCTGGAGCGGCCAGGGACCAACGCGCGGCTCGAAGCGGCGCGGCAGCATCGGATCGTGGTGGTCGCGACCGACGACACTGAGACGGCTGCGCCGTCAACGCGGGTGCGGTTCGAGCTGCTCGCCGCTCCTGCGGGTGCGACAGTGCGCGGGGCGGGAGAGTCATCGACGAGCGCGGTGTCGGCGATGACTGATCAGAGTGGCCGAGCGTCGGTGACGCTGGAATCGGCGCCGGGCGATGTGCGTTTGCGCGCGAGCAGCGGCGGCGCGTCGATTGAGATGGAGTTTCAGCTCTACGGCGAGCCGCGCACGCTGCGTCTGGTGCCGCTGACGGATCCACTGATCGAGGCGGGGAGCGTGGCGGATGCTGGTTCGGTGCAAGCGCTGCTGCTCGACGAACGCGGACAAGGCGTGCCGAACGAGCGGATCTCGTTTTCGAGCGAAGGTGGGCTCGCCGTCGCCTGGGATGGTGATGGCGAGTCGCAGGTGACTGACGACTCAGGCGCGGCGCGGGTGCATCTCGACGCACGGTCGGCGCGCTTGGGCGCCCAGACGATGAGCGGCACGTGGTCGGCGGCTGGGCGGTCGCTGACGCATACGCTTGACGTCGTGGTGACAGGGTCGCCGGTAGCGCTGTACCTGAGGGCCGAACCGTCGCTGGCTGAGTTGGATGTCGCGTTGATTGAGGTGTTCGCCTCGTCGACGAGATACAAGGTCACGGCAGAGATTGTCGATCGCCTGGGTCAGCCCGTTGCGGGGGAGTATCGGGTGCGTTGGAGACCAGTGACGTCGGGCGTCGGCGCGCAGGTGTATCCCGAAGTCAGCGTGTCAGAGGGTGGTCTGGCGACGGCGATCTTCGACGTACAGCATGTTGACGGCCGGCCGCAGACGGAGTCGATTGAGGCGCAGGCATTCCTGACGGCCAAGGCTCAGGTCAATGACCACGGCGTGATCGCCGACCTGCTCGGCGACGGGTTGCCGCTGCGGGCGAGTTGGAACAGTCTGATTTGGCGCGGCGGGACGACGACCGTGAGCCAGGCGATCGCCCCGATTCGCCACGTCGTGACCGCGGCCTGGCAGCGAACCGAGACGGGTCGATGGCAGGCCTGGTTTACGGCAGACGTGCCGGGAGCGCAGGACTTCGTGCTCGAGCCGGGCGACAGCTTCAATCTCGTGCTGAGGTCGGCCGCTTCGCTCGAGCAGGTCGAGCGCCGATAGTCGTTCTCTGAACAAACGGCGCGTCGCAGGCACGGGCTCGTCCTAGAGTGAATCTGTGAAGTACTGGACAGCGGTCGTCGCTGCGGCGGCGTTGGCTCTGGTGTGCTGGCTGCCGACTACGAGTCAGTCGCCGACGGTGCACGTGGTCGTCTCGGACGCTGACTCGGGCCGCGGCACGCTGCGCGAGGCGATTGAGTCGGCCAATGCGTCGGACGGCGACGACTTGATTCGGTTTCAGTCGTCGATGACGATTCGTCTGCGATTCGGGCTGCCGCCGCTCGAAGATGACGGGATCACGATTGACGGCGCGAGAGATACGGGAGGCGAGGCGTCGCCGGACATTGAGCCGCGTGTGTGGCTCGATGGATCGGCCGCGGGGGACGCTGCCGGTCTCGAGGCGCTGGGCGCGCGGTCAGTGATTCGCGGTTTGCGGATCACGGGGTTTGAGCGCTATGGGATTGGCGTAATCGGGGCCGGCGCCAACGATGCGCGCATCGAAGGCAACTGGATCGGGTTGATGCCGAGCGGAGATGTGGCCGCCAATCGTCTGAGCGGGGTGGCGGTGCTCGCTGGACCTCGCGACGTGGAGATCGTGGGAAATCGGATTGGCGGCAATGCCGGCGACGAGCGGCGCGGACACGGCATTCTGATCGGTGGCGGCGGCAGCGTGGAGGCCTTGATCAGCGACAACGTGATCGGGATTGGAGTCGATGGATCGGCTGCGCCGAATGATGACGGGATTCTGGTCGTCGACTCAGCGCAGGCGACGATTCGCGACAACACGATCGGTCATAGCAGAGTGGCCGGCATCGAGCTGCGCGAGTCGCGCCTGCCGATGTCGATCGACGGCAATCGAATCGGCGTGGATCGCGACGGCGACGAGGCGGCGAACGATGTCGGCGTGTTTCTCGGCACCGGATCTGTTGGGGCGAGGATTGGATCGGAGCGGGGCAATCTGATTGCGGGCAATCGAGTCGGGATCGCTGTTGAGCAGGGCGCGCGCGAGGCGTTCGTCGAGCGCAACTGGATCGGGCTGGTACCGAACGATCGCTCAAGGTTGCTGAGCGATGCTGATCTGCCGAGCGCCAAGACGCTGCCCAATCGCGAGCGCGGGATTTCGGTCATTGCGGGCGCGGCGGTGATTCTTGTGAGCGGCAACTTCGTCTCGGCAGGCGAGTTCGGCATTGTCGTCGCTGAGCCGACCACCACGCAGGTGAGCTTGCTGCGCAATGTGGTCGCGGGGGCGCGGAGCGGTCCGACAGTGGCGGCGATCGACGTGCGCGCGGGGGCTGAGATTTCGATTGGCGGCGATATCGGATTTGGCAACGATGTCTGCGGCGCGCAGTTTGGGATCAGGATTGCGCAGACAGAGGGAGCGTCGATACGCGCTAACGCGGTCGGCGCGGGCGCGGCGAGTCGGGTGACGTTCGACAGCGACGACCAGATGTTTTGGGGGATCCGCCTCGGCGACGGCGTCGTCCGGGCGAGAGTCAGCGGCAACGTCGTTGACGGCGCTGCTGAGGCGGCGATCTCGGTCGTTGGCGATGAGTCACAGGACAACCGACTGTTGGACAATCGATACGGCGCGAACGGGCTCGACATCGATCTCGGCGCGGACGGGCCGGATGACAACGATGTCGGTGATGCTGATCGGGGGCCGAATGGTCGGCTGAATTGGCCGACCATAGAGTCGCACGACATCAGGCGGGTTAGCGATCGGCAAGTCACGTCAACGTTCCAAGGCACGGCGACGCCGGGGTCGTCAGTGAGCATCTACCTCGAAGGCGGGCAGCGATCGCGGCACGTGGCGAAGAGCCAGCCGGCCGATCGCAATGGCGAGTGGACCGCGGTTACGGCTGAAGCTCCGACGGGCGCGCTGCGGGCGCTGGCGACGACCTCGGCGGGGGCGACATCTGAGTTCTCGGACTCGTTCCAGGCGGCTCGGCGGGTTCGGCTCAACGCTGGCGAGCAGTGGATGGCCTGGACTGGCCCTGACATGCCCGTGGCGGAGGCCATGTCGCAGTTGGGGTTGCGGCTGGAGACGGTTTGGCGGTGGGACGCGGAGGCTCAGGCGTGGCAAGGTTGGTCGCCGTGGATTCCGTTCCTTACTGCTGACGACCCCGGTGTGATCGACGTGATTCAGGCTGGGGACGCGCTCTGGCTGAAGCTGGGCTCTGGGACGTCGATTGAGTTCATCTTCCCTGGCGGCGGCATCTAAGCGCCGTCGTCGGCGGTCAGCGTTTCGACGGCGATCAGCACCACGATTGCGCGATCTCCCTCCTGGGCGATGCGCAGCTCGCCGCGGAAGTCGGGATTGTCGGCGTCGCGGAAGGTGATGAAGTCGACGCCGGCGCGCTGCGGGTCGGCGCTAACGCGCCAGGGTTCGGTGTCGAGTCGGGAGCGGAACCAGCTGTAGAGATCATCGGCGTGTTCGTCGTCGGTTTGCCAGCCGACGATCAGTTCGCGGCGCGTCTGGGTGTCGGTGAAGGCGGAGCCGAGCAGGTCGAGGCTGTCGTGTTCGGGAAAGCTGGGCGGCAGTTCGTCGACGAGACCTTGCACGCGAACGTCGGCGACGGCGGTGCGGTCGGATTGGACGAGGTAGTTGCGGAAGAGTCGCTGTGCGGCGAGTCGTTCCTCGTCGTCGTCGCCGGAGCAGGCGGCGAGTCCGCCGGCAAGGATCAGGGTCAGGGATAGGAGGAGCAGGCTGCGCATCGGGATCCTCACGGGTAGTGAGTATCAGGTTAGCTGAAGGGACCCTCACCCCAGCCCTCTCCCTGGAAGGGAGAGGGGGTAAGAGTTGAGCTCTCTCCCTGGAAGGGAGAGGGAGTAAGAGAAAGTGAGGGGACCTTCTGATCCCCTCTCCCCTGAGGGGAGAGGGTTAGGGTGAGGGGGCTCCGTGCAAGATTCGGACGCCGTACCCTCACCCCAGCCCTCTCCCTGGACAGGAGAGGGGGGTAAGCGTGGAGATCTGTGCAGATGTAGAGATAGTGCGTTGGGTGTGGGGTGGACGGTGGGATTCGAACCCACGAATACCAGGGCCACAACCTGGCGCCTTAGGCCTCTAGGCGACGCCCACCATGGATATGGCTCGCTGATTGGACGCTGCGGGCGGCCAACTCGGCGTGTGGTCAGCGTAGCACCGACCTCTGCCATCGGGCGTCAGGCGATGCGGTCAATGAGCAGGGCGGCGAGGCCGAGGAAGAAGAGGAATCCGAGCATGTCGGTCGCCGTGGTGACGAAGATGCTCGCCGCGAGCGCGGGGTCGGCGCCGAGGCGTCGCAGCGCGACAGGGATCAGCAGGCCGAACAGTCCAGCGACGACCATGGCGCCCAGCATGGCGAGTCCAACGGCGACGCCGAGCCAGGGGTTGCCTTGCCAGAGCCAGCCGACGATGCCGACGAGCAGGCCGAAGCCAATGCCCGAGGCGAAGCCGATGATCAGTTCGCGCGGCAGGACGATGCGGGTGAAGTGTCGGTCGAACTCGCCGAGCGCCATGGCTCGGACGGCGAGGGTCGTGACCTGCATGCCGGCGTTGCCGCCCTGGCCGGCGATGATCGGCAGGAAGATGGCGAGCGCGGCGACGCGGGCGAGGGTGCTCTCGAAGGCGGCCACGACCGCCGCGGCGGCGAAGGCGGTGGCGAGATTGAGCAGCAGCCATGGCGCGCGGCGTCGCAGCGCGGTGAGCACGGGAGCGGTGAGCGCTTCGTCGTCGACCAATCCGACGAGTCGATACATGTCCTCGGTCGCTTCTTGCTGCGCGATGTTGAGCAGATCGTCGGAGGTCGTGACGCCGACGAGTCGGCCGTCGTCGTCGAGCACCGGCAACGCGTGCAGTCCGTAGCGCTGGAGAATCTGCAGCGCGTCTTCCTGGTCGATGTCGGTCGTCACGGTCGGGCCGATCGGCGCCATCAGGTCGCGGAGGGCGGTCATTGGCGCGGCGAACACGATCTCGTGCAGCCCGACGGAGCCGAGCAGAACGCCGTCGAAGTCGACGATGTAGACGGTGTCCTGGACGGTTGGCGCAGGCGCGGCGGCGCGCAGGATGGAGAGCGCTTGTTCGGCGGCGACGTGAGGTCCGAGCACCATCAGCTCGGGCGCCATGATGCCGCCGGCGGAGTCGTCGTCGTGCTGGAGCAGCGGCGCGACGATCTGCGCGCTCGGCAGATGGTCGAGCACTTGCTCGGCGTCCTGCGGCGGGATGGCGTGGAGCACATCGGCGCCGAGTTGGGCGGTGGACTCGTCGAGGGCGGCGGTCAGTTGGGGCAGGGCGACATCAGGCGCGACGTGTTCGAGCTCTTCGGGGGTGAGAAAGGGGAGGACCTCGGCGAGCGTGTGCGAGTCGATGCGGTCGAGTAGTCGCCGTCGTTCGCGGCCGTCGAGCGCGGCGAGCGCGTCGGCCTGATCTGCGGGATGGAGGTTGTGCAGGAGCGCGGCGGCGGTCGCGAGTTCGCCGGCGTCGACGCGGGCGACGATATCCCAGACAGCGGCTGAGGGTTCGGCGTCGGCGGAGTTGCCGTGCGATGATCGGGCGTGCTGGCTGGGTGTGCGTTGGGCCATCGATGCATCTGTCGGCGGGGGTAAGCTGAGACGGTGCGCCCGTAGCTCAGTGGATAGAGCACCAGGCTTCGGACCTGGGGGCCGGGGGTTCGAATCCCTCCGGGCGTGCCAGTTCAGATTAGCCTGCGGTGGTGGCGGGGGACCCTCACCCCAGCCCTCTCCCTGCAAGGGAGAGGGAGTAGGAGTTGAGCCCTCTCCCTGCAAGGGAGAGGGAGTAGGAGTTGAGCTCTCTCCCTGCAAGGGAGAGGGAGTAAGAGTTGAGTACTCTTCCATTTCTGATCCCCTCTCCCCTGCGGGGAGAGGGCTAGGGTGAGGGGGGCTCCACGTTCGCTAACGCCGAGCGCCCTCTCAGTCGCTCCGCGACAGCTCCCCCGGAGGGGGAGCTCTGAAGGGTCCCCTCTCCCCGCGGGGGAGAGGGTGAGGGTCAGGGGGCTCCGCGACAGCTTGCGGACAGGAATTCACGTGGAGTGCGGTAGCTTTGGGAGAGAGTTGCAGACGCTTGCCGTGTTGAGGAGTGGATGATGTTCATTGGTTGGTTTACAGAGCGGCCGTATCAGGATCCTGAGGCGTCGTGGTGGGGACGCACTGGGCGTCGACTGACCGACTTGGACTCGTCGAACGATGAGTATGACCCGGTGCTTGGGGCTGATCTGTATCACCGGTACCTCGATGAGGCGGTCGCGGCGGAGCACGCCGGGTTCGACGGGATCGTGCTGAATGAGCATCACTCGACGCCGTTCTGCATGGGATCGGTGCTCAATGTCGAAGCGGCGATTCTGGCGCGGATCACGCAGCGGGCGAGAATCTGTCTGTTGGGCAACATCCTGCCGATCTGGGAGGATCCGCTCTGGTTGGCGGAGACGCTGGCCGAGATCGACATGATCTCGGGCGGCCGGTTGATCACCGGCTGGGTGCGTGGAACGGGCCGCGAGTCGCTCGCGCACAACTCACAGTCGCCGTACAACTGGGAGCGCTATCAGGAGGCGCACGATCTGGTGGTCAAGGCGTGGACCGACGCCGGGCCGTTCCGCTGGGAGGGCGAGCATTACGACTATCGCTACGTCAATCCCTGGTCGAAGCCGTTGCAGCGTCCGCATCCGCCGATTTGGATTCCCGGCGCGGTGTCGCAGCGGACGGTCGCCTGGGCGGCTGAGCGGCGATATCCCTACGTGATGCTGGCGACGCGGCTGGCGCCGACGCGCGACTCGTTCGCGTACTACGACAAAGTGGCGTCGGAGTTTGGATACGAGGCGGGACCGCAGCATCGCGGCTACCTGTGGAAGGTGCACGTCGACGAGACGGAGGAGTTGGCCGAAGAGGTCGGGCGCAAGTTCTTGACCGGCCCGGGCAACATCTTCCTCGAGGGATCGCGCGGCGACGTCAAACGACACATTCAGAATCTGCCTGGGATGGTTGATCGGCGACGGTTGCTGCCGACCGCGGGCGTGCGCCACGTCGAAGAGTCGCGCGGGACGGGCGGCGCCAAGCCAGAGGACTACCGTCGCTTGACGCTTGACGCGGCTGAGGGTTATCAGGACACCGACGACACCTATCGTGAGCTCGAAAACTCGTACAGCATCATCTCGGGCACGCCGAAGACGGTTATACCCAAGATTCGCCATGTGTTGGAGTACCTGCGCCCGGGGAGCATTTGTTTCTGGGACGGCGATGGCTCGATGTCTCACGAAGACTCGATGCGATCGCTTCGTCTGATGGGCGAAGAGGTCCTGCCGGCAGTGCGCGAAATGGCGCAGGAGCTCGATTTGCCCGGTCCGTTTGACTTGCCGGATGACGCAGATCCGGTCGGGATTTCGCCTGCGGCGATGTCGTCGGCGGGTATGTCGTAGGCGATCTCCGACAGCTTCTCCAGCTGGGAAGCGCTTTGCAGGCTCCGACTTGTTCGGGGACCAGGTCGGGCATGTCTACCGCAGATCTGACGCTGGCCCCCGATTGAATTGGGGGTTGGGACCCTCACCCCAGCCCTCTCCCTGCAAGGGAGAGGGAATAAGAGTTGAGCCCGCTCCCTGGAAGGGAGAGGGAGTAAGAGTTGAGCCCTCTCCCTGCAAAGGAGAGGGAGTAAGAGTTGAGCCCGCTGCCTGGAAGGGAGAGGGGGTAGGAGTTGAGCCCGCTCTCTGGAAGGGAGAGGGAGTAGGAGTTGAGCCCGCTGCCTGGAAGGGAGAGGGGGTAGGAGTTGAGCCCGCTTTCTGGAAGGGAGAGGGAGTAAGAGTTGAGCCCGCTCCCTTCCAGGGAGAGGGGGTAGGAGTTGAGCCCGCTCTCTGGAAGGGAGAGGGTGAGGGGGTTCCACTCCTTTGTTGTTTGGGCGTAAATCAGCTTTTGCTTGCGTAATGCCTCTGTTGCAAGAACTTGTCCTCTCGGCGCACAGTGCGATCAGTCGGTGCGGAGAGGACTGTCGTGATGGTCGTAGCGTCTGGTTGGTTGCGCTGGGTTGTAGGTGCTGGGGCGGTTGCGCTGATGGCGTTGTTTGCGTCGTTTGCGTTCGCGCCGACGTTGGTTGAGGCGCAGCGATCGCAGACGCATCGGTTCTTTGGTTTTGCAGGCGACATTACGATTGACGACCAGCCGCTGAGGCAGGGCGATGTGATTGTCGTCAGTGTCGATAGCAAAGAGATTGGCCGTACGACTGTGGGCGCGGCGGGCGCATGGTTGATTGAGGTCGATTCGTCGTACACGAGCGCTCGGCCATGCGCTGTGTCGTTCGTCGTCGATGGGTTCGAAGTTGATGAGCGGTGGGATACGTGTCCAGCGCGCGTGCGGGTGAGTTTGACGCGCGGGTCGACAGAACCGGCTGGTGAAGACACGACGCAAACCGACACGAGCGGCGAGCAGACGGACCAGACGGAAGACTCCCAGGAGACCGACGACGATGCTCCGGTTGAATCTGAGCCTGCCGAGCCGGTCGATGAGGAGATGATGGACGAGGACGAGATGGATGAGGACGGGTCGGCTTCGGATGAGCGAGACTCGGACGAGCGGCAGATCGTTCAGCCTGACACACCGCGGACAGGCACGGGCGGTCTGGCTGAGGACAGTACGAACTGGGCCAGCGCGGCCGCGATTACGGCGCTGTTGATGTTCGCCGTCGCGGCGGTGGCGTTGCTGATCGGTCGACGCACGGATAGCTCGGCCTGACTCGCAGGCGACGTCTCGGATGCATCTGACCAAGATGGTTCGGTCTGCTCCTGATAGACTGGCGCTGAGTCTGTCCTGGAACTGCGCAGGTCTGAGGAGTTGAACGCCGATGCTACTGGTGAGCCGCAAAGAGCAAGAGTCGCCTGAGGCTCTGATCCGTCGCTTCAACAAGATGGTGCAACGCGACGGCGTGTTGCAGGAGGCGAGGCGGCGTCGGCGGTTCGTGAGCAATCGCGAGAAGCAGCGCCAGGCCGAGCGCCGGGCGGCGCGTCGACGTCGGCGAGCGGTGGTCAAGACGCGACGGCGTCCACTGGCCCGCTAGGTTCCTTGGATCTGTTGGAGCGGCCCCTCACCCTAGCCCTCTCCCCGAAGGGGAGAGGGGATCAGAAGTGAGAGCGGGCCCGATCGCGCCCCCTCTCCCGCGGGGAGGGGGTCGGGGTGAGGGCCAGCGGTCGCTGCGATTTACTGAGTCCTGACTCCTGGCTGACCATTCGTTGATGACACTGACGCTGTCGACGTGACACGATGCTGTCGAAGCGAGTGAAAGTGAGTGGCGCAGTGTCGACGCGTGATGACCGGATTCGCTCAGCGAGTCCCCAAGTAGATCGGGGACCGGATGGCGAAGAAGGTCCCGGGTGCGTGCTCGTCGTCGATGACGAGCCGAACATTCGCGAGCTGTGTTCGTTGTATCTGGAGCGCGAGGGATTTCAGGTCGTGACGGCGGAGGACGGCGCGGAGGCGTTGTCGGTGGCGCGGGAGCGATCGCCTGACCTGATCGTGCTTGATCTGATGCTACCGAAGAAGTCGGGCTATGAGGTGACGCGAGAGTTGCGCGCCGACCCTGGGACGATCGCCGATGTGCCGATCCTGATGTTGACGGCGCGGTCGGAGGAGGTGGATCGGATTGTCGGGCTGGAGCTCGGCGCGGACGACTATCTGGGCAAGCCCTTCCACCCGCGCGAGCTGACCGCTCGGGTGAAGGCGATCCTGCGTCGGGCGTCGAAGTCAGCGGGCCGCGCGGGCGACTCGCTGGCGGCACGGGGGCAGGTGGATGTCGGTCCGTTGCACATGGACTGGGATCGACGGGAGGCGACGCTGCACGGCGCGCCGCTGACCTTGCGCAACAAGGAGTTTGAGCTGTTGCGTCAGCTGGCCGAGCATTGCGGCATTGTGTTGACGCGCGAGCAGTTGCTCGAGCAGGTGTGGGGCTATGAGTACTTTGGCGAGACGCGGACGGTCGATGTGCACGTTAATCAGCTCAGACGCAAGCTCGCTCCCGATGGCGAGGATCCGGGCGTGGCGATCGAGACGGTGCGCAGCGTCGGATACAAACTGGTCGAGACTGAGTCGGCCGCAGGGTCGTCCTGACCGAATGCGAACGCCAGGGTGACCGCGCCTAGGGCCCTCACGCTAGGCGGCGGCTACGGTCTGCGGCTGTTCGTCGGCTTCGCTGGACTGGTGTTGGTGATGCTGGCGGTGTCGGCGGTGGTGTTCATCTCGTTGTTCGGCGGCTACCGCGACGACCTTGATCGCTCGGAACTGCGCACAGCGGGCAATGCGTTGAGTGTCGAGATTGCGCGCATCTTGGGACGGGCGGCGATCTATGACCGGGTGGAGTTGATCACGCTGATTCGCGACCAGGCCGAACACGCCGGTCTGATCGTCATTCTCGCCGACAGTCAGGGTCGCGTGATCCCGGGATTCGAGCCGCATAGTGATGTGAGGACGATCGGTCTCACGCACCAGGACATCACGAATAAGGCCAAAGACTCGGGTTGGTTGGATACGAAGATTGCGATTGAGGGTGAGTGGCGGCCGGCGTTGGCTCGCATACTGGTTCGAGCGCCCAGGGCGCGTGACGGTCAGGAGTCGATTCTGATGGCCGTCACGTTCGGCGAGGCGTTGCGTACTGGTCTGCTCGGTGAGTTGATCGTGCGGTTGGTGGTCTCGGGATTGGCGGGACTGGCGGCGGCGGTCGTGTTGGCGATGTTGCTGTCGCGACAGCTGATGCGTCCGCTGGAGGCGCTGACGGGCGTGGTGCGTCAGTTCGGCGCTGATCGCTATGACTTGCGGGCGGTCGAGTCCGGTCCGACGCAGGTGCGCGATCTGGCGGTCGCGTTCAACGCGATGGCCGAGCGCGTCGACGCCAATGAGCGGGCGATGCGCGGATTCATCGCCGATGTCTCGCATGAGTTGCGCACGCCGTTGACGTCGATTCGCGGGTTCGTGGAGGCGATGCGCGACGGCACGGTCAGCGAACCTGAGCGGCGCGCGTCATCGCTCGACGTCGTGCACGACGAAACGCAGCGCATGCTGCGGATGATCGAGCAACTGCTGGATCTCTCTCGGCTTGAAGCTGGGCAGGGCCGCTTGCAGAGGTCGTCGGTAGAGATCGACGAGCTGTTCGCACATGTCGAAGCGCTGTTCGGCGATCGCGCCGAAACTGAGGGCATCGAACTGCGGAGCGAGATTGAACCTGGGGCCACGTCGGTTGAAGCGGACTTTGATCGGTTGGTGCAGGTGCTGAGCAATCTGCTCGACAACGCGCTCCGACATACGCAGGCCGGATCGGTGGAGATCAGGTCTCGTTCGGTCGACGATGGGCTCGAGCTGAGCGTGAGCGACACGGGAGTCGGCATCGCCGAAGACGATTTGGAGCGGCTATTCGATCGATTCTGGCAGCCGGAGTCGCGCTCGGGCCCGGGCGCGGGATTGGGGCTGGCGATCTCGCGAGAGATTGTCCGCGCGCATGGCGGTCGAGTTGGGGCGCAGAGCGAGCTCGGTTCGGGCACGACGATTGCGGTATGGCTGCCTGGCATGCGTGGCAAGCGTGGCGAATGAGGCGTGATCGTCGCGCTGCGATAGGCTGCCGACGATGAACATCGAGCAGCAACTGAGTCTCCTCGCGGCGGCGATGACGCGCGATTCGTTGATCGCGAACGGCGCTACGGACGTGTCGTTTGCGGCGCTGGGGGCGGATGATTTGCGGACATCGATGAGCGCGAATGGCGTTGAGGGGTCGCTGGCGGTGTGTCCGCTGTTCGATGTCGACGCGTTGCGCGGCGACGGTGAGACGCTGGCTCGCAAAGCAGCGCTTGAGGAGCGTCTGCACGCCTATGGCGCTCGGGACGTGGCGCTCTGGGCGCCGCCCGGCGCGGCGTTGCCGTCCGATGCGGACCACGCGGCTGGCTTGGTCGCCGAAGCTGCCCAAGATGTCGGCGCTGGCGAGCGCGGCGAGGTGACGTTCTCCGTCGATGTGGCGATCCGCAAGACCGGCGGCGAGGGTTCGTACATGAGCGTGTTGGGCGGACTCTCGCAACAATGGGCTCGATTCACGAATCAGGTGATGGGCGAGTACCAGTTGGACTCGTCGCAGATTCATCGCTTGCCTGAGGATGAAGACAAGATCACGCAGATGGTCGACTTCTTCGTACTCGTCGCCAACGGCATCCGGTCCGAGGGAACGACGACGACCGTCAAGGGCGAGGACACGTGGCGATTGCAGCGTCTGGCGGGCCTCGAAGAGCCGATCGTGGTCTGCGCTCCGCCGACGTCGGTGACCGACGGCCGCGCCGTGCGGCGTCTGTTGCGTCGAACGCTGCGCGAGGCGGAGTCGGCGGTCGGCGGGCAATCGGGATTTCGCGTGGCGGCGCTGCTGACGTTGGCGGCCAGTCCAGAGCGGGAACTGGTGACGACCGCCCTGCGAGGCATTGATCCGTTGTTGCTGTCGAGCTGGACGTACATGCCGCTCTTGGTCGACGGGCAGTCGAAGTCGGTATTGGAGGCGTCGGCGCCGTTGGCGTAGGGGGGGACCCTCACCCCAGCCCTCTCCCAGGGGGAGAGGGGGGGTAAGAAGTGGCCCTCTTCCAGGGGGAGAGGGAGTAAGAGTGTGGCCCTCTCTTAGAGGGAGAGGGATAGGGTGAGGGGCTCCGCCACTTCGACCATTGGGTTTGCAGGCGTGGTTACGACGCACTTGCCTCGATCAGCGCTATGTGCGGCTGAGGATGGTGACCTCGCCGGTGGCGCCGTTGACTCTGAGTAGGTCGCCGGATTGGATTTCCGTTGTCGCCCGTTGGACGTTGACCACTGCCGGGATGCCGGCTTCGCGGGCGACGATGGCGCCGTGGCTGAGGACGCCGCCGATCTCGGTGACGACGGCGCCGGCGAGCGCGAAGATCGGCGTCCAGCCTGGATCAGTGAATCGCGCCACGAGGATTTGACCGCGCGAGAGCGCGCGTCCGCTCGTGGGCGAATCGGCGACGTGGGCGTGTCCCTCGACCTCGCCGGTTGAGGCTGCGATGCCGCGCAAGGTGATGGGCAAGTCAGTTGATGGCTCAGCCGATGGCGATACTGGCGACGCGTTCGTCTCTGGTGAGGTCGCGGTTGATTCAGCGCCGCGAGTTGCAGCGACTGCCGGCTGTCCGGCGCCGATCGGTTCGCCGTGGCGGTCTCGCAACGGCGGCGCGCTGACCTGCCTCCAGAGTTCGTATTGCCGCCTGCGCCGACGGATCCGACTGCGCATGCGGGCCGTGATCGTCTCGTTCTCTGAGCGGCGCGCGAGTGACGCAAGCTCATCGAACTGGAGGAAGTAGACATCGTCGGGCGCGTTGATGTGGCCGCGATCGATCCAGCGCTTGGCGAGCTCCTGCCAGAGTCGGCGTTGCTGCAGAGATAGCTCGAGCAGGGAGAACTTGGGGTTCTCGCGCAGCGGCTGCAGTCGGCGCGCCTGTTTGAGTTGCATGCGGAAGAGCAGCCATCGCAGCCAACCGAGCGGACCGTGGCGCAGACGCCGTCGAATCTCGCGTTCAGCTTCGAGGCGAGCTCGCTGCTGTCGCTCAATCATCGCGTCGGGACTCTCGACATCGGGGTGGAGGACGTAGTCGCGGAAGGTGTCGAGGATCAGCTCGGGTTGCTCAACCCAGCGAGGCTCGGCGGCTTCGAGTTCGCCGGCGGCGCGGTGCCCGTACTCGTCCATGAAGTCGTCAAGGTCGTCGCGCAGCCAGCCGAGGTCCGCCGGCAGATTGTCGCTGTGGATGGCAGGCCAGAGCGACTCAGCCGATTCGCGTTGGACGAACGCGGCGGCGGTCGGGTCGGCGGCGGCGCGATGGGCGATGCGTCGCAGCGCAATGTTGCCGTCTTGCGTGCGAACGCCGGGCAGTCCCTGCATGACTTGCAGCGTGAGCGTGCGCTGGTCTGCGCCGAGCCAGCGATCGGTCGCCCAGAGCAATCCCTGCGTCGCGCTGAAGACGGCGGCCTGGGCGCGCATGAGGAAGATGGTCTGACGTTCGCTCTCGCCACTCGAGCGCGACAGCTCGCGGAAGATCTCGCGGTCGGACAGTGAAGGAACGTCGAGCGCCTTGAGTCGGTCGCGCTCTGACTCCATGGCGGCGCGCTCGTCGGGCCAGTCTTTGGGCAGCGCGTCCTGGTCGCGGAGCCAGCGCAGCATGGTCGGCAGGCGCCGCATGAGCTTCAACCATTGGATCCTGGTGGCGTCGCGAGTTGAGTTTGAGTCGCGTTCCTCGGGGTGCACGAGGTTGGCCGCCTCGGGTCCGCCCATGGCTTCGAGAAAGTGCGCGCCGGAGAGTCCGAGTTTCTGTTGGATCAGTTCCAGCATCAGTCCGACGTTGAAGTAGACATAACCGTCGTAGAGCGCGACGAACCGGCGTCCTTCGGTCCAGTTGCCCCAAGGTTGGTGGAAGCCGCGGTCGAGCGCGTCAGCGATCACCGACCAGCTCAGGGGCGTCATGACATTGGGAATCACTTCGCCGGCGTTGGCGCGTGACCAACGGTCGTGCTCGGCAGGCGCGTAGGGCAGACCGCGACCGGGTCCGCCGCCCCAGGCGAGCGGTTCATCGATCAGTCGTTGGTCGCTCGTTTCGACGCCTCCTGCGCCGTCGGCGCGCCAACGCATGACCGACGGACCGCCGAGCGAGCGTTCGAGTTCCAGCAGCTGTTCGCGCACCAGCGTGAGGGTGTCGGCGTGGGGAAACTCGCTGAACGGTATCGGGCCGCGCCGCGGCAGCGAGACGGAGTGCGGCGCGGGGTCGTCGAAGTCGATGCGCAACGCTTGCGGGTTGTCGCCGAGCGGATCTTCGGACCAGGCCATGCCGCCTGGTTGGTCGGTTAACGTCACGCTCATGAGGTCAGCATATGCATGCAGGAGCGTTTGGTGACCGACGCGAGCGAAGAAACGCTGTCGATCGGCAAAGCGCCGCCCGAGTTGCTGGCGGCCGCGTTGGAGGGGCTCGAATCGGGTTCGGTCGTACAAGGGCCGGGCGTCGGTCGTGACGCGGCGATCGTCGATTGGACTGGGGCTGACGAGGGCCAGATGTTGGTCGTCACGTCGGACCCGATTACGTTCGTCGACGCCGATGCCGGGCGGCTGGCGGTGACGGTGAACGCCAACGATGTCTTTGCGGTTGGCGGCGAGCCTCGCTGGTTGATGTCAACGATCCTCGCGCCGCCCGTTACGACGGCGACGGCGCTGTCGCATCTGATCGCAGACCTGCGAGCGGCGTGCGTCGATGCGGGAGTTGACCTGATTGGCGGGCACAGCGAAGTGACCGACGCTGTGTCGCGGGTGGTGGTGTCGTGCACGATGATCGGCACGGTCGAGCGTTCGGCGATGATTCGCTCGGACGGGGCCGAGGACGGCGACGTGATCGTGCAGGCCGGACGTGCGGCGGTCGAGGGCACGGCGATTCTGGGTTATCCGCACTTGCTGGAAGCGCCGGGCATCAGCGTGGCCGCGGCTGCTCGCGCGCTGCGAGATGTCGATGGCGTGCACGCGATGCACGACGTGACGGAGGGCGGAATGGGGACGGCGGCGTTGGAGTTGGCTGAGGCGGCGGGACTCGCGCCCGAGCTCGAAGGCGACGACGCGCTCTGGTTGCCGGAGACTCTGGCGCTGTGCGAGTCGCGGGGATTGGATGCGTTTGGATTGCTTGGATCGGGCACGCTGCTGGCCGCTGTGTCGCCAGAGGCGGTCGGCGAAGCGTTGGCCGCGCTCGATCGGGCCGCGGTTGAAGCTGCGGCGATCGGTCGGGTGCGCCGCGGGATACGCGCTACACTCAATTTCGGCGGCCAGAGGCGACCGCTCTCGCATGTTGTGCGGGATGAGGCGCTGCGGGCATTGGCCGACGCCGAGTGATGTGGCGCTGCCACGGTCCTTGGGTGTTGACTGTTTGGCGACTGAGCAGCGACGGACAGGAGTCGATGTGAGCGCACAACCGGCCACGTTGGGTGAACTGAAAGCGTCGGGGTATGCGCCTCGCACGGTGAGAGCGGAGATCCGCGACAACCTGATCGCGCGGTTGGAGTCGGGCGAGCCGCTGTTTCCCGAGATTCACGGTTACGAGGACACGGTCGTTCCGGCGCTCGAGAACGCGCTGTTGGCCGAGCAGGACGTGATCTTCCTGGGCGAGCGCGGGCAGGCCAAGAGCCGTATGATTCGCGCCTTGACGAGTCTGTTGGATGACGAGATACCGGCGCTTGACGGCGTTGAGATCTTCGAAGATCCGCTGGCGCCGATCTCGCTTGAGGGTCGGCAGCAGGTGGACGAGTTGGGCGACGACGCGCCGATTCGTTGGATTCCGCGCGGCGACCGCTACGGCGAAAAGTTGGCCACGCCAGACATCACGATCGCCGACCTGATTGGCGAAGTCGACCCGATTAAGGTCGCCGAGGGCCGCTATCTGTCGGACGAGTTGACGATTCACTTTGGCCTGATTCCGCGTACGAATCGCGGGATCTTCTGCATCAACGAGCTGCCCGACCTGGCCGAGCGGATTCAGGTCGGTCTGCTCAACATCATGGAGGAGCGCGACGTTCAGATTCGCGGGTTCCGCGTGCGTCTGCCGCTGGATGTGTTGATCGTCGCCTCGGCCAATCCTGAGGACTACACCAACCGCGGACGGATCATCACGCCGCTGAAGGACCGCTATGGCGCGCAGATTCGCACGCACTATCCGACCGAGCTGGATACCGAGTTGGAGATCGTGACGCAGGAGTCTGCGCCGATGTCCGCGCCGGGCCGACAGCTCAACACGCCGGCCTACATGTCGGAGATTGTCGCTGAGATCGTGAGGCTGGCGCGGCGGAGTCCTGACGTGTCACAGCGTTCGGGCGTGTCGGTGCGGGCCTCGATCGCGGGCTTCGAGACGTTGACGGCGAACGCGATGCGCCGCGCGATTCTGGCCGGCGAGGATCAGGTCGCGCCGCGGATCTGCGACCTCTGGCATTTGGCGCCGGCGCTGCAGGGCAAGATGGAGCTGGAGACCGTTGACGAGGGCGCCGACGAGCAGGTGATTGAGAAACTGATCGCGGGCGCGATCGCGCTGGTCTTTGGCCGCTACTTCGACCTCGGCGCGCTCGAGCCGCTGATCGCGCAGTTCAAGGCGGGCATCTCTGTCGAAGTCGGCGAAGCGCTGAAGGCGGGCGATTACGCCTCGATCATTGGCCGCGTCGAAGGTCTCGACGAGGCGCTGCAGCCGTTGGGCGTGGGCGAGGATGCGGCCTCGGTCGCCTCAGCGGTTGAGTTCCTGCTCGAGGGGTTGCACCTCAACAAACGACTGAACAAGGACGTCGTCGACGGCGCGGTGTTCTACCGCGCCTGATTGGAGCGGCTGCGCACGCGCGAGCGGGCGATTCGCGGCTCACTGATCACATTGGAGTAGGCCATGCCCACACGATTCCGTTACTCGCAGTGGGATGGCTCGCAGGACGTGCCAACGCTTGACGCCGACGAGGTGTTGCAGTCGTTGTCGGACGATCTGCTGTCGTTCGGGGATCTCCAACAGGCGCTGCGCAACATGATGCAGCGCGGAGTGCGCACGCCTGACGGCGATCGCACCGATGGCATGCGCGATCTGTTGCAGCGATTGCGTCAGCAGCGCCGCGAGCAGCTGGAGCGCTTTGATCTGTCGTCGGTGTTCGACGACATCCAGCGACAGCTGGACGAGATTCTCGACATGGAGCGCGACACGTTGGACGACCGGTTGGACGAGGTCGGTCCGCGTCCGCAGCCTCCGCAAGCCGAGCAGGCCCAGCAGAGCCAGCAAGCCCAGCAGGCGCCGACGAGCGAGGGCGGGCCGACGGAGGCTGGAGACGAGGACGGGCAACAAGCGTCGGCCGACGGCGAGTCGGCGGCGAACGCGCTGACCGACGACGAGATGGAGCGGCTCAAGGAGGCGCTGCGGCAGCGTCTGGAACGCAAGCAGGACCAGATTGAGCAGCTGCCCGAGGATGCCGCCGGACAGGTCAAGGAGCTGCAGGAGTACGAGTTCGAGAACGAAGAGGCGCGCGAGAAGTATGAGCAGCTGCTTGAGCAGTTGAAGCAGTCGATGATGAATCGCTTCTTCAACGACATGAGTCAGATGCTCTCGGACATGTCGCCTGAGGACATGGATCGCATGCGTCAGATGATGCAGGACCTGAACGAGATGCTGGAGCGTCAGCGTCGGGGCGAGGATCCGCGCTTCGACGAGTTCATGGATCAGTACGGCGACATGTTCGGCGACGACCCGCCGCAGTCGCTCGAGGAACTGGTCGAACAGATGCAGCGGCAAGCGTCGCAGATGCAGAATCTGATGTCGTCGCTGCCGGGCGAGATGCGTCAGCAACTGAGCGAGCTGATGCAGCAGCGCATGGACGAGATGGGCATGGGTCAGGAACTGGCTCAGCTGGCGCAGAATCTCGAGGCGCTCTATCCGATGCGAGACATGCTCAATCAGTATCCGTTCCGCGGGCAGGAAGAGCTGGACATGCGGGCGGCGATGTCGCTAATGGGCGACATGCAGCAGCTCGACGAGCTCGAGCGGGCGCTGGAGCGGGTGCAGTACGGCGGCGACATCGACGACATCGACCCCGATCTGCTGGAAGAGCTGATGGGCGAGGAGGCGCGCGAGATTCTCGAGCAGCTCAAGCAGCTGTTGGAGCTGCTTGAGGAGGCGGGCTATCTGGAGAAGAAGGGCAACTCATACGAGCTCACCCCGCGCGGCAATCGTCGCATCGGCGAGAAGGCGTTGGCCGAGATTTACGCCAATCTGAAGCGTCAGAACTTCGGCAAACACAACGTGCCGGAGACCGGTCGCTACGGCGATCGCGCGGACGACACCAAGGCGTACGAGTTTGGCGACCCGTTCCATCTGCACTTGAAGGAGACGATCTCCAACGCGATTCTGCGCACGGCGACCGATAGCGCGGGACATGGTTCAGCTGGCATGGCCGGCGCCTCGTTCCCGATTCGCTTGGCGCCGGACGATTTCGAGGTGTATCGCTCGGAGACGCTGACGCAGACGGCCACGGTCGTGATGCTCGACCTGTCATGGTCGATGGCGTTGCGCGGTTCGTTCCAGGCCGCCAAGAAAGTGGCGATGGCGCTGAACAACCTGATTCGCATGCAGTATCCGCGCGACTCGCTGTATCTGATCGGATTCAGCGCTTACGCGCGCGAGCTGAAGGCGGACCAGTTGCCCTACGTCCGCTGGGACGAGACCGTGCTGGGGACGAACATGCACCATGCGCTGCTGATCGCTCAGCAGTTGCTGGCCAAGCACAAGGTCGGCACGCGGCAGATCATCATGATCACCGACGGCGAGCCGACGGCGCATCTTGAGCAAGGGCGCTCATACTTCGCCTATCCGCCCTCGCCGATCACGATTCGCGAGACGCTGCGCGAGGTGCGTCAGTGCACCAAGAAGGACATCGTGATCAACGTGTTCATGCTCGATCGCAGCTACTACCTGAAGGAGTTCGTCGATCGCGTGGCGCGGATCAACGGCGGTCGGGTGTTTTACAGCCAGCCCGACGAGCTGGGCGAATACGTGCTGCACGACTTCGTCACGCATCGCCGCAAGACGTTGTCGCGCTCCTGAGACGGGGGACTACTACCCCGCGGACAGCTCGAGGACGAGGTCGCGCAGGGTGACCAGACCGAGCGGCGCGCCGTCATCGTCGATCACCAGCGCGCGAGAGACGTGAAACTGGACCAGCAGTCGGACGGCGTAACGGGCGAGCATCGCTGAGCGGACCGTCAGGGCCGGTTTCGACATGATTTCGTAGACGTTGACGCGCTCGGGCGCGCGGTTTGGCGTGAGCACCTCGCGCGCCATGTCGCCGACGGTTACGATGCCCAGTTCGTCGTCACCGTGTCTGCGGTTGACCACGAGCGAACTGATCTGCAGCCGCTTCATCGTCGCCATCGCCTCGGCGGCGGTGGCGAGCCCGTCGATCGTGTGCAGATCCGAGCGCATCACGTCGGACACGCGAATCGCAGGAGGGTCGCTCTGATCGGTCATAGGGCTTCGTCCAACTCTTCCATCAGCTTGGGCAGCTGGGTCGAGAGACCGACGGCGTCCTCGATCGTGATCTGAAAGGCGACGCCGTCGCCGTGTTCCTGGTCCATGCCGCCGGCCGCCGCGATGCGCTCGAGGATGTCCCGCGCGCGTTGTTCCGCCACCACGAACAGCACCATGTCGCGCCTCGCCGAGAGGTCGAGGCCGAGGAAGGTCTTCTCGGGCCGCAGGCCCTCGCCGCGCACGCCGCTGATGATCGTGTCGCCCGTCGCGCCGCCTTCGCGGGCGGCGTCGATCACGTCAGTGGTCTTGTCATCGCTGACCAGCGCGACGACCAGCGCCATCTTCATTGCTCTACCTCCTGCTGCTCCCGCTGCTCCTTCTGCCGCTCTCGGCGCTTGCGCCAGCGATCCACCCAGTCCGCGCTGATTGCATAGCCTAATACCGACATGATCGGGAAGACACTGGCGAACGCGATCAGCCCGAAGCCGTCGATCAGCGGACTGCGCCCGGGCACGTTAGCGGCCAGTCCTAGTCCCAAGGCGGTGACGACGGGCACGGTCACGGTTGAAGTTGTGACGCCTCCGCTGTCGTAGGCGAGCGGGACGATGGTGCGATTGGCCAGGTAGGTTTGGATGATCACGATGACGTAGGCCCCCACGATGTACCACGGTATTGGCGTGCCCGTGACGATGCGGAAGCTGCCCAACGCGACGCCGGCGGCGACGCCGAGCGCGACGGCGATGCGCAGGCCCCAGGCGCCGACGGCGCCGCCCGAGACCTCCTCGGCCTTGAGTCCGACGGCGATCAGTGACGGTTCGGCGATCGTCGTGGCAAAGCCGATCACCGCGGCGAAGATGTAGACGACCCAGTAGTCGTGCCAGCGCACCACGCCGGCCACCGATTCCACCTCTTCGGTGAGCTGGCGCGCCATCGTCTCACCGATTGGGAAGAGCGCCTGGTCGAGGCCGATCAGGAAGAGCGCGAGGCCCAATAGGACCATCACCGAACCGGTGATGATGCCGGCGACGTTGGGCAGATTGCGTCGCAACACGAGCAACTGGAAGAACAGCAGGATGACAATGATCGGCGTGACGTCGCGCAACGTGTCGAGCAGCGTCTGACCGAACAGTTCGAGCGCTTGCAGCATCAGGTCACCATCCCGTACCCGAGCACGCAGATCATGGGCGTGAGGCTGGCGAAGGCGATCAGTCCGAAGCCGTCGAGCATGGGGCTGCGTCCGCGGATGGCGGAGGCGAGCCCGACGCCGAGCGCGGTGACGAGCGGCACGGTGATCGTGCTGGTCGTGACTGCGCCCGAGTCGTAGGCGACGCCGACGATCTCTTCGGGCGCGAACACGGTCATGATCAAGACCAGGATGTAGCCGGCGATGATGAACCGGTGGATGGGCCAGCCCTTGAGGATGCGCAGGACGCCGAGGACGATGGCGATGCCGACGGAGAACGCAACGACGAGTCGCAGTTCGAGGGCGTAACGGTCTTGGTCGGCTTCGGTGCGGCCGATGAAGCGGGCCTCGGATGCGACCTCAGCCGCTTCGCCCGCGACGGCGATCAGGGCGGGCTCGGCGATCGTCGTGCCGAAGCCGAGCGCGAAGGCGAGGGTGAGGAGCCAGAAGGTGCTGCCTTTGTGCGCCATGCCCTGGGCGAGCGCTTCGCCGAGCGGAAACAGGCCGCTCTCCAGTCCCTGAACGAACAACGCTAGTCCGGCGACGACGCAGACCAATCCGATCGCGACGCTCGCCACTTCGGGGAACGGCTCGCGGATCACGACGACCTGAAAGAGGACGATGACGGCGACGATTGGGAACAGATCTCGAACCGCGCCCAGGAATCGCTTGGCCATCGCCAGCGCGAAACGCAGCAAGTCAAACTCCTCGCGCGTGTCTGCAGAGGGTCGTTGCGCCTGCGCAGTGCGAATGCACGATAGGCAGCGGCTGAGAAGAGGGCAAGAGCCGAACGCGGCAGCGAGCGTTCGGCCGGGCGGTCAACGCAACGCCGGTCAGTTTGCGCCGTCCGATGCGCGCCATTCAGACCAGCGTGTCGCGAACATCTTGAGTCCCGCGCGATAAGCGAATCCCTGGACGAGGACGTTGCCGAAGAAGACGCCGGCGAAGTATCCGCCGAGGACGAGGAAGATGATGGCGAAGACCTTGGTCCAGCCGGGCAGCAGCAGGATCATCAGGATCGACAGGGCTGTCGCGAGCAAGATGCCGCTCCAGGCGGCGATGTGCACGTAGAGACCCTCGCGCCTGCGTTTGGCGTGGTAGATCTGGGCCAGGTCGCGGTCGATCTTGTCGACGGCGGGCGTGCGGTCGGTTGACTCACCACAGACGACGCAGATCTGTTCCTGTCCGAGCGGCGCAGAGCAGTACCCGCAGAATCGGCCCAGGTTGGGCGCGCGGCCGGCGCGAATCTCGGCGATCAGCTCGTCGAGGTCGGTCGAGAACGGCACGTCGCGCGTGGGCACGAAGTCGCCGTCCTGAAAGCTCGGCTGAGGCGCGCTGGGCGCGGTCGGTGTCGGCATCAGTTTCGCACTGCTGAGTTGACTGCGATCAGTCGGGCCAGTCGTCGGGTCGACGACCTGGCAGCCAGGAGTAGATCTGAACCAGCACGCCGCCAGTGTCGCGCGGGTGAATGAAGAACTGGCGCCACTCGAAGTCGGAGTAGGGCTCGCCGAGCGGTTCGATGTCAAGTTCGTCGCGGATAAACGCGCAGGCGGCGTCGGCGTCTTCAACCTCGACCGTGATGTGGTGCATCCCTGGGCCGCGCTCGTCGATGAACTTTTGGACGAACGAGTCCTCGGCGAAGGGTCCGATGATTTCGAGTCCGGCTTGGCGCTTGGGCAGGTGAAACTGCGAGACGCGGAAGCCGCCCTCGTGCGAGACGGTCCAGTGGTCGAGTTCGAGTCCGAAGAGCTTGCCCCAGAAATCGGACGCGGCCTTGGGGTCTTCGGCGGCGATCGCGACGTGGTCGAGCCGCACCCAACCGAGTCCCTTCTCTTTGGCCATGTCCGAGGCTCCAATCTCGGTCAGCTTAACCCACGTCGGTCCTGTCGATTTGCGTGCCGCATAATGCGACTTGGGCGTATCTTTTGCAGATGCAAGCACACGACATCGTTTTCGTTCTCAACCCCAACGCCGGACACGCGCTCTCGCCGCGAACGCTGAACGCGCTCTGTCACGCCGCCTGCGCCGAGGCTGGGCGCTCCGCCCACGTCGTCGCCGCGCGAAGCGCCGCAGAGGCGACCGAGACGGCGCGGCAGGCGCACGAGTCGGGCGCTGACGCCATTTTCGGTTGCGGCGGCGACGGCACGTTGTCAGCGCTGCTGCAGGGTCTGCCGGTCGGTTCGGAGACGGCGTTGGGCGCGGCGCCGTTGGGTACGGCCAACGTCTGGGCTTACGAGACGCGCCTGCCGATGACCCCGATGGCGGCGGTCGCGGCGCAGTTGGCTGCGCTCGACGGCGTCTCGGGAGAGGCGATGTGGGTCGACAGCGGCCGCGTGTGGTCGACCAGCGCGGACGGCTCGGTGGTCGGCCAGCGATTTCTGTTGATGGCGAGCTGGGGTCTCGACGCGGCGGCGGTGGCGGGCATCGTCGGCAGCGAGCGTCGGCGGCGGATGAAGCGGATGCTGGGAGAGCCGGCGTACTTTCTGTCAGCCGTGCGCGAGGCGGTCGGACGGCGGGCGTGGCCGGTCGCGGTGAGTCTCGACGGCGCGGCGCATGTCGAGTACGACGCCGCGATGCTGACCGTCGGCAATACGCGCATGCTAGGTACGTGGCTCGAGGTCAATCCGCACGCGTCTGCGGTCGATGGCGAGCTCGACATGCTGTTGGTCGAAGGCGCGCCCTGGCGCGCGTTGGCGTTGACGCCGTTTGCGCGCTCGGGATGGCTGCCTCAGGGACCGGGCGTCACGAGTCGGCGATTTCGCCGACTGGAGATCGTTTACCTGGGCGAGCGGCCGCCGATGCAGATCGACGGCGATCCAGGCCCGCCGAGCTCGTTCGCGATCGATGTGGAGCCGCGGGCGCTGCGCGTACTCTGCCCGACGCCGAGCGCCGAGGTGCTCGGCGTCTAGCGCCCGTTTTGCCGATATTGGTTCGCTTCGCTTAGTTCTGCGAAACGGCCCGCACAGCCACGACGCCGCCTTCGAGCGGGTCGCTGATCTGTCCGACCAAGCCCGGATGGGTCGTGGGTCGGTCGAAGTTGATTGAGGCGAGGTTCTCGAGGTAGGCGTCGTACTGGCGCTGGCGGAGCGTCTTGAGCTTGTCGACGCCGGCCTGCAGATTCTCGACGCCGCCGGCGAGCAAGACGATCATCGCCTCGCGCTCGGTGGTTGAGAGACGCATCTCCTGGACCATCGCCGCCTCGGCGCGGAGGAACTGGATGCCGAGCCGTTTGTCAGCTTCGGGCTTGTAGCGGGCGTACCACTCGAGGTGTCCGAGACCGTAGTCAAGGTGACGTCGTGAGTCGGTGGCGATGCGGGCGAAGATGTCTCGTTCGACATCGGTTTGCGCCCACTCGGAGGCCGATTCGAAGAGGGCCACTTCGTAGCTCTTGTAGACGACGTCGAGGGCGATGATCATGTCGGTGAAGGTGAGGCCCTGGTACCAACCGCGGTAGATCTGACCCAAGGGCGCCTGACCGAGGCCGCCGCCGTTGATCAAGGCGCGCTTGCGCAGGACCTCGACCTTGCGGCCGGCGTCGAAGGCTTGGGTGGCGAGGAAGAGCTTGACCTCGTGGTAGCCGTAGGAGATCTCCTCAAGCCAGCGTCCGATGATCTTCTGCTCGACGATGCCGTTGTTGGAGTAGATCGTGCAGATCTGACCGACGGCGCGCTCGAGCTCCTCGGGTAGTTCGCCGAGGCCGCCCTCCCAGTCGAGCTCGGTGGCCGGCGTCCAGCGGTCCTTAATCGCGTCTTCGTAGAGGTCGACGGCGTTTTCGGACCAGACTTCCGCTTTGTCGAAGATTGAGTAGCCGGCGGCCATGATCTGGCCGGTTGACTCGGTGCCGCGCGGCGCGTCGTTGGGCAGACTCCAGGTGTCGGGCACGACGCCGTAGCTGCCGATGTTGATGTCGCGCAGGCGCAGTCCGTCGGGTCCAGGCGTCGCTTTGACGCCGATTTCGGCCGGCGTCTGGAAAATGTTGAACGGCGCCTTGGCGAAGGGATTGTCGGGGTGCTGCTCAAGGAAGTCGAGCCATCCGTTGATCTTCTCCTCCGCGAGACCGCCGCGGGCGAGATTCTCGACCTGGCTGTTGCTGGCGGACGAGGCTTCGATGCGCTCGATCAGGTCGTCGGACCAACCTGCGCTCTTGGCGCGGGTCTTGGTCGTCATTGACAGTTCCATGGCGGCTCCCGAGTGTCTGTGCCTTGTGGCGCGTCTGTGTCAGGTTGTGGGATCGACAACGACCGCGCGTGGGGCGCGGCCGTTATCGAATGCCTGTCAGGGCTTCGCAGTTGCGACGTGTGAGTCAGCGGCTGCTAGTTCTCCTCGCCGACGAGCGCGAGGACCTCAGGCGCGAAGCGGTCGTGTCGGTCGAGGCCGATCACATCGAGTCGGTGGGCGTACTCGACGAACTGCTTCTTGCGCATCAGCATGACCATGTTGTAGCCCTCGTCGAGGTGCTCGATGCCGCCGCCGGAGAGGATGGCGAGCGCCTCCCCGGTGAGCGGGTTGGTGGTCAGCGAGGTCTGCTGCGACTGGGTGAGCAGGGCTTCCTGCATGTCGAGGATGTGGTGCAGTTCTTCCTTGCGCCAGGGCTCGGTCTCGACGGTGTACTTGAGGTGCGTGACGCCGAAGGCGAGGTGACGCGACTCGTCCTGTGCGGAGAGTCGGAACATGCGCTTCTCGGCCTCGTTTTGGGAGATCAGCTCGCCCATGCGGAAGAGGGTCTGGACGAAGCCTTCGCCGACGAGGTGGAGCAGCGCGGTCATCTCGGTGAAGTCGTCGGAGCCGAGCAGCTGCACAGCGCCGAGGCCGGCGCCCGACATGCCGCCGCCGTTGATCAGCGTGCGCTTGCGGAAGACGTCGAGGTGCCGCGCCTCGTCCATCAGCTGCGTGCCGAGGAAGAGCTGCGACTCGAAGAACTCGGGGTGGATCTGCTCGAGGAAGCGTCCCGGCACGTCGCCGGCGATGAACTCAACCTGAGTCAGGAAGGTGCAGAGCGTGCACATCGCCTGCTCGAGGTCGGGCGACATCTCTTCGATCGTGTCCCAGGGGATGTCGCGAGCGGATGACCACTGGCGCTGCAGGGCCTCTTCGTAGAGCAGCATGGCCGACTCGGTCCAGACGTCGGCCTTGTTGAGGTGCTGGACGCTGTTCGAGGGCGAGCGCGGGTCGGCCACGGCGCCGCGCGGGGCCCACTGGCGCTGGCGAGCCTCATCGCGGTCGTCGACGCCGTAGGTCAACTGATTGATCGTTTCCAGCGTGAGACCCTTGCGTCCGGTCTCGATTTCCATGCCCTGATCAGTGTCAACGTTGAGCCAGTCGAGGTTGATTCCGGGGACATCGTGCTGAATGGTGGCCATGAAGCGCTCCAGATGCTGGCGCCCGCACGCGCGAGCCGTTTTGCGTATGGTACACGGTCGGCGGAGTCTGTGCAGAGGCGGCTAGGCGCCGCCCAGTGGGATAGGCTGTCGGCATGGCGCTGTTACCGGTCACACTGCGGCGCAGCTTGCGCCGCTCAGGCTTCACAGAAGAGCAAACTGAAGCGCTCGACGAAGCGAGTGAAGCGACGGCTGAGGCCGCACGCGAGGGGCTCGCGCGCCAGGAGGATGTGAATTCGCAATCACACGAGGTGACGAGAGAAATCGGCCTGTTGCGCGCAGAGCTGCGGTCGGAGATTGCAGCTCTGCGGTCAGAAGTTCGGATGCTCCGTGGCGAAATGCGCGTGATCCAGTGGAGGACGGTTGGCATGCTGTCGACCGTGATTCTGGCGGCGACGGCGGCGATCATTGCGGCCGTGGCGGTGTGGGGCTAGCGGCGGACACGGCGGCGTACACTCGGACGCGTGCACCTGACCCGTTTGCAACTCTCGAACGTGCGCTCCTGGGCTGAGCTGGAGTTGCAGTTTGAGCCTGGCCTGACGCAGATCAGCGGCGCCAACGCGGCCGGCAAGTCGAATCTGATTGAGGCGGCGTATCTGCTCGCTGCGCTGCGTTCGACTCGGGCGCAGACTGAGGGCGAGCTGATCCGCTGGGACGCTCCACAGCCACAGGTGCTGCGCGTGGCCGGGGAGGCGATGGCGGCCGATGACGCTATCCAGGTCGATGTCGTGCTCGCCGCGCGGGCCGACGCGGCGGCTGGCCGCGGCCGACAGCGCTCGGGCGCGCCGTTGACGAGCAAGCGCATCCGAGTCAACGGTGTCGCGCGGCGCGCCGCCGACGCGCTCGGCGCGATACGCGCGGTGCAGTTCACGACGCTCGACTTGGAGCTGCTGACGGGCGGTTCGGCGCTACGCCGGCGCTATCTCGACGTCGCGATCGGGCAGGTCGAGCGGGAGCACGCGAGCAATCTCAGTCAGTATCAGCGAGCGCTGACCCAGCGCAATGCGCTGCTCAAGCGGATCGCGGAGGGCCGAGCGGCTGAGTCGGAGTTGGATCAGTGGGACGAGCTGCTGTCGGCGGCGGCTGCTCCAATCTGGCGGGCGCGGGAGACGGCGGCGGCCGAAGTGGCTCGATTCGCCGCAGCTCGACATGCCGCGTTGCGATCGCCGGACGACCCGTCGGAGTCGTTGAGCCTGACGTACGCTCCAGCGAATCACGAGAGTCTGCGCGACGCGCGTCGCCGCGATCTGGCGCGGGGCGTCTCGAGCGTCGGACCGCACCGCGATGACCTGTTGATCGACCTCGACGGCCGACCGGCGGCCAACTTCGCATCGCGCGCGCAGCAGCGTGCGGCGGCGTTGAGTCTGCGGCTCGCCGAGGCGGATCTGATTGCCGAGCGTTCGGGCGACGCGCCGATCTTGCTGCTCGACGACGTCTTTAGCGAGCTCGATCCGCCTCGCCGCGAGCGGACTGCGGCGGCGGTGTCGGCTGTGGAACAGGCCATCCTGACCACAGCTGATCCTTCCTCGTCGCCGTTTGACGCCTCGGCGTTGACAGCTTCGTACGAGATCGTTGAGCAGCGACTCGCGCTCATTCGCTGAGTGTGCGGAACCGCTAGCGCTTGGGCAGCGTCGACACTTCCAGACGATCGTGACGTACTCGGCACGCCCTTCGACACTGCAGGCGGGCGCGCCGAGCGCCGCGTGTCGGCGGCTGGGACAGGACTGATTCATGCAGCGGATCTCGAGGCGGCCAAGCGAGGCCTGATCTTCGGGTTCGGGCACGGGGATCTCCGATCAGTGTGGTCGGACAGATGAGCCGAAGGCTCAGGGCTGAGATGTCCGATCGTCATCCGTCCGCGCCAGACGGCCGAGCGGCGTGAGATGACTCTGCGGCTGGCTCGTAACGAGTTGGGTCTGACTGGCGGCGGACCACTCAGCGCGGTCCGTCTGATCGTCGCCGCTGGCGGCGATCAAGTCGCGCTCGAGCCGAGCCTGTTCGAGCCGCCACTGACGATGTCGGGCGAGCACCTGATCGGCGTGTTCTTCGCCGATGTACTGCTCGAGGTAGGCTCGCTGGTCGAGCGGATCGAGCGGATCATTGAGGCGGGCGCGTCCGTGCTCCTGCACGGCGATGCGTTGGGCCGAAGAGTACGGATCGATCCAGACGTCGATGTCGAGCGATGGGATTAGCGCCGGCTCGACGGAGACCGTTTCGCGGCGTTGCAGTCGGCCGTTGCGGCCGGGCGCGAAGACCTGGATCGGCAGGCCGAATCCGCCTTCGGCGAGCGGCTTGGACATCACCAGCGCCATGTTGCGCAGCATCGTGCGCACAGCTCGCGCCTGGGCGCGCTTGAGTTGCTGGACTTGCAGGTTTCGCGATCCGAGCAGCAGGTTGAGCGTGTGCGGTTGTGTGTTGGGGCCGATCTCGCCGCGTTCGACAGCGCCCGAATCAGGCGCGGCGGCGACGAGTTCGTCGTGCGAAAGGCGCAAGAACTCAACGAAGGCGGGGTCAATGCGGAACTCGACGCGATGCAGCGACGCGCCCGGCGGCAACGCCTGCGCGGCCGCAGCGTCGGGCGTGAGCTCGATGCGCTTGCCGTCGCCGTCGACCTGCCAGGAGCCGTCGGCGAGCTGGATCCAATAGAGCGGGATCGCCGTCTGCTCGGCCAGGAAGCGTCCCAGCGAGCGCTCGTAGTCGTAGCCCGGCTTGGCGCGATAGATGCCTTCCATGGTCGGCTCCCAGCGACGCACCATGTCTGGATGATCGTTGGTGTCGGCTTCGGCGATTGCGAATGGAGGCATCTCGTAGGGATGCGGATGCGACTTGATCAGCGTCCATTGACGGCTGGCTCGAGCGCCGGGCCGCGTTGACGCGGCGGCGGTGTTGAGACCGGCATCGAGCGCGGCGAGTTCGTAGTATTCGGCGCGGGTCCAGACCGAAGCGACGCGAACCTGCTCGCCCCAGCCGACGCCGTGCGGTTCGTCGGGCTGAGACGCATCGCCCGCGCGGGTGACGGCGAGCGTCGTCTCGCCGGCAACGGTTGAACGGCGCAGTTCGATCCTGTCTTGATCGCGCAGTCGTTGGCGGTACTCGAACAGTTCGACCTCACGCAGGACGACGGCCAATCCGAGTCCGTTGCCGGCGCCGAAGTCCTCCACAAAGGCAAACTGATCGGGACGGATCACCTCCACGTCCCAGGGAAAGCCGGCGGCGGCCTGGCGCTGTCGATCGCGGTCGCGTCGGCTCGACTCAGTTTCGATCCAGGGCAGCGAAGGCCCGTCTTCCGAACGGGCGCGGCGGAAGCGTCGGCGCTCGTCGGGATCGGTTGGGCGAGCGGCTCGCTGCTCGCGAGCGGGCAGCGACGGCAGTCGCTCGATGGCGCGCTGCCAGTGCAAGACGCCGAAACAGAGGCAGGCCTGTCCGTAGCCGAGATCGGCCTGGAGGGACAGATGTGAACGTTCCTCGACCTCTCGCAGTCCCTGTTCGAGGACGTGCTCGAAGCGGTCGGCGGCCTGACGCGCGGCGGGCGAGTCGTCGGGCGGCTCGACGTGGACGCGCAGGGGATGCTCGGTCAATCGTTGCCGCAGCTGCGACCAAGTGCGTCGCAGCAGGTCAGTTTGCCACGGTTCGGCGTCGAGATGCGGGGCGGAGAACTTGGGATCGGCCTCCGACGTGTTGTAGAGGTGCGCCTCGCGATGGCGAACGCGCTCGTGCAGCGCGGAGAATCGGCTGAGCGCTCCACGAGTGTTCGAGCGGCCGCCACCGAGCTGATCGAGCATCTGATTGAGGTCCGCCTCGGAGAGGGTCCGCGCCAGGATCGGCGATGGCGCCTGCGACGCTGCTGGCTCAGCGTCGGCTTCCGAGTCGAGGGGCGTAGCGAGAACTGGCATGGGAGTCTCCTTGGTTGGTGAGCTGGCAAGTAGCGCGTAGTCGTTCTGATTATGCGAATGTATGTTCTGTGTTGTCAAGGGAGTTTGGGCGCATTGACAAGAGATTGACTTTGGCGTGGAGGAGAGATCCAGTCCCCACCACCGAGCGGGCCCTCGAAAGAATCGGGGGCCGGGACCCTCACCCCAGCCCTCTCCCAGACGGGAGAGGGAGTAAGAGAGGGAGAGGGAGCTTCCGATCCCCTATCCCCACAGGGGAGAGGGTTAGGGTGAGGGGGCTTGGCGTGGAGTCGAAGAGGTAGGCAGAAGCGGCGCGAGCGGGTCCCCGAGTGAAACGGGGTCTGGGATAGGAGCTGCGTTCTGCCCAGATTGAGGGGACCCTCACCCCAGCCCTCTCCCAGAGGGAGAGGGGGTAAGAGAGAGTTAGAGAGGAGGGTTGGCGGGAGTAACGAGGGTTCGCCCTACTCGGCCAGGCGTTGGACCAGTTCGATCAGAGGGTCGGCTGAGGTTGGGCCCCGTTCCCCGTTGACGAGGATGGTCGGCGTACTGGCGAGGCCGCGCGCGACGGCGTCGCGGTGCTGATCGTAGATGCGCTCGAGATGCGTTTCGTTGTCCATGCACTGACCAAACTGGTCGGTGTCGAGTCCGTACTCGGCGGCGATGGCGACGGCGCCGTCGCGCGTGTATGCGTCGCGGCCTGGGCCGGCGAAGTAGTGGTCGTGGAACTGCCACCAGGCGTCCTGATCGCCGGCGCACTCTGTCGCCAGGGCGGCGACCTCGGAGGGCAGGCCGTGATTGATGATGTGTCGGTACTCAAAGCGCGCGCGTCCGTCGGCGATGACTGATTCTTCGATGCGCGGCCCAACCTGGGTCGCAAAGCGCTGGCAGCCGCTTCAGAGGAAGTCCGAGTACTCCTCAATCACGACTGGCGCATTGGGGTCGCCCAGTGATGCGCGGCCGCGAATCACTTGGACGCGCGCCTGCTCGCCCGACTCGTCGTCGCTGACTGCCTGGCCGGTATCGGAGTCGGACTGCGACGAGTCGTCGGTGACTGTTTGCGCGGAGTCAGGTTGCTGAGTGTCGTCGTCGGCGGAGTCGGCGACGCTCTGCGCGGATTCAGAGCGGCCGGCCTCGTACGACTCGGCCTGTTGAGTTTCCGTCTCAGCTCGAGCGGATTGACTGTCGGCTGGCGGCGGCGATTCGCCGTCCGAGCAAGCCGACCACAGACCGGCGAAGAAGAGGACGAGGAGCGATATGAGTAGTGACATCGTTCGCATCAGCTGCCTTCTCGTTGCGCCGCCTCGGCGGCGGCGTGCGCTTGATTCATGATGGCGTCCAGAGAGCGCGCGCCGCGTTGACCGTTGATGCGAAACGTCGGCGTGGCGCTGACGCCGTCCGCGATCGCCTGTTGTTGCATCTGCAGGATCCGATCGCCGTGTTCGTCATTGTCGATGCATGTGAGGAATCGGTCGACATCGAGTCCTTCATCGCGAGCGAGCTCGGTTGCGCCGACGCGGGCGAAGAGGCGCGCCTGTCCGCGCAAGAGGTAGGCGTCGTGGAACTCCCACCACGCGCCCTGGTCTCCGGCGCACTCGGTCGCCATGGCGGCGAACTCGGACGCCGGGCCGAAAATGATGAAGTGTCGGAACTCGTAGCGCGCGAGCCCGCTGCGGACTGCTTCCTCAATCACTTGCGGCTCCAACTGAGCCGCAAATTGGCGGCAGCTCGGTCACTGGAAATCGGAGTACTCGACGATCAGCACCGGCGCTTCGGGGTCGCCGACGATGTTGCGTGCGAAGGGCAGGCCTGCGCGGTGTCCGAAGTCGATCACGCCTGACTGGGCGGCCGCGTCGACCTCGACTGTTTCGGATGTCATTGAGGTGGTCGGCTGCTGGGCGGCCTGCGCTTGCTGTTGCTGCATGATGGTCGCGGCGCGCTCAACGCGCTCGCTGCGCATGGTCGCGGCGGACTCTGTCTGCTCGCTGGCAGGTTCTGCCGAGCCACAGGCGATCAGCAGTCCGCCGAGGAACAAGAGGGCCGAAATCGGCATCGAACGCATGATGTCAGGGTACTGCGATTTCGGGCGAGGTCCCTTACCCTCACCCCCGATTCAATCGGGGGCCCGTTTAGCCCAGCGCGCCAAGCAGGTCCCGCCTTGGAGGCGGGGACTAGAAACGGCGCGACCGATGGGGGTTCCGTCAATGGCGTGGAGCCCCCTCACCCTAACCCTCTCCCCGAGGGGAGAGGGGATCGAACGAGCGCTCCCCCGAAGGGGGAGTGCTTGGGAGGAGGGGAGCGCTACTGGCCTGCGGCCCTCTCGATGGCTTCGGCGACGGCTTCGTAGGTGGGTTCGACCAGGGCGCCGTCGATGAAGACGGTGGGCGTGCCTCGGACGCCGCGAGCTGCGCCCTCGTCGTAGGAGGCGATGACCAAGCTGAGCGTGTCGCCGTCGCTGACGCAGGACCAGAACGCGTCGACGTCGAGGCCTTCGAAGGCGGCCTGGCGACGGAGGCCGGGCTCGGTGAAGAGCGTGGCGTCGTCGGCCATGAAGCGGTCATGGAAGGGCCAGAAGGCGCCCTGCTCGGCGGCGCACTCGACCGTCACTGCGGCGAAGACGGAGTTGTCGCCGAGGACGGGCATGTGTCGAAACTCGTACCGGGCGACGCCGTTGGCGACAAACTCTTCGATCAGGCGCGGCTCAACCTGAGCCGAGAACTGCTGACAGTACGGTCAAGTGAAGTCGCCGTAGTACTCGATCAGCACGGGCGCGTCGGGCTCGCCGAGTACGTTGCGCTGCGCTCGGACTCCCTTGTGCTCGCCGATGTCGTCCTGCGGCATCGCGGTGAGCGCGTCGTCGTTCTGCGCGTCGGGCTGTTCCGGCTGTTCGGGTTGACTGTTCTGGTCGGGCTGCTGAGTTTCGGGTTGCGCCGATTGTTCAGTCTCTTGCTGCAGCACGGTCGCTTGGCGCTCGGCGCGCTGAGCGGTTTGCGTTGCGGTGGGCGTCGAGGCGTCGTCGCCTGATCCGCAGGCGAGCGGGAGTCCACCGAGCGAGAGGATGAGCAACAACAGGGCCATGCGACGCATGGCGTCAGCGTACCGCGCTTTACAGGGAATCCCTCACGTCATCCAGCTCCCGGGGGAGAGACAGAATGCATGGCCCTCTCTCCTCTGGTTCCCTCTCCCCTGCGGGGAGAGGGTTAGGGTGAGGGGGCTCCGCGAGCAGTTGGGGTTGGCGCTGGAGAGCCCCGAGCGGGTCCCCGAGTTAATCGGGGACTGAAAGGAGGTGGTTCTGGGCAGACTGCGGGGACCCTCACCCCAGCCCTCTCCCTGAAGGGAGAGGGGGTAAGACAGGGGATTGGAGGTCAACTGCTGAGTTGGGACATTTCGTCTCGGAGCTGTTGGAGGCCCATGGGACCGAGGTCGAGGGCGGCTTGGTGGAATCGTTTCAGGTCGAAGTCAGCGCCCAAGGAGGCTCTGGCCGACTCTCTGGCGGCGAGCCACTCGCGTTCGCCGACTTTGTAGGAGATCGCCTGTCCAGGCCAACCGAGGTAGCGGTCGACCTCGCTGGCCAACATCTGCTCGGGGAAGAACGAGCGCTCGATCAGGAAGGGCAGGGCGAGCTCGGGCCGCCAGGTCTCGCCGCCGTGATACGGCTCGCGGTCTGGAATCTGAAGCTCGAGATGCATGCCGATATCGACCACCACGCGCGCCGCCCGCAGCGCCTGACTACTGAGCAGTCCCATGTAGTAGGCCGGATCCTCGAGGTAGCCGAGCTCGGCCATCAGCCGTTCGGCGTAGAGCGCCCAGCCTTCGACATAACCTGACGTGCCGGCCAGGAGTCGTTGATAGCGAGTCAGCTGCTCGCCGAGATAGCGCGTCGTGCCGATCTGCAAGTGATGACCCGGCACGCCTTCGTGGAAGCACACGGAGAGTTCGCGCCAGAGCGGGAAGCGCGTCGCGCCGCCGGTCGGATACCAGGTGCGGCCGGGGCGCGAGAAGTCCTCGGACGGCCCGGTGTAGTACATGGCGAGGGCGCCGCCGGGCGGCGCGATCATCGCCTCGATGCGTTGTACGGGCTCGGCGATCTCGAAGTGGGCGCCGAGCAGCGATTGCATCGTCTCGTCCTGGGTCTGCTGCATCCACTCGCGGAAGGCGTCTTCACCCTCGATCGCGCGCGCGTCGTCGGCCTCGAGGATGGCGATCGCCTCAGCCGCCGTCGCGCCGGCCGAGATGCGTTCGGCTGTAGCGGCCATCTCATCCTGGATCCGCCAGAGCTCCTCCCAGCCCCACTGATAGGTCTCGTCGAGGTCGAGCTCGATGCCGTTGAAGCCGCGTGAGGCGGCCTGGTAGCGATCGCGACCGACTGGATCGCGCGGGTTCGCGCGCGGCAGGTACTCCTTCGCCAGCCAGTCGGCGAGGGCGGCATAGCCGCGCTCGGCCGCGGTGACGGCGTCGCCGCCAGTGATGCCCAGGTTGTCGACGAGACCTTGGAAGAACGAGGGCCCGTCGCCCGCGCCGGACCAAACGCGGCATTGTTCGATCGCGCCGCGCACCTGTCGTTGCGCGACGACGACACCGTCCTCCATTCCGGCCGCGAGCGATGCGCGGTAGCGCTCGAGCGCCTCGGGTACGGCGCCCATGCGCTCGACGATTCGGGCTTGGTCCAGCTCGGTCTCGCGCGGCATCAGATCGAACACCTGGCGCGTGTTCTGCAGCGGCGAGGCGAGGATGTTGAGCGCGCGCAGGTGTTCGCGCTGCGACTCCAGCTCGGCTTCGTAGTCGAAGCGCTCGAGCATCACATCGCGGGCGACGCGGTCGCGCTCGGACTCGACGGCGACCGATCGCAGGGCGGCCTCGGCTTCGCGTCGGATCGCCGATCGTTGCTCATGACCGTCGGGCGAGTAGTCGGTCAGCTCGGTCTCGCGTCCGGCGATGCCGAGCGAGGTAGCCAGATTCGGATGCGCCGCGGCCAGGGCATCGACGTACCAGTCCGAGATTGCGTCGACGGTGTGGAGAACTGTCGCCATATGCGCCTTCTTCAGGAGTTGCGGGGTGCTCCTTCACCCTAACTCCCTTCTTCTGGTTCCTTCCTGCAGGTTCCCTCTCTCCTTTGGGGAGAGGGTGAGGATGAGGGGGACTTCGTCCAGTTGAAGAGGGACCCTCACCCCAGCCCTCTCCCTGGAAGGGAGAGGGAGTCAGAGTGGAGCTCTCTCCGTGATGGGAGAGGGAGTACATCGGGGACTGAGAGATGAGAGAAGGACGACACAATACTAGAACGAACATTCGCATACTATCGACTGTCCCTGAAGCGTCCATCTGTCTGCGAGGTCCGCCATGCCGAAGTCCCGTTCTACGCCTCCTGAACCGCCAGATGGGCCGGTCACCGATGATGAGGTGATCTCTGGTATCCGACGCATGGCGCATGGCGACACGGCCGATACGACTCGACTGCGGGCGTGGGAACTGTTGGGCAAGACGATTGGGCTGTTTCGCGACGCCGCGAGTGAGGGCGGCGCGCCGGTCGTGCGTCTGACGCCGGCGCTCGACGAGACGTCCGAGGCGGCTGACGTCGCTGAGCCGTCGGAGGTCGATGATGATCATGACTGAACCAGCTGCGCCGCACGATGCCGAGGTCGGGTTTTCTCCAAATGAGCGTCGCTTTCGACCAACTGAGCGGCAGCTCGCCGTCTATGAAGCGCTGCGGAGGACTCCAGTTGGCGGCATGTCATTGGTCGGCTACGGCGGCGCGATGGGCGGCGGCAAGACGCGGGCGATCGCCGAGCTGGCGATTGACACGGCGCTCGCCTTTCCCGGCGACAACGTGTTGGTCGCGCGACAGCATTACTCGAATCTGCAGACGACGACGATGCGCGAGTTCTTCGACTGTTTGCCTGAGCGTCTGATCGTCGAACGGCAGCGATCGTCGCCGCAGTGGGTCGCGATTCGCGACGCGGCGTGGCCGTCGGGCGTGCGCTCGACGGTGCACTTCCGTCACCTCACCGAGTGGTCAGGACTGGGCTCGGAGCAGTACGGCGCGGTGTTCGTCGACGAGGCGGGCGAGGTGGCCGAAGAGGCGGCGCAGATGCTCTTGACGCGGCTGCGTCATCCGGCGCAGCCGCGGCGTTGGTTCGTAGCCGCGTCGAATCCGTGGCCGGGCTGGTTCGAGCGTTGGTTCGTGCGTCGCGAGCTGGACGAGTCGGCGTTCGCCGAGGCGCGCGGACGGATCGTCTACATCCCGGCGCGAATCGCCGACAATCCGCATCTGCCTGACAGCTACGCGGCGCAACAGCGGGCGCTGCAGCCGGGCGAGTGGGTGCAGCGCTTCATCGAGGGTCGGTTCGACGCCTTCGAGGGTCGCGTGTACCAGCACTTCGATCCGCGCCGGCACTGTTGGGACGCGCCGCTGCCGAAGTTCGCGCGCTACATCGGCGGACTCGATTTCGGCGGGCAGTCGCCGCGCGATCACTTCACGGCGGGCGTCGTCGCGGGCCTGACCGACGTCGATGCTCCCTGCGGCCCGAACATCCTGATTCGGCTCGGCGAGTTCGAGGATCGCGGACCCGGCGTGACCGAGCGTCTGGAGCGCTGGCAGCGGGCGTGGGAGTCGAAGCTCGGTCAGGTGCAGTGGTGCGCCGATCGGTCGCAGTCGGCCTGGATTGACCACCAGCGTCGGCAGGGCCATCAGGTCAAGCCGAGCAGGGGCGGACCCGATTCGGTCAGCTGGGGCATCAGTCTGGTGCAGCAGCGTCTCAACGGCGATCCGCCGAGTTCGTACTACACGCCGCCGATGTCGCAGTTTCCGCGTCGGATGCGCGAGTATCACTGGGATGAGCGCCCGCGCGACGGCGCGCCGCGGCCGAGCAAGGTCGATGACGACCTCGTCGACGCTGATCGCTACATGCACGAGCTGGCGACGAGCGGGCAAGGGAGGCCGCGCACGCCGTTCCAGGTTGTCACGCCGTCGCTGGGTCGGGATGCGCGGTGGTTGGATCGGTGAGGGAGGGGAACCCTCACCCCAGCCCTCTCCCCTTCTGATCCCCTCTCCCCTTCGGGGAGAGGGTTAGGGTGAGGGGTCTCCGCAGCGCAAGGGGACCCTCATTCCAGCCCTCTCTCAGAGGGAGAGGGAGCAACAGAGGGTTAGGGTGGGGGGGCTCCGCGCAGACCTCAGACGCCGAACCCTCACCCCAGCCCTCTCCCTGGAAGGGAGAGGGAGTAAGAAGGGAGAGGGAGCATGAGAGAGACGCATTTGGCCAGCGGCTAGCATTCCTCCATGACTGACGTGATCGACCGACCTGGCGCGCTTGATGGTGTGACGGTGCTCGATCTGACTGAGCAGATCGCCGGGCCGTACTGCGCCAAGCTGTTCGCCGACTTCGGGGCCGACGTGATCAAGATCGAACCGTTGTCGGGCGATGCTTCGCGATCGGTTGGGCCGTACTACCAGGGCGAGGCCGGACTTGAGCGGTCAGGAACGTTTTTCTACTTCAACACCAACAAGCGATCGTTGGCGCTGGACATCGAGCGTCCCGAGGCGGTCGATGTCGTTGAGCGGTTCTATGAGCGCGTTGACCTCGTGATCGAGTCGTTCGCGCCGGGTCGATTGGACTCGCTTGGTTTGGGTTGGGCGCGGATCTCGAAGCTGCGCGGCGACCTGCCGTTGGTCTCGATTTCGCCGTTTGGGCAGGACTCGCCGTATCAGGACTATCTCGTGTCCGACCTCGTTCTCTACGGTTTCGCTGGCGAGATGTACTCGATCGGCGTGCAGGATCGCGAGCCGGTCAAGATGTACGGCACGGCGTCATTGGTCGAGTGCGGCGCGGCGGCGGCGTCGGGGGCGATGGCGGCCTTGACGGCGGCCGAGCTGCAGGGCGTGGGTCAGCATCTCGACTTCTCGATGGCCGACGCGCAGTTCAACGGAGTCGACCGTCGGCACGCGGCGACGATCGGTTGGGAGTTCGCCGGACGGCGCTCGTTGCGCGCGCCGGGGCCGGCGGCCGGCATGCTGGCTGGGGTGTATCCCTGCGCCGACGGCTACGTCGAGTTCTCAGGCGCGGCGGCGCGCGTGCCGCGTCTGAACGAGATGCTGGGGCGTCCCGAGTGGCTGCAGGAGGAGAAGTGGTGGCAGCCGGGGGTGGGGTTCATCCCTGACTTGGTGGAGGAGTTCAACGCGCTGTTTCTGCCCTGGTCGTTGGAGCGCACCAAGCGCGAGATCTGGACGGCGGCGCGTGAGGCCAAGGTGCTCTGCGGCCCGCTGTTTTCGGTCGATGAGTTATTCGAGGACACGCACTTCAGCGATCGCGGTTTCTGGGCCACAGTCGAACACGCTGAGATGGGCGAGGTGACGATTCCGGGCAGGCCGCTGACGATGCCCGCCTCGCCCTGGAGTCTGCGTCGGCCGCCGCCAATGCTCGGCGAGCACACGGACGAGGTGCTGTCGGAGTGCGGGTTCGATCAGTCGGAGATCGCAGAGCTGCGGAGGTCGGGAGCGATTGGTTAGCGATGTGCTGTGGACCCTCACCCCAGCCCTCTCCCAGAAGGAGAGGGAGTAAGCCTCAAAAGCTCCCCCTCTGGGGGAGCTGTCGCGGAGCAGCCTACCCCTGGCTTGAACAGGGGACTGAGGGGGGGTGGCGTGGACATGTGGCGAGCCCCTACTGCCGTTGGCATCTCCCCCTTTGGGGGAGATTTGAGAAGCGAAGGCTGTTTCCCATTCTCCTTTCTGATCCCCTCTCCCCTCCGGGGAGAGGGTTAGGGTGAGGGGGCCATGATGTTGCCGCTTGCTGGGATTCGCGTGATTGATCTGTGCGTCGTTTGGGCGGGGACATTTGCGACGACGTTGCTGGCCGACCTCGGCGCTGAGGTGATCAAGGTTGAGAACACGCATGTCTGGCAGCCGATGACGCGCGGCGGGCAGGCGCGGCCGTCGGCGGCGTTGGTCCAGGCAGGCGCCGGCTGGGCGACGGGATACCCCAACTCGGAACCCGGTCCGAGACCCTGGAACTACAGCCCGACATTCGTCCAGCAGTACCGCAACAAGTACTCGATGACGGTTGATCTGCTGTCCGACGAAGGCCGCGAGATCTTCGCGCGACTCGTGGAGCGATCGGACGCGCTGGTCGAGAACAACGCCTCAGGCACGCTGGAAAAGCTCGGCATCGGGCCGGATGCGCTGCGCGACGCGCGCGAGGATCTGGTCGTCGTGCGAATGCCGGCCTACGGCTCGGACGGACCGTACCGCGACGCGCGAGCTCTGGGCGTGCATCTGGAATCGGTCATGGGACACACGCTCCTGAGGGGCTATCCCGACCTCGACCCGTCGTACATCACCTCGATCTTCTCTGGCGACTACGTCGCGGGCGCGCATGGCGCCTTCGCTGTGATGGCGGCGCTGCGGCATCGTCGACGCACGGGCGAGGGTCAGGTCATCGAGCTGGCGCAGGCCGAGTGCGCCGGCGGCATGCTGGCGCAGGCGTTCATGGACTTCTCGCTCAACGGCGTCGTGCAGGAACGGATCGGCAACCGATCGATCGACGGTCACGCGCCATACAACCTCTATCCGGCCAGGTCTGAGGGCGACGGCGCCGACGGCGGCGACCGCTGGATTTCGATTTCCGTGATGGACGACGACCAGTGGCTCGGGCTGCGTGAGGCGATGGGCGATCCTGAGTGGGCGCGTGATCCCGATCTGCGCCACGAGCGCGGCCGCCTGGAGCGGCACGACGAGCTCGATTCGCGCATTGGCGAGTGGACGTCGACGCGGGATGACTACGAGCTGATGCACCTGTTGCAGTCGCACGGCGTGCCGGCGGCGCCGGTGCTCGAGGCGGGGCGCATCTTCGACGATCCGCATGTGCAGCATCGCGGCCTGAACGAGTCGCATGAGCTGCACGATGAGGTCGGCTCGTTTCGATTCAACACGCCGTTCTATCGGATGTCGGACTCTGAACTCGGGATTCGCAAGCCGCCGGTCGCGATGGGCGAAGATAATGAGTACGTCTACCGCGACGTGCTGGGCTACTCGGATGCTGAGATTGGCGGCTTCCGCGAGCGCGGACAGATCGGCATGGACTTCGATCTCGACATCCCATGAGCGCGGTTGGATGATCTGAATCGCCGCTTGACGCAGTCTTGACGGCGCGCGATCGAGCTGCTGGCCGACCGCTTACATGCGCTTCCTACCGTCTCTGCATCGGAGACGTTCTCCGAGCATTCGAAAGGGCCGAACGATGGAGTCGATGACGAATCAGTGGTTGGGGCGGATCTACAAGTGGCTGATGCCGGTCGCGCTTGTTGCGGCGATCAGCGTGGCCGCGGTGACGCTGATTTCCGCGGCGTCGGATGGTGAGCAGCGGCACAGCGTCACGCCCGCGCAGGAGGAGTCGAGCGGCGACAGCGTTGACGCCGACAAGGACTGCGACGATCGCGGCCATGGCCGCGGCCACGGGCGCGGACATTGGGGCGACCGCTCGCTGCACGGAGCAGACATCGCTGAATTGGTCGGGACAGACTCAGACGGTCTGAAGGCCGCGCTGGCGGAGGGTCAGACGCTGGCCGAAATCGCCGAGGCCAACGACGTCGACCCGCAGTCGGTGATTGACGCATTGGTCGAGGCCGCGAACGAACGCATCGACGCGGCGGTCGTGGCCGGCAAGCTGAGCGAGGACGACGCAGAAGTCAAGCGGTCGGAGTCGGCCGAGAAGATTGAGCAACTGGTCAACGAGGGTCGCGACTCCGATGGCGCCAAGGCTTGGGGTCGGGGTCACGGTGGCAAGCGCGGGTACGTCCGTTAGGGGCGGAGATCAGAGGGACCCTCACCCCAGCCCTCTCCCTGAAGGGAGAGGGGGTAAGAACGGAGCCCTTTCCCTCTCTGATCCCCTCTCCCCTCTGGGGAGAGGGTTAGGGTGAGGGGTCTCCGCGTGGACCTTGGCAGGACCCTCACCCCAGCCCTCTCCCTGAAGGGAGAGGGAGTAAGAAGGGAGCCCTCTCCCTCTCTGATCCCCTCTCCCCTGCGGGGAGAGGGTGAGGGTGAGGGGGCTCCGCGCGGAGATCAGAGGGACCCTCACCCCAGCCCTCTCCCTGAAGGGAGAGGGGGTAAGAAGGGAGAGGGGGAGCTCTTGGGATGTCCTTTGGCGGCCGCTAGCCGAGCGCGCCGGCGGCGGCGAGGCGCGACATGTCGGACTCGCTGTAGCCGAGCAAGTCGCGCAGGATCTCGTCATTGTGCTCGCCCCAGATTGGCGCGCGGACGGCTGGCAGGCGCTCGCCGTCCCAGAGGATCGGCTCGCGTTGAATCTGGAATGTCGGACCTTCGGGCGACACGACCGGATTGAAGTGGTCGCGCATGGCTGGGTCCTGGCCGACGAAGAAATCCTCGAGCCGCTCGACCGGGCTCGCCGGGACGCCGGCGTTGATCAGCAGCCGATACGACGTCCACTCGTCCTGACCGCGCGACCACTCGCTGATCGCCGCCTCGATCTCGTCCTCGTGCAGTTGGCGGCCGCTGAGCGAATCGAGCTCCTCGCGAGCGGCGAGATCGGCGCGGCCGATCACCCGACACAAGGCTCGCCAATCGGCGTCGTCGCGGCAGGCCAAGGCCAACCAACGATCGTCGCCGGCTGCGGGGAAGACGCCGTGCGGCGACATCCAGGGCGAACGATTGCCGATCCGCGGACGCTCGCCGGCGCCGTTGAGCGCCTCGATCAGCTCCGTGTCGAGCAGCTGCACGGCGGTCTCGTATTGCGCGATCTCGAGATAGCGACCCTCGCCCGTGCGCTCGCGATGGTCGAGCGCGGCCATTGCCGACGCGGCCAGGTAGTAGGGCACGGTGAAGTCAGTGTGCAGCGTGCCCAGACCGATTGGCGCGCGGCCCGGGAATCCCGAACGGTGCGAGAGTCCGCACATCGCCACGATGCCGTTGCCGTACGAGCGCCACTCGGCGCGCGGACCCTCGATGCCCATCACGGCGACGTTGCAGACGATGATGTCGGGCTTGATCTGGCGCAAGTCGTCGTAGCCGATGCCCCAGCGGTCGAGTCGATAGGGCGTGTAGTTCGACGTCACCAGGTCGGCGCGCTCGGCCAGCGCGCGGACCGCTTCGATGCCTTCCTCGGTCTTCAGATTGAGCGTGACCGACTTCTTGCCGCTGGCGCAGTCGTTGAAGGTGCCGTTCGTGTTGATCGAGAAGTGGTCGGGCGGCTGCACGCCGCGATAGCGGATCGGGTCGATGCGCGACTCCGACTCGATCTTGATCACCTCCGCGCCGAGGTCGGCGAGCAGTCGCGTGCCCAACGATCCCGCGATCGCCCAGGTGAAGTCGAGCACGCGCACGCCGTCGAGCGGCCGCCGCGGCGGAGGCGTGCCGTTGAGCGAACCATGCGTCGACGCGGCGTACGCCGGCCGCGACGCTGCGCTACCCGATGCTGAGAAATCGCGGAGAACATCGTCGGTGTGCTCGCCGAGCGCGGGGGCTCGGCGAGCCTGCGGCTGTTCGCCTCGGGTGCGTATCGGCGAGCGCGGCAAGGTCAGCGACTTGCCCAGCTGTGAATGCTCGACCGATTGGAAGTAGCCGCGCGCGTGCAGATGCGGGTCCGCGGCGACCTCTTCGACCGTGTTGATCGGCAGCACGAGCAAACCCAGCTCTTGGCCTCGGTCGTGCAGCTCGGTGACGGTCAGCGCCTGGCAGAGACGGACGATCCAGGGGCGGATCTCGTCGGCGTGGGCTTCGCGGTAAAACTCGTCGTCCCAGCGCTCCTCGAGCAGCTCGTCCGCGCCGAGCACCTCGTCGACCCACTTGACGAATCGCGGCCAGTGCGGTGGATGAATCGTGAACGAGAGCCAGTGGCCGTCGCCGGCTTGGAAGGTCGACGCGCCGCCGATCGGGATGTGGCGGTCGGGCGACGTCTGATGCCAGGTCCAGAAGTTGCCGCTCGCGGTCTGCAGCGTGGTGAACGCGACCGACTCCTGCAGCGAGACGGTGATCCGTCCGACGTCGCCGCCGCGTCGGCGCTGCATGATCAGCGCCATCGCCGCCTCTGCCATCGCGATCGATCCCTGCTTGTGCGCGAGGTTGCCGCCGGGCCAGACGGGCGGATCCTCGGGATGGCCGTTGAGCACGACGTGGCCGCCGGCGGCCATCGCGGTCAGATCGGTCATCGGCTCCGAGACGCCGCGTCGGAAGACGGCGTCGACGACCGGTATCTGCGCGGGCCAGTCGCCGTCGCGGCCGTGCGCGAGCCAATCGGCGAGCGCGCCGCGGGGCTCGAGCGGCGCGAGCAAGGCGTCGAAATGGGGCAGCAGCGACGCTACGCGCGTCCAGCTCTGCGGATCATCGAAGTCGACCGCGAGCGAGCGTTTGCCGGCGTTGTAGAGCAAGTGCGCCCAACCGCGCTCGACCCGAGGCGCGTCGCCGTCGATGGCGGGCGCGCGCAATCGCAGATGGTCGCCGCGCGCGTCCTCGACGCGGACGATGTCAGCGCCGAGATCGGCGAGCATCCGCGCGCCGAGGGCGAGGGGTTCGTCGGTCAGGTCGAGAATGCGGACGTCGTCGAGCATGGGGCGAGGATAGCGGTGGACCCCGCACCAGCCCTCTCCCCTCTGATCCCCTCTCCCCTCCGGGGAGAGGGTTAGGGTGAGGGGGCTCCGCGTAGAGAACAGAGGGACCCTCACCCCAGCCCTCTCCCTGAAGGGAGAGGGGGTAAGAAGAGAGAGGGTGAGGGGGCTCCGCGTAGACCTCAGACGCCGGACCCTCACCCCCGCCCTCTCCCTGAAGGGAGAGGGGGTAAGAAGGGGAGAGGGTGAGGGCGCGCTTCCCTAGTAGCTGATGTAGAGGAAGTCGTTCTCGATCACCGTGAAGTCGCTCGAGCCGGGGATCATTTCTCCGTCGACGACCGAGTAGCGCACCCAGTTGTCGCCGTTCCAGACGTGGATGGCGGTGGAGCCTCGGCTGACGACCTTGCTGAACAGCTCAGCGGCCGAGCTGTCGGCCTCGCAGCGGTAGAAGGCGTAGCCGTAGTAGCGGCTCAGGCAGGGGTCGCCGTTCTCCCACGACGTTTGCACGCCGCCGCCGGCGAGGTTGGGATCGCCGCCGCTGTTGTCGAAGATCAGCACGTCGACGACGCCGCGCGACTGACCGGTGACGATCGTGCGGCCGGCGCCGACGACGGCGAAGTCGGTGGTCGCCTCGCCGTCCTTGGTCACGGTCGCCTCGACGCCGACCGGCGTCAGGATGGTCGTGTCGGCGGAGTCGATTGTGACCGGCGTGCCGTCCGAGACGGGGTTGCCCTCGCCGTCGCTGACGGTCGCGGTGACCTTGAGGATTTCGAGCGCGCGGCTCTCGCTGTCGCTTTCCGAGCTGAGCGCGATGGCGGCGCTGGGGCCGGCGACGGCGAAGCCGACCTCGTCGACGAGGTCGCCCTTCTTCGCGGTCAGCGTGTAGGCGCCCGGCGCGAGCGGCGTGGCGTCGGTGCCCGACTCGTTGGCGATCGTGACGTAGTACTTGCCGTCGTCGCCCTTGGCCGGTTGCGTGCGGCTGATCTGGGTCGAGCTGACCGGTTTGTCGTCGGGACCGGTGATCCTGAGCGCGTAGCCCGAGGTCGGCGGTTCGACGTCGTTGCCGCCCTCGTCGGCGGCGGTCAGCTGGAACTTGATCGAGTCCTTGACGGTTTCGTCGTCGTCGTTGATCTCGTTGACCGAGCGCAGCGCGCTGGCCGACTCGCCGAGGTCGATCGAGGCGGGCGGGCCGGTGAAGATCAGCGTGATCGTCTCAGTGCGCGGCGAGCCGTCGTCGCCGATCACGAGGGCGTACATGTGCACCTGGCCGGGCTTGCGGTCGGCCTTTTCGACCTTGACGAACATGGTCGCGCCGACGTCATCGGCGTTGGTGACCATGACGCTGTCGACTCCGGTAAGCGGCGTTGCGCCATTGCCCGTGTCGACCGTCAATGGTTGTCTCTCGGGCACGCCATTTTCCTGCGACCCGTGGACGGTGAACAGACCGCCAGCGCCGATGAACGAGACGCTGCTCAGGCCGCTGTCATTAGCGATGTTGCCGAGCGAGTTGTCAACCGAGAGTTCAACCCAGATATCGCCGTCGATGGCGGGCGCTATGCCCGTTTCCGGCGTGGTCTCGTCTGCCGTAGTCAGTGGATTGTCGTAGAAGTTGGCGCTCTCGTAATTCCCCGGTCCGAGATCTACGATTTTGGTAAAGTTCGGATACTTAGTGCCACGATAGGTAAATGTGTGACTGTAGGTGAATGGTTCGAAACCAAGCGCCAACTCTGCAGAAGACGCGTTCGCACCCGGGTCCCCGACCGTGATTGTCATTTCCGCGTCCAGGTATGTGTCGTCGGCGGCGAACAGTCGGGCAGTGATAGTGTACTCGCCGGGAGGCACAGTCGAGGGAATGATGAGTGTCGCTTCGTCTATCCTCTTGAGGTTAAGGTTTAGCGGCCACTCGGGTGGTATTGCAGCATCATAGAAGGGGTAGATGGGGGACTCGGGGGCTCGCCACTCCCGCCGCGGCCGCTGATCCCTGTTCTTCATTTGTGTTCCCCGTCCGAATTTCTCTATAGTGATCTGATCGGAGGATACTGTCACCCATTGGAATCTGGGTTCATTGTAGACGCCGAAGTTTGGGGTGCCAAACAGTTCCGCCGTGATTGGCAGTTCGACGCCTGCGCTGACAACGCCGTCGCTGTCGCCCTCAATCGTGAGGATGAGTTCCAGAGGAACCAGTTCAAGATCAGGTTCAGTGGTCCCGTTTGGGGTAATCGACCAAAGGGCGCTCGGCTCATATCGGTTGCAAATCCCAAGCTCCTTCTTGTCGAGCTCTCCATCATTGTCCCCGTCAGGAGCCAAGACCGTAGCTCTGAGATTGTACTGCTGAGGTTGTGGTGCATCGAGACTTACTCGAGGCCCGTCAGTGTAGAGGAAGGTGAGATGGAGTGGCACCCTCCAGCCTCTCACGCAGTAGGCATAGTTCATGTTAACGTCGCCTACTTCAGGCTCCGCGGAGGCCGGCGGGGCGGGGGCAGTGAGTGTAGCGAGCAGGGCGATCAGCGCCGCCAGGCCCAGCAGACCGCTTCGCCGCCGCGTGAGGATTCCTGACATGTCGACGCCTCTCGATGGAAACCGGTTGTGGCTGGAGTGTGTCGTCTCGCGCGTCTGTGCGCAACTGTTGGGGTGCAGGTGACGTAACGGGGGGCCTTCTGATCCCCTCTCCCCTCCGGGGAGAGGGTTAGGGTGAGGGGTCTTTCTGCGGAGATCAGAGGGACCCTCACCCCAGCCCTCTCCCTGAAGGGAGAGGGGGTAAGAGGGGAGAGAGTTAGGGTGAGGGGCTTTTGCGTGGAGGCTGGGGACCCTCACCCCAGCCCTCTCCCTGAAGGGAGAGGGGGTAAGTAGGGAGAGGGTTAGGGTGAGGGGTCTTTGCGTGGAGGCTGGGGACCCTCACCCCAGCCCTCTCCCTGAAGGGAGAGGGGGTAAGAGGGGAGAGGGTTAGGGTGAGGGGTCTTTGCGTGGAGGCTGGGGACCCTCACCCCAGCCCTCTCCCTGAAGGGAGAGGGGGTAAGAGGGGAGAGGGTTAGGGTGAGGGGTCTTTGCATGGAGGCTGGGGACCCTCACCCCAGCCCTCTCCCTGAAGGGAGAGGGGGTAGGAAGGGAGAGGGAGGAAGAAGGGAGAGGGGGCAAGAGGGGAGAGGGAGTGAGAGGGGGGGTGAGTGGTTTCCCATGTCTCGTACATCTCAATAGCGAACTTGTGTTCTGACTCCGACCTGCATACATTCGACCTCTGCCTGACGGACTGCGCGCCTGGGAGCGCCGAACCGAGACCGTCTGTCGGCGTTTGTGTTGCGAGGAGGCACGCATGATTTCTGCACAGATTGAGCCAACGGTGGAGGCGCCGCCGCCTGAGACGGCGTCCGGGTCGGCGACCAAGTCGGCGTCCGGTTCGGCTGTGAGGCCGACGGAGGCGACGGCGTTGCGCGAGGCGATGTTAATCGCGATCGGCGAGCTGTCGGAGGAGGAGCGTTCGCGCTTGAGTTCCTCTGAGCAGCCCGAGGATCTGGCCCGCGCCTGGCGCGACCTGATCGCCGAGCGGGCGGCTCGCGAGCGCGAGATGACCGTGCGCGCCGAGCTGACCCGCGAGTTCGAGCAGCGGACGCGCGCAGCGCAGCCGCAGCCGACTCGCGGCCTGCGCGGCGGCGCGCCGTCGCCGGCGCCGGGCACGGTGGCCGAGTGGGCGGAGTACATCCGCTCGACCACGGAGCACGGCGCGATGCAGCGGCGTCGGGCGCAGTTCGCCGACTGGCTCGCCGTGCATCCCGAGGCCTGAGCGCCGACTGAGCTCAGCGTCGGAGCACTAACCAACGCGGTCAGGACAACGCAGTCAGGACAACGCAGTCAGAACACCGCAGCTAGGAACTGCCAGGAAAGGATTCACTCATGGCTGACACACTGTCGACCAACATTTCGGCCTCGTACGCGGCGATGGTCGAACGCACGATTGCGCAGATGCCGCAGTCGGCGCCGATGCTCTCGCTGGCGCGCAAGCTGATCGTGCCCAAGGGCTCGAACAGCGCGCAGATCCCGCGCGTCTCGAGCATCTCGAACGTGCAGACGCCGGTCGAGGGCGAGGAGCTAAGCACGACCTCGCGCTTCACGCTGGCGAGCAACACGATTGCGCCGACGTTTCGCGCGATCTACGTGCGCATCCACATCCGCGCGATCAACTACTCGCAGGACGACCTGATTCGTCTGGTCTCCGACGAGATGGCGCTCTCGCAGGGTCAGGACATCGACACGGACTTGACCGGCGAGTTCGGCAACTGGCACACGGACAACGACCTGGGCGACAGCGGCGCCAAGCTGACGCTGGCGCAGCTGCGCACGGCGCGCCGCGTGTTGCAGTCGGTCCCGCGGGCGGACGGCGGTCCGCCGCGCGGCGACATCGTCACGGTGCTCTCGCCGATCGTGGCCGAGCACGTGCTCGAGGACATCGGCGCGAGCGGCGTCGGTCCGGGATCGAACTGGATTCCGGTCGGCATTTCGGAGCAGCTGATCCGCCGCTTCCACGTGTCGGAGATCCCGTTGATGGGCACGGCCGTGTTCGTCGACGGCTACATGCCGACGGACGGCGCGGGCGATTACATCTGCTCGATGTTCGGCACCGAGGCGTTGGTCTGGGCCTGTTCGATGGACTGGCAGATGTCGGTCTTCGAGGAGGCCGAGTGGCCGGGCGTCACGCTGCGCTCGCTGGCCGACTACAACGCCGGGATCGCGGGCTTCACGCATCACGGCTGCCAGATCACCGCGGGAGGAGGCTGATCATGCCGATCGATGATCGCGGGCTCTGGTCGCCGGCCGATTTCTCGCAGCTGCGCTCCGAGAGGTTCTCGGCGCCGCGGTTGGGCGGCCGCCTGCGGGCGCAGCGCGCGTCGCTGCGGACGCCGAAGCTCGACGCGCATGGCCGCGCCTACCAGGGCCGCAATCACGCGCTGTTGGGTCAGGGCTTCCACGACGTGCGAGAGGCCGAGCGCCTCTTGCTCGAGGCGGCCGAGGAACAGGGTCTGTCGCACGATGCGGTCTCGATCGAGGCCGCGTCGTGGCTGGAGACCGAGATCCAGTCGAGCGTCGGTCCGAGCTGACCGACGCCCGACTCAACCACACGGAACAAGAGAGAGGACAGGAACGATGCCGAGTAGAAGCAAAACGAACGCCGCAGAGTCCGGCGCCGCTGAGACGAACGCCGAGGCGCAGCCCAGCCCGCCGATGGTTCGTCCGGGCGAGCGGGCGGTGCTGCTCAGTCACTACGAGTACCAGCTGGCGCGCAAGTTGGGCGCGGGGCTCGAGAACTACGACCTGCTGATGCGCCAGCCCGACGACGTCGAGTCGCCGTTCGGCGGCGAGCCGGAGTCGGAGCGTTGGCAGCCGGTGCGGGCCGACAAGTATCTCAAGCATCGGGCCACGGGCTGGCGCGAGGTCGCCGAGGGCCGCGAGGTCTTCCCCGCCTCGAGCGTCGGCGCGAAGGGAGCGAACTAACCATGTCGCGACCACAGATCCCACGCGGACGCCGCGCCAGGGGTAGTTCGTCCGAGTCCGTCGATCAGGCGGACTCAGGCGACTGCTCATCGGCGCCGCCGCAGGTGCAGAGTCCAACCGCCGAGGCGCTCTGGCAGTACCTGCGGCGGATCGAGAGCGGGCTCGATCAGATTGACGCGCGCATCGACCGACTCTACGTCGCCTTGGGCGGCGGGACGGTCTTGCTGGCGGCGATCGGTCTGGGCTCGGCCTTCATCGTCCGCGGCGGCTAGCGCCGTCGTCGGACGAGACGAATCGAACAGGTGCAGGAGAAACAGGTGCAGGAGAGAGGAGATGAGATGTCAGAGTCCACGAGTGTGGGTCCGACTGAGGAAACGAATGGCGAATCGCCGCCCGAGCCGCTCTGGCTGCCTCGCGGCAGCGTGCGGGCGATCATCGCGCTGGGCGTGATCGGCGTTTGGGCGGCGCTCGAGACGGGCGCGCTCGGCGTCGGATCGTCCGACTCGGTGCGCGCGATCGCGATGGGCGTCGCGGCGGGCTACGGTCTGTTGCGGGTCAGCGAACAGCGACAGGGAGGCGGCAAGTGAACAGCGTCAACCTGACGTCGGCGCCGGATCTGGACGGCATCGTCGGCTTGCCCGACGGCGCGCGGACGATCTGGCGGCCGGCGCATGCGTCGAACTACTTCGCCGCCGCGTCGCGTCCCTACTCGGGCGCGGGGCGGCGCATCGCGGCGATCTGTTTCCACACGCCGGAGGAGTCGTGGGACGACCACGAGGTCACGCCGGCCTGGTTCGAGGATCCGCGCGCCAACGCGAGTACGCACTACTACGCCGACTCGGACGGCGATCTGTTTCAGATGGTGCGCGACGCCGATTTCGCCTGGGCGCAGGGCGTGCGGCGCTCGGATCGCGTCGAGCCGCGTCCCGAGTGGTGGCGCGACGAGTTCGTCAGTTACAACGTCTGCATGCTCTCGATCGAGATTGAGGGTTACGCGCGGACGATTGGCGAGACCTTCACGGCGGGCAGTCGGCAGTTTGAGAGCGTCGCCGTCTGGACGGCGTTCGTCTGTCGCAAGTACGAGGTGCCGATCGATCGAAGTCACCTGGTCGGGCACAGCGAGCTGTCGAAGCGCAAGTCGGATCCCGGCCGCGATTTCCCCTGGCGGGCGCTGATCGCGAGAGCGCAGTCGTTGGCGAACGACGACTTGGCGTCGCGTCTTGCGCAAGTGGAGCGTCGTCTGGGGCGTCTGGAGTCTCACCGGCACGGCGGAGTCGAGATGACGTTGTGATTGGGGTGGGAGCCCCCTCACCCTAACCCTCTCCCCTGAGGGGAGAGGGGACCAGAAGGGGAGGGGAGATCAATAGGGGAGAGGAGATCAGAAGGGGAGGGGAGTCCAAAGGGGTGAAGGGGAGGGTTCTGACTCCCTCTCCCTCCGGGAGAGGGCTGGGGTGAGGGTCCCTAGCCGCCGACCTTCTGCCCCGACATCAAGGCGACGGGACGCGCGAGCTCGGGCGAGAGCGGCCGCGCGGCCGCCTGTCGGCCGTTGGTCGCGGGCGTCGCGGGCATGGCTGGCAGCGCCGCGGGCGGCGGTCGCTCGTCTTTGCGGATGGCGAGCCAGCCGAAGACGCCGAGCGCGGCGACGGCGATTGCGAGGAGTCCCATGCCGGCGAAGACCTCGCGCTCGCCGATGGCGTCGGCGAGCAGACCAGCGGGCGCGCCAAAGACCATCTGCACGCCCCAGGCCATCATCGTGAACGACATCACGCGGCCGTAGTAGGCGGGCTCGGTGTACATCATGATCCGCGCCTGGAGGATCATGATCGGACCTTGCAGTCCCGGTCCGAGCAGCGCCATGCCGATCATCGCCTGGCCCAGATTCTGCGAGACCGCGAGCGCGAAGTAGCCCAATCCCATCACGCCGATCAACACCAACACAATGGGCCAGGCCCAGCGAGTCGTCGCGGCCCCGGCGACGGCGAAGCTGATCACCGCGGCGGCGATCGCGTTGACCATGAACAGCATGCCCAGGTCGGTCGTGGGACGATTCAGGTGCTGGTCGAGCAACGCCGGCGTGAGGATGCGGAAGAGGTAGCCGACGACCACGGAGCTGATGAACAGCAGCAGCATGAGCCGCAGCGCCGGTCGCCGCCAGACGTATCGCGCGCCGTCGGCGAGGTCGGCGATTGGCGAGGGCCGCTTGGCGGACTCGTCGTCTCGCTGGACTCGGCGACTGGGCATCGCGGCGACGGTGAACACGCCGACCGAGACGAGCGCGCCCATCATCACGTACGCGCCGCCGGCGCCGGCGATTGAATCGATCACGATGGCGGCGATGAAGGGCGAGACGGGTTGTCCGACGGTGTGAGCGAGCTGATTGAGCACGATCGCGTTGCCGATCAGCCGTGGTCCGACGAGGTCGGCGGTGAAGGCGTTGCGGGCCGGTCCCATGACGACGAAGGTGAAGCCGAGCAGCATCATCAGGATGAACATCAGCGGCAGCGTCATTGCGTCGGCGAGCAGCAACACGCCAGTCAGCGCGAGCATCGCCGCGCCGCCGCCCTGTCCGAAGATGATCACCCATTTGCGGTTGACGCGGTCGGCGATCACGCCGCCGAAGGGCGCCAGCAGCATCGAGAGTCCGACGCCGGCGCCGATCACGCCGACGGCGGTGTTGGTGCCCGAGAGGTCGTAGGAGACGATCGACATCGCCACGAACATCATGGCGTAGGCGACAGTCGCGAACAGCGTGCCAACGAAGAGCACGCGGAAGTGTCGGTCGTCGAGGGCGGCGAAGGTGTGTCGCCGCCAGGAGTCAAACGCAGAGATAGTTCGCGCCATGCGAACAGTCTACGTGGGGTGAGGGGGCCGGCGAACTCGTGGGCAGGGCCTTATCGACCGTGTTGCTCGCGGCGGACGCCTCAGCCTTCTTGGTCGCCGCCGACGTGATAGATCGTGCGGTGACGCAAGCGGGCCAGGTCTTCGCCTGATTCGGAGCTGATGGTCACATCGAGCAGGCAGTACTCGTGCAGCTTGCGGCGATAGCCGTCTGTCATGTGTCCCGAGACGATCAGCGTCTGACCTGCGCGCATCGGCGCGAGCATCTGAATCTGGCTGCCGGCGTGGATGCCCGCGCGGTAGGTGTACGTGTGCCGAATCAGGCGCGTGCAGCGGCCCGCGATCCAACCGGGATGCAGTCGCGCATCGTCGCCGCGCCAGCGAGGATGCGGGTCGCGCGCGAACTGGTCGGCGTAGGCGGCCGCGTCGTCGGTGGACATCGGCACGGCCATCGCGGGCAAGTCCTCACCGACGGGCAGATTGTCGGGCAGGAGCAGCGTCGGCGGGTCGGCGGCGGGCTCAGCGACTCGACGTTGGGCGACCGCGAGGTCGCGGTAGAACTCGGCCTCGCCGAGTCCGGCCGCGCCGGCGATGCACACTTCGCCCGTCTCCTTGGCCATCGAGAATTCGACGCCTGAGTCGGTCGGCGTCACGCGAGTCGTGATCTCGTCGCCGGGATAGACCGGTCGACGCAGGCGGAAGTCGATCCAGCCGCTGTCGAGCCAGTCTTCGCCCAGACCTTCAATCAGCGCCGGAACCGCCCAGGAGTAGACGGTCACGCCGCCGACCAGCGCGCCTTCGAATCCGAACCGCGCGGCGCCGGCGGTCGAGTGGATGATGTTGTCAATCTCGAGCGAGTCCTCGCCGTCGAGAAACGCCGTGATGCTGCGCTCAATGGTCGGTGTGGACATCAAATCACTCCATCCGCTGACAGCGCGTCCAGATCGTCGTCGCTCAGTCCCAGCATGCCGCCGTAGATCTCGCGGTTATGCTCACCCAGCGTTGGGGCGCGATGCTTGACGGCGCCAGGCGTCATCGACAGCCGAGGCGCGATGCCAGGTTGCGGCAGCGCGCCGTGCTGTTCCGAGGGCACGTCGACGACCTGTTCGCGCGCGGCCACGTGTTCGTCGGCCACGACGTCGGCGGTCGCGTAGACCTTGGTCGCCGGCACGCCGTGTTTGTCCAAGAGCTGTTGCACCTGCTCAAGCGTCAGTGATCCAACCCACTGACCGACAATCTCGTGGATCGCTTCGTGATTTCGTCGCCGGTCGGCGTGGATGGCGAAGCGCGGATCGCTGAGCAGGTCGGGCTGGTTCATCGCCGCGACCAGGCGCTCGAAGGTGCCCTGGGTCGTGGCGTTAATGATCAGCCACTGACCGTCCGAGGTCGCGAACTGCTCGGCCGGCACGACGCCGGGCCAGTAGTTGCCGCTGCGCTCTCGGCTCTCACCGGTGAGAAAGTACTGTGACGCGTGCGTGCCCGACTGTTTCCAGATCGCCTCGTAGAGCGCGACATCGACGTCCTGGCCGGCGCCGCCGTTGATGTCGCGTGCGCGCAGCGCCATCAACGTGCCCATCGCCGCAAAGACGCCGGCGCTGTAGTCGGCGACCATGTATCCCGGCCGCACGGGCGGCCGATCGGGCGTGCCGGTGGTGTAGGTCATGCCGGCGAAGCCGAGCGCGACGCGGTCGAATCCAGCTCGGGCGCTGTACGGACCAGTCTGGCCGTAGCCAGAGACGCGGGTCACGACCAGTCCGCGATTGTTCTCGCGCAACGAGTCGGGCGCGAGTCCCATCTTCTCGAGGGTGCCCGGGCGGAAGTTCTCGACCAGCACATCAGCGCGCGCGCAGAGCTGTCGGAAGAGATCCTTGCCGCGGGGGTCGGCGAGGTTGCAGGTCACGCCGCGCTGCGAGCGGTTTTCCTGGACGTACGAGATCGTGCCGTGGTTGGGCTCGCCCGTGCCGGGTCGTTCGAGCTTGATCACGTCAGCGCCGAACTCAGCCAGCATCGTGGCGCAGAATGGCGCCGCGAGGATCTGTCCGGCGTTGATCACCAGCACGCCGTCAAGCGGAAGTCTGAGGGAGTCTGAAGTAGTCATGGGCAGGATGATATCGCGACTTGTTGAACGTCATGGCTTCGTCACGCCGCGGCAGTCTCGCCGTGTCGGAGATCACCTGTCAGAGATCAGAGGTGGCTGCGTCCAGATCCCCGCGGCAAGCGCGGGCATGACGAGACTCTGCCCGTGCTCCACCTTCTGATCCCCTCTCGCCACTGGGGAGAGGGTGAGGGGTCTTCGCGAAGAGACAAGAGGGACCCTCACCCCAACCCTCTCTTGAAGGGAGAGGGAGTAAGAGGGGAGTAGGGCGAGGGGCCGCGCAGTCGGTCTAACCACCGAGCCAGGCTTGTTCGGCCTGAGCGGCGATCTCTTCGCCGATCACGAGGCTCGCCGTGGCGCCGGGACTGGGCGCGTTGAGAATGTGGATCATTCGATCTTGCCGCGCGATCTCGAAGTCGTCGGCCAGCGAGCCGTCGCGGCGCAGAGCCTGCGCCCGCACGCCTGCGCCGCCTCGTACGAGTTGGTGGGATTCGAGCTCGGGCATCAGCCGTTGCAGCGCCCGCACGAAGGCCGGCTTGCGGGCGCTGCGCCAGACCTCGCCGAGGCCCGTGCGCCAATGATGACTGGCGAGACGAAGCAGTCCAGGCCAGGCGAGCGACTCCGCCGTGTCGCGCATCGACATGTCTCTCCAGCGATAGCCCTCGCGTTTGAGCGCCAGGACCGCGTTCGGCCCGGCCTCGACCGAGCCGTCGAGCCGACGCGTGAAGTGCACGCCGAGGAAGGGGAAGGCTGGATCGGGTACGGGGTAGATCAGGTTGCGCAGCATCCCGCGCGCTTCGGGGACGAGGTCGTAGTACTCGCCGCGAAACGGGACGATGCGCAGGTCGCGCGCCGCCGACGCGCCAGCCCGACGCGCGACGCGGTCGGCCTGCAGACCAGCGCAGTTGACGGCGTACCTCGAACGCACGACGCCGGTCGTGGTCGAGAGCTGCACGCCGTCGGAGTCGACTCGGATAGCGCCGACCCGCGATCGTAACCGCACGGCGCCTCCTGCGGCCTCGAGCTGTTGTCGATACGTCTCACACACTCCCGCGTAGTCGGCGATACCGGTCGAGGGCACGTGCAACGCGCGGACGCCTGCGGCATGCGGCTCGAACTCACGCAGTTCATCGGGACCGACCTCTCGGATGTCGGGGACGCCGTTGGCGTCACCGCGGCGATGCAGCTCGCGCATACGCTCGAGTTCCGACTCGTCAGTGGCGACGACGAGCTTGCCGCAGCGCTCTGCGCCAATGCCGTGCTCAGCGCAAAAGGCGTACATGCGCTCGGCGCCGGCGACCGCCATGCGCGCCTTGGCCGAGCCCGGTCGGTAGTAGAGACCTGAGTGAATCACGCCCGAGTTGTTGCCGCTCTGATGTCGACCGACGCTTGACTCCTGCTCAAGCGCGACGACGCGCAACCCGTCGTGACGCGTCGCGAGCGCCATCGCTGTCGCCAGTCCCAGAATGCCAGCGCCGATCACGGCGACGTCGGCGTCGGCCTGCGACGTCTCAGCCACGCGGGTGCTCCGACGGGCGCACCATGAGTCGGCCGCCCTCGATCTGTTCGGTCACGCGCGCCACCGGCGCCGTCGCGACGCCTCGTTCCTGGAGCTCCTGCATCAGGTGCGGCGCTTCGACGATGCCCGCGGCGATCAAGAGGCCGCCAGATGTCTGCGGGTCAAAGATCAACGCCTCTTCGAACGCGGTCAAGTCGCGCGGCGGGTCAACGCTGAGGCGCGCGCCGTAGTACTCGCGGTTGCGCGACTGCCCGCCGCTGCCGAATCCGGCGGCGACCGCTTCGGCGAGTCCGCCCAGCGCGGGTACTGCGGCGAGGTAAATCTCGATGGCGGCGTCGCTCAGCTCCGACATTTCGTGTAGGTGTCCAGCCAGACCGAAACCGGTCACGTCGGCGATTGCGTGCACGCCCGTGGCGATGTCGGGCGTTGAGGCGGCCTCGGCCGCGTCGCGGTTGAGCGTCATCATCTGTTCAATGGCGGCCCGCCAGTGTTCGTCCGAGACGGCGCCCTGCTGGTTCGCGCCGATCAGTACGCCCGTACCCAGCTCCTTGGTCAGCAGGATCGTGTCGCCCGGCTGCGCGCCTCCTGTCGTGCGGATCAGGTCGCGCGGCGCCTCGCCCGTGACGGCGAGTCCGAATTTGGGCTCCTCGTCAATGATCGTGTGTCCGCCGGCGATGACAGCGCCCGCTTCTCGCACCTTGTCCGCGCCGCCGCGCAAGATCTCGGCGATCACCTCAGGCGACATGTCCTCGGGAAAGGCGGCGATGTTGAGCGCGAACAACACGCGACCGCCCATCGCGTAGATGTCGGACATCGCGTTGGCGGCGGCGATTGCGCCGAACTGATACGGATCGTCGACGAGCGGAGCGAAGAAGTCGAGCGTCTGGATCAGCGCGCGATCATCGTCAATCGCATAGACCGCCGCATCGTCGGGACGCGCCAGACCGACGAGCAGTTCGGGGTGCTCGTCGGGCGGAAACTGCGGACCGAGATGGCGCAGCACGTGCGCCAGCCCCTCGGGGCCGAACTTCGATCCTCAACCGCCGCAACGGGCCAAGTCGGTCAGTCGCACGGCTCGCTGATCGCGCTCGGACATGTCTGCTCACTTCATCGTCGTCGCTTGAGCAATCGTACCGTCAGCGGTGGCGAATCGAGCGATAGCACTTGCGTTCTAGCGTTGAAGTGCGTAGCCTGCGCCTGTGTAGGAATGAGCCTGTAGAACGGAGCGACCGATGAGCGCGCAGAGTGTTGAGGCGGCGACCGAGCACTGCTGGGTCGAGACGCCATTGGGCACGATGTATCTCGCGATCCGCGGCGGCGCCTTGCGCGAGGCGGGATTCGTCGAGACCTGGGCTCGTCCCGTGGTTGAACCTGACGAGTCGGAGAGCGACGCGCTCTCGACTGAGGCGTCCCAGGTGCGCGATGCCGTCAGCGCCTACTTTGACGGGGATGTCGAGGCGCTCGACGCCATCGAGATCGACCCGCCTGGCACCGAGTTCCAGCGAGCCGTTTGGGAGGCGATCCGCGAAGTGCCGGCGGGACGCACGGCGTCGTACCAGGACATCGCCCGAGCGGTCGGCAAGCCGTCCGCTTACCGAGCCGTCGGCACGGCGACCGGTCGAAATCCGGTCGGCATCGCCGTACCCTGTCATCGCATCGTGCGCGCCGATGGCGGACTGGGCGGCTACGGCGGCGGCCTCGACCGCAAAGAGTGGTTTCTGGCCCACGAACGCGAACACGCGACTCACGAAGTCCTCAGCGAACCAGTGAACGGAGCCGCAGCATGAGTTCAGCGACTGACCCCGGCATTGCGCAGGCGTTGGCCAACGACTTGGTCATCGACATCACGACGGTCGGCCGCACGAGCGGCGAGTCCAAGCGGCTCGAGATCTGGTTCCACAACGTCGATGATCGCTACTACATCACCGGCCGTCCGGGGCCGCGTTCGTGGTACGCCAACGTGCTCGCCAATCCGGCGATCACATTTCACTTCAAGGAATCAACCGAGGCCGACCTCGACGGCGTCGCGCGAGCCATCACCGACTCCGAGGAGAAGCGCGCCTTCTTCCAAGCCGCGAAGAAGCTCCAGGAGTACATCAACCAGGACAACATCCAGTCCTGGGTCGACGGCGCCCCACTGATCGAAGTGACGTTCGACGCCTAGCGGCGGGCTAGGACCGCCATTTGGGCGAACATGAAGAACGGCGACTCGGACTCGGCCCAGCTTGTCCAACCCTCTGAGATGCGCTGCAAGTCACTGGCCTCGGCGATGCCGTACTCAACGGCTTGATCGGCGACGCTGGAGTACAGAATCCGCTGCGACCAGGTTCGACCCCAGATGCGCGCCTCCTCGCCGTCGAGCGCGACGACGTTGGGGTGCAGCTCGAGCTCAGCGAAGCCGGCGGCGCGAACCCAGCCGGGCAGCTCGCGACCAGCGTCCGGCTCGGCTGCGTTGCGATACGCGACCTCGTGATACAGCTCGTTCCAGTCATTGAACTCGGGAAACTTGGGCGCGGGACACATCGTCTGATAGTCCGCGTCGCGCACGGCCAGCAAGCCGCCCGGTTTCAGGACGCGGCGCATCTCGCGTAGCGCTCGCACGGGATCGGTCAGATGCTGGAGCAGCTGATTCGCGTAGACGACATCGAAGCTCTCATCCGGTTCATCGAGCTTGTAGATGTCGCCGACGACGAAGCTGGCGTTGTCGACGCTCTCCTCGTCGACGTGCGCGCGCGCGTGTTCGAGCACAGCAGGCGCCGCGTCGAGTCCGACCACCTCACCTGGCGCGACAGCGCGGGCCAGGCCGGCGCTCACCGTGCCGGGACCGCAGCCCGCGTCGAGCAGGCGCATTCCCGGCCTCAACTGCGGTAAGAGAAACCAGGCCTCAACTTCGGCGCGGCGTCGCGCGTGCGACTGCACCACCGACTCGTGATGGCCGTGGGTGTAGCGATCGCGAGGCGGGTCACTCATCTGTGAATCCATCCACCAATCGCGAGAGCGTTTCGACAGCGCGCCCCGAGAGTGTCAGTTCGCGCGCCGCAGCCTGACCTCGCGGAGACATTTTGCGCCACGTCCGACCGAGCGCTCGACGCAGTTGGCGTTCGTCGAGATCGTCGAGCAACGGCTCGAGCTGCGTGTCGAGGAAGACCAACGAGAGCGCGTCCTCGAGCGTCTGCGCGTCGGCGTCGCCAGTCTGCAGCAGGTCCGCCTTCTGTACGAGCGCCGCCGCTCGCTCGACCGAGCGTTTGGGATAGCCGCAGTCTTCGAGGATCGCCGCCGTGAGCTCGGCGTGGACGGCGTGCAGCGCGCGACGCCAGCGCAGGTAGGCTGTTCGACCGGCGGGGAAGCTCGAGCGCGGCACCATCCAGCGACGGATGTGATGCGCACGTGCGGCCAGCAGGAGTTCCTCCGAGGCCTGTGCGTCGAGTTGCTCAACCCAGCGAGTCATCATCTCGGCGTGGGTCAGCTCTTTGGGCCGCGCCTGACCGTCGACAGTGAGCGTGAACGGATCGTCCGCATTGGCTGCATCGATCGCGTCGATGGCGCGCTGGAACCGGGCTGCATCGACCGCTGCGTCGTTCGACATCGACTCAACTCAGCCCGGACGCGCTGAGGCCCACTGTTGGGCGAACTGATCGCAGACGTCGACCGCTCGGGCGAAGCTGACGCCCGACTTGGAGCGCATGTATCGAATCAGCCGCTCGAGCATCCGAACGCGCCCTGGTCGGCCAATGATGTATGGATGCATCGTCAGCGTGAAGACGCCGCCGCGGCGGCGAATCTCATCGAACGCGTCTCTCCAGGCCGATTCGACCTGCTCGGGCGCGGCCATCAGTCGTCGCCCGTCGGTCGGCGCGAAGACGAAGTACGGGTAGTCATCGAGCGCCCAATGGATTGGCAGCTCGACCAGCGCCGAGTCGCCGGCGGCGACCCAATAGGGCGCATCGGAGCCCATCAGCGAGGAGTCATAACGAAAGCCTCGCTCAGCCATCAGGTCGAGCGAGACATCGCTCAGCTCCCACGACGGCGAGCGGTAGCCGACGACGCGCTGGCCGGTAATGCCGTGCAGGATCTCGCTGCCGCGATCGAGCACGTCGGCTTCCTCCTCGGCCGAGAGCGTCGCAGGCGGCTCGTGCAAGTAGCCGTGGTGTCCGATTTCGTGTCCGGCCGCGGCGATTCGCTCGACCATCGCCGGAGCGCGCTCGGCGACCCAGCCGGGGATGTAGAACGACGCGGCCACGTTCGCCCGCGCCAGCGCGGTCAGCACATGCGGCACGGCGACGGCGGGACCGTAATCGCCGAATGACCGCGCCGAGGGTCGATGCTCGACGCGCGGGTCGCGGTTGATCATGCCCGACGACCCGTCAACGTCGAAGGACAGCACGACCGTGCATCCGCCGGCGCCCTCGTCAGTGTCGGGCGACCAGAGCGCGGCCCCGCAGGCGGGACAGAAGCGTCGGTCGCCGCGCCAATCGCAGAAGTCGCAGTCTCGCTGCATCGTGCTCCGATCGCGCCGCTGCGATTGACAGGAGTCTGAAGTCTAGGCGAAGTCAGTGATCGTGACGAAGCCCATCGTCTGGAACGTCGTCATGGAGTCGACCACGTCGGGCACCTGGTCGAGCGAGATCTTCTCGGTCACGATCGACTCCGGATGCAGCTTGCCCGAGGCGACCATGTTGAGCATCGACGGGTAGTTTTGATTGGGCAACCCGAGTGAGCCGCGGAACTCGATCTCCGACATCGTGATCAGATCAATTGGCAGGCCGACTTCGCCCGCTTCCTCGGCGGAGGTGATGCCGATCTGCACGTGGACGCCGCCCTTGCGCAGCGAGTTGACTGAGTTCAACATCGTGGCGCGAATGCCGAGCGCGTCAACGGAGACGTTCGCGCCCCCGTCGGTGATCTCCTTGACGCGCGCGGGCACGTCGGTCTCGGCGGCGTTGATCGTCTCGAGCGCGCCCTCGGCGCGAGCCTTGGAGAGCTTGCCCTCCTCAAGGTCGACTGCGATCACCTGAGCGCCCAGCGCCGCCGCGACCTGCACGGCGGAGAGTCCGATGCCGCCGCAGCCGTTGACCACGACCCAGTCGCCGCCCGAGACTTCGCCGCGGTCGGCGACGCCGTGGTACGAAGTCATGAATCGGCAGCCCATCGCGGCGCCGGCCTCGAAGCTGACGTTGTCGGGCAGTGGGATCGCGTTGAAGTCGGCGTTGAAGATCGCCGCCTTCTGGGCGAAGCCGCCGGCGAAGCCTCCCTGCTCGTCACAGATGTTGGGCAGACCCGAGCGGCACAGATTGCAGTTGCCGCAGCCGTTGTGGAACGGCGTCAACACGCGCATGCCCGGTCGGATGTGCTGGACGTCGTCGCCGACCGCTTCTACCGTGCCGGCCCACTCGTGCCCCAGGACGCAGGGCTGCGGCAGCTCGAACCCGACCCAGGAGAGGTCGCCCTGCCACAGGTGCCAGTCGGAGCGGCAGACGCCGCACGCTTCGACGCGCACGAGCGCGTCTTTGGGTCCAATCACCGGATCGGGGAACTCTCGCACGACCAGCGGCTGGCGCACGCCTTCCATGACGACGGCTTTCATCTCGGTATCCCTCCTAGGTTCGACGCATCGGCGTCGAGGCCTGTCCCATGTGCCGTCATCCTACTCATTTGCGGAAGACCAGATGCAGACTGCCTCAGGATCGAGCAGCTGAGGACGACCAACCTGGATGGACTCGGAGACGACGTACACGTTCATCGCCGAGTTGAACCGCACGCGGCGTTGGACTGATCCGAGAGGCAAGGCCAACACGGCGTCGTCGTCGACGAAGCCGATTGCGCCGTTGGATGTCTGATGATGTCTGATCGGTCGACCTGCTGCTGCGGGCTCGAGACGCTGTCTCAAGTCGTCAACACTGATTGCCGAGCGATCGACGCGCGGGTCGTGTAGGAGTCCCGCCCAGTCCTGCTCGGGCCAACCGTCGAGCAGGAGTCGATCGACTTCCTGAACGGTCGAGCGTTGAGCTTCGATTGCGATCTCGCGCGGCAGTGGGATCACATAACGCCGCGCCCGCTCGACCTGTTGCCAGGTGAACTGAAATGTCCAGCGCTTGATCAGCGATGCAGGTTCATCATCGTCCAGGACTGTTGACGGCGCCAGCATGCGTCGCGCCAGGCCGACCGAGTCGCTGATCTGTTCAAGCTCGCCCAACAGAAACGGCAGCAGCGGGTCGTCGGTCGCGGTCATGCATGTTTCCAGGTGGCAGGCGCGGAGGTCAACGGAACGATGGTACTGCGAGCGTCGAGATACCCGCGGCAAGCGCGGGTATGACGGATTTCTTCTCCTCTCCCCTCCCCTCCGTTCCCCTCTCCCCTCTGGTCCCCTCTCCCCTTCGGGGAGAGGGTTAGGGTGAGGGGGCTCCGCCAGTTGAGAGGGACCCTCACCCCAGCCCTCTCCCGGAGGGAGAGGGAGTAAGAGAGAAACCTCTCCTGGAGGGAGAGGGAGTGAGAGAGACCTCTCCTGAAGGGAGAGGGAGCAGGAAGTCCCCTTTCCCCTTTCTGATCCCCTCTCCCCTCTGGGGAGAGGGATAGGGTGAGGGGGCTCCTAGCGGAACACAGGATCCCGCTTCTCAAAGAAGGCGGCCATGCCTTCTTTGGCCTCGGGACGACGCGCGGCGGCTGCGATCTCTCTCGTCTCAAGCTCCATCTGCGACTCCAGGCCCTCGCGCCAGGATGAGTGATAGAGCCGCTTGGCCGCGCCGATCGACTCGGTGGGCCCGGCCGCGAGCTGCGCGGCCAACGCTTGCGCCTCGGACTGCAACTCGTCGGCCGGCACGACCCGATTGACCAGTCCCCAGTTCTCGGCCTCCTGCGCCGAGAGCATGCGATTGGTCAGACAGAGTTCGAGCGAACGGCGCAGGCCGACCAGTCGAGGCAGGAAATAGGTCGAGGAACCGTCGGGCGTCAGCGCAATCCGCGAGTAGGCCATCGTGAAGCGAGCCGAATCGGCCGCGAGCGCGAGATCGCCGATCAGCGCTAGACTCATGCCCGCGCCGGCCGCTGTGCCGTTGATGGCGCAGATCATCGGCGCGTCCATGCGCGTGAAACGCGAGACCGCGGCGTGCAGATACGTGGTTAACTCCTTGATTCGCGTCGACATCTCCGGACCGGCGGGCGGAAAGTCCTTGAGGTCGGCGCCAGCGCAGAACATGCGGCCCTCGCCGGTCAGGACGACGGCGCGCACCGACGGGTCCTCATCGACCCGAATCGACACGTCCATCAGTTCCCGGCCCATCTGCATCGTCAGCGAGTTGGCCGCCTCCGGCCGACGCAGCGTGATCGTCGCGACGCCGTCGGCTACCTCGTAGCCCATCGTTTCGTACTCGGACACTGTTGGATTCCTTCGCTAGTGTGGACTCAGGCGAGCCGGCTCGCTCGCAGCGTACCGCTCGCTGACACGCCCACGAGGAGACGCCTGATGACAGTAGCCGATACGCGCGATGTCAGGATCGATACGGTCCACGGCGAGCTGACCGCGGCGCTGGCCACACCGGACAACGATGCCGAACCCGCTCCCGGCGTGATCGTGCTGCACGAACTGTTCGGGCTCAACAACGACATACGGCGCATCACGCGCCGCTTCGCCGAGCACGGCTACGTCGCCCTGGCGCCGAATCTGTACTCCGTTGGACCTTGGCTCAGGCCGCTCTGCATTATGCAGACGATGAATCAGTTGCGCGCAGGCGAGGGTCGGTCGTTCGACGTGATCGAGTCGGCTCGCGCCTGGCTGGCGAGTCGCGACGACGTCGACGCAACGCGGCTCGCCGCCGCCGGATTCTGTTTGGGCGGCGGATTCGCGATGCTCTACGCGGCGCGCGCGCCGTTGGGCGCGGCGGCGGTGTTCTACGGACGCGCGCCGCGCAATGCGAACCGGCTCGATGGCATTTGCCCTGTGTACGGAGCGTTCGGCGAGCGCGATACGATCGCCGCCGGTCAGGCCGACCGCCTGAGAGGACACTTGGAGCAGCTGGGCGTCGAGCATGAGATCACGGTGTTTCCAGACGCCGGACACTCGTTCATGAGTCAGTACGACGGCATCCAGGGGTTCTTCGTCGAGCGATCGCGGCGGACGATCGGCTACCACGCCGAGTCCGCCGATCGGGCCTGGCCGGAGATGCTTGAGTTCTTTGCGCAACACCTCGGCCAGGTTCCCAGCGAAGAGTCGGGAACATCACACGAGGCCGATGCGTAACGTTGGTAACCACAAATCGGCCGTGGCACGGGCGACGGCCAACAGGAGGAAACGAAGATGAGCATCCACGCAATTCGCACAGTTCGAGTGACTGCCGGTCGGGCGCTGGCGTTGCTGGCCCTGACCGCGTCGCTCTTGACGATTGGCCTGCTCAGCGTCAGTGCGCAGTCGTCCGGCGAGGACGACGTCCCCACGCCCGTGCTGATCAGCGAGCCCGTAGAGGAGTCGTTGACCAAACTAACGATCGAAGGCTCAGCCGCTCGCAGCGTCAGCTACGACGGCACGATCGGACGATTCACCGTCAGCGTGCTCGGATCGACAGTGCTCGAGGCGGTCTCGGAGGGCAACACCGCCGTCAACGCGATCGCCGACGCGGTGGCCGAGAACTGCACGGTCGACGAGCCCGAGACGGCCGATCACACCGCCGACCCCACATGCATCTCGCCGGAGGGTCTGCGCACGACGCGGATTCGAATCTACGAAGAGTACGACTGGACCGAGCGCGGCCGCGTCTCGCAGGGATTCCGTTACGAGAACGGTCTGAGCATCGAGATTCGCGGCACCGGATTCGCCGGCGGACTGGTCGATCTGGTGATCCGCGCCGGCGGCAACCACGTCCGATTCGATGGTCTCGACTTCACCACGTCACGCCGCGCTGAGACTGAGCGTCTGACGCAGCTGGACGCCATCGACGACGCGCTCGCCCAGGCTGACTCGATCGCCTCGCACATGGGCTACGAAGTCGTGCGCATCGTCGAGGTCAACCCGCTGGGCAGTTTCACGCCGGGCGAGGTGCTGCGCGCCGAGGTTGAAGAGGCGGCCGCCGATTCGTCGGTTCCAACGCAGGTCTTCGCCGGCGGCGAGTCGATCAGCGCTCGCGTGCAGATCGTGTTCGAGCTGCGCGAACTGCCTCCGGCGCCGCCCGAGGAACCCGAGGCTGAGTAACGCTACTGACTACTGGGCGCTAGCTCGCTGCGGCGGCGGCCTCGGCCTGCTGCCGCACTTGCTGCGCGACGTGCTCGGGCACCTGGTCGTAGCGCTCGAACTGCCAGCTGAAGGTGCCTCGACCGCCGGTCATCGAGCGCAGGTCCGTGGCGTAGTGCAGAAACTCCGCCATCGGACCTTCGGCGATCACAACCGACGCGCCAGGCGGTTCGTCCGCCGGCTCCATGCCCAACACCCGCGCGCGGCGCGAGTTGAGGTCGCTGATGATGTCGCCGGTCGACGATTCAGGCGCCGTGATCCGCAGCGAGTGCACCGGTTCGAGCAAAATCGGCCGCGCCGATGACACGCTCTCCTTGAGCGCCTGCGAGGCAGCCAGCTTGAAGGCCATCTCTGACGAATCGACATCGTGGTGCTTGCCGTCGTAGAGCGTCACGCGCAGGTCGGTGAGCGGGAACGCGCCGCGTGGCAGCGATTCGACGACGCCCTTCTCCACCGCCGGAATGTAGTTGCGCGGCACCGCGCCGCCGACGATTTCGTCCTGGAACTCGAACCCGGCGCCGCGCGGTTGCGGCTCAACGCGCAGCGCGACGCGAGCGTACTGTCCGCTGCCGCCGGTCTGTTTCTTGTGCAGATACTCGGCCTGGCCGACGCTCGTGACCGTCTCGCGGTACGGGACGCGTCGATCCTTGATGTCGACCTCGACGTGGAACTTGCTCGCCAAACGACCAGCCGAGAGCTGCACGTGCGACTCGCTGAGACCGCTCAGGATCGTCTCGCCCGAGTCGCGGTCACGCTCGATCTGCAGCGTCGGATCGCTCTCAACCAGTCGCGCCAACGACGGCCCGAGCTTGTCGACATCGGCCTTGGTCTTGGGCTCGACGGCGGCTGCGAAGATTGGCGCTGGCATCGGCGGCTCGGGAACGAGCAGCGACGATCCCTTGGCGCGCAGCGTGTTGAACGTCGTCGTGTGCTGCAGCTTGGTCACGACGCCGATATCGCCGACGCCCAACTCGCTGACGGCGGTCAGCGCCTTGCCGCTGGCGCGCGACAGGTTCGCCAGGCGTTCGTCCTCGCCCGTTTGGGCGTTGTCGAGGTGATCGTCGGAGTTGATCGCGCCTGACACGACGCGCAGATACGAGAGTCGACCGACGAACTCGTCGGCTGTGGTCTTGAACACGAACGCGCCGGCCTGGCCGTCGTCTTCGATGCCCTCGGCGATCGGCGGCGCCTCCGAAGGACTGGGCAGTACGTCGTTGATCAGGCGCAGCAGCTCGTCCGAGCCGACGCCCGCGGTCGCCGAGACCGGCAGCGCCGGCGCCAACGATCCAGCCAGCACCGCGGATTTCAGCGCGGCACGCAGGTCGTCCTCCTCGATCGCTTCGTCTTCCAGGTAGAGCATCATCAGGTCTTCGTCTGACTCGACGATCCGCTCGATTAGTCCATCGCGACCCTCGGCATCGGCGTCGCCGAGCACATCGACGAGCTCCGAGAACTCGGCCTCAGCGGCGTTCGGCAGGTACAGCGGCTGACACTCGGAACCGAGAATCGACTGCACCGACGCCAGCGCGTCATCGAACGACGAGTTCTCGCGGTCGAGTCGTGAGATCGCCACCGCGCGGGGAATGCCGCGCTTGCCCGCCATGCGCCAGACCGTCTCGGTGCCGACCTGCACGCCCGAGGAGGCGTCGACGACGACGATCACGGCATCGACGACGGCGACTGAGGCGACGACCTCGCCGACAAAGTCGGCGTAGCCGGGGGTGTCGAGCAGGTTAAATCGCACGCCGTCGTGCTCGAGCGAGACGAGTGACGTCGAGATTGACATACCGCGCTGTTGTTCTTCGGCGTCGTGGTCTGAGATCGTGTTGCCTTCTTCGACGCGTCCCAGTCGCGTCGCCGCGCCGGTCGCCAAAGCCAGCGCCTCGACCAGCGTCGTCTTGCCCGATCCCTGGTGCCCAACCACGCCCACATTACGAACAGCCATCGCAGAATCCTCCGAACCGACGCGCCAGATGTGACTCAGGTTAACTGATGCTCAGCGTGGGCCCACACGCCGACCCTCTCCTTCTCGGATCCCCTCTCCCCTCGGGGAGAGGGTGAGGGTGAGGGGGCGCCCCGCCAACTTCGGAGGGACCCTCACCCCAGCCCTCTCCCTGGAAGGGAGAGGGAGTAAGAGGCCCCCTCTCCCTGGAAGGGAGAGGGAGTAAGAGGCCCCCTCTCTTTGGAAGGGAGAGGGGGTAAGAGAGGGGGAGGGTGAGGGGCGGCCCGCAGGGGAGCAGTTGAGCTACACGGCGAGGTCGATGATCTCCAGCTCCGGTCGACCTTGTAGACCTCGGCGCAGACGCCAGACCACATCGAGCTGCGATTGCACCTCGAGCGCGGCGCCGCCCAGACGCCAGCCGATTGCTGACCAGCCGTCGAGGTTGAGTCGCAGGTGCGCCTGGTCGGCGCCGACCGTCTTCGCCTCGCGCACGGCCACTCCCGTGCTGAGAAACGTGGGCGCGCGATTGCCCTCGCCGAATGGCGCCAGTCGCTCGATCCAGTCGACGGTCCGCCGCGTTACCGCTGAGAGCGGTACCTGCGCGTCGACGTCGAGCCGTCCCTCGAGCGCCGCCCAAGCGCCCGCCTCGCCCGCGTCGAGCTGCGCCTGCGCCGCCTCGTTGAGTCTCGCCATGAGCGGGCCCAACTGCGTCGGCTCCGCCGAGAATCCGGCCGCCATCGCGTGACCGCCGCCGCGTACGAGCAGATCGCGAGAGGCGTCGAGCATGCGCACCAGGTCGAATCCCGCCGCGCTGCGACCCGACGCGCGCGCTTCGCCGTCGACCAGCGACCAGACGAAGGCCGGCCGCGACCACTGATCGGCGAGCCGTCCCGCGACGATGCCGACGATGCCGTGGTGCATCCCCTCGCCGCCGACGAACAACACCAGCGGCGCCTGTCCCGAGGCGTCGAGCTGAGCGCGAATCTGACCCTCGGCCTCGGCCATCGCATCGGCGGTGAGGCGGCGACGTTCGTCGTTAAGCCGCTCCAGCTGGCCGGCCAGCTCACGGGCCGCGTCGGGCTTCGTCTCGATCAGCATGTCGAGCGCCAATGAAGCATCGTCGAGCCGACCGGCGGCGTTGATCTTGGGCGCGAGCTGAAATCCGATCGTTTCAGCGTCAAGCGGGGCGGAGCCGCGACGTCCCTGCAGCAGGGCGCGCAGTCCGGGACGCGTCGTCGCCTGCAGCGCGCGCAATCCCTGATGCACAATCCACCGATTCTCGCCGCGCAGTGGCACGACATCGGCGACCGTCGACATCGCCGCCAGGTCGAGCCAGCGCTCTGGCTCGACCGCGGCGCGGCGTCGCTCGACGACGGCGTGGGCGAATCGATACGCGAGTCCGCCGGTCGAGAGCTCGGAGAGTGGATGCCCAGTCGGCGCGAGCTTGGGCGTCACGATGGCGGTGGCATCGGGCAGCGAGTCGGCCGGTTCGTGATGGTCGAGCACGACGACATCGAGCCCGTGCTCGTCCCGCGCGGCGGCGATTTCGTTGAGCGCCGTGATCCCGCAGTCAGCCGTGATCAGCACCCGCGACCCGTCGGCGGCGAGCTTCGCGATGGCCGCGTCCTGCAATCCGTAGCCCTCGCGCTCGCGGTGCGGGATAAACGGCCGCGCGTCGATGCCGACTTCACGCAGCGCCTCGGTCAGGATCGCGGCGCCCGTGATGCCGTCGACGTCGTAGTCGCCGTAGATCGCGACCGGTTCGCCGCGGTCGGCCGCCGCGCTGATGCGCGAGACGGCCTCGTCCCAGTCGCCCAGTACCGACGGATTGGCTGGCTGGTACCAGTCGGGATTGAGGAACTCTTGCGCCGCCGGGACCGTGTCGACGCCGCGCTGTCGCAGCAATCTGCCGACGAATGACGGCGCGTCGAGGCCTTCGATCGGCGGCGCGTCGTGCGACTCGGCGACTCGCCAGGTGCGGCCAAGCCAACCGTCCGAGCGTTCGCGCACCACAGCTCTTGAGCTCTTGTGTACTGGCTGCTACTGAAGCTGAACCGTTATCGCCCGCGAGTCAGCTCAGGCATCCCAACGTCGAAACACGAGGCAGGCGTTGTGTCCGCCGAATCCCATTGAGTTGGAGATTGCGACGCGCACATCTCGCTCGCGGCTGGTGTTCGGCGTGTAGTCGAGGTCGCAGTCGGGATCGGGATTGACAAGATTGATCGTCGGCGGGATCTGTCCGCGGCGGATCGCTTCGACCGTCGCGAGCGCTTCGAGCGCGCCTGCTGCGCCGAGCAAGTGCCCGGTCATTGACTTGGTCGACGAGACCGATACCTCATAGGCCGACTCGCCCAGCACGCTCTTGATCGCCATCGTCTCGAACTTGTCGTTGAGCGGCGTCGATGTGCCGTGCGCGTTGACGTAGTCCACTTCCGAAGGGTCGACGCCAGCGCGTTCAAGCGCGCTCGACATCGCGCGCACGCCGCCGTCACCGCCTTCGGCGGGCTGAGTGATGTGGTAGGCGTCGCCGACTGAGGCGTAGCCGCTGAGTTCAGCGAAGATCTCCGCGCCGCGGGCGATGGCATGGTCGGCGCGTTCAATCACCATCACCGCCGCGCCCTCGCCCATCACGAACCCATCGCGTTCGGCGTCAAAGGGACGCGAGGCCGTCTGCGGGTCGTCGTTGCGCGACGACAACGCCCGCGCCGAGGCGAATCCGGCCACGGCCATTTCGCAGAGCGGCGCTTCCGCGCCGCCGACGACCATGACGTCCGCTTCCTGGCGTCGAATCGTCTCTGCGGCCAGGCCCAGCGCATCGGCGGCCGACGAACAGGCCGACATCGGGGCCAGGTTCGGTCCGCGCGCCTGCAGCGCAATGGACACCTGGCCCGAGCCCATGTTGGGCAGCATCATTGGCACGGCGAAGGGCGACACCCGATCGGGTCCGCGCGAGTCCATGATGCGGAACTGTTCCTGGGTCGTCGCGATCCCGCCGATGCCCGTGCCGATCATCACGCCGACGCGGTCTGAACCGTCGAAGCCGTCGTCGAACCCGGCGTTGGCCGCCGCCTCTTGCGAGGCGACTATGGCGAACTGCGAGTATCGATCCATGCGGCGCGCGTCCTTGCGCGGCATGTAATCGTCGGCCTTCCAGTCGCTGATCTCAGCAGCGAAGCGTACCGACAGTCGAGAGGCATCGAAGATCGAGATCGGCTTCACGCCTGAGCGTCCTGAGACCAGCGATTCCCAGGTCTCAGCCGCGGTCGCGCCGACAGCCGTGACCGCGCCCATTCCCGTCACCACAATGCGCTCGTCCATACGTGCCTCCCCAGATCAGTGCAGCCTCAGCCTACTCCGTCGGAGTCTCTGGTCCCCTCTCCCCTTGGGGGAGAGGGTGAGGGGACCGCGCGCAGACCTCAAGGAGGTATGGGACCCTCACCCCAGCCCACTCCCAGAGGGAGAGGGAGCCGGAAGTTCCCTCTCCCCACCGGGGAGAGGGTTAGGGTGAGGGGGCCCTGCAAGCGCTGACGCTAGCCGCCCGCGGCGGCCTGACCGTGGGAGTACCACTCCTCGGTTTCCTCGCCTGGCTCGGGCAGCACCATGCCGCCCTCCATCGTCCACTTCGCCGGAGTTTCGGTGATTCGCCCACCGACCAGGTCGGCCGAGGCGCCAGTGATCTCGCGGAACGAGTCCAACATCTCATTGAGCAACTGGTCGCGCTGCTCGACCGGTCGACCGGCTCGATTCATGCCATCGAGGTAGTACGGCGTGTCGTGCTTCGACTCGTCGCGCTCATTGAACACGACGTGGACGAAACCGCGCGGCGCATTCGTCGAGCCGCAGTGAATGTCGGTGCAGGCGAGGGCGATTCGCGCTCGTTGCTCATATGTGACCGAGTCGGCGGGGACAGTCCAGCGGTAGAGCGGCATCGTCGATGCTTCCAATCCAGTGCGTTCGCGCGTCTTGCCTACAGGATAGGGACTTCGAGAGCGGTCAGGCATCCAAGGCGGTTTCTGGCGGGTCCGCGAACGAGTCGGGGACTGCACAGGCCCGCAATCTGTCGCGGACTAGACGTCCGCGGCGGAGACGACCAGCTCATCGACCGTGCAGCCACTGACGTCCATCCACATGTCGCAGATGCGGCGCATCAGGTCCTCACGGATATCTTGCGTCACGCCGCCGACGATCGCGGCGCGAACGAGCGATGTCGTGGATGGTTCGCCCGCGCGAAATCCGAATCCGCTGGGAATGTCAGTGAATCTGACTGGTATCTCGCTCGCGTCCTCACCGAGTACGTCTTGCGCGATATCGCATAGCCGAGCGGCCAGTTGCTCTCGCGTATCGGCGTTGATCTGACCCTCTTGCATTGTGCAGTTGAAACTGACTCGCGGCATCTGAACATCCCTCTCCGACGTGGCCTGCTCGTAGGTCGATTCTACTGATTACCTCCGAGCAGGCCCTCGAGGCCGCCGCCGAACCCGCCGCCGAAGTCACCGCCCTGCATCTGGCCCAGACCGCTCATGTCGCCGCCGCCCATGCCAAGTCCGCCCAACGACGGCGCTTCGACCGGTTCCTCCCCCGACAGCGACCGCGCCGCGAGAGCTAGATGGTCGGCGACGTCGCCGGCCGTCACGCCGATTGTTCCGCGCGTTCTCGCCGCTCGATTGCCGGCCTCGCCGTGCAGATACACGGCCAGAGTCGATGCGTCGAACGGCGACAGCCCCTGCGCCATGAGCGCGCCGATCGCGCCGCTGAGGACATCGCCCGTGCCGGCTGTCGCGAGCGCTGGCTGCGCCACTTCGGAGACGCGCGCCCGTTGGTCGGGGGCGGCGATCACGGTGTTCGCGCCCTTGAGCACGACGAGACAGCTCCAGTCGGCCGCGCGTTCGCGCGCCAGCGTCAACCGCAGACGCTGCACGGCGTCAATGCCGATGTCCGCCAGTCGAGCCATCTCTCCCGGATGCGGCGTCAACACCAGTGGAGCTGCCGAGTTGGGCAGCACCGAGAGGTCGGCGCTGAGCAGGTTGAGCCCGTCAGCGTCGACCACGACCCCCTTGACCTGCGCCACTTCCTCGGAGATCAGGAATCGTCGCACAAACACGCCGCTGTGTTCGTGTTGACCGAAGCCGCAACCGATCACGACTGAGTCGACGCCTGCCAACTCGTCGCGCACGACCTCCCACGCGTCGTGTCCCGATACGACACCGGGATCATGTTCGGGCAGCGGCAACAGCGTCGCTTCGGGGACGGCGCTGATCAGATGCGTCGCGATCGACTGCGGCGCCGCGATCGTGACGAGTCCCGCGCCGGCCCGATACGCGCCGCGCGCCGCGAGGATCGCCGCGCCGGGATAGCGCGCCGATCCGCCGATCACGAGCACGCGGCCGAACGTTCCCTTGTGACCATCAGCGGGTCGATCGGGAAGGAGCGCCTTGGCGGCGCGGCGTTCGAGCACCTCGGTCCGCAGGTCGTCGTCGAGTCCGGGCGGGATGCCGATCTCGACCTGTTGCACCGTTCCAGCCGCCCCCGCGCCGGGCTGCATGTAGAGCCCAACCTTGGGCGCGTGAAAGGTGACCGTTTCGTCGGCGGCCACGGTGAGCGGATCGAGCCGTCCGCTATCCGCGTCGAGGCCGCTGGGCAGGTCGACGGCGACCAGTTTCGGCTTGACCGTCTTCTCGCGCACAGTCGCGAGCCGACGCAGGATCTGCGCGAGATCGCCGTCGATCGGGCGAGACGCGCCCGTGCCGAGCAGCGCGTCGACGATCGCCTCCGCTCCCTCGAGCAGCGCTTCCAGCGCTTCGAACTGCTCGTCCTCGCCGACCGAACCGCAGGGGACGCCGAGCTCAACGGCGCGCGTCCATTGCTCGTCGCTACGCTCGCGCAAGGCGTAGACGCGCACTTGCGCGCCCCACTCATGCAGATGCCGCGCCGCGACCAGTCCGTCGCCGCCGTTGTTGCCGGGGCCGACGAGCACGGCGATGCGCCGATCTTCGAGCGACCCGAGCTGCATCCAGATCTCCTGCGCCACGGCGAGGCCGGCGTTCTCCATCAGCGTCTCGGTCGATACGCCCGCTGCTTCGGCGCGGCGTTCGAGCTCTCGCATCTCCGCTGCGGTCAAGAGTTTCATCGCTGCGACTCCCCTTCTCAGACAACGCCACGCCTGGCGATCAGCCGGATTGCGGTTGCCCGACTGCGAACGCGCACACCAGATGTCGCTCGTGCGTGAGACTGATCTCGATTCGTTCCAGCCCCAAATCGCGCGCGCGTTCGCGAGCGCCGCCGTGCAGGATCACGACCGGCTTGCCCCGCGCGTTGGCGAGAATCTCAATCTCACGCCATTTGACGCCGCGCACGCCTGTGCCCAGACACTTCATCACGGCTTCCTTGCCTGAGAATCGGACAGCCATCTCGGCCACTCGATCGCCGCAGTAGTCGCGTTCGCGATCGGTCAGGATGCGTCGCGGAAAGCGCTCGGGGTGACGCGCCAAGACCTGCTCGAACCGCTCGATCAGGAGCAGGTCGACGCCGCAGGTCAGATCGCCGAACATCGATCGCCGAGCATGAGGCGCCTCCAGCCATGTCTTCATTCGAGCCGGACCGCGCAGGCGTCGGCTGAGGCGATGTGCCGTTCGTCCAGCATAAGCGCATGACGGGTACCGCTTGAGTGCATGACGGGTACCGCTTGAGTGCATGACGTGTACCGCCTGAGCGTATGACGCGTACCGCTTGGCGCGCATAGGCTGAGCCTATGACAGCGACGATCATCGACGGCGCGGCCATCGCCGGCGGCATCCGCGAGGCGCTCACCCGTCAGGTCGACGACATGATCGCGGGCGGTCTCCTGCCGCACCTGGCGGTGTTGCTCGTCGGCGACGATCCAGCCTCGGCCTCATACGTGCGCAGCAAAGTGCGCGCCGGCGAACAGACCGGCATCAAGGTCGTGATTCACCGCATCGAGGCTGACCTCGATCCCGCGCAGACCGAGCGACGAGTTCGTGATCGGATCGATCTGCTCAACGCCGACGTCGATGTCCACGGCATCATCCTGCAGTTGCCGCTGCCCGAGCGCGTTGACGTCGACACGCTGCTCGACCGCATCGATCCGCTCAAAGACGTCGACGGCCTGCATCCGACGAATCAGGGACGCATCCTGCAAGGGCGAGAACGCTACCTGCCGGCGACGCCGCACGGCGTGCAACAGCTGCTCGTCCGCAGCGGCGCCGATCCTGGCGGCAAGCACGTCGTGATCGTCGGACGCAGTCGACTCGTCGGCATGCCGCTCGCCGCCATGCTGGCGCAGAAGCGGCAGGGCGCGAACGCCACCGTCACGATCTGCCACACCAACACCACTGACCTCGCCGCGATTGCGAGACAGGCCGACATTGTCGTCGCCGCGACCGGTCGGCCGGGGACGATCACGGCCGACATGGTTCGTCCGGGCGCGACGGTGATCGATGTCGGCGTCAACCGCGTCGACGACGCGTCGCGGACACGCGGCTACCGCCTGGTCGGCGACGTCGACTTCGATTTCGTGTCCGAGGTCGCGGGCGCGATCACGCCGGTCCCGGGCGGCGTCGGCCCGATGACCGTGGCGATGTTGCTCAACAACGTCACCCGAGCGGCGCGGATCGCGCAGCGCCGCTAGCGCTCTCGGCGCGGCGACAGGACTCGAACCAGCAACAGTCCGCTGAGCAAGACCAAGGCGCCGGCGATGCCGATCAGCGGGTACTCCCAAGGGAACGGCCCCGCGACCTCGAAGACCGGCCCCGACCGTCGCTCATCCTGCCGACGCTGAATCTCCGCCTGTCGCTCGGCGATCTCGTCGTCCGTGCGACCCGCGGCGGACGCCTCGACTTGCTGGTCGTCCTCTTCGATCACGTCCTCGTTCGACGCCTCGTCCTGCGCTGAGTCGGCATCGTCAGGCTGCGCCTGCGTTGACTCATCCGATTGTGTCGGCTCGGCGTCATCGCCGGCGATCTGCGGGCCTGAAATCACATCGTCCTCGATCGCCGTTGAGCGGTCGGCCTCCTCCTCGCGCGGACCCAGTCCAACCGAGTCGCGCCAGGCATTGTCCAGCTCATCGCGCGTCAGTCCGTAGACGTTGCTCAGCGCGTCCTCGACAGTGGAGCCATTCTTGAACGTCCTGAACAGCGCATTCATCTGTTCGGCGCCGTACTCCTGGATCAGGAAGCTGACGATCGCCGCCGACTGTCCGTAGAAGATGTCGACGAAGCCCGGTTGGTTCGACGGCGACTCCATGCTGCGCAACGACAACACGAGGTCGTTGTTGATCGCATACTGCAGGGCGCCGCCGCGCCGATTCAGCCAGTCGCCCTCGGCGATCGTCGCCATCCCCTCGTCGAGCCAGGCCGGCAGGTCGCCGTACGGACCCTCGCCCGCGAGCTTAGTCAGCACGTGGGTCAACTCGTGCCGCACCACCCAGCGCGAGGGCTGGTAGATGTGCACCAGATCGGCCAGGACTCGCGTGCCGCCGGTGATCACCGACTCTTCGAACCGTTCCGACTGGATCCGTTCGACCTCGCGCGCGTCGGCGCTGTTGGCCCAGACGTAGACCTTGATCGGAATCAGCTCGTCCAAGCCGAGGAAGGGTGAGATCTCTTCCAGCGCCTCCAGGCCCTCTTCGAGCATCGACCGGGCGATGCCGTCGTCGTCGTACCAGGCGATTTCGAGGTTGTTGCGCTCGATCGACTGCCATTCGAATCGCGGATCTTCGTATCGCCAAATCTGCGGATCGGTCTCGAACCGCTCACCGTTGGCGTCGACGAACTCCCAACGCCACTCAAAGTCCGCGCCGGCTGGAATCCAGAGTCTCGGATTGCGGGTTGGGAACTCCGCCCGCACTCGAGTCACGTCACCCTCGAGAATCTCGGCCGCCTCACGCGTCAACGCGCCCTCAGGCAGGATCGCGTAGAGAAAGGTCGCCGACTCAATCTCCGAGCCGCTTTCGACCAGCGCCGTCACGACGACGGAGTCGGGCCACGAGTTCTCAAACCGCGTGCCCTGCACCGACGGCGATTCAATCGACTGCGCCGCAGTCGTCCCGCTGTCCATCCAGCTACTCGCGAAGACAGTCAACAACACGGCCGCCGCTATGGCTGCGAGCGTCGCCGGTTTGAATCGTGGGGCAGTCAATGTCATGCGAGCGCTCCTTCCATGTTTCCATCGCTGATCTGGCGCTGCAGCGAGGCGCGCAGAAACTCGTCGATCTCACCATCGAGCACGCGCTCGGCGTCGGACGTCTCGTGATGCGTACGCAAGTCTTTGACCATTCGGTAAGGCTGCAGGACGTACGAGCGAATCTGGTTGCCCCATCCCGCTTCGATGTGCTCGCCGCGGATCGCGAGCCGCTCTTCCTCGCGTTGTTGCTCGGCCAGCATCAGCAGGCGAGCCTCGAGCACGCGCATCGCCGACTCGCGGTTGCGGCGCAACGAGCGCTCGTTCTGACAGCTGACGACAAATCCGGTCGGCAAGTGCGTGATCCGCACCGCGGTCGAGTTTTTCTGCACATTCTGGCCGCCGTTGCCCGAGGCGCGGTAGACATCGATCTTGACGTCGTCATCGGCGATCTCGACCTCTGCCGCGCCTTCGGTCTCGGGCATGATTTCGACCCGCGCGAACGAGGTGTGGCGGGCGTGATTCTGGTCAAAGGGCGAAATGCGAACCAGGCGGTGCACGCCGTGCTCAGCGCGCAACCAGCCGTACGCGCCGCCGCCCTCGGCTTCGCCGCGGACTTCGAGCGTCGCCGACTTCAAGCCCGCCTCTTCGCCCTCGACGATGTCGACCAGGTCGACGTCGAAGCCGGCCCGCTCGCCCCAGCGCTGGTACATGCGCAGCAGCATCTCGGTCCAGTCCTGCGAGTCGATCCCGCCGGCCCCGGCGTAGATGGCGATCACGGCCGGTCGATCGTCGTACGGACCGGAGAAGGCCAGCTCGAACGACCGACGCTCAATCTCCTCGCCGATCGACTCCGCCTCAACGTTCAGGTCCTCGGCCAGTTCGTCGTCGGCGCGCTCGAGTAGTTCGAGCAGCTCGAGCGCATCCTGGAGTCTCGACTCCAGGCCGCGCCACGTCTCAATCGTGCGCTGGCGCGCGGCCAGTCGCTTCATCACAGCACGCGCGCGCTCGGAGTCGTCCCAAAATCCAGCGGCGGTCGACTCGGTTTCCAGCCGACTCGCCTCAGCCTCGACGGACGAGAGGTCAAAGACGCTCCAGGACGTCGTTCAAATCAGACGTCAGCGCCGCTAGCTTCTGACCCAGGTCATCAACGTCGACCACAACGCGTCTCCCGCCTGCCGCGCCCTTGCGCCCAAGCGCATAAGCGCCCAATCTCAGGCTCTCTCCTCGATGGTTCCAGCGTACTACCGATTGGGCACGATCAGACCGCCCGCCGTGCGACGCATGCCCTCGGGCGTCGCAGACGCTTCTCGCGCTCGCCCGGCCGCCGCGGCGACTGGATCAACCGCCGTTGGCTCGGACGCTCCATGCTGATGCGTCGGCTGCGGCGGACGCCATCCGCTCGAGGTGCCCGGTTGCGGCGTCGGTGGCTTCAGCTGCGCCTGCTCAGGACGCGACTGCCAGAGCCCGATGTACTCAACCAGATGCAACGGTTCGATAAGTCCAGCGGCGACGAAATGGTCGTCGACAAACAGTGACGGCAGCGCCGAGATTCCCGAACGCGCGCCGATTTCGGCGAACTCCTCAATTGCGAAGATGTCAGTCTGCAGCTTCGGCGACAACAGCGTCGCCGCGCAGGCGGCCAACGCCGCCTGTCCCGAGTTGCGATCCATCGCCGAGCCCAGCAACCGCAATCGCGACGGTCGGCGCAGCTTGCTCAGCAGACGCTTCATCTGCACCGACGGCTTCGCCTGACGCGTCGACGCCAGCACGATCGCGCGAATCATCGCGACCAGCAAGTGACCGTTGGGAGCGCCATAGAAGCGCAAGGGTCGATTCAGCTCGCCGCGGATCAGCACGCACGGCACATCGATGATGTCACGGCGCTTGGCCTGCTCGGCCGACTCCTCATGCTCGTAAATCGTCAGTGAGATCTGGTCGGAGAGTTCGGCGATCTCCTCGTAGATCTCCTTGGCAATCTCACAGCTCGGTCTCACAGGTCGTCCGGGCACCATGACGCGACGCGGACTCTGGTGGTAGTACTCCAGCTTCAACGGACCTTCGATGGCCGCGAACTGCTGCCGAATCTGCGCCCGCTCGGGACCTGCCAACGCCATCGCCCGCACCGTTCTCGATTGAGGCCGCCCTGAGCGCACAGCCAGCCAGGGACGACTACAGCCTACTGAGTCCTCTGCTCACCGCAGGCTGTTACTCGCTCTGTTACTCGCTGACGTCTTGCAGCACCCACTCGACTGCCGAGCGCAGCTCGGCCTCGGTCACCGCGCCCTCGAAGACGTAGCGAACCACGCCCTGCGCATCGATCACGAACACCCACGGCTCCGACGGCAAGCGCCAGGCGGCGAACGCTTCAGCTTCGACCAAGCGTTGCGGTTCTTGAGGATTCTCGAACACCTCGACGTGGATGCCGCTCAGCGCCGTCGAGTGCTCGCGCCAAACTGCCTTGACCGCATCAAGCGCCGGCGCGCAGGTGCGCGAGTGACAGAACGCCGGCGTCGCGAACGCCAACAGCAACGGACGCTCGAGCGCCAACGCCTCGTCGATCGAGAGCGCGTACAGCCCAGGCTCGGGGTCGATGTCCGAGGTCAGCTCGGTCAGCGATGACACGTCGTCGCGCGTGCGCGACTTGACCGCGACGGCGCGTTCGCCGACTCGGGGAGCGGCCGGTCGTTCGCGGACGGAGAATCGCATTCGCACCGACTCGTTGGCGTCTTCGGACGAGATCTCGATCAGCGCGCCCCAGAGTCCGGCCGACGTCAATCTCACTGGGACGACGTAGACGCCGCTGCCGATCGGCAGCGCGCGGTCGGAGACGCTCGCCACCGCGTGACCGTGCGGGGCGATCGCCGCCAAGGGGTCGTAGCTGATGAATCGTGCGTATTGCACGGAGCGCGGTTCGGATGCGTCGACATCAAGTTCGTACAACGACACGCGCACGGTCGGCGGATCGTCGCTGGGCTCCAGCCCGTCGAGGCTCAAGGCGATTCGCGTCACGCCGACGGCGAGGTCCTGCGTCGCGAGGATCGGCAGCCAGCGCGCCTGCGGATCGATCTGCGCGACTCGCCACGGATCAATCTGGTCCGCCGTTTCCGACGACCTCGAGGCATCGGGAGGTTCGCTGCCGCAGGCGGCGATCAGCGCGGCGAGCGCGACGGCCAGGACGAGGCCGAGCGCGGGCGGAGTTTGGTGAATACTTGACGTAACGAAATCTTGTAACGCGATTGACAACTCGCGTCGATTTCGCTTGAATGTACGGAGCAATTGCATAGGCAGTTGATCAGTACGACGGAGTCTGGCGCCCATGACCTTTTCCACCACCAACCGTCGACAGGAGACGTACTTCCTCCACGCGCGCGACATCACCTTGCGCAATCGACACGCCCAGCGCATCTACTTCTTCGCCAAAACGGAGAAGCCGGGCGCGATCGACTCGCTGCCCGAGGGCTACGAGATCATCGAAAACCCGCGCACCGGTCTGCCCGTGCTGCGCAAGCAGCGCGCGCACGCCGACGCCGCCGGCTGAGCCCGCGACGCGCACCTGAGCGTTGGCGAGACGCCACGCCGCGGCGCGCGCCCGCAGCGAGATCAGGGTCGCGATCGGCGACTCTGACACATACGACGCAGATTTCCTCAGCCCATCCACACGTAGTCCACAGCTCCGTTAGCCGCACGCGCCCGAAAGACGCTCCTGCGCCGCGACATGCAGCGTCGCGTTCGCGGAGGCCAACACGCGGTCGCCTGAGCCCAATCTGAGTGGCTCACCCTCCCAGTCGGCCATCTGCCCGCCGGCGCCCTGCACGATCGGGACCAACGCGAGGTAGTCCCAAGGCTTGAGCGACGCCTCGCAGACGATGTCGACAAAGCCAGACGCCAGCAAGCCGTAGGCGTAACAGTCGACGCCGTAACGCACGCGCTCGAGCGTGGCCGACAAGCGCCTCCAGGCCCGGTGATCAGCGTCGATAAACATGTCGGGCGTCGTGGCGAATCCAATCGATTCGCGCAAATCGGCGGTTGAAGAGGTGTGGACAACGTGTGAATTGTGTGTAGTTCGACGTACGACGCCCGGTTCAACAAGGCCCGACCAGCGTTCGTTCAATATTGGTTGGTCAAGTACGCCCAACACAGGCAGACCGTCGCGCAACAGTCCGATCAAGACGCCAAAGGTCGGCTGACCCGAGATAAACGCGCCCGTGCCATCGATCGGATCGATCACCCAGACCCACTCAGAGTCAGCGCCGTCAGCGCCAAACTCCTCGCCGACGATACCGTGCGTCGGGAAGCGATCGGCGATGCGTTCGCGAATCGCCGTTTCGGCCGCGCGGTCGGCCCGAGTGACCGGCGAGCCATCTTCCTTGCGCTCGACATCGATCTGACGCCGAAACCAGGGACGAATCGCATCGCCCGCCGCGTCGGCCAGCTGTTCGGCGAACTGCAGGTTCATCTCGGCCACGAGTTCGCGCGGGTCAGGCATGCGCTCAGCCTATCCCGACGGCCGCCCGCCGCAGCACGCCGACCACGCTGCGGCGAGACTCTATCGACTCCAACACTGCGCCCGATGCGGACGGCTGGTACATTGCAGTACTCGCAGGTGGACGCCGCGGTCGTCTCATCGTGAGATTCCGATTCCGCTCGGCCTTGTCTCTCGACCGCACCCTGCGCGGAAGGAATCACTCATGTCAGATGACGCAGCCAGCGTCAGCAATTCGCCTCAGCCGACGGGCAAAATCAACGTCGCCATCATCGGCGTCGGCAACTGCGCCTCATCGCTCGTCCAGGGCGTAACCCACTACCAACAAGCTCAGGACGGCGACGAGATCCCCGGCATCATGCACGCCGTGTTGGGCGGCTATTCGATCTCCGACCTCAACTTCGTCGCCGCCTTCGATGTCGACTCACGCAAGGTCGGCCTCGACCTCTCCGAGGCGATCTTCACCGAACCGAACAACACCGTGAAGTTCGCCGACGTGCCCCACCTCGGTGTGCCCGTCGAACGCGGCATGACCCACGACGGACTGGGCAAGTACCTCTCTGAAGTGATCGAGAAAGCGCCCGGGTCCACCGTCGACGTCGCTCAGATCCTCAAAGAGCGCGATGTCGATGTCGTGATCAACTACCTGCCCGTCGGCTCCGAAGAAGCGACCAAGTGGTACGTCGAGCAGGTGCTCGAGGCCGGCTGCGGCTTCGTCAACTGCATTCCCGTCTTCATTGCGCGCGAGGAGTACTGGGCCAACCGATTCCGACGCGCCGGCGCGCCGATCGTCGGCGACGACATCAAGTCGCAGGTCGGCGCCACGATCGTGCACCGCGTGCTCTCACGGCTCTTCCGCGACCGCGGCGTGCAGATCGATCGCACCTATCAGCTCAACTTCGGCGGCAACACCGACTTCTACAACATGCTCGAACGCGAACGTCTCGAGTCGAAGAAGATCAGCAAAACCAACGCCGTCACCTCGCAGATTGAGTACGAGATGCCCTCGGGCGACGTGCACGTCGGACCGTCAGACCACGTGCCCTGGCTCGAGGATCGCAAGTGGTGCCACATTCGCATCGAGGGCACGACCTTCGGCGACGTGCCGCTCAATCTCGAGCTCAAGCTCGAAGTCTGGGACTCGCCCAACTCGGCCGGCGTCGTGATCGACGCGGTGCGCTGCGCCAAGCTCGCGCTCGACCGTGGACTTTCGGGGCCGCTGCTGGCGCCCTCGGCCTACTTCATGAAGTCGCCGCCCGAGCAATGGACCGACGACGTCGCCCGCGACGCCGTCGAGGCCTTCGCCCGAGGCGAGTAGCGCGAGTAGCGACAGCGAGGTCTTCGCACCGAGCTGCAAGGCTGGGCGCGTGATTCACCCACTCGCGATCAGCTACCGAACGCTCGGCCGATCAGCGCGCGCGCTCCCGCGAAAGTTGGCGTACGCGACGGCCCGACGTTTGATGGACGCCGTCTACATTGGCTGGCCGCGAGGTCGGAACGCCGCAACTCACAACGCGCAACAACTGCTGCCGCAGGTCGAGTGGCGCGGCGACGCAGCGTCGCTCGCTCGGGCGCAGTTCCAGCGCTACGGCGAGTACCTCGTTGACGCGGTGCGGCTCGATGAGCTCTCGACGGCCGACTGTTTCGCCGCCGTCGGCGGCGACGGCCCGACCTGGTCCGATCAGTGGCGACATCTCGACGACTGGTACGGTCGCCGACCGATCCTGTTCGCAGTGATTCACTTCGGCAACTGGGATGTCCTCGGCGGCGCGTTCACGCACCGAATCGGACCTTCGATGGTGTTGGTCGACGACCTCGGCCATCCAGCGCTCAATCGGGCGATTCAGGGCCAACGCGCCCGTCTCGGCATGACTCCAGCATCAGGACGCAGGGGCTTGCGGCGAATCGTTGAGCATCTGCGAGCCAACGGTACGGCTGCGATTCTCTTCGATCGACCGCCACGTCAAGGAGAGCGACGCTCCACAGATACGCTCTTCGGACGCCAGGTTGCGATGCCCGCCGACGTTCAACGCATCGCCGAATCGACACATGCCAAGCTCATCCCTCTCGCGGCGACAAGACTGGGTCACGAGTTCGCGTTCAAGCCCGTCATCAATCTCAGCTTCAAAGTCGGCGCGCCGTTGCTCAAGTCGTTCGAGCCCACAATCCAATCCGCCCCCGACCAGTGGTACCAGTTCCGCCGACTGTCCTAGGCCGCCCCTCAACGACCAGTGCGCGTGCGAAGATGATGGTATGACTACTGCCTACGCGCTCGTTCTGCTCGGCAGGTTGGCGTCTCTTCTGCCTCGCCGAGCGCTCTACTGCCTGGCGGAGATCAGCGCCGCGCTGGCGCTGCCGCTGCTTGAGCGGCGACGTATACGCATCCGCAACAATCTGCAGCGGATCCACCCCGAACACACGCCCGCGCAGCTCAACCGAGCCGCCGCTGCCGTCATCGCCGAGACCGCCCGCTACTACGTCGACCTCGCCATCCTGCCCGACCTCTCGCCGCAACAGGTGCTCGACGACCATCTGCACGTACAAGGCCTCAATCACCTGCTCGATGCTCACCGCCGCGGTCGAGGCGTCGTGCTGACGACGGCGCACATCTCCAATCCAGAGGTCGCGGTCAAGGCGCTCGCCGCGCTCGAGATTCCCGCCGTCGCCCTGGTCGAACGGCTCGACGACCCTCAGCATCTCGCCGCCGTCAACGCCGCCCGATCGGCGGCCGGCGTGTCATTTCTGACCGCCACGCAAACCGGCGTCGCCACTGCGCTGCGCGCGCTGCGCGACGGCGGCGTGGTCTGCATCCTCTGGGACCGCGACCGCCAGGGCGGCGGATCGTGCGTGCCCTTCTTCGGCAAACAGGCGCGCTTTCCCGTCGGCGCCGTCGACCTCGCCATTCGCGCCGAGGCCGACCTCTTGCCCCTCTACGTGGTCCGACGGCCGGGCGACGATCGGCTGCAGTTTGACGTCCACTTCAAGCCGCCGATGGAACTGCTCCTGACCGGCAACCGCGCCCTCGACACGCGCTCGAACACCGCTTCGCTGGCGCGGCTCTTCGAGCCGATCATCGCCGAGTACGCCGACATGTGGCGCGTGGCTGAGTCGCCCTGGTCGCCCTGCCGCGACACCCCGTGGGACGACCCGCATCCACGACAGACCAGCCAGGACGTCGGCCAATGAGCGAGTCGAGTTTGACCGCAAGCCAGCGCGGGCGCGCCGACCTGCAGGTCCACACCGACGCCTCAGACGGCATGGACGGCCCGCTCGTTCTGCTCGACGCGGCGCAGCGACGCGGACTCGACCTGATCGCCATCACCGATCACGACCAGGTCGAGGGCGCGCTGCGCGCGCGCGAGCTCGCCGCGCAGCGGCAGCATCAAGTCGGTGTGATCGTCGGCAGCGAGGTGACCAGTCGGCAGGGACATATCCTCGCGCTCTGGATCGAACAACCGATTCCCAGCTTCCGCAGCGCCGCGGCGACGATCGAGGCGATCTGGCATCAGGGCGGCGTCGCGATCATCGCGCACCCGGCCGCCGTCGTGCCGTTCGCGCTCGGCGTCGGCGCCATCGATCGCTTGCTGGGCGACCTCGCGCTCGAACTCAGCGGTCGCGACGCTCCCCTGCTGGCGCTCGAAACGGCCAATCCGATTCCCTCGGCTCTGTGGCGCCGCCGCCGCGTGGTCGAAGCCAACGAGCGCTGGGGATTGATCGCGACGGGCGGCTCCGACGCGCACTTCCACGAGCAGGTCGGCGCTGCGGCGACGCTCTTCCGAGGTCGCAGCGAGGAAGACTTGCGCGCAGCGCTGCGCAACGGCGAGACCAGCGTCGAGCTGGGCCGATACCCCAGCCTGAGAGACATCGGCGCCAGCCGACTCCTGCGTCAACAGTGGCGCGGCCTCACCGCCACGCCAAGAGCCCTCCTCCACCGCCGCTTCGTCACGCGCGCCGCGCGCAGTCCCGGACAACGGGCGTAGGCTCGCCGCCGTGCGCGTGTTGCATGTTCTGCCCTATGACCCTCGACAGCCTGGCGGCGTTCAGACGCATACGTTCGCGCTTTCGGGCGCCTTGACCGAACTCGGCTGCGAGAGCGACGTCTTCGCGCCCTCGCGACCCTGGCGTATCCCGCTCGGAGGCACCAGAGCCGACATCGTCTGGCATCCCGTCGACCTGTGGCGGCTGAGACGGGCGCTGAGACAGCCGCGCGACGTCGTGCACATCCAGGAGCCGTTGCTGCCCCTGCTCGGACCTCTGACGCTGCTTCATCCAGGTTCAACGCCGGTCGTGGTCACGCTGCACTCCGCCGAGCGCGCCGCGCAACGGTGGTATCGCTGGACTGCCCCGCTCTCGCGGATGCTCCTGGGTCGCGCCGACGCGGTCATCTGCGCCTCGGAGGTGTCCCGGCGCACGGCCGAACCCGTCCTGCCCTCGTCGATCGAACAGATCTATCCCTGCCTCGATCTGTCTGCGTTTCTCGCTGTCGAGCCCGAGCCCGAACCTCAGACCGTGCTGTTCGTCGGCCGAGATGAGCCGCGCAAAGGTCTGCCGACGCTGCTCGACGCCATAGCGCGCGTCCCCGACGCGAGACTGCTCGTCGCTGGGCCCGTATCTAATGCCACGCGCCGACTCGCCAGCGAACAGGTCACGTTCCTCGGGCCCGTCTTACACGACGAGATCCCCACGCTCATGCGTCGAGCCACCTGCTTCGCCGCGCCGTCGACCAGCGGCGAGGCGCTGGGGCTGGTTCTGGTCGAGGCGATGGCCGCCGGCCTGCCAGTCGCAGCGAGCGACATCGACGGATACCGCATCGCCTCCGACGACGGCCGCGCGGCGTTGCTCTCCGCGCCCAACGACGCCAACGCCCTGGCCAAGAATCTCGTTCGCCTGCTCAGCGACCGAGCGTTGCGCGAGCGACTGATTCGCGCTGGACGCGAGTCGGCCGCTCGATTCGATGCTCGCGTGGTCGCGCAGCGGCATCTCGATCTGTATCGAGCAGTGGCGGACGCGTAGTCTGATCGCGTGCTGCTCAACCGACTGTTCACTCGACTGGTGTTGGTCGCCTCCGCGCTTGGGATGGCGGCTGTCCTGGCGTCTTCGTTGGCGGCCCAGGAGGCCGAGCTGGAGTGGTTCGACGCCGAACGAGACGATGTCACGCTCTGGCACACGCAGAGCGAACTTCGAGCGGAAGAGCTCGCTGATCACGCGCAAGGCGCATACGACCTGGTCAGCGATCTGCTCGACACGTCGACATCGCAAGCGCTGAACGTCGTCGTCTGGCCCCCTGACGCTGACGCCGATGACCCGGCGCTGCTGCCGGAAGGCCTCGACGAGACCTCGCTGGTCGAACACGTCATGCGCAACTCTTCGGGCAGTGTGCGCAGCGCAGTCACCGATGCGCTGGTCAACGCCGCCAGCGCGCCGCACGTCGAGCAAACGCCGCTCTGGCTGCGGTTCGGACTCCGGTTCTGGTCGCAAGGCCCCTTGCCGGGCTTCTATCTGCGCCGCGCAGGCTCGGTCGTCGTGCTCGACCACGAGGACTACTACTCGCTGGAACAGTTGCAGGTCGTACCGCAGACCTGGCAGTTCCAGGCCAAGTACTTCGGCCAATCAGGCGGGATGCTCTCCTGGATGCTCCAGGACTGGGGCCCTGAAGCGCTCAGGCAGCTCTTCGAGCTCGTTTCGCAGGGCGCGCCGTTCTACCGCGCCTTCGCACAGGTCTACGACATTGAGGAAGACAAGCTGATCGGCGAGTTCACCAAGAACGCCGAGCGTGCGCTTTTGCTCAACTGGCCCTACATCGAGCCCCAGGGCAAGCCGTTCTACGAGCGACTGAACGTCGGCTACGTCCTCGCGATCTTCGCCGGAGTTCCGTTGCTGGTGCTTGGATTCTTCATTGGCAAACGATTGTTTTACGACTAAACCGAGCATCAGCCGTCGCGATTGCGGCCTGCGTGTGTAGAGTGAGTCTCGGCGGTTGGGCTGAGACCGAGCACCCGTGTCACTGCTTCCACACTCGATGTCACGCGACTTCTCTGGCCGTCTGGGACGCGCCGTCGCCCGCACTGGACTGTCGCCCAACGCGCTGACCGTGATCGGTCTGATCGGCATGGGCGGCGCCGCCGCGCTGGCCGCTTGGGGCATGTTCTGGCAGGCGGGCATCGTGATGCTCGCAGCGGCGTTCTTCGACCTGCTCGACGGCGCCGTCGCGCGCGCCACCGACCGCGCCTCGGACTGGGGGGCCGTCTTCGACGCCGTCTCCGACCGTCTGGCCGACTTCGCGCTGCTCTTCGGTCTGCTGATCTGGTTTAGCGCCGGCGAGCGCTACGACCGTACCGCCGTGGTCCTGATCGGCGTCGCGCTCTTCGGCTCGATGATGGTCAGCTACACGCGATCGAAAGCGGGCGAGTTCGGCGTCAGCATCCGCACGGGACTCGGCACGCGCCTCGAGCGGATCCTGATCATGGCGATCGGGCTGCTCTCTGAGCAGATCGTTCCAGTGCTCTGGCTGTTGGCCGTGCTTTCCAACCTGACCGCGCTGCAGCGCTGGTTCATCACCTGGCGCGCCATGCGCAGCCTTGAGTCAAGCGACTCAAACCCGGAGGAGGACTCGGAGAGCCCGTTCAAGTCGTGAGCTGCCTCGTCATGGCCGCGCTCCAGTCCCCTTCCCTTCTGTTCTGATCCCCTCTCCCCTCGGGGAGAGGGTTAGGGTGAGGGGGCTCCCGCAAACCTCGGAACCCTCACCCCAGCCCTCTCCCTGGAAGGGAGAGGGAGTCAGAAGGGGGCAGGGAGCAAGAAGCAAGAAGGGAAGATCCCATCCCCCGACTTATTCGGGGTCTGCTCGATTGGTCGCGAGGAGCCCAATGCGGGTCCCCGAATCAATCGAGGGCTGGGAAGCCCTCGCATTCTTCCCTGCTGATCCCCTCTCCCCTCGGGGAGAGGGTTAGGGTGAGGGGGCTCCCCGCAAACCTCAGACGGCCGAACCCTCACCCCAGCTCTCTCCCTGGAAGGGAGAGGGAGTCAAAAGGGAGAGAGAAGGAACGGGAGAAGCGACGGGGCAAGCCGAGTCGTTGCTCGCGCGACGACGTTGGGCCTACGTGTTCGACCGCACCAGCTCGACGATTTCGTCGACGGTGGCGTCGCGCCACGAGGCCCACTCGTCCGACGACTGCAACGCGCGATATGACTCGCGAATCCGCGCGCGCATCTCGTCCTCCGACTCGCCCTCGTTGCGGCTGAACAGCTTCTGCATGTTGGCCATGTGCTCGTTGGCGACCGCCGGACGCTCGATCCAGTGTCCGATGTACTGGTGGTCGAGCGTGTAGAGCACCGCCGTCGGGATCGACTCGTGCTCTCCGTCCTTGAGGAACTCCGACATGATGTCGTTGTTCTCGTCGCGGGCGAAGATGCGCAGTTCCCAGCCCGCCGTGGCCGCAATCTCGGCCAGCACCGGCAAACCGCGGTAGACATCGGGGCACCAGTCTTCGCCCAAGACGAGCATCTTCAGACGAGGCAGCGACTGCAACGCCTCACGGCCCGACTCGGAAATCTGCCAGGCGCCCATGTTGCGCACGAACCGCTCGACGTTCGCGTCGCCGCGCGGCGAGCCGCCCGGCGTGAGCCGCTGGTGGTTCTCTTCCGAGTTGATGAACGCCAGGTACTGGTTCCAGGTCATGCCCGACTTGAATCGCTCGGGCGTCACGACGGATTCTGAGGTCGCGGTAGTCATCGTCTGCTCCTCTGTCTGCAAGGAAGTGGCTTGTCGGTCAGTCTAGCCCGCGACGCATATGCCTTGACTGCCAACTCGATCGCGCGGGGCTAGTGGTCCTGATGACAGGGACAGGTGCATTCGTCGAGCGAGTAGCGCAACACGTCGACGTACGTCGCCTCGGCGAGATGCTCGGCCAGTTGCGGCGGCAGTCGTTGACCCTCGGCGACCCCGGCCTTGTTGACCGACGCGAAGGCGTAGACCGCCATCGCCGCAGCGCGATCGATCACGTCAGCGATGTCGCTGCGCAGCACGCCCTCTTCGCCCGATTGCCGTTCGTCCAACGCCATACCTCGCAAGCTGCAACGGTCAGTTCAGGACGAGCCTGAATGCGCTTAGGATACACCCGAGGCCGCGCGTCGACTGTGCGTCCGTCGCGCGCCGATCGCGCCTCTGTTCGCACCGAACAGACAGCAACGAAGTGGATGCCGCCATGTCACAGTTTGAGTTTGGCTGTCAGATCCCCGCCTGGCATTGGCATTGGGACGTCTCCGAGTTGCGCGATTGGGCGCAGGGCGTCGAGGCCATCGGCTGCGACTTCATCTCGATGGCCGACCACGTGATCTACGCCTACGCGCGCGACGGTCGACCGCAGACCGGCCCATACACCGATGACGTCCATCAGCACGAGGTGATGACCACGCTCGCCTGGCTCGCCGGACAGACCAGTCGCGTCGCGCTGCAGACCAATGTGCTCGTGCTGCCGCAACGCGAACCAGTGCTCGTGGCCAAACAGGCCGCCGAAATCGACATCCTCTCCGGCGGTCGCATGCGTCTCGGCATCGGCATCGGATGGCAGTGGCAAGAGTTCGACGCGCTCGGCGTGAACTTCCGCCAGCGGCCGAGTCGCATGGAGGAGTACATCCGCGTCCTGCGCGCCTGCTGGACCGAGGAGCCGATCAACTTCAGCGGCAGATACGTGCAGATCGACGAGATGTCGGTGATGCCCAAGCCAGTCACGCCCGGCGGACCGCCGATTCTCTTTGGCGGACTCTCCAAGCCGGCGATCGAGCGCACCGCCAGACTCGGCGACGGCTGGATCGCGCCCGTCGCCAGCGACCTCGCGCAGCTCAGTCAACTGACGACCGACCTACGGGCCGAACTCGAACGCAACGATCGCGATCCCGACGAGTTTCCCATCCAGTGGCTGCCGCCGCTCGACGCCGATCAAGGCAATATGCAGCGATTGCTCAGCGGCGCGCGCGACATCGGCATCACGAGGCTCGGCATCGGCATGCCCAACTACGACCGCGAACTGGCGATCCCCGTCGACCAGTACCTGCAGGTTGTCGAATCCACCTGGCGTGAGGTCTGGCCCGGGATCAGGGACGGCTAGCCGTCTCCATCAGTCCCAACAGAGCGCCCGCGCTCGCAGCATCGACATCAGATAGTGCTGCGCGTTGTCGCAGCGCAGTCCGGATCGATGCAGCGCCGAGCGCACGCCGCCGACGTGCTCAGGGCCGCCGACCAGCGCATGCTCGACCCCTTCGACCGAGAGCGAGAGCAGGAACCGCATGCTGAGCAGTAAGGCGTCGCGGTAACGTGCGGCGCGCTCCTCATCGCCGGCGCGCTGGGCGATCGCGAGCGCGCTCGCGATGCCTTCGCTGTAGGCCGCCGTGCCAATCCCTGGGGTGTTCTGAAACGCCCCGACCCAGAGCGGGTTGGCCGAGCTGGAGTCCTGCTGATCCTCGAGCGCCCAATCGGCCATCTCGTAGGCGTAGTCGCGAGCCTCAGCGGCCGAGGCCTCATCCGCCACGACGTGCCACTGATCGCACGCCTGCAGCATCCAGGTCGTGAACGACAGGTCGCGCTCCGACTGATCAGCCCATCGCTCGCGATAGTGCCGCATCGAGCGCTCGACCGCCGCCCGCAGCCGCGGACGCCTTCGCTGCGCGTAGAGCCGCGCCAGCGCCAGCGCGATCTGTCCCGCGTAGTAGGTCTCCGAACCCTCCAGCTCCAATCCTCTCGCCGATGTACCCAGCCGACCGTCCGGCGACTGCACGGCGAGCAGCGAGGCGGTCAACTGCTCGACCGTCTCGCGCGGAACCCGCAGCGCCGACCCCAGCTCGCTCATCGCCAGAAGCAACAGCGGCGTCGCGCCTAACTTGGCCTCGCCGTACATGTCTTCGAGGTAGAACAGCCGCCCCGGCCCATCGCGGCGCAAGTGACGCTCCAGAATGCCGCCGATCGCGCGCGCCGCGGCCTCTCCGATCTTGCGGTCGCGCGTCAGACGCCCGACAAAGGCGATCGCCCAGGCGCAGCCGCATTGACGCACAAGCTGGTCGTAGGGCGTCCAGCCGCCTTCCGACTCAGCGCTCGGCGATTGGTACTCATAGGCGAACGAGCCATCGGCCCGTTGGTGCCGCAGCAGCCAGGCCGCGGCCTGCAGCGCCGAGCCTGAGAGACGGTCAGGCAGCACCTCATCGAGTTCAACGATGCGAAACCCGCCCGCGCGACGCGGTATCCGCTCACCGTCGGTCGGCGCGACGCCGCCCAACGCCTCGACGGTCGTGAACGTTTCTACTGAAGTGCTCGAGGCGAGCCTCGCGCCGGGCGGACGCGCGGCTCGATTGAGCTGCTTCACCCATGCCGCCGTGCGGCCGTCGGCGCGCAGGGCGTCAAATGGCCAACCACGAGCCACGCGGTCGCCGTCGCGCAGCAGCAGTCCTTCGCGTCCTGGCAGCGGCGTCTGGATCAGCCCGATCAGGCCCTCCGGCGTTCGAGGCGCGCGTTCATGTTCGACTTCAATGCCCAACGCGTCGCCGGCCTGGTCAGACTCATCGCCCAACGACAAGCGCAGCGTATGGCCCGCCGCTTGCGCGGCGACCATCCCGTCCTCGCCGACCGCCTCCGCCTCAGCCACGACCCGTCCCGCGCGCCACAGTCGGGCGCGCGCCGCCCGATCGCCCTCAGACGCATCAGGCGTCGAGCCGGCGAACCCCGCTCTCGCCGCCGCGAGCAGATCGGCCGCCTCCCACTCCTCGCGCGCCGTCCCTGCGCCGCTCACGCCCAGGTCCCCCACGCTTAGTACGCGCCCTGCTTCTCGAAGAGCTCTCGCGGATTGTTGATCAACATCTGATCGACCTGCGCCTGACTCACGCCGCGCTCGAGCAGCGCCGGCACGACGTCGTCGGGGATGTGATTGAAGTGCCAGTTCGGCTGCGCCTGACGCACCGCGTCGATGTCGGGAATCCAGTCCAGACAACACGAGGCGTCATGGGCGAGCAGCATCCGCTCGGTGTATCCGTCGGCCGCGAGCTTGACCACCGTGTCAACGCGATCATCGAACGGCAGAATCTGGTCCAGGCCAAAGCGATCCAGTCCGACGTACGAGCCGCGGTCCATGATCGACTTGAGGTAGTCGGTGTCATCGGTGTCGCCGACATGTCCAATCACGATTCGCGAGAGGTCGCAGCCTTCGTCCTCGAAGATGTCTTGCTGTTTCGCGCCCAACTCGGGCGGTCCGTTATGCGTCGCAATCGGCGCTCCCGTCGCGCGATGCGCCCGCGCGCCGGCGCGCAGACACTTCTCGTTGTACGAATCAACACCGCCGCCCTGCTCATCCGAGGCGAGTTTGATGATGTTTGCCTTAATCTCGGTCCCCGCGATGCCTTCGGTGATGTCCTTGACGAACACGCGAGTCAGCTCTTCGGCCGGTCGACCGCGCCAGTACATCGACCGCAGCCAGTAGATCCCCGTGCAGAGCACGACGTTCAGCGACGTCACGTTCGCCACCTTCTGCAGGTAGCCGATGTCGCGCCCCAGGTCGGCGGTCGAGAGGTCGACGACCGTGCCGACGCCTCGCTGCTGGAGCGCGTTCAACTTCTCCTCAGCCGACGCGACGCATCCGGCTTCGTCCCAGAGCTCAGGCCAGTTCTCCGAGATCCCGGGCGAGCGAATGCCGATGTGCTCGTGAATCAGCGTGCGGCCGAGTTCAGCGGTGTCTAACGCCCCGTGCAACGTGTTGATCGACGGCATGGCTGCGCCCTTTCCAGGATCCACTCAGGATCACGACTCCAACGTGTCGTCTGCGCAAATGCTAACGCTCACCCACCAGTGACCTGCACGTGGAGACTTGAGAGTGAACCAAGCGTTTGGCGAGCTGCGATGTGTCGATACGATGATGATCAATGACCCAGATCGAGGTCGGGTTCGACAGGAGCACGCCGATGGACGCTGAGGCAGCGCAGCAGTTGATCGAACAGGTTCGCGAGCTGGCTCGCGGACCGTTTCGCGACAGCGCCGAAGAGGCCGACCGTTCGGGTCAACTCGTACGAGAGCACTTCGACGCGCTGGCCGAGTTGGGCGTATCGGGCTTAGTCATTCCCGAGGCTTTCGGCGGGCTCGAGGCCGACGGCGAGACCTACCTGCGCGTGGTCGAAGAGATCGCCTATGGCGACGCATCGATTGCGGTCGCGCTCAACATGCATTTGCTGGTCATCTCGATCGCGAGCGCGCTGCCGCCCTATCCGCGCCGCGACGAGGTGTTGCGCGCTTGCGCCGAGGGCGCCTGGTGCTGCGCGCCGGGCAGTATTCCTTCGCGAGAGCTGAGCAACGCCTCGACCGGATTCATGGCCGAAGAGGACGGCGCTGACCTGATCATCTCCGGTCGGGCCGGTTTCGCCTCAGGCGCCGACGCCGCCCGCTTCGCCTTCATCGGCGCAGGGATCGAGCGACCCGCCGAGCCCGAGCTCGTTATCGCCTTAGCGGAGATGTCGGCGGAACAGATCGAGAATCGCGGCAATTGGGATGGTATGGGTCTACGCTCGACCGCCTCGCACGATCTCGTCATCGATAACCTGCGCATCCCTCGCGCCGACTGCTTCGTCGTGCCGCTCTCGCTCCTGCGCATGGGCGAGCAGATGATGCCCCAGGCGCAGTGGCAACGACGGGCAGTGCCCGGACTCGGCATCTGCGCCATCTGGCTCGGAACCATGCAGGCGATCGTCGACGAGACCGTGGCCTATCTGCAGAAGCGCATCGGCTACCTCGCATCGGCCCGCAATCCGCTCGGCGGCAGTCCCGAGGCGCGCTCGCAGATGCCCTGGGCGCAGATGGCGCTCGGTCAGATGTACAGCTCGCTCGAGACCGCCCGGATTCAACTCAATCACGCCGTGCGCGAAGTCGAGCGACCGTATCCCGACCGCCAGAGCTTCGTCCGCATGCAGGTCCAGACCACGCACGCCATGCGCCGCGCGGCGGAGGAAGTGGCGATGCTCGCCATCAAGACGACAGGCGCCCACGCCTACGTCAAGGGACAGCCGCTCGAGCGGCTCTACCGGGACCTCACCGGCGGCATCGTCATGGCCTGGAAGACCGATGAGCTGCAGCACAGCCTCGGCCTCGCCGCCTTGGGCGAGGAGATCACGATCGTCGGCCCGGCCGGCACCTGAGCCCACGCCGTCGAACGCCTAACGACGCTCGAACGGATTGAGCCACTCGACTCCCAACTGCTTGAAATCCTTCACGTTGCGCGTCACGACCGTCAGCTCGCGCACCTGCGCAATCGCCGCGATCATACCGTCGTACGCCAAGCGATTCGGTTGACCATGAATCAACCGAGCCCACTCCCGCGCCGCCGCCGCGTCGAACGGCAGCACGCGGAAGTCGTCCGACACGAAGTCGTCGAGCCAGGTCTGCAGTTCACTCGCCTTGGATGGGTCCGACGGTCGTTTCTGTTCGATTCCCCGCTGTATCTCGGCAATCGTGATGGCGCTCACGTTCAGCCGGTTGGAGGGCTGATAGCTCAGCCAAGCGACGACGCGTGGTTCAGGATGCTGTTTGCGTAGCTCGGAAACGACGTTCGTGTCGAGCAGATACATCGGCCGCTACTCGAAGTCAGGTGCTGGCGGCAGCGTCAACTCGATCGGTCTGGGAGTCAGCTCGTCCGTCCGCGCTTCATCCGCGAGCAGCCAGTCAACAATGTCGGTGTATCCCGGCCCCCGCAACTGGAGCCATTCGTCGAGCGGCACGACCACGGCCACTTCCTCGCCGCGACGCGAGACCACCTGCGGCCCGTCGTTCAACGTCGCATCGAGCAGCGCGCTAAACCGCGCTTTCGCTTCCTGAACCTGCCAGATCTTCGTCACGTCACACCTCCTGCCTCAACCGCATCGTACCAACTAGTCATCTGACTAGTCAACAGACTATCAGCCCATGATCCCTCACGTTTCCTATCGACCCGCACGCTCGTGTGCGGTCAGTTGCCCCTCTGACACTGGTAGCATGCCTTCTGACCCGCGACGCTTCGATGACCTCTGAAAGGCCGCACATGGCTTCCCCGCTCAAGACTGAACTCTGCGACATGCTCGGCATTGAGTACCCCGTGATCCTCGCCGGCATGGGCGGCGCGGCCGGCCCGACGCTCGCCGCGGCCGTCTCCGAGGCCGGCGGACTCGGCGTCGTCGGCGCGACCGGCTATACGCCCGACGAGCTGCACGGCATGATCGCCAAGGTTCGCTCGCTCACCGACAAGCCCTTCGGCGTCGACCTGTTGCTGCCCTCATCGATCGCCGACTCCGGCAACCGCGAAGACCTCGAACTCGAGATCTCGGCCGAGCATCATCACTACGTCGACCAGCTCAAGCGAGAGTTCGAAATCCCCGATCCCTCAGCGCCGCTCGAGCGTCCACCGCTGACTCAGGATTACTTCCGCCAGCAGGTCGAGGTGATTCTCGACGAGCGCGTGCCCGTCTTCGCCTCCGGTCTCGGCAACCCCGGCTGGATGGTCGACGACGCGCACGCCCAGGGCATGAAGGTGATCGGCCTGGTCGGCAACACACGCAACGCGCGCCGCGTCGCCGCCGCCAACGTCGACGCCGTCGTCGCCCAGGGCACCGAGGCGGGCGGACACACCGGCCGCATCGGCACGCTCGCGCTCGTCCCCCAGGTCGTCGACGCGATCTCGCCGACCAAGACGATCGCCGCTGGCGGGATCATGGATGGACGCGGCCTGATGGCGGCGCTCTCATTGGGCGCCGAGGCGATCTGGTGCGGCACCGCATTCCTCGCCACCTGGGAGGCCTACCAGGACTCCGAGGAACGCGGCGAGACCGACGAGTGGACGCGCAAGGTCCAATGGGACAAGCTCGTCGCCGCCGTCGATGAAGACACGCGCATCGGCCGCATGTACTCAGGCAAGACCATGCGTCACATGTACAACGCCTGGACCGAGGCCTGGGAGCGTCCCGAAGCGCCGCCCACGCTGCCGATGCCGCTGCAGGGCCTGCTCGTCGGCGAAGCGCTGCGCGGCGCGCGCGAGGCGCACATCGAAGAGCTGATCGGCGGCCCCGCCGGCAACGGCGCCGGCCTGATCAAAGCGATCCGCCCCGCAACAGAGGTCGTCAACCAGATGGTCAGTCAGGCCGAAGAACTGGTAGAACGCTGGGGCGCCCCCGTCCGCGCCTAGACGCTCTCCAGAGCTCCCCCTCCGGGGGAGCTGTCGCGGAGCGACTGAGGGGGCTTCCAGGCCTTGCAGCGTGAGGCTGCCCCCCCCCGCCCCTGCGGGCCGCCTCCCCGGAGGCGAGGTCTTGTCCCTATCCCCCGTTCCCTGCAGGGAGCAAGCGGGAGGGACCCTCTGATCCCCTCTCCCCCGCGGGGAGAGGGCTAGGGCGGAGGGCGCCCCCCCACCCATCTCTCTGACATACTGCACCCAATGAAGATCTGCCCCGCTTGCCATCGCGAGACCTTCGATGGCCGCCTCGCCTGCCATCGCTGCGGCGCAGACGTCGCCCGCCAACGGCCGATCGCCTTGCCCAGCCGCGACGCCGCTACGCTCGTCGGACCGATCCCCTTCAGCGACCGCCAGGGCGACCTCATCCTCGACGTCGACGGCGCCACCTTCCTCCGCGAAGACGGTCGACTGTTGCTGCACATCCCCGCGTCGACTGTCGACAGCGTCAAGCCCTCGCGCGGGCGGGACATCGTGATCACGTGGCGACCGCATGGCCGTAATCGCGCTCGACGCACGCGACTGCGCGTGCGATGGGCGCCACAGGCCGATCGCACTTTGCGCACCGAGTGGATCAGCTCGCACTACGCCCTGCGCCGACCATACGGACACCGCGTTCCAAGCAAACGTAACCGTCAAACTGGCCGCGACTTCACCGTCGTCCGGGACCGTTGGCTGTCAGCGCTGCACATGCTACTCAACGCCGACCGTTACACCCTCGAACGCGGCTAACTGGGCGAATCGCGGCCGCACATGTGTATCCTGGCGCCATGGCGCTCAGAATCGACAAACTCCGATTTCGCAATCTACTGGTCCGCGGCAACGTACTGGACGCGCCTGCGACTGAGTTCGCCGATGCCTTAGACGATACGTTCCGCGAGCAGCTGGAGGGTGTCGCGACTGAGAGATCCGTAGACGCAGCCGTCAGCCGCGCGGTCGCCGAACTGAAGGCTGACGCGGCAGAGCGAGAGGCGCGAGTCTCTCGACAGCAGCAGCTCATCGTCGGACTCGTGATGGGCGGCATGCTCACGCTGATTGGTTTCGCCATCGCGATCCTGCTCGCCGTGTTGCTCTAGTCTTCCCGCCTATCCTGCTCCAATCGCTCCCCCACCGGGTGAGCTATCGACCTGATCCCAAAAGGCCCCCTCCGGGGAGCTGTCACGGAGTGACTGAGGGGGCGCCCCGACACGAACCTCGACGCGCGTCAATCCACGGACGCTTGTTCAGACTCCCGCCACACCACGTGACCATTGATGTTGTGACGCTCGTACGTCAACAACACGTCCCGAATGAATGCGCAGAGCTGTTGATCTCCCGTTTCCGAGGCGACTTCGTACAGACGAATGAACATCTTCTTGCCCGTCTCAGTCTGACCCAGGTTTTTCTTTCGGTTGTTGTGCATGGCGCACAGCGTTTGACCATTCGAGACGATTGCCCGTCCTCCCTTGTCCTTGGGCTTGATGTGATCGACGTGCAGTTCGACCCCTTCTTCCCTCGATGCGCCACACACCACACACTTGTATCCGTCGCGCTGTAAGACCTCCTGGCGGTTCGCAGTGGAGAAGTCCTCAAGCATGCGTGTTACTTCCAGGCCCGGATCATACTGGTACACGCCCTTCGCCAGCTTCTGAAGCTTGCCTTCTTGATGCAACTTACGAATCGCGCGGTCGGGATCTCGAAACACCTTGCCAGTACGACGCTGCCACTCCCTCGTCGCCCAATCGACAACCTCGGCGTGCGGAATCGGTCGATTCGGCCGATCTCGGTAGTAGCTGAAGATTAGGTCCGACTGGGACATCAGAATCGCTGCACTTCGGCGTTGATGCGGTCGAGCGCCAGCTCGCGGTACGACTGATCGATCTCGATGCCGTACGCACGGCGTCCATTCCGCAGCGCCGCGACCAGGGTGCTGCCGCTGCCCGCGAACGGGTCCAGCACCCGGTCGCCTCGATACGAGAACAACCTGATGCAGCGGCGCGGCAGCTCGAGCGGAAACGGCGCCGGATGACCAATCCGCTTCGCCGACTCTCCGCCGAATGTCCAGATCTGCGACGCCCACTCTCGCGCCGCTTCAGGGTCCAGCCCGTCAAGCCCCGGGCCTCGCGGGCGCGTCAGCAGCTCCGCAAACGACTCGCGCAGCTCGTCAACGCGCAGCGGCGAGGCGCCGTCGAACGACATCGCCCAAGCCAACAACTGCGTCGGAGCGATCAGCGGCTCTGGCGGCGTCGCGGTATCGTTCTCGGCCGGTTGATCCTGGTGCTCGCTCCACACCCCCGAGGTCCACTCCATGAACTCGTCGCGCTCGATCGTGACCCGCTCGTCGCCCAGGTGCTCGCGATTCCACTGCTCCTTGTAGAGCACGACGATCGTCTCGACCGGCGCAATCACGTGCGGCGCCGACGGCCGCATCCAGCTGCCCCACGCCGTGCGCCGCGAGATGTTGCCCTCGTTCCAGATGATCGTCGCGTGATACCGCCAACCGACCTCGCGCGCGATGTTGGTCAGGTCGGCCGTCACGGCCTGCTTGCCGCCGCTGTTCTTGTCCAGCGGGATGTTCATGCAGAGCCGACCGCGCGGCGCCGTCCAGCGGAAGCAGTTGGCCAGCCACTTACGGCTGAACTCCAGATAGGCCTCGTACGAGCCGGCGTCATCGACGCCGTCGCCGTAGCTCAGGCCGACGTTGTACGGCGGCGACGTGACGGTCAGCTGGAAGCAGTCGTCGTCGAACAGCGACGGGTCAGTCGCGTCGCCCAGCCGCAGCTGCTCGGGGTTGAAGAGGGCGGTCACCGCGCCGCCCCTGTGCAGCTTCGGTCACAACGCCGGACAGATGTGGGGGGGGGGGGGGGGGGGGGGTGACAGATAAGTGTTCGGGCTCACGCCGGCCGGTATAGGCCACCGGTCAGTACCCGGCAAGCCGGCGTCGACACACCGGGGTTGACAGCGCCGAACCCGGCCTGTATCCGGTTTCTATGCCTCCTTCAAAGCTGCTCGATCAGGCTAAAGAGGATCTGCTGGTCCAGCTCTATCTGGACTGGGGCGGCGGTTTTCCCGACGACCACATGGCCGACATCATCAAGGAGTTTGTCGCCTCGTTCCCAGATCTCAATGTCCAGCAGCAGAACTCGCTCTGGGGCCGAGCCTTCCAAAAGCTGATGGAGCTGCTCTTCGAGGACCGGGTGAAGGCGCTCAACGCCGCGCATGGACTCTCGTTGCGTTGGACACGCGACACCGAGCTAGGTCGGCAGCAACCTGGCGAGCAACTGGAGCGCGTCAAGCGCAACTTGCTCGTCGACTACGGCGAGTACGGTTGTCACCTGCCCGACGCCGACTTCGTCGTCTACCGCGAGGAGAATCACGCCATTGTCTGCGTCCTCTCCTGCAAGACTTCGCTGCGCGACCGTATGAAGCAGACGGCGTACTGGAAACTGAAGCTATTGCAGAGTCCGATCACGACGCACGTTCGTTACTGTCTGCTGACTCTGGATAAAGACGGCGACCTTGTTTCCGACCAACCGCCGTACAAGAAGAACTACGCAATCGCCAACATCGACTTCGATGCAACGTACGTCCTGCGCGATGACTTAACGCCCAACGATCGCATCAAGGGCTTTAGCAGCTTCGAAAACGACGTACTGTCATGGTTGGGGGGGGGGGGGGGGGGTGAGCGATCACCTCTCCCGGCAAGCGCTCAGACTTGCCGAACAGTATCAACGGGCGCTCGATGCCCGCAAGACGCTCCGAGCGTACAAACGCGGCGCGCACCTCTTCGGCGATCCCGACACCGCCTACGACAACGCGACCAAGGACCTGGCCGATATCCGCCAACGCATGCGCACGCTGGAGCGCCAGCTCAACGACGCCGCCGGCATCGAGCTCAAGCCGGACATCGAAGCGACCACGTTGTGGGACTTCCCCACGCAGTCGTACGGTTCGACGCCCAAGGGCGACAGCCGCTATCAGGGCGTGACGCCGGCGTTCATCATCTACAACATGCTGCAGCGCTACACCGAACCCGGCGATCTGGTGCTCGATCCGATGTGCGGCTCTGGCACCACGATCGATGTCTGCCGCGAAGAACAGCGTCAAGCAATCGGATATGACATCAACCCGGTCCGCGACGACATCGAACAGAATGACGCGCGATCGATTCCGCTCGACGACGCGAGCGTCGACATGGTCTTCATCGACTCGCCCTACGGCGACAACGTTAACTACAACGACCAGCCGGCCAACATCGGACGACACTCAGCAGAGCAGCACGAGTTCTACGACGCGCTGCGACTGGTAGCGAGCGAGCTGTTCCGCGTGCTCAAGACGGGCAAGACGCTCGGCTGGTTGATCGGCGATCAATGGGTCAAGAAACGCTACACGCCAGTCGGGATGCAGATCTACCAGATGCTCGTCGATGACATCGGCTTCATCCCCACCGAATGGGTGATCGTCGCTCGGCGCAATCAGTCGTCGAACACCGGACTCTGGGCATATCGCGCGCGCAAACACAACTTCTACCTGCGCGGACACAAGCACCTGATCATCGTGCGCAAGCCCGAGCGTCGCGTTGTCGAAGTGGCCTCAGAGCGCGTTGTGCAGGTCGGCGTCGACCAGTTCACCCGCGACCCTGCGGCTCGCGATTGGAAGAAGTACAAGTAAGTTTAGCCGCCGGACTCGAGCGCGCCGACGATTTGCATCCTCCCGGTCTCGCCCGCGAGGTCGTCAACGTAGTGATAGCGCCTGCCAGCCGCCTCTACATAACAGGGCGCTGACATCCGACCCGAGCGATTGACGCGTCGGTCGACGCTGAACGTTGGCCGCGCCTGGTCCTCGCCCAGCTGCTCCGCGGCCAACGCCGCCGGATGCCCGCCCTCGACGCACCAGCGCGCGAAGTCCCCTGGATACTCGAACCAATCGCCCCGCGAGGCGTCGGCGAACTCCTGCATCGCTCCGAGTATCGGCCAGAGCGCCGCTGCGTCGAGCGGAACGTCGCTGAGACGCAACGCGACATTGGGCAAGTGCGCCGCGACCGCGTCGAAGAACTTGTCGGGATCCTCCAACGAAACGGGATCGAGATCAGACCATCGCGGCGCGGCGTCGCCCGCTCGATCGAGCAGCTCGCGTTCGAGCGCAAAGGCTCGCGCCCGAGCGGCGCGGATCGCGTCGACGCTGGGCGGCGGTTCGTCAGGCGGCGGCTCACGCGTCGCGCGCTGTTCGGCGAGCTCCGCCTCAAGCTGGGCGATTCGCTCCGCCTGCTCCGGATCGGCGACGACCACCTCTTCAACGACGCGCTCGACCTCCCGTTCAGACTTTGGGCGCTCAGGCTCGGGCGCGTGAGTCGGACTGGGAGTCGCCGACGTTCGCTCTCCCGATGTCCGCCGTTCAAGCCAGAGCACCGCCGCCACCGCACCGCCGACGAACGCCAGCAGTGTCTGCAGCAGCTTCACCGATCGCCTCCGCGCACGCCCTCGAGCCAGGTCAGACACTTGGCGTAGATCGCCTGCGTGATCAGTTCGCGCGCGAGCAGAAAATTGAGCAACCCCTCGAGCGTCAAGAGCGAATGCACAGTCACGCCTTCGCGGCGCATCCGCTCCACTCCGCCCGCCCCGCGATCGATCAGCACGAACGCATCATGCACCATCAAGCCGGCCGAGCGCAGCAAGTCGGCGGTCTCCGACAGCGAGCCGCCGCGCGTCATCAAGTCATCGACCAAAATCACGGTCTGACCGGGATAGTACGATCCCTCGATCTCCTCGGCCACATGTCGAATCTGACTGCTCGGATGGACGTAGATCATCGGCACGTTGCTCGATAGCGAGAACGCCGTCGCCGCGTGCAGTCCGCCCATCGGCACGCCGGCGATCAGCTCAAACGGCGCGATCGTTGGACGCAGCATGCCGCCGAGCATGCGCGTCTCGTCGTTGAGCAGCTCGCCAATGCGCCTGAGCGCCCAGGGATGCGCGATCAGACGCCGCACGTTGATATAGACCGGAGAGCCGCGCGTCGCGCCGAGGTCGAAGTCGCCGAACATGATCCCGCCCGAATCCCAAAGGGCCCGCGCCAACCAGAGGTTGCCGGGCTCGTCGCCCTTGGGCGTCCAGGCGGCGCGGCCAGTTGACATCAGACGTTCACCTGACGCTCACCTGATGCGGCAACGGCTCGCCGAGGATTCCAGCGCGCAGGTTGGCGACCGCCATATCGGCCATCTTCGCTCTCGTCGCCATTGACGCTGAGCCGATGTGCGGCAGCACGATCACGTTGTCCATGCTCAGCAGCGGCGAGTCCATCGAGAGCGGCTCTTCCTCCGTCACGTCCAGGCCCGCGCCGCCGAGACGACCGTCGCGCAGCGCGTCGATCAACGCGGCCTCGTCGACGATCGGTCCGCGCGCCGTGTTGACCAATATCGCACTCGGCCGCATCTGGCGGAACGCCTCAGCGTCGATCAGGCCACGCGTGTCATTGGTCAACGCGACATTGATCGAGATCACATCCGACTGCGCCAACACCTGCTCGAACGCCGTCTGTTCCGCGCCGACAGCGGCCGCCTCTTGCGGCCGAGGCGTCCGGTTCCAGCACAGCACGCGCATGTTGAATCCTCGCGCGCGTCTCGCCACCGCCTGGCCGATAGCGCCGAAGCCGATCAGTCCGAGCGTGGCGCCATGCACATCGACGCCGGCCATCTGCGTCGGCGTCCAGGTGCGCCAGCGGCCCGACTTGACGTACTCGGCCGACTCAACCACGCGCCGACTGCTGGCCAGGATCAGCGCCCAGACCATGTCGGCCGTCGTCTCGGTGAGGACGCCCGGCGTGTGACCGACCGCAATCCCGCGCGCCGAGCAGGCTGCGACGTCGATGTTGTCGACGCCGACCGCCATCTGCGACACGACCTGCAGCTGCGGACCGATGGCGTCGAGCAACGCCTTGTCAATCTGGTCGGTGATCAGGCAGAGTAGGCCGTCGACCCCGCGCGAGCGCTCGAGCAAGGCGGCGCGGTCGGGCGGGCCGTCCTCGGGCCAGACGTCGAGATCGATGGTCGAATCGCGGCGCAGGCCGACAAACCCCTCGCCGGGCAGCTCGCGGGTCGCAAACACTCGCACCGGCCTCGCCATGACCCGCCTTCCCCCGCGATCCGCCTACGTCAGAATGATAGTCATCGGATCTGACAACGATCAGCAACGATTAGCAACGATCAGCGCGAGCGTTGCGCCCACGACGCAGAGGAGAGCATCGAGTCATGCAACGAGCGTTCGTTCTGCTCTCCGTGTCTGGCTTGCTCGGCCTGCTCGGCTTGCTCAGTCTGCTCATTGCGGCGTGCGCGAGCGGCGATCGGCTGACACTCGACGAGTACGCGCGCTTCTGTTCCGACGGCGTCAACTCAGCGGTCAGCGCCATTGAGCCCGAGCAACTCACCTGGGGTGAACTCGCCAACGTGGCGCAGCGTTCCGCCGATGCGTTGCGCTCTGTCAGTCCGCCCCAGGATCTGTCGCGATTTCATCGTGAAAGTCTGAGCACGATGGAGTTCGTCGCCGAGGTCTCAGCCGAGCAACCTGCCGCCGAGCTCGCCAGCCCGCTGGCGTTCGGCCTTAGCGGCATTCGCGTCGCGACGCAGCTGCGCCGCGCGATCGAGTCACTGCCGACGGACGTGCGTCGGACGCTGGCCGATGCCGGCTGTCTCTGATGGCCGCGACGCGGAGCATCTCAGGCGAGCCGGCGGATGATCAGGAGCCCCAGCGGTCCCAGCGCCAAACCGAGGATCCATCCGACCCGCGCCGATCGGCCCGCGCGTGACGTCATCGCCGCGCCGGCGAATCCCATGCCCACCCAGATCATCAGCGCCAGCGCGATGATGCCGACGATCACGCCCAGAATCGTGACCGCGAGGCCCAGCGCCGTCGCCAACAGACCCAGCGGTATCCCGACCAACCAGAGCGCGAAGCGCTGCAATCGATTGCGTGGTCGACGATTCGCTCGACGCGCCTGCTCGCGCGCCGATCCCGCCCACTGCTGACCGCGGCCGACCCAGACGGTCACCATGCGTCGACCGTCGTGCCACTGCAACGACTCGTCGCCGCTCATTCGGCGCGGGCGTTCTTCGGCCATGGACCCATGCTATGACGTGCACACAGCGCGCGACTTAGCCCTTGTTGGACTCGTCAGAGCCATCCTGAGTGGCGACGAGATCGATCCGCATCTGCCGTTGATTAACCTCGCCGTTGCCCTGATATCGCGGCCGATACTCCGACTGCCGCCCTTGAATCTGAGCCGTGTGCATGCGGTCGTGCCGATAGAACGATCGCAGCCACTGCATCAGAGTCAGTTCCCCGAACGCCTGCGTCGAGGCCGTGTGCGCGAACTCGTCCAACGTCAACGAGTTGATGAACTCAATCGTGCCCGCCCGCTCCGTGATCAGCGCGTCGAGCAATTCCCGCACCGAGTGTCGGGGCGCTTCCTGAATCGGGATGGCGACCGGTTCGCCGCGAATGCCGGTCGCGTCGACGCCGCTCTCGACCCGTCCCGCTCGACACCATGCGATGTAGCCGCGCTCCATCTCCCACAGGTGCGAGAGCTGCTCTTTCGCCGTCCACTGTTCCTCGCCGACGGCGTCGACCGGAACATGATTGGCGTCGTCGTCGCTCAAGCCCTCGGCGGCGGCCAACAGCTTGGAGCGCTCATTCGCCATCTTCTCCAACAGCGACTCGACATCGTCTTGGGTGTACGACACGGTCTCAGTCATGTTGCGATCCCTTCGCCCCGCGCGGCGCATTGCATCTGATCCAGGTGCGCGAGATCATGCTCGATGCTGCGATGCACCAGAATCTCGACGCTGTACTGATCGCGCTCTTCGTGTCGACCCTCGCGCGACCATTCCGATGGTTCGAGCCGTTCGACGATCTCGGCGTTCGATGCCCGCAGCGAAGCAAAGATAGCGAGCGACGACTCCAGCGGGCGTTCGTAGTGCAGGCGTTGCGCAAACAAAGTCTCGTCGTAGGCGACGATCAGCGGGGCATCGTGCGCGATCATCATCCGCAGACGCATCGCATCGCCGACCTCAACGTCGGCCAGATGATGCACGATCTCGCGTACGCGCCACTCGCCCTTTGACTCGCGCAGTTCATGGACGGATTCGCCGGGCTTGGCGAGCCAGTCGTTGATCTGCAGCACCGTCTCCCGATACCGCCCGAGCAGGGCCAAACGTTCGGAGTCGACCATCAGGCTTCGCCCGATCGCTGTCAGCAAGTGCCGGTGAGGGCGAATCGAATCTGGTCGACGTGCTCCTCAATGTGGCGCACGTTCGCCGCCAACCACTCTTCGACGCTGCGCGAGCTGGCGCCGGGCATCGGTCGAGGCTGCGTCCACTCGTCCTCGCGCAGCGCAGCCAGGATTGACATCGCCGACTCGACCAATGCCTCGAACGTGTGCAGCGCGGGCGTGATCGGCCGTCGATCGTTGCGCAGACGACGCTGCATCACGTCTTGATCGAGCGGCCAGTACTCGACTTCGATGTCGAGCAGCATCATGCGCAGCCGCAGCGCGCCCATGATGGCGATGTCGGAGACGTGATGGACGTTCTCCCGCGCCGTCCAGCCGGGCTCGGGCGGAGCGCCGTCGAGCTGCGCCATCGAAGCCCCCGCGACCGACGCCGCGAGCAGTTGCGGCGCCTCCTTGTAACGGTTCAGCAACTCAGTGCGACTGGTCGTCGTCATCGTCCGAGCAAGCGCCACAGCGTGGGAATCACGACAGCCGACCCTTGACGATGCTCGCCAGTCGTCTCAGATCGTCGTCGTCGAGCGCGCCCGACGGTTCCGAGTCGCCACGCACGACGGCCAGTATGTCGCCTGCCGCCCAGCGCAGCTCGAGCATCCGCTGCACCGTCTCGCCCCGCTCCACACGAGTCCACTCGCGAGCGAGCAGACCGCCGTGTTCGCCTCCGTCGACGACGCTCACACTCTCATCGCCCGCGTCGAGCGACGGTGCCGCCTCGAGCGCGGCCGACGCCTGCTCGGACGTTTCGTAGCGCGTCAGCTCGACCTCAACGCGACGGTGCGCTCGATTGCGAAACAGGGTTTGCGCTAGCGCCCAGTCGACAAACTCGCCCCACGATCGTGGGTCGCGATAGCTCTCTCGATAGCCGATCACTCGTCCCGAATCATCGAGCTGGGTGATGGTCGCCTGCGGATTGTCATCTGCCAGCGCGAGCTCCTCTGAGGTCACCGCCTCGGCGCTCTGCGGACGCAGCCCGGGCGGTAACTCGTCGGATTGCAGACCGGCCGCGCGCAGCTCGGGCACGCCGTCGGCGGCGAGCGAGCGTCGACGCTGCAACGAACGAATCAGCGCCTGCAAGATCGGCACGCCGACCACAAGCAGAATGATTATGATCCCGACGATCAGTCCCGTAGACATGGGCTCAGGCTACCGCAGAGTGAGATACACGCGGCATGCGCGGGTATGACGAACCTGCGAGACCTCTCCGCCCGACGGGGTGAGGGTGAGGGGGCCTCCGGCCCCGTAGCTCAGTCGAACAACGCCGAGAGCGTCATCTGCAGGTCCGAGAAGTCGTCGAGAATCGCGTCCGCTTCGTCGAGGTCGCCCGGGTTGTGATAGCCGGTGCGGACCGCGACGACCTTGGCGCCGATGTCATGGCCGGCCTCGACGTCGTGCCGAGTGTCGCCGATCACGACGACATCCGCGTCGTCGTCGGCGTGGGCTCGCAGACGCTCGAGTCCGGCGATCAGCAACGACGTGCGATTCGAGTGGTCATCGCCAAAGCCACCATCGACGAAGTAATCCCAGATCCCCAGCGGTCCGAGCTTGGCTTCGGCCGCGCGACGAAAGTTGCCCGTGCCCAGGCCGATCGTGACCGACTCGCCCTTGAGCGTCTCGAGCAGCTCTGACACGCCGGCGCAGAGCCGCGCGTCGCGTTCGATCAGCGTGTCGGCTAGATGCGGGACGTAACAGTCGACGAACCGCGCGATGTCCTCGGCGGTGCAGTCGCGGCCCTGGCGCGAGAGCGCCGTCGGCACGATCCAGCTGTCGCTGCGCCCGGCGAAGTTCATCCCCTCAAGCGCCTGCTCGATGCCCCACAGCTCCTCAAACGCGCGCGACATCGCGAGCGTCCCCGCGCCCTGCGACAGCGACAACGTGCCGTCGATGTCGAACATCAGGATCGTCATGCCGACAACCTCTCGCGGCTCGAACCCATTCGTCCGAGCCGAATCACTCGACGAGCGCGAAGTCGGTCCAACCGCCCGAGACGCGCAACTGCAATCCCGTCGCGTCGAGCGGAATGTCGTAGACGGCGATCACTGTGATCGTCAGCAGCGGCTGCAGCACCAGCGGCGGCGCGTAGGCGACGCGATCGTGAACGCGCGCGGCCCCCGACGAAAGCGCCGCGTCTGCCAGGTAGGCGCGTCCGTCGACGGTGACCAACTGCAGACCGTCGATTGGCAGCGTGAGTGCCTGCTTCGAGCGGTTGGTGATCGTCAGCTGCACCAGCGCGAAGCGCTCGGCCGGACTACGCCAAATGCCCTCAGCGCGAATCTGATCGGGGAAGCTGATCCCGTCGATGCTGACCTCGAGCGAACCGACCAACGACGGATCGCCGAGCGGCACGGCGTCTGGCTCAATCTCGCTGACTTCTACGGCTGCGGCCGCCTGCCCCTCGTCGTCGGAGCCGCCGCCAGTGAGATCGTCAAGGCCGCCCGAGGCGAACAGGTAGACCACCACCACAACGACCACAACCAGGACGAACAGCGCGTAGCGCTGCGTCCCGCTCAAGCCACTCAGCATCGGAGATGGTCCGAGTCGGCCACGCTGCGCAGGCTAGGCCGAAGGGACTTCGGTCGGCAGGCCGGCCGCGATCCAGGCCTCAGTGCCGCCCTCGACGTTGTAGAGGTCGGTGAATCCCAACGCGGCGGCGAACTCACAGGCGACGGCGGAGCGCTGTCCCTTGGCGCAGATGAACATGATCGGCTGGTCTTTGCCGCCGGCGATCTGTTCCAGCTCGTCCGCGCGAGTCATCACTGACATATGCGGCATCAACGGCGCGCCGGCCGCGTGGCCGTCCTGATACTCGTCCAACTCGCGGGTGTCGACCAAGGTGACGCCGGCCTGGCGCTTCGCCTCGGCGTCCTCGACCGATATCCGCTGAAATGGTTCCTGCTGAGCCATCGTTCGCCCTCTCAAATCGGCTAGGTCGGGCTGTCGACAATCGTACCACCGAGACGGGAGCGGCCCCTCACCCCAACTCTCTCCCCGCCGGGGAGAGGGAACTGGATGCTCGTCATACCCGCGCTTGCCGCAAGTATCTCTCCGCGTCGACCTCTGACCTCCGGCACAGCGAGATGGCCTTGGCGGAGCACGGCCATGACGTCGTAGATGCGCGCCCGACAGGCCACATCAGCCGCCAACGAACCACACCTCGTCGTCAACGCGGACGAGGAACTCCGTCGATCCAGGAGCGGCCTCGCCGCCAACCTCGGCGTAGCCCAACCAGACCGCGCCCGTCCACGTCCAGATGGCGACCGCTCCGTGCTCGCGGGCGAGCGAGAGGACGAGCGCAGCGCTCCACGGCGGACGTTGAGTCCTCGGTAGCGTGACACGGACTGCTCGACCCTCGCGCTCGACATCGACCAGGCCCAACTCATAGTCGACCAGCTCGGAAGGCGTCTCGACGTCGTCGCTCACTTGATCGGCAGACGCTGCGCCGCAGTCGCGACTGAGGGCGGCTCGATTGGCATCACGCTCGGCGGGATCGGTCAGCAATCCGTATCGCGCCTTGACGTCAATCGTGACTCTGGCGATCAGCTTGCGCTCTGCGCAAGATCCAGATCGCCACTCGGCGAGATCGTGGTCGGACTTGCTGATGTTCGTCGATGCGTCGAGGCACCACATGTTGGATACGTCGTTGGCGAACTCGCGCTTCCGCGCGAGCGACCAGCCGGCCGCGCCAGAGTAGAACGCCTCCTTGAGCGCGACGACATGATCGACGTGTTCTGAGCTGGAGCATCCGAGCAAGCGCCGCGCCCTGGACGAGTCGTAGCTCCAGTTATCGCGGTCATAGGTGAGGCTTGCTGCGCCGAAGTCCTCTCCAGGCCAGAGCGGGTTGCTCTCACATCCGACGCCGTCACCGTCGCCGTCGTGACGACCGTGTCCGTCGAGGATCTTGTAGGGCCAGTGATCATCGCAGGCGCCGTCGGCCGACACAGGCGCGGCGCCGCCGTCGAGCAGCGCCAATAGTGACACGAAAGTCAACGCGGCAAGCAACAGAGCCGCAGCTTTGCGGCTGCTGAATCCAGCGCCGGTCGATGAAGGGCGTCCCTCTGCGGTTGAATGTGCCTCGCCAAACTGAAGGTAGACTTGCCGAGAGGAGTGAGTCATGACCACCGTACCTGCGTCTCCACTTGCGTCCAGCGAACGAAAACCGGAGCTTCAAGCGCTTTCGCTCGAGTTCCTGGAGCACTTCGCCGAGTACTTGGCGAAGGATCGCCAGGAAGCAATAGGCAAAGACATCAAGCTTCCGCTCGGCGTCGTCATCAGCGGCGGAGTTGAGGACTTCCCTGCCAAGGATGACAAGGAGACGAGTGGCCTGCTGATCCTTGCCGCTGGCTACATCTCCCGCGTCGACTCTCACGCACAGCTAGAGAAGATCTTCGAGATGATGGAGGTCCAGGTAGACAATGCCTGATTCTGATGCTGAAAGCCCTTCGCCGCCGACTCCCCCGGTGCCATCCTTCAACGTGAACGTGATCAACTCGCCAGAAACAACCTCCGCGAGTTCGAGCAATGCTCGCCAGACCGCGATCTTCGGATTTCAGCTGGGAAAGACCGAAACGAGACTCGTCGCCTGGAGCTTGCTTGTTCTGAGTTTCGTCAACGTGATCTTTGGCGGTCTGAGGCTGGTCGGCATCGGCGGGTAGCGTTCCATAGCTAGCGGCCAGAGTAGACAAGTAGGGACGAGGACAACGCGATGACCTCCGCCGACGCATCCATGCCGACCACTGAGACGTACTCTCCGCCCGATCGCGTCCGCGAGGGCGCGCTAGTGACGTCGCGAGAGGGATACGAAGCGCTCTGGCGACGCTCCCTCGACGAGCCCGAGGCGTTCTGGACCGAAATGGCCTCTGAGCATCTTGATCTTGTCGAACCGTGGCGCACGCTCAAAGAAGAAGACCTCACTTCAGGCCAGATCGCCTGGTTCCTGGGCGCCAAGCTCAATGTCTCAGTCAACTGCCTCGACCGGCACCTCGAGTCGCGCGGCGACCAAACCGCCATCCTCTGGGAGGGCGACGAACCGGGCGACAACCAGTCGATCAGCTATCGCGAGCTGCACGCCGAAGTCTGCCGGCTGGCCAACGAGCTGCGCAGCCGCGGCGTCGGCAAGGGCGATCGCGTCGCCATCTACATGGGCATGACGCCCGAGGTCGTGGCGGCGATGCTCGCTTGCGCGCGTATCGGCGCGATTCACTCCGTGATCTTCGGCGGATTCTCCGCCTCGGCGATCGCCGATCGCGTCACGGACTCGCTCTGCAAGGCGATCATCACCCAAGACGAAGGCAAGCGCGGCGGCCGCACCGTGCCGCTGAAAGCCAACGTCGACGCCGCGCTCGACCAGCTCGACGCCAACGGCGTCGATTGCGTCGAGTTTGTGCTCGTCCATCAGCACACGTCCGGCGACGTCACCATGCGCGACGGCCGCGACATCTGGTGGCACGAAACGGTCGCCCGACAGTCGGACGAGTGCGAACCGGAAGTGATGGACGCGGAAGATCCGCTGTTCATCCTCTACACCTCAGGTTCAACCGGCAAACCCAAGGGAGTCCTCCATACGCAGGCGGGATATCTACTCTTCACAATGCTCAGCCATCGCTACACCTTCGACTACCGCGATGGAGACATCTACTGCTGCGCTGCCGATGTTGGTTGGATCACCGGACACAGCTACATCGTCTATGGACCGCTCGGCAACGGCGCCACGAGCGTCATGTTTGAATCGATTCCGACCTATCCCGACGCCGGCCGCTACTGGGACATGATCGATCGCCTGGGGATCAACATCCTCTACACCGCGCCGACGGCGATTCGCGCGCTGATGCGCGAAGGCGACGAATGGGTCAAGAATCATCAACGCACCAGCCTGCGCGTCCTCGGCACGGTCGGAGAGCCGATCAATCCCGAGGCCTGGCGCTGGTACTTCGATGTCGTCGGCGAGGGCCGCTGCAGCATCGTCGACACGTATTGGCAAACGGAAACCGGCGGACACGTACTGACTGGTCTCGCTGGCGCCAACGACATGAAGCCCGGCTCCGCCTCGCTACCCTTCTTCGGCGTCGAGCCGGTCTTGGTCGACCCCGAGGGCAACCAGCTTGAGGGCAATCAGCAAAGCGGCCTGCTCTGCATCGCTCGCAGCTGGCCCGGGATGATGCGCACGGTCTACGGCGACCACGAGCGCTTCATCAACACCTACTTCATTCAGTATCCCGGCAAGTACTTCACCGGCGACGGCGCCTATCGCGATCACGACGGCTACTACTGGCTCACTGGACGCGTTGATGACGTGCTCAACGTCTCGGGCCATCGACTGGGCACGGCCGAGATCGAAGGCGCGCTCGTCGGACACGCCGGCTGCGCCGAGGCGGCTGTCGTCGGGTATCCGCACGACATCAAGGGTGAGGGCATATACGCGTACGTACTGCTCAAGGACGGCTTCGACGCAGGACCCGACCTCGCCGTCGAGCTCAAGCGTCAGGTGCGTGCCGAGATTAGCCCGATCGCGACGCCCGACAAGATTCAGTTCGTCGGCGGACTGCCCAAGACGCGTAGCGGCAAGATCATGCGCCGCATCCTGCGCAAGGTCGCCGAAGGCGAACCGGAAAACGTCGGCGACGTCACCACACTCGCCGAACCGCACGTCGTCGAAGAGATCATCGAAGGCGCATCCCAGGCCCACTGATGCTATTTCGCACGCCAGTCTGACATGGCGAGCGCGAAATCGACTTCCAGTCCCCTCTCCCCGTTGGGGAGAGGGCTAGGGTGAGGGCCCATAACTAGTGTCCGCCGGCGACGAGCAGCGTGTCAGCGAAGAGACCTTCAACTCAAGGCTGGCGCAGATTGACGCGAGCATCGCTCAGCTGGCGCGAGAGTTCGCTGAGCGAGACGCAGAGCGTGCGCGTGAGTTCGCCGCCTTCATAGCGCAGTCGCAAGAGCTTGAGCGTCAACGTGATGAACGCGAACGTCAACGCGACGACAGGGAACGCGAGCGCGACGCGAAGTGGGAAGCGCGACTGAAGTTCTTCGAAGAACGAGAAGTTCGCTTCCGACGAGTGGTCTACACCGGGCTCGGCATCGGCTTCAGCGGATTGGGCCTCTTGGTCGCCATCCTGGCGCTCGTCGCCTGAGCACTGCGCCTGAGGACGGCGCCTGAGTACGGCGCGCTTGCATACTGTTGCTACAACAGCCGCGGGGAGCGCTTGCGGCCGGGTCGGGGGTCGTAGTTTGACTTGAACATCAGCAGCTGATCGCGTTCGATCAGGTACTTGCCGCCATAGAGGCGGGCCGGAACGCGGTTCTGCTTGATCAGCCGCCGCATCGACTGCGGATGGATGTTGAGCTCGCGCGCGGCCTCGACGATGTCGAGCCAGTCCTCGAATGGATCGCCTTCGGCCATGCACCATCTCCTCAGGGTTCGATAACTGCGAAACTGAGTATACCAAAGGACCACAAGTTGAGTCGGTCGCCGATCGCGCCGGTCGCCGATCGCGCATTGTTGAGTTGCGCTGATGTTGTCGCGACCGCGTGTATTCTGCCCTCAGCGACACGCCAATCACCGGCCAATCAGTGGCCGTTCACTGGGAGACGTCCATGACCGCCGATGTCATCGCCGCCGCGCGGGCCGAGCAGCGCACCTTGCTCTCGGAAGTAGAAGCCAAGCGACTGCTCGCCGACTCCGGCGTCAACGTCACCGAGACCAGACTCGCCAGCTCGGCCGACGAAGCCGCCGCGCATGCCGCGGAACTGGGTTACCCCGTTGCGCTCAAGGTGGTCTCCGACGCGATCACGCACAAGACGGACGTCGGCGGCGTCGAGCTGGGCATCGCCGACGAGGTCGAACTGCGCGGCGCCTGGGACAGCATTCACAACCGCGTTAGGTCCGCCGCGCCCGACGCTGAACTGCAGGGACTCTCGGTTCAGCCGATGGCCGAGCCCGGCGCGGAAGTGATTCTCGGCATCACGCAGGATCAGCAGTTCGGTCCCGTGCTCATGTTCGGACTGGGCGGCGTGTTCGTCGAGGTGCTCAAGGACGTCGCCTTCCGCATCGTCCCGCTTGAGCCGCGCGACGCCGCTGAGATGGTGCGCGAGATTCAGGGGTTCCCCGTGCTCGAAGGCTTCCGCGGTCAGCCGGCCGCGAATCTCGAGGCGATCGAATCGATGCTGCTGCAGCTGTCCGAGTTCGCCGAGGCGAACCCGGATATCGCCGAGCTCGATCTCAACCCCGTCTTCGCGCGGCCCGACGGCGCTGTCGCGGTCGACGCGCGAATCCTGCTGACCGCCGAATCAGCCGACTGAATCCGACTGGGAGGCATACCAATGGCCGTCACTCGAGATCGCCTGACGCGAGCGCTCGCGCCCAAAGTCGTCGCCGTGATCGGCGACAAACAGGCCAGCGGCTACAGCTGGTTGCACTCGATGAAGGAGTTCGACGGCCCGCTTTACAGCGTGCAGGTCGACGAGAACGAAATCCCCGGCATCGAAATGTTGGGCATCCCCAACTACAAGTCGTTGACCGACATCCCTGAGCAAGTCGACTTCGCCGTCTGCGCCGTGCCGCGACAGGTGGCGCCGTTCATCGTGCAGTCCTGCGTCGAAGCCGAGGTCGGCGGCGTAACGTTGTTCACCTCCGGATTCGCCGAGACCGGCGAGGACATCGGCGTCGAGCTGCAGCAGAAGATCTTCGACATCGCCGACCCTGCCGGACTGGCGCTGATTGGTCCCAACTGCATGGGCCTGCACGTGCCCGGCCTCGGCGTGCGGTTCAATCGCGACCAGCCCGCGGGCGTGCAGGGCAACATCGGCTTCGTCTCGCAGAGCGGCACCCATGGGATGAACTTCTCTCTGACTGGCGCGGCGCACGGACTCTATTGCTCGACGCTGGTCAGCTTCGGCAACGGCATCATCCTCGAAGCGGCGGACTACCTCGAGTACCTGGCCGACGATCCGCAGACCGAAGTGATCGGCATGTACATCGAGGGCGCGCGCGATGGACGTCGACTGTTCCGCACACTGCGCGAAGTCGCCGCCAAGAAACCGGTTGTGATCTGGAAGGGCGGCCAGACCGAGGGCGGAGGTCGCGCGATTCGCTCGCACACGGCTTCGCTGGCCAGCGACCAGGCGGTGTGGGAAGCGATGATTCGCCAGGTGGGCGCCGTCGCCGTGCACAACCTCGACGAGATGATCGACGTCGTCAAGGCGACGCTGCTAACCAAGCGCACGCAGGGCAACCGATTGGGGCTGATCGCAATGACTGGCGGACAATCGGTCGTTCTGACCGACGCCTTCGAGAAGGCCGGTTGGCGCGTCCCGACGCTGAGCGAGCAGAGCTACGAGCAGCTGAGCGAGTTCTTCAACATCATCGGCGGCAGCTATCGCAACCCGCTCGACGCGGCCGGCACGATCGGTCAGGATCCCAAGCACCTCGATACGATCTTCGACATTCTCAATGCGGACGATCAGATCGACGCGGTCGGCATGGAGCTCTCGGCGACGTTCATGGCGCGCCGTTGGCAGGACAAGCCGGAAGAGTTCGACCGCCTGATCGGCAGTCTGAAGCGGTTCATGAGCGAGTCGGACAAGCCGTTCCTGACGGCGCTGCATCCGAGTCACCAGGAGGAGGCGGCGCTCAAGGCGCGATTGAGGCTGCAGGAGGAGGGCATTCCAACCTTCCCCAGCTTCGAGCGAGCCGCCAACGCGCTACGCAAGGCCTCAACGCTGCGGGCTGTGTAGCTGGCAGGACTACATGCCGCCATCTGGCGATCGGTACTCAATCAGGGACGACTGACCCACAATTGCCACGATTCGCACTGTTGCTTCACGGCCGTCGGCATCGATCAGGTGAAGCTCATCGACATTGGGCTCGAAGGTCACCGGTTGCGGCGCGCCGCCGTTGATAGCGATGTTCGATGCATAGAGATACGTTCGATTGTGCGTGTCGCGGATTGGATTCAATCGTCCGCTGAGTCCGGGAATGCCGCCAGCGGCTTCAGGAAACACTACTGATCCACCGTCGGTCAACGGACTGAGTTCGATCGCGAGAGCGCGTTCTGTGGGCAGCCACTCGCGTTCTACATAAGCTGAGTGATGTGGGGCGGCGGCGAACACGGTCAGAGGCAGGTTGACGGCGTGCAAGTCGAGACGCGCCTCGCCATGAGCGTCGGTCGCTGCGGACTTCCACGTACTATTCGGGAATAAGACAAGTACCGTCGCTGCCTCACATGGTTCTCCTTCGCACCGAACAGTAACGACGACGCTCGCCGGGCCAGACGCTGGCTCGGCCGAGGGAATTGTGAGACAAAGCTCCGCGTTGTCGATCAGCCGATACTCAGGCTGCTGCCCAGTCAACGCCTGAGTCTCGCTGTTGATGATCGGAACGCCATCGCCGCGCCGTTCCATAAAGTAGCGGCGGCCGGCCGCCGCCTCCAGCCCATTGGCATCCATGCGGCCGAACATTGATGTCAGGATCTCGTTACGTGTGGACTGGCGCTCGATCATGCTCTCAATCGTGAGACTGTTCGGCAGTGAACCGGGGGAACAGATCTCGAGTCGATCCGAGAACATACGTAATCGAATGCGAGATCCGCGAATCGAATAGTCTCGATGCGCGACTGCGTTGACAATGGCTTCAAAGATTGCGCGCTGACTGTACTCAGGCAAGTCTTCACGCGCAGGAGTCTTGATTGCGCTGACACGCATATTGCGCGACGCGAACGTGACTGCGTCACGTATCTGCGCGTCGAGCGGGCCTGTGATCTCCTGAGCGTCGATTTGGCCCGATGATGGGTCGTCGCCTCGAAAGCGGACGGCGCTGATCGCGGCTTGGGGCAGCAACTGGTCTGGACGTTCAGTGCAGAGCAGGACGCCCGCCACAGTCGCCTGGGTGCGACCGCGTTCATCGGTTCGGAGGAGGCCAAGCTTCTCAAGCGCAATCTCTGGCTCCGCAATGCTCTCGGCGCTCAGTAGTGGTCTCCACAAGCGTGCGTCGAGCGTTGAGAGTCCAGTGTTCGCGACTGGCTGTTGATCGAAGCTCTGAAATCGCGCTTGACCGCGGCGCTGAGCAATGCGCATGCGATCATCAGATGAGAGCGGTCGCTTGGAGCTTCCAACTCGGATATAGCTCTGACCGCGATGCTCATGCAATGCGTGGCCTTCAGGTACGTCCACAAGTATGAACGCCCTGCCGTCGACGAGTCGTCGTTCGATCTCGACGTGAATCTCTGGCGTCACAGAGTCGCGACAGATCTCGCCAACTGCTCGCTCGACCGCGTCGAGCTGACCGCGCGACATACCGGGAATGCCACCGTCATCGGAGACCCCCAACAGCAAGACGCCGCCTCGAGCGTTGGCGAACGCCACGATCTCGTCCGCCCAGGCCCGACGCTGCGGACTCGTGGGCTGATCGTCGTGGAACTCAACAGCCTTGAACTCCCAGTCGTTGTCTTCGCCGAGTTGCAGGCGACTGAGAAGCTCTTCGTCGGGATGGCGCGAAGTCATTTGCCAGAATTCTAACCCCGACGGTCGGCGTCGTCGGCGCGTTCGTCTCAGCTACCCTAATCGTCACCATGCCGACGCCCATCGACTCAGGACAGCTCCAGACACTGCTCAGCTCCGATGCGCCGTTTGCGCTGATCGATGTCCGCGATCCGCCTGAGTACAACGCCTCGCACATCCCGGGCGCAGCCCTGATGCCTCGGCGGTTGCTCGAGTTCGAGCTGCCGCTCGCCGTTCCGCATGCAAGTACGACGATCGTGCTCTGCGATGAGGACGAGCGCCGCGTGCACTTCGCCGCCGCGACGGTCGAGCGCATGGGCTACATCGATGTCTCGACACTGAGCGGCGGCGTCAACCGTTGGGCCTATCTCGATTTGCCCACCGAGTGGGGCGTCAATGTGCCGTCCAAGGACTTCGGCGAACGCGTCGAGGTCGTGCACCACGTGCCCGAGATTGAAGCCGACGACCTGCATGGACGGATCGAACGCGGCGAGCCGTTGGTCATCCTCGACACGCGCACGCCAGAGGAGTACCGCCGCTCATGCATCCCCGGCGGACGCAGCGTCCCCGGCGGCGAGCTGGCCTATCGGATCAGCGACATTCTCGACGACGCGCCCGGTGACGCCACCGTCGTGATCAACTGCGCCGGCCGAACGCGCAGCATCATCGGCGCGCGGGTCTTGCAGCGCATGGCGCTCGGCCGTGACGTCGTCGGACTGAAGAACGGGACCGCCGGTTGGATGCTGGCCGGGCACGAGCTCGAGTTCGGCGCCGATCGCGACGCCTTGCCCTCCGTGTCGCCCGAGGGGCGCGACGCCGCCGAACAGTACGCGCGACGCTGCGCTGCTGAAGACGGCGTCCGACTGATCGGACTGGACGAGCTCGACGAACTAGTCGAGCGCAGCCGCGGCGAAAGCGTCAGCTTCATCGACGTCCGGACGGAGTCCGAGTACGAAGCGGGACACATCGCCGGCTTCCGCTGGTTTCCCGGCGGACAGGCCGTGCAGCGCAGCGACGACGTCGCCGTCGTGCACAACGCGCCAATCGTGTTCGTCTGCGACGGCGTCGCGCGAGCGGCGCTGACCGCATCGTGGTATCGACAGATGGGCCACGAGCAGGTCTACGCGCTTGATGGCGGCGTGGAGCTCTGGCGCAGCGATGATCGGCCACTCGAGCGCGGACATCCGCATCTCGATCCGCAGCTGCTCACCGATGCGCGCGCGTCGATCGACGCGATCGAACCAGGGCAAATCTTCGATGCCGTTGACGCAGTCGTGATCCACGCCGGCACGAGTCAGGAGTTCGCTCAGGCGCATCCGCCCGGCGCTCGCTGGGCGCCGCGCGCCTGGCTCGAGCGCGACATTGAATCGCTCGTGCTTGACGCCTCGACCGAGATCGTCGTGGTCTGCGAACAAGGCGACCAATCACTGCTCGCCGCGCAGACGTTGGTCGAACTCGGCCGTCAGCGCGTTCGCGCCGTCGCGGGCGGCATGCGCAGGTATCGATCCGCCGGTCTACCGATCGAGTACGGCCTCACGGGCGTGCTCGCGCCGCCCAACGACGTGCTCTCGTTCGGCCCTCAACGCAGCTACGCCGAGATGCAGCACTACCTGCGCTGGGAAACTGCCCTCGGCGAAAAGTACGCCGACGCCGACTGACTCTGCGCTGCGCGCTCAATGGCGAGTGCGTAGACCTCGTGCGACACTAAACGCCATGCCTCGATTGCCGAGACTGACACGTCGCGGGTTTCGACCGCTCAGCGGAGCGCGCCTCGTTGTGGGACTGGGCAATCCTGGTCCCGACTACGCGCAGCACCGACACAACGCGGGCGTCCGCGCGGTGGAGCGCGTGCGTAGGCAGCTCGGCTTGCCGCAGATGGAGCGAACGCCGCGATTCCGAGTCGCCCAGGGCGAGACCCCGTTCGGTCCCGTCGCCGCGGTAGCGCCGCGCACATTCATGAACGAGTCAGGCAAAGCGGTACAGTCGTTGCTCGACATCTACCGCGCCGACCCGAGCGATCTGATCCTGCTCGTCGACGAGCTCGATCTTGAACCGGGTCGCATTCGCATTCGGCCGTCAGGCTCCGATGCAGGGCAACGAGGGATGCGCTCGATTCGCTCGGTGATCAGCGAACTCGACTTCCCCCGCGTGCGGATCGGCGTGGGACGGCCAATGGTCGATGGCAAGCCGTCGCATCAACCCGACGACGTCGCCGACTGGCTGCTGAGCGATCCGTCGTCGAGCGAGCGTCCGCTGCTTCACGCCGCCGAGCAGCGCGCCGCCGAGGCCGTCGTCCATTTGCTGGAGCACGGCGTCGAGTCGGCGATGAATCTCTACAACCGCAGCGCGCCATCACCTGAGCGCGACTCGGAGAGCGAAGCCGTACATGGCAAGCCACAGCAGTGACCGAAGCGCCGAGGCGACGGAGGCGATCGCCGTATGCCTGGTCGCCAGCGCCTTGTACCCAACAGCGCTCGAGCTGGTCTCGCGCATCAATCAACGCGAGTTTGATGCGTTCTTCAACCGCGCCCTCCACTTTGGCGGCGCCGTCGGCCGTCGACTGGGAGCGTTGCTAGAGACGATCGAGTCTGCGGCCGGCTCTGGCTCGAAGGTGCGCATCGTCGAGTTGGAGTTGCAGATCGTTGAGCTCAGGGAAGAGCTGGCGGCGTCGCAGTTGCAGCGCCGCGCTCTGCAGCAAGAGGCGGACAGCCAGGCCGAAACGCTGGCGAGCGAACGCGATACCCACCGATCCGAACAGCGGTCGCTCAATAGTGAACTGAGCGCCGCCAAGGACGAACTGTTCAGGGTTCAGGCGAAGAGCAGCAGCCTCGCCGCCGCGCTCGCCGAACCAGAGACGAGATCGAACGGCGCGCCGGTTGAGTCACATGATCCGGCAGGCCAGTTCACGATCACGGGAGTGATCGAGATGGCGCGCGAGCACTGCGATCGAGTGGTCATTCACGACGACGCGCCCAGGGAGATTGACAAACTCGAGTCGGACCAGAAGTCCGGCGACTGGGCACGAGAGCTCTGGAAGGGCCTGCGGGCGCTCAATGCCTACGCCGAAGAGTCCGGGATCTTCAACGGTGGATTCTGGGAGTGGTGCGAGTACAGCAATAACCCCCTCACCTGGAACGCCGCGCCGCAGAAACTGGCCATGAGCGAGTCGGACACGGTCAAGAACAACAGCAAGCTGTGGCGGACCAGGCGATTCTCGATCAGCAAGGATGTGGAACCAGATGGCTTCAAGCACATGGAGGCGCATCTGAAGATCGCCGAAGGCGGCGGACAGCACATTCCTCGCGTGTACTTCCACGATGACGCCAAGGGCCGCACGGGACAGATCCACATCGGCTTCATTGGTCCGCATCGGTTGACGCCCACATCTCAGACGTGAGCGGGCGTCGGCGTTCACGACTGGGACGCTCGCGTAGGCTGTGTTCAGACCGCAGCGGACGGAGCACCCGCGCGTGAGCGTTGCCGACGCGCACGACAATCCGCACGACGTCCCGCCCGGCCTGCTCGCCGGGCTGCGCCCCGTTGTGCTCCGCGCAATCGAGCCCTTCGACAGTGTCCCCTCGCTCGGACTGTCCGATGCCGCCAAACCTGCCGTGATCGCGGCGCTCGCGAGCCGCCATCGCGGACCTGTGCTGGTCGTGACCGCCTCGCCGACCTCAGCCGCCGACCTCGTCGACGCGCTGCCTCTGTGGCTCACTGCTGAAGAGCGCGATCGGCTGCACCAGTTTCCCGCCCGCGAGTCCGCGCCCTACGAGCGCCAGCGTCCCGCGCCCGACATCATCGAGGCGCGACTCACGGCAGTCACCGCGCTGCGTCAAGACGTCCCGCCGGAATCGCCGATCGTGGTCGCCGATGTTGACGCCGTCACACAGCGCACCGTGGCGGCGGCCTCAGCGCCGCTGAGTGTTCGACTTGGCGGATCGCTGCGGTTGACGGAGTTTGTCCGCTCGCTCGACGCGAGCGGCTACGAGCGCAGCCGCATCGTGGTCGCGCCGGCGATGTTCGCCGTCCGAGGCGGCATCGTTGACTTCTGGCCGCCCGCCGACGACGCGCCGGTTCGCGTTGAGCTGTTCGGCGACGAGATTGACTCAATCAGGCGCTTCGATCCTGAGACTCAGCGCTCGACGTCGCCAGTTGAAGTGGTCTCCTTGAGGCCGGCTCGCGAATGGAGCCTCGGCCCGTCGTCGCAACCGCTGGTCGACGATTTGCTGCGTTCAGTGGATGCCGCATGCGCCGTCGATGCTCCCGAGCTCGTCGACGAGGCCGCGGCGTTGGCTCATGATGTCGAGCTGCTGCGCAGCGGAACCGCGCCGGCGCGAGCGGACTTCTGGACGCAGTTCCTGGCGAGCGGAACGATCTTCGACCACCTCGGCGACGATGCGCTGATCATTGTCGACGAGCCGCACGACGTCTCGTCGCGAGCGGAGGATCGCGATGAGCGAGCTTCGCACGCGCGCGACGAGCTCGAGCGAGCGGGCAGAATCCCGCGCGGTCTGCCGCATCCCTGGCTGGAGCGCGAGGCGTTCGAGTCGCAGCTGTCTGAGTCAGCTGAAGCGGGCCGAGAGGTGCGCGCGATCTCAAGACTGGGCGCTGGAGCGCATCGTCTGCCGTTCCGCGCTGCGCCGCGATTGGCCGGCAAGCTGTCGCAACTCTTCGAGTCGTTGCGCAACGACGACGCCGGCGGAGCGCGTGTGTTGGTCTCGCTGCAGGAAGCCCGACTCTCCGAGCTGATGACTGATCTGGGCCTGCCGCTCTCGAAGCTGCAACCCGACTCGCCGCCCGATCCGAGGACGATCGCCGTCGCGCGCGCCGCGCTCTCGGAGGGCTGGAGGCTCGACGATCCAGACACTAGCGAACGGCTGGTGTCACTGATCAGCGACACCGAGATCTTCGGCTTCGAGCGCCAACGTCAGCGTCGACCGGCGCGCGTGAGGTCAACGGCGGAGTTTGATCCGCACTTGCTCGAGTCGCTCAAGCCGGGCGACTTTGTCGTCCACGTCGACAACGGCATCGCGCGGTTCGAGGGCGTCGTCAATGAGCGAATCGGCGGTCGGCAGGGTGAGTATCTCGACCTGCGCTACGCACAGGGCGACCGTCTGCTCGTGCCAACGGACAAGCTTGACCGCGTCCAGCCGTATGTCGGTCCGTCGGACTCGCCGCCGACGCTGACCCGTCTCGGCGGCGGCCAGTGGCAACGAGCCAAAGCTCGAGTGCGTCGCGCCGTGGCTGAGATCGCCGATGACTTGCTCGAGCTGCACGCCGCGCGCGAGTCGGAGCCGGGCATCGCTATCGATCCTGACTCGCCCTGGCAGATTGAGCTTGAGGCGTCGTTCCCCTACGTCGAAACGCCCGATCAGCAGCGCGCCATCGGAGAGGTGCGCCGCGATCAGGAATCGGCCAAGCCGATGGACCGTCTCGTTGTCGGCGATGTCGGCTACGGCAAAACCGAGGTCGCCATTCGCGCGGCGTTCAAGGCGGTGATGTCGGGGCATCAAGTCGCCGTGCTCGTCCCGACGACTGTGCTCGCGCAACAGCACTTTGAGACGTTCAGTCAACGACTCGCCGCGATGCAGGTGCGGATCGGTCTGCTCTCGCGACTCCGGACCACGACCGAGCAGCAAGAGACCGTCGACGGTCTGCGCGCGGGTTCCGTCGACATCGTGATCGGCACGCATCGACTGCTGCAGCGTGACATCGGCTTCAAGAGTCTGGGGCTGGTCGTGATCGACGAGGAGCAACGTTTCGGCGTCGAGCACAAAGAGCGGCTCAAGCGTCTGCGCAGCGAGGTCGACGTGCTCACACTCTCAGCGACGCCGATTCCCCGCTCGTTGCATCAGGCCGTGACCGGCATTCGCGACATGTCCACGATCGCCACGCCGCCGGAGGAGCGTCTGCCGATCAGCACCTATGTCATGGAACGCGATGACAGTGTGATTCGCGAGGCGATCCTGCGCGAGCTGGACCGCGGCGGTCAGGTCTACTTCCTGCACAACGAGGTGCGCACGATCGATCGCGAGGCGCTCGAGCTCGGTCGTCTCGTGCCTGAAGCGAGTTTCCTGGTCGCGCACGGGCAGATGCCGGCCCAAACGCTGCGTGAGCACATGGAGCGATTTACCAACGGCGACGCCGATGTGCTGGTTTGCTCCACGATCATCGAGTCGGGCGTCGACATACCGCGGGTCAACACGATTATCATCGATCGCGCCGAGCGCTTGGGGCTGGCGCAGATGTATCAGTTGCGCGGCCGCGTGGGACGTTCGAGCGTGCGCGCCTTCGCGTATCTGATGACCGAACCGTACCGTTCGCTGTCTGAAGTCGCGCAACGTCGGCTGGCGACGATCATGGAGGCGGATGATCTCGGCGCGGGTTTTCAGATCGCGCTCAAGGATCTGGAGATACGCGGCGCGGGCAATCTGCTCGGAGCGCAGCAGTCAGGCCACATCGGCGCGGTCGGATTCACGCTGTTCACGCAACTGTTGGCCGAGGCGGTCGAGCGCGCCCGCGTGAAGCACACGGGAGAGCGACCGACGCCGCGAATGCAAGGCACGCGCGTCAGTCTCGACCTGGCGCTGCCGCGTTATCTGCCCGAGTCATACGTCGAAGATGTCGGTTTGCGAATGAGTTTGTATCAACGACTCGCCACGGTCGATTCAAACGAGTTAGTTGATGATTTTGCGAGCGAACTGATCGATCGCTTTGGGCCGATACCTCAACCGGCGGCGAACCTGATCGGCGCGGTCAGACTTAAGGCGTTGGCATCGAGGCTTGGCGCCGAATCGATACAGTCAGATGGAGAACAAGTAGTGATTCGTCTCGCGCCGGGAATCACATTCAATCGTTCGCAGCGCCGACTCAGCGTCCCAAGGCAAGTCCAGATCGGATCGACGCAAGTTCGCTATAGCCCGGGAACAAGACTGTCCGAGTCAAACTGGGAGTCGGTCCTCTCCGACGTCTTGACGGCGCTGTCTGAGACATGAAGGCCATCGGGCTGCTCTCGCCTTCGTCGTATCAATGGATTCGTGACGCGGGCCTCACGAGACGAAGCGCAGCTACGATACTCCCGTGAGATTTCGATCGTCGTGGACACTGCTGATTGTCGGCATCCTGATTGGGGCGCCGGCGCTGGCGCTTCGCGCTGCCGGCGTTCACCTCGGCACCGAGGCTGAGGTGATCGTCTTCGGCATCGGCATCCTCTCGGCGGCGTTCCTGATCTCGACTGGCGCCGAAGCGGCCCAGCACGACATCCCCGCAGCGCTGTCCGTAGCGTTGGTTGCGTTCATCGCCGTGCTGCCCGAGTACGCGGTCGACCTGCTGCTCGCCTGGGAGGCGGGCAAGGGCATTCCGGGCAAAGACGAGCTGGCGCTGGCCAACATGACCGGGGCCAATCGATTGCTGCTGGGCGTCGGCTGGGCCATGGTGATCGTGCTGTTCGCCTGGAAGTCCGATGGTCCGCGACACCTGTTGGCGAGCGCGGCGCGAAACTCATGGAGGTTTCTGCGCCGACGTCCCGACGATCCGAGCGAGCCGTTGCTGACCTTGCCAGGCGGTATCGGGCTGGACATCGGCATTCTCGCCGTCGCGACGCTGTACTCGTTCATCATCGTGGCGAAGGGCCGCGTCGCGATTGAAGACACGATCATCCTCGGGCTGCTCTTCCTCTGGTACGTCATTCGCCTGACGCGCTCACCAGTCGAGGAGCCTGAGCTTGAGGGTCCCGCCGCGACGATCGGCAATCTGCCTGTGGCGCGGCGGCGAGTTGTGGTCGTGTTTCTGATCGCATACTCGGCCGCCGTGATCGCGATGTCGGCGGAGCCGTTCGTGCATGGACTCGAACAGGTCGGGCGCGATGTCGGCATCGGAGAGTTTTTCGTCATTCAGTGGATCGCGCCGCTGGCGTCGGAGTCGCCTGAGTTTCTGGCCGCGCTCTACCTCGTCTGGCGCGGATCGGCCGGACTCGGCGTCAACATGTTGATCTCAAGCAAGGTCAATCAGTGGACGTTGCTGATCGGCTCGGTGCCGATCGCCTACATCGCAGCCGGCGGCGCGCTGAGCGGGATCGCGTCGAGCGACATCCAACGCGCCGAGGTGTTCATCACGGCGGCGCAATCGGCGTTCGGCGTGATGTTGATCATTGACCGACGGCTGACGGCGCGGGCTGGCCTGGCGCTCTTATCGATCTTCCTCGCTCAGTTGCTGACGCAGTTCTTTCTCCAGGACGACAACACGCCGCGCATCGTGTTCGGCTTGATCTACCTCGTCCTGACCGCGTTGATGATGACTCGGTACTGGCCTAGCATCATTCCAACGCTTGGAGAGGCGTTTCGCTCTCCCAGCGCAGCCGCCGAGCGCCAACACTCCTCTAACGAAGGCTAAGAAAGCTGGCAGACATGACCGACTGGGCCGACCTCTCAGAACGACTGGAAGGCGCGTTGGGACTCGCCAACTCGCCGCTCGCGATCACCTTTCACGACTCGCCATCGGGCGTGGCGGGCTTCAATCAGCCGATGCCCTCGCCTGCGGACGATGGCCGCACGGGTCGCGTACCTGCGGGCTGCGTGTTCTGGATGCACGCGGCCGATCAGACGTTCTCGACCGTCGCCGCCGACCACGCCAACTGCTCGGTCGGTTCGGTGACGCACGGGTTCCTCGAGCTCGGCGACGTGCTCGAAAACGGCGATGTCGGCGCGCTGCTCGAGTCGGGCTGGGTGACGCCCGAGGCGGCGATGGGGATCCCCGTGGTCGAAGAGACTCCGCAAGAGGTCGTCTATGGACCGCTCGGCGAATCGCCGACGGACCCGGACGTCGTGCTCCTACGCATCACTGGTCGACAGCTGATGGTGCTGCACGACGCGTTTCCGTCGCTGCGAATCGAAGGCAAGCCGCAGTGCCACATCATCGCGATCGCGAAGGCAGGCGAGATGGCGGCCTCGGTTGGTTGTCAGCTCTCTCGCGTGCGCACGCAGATGCCCAACGCCGAGATGACCTGCGCGATACCGGCGGGCCAACTCTCCGACCTCCTCGAGCGGCTCAACGAGACCGCCCAGGCCGACCACGCGGTGGCCCAGTACGCCGCCGACGACATGGCCCGCTTCTCCTGACGGCGCACAGGGCTCGCAAGCTCGGCAGAAGCAACAGGATCAGGTCGTGGCTGGCAAATGGTTCGAGGAGCTTGAGCCGGGGCTCGTGATTCCTCACGAGCCGTCTCGCACTGTGACCGAGGCCGACAATCTGCTGTTCACGGCGCTGACGCACAACAGTCAACCGCTGCATCTCGACGCCGAGTTCGCGGGCGGCACGCAGTTCGGCCAGCGGATCGTGAACAGCATCTTCACGCTCGGCCTGGCCGTCGGACTGAGCGTCGCCGACACAACACTTGGCACGACGCTGGGCAATCTCGGCTTCGACGAGACGACCTTTCCCAATCCTGTCTTCATCGGGGACACGATCACCTGTGAGACCGAAGTGATCGACCGGCGCGAGTCTCGTAGTCGGCCGGATCGCGGGATCGTGGAGTTCGAGCATCGCGGCGTCAATCAGCGCGGCGAGCTCGTGGTCAAGTGTCGGCGCAGCGGGATGATGCTCAAGCGGCCCGCCGACGAGTGATACGCTGAGCCCGGCGGAGCGTGGCGCAGCTTGGTAGCGCACTTGACTGGGGGTCAAGAGGTCGCCGGTTCAAATCCGGCCGCTCCGACCATCCGCTAGCCTGCTTCGGGCAGGCAGCGTATGAAACTCTCCCGACCGCGAATCGATCCACTTTCAGACGAGCAGGCGACCGACGAGCAACGGGAGCTGCTCGCGACGGCCGCGCGCGGTCGTCCGCCGCTCAATGTGCAGCGCACGATCGCGCAGTATCCCGAGCTCGCACGCGCGAGGCAGGCGTTCACGAATCACGTCATGCGTGAGACCTCGCTGCCCGCTCGGGAGCGAGAGCTGCTGATTCTGCGCACCGGTTGGAACTGTCAATCGGAGTACGAGTTCGCCCAGCACAGCCGCTTCGGCCGCGCCGTCGGACTGAGCGACGACAAGATTCGCCGCGTCGTCGAGGGTCCCGATGCGGCCGGTTGGGATCCGTTCGACGCGGCACTGTTGCGGGCCGCCGACGAGCTGCATGAAGATGCTTTCATCAGCGACGCGACCTGGGCGCAGCTCGCCGAGCGCTACTCGACTAAGCAGCTGATGGATGTCGTGTTCGCCGTCGGGCAGTATCACATCGTCTCGATGGCGCTGAACAGCTTCGGCGTCCAGTTTGAGCCCGACACGACCGATCGATTCCCGTCCTGACCACGCATCGAGCCACTATCGGAGAGCAAGATGACCACTTCGCAGACGACTCCGGCGACGGCGGTGCTGATCCATGGCGCTTGGCACGGTCCCTGGTGCTGGGACAAGGTCGTGACTGGTCTGGAGGCGCGCGGCGTGCCGACGCTCTGCGTCGACCGCCGCCGAGGCGATCCGCTGCGCGGCGCAGACGACCTGGACGAGAACGAGCAGCTCGTGCGCGATCAGATCGCTGAGATCGACGGGCCGATCGTGATGATGGGCCATTCGTTCGCGGGCAATGTGATGACCGTAGCGCCGCTCGGCGACGATCGGATCAAGCACCTCGTCTTCCTGGCCGCGATGATGCCTGATGCGCAGGGCGAGTATCCGCCGGGGTTGGTCGCGCAGGAACTGATTGAGGCCATCGAGCCCGTCGATGAGACGTCTGTCACAGTCCGCGAGGACGCGCAGCGGGCGATCTTCTACGGCCAATGCTCGGATGAGGATGTCGCCATGGCTCAGGCCGCGCTCGTCCCTGACGATGCGCACGGTCCGACCAGCAAGATCCCGCGCGCGCTGGCGTATGAGCAGATTCCGTCGACGTTCGTCGTCTGCACCGACGATCACGCGCTGCTGCCCGACCCGCAGCGAGTCCAGGCCAAGCGCCTCGACACAGTCGTCGAGTGGTCGACGGATCACTCGCCGTTCTTCAGTCGACCGGAGCTAGTGATCGACCTGATGGATCGTTTGGCCCGCCAGTACGGCGAGTGAGGGTTTCCTCCGGTCCCCTCTCCCCTCGCGGAACAGGGAGTTTCGGATCCCCTCTCCCCTCTGGGGAGAGGGAGAGGGAGAGGGTGAGGGTGAGGGGGCTCCGCGCAGACCACAGGGGCCGAACCCTCACCCCAGCCCTCTCCCTGAAGGGAGAGGGAGTAAGAATGGAGCCCTCTCCCTGAAGGGAGAGGGAGTAAGAGTGGAGCCCTTACTGCTCAGGGAGAAGGAGTAAGAGGGTTATGGTGAGCGGCGCTCCGCGAAACGCGGCCGCTGTTCTACTCGTCGAGCAATCTGTCGAGCAGTTTGGTTGGGCTCGCAGGCAGCGACTGCATGCGGATACCGGTGGCGTCGTAGATCGCGTTGGCGATCGCCGCGAGCGGCGGGACGATCGGCACCTCGCCGACGCCTCGCACGCCGTACGGATGGCTCGGATTGGGCACTTCGACCAGGATCGTCTCGATTTCGGGCAAGTCAAGCGATGTCGGCATGCGGTAGTCGAGCAGGCTGGCGTTCGTCATCCTGCCGTCGGGCGAATAGACGTACTCCTCGGTCAGCGCCATGCCGGCGCCTTGGGCGACGCCGCCCTGAACCTGTCCTTCGACGTACGACGGGTGAATCGCCGTGCCGACATCCTGGACGGCCGAGTAGCGCAGGACATCGACCTTACCCGTGTCTTGGTCGACGGCCACATCGACAATGTGGCAGCCGTAGGCCGGCCCCGGTTTGGTCGGCAGGACATCGGCCTGTCCCTGAATCGTGCCGCCTGTCGAAGGCATCTGGGCGCAGAGCTCTTTGAACGTCAACTCGTTGCCGTCGGGCCCGCGCAGGACGCCGTCCTCGTAACTGACCGCATCGGCGTCGACGTCCCAGATCATCGCCGCGCGCGCCTCCATCTGCTCGCGCACGTCGAGCGCCGCCTCGTGCACGGCGATGCCCGTCGCGTAGGAGACGCGCGAGCCGCCGGTGACGTGCGTGAAGCCGATCGAGTCTGTGTCGACGACCTGCGGTCGGACGAGGTCGAAGTCGATGCCCATCGTCTCGGCGAACTGCATCGCCAATCCAGCGCGCTGGCCGCCGATGTCGACCGAGCCGACCGAGAGGTTGACCGTGCCGTCCTCATTGACGGAGGCGTAGGCGGCGGACTCCATGCCGGCGTTGGTCCAGAATCCCATGGCGACGCCGCGGCCGAGCAGTCGACCGTCTTCGTCGACGCCGATCTCGGAGCGGTAGTGAGGCGAGTCCATGGCCGCCTGCATGGTTTCTTCGGCGCCGATGCGCGGCAGTTCCACGCCGTCGACGCGGCGCGTGCCTTCGCTGGCCGTGTTCTGAGCGCGCAACTCCATCGGGTCGCGCTCGAGTCGCTCGGCGAGCTGGTCGATCAGCGACTCGACGGCAAAGGTGCCCTGCGGCGACCCCGGCGCTCGGTACGCCTGACACTTGGGCTTGTTGGTCACGACATCGAGCGCGTTGGTGTAGATGTTGGGGATGTCGTAGGAGGCGAACATACAGGCCGCGCCCGCGCCGACCGGCGAGCCGGGGAACGCGCCCGCCTCGTAGGCGAGCGTCGCCTCCGCGGCGACGATCGTACCGTCCTGCTTGGCGCCGATTCGGCAGCGCACATATGTCGCAGAAGTCGGGCCGGTGCCGATCAGCACCTCTTCACGGTTCATGTACATCTTGACCGGCCGCCCGGTCATCTTCGACATCACGGCGGCCGTCGGCTCCATGTAGGCGGGCAGTTTGCCGCCAAAGCCGCCGCCGATCTCCATCGGGATCACTTTGACCCGCGCGAGCGGGATGTCGAGCATGCGCGCGACGGTCGCGCGGACGGCGAACGGTCCCTGCGTCGAGACCCACACCGTCAGCGTGCCGTCAGAGTTCCAGTGCGCCGTGCCGTTCTGGGGCTCGATGTAGCCCTGGTGCGCGGCGGCGGTTTCGAACTCGCCTTCAACGATGATGTCCGCCTCTTCGAAGCCCTTGGCCGGATCACCCTTCTCGAACTCGAGCTGTGATGCGATGTTGGTCTCGCGATCGCCGCGGCCTTCGCCGGGGACGAATCGGGCGACCATCTCGACGGTCTTCATGCCGTCGTGCAGGATCGGCGCGCCATCGGCCATGGCGTCATGGACGCTGAGGACGGGCGACAGCGGCTCGTACTCGACGTCGATCAGCGCGAGCGCATCTTCGGCGATGTGCGGGTCGGTGGCGCAGACGGCTGCGACCGCGTGACCCTGATAGAGCGCCTTGTCGGAGGCGAGCACGTTTTGCAGCACCCACTTGTACGGCGCGACGGTCTCGCCCAGATCGACGATTTCGTCCGTGGCGCCGGGCAGATTGTCGTGCGTGATCACGCACTTGACACCGTCCAGCGCTTCGGCGCGTGAGGTGTCGATGCTGAGGATGCGCGCGTGCGCGTGCGGCGATCGCAAGAGTCTGCCGTAGAGCATGTCGGGCAGGTTGATGTCGGCGCCATAGCGCGCGCGACCGGTGACCTTGTCGACGCCGTCGGGACGGATCGGCCGTGAGCCGACCACCTTGTACTCGGACGTGGACTCGGGCTTGGTCTCAGTCGTCATGCAGGACTCCTCTGCTCAACCGCGTGTTGGATCGTTCGCTCGTCTGCGGCGCTCGCTGTCTGACAGGGTATTGCCTGCGCCCATGACTGACAGCGGCGCAAGGCGTCGCGTCCCGCAGGCAGACGCCGCCGGCCATCGCCGGCAGGATGTGCACTTCGGCGTCTTCGGGGACCTTGGCCAGGAGGCCGAGCGGTTGTTCGACGCTGTTGACGGCGACGGTGAGTCCCCTTCGCAGGCGGCCCGACTCCACGAGCGACTCGTGAAAGCCGGGAAAGCGCGCTTCGAGGTCTTGAACGACTTCCGCCACCGTTCGGCCGTCGGCGACGACCGTTCGCTGACCGCCGGTGAGCGACCGCATGCCGATCGGGATAAAGACGATCGCCACAGAGCCTCGGATCCGATTCCCGCCTCACTGCAGCAGGGCTAGAGCTTGAGGCTGCCTTCCGCGACGACTGCGGTGACGCCGTTGTCCTTCTCGACCCAGCAGGCGATGCTACGGCGCTCGGGATCGTCCTCGTTGACGCCCTGGAGCACGCCCTTGACCGACACCGTCTCGTTGGGCCAGACGATGTTGGCGAACTTGACCAGCAGCTTGCCTGAGGACTTCCAGGCGTCTCCGAAACGCTGATCGAGCAGCTCGCCGATCAGTGACATGGTCATCTTGCCGCCGACCACGACATCGGTGAAGCCCAGATCCTCCGACGCCTGCTTGTCGGTGTGATAGTTGCGATCGCCGTGGAAGAACGAGCCGCACATCTCGAGCGAGATCGTGCGTACGAGCGGACCAAAGGGCTCGCCCTCTGGCAACGAGTAGCTCCGCGCGCCTTCCTTCTTAGACGGATCGCGCAACTCGACCTGACCTTCGCTCTGATAGAGCACGAATGACTGATGATGCCGCTGCACGACGGCGATGTCGCCTGTTTCGTCCTTGAGCACTGTCTCAGTCAGAATCACGCTGCGGTCGCGTCGCTCGTAGATGTCCAGTGAGCGCGCTGAGGCCTCATAGGTCGCGCCCGGCCTAAGCGGCTGTCGGAATTCCCATTCCTGCCGCAGCCAGAGGTTGCCGAAGTCGTTCGCGTAGTGCATTCGCGTCGAGAGGTCGGCGTTGGCGGCGACCATCGAGGGCGCGCTCGACAGCGCCGTCGGGCGCTCGATTTCGAGTCCTTGGTAGTAGTCATTGAGCGCGACGTCATCGACTGAGATCGTCGCCGTGCCCAGGTCGACGCCCGCCTGCGGTTGGTCGAACTTTGCGATCGCCATGGATGTTTCCCCTCAAGAGTCATGCCTGCAAGTGATTGGCGTCGATGATAACGACTCAACGTCCGGGCGCTGCCTGTTCCCAATCGATGTCGGGCGAGTCGAGCAACACCCAGAGCGGCTGGTTGCGTTGCACGCTGCGCAGCGTGTTCAGTCGCGGCGGCAGCTGCGTCGCGAACAGTTGCCAGGCTTGATCCTCGGCGTCCCAGGCGTATGCGCGGAAGGTCGCGCCGGCGATTGAGGCGAAGGCGCTGGTAACCCTGGTAGCCGGGCCGGTCCAGGTGACGAAGTTCCAGCCCTTCGTTAGACGCACGGTGCGCACATCGCGGTAACTGAAGGCATCGGTCGCGCTGATCGCGCGCGAACGATCGAGGTCGAGCGCGATGTCGACCGAGCCGACGTCGCCGGGCGGCGAACTGACCGTGACGCAATCGGCCGACCAGAAAGCGACGCGCGCCGGTCTGTTGTCGAACCAGACGCGCGGCGCTTGCGAGGCGGTCGCGATCCGATCGCCGCAGATCTGCACCATGTCGCCGCCGTCGATGTAACCGCTCGTCGGGGCGATGCTGGTGATCTCGCCTGGCGCAGCAACACGTCGAGGCGAACTCTCAGAAGTCGCGCGGCCCTGAGCGTCGTGGGCGATCACCGAGAGCGTCGTCGTCGACACGTCGGCGTTGAGGTGGCTGAAGCTGAAACGTCCGTCCGTGACCGCCGCGCTGGCTACGTACCGGCGGTCGTCTCCGACCTCAGAGCCTGCGTAGAGGTGCACGGCGCTCGCTCCGCGCGCGACCCCGCGGGCGCTCAAGCCGCTCGATGTCCAGCTGGCCGCCGCGATAGTCGGGGCGCGCAGCTCAGACGACAGACTGGTCGCATTGCCCGACATCTCATTGCCCCAGACCACGCGCCGACCGGCTCGACGCGCGTCGACGGGCATGATCTCGATGCCGATCTGATTGTCGTGAATCTGGTTGGCCCGTCCATCGAGCTCCGCGACGCTGGCCGTCTCTTGACTGACCGCGCCAAGCGTGAGGGACGCGTCGGCGCCGGCGACGAACGGCTCTCGATGATCGAGCGGCGCGTCGTCGACGGCGAAGCGTAGCTCCTCGCCGGGTCCAGTGACGGTCACGTTGAATCCGCCCAGATCGTCCAACCCGACCGACGCCGCCAATCGACGATCGAGGTAGACATCGAGTCTGGCGTCGGCAGCGGCGGGCAGCCCGTCGATGGTGACATAACCACTGATCTGTTGGCTCAGGTCCTGCCGCGGCTCCAACGCGGCCGAGGCGTGCGGCGCGATCGGAATCACCTGATCACTGACCTTGACCGCTGCTGGCGGCGAATCGGCGGGCGCGATAACCACGTTGCCGGCAGCAGGATGCACCTGGATGCCTGCGCCGAGATTGTTCGCGAATCGACTGCCCGAAACTGTTGCTGACCCGCCATCAGCGACAACGAGGCCGTGCGCCGCGTTGCGCTCAGCGCTGAGACTGGAGATCAGTGCGCCACCGGCGTCGACTCGGACGCCAATGGCGTTGTCGCTCGCCTCGACATCGACGAGACGGCCATTCCGCCCGCTCAGCACAATGCCTGCATTGGTTGCGCCCGTGACGCTCAGACCCCAGAGTTGCGCCGCCCGACCGAGCTCGATCCCAACATCGACGGCCGAGGCGTCGAGCGTCCAGTTAGCGCCGTCGACGATCGCGCCGTCGGCGACCGTTGGCAACCGACGTTGGAGCACGATGGTCTGTCCGTCGGAGTCACCCGAGAGCAGCACGACCTCCGCCTCGGTCTCGAGCGCTTCGCGCAGGGTCGCGGGACCCGTATCTGCAGCCGACGTGACGACGGCGACGCGCCCGATGGCCGCTGCGATCGCGGCGTCGGCGTCGATCAGCCCAGCTCCCGACGCCTGATCAACGCCTGTGGGAGGAAGGTCACGCGCGGTGTCAGTGAGCAGATCTCGGATCAGTTGACGTTCGAGCAGCGCGCTGCCGCCGTCGGCGGCGAGGAGCGCGGGCTGCGCCTCGAGCAGCAACGCGGCCACGCCGGCGACATGCGGCGCGGCGGCCGACGATCCGGTGAACCGCGGCGCGAATCGCGTCGTGTTGGAGATCGTGACGCCGTCCACCGCGACGAGGTCGGGCTTGAGCGATCCGTTCGCGGTCGGACCGCGGCTCGAGTACGCCGCGACCGAGTCCTGCCCGACGTTGACCGCGCCGACCGTGATGGCGCCCTCGGCATCGGACTGAGCCAGCATGCTGCCCGACGGCGTGTGATGCTCCAGGCGCACTTGCGATCCCAGCGCGCGAAAGGCGAACAGATTGAAGCGAACGGGCTCGGCGTCGTTGAGCGGGTTGTGGATCACTGCGTAGACCCGCGTCGGATCGCCATGATGCGTGTACTCGAGGTGCTCACGGGGCAGGTGGTTCTGCGCGCCGACGCCCTGTCGAGTCGCGCTCGACGCGAGCACGCCGCCATTCGCCGAAAGCAGATAGAGGTCGTAATCATTGACCGCTCGGCCCCATGGCTCATCCCAGAACAGCGCCAGTCGGACTTGGTCGCTGTCCGCGACGACGAACCCGTTGCCCGCGCCGAGCAGCGCGTCGCCGCCGTTTGGCTGAGCGAACTGATGCGTCGCCCCGCTGATCGGCAGGCCGATCGCGAGACCGTCCGCGCCCTTCTGCCACTCGCCGGACCAGTGCGACTCGGCCCAGTTGCCGGCGGCGGTCACGTAGAGTCGCAGATTCCAGTCGGGCTGCTGCAGGGCGCGCGTCGTGTTCAACGAGACGTCGCTGCGTTGATTGGCGGGATAGGCGTAGGAGACGTTATCGACGATCACGTCGACTCTGGGCGCGAAGTAGTTGACCGCGGCGATGTGGTCGAGGTCAGTGGTGACGGCGGCGAATGAGATCGTTGCGCCCGGCGCGAGGTCGTGGATGATCTCGATCATCGCGGTGCCTTCTTGACCGCGATTGAGACTGCCCGCGCCGAACGCCCGCGCGTCGGCGAGCTTGGGCGCTTCGTCGGACTCTTGCGCGCGCTGCAAGCCGACGATGCCGTCGGAGATCACGAGCACATGCACGCCGGCGCCATCGACGCCAAATCGCGCCCGCGCCGAGGCGGCGTTGAGCGCGTCGTCGCCTTCGGTCAGCGCATCGCCGGCTGAGAAGTTGGCGTAGCGCGGCTCGTCGACGGCGAGCACGCCGCCGATCGCGCGAATCGCTTCGAGCGCTTCGGGCGCTGCCCATCCTTGAACGCGCCCGAGCTCGGGTAGAGCGAGCTCGACTTCGAGTCCCGCCTCGAGCAACTGCCGCGCCACGTTGTCGCGCGTGACATCGACGCCGACGTCGACGCGGACGTCGACGTGAATTTGGCCTGCAGATGCCTCTGCGCTGGGCATCATCGGAGGCGCCATCGAGGTCAGCGCCGCGACCACGGCGACCAGGGCCAGGAGCCGCGCGCTCTTGAATCTGTTGCGCATGATTCGAGGCTACTTGAGCGTCGGCGTCGAACGCGACTCGATGTGGCGAGGGCCAGATACACTCGGCGATGTGAATCGCCTGTTCCAGATCCGCGACGGATTCGCCTGGTGGCTGCCGATTCTGACCGCCGCGCTCGGCGCGCTGATCGCGGTTGGCGTGTCGCAATCGACGGTCGCCGCTTGGGATGCCGACGTGCATCTCTGGGCGCGCGACGGCGAGCGCGCCACTGAGTACGCCGACCTGTTGTCGGATCCGTCGCTGCACCACGCCGCAGCCGCAGGCATGATGGCGACTGAGGACGGCCAGGCCACGCTCGACGCCGTGGCGGTCGAGCTGAACCAAACCCTGATTCGTCTCACCGTACGGTCGTCAACCCGCGCCGACGCCGAGACCCTCGCCGTCGCCTTGGCTGGCACGGCGGCTGCCGAGGCGTCCGATCGATTCGGTCCCGATGGCCTCTTCGTCTTGGGATTGGTGCAACCGGGCGCGAGACAGGTGATGCCATCGACCGAGTTGACTGCCGCCTGGGCCTCGGCCGTTGGATTGCTCGGTGGACTCATACTCGCGTCAGTGCTCGCCCGGCCCGCACGTGCGTCGCGCTCGACGCTGGGCCGCATCGGTCGGATCGGTCTGCGGCCGCTCGCCGTCGTCCCGAACGAGTCAGAAGCAGCAGTCCCATCGGATCAGGATCCGCTGGATGGCGAAGCGTCCGGCCTGTTCGCGGCAATCAAGGGCTGCGTCGGCGTCGTCGCATTGACGCCGCTCGACGCCGAGTCGGGCGCGCCGTCGACGTTGACGCGGACCGCGCAGGCGCTCGCCACCGAAGGGCGACGCGTGATCTGGCTCGACAGTCGGCGACCGGCCTTCGAGGTTGAGTACAGCGCGCCGCCGACGTGGTTGTCGGGGGCGCCCTGGTTGGCCGTCGATCGCTGGCAGTTGATTCGTCGCGCCTCAGCGAACCTCGCGCGATCCGACCGGGAGGCGCACGTACTGCTGCTCACCGATCCGCTCGATGATCCCTCAACGCAGCCAGTCGTCGAGACGGCGTCGGGCGTGATCCTGATCGCCAGGTCCGACGCTTCGGATGCCGAGCTCGAGCGCGCGCGTCAGCAGCTGGTCCAGGCTTCATTGCTTGGCGTCGTGCTGACGCAGGCGCAGCAGTCGGAGCTGCGCGACTTCGAACTGGCGCAGATGGTTGACTGACCCCGCGGCGCAGTTCCGCCGACAAGTGCACAGACAGAAGGCTCGCCGATGCAGTTTGAACTACCGAATGACCTCGCCGAGCTGCAATCGCAGCTGCTCGACTTCGTCGCCGAGACGATCGATCCGCTCACGGGCGGCGCAGACCCAGAGTCCCCTTCTCCTGAGCTGCGTCGCGACATCGCTCGCCTTTCCGAGCAGTCGGGATGGTATCGGCTCGCAATCCCGCAATCGGACGGCGGCCTCGGCGGCGGACCGCGCGTGATCACTGCGGCTCGTGAGGCGTTGGCGCTGAGCGGCAATCCGTTCGCTTCGCTGGCCCTCGGTTCAGGACCGGGCATCATGCGTCTCGCCGACAACGACGCCCAGCGCGACGAGCTCTACCTGCCCGTCGTACGCGGCGAGCGGCGAGCGGCGTTCGCGTTCACCGAGGCGATCCGATCGGACGGGCGACGAGAGCCGACGCAGGCCGTTCGAGCCACGCTCGACAACGGCGTCGACGGCTTTCTCGTCAGCGGCGCGAAAGGGTTCGTCACCGGCGGCGCGTCGGCCGACTGGTTGGTCGTGGTCGCCAATGTGCCCGACGAGGGCACAGCGCTGCTGGTGATCGACCGCGACGCGGTTGGCGTCACTCAAGGAGAGTTGGGCGCCTCGATCGACGGCAGCACGCACTCGCCGTTCTTCTTCGACTCGACGCCCGCGCCATCGTCGCGCCTGTTGGGCGCCGTCGGAGACGGCATGCCACGCGCCATGCAAAACATCGACCGCATGCGGCTGGGCGTCGCGGCCGACTGCGTCGGTTGGTCGCGTTGGGTGACGCGGACGACGCTCGAGCGGATCGAAGGTCCGCACCGAAGCGGGCAACCGCTCGCCGAGCAGCAACAGGTGCAGGCGATATTCGCCGATATGGTCGCTGACAGTTTCGCGGCGCGGACTGCGCTCTATCAGTCCGCCGAGGCGCGCGAGCGCGACGAGCCGACCGCCGGCACACAGGTCGCGACGGCCAAGTGGCTGGCCTCGGAGTGCCTGCACCGCACGGTCGACCGAGCGATACAGCTGCACGGCGCGCAGGCGCTGCTGCGCGGTCACCCGCTCGAACGGCTCTATCGATGGAGCCGCTCGCTACGGATCGCCGAGGGCCCGACCGAACTGCTGCGCCTGACCGTCGCGCGGCACGTGCGCCAGAACGGCGTCGACGCGCTCTAGCGCTCCAAGTCGGGAGGCTAGGTCGTCAGTTGCCGACGCCAAGTCCGGAGTAGCGCTGCTGGTGATGCAGGTCGACGCGATCGGTCAGCTGCCGATTTGACGCTCGCAGGATGCGGCCGAGCAGGTTGAGCTGCTCGACCGTCGATTCGGACTTGAGCACTTCCTGTTTGACCGACGCCGGCGCCTCGATCTGCGAGCCGATGCGATTGACCAGCTGCTTGGGCGCGCGAGGCAATCGATACGTGCGTTGCCATGAGTTCTGCAGCGCCAAGGTCAGACCGAGGTGCTCGCGATAGAGCTCAGCCGTGTCCTCGCAGGCCGAGTACGCCTCGCTGGATTCGGCGTCGAGTGGGTCGTCGAGGAACTCGACTTCGGCGATCCAGTACGGTCGCTCGCCGAGTTTCTCGATGATCCGAAATCGATGTTCGCCAATACAGCCGATGTTGTAGCGACCGTCCGGAAACGCCTCGGTCGATTCCATCCGCACCGTGCAACCGATCTCATGGGTTGGTTCGCGGTCATCTGGCGTCGCGGATTGACGCGTGCGGCGTGTGAGCACGATGCCGAACGGGTCGCCGCTGTCGAGCGTGTCTTTGACCAGCTGGCGATAACGCGGTTCGAAGATGTGCAGCGGCACCGTTTCGCCGGGGAAGACGACGATCTGGAGCGGGAACAGCGGCAGCTGCGGCATTTTCGCTCCCGTGGATGAATCGGCGCGTCGCCTCAGCGTCGTTGCCGAGGGTCTATCTGACGCCCGCCATTCTACCGGCGAGCCGCATCACGCGTCGCGCGCCGCCGTTTTCGTTGAAGGCGCGGAAGACCTGCAGCCGCTCGGCCTGCAGCGAGCCCTCAGCGTGGATCGCCAGCACTTCCTGGTACGCGCCGTAATCGGATGAGGTCAGGTCGCGGATGAAGTTGAGCAACTGCATCCGTTGCGATCCACCGACGCCATCGCGTCCGGCGAGGTACTTCTGCAGGAACGGTCGAAGCTCTTCGGACTGCCAGTCTTCGTCGCCGGGGCCGGTGACGAGAATGCCGCCGGCGATCTCCTGCACGTGTTGCACGGCCTCGTGATAGCCGTGCGCGAAGTGCGACTTGGCCAAGTTGACCGTCATCGGATCGGGCGCGACCTGGCCATTGGGCTTCTCGATGCAGCGCTCGGCCGACTTCTCGATCAGCGCTCGGGTGGTTTCGGCGTAGGCGATCAGATCGACGAACTTCTCCCGCACGTGCGAGACATTGATGATGCCGTTGTAATCGGCCGCCAACGCCGCGCAGCCGCCCAATGCGTCGATCAGCGGCAGCTTGTAGGAAACGGCGGTGAAGCGGTGGTACTCAACGAAGGTCAGCGCCAGTTGTCCCGCCGCTTCCGCGTCGCCGTCGAGAAAGATGCGATCGTTGGGCACGAAGACATCGTCGAAGATGGTCAGCGTCTCCATCATTTTGCGCACGGCCGAGATCGGACGTTCGCCCTCATGCTGCGCGCCGTCGCCGAAGGGCGAGGCGATGAATCGCAGTCCGGGAGTATCGACGGGCAACGCGAACGCGATCGACCAGTCGGCCTCATCGGGACCCATAGCGCGCGTCGGCAGGACGATCACTTCGTTGGTGTTGGTCACGACAGAGGTGTGTGCCTTCGCCCCTCGGACGACGACGCCGTCGGGTCGGCGCTCGACCACTCGCAGGTACATGTCCGGATCGGCCTGCTGCGATGGACGCTTGACGCGATCGCCCTTGACATCGGTTTGCGCCACGGCGAGGGCGAGGTCGTTGTCGCGGCAATGCTGATAGAAGGCCTGGACGCGCTCGAAGTAGGTCTGGTCTTCGAACTCAGCGGTCACGGCGAGCAACGCGAACAGCGCGTCGGTGCCGATCTCTTTGATCAATACGACCAACGTGTCGCCCTCGGCGGTGGCCGCCTCGATCAATCGTGAGCGGTTGAGCAAGTCTGCAGTCGTGCGAGGAATGCGGTAGTAGGCCGAGTGGGTTGCGCCGTCTTCCTCATACGTTGCGAGGTCGCGGTACTCGTCCGACTCAGCCATTTCGTAGTCGATACAGGCGTGTTTGACCGCTTTGCGAATCGTGTGGTGCGTCGTGACATCGTCGACGCGTTCGCCGCGGTACCAGACCTCGCGGCCGTCGCGCAGCGACTCAACGTATTCGGCGGGTGTGCGCAGTGCCAAGGTGATCGTCTTTCGCCTGTTGGGTTGGTGTTGTCGTTCGAGCGATTGTATCGCCCAGGGACTGGCGGACCCGCCGGCTAGGAGATCACCTTGTTCAGCGGATAGCTGACCAGACCGCTGGCGCCAGCGCGGCGCAGCTCGGGGATCATCTCCCGCTCGGTGCGTTCGTCGAGGATGATCTCCAGCGCAACCCAGGTGTCATCGATTAGCGGGCTGATCGTGGGCGCGTGTTCGCCGAACTTGCCGATAATGGCCAGCACATCCTCAAGCTTCGAGCGCGGCGTGTTGAGTTTCAGCCCGACCTTCGACGTCGCCGAGATCGCGCCCTGCAGCAACGTGTTGATCGCCTCAATCTTCTCTCGACGCGCGGAGTCGGCCCAGGCGTCGCGATTGGCGATCAGCCGCGTCGTCGATTCAAGCACCTCGCCGATCACGCGCAGATTGTTGGCTCGCAACGACGATCCGGTCTCGGTGATGTCGACGATCGCGTCGATGATTCTCGCCTTGACTTCGGTCGCGCCCCAACTGAACTCGACTCGCACATCGATCCCGCGTTGTTCGAAGTACTCGCGCGTGGTGCGCACTAGCTCAGTCGCGATCACGCCGCCTTGCAGCTGTTCGACGTCATGCACGTCTGATTCGGCCGGCACAGCCAGCACCCATCGCGCGGGACTGCTCGTGGCTCGGCTGTACGAGAGCTCGGCCACCTCGACGACGTCGGCGCCGGTCTCAATCACCCAGTCGTGACCCGTGATGCCGACATCGACGACGCCGTCCTCGACGTAGCGCGCCATCTCCTGGGCGCGAAACATTGTGCAACTGATCTCGTCGTCGTCGATCCTGGGAAAGTACGAACGAGACGAGATCGACACGCCGAATCCGGCGCGACGAAACAGGTCGAGCGTCGGCGACTCGAGCGATCCTTTGGGCAGTCCCAACTTGAGCATCTGTGGCGCTCCGATACGTAGTGTCTGAATCTCTGATGGCGCGGATGTGGGTCTGTGTCACGATCATCGCGCATCCCCCTGGGAGACCGAAAGATGCTCGTATCGCGGGATACACTGGCCGCATGACGACGATGGAGCCGACCCAGGCGAGCGTGCCGCTGACCGACGAACGTCGCGAGCGGCTGCGCGAAATGATCGGCGACGAGCTCGACGCCGCCTGGCTGTATGACCAACTCGCCGATCTGAGCGAGTCCCAGTCGGCGCGTGTCTTGCGCGAGATGGCCGAGTCCGAACGTCAACACGCCGAACATTGGGTCCGCCTGCTGCCTGATGAGACCGTCGGGACCGAGCAACATCGGCCCTCATTGCGCGTGCGGCTGATGGCCTTCCAGGCTCGACTCTGGGGTCTGGGATTCGTGATCTCGCAGTTGCGGCGTGAAGAACTGATCGACATTCAGCGCTATGTGTCCGATCCCGACTCGGGAGATCTGGCCGAGGAAGAACGCGAGCATCGCGCTCAGCTGGCTGAACTCGCGCCGCAATATGGCGCGGTCGGGGCCGTCGGTGAGGGTCACGCAGGCGTGGGAGCGTCTGGCGCGTCGACGTTCCGCGCGGCGCTGTTCGGCCTCAACGACGGCGTCGTGTCGAATCTCGCGCTGATCGCCGGCGTCGCGGGCGTCACGGTCGGTTCCGACGCGGTGCTGGTCGCCGGAATCGGCGGCTGGCTGGCCGGCGCGTTTTCGATGGCGGCGGGCGAGTACATCTCAGTGCGCAGTCAATCGGAAGTGCTGGAGCGCCAGATCGCGATGGAACGCGACGAGGTCCTGCTCGATCCACAGGAGGAGCGGCGCGAGTTGGTCACGATCTACCAGGCCAAAGGACTGTCCAAAGACCTCGCCGAGCAGGTCGCCGACGAGCTCTCGCAACGTCCCGAGGCGATGGTCGACACGATGGTGCGCGAGGAGCTGGGGCTCGACCCGGACGAGTTGGGCAATCCCTGGCGCGCCGCCGGCAGCTCGTTTCTGTCGTTCTCGCTCGGCGCGTTGATTCCGCTGCTGCCCTTCCTGATCTGGCACGCCTCGGGCTGGACGGTCAACTACGCGGCGCTCGTCGCGAGCGTCCTGGCCAGCGTCGTCACGCTCGCCATCGCCGGACTGTTCACCTCGCTGGTCACGAGCCGCAATCCGCTCTACACGGCCGCGCGATCCGTGTTCGTCGGCATCCTGTTCACCGGGATCACGTTCGCCATCGGCAGAGCGCTGCCGTTCGACCTCTAAGCGCGTCGCAAACTCGCCTCAGAAGAGTCGCGAGAGCTCCTCGTCCGGATCGAAGTCGTCAACGTCGACGCCGTACTCGCGCGGCAGCTCCGACCCGAAGGCCTGCGCTTCTCGCTCGAGATCGAGTTGCTCGATGCGCGGATAGAAGTCCAGCGGAGGCATGCGCTCGGGGAAGCCAAGCACGCAGAGCCGCTGCCCGCCGTCAGGGATGTTGGCGAGCGCCTCAAAGATCGGTTGGCCGTGGCCGATCACGATCACATCGGGCGGCAGGACGCCGTCGTCGAGCGAACCGTGCAGTGCTCGCGCCCCAAGCAGTCCGCAAACGAACTCTTCAACCACGGGCCGCATTGGCTGGCTCTCGTCGAGTCGCACGGGGCTGCTGTTGTAGCCCAGATCCTTCAGCGCGCGGCGAAAACCGGCGTGACCGGGCGCGATGTGGGCGAAGAGCGCCTTGACCTCACGGTTTGGCGCCTGCGATTGGCTGCGTGCGAAGTCGAGCACGGTTCCCCAGTCGGGACGCGTGCCTGGGTTGGGCTTCTCGCCCAGGATCTCGCCGAGTTCCTTCTCGATGCTGCGCCCGTCGACGATCAGATAGAGCTCCCGCTCGTCGCCAACCGGCCGTGGCTCGAAACTCGCCGTTCTGATCGGACGCTCAAGCGCGGGCGGATCCATCAGCGCCGGCTGAATCGCTTCGCCATGCGCTTGCGGAGCGATGTCGAACTCGTCCTCGTCGAAGTCGACGCGCGGCAGCGGCGCACGGAACAGCTGGGCGTCATCCTCGATGTCGTAGAAGTCGATCACGTCCTCAAGCTCGGGCGCCTCGGGCAGGAACTCGGTGAATCCGAAGACGCTGATTCGCTCAGCGCGATCGGCCAGTGTGGGCAAGGCGGAAATCAGTTCGGCATTGTGCGTCCCGACGATCACTTGCCAGGGCTGATCGTCGGTCGCGGCGTCGTTCAGGCGCGCGATGCGCTCCTGGATCAGGTCGGCGCAGCTCTGTCCGGGGACGAAGCGGTCGCCGAGGGCGATCATGAATCCTGAGGTGCGCAGGAAGTGCATGAATCCCTGCTGTCCGGGCGCCCAAAAGACGAACGTCGCGGAGTACGGCGCCGGGCCGCGCGACTGCTTGACGAAGGCCTCGAGCCGACGCCAGTCAGGCCGAGTGTCGGGACCGGGCGGCTGACCGATCACACGGCCGAGCGTGCCGTCGATCGATGGTCCATCGACGAACACGTAGTGTCCGCGAGTTGGCGCGTCGTCGGTTGTGGGGAAGGTCATGGCAAGTCGATTCCGATTCGAATCCAAGGCGATTCAATGTCTAATGGCTGCGGCCGAGAGATAGCTCGACAGCCGCCAGCGCGCCAACTCAGAGCGCGCAGCATGACGCAAATGTGAGTGTCGGTTAGCGTATCGCGATCCGATCATCGGTCGAGCCGCGCGCCGACGAGGCTGTGTCGACGGCGACGAATCAGTCGGCGCTGACGCTGACCGTGGTGAGCCGCTCAGCCGAAACGCTCAAGAGCTCCTGGACGGCGCCGCCGTCGTGCAATGACGACACCCAGACGGCGCCGGTCGGAACATCTTCACTGACCTCGGCTGACAGCGAGATCTGCGCGCCATCGGCCTCGACGCGGACGATCTGGCCGTCCTCGATGTTGCGCGCCGCCGCGTCGGCGGGATTGATCTGTAGTCCGTCGGAGCGATGCAACAGGTCGGCGTTGACATCGCCGCGCGCGGCCGAGAGTCGGTCGGTGTAGAGGTCGCGACCACTGAGCAGCGTCAACGCGCCGCCTGACGCCTGGGCGCCGGTCTCCGACACGCCGACGAAGCGCTGCGTCGCCGCGCCGTTGACCGGCATGCGCGACTGCGTCGCAGTGACATCGCTGAGCGCTGCGTAGCGACTGTCGAGCGCCGCCAGCGCGGCTCGCGAATCGGCGGCGCTCTGTGGCTGCGCGGGCGGATCGATCGGTTCGCCGGGCTCGCCATCCTCTCCGACCGTCTGGGTCGCGATGGCTGGCAGCCCATCAGCCAGCAGAGCGAGCCACTGGTCGAGCGCTCGCGCATTGCGCTGAGCGACGGTCGCGCTGCGCAGCCGCAGAATCTGCCGATCGGCGTTGGTCACGTGACCGTCCTTGCCGAAGGCGGAGATGTCGGGCAGGACGTGCGTGGCTCGCGCCGCGGTCTCGGTGGCGACTTCGTCGATCACGATCAACAGCTCAAGCGCATCGAGCGCGGCCAGCGTGGCGGCGCGATCGGGATGCAGCAACGCGGGATTGTCGCGGGCGACCAACAGCGCCTTGAGTGAGCCGTCTCGCGCGGCTTGCAGCATGCCCGCTGCGTCGAGGCCGCCGTCGTCGGGGGTCAGACCCAGGTCGCGCAGTCCGACCGAGTTGGCTTCGGGAGGAAGCACGTGCAAGGAGGCGGGCGCGTCGGCCGGTCCCGCCAGCGCGATGGCGAGGTTCGCCGCGGCGCGCACCTGCGCCTCGGCTTGCGCGGCGTGGGTTCGCGACGGCGCAACGACGATGGCGACCGCGCCGCCGCGTCGCCGCAGCGCCGTCGACACGGCCGCATCGACGCCATCGGAGTCGGCGCTGACGTCCGAGAGCCCGTCGACGTCGGAAAGCGCGGTGCGCACATCGAGATCTTTGACGACGCCGGTCGCGATCGCCTGCGCGACTCGCGCCAGATCGCCATCAGCGGGATGCAGCGCGTGTTGCTCGTTGACCGCGTAGTCGGCGAGCGGATTGCGACGTGAGGAGATGCTGACCAGGGATGCGCCGCGATTGGCGACGGCGTCCTTGATCCGCACGCCGAGGACGTTGTTCGACGCTGAAATGTCGTCGCCGATGGCGACAATCAGGTCGGCCGACTCAACTGACGTGAGCCGCGAAGGCAGATGCTCGGAGCCGAAGGCGTCGCTGAGCGCGGAACCGATCGCGGCGGTGACGGCGCCGAGCGAGGAGTCAAGATTGGCCACGCCGATTCGCGTCGCCAGGGTCCGCAGGGCGAACTGCTCCTCGAGCGTGAGCTGTCCCGACCCGAGGATGCCCACGGCTTCGGGGCCGTGCTGCTCGATGATCGAACGCAGCGCTTCGGCGGCGTGCGCGGCGACTTCGTCGCCGTCTTGCTCGAAGGCGTCCTCGCCGCGGCCGATAGCAGCCGCGCGCAGGCGATCCTTGTCACGGGTCTGGTCGTATCCGAAGCGTCCGCGCACGCAGATCTGCGAGCGTGAGACGTCGTTGCCGTTTCCTGGCCGGACTTGCACGCCGCGGCCGTCGCGGACGCCCATCTGAATCGTGCAGCCCATCGAGCACTCGGTGCAGGTCGTCGTGACCCAGCGGTCGGGTCGCGCCACCCACTTGTTCGGCGCTTCCATCAAGGTCGCAGTGGGGCAGACGTCGACGCAGGCGCCGCAGAAGTCGCAGTTCGACTCGTCAATCTGACCGCCCGCGCCGAATGCGATGCGGGTCGAGAATCCGCGCCCAGCCAGTGTGATCGCGGTCGTGTGACGCAGGTCATCGCAGGCGCGAACACAGCGCGTGCAGATGATGCACATCTGCGGATCGAACTCAAAGAACGGGTTGTTGCGGTCAGGCTCAGGCTGTTGGTGTCGGTAGTAGGTCCGCGCTTCGTCGAGGTAGGGCTCGACGTTGGCGCGGCCGACATCGGCGGCGTCGCAGGTCGTCTGCAGCTCGCAGCGATAGTTCTTCGAGCAGGTCACGCAGCGATGCGTGACCTCGTTGTCGCGCAGGCAGATCTCGCCGGTGCGGCAGTGCTCCACGCGGTGACAGGTGAGGCAGCGGTCGGAGTGATTGGCCAAGATCACGGCCAGCACTTCCTGACGCATCTCGGTCACTTCGGGCGTGTCCGTGCGCACGACCATGCCGTCCATGACGGTCGTCGTGCAGGAAAGCGGCAATCCGCGCATGCCCTCAACCTCAACCGCGCAGGTGCGGCAGCCGGCGTAGGGCGGCAGTCCATCGAGATAACAGAGGTTGGAGATGGCGAACCCGGCCTGCTTGATCACTTCGACCAGCGGCGCGCCGACCTCGGCCTCTACGGACTGTCCGTTGATGGTGATCGTCGCCATGCAGCCTCCCCGATCGCGGGCGCGCGGATACGGCGTCAGTCTACCAGCAGGTTCCGGGTCGCCAGATGGCCGTCGGTCAATGCGCCCAGTGGGTACCATGGCGACATCGGAGGACGCTCATGGTCACGGTCGAAGCGCCCGCCAGCGCGCAGGAATTGCCTGACTCGGTGGAGTTCCCGCCTCACCTGCTCGACGTCTGCCTGCGAATCCCTCTGTCCTCGCCGATCGGCGACGAGGAACTGGAGCGGTTCAACTCGCGCAATCCGGGCTGGAAGATCGAACTCGGCGCAGACAACACCTTGGAGGCGCGGAGGATTGCAGGGGGCGACAGTTCAGATATCACGCTCGAACTCGGTCGGCAGTTAGGGAACTGGCGAGTCGGCGGCGCTGGCGGGAGAGTTCGGGAGTCTGACGGGACCTACAAGCTCGATAATGATGACCTGGGCGAGCACATCCGCTCGCCGGACGTGTCGTGGATCAGTCCCGAGTTGCTGACGTCAACGCAGCGCGCGATGAGGCCGAAGAGGGGATTCTGGCGACTCTGTCCGACGTTCGTGATTGAGGTGCGTTCGCCGTCGGACACGCTCGCGGCGCAGCAGCGGCGGATGGCCGAATGGCTGCAGTTCGGCGTCGAACTGGGCTGGCTCGTCGACTCGATCGAGCGGACGGTCTGGATCTACAGGCCGAACGAGGAACCTGAACAGCTCAACCGTCCAGACGAACTGAGCGGCGAGTCAGTGCTCGAGGGCCTGACGGTCGATATGTCGGAGGTCTGGGCCTTGGCGTCGGAAGACGCAGGTATTGAAGGAAGCAACGCATGACGACGGTGATCGAATCGCCGGCCATCGAGTCGGACGCATTGCACATTCCGCTCAAGGAGTTGATCAGTGATGAGGAACTTATTGAGTTGAACCGGCGCAATCCGGGCTGGAAGATCGAACTCGGCGCCAAGGGCGAACTGGAAGCGCGGATGATCGCTGGGGGTTCAGGGTCGAGAATCGTCGTCGAGTTGGTGATTCAGTTTGGCATCTGGTGCAAGGGAGGCGGGGGCGGAGCGCTTCAAGAGTCCGATGGAACATTCAAGCTCGCTCATGAGAATCTAGGCGACCGAACCTGGGCGCCTGACGTGTCTTGGATCAGTCCGCCGTCGCTCGCCGATGCGACGGCGCCGGAGCGGGGATTCTGGCGACTCTGTCCGACATTTGTGATTGAGGTGCGTTCGCCGTCGGACACGCTCGCGGCGCAGCAGCGGCGGATGGCCGAATGGCTGCAGTTCGGCGTCGAACTGGGCTGGCTCGTCGACCCGATCGAGCGGACGGTCTGGATCTACAGGCCGAACGAGGAACCTGAACAGCTCAATCGTCCAGACGAACTGAGCGGCGAGTCAGTGCTCGAGGGCCTGACGGTCGATATGTCGGAGGTCTGGGCGCTGGCGTCGGAGGACTCATCAGTTTCAGGCTGATCAAGAAGCCGGGCACTCGCGGCAGCTGTCGTTTCCCCAGACATTCGCAGACTGAGCGCAGTAGAAGCGAAGCCGATCATCGCGCGCAAACACTTTGCAAGCCCTTTTGATTTCTTCACATCTGTGCAAGTGAATGCTGACGTTGATGGAGATCAACTCATTGCTGTTGCTGACAGTACAGTAGCAAGTCATAGTTCACTGTCGTGATGCTCGTGAACTCTCTGACGAAATTAGTTGCTCGATCTATGTCAAGGCTATCGAACTTCCGTCGCGAATCCTGTTGCTTTTGACCAACAATCGTTACGAAAGCCGCTTTGACAATGTCGACTGCTTGTCCGGCATTCCTTGCTCTTGAAGACACTTGATCGCGCTTTCTATGCCTGCGTTCATGCATAGTTCAAGGGCGGCGACAAGGTTATGGTGTTCGCTAGTGCGTTTCAGTTGATCGACTACGGCCCGAGTCTGTTGACTTCCGTCGAACGCCTTGAGCCCGGAAGCTAATGTGTAGCCATTGGCCAATAGGATGTGGCGGTCTTTGTCCTTTGTTCTGTCGAGAGCCTCGTCAAATGGAACTGTCAAAGGTGACTCGATCAGCTGGCACTGTTGGCTTTACAGGATACAGCCGCCTAGTGATGTTGGCGGCGCTCGGAGGGGTGGACCTGCTGCTGGACCGCTGGCTGCCCGTTGGGATAGACCCAGTTGTGCTGCTCGAGGTACTCGTTGGCCAGCTCGATCAGGTCTTCTTTGTCCTTGTAGAGACGATTCGGATTCGTGACCACGTTGGTGTAGGAACCGCCGACCTGAATCGCTTCGTAGGGACAGGCCTCGGTGCAGAGTCCGCAGTACATGCAGAGTCGGAAGTCGATTTCATAGCGATTGACCAAGAACGAGCCGTCTTCGCGCGGCTCGGTGTCGACCAGGATACAGCCGTCGGGACAGCTCTGCGCGCAGGTCGAGCAGCCGGTGCAGCGTTCGACGAACCAGACCAGATTGGTCCGCGCGCGCGGCGGGATGTCGCGCTCTTCCTCGGGGAACTGGACGGTGACCGGTTCTTTGCGGACGTGCTTGACGACGGTCAACAGTCCTTTGGCGATGCCCTTGCCGAAGACCATGGTCGTGTCCCTCTAGCGTTCAGACCTAGCGGCTGGTGAAGAAGTTCTCGTCGTGCGGCAGCGCGCCGGTGTAGCGGTCGCGCGGCTGACCGTCGGCGGTGAGATAGGGCGGGAAGAGCGATTCCAGCTCGGCGCGAATCGGGTCGCCCTCGGGCAGCATGCGCGAGAAGTCGCCCGTCGGCTCCGGTCGACGCCGTCGGCCGTTGTTGGCATGCTCGTCGTCGATCACCTGCTGCAGCAGCATCAGACCGGCGAGCAGCGACTCGGGCCGCGGCGGGCAGCCGGGCACGTAGACGTCGACGGGGACGATGTTGTTGACGCCGGGCAGGGTCGAGTAGCCGTGCGCGAAGGGTCCGCCGATGTTGGAGCAGGAGCCCATTGAGATGACCCACTTGGGCTCGGCCATCTGCAGGTAAATGCGCCTCACGGGCGGCGCCATCTTCCAGGTCACGGTGCCGGCGACAATCATCAAGTCGGCCTGCCGCGGCGAGGCGCGGAAGACCTCGGCGCCGAAGCGGGCGAGGTCGTAGCGCGCGTTGGCGGTGGCGATCATCTCGATCGCGCAGCAGGCGAGGCCGAACATGGCCGGCCAGAGCGACGAGCGCCGCGCCCAGCCGAAGACCTTGTCGACGGTTGAGACGAGCAGCTGCGAGCGCAGCTCATCCTCGACATCGGTGACTGGGTCAAGCAGCGGAATCGGTGCTCCGCCGGTGTCAATCGTGGGTAGAACCATGCCATCTCCCGTCGGCGTCCGATTCAGGATACACGAGGGCTCGGGCGGCGCGAGCGAGGGAGGTCTAGAATCGATGGGGAAGCAAGGGGGCGGTATGGTCTCGAGCGAGCGTCCAGCAGGGCCAGACGACCAGATCGGCGTGCGCGACGCGCTCGCGCAGATCAATCGGCGGATCGACGATGTCTACGCGCGCATCGGCGATGTCAACACGCGCATCAACGACGTAAACGGCCGCATCGACGACGCCAATGGGCGTCTCGCCGACTTGCGGGCGGATCTGAACATGCGGATCGACGACCTGCGCAATGATGTCAACGCTCGTTTCCGTCTACTGATGTGGGGCATCGCAATCGGTTTCGGCGCCGTGCTGGCCATCTTGGGCGCGTTGCTAGCAAGGGTTGGCTAGGGCCGCTCCACGAGGTAGCCGTCTCTCGGTCTCCAGACCAAGTGGATCGTGGCCTTGAGTTGGGATGTGTTCCCCCGGTGACATAAGTCGTGGTTCGACAGGCGGCCAGTTCCCGCAAACACCTCGACATCCGGCTATGCTAGTTGACATAATCGACAGGCATGACAGAAAGGCGTATCAGCATGAATCGCAAGAGCAAATCTCTTGAGCTCGTTGGAGGTGACGAGCTGCTGGACGCGATTCTCGAGTATCACCAGAGCCCTCGCAGTGGACAAGATCGCGGACGGGCTCTGTACTACCGGGCCGCCGAACTCTCTGACACATTTCTGACTGAAAATCGACTGATTCTGGAAGAGCAAAGGGCGGTCGCCCTGAGATACTCGCACGATTCCACTAGTGTCTTCGTGCAGTTGTGCGAGCACACAATAGGGTTGCCGATGCTGAAGTGGATTGTATGCAAGCCGCTCGGCTGGAGTGGCGCGGCTCTTGAATCTGAGTACGCCGGTAGTCTAGGACAGGCCAGTTTGGGTGGTGATGAGAATGTAGATGCCAAACTGGAGTCGCAGAGTGCCTTCGTGACGGCAGTGATTGAGCTGTTTTGGTCACTTGACGTTGGCGAATCTCAGGACACCCTTTACCAAAATGCAGTCCTGGCTGCCAACAGCTTCTTCCGAGCAAATGAGCAACTGGTCAGATCTCAAGAGTGGATGCTAATCGACCAAGGCCCATTTGACCTCGCGCTTCTAGTGTCATTAGGCGGTTACACCAATGGAACAGAGAGCTTGATTTGGTCTCCTGCTAGAGTTGAGGCATGGTATGGAGTGCTTCCGAAGTCCCTGCGGTCGGAAGGCATTAGCTTGGTGCATGAGATTGCTTACAATGATTTCAATCACTGATCGATTGGTTATGCCCGCCAAACGGACCCTGTACTCATTCCACTTCCACTGGGGGAACAGACCTGCGGAAGTAGCCTTCGATGCATTTGCCAAATGTAACTCTGATATGTGCTGTGCTGCGTCACTCTGCGAATCTGCTCGGCCACACACGCCTGAGATCCACTGCCAGGCCCGGCAGGACTTCTTCATCGGACATTTGCTCGGGACGCTCTAGCTCAACTGCCTCGGCGCCGGGGCGGTAGGCCCAGAGGCGGGACTCGAAGGGGTCGATTAGCCAGGCCAGTCTGACTCCGTTGCGCAGCCAGAGCTCCATCTTCTCGTGCAGTCTGGAGATGCGGTCGGAGCGGGAACGCACCTCGACGACGAAGTCGGGTACCGCTTGCAGTGGATCGCCGTCGTGCAGGTCAATGCCGGCCATGCGTTGGGCGCTGACCCAGGCGGCGTCGGGAGCGCGTTTGTTGCCGTCGGGCAGCTCGAACAGGCCGCCCGAGCCATAGACCATGTCGCCGGCGGCCTGGTCCATCCAGTTTCCGATCGCCAACACGAAGATCATGCTGATCCACTCGCTCGTGTGGCCGCTGGGCATGTTCAAGATCAGCGCTCCTGTTTCGTCGACCTCGAACGGGACGGTCTCATTGAGGCTGCAGAGCTCGAGCAAGGTGTCGTTGTTCAGGACCCAATCCTCGGGCAGGCGCAGGGTGATCGGGCCGATGCCGCGGGCGTGGAGCTGTTCGGCGAAGTCTTCGGTGTCGTGTCTGGGACGGATGGCGACCATGACTAAACCATAGCTACGTGGTAGCGCCGCTTGATGGCCCGTCGTCGAGGCGGGCCCAGAAGAGGAGGCGCTTGAACGTGTAGTGGTAGGGGCGCTCGTCGGGCAGCTCCGCAAGCACGCGCTCTCGGTAGTCGGCGAGATAGCGCTCGTACTGTTGTGGTTCGAGGCGTTTGCGATAGTCGGTCAGCAGCGAGCCTTTGACCCACTCGATCACGTCCTCAGGGCCGTCCAGTTGGTGCATGTAGATCTGCGTGCGCACATGCTGTTCGACGAACCCGAGTTTGGCCAGCTGCTCCGAGTACCACTCGGCCGAATGCAGCGGGTCTCGGCGAACGTAGCCATTGAGCGCGGCCTGATGTTCTGGCATTCGCGCGACCTCGTGCGCGATGGCGTGTGATGGATGATCAAAATTGGCCGGCATCTGCACGGCCAGCTGTCCTCGGACCGCGAGCGTCGCGACGAATCGCGGCAGCAGCGACTCGTGGTCGGGCAGCCACTGCAGCGCGGCGTTGGAGAAGATGATGTCGAACCATTCGTCGGTCTCCGGCGAGAGCATCTGGTTGATATCGGCCTGGCGAAAAGACAGTCCGTTGCCAGCGAACTCGGCGCTCTGCGAGAGCATCGCGGGGGAGCGATCGATGCCGAGCGTCTCTACCGCTCCGCAGTACTCGTGCAGCTCCTTGGTCAGACGCCCGGTGCCGCAGCCGAGGTCGACGACAAAGCCGCCGCGGTAGTACTCCACCAGGTCGAGCAGGTCGAAGAAGGGCTGATCGCGCTCGTCGCGGAAGCGACCGTACTGGTCGGGCTGCCAAACATCTGCCGAAGCGTCAGTCTTGGAGTCGGGCGCCGAGTCACTCATAGCTGTGAGGGTATCAATCGCGACGGGGCCTACGATGACGTCGACTTGCGTTGTTGAAGGGCCGCTCGAGGTGCGAGAGCTGAGCTGGACAGATGCGCGGCGTCTGCGCGTTGCGTCGCAGTCGCTGGGCGATCGGCGCGGCGCAGACGTACTTGAGACGGTACGCAGTGCGGGCGCGATCCAGGCGCAGGATCGGTTAGGCGAGCTGCTCGGGGTCGGCGTGCGCGGGACAGGTTTGTCCGCAGGCGATGTCCTGCGGGCACGCTGCGAGGAGCGCACGGTCGCGCGCAGCTGGCTGATGCGCGGCACGCTGCACTTGGTCCCCAGCGATGACTTGCGCTGGATGCTCGAACTGCTCGGTCCGTCGATGGACGCCAAGGCGCTCAAGCGACGCGCCGGCCTCGGCATCGACGATGACTCACACGGCCGAGCGATCGGGCTGATCCGACAGGCGGTGTCGAGTCAGGGTCCGATGACGCGTTCCGAGATTGCCGAAGCGCTGAGAGCGGCTGAGCTTCCATGGGACGGTCAGGCGACGCCGCATCTGTTGAGGTCAGCGTCGCTGTTGGGCGCCGTCTGTTTCGGTCCCGATCGCGACGGCGAGTCGACGCACGTCGCGCTCGACGACTGGCTGCCCAAGGTCCGCATGGCGCCAGCCGACCCGTCGGCGGAGTTGGCGCGTCGCTTCTTTGCGGCGTACGGTCCGGCGACGGCCTCTGATCTGCGCTGGTGGACTGGTCTGCCGGCTGCGGAGATGCGGCGGGCGCTGCGATCAATCGCAGGCGAGCTGGTTGAGTTGAGCATCGAGGGCGACTCGATGTGGATGACTGCATCGTCCGCCGCGCAGATTGACGACGTCTTGGCGGCGCCGTCCGATCAGCTGCGCGTCGTCGGGCCATTCGATCCGTATCTGCTCGGCTACGCGCGACGCAACCTCGGCGTCGACGACGAGGCGCTCAAACAAGTCAACGCCGGCGGCGGGATGATCCGTTCCTGCGTGTTGGTCGATGGTCGGCTGGTCGGGACGTGGGAACGCAAGCGTCGGGCGCGTGGATATGCAGTGTCGGTGTCGATGCTTGACGCGCCGTCAAATGGCTGGAGCGATCAGCTTGACTTGGAGTTCGGCGAGATCGGGCGATTTCTCAATCTGCAGGTTGCGTGGACGCTGCATCCGTCTTCAGAGATGGCCAGACGCGGCGGAAGTCGACAGTGAGATCGTCCGCGATCTCAGTTGCGGTGACGGACGGGGGCCGAGCCAAACGCTCAGGTCTCTGTTCAGGTCGATAGATCCACACCACTTCGTCGAGCGGATCGACGAGCCAGCCCAGTTGCGCTCCCTGGCTGATCCACATGTCCATCTTGTCCTGCGCCGCTCTCAGGCTGTCGGATTGGGACCTGATTTCAACGACGAAGTCAGGACACACGCGCCAAACAATCTGGTCGTCCTCGACGATCCCCGAGAGGCGTTCGTCGCTGATCCAGGCGGCGTCGGGCGCGCGTCGCCAGCCATTGGGCAGGTGGAACATCGATGATGGAAACGCTTCCCCGCGGTTCGACGAGTCACACCAGAGAGTGATCTGCATGCCGATTCGCATCTCTCGCGCCCCGCTCCGCGGGCCTGGCGGCGCCATTAGCAATAGTCCTCCCGCATCATCCGCTTCGATGTACCACTCCTCATTGAGAGAGCCGAGCTCCAAGAGTCGTTCATCTGACAGGCCCCAATCGGCGGGAAGCTGCAAGCGAATTGGACCAGCGTCAATCGAACCATCCAATAGGAGGCGTTTGCTTGGTGTGGATAGCTGGGGTTGTCTAACAGCGACCATGGCGGAGTTCTCCTGGCAAGTAGCTTAGACGGGCGAGAGAGCGCGAAGTCGCGTCGTGATCTGTTCGATCGATACCGCCAGGCGCTCGAGCTGCTCGACGGTGTTGGACTGACCGAGGCTGAGTCGCACCGTGCTGTGCGCCGTGTCGGGATCAAGGCCGATGGCGCTGAGCACGTGGCTCGGTTCGGTACTGCCCGTACTGCAGGCGCTGCCGGATGACGCTGCGAAGCCGTCGAGGTCGAGCTGGAGCAGAATGCTCTCGCCTTCGACGCCGGGGAAACTGATGTTGAGATTGTTGGGCAACCGGCGAGACCAGTCTTCGGGCCCGTTGAGCCGAATCGGATGCACGCGTTCGTTGAGCTCGCGCCAGAGTCGATTGCGCAGGTCGGCGGCGTGGTCGCAGCGCTGCGATCGTTCCGCCTCGGCCAGCTCGAGCGCCTTGGCCAGACCGACCGCCTGCGCCACCGACTCGGTGCCGGCGCGGCGGTCGTCTTCCTGTCCGCCGCCGAGCTGCAATGGCTGCAGCGGCGTCCGTCGACGTACGTAGAGCGCGCCCGCGCCTTTGGGTCCGTAGATTTTGTGCGCTGTCAGCGAGAGCAGGTCGACGCCGAGCGCGTCGGGTCGGATGTCGACGGCGCCGGCCGCCTGGACAGCGTCGGTGTGGACGATCGCACGTCGATTGCGCTGCTTGACGGCCGAGGCGATGTCCTGAATCGGCTGCAGCGCGCCGATCTCGTTGTTGGCCAGCATGATGCTGACCACGGTCGTGTCGTCGCGCACGGCCGATGCGACCGTGTCCGGATCGACGATGCCGTCGCTGTCGACCGGCAACACGGTGAGCTCGAAGCCCTCTCGCTCGAGCTGTTCCATCGCGTGCAGGACGGCGTGATGCTCGGTCGCCTGAGTGATCAGGTGACGTCCGGCCTGTTGGCGGGCGAGCGCTGCGCCGCGGATGGCGAGATTGTCCGACTCGGTGCCGCCCGACGTGAGCACGACTTCAGATGGCGAACACTCGAGCGCGGCGGCGATGTCGTCGCGCGCCTGATCGAGCAGCGCGTGCGCATACTGCGCCTCGCGGTAGATGCCGGACGGGTTGCCCCAACCATGTTGGAGTACGGGTACCATCGCCTCGAGAACTCGCGGATCGAGCGGCGTCGTGGCGGCGTGGTCGAAGTAGGCGCGGTCCATGTGCTCAGGGTAACGCGGGCGGCAACACGGAGCCGTCGCCGCTCGGGTGTTGAGCTAGCAGCGGAGCGCGGCGTCAGCTATGATCACTCTTGATCGTTCTGAGCGTTACACGCTGAGGGGAGTCCCGCATGGTCTTTCAGATGACTGAGATGCTTGACGTCAGCGAGTTGGCGGCGGAGAAGGCCAAGAGCCTGCTCGAAGACAAGGGCTTCGCCGATGGCGCGTTGCGCGTCTTCGTGGTTGGCGGCGGCTGCTCGGGCTACCAGTACGGCATGGCTCTGGCGACTGACGCCGAGGACGGCGACGCGGTGATCGAGAAGAACGGCGTGCGCTTCCTGGTCGACCAGGAGTCGGCGCCGCTGATCAGCGGATCGCGCGTGGACTACATCGACGACGTGATGAAGCAGGGATTCTCGATCTCGAATCCCAACGCGTCCCACTCCTGCGCCTGCGGCTCGAGCTTTGACACGCAGGAGGGCGCCGGCGCGTCTCAGGCGCGTTCCTGCATCTAATCTCTCGCATCTCGTGCGACCATGACCCGCATCACGCAGCTGCTTGATGCGGGTCCGACGCTGTCCTTTGAATTCTCGGCGCCGCGCGACGAACCAGGCGCGGAGCGGCTGCGTCGCAGTCTGAGCGCGCTCTCGGCGCTTCGTCCGCAGTTCATGTCAGTGACATACGGCGCCGGCGGCGGCACGCGCGGTCCGACGCGCGAGTGGGTGCGAACGATTCGCGAGGACTACGGCATCGAGGCGATGCCGCATCTGACCTGCGTGGCGCACACGCGCGAGGAAGTCGCCGCGATCATCGACGAGTATCGAGATGACGGGGTCGACAACATCCTCGCCCTGCGCGGCGATCTGCCTCAGGACTCGGCTCACCTGCGATCGACTCAGGCCTTTGACACTGCAGTGGAACTGGCGGCGTTTATCCGCGCACGGGCCAAATGGGACATCGGCGTAGCGGCGCATCCAGAAGGCCATCCGATGGCGAGCTCGCCCGAGGCCGACCTGGCGCATCAGTCGGCCAAGCTGAGCAGCGCCGACTTCGCGTTGACGCAGTTCTTCTTCGACGCCGGGCACTATGAACGCTTCGTCGACGCGCTGGCATCTCGCGGCGTCGATACGCCGGTGATTCCCGGCTTGATGCCGCCGACCAATCTGGCCAGCGTCGAGCGCATGTCGATGCTCAACGCGACGGAGTTTCCCGATTCGATTCGCTCGCGACTTGAGCGCGCCGCGGACGCGTCCGAGCGCCGTGCGATCGGTGTCGAGGTCGCCTCAGAACTTGGACGAGCGTTGCTTGAGCTCGGCGCCCCGGGACTGCACATCTACACGATGAACTTCTCACGCGCGGCGTCCGAGGTCGCCGAAGCGCTGTTTCCGGCCTCAGCGTCAGAGTCCGCAAGTGAGCTCCTCAGGTGAGCTGTAGCTGCGCGCGCAACGTGTTGAGGATTTCCAGATCGGTCTGATGCATTGATCGCACGATCGACTCCACGTCGAGCGTGCCCTGGAAGCGATGCCGCGCCTCGCAGTCCCATTCATGTCCCGAGAGCATGTAGAGCACGCCCGAAATCTGCTCTCGCGTCTGATACCAATCGCGCAGCTGCTGATAGCAGTCGGGCGGATTGGACTGTTCCAGCCACTCCAGGTCGTGCAGGGGCAGGTCGTCAGCGTTCTGAAACAGCAGATATCCCAGCTGCCAGGCGGCGATTGTCTCCTCTCGCCAGGCTCGTTCGATCAGCGACTCGGCCTCGGGCAATGAGCTGTGCAGCGCTCGCATGAGCAGTTCATGCATCTCGCCCGACGCCTCGCGCAGCGCCTTGAGCAGCCAGCGTCGGGAGGACTCGCTGTCTCTGGCGTCGGTCATGGCCATTCCGTGAGCGTCGCATTGGAGGCGGTTGACGATCATTCTGACACACTGACTGAGCGACGCGATCTGGCGCGCATTGCGCTGCTAATGATGGGATAGGCTGGCGCGGAGCGCTCGTCGCCGGAGGGATTCCATGCTGACCGAGTTTTGGGAGTCGGACACGTTCAGCGAGCGTCGCGAAGCGCTGCTCGACACGTTGGAGACCGACTATCCGTGGAGTAAGGGCGACGTGCTGCGCTTCCGTCGCGGCGGCCGGGATGACCGCTACCGCGTTCTGAGCGTGCAGGTGGAGATCGGCGATGAGGGTCTGCGGCGCGAGATTTTGCTGTTGAAGTTGGGGTCGTAGGCGACGGTGAGCGCGTCGGGAGCGTTGCCCTACACGCTGTTGCTGCTTCTGCTCGAACTCGGCGTTGGCGGGGCGTTGGTGATGCATGCCGTACATCTGCGTGGACGAGCGACGCCGGGCTTTGTCCGCGCGACGACGATCATGGTTCCGATCGTGCTCGGGCTGGCGTTCTGGACCGCGTACACGCTCGAAGGCGACCTGGTCGAGGGATTCGCGGTCCGCGCCGCGCCGCGCGAGGCGCTGGTCTGGACGTTGGCCGCGATGACGGCGGTCTCGGTCGCGCACAATGCGGCGCTCTACACCGATCGCGACGCTTGGGCGCGACGCCTCGGATGGCTGTTGAGCGGGCTCTCGCTGGGCTCGCTCGGACTGATGGCTGCGACATTGGCGGGCTCGCCCGAGGCGCTGACGGCGTTCAGTCTGACCTTCGGCGCGCTAGCGCTGGGACTCTCGGCGGTCGGACTGGCGCTCGGACATTGGTATCTGGTGACGCCGAGATTGCCCGCGCGACCGCTGGTCGAGATCACGACCGCCTTTCTGCTGATCGTGATTGTGCAGGCTGCGCTGTTCGCTGTGGCGCTGGTCGTCTCGGTCGAGGCGCCGATCGGCGGCCGCGATCGCTCGTTGAGCAGCGACCCGACGTTCTGGCTGCGCATCGTGATCGGGTTCGCGCTGCCGTTGGTCTTTGGCTGGATGGCCTGGACGACGGCGCGGATGCGGTCAATGATGGCGGCGACTGGGTTGCTCTATCTCACGACTGCGGCGGTCCTGGCGGCGCAGATCGCCGCTCGCGCGCTGATGCTGGACAGCGGCCGACCGCTCTGAGCCGTCCGCTCCAACCAGCGAGCGGCTACTCGACGACATCCTGCTGCGTGACCTGCAGATTGAGCCCCGGCGGCAGCTCGGACGTCATTGCGGCCTCGGACTGCCAGTCGGCTCGAGCGCGATCGAGCAGTTCGGCGACGTCGCGCAAGGCGGCGCCGGTTCGCACGCCCCACCAGGTCAGATCCTGACCGTCGCAGAGATAGACATGGCCCTCGCGTCCGGCCGACATGCCGTGCTGGGCGAGCAGTTCCTCGGCGTGACGCTCGCGAAAGAGGTACGGCTCCGACGGCAACAGGATCACCTCAGGGTCGAGCGCGATCAGCTCGCTGAGCTGCAAACGCGGATAGCGACCGCGCGATGCGTCCTCGCAGACGTTGATCGCCCCCGCCTGGCGCAGCAGGTCTCCGATGTAGGTGTCGCCTGAGGCGGCCATGTAGGGTCGACGCCAGATCAGCGCGGCGGCGCGAACGCGCGGACGCATGCGCGCCATGTGCCGCTGCTCCTCGAGCGCCTCTTCGATCGCGCCCGAGAGTTTCATCGAGATGCCGCCGACCAGCTGGCCAACTTGATCCAGTTCAGTCTGCGCCGCCTCGGCCGTGCGCACGTCGCCGACGTAGACCTGTAGTCCGGCGCCGCGCAGCGCTGTAACGTCAGATTCGTTGTTCTCCTCGAGATTGGCCAGTACGAGCTCAGGCTCGAGACGGATGATCCGCTCGAGGTCAGGATTCTTGGTGCCGCCGACTTTGCGGATCGGCGTCACGACCTCGGCCGGCTCGACGCAGAATCGGGTCACGCCGACGAGCCGCGACCCGAGCCGCATCGCGCAGACGAGTTCGGTGTACGAAGGCACGAGCGAGACGATCGATCGCGCGGGGCGATCGAGTTCGATCTCGGCGCCTGTGGCGTCAACTACACTGGCCATGAGGCTGAGATTATCAGCGTGCCGATCGACGAGGTCGTGAGGCAGGCCTGGAAACTGTGGAGCACGCGATGAGCCTCGCTCCCGTCGCAGGCGTGGATGTCACGCTGCGCAACATCAGTGTGGGATACCCCGGTCAGAACGTGTTTGAGGATCTCTCGCTCGAGATTCCCGCAGGCGTCTTCACCGGCATCATCGGCGGCAACGGCTCGGGCAAGAGCACGATGCTCAAGGCGATCGCCGGTCTGCTCAAGCCGTCCAGGGGCGAAGTCCTGGTCGGCGGGGACGCGCCGCAGGACGCGCGCAGCTATCTCGGCTACATGCCGCAAGCGAGCAACGTCGACTGGCGCTTCCCGTTGACCGTGCGCGAACTGGTCGAGATGGGTCGGTACCAGTTCACTTGGCAACAGCGCCTGAGTCGGTTCGCGCGATCGTCTGAAGATCGCGAAGCGGTCGATTGGGCCTTGGAGCTGATGAACGTCGGCGACTTGCAGGGTCGTCAGATCAACGATCTCTCAGGCGGACAGCGCAAACGCGCGTTGATCGCGCGCGCCCTCGCTCGACGGCCCAGAATTCTCTTGCTCGACGAGCCGTCAGCCGCGCTTGACGCGGTCGCCGATGACCAACTGTTCGACGTGCTCTGCGAGCTCGCCGATCACGGCACGACGGTGATCATGACCACGCATGACCTATCGACGGTGCTCGAGCACTACTCGCACGTGATTTGCGTCAACGCGTCGAAGGGCGGCGTCGTCGCCGAGGGCGACCCATCGGTCGTGCTGACCGAATCGGTGTTGCGTCAGACCTACGGCCGTGAGCTGGCGATCGTCTCAAGGGGCGAGGTACACGATCATCCGCACCTGGCCGATCCTGCGATCGCGCACCACACGCTGGAGCTCGCGGATGAGCTGCAGCTGCACTTGGTGGATCACGAGCATCGCGACGGTCACCGTCACGGCTCAGCGTCGCCGCCGCCGGCGCTCAGTCGTGAGCGTGCAGCTTCGCCACCACTCGCCGCACGAGCATCGAGAATTGACCTTGGTCAGCCGCGCGCTGGAGTTCGCGGCGCCAGTCGTCGAAGCGACGCGCGCGCACCTGGGCCGATTCGATCACGAGATAGCGACGAATCGTCTCCAGCGTGTCCCAGGCAAGACTGCCCATCTCGAGGCCGTCGGATTCGATCGCGACTGTCGATATCCGCCCGACGCGCAGACCTGCCTGGTCGGCTGCGTCACGTATGCAAGTGCGCAGCTGAGCGGGCGCGCCTTTGGTGAACGCGCGGACCAGATCGCGGCCGATCTCGGCTTCGTCGACCTGAAACCAGAGGCCTTCCCAATCGGTCTGCACGATGAGAAGCGGCCCGTGCGTGACGCGAGCGATCTCGGCCAACGTCGCCGACGGATGCCGCAGCCACTCGAAGACATCGATCATCATCGCTGAGCGAAACGCGCCGTCGGCGAAGGGCAGGCGCTGCGCGTCGGCGCGCATCGCGCTCCAACCGGGCGGCCCGATCCACTGACCGGCGGACGACGCGTCGATCGCCATCCCCGTGAGCGGGGATCCCTGCGTGATCGCCGTCAGCGCCAGGCCGTCGCCGCTGCCGACATCGAGGGCGGGACGCGCCTCGCGCGCAGGCCGACCGTCGAGCAATAAGTCATAGAGATCGTCATAGTGGCGCCGCAGCTCGGCGTGAATGACGGGCCGATCGCCTCCGCGCTGCTCGGGCGGGGCTAAGGATCGATGATGTGGCATGCGCGAGTCCTCAGGTCCACTCGGAGACCACGATCGGCTGTCGACCGGCGAAGCCGTCCGCGATCTCGTGCCACCAGCCCACAGTTCGCTCACCGAACTGCCAGCAGAGATACACCTCGCGCCCATCTCGCTCCGCTCGCCAGTCGACCAGACCGCGTCGGATGTCTTTGACTTCGACGCCTTGCTCCTGGATGTGTTCGATCAATGTGGCGATCTGGCCCTCGAGCTTGGAGATCTCGGCGCGAATCGCCGTGTCGTCGCTGATCACCGGCTCGCCGTCGGCGGTCGAGGTGCGACGCATCGATTCCGATAGCGCGACGAGTTCGTCGAGACGCAGCGCGCGCGAGCGCATCACGCTAACGACCGCCGCAATCGTCGGCAGCGATCGTCGCGCTTGAGCCAGGGTGAAGCGTCGGGCCATCAGCTGGAGTCTAGGACGGCAACTTTAGAAGGAACCTAGCGAGGCTCAGCGTCGTCGCTGGGCGCTTGCGGCGCGTGCGGTAGGAACCACCAGTTGTTTCTCGATTGCGCTTGCGGATTCGCGAACAACTCGCGGACAGCGCCCTCTTCGGGCGGGACCGAGAGCACGACGGCCAGGTCGTTGGTCTCGAGACGCACGCCGCCGCGGGGAATCACGACTTCGCCGCGGCGGTGAATCGCCGTGACGACCGACGCTTCGGGCAGCGGCAGTTCGGAGACCGTGCAGAGTTCCGCGCGCGATCCCGGCTCGACGCGGGCTTCGATCTCGATCGCGCCGACCAGACGCCGCACTGGCGCCGGCGCGGTCTGACGCCCGCGCGCGCCCTCGGTGGTCTGAGCGATTTCACGCAAGACATCGCGCTGCGTCAACATGCCCATCAGTCGAGACTCGTCCTCTCGCGCCACGACCGGCAGCTGCCGCACATCGTGTTCGACCAGGAGCGAGAGCGCGTAGCGCAGGTTGTCATCGGGATGGACGAAGATCGGCGCGACGACCGCGAGATCGAACGCGCGGCGGTCGAGCTCCTGGCGCTCGACGGCCGAGGCGACATCGGTCGCGCTGACCAGGCCGATGAAGCGATTGCGCTGATCGGTCACGGCGACGACGTTGCCGCGCGATTGGCTCATCGCGTTGGCGAGGTCCTGAATCGTGGCGAGCCGCGAGACGATCGGCGTGTCGGTGCGCATCGTCTCGGCGACCGGGATGTCGTCGAGCGGCGAGGGCGTCGGCTCTTCGCGTACGTCGAGGCCGGCGCGTCGCAGTCGCACGTTGTAGATCGTGTCGCGCGTGACCAACTGGGCCAGCGCGGTGGCCAGCGCGACGGCGGTCATCAGCGGCAGAATCAATGAGTATCCGCTGAGCTCGAAGACGATGAAGATCGAGGTGAACGGCGCTCGCGCCGCTGCGGCGAAGACCGCCGCCATGCCGACAACGACGTAGGTGCCGGTCGGCCCGACGATGTTCGGCAGCGCGGACTCGAATCCGGCGCCCATCAACGCGCCCAGCGTGGCGCCGACGAACAGCAACGGGGCGAATGCGCCGCCCGATGCCCCTGAGCCGATCGTCAATGACGCCGCGATCAGCTTCAACACCATCAAGATGGCGAGCGTTGACGTCGCCGTGCCGCCCTCGGCGAAGAAGTGAATCTGCTCCAGTCCCGAGCCCAGAATGTCGGACTCGACCAGGGCCAACACGCCGACGCCGAACAGTCCGACGATGGGCCGAATCATCATCGAGACGCCGAGGAACTCGAAGACGTCCTCGGTGAAGAATCGGGTGCGCACGAAGAGAATGCCTGCGACGGCCGCTGAGACGCCGACGATCGCGTGCAGGAAGAGCTCCCAGTTGCTGTTGATCTCGAGGTCGGGCAGGTCGAGGCCGGCCGACTGTCCGAAGAACGCGATCGCGACGATGTTGGCGACCACGGCCGAGACGACCACGATCGTGAAGTTGCGCACGTTGAATCGGCGCAGCACGACCTCCATCGCGAAGAATGTGCCGGCGATTGGGGTGTTGAAGGTCGCCGCGATCCCGCCCGCCGCCGCCGCCGCGACCATCAGCACGAGCATCTCAGACGGTTGTTTGGTCAGTCGTCCGATGGTCGAGGCGAGTGAGGCGGCGATCAGGACGATCGGGCCTTCACGCCCGGCCGCGCCGCCGCCGCCGAGCGTGAACGCGGTCGCGCCGAGCTTGGCCGGGGCGATGATCGGCCGCACAAAACCGCCGGCGCGTTCGACGGCGACCATCACGTAGGGCACGCCCGCGCCCTGCGCCTCGGTCGCGATGCGCGAGACGACGATCGCGACCGGAATTGCGGCGATCGCCGGGACCAGCATGAGGGTCCAACCGCCGGCGAGGTCGTCGAGGATCGCGGCGAGCTCGTCAAAGACGATCGTCAGTCCGTCAACAGCCGCGGTCAGCGCGACTGCCGCGAAGCCTGCGGCGAGCCCGACCGCTCCAGCGAGCAAGAGCGGAGCGAGGTTGCGCGGGACGCGGACGCGTCCGACGAGGGGTAGCCGCCAAAAGAGCTGAGCCGACCGCGTCCCGAAACGGCGCGAGGGACGAACGACCAGGGACATCGCTCAGCTCACTCGTCGTACGCAGCGGGCCCACTCGCCGAACGAGTCGCGCGGGCTGCAAGGTCTGGATGGCGATACGGCTTGAGGCTATGCCGCCCGTGCGTCGCGGGCAATTGGCGGCGACGCGACGAGGATAGGGCCGCTATTCCTCGAGCAGATCGTCGCCGGACGACTCGTCGTCTTCATCAGACCCGGCGTTGCCGTCGAGGGCGATGCGCAACGTCTCGACCAGCTGGTCGCCCTGCGCGCTGAAGACGAATCGATAGCGCTCAGTCGACGCGCCGTCGAGCGCCAGTCCATCGACCACGATGTCGAGGGCGCCGTCGCCCGTGCGATCCTCGATCGCCATCGAGGAGACCTCTCCAACCCGCGCCTGCTCGCTGGTGATCGCGCGGTAGCCGTCGTTCGTCGAGGAGAGGATGTAGAAGCTGCTGACGCAGCCGCTGGCGTCGCAAGTGATCTCGCGGAACGTGAGGTCGCGCACGTTGTCGCCGTTGGCGTCAGCGTCGGAGAGCTGCTGAATCCCCTGCACCTCTCGCGCGTAGGCGAGCGCGTGGTCGTAGCCGATGCGGTACCGACTCGGGTTGCCCGGTACGGGGTCGTAGACGACGAGATTGGAGAACGGCACCGCGGCGCCGAACGAGTTGGGGTCGGTGTAGACGATCGAGAGCGAGAACTGACCGTCGCCGCTCGTGTCGACCAGCACGATGCGATCGTTGCCGACCGCCAGCGCCGGCATCGGCCATGCTCGGAACAGGTCAATGATCGGTTCGATCTGGCTCTGGCCATGCAGCCAGGGCAGCGCCGCCGCGCCGTATTGGAGGAAGTTGGACGGAACTGCGGGGATCGTGTCCGTGGTTTCGCTGGAGTCCGGCTGCGGGAACTGCGTGTACGACACCTGAGTCGGCGTCGCGGCGGGCACAGCGACCGTCGGCAGTTCGACGCTCGGAGGCTCGATCTGCTCGTCTTCGTCCGAGTCTTGCTGCTGCGCCCCGTCTGTCGATGGATCGTCCTCCTCTTCGTCCGCGGCCGCGACGACCGCTGGACGCGGAATCTGCAGCACCTGACCGACTGCAAGCAAGTCGGGATTCTGAATGCCGTTGAGCGTGATCAGATCGTCGACTCGGACCTCAAGCTGCTCGGCGATCGAGGCCAGTGTGTCGCCGGCTTGGACGACATAGACCGATCCATCAGAGACAGGCTGTGTGGTTTGCGCATCGGCGTCGGCTGTGTTCTGCGCCGAGTCTTGCTGTTCGCCATCGGGGGAGGTTGTGACCGCGACGGCCTGGACCGGTCGCGTTTCGTCCTGGTCTGATGGCGTGTCGTCGCCGGCCGCGCCGGAGTCATCTTGCGCGGTCGATGGCGGCGGTTCGACGACCTGCGGCGCCGGCTCGTTATCGCCGAACAAACCGCAGCTGGAGAGGAGGAAGGCGCTCAGCGCCAGTAGGGCCAGCGCGGTCAGCAGGGCAGCCGGGGATGCCGCGGCGCTCGGCCGGGCCCGCCTTGGAGGTAGGGACATCAGTGACTCAACCGCCCCGTCGCCTGCAGCCACTCTATACACATGCGGCGTACAGCGGCGCTCGCCATTGGCGACATTTGGTAAACGCGCTAGATGCGCGCCAGCTGCTGACCGAGCCAGGCGGCCGCCAGCCCGCCGATCGCCGAGACGAGCAAGTTCATCAACGCCCAGAACCAGCGTCCGCCATTGAGCAGATGCAGCGTGTCGAGCCACACCGTCGAGAATGTCGTGTAGCCGCCTAACAGTCCGACCGTGATCGCAAGGCGCAGGTTGTCGGACACGCCGATTCGCTCAAGCACCAGCGTCGCGATCAGTCCGAGCGCCAGAGTTCCGCTGAGATTGACGACGAGGATGCCCCACGGCAATCCGTCGGGCTGGCCGACCAGGCGGTTCACGAGGTATCGCAGGACCGATCCGACGGCGCCGCCGAGCGCGATGGACGCGATGGCGGCGACCGTCACTGGTCAGCGTCCCGTTGAGCCGAAACCGCCGCCGCCGCGATCGGTCTCATCCAACTCGTCGACCTCGACGACCGGCGCCAACACGACCGGCGCGACGATCAACTGCGCGATGCGATCGCCGTGTTGTACGCGGTAGGCCTGCGTCGCCGCGCTCTGCAGAAACATCGAGACCAAGAGCTCGCCGCGGTAGTCGGCGTCGACGGTGCCCCAGCCGATCTGCACGCCGCGACGAGTGAGTCCAGATCGCGGGCGAATCTGAATCTCGCAGCCGTGCGGCGGTGAGCAAGCGACACCGGTGGGCACGGCCTGCGGCATCGGCGTCAGTTCGATGGCGCCGCCCAGTGCTGAGAGATCGGCGTAGAGGTCGAGGCCTGAGGCGAGCTCGGAGCCGCGCGTGGGCAGCTGCGCCGCCGCGCGCAGCCGCCGCACGCGCAAGGCTCCGGGCTCGCCGCCGTCCGTAACAGCCCAACGGAACGGCGGGAAGATATCCAGCGACGCGTCCGCCAGCATCTCTGGACGGTCGGGCGCCTGGCGGAGCAGCGCGGCCGCATCAGCGATCATCGCCGACACATCCACTCCGAGATACGACGGCGCGTACGGCGCCAGGCGCTCGACTCCCGATGACAGTTTGATCCGCACGCCGCGCGGTCGATGCGTGCCGGTCCAGTGATGCAGCCCGGCCGCGAGCAGGATCAGTCCTTGGTAGAAGCTGCGGATCGATCGGCGCTCGACCTGCCAGATGTCTTCCCAGGTTTCGTGCGCGTCGAAGAACTGCTTGGCGTCCCATTGCGCCGCGCCGCGGGCGAGCTCGGCTCGATGATCGGCCGAGATCGTGGCTTCCAGCGCCAACTGTTCGGCTCGGGAGGGAATCTCTCGCACACGGGCCATCGACTGCAGTTCCTCCGGGTCGCGCTCCGAGTTGTCCCGCCGCCGCGGTTGATTGACACTGTGATCGAACCGAACGGTGGCAGGTACAGGTAGAGGTAAACATCATCGCTGTTTTGGTAAACGTGCTTGCGGCGCTCGAGCAGAACTTCGATGAGCTGCGCGCGCTGCTCGATGTCATCGACGACGACTCCCTCGAACAGCGGCTCACGCCGGCCGAGTGGTCGGTGCGGGAGATCCTGCTGCATCTGGTGCATAGCGAGCGTTGGTTGCATCCGCAGTTGATGCTGCTGAGACGCGAGGTCGCTCCGCAGTTGGCGGTGCCTCAGGTCGGCGGCGTCACGCTGCCCGACACCGAGTCCAATCCGTCGTTGGCTGAGTTGCGTTGGGCGTTGACCAGCGTGCGCGAGGACACCGGGCGACTGCTTGATGATCTGTCGGCGGATCAACTGCGCGAGCCGGCCAACATCGAGCTCGATGGCGACGTGCTCGACATGTCGCTGCGCACGATCGCGTTGACCGCCGCCGACCATCAGCTGTTTCACGTCCGACAGATCCAGCGCACGCTCGGGATCGCCCACTAAGCGCCGCCGCCCGAGAGCTGACAGTTATGCAGCCAGTCTGAGCGCGCCGTGCAGCTCAATTCGTCGCAGGAACCAGAGGAACGCCGCCAGATTGAGCGCGAACAGTCCAGCCAGCGCGCCAAAGAGGATGCCGACGCCGCGCCAGTCGACCAAGAACTGCAGCGGCGGCGCGACATCGCGGCCGTCGGGCGTGAGCGCGAAGAAGTCGAGCAACACCACACCCGCTTGCGTGCCGACCAGGAGTCCGGCGCCGAGCCCGAGCGCGATCACGATCAGTTGCTCGACGGCGATCAGGCCGAGGATCTGTCGCATGCTCATGCCGACGCTGCGGCAGACGGCGAACTCGACATAACGAACTTGCGCCGCCACCGCCGTCAAGACGACCAGACCGAACGCCGACGCGATCGCGACCGCTGCGAGCGCGCCGATGAACACGCCATTCCACGAGGCGACGATCAACGGGTCGGCGGCGAGCGCTTCGCGAGCGCTGTCGATGGTGCGCACGGCGTCGCTATCGAGAGGCAGCTCGCGGTCGATCATCAGCTGCGACCAGCGCTCGAGCGGCGCTGAAACCCAGAGCTCGTCAGTCACGGCGAGAGAGACGCCGGCGGCCGCGCTCGCGTAGAGCCGATCGGTCAGCGACGCGCGGTCGACCAATACCAGTGGCGGATCGATCTGCGAGTCGTAGCCAGGGAAGTGCTCGAACTGACCGATCACCTCGAAGCGCATCGGCGTCGGGCCGACTCGGATGCGCACGGTCTCGCCGACGCTGAGTCGTCCTTGTTCGATCGCCGCGGTCGAGAGCAGCGCCGGCAGCGGCCCGCGCTCGGCGACGTAGCGCACCCCGCGCAACGACGCGGGCGTCTGATTCCAGCGATAGCGCGCGCCGGCATCGGTAGCGGAGAAGCTGTCGAGAGGCGGCTCGCCGACCTCGAGCGGCGTCGCTTCCCATTGACCTGAGGTGAAATCGGCGAGCAGCGGCTCGTTGGACGATTCTGCGTATCTCAAGTCGCGCAGCACGATCTCGCCCGGCGCGCGCGTGACCGCCAGGTCGACCGAGATCAGCGTCAGCGGCGCAGTCGGCCGTTCGGAGACGCCGGGTCGGAAGGCGCTGCGCCGCTCGACGACGCGCGCGCCTTCGAGCGGCAGATACGCGTCGGGCTCGGAGGTGAGACGCAAGCGAAGCGTGGCGTCATCCGTCTCGGCATTAGGTTCGGGCTCAGCAAGTACTCCGATGGCGTACCACCAGTAGCGTCCGTTCGCGTCGAGCAGCTTGACGCCGATCGGCGTCTCCTGCTCCAACGAGACGACGCGCAGTCGCAGAGAGAGCACGCCGCCGAACTGCTCGATCACGGCACGGTCGACGACGGCGTCGTCGCTGGCCAGATCGTCGAGTAGCTCGGGCGCCACGGCCCACCCGACCTCACGCTCAGCCAACTGCCGTGAGACGGTTGCGGCGTCGATTGCGCCGATCTGCAGGCGGCCGGAATCCTCGTCACCGTCGAATGCGCCGTTGATGCGTTGGATGCGCGCGACTGGCGCTTCGCTGAGCGCGGCGATTTCGTCCCACGGCGTCGCCTCGGCATGAGGCTCGAAGAGTCGCACCGACGCGCCCACGGCGTGCAGCGCTCGGTCGTCGTAAGACGACTCGAGGGTCGATCGGAACGAAGCCGCGAAGACGGCCAGCGCGCCGGCGATGGTGAGCAAGAGCACAGTTCGGGCATAGTGCGTCGGCGTGCGACCCAGGTACCAAACCCCGAGCAGCAAGGTCAGCGATCGCCAGGGCGCGGCCAGCCGACCGAGCGCGCGCATGGCGGGCGGGAAGAGTCGCAACAGGACCAGTCCAACTACAAAGAGCAAGACCGTCGGCGTCGCTACGGCCAACCAGTCGAGCCGCGTCTCGCCCACGAGCGGCGAGTCGATCGGGTCGCCGGCCCACTGCAGCTCGAAGATCAGGAGCGCGCCGAGCGCTGCGATGGCGGCGTCAATCAACGCGCGCTGCGTCCACGATGCGGGAGGTCGGCCGCGCTCGCGACGCGTGGTGACCATCGTCTGCCGTGTTGCGCGGTAGGTCGGGATCGCCTGGGCGAGCAAGGCCAACACGCCAGCGCCGAGCGCGAGGAACCAGGCCTCGATCGGCAGCGGCGCGGCGAGCAACCGACCTGCGCCGACTTCGGCCAGCGCCTCGTCGAATGGCGGTACGAATCCGAGCAAGCTGACCAGCCCGACGCCGATCAACGGTCCTAGCGCAATCGCCGGCGCCGTCAGGAGCGCCGCCTCGACCAGGTGCAGCACCGCGACGTCCCGCTGGCGAGCGCCGCGCGACCTAAGCCAGGCGGTGTCCTCGGTCCGCTGTTCGGCGAGCATCGCAGATGCGATCACCGCATAGACCAACACCGCGCCGACCAGTTGCAGGACGACCATCAGCAGCGTCGAGCGAGCGACATCGAATCGTTGACTGAATCCGACCAGCGTGTCGACGAGCGCCGTTTCCTGCTGGATGTCGTCGATGCCTTGCGCGATTCGACGCGTCATCCGCTCGAGCGAATCGGAGGCCGCCGACGCCTCGGCCGCGGAAGTCTCGGCGAGATTCGTGCGATAGCGATGCAGCAGCGCCAGTCTCAGCGCTGGCGACTGCTCGGCGAGCATGCCGAGCACGCCATCGCGGGTCGACCAGAATCGCAGCTCGGTGTCGCGAGCGGCGACGGGCAAGAAGATCGGGTCGCGCGTCGACCAGCGTCGATCGTCGGATGACGGCTCAATGACGCCGACGACTCGCACGCGAGTTTCGGCCTGCTGACCCAGCCAGAATGGCTGCGCCAGTCGTTCGTCGCCGACGTCCAAACCGAAGTCGTCGGCCTGATCTCGTTCCACCAACACTTCGAGCGCATCCGGCGCCGATTCCGGCAATCGTCCGCTGATAAGGTCCGATGTCTCGAACAGATCACTCTGGACCAGGAAGGTCGCGTTGTCAGTGTTTGGAGCTTCGAAGGGCTGATCGTCGCGTCTGATGATGTAGCCGCCGCTGCGCAACGCGGTCATTCGTCCGACGATCAACGTCGCTGCGGCCGACTCGACCTCTCGCTCGATCAGCTGCTCGACCTGATCGAGGGATTCCGGGTTGGCGCTGATGTTGGATCGCGCCAGCCGCAGATCGAGGTCGGCCGGATCGGTGTCGGCGATGGTCTGCCGCAGGCCGAGGTCGCGAATCGCCTCAATGAAGATCGGCGCGCTGCTGGCGAGTCCCACGGCGAGCAGCGCGCCGATCAGGAGCACTGCCGACAGTCGCGGCGCGGATGTGATTCGGCGCACGGCGAGCACGGCGATCGCGCGCGCGGTCTCGAAACGCGCTGAGTCTCGCTGTGGGGTTCTCTCGCGCTGCATTAGTCGGCGCCCTCGCGCAGGATCGGCGCAGCGTCGCGGCCCGACGCCCAGCGCGAGATCGCGGTCGTGCCGACGACGGCGCAGGCGACGATCACGGCGACGCCGACGGCCGCGAGCGGCCAGTCGACCGACAGCGCGGTCGGCGGCGCGGCGGCGACGCCCTCAGCGGTGACGTCGAGGAAGGCCAGGAGCGCTCCCGCCACTGCTCGACCGAGGCCAAATCCCAGCGCCACGCCGACGGACAGCAACAGGCTGACCTCGACCGCGGCCTGCGCGGTTAGGCTGGCGCGGCCCGCGCCGACCGTGCGCAGCAGTGCGAACTCGCGGGCGCGCTCGCCGCCCGCCGCGGCCAACGTGAAGACCAACGCCGCCGAGCCGACGATCAGCAGACCGACGAATCCGACCACGAACAGCGCCGCCGCGCCGCCTGAGCGGAACGGATCATGTTGCGCGCGGTCGATCCGCTCCGTCGCGTCAAGCACCGCGCTCGACAGATAGACCTCGTCGAGCAGCTGCGCGCCAATCAAGCGCGACGCGGGGTGCTCGGTTCGCGCCCACACTTCAGTGATCGGCAAGACGGCCCGCACGGCCGCGACCGACGCCGCGCTGCGCAGCGCGAGTAGGTCGGCGATCAGGAAGCCGCCTTGCGCCGGATTGAGACTGGGAAAGAAGTCCACGGCTGCGCGGATCCGGACGGGAATGCTGGCGTTGTTGAGCACGATCGGCACGACATCGCCGACGTCGAGGTCGGCCGCTTGCATTGAATCGCGGTCGATCACGACGTTGACCGGTAGGTTCGGCGATTCGCGCACGATGATCCGCTCGTCCGCCGCCGCCAGCTGCGACCAGTGATACTCGAGTTGTCCGTCGCGGAAGATGATCCGGTCCTCGCCCGCGCCGCCCGACGCCGGCAGCCAGGGCGCCTGCTGGTCAAACGTTTCCACATCGACGGTCGACTCGCCGGCTTGAGCGGTCAGTCCATCGATCAGCAGCCGACCGGTCGGCGCTCGCACCACCCGCGCTTGGGGACGCATGATGATCGCGACGATGCGCAGCGGTTGACTGAGTCCGCTGAGCGGCGCGCTCAGCGATTGCCACTCGTCGGTCGCCACCGACCCGGTGTTGCTGCGGAACTGTCGCATCTTCACCTGACCGTTCGCGTCGATCACGCGCGCCGCCAGCTCGAGATTGCTGTTGCCCGGTTCGCTGCGCACGCGCAGGATCAGCGCCTCTGCAGCTTCGGGCAGCGATTGACCTGCGCGGCCTGATTCTCTGGCCACGGCGTCAAGCAGCTCCTCGGCAGTGAGTCCCAGCAGCGACTCATCCAGATTTGCGGTGTCGAGCATGCGATCGGTCTGCAGGCCGAGCATGATCACGCGGCTGCCTTCGCGATCGCCGCCGATTGATCCGATGCCGCGATAGGCGGCGGCGGCCGTGATGCCGTCGCGCCGGTCGAGCGGCTCGGTGACGCGCGCCACCGTTGAGTTGGAGAGGTTGCCGCCGATCGAGACGCCACGCAGGTCCGCGCCGACCTCGTACTCGATCCGCGTGCGCTCGACCGTGTTGATCGTTGAGGCGTAGGTCGCCGAGATTAAGCCGACCGCCGTGACGAATGCGGTCAACGAGGTGAGCAGCATCGGCCCGGTCGGATTGCGAGCCACGTTGAGCACGCCGAGATAGAGCCACGAGGCGACCGGCGCGCGCGCGAGGAGCGACGCGAACGCTCCCCAGACCCGCGGCGCGATGCGCATGATCGTCAACGCTGAGCCCAGCAGCAGCAGTCCCGGACTCAGCATCAACACGGGGTTGATGCCGCCCGACTCAAACGCGGCGAGCGCTCCGCCCGACGCCTCGGTTTCGAACTGGAAGAACAGCACCGCGGCCAAGGCGAGCAGCGCGACGTCGAGCCAGGCGCGTTGGAACAGCGATTGGCGCTGCGGTCGTTCAGCGGCGACGCGCTGATTGGCTCGTTGCCGAGCGTCGAACCAGGCTGGCGCCGCGAAGGCCACCCAGGCGATCAGCGCCCCGCCGACAGCGAGCGCCCAGGCTTGCCAGGTGAGCCGCGTGTCAAACGGCGTTCCGCCGGAGACTCGGGCGACGGCCTCGAGGCGTCCCGCGTGGCTCAGTGCGAAGGCGGCCAGCGGCGCGCCGAGTAACGCAGCCGGCACGGCGGCGAGGCCGCCGAGCATCGCCTGCGCGCCCGCCTGTTGCCAGGGACGCGCGCCGCGAGCGGCCAGTCGTTCGCGATCGACCCGTGTGCGCTGAGCCATCACGCGACCGACCAACGCCACGCCGAACATCGACACGGCCGCGATCTGCAGTCCGGCGAGCAGCGATTGGCTGGCCGAGAATTCGGCCTGTCGAGCGAAGGTCCGCAAGGCCCCCAGGAGGAGCGTCGACGCCGAGCCGCCTTCGAGTCGGTTGAGCTGCTGCTGCCAGGCGCTGAGCGACTCGATCGCGGCTTCGACCTGATCGGAATTGAGCGCCCTGGCTCGAAGCTCGCTGCGCATGCGATGCGTCACGGGAGCGCCGAATCGCTCGACCGCGTCAGGAGATGCGAACAGGCCCAGATACGGCTCCTCCGCGCCGCCCAAGGTGATGTTGAACTGCAGCTCAAACCAGACGTCGGTGTAGTGAAACGCGAGTACCTGACTCACGTCCTCGGCGATCGGCTCGATCACGCCCGAGATCGTGTACCGCAACGTGTCAGTGAACGCCAGCTCACTGCCGACGTCGATGCTCAACTGCTCAGCCAGCAACGCGCCGATCACGACTTCACCGGCGGAACGAGCCCAGTCGCCGCGCACGAGACGAGCGTTGGCCTCGAGATCGTCGAACGACATCAGGTAGGTCAGCAGCGCCTCGTTGATCCCGTTGTCGAGCCGCGTGAAGCTCGCGAACGTGCGCGGCGTTTCAATGATCCTGGCCGTGTCGCCCACCAAGCCGTCAAAGCGATCGAGGTGCAGGGACTGAATCCCGCGCGACTGCTCAATCACGGCGTCGAAGTCGTCGGTGTTGGCTGGCCGCAGCGCGCGCGCCTGATCGGCGAAGCCGACGCCGCGCGGCGACTGCTCGATCAGTTCGCGCAGCGCGAGATCGGCTGAGGCGGCGCGAAAGACGAGCGGCAACGCGACCAGCGCCGCCGCGATGATCAACAGCGCGGTCGCGGCGGCCATCAGAAGTCCGCCGCTGCGCAACTCGCGCAACGCGGCTAGTCGGAGCAGACGCAAGAGGCCGAGCACAATGGAGCAATGCTAAGGCTGATGCGGACAATCTCTGTGCGCTCGATGCTCACGATGCGCTCAATGCGCTCAATGCGCTCAACGCAGTGGATCGATGCGGTTGCCGTTGGTTGAGGAGTCGCTTAGCCTGCGCCTAACTAACGACTGGCGCAGCCGGTCGTGGAATCCATCGCAGCAGTTGAACGCCAGACGTAGGGAGCGCGGATGACTACGCAGACTGAAACGCACACGCAGATCGCGGTCGAGGTGGCCGGACTGAAGGTCAGCGCGATGCAGGACGGCAGCGGCTCACACGTCGTCGTTCTGCATCACTCAACCGGTTCGCCTGGCTGGATCCCGTTCTATGACCAGCTCGCCGAGCAGCACACGGTCACCGCGATCGACATGCCCGGCTACGGGCAGTCGGAGCGGCCGGCTTGGGCGCGGCATCCGCGAGATCTCGCCATCCTGCTTCACGCCGCCCTGCACAAGATGGGCATCGAGGGCGGTGTCAGCCTGGTCGGTCTCGGATTTGGCGGTTGGGTCGCCGCCGAGCTCGCCTCGATGCACTTGCACGGCCTCGACAACCTGATCCTGGTCGGCGCGGCCGGAGTCCAGCCCGAAGAAGGTGAGATCGCCGACGTCATCTTCTACGAGTTCGAGGAGTACGTGAAGCTCGGCTTCTCCTCCGACGAGGCGTACGCCGAGGTCTTCGGCGACGAGGCCGCGCCCGAGCTCAAGGAGCTCTGGGACTTCTCGCGTGAGATGACCGCTCGATTGACGTGGAAACCCTGGATGTTCAATCGACAGCTGCCGTATCTGCTCACGGAGATGCCGGCCCCGACGCTGTTGCTCTGGGGCGAGGAGGACCGAGTCGTGCCGATCGGCGTGGCGAAGGTCTACGACGCGCACCTGCCCAACAGCACGATTCAGGTGCTCGATGGTCTCGGCCATCTCGTCGAGATGGAGAATCCCCAAGCCGCCGCCGAAGCCGTGACGGCATTCATCGCCGGCAACGCCTGAACCCAAACGCGCAGACGAGGCGCTTCGGCGTCGCGTATCATCGGAACGAACGGACAACCGACCCAGGCGAACCAGAGGCTGAGTCGGAAGAAGAGGAATCAGCACGATGTTCATTGGCTACTTCACGGAACGCCCCTATCAGGACTTCGAGTCCGGCTGGGTCGGCGCGACCGGTCGCGAGATCGAAGACCTGGGTATGACCAACGGGGATTACGACCCCAAGATCGGCGCGGAGCTCTACAACCGCTACCTCGACGAGAAGGTCTACGCCGAGGAGATGGGCTTTGACGGCCTGATGCTCAACGAGCATCACTCAACGCCGTTCTGCATGGGCGGCGTGATGAACGTTGAGGCGGCGATTCTGGCGCGGATTACCAAGCGCGCCAAGATTGTGCTGCTCGGCAACGTGCTGCCGATCTGGGAAGACCCGCTGTGGCTCGCCGAAGAGCTCGCCGAGATCGACATGATCTCCCGCGGCCGTCTGGTCACCGGTTGGGTGCGAGGCACAGGCCGAGAGTCAGTCGCGCACAACTCGCAGGCGCCGTTCAACTGGGAGCGCTTCCAGGAAGCCCACGACTTCGTCGTCAAGGCCTGGTCGACGCCTGGTCCGTTCCGCTGGGAAGGCGAGCATTACCAGTACCGCTACGTCAACCCCTGGGCGCGCCCCTACCAGGATCCGCACCCGCAGATCTGGATCCCCGGCGTGATGTCGCGCAATACCGTCAAGTGGTGCGCCGAGCACCGCTACCCGTACGTGATGCTCGCGACCGAAATCGAACCGACCAAGAAGTCGTTTGAGTACTACGACGAGGTCGCGCAGGAGAACGGCTACGAGGCCTCGACCGAGCACCACGGCTACCTGTTCAAGGTCCACGTCGACGAAACCGAAGAGCTGGCCGAAGAGGCGGGTCGCAAGTACATCTCCGGTCCCGCGAACCCGTTCCTCGAGGGCAACCAGGGCACGGTGCGCAGCAACCTGCAGAATCTGCCCGGTCTCACTTCTCGCACGCAGCTGTTGCCGACGGTGACCACCTTCGCCGCCGCCGCGCGTGGCCGACAGGCCGCCCGCGACGCCGCTCTGGCCGAGAAGGAAGCCGAGACCGACAAGCAGGACGCCGACGCCTTCGGCACTTACGAGGAACAGGTCAACAAGTACTCGATCATCACCGGTACGCCCAAGACCGTGATTCCCAAGATCCGCCACGTCCTCGAAGAGCTGCGCCCCGGCAACATCTTCTTCTGGGACGGCGACGGCGCCATGAACCACGACGACGCGATGCGCTCGCTGCGTCTGTTCGGCGAGGAAGTCATCCCGGCCGTCCGCGAGATGGGCAAGGAACTCGACCTCAAGGGCGCCTTTGAAGTCGACACCAAGACCGGCTCGCCGCTCTCGGGCGACTAACCCGACTCAGCCGTTCCTGACGGTCAACCTCAACGCTCCCTCCGCCTGGCGGAGGGAGCGTTGTCTTTGTCGCCTTGCCGCAGTGCAACACTGACGCAGCTTGCGCGCCATCAGACCCGACAAGGTCAGTGCATAGACTCTGAACATGACGCACTCGGTCATCGTCATCGGCGGCGGACCTGGCGGATCCACGGTGGCGACCCTGCTCGCCCGACAGGGGTTCGACGTCACGCTGTTCGAGCGCGAGATCTTTCCCCGCGAGCATGTCGGGGAGTCGTTGCTGCCAGCGTCGATTCCGATCCTCGAGACGCTGGGCGTGATCGACGAGATTCAGGCCGCTGGATTCACGCCCAAGTACGGCGCCACGATGGTCTGGGGCCGCGATCCCGATCCCTGGTCCTGGCGCTTCGCCGAGACCAACGCCACCTATCCGCACGCGTATCAGGTCTGGCGGCCGACCTTTGATCAGATTCTGCTGCGCAACGCCGAACGGCACGGCGTCGATGTCCGCGAGGGATGGCGCGCGGTCGAGGCTGAGTTCGCCGCCGACGGAGCATCGCGGTTGACCGTCGTCTCACCTGACAGCTCGCATGAGCGGGTCATCGCCGACTGGATTGTCGATGCGAGCGGTCAGAACGGATTCCTCGCGCGTCAGCTCGAATTGCGCGAGCATGACGAGTTCTTTCGCAATCTCGCCGTCTACAGCTACTACCGCGGAGGTCAACGTCTGCCCGAGCCGGATGCGGGCAACATCTTCATCGAGGCGTACGAGCATGGTTGGTCGTGGGCGATTCCCTTGCCCGACGACGTGATGTCGGTTGGCGTCGTCGTCGACGCCGCCTGGGGCGGCGAGCGGCTGAGTGATCAGCCAACGAACGACTTCTACCGTGACCAGCTGTCTCAGACATCGCGCACTTGCGCCATGCTGGCCGACGCCGAGCTGATCGAGCCGCCGCGCGTGATTCGCGATTGGTCGTACACGTCCCAGCGACTCGTCGGCCAGGGCTACATCCTCGTCGGCGACGCGGCCTGCTTCATCGATCCGCTCTTTTCGTCGGGTGTGCATCTGGCGCTGTCGTCTGCGGTCTTGGCCTCGGCCTACGTGACCTCGGCGCTGCGCGACCCGGAGATGCGCGAGCCCGCGGCCGAGGTCTACACCCAGCTCTACATGCAGCAGTACCACCAGTTCCGCGAGATGGCGGCGCTGTTCTACGCCTCCAATCGCACCTCCGACTCCTACTTCTGGGAAGCGCGGCGGATCTTGCACAGCGGCGACGACGCATCGCCGCGCGAGGCGTTCATCGCCGCGGTCGCCGGTCAACCGCCGCAGGGTTATGAGCGCGTTGTGCTTGAGCGAGGTGAAGCGCCGTCCGACTTCGTTGACGGCATCGCCGAGGTCGAGTCGGAACGCTCGCGCCGCGACGCTGAGATGTCGGGATTGATCGATAGCGTCTGGCCGCAGCGCAGTCCCATGCTCGACGCGGTTCCATCGCTCGCCGACGGCGTCTCGCTGGCCCGCAAGCCGATCGTCGGCGAGGGTCAGTTCGAGTGGGGCGCGGTGATCGCGTCGCGCTCACGACCGCAGGGCGCGCCGATCTCAATGCTTGTCGCGGCGCTCGCCTCACGCATCGATGGTCAACGCAGCGTGCGCGAATTGCTCGACGACCTGTTCGACGGCGTCGCCGAGGATCGCCAAACGCAGCTGACGCCGGGTCTGCTGACCGCGCTGCGCGTGCTCTACGTTGACGGCATCATTGAACACTGGCGCTCCTGACCGCCGCCAAGCGCGCTCCGTACACTACGTGCAGAACAATGGGCGCAGATCACTGAGCGCAAGACACTCAGCGAAACTGGTCGCGTTCGAGGGGATGACGCCATGGCGCAGCGAACCACCCCCAGCACGGGGCGAATCGAGCAACTCAACGTCTCCGCCGGCGGCGTGCCCAAGCGAGCCGTCACCGAGGCTGTGGTCAACGAGTACGGTCTCACTCGCGATCGTCAGCGCGACCGTCGACACCACGGCGGCCCCGAGCGAGCGGTTTGCCTGTGGTCGGCGGAAGTGATCGATGGCCTGCGCGCCGACGGTCATCAGATCTCCGCCGGCGCAGCCGGCGAGAACGTGACGGTGCGCGGGCTCGAGTGGAAGAAGCTCGTTCCCGGTTCGCGCCTGCATCTGGGCGACCAGGTCGTCGTTGAGGTCACGTCCTACGCCGCGCCGTGCCGAATCATCGCGCACTGCTTCCGCGACGGAGACTTCAACCGCATCAATCAGGCGACGCATCCTGGTCGCTCGCGAGTCTACGCGCGAGTCGTGCGTCAGGGCACGATGTATCCCGGCGACGCGGTTGAGTTGGAGATCGACTCGGCCGCAGATCGCGGCGCTCGACTGCAACCCAAGACGACTCGCTGGCGTCCTCCATCCAGCTAACTGAATCTTCACTCGACGAAGGCGGCTCAAGCGCAGGCGGTGGTACTCTGCGCGCACGCCAGCGAGTGCGACGCTCGAGAGAACCAAACGACGCGACAGGACTGACCGACGGGAGACGATCGATGACCACCGAAGCCTCCGCCCGCCAAGCCGCCCTGATCGCACGGCGCTACCCCTCGCGCGCCACGTTGCGCGGCGGTCGTGAGATCGACATGCGCCTCATGGCGCCGGCCGATAAGGCCAACTTCCTCGCCTTCGCGCGCTCGCTCTCGACCGACGATCTGCTCTATCTGCCCTGGGACATCACCGATGAGCTGGTCGTCGACCGTTGGCTCGAGAACATCGCCGCGCACCGCACCACGACGGTGCTCGCGATCAGCGACGGCGACATCCTCGGCGAAGCCTCGCTGGTTCACAACGAAGCCGGTTGGACCGAGCACATCGGCGAGATTCGCGTCACGGTCAACTCGCAGATTCGCGGGCAGGGCCTGGGCCGTTTCCTGGCCGAAGAGATCTTCGCGATCGCCGACTCGATCGGCCTGGAACGGATCTCGGCGCGGATGACGCACGACCAACTCAGCGCCCAGGCGGTGTTTGAGTCGCTCGGCTTCGAGGCTGTCGCCACGCTGCCGGGCTGGGTCATGGATCGCTCGGGCCGCATGCGCGACCTGGTCGTGATGGCCTACGACCTTCGCGCGCGCGGCGCGCCGACATCGGCTCAGCGCTAACTCGAACGCACCAGGCCTCGACGTTGCGCCTATGCTGTCTGCGTAAATCGATCGTCAGACAGGATGTTGCATGACCACGCCGACGCAGAACGCCCTCAGACAGCAATCGCTCGAGCATCTCTGGATTCCCACGCAGTCGCACGCCGACCTCGCGGCCGACGATGGACTGTTGGTGATTCAGAAGGGCGACGGCATCTTTCTGCACGACGACCAAGGTCGCGAGTACATCGACGCAATGTCGGGGCTCTGGCTCAACGCAGTCGGACACGGACGCACCGAGCTCGCCGACATCGCCCACGAGCAGATGTCCAAGCTCGCCTACCAAAACACCTTCGCCTACGCCTCGGAGCCCGCCGTTGCGCTGGCCTCGAAACTGCATGAGCTGACGCCGTCGACAATTCGCAAAGCCGTCTTCGTCAACGGTGGTTCTGAGGCGGTCGAGAACGCACTCAAGATCGCCAAGCACTACCACCACATCCGAGGCAAGGGAACCAAGTTCAAGGTCATCTCACGGATCGGCTCCTATCACGGACAGACCGCCGGGGCGCTCTCGGTCAACGCGGCCGCCTATTCGATGCGCGCGCCGTATGAGCCGCTGGTGCCTGGCTCGCTGCACGTGCCCAACGTCAACTGCGACCGCTGCCCGTATGAGAAGACCTTTCCCGACTGCGATGTCTTCTGCGCGCGGACGATCGAGGACGTGATCACGGCGGCCGGCCCGGACACGGTCGCGGCGATGATCGCCGAGCCGATCTCGACCGCCAACGGCAGCTACGTGCCCGACAAGGCCTACTGGCGCACACTGCGCGAGATCTGTGACAAGCACGACATTGTCCTGATCGCTGATGAGGTGATCAACGGTTTCGGCCGCACGGGCAAGTGGTTCGGCATGGACCACTTCGACGTCGAGCCAGACATCATGACGACGGCTAAGCAGATCTCATCGGGCTACTCGCCGATCGCGGCCACCTTGGTCAACGATCAGATCGCGCGCACGTTCGAAGAGGCCGGCAAGGACGGCACAATCGGCGGCATCACCTGGGGCGCCAACCCAGTCTCCTGCGCCGTCGCGCTGGGCAACCTCAACATCATCGAGCGCGAGGGTCTGGTGGAGAACTCGGCACGCGTCGGCGAGCACGTGCGGTCACGACTCGTGCAGTTGCGCGAAGAGCACCGCACGATTCATCACACGCGCGGGATCGGTCTCATGCAGGTCATCGAGCTGAAGAAGGATCCCGCGGCAGGCGAGGACTTCGACGAGGCCGACAACGTCCAGGCTCGCGTGACGCAGTACCTGCGTGACGAAGGCGTACTGGCGCGCGGCGGAGCGGCGATCCCGGTCGCGCCGCCGTTGACCACCAATCTCGAGGAGGCCGACGAACTGGTCGATCGCATCTCACGCGCGATCGGCAAGCTCGAGAGCGAGCTCGGCCTCTAGCCGAGCTCGCGGGTTAAGTCTGGGAGAGCGCTAGAACGAACTCAGCGCCGTGGGCCGATCGTCGTGGATCGGAATGATCTCGGCGAAGCCGGAGAACTTGAAGACTTCCTGGATGTGATCCTGTACGGCGCAGAGCGCGAGCTGGCCCGAGGCTTCGCTGGTCCGCTTGGCGGCCATCAACAGCACGCGCAGCCCGGCCGACGAGATGTAGTTGATGCCCTCGAAGTTCATCAGAATCTGAGTGTCGCCGGCGTCGATGCGGCCCAACACCGCTTCCTCAAAGGACTTGGCGTTCGTGCCGTCGATCCGACCGAGCGGATTGAGAACCAACACGCTGTCGTCGTATTCGGGGTACAGATCAACCATTGGACTGCTCCTCGGTCATGTCGGGCATTTCGCTGGTTCAGCTCGGCGCGGTGTCATCCGTGTCGGCGTCTTCTGACGTTGACGAGCGACTCTGTCGCAGCGTCGTGACGTTGCGGCCATCAGACCGCTCGTAGTCTACCGCATCAAACGTCGCCGCTATCAACTGCAGACCCAGCCCGCCGATCGGCCGTTCTTCCAGCTCCAGCTCGGTGTCCTGATCGACCGCCTCGAGTGGATTGAACGCCGGGCCGTTGTCTTCATAACGCACCACGATCTGTTCGCCCTCGATCCGCATCGCGACTGAAATCTGCGCCTCATCGACGCGGTCTGGGAAGCCGTGCTCGATCGTGTTCGTCAGCAACTCGTCTAGCGCGAGGTTGATTCGATACATCGTTGATTCGTCGAAGCCCTCCGATCCGGCGAAGCGCTCGACGAACGCCGCGACGCGCCGCAGCGACGTCTCCAGAGACGGCTGCACGACCATCCGTCGCCAGCCCGATGCCAGCCGCGCGTCTCCCTGGCCGGGAATGTAGGAGTCGTCCGACGTCTCCCCGCCGATGAACTGCACGGCCATGCACGTGATGTCGTCGAACTGACGCGCGTCACCGCTGAACTCGCGCAGATCAGCGAGGATGTCCTCCATCAGCGGCCTCGGCTCATATGAGTCGCGCTCGGCTAGCTTCTCTTCGAGGCGCTCGCGACCGAATTGCTGTCCGCTCGCATTCTCGGCTTCGGTGATGCCATCGGTGTAGAGATAGATCGCCGTCTGCGGGTCGAGCGGGATCGTCGTCTCGGCGTAGTTCAAATCGGGCAGCACGCCGAGGGCGATACCGCCGGTGTGGGGGATCATCTCCGGCGCTTCGCCCGGTCGAATCAGATACGGCGGGTCGTGGCCGGCGTTGACGTACGTCAGTGTGCCCAGTTCTAAGTCGATGACGCCGAAGAATGCGGTAATGAAGAGCTCCTTGGGATTCATGCTGCAGAGCTGGTCGTTGGCTGCCGCCACGGCGAAGCTGGGATCGGAGTGCTGGTTCGCCGCGCTGCGCAGCAGTCCGCGGCCAACCGCCATCATCAACGCCGACGCGACGCCCTTGCCCGACACATCGGCGATTGCGAACACCAGTCGGCCGTCGTCGGTGATGAAGGCGTCGTAGAAATCCCCGCCGACATCCAACGCCGGCGTCATGTACGCGGCGACGCCGGCGCGCGGGTCGTTGGGCAGCTCGGAGGGCACGAGCGCCGCCTGCACCGAGTGCGCCATGGCGAGATCGTTGCGAATCTCTCGCTGGGCGTCCTCGAGCGCGCGGTTCTTCTCCAGCAGCGCGTCGGTGCGCTCTTCGACCAGCGCGTTGAGCCGCACCTCGCGCGCGCCGACTTCGCGGGCCATGTCGAGGAACACGCCCGCGAGCTCGCCGTACTCATCGCGCGTCAACGACGTGTTGCGCAGCGAGGCGGCGACCGACGGGTCGGGCTGGCGGCCGTCTTCCACTGACCGAGCGGCGCGCACCATCAGGCCGATCGGACGCGCCAGACGTCGGGCCAGGAACCAGCTGCCCAGAACGAGCGCCACGAGGATGATCACAACGCCGGCGAGATACTCGGTTCGATACAGGTCAAAGTGCGCGCCGATGCGGTTGTTGACGAACTCGACGCGCACCGCTCCACGAGCTGCGCCGTCGGGTCCTCGGATCGCAGCGGTCCCGGCGTAGCGACCGGCGGTGAGAGATTCGACCACCGTCTCGCCGTCTGGTTCCATCGACACCCTGGCGGGGACGATCTCGCTGCGGCTGATCGGCCGCGCGCCGATCGACGATCCCGCCAGGCGCGCTTGCACGTTGAACACCCAGATGTGGTCCAGGCGCTGCGAGTCAGCTTCCGACTCAGAGTCGCCTGTCTCTGGCGCGTTGAGTTCGACCAGCGCGTCGACATCAGCTGTGTCGAGCGCGGCGAGATCGGCGTCAAGCAATGATCGAGCGACCGCCTCGGCGTAGATTCGCGCCGAGCGGACGCCTGAGTCTTCCTCGGAGTCGAAGGCCAGCATCAGCAACACAGCCGCGCTGGCGACGACGCCCGCGAGCGTCAGAACCGAGATCATGCCGACGATGCGACCAGCCATGTCGGCAGAATATCGCCTTGCCCGCGACAGTCGCCCGGATTCAGGCTCCTGGAGCTCAAAGGTTGATCAGGCTGACCGCCGAGCAGCCGCCGTACGCGCCGGACTGATCGCCGAGGATCGCCTGCGCGGTGGCGATGCCGTCGGCTGCGCCTCTGCTGATGATGCGCAGATAGTGCCACTCGCCCTGTGGAGGTCGATGCAGCTGCAGCGTGATATCGGCATTCACGTAGCCGCTGCGTCCAGGTTGCATGTTGGCGAACGGCGAGACGAAGTCGGCGATGCCCGCCGCACGCACGCTCGGCGAGAGTCCTTCATCGGCGACCACCGGCGCGTCGGCGCGAATCCAGACCACAGGCGCCTCGTCGCCGCCCGGCGGCGTAATGTGCCGCATCTCCAGCGTGCCCGGATATGAGACCCAACGGTTTCCCGCTCGTTCGACCCTGGCGGCGGTCGCCTCTGCGGGCGGCGGCGGCGGCGCGGCGTTGTGCTCAGCGCCGACCGAACCGTACTCTGCGGCCGCGCGGACGCAGAGCGTTGTCGCCTGCGTCAGCAGTTTGCCATCACAGCTGACCTGCGTCTGATAAACCGCCAATCGCCGACCCTGTCGGATTGGCTCAATCTCGACGCTCAGCTGTCCGTAAGGCACGGGACGAAACAGGTCGATCGTCTGTCGCGCGATGCGCAGTTCGGCGACCGCATCGGCAGAGTGTGGCGCCTGGCTCTCGCTGCGGAGCTCGATGTGGCGTTCGACGCAGTGGGCGATCAGCGCCGCGACGGGGCTGCCGTGCAGGGTGTCCGGCGACCAGGGCCCGCGAGCGCGGTCGGTGGGGACGAAGTATGGACCGTCGCGCGTGAACAGCGCCGCGCCCGGCGTCGGAGACGACGCAGGCGAGAGGCTGGCGGCGGTAACGCTTGATCGTTCCGACAACGAAGTCGTCGACTACTGAATCGGCGATCGCGGCGTCGCTTCGAGCCGCTTCACCGAGATGCTGTCGCGGCTCATCATCTCGCCGACCTGCGGCGCGACTTCGTTCTTCCAGTAGTCGGAGCCATAGACGGACTCGTAGAGACGCTCGCGCTCGTCCTCTGAGTGGAAGCGGCGGATCCAGATGTAGGTGTTCTCGTCCTCTTCGGAGACGAACGAGCCCAGGATCGTCATGCCCTGTTTCACCTGGAAGGGAATGATCGTCTCTTCCATCAGGCGGACGAACTCCTCGCGGCGGCCCTCATTGATCGTGTACTGGCGAAGTTCAAACAACATGCTGACATCCTGATCGAGCCCGCTTGAGCGCAGGCGTTTGCGGCGTGACGCAGACATGCTATCGGTTGCAACAACCGATAGTCGAAGCGGTCGAACGACGCGTTACTGATTAACGGACGGGCGCGTGCCGAACGTGGTCGTTGACGTCACAACCGGCGGTCCGTCGCTGCGCGCCGGCGCCGGCGCCGCGCTTGGCGCCGGACTCGGGGCTGCGGCGCCGCTGCTGGCGAGCAATGCCCAACGGTTGCGGCCCGTGTTCTCAATCTCGCCCAGCTCTTTCATCCGCTGCAACGTCGATTGCAGCGTCGGCATCGGCTTGGCCGACTGGGGAGCAGCGTCATTCCTCTCGAGGAAGGCCAGGATCTGCGTCGCGTGGACCGGCTCGGTCTGCTGGCTCAGGTACTCGCGCACCTTGCCGGTGATCAATCCACGGGGTCGGCGCTTGCGCTTGGGCGCTGGCGCGGCCGTGCGTCGCGCGGCGCGTCGACGCGCCGTCGGCGCCGATGACGCTGCGGCGGCGCCTGTTTCGGCGCTGACCAATTCCTGGATCAGGCTGCGCTTCTTCTCCAGCCGGTCAATCTCGGACTGAATCGTGGCCAGCTCGGACTGCAATTGTTGTACAAACGACTCCGCCATCGGATGTGGTCCTCTTCGTTACAACCGCTCACGGTGACATCGCAAACGGGATTCTGCAACCGTGCGTCCTCACACGGATCAACAGTGTCAACAGTATATGCAGCACGTTGGACGGTCGGTCAAGTATCAGTCAGCGCCGAGCGCCAGATGATCGTCGAGCGTCCGTATCAACCCGTCCGCGATCAAACTACGTTCGGCCGCTATCACGCGCGAGGATTTGACTGAGGCGGCTGCGGCGATGTCAGCGATCACACGTGTGCGCGGCTGCGGCGAGTCACTGTCGCGCAGTGTTCCCATGATCATCCCGCGCAGTTCACGCTGCGAGCCGCGAAATGTGGATTGCGCTCGCACCGCCTGCGCCTGTTCGCCTGCTTCGAAACTGTGTCGCGCGACACACAATGTTCTCAACGGACAACGGTCGCAACGCGGCCGCGGCGTACATATCGCCGCGCCCAGATCCATCAAGGCCGGATTCCAACGCGCCGCTTGCTTATGCGGCAACAGTCGTTCGGTCGCCCAGCGAATGTACTTCGGCGGCGTCTCGAGCGCCGGTTGCAGGTCGCCGAACAACACGCGGCCCAACACGCGGACGATGTTGGTATCCACCGCGGCGGCATCAATGCCGTGGCCAAAGTTCAACACGATCGCCGCGGTGAACGGTCCGACGCCAGGCAACGACTCCAACGCGGCCCGCTCGCTAGGCAGCTGACAGTTGTACTGCTCGGCGACGATCTCAGCCGTGCGGCGCAGATAGATAGCGCGCCGGGGATACCCGGCTCGTCCCCAGATGCGCAGCGCCGCCGCGTCGTCTGCCGCGGCGAGATCGGCCAGCGTCGGAAACGCCGCCATCCAGCGGTCGTAGATTTCAAGCACGCGCGACATCTGCGTCTGTTGCGCGCAGACCGCGGCGACCAACGCCGCGTATGGATCGCGAGCCTGCCGCCAGGGAAACGGCTGCTCGTACTCGTCGTACCAGACGAGCAAACGTTTGCGAATCGCGCCCAGTCGCTGCGGCGAAAGCGGTCGCGGCAATGGCGGATCGTCGAGTCGATCGGACATCTGCTCAGGTCAGACCGCACATGTCGTCGTAGTAGTCGCGTCCAACTGGGGTCACGTAGACGCGGTAATCGCTGTCGCCATGCCGCGTCAGATCGACCAATCCGTGTTCCGACAGTTTGGTCAGAATCTCGGGATGAAAGCCGCTATGACGCAACTGTGGTCGAAAGACGAGGCCAGCGTCGCCGATCGATTCGCTGACGACAACGGTTTGCGGATTAGGAGGATCTTGCAGCGCCATCAGGTCGGCGAGCATCGCGCAGTGATACTCGTTGAGCCGAACATGTCGAAACTGAATCACGACGCTACCTGATGCCCTGCCTACGACGGACCCGACGAGTCCAGTGAGCTCAACCTGGTCTCGACGAACTGCAACACGTCGCGCGCGATCTCTCGAGCGCGCTGCGAGTCGAGTTCGTCGTACGCATCGTGCGGGACGCCGCCGGGCAATCCTGTCGGATAGCGCGTCGCGTGATAGTACTTGTCGAGCAGCATGGCGACAGACTTGATCACATCGAACGATGTGTCGAGCTGCATGGCGTCTTCGCAGAGGTCGGCGAGCGCGTGTCCCCAGACATGATCGGCGCCGCGAGCGAAGAGGTAGCCGGCGACCGCCTTCTCAGCCGCCTGTTGCGAGAGAAAGCAGGCGAGGGCGTGAAATCCGCCTGACGCCGCGTGATCGGCGGCTTCGACATCGCGCTCGGCCTGACGCCTCCAGCGATCCACCGCCGCCCGACCGCTCACACGACCACCTCGTCGCTGAGCGATGTCACTTCAATCAGCCAGGGGTCGACGTCGCGCAGCTGCGCGAACTCATCGGGCGTGTAGACAACAAAGGTCGCGCCGACCTGCGGTCGCAGATGCGTCTGAAAGAAGTCGCTTCGTCGATGCCAGGGTTGGTCAGTGTCGTGGACGACGAGCAACTCCAGCTCTGAGTCCGGCCGCACCTCGCCGCGGGCCAAGTCGCCGGCCAACCAGAAGCGCTCTGCGCCCAGTTGTCGCATCTCGCCAGCGATGCGTAGGAACTCGGCTTCGAGCTGTTGACGCCGGTGCGTCGCGAAGCCGAACACCATAGGCATCGGCTTCGCTCCAGAGTGCCCAGCCGCGCCCCAGGTCTACGTCGTCGACAACGTCGGAGCGCGCAGCTCGGCCATGATCTGATCTTCGCTCAACGCTTCCGCGTCCTTCTTGTAGATCTGGACGCGGTGGCTGCCGAAGTCGCAAATGTAGAGTCGGCCCTCGTGATAGCGCACGCTCTGCGGGAAGCGCAGTAGTTTCTGCGGCTCAAGCGACGTCATCTCGCGCAGCCGCAGCGTCTTTTGGTTTGCGCGAATGTACTCGCGGCCCATACGCGAGAGCGTCGCTGCTCCGTAGAACGACTCAACGTAACGTCCGCGATGGTCGTACATGACGACGCGATGCTTGTCGCGCTCGGCGACGTACAGGTCGCCGTGTTCATCGATTGCGAGGCCGCTGGGACGCTCCACCTCGTAGCCGGGTCGGGCGCCAAAGTCGAGCAGGTGCTCGCCCGACGTCGTCAACTTCTGTACGCGGTTGTTGCGCCAGTCCGAAACATAGAGGTCGCCGGCGTCGTCGATCGTGATGCCCCAGGGCATATTGAACTGTCCCGGACCGTCGCCGAACTCGCCGAATCCGCCGATGTACTCGCCGTCGGCTGAGAACTGCTGCACCCGATGATTCATCGTGTCAACGACCCAGGCCGTGCCGTCGTCGGCGAAGGCGAGTCCTGATGGACGGTCGAGCTGACCGGGCCCGGAGCCGTGCTCGCCCCACTGGCCAAGCTTTTCGCCGTCGGGCGCGTAGGTCGTGACGTTGTGCAGGCCCTCATCGAGCACGTGCAGGTTGCCGTCGTCGCTGCGCAGGATGGCAACGGGCCAGAGTTGGCCGGTGTCGGCCATCGTGCCCATGTCGCCGTGGGTCAGATCGTCGCCGAGTTCCTCATCGGTCTTCAACGAGACCATGCGGATGTTGCCGCCGACGCCGAGCTCGGTGCGGCCGATCACGTAGATGCGATCGTCGCCGATCGCGATGTCGACTGGGAAGGTGGTTACGCGACGCATCCCGAGCACGCGCTCGTAGGGATAGCCGCAGCGCAAGAGGGCATGTGGGAACGCCATGGGACTCTCCAGGTTTGCGCCAGGTATGTGCGCGCCGAGGTTGCGGGTTAGTTGGTCAGCATCGTCCGTTCGAACGGATGCACCTGCTCAAAGTCGCCGACCACGATCTCCTCGGGTTCGACGCCCATCCATTGCTCGAGCATGGTGCCGTAGATGCCGCGGAAATCGATCGTGTGCTGCAAGTCCTCGCCGTTGAGCCAGTCCTTGGGGTCAATCGACGGGTACTCAGCGTAGAGACCGCCCTTGACGTGCTCGCCGATGATGAACGCGCCGCCGCCCGAACCGTGGTCGGTGCCCGAGCCGTTGTCCTTCATCCGCCGGCCGAACTCGGTGAAGACGAGGATTGAGACTTCCTCGGCCGCGTCATGCTCACGCAGGTCGGTCATGAAGTCCTCAAGCGCGCCAGACAGGTCGCGCAGCAGTCCGGGATGCACCGGCGGCTGGTGCGAGTGCGTGTCGTAGCCGATGTGATTGGTGTAGAAGACGCGCGCGCCAAGTCCGGCGGTGTGAATCCGCGCCACGTCGCGCAGCGCTTTGGCGATCGGATTGGCGCCGTACTCGACTGACGACTCATACATGCCGGGCACGGTGGAGAGCATGTCGGCGCCGGCGAGCGAGTCGATGCCCGTCTGACGCAGATAGTCCATGACCATTCCCGCGCCGATCGCGGGCGTGTACATGCGCTTGAAGATGGCGAGGTCGCGATCGCGATCGGCCTCAGCCTGTATGTCGGGCATCAGACCGTAGTTGTCGAGGTCGCCGACGGAGGTGGCGGTGACGCCGGGCGCGGCCATCGCGCGCGGCAGTCCGCGACCGATGTTGACGCCGGTCAGCGGGTTCTCAGAGTCAGGGTCGAGCCGCTGGATCAGCTTGGCGACCCAGCCTTCGGTCGAGATGCGGTCGGGCTCGCAGGTGTGCATGATGTCCATGCCGCGGAAGTGCGAACGCGACGAGTTGGGGTAACCGATGCCCTGGACGACGGCGACGTCGCCGGCGTCATACAGGTTCTTCAGCCGCTCGGCGGCTGGGTTGAAGCCCAGCTCGTCGCTGATCGGCATGACCTCGTCCTGCTCCACGCGGACCAAGGGCCGGGCGTCGTAGTAGTGACCCTGGTTGTAGGGCACCAGCGTGTTCATGAAGTCGTTGCCGCCAGACAGCTGGACGACGACGAGGACGGGGTCTTTCTGCGCGCTGTGGCCGTTGCCGCTCATGGTGATCTTCCGTTCCGTTGGGCGTTCAGTCTCTCGGTGTCGTACGTTTTAGGCGAACTGGTACTCAGGCGAGGCGATCACGAGGCGCAGCGCTTGCGCGGCGCGCTGACCGGTTGCCTCGATCTCATCGTCGCTGCCGAAGGCGAGGTCGCCGCCCTCCGACGCCGCTTCAAGCAGCGCCGCGCGGGTGTTGTCCGAGACCTCCAGCGGTCCTGCGAAGTCGAGCGCCGCGTCGACCAGTTCGGATGGGCTCGACGCGCCTTGCTCCTGCAGCCGGCTGATCAGCTGCTGGACGCCCGGCGTCGACGGATCGGAGACCAGCTTGGAGGCGAAGTTGATCCGCTCCATCAGCGTGCCGCCGTCGATCCATTCCTTGCCCGTGTGCCAGCCTTCGACTGAGGGCGGATCCATCAGGCTCTGACCCATCGCGCCCATCGTCATGTGCAGGTTCCACATCTCGGGCTGCGGTACGCCGAGCTTGCCCGAGAGTTTGTAGGCGCCGGCGACCCACTCGGCCGGACACTTGACGCGCTCGTAACGAGCCTCCTTGAACCATTCGGCGTTGAACAGCACGCGCATCACCGCGCGCAGGTCGCCGTCCGACTCGGCGAAGGCCGAGGCCAGCTCGGCGACTGCCTCCGGGTTGCCCGGTTCGGTGACCGACCAGGCCGAGACGCCCGGTTCGTCCTTGACGAAGAAGTTGTACAGGTGTCGACCGATGAAGCGTCCGGTGGCCGGCTGCTGGACGATGATGTCGATGATGTCATCGCCGTTGAAGCGACCGGTTTGGCCGAGGAACTCTTTTTCCGAGTCGTCGTGCAGGTCGTCACGGTAGACGAAGTGCGACGGATACCCGCCGTGCGGGTAGAGCGGGATCGGCTGCTCGAACGTCCAACCGGTGAAGCTGTAGGCGGCCGCTTTGATGTCGTCTTCGCTGTAGTTGCCGACGCCCATCGAGAACAGTTCGAGCAGTTCGCGGCCATAGTTTTCGTTCGGCGCGCCCTTCACTGATTCGACGTTGTCGAGCCAGTAGATCATGGCCGGGTCGCGCGAGAGTTCGCCGAGCAGGACGCGCATGTTGTCGAGTCCGTGCTCGCGGAACATCTGGATGTGGACCGGCATTGAGGGGCCGTGCTCGGATTTGAACCAGGCGGTGGCGAAGACGTGGTGCCAGAACAGCGCCATCTTCTCGCGCAGCGGCGACTCGGAGTTGACCATCCAGTAGATCCAGCGTCCGCTCCAGGGCCAGGGCGTGTCGGAGTTGGCCAGGGCCGGGAAGTAGCGGAAGACGAGGTCGTCGTCATCTTCGCCGAGGGCCGGATTAACCAGCTCCTCGACGATCTCCGCGTAGGGACGCTGAGCGAGCTCGTCCAGCTCGGACGGCGTCACGCCAGCTCCGGCGCGTCGCATCAAGTGGGCGACCAGCGCTCGTTGCTCGTCGGACATGTTGGGCACCTCTCCAAGGCTCGTCGGGAACCGTACTCGAGCGCAGCCTGGCACGGCGGCTGCGTCGCGTGCATTACAGGTGCAATATAGGACAACTGACGACCTGCTGGTCCCCTCTCCCCAGCGGGGAGAGGGTGAGGGTGAGGGGCCAGAGTCTCGCATTGCGGGTGTCAGAGTCGCACACGTCGAGATCCCCCGCGGCAGACGCGGCAATGACCGAAGTCTTTCGCGCTGTGGCGCGTCGCTATACTGCGCACCAAGATCAGCAGTTTGATCTGCAGTTTCGCCTCGCCTGGAGCAACCGATGAGCCTGCACAAGACTTCTGGAGACGGCGCAAGCGGTCAGTCGCCCGACCACATGGATCGCCAGACCGCCGCCGCCTACGACCGCTACCGCGAGACGATCGTCGAGCGCGACAACAAATCGTCCTTGCATCAGGCGTTTGACTTCATCAAGGACGGCCGTCCGACGGTCGAGATCCTCTCTGAGACGATTCGCGCCCACGCGCCCTACACGCATGTGCCGTACCACCAGCGGATCGACAACGGCGTCGTGCGGTTCGTCAACAACGACCACTGCCTGCTCTCGTCGCGCGCGACGCTCGGTCTGCAAAACCTCGTCTCAGAGGACATGCGTCACCTGCCGCTCAGTCAGACGGCCTGGTATGTGCCGACAGGTCTCGACATCTGGAACCAGCTCAAGGGTCGGATGCCGGGACACTATTCGCGCCGCACCTACGACCCGGCCAACTACCCGGACGGTCCCGCGCCGCCCGCCGCGCACTGGGAGGACCAGGAACCGACGCGCTGGGACGGCTCACTCGAAGAGGGGCTCAACACCTGGTTGACGCTCGTTCAGTACGGGCATGTCAATGAGGAGTACTCGCTGTTCCTCGGACTCTGGGAGCAGTTCCCCGAGCGGCGTCAGGAAATCCTGGCTCAGCTCATGTTCGCCGGCCTGATCGACGTCCAGGATCGCATGTTCTGGAATCGCTCCTACACGACCGGGCACAAGTCGTTCCGCGCCCGCGCGACGATCCAGCTTGGGCAAGCGATCGGCTGGGACAACGCGCATCACGTGCTCTACGCCGGCGTGCCCGACATCGCGGTCGGGCCGCGTTGGTACTCGCTCTACGAGTCGGCCTGTCAGATCATGATGTACCACCACGAGGAGAAGCCGCCTGAGTCATCGCTCGCGGCGACAACCTCGACCGGCCGCGACAGCGAACTGTTCGCCAACAAGATTCCGCTGTCGACCCCCGAGGCCGAAGGATTGATCCGATCGATCATCCGCGAGCCGGAAGAGTCGTACATCGAAGACATCAACGCGCTGCTCAAGGGCGGACGATCGCCCAGGTCGATTCTTGACGCGATCCAGATCGCGGCGGCGCGCGTCGTGCTTGAGTGCGGCCAGCCGGCCAACTTCTCGATGCCGCAGCACGGCTACGAGTACACCAACATGCTCGGATGGTTCTACGACAACTTCGAGCATCCGCACCGCACCAAGCTGCTCTACATCGCGGCCAACTTCATCAACCAATGCGCGCATTGGGTGACCAACTCCAAGGGCAACAAGACGCGCGGCGCGGCGACCTACTTCGCCGGTTACGGCGGCGCCAAAGACGCCCCGCCAATGTCGCAGGGCGCGCTGCTCGGAGAACTGAACGACGCCATGCTGGCGCTCGACGCCGACCAGTCGGTCTATTGGGCCGAGAACTATCTCAAACAGGGCTACGACGATGGCGCCCTGGTCCAGACGCTGGCCGATGGCATCGCCAAGCAGGGCAACGATCCGCACAACCAGGAGATCGGGCTCTGCATGCTCGAGGACTACTTGCGCACGGGCTCGGAGATGCGCGACACGCTGCTGCTCTCGGCGGCGCATCATACGGCCGGACACATGAAGTACGGCGACCAGTACGAGTCGTACCGCTACTTCGCCGACTCCTTCGGGATGCAGGTCGAAGAGGGCTGCCTGGGCGAGACCCCGCTGATCGAGAACCTCGCCGACGATGTCGAGGCCGAGCTGCTCGTCGCTGAACCGTCACAGGCCGACTGACGCGGTAGGTGTACGGCAATCGGCGTTCGCATCGACGCCTGCCATTCAGCACATGAGTGGTACGATCTGTTGACATGGCCATCGCCGATCTCAGCACACGCGCAGCCGACGAAGAAGCGGAACCGCCACATAGTCTGGTGCGGCTGTCCGACGGTCGAGCGCTGAGCTGGGCCGAGTACGGCGATCCCGCTGGCGCGCCGGTCTTCTTTCATCACGGCATTCCTTCATCCCGCGTGGCGGCCGCCGTCATGCACGAGGGCGCGTCGCGCTCGGGCGTCCGACTGATTGCGCCCGAGCGGCCCGGCTTCGGCTACTCCGACGGGTCGCCAGATCGCGCGATCCTCGATTGGCCCGCCGACCTGCGCCAGCTCGCCGACTATCTCGAGTTCGAGCGATTCTCGGTCGTCGGCGTATCCGCCGGTCTGCCCTACACCCTCGCGTGCGCGCTGCAGATGCCCGAGCGGCTCGATCGCGTCGCGCTGATTTCGGGACTGGGCCCGATCGACTCCGGCGCCGTGCTCGAAGGCATGTCCTATGAGTGGCGGCTGATCTACACGCTGTTTCTCAAGTCGACGCGCCTGGCGTCTCTGTGGATGCGCGGCTACGGACGCTCGGTGCAGAGGCGCCCCGAGCGCGTCGTGGCCGAGCAGATCAAGCGCATGCCCGTCGTCGACGGCGCCATCCTGGGATCGGAGCCGACGCGATCAAACAGAATCTCCGACCTGCGCGAGGCGTTTCGGCAGGGTCCAGCCGCGGCCGGCGACGAAGCGCGTCGGCACCTGGAGCCCTGGGGCTTCGAGTTCAGCGACGTTGACTTCCCGGTCATGCTCTGGCACGGCAAGCTGGATGAGTCGCACCCGATTCAGATGGGCATGCGGATCGCGGCTGAGTTACCCAACTGCCGCCCGATCTATGTCGACGGCGTCGGCTCGTTGGGGTTCATCGCGCACGCCGAGTCAATCTTCAGCGCGCTGTTCAGCGAGCGTCCGGACGTCAGCGGTCCCGTGCCGCAGGTCGAGCCGCATGCGGTCGATGAGGAGTCGGAAGTCTTTGGCGGTCTCTTGGACGTGCTGCCCGAGCCCGCTATCGGCGAGTAGGCGGGCGGGCCCCTCACCCTAGCCCTCTCTCCGCAGGGGAGAGGGGATCAGACGGTATCAAGGCGGTTCCAGTCCCCGATGGTTTCGGGGACCCGCTCGGTGCGCGTTCGCGACCAACCGAGCAGTCCCCCGAACAGGTCGGGGGATGGAATCCACCCCTTTCCTGCTGCTACCTCCCTCTCCCTCCGGGAGAGGGGATCAGATTCCGAGTGAGGGTCGCCGCCGGTTAGCCCCTGGCCCAGTTGAGACTGTTCCTGAGCAGCTGACCGTACTCCTCGGTCTCCCAAGTGAAGCGCAGCGTCTTGGGATTGTCGCCGTTCTCGTCCTTGGCGTTGTCCTCGACGAACGGCTGCGAGTTGGTCAGCGGCGAGTGACAGTGTCCCAGCGCGATGTAGCAGACGCCGCCCTCGCCGATGCCGCGCGTGTAGCCGAACACGCGAGTCACGCCGTCAGCTTCGATCGCGGTGTCCTCGTCGTAGTCGAAGCCGAAGTCGGGCCAGTTGTCGGCGCCGATCGGCGCAGTGAGGAGGATGTCGGTGTTGGGACGATCGGTGATCTCGATCATGTAGGGCTCGTCGATCACGTCGAACTGATCGGGCAGTCCTTCGAGGATTGGCGAGTTGACCTGCTTGACGTCGACGGTGAAGCGCTTGATCGGCGGGTGGTTGATGAAGAAGCCGCCGAGCGTTTCGTGGTGACTCATTTTCACCATCTGTCGCTTGCCATCGCCCATGCGCGCGGCCTTGCCGCCCGACGTGCCGTGCAGACCGAGCCAGTGTCCGCCGTTGCCGATCCAGTCGCGCAGGATCTCGTTCTGCGGATCGTCGGCGTACGGTCCGGCGGTGTAGGTGATCAGCACATCGGTGACGGGCAGCCACTTCCACATGTCGGTGAAGTCGTTGCCCGTAGTGGCGCGGACGTTGCCGTCGGCGTAGAGCATGTCGAGCAGCTTCAGGCGGGCGAAGTCCATGTCGTGGCCGCCGTGCTGTCCAGGCGGGAATCCGCCGGTGACGACATGTACTCGAGTCGGTGCGCTGGCCATCTCAACCTCATCTCCTGAATCGGGCTCGACGTGGGGCAATGATAGGCGACGGGAACCAATCCCGCGCCTCTGTCGTCTACGACACTAACGGGTAGTCAGACGGTCGCATGCTGACAACCCGCGCGTCGTACAGCGAGTCGGTCAGGAGGCCCACATGACGCAGCGAGCACGAGTCAGTCGAATCAAGTCGCGCATCGCGTATCTGGCGATGCTGGGGATCGCCGCGGCGGTGATCTTCAGCGTCGCTTGCAGCGACGACGCGGATCAGGAGCAGGAACAGCCCGAACTGAGTTACAACCAGCAGCAGGAGATGGCCCAAGAGCAGGCGCAATCGCAGGCGATGCAAGAAGACGCTCAAGAGGAGGAGTGGGCGGATGAGCAAGCTGCCGTCGCGCAACAGTCAGTCTCGATGCAACAGGCTGATGCCGAACAGGCGGAGACGGAGCCGGCCCGGACGAATAGATCCTGGGCGCGCAACCAGCCGAACCAGCGGCAACAGAATCAGCGAGCGACGCCGCAGAACAATCAGCAGCGCTCGACGCCGTCGAGTCAGCCGCCCGAGACGCGCTCATTGCCCGGCGCGACCAACTTCGAGGACTACGCCACGACCGGCTGGCGCAAGACGCTCGACGATGACACGTCGACCTTCTCGCTCGATGTCGATCGCACGTCGTACTTCCTGGCGTTGAACTGGGTGCGCTCGGGTTACCAAATCGACCCGGCGTCGGTGCGCGCGGAAGAGTGGGTCAACGCCTTCAACTACAGCTATGAACAACCAAACGTCGACGACAGCTTCGCCGTGACGACCGACCTCGTCGAGCATCCGCTCGACAGTCGGCTGCACCTGGTTCGGATCGCGGCGCAGGCGCCGGACGTAGCTGAAGACGTGCCGTTGAACGTGACGTTGGTGCTCGACTCCTCGGGCTCGATGGCCGACGGAAACCGAGTTGAGATTGCCCGCGCCGCGGCGGAGTCGATTAGAGCTGGACTCGACTCCAATGATCGGTTGGCCGTGGTGCTGTTCTCGCATGAGGTGGTGGGCTACGAGCGCCATCGCCCGCCGACGCACCGCAATGTGAGGGAGATCATCGAACGATTGAATCCGTACAGCAGCACCAACGTCCAGGCTGGTCTCAATCGCGCCGTGCGGTTGGCTGACGAGATTCGCCGCGAGCGGCCGGATGCGTACAACTACATCATTCTGATGTCTGACGGAGTCGCCAACGTCGACGCGACTGACCCGTTCGCCATTTTGCAGACGGCTGAGGATCGCGATGACTCGAATCCATTGCGACTGATCACCGTCGGCGTCGGCATCCAGAACTACAACGACGTGTTGCTGGAACAGCTGGCTCAGCACGGCAACGGTTGGTATCGCTATCTGTCGACCCCGAGCCAGGCTCGGTCGGTGTTCAGCCGCGAAAACTGGCGGGCGCTGTCGACGCCGTTCGCCGATCAGGCCCGCGCTCAGGTGCGCTGGGACGACGATGCCGTCGCCGCCTGGCGTCTGGTCGGTTACGAGAACCGCGTCACCTCTGACCGCTCGTTCGAGCAGGACCGCAAGGAGTTCGCCGAGATTCCCAGCGGCGCGGCGACGACGATGTTCTATGAGATCGAACTCACGAATCAGGCGCTGCAACGTGAGATTGTTGACCTGGGAGAGGTCGAACTGCGTTGGTTGACGCCGCGCGACGGCGATTCGAATCGTCAACAGATCGAGATGGTGACGCCGATCCGGCGCTTCGGCGACGACGGCATGCTCGACTTCGGATCGCTGGTAGCGATCGCGGCCGACCGCTACAGCTGGTTCGGTCAAGACGGGATCAGCGGCGAGACGATCAATGAGGCTAGCTTGCAGCTCAACGAGGTCGCCAGCTGGTTCGAGCACTTGCCCGGATCGGTCCGATCGGTGCAAGCAGCTGATGACTTCGCCTTGCTGCTCAGCGCCATGGGCGCGGTCGCGCCAGAGCCTGAGCCCGAGGATCCCGGCTACCAACGCTAGCCGCGAGCGCTCTGGAGCGCGATGATGAGAGGGGTCGGCCTGAGTCGACCCCTCTCTTCGTTGTCCAAGATTGCGAGACCTCCCGTGCTTGACTCGACTGCCGACTCGACCATCATCGACCTGCGCTACTACCTCGTGCATCCGACGCCGCCCGACACGGGACAGCCCGATCGCTACATCGCGGGCAAGAATCTCTGTTTCGTGCGGCTTGAAACCGCCGACGGCCTGCACGGCTGGGGCGAGTGCTACACGCAGTCGGATCGTGACATTCAGATCACCGCCCATCTCGAGGCGCTGCGGCGCTACATCGTCGGCTGGGACTCGGCGCGGATCAAGCCGTGGACCGACGCGATTTACAACGACTTCGGCAATCGCCGCGGCGCGATGGATCTGTACTCGGCCGTCTCAGGTGTCGAGCAGGCGATGTGGGATCTAGCTGGCAAACGAGCCGGCCTGCCCGTACACGAACTGCTCGGCGGCGCAGTACGCGATCGGATGCGCGTCTACGCCAACGGCTGGGCCAGAATGGATGACATCGAGGAGTTACAAGCGAGAGCGCGAGCGATGGTCGAGCGCGGCTTCACTGCGCTCAAATTTGATCCCGTGCCGGGCAAGTGGCGCAGCTATGTCGGTATGAGCGAGCTGCGACTGGCCGCCAAACGCGTCGCGGCAGTCCGCGAGGCGGTCGGGCCAGACGTCGACGTATTGCTCGAGATTCACCGTCGATTGAGTCCGTCCAACGCCGTGCGGCTGTCGCAGATGGTCGAAGAGTACGAGCCGTTCTGGTTTGAGGAGCCGGTCTGGGCCGAGAACATGACCGCGCTCGCCGCGGCTTCGGCGCAGATCAACATTCCGACGGTCACCGGCGAAGAGTTGTACACCAAGTTCGAGTTTCGCGAGGCGTTCGAACAGCGCGCCGCCGACATCATCAATCCCGACGTCGCCAACGTCGGCGGGATCAAGGAGTTGACTGAGATCGCGGCGATGGCCGAGGTCTACTTCGTCGCGGTCGCGCCGCACAACTACAACTCAACGACGGTCGCGCTGGCATCGACGCTGCAAGCCGCGGCGACGATGCCCAACTTCATCATCACTGAGTACTTCGTCAACTTCGAGCCATGGGGCCAAGAGGCCGCAACGCCCGCCTTCAAGGTCGTCGACAGCCAGATCGCGCTGCCGACCGCTCCGGGACTCGGCATCGACCTGGACGAGGACGCGCTCAAGGCGCACCCAGCCCGCGACTTCCCTGCCCGCTCGATCGGCGACTAGACGAGCGCTTCGTAGACGCCCTTCTCAAAGTCTGTCTCGAGGTACGCGGCGGGGTTGAACTGGTAACCGAAGACGTGCGTGAAGAAGAGCAAGGCGATGTTCTCAGCTGGGTCGACGACGAACCATGTTCCGGCCGCGCCGCCCCATCCGTACGATCCGACGCTGCCAGGCGTCGCCGTGCCGGCGATGCGATTGCGCACCGCGTAGCCGAAACCGAATCCGTAGCCCGGACCGGTGAGATTGATCTCCGTGCCGCAGATCGCGCCGACATGGTCTGCGGTCATTAGCTCAATCGTCTTGCGACCGAGTACGCGTTGGCCATCGAGCTCGCCGCCGTTGAGCAACATCGCGGCGAATCGCGTGTAAGCGGCGGGTGTCATCAGCGCGCCGCCAAACAGGCCGTTGCCCGAGATTTGTCGACCAACGCTCTCGCGCACCTTTTCTGAGTCCTCGGGTCGCTCGAACGGATTCAAGCCGTCGTCTCCCCAGGCGTGGTTCGTGACCAGCCGATCGGCGTCCTCGGGCGGACAGTAGAATCCGCAGTCTTCGACGCCGAGCGGGCCGAAGATGCGCTCCTGGAATAGCTCGTCCAGGTTTTGGTCGGTCGCGCGTTCAAGCAAGACGGTGAGCACGTCGAAGTCCATCGCGTACTCCCAGGCGTCACCGGGCTGTCGACTGTTGGGCAGCTGCGCCATGGCCGTGACCAGGTCTTCATGGACGACATCGGGATCGGCGATCCCGCCGTCGGTGACGCCGAAGCCGGTGCCCTTCCAGACTGGCTCGAGCAACGGGAAGAGGGCTGAGGGAATGCTCCCAGGAGCGGGCAGGCCGGAGGTCATCGTGAGCAGGTCGCGAATCGTGATCTGGCGAGTCATGGGCACGGTCTGGCCAAGCAGCAGTCCGGCGCCGCGCACCTTGTTCGGCGGATCGAGCGGCGAGAGCACTTCGCGGTTTTCGAACTCGGGCAGCCACTTGGTGATCGGCTCGTCGACGTAGAAGAGGCCCTCTTCCTGCAGTTGCATCGTCAACGCTGCGGTAACTGGTTTGGTCTGCGAGTACATGCGGAAGAGCGCGTTTTCGGGCAGCGGATTCTGCCGCCCGACGTCGAGACAGCCGTGATACGAGACGTGCGCGACGTGTCCATGGCGGACGAGCACAGTGACGACGCCTGGCGCTTCGCCGCGCTCGACGGCCTGCGCCATGCGAGCGTCGGCGCGAGCCAGACGATCCGGGTCGACGCCCACCGAGGCGGGATCGGCGGAGGGAAGGTTGGCGAAGTCGGTCATGCTGGCGCTCCTTGCTCATCGGGCGTGCGCCCCGAGGATAGGGCTTGCGCGACTCTCGGATCGCGTAGCCTCAGGGCGAGTGAGGGAGGCTGCGATGGCTTACGAGTACGACCGCAACATTCGCGACAAGGTCGCCGTAATCGGCGTCGGCGAGACCGAATACACGAAGCACGGACGCATCGGTCGGCCGGAGTTTCGTCTAGCGCTGGAAGCGATCCTCGCCGCCTGCGCTGACGCCGGTCTCGAACCGCGGATGCTGGACGGCTTCTCGTCGTACTCGTCCGATCGCAACGACCCGAACCGTCTCTCGACCGCGCTGGACCTGCCGCACTATGCGTTCGCGTCGATGGTCTACGGCGGTGGCGGCGGAGGCGTCTGCGCGGCGATCGGTAACGCGGCGGCGGGCATCGTCGCGGGATACGCCAACTTCGTCGTGGTCTATCGAGCGCTCGCTCAGGGAGAGTTCGGCCGCTTCGGGCTGTCACGTCGCGGCGGACGACTGCGGGGACAGTACGCATTCAATGTGCCGCAAGGATTGATGTCGCCGGCGCAGTTTCTGGCGATGAAGATGCAGCGTCACATGCACGAGTACGGCACAACGTCGGCGCAGCTGGGTCAGATCGCCGTAGCGGCGAACAAGCATGCGCAGCGCAATCCCCGCGCCGTGATGAATGGTCGACCGATCACACTTGAAGATCATCAACACTCACGTATGATCGCCGATCCGTATCGACTCTATGACTGTTGTCTCGAGACCGACGGCGCGGCGGCGATGATCCTGACCACGGCGGAGATCGCCCGCGACTTTACGGATCGACCGGTGTATCTGTCAGCATCGGTGCAAGGATCAGGACATCGTCAAGGCAATGTCGTCGACGGCTTTTGGCACGACGACTTCATGGGTTCAAACTACTCGACAATGGTCGACCGTCTGTACTCGGCGGCGGGGATGGGTCCTGACGAGATTGACTGCGGACAGTTCTACGAGAACTTCACCGGTCAGGTGTTGACGTCGTTCGAGGATCACAAGTTCTGCGGCGTCGGCGAGGGCGGTCCGTTCTGCGAGGGCGGACGGCTCGAGGCGCAGCAGGTCGCCGATCCCGGCGCGCCGCACGCAGGCGAGTTTCCGATCAACACCTCAGGCGGCAACCTCGCCGAGGCGTACACGCACGGGTTCAATCTCGCCGTTGAGGCGGTGCGGCAGCTGCGCGGCGACTCAACGACGCCGGTGGACGGCGCGCGCACGTGCATTGTCGCCGCTGGCCCGGCCTCGGCGCCGATCTCAACAGCGATCTTCCGCAACTGACGGACTCGCGCCGCTAGTACAAGGTTCGCTTGAGACAACTGCCCGTCGGCGATGCGCGCTGGCCCGCCTCGTGTTGTACGACGGACTCCGCCAGGATCGATCCGAACTGGTCTTGCCGCACTCGCGATTCGGCCCAGCTGCTGTAACTCTCCTGCATGATGGCGATCGTGTACCTCGGCCGACCGCCGCGCCAGGGCGGCTCGAGCCAGATCGCGGCGCTGTTCATCCGCACCAACTTGCGTTCGAGGCTCGCCTCTGACTCCAACGGCGTTTCGACTTCTGTAGTCGGCTCAGCCTTGACCTGGCTTTCAGTCTCCTGCGGCCCATCTGTCGCACCTTGCGACTGCTCGCCTTCGGACTCGGGGATCGTGAAGTTGCCGGTCTTGATTGGCGATTCCCAGCCTGGCAGTGAGCCATGCGGGACGCCTGCGCCCCAGCGATGCTCGTCGATTACTGCGCGGAGCAGGTCGAGACCGTCCGTGCGGGCCGCCTCAGGAATCGCGCGCGAGGTCGCCAGCGCGGCGTAGAGCCGCGCGACCAGCCTGGGCGTGGCTCGGTTGATTCCCCATCGTGTCGGGTGCATCAGTGTGGTCAGTTCGGGCACGCCCCAACGCTCGTAGTACGCGGCCAGGCCGGTGAGCCCGCCGATCATGCCCAGCAACAATTCGACGTCGGGGTTTTGCGACCAGGCGACCATGTAAAACAAGGCGTCGCGCTGCATCGTGGTCAGCTCTCGGCCTTGCGCTTCGGCGTCGCTGAGGACCGCCCAGGCGATCGGCGGTTTGATCACGCTGTGCATCGCGTACGGACCGGAGTGCCCGCCGCTCCAGATGATCTCTCGGTCGAGGTCGTAGACCGCTGCGCCGAGGATGCCATCGGTTCGTATCAGCTGGCGCTCAAACTGCCGCGAGAACGCGCACAGCGGCGCATCGGCGGCGGCGGGCGATCGGAATGCCAGCGTGATGAGTACCAGGCACAGCGCGAGCGACACTACGGCAAACAACAAGGAAGCGATTGGCGATGACGCGAGCGGCCTGTCGGGGCGCATGCCAACCCAGCGTACATCGGGCGGCGACTTGCTAGCCTAGCCGCATGACGACGACGCGAGACCAAGCTGAGTTTCTCGACGCGCCCTTCTTTCCCGAGGGCATGACGACGCCTGAGCCTGAGGATCCGATCAACGCCGGTTACTTCGCCGCCGCGGCTGAAGGTCGCCTGGTGGTGCAGTGCTGCGCCGACTGCGAGGTCCGACAGTATCCGCCCGAGCTCAATTGTCACGCCTGCTACGGATTCAACATGGGCTGGGAGCAATCGGACGGACTGGGCAGCATCTGGAGCTGGGTCGAAGTGGTCCACCCGGCGCATCCGGCGTTGCGCGAGTTCGGAGCCTACGTAGTCGCATTGATCGAGCTCGACGACATGCCCGAAATCAAAGTCATGGGCGCGGTCGTTGATGCGCCGTTGGGCGGCGAGATGGAGATCGGCGCACGCGTTCGCGTGGTCTTTGAACGCACCGCCGACGATCTGGTCCAGCCGCGTTGGCGCATGGCATGAGCGCCGAAGTCGCGGCCCCAACAGGCGCCGACGCTTCAGCGGAACACACGTCGCGCAGACGCTGGGCGATCCTGCTCGTCCTGGCTGGATCGCAGATGCTGGTCCAGCTCGACGCGACGATCATCAACACGGCGCTGCCCACGATCAAACGCGCCTTCGAAATGTCCGAGTCGCAGGCCTTATGGGTCGCCGACTCGTACATGGTGATCTTCGGGGGACTGCTCCTGCTCGCCGGCGCGTTGGGCGACCGTTTCGGGCGTCGTCGCATGCTGATAGTCGGTATGGGGATCTTCACGGTCGCCTCGATCGCGATCGCCTTTTCGCCCGATGCCAACTTCCTGATCATCGGACGAGGTCTGCAGGGTCTGGGCGGCGCGCTGGTGATCCCGCAGACGCTGTCGATCTTGACAGCCGTCTTCCCGCGCGAGGAGCGCGCCCGCGCGATCGGCATCTGGTCGGGCGCGTTGGGTTTCGGCATGGCTTTCGGACCGCTCGTCGGCGGCGCGCTGGTCGACATCGTCGGCTGGCAGGGCGTGTTCTGGGTGCCGGCGCCGATCGCGGCATCGGCGATGCTGGGCATGTCGGTCGTACCCGAGTCGCGCTCGATGCTGCATACCAAGCTCGACGTGCCGGGCGCGATCACCGGCACGATCGCGATGGTGGCGATCGTGTTCGCCATCATCGAGGGGATTCAGAAGGGTTGGACCGATCCGCTGATTGTCGGCTCATTCATCGTGGCGGCCATCTCGACCGTGCTGTTCATCGTCATCGAGCGGCGCACCGAGCAACCGCTGCTGCCGATGCGCTTCTTCCGTGAGCGGGACTTCACCGGCGCGATGATCGGCATGTTCTTCATCATGTTCGCTCTGATGGGCGTGATGTTCTACATGCCGCAGTTCTTCCAACAGGTGCAAGGACTGTCGGCGACCGCGAGCGGCGCGCGGCTGATGCCGCTGGCCTTGATGATGATGGTCTGCGCGCCGTTCATGGCTCGATTGTTACCAGTGCTCGGGCCGAGATTCATGTTGTTCTGGGCCCCGGCGATTCACGGCGGCGGCGCGTTGCTGTTGTTCAGTCTCGTGCTCGACATCGACACGCCCTACTGGATCATCGGCCTCGGTCTGGCCTTCCTCGGCATGGGCGGCGCGATGCACATGCCAGCCACGACCGATACCTCAATGGCGGCCGTGCCGGTCGATCTGGCGGGCAAAGCCTCGGCGGTCAACAACGCCGGACGCCAGCTCGGCGGCACACTGGCGATCGCCATTCTGGGCTCGTTCGCCGCGTCCGCCTACTCGTCGGGCGTGACGGACGGGCTCGCGCCCTTAGCCATCGCCGAAGATGCGGTTGCGACGATCTCGACCGGCATGGGCGCGGCGCTGCAGGTATTGCCCTCGCTGGATCAGGACATCATTCCGCAGGCGCAGCTGATCATGCGTGAGTCGTTTGTCGACGCGATCACCAACACGATGCGCTTTGGCATCATCTTTGCGCTGATCGCCGGCATCGTCGGTTGGATCCTGGTGCCTCGTGAGGCGCGCACGGAGCAGGTCGTCTGGGACGACGAAGACGGCGATGAGTTGGTCGAGGCGGCCGCGGCGATACCTCTGGCGAACGGCGCAGGCGTCGTATCGACCAACGGCGCGCCAACCGCATTGACGCGCGCGAGCGTGATGGCGGTCCAGCGTCCCCAGAAGCACTACCCCGGCGGATAACGGGTCGTCGTGGGTCGGCCGATTTCCCGACTGCAATGGCTCGCTTGGATCAGCGCCGTCGTTGTCGGCGTGGTGGTCGCCGTCACGGCCACTCGGGAGCCCGGCTACTACTGCGGAGGAACCTACGGGACGGGAGCTCGCTGCCTCGATGTGGGAGATGAGCTCCCACTGCTGACAGAAGAACGTCTCAGTGTGCTTGGCTTCAACCCAGGGTCGGCGTCTGTCGACACGATCCGTGACCGGGCCCTTGATATCTTCCTCTCCTTTCGCTTTGATCACGGCGAAGTGTGGCCGATCCCCGGTGACCAGGCGGTGTACTGCCTCAGTGAGGAGTGTGAGTGGAACGGGGTTCCTGAACGAGATGGATGGATCGTCATCACTGAAGGCCGATTGGTCTGGTGGCACTCAATCGACAAGTGGCTTGGCGACGGCGACCCCAGCGTCTATCAGCAGCGCGACATCGACGCGCAGGCGGCGAGAGCGGGCGGATACGACTGTTCAGATCGCTGGGGCGCTGGCTTCGTTTGTCATGACGCGGGAGATGTGATCGACTTGGTGCGCGAGCACGGCGAGGATGGCGCAGCCATCACGATCGCTGGGAACACGGCCGATTTCTCAGAGGATGGCAACCTGTTGGAGTTCAGCTTCGGCGCGCGGGCGGCGCTGTACGACATCGGCGCCTGGTTGAACTGCATGGCGAGCGCATGCACTCTTGTCGTGCGGGACACGGACGACGGCATGCCGGCGGGAGAGGTCCTCGCCGGCGTCATTGCGGTACTGAGGACAACCCCGCGGTCTGACGGCGCTGGCGACTGAGCGAGCAGCGTCGCGTACCCTCTAGCCGTGGACGCTTGTGACTCTCGGCTACACACTCGGGTGACCCAGTGATGGCTCAGGCTGCGGTTGACGTTGCGCCGCGGCGTCGATGGGTCGTGCTCGCGATCCTCGCATCGGCGCAGACGATCGTCGTGCTCGACTCAACGATCGTCAACACCGCGCTGCCGACGATCAAGCGGGTCTTCGAGATGTCCGAGAGCGCCTCGCTCTGGGTCGCCGACGCCTATCTCGTGCTGTTCGGCGGACTGCTGCTGCTCTCGGGCGCGTTGGGCGACCGCTTTGGACGGCGTCGACTGCTCGCGATCGGACTGACGGTGTTCACGGCCGCTTCGATCGGCGTCGCGTTTTCGCCCAACGCCGAGGCGTTGATCATCGGCCGCGGCCTGCAGGGAGTCGGCGGCGCGCTCGTCTTGCCGCAGGGACTGTCCACGCTGACCGCGGTCTTCCCGCGCGAGGAACGAGGCAAGGCGTTCGGCATTTGGGCCGGATCGATGGGCATCGGCATGGCGCTCGGACCGTACGTCGGCGGGACGCTGGTCGACGAGATTGGGTGGTCGGCGGTGTTTTGGGTGCCGGCGCCGCTGGCCGCCTTGGCGCTGATCGGTCTGACGCTTGTGCCGTCGACGAAGTCGATATTGCACACCAAGCTCGACTTGCCCGGCGCACTAACCGGAACGGTTGGGATGTTGGCATTGGTCTTCTCGATCATTGAGGGCATCCCGCGAGGTTGGGGCGATCCAGTGATCGTGACCACGATTACGGTCGCCGCGTTGTCACTGACGGCGTTCATCCTGATCGAACGCCGCACTGAGCAACCGCTGATGCCGTTGGGATTCTTCCGTCAGCGAGATTTTGTCGGCGCTATGGTGGGGATGTTCTTCATCATGTTCGCGCTGATGGGCGTGCTGTTCTACCTGCCGCAGTTTTTCCAGTTGGTCCAGGGCGTGTCGGCCGCCGAGAGCGGGCTGCGCGTGATGCCGCTCGCGATCGTGATGATCATCGGCGCGCCGATCGCGGGCTTCATTCTGCCTAAGGTTGGACCGCGCTTCCTGCTGTTCTGGGCGCCGACGATTCATGGCGGCGGTTGTCTCTTGATTCTGGCGCTCGTGCTCGCGGTCGATACGCCCTATTGGATGGTCGCCGTCGCGCTGGCTTGGTTGGGCATCGGCGGATCGCTGCACATGCCAGCCACGACCGATACTTCGATGGCGGCGGTACCGGTCGATATGGCGGGCAAGGCTTCAGCCGTGACGACGACCGGTCAGGAGCTCGGTGGCACGATGTCGATCGCGATCCTGGGCAGTTTCGCCGCGGTCATGTACGCCTCGGGAGTGCGCGACGGACTGATGGGCTTGCCGTTGTCGGGGTTCGACGTTGACACCTTGGCCTCAGGAATCGGCGCTGCGCAGCAGGTGCTGCCGTCGCTCGATCCGTCGTTGTTCGAAGAAGTGCGCGCGACGCTCACTGACTCGTTCGTGCAGGCGATCAAGCGCACGTACTACTTCGGCATCAGCTTCGCGGTGATTGCGGGCGTGGTCGGTTGGATTCTCGTGCCTCGACGTCAGCGGCAGCAGCAGGCGACCAGTCTCGACGGCGTCGAGTTGGTCGCGCCGAACGGAAGTCGCGCGATCGGGCCATCGGCGCGCGGAGTCGCGTCTACCAGGCCGCAGAAGCAGTCGGACGCCAAGGCCTTAGCGCCCTTACGCTAGTCCTCCTCCTCTTCCTCTTCGGGTCCCCTCTCTCCTTCGGGTCCCCTCTCCCCTCTGGGGAGAGGGTTAGGGTGAGGGGTCTCCCTACGCAGATGAGAAGTGGGACCCTCACCCCCCCCCTCCCTGGAAGGGAGAGGGGGTCAGAAGGGACGAGCCACGAGCGGGTCCCTTCTCCCTGGAAGGCAGAGGTAGTCAGAAGGGAAGAGCCCCCTCAGTCGCTCCGCGACAGCGTCCCCGGAGAGGGAGCTCTTGGGACTTGAGCTAACCGGACTGGATGGATTCGGCGACGCGCTCGCCGATCATGATGGCGGTCAGGTTGGTGTTGCAGCTGACGATGTCGGGCATGATTGACGCGTCGGCGACGCGTAGGTTGTCGACCTGATGGACGCGTCCGCGCTGATCGGTTACGGCGAGCGGGTCAGTCGCAGGACCCATCTTGGCCGTGCCGCAGATGTGCCAGGTAGTCGATGTCGTGCGGCGAATGAAGTCGGCCAGCGCCGTGTCGGACTCAAGCACTTGCGGACTGGGGGCGATCACGCGCTCAACAAACGGCATGATGGCGTCCGAGTGCATGATCTGCCAGGACAGGCGAGCGCCGTCCATCAGCCGTCGTAGGTCCTCGGGGTGCGAGGCGTAGTTCATGTCCAGCTGCGGCTGTTCCGACGGGTCGGACGAGCGCAAGGAGACGGATCCGCGCGAAAACGGACGCTGAATCACCGCGCCGACGCCGAATGACGGGTGTTGTCGCGGAGCATCGGTCAGGCCGCGCACCTGCTCCTCGTCCCAGATCGTCGAGATCGCCAGCTGCATGTCGTTGAACTGATCGGAGCCGGGCGCGGTGTAGCGCAGGCCGACCTCGGTCACGATGTCCGGGTCGTGGATCACTTCGGGCTTGGGGAAGGCCTGCACGCCAGTGCCGAAGTGGTCGATCAGGTTCTCGCCGACCCCGGGCAGCGCGACGCGTTGGTCGATCGCGTGCGGCGCGAGCTTCTCGGCCGGTCCGATGCCGCTGCGCAGGAGAATCGCCGGCGATACCGCCGCGCCGGCCGAGACGCAGACGCGATCGGCGCTGATGATCTTGCCATCGCTCAGGACGACGCCGTTGACTCTCGTGGACGCGTGGTCGTCGAAGCTGAGTCGATCGACGAGCACGCTGTGTCGGATGGTCAGGTTTTCGCGGTCGCGAATGCCGAGCAGATAGGCGATGTTGGTGGAAATGCGATTGCCGTCACGTCGGTTGCGCGGCCAGGGTCCGACGCCGGTAGCGTCGGGCAAGTTGTGATCCCAGACGTCATCGAATCCGCTCTCGCGGCAGGCATCGTAGAAGGCTCGCTGGAGCGGTTGCCAGCCGTCCGAGGCGGGACGCTCAATCGGCACTGGCCCGGACTGTCCATGGAAGTCGCCGCCCTCGGGGTCGGATTCGAGCCGACGGTAGTACGGCAGGACGTCCTCGAAGCGCCATTCGTCGCAGCCGAGCTCGACCCATGATTCGAAGTCGCCCGGCACGCCGCGGAGGGCGATCGTGCCGTTGACGGCCGATGATCCGCCCATCACTTTGCCGCGATGCAGGGGAAACTCTCGACCCTGACGCGCGTTGGCGCGGAAGCCCCAGTCGTGGTCGCGCCATGAGACCCATGGCTTGAGCAGGTCGCGGGGCATGTCTTCGACACGGGCGTAGTCGGGACCGGCCTCGAGCAACAGCACGCGTCGGTTTGGGTCTTCCGAGAGTCGCGCCGCGATCACCGCGCCCGCTGACCCCGCGCCGATGATGATGTCGTCGTAGCTGGCCATGCCGACCTCCCGCTCTGAGACGAGGATACGTCAGACGTTTGGCCGTTCCGTTTGGAGGTACGCGAGTCGACTGCGGCCTAACATGAGGCGCATGCATGACTCAGGACAGGATCAGTTCGTACCGGCCTATGAAGGCGTGGTCGTGGTCGACCTCTCGCGGCGAATGGCGGGCGCGTTCGCGGCGCGGTTGTTCGCCGATCACGGCGCCGACGTGATCATGCTCGAACCGCCTGAAGGCCATCCCTTGCGACGCGAAGCGCCATTCCTCAGCGACATCTCCGGGGCGGAACGTTCCGCGTTGCACGCCTACGTCAACTGGAACAAACGCTCAGTCGTGATCGATGATGCGGACGCGTCGGCCGAATGGATTGCCGCCGCCGACGTGGTGATCTCGTCTGATGGCCCCGTCACGCTCGCCGACTGGCCGCTCGAGGCGCTGCGGCGGGACGCTGTGCATCTGTCGGTGACGCCGTTTGGCCTCGACACGCCGCTCGCCGACGCGCCGGCTGACAATCTGACACTCAACGCTCGAGCGGGATGGGCGTACATCAATGCGCTGCGCGACGAGCCGCCGTTGACGCTGCCGTCGCGCCAGGCTGGCTACGTGGGTGGATTCGCCGGGTTCATCGCTGGCGCAGCCGCGCTACGTCGACGCGATGAGTCGGATCTCGCCGAGTTGGTCGACGTTCGCGAGCTGGAGGCGCTGACGCACACCGCCTATCCATGGGCGATCGGCGCGATCTATCAGGGCACTGGCGTTTCGCATGGCGCGACAGGCGGTCGCCTGCGCGCTGAGCCGGGACCGCTCTACGACGCCGCCGACGGCCGCATGAACTTCGGCTTCGGCGATTGGCGCAACTGGCCTGCGGCAATGGAGCTGTTCAATCTGCCCGATCAGGGCGCGCGCGAGGACTTGCAGGCGCGCGACGGACGCTACTCCAAGGATCTGTCGGCGGTGCAGGCGGGCGTCGCGCGAGAGCTGATCCAGATCGACAAGTGGCCGCTGTTTCACCAGCTGGCCGAGCTGCGCTGCATCTCGGGGGTCTTGCAGTCGATTCCCGAGTTGGCGGAGAACGAGCAACTCGCCGCGCGCGGATTCGTCGTGCACACCGAGATCGACGGCGAGTCGGTGCGCGCCTCAGGCGATCCGCATCCAATGTCGCCGCCGAGTTGGGCATTGCGCAGGTCGGCGCCGCGATTGGGCGCTGCTGGAATCGAGCCGCCGGAGCCGCGTTCGAGTGGCGGGGCATCGGCGTCTCGTTCGCGGGCGACCTCGTCGGGACCGCTCGATGGCGTGCGCGTGCTCACGTTCACGCAGGCCTGGAGCGGCACGTTCGCGACCGAGCTGCTGGGACTTCTCGGCGCGGATGTCGTGCAGATCGAGGCGCTGCAGCGCGTCGACATTTGGCGCATGGTGCGGCCGTGGGTGTCGAAAGCGATCCTCGACGAATCAAAGACCCAACACGCGGTCAACACGCAAGGACTGTTCAACTCGGTCAATCTGAACAAGCGCGGGATCACGCTCGATCTGCGCTCGGACGAGGGCAAGGATCTCTTCTGGCGGTTGGTTCCGCGCTTTGACATCGTCTGCGAAAACTTCCGTCCCGGCGTGCTTGCTGGCTGGGGCATCACACTCGAGACGCTGGCCGAGCGCCGGCCCGACGTGATCCTGGCCACGATCTCGGGATACGGCGTGACCGGCCCCTACGCGAGCTATCCCGCAAACGGCGCGACGACCGAGCCAATGTCGGGGCTGTCGTCGATCCATGGCTATCAGGGCGATCCGGGGATGAATACCGGCGGACTCTACCCCGATCCCGTTTCGGGATATTCGCTCACCTCCGCGATCATCGCCGCGCTCGCCCGACGCGAGCGGCTGCAAAGTCCCCAACTGATCGATGTCGCGATGCTCGAAGCGATGGGCGTCGTGGTCGGCGACGCGATCGTCGAGTACGACGCAACCGGTCGCTCGCCAGCGCCGCTCGGCAACCGCGATCGCGTGCGAGCGCCGCACGGCATCTATCCCTGCGCGGGTGACGACGAGTGGGTCGCGATCGCCGTCGCCGATGATGATCAGTGGCGCGCGCTGTGCGCGGAGGCTGCGACTGCGGGACATCTGTTGGATGTCAGCGCCGACGCTCGGCGCCGCAAGGAGCACGAGGCGGCGCTTGATGAGCAGATCTCGGCCTGGGCGTCGACGCAAGACGCAGCCGACCTGGAGCGTCGATTACTCAAGCGCGGCGTCGACGCAGCGCGAGTGATTCGACCGTACGATCAGTTCTCGCAGCCTGATCCGTATCTGTTGGAGACCGAGTTCATTCAGTCAGTCGACCATCCCGAGGTCGGTGCGTCGTGGCTGCCCGGCGCGCCGTGGCGATTCGGCGGCGATGAGAATCGCGTGCTGCGTCCGGCGCCGTGCGTCGGCGAGCACTCGTTCGAGGTGCTCTCGCAGGAGTTAGGTCTGTCCGAGGCTGAGTACCGCGAGCTCGTCGAGCGCCGAGTGACGGGCACGATGGACGATCTGGCGCGTTGATTGTCGCGCGCCGAGTCGGTCATCAGTGGCCGAGGGCGTCGCTGGTATCTTGGCGTCGACCGCGACCGAGTTGGGATCTCGCCTAGTCCGAGGATGGAGCCGCCGATGCCGCCCAGTGGAAACGTGCCCAAGCTGTTGATCGCCAATCGCGGTGAGATCGCGATTCGCGTCGCCCGCGCCGCCTCAGACTTGGGTATCGAGACTGTCGCCGTGCACTCGCGCGACGACGCCCGGTCGCTGCACGTCCACGCGGCCGACGAAGCGGTCGCGCTCGATGGCTCTGGAGTCGCGGCGTATCTGGACATCGACGGCCTGATCGGCGCGGCCCAGACGACTGGCTGCGACGCGGTGCATCCCGGCTACGGTTTCCTGGCCGAGTCAGCCGAGTTCGCTCGGCGCTGTCAGGACGCCGGCATCACGTTCGTCGGGCCGACGCCGCAACTGCTCGAACTGTTCGGAGACAAGGTGCGCGCTCGACAGGCGGCGCGTGACGCGGGCGTCTCGGTGATTGCGGGCTCGGACGAGGCGGTGACGCTGGAGCAGGCGCATGCGTTCTTTGAGTCGCTCGGCTCGGGCGGGGCGTTGATGATCAAGGCGGTCGCCGGCGGCGGCGGACGAGGTTCTCGCGCCGTCATCGAGCTCGACGAGCTGTCAGCCGCCTGGGAGCGCTGCGAATCCGAAGCGCAGATGGCGTTCGGATCGAGCGCGCTCTACGTCGAGCAGCTGATCCCCCGCGCGCGGCACATCGAAGTCCAGTTGATCGGCGACTTGCACGGCGATGTCGCGCACGTGTGGGAGCGCGAGTGCTCGGTGCAGCGTCGGTTTCAGAAGATCGTTGAGATCGCGCCGGCGCCGCATCTGGCGCCTGCGACTCGCGACAGGATCGTCGCCGCCGCCGTGCGGATCGCCACCGAGGTCGGCTATTCGTCTTTGGGCACCTTCGAGTTTCTGCTCGATGCGTCGGACGACTCAGACGACGCGTTCTACTTTCTTGAGACGAACGCGAGACTTCAGGTCGAACACACCGTCACGGAAATGGTGACTGGCGTCGACCTGGTGCAGTCACAGTTGCTCGTTGCACAGGGCGCGGCTCTGACCGATCTCGGTCTCGACGATCCGTCGCGTCTCGAACCGCGCGGATTCGCAATTCAATCGCGCGTCAACATGGAGACATTGGCGTCTGATGGCTCGGTGCGCCCTGCATCGGGCGCGCTCAAGGCCTACGAAGCGCCCTCTGGACCTGGCGTGCGCACGGATGGATTTGGCTATGTCGGTTATGCGACATCGACCGCCTACGACTCGCTTTTGGCCAAAGTGATCGCGCACTCATCGACGCCGCGCTTCGAAGACGCCGTCACGCGTGCCTTGCGAGCGCTGAGTGAGTTTCGCATTGAAGGCGTAGCGACCAACATCCCCTTCCTCGCCAACGTGCTGCGTCACGATGACTTCGTCTCTGGCCGCGTCCACACACGCTGGGTCGACGAGCAGATGGAGTCGCTGGCGACTATCGATGACGCGCCGCGAGCGCGATATCTGCAGACGGCGGTGACAACCGTCGACAGCGGATTCGCCGGCGCGCGCGTCGACTCTCGCGATCCATTGGCGCTGTTCGAACACGATCAACGCGTCAAGCAAGAGCAGTCGAGTGACATCATCGAAGAGGAAGCGCCCGATCTGACCGGTCCCGACGGCGCAGTAGGCTTGCCCGCGCCGATTCAGGGCACGATCGTCTCGATCATGGTCGAAGAGGGCCAAGAAGTGCGCGCCGGACAAGACCTCGTGGCGATGGAAGCGATGAAGATGGAGCATGTCGTCGCCGCCGACCGCGACGGCATCGTCAAGGCGCTCGCCTGCGCGGTCGGCGATGTGATCCGCGAGGGATTTCCGCTTGTCTTCATCCTCGAGGCCGAAGTCTCAGTCGAGGCGAGCGTCGGCGACGAGCTGATCGATCCGGACTTCATCCGCGGCGACCTGCAGGAGGCCTACGAGCGACACGCCTACACGCTCGACGAACATCGCCCGGTCGCGGTCGCCAAGCGCCGCGGTCGCGGCTATCGCATGCCGCGCGAGAACATCGAGCAACTCGTCGACCCTGGATCGTTCCAGGAGTACTGGCCGCTGATCGTCGCGCGGCAGCACCAGCGTCACAGTGACGACGCGCTGCGCGAGCAGACGCCCGCCGACGGACTGTTGGCCGGCACGGCGACGATCAACGGCGATCTGTTCGACGACCGCGACGCGCGCGCGATTGTGGTGCACTACGACTACACGGTGCTCGCGGGCACGCAAGGCGGTCGCAATCACTACAAGCAGGACCGCATGTTTGAGATGGCGAGGCGCTTTCAATTCCCGATCGTCTTCTACACCGAAGGCGGCGGCGGACGCCCGGGCGATGACCGCACCGGTCCCGGCGTGGCGTTTGATACGTACACGTTCACGCAGTTCTCCAAGCTCAGCGGGCTGGTGCCGCTGGTCGGCGTGACCAATGGTCGCTGCTTCGCGGGCAACACCGCGCTGCTGGCCTGTTGCGACGTGATCATCGCTACCGAAGGATCGACAGTCGCGATGGGCGGCCCGGCGATGATCGAAGGCGGCGGTCTCGGCATCTACACGCCCGAGGAGGTCGGGCCGATGTCATTCCAGGTGCCGAACGGCGTCGTCGACATCCTCTGCAAGGACGAGGACGAAGCGACGGAAGTCGCCAAGAAGTACCTCAGTTACTTCCAGGGGCCAGTCAAGGAGTGGAGCGCGCCCGATCAACGGCGCCTGCGCCACATCGTGCCGGAGAATCGACTGCGCCTCTACGACATGCGAGAGATCATCCAGACGATCGCCGACGAAGGATCAGTGCTCGAGATTCGCGAGCAGTTCGGCATCGGGATCATCACCGCCTTCATCCGCGTTGAGGGTCATCCGATCGGCGTGATCGCCAACAACCCGCATCATTTGGCCGGCGCGATCGACTCCGACGGCTCGGACAAGGGAGCGCGGTTCCTACAACTCTGCGACGCATTCGACATTCCTGTGCTTAGTCTGATGGATTGTCCCGGCATGATGGTCGGCCCCGATGTGGAGGCGACTGCGCTGGTGCGTCACTGCGCGCGGATGTTCAACACCGGCGCCAACCTGAGCGTGCCGCTGTTCGGCGTCGTGGTGCGGAAGGCCTACGGACTTGGGGTGCAGGCGATGTGCGGTGCCAGTTCGCTGGTCGGATTCTTCACGGTCGCCTGGCCGACTGCTGAGTTCGCCGGCATGAACATCGAAGGATCGGTCAAACTCGGCTATCGCAAGGAGCTGATCGCGATCGAAGACGCTGATGAGCGGATCGAGACGTACGAGAAGATGGTCGCGCGAGCTTATGAGAACGCCAAGGCGGTCAATGCCGCCGCGGGCGGCGGACTCGATGATGTGATCGATCCGGCCGACACGCGCGAGTGGATCGCCAACGCGCTCAAGCGTCTGCCGCCGACGCCGGAGCGCCAGGGCAAGAAGCGCCCGTACGTCGACACGTGGTAGGCGTGAGTGGAATCGTCAAAAGCCGGAAGGGCGATGGTGGCGACCCCGAGCGGATTCGAACCGCCGATCTCCACCTTGACAGGGTGGCGTGTTAGGCCGCTACACCACGGGGCCGTTCGACCAGCTTAGGCGGACTGGTCAGCTACGGCAACACAACCTACTGTAGAGACAGAGCGTCGGGAGTTGCAGATGGCACGCGGATCACGACGAGGACGAGGCGGCGCGAATCGGGCTCGGCAAGCGGCGCGGCCGTCCGGACCGCGCGGCCAACGCGGTCGCGATGACCGTCTGCCCACTGCCCAGGCAGGCGCCGCCAACGCGCCCGCGGGCGCGGCGCTGAGCGGCGCGGTCGCTCAACGATCGCGCTTGGGCCCAGCAGGCGCGGCTGGCGGACCGCGAGGTCGTGCATCAGGCGCGAACGAACGCCGCGATCGACGGGCGCGCGCCGCCGCCGCGATGCACGACTTCCACTACGTGCGCGGCGACCTGCGATGGGTCGCCCTGACGACCGTCGCCAGCGTCGGCCTCGTGCTCGCGCTCTGGGCCGCGATCAGCTTCTAGCGCTACGCCACGGGAGTCAGTCGGCGTCGGGCGGATCGACGATGGCGAACGTGAGCCGGCCCTCGGCGGCCTGCTCGCCATCGACAGTCGCCACTGCGTTGGCTCGGCCGATGCCGCGGCGCAGCCGTTCCATCTCGACCTCCAACCGCAGCTGATCGCCGGGTGTCACCTGTCGGCGGAAGCGTACGCCGTCAATGCCCGCGAACAGTCCCAGCTTGCCGGCGAACTCATCGGCCGACAACGCCGCCACGGCGCCGGTCTGCGCCAACGCCTCAATGATCAGCACGCCGGGCATGATTGGGTTGTCGGGAAAGTGGCCCTCGAAGAACCACTCGTTCGAGGTCACGTTTTTCAGTCCAACGGCTCGCTGGCCGGGCTCCAGCTCGACGATCCGGTCGACGAGCAAGATCGGGTATCGATGTGGAATGATGCGGCGAATCGCGCGCGAGTCGAGCGGCAAAGTCAGATCGGGCATTATTGGAAGTCCTTCAACAGCTCGATGATCTGGTCGGCGGCGTGCGGCGGCGCAGGCGCGCAGCCTGGGAGCATCTCTTCGGGATGCAGGCCATGAAAGTCTGAGCCGGCCGTGGGCTGCAGTCGAAGCTCGCGAGCGAGCTGCTCGCCTTGCGCCACGCGGTCGGCAGAGTCATTGCGGTAGTAGATCTCGACGCCGTCGCCGTCGGCCGCCGCGAACGTTCGAATTGCGCCCGCTGGGTCGCTGTAACGCGATGGGTGCGCGAGTGACGTAAACCCGTTCACCGCGTGAATCAGTTGTATCGAGTCTTCCAAGCTGAGCAATGCGCGCGGCACGAACGCGGGGCCGTCATTGCGCAGCAGTCGGTCGAACGCCTCTTGTACCGACTCGACGTGTCCCGCTGCAACGAGCGCTCGAGCGATGTGCGGCCGACCGATCGGCGCATCGCCGGCGAACCGCTCAACAGTCGCAAAGTCGATCGGATGTCCGAGCTCGCAAAGGCGATCCACAGTTCGCCGCGCTCGAGTATCGCGTTCATCGCGATACGACTGCAGCTGCCGCTCAAGATCGGCCAACGGCGCCTGGGATGGCAGATATCCGAGCACATGCAGCTCGCCAAGCTCGGCGTCGTGCACGCCAATCTCGACGCCGGCGATGACTGCGACTCCCCAGCGCGCGCCCGCCGACTGCGCCTCGGCGACGCCGTTCAAGGTGTCGTGGTCGGTCAGCGCGATCAGCTCTGCGCCATGGCGCGCGGCCTGTTCGACGACCCAGGCGGGCGGGCGCACGCCGTCGGAGTGCGTGCTGTGCATGTGCAGATCGATTCGCGCCATGTCGATCGCCGCGAGTCGGCAGGGTGCTAGCGCGCGTATTCGGCGGCGCGCGTCTCGCGCAGGACCGTGACGCGAATCTGGCCTGGATACTGCAGTGATTCTTCGATCTGCTTGGAGATATCGCGAGCCAGTCGCATCGCGCCGAGATCGTCAATCTCGCGCGGATCGACGACGACGCGGACTTCGCGCCCGGCTTGGATGGCGTACGCCTGTCCGACGCCGTCGAACGAGGTAGCGATGTCCTCTAGCGAGCGCAGTCGCTCGATGTAGCGTTCGACGGACTCTCGCCGCGCGCCGGGGCGGCCGCCAGAAATGGCGTCCGCCATCTGCACGATGATCGCTTCAATCGTGCGCAGCTCGACCTCGTCGTGGTGCGCCTCGATGCAGTGAGCGATCTCCTCCGACATCTTGAATCGTCGCGCGAGGTCGCCGCCGATGATGGCGTGCGTGCCCTCGACTTCGTGGTCGATCGCCTTGCCGACATCGTGCAAGAGCGATCCGCGTCTCGTGACCTCGACGTCGGCGTGCAGCTCTTGCGCGATCATCGCGCCGATGTGCGCCGTCTCGACGGCGTGACGGAGCTGGTTCTGTCCGTAGCTGGTGCGGAATCGGAGCCGTCCGAAGATATCGAGCAGGTCCCTCGGCAGCCCGCTGCAGTGCGCCTCGATTGCGGCCTCGTCGCCTGACTCGCGAATGATCCGGTCGACATCGCGCTGCGCCTTGGCGACCGTCTCCTCAATCCGCGTCGGATGGATGCGGCCGTCGGCGACCAGTCGGCTAAGCGACAGTCGACCGACTTCGCGTCGCACGGGATCGAATCCCGACACGGTGACCACGTCGGGCGTGTCGTCGATGATCAGGTCGCAGCCGATCGCTGACTCGAGCGCGCGAATGTTTCGACCCTCGCGGCCGATGATGCGGCCCTTCATGTCGTCCGAGGGAATCTGCACGACGGACACGGTGGACTCGGTCGTGACCTCGGACGCGACGCGCTGGATCGCCGTGGCGACGATTTTGCGGGCGCGCGCGTCAGCCTCGTCCTTGGCTTTCTGCTCGGCCTCGCGGACGAGGCGCCCAGCCTCGTCGGAGACTTCGCGCTCGACCTGCTCGAAGAGCACCGTGCGCGCTTCGTCACGCGTCAGATTGGAGACTTCCTCCAGGCGCCGTTCGTGCTCGGCTTCGCGCTCATCGAGCTCGCTGTCGCGCCGTTGCAGACGCTGTTGCTCGCGATTGAGCTTGTCGTCGCGGTCGTCGAGCGACTTGAGCCGCTCGTCGAGCGAGGCTTCGCGCCGATCGAGCCGGTCGACGGCCCGTTGCAGATCGTTCCGCGCTCCACGGACGTCGGCGAGGATTTGGTCTCGTTCGGCTTGCGCTGCGTCCCGCGCTTCTTCCAGCCGCTCACGCGCCTCTCGTTCGGCCCGTTCCTGGGCCTGTTGAATGATGCGTTCGGCTTCCAGCGTGGCCTCGTCGCGTGGATCCGGCCCGCCGCGCAGGAGCCGCAAGAGGGCTCCCCACATGTTGTCCTCGACTCAGTTGCATTGGCATTGCGTATGCGTTGCCTGTTCAGACGTGTTGTTCACTCCGCGACCGGGGTCTGGAAGATCCCCAATCGCCGAGGTTCGTTCCGACATTGAGCTTACGCCTGTTCACGTTGCCGCGCTAGTCGCCGCCCTCGCGCTCCGACCAGGCTTCGCGAACAGCGGCGATCGCGGTACCCGTGTCGAATCCACGCATCCTCAGGCGCCGCACGTGACGCTGCCGAACGCTGATCCAGGTGTGGTCGCCTGCCCGTTGCAGGTCCTGCGCCAGGCCGCGACGAACGATCTTGAGCGCTACGGCGGCGTCATCGAGCTCGCCGCGCTGGTCGAGCTGGTCCAGCGCCTCCTCAACGTCATGCGAGGCCATGCCTTCCTGGATCAGACGCTGGACTAACTGGCGACGACTGTACTTGCCCCTGCGATTGAGTCGTTCGGCTTCCGAACAGGCGAGATCGAGCGAGGCTGAGCGGCGCAGACGATCGACGAACACCGCGTCGATCGTCTGGCCGCGCTGCAATTGCGAGCGCCGCGCGAAGTCGTGGGTGCAGCGGAATGAGGCCCCGTCGTCGAACTGCACCGTCGAGGCGCCGCCGCTCGAGTGGATTGACTGAATCACGCTCATGGGTCGACGTTCGCGCAACCGCTTCCTCGCTCAGCGCGTTAGCTCGCTCGCGCGCGACCCTTCTTTCTGGGTTCGGGTTTGGCGATCGGAGCGGCGTCGGGTTGTCCCGCTTCCGGCATCAGTGAGGCGGCGGTTGGCAGACCGCGTTCTTCGCGAATCTGAGTTTCAATCTCAGTGGCGATCTCGGGATGCTCACGGAGGAAGGCCTTGGTCCGTTCGCGACCCTGTCCGAGGCGCGTCTCGCCGTAGGAGTAGAACGTGCCCTGTTTCTTGATTACCGAGGGCGTGCCCGTGGGCGCGCCTGGCGTCGGTTCGGCGCCGAGGTCGATCAGACAGCCGGTCTTCGAAATCCCGTACTCACTGGCGGTGAACATCAGGTCAAACTCGGCCGTGCGGAACGGCGGCGCGACCTTGTTCTTGACCACTTTGGCTTTGACGCGCGAGCCGATCACGAGCTGTCCGTCTTTGAGCGTCTCCGCTCGGCGCAACTCGATGCGAACGGAGGAGTAGAACTTGAGCGCCCGACCGCCGGGCGTGGTCTCGGGATTGCCGAAGACGATGCCGACTTTCTCGCGCAGCTGGTTGATGAAGATCAGGACGGTCTTCGAGCGCGAGACGACGCTGGTCAGCTTGCGCAGCGCCTGCGACATCAGTCGCGCCTGCAGACCAACCTGTACGTCGCCCATTTCGCCTTCAATCTCAGCCCGCGGCACGAGCGCGGCGACTGAGTCGACGACGACGACATCGATCGCGTTGCTGCGCACGAGCGCTTCTGCGATCTCGAGCGCCTGCTCACCGGTGTCGGGTTGGGCGATGAGCAGTTGGGAGGTGTCGATGCCGAGTCGCGAGGCGAACTCGGGGTCGAGCGCGTGCTCGACATCGACGTAGGCGGCCTGACCGCCGAGGCGTTGCGCTTCGGCGATCACGTGCTGCGCCACGGTCGACTTGCCGGCCGACTCGGGGCCGTAGATCTCGACGATGCGTCCGCGGGGCAGTCCGCCGATGCCGAGCGCGACGTCGAGCGACAGCGCGCCGGTGGGAATGCCGTCGACGGTCATCTTGGCGCCGGCGTCGCCGAGACGCATCAGCGCGCCCTCGCCGAAGCGACGCTCCATGTCGCCGAGCAGCTCAGAGACGGCGGGCGGTGGTTCGTTGGCAGTCGTCATGGGCAGCGGTTCCTGTGCGTCGCTGGAGGAATCGGCGTTGAGCGCGATCGGCGCCTGGCTTGCGTCTGTGCCTGCGTCAATGCTTGCGTCGGTGGCGTCAGTGTCAGTGGCGTCGCCGATGTCGAGTTGGCTACGTGTCATAATATGCGCTCTCCCTCTGTGCGCTCTCACTGTGTCGGACGCCGTACAAGGAGTCGAACGTCCGTGCTGCGCACGCTAACCCACAGTCGCAAGTAATGTCAAGCAGATGTTCTAAGAAAGAGCCAGCAGGGTCAGGCGCTCTGGATAACCGCGTTGCCGATGATCTGCAATCCGATCAGCGCGACCAGCGGCGAGAGGTCAATCATGCCGATGGTCAGATAGCGGCGCAGCGGCGCGAGCACCGGCTCGGTGAAGTCGAGCAGGAACTTGACGATTGGGTTGTAGGGGTCGAGCGGTCGATTGGTGAACATCGGAATCCAGCTCATGAACACCCGCGCGAGCAGGATGAATGAGTAGATCTGAATCGCCGTGCCGATGATGAACAGGACTTCGCTCATTGTCGTCCCAACTCTACCGCTCGCTCGTGCGCGGCGGCGACGGCGTCGATCAGCGCAGCGCGGACCGCTTGTTGCTCGAGCACCCGCAATCCAGCGGCGGTGGTGCCGCCGGGCGAGGTGACCATGTCCTTGAGCGCGGCCGGATGCTCGCCAGATTGCTGCGCGAACTCGGCCGAGCCGATCACCGTCTGCAGGACCATGCGGCGCGCGTCGTCGGGACGCAGTCCGATCTGCACGGCGGCGTTGATCAACGCCTCAATGACGAGGAACACATAGGCGGGCCCGCTGCCTGATACTGCGGTGATCTTGTCGATGGCCGACTCGTCGGCGACGTAGAGCTGCTCGCCCATCGCGTCGAGCAGGCCCTGAACGAGCTCGCGCTCGGCGTCGCTCACTTCAGGCGTCGCCGTCCAAGCGGTGAATCCGCGACCGACCTGGGCCGGCGTGTTGGGCATGGCGCGGACGATGCGCCTCGCGCCGGTCGCAGCGCGTACGTCGCGAATCGTCGAGCCGGCCAGGATCGAGATCACGAGCTGGTCGCGGGCGACATCGCCGCCGTCGAGTGATCGCAGGTCTTGCGGCTTGACGGAGAGGTAGATGGCATCTGCGCCGTCGACTGCGGCGGATAGGCGTTCGGTGACGTTGACGCCGTCGAACTCGCGCTCAAGCCACTGGCGACGCTCCGGCATCACTTCGCAGACGCGGAGATCGCTCGGCTGGATCAGCCCGGCATTGGCAACGGCGCGAATGAAGGTCGCGCCCATTGCGCCGCCGCCGATCACGGCGATGGCGGTCACGCGAGACCTCCGCCGCCGTGCTCTGGTCGATCGCGCTGGCCAAATATGGCGCGTCCGATGCGGACCATCGTGGAACCTTCCTCGATGGCTACAGCGTAATCGTTGGACATGCCCATGCTGAGTTCGCTGAGCGACAGCTCCTGCGCGAGCCCGCGCAGGACGCGAAAGACCGGCCGCACATCCTCGGGGTCGGCGACCTCGGGCGCGACTGTCATCAGGCCGCGCACGTCGAGGTTGGGTAGCGCTGCGATCTGTTGCAGCGCCTGCCCAACCTCGCTGACGACGAATCCGTGCTTGCTCGCCTCGCCGGCGACGTTGACTTCGAGCAGGATCGGCAGCGCGCGTTCGAGGCGGCGCGAGATCGCCTCGGCCAGCCTGACGCTGTCGACCGATTGCACCGAAGCGAATGCGCCGGCGTGCCGCGCCTTGTTGCGCTGCAGGTGGCCGATCAGATGCAAGTCGAAATCGACGTCGAGCCGCTGCAGCTCGTCGAGTTTGGCCAGACCTTCCTGGACGCGGTTTTCACCGAACTGGCGCTGTCCGGCGGCCGCGGCCTCTGCGATCGATTGCGCCGGGAACGTCTTCGAGACGGCGATCAGCGACACGTCGGAGGGATCGCGTCCGGCGCGCTCGCAGGCGCTGGCGATCTGTTGATTGACTCGCTCGAGGTTCTCGGCGACCGACACGTCAGACGCTGACCAACGTTTCCACCGGCACGATCGTTGGCGAGTACGAGGGGATCTCGTTGCCGCCGCAGACGCCGCACATGTTGCAGCCGATTTCGGGCGGCGGACAGGCGATCGTCGCCTTCTCGCGCAGGTGCTTGGATAGCTCGCGCTCAAAGAATCGAGCCGTGATGCCCGTTTCGACGGCCGACCATGGTCCCGGCCCGCCGCCCCAGGGCAACGGCCCGTCGAGGTTCCACTGAGCCGCAGCGCGCATCCACTCGCGAGCCGAGGGCGCTTCCATTTCGAGGATCGCGTGCGCGAGCCGCTGGTCGGAGCGTGAACAGATGTCGTCGATCCGCGCCCAAGTGGGACTGTCGCCGCGCAGACGAATGCCGCTGCCGCGAAACGCGCGCTGCAGAATCTGTTGTCGATGTTTGACCAGGTCGGCGTCAGACTGGACCAGCTCCTGATAGGCCGTCGCCGGCTTGGGTACGAGCGGTCCGACCGACATGACCAGCTCGGTGCCGTGACCATGCGCATCGAGCCGCTCCTTGATCGAGAGTCCCAACGAGGCCATCGCCTCGACATCTTCGTCCTCTTCGTCTGGAAGTCCGATCATGAAGTACAGCTTGAGTCGATTCATTGCCGCCGCGCCGACCTTGTCGGCCGCTTCGATGATCTGATCCTCCGAGACCGCCTTGTTGATCCGCTGGCGCATGCGCTCGGAGCCTGCTTCTGGCGCCAGCGTCACCGTGCGCGTGCCGCCCCGAGCGAGCACGCTAAGCAGCTCGGGCGCGAGATTGTCGACGCGCAGCGAAGAGACGGATACGCGACCGCCGAGTCGGTCAGCCTCGACGGCGAGCTCAGCGAGCTGTGGATGGTCGGCGACGGCCGCCCCGAGCAGGCCGACGCGCTCGCTCCGCTCAAGGCCGGCGCGCACCTGATTGAGCAGCGATTCGAGCGGTCGATAGCGGGGCGGTCGAAACACGTAGCCGGCGATGCAGAATCGACATCCGCGACCGCAGCCGCGCGCTGCCTCGATCAGCGTCATCTGGTTGAACTCGGTGTCGTCGGTCAGGACGAGCGAGCGGGCCTCGGTCGTGGCGATGTCCCGCACCCATTGACGTTCGACGCCGCCGTCGGCGCCGAGCGCGGGGACGAACACGCCGGGAATCCGCGCCAGCGCGTCAAGCTGGTCGGCGCGCGGCGAGTAAGCGTACTCGCTCAACGTGTCGATCAGCAGGTCGAGGATTGGTTCGGCCTCGCCGATGACGAAGGCGTCGAAGCAGTCTGCAAGCGGCAGTGGATTGGTGATCACGGCGGCGCCGCCGGCGATGATCAGCGGGTCGCCGTCATCGCGATTGATACTCAGCGGCTCAATCTGCGCCGCCTGCAGCGATCGCACGACGTGGTAGTAGTCGATCTCGTAGGTCAGCGTGTAGGCGACGACAGGAAAGTCCGCCAGCGGGCGTTGCGACTCGACCGTCACCGGACCCAGCGACGGATCGTCGCCGCGCTCGGACTTGTGCGGCGGATCGTAGAAGGCGCGTTCGCAGACGATATCGGCGCGATCGTTAAGCAGTCCGTAGATCGTCTGCAGTCCGAGATTGGACATGCCCAGGTAGTAGCTGTTGGGGTAGACGAGCGCGACGGGCAGGCGTCCGCCCCAGTCCTTGATCACGGCGCCGTTCTCGGCGGCGAGACGTTGTCGCGCCAGGGCGACGTTGCGGGCGATCGTGCGTTGAGCCATGCACGTCAGTGTAAACAGACGTCGCGCTGAGGCTGTGCGGCGGGCTCGAAGTCCACTAGTGCTCGGTATCGCCGCCGATGAGTTGGAGCGCGTGCGGCAAGACCGGAGCGAGCGCGTCGAGGTTCTCGCGCACGGCGCGTTCCGAGCCGGGCAGGTTGACTATCAGCGTGCTCCCGGCGATACCGCAGACGCCGCGCGAAAGCGCCGCCATCGGCGTCTTGCTCAAGCCCGCTGCGCGCATCAATTCGGCGAGGCCGGGCGCGTCGCGCTCGATCACCTGACGCGTGGCCTCAGGCGTGTTGTCGCGCGGACCGAATCCAGTGCCGCCGGTCGTGACGATCAGCGCCACGCCAAGCGCGACCCACCCGCGCAACCGCTCGACGATGGCGCCGGCGTCGTCGGACTGCACGACGTGCTCAGCGACGTCGATCCCAAGCTCATGCAATCGCTCGACGATCGCCGGGCCCGACGTGTCTGCCCGCAGGCCTTGCGCGCCTTGGTCTGACAGGGTCAGGACAGCTGCCTGGGGGCGGTCAACCACGCTGCGAGTCCACGTGTTCCAGCGTCCAGGGGACGATTGCCCACCGATCGTAGCGAACGATGCATCTCGGGGCGAAACGCCCGCGATGCATCGCGGAGTGTTTGACATCGCGCCAGTTTCGGAAATTGGCTTCAGATTGGGTGTCATAGCCCTTGCATCGCCCCGTTATGTGTGCATAGAGTGCGTCATCGGGTCAGATAGATGGGGAGCAGTGGGGTCAAATGGAGTCAGTGGTCATAAGTCACTGCATCGGATCAATCGGAGCGTAGTCCGTGCCTGGCGTCGACTTCACCGGTGAATGGGAACGAGGCCTCGACGATCGAGGTCGACTCGCCATGCCTCCGGAGTATCGACCGTTCCTCGAGCACGGCGTCTACCTGTTGCCTGGCCCCGACGGACAGCTCGAGTGTTACACGCCCGAGGGCTACGACGAGCAGAAACGTCAACGCACGTCGGGCGAGGCGCTCAGCAGAGACGCGCGTCGCCGCAATCGCAGCTTTTTCGGCCGCCTGCGCCGACTCGAACTCGACCGACAGGGTCGGATCACGATTCCCCAGCAGATGCGCGAGGATCGCGGGCTCGATGGCGCAGCGGTGATCGTCGGCATGGGCGAATACCTGGAAATCTGGAACGCCGACGCCTGGGAGGCCGAGCAGTCCGAACTCGATGGCGCCTACGCCGAGTTGTTGCAAGGCCTCGCCGACGCGCTCGAGTCCTCCCAGCGCACGGAGGATGCGTCGTGACGTCATCCTTCGCGCACATCCCCGTGATGCTCAACGAAGCACTTGAGCTGCTCGACGTCAAACCGGGCGGCCGCTATCTCGACGCCACCCTCGGCCTCGGCGGCCATGCCGAAGCGATCCTGTCAGCGTCCGCGCCGACCGGTCGACTGTTCGCGTCCGACGCTGACCCCGAGGCAATTGAGTCCGCGTCGCGGCGACTTGAGCGGTTCGGGGACCGAGCCGTGATACATCGATGCTGGCTCGACGAAGTGGCGTCCGCCGTCGTCGAGGCGCAGATAGCGCCGCTCGATGGCGCGCTCTGCGACCTGGGCGTGTCGTCCATGCAGCTGGATCAGGCCGAGCGAGGGTTCTCGTTCCAGAACGATGGACCGCTCGACATGCGCCTTGGGCCCTCGAGTGACGCGGACGCCGTCAGCGCCGATCAGATCGTCAACGAGTGGCCGCACGACGAGTTGGCGCGGCTGATCTATGACTACGGCGAGGAGCGCCGCTCGCGCCGCATCGCGCGCGGCATTGTCCAACGCCGACCGATCGCACGTACGTCCGAGCTCGCCCAGGCGGTGGTTGACGCTGTCGGGATGCGGCCCGGTTCGCGCGTGCATCCGGCGACGCGCGTGTTTCAGGCGATTCGACTCGAGGTCAACCGCGAGTTGGAGCGACTGGCGACCTTCCTCTCGCAGATCCGCGGGCTCATGCGACTCGGCGGCCGAATCGTAATGATCGCCTTCCACTCGCTCGAGGACCGCATCGTCAAACAATTCCTGCGTCAGGAGTCGTCGGGAACGGCGCCGACCTTGCGCACGCTGACTCGTCGCGTGTTGCGACCGTCGGCAGATGAAATCGAACGCAATCCACGCGCGCGCAGCGCGCGGCTCCGCGCGGCGGAGGCCGTCTGATGTTGACGCGCCAGTCTGTTCGCGGATCAATCAAGTCAGGGAAGGAGCTCTGCGAGCGTCGGGAGCGCGCTCGGAAATCGTTGAGCGGATCGTGTGCAGGGGACGACCTAACAGCCACTACAGTGAAGGAGAAGCCCCGCCGCCACCCCACTGGAACACGGTTTCGCGTGGCCCGTGGCCATGACGAACGTGGACCACGTCCCCCCGTCTGCGCGCACGATCCGCTCAACGATGGCCGAGCGCTCGCACAGTCGAATCGGACTGTGCGACTGCGCAATCAGCTGAGCTCCAGCTCTAGCCTCTTCTACTGTACGTCCGTTCTGCCAAATTTGGTACAGAAGCGGCGAGGTTTCCATAACGGAACTCCGGGAACACCTCGCCGACTCGGTGCGTTCCGGTGACAACGGCGAGAAACGGCGCGGCGTTCGATGCGTCCGACCTTGCCCAGTCCGGGATGGCTGCGGTCAGCGACGCGCATCGCGCGCGTCCGCGACCGATCTTGCCGCGACGCCCGCGTTACACCGGCCGCATGCCGGCCTGGGCCTGGTTGGCCGTCTTGGGACTCTGCATCGCCGCGACGCTGCCCGTGATTCGCACCTCGAGCGTCACCGAGAGCGGTTCGCAGCTGGTCGCGCTCGAGGCTGAACGCGAACGCCTGCGCTCGGAGATTCGTTCGCTCACCGCGCACGTCGGTCAGCTCGGCTCACTGGCGCGCGTCAAACAACAGGCCGAGGAGCGCCTCAACATGGTTCCCGCGCGACCGACCTCCGTGCTTGAAGTCGATCACGCTCCGCCCGCTCGCACGCTGCCGTCGCGTTTCCTGCCCGAACGCGCGTCCTTCGTCGACGATCTGTCGGTGGCGAGCGATGACCGATCACTCTGGCCGGCGATGCTCGAGCTGCTGATCTTTGAGTGACGGCGCCGCGAACGAACCGACGACCGAACCGCTGATCGTCGAGCGACGCAATCTGATGAAGGGGCGAGACGTTGGCCAACGCGCCTTCCAACAGCGGCTTCGAGTCGGTCTCCGCCTGGCGGATGCGAGTCGTGATCGCGCTGTTGATCGGTCTCGCCATCGTTGTGGTCGCACGTCTCGTGATGATTCAGATCCTCGAACACGAGGAGCACGAGGCCTACGCCGATCGCACCTGGGCGATCGAGACCAAGGGCCCGCGCGGCGCCATCCTCGATCGCAACGGATTCCCCTTGGCGACATCGGTTGACGCCTGGGAAGTGCACGTCGATACGCGGCTCTGGGCGCGATCAGGCTTTCAACCCACCGACGCTTCGAGTCGGTTGGCCGAGCTGTTGCGCGCCGATGAGTCGCTCGTCTTGGCGATCGCCGCTCAGACGGCCGCCCAAGGCGGCCACGACGCGTTGATCGCCTACGGACTCTCCAACGCCCTGGGCGCGCAGATCCACGCCGAGGCGTTGCATGGCGTGCAGATTCGCAAGACGTCAACGCGGCGCTACATCGAAGGCTCGATGGCGGCGCCGGTGATCGGCCTCGTCGGCCGCGACGAGCAGGGCCTGGCCGGCCTCGAGTACCAGCTCGACAGCGTGCTGGGGGGCGAGCCGGGCATGCTTGTGCAGGAGGTCGACGGACTCGGGCAACCGATTCCCTTCGGTCCGCGCGCCGAGTTGCCCTATCAGCAAGGCGCGACGGTCGTGCTCACGATCGATCGCAACCTGCAATGGCTGGCCGAAACGGCGCTGCAACGCGCGATCGACGAGTGGCAGGCTCAGGGCGGGCAGATCATCATGATGGATCCGCGCAACGGCGACATCCTCGCGATGGCCTCGTCGCCGTCTTATGACCCATCCACGATCGACCTCGACCAGCCTGAGTCGATGGCGCTGCTCCGCTCGCGGGCGGCGTCGGACATCTATGAGCCCGGTTCGACGATGAAGGTCGTCACGATGGCGGCGGCGATCGACGCGGGCCTGGTCTCACCGCAGACGACCTTCGTCGACACCGGCGCGGTCGTGATCGACGGTCTCACGATTCGCAACTTCGACCTGTCGTATCACGGCGAACAGACGATGACTCAGATACTGCAGCGATCGCTAAACACGGGCACCGTCTGGCTCGTGGAGCAACTGGGCGCTCGCGCGTTCTACGACTACATCTACGGTTTTGGCTTCGGCGAGCCGACGCAATCAGGTCTGCCGGGCGAGGTCGGCGGCGTGGTCACCGATTCGACCAACATCACCTGGTCGCGCACGCAGCTGGCGACCAACTCGTTCGGTCAGGGCATCGCGGTGACGCCGCTGCAAATCGTTCAGGCCTACGCCACGATCGCGCGCGGCGGCGAGCCGGTCAGTCCGCGACTGCTCAGCGCCGTGATCACCGATGACGGCGTTGAACACTTCGACCCGCAGTTCGGCGAGCGCGTGATCAGTCGCGAAACGGCCGCCACGGTGACCTGGATGATGCAAGCCGTGGTCGACGGCGTCGTCGCACATCCCGCCCAGGTCGACGGTTGGCCCGTGGCGGGCAAGTCCGGCACATCGGACGTGGTGGAGGACGGTCAGTATCTCGAGGGTGAGTCATTGGCGTCGTTCGCCGGCTTCGCCCCCGCCGACGATCCGCGGGTCGTCGTGCTGGTGCGTATTGATCGGCCGCAGGGCGAGATCTACGGCGGCATTGTCGCGGCGCCGATCTTCTCCGAGATGATGCAGCTGGCCCTGCCGTATCTCGGCGTACCGCCAACGGCCTACGTCGCCAATCCCGACGCCTGGCGCACCGAGCCCGACTGGATCAGCGAGGACGATAGTGAAGAACAGCCAGGGTCGCGGTTGACCGCCAGCGTCGAGTCTGAGGCGGCCACGACCGAAGCAGAGGCATCAGAGCCATCGCCGGTGACGTACATCTCCGATCAGGACTCGACCGACGAATCAAGCGACGACTCGGGCGACGTGGAGGCGGACGAGTGATCAGCTCACGTGACCTGGCTCGATTGCTCGGCGATCAGCTGCTCAACAGGCCGGCGACAAGTGATACCGCGTTCGACGAGATCGTGATCGACTCTCGCGAAGCTCGGCCCGGGACATTGTTCGTCGCCTTGCGCGGCGAGCATCGCGATGGCCACGAGTTCGTCGCCGACGCGATCAGCCGCGGCGCATCCGCGGCGCTCGTCTCTGAGTCGTCAGGACTGCGCGGCGAGGCGATGTTTCTGACGCCCGACCCGCTCTCGGCGCTGCAACAGGCCGCGAGACGTTGGCGCAGCGAGATCTCGGCCCAGGTGGTTGGCATCACTGGCAGCGTCGGCAAGACAACTGTCCGCGAAGCGACGTCACAGCTGCTGAGCCAACATTTCAAGGCGCACCAGTCGCCGCGCAACTTCAACGGCGACATCGGCCTGCCGATCGCCCTGCTCGGCATCGAACGCTCGCATGATTGGGCGGTGATCGAGATCGGCCCGTACTCGCAGGAAGAGATGGAGCTGCTCGTCTCGACGGCTCGCGCCGACGTCGGCATCGTAACCAACGTCGGCCCGACGCACCTCGAGCGATTCGGCAGTTTCGCCGACACCGAGCGGATCAAGGGGCTGCTGCCGGAGTCATTGCCTGAGGACGGCCTCGCCATCCTCAACGGCGACGATCCGCGCGTGCGTCGGATGTCGATGCGCACGCGAGCGGAAGTGTTCACGTTCGGGCTCGGTTCGCGCTGTGACCTGCAGGCCTCGCAGATCGTCGCGCGCGGATTCGACGGGATCGAGTTCACGATTCGCGAGCAACGCAGCGGACGTGAGACGCATGTGCGCTCGCCGCTGATCGGCGCGCACCAGGCGATGACAGCGCTCGCGGCAGCGGCTGTCGGCCTGCGAGCGGGCCTCGAGCTCGAGCAGATCGCCGAGTCGCTGAGGGCGCTCAATCCGGGATCGAGGCTGGCCCGTCGTCGCGCCTGGAACGGCGCGACGATCATCGATGACTCGTACAACGCAGCGCCGCTCTCGATGCGCGCCGCGCTCGACCTGCTGTCCGACTGTCAGCCGCGACGCATTGCGCTGCTCGGCGACATGTTCGAACTCGGCTCAGAAGAATCGGCTGCGCACCGCGACGTCGGCGCCTACGCCGCTGAGCGCTGCGATTGGCTGATCGCCGTCGGCGAACGGTCGCGCGACATGGTCGACGCCGCGCGTCTCGCTGGTCATCGGCAGGCTTGCTGGGTGGCTGAGGCGGAACAGGCCGCTGACATCCTGCGTCAATCGCTCGAACCCAATGACACGTTGCTCGTTAAGGCTTCCCATGCGATGCATCTCGAGTCGGTCGTCGAGAGGTTGGCGGCCTCGTGACGACGTTCTCGCTCGGCACTGCCGGCATCGCCTTCGCCTGCGCGGTGTTGTTGGGACCGTTCATCATCCGCTGGCTTGAGCGGCGCAGCGGCGGCAAGTCAATCTCCGACGAAGGCCCAACCAGTCACCAGATCAAAGCCGGCACGCCGACGATGGGCGGACTGATCTTTCTGATCCCGATCGTCGCGCTGACGATCGCGACCAACCTGGTCGAAGGCGATCGCTGGTCAATCCTGCTGCCGCTGGTCGGCGTCGTCGCCCTGGGCGCGATGGGATACATCGACGACCTGGGCACGCTGATCGGCCGTGTGCAGGGCGGCTTGACATGGAAGCTCAAGTTCGGCCTGCTGGCGATCTTCTCGATCGCGGTCGGTCTCGTGCTCTACTTGGCGCTCGACGTCGAGTCGCTCAATGTTCCTTGGGCGGGACAGTTTTCGCTCGGCCCGATCTACATCGTGATCGCCGCGGTGACCGTGTTCGCGACGGTGATCTCGGTTGCGATCTCCGACGGACTCGACACACTCTGCGGCGGGACTGGGGCGATCGCGATCGCCTCTTTCGGCGTCATCGCCGTCGGACAGGAACAGGACTTTCTCGTCCGCTTCGCGTTTACGAGCGTCGGCGCGCTATTGGGATTCCTCTGGTTCAACGCCCACCCGGCCAAAGTCTTCATGGGCGACACCGGCGCGATGGCGCTCGGCGGAACGCTCGCGATCATCGCGCTGATGACCGGTCATTGGCTGCTCCTGCCAGTGATTGGGATCGTCTTTGTGATCGAAGCGGCGTCCGACATCGTCCAGGTTGGCTGGTTCAAATGGACCCGTCGACGCAGCGGCGAGGGTCGACGCGTTTTTCGCATGGCGCCATTGCACAATCACTTCGAGATGGCCGGCTGGTCAGAACCGCAGATCGTGACGCGGTTCTGGTTGATCGGCATGGCGGGCGGCATACTCGGCATCGCTCTGGCATTGCAGGCGCCGACATGACGCTGCCCACGCCCACAGAAGCGCCCGCCACATTCAGCGGACTCAGAGTCGCCCTGGTCGGACTGGGGATCGAGGGTCAGGACGCGCTGACGTTCCTTGATCGCGAAGGCGCAAGCGTGATACGAGTCGACCGCGACCCCAACCGCGCCGATCGTTCGCAGGATGATCTCTCGCTTCTTGACGAAATCGACGCAGTCGTCGCCAGCCAGGGCGTGCACTATCAGGTCCCATTGCTCGTCGAGGCCGCGCGTCGAGGCGTCGCGGTCTACGGGCCGATGCAGCTGCTTCTCGAACGCTGCCCGGCCGAGGTGATCGGGATCACCGGCAGCGCCGGCAAGACCACGACCACGACGCTCGTCCACCTACTGCTCGAAGCGGCCGGCGTCAACTGTCACGTCGGTGGCAACATCGGACAGGGCTTCCTGAGTCGGCTGCCAGAGATCTCCGCCGGCGACACCGTCGTGGCCGAGATCTCTCACACGCAACTCTTGCGAACCACGCGCAGTCCCCAGACGGCGGCGATCACGAACATCACCCCGAATCATCTCGACCAGTTCTCCTGGGATGAGTACCAACACCTCAAGTACCGGCTCGTCGAGTACCAACGCCGCGGAGACAGCGTCGCGCTGCCGACCGATGATGATCTCGCAGCCGCCGCCGCGACGAAGACGCCGGCGAGCCCGCGCTGGTTCGGATTCAGTCGAACACCCGGATCAGCGACCCCGTACGCGACCGTCGATGGAGATCGGATCGTCGTCGACGGCTCGCCGATCATGCCCGTCGACCAGCTGCGCATTCCCGGTCGACACAACCTGCTCAACGCATTGGCCGCGCTGGCAATCGTCGCCGATCGAGCGCCGCTCGACGTCGCCTCAGACGTGTTGCGCGACTTCCGCGGCGTCGAGCACCGTCTCGAACTCGTCGCAGAGGTCGATGGCGTCCGCTTCGTCAACGACTCGATCGCCACCACGCCCGAGCGCGCCGTTGCCGGCCTCCGCGCGATCCAAGGCTCGATCGTGCTCCTGCTCGGCGGTCGAGACAAACATCTGCCGCTTGATCCGCTGCTGTCGGAACTGCGTCGACACGTCCGGCTCGTCGCGCTCTTCGGCGAAGCAGGACCGACTTGGTCCGATTGGCTTTCGAGCCGCGGCGTCGATGTGGTGTTGTCCGAGACGCTCGATTCGGCCTTCGCCGAGGCTGCAAAGACCGCGCAGCCCTGCGAAACAGTGCTGATGTCGCCCGCCGGCACCTCTTTTGACGCGTTTCCGAACTTCGAAGCGCGTGGGCGGCGCTTTCGCGAGCTCGTCGACGAGTGGGCCAACGCCCGTCGATCGCCGAAGAATCAGGAGGCCGGCCGATGACGACCAACCGAGCCGCCTCACCAGGTGTCGGACCGTCGAACGCTGGACCTCTCGGCCGCGTGCGCGTTCCCGACGCGACGGAACCATCGCGCGGCGGCGAGAGCGGCCTGACTGTCGGCCGACGCGTTGTGCGGCGTCTGCGCCGTCCCGCGTCGCCGCCCGACTGGGTGCTCGTCGGCGCGGTGTTGGCATTGGTCTTCATCGGATTGATCTTCGTCTTTTCCTCCTCGTTCGCGATCTCGCAAGAGCTGCACGGCAACACGCGCTTCTTCGCGCTCCGACAGCTCATCGGAGCGGGCATCGGACTCGCGGCGTTTCTGATCCTGGCGCGGCTCGATTACCGCATCTGGCAACGGCTGTCCTCGCCAATCATCTGGGTCTCCTTGCTGCTGCTCGCGGCGGTGCTGATCCCGGGCATCGGACACGAGGAGAACGGCGCCCAGCGTTGGATTCAGGTCGGCTCGCTGCCCGCGCTGCAGCCCTCCGAGTTCGCCAAACTCGCCATTTGCATCTACGTCGCCGCCTGGCTCGCCGCTAAGGGCGACGAGATCAAGCGGATTCCGCTCGGTCTGGCGCCGTTCTGCATGATCATCGGCGTGATCGGCGGACTCCTGATGCTCGAGCCCGACCTGGGCACGTTCGCGGCGATCGCCTGCATGGGCGCGGTGATGTTCTTCCTCGCCGGCGCGGCGCTGCGCCACATCTTCATGCTCGTCGTCGGCGGATCGGCCGTGTTGTTCGGCATCGTCGTCGGCGCGGGCTACGGCATGGAGCGCATTCGCACCTTCTTCAACGCCGAAGAGGTCGCCCAGGAGGCGGGCTTCCAGATCATCAACCTCGTCTCGACGCTCGGATCCGGCGGACTGACCGGAGTCGGATTAGGCGCGTCGCGGCAGAAGTTCTTCTACGTTCCGTCCGCCCACACCGACGGCGTGTTCGCGATCATCGGCGAAGAGACGGGCATGCTCGGCGCGATGATCGTGCTCGGCGTCTTCGCGGTCTTGATCTGGCGAGGCATCCGAGCCGGTATGCGCGCAGAAGACCGCTTCGGTTCCTTGCTCGCCTTCGGCATTGTCGCCTGGTTTGCGTTGCAGGCGTTCTTCAATGTCGCCGGCGTGACGCGCACGATCGTCCTGACTGGCATCCCGCTGCCGTTCCTCAGTTTCGGGTCGTCGGCGTTGATCGCGACCCTGGCCGCGGCCGGCATCCTGGTCTCCATCTCCCGACACAGTCGAGGCAGCTTGCCTGAACGCGTCGCGCCAGCGCCCGATGACTCGGCGACGCGCGACGCCGCGCAGACTCCTGAGCCGCCCGACCCGACCTCGAGCCGGCTCTCTCCCTTCCGCGGCAAATCCAGAGGCGGTCGCTGATGGCCCCATTGCGAGTCCTGCTCTCTGGCGGCGGCTCAGGCGGGCATGTCTTTCCCGCCTTCAGCGTCGCCGACGCATTGCGCGCGATAGTCGATGACCGCGGCGGCGAAGTCGAGTTCCGATTCGCCGGGACTGCGGATGGCGTCGAGTCGGAACTCGCGACCGAAGCGGGATTGCCCTACGCCACGATCGCCGCTCGCGCGCTGCGCGGTCGACACCTGCTCAGCCAAGCGCTATCGATCGGCGCAACTACGACCGGCGTCGTCGACGCCCTGCTGCTTATGCGTCGCTATCGCCCGCACGTAGTGTTCCTCACCGGCGGATACGTCTCAGCGCCCGTCGGGATCGCCGCCTGGATCGCCCGCCGGCCGATCGTGCTGCTCCAGCCCGACATCGAGCCGGGTTGGACACTGCGCGCTCTCGCGCCGTTGGCGAGCAAGATCTGCGTCACGCACGAACACTCGACCGATCGCTACCGAGTCGGCAAGGCCGTCGTCACGGGCTATCCGCTGCGACCAGGTTTCGACGATCTGGATCAGCCGCTCGCTCGAGCCTACTTCCAATTGAACGGCGGTCCGGCCTTGCTCGTCACCGGCGCAGTACGCGGCGCGCAACGAATAAACGACTGCATCGCCGACCGACTCGAACAGTGGCTCGACCGCACCCAGTTGATCCACATTTCGGGTGTGAACGACTTCGAGCGCCTGTCCGCTCTGCGATCCAAACTGCCAGCCAAGTTGCAATCGCGCTATCGCCTCTACTCGTACATGTCCGAGGAGATGCCGCTCGCGATGGCCGCCTGCGATCTCGCCGTCTCGCGCGCCGGCGCGTCTGTGATGGGCGAGTATCCAGCCGCTGGCTTGCCGGCGGTGCTTGCGCCGCTCGGCGAGGCCGGCGGACACCAACGCTACAACGCGCAAGTGCTGGCCGATGCCGGCGCCGCCGTCGTGCTCGATAACGAGCGCATCGGCGCTGAACTCTTCGACCTAACGACTGGACTACTGGGCGATCCGCAACGGTTGCAATCAATGCGCGAGGCGATGCTCGGACTACGCCGCAACGACGCCGCGCGACGCATTGCCGTTGTCCTCCTTGATGTGGCAAAGTGACGTAACGATGACGATCAACGTGCACTTCGTTGGTATCGGCGGCATTCATATGTCGGCGTTGGCGCACATCCTGCTCGACGATGGCGTGATCGTATCTGGTTGTGATCGCGCCGATGCGCCGATCTTGCAACCGCTCAGAGATCGCGGCGCGCGGATTACGATCGGTCATAACGAACACCACGTCACGACCGCGACGCAAGTCGTACGCACGGCTGCCGTGCCGGAGTCACATCCGGAGATCGCTCGGGCTATCGAACTGGGCATTCCGCTGAGGACGAGAGCGGAGCTGCTCGCCGAGATCGCCGCGCCGCGTCATACGATCGCCGTCGGCGGCTCGCACGGTAAGACGACGACCACCGCGATGATCGCCTGGGCGATGCGCGCCAGCGGTCGCGACCCGGGATACGTGATTGGCGGTGAGGTCCCGGGCATTCCTATTCATGCGCACCGCGGCGAGGACCCCTGGTTGGCGCTCGAAGCTGATGAGTACGGCCGCGCGTTTCATCAGTACTCGCCAAGCGTGGCGATCCTGACCAACTGCGAGCCAGATCATCTTGACTACTACGGTTCGCCAGCTGCGCTCGAAGAGGCGTTCCTCAAGTACGTCGACACGCTTAAGCCCAACGGCGCGTTGGTTGTAGGCATCGACTCGCCGCTCGCTTGTCAGATTGCTGAGCGGTTGCGTGATCGTCGCTCCGACATACGCATCGTCACGACATCCACTCGCAGCGACGCCGACTATCAAGTCACCTCTGATCGAGCCCACTACATGTTGCGCTCGCCGAACCAACAGCTCCAACTCGACTTGCAACAGCCAGGTGAGTATCAGTGTCAGAACGCAGCCTCAGCGCTGGCGGCGTTGGACATCGCCGGATTTGATCTTGCCTGCGCGGCCAGGGCGCTGACTGACTTCCGCGGCGTCGCGCGGCGATTCCAACTGCACGGCGAGACTCGCGGCGTGGTCGTGCTCGATGACTACGCGCATCATCCGACAGAGATCGCCGCTGCCATAGCGGCCGCCCGACAGCGCTGGCCCGAGCGCCGCCTGATTGTGCTCTTCCAACCGCACACCTACACCCGCACGTCGTATCTGATCGATGGATTCCGCACCTGCTTCTCGGACGCAGATCTGGTCTACACGGTTGACACGTACGCCGCCCGCGACATGTCGGGCGATGCGATGACCTCGGAACAGCTCGCGCTCGAAATCGTCGCGCCCGAAGCGAGCTACGCCGGCAGCGTCACAGAGAGCGCGCGCCGAGTTGCGGCTGATGCCACGGCCAACGACCTGATCGTCACAATGGGCGCGGGCGACATCGGCGAGGCGGGCCCAATCATCCTGCGCAATCTGGACGAGCGCGCATGACCGGCGCCCCGACGCTCGAAGCAGTGATGCATCAGCTGGGCGCTCGACGCCACGAGCCGCTCGCGCGGCACACGTTCGTTCAGGTCGGCGGACCTGCCGATTGGTTCGTCTCAGTGCGCGACCGCACCGATCTGGTCGACGCCGTGCGCGTCTCGCGCGACGCCGACGAGCCGATCACCGTGTTGGGCGCCGGCTCCAATGTGCTCATCCGCAACGGGGGACTGCGCGGCGTCGCGATCAAGAACGAGTCCAAAGCCTGCCGACTGCTCAGCGAGACGCAGATCGACGTCGACTCAGGCGCCCGTTTCGCCGCGCTCGCGCGCTCAACGGCGCGAGCCGGCCTGTCCGGCCTCGAGTGGGCGGCGGGAATCCCGGGCGCAATCGGCGGCGGACTGCCGACGAACGCCGGCGCCTACGGCGCTGAACTCTCCGACGTGCTCGTCGGCGTCAGCGCAATCGCGCCTGACGGCCAACTCGTCGAACTCAGCCGCGACGAGCTTGCGCTCGGCTACCGACAGTCAGCTCTGCGTGACGGCCCGCTCTTCGGCCACATCGTCACATCGGTCAAGCTGCAGCTGCGACGCGGCGATGTCGACGAGTCGCTCGCCGAGATCGATCGTGTCGAGTCGTTGCGCAAGGCCAACGCGCCAAGCGGACCGTCGTTGGGCTCGACGTTCAAGAATCCGATCGATGATCCACGCAGCGCCGGCCAACTGATCGATGCGGCGGGACTCAAGGGCGAACGCATTGGCGCGGCGCAGGTCTCGATGCTGCACGCCAACTACATCCTCAACGTCGACGTCGCTCATGCAACCGCGACCGATTTTCTCTCGCTGATTTCGCGCATCCAGGACCGAGTCGAAGATCGCTTCGCCGTCAGGCTCGAGCCCGAAATCGCCGTGATCGGGGAGGAGGCGCGCCTTGACGACTGAACCATTTGGGCCCAGCGACCGACAACAAGACGACCAACAACAGGTGATGGGAGTCGTCTTCGGCGGCGCGTCGGTTGAGCACACGATCTCGATACGATCGGCGCGCGCTGTGATCGCCGCCGCCGACTCTCAACGATGGCGCGTGGTTCCCTTCGCCGTCTCACGCAGCGGCACCTGGTTGAGCCCGCAAGCATCGGAGGACGCTCTGCGAGCGTTTGAGCGCGGCGCGCCCGAGGAGATCGCTGAGCCGTTCGGGAGTTCCAGCGCTCGTCTCGCGCCTGCGACGATCTCCGCGCTGCTGCAGTGCGATGTCGTCTTCCCGCTGATTCACGGCGCGACCGGCGAGGACGGCGCGATACAGGGGTTCTTCGAGACGCTCGGCGTCGCCTACGTCGGCTCTGGCGTGGCCGCCTCAGCGATCGCCATGGACAAAACGCGCTGCAAACGCATTCTGGAGGACGCGGGAATCCCCGTCGCGCCTTCAATCACGGTCACATGCGCCGAGTGGCGCGAAGACCATCTGGCTGTCGAGCGCCGCATGGCCGAGCTCGGCTATCCGCAGTTTGTCAAACCCTCGCGCGGGGGCTCGAGCATTGGCGCAAGCAAGATCTACGACCGAGAAGGAGCGGCCGAGGCGCTCACCGTCGCATTCGCTTGCGACCGGGAGGCGCTGATCGAAGTCGCGATGCCTGAGCCGCGCGAGATCGAGTGCGGCGTGCTCGGCGGGCTGCGCGACGCGCCGCCAATCGCGTCGCCGCCCGGCGAAATCCGCACGACGCGCGAGTTCTACGACTACACCGCCAAGTACGAAGACCCTGCGACCGAGCTGATCGCTCCAGCCGATCTCGATTCTTCCTTGAACCGTCGGCTGCAGCAGCTATCGCTCGACGCCTGGCGCGCAATCGGCGCAGCGGGCATGGTGCGCGCCGACTTCCTCGTCGGCGAACAGGGGGAGGTCTGGCTCGGCGAACTGAACACGATTCCGGGCTTCACGTCAGCGTCGATGTATCCGCGGCTCTTCGAAGTGCAGGGATTGACCTTGACGCAGCTGATCGACCAGCTGCTTGAGCTCGGTCTCGAGCGACACCGTCTCGGCGGTCAGCCGCAATGAGCGAGCGACCGCCATTGCCATCGAACGGCGTCGAGTCCGCGCCAAGTCGCCGACGCATCGTGCGTCTCTGGTCGCGGCTGCGGCGTATCGAAGGCCTGCCCCGTCCAAGACTTGGCTGGCCTCGATTTCTGATCATCGGCGCCTCGCTGACAGTGGCCGCGATCGGTCTTTGTCTGGCGTTGATCAACTCGCCGCTGATGGATATCAAGCGGATCGAGGTCGAGGGCGCCGATGTCGTCTCGGCGGCCGCCGTGCGACAGCTGGCCGGACTCAAAGGAGAGCACGTGATGCTCGCCGATCTGTCGGCCGCGCGCGATCGAATCGCCACGCTGCCGATGGTGCGCGAGGTCACTGTGAGCAGGGACTGGCCAGATGGCGTTCGAGTCGCCATAGTGGAACGCAGGCCATGGGGTCGGTGGCGGGCCGACGACACCGTGTGGGCGATTGATAGCCAAGGCATCGTCCTCGAGGGCGCAGCGCCGTCCTTCGACGGACCGATCGTGACGCAAACCTCCGCCTTGCCCGCCATTCGGGCCGGCGCGCAGGTCGACCTGGACGCGCTCGAGATGGCGGCCGAGATCGACCGCCGCGGCGCGCCCTTGCCCCTGCCCGGCCTCGTCGGCTTCCAGTGGTCCCTGAGCGATGGCCTCGTCGTGAACACCGAGCACGGCGACATCGTCTTCGGCGACGCCGAGGGCTTCGACTACAAGTACGCCGTTTGGCGGCAGCTCGAAGTCGAGGCGCAGCGCCGGGGCGAGCCACTCTTGTTCGCCGATCTGCGCTTCGGGCTGCGTCCACGCGTGGAAATCGGACTCAACCAGGGTCGCGGCATTCGCCTCGACGACGAACGCGCCGCACGCATCAGCCGCTAACCAATCAACCAGCAGCACCCAACACAGGAGCCCGCATGACGCCAACATCCACACCCCGAGTCGCAATCGATCTCGGGTCGTCGGTGATCACCACAGTCGTGGGCGAACGTCGCGAGCAGGGACAGCTGCACATTCTCGGCGTGGGACAGTCGCCCTCGTCCGGCATCGAAGCTGGACAGGTCAATCACGTCGCCCGCGCGGCGACCGCGATTCGACAGTCGCTCGACCAAGCCGAAGCCTCGTCCGGGCGTGAGATTCTCTCCGTTGGTCTGGCGGTCACTGGGGCGCATTTGCAGAGCGTGCTCAACCGGGGAGCGGTCGCGCTACCGTCATTCGGCGAGCCGATCCGCGACGCCGACCTGGCGCGCGCCATCGACTCGGGCCGCGCGGTCACGCTCGACGGCGCGCACACGCTGCTGCACGCCATTCCCCGCTTCTACATCGTCGACTCCGAGCGTCGCTCGTTTGACCCGCGTGGACAGCACGGCCAGCGGCTCGATGTCTCGATGCACCTGGTCAGCGCCTCGCAGAGCGCGATCCGCAACGCCACAGAGTGCGTCGAGTCGGCCGGCGTCGACATCGAGCTGATCGCAGCCAAGCCGGTCGTCGCAGCCGAACGCGCCGTCGGCGCCGACGAGAAGGAGTTCGGGGCGCTGGTCATCGGACTCGATGCGGGGACGACCACTCTGACCGCATTCGAGGACGGCGCGATATCGCACACCTCGGCGCTGCCGATCGGCGCCGGCCACATCGCCCGTGACCTGTCAATGGGACTCGGTTGCAGCTTCGAGGAAGCGCGGCGAGTCATGGACGCGCATGGCCTCGCCATCCCGCAGTTGGCTCCGCCCGACGCCCCGCCGATCGAGCTGCAGCGCCTGAACTCCGCCGTCGGTGAGCCGCCCAGCGCGCCTGTGTCACTGGTAGCGGAGATCATCCACGCTCGCGTCTGCGAGATCATCACAATGGTCTGTGACCGAGTCGTCGAACAGCAGCTGCGACAGCCCGTGGCCGGCGGAGTCATCCTGACCGGCGGCGGCGCGCGACTCGGCGGCATCGACCTGCTCGTGAGCAAGGCGCTGGACACTCGCGCGCGCGTGGCCGCCACGGGACAGCTCTACGGCCTGACCGACCGCGTCGACGCGCCCGACGCCTGCGGCGCTCTGGGCATGCTTGAGTGGATGCTCGACTCCGGCGACAGCGTCCGCGGCGCGCCAGCGCGACTCTGGCGCTCAGGCGCGTCGGATGGATCGATGCTCAGCTCGTTGGCCTCGGCGATGTCGACCGTCGCCCGCGCCTTTAGCCCCAACTCATGAGAGACAGCGTTGCGCACCAAAGCACCGACCGCCCGCATCACATGCAGCGGCGAACCGAATCAGCAGCGCCGCCCGCCGATGCGGCCGAACAACGACCGGCAACGAGAGACCAGGAGAGGACTAGCGCGATGACGACACCACTGCAGAGCAGCCGACCGGACGGGATCCCGCCGATCACGGTCGTCGGAGTCGGCGGCGGCGGTTGCAACGCCGTCAACCGGATGATCCACGAAGAGATCCGCGGCGTCGAGTTCGTCGCCGTCAACACCGACAATCAGCAGCTGTCGCACTCGGACGCCGAGACGGTGATTCGCATCTCCGACGCCGAGTCGAACGGACTCGGCGTCGGCGGTGATCCCGAACGCGGCGCGCGCGCGGCTGAGAACAGCCGCGACGAACTGCGCGAGCTGTTCACCGACGTCGACATGGCCTTCATCACTGCCGGCCTCGGCGGCGGAACGGGCACGGGCGCCGCGCCGGTCGTCGCCGAGTGCGCCCGCGAGGCGGGCGCGCTCACGATCGCGGTCGTGACGCGTCCGTTTGAGTTTGAAGGCTCACCGCGCGCGTGCGTCGCGCAGGATGGACTCGATCGACTCAACGAAGTCGCCGACACGGTGATCGTGATCCCCAATCAGCGACTCGTCGACGAACACGACCGCAGCCTCACCGTGCCGCAGGCGTTCATTCGCGCCGACGACGTCCTGCGACAGGCTGTGCGCGGGATCTCGGACGTGCTCACGGTGCCCGGCGAGATCAATCTCGACTTCAACGACATCAAGGCCGTCATGGGCGGCGGCGGACACGCGTTGATGTCCGTCGGTCGCGGCTCGGGCGACGATCGCGCCATGGACGCCGTCGAAGAGGCGATCCACTCGCCGTTGCTCGAAGACAGTATCCACGGCGCGACGCGAGTGCTCTACAACATCACCTCGGCCGGCGATCTGGGCATGATCGAGCTGCAGCAGGTGGCCGAGTTCGTCCGCGAGAAGGCGCACCCCGAGGCCAACATTTTCCTCGGCACCGTCGTCGACGAGTCGATGGACGGCGACATCCAGATGACGCTGATCGCGACCGGATTCGTCGATCGACCGCAACACGCCGCCGCTACTCCAGCCGAGCGACAACCGGCGATCACTCGCTCAACGTTGCCGGCCGCCGAACAGCCGGCCTCCGCGCCATCGCGCCAGGAGATTCTCGACAGCCTCACCTTCAGTCCGCTCGCCTCGCCGAGCCCCGAAGAGATCGCCACGCCCGCCTTCCTCAGGCGTCGAGAGACCGTCGCCAGCGCCAACGGCGGCCTCGCCGCGAACAACGGACACAGCGGCAACGGACACAGCGGCAACGGACACAGCGGCGATGGTCAAGGCGGAGACGGTCCGAGACGCTGGGATCCGAACTCGGCCTTCGGACGCGAATGAGCGAATGAGGATCGACGTCGTCACGATCTTTCCCGCGCTCGTCGCTGGCGCGCTTGAGCACAGCATCATCAAACGCGCCCGCGACCGCGGCATCGTCGACGTCCGCCTCCACGACCTGCGCGACCACGCCGACGATCGACACCGAACCGTCGACGACTATCCCTACGGCGGCGGCGCGGGGATGGTGATAAAGCCTGAACCCTGGTTTCGCGCCGTCGAAGGGTTGCGCGTCAATGGCGAACCGGGCCGCGCGATCCTGCTCTCGCCGCAAGGTCAACGCCTGGATCAATCACTCGTCGAGCGGCTCGCGGGCGAGGACCGATTGATCATCCTCTGCGGCCGCTACGAGGGCGTCGACGAGCGTGTGCGTTTGCACCTCGCCGACGAAGAGATCTCGATCGGCGACTATGTGCTGTCAGGCGGCGAACCGGCCGCCGTGGTGCTGATCGACGCCGTGACGCGGCTCCAACCAGGCGCGCTCGGATCGTCGAGCTCAACGCTGGAGGAATCCTTTTCGGACGGACTGCTCGAGTATCCGCAATACACGCGACCGCCCGAGTTTCGCGGCTGGCGCGTGCCCGATGTGCTGCTCAGCGGAGATCATGGCGCCATCGCGCGTTGGCGTCGCCAACAACAGATCGATCGGACCCGCGCGCGACGCCCCGACTTGCTCGAAGACAGCGGTCTCGACGACTCCGGTGATGTGTCGGAGACAACGAGCTAACGCTCGGTTCACTACTGGCAATCGACCGCCAACGCTAGAACGCAAGCGCAGCCTCCGCGTAAGATGAGTGAACGTGCGCCGCGCAGCGCGCACGTACGAACGCGACACTCGGAGTCGACCATGGACCGCAGCGACCTGCTCACATTCGAACGCAATCCAGAGGTCGAGGAGTTTCAGCCTGGCGATTCGGTGCGCGTGCACGCGGTCATCGTCGAGGGCGACCGCGAGCGGACGCAGGTGTTTGAGGGCGTCGTCATCCGACGCAAGAAGCAGGGAACGTCGTCCAACTTCACCGTGCGCCGCGTGACCAAGGGCATCGGCGTCGAGCGAACGTTCCTGTATCACTCTCCGCGTCTGGAGAGGGTTGAAGTCACCAGGCGAGGCCGGGTCCGCCGATCACGCCTGTACTACCTCCGCGACCGCACCGGTCGCGCCGCGCGCATCCCACAGCGTCCAAGAAACGCCACGCGGTCGATCCACTCGTACTAGGCTCCACCGCGCGGACGACGTGCCAGCGGGACAAGTCCCAGCGGTCAAGCGCTCGTCCCTTGCGTCGATCCGCCATGCAGCTTGATCGCGTCCGATACCAACGAGCGAATCTCCTCATCTGGGAAGCCCTGATTGCACCACACCTTCAGATGGCGCATCCCTTTGCCCGTGCCCTCCAGCCGCTGTTCTGAGTTGGGCAGTTCCGCTCCGCGAAAAAACTGCAGCCTGACATATCCCTGTGCGGACATGATGCTGCACATGTTTCCCCGCTTGCCCTCGTGGACCCAGGCCGGATAGTTCCATTTGGTCGTCTCGGTGACTCTTGGACTCTCGCCGACCGCTTCGCGCACCGCGTCGCGAATCCTGAGCGCCACCGCTCGCTCGGACTCTTCCAGCCCCGTGAAGTAGCTGTCAAACGCGGAATCAGTCACCCGCATCCTCCATCGACTCCGCCGACTCAACGATCGCCGTCAGACCTTCCATACCGACGACCTTGACGGCAGCGCCCTCGGCGATCTCCGCGCCGCCGGCGGCGCGGGCTGACCAGAGCTCGGCGTCGATGACCACCGTGCCGCCAGGCGACAGCGTGTTGTGCGCCTGCCCTTCCCGACCGACAATCCCGCGTGGACCCTGGAGCGACCACTTGGGACGCCGCCGGTCGACCGCGATCAACGCGCCCAGGCCGAAGACCACCAGGCCGACCAATCCAGCGCCAACGAGCAACGCCCAGATCGACACCCGCTCCGCATCGACCGAGGCGTCGCCGATCAGCAACAGACCGCCCAGCACGAGCGCCACGATCCCGCCGATGCCAAGGAATCCGAAGCCGGCGACAAACACCTCGGCGACCAGAAGAATGAGCGCCAGCACGAGCAGCGCGATGCCCGCCGGATTGGTGTCGAGCGGCCCCAGCGCGAAGAAGCCGAAGATCAGCATGATCACGCCGAACACGCCCGGCCCCACGAGCCCGGGGGAGAACGCCTCGACCAATAGCAGCAGGCTGCCCAGCGATGTCAGGATGAAGGCGATGTTCGGATCGGCGATCACGTCGAGAATTGACTCGGCCAGGTTGTAGTTGGTTTCGATGATCGGCGCATCGGCCAGAGCGAGCGTCACGCGGTCGCCTTCGGGGTTGAGCTGCACCTCGCGGCCGTCGAGCTGCGCGATCAGGTCGTCGAGGTTGGCTGCGGTGAGATCGACGACGTTCAGCTCCACCGCCTCGTCGCCGGTGATCGAGACCGAGTTGCGCACGGCGTCCTCAGCCCACTCAGCGTTGCGGCCGCGATGCGCGGCGATCCCGCGAATGTCGGCGGCCGCGTCGTTGGTGACCTTCTCGCGCAGGTCGCCGTCGATGTCCTGCCCGCCTCCCGCGACCGGGTGCGCAGCGCCGATCTGAGTGTTCGGCGCCATCGCCGCCACGTGCGCGGCCATCGTGATGAACGTCCCCGCCGACGCCGCGCGCGCTCCAGCCGGACTGACGAAGATGACCACCGGGATCTCGGCCGCGAGTATCCGCTGCACGATGTCGTCGGTCGAGGTGATCAGGCCGCCCGGCGTGTCGATCATCAGGATCCAGGCGACAGCCTCCTCAGCCTCGGCGCGATCGAGCGCGCGCTGGATGAAGTTGGCGGACACCGGGCCGATCTCCTGCGCCATGCTCGAGACGTGCAACGCGCCCGGCGGCCGATCGGCGCCGCAGCCGCTGAGCAGCCCCGCGACAAGACCGAATGCCAGCATCGCCAGACCAAGCGCGCGCATCGGACGCCGCCGCCACGAATCAGGAGTGTGTGATCTAGCCATACGTCAAGAATACGCAGGCGCGATAAACTCGGGGCATGCCGCCGCTCGTGACCCACATGATCGCCGCAGTCCGCGCCGGCGAGGCGATCGCAGTGGACGACACAGCGCTCGACGACCGAAACGGCGATTTCTTGCTCGGCGCGACGACGCCCGACATCCGCGTGCTGACGCGCTGGGATCGAGAGCGGACGCACTTCTTTGACATCTACGACGATGGCCATCAGGACTGCGTCGAGAACTTCTTCTCCGCCCATCGCATGTTTCGCGATCCCGAACGGCTCAGCCCCGACACGCGCGCCTGGGTCGCGGGCTATCTGACGCATGTGATCATGGATCAGGAGTACGTGCTGCAGATCTACCGACCGTACTTCGGCAGCCGCTCTTTGCTCGGCGGCAGTTCGCACGCCAACTTGCTCGACCGAGTGCTGCAATACGAGCTGGATCGCCGCGAGCGCGAGTCGGATGAGCAAATGCAGCAGATGCGCAGCGCGCTGTTTGGCACCGCGGTCGACATCGACGCCGGCTTCGTCGACCAATCGCTCCTGGTTCGTTGGCGCGATACGACCGCCGCGATGACCGAGCATCCCCCCGATTGGGAGCGATTCTCATTCATCGCCTCGCGACACCTAAAGAGCGCCGGGATCGAGAGCGAATCCGGCCTGCGCGAGTTCATGGAAACGATCCCCCAACTCCTCGATGACACCCTGAGCCACGTCGATCAACGCGCGTTGGACGGCTTCTTCGAGTCGACCACCGAGCGCGCGACGACCGTGCTTCGAGATTGGTTGGGCGTCAGCTAATGGTCAGCGCCAACGACGCCGTCGAGACCACGATTCCGATCTGGCGCGGAGCAGCCGAAGTCCGCGAACGCCTGCTCGCCAGGCGTCGGCCCGACGACGATGAGCTGAGCGACGTTGAACGCGGGATTCTGCGTCGGCTGTTCGACGATGACCCCGATTTCGAACAGGCGGTGCAGCGGATCATCGATCGCGTCCGCGTCGGCGGGGACGATGCGTTGCGCGACATTGCGGCCGCAATCGACGGCGCGGCGCCCGATTCGCTGGTCGTCACCGAGGACGAGTTCGCCGCTGCGCGCGATGACGTTGCGCCGGAGCTGGTCGCCGCGCTCCAGCATGCCGCCGAACGCGTGCGCCGCTATCACGAGCTGCAACTCGAACACGCCGCGAAGTCGTTCAGCTCCGATGGCCTCGGACAACTCGTGCGGCCGCTCGCGCGAGTCGGTCTCTACGTGCCCGGCACCGCTGCGGTCTATCCCTCGACCGTGCTGCACACGGCGATCCCCGCGCAGGTGGCCGGTGTGCCCGACGTCGTCATCGCCTCGCCCGCCGTGCCCGGCGACGATGGCGCAGCGCGAGTCAACTCGCTCAAACTGGTCGCCGCCGAGATTGCCGGAGTCGAGACCGTCTACAAGGTCGGCGGCGCGCAGGCGATCGCCGCGCTCGCCTACGGCACCGAGACCATCGGCGCCGTCGACAAGATCTTCGGGCCCGGCAACCGCTTCGTCACCGCAGCCAAGCGGCGACTCTATGGCGTTGTCGGCATCGACGCGATCTACGGTCCCACCGAGACGCTGATCATCGCCGACGACACGGCCAATCCAGAGCTCGTCGCCGCCGATTTGCTCGCCCAGGCCGAGCACGATGACCTGGCCGCGCCGATTCTGATCTCCACCAGCGATGCGATCGCCAATGCCGTCGCGAGTCAACTGATCGAACAGTCCGCCGACTTGCCGCGCGGCGAGATCGCGCGCAATGCGCTCGGTCACCGCGGCGGCCTCGCCGTCGTGCCCGATCTCGGTGAGGCGCTCGCGATCGCCAACGAGTACGCGCCCGAGCATCTGGCGCTCGTCGTCGACCAACCTGAGCGCCACATTGACGATGTCCGCAACGCCGGCGGGCTGTTCATCGGCGAGGCGTCGCCTGAAGCGCTCGGCGATTACGTCGCTGGACCGTCGCACGTGATGCCCACAGGCGGCTCGGCGCGGTTCGCCTCGGCGCTCAACGTGGGCGAGTTCATGAAGATCACCACCGTCGTCCAGGTCGACGACGAGCTGCTCGATGCGGTCGCCGCCGACGCCGAACTGATCGCCCACGCCGAGCGGCTCGACGCGCACGCGCGCTCGCTCGAACGGCGTCGGCGCGATCGATGACCTCGCGCTCCCATCTCCGACCGCAAACTCGTCCGCACCTGGCTCGACTCCCGGGCTACGCGCCCGTCGTGCCGCTGGCCGAACGCGCCCGACAGGCGGGACTTGATCCAGACGACTGCCTCAAACTCGACGCCAACGAGAATCCATACGGCATGCATCCCAGCGTGCGCGAGGCGCTCTTTAAGGCGCTCGACGAGCCGCAGTTTGGCTCGATCTACCCCGATCCGAATCAATCCGACCTGCGCGAGGCGTTGTCTCGCTACACGGGGCTCGACCCAACGATGATCGTCGCCGGCGCCGGCGCCGACGAGCTGCTCGACCTCAGCCTGCGCGCACTGTTGCCGCCTGGCGGAACGCTGATCACGTGCTCGCCCTCGTTCGGCATGTACCCCTTTCTCGCCGACCTGAATCAGCTCACACTCGTCGATGCGTCGCGCGACGACCAGCTGCAGATTCAACCCGACGGCCTGCGGCGAGCCGTGGCGAGCGCCGATGGCGAGTCAATCGTCGTGCTCACCTCGCCCAACAATCCCAGCGGCGACCTCGTGCCGCGTGATCTCCTCCGCGAGCTCTTCGACAGCGGCGCAACGGTGATGCTCGATGAGGCCTACATCGAGTTCGCGGACCGATCCGACTCCGCTCAGGAACTACTCGCGACCCATCCGCGTCTGATCATCATGCGCACATTCAGCAAATGGGCGGGCATCGCGGGTTTGCGGCTGGGTTACGCATTGGCCCATCCCGATCTGGTCGCCGACCTGATCAAGGTCAAACAGCCGTACAACATCAACCAGGCCGCGGAGATCGCAGGCATCGCCGCCGTCAACGCCGCCGCCGACATCGCCAATCAACTTCAGCGCATTCGACGCACTCGCGACGCGCTCTTCGAAGCGCTGCAACGCATCGACGGTCTCGATCCACTGCCGTCACACGCCAACTTTCTGTTGATTCGAGTCGACTCGGCGATCGGCGCAAGCCGCGAGCTGCACGACCGACTCGCCCGCGTCGGCGTGTTCTCGCGCGTCTACAGCGACCCTGCGCTGAGCTCGTATCTGCGCATCTCGATGCCACGTCAGGACCAGCTGGACACCTTGGTGGAGCGTCTCCGCGGCGCGCTCTGAAGTTCTATCCTGCGGCCACTCAAGCTTGACTGGCGGGCTTGAGTGGAAGGCACACCGGGAAGCGGAAGAGGAGCGCAACATGCGACTGTCTGAGCCGCGCTTGCCAGCGCTGACCATCGAGACCGCCGAAGGCGAGTCCAAAGCCCAGCTCGAACGCGCCGAGGCGCGCGGCGCGCCGGTGCTCAACATCACTCGAACGCTGGCGCACTACCCCGAGCTCTCTTCGGCCTGGGGGCAGTTCGCGCGCCACGTGCTGGGCGAATCCTCGCTGCCGCCGCGCGACCGCGAACTCGTCATTCTGCGCATGGGCTGGAACTGTCAGGCGGGCTACGAATTCGGCCAGCACCGTCGCATCGGCCAGCAGGCGGGTCTGTCGCTCGAGGAGGTCGAGCGCGTCAAACAGGGACCCGATCACAGCGCCTGGAGCGAGCATGAGGCGGCGCTGCTCAGAGCTACCGATGAGCTGCACTCAGACGCCTTCATCAGCGACGCCACCTGGCACAGCCTGGCGCAAACGTATGACACCAGGCAGCTGATGGACGTCGTCTTCGCCGCCGGACAGTACAACCTCGTCTCGATGGCGCTGAACACGCTCGGCGTGCAGCTCGAGCCGGGCACGCCCGGACTGGAACTCGACTAAGTCGGCGCCACAGCGCGACCGCGGCACATGCGACACAGGCGACGATCATGCCCGGACCACTCGACGGCCTGAGAGTTCTCGACTTCACCTGGGCGCTGGCCGGTCCGTATGGGTCGATGATCCTGACCGACCTCGGCGCCGAGGTGTTCAAAGTCGAGCACGTCGAGACCAATGAGCGACACCGCGGCGCCGGACCCTACGTGCACGGCGTATCGACCTACTTCTTCAGCGTCAACCGAGGCAAGAAATCGGTCACGCTCGACCTCAAGCATCCCGATGCTGTGCAGATAGTCAAAGATCTGATCGATCCAGACATCGGCGCGATCGATGTGCTGACCGAGAACTTCCGCCCCGGCGCCATGTCCAGACTCGGGCTCGGCTACGAGGATCTGTCTGCGATCAATCCGCGCCTGATCTACGCCTCAACTTCAGGCTTCGGACACAGCGGTCCATATCAGCATCGACCAGCTGTCGACGTCATCGTCCAGGGCATGGGCGGCGTGATGAGCATCACCGGTCATCCCGACGGACCTCCCGCGCGTCCCGGTTACAGCATCGGCGACATGGCCGGCGGCATGTACACGGCGATCGGCGTGCTCGCCGCGCTGCATGAGCGTCAAACCTCGGGACTGGGGCAACACGTCGACGTCGCCATGCTCGACGCGCAGGTCGCCCTGCTCGAAAACGCCGTCGTCCGCGCGGCCAACACCGACGAAGTCCCCGGTCCGATCGGCACGCGGCATCCGCTCGTGACGCCCTTCCAGGCTCTGCCCACGGCCGACGGCTGGATGGTGATCGCCGGGGTCAAAGACTGGCAGTTGTTCTGCGTCAAGATCGGCCGCGACGATCTGCTCCACGACGAGCGATTCCAGACCAATCCCGAACGCACCGAGCATCATGCCGAGCTTGAGCCGATTCTCTTCGAGGCCTTCCGCCAGCGAACGACCGCCGACTGGGAGGCTGAGCTGGACGGCGTCTGCATCGCCGCGCCGATGAACACGGTCCCGCAGATCATCCGTGACCCGCACATCCACGCCCGCGAGATGATCGCCGAGCTGCCCGTCGCCAAGAGTCAGAAGACGATCAGGGTGTCCGGCTCGCCAGTCAAGCTGTCGCGCACGCCGGTGAGTCTCGAGCGAGGCGCATCAGCAATCGGCGAGCACACCCGCGAAGCGCTGACTCTGATCGGCCGCAGCGAGGCCGAGATCGAAGCCCTAGTCACCCGCGGCGTGGTGTCCGTGTCCGATGTGGATTGAGCCATGTTCTTCAAGCGAAGCGTCGTGGCAATCCTCGTGGCCGCAGCTGCGGCGCTGGCGCTCTCAGCGGTAGAAGCAAAAGCGGCGCCAGACTCCAGCTTCACGACGACTCTGTATCCAGGCTGGAACCTAGTCGGCTGGGTTGACGCTGACACATCAGTCGAACGGACCATGAGGGAACTCTCCGGGCTCAGCTCAGTCTGGGCGGCCCAACCCGCGGAAGATGGCGCCAGAGATAGGCCGACCACGTTGAAACGCGGGAGTTCGTACTGGTTCAAAATTGACGAGGAACGGCCTGTTCAATGGCGCCGCCAGATAGCAGAGAGAGATGGTCGCTTGCGCCTGCTGAAAGGCTCACAGACTGTAGTTTGGACCGGCCGAGGTGACCTGACACTCGACTCTGCGACCCGCGCATTGGATGGCGTCCTCTCATCTGCGTGGCTGTGGGACGCGTCTCGCCAGTCGTTTCGTTCATGGACCCCTGGCGAGCGATACCTTGGGTCTTTGGCGGTTCCTGTTCCTGCAACGACTGGACCATCATTGTCAGGTCTTGCCGTCGCATCGACTCATCTCCGACCAGGGCAAGTTGTCGGACTCCGGTTGACGGAGGCCACCAGCTGGCGACAACCGACTGGCCGACTGCCTGAAGTCAAGTTCCTCGGCGATGTGCCCGAACAGATTCGCAATCAGGCGATGAGCGATGTTGAGTGGGTGACAACGTACTTTGCCCGCGAGTTTGGCCTCGAAGCAGAACCGGATCTACTCGAGATTGTGGTGCCGCGAGACCCTCAGGACCTCTTCCGAGGCGGAGTGAGCGAGTGGCCCGACGTGACGACGCAAACGGCGGTGCCGCAGAATCCCCGCTCAGAACTGACCACGATTCTGGTGCCGATGTTCGAGTGGGCGCCGTACCTGGTCGACTCCGACACTGGCGAAAGCGTCAACGGTAGGGTCGTCCTGCTGCACGAGTACTATCACGCGGTACAGGCGCACTTGGCCGGCAGCGCAGTCCATGACGTGCCCGACTGGCTCGTCGAAGCAGGCCCTACCTGGTTGATGAATGAACACAATCCCCAGGCAGATGGCTCTGCATATGACCTCGAGGTGGCAGCGCAGGTCACACTGGGCGAAGAACCAGTAGTGTACGGTCAGTACTTTTCGTCCCTGGACGTTCTGCCTCAGGCCTCGATACCTCACGCTGTCGGCCACGCGGTTACTATATGGATGAACGAGCAATACGGACCGACATCGCACACACGATTCTGGTTGGGCTATGCGAGGCAGAATGAGCGACATTCCGGTTGGGAAGGAGTGTTCGAGTCGACCTTTGGCGACAGTAGTGACGAAATGGTGAGCAGATACAATCATTGGCTGCGCGCCAGATATCCGTTGGTTGTCGGAACGCTGATTGTACCGGATCGCCTCGAGCCAACGGATTTGTACATGGGGCTGATAGGGCAGACTGCCGTTCAGCCGTTTACGATTGACGTTGGTGAAGATGGAAGCTTTAGCTTCGCAGCGCCAGCGGATAGGCGGTACAGACTGTCAGTGGCTAATCCTGAGTGGACGTGCAGCACGTACCTCCAGGTCGCTGGCGCCGGAACTACATTTCAGATAACGGAGCAAGGCTTGAGGGGAGTTGCGGTAGCCGTGCCTGAGGAGTTCTGTCAGCAGCTCGTCCGAGGAACGGTAGTCGATCAAGATGGCGAGGCGTTGGCTGGACATCAGTTACTGCTCTGTGACATTGACTGCGCCGATGGAAAGACGGATGAGAAGGGCACGTTTGATCTCTTGGCGCCAGGTCCTGGAGCGTACTCACTCGAGATCTCGGATCCAAACGGCGATTGCGCGAAGTATCATCACAGTGAAGGCGCCGTCGATGACTTGCAGCAGGCCGAGGCGGTAGACATTTCAGGAGACACAGTCGTCGACCTTAGTGTTGTGGTGCAACAGCCTATGTGTGGATACTGGGTTCGAGGAATGTTGTTGGGTTTACCTGCTTCGGCGCCCTTCAAGCTGATGCTTGGTCTGCCGCAGAACAAACTCCGCATCTTTGCCATCTCAGACCGTCTGGGTCGAGTGCCGGTGGCGACAATATCCTCCGATGGCACGTTCGAGATTCCTCTGTCTGGACCTGGCTTGTATACGTTGGAGCTGGAGGCGAGCCGCTTTCCGACGGGAATCCCTCAGAGTGCGTGTTATCTGACATATCCGGAGAGATCGAGAAGTGGTGAACGGCAACTCAACGTCACAAAGGAAGGCCATGAACCGATCGTGTGGATGGTCCCGCCGCACTTCTGCCGGTTTAGAGTGATCGGGACTGTCGTGGATATGGATGATCGTCCACTTGCGGATATGCCAGTGCGCGCGTGCGCTCCGACAGATAGTCCTGGGACTCATCACTGCGGCGCCTTTGGAACTACCAATCACATGGGTCAGTACCGGCTGTACGTACCGTATCAGGGTACGGTATACATGTCAGTCGGAAAGCGGTCGTGGGTGGATCCACGAGCTTGCGGCTATCACGAGGCGGGCCGCTTTCAAGAGGAGACTATGATGGATGGAGCGGACGTAACAGGCGTGAAGATTCAAGTTCCCAGGTGGTCGGTGTGCCTGGAGGAAGAATGAGCAGGCAGCAAAATGGTTGTGACAACAAGGAGCGCAGGTTCGGCGTTCGCCAACGCCGTCCGCAACGGACAATCTGTCTTGGCGCCGGTGGCGTTGGACCCGCTGGCTGCTCGACTGGTTGAGTTCCTGGGGTTTGGCGCGGCCTACCTGTCCGGCGGAGGATTCGGATTCCAGCTGGCTGTCTCTGAGGCGCTGTTGACTACGACCGAAGTCGCCACGCTCACTCGTCAGATCACGGCGCGTTCAGACGTCCCGCTAATCGTCGATGGCGGCGTCGGATTTGGCGACCCGCTGCACACGGCTCGCGCTGTGCGTGAGATCGAAGCGGCCGGCGCGGCCGCGATCGAGATTGAGGATCAGGTCGCGCCCAAACGCGCGCACCACCACAAGGGCGTCGAGCATCTCGCGCCGCTTGAGATGATGGTCGACAAGGTGCGAGAGGCGGTCAACGCGCGGCGCGATGACGACTTCCTGATCATCGCCCGCACCGGCGCGGTGCGCAATGAATCGTTCGAGCGCGCGCTAGAGCGTGCCGCCGCCTATCGCGAAGCAGGCGCCGACGTGCTGATGCTCTTCCCAACGTCACCCGAGCAGATCGCCGAGGCCGGACGGGTGTTGGGCGGGCCGCTCTCGATGATGGCGCCCGCCGACCGGCTTGACCAACAGGCGCTCGCTGAACAGGGCTTCAACCTGCTCATCGATCCCTTCACGGGACAGGTCGCCGCCTATGGCGCGATGCGCGACGCCTACGCCAACGTCGCCAAGGACGGCGCTTCGGGGCGCGACGTCGACGAGCTCATGTCGCTCTACCGCGAGATCCAACAGATGGCCGGCATGGATGAGCTCTATGCGCTCGAGGAACGAACAACCGAGCGCCCCAACTGACTGACCGCGCTACAGGTCCCAGTGACGCAGAATCGCTTCCGTCTCCTCCGCGTGACCGGCCTCGTCGCGGATGAAGTCCTCGAGCGTGACCTTGAGCGCGATGTCGCCAAACGCTTCGGCGTCGGAGATTCGTTGGGTGTAACGCTCGACGGCGGCGCGCTCCATTGACAACACAGCTTCGACCATCGCACGATTGCCCTGGGGCAGTGGGACTTCGGCGGGAATCGTGGTCGGCTCGCCGCCGAGCGAGACGATCTTGTTCGACAGATAGGTCGCGTGCACCTGCTCGCCGGTCACCTCGGCGCTGAAGAACTGCGACAGCTGCGGTCGATGCGGACCATCGACTCTGGCGGCGTAGGTGATGTAGGCGATCACCGCGGCTAGTTCGGCCGCCAAGTCCTCATTCAGTTTGCTGATCAGCTCGGCGCGTTCCATGATGGGCCATCCAATCTCCCTCCCGGAGGGAGCTCGCATGTCTTCGCTGCCCAGTCTATTGGCGCACTGGACAATGCCCACAATCTGCGACACAGTGAGGCCATGAGATCAGCAATCGTTACACGCGAGACGGGCGAAACCTCGATCAGGGTCGAACTTGAGCTTGACGGCTCGGGCGACTCCAGGGTCGCGACCGGCATCGGCATGCTCGATCACATGCTGCACCAGCTCGCGCGGCACGGGGGACTCGATCTTCATGTCGAAGCATCGGGCGATCTGCACGTCGACGCGCACCACACGACCGAGGATGTCGCGATCGCGCTGGGCCGCGCCATCGATCAGGCGCTCGGCGAACGCCGCGGCATCGCCCGTTTCGCCGACCGCGTGGTTCCGCTCGACGAATCGTTGATTCAGGTAGCGCTCGACCTCAGCGGTCGACCGTACGCGTCGGTGGCGTTGCAGGTTCCCGCGCCGATGATCGGAGAACTGCCGTCGTCGATGGTCAAGCACATGCTCGAGACGATCGCGCACGAGGGACGGTTCGCGTTGCACGTCCGACAGCTCGCCGGCGAAAACGAGCATCACATCGTTGAAGCGGCGTTCAAGGCGCTCGCGCGGTGTCTCCGCGACGCCGCTCAGATCGTTGACGGCGACGGCGCCGCAGCTCCCAGTACCAAGGGCACGCTGACTCTGTAAGGGCGTGTTGGCCGCGACGGAGCGCGACCACTACGAGTGGTAGCGTGCGACGCCGTCAGCCTGCCGCGACGGCCTCCTCGACCTTGACCGTGAAGTCCTCGATCACGGGATTGGCCAGCAGCTGGTCCGACATGTCCTCCGCCAGGCGCTGCGCCTCGTCGGCTGTGTCGGCTTCGAGCCAGACCTCGATGAACTTGCCCGCGCGGACCGACTCCACGCCGTCGTAGCCGAGCGAGCGCAGCCCGCCGAGGATGGCCAGACCCTGCGGATCATTGACTGTCCGCTTGAGCGTGACGTGAATCTCGGCCTTGAAGCGCGCCATGCTCAGCCAGCCTGGATCAGCTCACGACCGGTCACACGCTCAAAGGCGGTGCGATAGCGCGAGCGAATGTGCTCGACGACATCGTCGGGCAACGCCGGACCGGGCGGTTCCTTGTCCCAGCCTGTGCCCGTGAGCCAGTCGCGCAACGGTTGCTTGTCGTACGACGGCTGCGGCTGTCCGGGACGATAGATCTCGGCATCCCAAAAGCGAGAGGAATCGGGCGTCAGCGCCTCATCGATCAGGATGACTTCGTCCTCGCCCTGGTCGTTTTCGGTCACGCCGAACTCGAACTTGGTGTCGGCGAGAAAGAAGCCCGACTCCTGCGCCCGCGAGAGTCCGTAGGTGTAGAGCGCCATCGATCGCACCTTGACGGTGTTGGCGATCTCTTCGCCGACGATGCCGACGGCCTGCTCGTACGTGATGTTCTCGTCGTGCTCGCCGACCTCGCCCTTGGTCGAGGGCGTGAAGATTGGATTGGGCAGCGGTTCCGATTCAGTCAGACCGGCGGGCAGAGGAATGCCGCAGACCGTGCCGTCGCGCTGGTACTCGGCCCAGCCCGAGCCGGCCAGATAGCCGCGCACGATCGCTTCAAGTTTGACCGGTTCGGCCTTCTTGACCAGCATCGTGCGGCCGATGTACTCGGGCCCGAGCGCGACCGGCAGGTCGGGATTGTCGGTCGAGTCGATCACGCGAATCATGTGGTTGGGCACCACCGTTTCGGTCGCCTCGAACCAGAAAGCCGACATCTGAGTCAGCACGCAGCCCTTGTCAGGGATGCCGTTGGGTAACACGACATCGAATGCCGAGACGCGGTCGGTCGCCACCAGCAGCAGCCGATCGCCGAGGTCATAGATGTCGCGCACTTTGCCCGAGTGCTTGGGCAGATCGAGGTTGGACTCCATCATCAGGCTCATCGCGGTCCCCTTTCAGAGAGATCAGGCTTGCAGAACGCCTTGTTGTCTGAGCTTGGCGAGCAGTTCTTCCTGGGCGCCGGCGCCCTTGGTCGAGTTGCAAGCGCCGCAGAGCAGTTGCAGGTTGTCGAGGTGGTCGGATCCGCCGCGCGACCGCGCGACGATGTGGTCGATGGTCAAGTTGCGGAATGGAAACCAGGTGCCGCAACCGTTGCAGTGACCCTCTTGCGAGCCGTACAGCAAGTGTTTGTTCGACGGACTGCTGTACGGCGGAATCAGACCCAGATCAGTGCGCTGCGGAATGTCAGTGCGGTGGGTTCCTTGATAGAACAGCCCTAGCTCACGCTGGAGTCGGACTTGCACCAGTTCGGCCGCCTTCTCCGAGATGTCGATGCCGATCCACTGCCTATCCAGCTTTTCCGCCGCGACGCAGGCCGTGGCGCAACCGCAGAATGGGTCGAGGACTGTGTCTCCCGGATTCGATGACATGGAGACGACTCGCTCCAGCAGGGCAATCGGTTTCTGAGTCGGGTAGCCGGTGCGTTCCTTCGATTGACCTTGCACGGGCGGAATGTCTTCCCAAACCGCATCGATCGAGCGTCCTGGTTGTTCATCGAGATAGCGCTTGTAGCGAGGTACGCGTCCAGGAGCGGACTGGACGATGCGCCCGTTGGCGTACTCCTGCTCCATGCGCTGTTTGGTCCAGCGCCAGACCCGGTCGATTCCCAGGAACTCGTACGTGAGATTGGGTCGATTCCGATTCGGGTTCGTCAGGTCCGATAGAGCGTATCGGCGGCCGGTGCCTTTTTCGACGTGTCGATAGAAGCGTTCGACGTATTCCTGATCGTGCGGAATGTACTGAGGATTGAACGCTGGCTGTCCGCCGTTTGAGTAACGCAAGATCGTGTCGTGATTGCGAGGCATACGGCGCGTCGCCAAACCTTTCGCGCCCTGGCGGCGCCAGATGATGTCATTCTCGAACTGCGCCTGTCCGAAGATGGCGTCCATCACAGCCTTGAGGTAATGGGCCGCGGTCGAATCGCAATGCAGGAAGATACTGCCGTTGGGTCTGATCAGGCGCCGCATCTCGAGCAGCCGCACCGACATCATGATCAGGTACGCCTTCATTGGACGACCATGAGAGATGCCGGCCGCCTCGATCACGCTGCCCAGCGCCGGCTCTTGCTCAGCGACCTCGCCGTGCCAGGCGATGTCGAGATCATCGAGCGTCCACGTGTCCTTGAATGCCGCCCCTGCCGCTTCTGAGCCGTTCGGAGCGGCGTAGTCCCGATTCGAGTTGAACGGCGGATCCAGGTAGATCAGATCGACGGACTCCGAGTTCATGCCGCGCATGATGTTGAGGTTGTCGCCCGTCCAGATCGTCTGATTGGCCCAGTTTGGTTCGCCCATCGGGTAGCGGCCTCCTGCCGACCTAGAGCCCCAGGCGGGCGAAGGACTCGTCGACGTGGCTCGTGAAGTAGCCCGGGTCGAAGAGCTCGTCCAGCGTCGACTCGTCCAGCGCTGACGTGATCACGTCGTCCTGCTCGATCAGCCCTCTGAACTGGAGGCCGTCGTCCCAGGCCTGCATCGCGTAGCGCTGGATGAGTTTGTAGGCCTCGTCGCGGCCGACGCCGGCCTCGGTCAGCGCGAGCATCACGCGCTGGCTGAAGATCAAGCCATACGACGATTCCATGTTCTCGCGCATGCGGTCAGCGTCGACTACGAGGCCGTCGACGATCCAGGCCAGCATGTCGGTGATGTAGTCGAGCGCGAAGCAGGCGTCCGGGATCGCGATGCGCTCGGCCGAAGTGTGCGAGATGTCGCGCTCGTGCCAGAGTGCGACGTTCTCAAGCGCCGTCATTGCGTTGGCGCGAATCGTCCGCGCCAGGCCGCAGACGCGTTCGGCTTTCTCAGGGTTGCGCTTGTGCGGCATGGCAGACGATCCAGCCTGGCCCTCTGCAAACGGCTCGCGCACTTCACGAACCTCCGTGCGTTGGAGGTGACGAATCTCAGTCGCAAACCGCTCCAGCGAGGCGGCGATCAGCGCCAACGTCGAGATGAATTGCGCGTGGCGGTCGCGCTGTACGACTTGCGTCGAGATCGCTTCGACTCCAAGGCCGAGCTCTCGGCAGACGCGCTCTTCGATGTGCGGAGGCACGGTCGCGTGCGTGCCGACGGCGCCGGAGATTTTGCCCACGGCGACCGACTCGATCGCATCGGCGAGCCGACGTCGGTTGCGCCGCGTCTCGTCGATCCAGCCGGCGAGCTTCAGTCCGAACGTCGTCGGCTCGCCGTGGATGCCGTGCGTGCGTCCAATGCAGAGCGTGTGTTTGTGCTCGAGCGCGCGTTTGGTGATTGACGCTTCGAGGCGCTCGAGATCGACTTCGATGATTCGTGCGGCGTCGCGAATCTGCAGCGCTGAGGCGGTGTCCCAGACGTCGGAGGTCGTCAGCCCGTGATGCACCCAACGCGACTCAGGACCGAGCGTGTCAGCGACCGAGCGCAGGAATGCGAGCGTGTCGTGGTGGACTTCGGCCTGATAGCGATCGATGTCTTCAACGTCGTATCCGGCATTGGCGGCGATCAGCTCAGCGTCCTCGCGCGGCACGACGCCTTCGTCGGCCCAGGCGTTGACGACGGCGATCTCCACGTCGAGCCAGCGTCGCCACTTGGCGTCATCGGTCCACAGCGCGGCCATCTCCGCGCGTTGGTATCGCGGGATCATTAGGGGATGTACTCCTCGCGAGCGGGCGAGAAGATGTCCAGCGCCACCGAGTCCTCGATCGCCGTCACTTGGTGCGGCGCCTCTGATGGAATCACCCAAGAGTCGCCCGCGGTCAGCTCCTTCGTCTCGTCGCCCAGCTCAAACGTGACGCGTCCCGAGACGAGGTAGCCGATCTGTTCGTGCGGATGGCTGTGCATCGGCACGACGCAGCCGGCTGCGATCTCAATCTCGTGGATCGACGTGCGATCGCCGGCGTTCAGCGTTCTTCGCGCGACGCCGGGGAACATCTCGATCCGCTGCGCTTCATCATGGGCCTGGAGGTTGGGCTTCACAGATCGTGTGGTCATGAGGTCATCTCCCTGAGCGCGATGTCCGTGCGATGAAATGCGCCGTCAAACGAGATGCGGCGCACGTTGTCGTATGCGATCTCGCGCGCTTCGCTCAGCGTATCGGCGACCGCCGTCACTGCGAGCACTCGTCCACCAGTCGTCAACACGCGGCCATCGTCGTCGAGCTGGGCGCCGGCGTGAAAAACGAACACTGCTTCGTCCACATCGTCTAGTCCGTGGATCGGCTTGCCCGTCTCGTATGCGCCGGGATAGCCCCCGCTCACGATCGCCACGCTGACCGAGGCCTGTCCGTTGTGTGTCAGCGTGGCGTCTGACAGCGACTCGCCGCGCGCCGACGCGTTGAGCGCTTCGAGCAGGTCGCCATCGAGCAGCGGTAGGATCGCCTGCGTTTCAGGGTCCCCGAATCGCGCGTTGAACTCGAGCACGTTGAGCGCGCCGTCGTCAACCATCAGCCCGGCGTAGAGCAATCCTTGAAACGCGCAGCCCTGCGAGGCCAACTCGTCGACGACGGGTCGATGAACTGCGGCGAACACATCAACGTCGCCAACGAATCCAGGCGGCGCATAGACGCCCATGCCGCCGGTGTTGGGACCCTGGTCGTCGTTCAGCATGCGCTTGTAGTCGCAACTGAGGGGTAACGGCAGCAACTCCTCGCCCGAGACGATCGCCATTGCCGACGCTTCCATGCCCGACAGTCGGTCTTCGATCACCACCTGATCGCCGGCCGAGCCAAACCTCCCGCCGAACAGGTCATCGATCGCCGCGTGGGCCTCGTCAATGTGCTCGGGCACGATCACGCCCTTGCCCGCGGCCAGGCCATCCGCCTTGAGCACCGGTAGGCCGTCGGGGCCCAGAATCTCGAGCCACTTGTGCGCCGCCTGGGCCGAATCGAACAGCTCGCCCCTGGCGTGCGGCACGCCAGCCGCTTGCATCACCGTCTTGGCGAACCACTTGGACGACTCTATTCGCGCCGCTGACTGGCGCGGCCCAAACGCCGCGACGCCGCGCTGCTCCAACGCGTCGACCAATCCGGCCGCGAGCGGCGCTTCCGGACCGATCACGGCGAGGTCGATGCGATACTCGACTGCCGCCTCACAGAGCGCGTCAATGTCGGAGTCGCTGATCGGAAGGTTCTGGCCCAGCGACGCCGTGCCGGCATTGCCGGGGGCTGCGAGCAGCGCCTCGCAACTGGGCGACTGCGACAACTTCCAGGCGAGCGCATGCTCGCGCCCGCCGCCGCCAACGATCAGCACCCGCATGGCTGAACTCGCATGATCTGCGGCTAACCCACGGTCGCCGAGCGTTCGGACGGCAAGCGATCCAAATCGCCGTCCAGCACGACCGGATCCATGGCCAACATCTCCGAGCGGTAGGGCGAGTCAGGCAGGTCCTGCATCAGATAGATCGGAATCTCCAACACGTGCGCGAATCCCATCTCAAGGAAGCTGTTGCCGCCGATGTAGCGCGGCCGACCGGGCAGATCCTCATTGAGTACGAGGATGGCGTCGGAGGTCTTGATCTTCTCGTAGTGCCTGCGAATCAGGTCGCGCTCGCGCTTCAGTTCGGCGCGCTCCTGGTCGTCCGCGCCTTCGTAATCGAACTCTTTGGTATCGACCGGGGTCAGCACGTCGTGGCCCGCCTCTTGCAGCGCGCGGCAGACTTCAGGCAGACGATGCCGCAGCGACATGCTCATGCAGATCGTGATGATCACGTGGTCTCACTCCCACTCAATCGTGCCCGGCGGCTTGGATGTGATGTCATAGACGACGCGGTTGATCTCGGGAATCTCGTTCACAATCCGATTGGCGATCGCGCCCAGCACGTCATACGGCAAGCGGGCCCAGTCCGCCGTCATCGCATCGTCCGCTGTGACGGCGCGGATCGCGCAGACCCAGCCGTACGTGCGCGCGTCGCCCTGCACGCCGACCGTGCGCGTATCGGTCAGGATGGCGAACGATTGCCAGAGTTCGTCGTAGAGGTCGGCGCGGCGGATCTCGTCCATCACGACGGCGTCGGCGAGCTGCAGCACGCGCACCTTCTCGTGCGTCACCGATCCGATGATCCGAATCGCCAAACCCGGTCCCGGATACGGCTGTCGACCAACGATCGCCTCGGGCAGGCCGAGCTCGCGCCCGACGCTGCGCACTTCGTCTTTGAACAGATGGCGCAGCGGCTCAATCAGCTCGAAGCGTAGATCGTCGGGCAGACCGCCGACGTTGTGGTGCGATTTGATCATCGCCGTCGCCGAACCGTGGCCCGAGCCGGCGCTTTCGACGACGTCCGGATACGTCGTGCCCTGGACGAGATAGTCGACGCCGCGATCGTCCTTCGCGATCGCGAGCGCGGCCTCTTCGAAGACGGAGATGAAGGTCTCGCCGATGCGCTTGCGTTTCGTCTCCGGATCGTCGACGCCGGCCAACTCCTCGAGGAACCGGTCGCCGGCCCGCACTGCGCGCAGCTGCATGCCCATGTGTTGGTCGAAGGTCTCGACGACCTGTTCAGTCTCGCCCAGCCGCATCAGTCCGTTGTCGACATAGATGCAGGTCAACTGGTCGCCGACCGCGCGGTGGACGAGCGCCGCCGCGACTGACGAATCAACTCCGCCGGAAAGTCCGCAGATGACATGCGCATCGCCAACCTGTCGGCGTATCTCATCCACCGACTCCGTGATGAAGTGCGCCGCGTCCCAGTCGCCCGAGCACTCGCAGATGTCGTAGACGAAGTTGCGCAACAAGTGCAATCCGTGCGGGGTGTGCGCGACCTCGGGATGAAACTGGATGCCATAACGCCGTGTTTCATCGCCCATCGCCGCGATCGGGATGCTGTCCGTACCGGCGAGCGCCTGAAATCCCTCGGGCATCTCTTCGACCCGGTCGCCGTGCGACATCCAGACCGGCATCGGTCGCGGCAGGTTGTCAAGCAGCAGTGATCCATCGCGTGGATAGATGTGCGCCGCGCCGAACTCACGCTCGCGCCCGGCGGCGACGCGGCCGCCGAGCTGCCTGGCCATCGTCTGCATGCCGTAGCAGATGCCGAGCACCGGCAGCGCCCCGTCGAGCGCCCACGCGGGCGCGATCGGCGCGCCGTCATCGTGCACGCTGGCCGGTCCGCCGCTGAGAATCACGCCCTTGGGGTTAAGCCCGCGCACGCGCTGCCAGTCGGCCGTCGGCGGCACCAATTCGCAGTAGACGTTGAGGTCGCGAATCCGTCGAGCGATCAGCATCGCGGTCTGCGATCCCAGGTCGACGATCACGATCGATTCATGTGCCGAGTGCTCAGCTGCCACGTCATAATGATACGCGCGAGTTATGCTGAATCGGTGTCTTTCGATCAACTTGATCTGACGATTGATCATTTGCGCTCGGGCGGCGTCGTCGCGTTGCCAACCGACACGCAGTACGCGCTGAGCGCGATCGCGACCGACCACGAGGCCGTGCAGCGCGTCTTCGAGCTGAAGCGGCGACCCGACGGCGAGAATCTGCCCGTCTTCCTGCCGCCGTCGCGCTGGCGAGCGCATATGGCGCGGATTGCCGAACCGCTCGATCCACGCGTTGAGTCGCTCGCCGAGGCCGCCTGGCCGGGCGCGCTCACGTTGATCGTCGACAAACGACCCGAGTGGGACTCCCGCGCGGTCGACGGCGGCACGGTCGCGCTGCGCATTCCCGATCACCCATTGGCGGCGGCCCTGCTCGATCGTCTCGACGAGCCGCTGACGGGCACGTCCGCGAATCTGCACGGCGCGCCGGCCTCGCTGCGCAGCCAAGACGTGCGCGATCAGTTTCCGCAAGCGCAGTCGGCCGACCAGCTCCAGCGCTTAAGTGAATCGTTTCACATTCCCGTCCTGCTGGACGAGTCGGGAGTCCCGCCTGCGGGCACGGCCTCAACTATCTTGGATTGCACAGGTCACGCGCCGCGAGTGCTGCGTCGAGGCCCGATGCTGAACGCAAATGTCGGAGAGCTGCTGCAGCGTTACTGGGGACTCGCCGACCTCGACTCAGTCTCCTGAACGCCACGAAGGGGTCCAGAGCGGTGCGCATTGCGATCGGCGCCGATCACGCCGGCTTTGAACTCAAAGAGCGGCTGCGCGAACACATGACGGCGCAAGGTCATGACGTCATCGACTACAGCGCGCCGACCCCCGAGCGCAGCGACTATCCCGACATCGCCGCCCCGCTGGCTGAAGCGGTCGTCGAGGGCCGGCATGAGCTCGGCGTCGTCGTCTGCTCGAACGGAGTCGGCGTCAGCATCACCGCCAACAAAGTGGCCGGCGCGCGCGCCGCGCTCTGCGCCGATCCGTGGACCGCGCGCCGCGCTCGAGAACACACCGACTGCAACATCCTCGCCCTGGGCTCATACGTCACCGGACACGCGCTGGCCGCTGAGATACTCGACGCCTTCATCGAGGCCGAGTTCGAGGGCGGCAGACATCAGCGTCGGCTGGCGAAACTGGCGGCCGTCGAATCGCGGTCGGCCTCGTGCGCAGACGTCACGCCGGAGATCAGCGAGCTCACGTCGAATGTCTAAGCACGCCTAGCTAAGCGCATGATGAGATACCGCTCGATTCGCGACCTCGACCTGGCCGGCAAGCGCGTCCTGATCCGACTCGACCTCAATGTGCCCTTGGACGGCTCGCGCGTACTCGACGACACGCGCATTCGCGCCGCGGCGCCGTCCGTCAAGTACGCGCTCGAACAGGGCGCGGCGGTGATCGTCTGCTCGCACCTGGGTCGACCCAAGGGCGAACGCAATCCCGCCTTCGATTTGACCCCCGTCGCGGTCCGTCTCGCTCGCACGCTGCGGATGAACGTGCGCATGGCGCCTGACTGCATCGGCGATATCACGCGTCAGATGTCGAGCGAGCTCAAGTCGGGCGAAGTGCTGGTGCTGCAGAATCTCCGCTTCCACGAAGAAGAGGAAGAAAACGACCAGGACTTCGCCTCGCAGCTCGCCGAGCTGGCCGACGTCTACGTCAACGACGCCTTCGGCGCGGCGCATCGGGCGCACGCGTCGACGCACGCCGTCGCCACAATGCTGCCCGCGGCTGGCGGTCTGTTGCTCGAGCGCGAGCTTCGAGCGCTGGACCCGATTCGCAACGGCGAGGCGGGCAAACTCGGATTCATCTGCGGCGGCGCGAAGGTGTCGGACAAGCTGGGACTGCTCGAGCGCCTCTCCGAGATCGCCGATGTGATCGCGATCGGCGGCGCCATGGCCAACACCTTCCTGCTCGCGCGCGGATTGCCGACCGGCGCGTCGCTGCTCGAACAGAACATGGTCGAAGCGGCCAACGACATCGCCGCGATCGCACAGGAAGAGCAGTGCCGTCTGGTTATCCCCACCGATTGCGTCATCGCTCACGGCGCAGACGAACCGCCGCGAGCGACGCCGTTTGTTTTCGGCGATGAGGATCTCCCTGACGACTGGCAGATCCTCGACGTCGGGCCGGCCACAGTCGAGGCCTTTTCGGAAGCGGTCAAGGATTGCGACACGATCGTCTGGAACGGTCCCTTGGGACTGTTCGAGCGCGAGGCGTTCTCGGGCGGCACGCGCGCGATGGCCGAGGCGCTCGCCAAGCTTGATGACGCGAACACGGTGATCTGCGGCGGCGAGACCGCGGCGGCGGTCGCGCAGTTCCGCCTCAGCGGCAAAATGTCGCACGTTTCCACTGGCGGCGGCGCGGCGCTCGAGTACCTGCAAGGCGTCGACCTGCCAGGCATCGCCGTGTTGCCGCTGGCCGAGGAGGACTCATGACGCGCACGCCGATCGCCGCAGGCAACTGGAAGATGAACGCGACCAACCAGGAGGCGCGAGCGCTGTGTGACGGGCTGTCCGGAATTGAGTCGATCGACGGCGTCGACGTCGTGCTCGCGCCAGGATTCCTCCAGCTGCCGCTGGTCTTCGAGCACTGGCGAGACAGCAGCGTCCACGTCGCCGGACAGAACATGCACACACAGCCCTCGGGCGCGTTCACGGGCGAGGTTGCGCCAACGCAACTGGCCGAGGTTGCCGACTGGGTGATTCTGGGTCACTCCGAGCGCCGACAGTTCTTCTGTGAAGACGATCAGGCGCTGGCGCTCAAGCTGCGCGCCGCCGACGAGCACGGATTGACGCCGATTCTCTGCGTCGGAGAGACCGAAGCCGAGCGCGAAAACGGGCGCACCTCCGCCGTGCTCCAGCGACAGCTCACGCTCGCTCTGAGCGACGATCCCGCGCCCGCTGGATTAGTCATCGCCTACGAGCCGGTCTGGGCGATCGGCACTGGACAGGCCGCGACGCCAGATGAGGCGCAGTCGGCCTGCGCGCACATCCGATCAGTGCTCGCCGAAACGCTCGGCGCCGACGTGGCCGATTCGGCGCGCATTCTCTACGGCGGCTCGGTCAACGCCGGCAACATCGCAGAGTTCATGGCCCAACCCGACGTCGACGGCGCGCTCGTCGGAGGCGCGTCGCTCCAGGCCGATGCCTTCCTCGACATCACCAGAGCCATCGCCGCCAGCCGAGGCTGAACCGCCGCTGATCGCGGTCGTCGGCCTGACCGCATCGGGCAAGTCCGATTGGGCGCTGCAGATCGCGCGCAGATTCAACGGCGAAATCGTCTCGATCGACTCGCGGCAGATCTATCGTCGGCTCGATATCGGTACGGCCAAACCGAGCGTCGCGGACCGCGCCGAGATTCCGCATTGGTGCATCGACATCGTCGAGCCGACCGAACGGTTCTCGCTTGGCGCGTACCTCAAGAGCGCCCGCGCCGCCATCGCCGACATCCGCAAGCGCGGACGACGTCCGATCGCTGTCGGCGGAAGCGGTCAGCACATGCGCGCGTTGCTCGAAGGATGGCAGACGCCGCCGGTCGAGGCGGACGAGGTGCTGCGCGCCAAGCTCGCCGCCGAGTCCGCGAGCGCCCTGCACAGTCGACTGCTCCTCGTCGACCAGCAAGCCGCCGAGCGCATTGGACCCAGCAACACGCGGCGTCTGATTCGCGCGCTCGAAGTGCACGAGTTGACAGGTCGGCCGATCTCCGACTGGCAGCGCCTGCGCGAACCGATCGCGTACCTCGCCATCGCGCCCGACGTGTCGCTTGACGACCTCGACGAGCGCATCGCGCAGCGCACCAGGCGGATGTTCGCCGACGGCGTCGTCGATGAGGCGCGCGCCCTGCTTGACGAGGGAGTACCCGCTGACGCTCCAGGATTCGACGCCATCGGCTACCGCGAAGTCCTCGCTCATGTTCGCGGCGAACTGTCCGAGGAGAGCGCGATCGAGGCGGTCGCTCAGGCGACGCGGCGTCTGGCGCGACGTCAACGAAACTGGTTTCGCCGCGACGACCGATCGATTTTCTGGTCTACTGATGTTCCGCTCGACAGGCTTGAGTAAGATGCTGATATTGGCGACATCGCCTGTTGGAGTTGCTGGATGACGATTCCATTCCTCAAGGTGCAGGGCGCGGGAAACGACTTCCTGCTGATCGACGCTCTGGGCGAGCGCGCGCAGCGCAGTCAGATCAACTGGTCCGCGCTCGCCCCGCGCATCTGCGACCGACACTTCGGCGTCGGCGCCGACGGCATCTTGCTCGCGCAGGAATCGGACGTCGCGGCGGCGCGGATGGTGATCGTCAACGCCGACGGCTCGGACGGCGAGATGTGCGGCAACGGCTTTCGTTGTTTTGCCAAGTACCTCGTCGAGCGGGCGGGATTCGAGGCGACCGACGGCAAACTCGCGATTGAGACCGGCGCCGGCGTGCTCGAGGCCGAGCTTGGCGACTCCTCCTCCACGGTTGAGCGCGTGCGCGTCGCGATGGGCCCGGCCTGGCTCGAACCCGACCAGATTCCGGTCGCGCACGAAGGTCCCTCGCCAGTCCTGCGTCACGAGATCGAGGTCGCCGGCCAACGCTTCGATCTGACCTGCGTCAGCATGGGCAATCCACACGCCATCTGGTTCACAGATGACGATGTCGACGACTTCCCCTTGACTAAGATCGGCCCACTGATCGAGACGCATCCAGACTTTCCCAAGCGGACCAATGTCGAAATCGTCAACGTGCTCGCGCCTGACCATCTCAAGATGCGCGTCTGGGAGCGCGGCGTCGGAATCACGATGGCCTGCGGCTCGGGCGCCTGCGCGGTCCTGGTCGCGGCGCGGTTGCGCGGACTCGCCGACGCCTCGGCGACCGTCTCGCTGCCCGGCGGCGACCTTGAGATCGCCTGGGACGGCCTCAGCGATCCCACAGCCTCCGTCTACATGACCGGTCCCGCTTCCTTCTCCTTCGACGGCCAGTTGGACGCCAGTCTGCTCGGCGGCCAATTGGACGCCAATCTGCTGAGCGTCGACTGACGATGCCTCAGCCAATCGCAAGCAATCACATGCAATCACCAGTGAACGGACGACCCCATGGTCATTCCTGACTACACACGACACGCTCAGGACGTCGCGCCCGGCATGGTGCGCGATCTGCACGAGACGCTGGCCACCAAGACGCTCGCCTATCGCAACCAGCCCGACCTCGACTTCGACGACCTCGTGCGTCTGCCGCGCATGCTCTCGACTCAGTGCGATGACGGCTACATCATCGGCGTGCCCTACGGACGACACCTGCGGCTGTTCTACGAATTCGACACGATCAACCACATCCGCATGCACCTGACCAATCTGCTCAACGAAATGGGCGAGCTAGCCACCGAACACTCCGACACCGAACTGATGGTGCTCGACTTCACCGACTTCCCCCACCGCCACTACGTCGAACCGATGCTGATCGGCGCCGGCTTCACCTCACCGTCGGAAGTCTCGGTGATGCGCTGCCGCGACGTGCGCGATCAGACCTTGCCCGAGGTCGACGCGTCGATCAGCGTGCGCGACGCGAGCGCCGATGATGAGGCCGCGATGATCGAGATTGAGAGCCAGGCCGCCGGCGAGGGCGCGCACGCGCCGCCTCTGGCGACGCAGTTCTTCGACGACGCCCAGTGGGTTGGACTGGCCGAGCGCGGCGGCTCGCCGGCTGGATACCTTCGCGTCGTCGAGGCGGAGCGCCGCGGCGTGGTCGCTGAGGAACTGATCGTGCATCCCGAACACGACCACACGGAGGTCTCCCGCGCCCTACTCGCCGCGGCGATGCAGCGCGCCGCTGACGACAACCGCCGCGCCATGACGTTGCGCGTCGACGGCGAGAGCGTCGGCGATCCGCTGCTGCAAGAGTTCAACTTCCGCCACGTCACCAACGAGCTCGCCTATCAGCGTCCCGCCGACCCGAACGAGGTGGCGCGTCGCCGCGAAGCGAAGGTGACGACGTTCGTCAAAGTGGGCAAGATCTGGGGGCGCTTCTAAATGGCCGATCAAGCGAAGATGCGCACCGCGCAACGCGTCCGCGACCTGCCGCCGTATCTGTTTGTCGAAATCTCACGCAAGATCGCCGAGCAGCGCGAGCGGGGCGTCCGCGTCATCTCCTTCGGCATCGGCGATCCCGACCTGCCCACGCATCCGCACATCCTCGAAGCCTTGCACGAGCACGCCGACGTGCCCGCCAACCATCGCTATCCCGAAACCGAGGGCTTGCCCGAGTTGCGCGAGTGCATCGCCCGCTGGATGGCTCAGCGATTCGAGGTCACGCTCGACCCGGCCACCGAGATCGTGCCGTTGATCGGCGCCAAGGAAGGCATCGCCAACTCGGCGCTCTGCTTCATCGACCCCGGCGACATCGCCCTGGTGCCCGATCCCGCATATCCGGTCTACGCCATTGGGACGATGTTCGCCGGCGGCGCGTCGCACTACATGCCGCTGACCGAGGCGAACGACTTCCTCCCCGATCTCGAGGCGATTCCCGCCGATGTGCGCGAGCGGGCCCGGGTGATGTGGCTCAACTATCCCAACAACCCGACCGGCGCCCTCGCCAATGTGGACTTCTTCGAGCGCGCCGCTCGCTTCGGCCTCGAACACGAGATCGCCGTCCTGCACGACAACGCCTACTGCGATGTCACCTTCGACGGCTACGAGGCGCCCGCGTTTCTGCAGGCGCCGTCAGGCAAGGCCGCCGGCATGGAGTACTTCTCGCTCTCCAAGACCTTCAACATGACCGGCTGGCGGCTCGGTTGGGCCTGCGGCGCGGCCGAGCTCGTCGACCCGCTCCTGCGCGTCAAGTCCAACATCGACTCAGGCATTCCCCAGGCGATTCAGCACATGGCGATCGCCGCGCTCGACGGCGATCAGTCCGTGATCGAGGCCAACAACGCGATCATTCAGCGTCGACGCGACAAGGTCGTCGCGGCGCTGCGCTCGATTGGGCTCGAGGTGACCAATCCCAAGGCCTCGCTCTACATCTGGGCGCGCTTGCCCGAAGGCGACACCTCCGCCGACTTCGCCGCGCGCCTGATTGAGGAGCAAGGCGTGGTCGTCACGCCGGGCAACGGCTACGGTCCCGCCGGCGAGGGCTACATCCGCCTCAGCCTGACCCTCCCCGACGAGGAGGTCGACGAAGGCGTCGATCGCATCGCCGCCTTCACATCCCGCTAGGCTTACCCGCCCACTCCGAACCAAGCGACTCCAAACCGAGTACCGTCAGATCATCCACAGACGCTGGAGGTCCGCGGCGACATGGTCAACTGAACTCCGTCGACTGTTCTGACTAGACTGCACCTCGTCCCGCGGCGATGGCCGCCGGACGTTGCGACGGAGTTCGACATACCACGCATACGCAACCGGCGTCCCAAGAGCGGCCGCCGCCGACAACACCCGACCCATCCACCACGGGAACGCGCCATCCTCGTCGGCGTTGACTCGCGCCGCGCCGTCCATTGGAACATCGACGCTTCGCTGGAAGAGCTCGCCCAGCTCGCCGTCACCGCCGGCGCCATGCCGCTCGCGCGCGTCAAGCAGCGACTGCGGCATCCCGATCCCAACTCGTACGTCGGCAAAGGCAAACTCGAGCAAATCGTCGAACTGCGCGATGAGTTGCGCGCGACGGTGGCGATCTTTGACGACGAGCTCACACCCGCTCAGCAGCGCACGCTCGAGCAGCGGCTGGGCGTCAAGATCATCGATCGCACGGCGTTGATCCTCGACATCTTCGCCCAACGCGCTCGCACGCGAGAGGGCGTCGTCCAGGTCGCGCTGGCGCAGCACGAGTATCTGCTGCCACGACTGGCGGGTCAGTGGGAGCACCTCGAGCGCATGGAAGGCGCGATCGGCTCGCGAGGTCCTGGCGAGACCCAGCTCGAGACCGACCGTCGCCTGATTCGCAATCAGATCAAGCGGCTCAAACAAGATCTCGAACGCGTGCGCACCCACCGACAGCAACATCGACGTCAACGTGATCGCGCGGGCATCCCGCTGGTGGCGCTGGTTGGATACACCAACGCGGGCAAGTCGACGTTGATGAATGCGCTCACCAACGCCGATGTGCGAGCCCGAGATCGGCTCTTTGAGACGCTTGACCCAACTACGCGCCGATGTCGACTCTCGGAGCGGCATACGGTGTTGCTCTCCGACACCGTGGGGTTCATCCAGAAGCTGCCGACCCAGCTCGTGGCGGCCTTCCGAGCGACGCTCGAGGAGCTCGAAGAGGCTGATCTCTTACTGCACGTCATCGATGGCGCCTCGCCCGACTTGCTCGAACAGGCGCGCAGCGTGCACCGCACGCTGCGAGAACTGGGCGTTGACCAGCGGCCGACGCTGACGGCAGTCAACAAAATCGACGCCCTCGAGGAGCCAATCGAGGACGTGCTCGACATGGTCGAGGAGGAGATCGGCGTTCGGCCCTGCGCCGTGTCGGCGCTGGAGCGCGTCAATCTCGATCATGTCCGGCGCGCGATCGAGGTCGTCTTGCCGACGCTCGAGGATGTGCACGTCATTCAACGCCGACCAAGTCCGTCGGCGGCGGGCTGAGCTCGGACGACTATCATGCCGCCATGTCCGCCATGTCTGCCATGTCCGCCACTCCGGCCCCAGGACCGCTCGCGCCGTTTCGAGTCATCGACCTGACCAACGAACTGGGCCAACTCGCCGGCAGGATGCTCGGCGATCTCGGCGCAGAGGTGATCAAGGTCGAACCGCCCGGCGGCGATGAGTCCCGTTTGATCGGCCCCTTCCGAGACGACGTCGTCGACCCGGAGCAGTCGCTGCACTGGTGGATGTTCAACTCGAACAAACTCGGGGTCACGCTCGATCTCACCCGCTCAGAGGGCCGCGCGCTACTCGATCGGTTGCTCGAGGCCTCAGACTTCCTCGTCGAGACCTATCCGCCCGAAGTGGCCGAGTCGCTGGGACTCGACGCAAAGACGATCGCGACGGCGCATCCGTCGCTCGTGCACACGTCGATCACGCCGTTCGGTCGCGACGGTCCCTACGCGCACTGGAAAGCGACCGACCTGGTCGGGACGGCGATGGGCGGCCTCTCCTCGCTCTGCGGAGCGCCAGGACGTCCGCCGATTCGTCCGACGGCGTCGCAGGGATACGCCCAAGCGTCTGCGCAAGCGGTCGTGGGCTCGCTGATCGCTCACCATCACCGCACGAGCACCGGACTGGGGCAACACGTCGACCAGTCGATGCAAGAAGCCGTGACCTTCACTCACGACAACGCCATGCCGACCTGGGATATTCGCGGCCTCAACAATGGTCGACCGGGTAACGGCCGCGAAATCGGCGGCTTCAAGTCCGGTCAGTACGTCTTTGAGGCCTCCGACGGCTACGTCGCCTGTTTGTCGTATGGAGGACTGTTCGGCCTCACCGCTCGCCAGACGATCGACTGGCTCGACCATCACGGCATGGCCGGCGATCTGACCTCGGACGAGTGGTTGGCCAAGCTCGACGCGACGCAGGGCCTGTTGATGCCGCCCGCCGACCACGACGGCGACTATCTGAACGACATCTTGCGAGCGTTCTGCAAACGATTCACCCGCGCCCAGCTCGTCGCCGAGGCGCAGCAGATTCGCAACGGCTGGGGCATCGTGCACACTCCGAGGGATCTGCTCGACAACGAGCATCTCGCCGCTCGCGACTTCTGGGTCGACGTCGAGCACGAGCATGGCGACGTCACTTACCCCGGTCCCTGGGCCAAACTGAGCAACACGCCGATTACGGTTCGCCACCGCGCGCCCATGATCGCCGAGCACAACGACTACGTCTATGGCGACGTACTCGGCCTCTCGCGTGAGGAACGAGCGAAACTCGCCGCCGAGCGTGTGATCGAGGAGCCCGACCGTGTCGACGTCAGCAGATAGCTCCAACGGCCTGAGCAATCGTGTCTTCGAAGGCATTCGCATCGCCGACTTCGCTTGGGTTGGCGTCGGTCCGCTGGTCTCCAAGTACCTCGCCGATCACGGCGCCGAAGTAATACGCATCGAATCGTCAGTGCGGCCGGAACCGCTGCGTCGAGCGCCGCCGTTTGTCAACGACGAGCCCGCGCTCGACAACAGCGGCTACTACGCCGACTTCAACTCGTCCAAGCGCTGCGTCTCGCTTAACTTGCAGCACCCCGACGGCGTCGCGATCGCGAAACGCATCGTCGAACACTGCGACATCGTCACTGAGTCATTCACGCCCAAGGCGATGCGCGCTTGGGGAATGACCTACGACGACCTTTGCGAGGTGCGCCCCGATCTGATCATGATCTCCATGCCGATGTACGGCCTCACCGGCCCATGGTCGATGTGGCAGGGCTACGGACACGTGTTGCAGGCGGCGGCGGGGATTTCGCATCTGACCGCGTACCCGGGCGAGGAGCCGATCGGCACCGGCGTCGCCTACACCGATTTCCTCGTGCCGCACTTCGCCGCCGCGGCGCTGCTCGCCGCGCTCGATCATCGACAGCGCACCGGCGAAGGCCAGAGCATCGACTTCGGCCAACTCGAAGCCGCGCTCCACGCCACCGAGACGATGACGCTCGATTACACAGTCAACGGTCGCGAGCAGCAGGCGCTCGGCGCGGGACATCCAGAGCACGCGCCCTACGCGACCTATCAATGCGCCGCGCGCGGCGATGACGACGATCGCTGGATCGCGATCACCGTCACCAACGACAGCGAACTGCAGGCGCTCGCCGAGGTCGCCGAGCAGCCCGGTTGGGCTTCGCTCGACCCGCAGGACCTCGACAGCGAGATCGCGCGCTGGACCCGCACGCAAACGGCCGAGGTGTTGATGCATCGACTGCAGGAAGCCGGAGTCCCAGCCGGCGTCGTGCAGACGCCTGAGGATTTGCGCAACGATCCGCAGCTCGCGCACCGCGGACACTTCTGGATGCTCGATCATCCGACGATGGGTCATCGCGCCTACGACGGACCGTCCTTCCGCCTCTCGCGAACGCCAGCCGAGCTGACCAAGGCCGCGCCGCTGCTCGGCGAAGACAACGAGTACATCTACAAGGACATCGTCGGTATGTCCGACGAGGAGTACGTCGAGCACCTGGTGTCAGGCGCGTTTGACTAGTCAGCCGTCCGCTGAACAGTCTCGCGCGACGATCTCGATCGCCTCCGCGACCGCGTCGGGTCGGCGCATCGGTATGAAGTGGTCCGAGTCTGCAACGACCTCTTCGTAGGCGTTGGCGAACACGTCGGCGGCGCTGGCGAACGTTGGCGATCCATGTCCGGCCGACGCCCCGGCCTTCAGGATGTACGTGGGCTGCTGGAGGCGGGCCATTTCCGGCCATGGGTTGACCGTCGGCGCGTGCTCGAAGCACCAGGCTTCGACCTCGGGGTCACAGGCCAACTCCCACTCTCCCAGCGTGTTGGTGGGATTGAGTCCATAGCGGACATAACGCGCCACGGCCTCGCGCGGCCAATGCGTGAATGCGCCGCGTCCGTGCAACGAGTCAGTCATCTCCTGTGGACTCGACCAGATGCGCCGACGCTTGCGCGCGGCGACAGATAGTCCCTCGGGCGGCATCGGCGGCCTGGGACCATTGGGATTGACCAGCACTGGATCGATAAGGGCGAGCGACTCGATCCGCTCGCTGTTCGCCGCCGCGATCGTGCAGACGCAGCCGCCCATTGAATGTCCCGCCGCGACCACATCCGACAGGTCGCGCTGGTCCAGCCATTCCACCAGATCGGCCGCCATCTCGCGCCAGTCGACATCGCCCTTCGAGAGCGGACGCTGCGACGCGCCGTGTCCACGCATGTCCAGAGCGAACACTCGCCAGTCTTCAGGCAGCAGTCCGACGACATCGTCCCAAGTCCGCGAGTGGAACCCGGTCGCATGGACAAGCACAGCCGTCCGAGCGGGCGCGCCAACGGGCGCCCACTCCCAGACTCGCAGCGCGTAGCCGCGAACGTTCGCCGTCGAGGCGGTTGGTTGTGGTCTCATGACTCCATGCCAGCCAATACCGACTACGTCCGTCGTCGCAGCGCGCCGCGGCCGTCGCCGAACGGGTCGTCGCGCCACTCGAGCGCGACTTTGAGGCCCTTCTCACGTGAAATCTTGACGAACTCGTTGATCGTCGGCGCTTCGTGCCAGATCGCGTCAAACTCCGCGCCCTCGGCCGCCGCCGTGCGCAGACCCATGATCTCGAACCAACGATTGGTCGAGTGCTTGTGCACCGTGAGGCCGTCGAGCGGGAGGTTTGCGATCCGCTGGCAGTAGGCCATCGTCTCTTCGTCGAGTTGATCCTCGGGATAAGCGCGATTGATCATGCCGATCCGCTCAGCCTCAATGCCGTCGACCGTATCGCCGCTGAAGAGCAGCTCCTTGGTCTTGAGCATGCCGATCTTGACCGGCCACATGCCCAGCGTCGGCGGGATGCCCAATGCGCGACCGGCGGGATGGCCAAAACGCGCCGAATCGGCCGCGAAGACGATGTCGCAGGCGCCGATCAGCTCTCCGCCGCCGGCCAGACACCAGCCGTGCACCTGAGCCACGATCGGCTTGCGATACGACCACATCCAGAGCCACTTGTCGACCGACGTGCGCAACCCCTCGCGGTCGTGCGCGATCCTCGACTCGCCCAGCTCCCAGGCCTGATCGCCTGAACGCTGGTTGGGCCGCCAGGAGAGCGCCCCTCGCTCAGGCGTCAGGTCGTAGCCCGCGCAGAACGCGCGTCCCGCCCCCTTGATCCGAATCACCCGAACATCGTCGCCCGGATTGAGGTCCTGCAGCGCCGACTCCAGGTCGTTGCGCAACCCCGCGGAGATCGCATTCAGCTTTTCAGGACGATTCAGCGTAATCGTCGCGACCGGGCCGTCGACATCCACGGCGACATTCTCGTATTCAGCCATCTCACGTTCCTTCACTACAACAAACCGCTCTCAGGTTTGGCTGTTGGACAGACCCGCGCACAGGCGAATGCTACCCTTCGGCGCCGTCCTGCTCTCGTTGTTGCGCTTCGTACGCTGCTCGACGACGCGCCATTTCGGCGCGGAATCGCTCGGTCTCGCGCTCAGCTCGTCGAGCGTTGCCGTGTACGGCCGCGCGACGCCGACTGCGTCGTCGCTGTTCCGACTCGCGACGACGACGATGCGCCTGAATGATTCGTTCCTGCTCTTCCTCGCTCACCTCAGGCGGCGAGCGATAGAGATCCTCCGGCGTCGGCGCGAGCGGATCGGTCAGCCGCTCAATCAGCAGGTCGTAGGCGGCCTTAAGTCGCGCGAACTGCTCGGCGGCGTCGGGCGCGTCCGAGACGTCCGGGTGAACAGTTTTGGCCTTGCGTCGAAACGCCTGACGCAGTTCGTCCTCCGAGGCGTCGATGCCCACACCCAGCATCTCGCGAGGATCATACGCGTCTGGCATTACTGAGCGCCGATCCGCAGCTGCCGCGCGACCTGCGACACCCGCGCGCCGAGTTGATGCGCCTGCTCGCGATCGAGGTCGGTGACCCGTCGCACCGCGGTCGCTCCGTAGTAGCTGCCCGAGTGATTCATCGTGCTCGTCCAGGGCAGACCGACGATCAGCATGCCGTGGCCGATCAGTAGGTGAACCAACTGCAGCAGCGTCGCCTCGAGGCCGCCTGACGGACTCCAACCAGCGCTGAACGCAGCCGCCGGCTTGCCCGCCAGCTCGCCCGACTCCCACAGATCGCCCGTGTAGTCCCACCAGTGCTTGAGTCGACCGGTGATGCCGGTCCAATTGGGACTGCCAAGGATCAGCGCGTCGCAGCGGACCAGCTCGTCCTTGTCTGCCGCGTCGAGCGGCCGATCCCAGACCTCAATGCCCGCGACCGACTCAGCGCCTTCGATGATCGACTGCGCCAGCTCGGCGAGGAGTCCCTGAGAGTCGTAGATCACCAGCACCGTCGTCGTCTCGGAGTCCTCTGACATCAGAGGTCCGTCTCGAACCAGGCGGCCTGGCCCGGCATCTCTTCGACGCCCACACGCAGCCGAACCAACCCGGGTGGTCCCGAGAACTGCAGCGATTCGATCAGCCGCCCGGCGATGTACTGCGACAGCCGTTCGGCCGTGCTGTTGTCGATCGGCAGCGCCGCGACGTCTCGCTTGGGCAATCGATACGTCGGTTCGTCGCGATACTGAATCACGTAGTGCGTGTCGTCATCGATGATCGTCAGAGTTCGAGAGTCCATCTGCAGCAGAAACTTGTGGTCGAGCGTCTCGCAGACCTCGCGCGTGAGCCGCTTCAGCAGAGAGAAGTCGATCACCCACGATTCTTCAGTCAACGGCCCCACGACCTCAACGAAGACGTCGTAGTTGTGGCCGTGGATCGGCTCCAGTTCATCGGCGAACGTGGCGAAGTGTCCCGCGGCGAAGCGCAGACGTTGGCGCTCGACCGTGACCGCGTGGCTCGATGATGGCTGAGACATAGGCGCAGCGTACCCTGCGCCGATAATGCCGCGTGGAACCGACGCTTCTCTCGCAACACTGTTCGCCTGGTTCAAGGCCTGGCTACTGACGTGGTGGCCAGCGCTCCTGCTCGGCGTGTTGACCGTTGGCTCGTACGGGCTGCCCCTCTACGGCTTCGGCGTGATCACGGGACCGATTCAAGACGATCAAGGCTGGTCGTCGGGCGCGGTCAACGCGGCATTCATGGGCTCGTATCTGCTCGGCGCGGCCGCGTCGGTGGCGACGGGACGCATCCTCGACACCATCGGCCCGCGGCCGGTGCTGTGGGGCGGTCTGATTCTGGGCACGCTGTTCATGGCCGCCGCGACCTACGCGGAGCAGCTCTGGCTCTTCATCGCTTTCTGGTCATTGGGCGGAGCGATCTCGATCGCGGGACTGTTCTACAACGTGACGATGCCGATCACGGCGCGCCTCTATCCGCAGCGACAGCTCCAGGCGATGACCGTCCTTGTCACAACCGGCGGATTCTCGTCAGTCGTCTTTCTGCCGCTCGCAGGAGTCCTGACCGAAGAGTTCGGCTGGCGCTGGGCCGTGCGGACGCTGCTGATCCTGGCAGCGGCGCTCGCCTTGCCCGCCGTACTCACGGTGCGGCGTTTGCCAGCGTTGCCGCCGCCGACGCAATCCGAGAGCGACGCATCTGACGGGACATCCACCGACAGAGGCGGCAGCGCTTCGCCGCCCGACGAGTACGGCTACACCGGCGTCCGCGACGCGCTGCGCTCGCGCGAAGTGCAGGTGATGATCGCCATGGTCTTAGTCAGTTCGTTCGCGTTGGGCGCGCTGCTCAACCACTTCGTCCCCGCTTCGACGGCCGCCGGCCTGTCGCTGAGCGCCGCCGGCGGATTGACCGGTCTGCGCGGATTCCTCTCGCTCCCCGGGCGAGCCCTGATCGGTCCCATGACCGCGCTGCTCGGACTGCGCCCCGCCCTCGGCGTTGGATACGCCGTCATGCTGCTCGGCACGCTCGCCCTGCTCGCGGCCGGCCCCGTGTTCTGGATCTATCTCTCCGCCGTGATCGCCGGACTCGTTTGGGGACAGACCATGCCGCTGCAAGGCTTGATCGCCTCAGAGGTGTACGGCCTCAGGCGCCTGGGCACGCTGATGGCGATTCAGACCTCTGCCGGCAACGTCGCGCTCGCGATCGGCCCGTTCGCGGCCGGCGTCCTACTCGACGCCGTCGACGACAACTACCAACCGGTCCTGATCGCGATCGCCGCCTTCAACGCGCTCACCTTCCTGTTGCTGCTCTTGCTCACCCGCGTACGACGACGGACGCTAGGCTGATCGAAGCAATCGCAAGCACCAGTTCTAGGCAGGACTCGACACCATGGGACGACTCGATGGCAAAGTGGCGCTCGTCACCGGCGCGGCTCGAGGCATCGGACGCGGGATCGCCACCGAGTTGGCCGCTGAAGGCGCTGACATCGTGATCTGCGATGTGCTGATCGACGAAGCCTTCCGCACCGCCGGCGAGCTGCAGAATCGACACGGCGTCACCGCCATTGCGCTGGAGATGGATGTCACCAGCGACGACTCAATCGAGACCCAGGTCGCGGCCGCGTTGGCCGAGATGGGACAGATCGACATCCTCGTCAACAACGCCGGCGTCGCCCCCGACAATCTCAGCCAGAGCGAGATCGAGTCGGATTGGGACCGCTGTTTCGATGTCAACCTCAAGGCGATCTGGAAGGTGACCAAGGCGGTCGCTCCGCACTTCAAAGAGCAAGGCGGCGGAAAGATCGTCAACATCGCCTCGATCGCCGGTCGGCAGGGCGGCGCCATCGCCTCCTACTCTGCATCCAAAGCTGGCGCGATCAGCCTGACACAGTCGCAGGCGGCTGAGCTCGGCTCGCACAACATCAACGTCAACGCCATCTGCCCCGGCCTGCTCTGGACTGACCTCTGGCGCAAGCTGGAAGGCATGCTCGTCGGCGACGACGCTGACGAAGTCGTCGATCGGCGCGCCACCTTCGAGTCGATCGTCGCGAGCAACATGCCGCTCGGCCGCGAGCAGACGCCGTCCGACATCGGCAAGGCGGCCGTCTTCTTCGCATCCGACGACGCGCAGAACATCACCGGCCAGTCGCTCAATGTCGACGGCGGTATGAGAATGAACTGACTCGATTCAGCGAAGCACAAGCCGCGCAACAGGAGATGCTCGATGACTGACGAACTGCTCTACGACGTTCAGGATCACATCGCGGTGATCACCCTCAACCGACCGGAAAAGCTGAACGCATTCTCGAACGAGATGCTCGATGCCTGGCAAGAGTCGATCACACGCGCCTCCGTCGACCAGCAGGTGCGCGTGATCATCGTCACCGGCGAAGGCCGCGGCTTCTGCTCGGGTGCCGATGTCGGACGCGAACGCGCCGGCGCGGACGTGCTCGGCGGCGACCCCAACGCGCCCGCCGCCAACCGCAACTCGCTGCGCAACTCCGTTCAGCGAGTCCCGCGGGCGCTGTTCAACTGCGAAAAGCCGTATATCGCCGCCGTCAACGGCGCGGCCGTCGGCGCGGGCATGGACATGGCCTCAATGGCCGACCTGCGCATCGCCAGCGACCGCGCCAAGTTTGGCATGGCCTACGTGCGCATGGCGCTGATCCCCGGCGACGGCGGCTGCTACTACCTGCCGCGTATCGTCGGCATGTCGAAGGCGCTCGAGCTGATGTGGACGGGCAAAATCTTCACCGCCGAAGAAGCGCTCGCCATGGGCTACGTCTCGCAGGTCGTCGAGCATGACGACTTGATGCCGACCACGCTCGAACTGGCCGAGCAGATCGCCCGCATGCCCGCCGTCTCGGTGCAGATGATCAAGCGCCTCGCCTATCGCTCGGCAGAGACCGGCCTGCACGAGTCGCTCGAAATGGCCGACCACGCGATGGTGATCGCCCGCTCGACCGAAGACGCGAAAGAGGGTCCGCGCGCCTTCGCCGAGAAGCGCGAGCCCAACTTCCAGGGCTTCTAGACATTTGCACTGCTTCTGTGTGTACCAACGTCGGCCCGAACCGGTGTCGGGATCAAGTCAATCGTGCGAGAGAACATCACAGTGACCAAGAAGCTTGATGGAAAGACCACGCTGATCGTCGGCGCGAGCGCCGGCATGGGCCTCGCCTCGGCGCAACTCTTCGCCGAGCACGGCGCCAACGTCGTCATGGTCGGACGCAACCAGCAGCGACTAGAGGCCGCCGCCGACGAGATCGGCGATCAGGCGCTGCCCGTCGTCGCGGACGTGCGCGAAGAAGCGCAGATCAAGGCCGCGTTCGACGCTGCTGTCGACCGCTGGGGCGGACTCAACGTCGTCTTCAACAACGCCGGCCCCGGCGACGGCGGCCCCTCGCCGATCCGGGACATGACCGCCGACCAGTTCGACGACTTCATCGCGGTCAACCTGCGCGCCGTGTTTCTGGGCATGAAGTTCGCGATTCCGTTGTTCGAAGAGGCGGGAGGCGGATCAATCATCTCGACCTCGTCGGTTGGAGCGATCAGCGGCGTGACCAGTGGCGCCGGCTACTGTGCGGCCAAGGCGGGCGTGCACGCATTGGCCCGAAGCGCCGCCGCCGAATTGTCGCACTTGGGTATTCGCGCCAACGTGATTGTCCCCGGTCACGTCACGACCCGCTTCGGCCTTCCCAGTGATATGCAGCAGACCGCGGAGCAGATTGAGGCGAGCCGCGCACGTGGCGCGAAGGTTTCACCGTTGGCCCGTCCTGGCGAACCCGAGGACATCGCTAACCTGGCGCTCTTCCTCGCCAGCGACGACTCGTCCTACATCACTGGACAGTGCATCGTCGCTGACGGCGGCATGACCGCCGTCAATCACTGGCTCCGCCAGGTTCGCGACAACTGAAGTCCCTGTCGCAACCGTAAGGCGGTCGTCGTTGGCGCTGCTCTGGTTTCAGTTCGCCGCCGCCACGCTGATCATCCTGGGCGCGTCGCAGTTTCTCGCTCGCTCCGCCGACACCGTCGCCGATCGCACCGGACTCGGCCGCTCGTTCGTCGGCGTAGTCATGCTCGCCACCGCGACGTCGCTGCCCGAGGTCGGCACGGGCATCAGCTCGATCGCACTGCTCGATGCGCCCGACCTCGCCATCGGCGATGCCTTCGGCAGCAGCGTCTTCAACCTGATGATTCTCGGCCTCGCCGACATCTACTGGAAGCAAGGCCCGCTGCTCGGCGTGGTGCGCAAGACTTCGGTGCTGATCGGCGGGCTCGGCGTCGGTCTGATCGCGCTCGCGGTGATGGCGCTGTTTATCCACAACGAGACGACGGTCGCGTCCGAGTGGTTGATCAGCCCGATCACCGCGATCGTCCTGGTCGTGTTCTTCGCCGCGATGCTGCTGATCTACCTGCGCGACCGCCGCGAGCAGGAGACCGATCCCGACCAAAGCGAAGCTGCTGACGCGCCCGACGCTCAGCCAGCCAATGGTCAGACGCTGCCGGTCGCGCTCACCCTCTACGCGCTGTCGGCGGCGGTCGTGGTCTCAGCCGCAGTCTGGATGGCGAACACGGGCGAGAACATCGCCGAAGCGATGCACTGGGAAGACAGCTTCGTCGGCACCCAATTCCTGGCCATCAGCACTTCGCTGCCCGAGATCGGCACCTCGTTCGCCGCGCTCCGAATCAACGCGCCCGACCTCGCCGTGACCAACGTCCTCGGCAGCAACGTCTTCAACATGGGCTTCATCCTGTTCATCGACGACATCATCTACACCGACGGCGTCGTCTGGACCGCCGCCTCGACGCTGCACATCCTCACCGGCCTCTTCGCGATCCTGATGACAGCCGTCGTGATCGTCGCCGTCATGAGCAGAGCGAAGTCATCAACCCGCCGACTCTGGACACCCGAGGGCGCCCTCCTGGTCGGCTCCTACATCGGCTCAAGCGCGCTCTTCTTCGCCCTCAGCTGACCCAACCACGTCACTCGTCCGAGATGTAGATCGTCCCGTCCGACACCCTGGTCTTAAACGTCTGAATCGACTCCGGCTCGATCTTGTTCTTGATGAACGGCGGCGGAGGCGGCATCAGCTTGTGGATTACGTTCCAGACGCCGTTCGGCAACCACGACTTCGTCTTGCCCGTGCGCATGTCGAACTCGGAGTCGTGCCAGGGACAGACAATGTGCGCATTCTTCAACTCGCCCACCGAGAGCGGCGCGAACAGGTGCGGGCAACGATCCTGGACGGCGAAGATCTCGCCATGCACGTTGGCGACGCAGACGCGCGTGCCGTCCAGATCCGCGGCGGTGACCTCGCCGGGACGCAGTTCAGACAATGAACAGACGACGGTCTCGGTCACGGCGGCCTCCCTGCGTGCGCAGCCTCAGGTGTAGTCCGATCATCGCGCCCAGCCGATACACAGTCAACGCACGCGCGCCCATACACTGAATCTGTGACGCTCACTCCCCCCTGAAGATCGGATCGCAATCGTGGACATCGAACAGTATCTGTTCCCGCAACGAGTCGCCATCGTCGAAGTGGCTGGACAGATCGGCGCGCGACTGAGTCCACGCGAGCTCAGCCGCACATTCAACAGTCTGCGCGACAACCCCCGCTATCCCGCCGTCGTGCTCGACATTGACTCTCCCGGCGGCGGCGCGGCCGCCTCTGAAGCGCTCTACCTGGCCGCGCGCCGACTCTCTGATCGCAAGCCGGTCGCCGCCGCCATTCGGGGCGTCGGCGCGTCGGGCGGCTACATGATTGCCTGTGCCGCCAACCCGATCTTCGCCCTGCCGACCTCCGTCGTCGGCTCGATCGGCGTGATCTGGACCGCGCCGATGATCTCCGAGGCGCTCGAACGCGTCGGCGTCAAGATGCGCACCCGAGCCGCGGGAGAGTTCAAGGACATGGGATCGCTCTTCCGCGACAACACACCCGAAGAGGACGCCAAGCTCGACGCGCTGATCCATTCGGTCTACGAACGCTTCGTCGACATCGTCGCCGAAGGCCGCCCCGATCTCAGTCGCGACCAGGTCGCCGCGCTCGCCTCGGGCGAGATTCACACCGGCGCAGAGGCGCACGACCTGGGTCTGGTCGACCGCCTCGGCGACCTCAATGACGCCATCGAATGGGCCGCCGACGCAGCCGGCATCGAGAAGCGCTCCACGCTCGTTCGACCCAAACGCGGCCTCCTGCAAATGCTGATGACCCAGGGCGCAGAGTCGCTCGCCAACGCCATGGTCGACGCCTTCATCGACCGCGTCGAACTCGCGAAAGTCGAACGCATCCTCGAAGCCCGCCTCCGCCTCAGCCGCTGACGCCCCAGCCATTCGCTACAGCGATCGCATCATCTTGGGGCCGTTGATGATGTCGTCGGCGTGATCGTTGTCGTGCATCGCCCAGGCCTCGAGTAGCGACAGCGCATTGCCGGCGAAGCCCATCCGCAGCAGAACCTGCTCTTCGGTTAGAGCCGAGAACAGCGCAGTCGACTTCTCCGCGCCGGCCTGAAGCTCCGCCGCGAGCTGCGACACCGGACGCCCGACAAACCGCTCGGCTGAAAGCGCGTTGGCCCGATCGAGCGCCGGGCTCGGCGACGACGGATCGGGTGACCATGACTCCAGCGGCGACCCGTTCAGCGCCGCAATCAACGCGTCGTGATAGCGACGATCGGACGCCGCCAGATGAGCGAGCACGTCGCGTCGGGACCATGCAGGCGCAGCAGACGCATCAAGCCAGACCGGCGACGGCAGCGTCTCGACCATCAGAATCAACCGCCGACGCGCCCGTAAGGCGCGAGTCAGCGGCACCCAGAGCGCCGGCGCGAAGTCGTCGGCCGGCAGCGGCGGATCGGTTGCCAGGAGCGGTCGATCGTCCATCTCCGGAACGCACATCAGTGTTGTCGACCAGTGGAGTTGAACGGTGTGCTCGGCGCTACCAGCTCATCGACGGATCGGGGGGCGCCATCGTGCGGTAGTTGCCGCCGTAGAAGAGGATCGGCTCCTCGTCCGTTTGCTTCGCGAAGGCTCGCACCTCGCCGACGATGATCTCGTGGTCGCCGCCTTCGAGCACCGAGTGGATCGCGCAATCGAACACCATCGTCGCCTGAGCGAGTCTCGGCTGGCCGGTCTCGCCCAGCTCGTGGGCGTGTTCATCAAATTGATGCGGCGGCGCGGGACGCTTGCTGCTGGCGAAGAAGTTGGATGTGTCCATCGCAGACTCAGGCAGGATGTTGACGCAGTACGAGCCCGTCTCCTTGAGCAGCGGCAGGACGCTCGCGCCCTTGTCGACGCAGACCAGCACCAACGGCGGATCGAGCGAGAGCGACGAGAACGACTGCGCCGTCATACCGACGAAGTTGGGCTCGTTGCCAGTCGTAATCACGGTCACGCCGCTCGGGAACATGCCCAATGCGTTGCGAAACTCTCGGTCGTCGAAGCTCATAGCGTCCCTCCTCTGCCAACCCTCGGCCACAGGCTAACGCAGCGGCAGATCGAGCACGGTCATCAGACCGCGCCGCGTGTGCGGGATCACCCGCGCAGCGCGCAACACGGCCGCCGCCGTCGCGTCGTCTCCGAAGACGCCGCCCTCGAACCGCAGCTTGAGCGGCGGTCGACCCTCAACCACGATCTCGTCGTACTCCTCCTCGACCGACGCGTTGGCCTCGAAGTGCAGCCGCACGACGTGACCGTCGTACGTCGAGCCATCCAACGTCTCCAAGGTTCCCGCGACGAGTTCCTGACCCGGAACCTCGCAGGGGACCATGTTGTGCCGAATCTCGACCAACTTCCAGCCCAGCGCATACGCCAACAGCCGCGCCGACTCCTCGAGGCCGACGTGCCCGAAGCCGCCGCCGTCGCGCTTCGCCTCCCATTGCGCGACTGACAGTCCCATGCCGACTTTCTGCTGGAAGGGCACGCGGCGGCGCGACGGATCCTGCACACGCCGCACCGACACCGACGTAATGCTGTGCGAGATTGACGACAGCGACGCCGGCAGCGCGTCCATCAGGAATCCCGGATTGACGCCCGTACCCACAACCGTGCGCTCGGCTCGCCGCGCCAGCAGGTCAAGACCCGCCGCGATCTCGGGGTGATTCATCTGCGCGAAGGCCAGCTCCTCGCAGGTCGAGACCACGTGCAGGTCCTGTCGCAGCGCCTCTTCAATCTGCGGCGACACCTGCTCCAGGTACGACCCAGTGCAGTGAATCAGAATCCCGCCGTCCGAGCGCGAGTCGACCCGCGCCGCCGCAACAGACTGTCGAATCGTCACATCCGGAGCGCCTGGTACCACGTCGGCCAACGAACGGCCGACCAGTTTCGGGTCAATCTCGACCGCGCCGACAAGCTCGAGAAACGAGTCGCCCAACGCCGCCTCGACGATTCGCTGGCCGATCGGTCCCAATCCCTGCACGATCACCGGCAATGGCGCGCTCATCGCCCTGCTCCGATCCCGATGTCTGGCCAGATGGTTGGCCGACAACGCTCATATCACTCGTTGATAGGCTCAATGCTCTGCCCACACGCTACCAACGAAACCCAATCGGACATGGTCGACTACCCAGAGTTCAATCGCGAATCGCTCGACGCCTGGGACGACAACGCCACCTATTGGGACGAGCGCCAGGGCGACGACGGCAACCACTGGCAACGCACCTTGGTCTTCCCGCCGACGCTCGAGCTGTTGCGTGACCAGTCTGGCGAGCTGCCCCAGCGCTTGCTCGAGATCGCCTGCGGCAACGGCGCCTTCGCCCGCCAACTGGCGAGGCTCGGCGTCTCAGTCACCGCGACCGACGGCGCCGAGTCCCAGCTCGAGCGAGCTCGCGAGCGCTCCTCAGAAGTTGCGATCAGCTGGCGTCGGGTCGACGCCACCGACGCATCGCAGCTCGCATCGCTTGCCGATGCGCCCGATGCGCCATTCGACGCCGTCGTCTGCAACATGGCGCTCATGGACATCGCCGAAATCTCGCCAATCTTCGACACGCTCCCACTCGCGCTCGCGGACGACGCGCCGCTCGTCTTCTCGGTGCTACATCCCGCGTTCAACTCGGGACCCAGCGTGCGCCTCTACCGCGAACGCCTCGAAACGCCCGACGGCCGCCTCGTTGAGGAGTCAGGCGTGCGGATCAGCGGCTATCTCAAAGGAGGCGTGCAACGGGGCATCGCCGTTGTCGGACAGCCCACGCTGCAGCCGTACTTTCAGCGACCGTTGAGCGATCTGTTCGGCGCGGCATTCGACGCCGGCTGGGTACTGGATGGTCTGCGCGAACCCGCCATCATCGACGGCGGCGAAGGCGACGCTGACGGTCGCCTCAGCTGGGACCACCTGCCCGACATTCCGCCGGTGCTCGTCGCTCGACTACGACATCGAGGCGCTCGACGCGTAGGCGATGGATCGCGCTAGTTCAGCGGCGACCACTCAGTCGGCTGCAAGATGCGATTCTCAATGTGGTGCACCAGCGGCCCGTTCTCTTCGGACGCTGCCCGCGCCGCCTGCCACTCAGGGTCGGAGCCGAAGTTGCGCCAAGCCTCTTCACGCTGACCGTGACTCTCGAAGCTGACGATGTACCACAGCTCGTCCGAGCGGCCGCCGACGGAGTTCGTCCAGTAGCCGACGTTGTGAATCCCGTGGCGCTCAAACAACTCCATCGTGTGATCGCGGAAGCGCTTCATCAGCGCTCCCATCTTGCCCGGATGCGCCGTGTAGATGCGAAGCTCGTAGATCATCTGCTGCTCCTGACTCTCTCCCGTGCCTGTTTCCTGGACTCGCCGGACTACTGGCCAAGCGCGTACAAGCGCAGCGCCGACGGGTGGGCGCCGCCGCGCCGAATCGTATTGATCGCGGTCAGCATCTCGGTCGATGCATTGACCGATCCGCCGTCATTCGAGTTGGCCATGAAGCGAGGGTAGTTGCTGCTCGAGATTTCGAGTCGGATTCGATGCCCCGCGTCAAATCGGTGTGCGACCGATGCGAGGTCAATCGTCAGCTTCACGACCTCGCCCGGGGTCATCAACACTTCGCGATCAAAACCCTCGCGGAACCGCGCGCGCATGATGCCGTCCACCAGCGACACCGGCTTACCGTCGGGTTGCACGTCGACCAGCTTGGCCGTGATGTCGGTATCGGGACGCGAACTCGAGATCCAGACATCCACCTCGACCGGACCGGCGACGTCGAGCGGCTCACTTAGAACTTCGGTCGTGTAGCAGAGCACGTCGTCGCGGCTCTCAACCTTCGACTGATCACGAGGGCCCGGCAGCCCGATCGCCTGCTGCAACGTCGAGCCGCCCTCGCTGATCACGGGCTTGTAGCCGCTGTAACTGAACTCATCCCAACGATGGTCTTCATCTGGACACTCCCGCTCCAGTCGGCCGTCGTCGTAGTGCATCGTCGCCCCGCCGTTCGACGCCAGATACAACGTCAGCTGTTCAGCCTCCGATGGCGGCCACGACTCCGACGTGCGCCACTCGTTCGCGCCCATCAAGAACCATCGCGCGGCGGGCAGGTCCCGACCGCCGCCCTTCAAGTGACGGTCGAGGAACGCGTTGATGTCGGCCATCACATTGGAGCTCGCCGCCGAGCCGGTCGCTCCGAAGTTGAGCTCGCCCAGCAACCGGTCGTAGTTGGTGTGCGCCCACGGACCCATGATCAGATGCTGGTCCGGATTTCCTTCCACCGCGATCCCGCGGAAGTTGCGCACTGTACCGATACCGAAGATGTCGAACCAGCCGCCAATGTGCAGCATCGGCACCTGAAAGCGCGAATAATCAGCCGAGTGACGCACCGACTCCCAATACTCATCGCGGGTCTCGTGTTCGATCCATTCATGCCAGTACGGCGCGACCCCGTCGGCCGAGATGCCCGGCGTCTCGCTCAGCGGTCGACTGCCCAACAGTCGGAAGCCGTCGCCCATCAGCGCCTCGGTCAACGCCTCCGCCGCCTCAGGCGGACGATTGTGATCGCGCTGCAAGTATCCCGTCGCCGCGAGCCCGCTGCCCCACAATCCGATGAAGCCGAGTTGGAACGCGCCCCCCTGATACGTCCAGCCGTCGTAGTAGTCGTCGGCGGTGACAATCGGAATCGCGCAGCGCAGCGACGGCGGCTGTTCGCGTGTCGCCAGCATCGTCGTCGCGCCGATGTACGACGGTCCATAGATCGCCGTGTTGCCGTCGCACCACGGCTGGGCGGCGACCCACTCGACCGTGTCGTATCCGTCCGGACCCTCTTGATGAAACGGCCTGAACTCACCCTCAGATGCATACCGTCCGCGCGTGTCGCAGACGACGACCGCGTAGCCGCGCTCGGCCAGCTTGACCGGGCTCGGCATCACCGCAACGACGGCAGCGCCCGACAGCTCCTTGTCATACGGCGTTCGCGTCACGACGCCCGGTACAGCGCGACCAGCTTGGTCCGCGTCGGCCGGTCGATAGAGGTCTGCGCGCAGGATGACTCCGTCACGCATCGGGATCTCCAAGTCCTTCTCGATGAGCACCTGTTGCACAGACATCGGCGGCTCCTGTCGCATCCTGACGCAATTGTTAATCGACTGAACGCTATGCTAGGAAACGAGAGCCGGACGGGAGATTGCAATGACCACCAACGTGGACGCAGGCGATCTGGGCATCACGTTTTCTGAGGTCGCCCGATCAAAACTGGTCGAAGTGTTGACTAGTTATCCGGAAGAAGTCGCCGGTTTGCGATTGAAGATCAATGGCCGCACGTCAGAGGGCTTCGAACATGTGCTGACGATCGTCGAGAAGGGCATCGAGCCCGACGGCGATGCGACCATGCAGTTTCCCGACTTCCTCCTCTACATCGAGGGTGAGCGCATCGAGGACCTGCGCGGCACCAGCATTCACTACGAGTTCAAGGGACCCAACGTCTCCGGCCTCGAGTTCAACAATCCCAATCCCGTCTGGCGCGACCCGCTCGCGCTCGAGATCCAGCGCATCTTCGACGAACAGGTCAACCCGCAGATCGCCGCGCACGGAGGTTACGTGCAGCTGCTCGAGGTCCAGGGCAGCAAGGCCTACATCGAAATGGGCGGCGGCTGCCAGGGCTGCGGCATGGCCAACGTCACGCTCAAGCAGGGCATCGAAGTCGCCGTCAAGGAACAGCTCCCCGAAATCGACGAGCTGATCGACATCACCGATCACCAGTCGGGCGACAACCCGTACTACAAACCGTCGAAGAAGTAGCTGTCCTCTCGGCGAGCGCTGGACACCCGCCGTCCGATGACGCGCGTCCTGCTGATCTCCACCTACGAGCAGGGACATCAACCGCTCGGTATCGCCGCGCCCGCCGCAGCGCTGCGCGCCGCCGGTCACGACGTTCGAGCGCTCGACCTGGCTGTCGACACAGTCTCCTCCGACGCGCTCGCCGAGCTCGCTGACGAAGCGGACTTGATCGGCATCTCGACGCCGATGCACACCGCCGCCCGACTCGGCATCCGCGTCGCGCGGCAGCTGGCCCACCTGTCTGATCGCATCGTCTTCTACGGCCTCGCCGCAAACTCGTTGCGCGACCTCGGGATCGGCCGAGCGATCAGCGGCGACACCGACCCGCAGCTCGTCAACATCGCCAATGGTGAGACCGCCGCGTCTGCGCCAATCTTCGATCGAGAGCCCCGACTCGTTCCCGATCGCTCGCTCCTGCCTTCGCTTGATCGATACGCGCGCTACATGGACTCAGGCGGCGCAGCGCATCTGGCCGGCTACGTCGAGACGACGCGCGGCTGCGCGCATCGCTGCACCCATTGTCCGCTGACGCCGATCTACGCCGGTCGCCTGCGACTCAACGGCATCCAGGCGGTGCTCGCCGACATCGAGCAACAAGTTCGCGCCGGCGCCGAGCACATCACCTTTGGCGATCCCGACTTCCTCAACGCGCCCGAGCTCGCGTTGGAGATACTCAGAAGCAGCGCCGAAACGCATCCGACACTGACCTACGACGCAACGATCAAGGTCGAGCACCTGCTCGATCACCGCGCGCTCTTGCCTAAGCTGGCTGAGCTGGGCGTCACATTCATCACGTCGGCCTTCGAGTCAGTCGATGACCAGCTGCTCAGCATCCTCGACAAGGGCCACAGCGCAGCCGACCTCGGCATGGCGCTCGAGCTGACCTCGGCCGCAGGCATCGTCCTGCGACCGACCTGGCTGCCATTCACGCCCTGGACCGAGCCGGAACACTATCTCAAGCTGCTGGAGTTCATCGAGACCCGTCAGCTCGTCGACCTCACGCCGCCGGTGCAGCTCGGACTGCGGCTGCTGGCGCCGACCGACTCGCCATTGGTCGAACCCATGCGTGAGATGGGCGCATTGGTCGACTACGACGTCGACGGACTGACCTGGCACTGGCGTCACGCCGACGAGCGCATGGACGACCTGCAGTCGCAAGTCGCGACGCTCGCCGAACAGGACGCCTCATACAGCCAAATCAAGCGCGTGGCCTGCGAAGCGCTCGGCGTCGCGCCCTGGCCTGATGTCGACTCGCCGCACGTCCATCGACCGGGACTGACCGAAGACTGGTTCTGTTGAGCGGAACCAACCGGGGAGCAGTTGGCGCCCCTCAGTCTCTCAACCTAGACCGCCGACTCGGCCAGCTACACGCCTTCGAGCGCGCGCAGCTGCGCGACTAGCTGACTCGCCTCATCGAGCACCGTCTGTTGATGCGGCTGAATGTCCTGTCCACCGGCCGTCGCCGAGTTGTCCTCAAACGGATCGCCGGCGATCGACCGTCGACCGCTTAGCTCTTCGACCACCGCCAGCCCGCAGAACGGCACGTAGGTCGGGCTGTACCCGCCCTCGTGGCTCAATACGAGTCGGCCCTCGCAGAGTTCATCAGCCGCCTCAAGCAGCAATCGCGTCATCTCGCGGAACGTCTCCGAGTAGGCCATCATCCGACCGAGCGGGTCGTACATGCTGCCGTCGAACCCGGAGGGCACGATGATCAAGTCAGGCTGAAACGCCCGCAGCGCCGGTACGACGACCTGTCGAATCGTCTCGACATACGCGCCGTGACCGCTGCCCGGCGGCAACGGAATGTTGATGTTGTATCCCTCGCCCTCGCCCTCGCCCCGCTCGGACATCGCGCCGCTGTCGCGTGGATACCACTGATCCTGATGGATCGACATCGTCAGCACATCGCGCCGATCCCAAAACGCCTGCTGTGTGCCGTTGCCGTGATGGACGTCCCAGTCGAGCGTCGCGACGCGATCAATCCCGCGATCCGCCAGCGCGTGCATCGCCGCGATCGCGACGTTACCGAAGATGCAGAATCCGCGCCCGCGATCGCGTTCGGCGTGGTGTCCCGGCGGTCGCGTGAGCGCGTACGCGTTGTCGACTGCGCCGTCGAGCACGGCGTCGACCGCCGTGATTGTGCCGCCTGCCGAGAGCAACGCGACCTCATAGCCGCCATGCGAAAACGGCGCGCCTTCGCCGGCGTCGCCGCCGTCGGCCGCCGAGAGCTCACGCACGCGGTCGACATACTCAGGCGTGTGAAAGCGCAGCACTTGCTCCAGATTCGCCACCCGCGGCTTGAGCTGCACCAGTTGCTCGGAGAACTCCGACACCTCGAGCAGATTGTTCAAGCGACGCTTGGTGTCGGGATTCTCCCAATGCTCCCAGGCCTGCATCCAGCGCCGCAACACCGGGTCGAACGCCCTGGTGCGGCCCGTGTCATGCCACATGTACGCCTCGTGATAGACCCAGCCAGTCTGTCGTTCCGTCATCGCTGCTTCCTCACCATGCGCTCGGCGTTGCCTCGTTGGATCCCACAGCCCAGCGCAATCTGGCTGGCAGTCTAGTCAGCTGGACTGCCGAGCGAACGCCCCGATCGGTCGTATGCTGAGTCGGCGCCAGCGCCATGACCAATCAATCCAACTCTCATACATCGCAGCGGCCGTCGCAGTCGATGCCGTCTAACCCATCAGAACTCCCGCTCGAACGACCGTTCGCGGCCCGATTGTTGCCCGACGGCGTCTACTACGGCTGGGCGATCGTCTTCGCCTGCGGCGCGTTGATGTTCGTCTCGGTCGGCGTCGGCTACTACGGACTCGCGGTCTATCTCGGACCGTTGCGCGAGATGCACGACTGGTCGAACGGCGCAGTCTCGCTCGCGACCGGTATGTACTTCGTCTTCTCCGGCGTAACCGCCGCCTGGGTCGGACCCAAAATCGACCGGCAAGGCGCCAAACGCTGGATGCTGCCCGGCCTGCTCATCATTATCGTCGCCGCCTCGTGCGTCGGACAGGTGCGCGAGCTCTGGCAGTTGTACGTCGCCTACATCGGACTCGCTGTCGGCTCAGGTATGAGCGCGGGCGTCGCGGTCAACGCGACGCTCACGCGCTGGTTCGTACAGCGACGCGCCTGGGCCATGGCGATCTCCTCAACTGGCGTCTCCTTGGGCGGCGTCGTCCTGTCGCCGCTCAATGGCTACCTGATCGAACGGTTCGGTCTCGACATCGCAACGCCCGCCATGGCCGGGTTAATCCTGATCATCGGCCTGCCGATCGTGCTCTTCGTGCTCGTTTGGGATCCGCGCCAGATGGGACTGCCGACCGACGGTCTTCGCCCCGCCGTCCGCGTCGCCTCCAACGTCGCCCGCTCGGTCGCCAATCAGACGCGCGTCTGGACGATCCGCCGAGCCGCGCGCACGGTTCCCTTCTGGGCGATCATGTTCAGCTTTGTCATCGTGTTGCTCGCGCAGACCGGATTCATCCTCCACCAGACCGCGCTGCTCCAGGAACGGCTCGGTTCGCTCACTGCCGCCACCACGACCCTTTCCATTCTCGCCTTCGGCAGCATCGTCGCCCGTCTGATCGTCGGTCGATTCTTCGCCGACCGCGTCGACCTGCGCATCCTCACCGTGATCATGTTCGTCGTCCAGGGCACGGCGGCGCTGATCGTGATTCAGTTCGACAGCGTCGTCATGACGTACGTCGCCGTGTTGACCTTCGGCTTCACAATCGGCAACGTCTACATGCTGCTATCGCTGCTGACGTCCGACGTGTTCGGCTACGTCAGCTTCGGCGCGATCTACGGACAGTTGTCGATGGCGACACAGGTCTCCAGCGGCGCCGGCCCGTGGCTGATCGGCGCGCTCTATGACCTGACCGGCTCCTACGACACGCCGCTGACATTGGTCGCGATCCTCACCTACGCCGCGATCGTCCCGATCTACTTCGCCCGCCCGCCCAGAGCTGTCCTTGCGGCCGCCGTCAACCAACTCATCCCCCGAGCCGCGCCCCAACGAGCGGCGAACGGCGCGGGTGTGATTGGCATGTAGGAGCGAAGTGAGTCGGCGTGAGTCTCAAGAAGCAGACCGATCCAAAGAAACGCCCGCGGGCCAGACCGTGTAGGAATCTAAGACATCGACCAAACGATTCTCCGGACCGCCGCCCGGCCTACCCATCAAAGCTCGTAAAGAGTGCTTCTAGGAGCCTGTTGCCTGGCCAATCAAGCCGACGAAGATGAGCAGAAACTGTGACACCAGAGCCAGATTCATCGTCTCCCAGCTCACGCGCCTAAGCCAACTTCTCCTGTTCGTTCACAACACAAACTCGATCTTCGACCACGCCTCGCGAAGCGCGGCCTCAACGTCAGCCGGATCATCGCCGCGCGCGAAGATGAACCCGGGATAATCGGCGCCGTCGGGCAATGGAACCAACACGTCACCGACCCGCGCCTCCATCTCGACCTCGTCAACCAGCGGCGTCGCCAGCGCCTCATCGAGTCCGCGAATCTCACGGATGCGCCCGCGTCCCACAATCGGCATCATCATCACGCCCGCCGCCCGCGACTCCCGATTCAGCGTCTCCAGCGGCGCATTGATCGCATGGCGCAACACAATCTCCTCGAGCGACATCCCAGCCCCAAACCGCAGCGTCCGCGCGCACAATCCGCCGATCGTCCGCGCCGCCACGTCGACTGGCCAGGCGCCGTCGTCGTTCAATCGCAGTTCCGCGTGCAGCGGACCGTCGCGCAGCCCCAGCGCTGCCGCCGCTCTTCGGGACGTCTCCACAACCTCAGCGATCGCCTCGTCGGGCAGACGCGACGGGGTGACGTAGATCGTCTCCTCGAAGAATGGTCCATCCAATGGATCCGGCTTGTCGAAGACCGCGAGCGTGTGCAGCTCACCGTCGCGCAACAGCCCCTCGAGCGCCACCTCGACGCCGGGGATGTATCCCTCCACCAGGTAGCGATCAACCAGATCGCCGCACTCCTCAGCCGCTGACTTGCCGCTCAAGATGCGTCGTAGCCGCGACACGGCGCGCTCCAACGAGGCCGCGTCGTTGGCGCGAATCACCCCGCGCGAACCATTCAGGCCGAGCGGCTTCACGACGCAAGGAAACGAAACATCGGAGACAGGCAACTGATCTTCAAGGCGGCACACGCGCCACCACGGCGAACGCACGCCGTGCTCGTCCAACGCGCGACGCAACGCCGACTTGTCGCGCGTGCCGATCACCGATTCGGGGGAGTTGCCGCTCAGTTGCAGCTCCGAGCCCGCGTGCGCAGCCAGCATCGTACCCGGATCGTCCACGGCGACTACGGCATCGAGCGGAAAGCGATCCGCGTACCGCACAACCGCTGCCGTGCCACGCTCAAGGTCGTGATACGGCAGCGTCAGCCATCGTCCGGGATACATGTCCGCCAGCGGTTGGTCGACATCCGACGCCACGACAACATCGAGCCCGAGGCGGTCGGCCGCCGACATAAAGTCGGGCGCGCGGTACGACGCCGTCGGAATCAGCAACATCACTCTCGGCATAGAGCCAGCCTAAACCCTGACGTGTGCGTCACAGTCGATACCGATCAGCGCCAAACTCCCACGCATATGCTGAAACCGATGACCACCGCCAGCGAAACTCAGACGCAAACGCTGCGCATCTCCGGTATGCACTGCGCCGCCTGCGTGCGACGCGTCGAGCGCGCTTTGGTCAAGGTCGACGGGGTCAGCGAAGCCTCAGCCGACTTCATCGCCGGCCGCGCCGTGGTCGAGTTTGACCGTTCAGTCGATCATCCATCCCTGAGCGCCGCCATCAGCGGCGCCGGGTACGAGCTGCTCGAATCGGACGATGAGTCAGCCGAAGCGGTCAACTCCGAAATCTGGCCGCTGCTCGGTCGCGCCGCGCCGTCGCTGATCATCGGCTGGGGCATCTTCTTCGCGATGCAGATCAATCGCTGGGCCGAGCTCGGCTGGGATGTCGATCTCTTCTTCGCCGTCCTGTTCGCCGTCTCCACGCCGACGCTCGCCTGGAGCGTCTGGCCAATGCTGCAACGCGCCGCGCGAGCCGCGGCGCGGCGGACGACCGACATGGATACGTTGATCGTGATCGGCGTGTTCGCCGCCTGGGGCTACAGCACCGTGTCGGCGCTCGCTCCCGCCGCGCTCGAGGCCTCGAGCGCCGCGCGAGACGTCTTCTTCGACACCGCGCTGATCATCGTCGGCTTCGTCAGCCTCGGCAGAGCGCTGGAGGCGCGAGTCCGCGTACGCGCCGCGGCGGCGCTGACCAAGCTGCTCGAACTCACGCCGCAAACCGCCCGCGTATTCGTCGATGGCGTGGAACGCGACATCGCCGCGTCCGACGTCAGCATCGGCGATATTGTGCTGGTCCGACCAGGCGAGCAGCTGCCCGTCGACGGCGACGTCTTGAGCGGCGACAGCTCCGTCGACGAATCGCTGCTCACCGGCGAGAGCGCTCCCGTGCCCAAATCGCCCGGCGACCGCCTCTTCGCCGGCGCGCTCAATCTCGACGGCGCCCTGCGCTATCAGGCGACCGAGGTCGGGGCAGAAACGACTCTCGCGCGCATCACGAATGCCGTTGAGCGAGCCCAGTCCTCCAAAGCGCCGGTGCAACGCCTCGCCGACAGTATCGCGAGCGTCTTCGTGCCCATCGTGCTGGTCGTCGCAATGATCACCTTCGTTGCTTGGGCGGCTTTCGGAGAGAGCGATACTTGGACCACCGCCGTGGTCAGCGCCGTCGCTGTCCTCGTCGTCGCCTGTCCCTGCGCGCTCGGTCTCGCGACGCCCGCCGCGATCGCCGCTGGCTCGGGCCGAGCGGCGAGCCGCGGGATTCTGTTTCGCGACGCCGAAGCTCTGGAATCGGCAGGGCGCGTGGACACCGTCGTCTGGGACAAGACGGGCACTCTGACGAGCGGTCGGCATCAGGTGACCGCGATCGAACCTTCGACTCAAGGCGCGGAGGAGCTGCTCGCTCTGGCGGCGTCAGTCGAGCGACTCTCTGAACATCCGCTCGCGGCGGCCATCGTCGCTCACGCCGAGGACGTCGACGCTACGCTCGTCGACGTCGAGCAGTTCCGCAACTACCCCGGTCGCGGCGCAGTCGCGACCGTCGAGTCGCAACGAATCGCCGTCGGCAGCGCTCGTCTGATGTCCGACCTCGGAATCGAAACCGCTGAGCGCTCGCCGGACGATCGCAGCGAGACGCCCGTGTACATCGCTCGCGACGACAAACTGATTGGCGTGATCTGGCTCAGCGACCAGATCAAGTCAGGCGCGGCGGAGGCGGTCTCGCTGCTCCGCGACCACGGCATTCAGTCGCTCCTGGTCAGCGGCGATACCGAGTCGACCGCGCGCGCAGTTGCCGATCAAGTTGGCATAGATGACGACAACGTGCGCGCCCGCATGCTGCCGAACCAGAAGTCGCGCGTGATCGCCGATCTGCAGGCCGACGGTCACAGAGTCGCCATGGTCGGCGACGGCGTCAACGACGCGCCAGCGCTGGCACAGGCCGACCTCGGACTCGCCATGCGCACGGGCGCCGACATCGCGCTCGAAACGGCGCAGGTCGGACTGATGCAGTCAAATCCGCGTCGAGCCGCCGATGCCGTGCTGCTGGCGCGATCGACGCGTCGCGTCATTCGTCAGAATCTCGGCTTCGCCTTCGCCTACAACATCCTGCTGATCCCGATCGCGGCCGGCCTCGCCGTGCCGATCTTCGATGCGGCAGGAGGCGTACCGGGCGGTATCCAATGGCTCTTCGGCGAGCGCGGTCAGTTCGAGCCGATCGCCGCCGCCCTGGCGATGGTCGCCAGCTCGCTCTCTGTGCTGACCAACGCGCTGCGACTCAGCCGCTGGCAGCCCTGAGGTGGTTTAGCGCCGCCGATCAGCCCCGATGCGCGCGTCGGGCGTCGACTTCCGATGTCGCCGACGAACCCGATGACTCCGTCGCCGACTCATCCATAATCACGAAGCGACGATGCAGCTCGGCGAAGTAATCGCGCGCCGCCTGGTCGCGCAGCTCATCAGACCAGCCAAGACGCCGCGCCATGATCTCTGCCGTCGGGCGGGCGGCGCTGCGTCCAAGGTCGTGAGTCAACCCCACCGAAGTGCGGCGCAACAGCACATCCGCGACCGTGCGCGCGCCCTCATGTTCGACGGCGTAGGCGACCTGCGCGCCGATGTCGCGATGCCGTTCCGAAATCGGGGCCGCCAGCGACGAGTCCGAGGCCGCGTACGCCGCGACCTGCGGCTCGCGCGGTCCGTACACCTGTCGCAAATGCTCCTGTGTCTCGGGAGGCAGAAACACCGCTCGACTCGTCGGCGTGGTCGGCAAGGCCGTCACGCCCCGAGCCCGAGGTCGACCGATCCGCTGCGCCACCGACTCCGCCACGGAGTTGCCCAACTCAGCCGCCGTCGTCAGCTTGCCGCCGACGACCGACACCAGCCGCTCCACGCCCTCCGAGCCGTGATCGACGATGAACGATCGGCGCGAGATCGCTCCCTCAAACACGCCCTCTTTCGCTCGCGCCAGCGGTCGCACGCCCGAGTACGCATAAAGCACATTGCGGTGCTCGATGCCCACGCCGGGCAACACGCGAGCCGCCTCCGCAATCAGATAGTCAATCTCCCAACCGGCCGCCCGCACGTCAGACGGATCATCGTCATCGCGGACGTCCGTAGTGCCGATGATGTGATGATCGAGCCAGGGCGTGATGAACATCGGGCGAGCGTCAGACTTCGCGTTCGTCAACACGGCGTGCCTCGGACCGCGGCCTTGCAGGTCCACCACCAGGTGCGAACCGCGCGTGCCGCCGATCCGACGCTCCAGCGAGCGTCCGGTCGCATCAAGCACCGCGTCGACCCACGGCCCCGCCGCGTTGATGATCAGTCGGCCCGCCGCCGTCGATCGTCGACCGCTCAACACATCGTGAAAGTCAACCCCCCGCGCGCGCCCGCCGTCGACAATGATGTAGTCGACCGCCGCGTGATTGCGCAGATCGGCGCCTGACGCGCGCGCCCGCGCCAGATACTCCAGCGTCAACCGCTCCGGCGACCACACTTGCGCGTCGTAGTAGAGAAACGCAGACTTCAGCCCCTCAGTCGAGATCGACGGCTCGAAGCGCTGCAGCTCGCGCTCAGAGAATGACGAATGCCACGGCGACACCTTGCGCGGCGAGAGCAAGTCGTACAGCAACAGGCCAGTGCGGATGTACCAGGCCGGCCGCGGGTCACCCGCGTAGACCGGCAAGATGAACCCCATTGGACGGACCAAGTGCGGACGCTCACGCAGCAATCGCTCTCGCGACTGCAACGACTCGTGCACCAGCCGCGCATCGCCAGTCTCGAGGTATCGCAGTCCGCCGTGGATCAGCTTGGTCGACGCGGACGTCGTGCCCGATGCGAAGTCGTCCTGTTCGAGCACCAGCGTCCGATAGCCCATCGCGGCCACAGCCGACGCCGTCGCGGCGCCGTTGATGCCGCCGCCAATAATGATCACGTCATACGTCGTGGTCGCCATGCTCAATCGAGCCTATTCGCTGCCGAGCGTCTGCACCGCTCGCCGAGCCACGCTCCAGCGAAGAAACTCAGCGTCGAGATCACCATTCGGTTCGAAGCGCGTTTCGTCCGACGCAAACTCCGACTCAATGCCGGCGACCTCCATCGCCAATTTCGCAACGCCGAGCGCCGTGGTCTCCTGCATTTCTGGCCGGACGATCGGTCGCTGCAGCGCGTTGGCCTGAATCTGCATCAGTACGTCGCTCTGCGTCATGCCGCCATCGACCCGTAGCGAGCCGATCCGTCCGCTGCCCGACTCCATCGCTTCGACAATCTCTCGAACGCGAAAGGCGACAGATTCCAACGCCGCTCGCGCGGTGTGCGCCGCCGTCGAGCCTCGCGTCAGGCCGAGCAGCGCGCCTCGCGCTTGAGGATCCCAGTGCGGCGAACCCAGTCCAGCCAACGCCGGAATCATCACCACGCCCTCAGACCCACCGACTGTCGCCGCCAACCCCGAGATCTCGGCTGCCGAGCCAGCCAATCCAAGCTCGTCGCGCAACCACTGGACCACCGAACCCGCCGTGAACACACCGCCTTCGTAGGCATAGCCGCCATCAGCCGCCGCGGTCAACAGCAGACCATCCGGCGCCGAGTCCGCCATCGATCCCGCATGGCTCAGCAGAAATGCGCCGGTCCCATACGTGCACTTGGCCGCGCCTGGTTGACTGATCCCATGCCCGGCGAGCGACGCCTGCTGATCACCCGCAACCGCCAGAATCGGCAATGCCCGACCGAACAGCGACGCGTCCGTCGACCCAAACTCGCTCGCGCTGGGGCGTACTTCGGGGAGCAGCGACTCCGGTACTCCCTGCCACGAGCACAGGTCGGCGTCCCAGCTGCGAGAGCGCAGGTTCCACAGCATCGTCCGCGAGGCATTGGTCTGGTCGGTCACGTGAGCAGAATCGTCGGTCAAGTTGGTCAGATTGGCGAGCAGCCAGCTATCGACAGTTCCGCAAGCGAGCTCCCCCAACTCCGCCAACCGCCCAGCCTCGGGCACGTGATCAAGCGACCAACGGTACTTGGGGCCGGAGAAGTAGGCGTCGGGCTTCAACCCGGTTCGCGCGCGAATCGCGTCGCCGTGTGTTTCTTCAAGCTGCGACGCCGCTTCAGCGGTCCGTCGACACTGCCACACGATTGCCGGGCCAACCGATCTGCGCGTTCCGCGATGCCAACACACCGCGGTCTCTCGCTGATTCGCAATCGCGACGCCCGCAAAGCGCTCAACGCCGACCTGCGCGACCACGTCGCGAGCCGTGCCGAGCTGAGTCGACCACAGCTCGGCAGGAGACTGCTCTACCCACCCGGGTTGGGGAAATCGAGACTCGACACGACGCTGAGCGCTTGCAAGCACTCGGCCCTGTCGGTCAATCGCCAGCGCGCGGCTCGAAGTCGTGCCCTGGTCGAGCGCGAGGATTAGCCCGGAGATTAGGCCTCGTCCTCGGCGTCCCGCCGACGGCCCATCACGACACGCGCCACGGCGGCCAACATGGCCAGGATTGCGCCGACACCGATAATTCGTTTCATCGTTCGATCCATTCTGCTTGCGGCCGTGTCCTGCGGCGACTCGTCGCTGACGGCACAATATCACGATCCACTTCGCCTCGGCGACGCGTCACGGTCGCTCCGCCGGTAACAGCGTCGACGGAATCACGACCCGATCGCCAATCCCGATGTCCAACTCCGCAAGGCGCCCGCGAGGCGTCTCAAGCACGAAGAAGTACTCGGCTTGCGGGCGTCGAATCGTCTCGTCTCCCGCCCACAGCGTCGAGAACTCCAACACCGTTCCGTCGACGTCGAGCCAGGCGACATCGAGATCGATCGGCACGTTCTGATTCCAAAATCCGGCGCGGCGCGAGCGCGTTTCCTCCCAGATGAAGATCATCCCCGTCTCCGGCGGCAATCCCGTCCAATACATCAACCCGCGGCTGCGACGCTCCGGCGTGTCGGCCACCAGTACGTTCAACGTCAGTCTCCCGGCATCTCGCAGCACTGTCACCTCGGACCAGGGAAAACTCACCTCGTCGACGTCGGGCGGCAAGTCGAGCCAACTGTCCAGGTCGCTCGGACGTTCATCAGCCGGGGCGATCACGTCTGCGGGCGCGGTCGAGTCGCCAGTCGGTCCGCACGCCAACGCCGCAACGGCCGCGAGCGCAATCAGCCACAGGCTCGCCACTCGCGGCATCGAACGGACAGTCTGCATCATGCGCCGATCGTAAACGAGTCGCTGGATAGACTGTCTCAAGAGACGGAGTCTCCGATGTCTCCGGGCCGGTAGCTCAGGGGTCAGAGCAGGCGGCTCATAACCGCTCGGTCGCTGGTTCGAATCCAGCCCGGCCCACCACCTATCCCATCGCTGAGATTTGCGTGGGGACCCCTCACCCTAACCCTCTCCCCAGCGGGGAGAGGGGATCAGAACCCGTTCAGCTGCCGGGCCAGTCCAGGTTTCTTACCATTTACCCTCGAAGCCAGGGACATGGTGAATGCGCACAGACTGGCGGCTGATCTTCGCGCGTTTGTCGCGCTCGGCGTCGCGGTGGCGCTCGCGATGATCGCAGTCGGCTGCGGCTTCGACTCCTGCCGCCAGAGCGATTCGACGACAGCCTCAGCCAAACTGCTTTGGCTTATCCCTGACGCTCGGGAAGCAGCAGACGAGCCAGCTCCTGCACCTGTTGGTCGACCGGTCTGTCGTAACGAATCGCGAACACTCGCCAGCCGCGATCCTCGAGCGCCTGTCGCTTGAGCTCATCACGCGACTGTACGTCGGGCTGATCGTGCGGCGGGCCATCGATGAACAGCGCTATTCGCTCGGAGTAGGCGAAGTCAGGCTGTACGTAGACATCGGGCTCGGGTCTCGCTTGCGCGCGCGCCGGCAGCGGCAATCCGGCAGCGTTGATGGCATCAAGGACTTGTTGCTCAAACACGGAGTCGCTGATGGCGCGCATGTGCTCATAGCGAGGCGCGTCGTTCTCCGAGACGCTTCCGACTCGCGCCTCATCTGGTTCGTAGCTTGCGGCGCCCGAAACGTCGGAGTCGGGTCGTACGTGTAGCTCCGCCTGCGACAATTCCAGGAAGAGGTCGCGAACCAGCCGACGATCCAGCTTGTCATGGTCGTGCTGATTTGCATAACTCATCAAGCATCGGTAGCAGGCGGCTGTGCATGCCTCGTCTTTGTCGGCGCCAGTGACGGGATCCATGTGACAGGTCTCAAGCGAGGAGCGGATGACTTGTCTGAAACGCTCGGTGTTTTGGAGTCGATCCCAAACGCCGCTGCCGCCCTCGGACGACTCAACGATCAGGATGCGTCGCTTGTCGCCCCCGCCGACCAGATGCGCAGTTAACTCCTGGTGTTCGACCTGGAACGCGCGTTCAACGCCGAGCCGCAGGGCTTCCTTGAGGGTGATCCAAACGCTCGCCGACTCGACATCCGACTCTGGCATCACGAAAGGCGCGCCGATGACGATGATGTTGTGGTCCGCAAACACATATGGTCGCACGTGGCCGAGCAGGTGGTTGCCATCGTCGCCAGGTTCGACTGCAGCGTTGGCGCCGTTGTCCCACTCACCGGTCGCTGCGTTCAGTGTGAAGCCATCGGGGTCCGGTTGATACCCGTTGTTGACATACCAGACTCTCGCCTGTCTGCCGAAGCTCAGCTCAGCGAGGGGCTCGGCGTCCGCTTGCACGGCGTGCATCCGGGTCGGAGCGAAGTTGGAGAATCGATAGTGCACGCCAATGTCGTACCCGCTGCGCGCCCGCTGCTCCTCCTCAGACGTGATCCCGGCGCGGGACATCGTGCGCACTGTTGTCAGTTGCAGCAGTCGTTGATGCAGCTTCGATGACGTGTGCGTAAGGCGACCGCCGCACTCGTCGCAGAGGTCAACGGTGCTGTCGGTATCGGGATAACAGTATCCGCAAGCGGTGCAGAGTCTGATTGTCTCCAGTCTATCTTCAACACCTTCGAGCGGTAATGTCACTCCGCTCACCTGGTGCTTCGTGCCTTCGTAGTACAGCGTGTTGCCGGGTCCAAATTCGGTATTCCCGATCGGCCGCGCTCGCGAGATCGAGGCCATCTCGCGCTGGTTCGAGATGAATGCGCGAACCGGCAGTTGCGGGAAGTTGTAGCCGGGCAGGAAGCCTTCGCCTGCGAGATAGCGATAGGTATAGAAGTCGGACTCGACGTTCGAACGTTCGTTTCGCAACAGCGCCAGCCGTCGTTCCGCGTCGGCACGCCGACGATTCGCGCTGCGACGCTCTCGCTCGGTCGCGTATGGTCGTTTCGCCTCGTTGACAGCATTGTCGTACGCCTGGTCCGCCTCATGATACAGTTCGCGCCAGCGGGCGAACGCGCTATCGAACTGGTGCGGCGCTTCCTGGATCACGTGTTCGATCCAACTGTCGGTCAGCCAGTCGACGCTGTTCAGTTGCGCTTCACGACGGATCAAGTCGCGTGCGTCGGCGAGCGCATCGGGCTGCGATCTGCTGATGGCCTCCCGAATCTCTGGCCGCAGCGGATATCGCGGCGACTCGAGGTCGAGCACTTGCGCGATCGAAGAGTCGAGGTTGACTTCGCAGCGACTCAGCCAGTTCGACTGAATGTGGGCGCGCAGCAGGGACTCGTTGGTCAGATCGATTCGGGCCGGTTGCACCGCGCCGGCGATCATTTCTGAGCGTTTGCCATCAAAGAAGTACTGGTCGTGCGCGTTGCCGTGCTGCGAAAAGGCCATGACCAGCGCCGCCCGACCATTGCGTCCGGCGCGACCCGCCCGCTGGGCGTAGTTCGCTGGATTGGGCGGAACGTTACGTAGATGGACTGCGTGCAGGTCGCTGATGTCGATGCCCAGCTCCATCGTTGGCGAGCAGAACAGCGCTGGCAACTCACCCTGTCGAAAGCGCTCCTCTCGCTGATTGCGAAGCACTGGATCGACTTGCCCGGTGTGCTCTCCGCCGGAGAGCCCTCGGATCGCGCCGCCGCCCGAACTGTAGAGATCAACGAAGAATTGATTCGGCGATTCCTCGACCTCTTTCCAGAGGTACTGAGTTCGCGCGCGAATCGGGTCCGGACGAGGCGGGCGTCCATCACCCTCGCGCCAACGCAACACCGAACCGATGATCCGCAGTCCCTGCGCTCCGCGACTCGAGACTGAACCCAGGAGGTGTCCGCGCAGCGCATTGATCAGACCGTCGATCATCAGTGCCGACTCATCTGTCCCGAGACTTGTATCCTGCGGATCAGTATGAGTCTCGCTCCAGGTGCGAGGGTTACGCAGGTAGAGACCGATCCGCGAACGTGCGTTTAGTCGCAACCATCGTCGAAGCGGCTCGCGACTGGGCGCCTGTCCATCAGGTAGCAGCGCCAGATTCGCCTGCTCTGCGTTCAGTGTGTTATCGATCGGCCGCCAAAATTGATTGAGCAACTGTTTTTCGCGCTCGAGACGGTCTATTCCCTCTCTGGTCAGCGATGGATCATCGATCACCAGCTCCATGCGCAGACGGTCTAGTACCGCGCGTATGACTTCCGTGCGCTTGCTGGGCGAAGCTGAGTGGAACATGGGGGTATCGCCCCACAGCGATTCGTCGTTGACCAATTCGTCGAGCCCGTCGTAGTCGATCCGCAACTGGCCCGTCTGTTCGAGATTGGGCTGATTGACGCGCCAGCCCCGGGTTAAGTCGACCAACGCTCGGTGCGAGAGCAACAGTTCCATCGCGCGTCGGGCGCGGTCGTAGCCCGGTCCATGCTCGACCGGGTCGTGCATGAAGTCCTGCGGTTGCAGCGACAGCGAATCAAACAACCGCCGCCCGATGTCCGCGGTCGTCAAGACGCCGCCCGAGGCCATCGCCGAAACGATTGCCGCGCGCAGTTGCGCGACCTTGACGAAATCGTTGAGGTGGCCCGCTTGTAGCGACGCGTCCTGGCGATTGTCGGTGAAACTGAGCAGCTTCGCTTCGGATGCGTCCTCGACCTGTGCGTGTAGGCCCTGAACGGTTGTCGAGGTGAGCAGCGTCGTCGCCGTCGAGCGACCAGTCTGCGATAGTGAAGCTAACTTGTTGAAGTCGGAGGTGCGCAGTTCGTGCGCCCAACGACAGCTCAGGCAGATCGCCATCGGCGCCGGCTGATACCATCCGACGACGCCTTCGCTGTCTGAGCCGGAGCTACTGAAGGCCCCGTCCGTTTCAACACGCAGTTTCTCTGGTACATGTCGGGCGTAGTTGTCCTTGAGGCGCGGCCCAGACTTGCGTTGCACGTACCAATGATCGGGCAACAACTCACTATCCGACTCGTCATCCGACGTCCAGATCGGATCGTCCTCCACCGTCGACCGGTTGAGCGCGAAGAAGCCGATCTGATCATCTACGTCGTCGCGGTCGGGACGGCGGAAGTGTTCGCGGGGAGCGCGCGGCCATAGTTGTTCGCCTGCGCGTTCCACCAGGTAGTAGTCCTGGCCGCAGCGTCGGCAGACGGCCAGCGGAAACCAAACGCGCTCATCGTCCTGTCGATAGCTTGGCGCCATCGTAAAGCTGCGCTGCTCGCCCGCTTCGAGCGTCGCGTAGACGGCCGCGCCCGACGAGAACCACTGATGCAAGCGAAAGGGAACGGATTCTCGGAGTCCGTGAGCTTGGCGGTCACGATGCCGCGCAGCGCCTCCTCGACATCCGCTTGCTCAAGTCCCGTGATGTCGGCCAACTCCCGAGCGCCTTCCGACAGTTCCAGCGGCCGTCGGCGTACCAACACGTCCTCGTCGAGTTCGAGTCCGAACTGCGCTTCGATCCAGGCGGCGAGCGGATGATGCAAGAACTCGGACTTCGTTGTCGGCGGCTGCGCCTCGACGGCCTCGCGCAGCGCGTCCGCTTCCGTCGGCGCCTCGACCTCGCAGATGCGCCTCAGTGTTTCATCGACGACGCACTCGCTTGTGATCTCCGAGCCCAGCAGGAGGCTGGCGCTCTGCGCGATCGCGCGTCGCCGATTGGCGCGGTCGCCCTCGCTCGCGATCGTCGCCGACGTGCCAATCATCTGGATCTCACGACCCGACGCGGCGCTCGCGCGTTGTCGTAGACGACGCAGCAGCATCGCCACATCGGCGCCCTGCCGGCCGCGATAGAAGTGCAGCTCGTCGACGACCATCGAGCGGAGATTGGTCGTCATCGCCTTGACCAGGGGGCGCTCTATCGGGCGCAGCAAGATCAGATCGAACATCATGTAGTTCGTCAGCAGTAGGTGCGGCGGGTTTTCGAGGATCCGTTCTCGCGCCTCTGGGCGAGTCTGGCCGGTATAGCGATCGAAACGCAACGGACATTCGCCGTACTGCTGTTCGTACGCTGCCTTGTACTGTTCGAGCGACTCGGACTGGCGCCGAATGAGCGCTCAGGCGCGATCGGTTCGCTTGACTGACTTCTCGCCGTCGTCGGTGAAGACGACGCGAGACTTCTTGCCGCCGTGAATCTGCGGTTCGCGCGCCAGCTTGCGACGGATCAGGTCGATGGGGCCATCGGGCGCGACGAGCGACTCGGGCAGGCCGAGCACATCGACCAGGATGGCGTGGTCGAGCTTGGCTCGGGCCGGATCCTCGTCGATCTGGTCGAAGGGCAGGAATCGCTCCTCGGACAGCAGCTCAAACTGGCGTTTCGCCTCGGCGTGCTGCTCGTCTGATAGCGCCCGCGTGTCCAGAGTCGGTATGTTTGGGATGGCGGTGACTGTGGTCGTGCCCCGGCCGGCCTGAGACTTGTTGGACACCCACCAGTGGAGCAGGAGGCCGAGCGTCGAATTGCTCCAGAGCGAGAACGCGTACTCGTGCTCCGGATTGTGGAGGATGACAGATGGCCAAGCGCGGCCACCGATGCATTTGCGTTCGGTCATCGCGACGATCAGCGACTGCGCGTTGAACTGGAGGTCACGTCTGTAATGCGCCCTGGTTGCCGTAGCCCAGATGAGTTTTGCCTCGTCGTGCTGGCCTGGCCGCACAGTACCGTCGCTGTCATAGCGCAAGGACAAGCTTCGCTGGGACTTTGTGCTATTGGCCCAGAGCAATGGAAAAGCCGGCTCCTTGTTCAACGGAGGCTTGTGTACTTCAAAGGCGCCCCGTTGCTTGTTGGACGCCAAACTGCCAACGCTTCTGTCGACAGGCCCGGATTGGCCTATGTCGCTGATTGTACAGATATCGAGGTCGATGCTATTGTAGGTACGAGGGTCAATGAGCTTTCCGGACTTAAGGGCCTCGCAACATCCAATCAACAGCGTGTCTTCGATTCCAACCTGAGGCCATGGAAGATCTGAGTCGATGTGAGCGCCCACAACGTGGCCGTATTGTTCTTCGCCAACGGTCAGAGGAGCAATCTCTGTGGCCGTTCCTTGAAGGGTTTTCGAACTGGTGATGATTGCCTGCGCTATCAGTGCGCCCTCTGTTGTTGAACTCGGTTGTCTATTGAGAATTGCGAAGACCGCATGTTGGTCTGTTGACGGACGCTTGTTAGCAACCAGCAGGCATTCCGCCATACCAGTGTCAGCGGAAAAGGAACGATCGGTTGTGCCCGGGGCCGCAATAGTCACCACGAGTATGTCTCTATATCCTTCCATCCACAGTCGACGAATGCCATCCCATTTGCCACCTGATGCTGCGCTGAGTGGTAATACAAACGCAGCTGTTCCGTTCTGTTGTAGTTTTCGGTCTGCAAGTTCGACAAAGTGGGAAGCGAGACCTGCGTAGTCATTGGATGGCGCGTTGGCTGTAAGTCGCTTGACTCTTGATGCCATCTGTAGTTGCTGTTCATGGGTTGTGTCGAAAGCCGCATACGCTGGAAAGGGAACGTCAGAGTGGTCTCCTTCGTGATTTGTCGGCCGAGTAAAGGGAGGATTCATGATCACTAGATCGAAACGGTTGTGTCCAACCGTGGTCATGAGGTCTACGACATCACGTGGCAACAGACCACCGGAAGAGATGGCGGACGCTTGCTGGATCATTTTGGCCTGAACGTGTTCAGCCAATAGTTCGAGCGAGCCAATTGAGGCTGACTCGCCGCCATAGGGCATAGTGAGGAGACATTCGCCGTCGAAGGGCACGCCGGGGTGCGCGCCCGCGAGCGTCGCGGCGGTCAGATGGACGGCGATGTTGAGCACATCGAGCCCGACCAGACCGTGCTTCATCATCGGCGCGTGCAGCTTGCGCGGGTCGCCGCCGTTCAGCTCATGCAACAGCGAGATGCGCTGATACGCCGCCGAGAGGAGCGTGCCCGTGCCGCAGGCGAAGTCGCCGATCTGCAGCGCCGCGACCGTTTCCTCGTCGCCCCACTCCGCGCCGCCAGGCGCGCGATCGGCGGGGATCGCCAATGCAGCCAGCATTGAAGCTGCGGCCGGCTGGGTGTAGTAGGTTGCAAGGAATTTGCGGTCCTCGATCAGCCGCTGGAAGATCACGCCGGTCAGGTCGTGCGACTTGGTCACGCCGCCTTGCACAAGTTTGTTCGCGGCGTCCCACAGTGGCTGCAGCACTTCGCCGACCGTTGCAATGGGCAGTTTGCGTAGTATCTCCTGCGCCGTCGCGAAGATTGGCCAGTAGTTGCGCTCAAGAATGAACTCCCACTCGTCCGTCAACTCGTCGCGCCGATAGCTGTTCTCAGAGTCGCGAAACTCGGACAGCGGCCGCACGCGCCGACCGCCTTCTGCTCCTTCCCCTTCCGCGAGAGGATCGGGGCGAGAGTCTTCCAGCTCGATTCGGAAGCCTGCTTCTGCCAGCGACTCATGAAAGATCAAGGCGTTGATCAGCACAGTCATCGCCATACGCCGCGTCTGACCGCCCTGATCGTCGGCCTGGCCCAACAGCGATGCGATGTCGGGTCCCAACTCTCCCGCCTGGTGCGAGCCGTGGCGCTTGGTGAATCGATGCGCCGCAGTCTGGATGCCGCGCTTCAGCGCTTCGCTTAGGTGCTCAATCCGCGGAGCGGGCATCGAGGCGCGATGCGCCAGCATGGCGACGTCCTTGGCCGAGCCGCGCAGCCAGCCCGATTCGGGCAGGCGCTCCACTTCGCCGGCGACGGTGCGCGTGTAGAGCGCGTACTCCAGGCCGTCGGTGGCGCGCAACTCGTCGCGCAGCTCCGAATCGCTCAAGTCACGCACCGACTCGGGGTAGACCAGCGCGATCGCGCTCTCGATCGGCTTGCCCGTCTCGTTGACAATCTCGCTAAGACGGTCGATAGCCTCGCGTTCGGCGCTGCGATAACTGACGCGCTCGGCCTCGATCACGACCGGCCACTGCGACGCCTCTTGGATCAGGATGTCGGGGCGCTTAGGCGAATCTGTCAGTGTTCCTGTCTGCTCAGTCAAGACCCGCCAACTGTGCGGCCGCAAGTCCTTCAGGACTTCGCCCAGCTGGACATTAATGGTGGCCTCGTGCGTTGGCATCGAGAGGCAGTCTATTGCCTAACCAGTTCGACCTCGTCGGGATCGAGTCGGGATCATGTCAGGGTCGCAGTACGCCGACTTCGCATTGCTCTACCGGATGCTGCATCGCACGCGATTCCCGCGCGGCGCCGACGACGCGCACACCTGTCTGCTCGAGCGCTGGTACCAGCAGGGCATTGAGCAGGGCGGACGCGTCCGCGAGCGGCTGCGGCAGGGCGTCGAGCGGGCGCTGGCGGGGCTCGGACGCGGCGCGCTGCGGCATCCCGACTCGCGCGACCTGCGCCAGCGGCTCGCCTCGCGACAGCTGAGCGCGCGCGACTTCGAGCGCGAGCTGCTGCGGCTGATCTACCGCTTGCTCTTCCTGATGGTCGCCGAGGAGCGGCGGCTGCTCTACGAGGGCGAACCGAGCGAGGCGCAGCGCAACTATGAGCGCCACTACAGCGTCTCGCAGCTGCGTCTGCGAGCGGCGCGTCCGCAGATCGAGGGCCGCGAGTCGGATCGCTACTCCGACGTCTGGCAGAGTCTGCAGACGACGTTCCGACTCTTCCGCGCCGAGCACCTGGCGCAGCACGTGGGACTGCACGCGCTCAACGGCGAGCTGTTCGGCGAGGCCGCCTGCCGACATCTCGAGTCGGCCACCGTGAGCAACCGCGAGCTGATCCGCGCCGTCGACAGCCTGGCGCGGTTCGACGACGGGCAGGCGCGCCGACGGGTCAACTACGCCGCGCTCGACGTCGAGGAGCTGGGCTCGGTCTATGAGTCGCTGCTCGACTTCGAGCCGATTGTGAACGGCGACGATCCTGATCGGCCGCAGGAATGGGACTTCCAGCTCGGCGTGGGCGGCGAGCGCAAGAGCAGCGGTTCGTACTACACGCCGCGCGATCTGGTGCAGGAGCTGATCGGGTCGGCGCTCGTTCCAGTGATCGAGCGGCGGCTGGCCGAGGCCGGCGCCGACCGCGCGGCGCGGGAGCGGGCGCTGCTGTCGCTGAGCGTGATCGATCCCGCCGCCGGCAGCGGACACTTCCTGCTCGCCGCCGCGCGGCGGATCGCGCGCGAGCTGGCGCGGGTCCGATCGGGCGAGGCTGAGCCGTCGCCGCAGATGACGCGCGAGGCGATGCGCGAAGTCGTCCCGCGCTGCATCTACGGCGTCGACAAGAATCCGATGGCCGTCGACCTGTGCAAGGTCGCGCTCTGGGTCGAGGGCCACGCGCCCGGCCAGCCGCTCAGCTTTCTCGACCACCACATCAAGCACGGCGACTCGCTGGTCGGCGTTTACGACCTCGAGGCGCTGCGCGAGGGCATCCCCGACGGCGCCTACAAAGCGCTGACCGGCGACGATAAGTCGGTCGCCGCGGCGATCCGCAAGCGCAACCGCGAGGAGCGCACGCAGCGATCGCTGTGGGAGCGCAACTCGAACTCGCTGGCGGCCGACTTCGCCGACCTGCGCGCGATGTCCGACTCGACGCCTGAGGACGTCGAGGAGAAGGCGCAGATCTACGCGAGTCTGCGTTCATCCGACACCAAGTGGTGGGATCTCAAGGTCGCCTGCGATCTCTGGACGCACGCCTTCTTCGCGCCCTTGTCCCAGTCCGCTCCCCCAAGCGGGTCCTCGAATGAATCGGGGACTGGGAGCGCCTCAGACTTGAGAGCGCCAACCAGCTCGGACGTGCGGCGGGCGGCTCAGCGCTCGGGCGCCGACGCGCGGATTGAGGGCGCGGCCATCGAGGCGAGCGCGGCGCATCCCTACTTCCATTGGCCGCTGGAGTTCCCCGACGTCTTCGAGCAGGGCGGCTTCGACGTCGTGCTCGGCAATCCGCCCTGGGAGCGCTACGCGCTGCAGGAGCGCGAGTGGTTCGCCGAGCGCGACCGCGATGTGGCCGGCGCGGCCAACGCCGCCGCTCGCAAGCGCGCGATCGCGGCGCTGGTTGAGCGCAATCCGAGCCTGCACGCCGAGTTCGAGGCGGCCAAGCATCTGGCCGAGGCGCAGAGCGAGTTCACCCGCGCCTCGGGACGCTTCCCGCTCGGCGCTCGCGGACAGGTCAACTTGTATCAGGTCTTCGTCGAGCTCGGACGCGCGCTCCTGCGCCGCTCGGGACGCGCCGGCGTGATCGCGCCGACGGGTCTGGCGACCGACAACAACACCAAGGACCTGTTCGGCGACTTCGTCAGTCGGGGCAACCTGGTCAGTTTGTTTGACTTCGAGAACCGCAAGAGAATCTTCTCAGAGGTTGACAGCCGTTTGAAGTTCGCGTTGGTCACGCTGGCGCGCGAGCACACAGAGCTGGCGGAGTTCGCCTTCTTTCTGCACGACGTCGCCGACCTCGCTGACGAGGAGCGGCGCTTCACGCTCTCGCCCGAGGACTTCGCGCTGATCAATCCCAACACGGGCAACTGTCCGATCTTCCGCAGTCGGCGCGACGCCGAGCTGACGCGCGAGATCTACGGCCGCGTGCCGGTCCTGGTTGATGAGAGAGAGAGAGAGAGAGAGAGAGAGAGAGAGACAAACAACGTCGAACAGGTGGGCGGTCAAGTTCTTCACGATCTTCCACATGGCCGGCGACGCCGGACGCTTCATCCCCGCGCGGCGCCGAGCACTTGGCGGGTCAGCTTCCGACAGGGGCTCTTCAACATGAGCAGCGACTCGCATCTGTTCGTTCGCGCTGGTCGGTCCAGTTCCTGAGGATGCTCGACATGGCGCTTGACGCTGGCCGCTTCTACGACGCGCCCGAGCCGGGGCTGCTACCGCTGTATGAGGCGAAGTTGATGCATCAGTTTGACCATCGCTGGGCGAGCTATGACGCGGTCAAGCGCTCGGGCGCGCCCGACACCGTCGACCTGACGGACGAGGACAAGGCCGACCCGCATCGCGTGATTCGTCCGCGCTACTGGGTCAGGCGCTCGGACGTCGAGGAGCGTCTGGCGGGACGTTGGGATCGCGAGTGGCTGCTCGGCTGGCGCGACATCGCTCGCAGCACCGATGAGCGCACCGTGATCGCGTCAATCATCCCGCGCGTCGGTGTTGGTGACAAAGTTCTACTCATGTTTCCGGGAGATCAAGATGCGCTCTCATGTACTACAGTCTTTGCAAACTTAAACAGTTTTGTTTTGGACTTTCAAGCTCGACAGAAAGTTGGAGGAACCAACCTCAAGTACTTCATAATGAAGCAACTACCAATCCTCGCCCCCGATGCGTATGACGACGACACGCGCGATTGGATCGCCGAGCGCGTGCTCGAGCTGACCTATACGGCCTGGGACCTCGAGCCGTTCGCGCGCGATCTGGGCTATGCGGGTCCGCCCCTCCGTTGGGATCCAGAGCGCCGCTTCCAGCTGCGCTGCGAGCTCGACGCGGCCTACTTTCGTCTCTACGGGATCGCCCGCGACGATGTCGAGTACATCATGTCGACCTTCCCGATCGTGCGTCGCAAGGACGAGCAGCGCCACGGCGTCTATCGGACGCGTGATCGGATTCTGGAGCTCTACGACGAGCTGGGGACCCTCACCCCAGCCCTCTCCCCTTCTGATCCCCTCTCCCCTTCTGATCCCCTCTCCCCTCCGGGGAGAGGGTTAGGGTGAGGGGGCTCCCCGCAGACCTCAAGGGACCCTCACCCCAGCCCTCTCCCTGAAGGGAGAGGGGGCCAGAATCCCCTCTCCCCAGCGGGGAGAGGGTTAGGGTGAGGGGGCTCCCTGCGGACCTCGAGGGACCCTCACCCCAGCCCTCTCCCTGAAGGGAGAGGGAGTAAGAATCCCCTCTCCCCTCCGGGGAGAGGGTTAGGGTGAGGGGGCTCCGTGCGGACCTCGAGGGACCCTCACCCCAGCCCTCTCCCTGAAGGGAGAGGGAGTAAGAGTCCCCTCTCCCCTCCGGGGAGAGGGTTAGGGTGAGGGGGCTCCGTGCAGACGTCGAGGGACCCTCACCCCAGCCCTCTCCCTGAAGGGAGAGGGAGCCAGAATCCCCTCTCCCCTCCGGGGAGAGGGTTAGGGTGAGGGGGTCGTCGCCCATTGAATGGGCTGACTAGTCGGCCAGGCTGAAGGACTCGCTTGGCGGAGTCTCGAAGTCGTCGGGCCAGAGCAGGCGGGCGAGGGCCTCCGCGCCGCGGATGTTCCAGTAGGACAACGTCGTGAAGTGTTTGCTCTCGACGACGTAGACTGCGCCGTCCGTGATCGCGGGGACTTCGGCCAGGGCTTCGTTGTCGAGCAGGCTTTGGCGGAAGTCGTCGGCGCCGAACTCGGCCGGCTGCGGGATGATGATCACGTCGGGCGACATCGAGATCACGCTCTCGAGGCTGATCGGCTGATTACCCTTGACGCCCGCGACTTCGGCGGCGTTGATCCCGCCCGCGGCGACGATCACGCCGCCCTCGGTCGACTCTGCGCCCGCCGTCCAGAGCGTGCCGGAGTACTGGGTCACGGCGAGCACGCTGGGTTTGTCCGGCTTGGCTGCGGTCGCGTCGGTCAGCGACTGGTAGCGCGCCTCGACCTCGTCGGCGAACTGGAAGGCGCGTTCCTCCTCGCCGAAGATGTAGCCCATCAGCAGGATGCTGTTGATCCGTCCCTCGTAGGTCTGGGGCAGCTCCGTCTGGACGACGACGATGCCGACCCGCTCGAGCGCGTCGATCGCTTCGACCGGGAAGAACGGACTGGTCACGATGACGTCGGGGGACTGCGCGACGATCGACTCAGGATCGCGCGAGATCTCGGGCTTGTCCCGCACCAGGGCGGCGACGTTGGAGTAGGTCGGGTCCTTGCTTACCTCGCCGACGGCGACCAGTCGTTCGCTGGGCGCGAGCGCGAGCGTCATCTCGTCGTGCCCGATTGAGGCGGTGATGATCCGCAATGGCTTGGATGGAATGCTGACGACGCCGTTGAAGCCCTCGACCTCGCGCGGCCAGCCGTCGTTGCTCGGGTCGACGATGCCCTGCACGCCGTCGAGCGAACGCTCGGCCGCTTGGGCGGCTTGCGACTGCTGCGCCGCCGCTGCCGGCTGTTCCTGGGTCTGCGCTGGAGTTGCTGGCTGGGGCTCGTCCGAGGAGCAGGCGGCCAGCGCCACGCTTAGCGCTGCCAGCACGCCCAGTGCGGCGAGTACCGCCAGCCAAGCGATCCAACGTGATGCAATCCGATGCGTCGATGCCGTCATCATGTCCGGCTCCCTCCAGCGGCTCCGCTGGAGGGTTGCCGTTCGACCTGACCGGACGTGGTCGCCGGAGATCGAGGGACCTCTCTGGTGCGGAGAGTTGTCACCTCTCGTCCAGGCAGGTCTCCTGGCTTGCGGGTGGGTGTTGCGGCTGGGCCCTTCCCATCGACGATTGGGTTGTCGACAGTGGGCGTCAGCTCTCCTGTTCGCTCACTCGGTCGAGCGAGCCCCGCTTACAGTGGCGCTACCGCGTCGGAGTTTCACCGACTTCCCTATTCTCCCGGGACGGGCACCTGGACGAACATTGCTGCGTCTGAGGGTAGCAGCACGTGCGATAAGCGCATCAGTCGGAGCGCGGCCGCGGCGGCTCGCCGATGGAGTCGGCCAGGGCGGCGAGGCGGGCGTAGATCTCGGCTTCGTCCTCGAGCAGGTACTCGCCTTCGTTCAGTTCTCCCGTGTACTCGCTGGAGGGAACGGCAACGGCGCCAGCCCGTGTTTCGGCGAACTCTTCGTCATCGATCCAGCGGATGCCTTGGCCCTTGACGTTCCCGGTGTTGACGTACGGATTGAAAGAACGGCGTAGTAGTTGAAGCCTTCGAAATAGATGCGGAATGTGCTCCCGCCATGCGACTCGGTGTATGTGCCAATGACGGCGTTCTGACCTTCTGGAACGGTGATCAGATGATCATGAACTAGGTAGGTCTCACCTGCCGTGAGAACGCCGGCCGCCACCGCTGGCAAGACGAAGAATGTAGATGTCGACTTCAGCTGTCGCGGTGGCGCCGCTCAAGTCAGTGACCGTCGCCTTCACTGTCTTCCAACCAGAATCGACATACGGTTCGGTCAGATACTTGCGATACCAACGCTCCAGGCCTTGGTAGCGTTCCCATTCGCCGAACTCCAAGGCGCAGCTGACGGATGCCGTTCCACCATGGCCCCAGTATCCACTACGGTATGTCCATCGCTAGTCTGGCCATCGATTGTCAACGTAAAGCCACCGGCGCCGCCGCTGGCTGACCACGTCACGGGCGTCTCAGAGACTCCCGACCATACCGCACGGCTGCGGGAGTCAAGCTTCCCTTCGTCGTTGTAGAAGACGACCGAGCTGGAGCCGCAACTCGCTTTCGTTGTCTCGCAGGTCGGTTCAGCTGAGAGTTGCAACTGCAAGGGAGGGGACTCCGCCTGGCCTGTGGGATTCGATGGTCGGTCGACGTCGCCGCTCACGGCGCATCCCGCGACCAGCGCCGCCGCTATCGCCGTTGCCAGAGTCAGCCGGTAGGTTCGCATGAGGCGTTTCGCTCTGAACTCCAACGCTAGCGGAGTGGAGGCGGCATCGTGGATTACGGGGAGATACCCGCGCTCCGTCGCGGCCATCTCGCTGTTGTGGCGGGGGAGCCGAGCGGGACCCCGATCAAGTCGGGGACTGGGGGAGCAATGCTTGGTGGTAGTCTCGCGGGAGCAGTCATCGTCCAGGTGCCCGTCCCGGGAGAATAGGGAAGTCGGTGAGATTCCGACGCGGTAGCGCCACTGTAAGCGGGAGACGGAGCTGAGGCCCACTGTCGGAGTTCTCCGATGGGAAGGGTCCAGCGCTGGAACCGCCCGCGAGCCAGGAGACCTGCCTGGACGAGAGGTGACGACTCTCCGCAGTAGAGAGGTCCCTCGATCTCCGGGCAGTCGCTCGGACAGGTCGAATACCAACCCTCCAGCGGAGCGCCCCTGGAGGGTTTCTTGTCGCGCTCTGGATTCCTGACCGTCACTGACTTGCCCGGCGTCGCGGCGCTGCGCGGATACCGTCAGCTGGGCGTCGCGGCTCGCCTGGCGCTGGGCGGCGCGATCCTGGCGCTGTTGACGCTGATCGCCGGCGTCGTCTCGCTCAGCCTGGGCCCGGTCGACATTCCAGCGCTGCACGTCGTCTGGATCGCCTTGTCCTCGATCGGCCTCGATGTACCTGAGTTCAGCCGCACCGAGCAGCTGGTGATCGATCAGATTCGCTTGCCGCGGATCGTGGTCGGCGCATCGGTCGGGATGGCGCTGGGCGTCGCCGGCGCGACGATGCAGGGACTGTTTCGCAATCCAATGGCCGATCCGGGCATCATCGGCGTCTCGGCGGGCGGCGCGTTGGGCGCGGTGGCCGCGATCGCGAGCGGCCTGACGGGCCTGTTTTTCCTCGCTCTGCCCGTGTTCGCCTTCGTCGGCGCGGTCGCGGCGGCGCTGTTGGTCTACGGGATTGCGGTGGTCGGCGGGCGGTTTTCGATGGCGACGCTGCTGCTGGCCGGCGTCGCGGTGAACGCGTTTCTGGGCGCGGTCGTATCGGCGATCGTGATCCTGCTGCCCAGCAATGAGTCGCTGCGAGAGGTGCTGTTCTGGCTGGCCGGCGGGCTCGACTCTCGCTCGTGGGAACACGTCCACATCGCGACGCCGCTGATCGTCGGCGGCGCGCTGGTGCTGTTGATCCTGGCGCGCGACCTCAACCTGCTCATGCTCGGCGACGATGAGGCGCGATCGATGGGCGTCCGCGTCGGTCCGACGCGGGTGATCATGTTGCTCGCCGCATCGCTCGCGACCGGCGCGGCGGTCGCGGTCAGCGGGACGATCGTCTTTGTCGGACTCGTTGCGCCGCACACGCTGCGGCTGATTCTGGGTCCCGACAACCGCGTGTTGATTCCGATGTCGGCGCTCGGCGGTGCGGTGTTCGTGATCGTCGCGGACACGATCGCGCGCACCGTGATCGAGCCGGCCGAGTTGCGCGTCGGCATCTTGACGGCGCTCGTCGGCGCGCCGTTCTTCATTCTGCTGTTGATACGCAACAAGCGTCAGGTGTACACGCTGTGAGTCGGGAGGGTTGCAACGCCTGCGGCCGTCTCGCTGCTGGGATGGGGGAACCGAGCGGGTCCCCAATCAAGTCGGGGACTGGGGGAGCTACGGACATTCGACATGGCGCGTAGACTCATGGCCAGCTCCAATCACTGTTTCAGCTGAGGGGTTCCGCTCATGACTGACTCCACGCCGACCATCGACTGCCAGGTGCACGCCTACGAGCGCGACTCGCCCGAGCGGCCCTGGCGCGCGGTGCTGGCGGGGCCCGACGAAGTCACGGGCGACGACATGGTGCGAGCGATGGATGCGGTCGGCGTCGACGGCGCGCTGCTCGTCTCGCCGTACACGCTCTACGGCTACGACCCCAGCTACGTGCTCGGCGTGTACGACCGACACCCCGATCGTTTCGGATTGATCAAGCCGTTCGATCCGCAGTCGGAGAGCGTCGCGGACGAGGTCGCCGAGTGGACGGCGCGGCCGGGCGTCGTGGGCGCGCGCGTGATGCTGAGCTATGAGCAGACGGACGACCATCAGGATGGGCTCGACCGCATCCTGGAGGCGGGCGGTCGCGCCGGCGTGCCCGTGAACGTGCTCTGTTGGGGGCAGATTCCGCTCTTCCGCGAGCTCGCGCGGAGACATCCGAACACGCAGCTCGTGGTCGATCACATCGGCCTGCGGCAGCCGTTCCAGCCTCCGCCGCCGGAGAATCCGTGGGGCGATGTCGATGAGGTGCTCTCGCTGGCGCCGTTCGAGCATGTCGCGCTGAAGATCTCGGGCGCGGGCACGCTGTCGCACGAGCCGTTTCCGTATCCCGACATCTGGGCGCCGCTCGGTCGACTGTTCGAGGCGTTCGGGTTCGAGCGCTGCATGTGGGGCACCGACTGGACGCGCGCCGTCAACTTGCTGACCTACGAACAGGGCGTTGAGGCGTTCCGCGTCACCGACCAGCTCAACGAGGACGAACGCGCGGCGCTGATGGGCGGTTCGCTGGAGCGGATCTACGGTTGGTCGCCGGGTGTGAACCGCTCTGGCGCCTAGGCGTGCAGCGCCTCGCCGCGATGTAAGCGGGCGGCGGTTTCGTAGGTCTGACCCATCGAGCGCACGGTCGGCGCGTGGGCTGTGAGGAATCGACTCGCGCCGATCAGCACGTCGTCGGCCTCGGGTCTGTCGCCGAAGCGGTCGACCAGTCGCAGGGCCGCGTCGTAGATCTGGAACGAGTGGAAGCCGGCGTCCTCGCGCAACAGCGCCGTGCCCAGCGCGCGCACGACCTCATCGCGATCGCCCGAGGCCGCCAGGTCGGCGACGACTTGCGCCGTCTCGTCGACCTGCTGCTGGCGGTCGAAGAGGTCGAGCAGGTCGTCCGTCGACCTCGCGCCGCCGTTCGGCTCTGGGCGCGGCTGTCGGGGCAGATTGAGGAATCGCTCGAGGTAGACCGACGCCGCGCCGTCGAGCACGCCGCGGGCCAGCTCGCGAGAGGGCGCGCGCTGCATCGCGCGATCGACGGCGTTGGTATAGGTGAACGTGTGATGCACGGTGTCCCAGTCGCCGAACTCGTTCGAGATGTGAAAGTGCAGCGGTCGACGAGCGGCGGCGTAGGCGACGGCCAGGCTCAGCTCGACCAGCGGCGCGCCGGCGCGCGCGGCGTCGACGATTCGTTCCAGCGACTGCTTTGGCGGATCGTCGAGGATTGACTCGGCCAGCGGGCGGTGCTCGTCCCATGATTGGTTGCGCTCGCCGCCGACATCGAGCGCTTCGTCCAACGCCTCGCCGGCCTCGTCGAGCAGTTGGGGCAGATCGACCGGATGTCGCCAGGCGGACGTCTCCTCCATCCGCTGCGCGTTGGTGACGGTCGGGATCACGGAGCTGAGGATGTCGGGCGCTGAGTCCCAGCCGATCGTGTCGAGCAACTCGCAGGCTTTGTTGGCGAAGTCGAGCGTGTGTCCGACGTCCATGAAGGTGTGATCGGTCGAAGCGGCGAAGAGCAGATCGGCCAGCTGCGCCTCGCTCAGGCCGGCCGCGGCGGCGGTGCGCAGACAGCGCTCGGCCGCATCGCGCGAGCGCACCTCGGCGAAGCGTCGGAACCAGGCGCGGAATTGCTCGGGGCGGTCTTCGTCGGTCGCCAGCGGCGCGATGTCGAAGTCGGGCGGCTGGCCTTGCACGCTGCGCGCCACATGGATGACGCCGTGATAGAGCGCGCGCGGCCGATCGGCCGCTTCGAGGTGCTGTTGGACGTTCGCCATCGCGGTGAGGATCGAGAGTCCGCTCGACCATCCGGCGGCGCGGTGTTTGACGCCGAATCGGGCGGTCTCGGCGATTACGAGTTCGGCGCGCCCCGCTTCGCAGAGGCCGATCACCGACTTGGCGATCACGAGGGGCAGGTGTTGCTCGAGGCCTTCGGACAGCTTGCGGGTCCAGTGGGCGACGGCTTCCTCTTCCTGCGGTTCGGGATCGAGCCAGACATCGCCTGAGCGGACCTCGGCGCGAAAGGCGGCCACGTCGTCGGCGAACAGGTCGAAGGCGCAGCCGCCTGAGAGGTCGAACTTGGCGTGGTGCCAGTGGCAGGTGAGGATGCCGTCGTCGACAGTGCCCTGGCTCAGCGGAAATCCCATGTGCGGGCAGCGGTTGTCGACGGCGAAGACCTGCTCGCGGTGCCAAAAGACGGCCGCGGTGCGTTGGCCGGTCGAGACGACGCGCACGCCGTCGCGTTGGAGCTCATCGAGCGAACAGACGTACACGGTCGCGGGCATCGTCAGCCTCCAAGCGGACTATGGGGGCAGGCTATCGAGTTTGGATCGGGGAGATGATCCGAGGTCAAGTGAGGCAGGTGGTCGCGCTAGTCTCTTCGAGGCTTCGGTGGTTTGCCGATCGAATAGACCAAGGAAGCGAGACGAGCGCGAATATCTGCTTCGTCTTCGAGCAGGTACTCTCCTTCGTTCAGTTCCCCCGTGTAATCGCTGGAAGAGACAGCAACGGCGCCAGCCCGTGTTTCGGCAAATTCGTCGTCTTCCATCCACCGAATGCCTCCGTTACCATATGCTCGCCCAGAATCCGTTCCTATCGTTACTCCAGCATAGTAGTTGTACCCGACGAAATCAATGTCGAAGGTCTCCTCGCCAGGATCATTGTGCACGCAGCAGCCAATCTCTGCGCTTTGGCCATCCGGAATTGTAATCAGGTGACCAAAGACGCGATAAGTCCGTCCAGCGGTAAGTGTTTCATCACCATAGTGTAAGTTTCGAATCATGTACACATCCACGGAGGCTGATGCCGCGGCACCGGTCGAGTCGGTGACCATTGCCGGGATAACCTTCCAGCCAGACTCTACGACAGGTTCGCTAGTGAAGAATCGTAGTCGACTGCCATCATATGTGTCAGTCACGTAGATGACCTTGCTGTGTTTGAGCGTGCAAGCAACTAGAGCAGTCCCAGCTGGGCCCTTGTACGACTGGCGTGGATCCCTGTGTTCACCATCGATGACCAACGAATAAGGAGGAGTGCCTCCGCTTACCCACCAGCGTAAGCGCGTTTCGGCAGGAAACCTCCAAATATAAATTGTGTTCCTGCTGTCGGATCCTTCAACAGGAAGCTCACTGAATCTGTTGCGATTGTATTCGGCTGCGCTTGAGCTCGTCACTTCGCAAGTGTCATCGCTGGAGAGCCTGAGCAAAAGTGGCAGCGTGATGGTTAGACCAGTGGGAGTCGTGGATTGGCCGAAGTTGTCGCGGCCCCAACAGATTAGCCTGGTGTCATCGCGGACGGCGCAGCTGTGGCTGCCGCCGGCGGCGAGAATTCGGTAGCGTTGTCCAGGGTCAGCGGATTGACCGAATTCGCTATCCCCCCAGCACTCGACTCGGCCGGTACCAGAACGCAGGGCGCAGGCGTGATTGTTGCCTGCCGAGACGAAGTCGTAGGCGGCATCCGCGTCGGGTACGTCGATCTGTCCGTAGAAGTTGTCGCCCCAGCATTCGAGACCGGAGTCAGCCATGCGGATCGCGCAAGTGTGATAGAACCCAGCTGTCACTTGGCTGTAGCTCGCCGTCGCATCGGGCACCGACAACTGCCCAGCGTCGTAGCCGCCGCCCCCGCCCCAACACTCGAGCTGGCCGGTCCCCAAGCGAATCGCGCAGGCGTGATAGAGCCCCGCAGCCACCGACGCATACGACGCATCGGCGTCAGGCACGGACGCCTGACCATTGGCGTTGTCGCCCCAGCACTCGAGCTGGTCGTCGGATGTACGAATCGCGCAGGTGAATGACTCACCGGCGCTGACGGCGCGGTAGCCCACGGAGGGGTCGGGCACATCGTTCTGGCCGTAGTCGTTGACGCCCCAACACTGCAGCTTGTCATCGTCGTCGATCGCGCAAGTGTGCCAGCCGCCAGCGGAGACCGCTACGTAGGAGGCCTCTGGGTCGGGAACCGTCGTCTGGCCATAATCGTTGGAGCCCCAGCAGTGCAGCCTGTCATCGGCGTCAATGACGCAGCTGTGGGAGTGTCCCAGGCTCAGCCGATCTGACAATGGTCGTTCGGACGCGACCTGACTCTCAACGCCGCCGCTCACCGAGCATCCCGCAACCAGGATGGCCGCGATGAGTGCGATTAGTGTCAGCCAACCAGCGCGCATGGCGCCCTCGCTCTGAGGGTCAATGGTACGCAAGTGGACGCGGACAGTTGAGTCAACGCGGCGAGATACCCGCGGCGGGGCGCGGGTCACCAACCACAGGCGCGCAGAGCCCCCTCACTCTCGCCCTCTCCCCGGAGGGGAGAGGGGATTAGCAGGGCGACGACTCGCGATCACGTGATAGCTTGCCTAGCGCGGATGGAGTGACTCCAATGAGCGCTGAGCCTGACACCAGTTCCTGGAAGCGGACGCCTGACGGGATCGCTATTCCGCCGCCGTCGCCCGATGACGTGCTCTACGAGGCGGCCGACGGCGTTGCTCGAATCACGCTGAATCGGCCGCTGGTGCTCAATGCGATCAATCGCAACGTGACGCGTCTGCTCGACCGCGCGCTGGATCGGGCCGAAGCCGACGACGACGTGCGCGCCGTGATCCTGACTGGCGCGGGGCGAGCGTTTTCGGCGGGCGGCGATCTGTGGTCGTCGCTCTATCCCGACGACGATCCAGCGCCGGACTCGCTCGATGTGCAGATGCGCATCTGGTCGTTCGCGAAGCCCGTGATCGCGGCTGTGCGTGGACACGCGGTGGGTCAGGGCTGCGAGTTGGCGGGAGTCTGCGACTTCACGATCGCGGCCGAGAGCGCGCGGTTGGGAGAGATTCAGATCCGCCACGGCTTCGGCGTACCGGTGCTGATCACGCCGTTCCTGACCGGCCAGAAGCAGGCCAAAGAAGTGCTGCTGCTGGGCGAGGTGATCGCGGCCGAGGATGCGCTGCGAATGGGGCTGGTCAACCGAGTCGTACCGGACGACCAGCTCGACTCGACCGCCGAAGAGTGGGCGCGCAAGCTCGCCGCGTTGCCGCCGAGCGTGGTGCGATTGAACAAGCGACTGGTCAACTTCGTCTATGAGCAGATGGGACTGATCGATGCAGTTCGCTATCGCGAGCACGATGCGTTACGCGAGCTGCTCGAGACCGAGGACTCAGTTGGCGCGGGTCGGCAGCGGATTCGCGAGGAGCAGGGCTGGGCGGCGTTCAAGCGCGAGCGCGATCGGGGCTACGAGGACGACTCGGAACGCTGACTGGCCTCACTGAGCTCGCGGGCGCTATAGCTCATCAGCGACCGCGGCGTGGAGATCGAGCAAGGCCGGGATGGTCTCGGCCGGCCGTCGGCCGAAGCCGCACTCGGTGGCGACGCCGAAGTCGGGTCTGACGCGCCGCGCGGCCGCAATGCGTCGACGCGCGCCGTCGACGCCGTCTGTCAGATGCACGAGTCCGAGGTAGCACGTCGTGCTGGGCTGCAGCTGCATGCCTCCCAGGGGAGCGAAGTAGGCGTCGTCACTGCGGTCTCGCGGGACGGGCATGTGAATCCAGTTGACTGCCCGCGAGACGCCCGAGGCGATACCGTTGCCGATTGAGACGAGCTTGCCCATGTCGACCGGCTCGATGAAGTGTTGGTGTTCGACGTCGCCGTAGCAGAGGTGGTAGCCCAACTCGACGTCGGCGGGGACATGGTCGCCGAGCCGCACCAGGCGCTCGATCACGGCCGCTTCGGAGTCGCCGATGTATGACACGAGGAGTCCTTCGAGCAGTGAGAACTCGACGGCGGTGTCCCATTGGATTGCCAGTTCGTCGGCGGGGATCGCGTTGGCGAGATCCTCAAGCTCGGCCAACAGGCGTCGCTCGTAGAGCGTCTCGACGGCTTCCTGATCGTCGGTCGCGATGCGCAGATGCGTAACCGCGAGCGGCGTGGGCAGGCAGACCTGAAATCGGACGTTTCGGTCGATCAAGCCGTCCCGCTTGAGCCGCGAGAACACTTCCCACGACTCGATCGCGGCCTCTCGATAGCCGAGCTCGGGCAGATCGATGTCGTCGATCGACGCGCCGGGCTTGAGTCCGAATCGGGCCCCGCCGAAGGCGGGCTGGGTCTCTTCAACGGGCTCGAACTGCGGCACGGCGGCGAGCAGCGGGAACTGCCATTGAATCCAGTTGGTGCGGATGCCGGTCTCGCCGTCGGGAACGCGGCGCAAGTGTCGAGCGAGGCGCGACGAGGCCTCGCGGAAGACGGTCTCGTTGTCGGTGAGGGGTACGCTGCCAACCAGGTGCACGGCGCCAGTGGGGGCGTCTCGAGTTGCGTCGGCATGCGATGATGCGGCCATGTCGCTCACTCCGGGTCCGCCCGCCAAGAGTCCTGAGCTGCGGTGCGCTGACTCTGATGGTAGCCACGCGCGCAGTCAGCTTCGTGTTGCGTGTACTGGCAATGTAGGGAAGTCGGCGGGAACTGGCTGAGTCGATGAACAATCGAGGGACCGTTGCGGCCAACGGCAGCTCGGCGGCGGCCGTAGAGGCGCAGGGTCTGGGCTACCAGGTCGACGCCAAGCGATTGCTCGACGGAATCGACTTGCGCGCCGAGCGGGGAGAGTTCGTCGGCCTGATTGGCCCCAACGGCGCCGGCAAGTCGACGCTGTTGCGTGCCGTCTCCAACGTGCTGCGAGCGGAAGACGGCGCAGTTGCGATCCATGGCGAAGACGTCGCCGCGATGACCGCTCGTCGGCTCGCGGAGCTGTTGGCGCTCGTGCCGCAGATTGCGCCGTACACGCAGGGGTTCACGGCATTCGAACTGGTGCTGATGGGTCGCTATCCGCACCTGGGACGCTTCCAGTTCGAAGGCACGCATGACGATCAGATCGCTCGCGAGGCGTTACGGCAAACCGAGACGGATGCGTTTGAGCGTCGGACGTTGGACACGCTCTCGGGCGGCGAGCGGCAGCGCGTGTTCCTGGCCCGAGCGCTGGCTCAGCAGCCGCAAGTGCTGTTGCTCGACGAGCCGACGTCGAATCTCGATGTGTTGCATCAGTTGAAGATGCTGTCACTTGTGCGGCGGCTCGTCGATGGTGGATTGACATCGATCGCGGCGATACATGATCTGAACTTGGCGGCACGGTTCTGTGATCGGCTGGTGTTGTTGTCCGAGGGTCGCGTCATGACTGAGGGCGCGCCGGAGGACGTACTGACGCCGGAGACGATTGCGTCGGCCTTCGGCGTGAGGGCGTCGACGTATCGAGATCCGGCGACGGGCGCGCTCGCCGTGAGTCTGATCGCGCCCGCGACCGGTCTATAGCGTAGTGCAACTACGGCACCAGCATCGATATGCCTTGCGGCGGCGTTGTTTGGCCGTACTGATTGCGACCCCAGCAGCTGAGGCTGCCGTCGTTCTTGACAGCGCAGCTGAAGTCGCCGCCGGCGTCGACTAGGTGGTGCCCGCCGGTAGGCGCTGACTGTTGGTTGAATTGCGTGTCGCCCCAACACTCGACGGTTCCGTCGTCGGATCGCACCGCGCAGGCATGGTTATAGCCTGCGCCAACGCTGCTATAGGCGGCGACCGGGTCAGTGACATCGGTCTGACCGTAGTAGTTGTTCCCCCAGCACTCGACGTTGTCGTTGTCGGATCGAATTGCGCATGTGTGGTAGAAGCCAGCCGAAAGGCCACTGTAGCTGACAGATGGATCCGGCACGGTGACTTGACCGTCGTCGTATCCGCCTTTGCCGCCCCAGCATTCGACTTGCCCCGAAGAGCTGCGAATCGCGCAGCCGTGGTACAGGCCGGCGGCGACTGAGGAATATCGTGCATCAGCGTCGGGCACAGTCGCCTGGCCATTTTCGTTGTCACCCCAGCAGACGAGTCTGTCATCCTCAGAACGAATAGCGCAGGTGAACGCCTCTCCAGCGCTGACGGCGCTGAATCCACCGACGGCTCGCGGCGCGTTTAGCTGACCGTAATGGTTGGCGCCCCAACAGCGGATGGCGCCGCCCTCTTCGATCGCGCACGTGTGGTAGCCGCCCGCAGAGACTGCGACGTATGACGTGGTCGGTTCGGGCACATCGGTCTGGCCGAACCAGTTGTTACCCCAGCAGTGCAGCGTGTCGTCTTCGTCGATGGCGCATGCGTGGTACTGTCCGACGCTAAGCCGGTTGTCCAATGCCGGTTCAGGTTGAGGATCGATGGGAGTGTCGTCGGTGAATGTCAGATCGATGGTGTTTGACGTCGGCGAGCCGTCGGTGCCGACGACCACAGCGTAGACAGAGACGTTCCCTGATTGGCGATCAGTCTTTTCGACCTTAACGAACATGGTCGACTTGGCGTCGTCGGGGTTAGTGACTTGGGCGCTGTTGACGCCTGTGCCGCCGGCGAGAGCGTCGGCGTTGGGGCGGCCTTCAGACGTGGCTCCGTGAATGGCGTAGGACCCGCCTGCGCCGATCACCGAAACGCTGCTCAGTCCGCTGCTGTTTGCGTTGTTGCCGAGTGAGTTTGTCACCGTGAGTTCGAGCCAGATGTCGCCGTCTGCGGCCGGTTCCTCGCCATCTTCGAGCGTCGTTTCGTCTACGCCGGTGAGTGGGTTGTCGTATGTTTCAACCCCGAGCGCTAGCGTGGCGGCGGCGGCGTTCTTGCCGGCATCGCCAACCGTGATCGATGCCTGGCCGTCGTAAGTCGTGTTGTCAGTGTCGCCAAGCTGGAATCGAACGAAGAGCGTGTAGGTACCGTCGGGAACGGTGCTCGGAACGATGAGACTGCCAGTTGCGAGAGCGTCAACGCCGAGTTCGCCGCCGCGTGTGAGATCGTCGCTGTCGATATAGACAGCGCCGCTGGAGACTGTGACCCAGGCGAAGTTCTGCGAATCATCAGTTGAGTCTGAGAGCGGCGCGGGCGCGTTCTCGGGGTGTGTGAGTTCGACGAAGACATCGAGCTCGATCCCCGGCAAGACGATGCTGTCGCTGTCGCCGCCGATGGTCACGCGCAGCGAGACCGGATTAACTGTGACAAGTGGAGTAGTGGTGCCGTTGAGCGTGATCGTAACTGACTTGCCAGCTTGTGGCGCGCCGCAGGGTATGGTCAACTCCGTGCCCAAAAGGTCAGGATCATCAGAGTAAGAATGGATTACCTGGTCAGCTGTCGGGGAATTGCCGACTCGGACGGTGTGGTTCGCGCCGTCGTCGACGCAGAATCCGCTGTCGGCTGAGAGACTCTCGATGACGTGGGTTGAGGCGGAAGTGAGCGCCGCGTGCGAAGCGAGCGCTATGGCGGCGGCCGCCGCGAGGACGAGCAGGATTCTGTGCTTAGGGGTAAGTGCTGAGATCATCTGTCGCTCTCTCGCATGCGGCGCTCGCCTGGCGGCAGGCTAGCGGGGGGGGGGGGCTGGTCAATTGACGTCTGAGCTGTTCGAGATGTTCCCCATGCGCCCTCAAGTGGATTAGTCGAGGCATTCGGGGCGTTGCGCTCACGGGCGCATGCCGTATCGGACTCTGATGCCGCGTTGACTGGGGAGCTGGGTCTCGTAGGCCACTTCGAGCCACTCGGCGAGCATGCGTCGGGTGTCGCGCGGGTCGATGATGTCCTCGACCGCATACGCTTCGGCGGCGCTGAACGGGCTGCGCAGCGCGATCAGACGCTCCTCGATCTCGGCGCGGTGAGCGTCGGGGTCGGCCGCCTCTTCGATCTCGCGGCGGTAGGCTGCGGCGACGCCGCCTTCGATCGGGATCGAGCCCCACTCGGCCGAGGGCCAGGCGATGCGGAAGCAGAATCGGCTGAAGTCCTGGTGGGCGCCGCCGGCGACGCCATAGAGTCGGCGCACGACGACCGTCGCCCAGGGCACGCGCGAGTCATCGATCGCGGCCGCGGCGCGGACGCCGGCGCGCAGCGTGCCGACGCCTTCGCCGGGTCGGCCGATGAGGAAGCCCGGCTGGTCGGCGAAGTTGACGATCGGTAGATGGAAGACGTCGCAGAGGTCGACGAAGCGTTCGAACTTGCGCGCCTCGGAGGCGCTCATCGCCCCGCCGTAGTGCATCGGATCGTTGCCAAGGACGCCGATCGGCATGCCGCCGATGCGGGCGAAGCCGGTGACCTGTGAGCGACCGTAGTAGCGGTTGAGTTCGAAGAACGAGCCGCGATCGACGACCAGCGAGATGAGCTTCCTCGGGTTGTAGCCGCGATTGCGATGGCGGGGAATGATGGTGAGCAGATCGTCTTCGCGGCGATCGATCGGATCGTCGGTGTCGGCGACTGGGGGCAGCTGATGCACGTTGGTCGGCAGGTAGGAGAGGAAGGCGCGGATCTGGTCGAAGAGGTCCGCTTCGTCCTCGGCGTCGTTGTCGACGACGCCGCTCTTGCGCGCATGGACCTCGTAGCCGCCGAGGTCTTCTTTGGAGATCTGTTCGCCGAGCGAACGCTTGACGAGCGGCGGACCGCCGGCGAAGACCTGTGTTGTGCCGCGCACCATGACGGCGAAGTGGCTGGCCGGGACTTCAGCGGCGGGTAAACCGGCGACCGAGCCCAGCGCGGCGGAGATGACCGGCACTTCAGCCATGAGCTTGCCCCAGCGCTGCGGCCAGTACATCTCTGGCAAGTAGGTGCGGCCCATCTGCGCGGTCGCGCGAATGTCGGCGCCGAAGCCGTCGATCAGTCGAATCAGGGGAAGCTTGAGCTCGAGCGCCATCTGCTCGGCGTCGCCGCTCTTGTCGCCGCCGCCACCCTGGACACGGAGGTCGCTGGTTTCGATTTCCGAGCCGCCCTTGAGCCGCGCCGTGTAGTCGGCGCCGCGGACGACGACAGGCCGTCCATCGATCCGCGCCGTGCCCATCACAGTGCTCGAGGGCAGAAAGCCGACCAGCTCATTGTCCTTGTAGAAGCCGGCCCCGGCGAGCGCGCCGCGTTCGCGGAAGGAGCCGTCGTCGGTGAGCAGGTCGATTCGCTCGCGAACAGTGAGTCGGCCTTGATCGTGTTGTTCGGCGATACGCTCGGGACCGCCCATGCGTCGGGCCAGTTCGCGTCGACGTTCGATTTCTTCAACTTCGGGTTGCCAAGACATCGCGGCGCTCCTTGAGCGGTGCAGTCAGTCGTCTACGTCAGTGTCGCCTGCGTCAGTATGGCGCACGCGGGACATGGCGCACGCGGGACATGGCGCACGCGGGACAGCGGGCTCGGTGGCGTAGGCTGCGCGAGAGGCAGTCGGGCCCGCTGCTGGAGTGACTATCGATGCCTGACTACGTGGACCGTGAACACGAGGCGGAGGCGATCGGCGAGGTGCGCCAGGCGGTCGCCGCGCACGACATCCAGACCATGCCGCCCGACATTGGTCGTTGGCGAGCGGCGGTGTTGATTGCTCTGTTGCCGTATGACGATCCGAGCGTGGTGCTCACGGTGCGATCGCAAGAGGTCGAGCACCACAAGGGCGAGCTCTCATTTCCCGGCGGGGCGCTTGACTCGGCCGATGAGCACCCGATGGCGGCTGCCTTGCGCGAGGCGGACGAAGAAGTTGGGCTGCGGGCCGACCACGTCGAAGTGATCGGCGAGCAGTCGCACTATCGGACGATGTCGAACTTTCACGTGACGCCGTTTGTCGGATTGATCGATCGCGCGCCGTATCCGTTCCGACCGCTGGCAATTGAGGTTGGCGAGATCATCACGCCGACGCTTTCGCATCTGCTCGATCCGAACAACATCCGATTCGAACGTCGCGAGCGCGAGGGCGAAGTCTTCCACATGCGCGAGTACTGGTTCGAGGGTCACCGCATCTTCGGCGCGACGGCGACGATGCTGGGTCGGTTCCTCGATGACCTGTCGCGGCTGCGCGGATTGCCGCTTCCGCAACCCGACTGAGGCGGATCGACCGACCTGTGTCGACTAATCGACGGCGGTCGTCAAGACGACCTGGCCGTTGCGCGCGACGGTGAGCGCTCCGTGCTGGCCGAATCGCGCGATCAGTTCGAGTTCGTCGATCACTTCAAGTTCGCGGACGCCTTTGACGACCCACATGTGCGGCCCGACGGTGATGTCGACGCGGTTGATCGACGGCCAGAGCAGCATGTTGATGTTGCCGTTGTCGGCGCGGTAGCTGACCTGCCACACGCCTTGGTCGTCGTCGGGCAGGTCGTAGGCTTGGCGCTCTGCGGGGGACTCGAAGAGGTCTCCGATGGCGTGCACCGCGTCGAGCGAGACGCCGTTGAAGCGCTGGCGGGGCCTCACGGCGCTGCGTCTCGATCTGTTGGCTCGTAGAAGCGTCGACCGCGCAGCTCGTCGGGCAGATGCTGTTGATCGGGAACTTGCCCGTCGTCGAAGTCGTGGGCGTACTGGTATCCGCGGCCGTATCCGTGGGCGGCCATGAGTCCAGTGGCGGCGTTGCGCAGGTGCAGCGGGACTGGGAGCGCGCCATGCTCGCGGACGGCGCTGGCGGCGGCGGAGTAGGCGCGCATGGCTGAGTTGCTCTTGGGCGCTCGCGCGAGGTAGATCGCGGCCTCTGAGAGCGGGAGCGAGCATTCTGGCATGCCGATCAGGTGCGTCGCCTGTTGCGCCGCGACCGCGATCGGCAGCGCCTGTGGATCGGCGAGTCCGATGTCCTCGGCCGCGAGAATCACGATGCGTCGGGCGACGAAGATCGGGTCCTCGCCGGCTTCGAGCATGCGAGCGAGCCAGTAGACGGCGGCGTCGGGGTCGGAGCCGCGCACGGACTTGATGAAGGCGGAGATCGTATCGAAGTGAGCGTCGCCGCCTTTGTCGTAGGGCAGGGCGCGCTGCGCGACTTCTGAGATCGTCTCGACGGTGACCGCTGATCCGCGAGATGCGGCGACGCGGGCGGCGGCCTCGAGAGTGTTCAGGGCAACCCGCGCGTCGCCGGCGCCGAACTGCGCCAACGCCTGCAGCGCGTCTTCGTCGATCGGCGGCGGATCGGGCCCCAGGCCGCGTTGCGGATCGTCGATGGCGCGACGCAGCAGCGCGAGGACGGCATCCGGTTCGAGCGGTTCGAGCTTGAACACGCGGGCGCGGCTGAGCAGCGGCGCGACGACTTCGAACGACGGATTTTCGGTCGTTGCGCCGATCAGCGTGATCGCTCCGTCCTCGACGGCGTGCAGGACGGCGTCTTGCTGGGCCTTGTTGAAGCGGTGGATTTCGTCGATGAACAGCATCGTCCTCGCGAGTCCGTCGCGCCTGCCTTGCTCGGCAGAGGCGATCACCTGTCGCAAATCGGCGACGCCGCTGGAGACGGCCGAGAGCGTGGCGAATCGAGCTTCGGTCAGGCGCGCGATGACGCGAGCGATCGACGTCTTGCCGCTGCCGGGCGGTCCCCAGATGATGCAGGAGTGCATGGCGTCGGCTTCGATGGCGCGTCGCAGCGGCGCGTCTGGGCCGACGAGGTGCGATTGCCCGACGACTTCGTCGAGCGTGCGCGGCCGCATTCTCGCGGCGAGCGGGGCGGAACGGTCGATCGCGTCTTCGACTTCGAAGAGCGAGCGGGTGGTTTGGGCTGTGGTACGTCGCGCCATGCGGCAAGCGTAGCTTTCCTCGGTTGGGGGGGAGCCCCCTCAGTCCCTACGGGACAGCTCCCCCGGAGGGGGAGCGTTGGGGAGAGTGCGTGAGAGCTCCCCTGGAGGGGGTGCGTTTGGGAAGGGGGCGGTTAGATCAGGCGGCGGCCTTGGGAGGAGCGGCGTTTGGTCCAGCCTTCGAGCAGCATTTCGGCGCGGCCCTGGGCTTTTTTCCAGCCGACCTCGCGTCCGTAGCGTTCGATCTGGTCGGGATGCGCCTCGGTCCAGGCGTCGCGCACGTCGTCGGCGCGGAGCTCGCCGACCATCGCGCCTCGGAGCAGCGCCAGGCGCAGGATTTCAGTCGCTTGGTCGGAAGGCACGAGCGGCGCGCCCGTCGCGCCGGCGGGCTGAAAGAGCATGACGGCGGCGTCGACGAAGCCGACCAGCGAGTCAGGATCGATGCGGCCGAGTCCCTGCAGCACCTGTTCGGTCGCGCGTTTCTCCTGGACGTACGGCTGCACGGCGGATTGATCTTGATGGACTTGGCCGATCAGCGACATGGCGTAGCGCTGTCGGCGTTGACTGAGCAGGGCCATGCTCCAGAAGGCCGGATGGGCGAGATTGCTGACGTCCCAGCCGCTGACGCCCATCGCGCCGGAGCGACCCTTGCGTTGTGGGAGTTGTTTGATGAAGTCTTCCGCCGCGATTTGCAGAATGCTGCGCCGCACTCGGTGCGTGTTGGGTCGGCGGTCGATCGCTTCGGCGATGCGTCGCAGGACCATGGCGCGTTCGTCCTCTGCGCTCAGCCGACGAGCTGGACGATGGTGACGCCGTCGCCGCCCTGTTTGGGCTCGGCGCTCTCGAAAGAGCTGACCAGCGGGTGTCGACGCAGCAGTTCGCGAACCGCGCGTCGCAACGCGCCAGTGCCCTTGCCGTGCACGACTTCGAGTCGGGTTTGGCCGGCGCGGTAGGCGACGTCGAGGAAGGAGTCGACCATCGGCAGCGCGTCGTCGGTGACGCGCCCGCGCAGGTCGATCTTGGCGCCTGGATCGACGGGCGGTTTGGGCAGGTTAGCGACGGTCGCGCCCATGCCGCGCAGGGGGCGTTCCGTCTCCGAGGCGCGAGCGCCTGAGGAGGCGCCATGTCGGGCGCTGGAGGGAGCTCGACGATCGACCTGTTCGACGCGCACGCGAGTGCGGAGCGCGCCGAGCTGGACTTCGAGCGCGCCGTCTTCGACTGGCGAGAGGACTTCGCCCGGCTCGGGCAGGCCGCTGAGGTAGATGAAGTCGCCTGGCGCGAGTCCTTCCGGTTCGAGCGGCGTATCGCCGGCTGGCGGGCGGGAGCGTCGACGTTGACGGCTGCTTCGCTCGCGCCGCACGCGCTGCAGCCGTTCGCGCGCATCGTCGGCGCGGAGCTCGGCGAGCGTCTCGGCCTGCTCACGCGAGCGTTGCCGTTCGAGCTCTTTGAGGCTGGAGCGCATCTCGCGACGAAACGCGGCGAGTTCGTCCTCCATGGCGCGTTCGGCGCGGGCGAGCACGGCATCGCGCTCGGCTTCGATGGCGTCGCGGCGCTCGGCCAGTTGGCCTCGGATCTCTTCCGCTTCCTCACGCGCGAGCCGCTCGCTGCGGACCTCGTCCGCGATCGCGTCTCGCTCGCGCTGCAGTTCTCCCAGCAACTGCTCCATCGACGCGGTCTCGACGGGCGCGGCTTCACGGGCGCGATCGAGAATCTGCTCGGGCATGCCGAGTCGCTGCGCGATTGCGAACGCGTTCGAGCGTCCCGGCGTGCCCATCAAGAGTCGGTAGGTTGGCTGCAGGGAGACGGCGTCGAACTCGGCTGAGGCGTTGACGATGCCGTCGGTGGCGTGCGCGAAGACCTTAAGCTCGCCGTGATGCGTCGTGGCGACGACCATGCTGTCGCGGTCGAGCAACTCCTGCAACAGTGACCGCGCAAGGGCGGCGCCCTCGGCGGGATCGGTGCCAGCGCCGAGTTCGTCGAGCAGCGCCAGGGTTCTCGGGCCCGCGGCCTCGACGATGCGGACGATGTTGGTCATGTGCGCGGAGAACGTCGAAAGCGACTGTTCGATCGATTGTTCGTCGCCAATGTCGGCGAAGATGTCGTCGAAGATCGGCAGGCGGGTACCCAGCTCCGCCGGCACAGGTAGTCCCGCCTGCGCCATCAGGCAGAGCAGACCGATCGTTTTCAAGGCGACCGTCTTGCCGCCGGTGTTGGGCCCCGTGATCAAGACGCAGCGGGCTGCGTCGTTGAGGGCGGTCGAGATCGGTACGACGTCGCCAGTGAGCAGTGGATGCCGCGCGGAGTGCAGGACGAGCTCGGGCGCGTCGTCTGACGCGGTGTCGACGATCCAGTTGAGTTGGTCCTGCTCGCTAGGCAGCGGCGCGTCGAGCTCATCGGCGAGTCTCGCTTTGGCCTGGGCGAGGTCGATCGCCGACAGACAGCGCACGGCGGCGCGGATGGCGCCTGCTTCGGCGCCGATTGACTCGCAGAGCGCGCGCAGGATGCGCTCGACTTCGCGCTCTTCCTCGCGGCGCGCTTCGCGCAGTCGGTTGCCCAGTTCGACGGCGGCGAGCGGCTCGACGAACAGGGTCGCGCCGCTGGCGGAGACGTCGTGCACCACGCTGGGCAAGACGCTGCGCAGCTCGGCTTTGATCGGGATTACGTAGCGGCCATCTCGCTCGGTAATCAACGATTCTTGGGCGATTCCTTCGGAAACGGCGCGGCGCAGCGTGCGCTCGATCTGCTGTTCGAGTCGGTGTTGAATCGCGCGGGCGCGATCGCGAGCTTCGGCGAGTTGCGGCGAGGCGTCGTCGGGCACTTCGCCGCGCTCGTCGATGGTGGTCTCGATCGCTCGGATCACAGATGAGAAGTCGGCGATCCGCTGCGCCAGGCGGGCGAGCTGCGGCAGCTCGCGTGTGAGCGGCGCGATCTGGTTTTTTGTGTGTCGCGCGGTGCGCAAGAGGACGGCGATCTCGAGGATGTCGCCAGGCGGGAGGACTGCGCCGCGCGAGGCGGCCAGTAGGTTGGAGGCGACGTCGGGCGCCTGGCCCATATGGAAGTGCGGCTTGAGTCGGGCCAGCGCTCTCGCCTCGGACGTCGCGCCGAGTCGTCGACGCACCTCGTCGGGATCGGAGCTGGGCTCGAGCTCGAGTGCCAGCGCTCGTCCGCCGGGCGAGCCGCAGAGCGCGGCCAGCTGCTCGATCAGCTTGGGAAACTCCAACGTGGCGATGCTCTTGGCGTCCATGCTCAGTGACTCAGTGATTCAGTGGCGACTCAGTCGTGTCTTAGTGGCGCGGTCTGGTCGTGGGGATCGATGACGGCCGTGACATAACCGATGCCCCAGGGGCTCTCTGAGGCCAGCATACGCGGGCGCGGCGGGCGTTCGGCGTTGGCGGACATCGCGCCGATCAGGATGAGCGTGGGCGAGATGACGGACTCGTCGACTTCGCGACGCAGGGACTCATCGATGGCGCACAATGACTCCAAGTCCCCCAGTTCGAGCGCTCGCTCGTACTCCGCCTGCACCTCGGCGGCGCGAGGATGCAGACCGTTGGGCGCGTCCTCGGTCAGCGTGTGGACGGCGTCGCCGGAAGCGATGATCGCCGTCGGTTCGTCAATGGCGCTGAGCGCCCGGCCGATGACTGCGCCGAGCTGAAGGTGATCCTCTGGCGAACGGAAACTGATGCTCACGATCGCCATGCGGTCGGGAAGCGCCTCGCCAAGCAGTCGCAGCGGAACGCCGACTGAGTGATCGCACTGTTCCCAATGGCTGGCTTCGATCAGCGGAATCTGCGCGTTCGCGGCTGACTCAGTGATCGCCGCGGTCAGGTCGGCGTCGATCGTCCGCTCGAAGGTGAGCGATCGATGGCCGAAGCGTTCGAAATCACCGCTTAGGTCGGCGGTAAGGATGTGAAACCGGTTGAGCGTGACGATGCCGTGCGTCGAGATCAGTACGACGCGTTTGACGCCGCGCGACCGCAGCAAGTCGGCGACTTCCGCGTAGGCCTCAAGCGTGGCGGCCGCCTGTTGTTCTCGGCCTTGTCCGATCTCGGGCAGCAGGATCGGCGGATGCGGCAGGATCGCGCCGAGGACGATCACGCGTCGGCCTGCGGAGTTGGTAGAGCGTCGCGCAGCGCTGCGATGACGAGCTGGTCTTCGTCGGCCAATACGGTACGCGGGTCCAGCAGCAACCGATCGCGCTCGATGCGGCCGATCACAGGCGTCTCTCGCTCGCGGAGTCGGCGCGCGATGAGCTCGGGCTTGTCGTGTTGCAGCGCCCAGACGGCGGTCGGTCGGGTTTCGGTGGGCAGCGAGCCGCCTCCGATGGGCGACTCGGACGGCTCGACCTCGCCGACGCCGAGTTCGTCGCGCCAGTGTTCGGCTCGCGGACGCAGATCGGCTTCGTCCAGCGCGATCATGCGCCAGATAGGTACGGCCGATTCCGCCTCACCGAGGAGGTAGTGGCGCAGCGTCGCGGCGAGACCGGCGATGGCCGCTTTGTCGAGGCGCAGGGCGCGCATCAATGGGTGCGATCGCAACGGCTCGACGGCGGAGCGTCGCCCGACGATCAGTCCCGCTTGCGGTCCGCCGAGCAGTTTGTCGCCGCTAAACATGACGAGGTCGGCGCCGGCTTCGACGCTGTCTTGCGGGCGCGGCTCGTAGGTGAGTCCGAAGTTGCGTGTGTCGAGCAGGCAGCCGCTGCCGACGTCATCGATCAGCAACGCGCCCGCATCATCGGCGACCTGGCGCAGTTCGGTCAGAGACGGTTCTTCGGTGAAGCCGACGATGCGGAAGTTGGAGCTGTGCACGCGCAGGATCGCGGCGGTGCGTTCGTTGATCGCGTCGGCGTAGTCGGAGGCGCGGGTGCGGTTGGTGGCGCCGACTTCGACGAGTTCAGCGCCGGCCTGTCGGAGGACATCGGGGATACGGAATCCGCCGCCGATCTCGACCGCCTGGCCGCGAGAGACGATCACCTCTCGAACGGCGCAGTGCGCGTTGATGGCCAGATAGAGTGCGGCGGCGTTGTTGTTGACGGCGACTGCGGCCTCTGCGCCGCAGAGCGTCTGCAGCAGCGGTTCGAGGTGGTGGGCGCGCGATCCGCGCTCGCCGCTCTCGAGGTCGAACTCGATGTTGCCGTACGCTCCTGCGGTGCGGCCCATCGCAGCCTGCGCGGCGTCCGAAACCGGCGCGCGGCCGAGGTTGGTGTGGATCACGACGCCGGTGGCGTTGACGACATGTCGCAGCGAGGGCCGCAGTTGGTCGTCGAGCGCGCGTTCGGCGCGGCAGGCGAGGTCGTCTGGCTCGCAGGCGGAGCGGCCGCCGTCGAGGATGGCGGTTCTGGCCGTCTCGAGTTCGACGCGCACAGCGGCGACGATCTGATCGCGCGGCCAACGCTCGAGGGCGTCGCTCAGGGCCACGCTCTGCAGCACGCGATCGACGCTGGGCAGCGAGCGCAATTTGGCTGACAGTTTGCGGTCGATGTCGGTGCGTTTGGACATGGCTGCCAAGATGGTCGCTGGTACGCTTCGACCAGCGATCAGATGCATGATCGACGAACGCGGGAGGGTCCCGCGCTCTTGCATCGTAGAGAACGGTACACAGACGCAATGCCCACGAATCTTCGCATTCCCGGTCCGACGCCGTGTCCGCCTGAGGTGTTGGCCGCCGCCGGCGGAGAGATGATCAATCACCGCGGGCCCGAGTTCGCCGAGCTATTGCAGCGGCTGACCGACGGCATCCAGCCGTTCTTCGGTACCGAGCAGGAGATCTTGATCATCTCCGCCTCTGGCACGGGTGCGATGGAGGCGGCGGTGGTCAACACGCTCTCGCCGGGTGACAAGGCGCTTTGCGTCACGGTGGGCTCGTTCGGCGATCGGTTTGGCAACATCGCCGAGCGCTATGGCGCCGAGGTAACGCGATCGCAGATTGAGTGGGGCGAGGCGGCCACGCCGGAGTTGGTATCGGAGCTGATCCAGCGCGACGAGTATGACGCGCTGTTGATCACGCATAACGAGACATCGACCGGGGTGACCAACCCGATCGGCGAGATCGCGGCGGCTGTGCGCGAAGTGGCCGACCCGTTGATCGTTGTCGATGCGGTGTCGTCGTTGGGATCGATCGAGATGCGGATGGACGACTGGGGACTGGACGCGGTGGTGACGGCGTCGCAGAAGGGTTGGTTGTCGCCGCCGGGGATTGCGATGGCGGCGCTGTCTGAGCGCGGGTGGGAGGCGGCCGCGCGCTCGACGATGCCCAGCTTCTACTTTGATCTGACCACGCATCACGACTACGCGGAGCGCGGGCAGCCGCCCTGGACGCCGGCGTTGCCGACGATGTACGCCATGGACGCCGCGTTGCCGATCTTGATCGCTGAGGGACCAGAGGGCATCTACGCGCGACATCACCGATTTGCCACGTGGACGCGGGCCGCTGCACGGTCGCTGGGACTGCAGCTGCTGGCCAAGGACAAGTACGCGTCGGACACGGTGACCGCGATCAAGGTCCCCGACGGCGTTACCGGCGCCGCGGTGTCGAAGCGATTGCGCGAGGAGCACGATGTCGTGATCGCCGGCGGCCAGGGCAAGTTGGCGTCGTCGATCTGGCGCATTGGACACCTCGGTTATCTGGAGGAGTCGGAGTTCGCGGCCTGTTTCTCGGCGTTGCAACAGGTGTTGGTGGCCGAAGGCTTCTCGCCCGCCGAAGGCGCGCTGATCCCGGGCATTGACGGCTGAGTTCGAAGGCGAGGCCGAGCGCCGGATGGCTCGCATACTGGTCAGTGAGCGGCTCGCCGACGAAGGGCTTGAGATCCTGCGGCGAGGCGCCGATGTCGACGCGCGCACTGAGATCGCACGCGCCGAACTGCTTCGAGCGATCGCCGACTGTCAGGGACTGATCGTGCGCAGCGGCACGCGGGTCGATCGCGAGCTGATCGACGCCGCTCCGCGGCTGCGCGTGGTCGGGCGGGCCGGCGCGGGCGTCGACAACATTGATCTCGACGCCGCCTCCGAGCGCGGCATCATCGTGCTCAATGCGGCCGGCGGCAACACGGTCTCGGCCGCTGAGCTGGCGATCGGTCTGCTGCTCTCGTTGTCACGGCATCTGGCCGCGGCCAACGCGTCGCTCAAGGATGGCAACTGGAATCGCTCGGAGTTTATCGGCGCGGAGCTGCGCGGCAAGACGGCGGGTATCGTCGGGCTGGGACTGGTGGGCGCGGCGGTTGCGCGTCGACTTCAGGCGATGGAGATGCGGACGGTTGCCTATGACCCGTTTGTCGCCGAGGAGCGCGCGCGCAGCGTCGGCGTCGAGCTCCTCTCATTGAGCGAGCTGCTGTCTGGCGCCGACGTCGTCACGCTGCACTCGTCGGCATCGCCCGAGGCGCCGCCGCTGCTGGGGGCGGATGAGTTCGCGCTAATGCGTCCGCACGCGTTGTTGGTCAACACGGCGCGCGGACGACTCGTTGACGAGGCGGCGCTGCTGGACGCGTTGGATTCAGGCGGGCTTGGCGGCGCGGCGCTTGACGTGTTCGTTGAGGAGCCGGCTCACCGCAATCCGCTCGTGACGCATCCGCGCGTTCTCGCGACGCCGCACCTGGGCGCGTCGACGCAGGAGGCGCAAGAGCGCGTCGCGGTCGACATCGCGACCGAGACGCTCAACGTCCTGCGCGGTCAGCCGTCGCCGGCGGCCGTCAACGCGCCGTTGATTGATCCGGAGTCGCTTGAGGCGGTCGGTCCGTATCTGCCCTTGGCTGAGATGTGCGGACGGTTGGCGACGCAGCTCGCGAGCGGCCAGTGGCGTGACGTGATCATTCGCTATCGGGGCGAGATCGCCAATCACGATGTAACACCGCTCAAAGCGTCGGTCGTGGCGGGATTGCTTGCGCCGATCTCGGATGAGCATGTCAATCTGGTCAACATCAACAGCGTGATTGCTCACCGCGGCTGGCGAATCTCCGAACGCAGCTCGCCGGATGCGGAGCCGTACACCTCGACGATTACGGTCGAGCTGCGCACGTCGGACGGCGCGACGTCGCTGATGGGCACGCTCGAACACGGGCGGGCGTCGATTGTTGAGATCAACGGGTTCCACGTTCACATCGCCGGCGCGCATTCGAAACCGAATCGCGCGCAGGATCACGTGCATCTGTTGGTCTTGAGAAACGAAGACCGACCGGGGCGAGTCGGAGAGGTTGGGATGGCGTTGGGTCGACTCGAGGTCAACATCGCCGCGATGGATGTCGGCTACATCGCCGATGATCCGTCTCAGATGGCGCTGATGGCGCTGACGATCTCTCGCGCGCTGACGCCTGACGAGGCCTCGGTGATTCTCGCTATCGACGGCATTGAGGACATCGCTCAGGCGCAGATGTAGCAGCGGCGCTGCGACTCACTCGAGTCAATCGAGCGGGTGCAGGACCAGTCCTGTCGGTAACTTGGGCACGAAGTAGGTGCTCTTTTGGGGCATGAAGCTGCCGGCGTCGGCCGTGTCGATCACATCCTGGAGCGTCGGGGCTGGCAGCGCGAATCCGGCCTGCGCGTGTCCATTGGCGACGGCCTCGGCCAACTCAGACAGGTGGTGCGTGTAGGTGACGGCAGATCCTCCAGCGAGCGCGTCGGCGTCGATGCCGAGGATCGGCTCGAGCACGACATGTTGGAGAATCGCCGGCGCGAGACCGCGCCAGGCTTCGGGGACATCGTCGGGCATGGCGTCACGCGCAGCGTCAGAGGCTTCGAGCAGGAGCGCTACGCCCGGGGTGACCAGGCCAAGGTTGGCGCTGCCGTCGGGCAGCTGAGACGGAAGCGTCTCGATTGAGGTCTCGGAGACGCTGAACAGGGCGCTCAATTGCTCAAGCAGATCGTCGGGTAGGTCGGTGCGCACGACTCGGTGGGTGGCGCCGACGACGAGCGCAGGATCGTTTGCGCAGACAACGCCCATCAATACCTGTCGAGATGCTGGACGGTGATCGATCGCGGCCAGGGCTGACTCGTAGCGGTGATGTCCGTCGGCCATGTAGATCGTGTCGCGGGCGAACGCCTGCGTGATCCGCCCGATCTGCGCTGGATCATCGATTTGACGCAGCGTGTGTGCGTCGCCGGTTGGATCGACGCCTTCGTGGAGCGGCGGTTGGTCGAGCGCCGCGTCGATGATCGACTGCAGCGCGCCGTCTGCGTCGGGCGCGAACGCCATCAGCGGCGAAACGTCTGCGCCGACAACCGTCCGCAAGGCGGTGCGAGTGGCCTTGGGACCTGGCATGGTGCGCTCGTGCGCCATGACGCCTTCGCCCCAGGGTCGCAGCTCGACGGCGACTAAGAGCGCTCGGCGGACTTGGCCGCCGAAGCGGTGCTCGTGCAGGTAGTAGCAGGGAGCGTCGTCCTGGATGACGGCGCCTGAGCTGCGCCAATCGGCGAGCAGCGCGGCTGCAGCTGCGATGTCGTCGCCCGAGGCGGTCTCGATGTGCGCGATCTGATGCGGATGCGACGCCTTCAGCTGTTCGGTCTGCGCGGCGTCGACGATGTCGTACGGCGGGCCGAGCACCGCGCCCCAATCGCCGACGACATCGGCGCTGTAGCGAAGTCCGCGAAAGGGCGCGACGTTGACCATTGCTGGGGCTCCTGTGTCGATGGCTTCCCGACTCTGTCGGATCGAGTCTGATCGTAACTGACGAGTTTGCGCGGTCGGAGCAATGCTGCGAGTCTGCGAGCATGCCCAATCGCCCTGGACAACAGGCTTCGCGCTTCTGCGTGTTTTGCGGGATCATCGACGGCAGCGAATCGGCATTGTTTTTCCGCGATCGCGAACGGCGGTTCACCGATTCGCGTCGCGGTGATCCGTCGGCGCCCTGGTCAGAGGAGCGTCCCGAGGTCTTCGTGTTTGAGAATCAGTTTCTCTTCTTCGACTTGACGTCGCTGGTGATTCCCGGGTGGCACTCGGACACGGCGACGCCGTTTCACAGTCAGCAGGCGGAGCTCTGGTCGGACCTGGGCGAGGTTGGCGCGACCGCGCGGGATCATGGTGAGCAGGCCGTGGACTGGCTGCGGGATCGCAACGCCGAGCGCGCGCCGCTCGGGTTTCGAGTGTTCTGCAACTTTGGATCAATGGGCGAGCAGTCGCAGCCTCATGCGCATCTGCAGGTACACGCGGCCAAGGAGCTCGATCAATCGCGCTGGGCGCCGACGGGAGAGCCCTGGCTCGACGCGGTGCAGCGTCACGGAGCGCGAGTGGTGCATGAGACGGACTCGACGATCTTCTACGACGCGCTACCGGTGCTCGAGGCTGGACATTCGCATCTGTGGCAAGTGACGGTCTCGGTCGGCTTCTCGTCGCCCAACCGCGCCTTGCCGAACTTGGCGTTGTTGGCTGTGCCGCGCGAGACGATCTCGCAGGCGGCGATGTGGCGGGACGTCGGACAGGTCGGGGCTGACGTGGTTGAGTATGCGCAGTCGATGTCGCCGGGCGGATTCCGCGTGATGAGCAACTTCCCCGGCCAGCAGTCGAACGAGGACTATGGCCCGGCGCACGTACTGCTCGTTGGCGGCAGCCACCTGGGGCTGTACGCGGATTACTTCTAGCTGCCGCTGCTCGCAGGGGCGCTGAGCGCGGCTTCTTGCAGCTGAAAGATGTCGGCCAGCGCGGTCTCGGCGGCCGAGATGATTTGGTCGAGTTCGACTCGACTAAACGCGCGACCCTCAGCCGTGCCCTGCACTTCGACCAAGCCGCCGTCGGAGAGGCCGACGATATTGAAATCGGCCTCGGCGCTGGAGTCCTCGGCGTAGTTCAGGTCGACGAGTACCTGATCGTCGACGATGCCGACGCTGATCGCGGCGACGGCTGAGTCGATCGGCGACTCGTCGTAGGCCAGAGACTTGACCGCTCGCGCGAGCGCGACGTAGGCGCCGGTGATGGCGGCGGTTCGCGTGCCGCCGTCAGCATGGATCACGTCGCAGTCGACGTTGTAGGTGCGCTCGCCCAGGTCGTCGAGTCGAACCGCGGCGCGCAGGCTGCGTCCGATCAGTCGCTGGATTTCTTTGGTCCGCCCAGCGGTGCGGACGCGTTCGCGGTCGGACCGGGTGTTGGTGCTGGCCGGCAGCATGTGGTACTCGGCGGTGAGCCATCCGCGGCCCGATCCGCGCATCCATCGGGGGACCTGCTCCTCGACCGTGACCGCGCAGAGTACGCGCGTCGCGGCCAACGACACGATGCAGGAGCCGCTCGCATGGGGTTGTACGTCGAGTTCGAAGCTGAGCGGTCGGCATTCGTTCGCTTGGCGGCCGTCGATGCGTACCATACGCAGGAGTGTACGTGGCGATGTCACGGCAACGATGCAGAGCTTGCCGAGAGGATGCTGAGATGGCGATACCGGGATATGCGGAACTTGATGCAGTCGAGCTGGCGCGGATGGTGGCTGATCGCGAGGTCTCGCCGATTGAGCTCCTGGATGAAGCGATTGAACGAGCCGAGCGGGTCAATCCGCAGTTGAACGCGGTCGTCTATCCCTGGTACGACCACGCGCGCGAGCGCGCGCTTGAGGGTCTGCCGGGCGGTCCGTTGCACGGCGTACCGTTCCTGCTCAAGGATCTGGGCACGTACTACACGGGTCAGCCGATCTCAAGCGGATCGAAGATCTTCGCCGACTACGTGCCCGATCACGACTCTGAGATGGTGATTCGATACAAGGCGGCGGGTCTGTCGATCTTCGGCAGGACGACGTCGCCTGAGCTGGGCATCACGTCGACGACGGAGTCGCAGCTGCACGGCAAGACGCGCAACCCGTGGAATCTGGAGCACACGGCGGGCGGATCGTCGGGCGGCGCGGCGGCGGTGGTCGCCGCCGGGATCATTCCCGTCGCCAACGCGTCGGACGGCGGGGGCTCGATTCGCATTCCGGCGTCGTGCAACGGACTGTTCGGTCTCAAGCCGACTCGAGCGCGGACGCCGTCGGGTCCTGATGTCGGCGAGGGCTGGGCTGGGATGTCGACGGTGCACGCGGTGTCGCGTTCAGTGCGAGACTCGGCGGTGTTGCTCGACGCGACGGCTGGTCCTGATGTCGGCGCGCCCTACTTCGCGCCGCCGCCCGAGCGTCCCTGGGCGGAGGAGGTCGGGCGCGATCCGGGCACGCTGCGGATCGGCGTCATTACGAGGCCGTTCAATGACTGCGAGATTGACGGCGACTGCATCCAGGCGGTCGAGCATGCGGCTGAGCTGTGCCGCTCGCTGGGGCATGAGGTTGAGGACGCGTCGCTCGTGATCCCGGAAGACGTGCGCAATCCGCTCTTCGACATTGTGCGGCCGTCGACCAAGCTGGCGATCGAGCAACGCGCGGCCGAGCTGGGCCGCACGCCGAATCCCGAGGACGTGGAACCGATCACCTGGCGGATGATTTCGAGCGACATGCCGACGGCGACGGAGTACATCGCGGCGACGCGAGCGGTGCACACGATCGGGCGTCTGGTGGCTCGCTGGTTCGCCGAGGGCTACGACGTGATGCTGACGCCGACGATGGCGACGCCGCCCTTGCCGCTCGGCCGACTCTCGCTGGACCGCGATGACATGGTCGCTCAAGGCAATGACGTCCAGCGCACGGTCGGCTTTACGTCGCTGTTCAACGCCTCGGGCAATCCGGCGGCCTCGGTCCCGCTGTTCTGGAACGAGGCGGGTCTGCCGGTCGGCACGCAGTTCGTCGCGCCCTACGCCGATGAGGCGACCTTGGTTCGCCTGGGCGCGCAGCTTGAATCGGCGCAGCCCTGGGCCGGCCGACGGCCTCCCGTACACTCCGACGCGTAACGCAACCGAACCGAATCGACGAACGCCGCTCGCCATGAGCGGCAAGATTGGACGACCCAGATGAAGACCGCCAACGCTATCGCCGAGATGTTGAAGAGGGAGGGCGTCGAGTTCGTCGTCGGCTATCCCGTCAATCCAATCTTCGAGGCGGCCGCCCAGGCCGACATTCGCACGATCGTGGTGCGGCAGGAACGCACCGCGATCCACATGGCGGATGCGTTCGCGCGGATGAACTCGGGCGACCAGATCGGCGTCTATCTGACGCAGAACGGTCCCGGCGCGGAGAACTCGTTCGGCGGCCTCGCGCAGGCCTGGAGCGAGTCGGCGCCGCTGGTGGCGATCCCGGGCGGCTACGCGCGGTCGCAGACCAACGTGGCGCCCAACTTCAGCGGACTGATCAACTTTCAGCACGTGAGCAAGTGGACCGAGCAGCTGACCGACCCGGGCGATCTCGCCAACGCGGTGCGCCGCGCGTTTACGCACGCGCGCAACGGTCGACAGCGCCCGGTGGTGCTTGAGATTCCGGGCGATATCTGGGGCGCGGACATCGAGGAGCCGATCGACTACACGCCGACGCCGTCGTATCGGTCGGGTCCCGATCCGTCGGACGCGCGTCGGGCGGCGCAGACGTTGGTCAACGCCGAGCGTCCCGTGATCTACGCGGGTCAGGGCGTGCACTACGCCAGAGCGTGGGATCAGCTGCGCGAGTTGGCCGAGCTGTTGGAGTCGCCGGTGACGACGTCGTTGCAGGGCAAGAGCGCGTTTCCCGAGACGCACCCGTTGTCGTTGGGATCGGGCGGACGCGCCTATCCGCGGGCGGTGCATCAGTTCCTGCAGGACGCCGACGTCGTGTTTGGGATCGGCTGTTCGTTCGCCAAGACGGGGTTCGGTCTGCAGATGCCGACGGGTCCCTACTACATTCATGCGACGCTCGACCCGGAGGACTTCAACAACGAGGTGGAGATCTCCGAGGGTCTGGTTGGCGACGCGGCGCTCGTGCTGGATGCGGTGATCGCCGAAGTGCGCGAGCTCGTCTCATCGCCGCGCGGTCGCAGGGACGCGATCGCGGCGGAGATTGCGCGCCTCAACGGCGAGTGGCGGCGCGACTGGTCGGACAAGACTGATTCGGACGACGCGCCGATCAATCCGTATCGGGCGTTGCGGGACTTGCACGCGACGCTGGATGAGACGGTCGGGATCGACAACGTGGTGGCGACGCACGACGCCGGATCGCCGCGCGATCAGATGTCGCCGTTCTGGAACTCGACGACGCCGCTGAGTTACATCGGCTGGGGCAAGACGACGCAGCTCGGAACTGGTCTGGGCTATGCCATGGGCGCGAAGGTCTCCGCGCCGGAGAAGACCTGTCTCAATGTCTGGGGCGACGCGGCGATCGGCATGACCGGGATGGACTTCGAGACGGCGGTGCGGGAGAACATTCCGATTCTGAGCGTGCTGTTGAACAATTTCTCGATGGCGATCGAGCTGCCGATTATGCAGACGGCGACGGAGAAGTATCGCGCGACGGATATCTCGGGTCACTACGCGGACATGGCGAAGGCGTTCGGCGGCTACGGCGAGCGCGTGGAGTCTCCAGAGGGGCTGCAGGAGGCGTTCAAGCGCGGCATCCGCGCGACGGAGGACGGTCAGCCGGCGCTGATCGAGGTGATCACGTCAAAGGAGATCGCGTACTCGAACCGTCACTAGGTGAGGTCGTACACCTCGCGGAGCGTTCGCAGAAACAGCCGAAAACTCCGCGAGGTGTTGTGTTCCGGTTCAAGGCTGAGATGCTTAGCAATCTTCCCGGCAACCTCTACCTTGGGCATGCGGTCAACGTAGTACTTCTTTAGAATCAGGCGTCTCTCCAGCCACTCCGAAGCATTCGGCACAGCGTCCGGCTCTCGAAACTTCCGGTAAGCCAGTTCCCTACGGTTCAGACGAGGGAATGCCGCCACTGCAGCCTCCGGATCTCCAATGAACCATGACTCCAATTCTGTAACTGCAATGCGGACATAGGCACTGGCTGCCCCTCCAGCTTCATTCCTGTGTCTCAACCCAGCGCGCTCGGCGCATTCTGCAATCTCTCTCTTCAGCTCCACACAGTCGTCGTTGTCAGCATCCAACAACACGATTACGCCGTCTGCGTACCGAGCTTTCGCCAAGGCTTCCAGTGTCTGGGGTAGTTTCTTGCGGAGGTCGGGCTTGCCTCTAAAACTCTGGGTGTGCCATGTCTGGTTGCTGGACTCGCCAAGCAGTCTCCCTATCAGTTCGCTGACTGCTTCCGCGGCAGACCGTTCCTCTAGCAAAATCTCCACGTGCGTCACGACTGGATCGCCGGCCACTCGAGCATCTGTTGTTCCCATGCGTCGCCCATCAAGCCGCCTGCATAGATGTACTCCTTAATGCCTAACACTTCAGAAGCGCGACGAACTGTCGTAAAGCCGTCTGGTCCGCGTTCTAAGATCCAGATTTGATTTGGAGAGAGGGCATCAAGATATTGAGGTGCATGAGTAGATACCAACAGTTGCGTACGCTTAGTGGCAACAAGGCACTCTTCAGCAATCGTGCGAAGCAAGCCGGGATGCACAAAGTTCTCTGGTTCCTCAATCCCGATTAGTGGTGGTGGAAAAGGATCGTCCAACACCAAGAGGTATGCAAGCAGTTTCATGGTCCCAGTTGATGCGTATCGGGCGAGGATATGGCGGTCGAACGGTCGATCCTTAAGCAATAACAGTAAACTGCCATCAGGCTGCTCGGTTGACGCGACGCCTTCGAGTTGAGGAACTTGGTGGCTGAGCTTTAGGAAGGAAGAAATGAGACGGTCAGGATTGGATGATTGGAGGTGTTGCAAGACGTTTGCAAGGTTATCCCCCGATGCCGACAACTGAGGCTGAGGTCCGGCTTCTCTCACTGGTCCTATACCAGGCGCTGAAATGTTTGAGAGGTACCAGCCTGAAATGAAGTTCCTGAGCGAAACAACACGCGGATGATCCTTTAGTGTACCGAGAGTGTTGACAGCTAGATAGGAAGGAGAAGTAAGGGGCTGATCTGATCGCTCCGCAGTTTCATCGGGCGCATCTCCCGTGATGGCATATCCGTTCCCCGACGCATAATCCATGAAGCGGAACGGTCGTCCGTGGCGCTTTCTTCGCCACTGCATCCATTCTGCATTAACTGAAGGCATACGATCGACTTCGTCGATCTCGAGATGGTACGTGATAATGGGCTGTTGGGGTTCCTCTCGGTATTTCACTTCGATGGTGATGGGCCCTTCTGCTCCCATGGACCGCAGATGTCTCATGCCGCCGCGTCTAGCCCAGGCTTCTGGAAGTCCTACAGCAAAGCACTCGGACAGGAATGCGAAGACATCGAAGAGCGTTGATTTTCCGCTTCCGTTTGGACCGATCAGGACGGTGAGCGGGGTCATCTCGCGAAGCTGTACGTCCTTGAGGACGCGGTAGTTCTTGATGTGAACCGCTTCAATGCGAGGGATTGGTCGGGTTCCGTTGTCGGTCATGGTCTGAGTTTACCGCGCGACAGGACAGGCGGCGTTACTCCATGATGCCTTCGGATTCGAGGCGGGCGACCTCGTCTGGGGGCATGTTGAGCCAGTCGGCGGCGACGGACTGATTGGACTCGCCGAAGACCTCGGAGCGGTTGTAGACGGTCGCGGGCGTGGACTCGAACTGGAGCGGCAGGCGGTCGCCTTTGAGCGGTCCCAGAGCGGGATGCGGGTCGTCGAAGTTGAAGAACATCTGCGAGTGCGCGAGTTGCGGGTCACGGTCGGTGAGGTCGAGGCCGGTCTGCACGACCCCGGCGGGCACGCCCGCGTCCTGACAACGCTGCATCAGCGCGTATCGTTCCTGGGTTGAGGTCCAGTGGGCGATGCGGTCGTCGACTTCGGCTCGGCGCGCGCGGCGGCCTTGGGACGTATCGAGCGAACGGTCCGCCCGCCAGTCGTCCGCGTCCATCAGCTTGCAGAGCGCGCGCCACTGCTCGTCGTCGAGCACGGCGATCGCGCACCACTGGTCCTCGCCCTGGCAGGGATAGATCGCGTGCGGCGTCCAATCGTCCCAGGGCGGATCGTTGCCGACCGGTTCGGCGGCGACGCCGTTGGCGAACCAGTCGAGCAGGGCTGGACCAGAGAATCCGACGCCGACCTCGAACTGGCTCATGTCGATCCGTTGTCCGCGACCGCTCTGGCGTCGGTGTTCGAGCGCCGCGAGCACGGCGACGACGCCGTGCAGGCCGGCGAGGTGGTCGTTGTAGCTGAAGCCGATGCCGATGTCGTTGCGTCCCGGCACGCCGGTCAGATAGGTCAGACCGGCCAGCGCGTGAACGGTCGGCGCGTAGGTGACGTAACGCGCCCAGGGTCCGCTCACGCCCATGCCTGACATGCCGATGTAGATCGCGCCGGGGTTGTCCGGGCTGACGGCGTCGTAGCCGAGGCGCCAACGGTCGAGCACGCCGACGGAGAAGTTGTCGATCACGATGTCGGCGCGCAGAGCCAGTCGGCGGGCGATGGCGCGCGCCTCCTCGCGGCTGAGGTCGAGCTGGAGCACGCGCTTGTTGCGGTTCCACATGGCGTGATAGGGATGGTCGACGCCGCCGGCGAGTCCGGCCCGCGTCGCGGACATGATCTTGACGACGTCGGCGCCCATGTCGCCGAGCACGCGGGTGGCGAACGGTCCGGCCAGGACGTGGGTGAAGTCGAGCACGCGCAGGCCCTCGAGCGGCCCCGTGGTCGGTCGGTGCGGTTGGGGCATCAGTCGTTCCAGCCGACGAGATCGAGCGCGTCTTGGTCGGCGTCGATGCGCAGCGTCTCGCCGCCCGTGATGCTCCAGGGGGTGTCGGAGAAGTGGTAGGGCGCGCCTGGACCGGTTTCGGCGCGATCGCCAACGGGATATTGGGTCCACCACTCGCGCGCTTCGAGCTGTGGGTTGCCGGCGACCTCCGGGGTCGTCATTACCCAGCCGTAGGGATGATGCCGCGCCTGGGCGTCGTGGAAGAGGGACTCGACCTCTTTCGCGCCGACCCAGTCGCGCAGCGTGGTCATCGTCAGCTCGACCAGTTCTGCCAAGTTGGCGGGATCGCTGTAGCGTTCGTCGAGCAGTTCGAGTCCGACGCCTTCTTCGACCAGCCAGGCGACCTGTTTGGAGAAATCGGGCGTCGGCGTGATCATGATCGAGCCGCCTTGGGCCTGCATCACAACGTAGGCGTTGGACCAATGCAGCGAGCCGCGTCGGGGCAGCACGGCGTCCTCGGCGAATGGCAGCTGTTCGTGATACCAGGACCACATCAGCACGTGCTCGAGCACGCTCGCGAGCGCGTCGTGCAGGCTCAGTCGGACGATTTGGCCCTGGCCGCTTGCTCGCGCGCGCACGAGCGCGGCGAGCGCGCCGATCGCCGCGTAGACGCCGCCGACGAACGCGTATTGGTCGCCGTAGAGCTTGAGCGGCGGCGTGTCGACGTCGCCTGAGGTCGCGGCGACCCCGCCCAGGGCCTCGGCGACGAGGCCGGGCGCGGCGTAGTCGGTCCACGGTCCTGAGCGTCCGAACGAGCTGACGTCGACGATCACCAGTCGCGGCTGGGCGGCGCGCAGGGTCTCAGGATCGGGCAGTCGGCCGCAGTCGAGGACGATGTCGGCGGCCGCGGCCAGGCGGGCGACGGCGTCCGCATCGGCCGAGTTGAGGAATCTGCGCGAGCTGGCGAAGAAGGCGTGCCAGAGCGAGTCGCCGTCGGCCGTGAACGGGCCGCGCTCGCGCAGCGGATCGCCGCCTCGGGGTTCCGCGCGCAGCACGTCCGCGCCGAGGTCGCCGAGCAACTTGCCGGCGTAGATCGCGCGGTCGTCGCTGAGGTCGAGGACGCGGACACCGCTGAGCGGCCCGCAGGCGTCGTCGGACATGGCTGAGAGTCTACAGACCGCATAGCTGAGGAGCCCTCCTGCGGCTTTGTTAGGCTGCGCGCAGGAACGGGTAGCCAGGGGACCAGGGGAGCTGCGCGCATGGATTTTCGATTTTCGGCCGAAGACGTGGCCTTTCGCGACGAAGTGCTGGAGTTTCTCGGCGAGCAGCTGCCGCCTGGCTGGGCCGACCTGTCGGAGGGGCCGGCCGAAGACGGCGCCGCCAATCGCGAGCGTTGGGAGTTCACGCGCGGGTTTCATCGCGCGCTGGCCGATCGCGGCTGGCTGACCCTGGGTTGGCCGGTTGAGCACGGCGGGGCCGGGGCCGGCCCGGTTCGCCAGGCGATGTTCAATGAGACCATGGCGCACCATCGCGCGCCGGTCTACAACCAGGGCGTCGACCGCGTGGGGCCGACGATCATCATGTACGGCTCGGACGAACAGAAGGAGTACTTCCTGCCGCGCATCCGCGGGGCCGACATTCAGTGGTGTCAGGGATTCTCCGAGCCCGGATCGGGTTCCGACCTGGCCTCGCTGCAGACCCGCGCGCAGCGCGACGGCGATGACTACATCATCAACGGCCAGAAGATCTGGACCTCGGGCGCGCAGCACGCTGACTGGATCTTCATGCTCGCGCGGACCGAGCCCGACGCGCCCAAGCACCGCGGCATCTCGTTCTTCCTTGTAGACATGAAGACGCCGGGGATCACAGTGCGGCCGTTGGTCAACATGGCCAATCGGCACCACTTCAACGAGGTCTTCTTCGAGGACGTGCGAGTGCCGGCGACCAACATGGTCGGCGACGAAAATCGCGGCTGGTACGTAGCCACGACGACGCTCGACTTTGAGCGCTCGGGCATTTCGCGGGTAGTCTCTGGCGTGCGTCTCTTGGGCGAGCTGACCGACCTGGCCGCTCAGCCGGGCCCGGACGGCAGGCGCCCCGACGAAGATCCGCGCGTGCGGCACAGGTTGGCGGAGCTGCAGATCGAGTTCACGGTCGGCCGCTGGCTCGCGTACCGCGTCGCCTGGATGCAGTCCCAGGGTCTCGTGCCCAACCACGAGGCGTCGATGTCGAAGCTCTTCGGCACGATGATCAACCAGCGCCTGGCGGGGATGATCAACATGTTTGGTCTGGCCGGCGGTCTCTCAGGCGAGCAGTCGCACGCACCGCTGCACGGACGGATGCCGGACGAGTATCTCAACTCCGTGCCGCTGACGATCGCGGCGGGCACATCGGAGATCATGCGCAACATCATCGCCACTCGGGGGCTGGGACTGCCGCGCTAGCGGCGCCGTTGGCTTCTGCGTCAGCTAGAGGCGGCCAATCAACTGGAGGCCTCATAGTCCGGCGACTCCTCGTTGACCTGCAGCCCCGCGTCCAGTTGCAGCGCTGAGTCCAGATTGGGCGCGGGATAAGTCGCCTCGTCCGGATCGCGCGCGAGGCCGAGTTCCGTGAGCAGCACTGGCGGCCGGTCGGGAAACTCGGCCAACAGGCTGAGCCGGCCGCCCATCGCCTGGATGTAGCGCCCGAGCGTCGAGAGCAGCAGGTCTTGCCGCTGCTCGAGTCGGGAGACGTTCTCCTGTTTGACGCCGAGCTGCTCGGCCACTTCGACCTGCGTCTTGCGCACAGCGCGGCGCAGCTGGCGCAGCGACAGCTCCTCGGCGACGAGCGCGTCTGTTCGCTGATCGACCAGTCGTCGGCGCTCGGGCGTGAGCGCGTCCAGTTTCGCGTTGAGCGTGGTCATGATCGGTTCCTTCCTGTTCGCGGCCCCGCCCGCAACTGGGCGAGGTGCGCGTCGAAGCGGTTGTCCGCCGTTCGCAGCAGCCTGCGGTAGAAGCCGCCTTGTTTCGCGCCGCGTTTGTCGCCGGCGACGAGCAGGATCGCGCGCCGATGGGGATCGAAGGCGAATGCGACCCGCCAGACGCCGCGCGCGGCGTCGAAGCGCAGCTCTTTCATGTTGTGATGCCGCGAACCTTTCAGCGTGTCGACCCGAGGTCGACTGAGCTGCGGACCGAACTGAGCGAGCAGCGCCGCATGCGCGAGCAACTCGTTCTGGACTTCCGCCGGCAGCGACTCGTACTCGGGGTCGAACTGCGGCGAGAAGCGCACTTCCCAGTTCTGCTTCACAGTATGCCTCCTGACGCATATGCGGTCAAGTGCATATGGCGGGTGCGTTGTCGCAGAGTAGTCCAGAGAGTTGTCAAGTGGGCCGCACTACCTGCGGCAATTCAGATTAGCCGCGGCGCACGTAGGCGTTGCCCAGGGCGCCCCAGCTGGCGACGAGGAAGGGGACGCAGTAGGTCAGCGGGATCTTCCAGGCCAGATCGCCCGCGCCGCCGCCCGAGGCGATCGTCGTCCCCTGGTTGATTGCGACCAGAATCGTGCCCACCACGAGCGCGGTCGCGAGCGAGCGCTTGAGCATGGCGCGATTGCGCGCGGCGCAGCGCCAGCACTGACGGCCCGCCTTCATCAGAAAGTGGGGGCCGGGATGCTGAGGGTTGAGGTGGCGGCAACTGGACAGCGACGCTTGCGACATCTGGCGCTAGGCTAACGCTCGTGCGACCGCTGAACATTTTCTTCGACGTGGACGGCTGCCTCGTCTCCTGGAATCTGCATCTGCGCCCCTACGCGCGCGAGGTGCTCGAGCGACTGCAAGAGCGCGGGCATCACGTCTACATGTGGTCGGGCTACGGCGCGCGACGCGAGGTGGCTGACCAACATGACCTCTGGCCGCTGCTGACCGGGATCATGGGCAAGCCGATCTTCCAGTACCGATCGCGGCTGCACCTGTTCACCGATATCGAGCCCGACTTCATCATCGACGACCACCGCGAGATCGTTGAGGCGCTGGGCGGCGCGGTGATTCCGCCGCCGCGCGAACCGTTGGCGTCGGATCGCGAGATGGTGCGCGTTTACCGCCGGATCCTCGAGTTTGAGCGCGCGCGGCGCCGCGAGTGGGCCTGAACGGCTGCGAAAGCGTTCACTCGCCGCCGGCTGTGTCCGGTTCGGGCACGGGCAGGGCGCGCGTCTCGGGATAGCGTTCGTCGCTCGCGTCGATCCAGCTCGTTTCGAGACGCTGCGTCGACCAGGCGAACTCGAACAGCCGCGGATCGGGGTGCAGCCAGGGTTGGTGCAGGCCGAGCTGGATACCGTGCACGAGCGGGATGCGCCACTGATGCGCGCCGCCAGAGAGCAAGAGCTCCTGCGCCTGATGCCCGAGGTCCTGCCGCGCGCCGCGGTTGAACGTGCGGCGCATCTGATCGATCAGTGCGTCCAGCTCTGCGCTGGAGTCGTCGCTCCAGTGTTCGGGGCCGCCGGAGTGCAGTCGTCGCGCCCATTCGTCGCTCGGATCGGCCTGTTGCGCCGCCGCGCCCCAGCCGAGGAAGTAGAAGCGGTCCCCTCCCCGTAAGCGGTCGATCGCCTCGGCGAAGGGTTGGTGTTCGAGTTCGACCTCAAGCCCGGTCGCGTCCGCGATCATAGACCGCACCGTCTCGCCCGCGCCGGCGAAGAACCCTTCGAAGAGGTCGGCGACGACCAGAGGAGCGGCGCCGAGCTGGTCGCCGCCGCCGGCGGCTGCGATCAGCTGACGCGCTTCCGCGATGTCGGCCGCGCGATCGCCGCCGTAGCCGGGGAACCCGGACAGCAGCGCGTCGCTGATGCTCCAGCCGTCGAGGTACCAGGGCACGGGACCCGACGCGCGTCCGTGACCGGCGTAGAGTCGTTCGATCAGCGCCGCTCGATCGATCGCCAGCCCGACGGCGCGGCTGACGCGAGGATCGGCCAGCGGGGAGGCGCCGTCATCAGGCGGCGGCGAGAGGGCGTCGCCGGCCAGAGGCGCGAGCAGTTCGACGCCGGCGTCGAGCGGGCGCTCGAACGTCGCATGGTCGGCCAGCTCCTCGCGCAGCGCGTCGATCGTCTCGTTGGTCAGAGGGAAGTCGGCCTGATCGAACTCGCCCGCCGCATACAGGCTGGCGATGCCGCCGGTGTCGCCCGAGGCGAAGATGACGCCGTCCGCCCAGGCGGAATCGGCTCGCCACCAGTTGTCGGAGCGAGCCAGGATCAGCTCGAAGCCATTGTATGAGCGCGGCGTGTACGGTCCGCTGCCGCTGTTGCGGGCAGCGTCGAAGGGGTCGTCGCGCCAGTCGTCGGCGTAGAGTTCGGCCGCCTCGGGACTGGTCACCCAGGCGAAGGGCGCCGCGTGGACCGAGGCCAGATACGAGGCGTCGGGTTCGCTCGTGGTGAGCCGCAGCGTTGAGGCTGAGGTCGCCTCGGACGTCGCCGTGCGCTCGTAGGCTTGGCGGCGGAAGAAGTGCGGATCGGGTAGACCGGCCGCATCGAGCGCGGCGCGCTGGCGCTCGATGTTCCAGCTGAGGTCCTGCGCCGTGACGGCGCGGCCGTTGGTCGGCGCCAGGTTCCAGAACGCCGCGGCCGGATCGAGCGTGAAGATGTAGGTCGTCTCGTCCGGCATCTCGGGCGGCGCGCAGAGGTCGGCTTCGAGCTCGCCAGTCGAGACCGCGGCGGGCCGCACCAGGCGGCTGTACATCAGGCTGTGCATCGCCTGGGTGTAGCGAAAGCGCGAACGGTGCGGATCCCAACGGTCGTGGCGCTCGACCGGCAGCCAGAGGCGAATCACGCCGCCGCGCGTTGGCCGCTGGAGCGCTGACTCGTCCTGCGCGGCTTCGTCGGCCGCGGTCTGCTGGGCGCTCTGTTGCGCGCTGTCGGCCTGTTGGCGTGGCCCGTCCTGTTGGGCCGCTGACGATTGCGACGCCTGCGCCTGTCGCGTCGGTTGCGACTGCTGGTCGGCGGCGTCGCTGTCCGCCGCCGCTGGCTGGGTCTGCTGGGACTGTTGGATCTGCTGCGATTCGTCGCCGGAGCAGCCGACCAGCGCCATGCCGGCTGCGCCGACGCCGGCGCGTCCCGATGCGCGCAAGAGCGCGCGGCGCGAGAGTCTGCGCGCGACGAGGCGGGAGCGTCTGTCGTGCGGATGAGCGGAGGTCGTTCGCGTCAGCATCCCGATTATCGTATCCGCGAATGCGCTCTGGGGGCACGGGTCGGGGCGAATCTGATCAGTCGACTAGACGAAAGCGGCGTCGCGGGCGATACTGGGAACTGTCCGAGCGAGAGACGAGCGAAGGGTGTGTCGCAATGCCGCCTCTGGTGCCTTCCTTCATGATGCCGCAGTGGCTGAAAGATGCCCCGATAGCGATTCAGGCGGCGTTGCTGTTGCCCGGCATGGTCGTCGGCGGCGTGGTTGGGATCGTGGTGCACGCGATCCTGATCAACCTCGGCGCGGGCAACCAACATCTGTCTTCGGCAAACGGCGGGTTCGACGCCTGGTTGCTCTGGATCATCATCGCGGCCGGGTTGTTCCTCGGGCTCGCGGCGGGCGGATTCGTCTACATCGGCGTCGGCCTGGGCGCGGACGAAGAGGATGATGACGATACGGAGCACGGGGAAACGGGCATGCTCGAGCTCTAGCTTTGTGCGACTGGCGGATCGGCCGTCAGGGTCGAGTTAGACGTCCAAATGGACCACGCGCCAGCCCCTGCACAGGGGCTGGCGCGTATGGGTACTGGGTAGCAGACGTGCGTCCCGCTACGTCTGCAGTTCGGCGGCGAAGAAGCTCTTGAGTTTGTCCCAGGCGTCGGCTGAGGCTTCGGCGTCGTGGATGTCCGAGGTGTCGTTGAAGAAGCCGTGGTGCGAGTCGGGATAGATGTGGATCTCGTTGCGCACGCCAGCGCCGTCGAGCGCTGACTGAATGCCCGAGACGACGTCAGATGTGATCCAGTCGTCGTGTCCCGCATAGAAACCCATCACCGCGCCCTGGATCTGCGCGGCGTTGTCCATGCCCGCGCCGGGCACGCCGTAGAAGGGCGCGGCGGCGGTGACGGCGGGATTGTTCATCGCCAGCAGCAGCGACATGCCGCCGCCGAGGCAGAATCCGGTCACGCCGATGCGGTCCGCGCGTACGTCGTCGCGCGCCTGCAGGGCCGCGACGGCGCCCGACATGTCGGTCAACGCGTTGGGTTCCTGCAGCGACATCATCAGTTTCTGCGCTTCGTCGGGCTCGGCCGTGACCGCGCCGTGGAAGAGGTCGGGCGCGAGCGCGACATAACCTTCTGCGGCGATCCGATTGGCGATGTCGCAGATGTTGGGGTTGAGTCCCCACCATTCCTGAATCACAACGACGCCCGGATAGGGCCCGCCGTCGACCGGTCGGGCGAGGTATCCGGACGCGGTACCGCCGTTGGCTTGGAACTCGATGTTCTCGTGCGAGAGGATGGCCATGGTCTGTTTCTCCAATAGGCGAGGGGTGAGTGCGGGCCGGTGAGCGAGGCCCCTGCGCAGACACCCTAACGAGGGGCCTGGGCAGTCAGCTCAGCGAGGGGCCTGGGCAGGCCAGGGATTCGTCTGCGAGCCGAGGTACGACTGCGGCGCGACGCGGTCGAGCTCGTCGAGCGTGAATCCGGTCCCGGATGCGAAGACGGCCGCTTCGACCTTGGGCAGCGAGTACATGCCGACCTCGTTGCCCCAGACGAGGAAGTCGCGGCCGTTGATGTTGGCCGCGGCGTCGGTGCAGAGCCAGACGGTAAAGGGCGACACATTTTCCGGCGCCATCATCGCCTCGCGGTCGGCGCCGAACTCGATGTCGCCGGCGTCGCCCGCGGCGAGACCGGCCTCGCGAGCCCGCCGCTGCGCCTCGGCCAGCTCTTCGGTCAGGGTCAGTCGGGTGCCGGCGCGCGGGCGGATGGCGTTGGCGGTAACGCCGTAACGGCCGAGGTCGCGGGCCAGGGTGCGAGTCAAGCCGACGATGCCCTCTTTGGCGGCCGCGTAGTTGGCCTGTCCCATGTTGCCGAGGCCGGACTCGGACGACGTGTTGACAATCCGTCCCGAGCGCTGCTGACGGAAGACCTGGGCGGCGTGCTTGGTGACGGTGAAGTGACCCTTGAGGTGAACGGCCACGACGACGTCCCACTCGTCCTCGGTCATGTTGAAGACCATGCGGTCGCGCAGGATGCCGGCGTTGTTGACCAGGATGTCGAGTCCGCCGAATGTGTCGAGCGCCTGTTGCACCATGCGCTCGCCGGCGGCCATGTCGGAGACCGAGTCGTAGTTGGCGACCGCGTCTCCGCCCGCCGCTGTGATCTCGGCCACGACCTCATCGGCGGGCGCGGCCTGGCCGTCGAGCTCGCCGCCCTGCGAGCCGCCGTAGTCGTTGACGACGACCTTGGCGCCTTCTTCGGCGAGCAGCAGCGCGTGTCCGCGGCCGATGCCGCGTCCCGCGCCGGTCACGATCGCGACGCGGCCTTCGAGTCGGTTGCCCATGATCGGGGTCCTTTCCGGTTGATGAGGATGCCTGTGAACTGGCCCTGTGAACTTGTTGCGCAGTCAGGATACCGACGCTGCGCAGTAGACACTCTCCATCTCCGATGCGCCGACGCTGAGCAGCGCTCGAGTAAGGATGGAGTTGGGCTCGAGGAGGGTTCAGGCGCGCGGATGGTCAGCCCGTACTTGACGGAACGCAACAAGACTTGCTAAAGCGGTAGTGGTGGTTGGACGGGCGGGTCTTCCGAGCGAGGGGTTCATGGTTACGACATCCGTGGCGCCGCCGGCGGCGCCGTCCCTGCTACTCAGACGAGAGTCGGCGCTGGTGCGCGACGCGACACCTGTCGCGGCGGGCGAGCATGTTGCGGCGGGCGAGCATGTTGCGGCGGGCGAGTCTGTCGCGCCGGCCAGGTCCGCGGCCGCCGTTGATACGCCCAACAGGACGCGCGCGGCGCTGCCTTGTTCCATCTTGACGCCGTCGGGAGCGCTGCTGGCTCGCGCGCTGGTCAAGCCGCGGCCGGATTCGCTGCCGCCCGAGAGCTACGCCGTCGAAGTGAGCCAGGTCGAGCCGTCAGGCGCGCTTGAGCCGCTCTTGCGCGGCAATCCACAGGTCGTGTTGCGCACGCCGCAGGAGGCCCAGCTGGCAATGCGGATCGATCACATCATCGGCCCGCGCGAGCGGCGGACGTACTTCCTGCAGACGTCGGAGTTCGCCTGCGGCTGAGCGCCGGCGTCGGCCGCGCTCGCCGATCCGGTTATCCTCGCGGTTGCACACTCGTGCGCGGGGCCGCACCGGAGGCCCAGGCGCGCGGGTCTGGAAACGCGAAGAGACGATGGCTGGATTGGCATTCATCGAGTTGGCCTCTGGGCTTGAGTTTCCCGAGGGGCCGATCGCGATGGACGACGGCTCGGTGCTGCTGGTCGAGATCGCCCGCGGCGCGCTGACGCGAGTCGGTGCCGACGGCGCGGTCTCGGTCGTGGCCGAGACCGGCGGCGGGCCCAACGGCGCGGCCTTGGGGCCGGACGGACATGTCTGGATCACAAACAACGGCGGCTTCCGCTGGAATCGGGCGGGCGGCAGGTTGTTGCCCGCTGGCGCCGCGGACGACTACGCGGGCGGTTCGATTCAGCGCGTCAACCTGGAGACGGGCGCGGTCGAGACGGTCTACACCGAGTGCGACGGGGTCTCGCTCAAGGGCCCCAACGACATCGTCTTCGACGATGCCGGCGGCTTCTGGTTCTCTGATCTGGGTAAGCAGCGCGAGTTCGATCGCGACCTGGGCGCGCTCTACTACGCGCGAGCGGACGGTAGCGAGATCAGGCTCGCGGCCTTTCCCATACCCGGCGGCGCGAACGGGGTCGGGCTGTCGCCCAGCGGCGACCGCGTCTACATCGCCGAGACGCCGACGGGCCGTCTGTTTGGCTGGTCGATCGCCGCGCCGGGCGAGCTGGAGACGGAGTCGGCCGCGGCCGGCTTCCAGAGCTTCATCGCGGGCGCCCAAGGCTTCACGATGTTCGACTCGCTCGCCGTGGAGGAGTCGGGGCGGGTCTGCGTGGCGACGATCGGTCCGGGCGGCGTCACCGTGATCGATCCCGACACGGGCGCGGTTGAGCATGTCGCGGTCGGCGACGATCCGCTGACGACCAACATCTGCTTCGGCGGTCCCGAAATGCGCACGGCGTACATCACGCTCTCGACCACGGGCCGGCTGATTTCCTGCGAGTGGCCGCGGCCGGGGCTGCGGTTGCAGCATCAGCGCTGACTGACAGCGCACACTGTTCGAGCGCAGAGTCACCGAGCGGCGGTGCATGGCTCTGCGGCGCGCGCGGGTTGTTCCGTATCTGAGGCGCGGATAGCATGGACGTACGCGCCCTTGCGCCCGCTGTTGGGGCATCGTTGCGGGATGGGAGCAGGGATGGAACGGTTCGCCGGTCTGCTCGAGCAGTTGCCGCGTCAGCAGGGCGAAATGCTGCGCGCGCTGCATCTGGCCCAGGAAGAGCTGGGCTGGATCTCGCGCGACGCGATTCGGCTGATCGCGCGGCACCTGCGCGTCTCGGAGGCGCAGGTCTACGGTCCGGCCACGTTCTACGCGGAGTTTCGGCACTCGCCGCCGCCGCGCACGCTCGTCACCTGGTGTTCGGGGCCGTCCTGCCGCGTCGTCGGCGGCGACCGCGTGCGGCGCATCTTCGAAGCGGAGTTCGGCTGTCATTTGGGCGAGAACACGCCCGACGACGCGTTGGGGCTGTGGCTGGGGCAATGCAACGGCACCTGCGAGCAGGCGCCGATGGTCTGGGTCAACGGCCGCGTGGTTGGACCCTTGACGATGCTGGAGACTGTGAAGCTGGCGCGGCGGTTGAAGGACGGCGAGGATCCGATCACCTGGCCCGAGCGGCCGATCAAGATCGCGCCGGCCGTATTCGTCGAGGCTGAACGGACATATGGCGAACACCATGCGGCTGACGCCGCAGGCGGCGGTCACGATGCGGCGGGCGCATCAGGCGAGGACGGGGCGGCGAGATGAGCAGCGTCTACGACGAGCTACGCGAAGCGGCTGAGCTGCGGTCGGCGCCACGGCGGTCGCCGACCCGCCCCTTGGTGCGGGTGGATCTCTCGACCTCATCGATCGCGGCCGAGGCGGATCGCCTCTGGGAGGCGCTGGCGCCGCTCGCGGCCGAGCGCGGCGTCGATCTGATGCTGGTCGGCTCGCTGGGGCTCTCCTGGCTCGAGCCGGTGGTCGAAGTGGAGCGTCCCGGCGAGGGCGCGGTGGTCTACGGCCCGGTGCGACCGGAGGAGGCGGCCGAGTTTCTCGAGGCGGCCCTGGGCGACGAACCGGCCGAGGCGGCCGCGCGTTGGCTCGTCGGTGCGCGAGAGCCGTCGGCGGGCGGTTTGACCGGCGTCCCGCCGTTGAGCGCGCACCCGTTCTGGGGTCCGCAGGAACGGCGCTTGATGCGTCTGATGGGCGTGATTGATCCTGAGTCGATTGACGAAGCGATCGCCGAGGGCGCGTACGAGGCGCTCGACCGGGCGGTCGAGATGGAGCCGATGGCGATCTGCGATCTGGTGCTGGCGGCGGGCGTGGGCGGACGCGGCGGCGGCGGCTTTCCCGCCGGTCAGAAGTGGAAGTTCCTGCTCGGCGCGCCGGGCCCGACCAAGTATCTGGTCTGCAACGCCGATGAGGGCGATCCGGGCGCGTTCGTCAATCGGGTCTTGATGGAGTCCGATCCGCATCTCGTGATCGAGGGCATGGCGATCGCGGGCAAGGCGACGGGCTCGGACTACGGCTTCATCTACATCCGCGACGAGTATCCCCTGGCGATCGCGCGCATGCAGCTGGCGCTCGAACAGGCGCGGGCGGCGGGCGTGTTGGGCGAGGACATCTTCGGTTCCGGCTTCGACTTCGACCTCGAGATCACGCGCGGAGCGGGTTCGTACGTCTGCGGCGAGGAAACGGGGCTGATCGCTTCGGTCGAGGGTATCCGCGGGATGCCCAAGATCCGGCCGCCCTTCCCCGCCCAGCGCGGCGTCTTCGGCGAGCCGTCCAACGTCAACAACACCGAGACCTACGCCAACGTGCCCTTAATCGTGCGTCACGGCGCGGCCTGGTACCGGCAGCACGGCACCGAGTCAGACCCGGGCACGAAGATGTTCTCGATCTCAGGCGCGCTCGAGCGACCCGGCATCCTTGAGGTGCCGTTCGGGATGGGCATGGATGAGCTGCTCCTGGGTTGCGGCGGCGGTCCGCCCGACGGTCACGAGCCGAAGGGCATCCAACCGGGCGGCCCCTTGGGCGGGCTCTTGCCGGCGTCAGACCTGACGCTCAAGCTTGAGCGGCCGCCCTTCACCGAGCGCGGCGTGTTGCTCGGTTCGGGCGGGCTGATCCTGTTCGACGAGCGCGCCTCGGCGGTTGATTTGACCAAGTACTTCTCAGAGTTTTGCGAGGACGAATCGTGCGGCCGCTGCACCACCTGTCACGGCGGATCGCAGCGGCTGGTCGAAGTCTTGGAGCGAATCCTGCACGGCGACGGGCGGGTTGAGGATTTGGAACGGATTGGCGCGATCGATCGCACGCTGCAGAACGCGAACTGTCTGCACGGTCAGTTCACGCCCTACGCGGTGCGCGGGTTGGTCAACTACTTCCGCGACGAGCTCGACACGCACATCGACGACCGTCGCGATCCGGCGCTGGCGGCGCCGGGCCTGATCCGCTACCTGGTCACCGATCCGCACTCGGAGCGGCTGGCCGAGGCGGCCGGGTTCTGTCCCACGGGCGCGATCGTCGAGCGCGCGCCGTCAGCGAACGCGGCCGACGACGCAGATGAAGCGGATCAAACAGGCGGATCGAGCGATGGCGATGGGGCGGCGGAGACGTCGGCCGGACTGACGATCGACGACGCGCGCTGTATTCGCTGCGACGTCTGCCGCGAGGTGGCGCCTGAAGCGGTGCGGGTGACGGACCGCTTCCTGGCCACGCTGTCTGTGGTTTGAGCGGCCGCGGCGCAAGACGTTCGCGCGCCTAGGCGCACACCTTCATGCGCCTAGACGCAGGCCGCTGGCGGAGCGCCCTCTAGTTGGATGCCCCAGTGTTCCACAGCCAATGGAGTGGAGCGGCCGTTGGACGCGCCTATGGGCGCGGCAATTGCTAACCTGTCTGCACACTTGACACCGTTCGCGGGCGCGGAGACGGCGGCGCGGGCGCTGGAGATGCGGAGGGTACACGGTAGCGTGTATCATTGAGCGAATGGCGACTCCGGTTCGCAGGCAGTATTTGACGCTCAAGGCGCGGCACCCGGACGCGATCCTGTTCTTTCGCCTGGGCGACTTCTATGAGACGTTCGACGACGACGCCAAGTTGGTGGCGTCCGAGCTCGACATCGCGCTGACGTCCAAGCCGATGGGCGGCGGGCTGCGCTCGCCCTTGGCGGGGGTGCCGGTGCGCTCGGTCGAGCAGCACCTGGCGCGGCTCGTCGAGCGCGGGCACCGGGTGGCGATCTGCGAGCAGCTGGAGCAGCCATCGGCAGCGCGCGGTCTGGTGCGGCGCGGGGTGGTGCGCGTGGTTTCGCCGGGCACGGCGCTCGAGCCGGCCTTGCTCGAGGCGGGCCAGGCGTCGGCCTGCGCGGCCGTCTGGCTGCGCCGCGGGCGACGCGGCCTGCGGCTGGGTCTGGCCGCGGCCGAAGTCACGACGGGGCGTTGTCAGCTGAGCGAGCTGCGCGGCGCTCTCGACGACGAGCGGGCGCTCTGGCGCCGCGCGGCCGATCAACTGGAGCGGTTGGGCGCGCGGGAGCTCGTGGTCGCGGATGACACGCCGCCGCCGGCGCTCGACCCGCCCCTGGAACTGACCGTGACGCCGCGGCCGGCGTCGGAGTTTGGCGCGCAGCGCGCGGCGCGGGCCGTTGCGGCCCAGTACGCGGCGCCGCCCGAGGCCTTTCGGATCGAACCGGACTCGGCCGCGCTGGGCGCCTTGGGCGCGCTGCTCGAGTACCTGCGCAGCGCGCTGCCGTCGGTCGAGGAAGGCTGTCCGCCCGCTCGGGAGCGGGAAGCGGCGGTCGGGTTGTTCGCGGGCCATCAGGCGGTCGCCGAGGCGGGCGCTGCGCTGGAGCGCGGGCCGGGCCCGGGCGCGGCAGTGGGAGGGGGCGCGGCGGCGGGCGTCGATGGGGCGTTGCGGCAGCTCGAACCGCCGCGCTGGATCGACAGCGAGCGCCTGTTGCAGTGGGATCAGGAGACCCAGCGCGCGCTCGGGCTGGTTGACGCGGGGCCGCAGGCGGCCTCGGACGCGGTGCCGCGGACGCTGCTCGCCGTGATCGATCGCTGCGGTTCGGCTCTGGGCCGGCGTTGGCTGCGCTCAGCCGTCTCGGCGCCGCTGCTCGAGCTGGAACGGATTGAGCGGCGGCTGGACCGAGTCGAGTCGCTCGTCGGGCGGCCCGGGCTGCGTCGCGCATTGGCCGAGCGCCTGCGCGGTTGGCCCGACCTCGAACGGCTCTTGGCGCGCGCGGCTGCTGGCCTGGCCCGACCGCCCGAGCTGGCCTCGCTGGCCCGCGGTCTGGTCGAGGCGGCCGACCTGGCGGCCGCCATTGAGTCGGCTGAGCTGGGGGCCGCGGAGGCCTCGGCTGAGCTGAGGGCCGACGGCGAGTCGATTGAGCTGGGGGCCGACGTCGCGTCGGCCGGGCTGGGGGCCGACGATGCGTCGGCCGGACCGAGGGCGTCGGCCGATCGGGCGGCGCTTGGGGACGGGTTGGACCAGGGCTCGGCGCTGGCGGCGCTCGCGGGCGAGCTCAGAGCGACGCCCGAGGCGGCGCGCGCGCTGGCCGAGGCGCTCGAGGAGCGGCCGGCGGCGGAGTACGGCTCGGGCGTGGTCCGCTCAGGCGTCGACGCGGAGATCGACCGGCGGCGAGCGCAGGCTGCAGCGGCGCGCGAAGCGCTCTCCGCGTTTGAGTCGGAGCTGCGCCGTGAAACGGGGATCGAGCAGCTGCGGATTGGTTATCACCGCACGTTTGGCTATCAGATCGAGCTGAGCCGCGCCCAGGCGGCGCGCGCGCCCGAGTCCTGGCAGCGGCGCCAGTCCTTGCGCGACCGCGAACGATTCACGGAGCCGCGCTTGCGCGAGCTCGAACGAGCGCTGGAGGCGGCGGAGGAGGACTGGGCCGAGGCTGAGCGGGCGCTCGTCGAGCGGCTGCGGCTGGCGCTCGTCGACGGGGCGTCGCGCGTGCGGCGGATCGCGGGCGCGGTGGCGCGGCTCGACGCGGCCGCGTCACTGGCGTCGGTCGCGGCCGAGCGCGCCTGGACGCGTCCCGAGCTGGATCACTCGGGCGAGCTCGAGATCGCGGGCGGGCGGCATCCAATTGTTGAGGCGGCCGCGCCCCAGGGCGCGTTCGTAGCGAACGATCTATCCCTGGCCGACGACGGACGCCGCGCGCCGCAGCTGCTCTTGGTGACCGGCCCGAACATGGCGGGCAAGTCGACCTATCTGCGCCAGGCGGCCTTGATCGTGATTTTGGCTCAGATGGGCTCGTTCACGCCGGCCGAGCGGACTCGGGTGGGCCTGGTTGACCGCATCTTCGCCCGCGTGGGCGCGCATGACGACCTCGCCCGCGGTCGCTCGACGTTCATGGTCGAGATGCTGGAGACGGCGCGGTTGCTCCACGGGGCGAGCGACCGGTCGCTGGTGCTGTTGGATGAAGTGGGCCGCGGCACATCGACCTGGGACGGGCTCGCCATCGCGCGCGCGGTGGCGGAATCGCTGAGTGGATGCCTGCCCGTATGCGACCTGCCAGCGAGCCAGGCCAGCGCCGGAGCGGGCGGCGGCGCGGGCGAGGCGGCGGATGGCATTGGCGGGAGCGGGGCTGGAGCGGGGTGCGCGCAACGCGGTCCGCGTACCTTGTTCGCGACGCACTTCCACGAGTTGACCGAGCTCGCCGGCGTGAGCGACCGCGTCGCCAACGCGGCCGTGCAGGTCGCCGAGAGCGACGGGGGCGAGGTGGAGTTTCTCTACCGGGTCGCTCCGGGCGCGGCCGATCGCTCATACGGCGTCCAGGTGGCGTCGCAGGCGGGGCTGCCGCGGGCGGTGATCGCCCGCGCCGAGACGCTGCTGGCCGAGCTGGAGTCGCAGCCGCTTGCGGCCGCGAACAGGGGCTCGGCCATGGCGGCGTTGAGCGAGGCATCCGCCACGGCGGCGTCGGCCGCCGCAACGCCGCTGGACGCCCCGCTGCTCGAGGACCTGGCCCGGCTCGATGTCGACGGGATGACGCCGCTTGAGGCGATTTCCGCGCTCTACGCGCTGCGCGATGACGCTCGACGGGCGGTGGGCGAGCCCGCGGCGGCGTACGCCGCCGCTCAGGACGCTGAGGCGGTCTGATGGCGGCCGTTGAGCGGCGCAGGGCGTCGGTTGACGCAAATGAGCGGCCGATTCGCGAGCTGCCGCCGCGCGTGGCGGCGCAGATTGCCGCAGGCGAAGTGGTCGAGCGGCCGGCTTCGGCGCTCAAGGAGCTGCTCGAGAACGCGCTCGACGCCGGGGCGGGGCGGATCGAGGTCGAGATCGCGGGCGCGGGCCGGCAGCTGATCGCGGTGCGCGATGACGGCGTCGGGATCGCCGCGGGCCAGGTTGAGCTGGCGTTGAGGCGGCACGCGACCTCCAAGCTCTCGCGGGCCGATGAGCTTGATGGGCTGCGATCCTACGGCTTCCGCGGCGAGGCCTTGCCGGCGATCGCGGCCGCGGCTGGTCGGATGCGGCTGGCGACGCGCACGCGGGCCGAGACAGCGGCGGCGGTGCTCGAGTTTGAGCGCGGCCGCGCGCGGCCGCTGCGGGCCGGAGCGCGGGCGGTGGGCACCACGGTCGAGGTCGAGGATCTGTTTCTCGATCAGCCGGCGCGGCGCGCCTTTCTGGCCGGCGCCCGGTCCGAGCGCGCGGCGCTCGTCCGAGCCGCTTCCGACGCGGCGCTCGCGCACCCTGAGCGGGCGCTGCGGCTCGTGCTGGATGGACGCCTGCCGCTCGAGCACGAGGCGGCGCGGCCAGGTGACAGCGAAGGCGCGCTGCGCGAGGCGCTGGCGTCGGTCTTCACGCGCGAGGCGGCCGAGCGCTCGTTGTGGCTGGATGCTGAACGCGAGCTGGCGGATGCGTCGGGGATGCTGCGGCTCGAGGGGTTGGCGGGCGCGCCCGCGGACGCGCGGCGCACGCGCGAGCGGATTCGCCTCTTCGTCAACGGTCGCCCGGTGCATGACCGTCGGCTCAGCTTCGCCGTGCAGGAGGCGTATCGCGATTGGTTGCGGCCGGGCGAGTTTCCGCTCGTCGTGGCGCGGCTCGAGCTGCCGCCCGAGGCGGTCGACGTCAACGTGCATCCATCCAAGATGGAGGTCAAGCTGCGTCATCCGGATGCGGCCTTCTCGCTCCTGCAGCGCGCGATCCGAGCCGCGCTCGATGAGGGGCGTCGCTCCGCGCCGCTGCGTCTCGCGCCCAGCGGCGCGGGCGGTGGAACCTTGGGTCCCGCGTCGCAGCCCGGGTCGCACCCCGCGTCGCACGAAGCCTCAGCCGAGCGCCATGCGCGGCCCGATGAGCTCGCGGTCGCGTCGCTCACGCCGACGCCGCGGCTCGCTTTGCCCGTCGCGCGGCCGCGCACGCTGGCGGTCGCCGAGCCGGCGTTGGCGCCCTCGCTCAACCCGTCGCGGCGCGCGGAGTTCGATCGGCCGAGCGCTGACGGCTCAGCGGCCCTGACTGCGCCAACGGCAGAGTATGCGCCGCCTGCCGCAGCGGCCTTGCCGCCGCTGCGGATGATCGGGCAGTTGCACCGCACGTTCATCATCGCCGAGGGGCCGGGCGGGCTGGTGCTGGTCGACCAGCACGGGGCGCATGAGCGCGTGCTCTACGAGCGGCTGCTGGCCGCCTCCGCCTCAGCGGACGGTCTGGGCAAGGCGCGGCAGCCGCTGCTTGAGCCCCGAGTACTGGCGCTCGACGCTGAACAGACGGCGGTCTGGTCCGCGGCTGCGGCGCGGCTCGAGGCGTTGGGCTTTGAGGCGGATCTGTTCGGGGAGCGCGCGCTGCGTCTGCGCGCGGTCCCGGCGGCGCTGGCGGCGAGCGACGCCGAGCAGCTGGTTCGCGGCGTCCTGGCCGATCTCGAGACGCGTAGCGGAGACCCGCAGCGGTTCGATCGCGCGGCGGCGTCGGCGGCCTGTCACGGCTCGGTCAGGCGCGGGGCGGTGCTTGATGCGACGGCGATGTCGGCGCTGCTGCGCGACTTGGAGCGTTGCCAGAATCCGCACAGCTGCCCGCACGGGCGTCCGACGCTGGTCGAGATCGCGGCCGACGACGTGCTGCGCCAGTTTCGCCGCAAGTAGCGCAGCGTGTACGTGCTGCGTTTCCAATGCAAGGGGCTCACTCGATCGAGGCGGCGCGTTCTCTAAGCGGCGTTAGGTGCCTCTGAGTCTGGGGTCGAGGAGGTCGCGGAGGGCGTCGCCCATCATGTTGAAGCCGAAGACGGCGATGGCGATGGCGAGGCCGGGGAAGACGGCCATCCACCAGTATTGGGCGCCGTAGGTGAGGGCGAGGCCGCCGGCGTCGCGTCCCCAGGTGGGGAAGGGTTCGGGGATGCCGAAGCCGAGGAAGGAGATGGCGGCTTCGGCGAGCACGGCGACGCCGAGGTTGATCGAGGAGAGGATGATGATCGTGGCCATCACGTTGGGGATGATGTGCGCGACCATGATCCGCGCGTTGCTGGCCCCGAGCGTGCGGGCGGCTTCGACGTATTGAGCGGCGCGGGTCGAGAGCACGGCGCCGCGGACGATGCGCGAGTTGCCCGCGGCGAGCACGACGGCGAGCGTGACGATCACGACGGTGGTGCGGGGGAAGACTTCCCAGAGCCACTCATCGCCGAAGTCGGCCTGGGGTCCGAAGTCGGGACCGCGTCCGAGGCCGAAGAAGCCGTCGCCGCCGGAACCGAGCACGGCGAGGATGCCGAGGATCAGGAAGATGGCGGGGAAGGCGTTCCAGACGTCGACCACGCGCTGGATGGCGAGGTCGATATCGGGCAGGGGCGTGCGCCGGCCGGGCAGCTGACTGAGCCAGCGTTCGCTGAGCTGGCCGAGCCGCTCGCCGAACAGGCCCAAAGTGGCGATGTTGAGCGCGACCAGCGCCAGCTGCGCGGCCAGGATGGCGAGCGCGAAGGGCAGCGCGGCGAACCACCAGAGCGGTCCCGGCAGGCGCAGCAGGGGCGGCGGCGCGCGCATCTGCCAACCCAGGCCGGCGCCGGCGAAGTAGCCCGAGACGAGTCCGATCGAGGTCGCCAGGAAGGCGGTCAGCAGGACCGTGCCGACGCCGACCAGCACAGTCACCTCAGCGCCGTAGACGATCCGCGTGGTGTAGTCGCGGCCGAGGTTGTCGGTGCCCAGGATGTGGTCCCAGGTCGGTCCGATGAAGCGGTCCGAGAAGGTCGCTTTGGCGTAAGGCACGATGTTCGGGTTGCCGCCCGTATCGGTGGTTTGGATCCAGGGCGCGAAGAAGGCGACGACGACGCAGGCGAGCAGGATCAGACCGCCGAAGGCGCCCATATACTTGCGCCGCCGGTACATCCACCAGGGCATCACGACGACCGCGATGAGGAAGCCGAACGAACCGAGCACGAGCAGCGCCGCGAGGGCGCTGATGAAGCCCAACGGACTCTCCAGGGAGCGGTTGATCAGATTCTGGGTCAGCTCGCGCGCGCGGTCGGCGAGACTCTCGCGCGTCTGCATCACGACCAGTTCTTCGGCCAGCTCTTCGGGCACGGACGTGTCGGCCACCGCCTGACTCCTTCTCAACAACCAGCGCCGCTTACGAGTAGCGGATCCGCGGGTCGACCAGCGAGTAGGCCAGGTCGACCGCCAGATTGATGATGATCACGAACAGCGCGATCACGACCATGATCCCCATCACGATCGGAATGTCGCGCCGCTTGAGCGCGTCGATCATCTTCAGGCCCATGCCGGGCAGGTTGAAGATGCTCTCCATGATCACCGAGCCGCCGATCAGCAGCGAGGCCTGCAGGCCGATCACGGTCAGCACCGGAATCAGCGCGTTGCGCATCGCGTGACGCACGATCACGGCGTTCTCCTGCAGCCCCTTGGCGCGCGCCGTGCGCACGTAGTCCTGACGCAGCACCTCGAGCATCTCGCCGCGCGTCAGCCGCATCATCGGACCGGCCAGCGCGACCCCGAGCAGAATCGCGGGCACGTACATCTTGCGCAGGTTCTCGGCCAGGTCCTCGGTCGGCGAGGAGTAGACGACCGGTAAGGCCGGTAAGCCGAGCGTCGGGAAGACGATGCTGATCACGATCACGGCCAGCCAGAAGCCGGGCACGGCCAGCGCCAGCACGGCCAGGCCGCGGAGGATGTAATCGGCCGAGGAGTCCTGGCGCACGGCCGAGATCACCCCCACCGGCAGAGCCACCAGGGTGCCCACGATCAGGGCCAGGAAGCCCAGCTCCATGGTCACCGGGATGCGGCTCTGGAGCTCCTCGTTGACGGTGCGGAAGGAACCCTGCAAGGAGGTGCCCAGGTCGCCCTGAAGCGCGTTCCAGAGCCAGTCGCCGTAGCGTTCGTGCCAGGGCCGGTCGAGACCGAGCTGGGCTTCAATCCGCTCGCGGAACTCCTGCACGCTCTCGCCCTGGCCGGTGTACTCCTCGAGCAGCGTATCGACGAAGTCGCCGGGCAAGAGCTCGACCAGGAGCGAGACAAGGATCGTGACGCCCAACAGCGTCGGGATGATCAGCAGCAGACGCCGGATGATGTACTGGTTCATGAGGCCTCATTTATCGGCGGCCAGAGCGCCGACGAGCGCGCAAGCGTCCGCCGCGCAACAGCGCGCGGCGGACGCTCGTCAGGGTCGTCGACCGCTGACTTAGGTCAGCTCATCCTTGAGCGCCTGGTCGGTCCAGAGGAACGGCTCGAACGCGTTGCCCGTGCCGTAGCTGATCTTCGGGTGGACATTGTCGAAGTCGTTGTGCCGCACCCATGGGTTGTAGACGTACGTCTCGGGCGCCGCGGTGTACGGCACCGTGTACATCTTCCCAGCCATGTAGCGCTGGATGTCGTGGATCTTCTCGACGCGCGCATCGAAGTCGAGGATCTGGCGTTGCTCGTCGAACATCTGATGCAGCTCGTCGTCGAGCTCGGGTCCGCCGCCAATGGCAGAGTTCGGGTGCCCGAATGTGTCCGAATCGACCGGCGACCAGGCCTCGGCGTTGCCGCCGGTGTCGACGCCGAGCACGGCGTCGCGGTTGTCGGGCGTGCGGCTCGAAGAACCCCAGTTGTGCCGGCCCGAGTTGCGCGAGTAGACCGCCGCGAAGAGGTCCTCGGGGTCGGTCGCGCCGCCGTAGAAGGGGCCGATCGCCAGGTGGCTCGACTCGCCGTCCCAGCTGTCGGGGAAGTTGCCGCGGAAGATCGAGGCGATGTAGGCGGCGTACTCCTTGGAGAAGACCTCGAACTGGAAGCCGCCCTCGGCGACGGAGGCGATGCAGGCTGCGAAGAAGTTGTTCGCAGACGCGCCGTAGTCGGCCGTGTTGTGCACCAGCGCGCGGACGCCGTCCGGGTGACCGGCCGCATCGAGCAGCATCTGAGCTTCGGACAGGTTGCGCTGGAAGTACTGCGCGTTGGGGCCGAACTCGTCGCTCTTGGGGTCGAGCCAGTAGGGCGCCATCGGCGAGATACCGGACTGCCAGACGCCCTGACCGGTGTCATCGGTCGCGAGCAGCACGCCGTCGCGGTCCATCGACATCGACAGCGCCAGGCGCATGCGGACGTCGTTCCAGGGCGGAATCGAGAAGTTGAAGTAGAACCCGCCGGGCGTCGCTGTCGGCGTGAGCACGAACGCGCGGTCGCGGTCGTACTCGGAGGGCAGCGCGTCGTCCATCTGCGCGTAGACCGAGGCGGCCAGGCGCGAGTAGTCGAGGCTGCCGTCGGCGACAGCCTGGATGATCACGTTCGGGTCGGCGTTCAGCGTCCGCGTAATCGTGTTGTAGTAGGGAGCGGCGTTGCCGTTGTAGTCGTTGTGCCAGTTGGGGTTGCGGCTCCAGCGCAGCGCCACGCCCGGCTCGTACTCCTCGAAGACATACGGTCCGGCGCCGACGGGGCGCTCGGCGACGGTGCCGTCTTCGACGATCTCGGGCGGGATCAGGTAGAGATGCTGCGATGACGAGGCGAGGATCACGAAGGGCGCGTGCGGGCGATGCAACTTCGCCGTGATCGCGTTGTCCTGACCGGCCTCAAACGAGGCCACGACCTTGTCCCAGCTGGCGCCGTTGGGCGACACCTCGCGGAAGCGGTCGTAGGTGTACATGATGTCGTCGACGGTCAGCTGGCGACCGTTGAGCGGCTCGACATCGTGCCAGTACACGTTTTGGCGGATGTTGAAGACGTAGGTCGTCTCGTCAATGACTTCCGGGAGCTCTGAGGCGTCGGGGGTTTGCTCGCCGTGGTAGGTCGGCGAGACGCCGGGGGCGCCTTCGATCTCGCGGATCAGCTTGGTGTAGTGGTAACCCGAGCCGGTCTGGGTGCGATAGGTCAGGTTCTCGTACGGGTCGAGCGTGGGCAGGTCGCCTGAGTTGAGACCGTAGTACGAGGCGATCGAGTCCCCGCCCATGCCTGGTCCTGGGACTCCCGAACCCGGCTGCGTCTGGGTATCGGCGACAGCGTCATCCTGGCCGCCCTCTTGCCCAGCGGCCTGGTCTGCCTGGTCGCCGGCCTGCTGGGCGGTCTGTTGGCCCGTCTGCTGCGAGCCCTGGTCCTGCTGGACCTGGGCGGCGGCCTGACCGTCATCGTCATCGTCGCCGCAGCCGACCAGGGCCAGTCCGGCCGCGCCGACGCCGGCTCGGGCGGAAGCGCCGAGCAAGGCCCGCCGCGACATCTGTCGCCGACGCATCCGCTGCCAATAGTTCCGTTCGCTCATCTAGCTCCTCCAGGGGCATGTCTGCGTGCGTGGACGTTCACCAGACGCCCACGCGTGACCTGTTGTTCACGAGAGCGTACACCACAAGTCGGCTTGCGGCGCAAGGCCGCGTTGTCAGAAGTGTGCGGTACGAGATGCGCGCCAGTCAGAGGAGACGGCGACTGCAACTGCAACGGCGTTAGGTGCCTCTGAGTCTGGGGTCGAGGAGGTCGCGGAGGGCGTCGCCCATCATGTTGAAGCCGAAGACGGCGATGGCGATGGCGAGGCCGGGGAAGACGGCCATCCACCAGTATTGGGCGCCGTAGGTGAGGGCGAGGCCGCCGGCGTCGCGTCCCCAGGTGGGGAAGGGTTCGGGGATGCCGAAGCCGAGGAAGGAGATGGCGGCTTCGGCGAGCACGGCGACGCCGAGGTTGATCGAGGAGAGGATGATGATCGTGGCCATCACGTTGGGGATGATGTGCGCGACCATGATCCGCGCGTTGCTGGCCCCGAGCGTGCGGGCGGCTTCGACGTATTGAGCGGCGCGGGTCGAGAGCACGGCGCCGCGGACGATGCGCGAGTTGCCCGCGGCGAGCACGACGGCGAGCGTGACGATCACGACGGTGGTGCGGGGGAAGACTTCCCAGAGCCACTCATCGCCGAAGTCGGCCTGGGGTCCGAAGTCGGGACCGCGTCCGAGGCCGAAGAAGCCGTCGCCGCCGGAACCGAGCACGGCGAGGATGCCGAGGATCAGGAAGATGGCGGGGAAGGCGTTCCAGACGTCGACCACGCGCTGGATGGCGAGGTCGATATCGGGCAGGGGCGTGCGCCGGCCGGGCAGCTGACTGAGCCAGCGTTCGCTGAGCTGGCCGAGCCGCTCGCCGAACAGGCCCAAAGTGGCGATGTTGAGCGCGACCAGCGCCAGCTGCGCGGCCAGGATGGCGAGCGCGAAGGGCAGCGCGGCGAACCACCAGAGCGGTCCCGGCAGGCGCAGCAGGGGCGGCGGCGCGCGCATCTGCCAACCCAGGCCGGCGCCGGCGAAGTAGCCCGAGACGAGTCCGATCGAGGTCGCCAGGAAGGCGGTCAGCAGGACCGTGCCGACGCCGACCAGCACAGTCACCTCAGCGCCGTAGACGATCCGCGTGGTGTAGTCGCGGCCGAGGTTGTCGGTGCCCAGGATGTGGTCCCAGGTCGGTCCGATGAAGCGGTCCGAGAAGGTCGCTTTGGCGTAAGGCACGATGTTCGGGTTGCCGCCCGTATCGGTGGTTTGGATCCAGGGCGCGAAGAAGGCGACGACGACGCAGGCGAGCAGGATCAGACCGCCGAAGGCGCCCATATACTTGCGCCGCCGGTACATCCACCAGGGCATCACGACGACCGCGATGAGGAAGCCGAACGAACCGAGCACGAGCAGCGCCGCGAGGGCGCTGATGAAGCCCAACGGACTCTCCAGGGAGCGGTTGATCAGATTCTGGGTCAGCTCGCGCGCGCGGTCGGCGAGACTCTCGCGCGTCTGCATCACGACCAGTTCTTCGGCCAGCTCTTCGGGCACGGACGTGTCGGCCACCGCCTGACTCCTTCTCAACAACCAGCGCCGCTTACGAGTAGCGGATCCGCGGGTCGACCAGCGAGTAGGCCAGGTCGACCGCCAGATTGATGATGATCACGAACAGCGCGATCACGACCATGATCCCCATCACGATCGGAATGTCGCGCCGCTTGAGCGCGTCGATCATCTTCAGGCCCATGCCGGGCAGGTTGAAGATGCTCTCCATGATCACCGAGCCGCCGATCAGCAGCGAGGCCTGCAGGCCGATCACGGTCAGCACCGGAATCAGCGCGTTGCGCATCGCGTGACGCACGATCACGGCGTTCTCCTGCAGCCCCTTGGCGCGCGCCGTGCGCACGTAGTCCTGACGCAGCACCTCGAGCATCTCGCCGCGCGTCAGCCGCATCATCGGACCGGCCAGCGCGACCCCGAGCAGAATCGCGGGCACGTACATCTTGCGCAGGTTCTCGGCCAGGTCCTCGGTCGGCGAGGAGTAGACGACCGGTAAGGCCGGTAAGCCGAGCGTCGGGAAGACGATGCTGATCACGATCACGGCCAGCCAGAAGCCGGGCACGGCCAGCGCCAGCACGGCCAGGCCGCGGAGGATGTAATCGGCCGAGGAGTCCTGGCGCACGGCCGAGATCACCCCCACCGGCAGAGCCACCAGGGTGCCCACGATCAGGGCCAGGAAGCCCAGCTCCATGGTCACCGGGATGCGGCTCTGGAGCTCCTCGTTGACGGTGCGGAAGGAACCCTGCAAGGAGGTGCCCAGGTCGCCCTGAAGCGCGTTCCAGAGCCAGTCGCCGTAGCGTTCGTGCCAGGGCCGGTCGAGACCGAGCTGGGCTTCAATCCGCTCGCGGAACTCCTGCACGCTCTCGCCCTGGCCGGTGTACTCCTCGAGCAGCGTGTCGACGAAGTCGCCGGGCAAGAGCTCGACCAGGAGCGAGACGAGGATCGTGACGCCCAACAGCGTCGGGATGATCAGCAGCAGACGCCGGATGATGTACTGGTTCATGGGGCCTCATCCATCGGCGGCCAGAGCGCCGACGAGCGCGCAAGCGTCCGCCGCGCAACAGCGCGCGGCGGACGCTCGTCAGGGTCGTCGACCGCTGACTTAGGTCAGCTCATCCTTGAGCGCCTGGTCGATCCAGACGTATGGCTCGAAAGCGCCGCCCCAACCGTAGGTGGTCTTCGGGTGGACGTTGTCGAAGTCGTTGTGCCGCACCCATGGGTTGAAGGCGTAGACGCCTGGCGTGGCGACGTACGGCACGTAGTACATCTTCTCAGCGAGGTATCGCTGGATGTCATTGATCGCCTCAATGCGGGCGTCAAGGTCAAGCAGCGCGCGCTGATCATCGAACATCGTGTGGAGCTGTTCGTCGAGCTCGGGTCCGCCGCCAATGGCTGCGTTCGGGTGCCCGAACGTGTCAGCGTCGACCGGCGACCAGGCCTCGGCGTTGCCGCCGGTGTCCAGCGCCAGCACACCCTCGCGGTTGTCGGGCGTGCGGCCCGAAGAACCCCAGTTGTGCCGGCCCGACGTGCGCGAGTAGACCGCCGCGAAGATGTCCTCGGGGTCGGTCGCGCCGCCGTAGAAGGGGCCGATCGCCAGGTGGCTTGACTCGCCGTCCCAGCTGTCGGGGAAATTGCCGCGGAAGATCGAGGCGATGTAGGCGGCGTACTCCTTGGAGAAGATCTCGAACTGGAAGCCGCTCTCCGCGACAGTGGCGATGCAGGCCGCGTAGAGGTTGTTGGTCGCGGCGCCGTAGTCGGCCGTGTTGTGCACCAACGCCTGGACGCCGTCCGGGTGACCGGCCGCATCCATCAGCTTGTAGGCTTCCTCGCGGTTGAGCTGGAAGTACTGCGCGTTGGGGCCGAACTCCTCGCTCTTGGGGTCGAGCCAGAAGGGCGGCAGCTGAGAGAGTCCGCTCTGCCAGCCGCCGCGGCCGGTGTCGTCGGTCGCGGTCAGCACGCCGTCGCGGTCCATCGACATCGACAGCGCCAGGCGCATGCGGACGTCGTTCCAGGGTGGAATCGAGAAGTTGAAGTAGAACCCGCCGGGCACAGTGTTGGGCGTGAAGACGAAGAATCGGTCGCGGTCGTACTCGGCCGGGATCGCATCGTCCATCTGGCGGTAGACGGCCGCTGAGAGCAGCGACATGTCGAGGTTGCCGTCGGCGATCGCCTGAATCAGAACGTTGGGGTCGTTCTGCATCGTCTTGACGATCGTCTCTTGATACGGCGCCTGGTTGCCGTTGTAGTTCATGTGCCAGTTGGGGTTGCGGCGCCAGCGCAGCGCAACACCGGGCTCGAACTCTTCGAAGATCCAGGGCCCGGCGCCGACGGGGCGCTCGGCGACGGTGCCGTCTTCGACGATCTCGGGCGGGATGAACCAGAGATGCTGCGACGATGACGCCAGCGTCAGGAACGGCGCGTGCGGTCGATGCAGTCCAACGGTGATCGTGTTGTCTTCGCCGGGATCGAATGACGAGACGACCTTGTCCCAACCGGCCGCGTTGGGTGAGACCTCGCGGAAGCGGTCGTAGGTGAACATGATGTCGTCGATCGTGAGCCGGCGGCCATTGAGCGGCTCGACGTCATGCCAGTGGATGTCTTCGCGAATGTTGAAGACGTAGGTCGTGGCGTCAATGACCTCAGGCACGCCGGAGGCGTCGCCGCTGATCTCGGCCGTGTTGATCGGCGAGATGCCCGGCGCGCCCTCGACCTCGCGGATCAGCTTGGCGTAGTGATAGGCCGAGCCGATCTGGGTGCGGTAGGTCAGGTTCTCGTAGGGGTCGAGTGTGGGCGGGTCGCCTGAGCTGAGGCCGACATAGGGCGCAACGCCGGCGCCGCCGGCGCCGGGAACCGGCACAGGGGCGACAGCTCCTGCCTGCGGTCCTGTCCCGGTTTGGTCGTCTTGTGTCGGCTGCGACGGGGCTTGAGTGCCGTTCTGGTCCTGCTGAACAGTCTGGTCGGCCTGTTGCGTGGCCTGGTCCTGCTGAACCTGGGCGGCGGCCTGACCGTCGTCGTCATCGTCGCCGCAGCCGACCAAGGCCAGGCCGGCCGCGCCGACGCCGGCTCGCGCCGAGGCGCCGAGCAAGGCGCGCCGCGACATCTGTCGCCGACGCATTCGCTGCCAGTAGTTTCGCTCGCTCATCTGTGTCCTCCTGCGACGGTCCTGCGCGAACGCCGCTGCGCCCGACGTTCCGGCCGTCAGGTCTTGCTATGTACCGTAAGTGACAGAACGAGAAACGGCAGGCGATTTGAGCCTGTTAGTTCGCAACTCCGTACTATTCGATAGTCCGACGCATGCGCGGAGTCAGGCGATCTCGAGTGAGGCTGACCGAGTCCGTTGAGCAGGGCAGGATCGCCGCGGAAGCGGGAGTCAGTCGCGGCCGGTGAGGAAGCCGAGGCGCCGCATTTCGGGCGTCAGATCGGCGTGTATCTCGATCCGCAGGACCGTTTCGTAGGGCAGGAAGACCTGCACCGGTTCCTCGTCGTCGTCCTGGGTATCGAGCGCCACCCAGCGTTCGCTCGTGGCCGAGACGGCGCGCACGTAGAACTTGCGGCCGTCGATCGTGTAGACCTCGACGACGGGATTGGTGCAGCTGACCTGGTCGCAGTAGGACTGCACGGTCTGCGGCAGGATGGTCTGGAAGTAGTCGCGGCCGAAGGCCGCGCCGCCTGAGCCCTGGCTCGCGCCCAGCCCAGGCGGGAGAATCAGTCCGCCGCGTCCGCCCGATCCGCTGACCATGACCGCTCGCGTTTCCAGACGCCGGCTCGCGTTCGAGTTGGCGGATTCGTGTGTGGTGGAGACGGGGGAGAATCGAACTCCCCGTCCAGACAATCGCCGCGGGCCGTGTCTACGTGCGTAGCCATCGCTTGTGGTGTCCCTGCCGGCCGGCGCGTCGGCCTACCGTTACGGGCAGGTGAGTGGAGTTGGTCTTTCCGCAGCGGTCCCAACCGCCCGCTGCGGGCAACCGAGCATGTCGGCGCCGCATTCTCTCTGGCTCGGTGGCAGCTGAGAGGCGACGTCACCGCGGTTAGGCGGCGAGGGCGAGTTCCCTGGATTCGCCAGTTAGGGAGTGGTGGCGCGGATTTACGAGCAACGCCAGCTCGGCACGCAACGACTCGAAGTCAATTGCTGTCGAACCCGTTCGTCCCCATTCGTGAACAGCGCCGAACCTGCCGGCGCCCGCTCATCGTAGCAAGGATGGATCGCAGCTTTGGCGCCGCTGAGTCCAGACTTGGGCGTTGCTGTTGCGCTGGCAACAGGCTTGGGAGCAACCAACCTCGGCGAAGTCGCGCTGCGTTGGCCGGCGCTCAGTGACGCAATGCGCGGGCGATCTGGCGCTCGGCGTCGCGTTCCGCGATGCGTTGGCGCTTTTCGTGCGTGCGTCGACCGCGTCCGACGCCGAGTTCGAGCTTGGCGAGTCCGCGCGTGAAGTAGAGCCTGAGCGGCACCAGCGTCAGGCCGCGCTGATCGAACGCGGACTCGAGCTGGGCGATCTCGCGTCGGTGCAGCAACAGACGACGCTCGCGGGTTGGCTCGTGATTGTCGGCGCCGGAGGGTTCGTAGCGAGCGATGTGCGCGCCGACGAGAAAGAGCTCGCCGCCGCGCGGTCGACAGTAGGCCTCCTGGATCGAGACGCGACCGGCGCGCACGCTCTTGATCTCGGAGCCGGTCAGGCTGAGGCCCGCCTCATAGCGGCGCAGGATCTCGTATTGACGCAGCGCGCGTCTGTTGGTGGCCACGGTGCGATCGTTCGCCGGATCGCTGGTCGCGGCGCCGTTGGCGCTGGCGCGTCGGTTGCGGGACTTCGATTTCTTCGCCATGTCGTCAGCTTAGGTTGGACGATGAGGTTGGATGGCGGTCGTGAGTTCTAGGCTGACAGTGTGAACGTGACGACAAGCATGTGACGGCGGACATCGAACATGATGCAGCGGTTGGCCCAGGGGAAGACGCGCCAGTGGGCGGTCATCTGGCCGCGGGCGTTGGGGATCGTCGTCTGCCTTGGACTGCTGAGCGCGCTCGGCGTGGGCGCGGCGGTGTTGGTGCAACCGTCGCTGATCGGCGCGCTGCGGCCCTGGTGGCCGCCTCTGGCGGCGGTCGGTCTGTGTTCGGTCGTGGCGGGATACTGGCTGCTCTGGGGACGCGACACCTGATTACGCTGTGAGGGAATGACGCGTTCCACTTGCATCTCGCATCGACGCCGCGGCGTTGTGATCGCGCAGCTGGCGGGGCTGCTGCTTGCGACAGCAGTGGTCGTCAGTCTGGGCTGCAACGCGTCGCGCGGCGGCATCTTCTCAGGCGTGGGCGGCAGCGCTGAGGCGGCGCTGTTCATCGACGAGGCGGCGGCGGACAAAGCGGTGCTGACGCCGCTCAATCGCGCGCTGAGCCTGGGCGAGGAGTTTTGGCTGCGTCTGGAGATGAACGAGCCGGTGCAGGCCGATCACATTCTGGTGCGGGTCGAATACGACGCCGGGGCGCGCGAGTACTTCGAGCTCAACGACTTTCGCTTTGAGGACCTCGACCCGCCTTGGCAGGTTGCGGCGATTCCGCTGGCGCTGACCGACGACGGCGACTTCAACATCGCGCTGATCGTCGACTCGCGCAAAGTCACCGACGTCAAGGTGACGGTAGAGAACTAGGGCTCTCACCGATCCTCGGTCGGGATTCCGACGATCCGCTGCGCTAATCTGCCTCAGGACTGTCTGCGTCGGTAACGGCCCGGGCTGAGCGAAGGAACAGAGCTATGCGGCCAATCGTCGAGGTGGCGGCGGAGTTGGGACTGGGCGCGGACGATCTCGATCTGTACGGTCGCCACAAGGCGAAGTTGACGCCCGAGGCTCTGGCCGGTCTGCGTTCGCGTCCGACCGGATCGCTCGTGTTGGTTACGGGGATGACGCCGACCACGGCCGGCGAGGGCAAGACGACGACCGCGATTGGTCTCACGCAGGCGCTGCGACAGACGGGCGCCAATGCAGCCGTGGCGCTGCGCGAGCCGTCGATGGGGCCGGTCTTCGGGATCAAGGGCGGCGGCACGGGCGGCGGCGCGTCGCAGGTGTTGCCCGCGGACGACATCAACTTACACTTCACCGGCGATCTGCACGCCGTCACGGCGGCGAACAACCTGCTCGCCGCGGCGATCGACAACTCGCTCTTCCACGGCAATCCGCTGGGCCTCGACGCGCGGCGGATCACCTGGCGCCGCTGTCTGGACATGAACGATCGCGCCTTGCGCGGCGCGGTGATCGGGATGGGCGGCACGAGCGACGGGATCCCGCGCGAGGAGGGCTTCGACATCACGCCCGCTTCGGAAGTGATGGCGATCCTCTCGGTCGCGAGCGACCTCGACGATCTGCACCGACGGCTGGGCGACGTGATCGTGGGCCACACGGCGGCGACGCCGATTCAGCCGATCACGTGTCGCGATCTGCAGGTCGACGGCGCCATGACGGTGCTGCTCAAGGACGCCATCCGACCGAACCTGGTCCAGACTGGCGAGGGCGGGCCGGCGTTCGTCCATGGCGGACCGTTCGCCAATATCGCGTTGGGCTGCAACTCGATCGCGGCCACGCGGGCGTCGTTGGCGACGGCTGAGATCACGGTGACCGAGGCCGGCTTCGGCTCCGATCTCGGCGCGGAGAAATTCTTCAACGTGGTCTCGCGGATCGGCGGCTTCCAGCCCCAGGCGGCGGTGATCGTGGCGACGGCTCGCGCGATCAAGCGTCACGGCGGCCGACCGGCGAAGCAGCTCGAAGTCGAAGATCTGGCCGCGCTTGAGGAGGGGTTGCCCAACCTCGACGCGCACATCGACAACGTGCTCAAGCACGGTGTGACGCCGATCGTGGCGGTCAATCGCTTCCCTTCCGACACCCCCGCTGAGCTCGAGGCGGTGCTGGCGCACTGTCGCGGCCGTGGCGTGCGCGCGGCGATCGCCGATCCGTTTGGCGGAGGCGGCGAGGCGTGCGTCGAGCTGGCCAACGAGGTCCGCGACGCCCTGGCCAGTGAGCGGCCGAGTTTTCAGCAGTTGTATCAGCTTGAGGCGACGTTGAAGGAGAAGATCGAGTCGGTCGCGCGGGAAGTCTACGGCGCGGGGGCGGTGACCTATCTGCGACGCGCCGAGCTGACGTTGCGGCGCGCGCAGCGGCTCGGGCAGCAGAGTTGGCCGGTCTGTATCGCCAAGACGCAGTACTCGCTGTCGGACGATCCCTCCCGTCTGGGGCGACCACAGGAGCACGAGTTCACAGTCCGCGACGTGCGGCCGTCGGCCGGCGCGGGGTTTGTGGTCGTGATCTCCGGCGAGATCATGACGATGCCGGGCTTACCCAGTTCGCCGGCGGCGACGCAGTTCGATTACACCGCTGAGACGCACACCGGCTAACCAGACGAAACAGATTGACTGGCCCGCGACATGCCCGAGTTTCGCAATATCTTCTCCGGCAATCCGCTCGATCGCGAGGCGGCGCGGCGGCGCGACGAAGACTGGGTGGCGACGCAGCTCGCCGACGCATCGGCTCAGTATCTGCCGCTGCGACAACTGATGTTTCCGATGCGGCAGGTCGACGGTGCGATGCGGTTGGTCTGGACTGACTTGCCCGCCGGCGCCGACCTGGATCGCCACCCGCCGCTGTTGTTAGGCACGTCGGACGGCGCGCCTCGATTTGCGATCAATGCGGACGCGGCGAACGGATTCCAGCTGCCTGATGACGCTGCCTACACCGACCTGCGCGCTGCCGCGCCGGTGCTCGACATTGACGACGCCGGTATCGCCGCGCAGGCGCGAGCGTTTCTCGACTGGCACGAACGGCACCGATTCTGCGCCGTCTGCGGCGAGGCGACGACGGCCTCACAGGGCGGCATCTTTCGCAAGTGCACCGTTTGCCCGGCGGAGCACTTTCCGCGCACCGATCCGGTCGTGATCACAGTCGTGATCGACGATCGGCGCGACCGCTGTCTGTTGGGTCGACAGGCCTCTTGGCCGCCGGGGATGTTCTCGGCGCTGGCCGGGTTTATCGATCACGGCGAGTCGATCGAAGACGCGGTACGCCGCGAAGTCGCCGAAGAGGCGGGGATCAACGCGGTCAACGTGCGCTATCACTCATCGCAGCCCTGGCCGTTTCCATCGTCGCTGATGATCGGTTGTCACGCCGACGCCGGCACGACCGAGATCGACTACGACGATTGGGAGATGGACGACGTGCGCTGGTTCACGCGCGATGAGATCACAGAGGCGCTGAATCAGCCGGCGGCGCAGCTCGGCGAACCGGGCCTTCCTGAGGGCGCGCTGTCGCTGCCCGGTCCGATGGCGATCGCGCACACGTTGATCACGGCCTGGGCCGAAGGCGCTGTGTAGGCATAGGCCAGACGACCGACATCGCTGTAGTCTCGACTACATGACTTACTTGAGATTCAGAAGTCCCGCGTTGTTGTCGGTCATGGCGATATCGACCCTGTTGCTGGTCGCCGTCGCACTTGGCATGTCGGCCTGTGCGAGCGATGCGCCGCTCGAACAGCCGACCGGTCCTGAGGAAACACAGTCGCAATCTGACGCTGAGAGCGACTCGACGGCGTCGAGTGAGGGTTCGGAAGGGGCGGAAGAAGCGTCCGAGACCGAAGCCGATGATCAACAGCAGGTTGAGCGAGACGTCGAGCAAGAGGCCGCTCAGGCGACCCGTGAGCGGGTCCTCGAACCGGAGCAGTTGGCTCTGCGCGCGGAAGAGATCAGCGCTCAGGCGACCGCGCCCGATCTGACCGGGCTGAATGGCTGGCTCAACGGCGAAGAGACCACGATTGCGCTCGAACTCGCCAAGGGCAACGTCGTGCTGATCGACTTCTGGACCTACACCTGCATCAACTGCGTCCGAACGCTGCCGTTTCTCACCGCCTGGGATGCCAAGTACCGCGAGCACGGGCTCGTGATCCTGGGCGTGCATACGCCGGAGTTTGAGTTTGAGAAGCTACCCGAGAACATCCTGGGCGCGATCGAGGAGCACGGAATCGAGTACAACGTGCCAGTCGACAACGACTATCGCACCTGGCGCGCCTACAACAATCGCTTCTGGCCCGCCAAGTATCTGATTGGGCCGACGGATGATGGATCGCCGATGGGCGTGCGCTACTTCCATTTCGGCGAAGGGCACTATGAGGAGACGGAGCTGGAGATTCGCGCGGCGCTCGAGGCGGTAGGACGCGACCTCTCCGATGTGCCGATCGGCGTCGACGTGACCGCGCCGCAACGCGAACCGCGGTCGGGCATCAGGCAGACGCGCGAGCTGTACGCCGGCTGGCGTCGCAACACCGGTTCGGGCGGGCCGTACGCCGGGCAGGAGTCGTACTTCCTCGCCGGCACGGGCATTCCGATTGAGTACTACGACGTGGAGACGGAGGAGCGGCAGCACGACCGCTGGTATCTGCAGGGCCTGTGGACGATTGAGGACGAAGCGATCGTCCATGCGCGCGAGACGAGCGCGCTCGAGGACTACATTGCGCTGCTGATTCGCGGTCGCTCGGTCAATGTCGTGCTCACAGTGGCTGAGGACGGCGAGCCGTACGACGTGTTCGTCGAACTGAACGGTCGTTGGTTGGAGCGTGACGAGGCCGGTGAGCACGTTGAGTGGGATGACCAGGGCCGCTCCTACGTCCGTGTGACCGAGAACGACCTGTATCGGTTGCTCTATCTGCCCGAGTGGTCTGAGCACGAGCTCACCCTGCGCTCCGACTCGGACCAGTTTCGTATCTTCGCGTTCACGTTCGGCTCGTACGTCGGCGGCGAGTAATCGACTCTGGCCTCATCGCCGCAATCTGGCAATGGAACGGACTACGACATGCCTCGAGTGATCCTGCGCGCATGCAACGCAATTGGTCTGGTCGCGGCGTTGAGTGCGGGCGCGTTGGCGCTCAGCGCCTGCGCGTCCGACACAGATGAGCAGGAGTCGAACCAACAAGCGACTCAAGCGCAACAGGAACCTGCGCAGCAGCGGACGGCATCGCCGACCGCCGCCGCGAGTGAGGACGCCGCGTCTGGCGCATCGTCCACGGATGACGCGACGCAGGACGAGTCTGCTGGGTCGACGGCGGAGCAACCAGAGCGGAACGCTCAATCTGACTCAGGCCGCGGCGACGGCATGGGCGGCATGCAGGCGGGCATGTCGGTCGGCGTGATCGAGCAAGCGGAGTACGACGATCTCAGTCCCCGCTTGCAGCTGCTGCGGGATTCGGGCTATCCCGTGTACGTCTCGGACGCCGGCTACACGATCGCGCTGGGGACGCCAGATCTGTCGCCCGGCAGACACCGCATTTCGGTCGTGATTGAAGGCCCGAACGGGCTGGTCGAGTTTCCGGCCATCGGCGCGACGGCGTTGTCATCCGAACGTCCAGGCGAAATGCAAGATCTGATCGCGCGCTTCGCGCGGTTCCCCGACGGCGTGCGCGGCTTCCATGTCACGGAGGTGGAGTTTGACGCAGCCGGTCGTTGGTATCTGATGCTGCACATTCCCGCGGAGGACGGCTTCGACGACGTCGGCATTGTGCTTGAGGTTGGGATGGACACGGCTGCGCCGTCGGTGGGCGACGTGGCGCCGCCTTCGGCGAGTCGCACGTTGCGCGATGTTGGCAACATCGCTGACCTGTCGACCGGCGAGACGCCGGATCCAGGGTTGTACTTGATCTCGTTGGCCGACGCGGTCGCGGCGGGCAAGCCCGTGGTGGTGGTCTTCGCGTCGCCCGGGTTCTGCACCAACGCATTCTGCGGACCGCAGGCCGAGGTGCTCTCCGAGCTGCGCGCGATCCACGGCGACGCGGCCAACTACGTCCACGTCGACCTCTACGAGAACCCCGAGCAGGTGCGTTTGGGCGCGGAACCGATCGAGACGCCGATTCTCGAGGAGTGGGGATTGCATACCGACGAGTGGACGTTCGTCGTCGACGCGGACGGGTTTGTCGCCGCCCGCTTCGAGGCCTTCGCCCCACTCGCCGAGGTCAATGCCGCGCTGACGGCGCTGCTTGAGGGCTAGATAGTCAGCAGGGCGACGGTCGGCGTCAGTCGTCGGGCGTCTCGATGGGGTGGTCGAGCGCGTTGCCGTACTCGTGCCAGGAGGCGTCGTAGTTGCGGCTCTGCTGGTAGCCGAGCAGTTGCAGGAGCCAGTATCCGTGCGCCGCACGGATTCCTCCCTGTCAATAGGTGGTCACGACCTTGTCGGGCGTGATGCCCAGGTCGGCGAGCATGGCGCGCAGCTCGGCCGGGGGCTTGAGCGTGCGCACGGGGCTGTCGAGCGTGCGCAGCCACTCCAGATGCACAGCGCCGGGAATGCGGCCGCCGCGTTGCGTGCCGCGCTTGTTGGCGCCCGTCCATTCGCCGTCGGAGCGTACGTCCCAAAACACGTGGTTGTCGTCAGCTATCGCTGCGGGAATGTCGTCAAGGCGGCAGATGGAATCGTCGTGCGGCGCGGGCGGCGTGGGATACTCGACCGCCTGCGGACGCAAATTCTCGCGCGAGAGCGGACGCCCTTCGGCGTACCACTTGTCGAGTCCGCCATGCAGGATCTTGAAGTTGGTGTGACCGAATCGGTCGAAGGTCCACCAGGCTCGGGCGGCGTAGAGCGAGCCTGAACCGTCGTAAGCGACGACGGTCGTCTCGGGCGTGATGCCCAGCCGACCGACGAGTTGAGCGAACTGCTCGGGATCGGAGATGCCATAGATCTGCGAATCGTCGCGCGGGTCGGTTTTCCAGTAGCGCGACAGCGACCAGACCGCGCCGGGAATGTGCAGGCGCAGGTAGCCGTCGAGCAGATCGCAATCGAGCACGACGACATCATCGTCGTCGATGTGTTCGGCCAACCAGTCGGTTTCGCAGAGCAGTTCCGGCCGCGCCCAGCCGTCAGCATTCGATGTCATCGTCCACGCTCCAGGTTTCCTGTCCGAAGACCCCAAGTACGAGAGCCAGTCTACTCGTCGGAGTCGGTCGACGAGTCCTCTTCAGCGGTCTCATCCGACTCAGATGACGAGCCTGGTTGGTACTCGCCGCGCAGGTACTCGATGGCGACGAAGAGCTGGATGTCCTGCCCGGCCTCGAAGCCGGTCTCGGGGATCGCGATTTCGATATCGGGCGCGACGCCGACGCCCTCGACAGGCGCGCCATCCGGGGTCAGATAGCGAGCGATGCTGACGTAGAGCACGCTGTCGTCGGACAGCCTGCGCGGCACGTTGACCGTGCCTTTGCCGGTCGTCGTGGTCCCGATCAGGACTGCTCGACCGTTGTCGCGCAGCGCCGCCGCCATGACTTCCGAGCCAGAGGCGCTGAACTCATTGATCAGCACGACCAGTTCCAGGTCGAGCCCTTCGCCGCCGGGCTCGTCGCGGAAGATCTCTTCCTCGCCCTCGCGATCGATCTGGCGCAGGATGACGCCCTGATCGACAAACACGCCGGTCGTGTCGACGGTCGCGCTGAGCAGTCCGCCGGGGTTGCCGCGCAGGTCGATGACCAGTTGCGTCAGGCCGGCGTTGCGCGCGCCGTCGAGCAGGTCCAACAGTTCCTCGCGCGTGTCTTCTGTGAACTGGGAGATCAGGATGTAGCCGATGTCGGCGACGGGCTGTCCGGCGCGGTCGGTGATCGGCGCAGACTCAACGCTGGGCACGACGATGCGGTCGCGGGTGACGACGATCAGTTCTTCCTCACCATCTGCGTGACGCACGAGGAGCGAGACATCGGTGCCCCGCGGCCCGCGTATCACCGCGACGGCCTGTTGCAGGCTCCAGCCCTCGGTCGACTCACCGTCGACCTCGAGAATCACATCGCCCGCTCGAATGCCCGATTGCTCGGCCGGCGAATTGCGGAAGGGACGCACGATCACGATGGCGCCGTCGAGCTGATTGACCGTGGCGCCGATGCCCTCAAACGAGCCGCCGATGTCCTCGCTGGCGAGGCGATAGCGCTCTGCGTTGATGAACACGGTGTGTTCATCGTCGAGCGCGTCGATGATCCCGCTGATCGCCGCTTCACGCGCGTCGATCGACTCAAACTTGGTCGGATCGACGAAGTCCTGGTCGAGCACCTGGATGATCTCGTCAAGGATGGCGAAACGCGAGGCGCGCGAGGGCGGCGCCGTCGACAGTTCGGCTTGGTCGGCGTCATTGGCGCGGGTGGACGGCGCGGACAGAGGAGCACCGCCGTCCCGCGAACTGCGCAGGAACTGACCGTAGTCATCGCCGGCGTCGACGACGCGCATGACTCCGACGCCGAGCGCGAATGCCGCGCCGATGATGACGAATACCAGCAGCGCCACTGACCAGCGGCCGGGGCCGCTCGGTTCTGATCGATCGGGGACGACGGCGCGGCCGCCCGATTCGCCGCTTGGCGGCGGCGCCCAGCGAAGCTCTGACATCGACTCCACCCTCTCCGAACGCGGATTGTCCGACTACGGCGGTGCGCGTTCTGTATGATCGCACTCAAATTACAGCGATTGGCCCGTTGGCCGAGAATTCAGAGGAGACCGCCATGCCCGCCGTTGCCGGATACAGCCACGTTGCCATCTGCGTCGCCGACGTTGAGGCGTCGAGACACTTCTACGGCGAACAGCTCGGGTTGGGAGAGATCGATCGTCCCGACTTCGGGTTCCCAGGCGCCTGGTACGAGGTCGGCTCGTTGCAGTTGCATCTGATGCAGCGTGAAATGGACCAGGCGGTCGACGGCATCGGCCCGCACTTCGCGCTCTACATCCCGACGGACGATTTCCTTGGCGAGGTCGAGCGGCTGCGCGGCGACGGCGTCGCGATCATGCGCGAACCATCCCAACGTGAGAACGACGGCATCTGGGCCGCGTTCTGCACCGATCCCGATGGCAACATCATCGAGCTCACCGATATGGGCCCGGACCATCACAAGTAGGCGCGCGGGCGAGCAACACGCTGGTCCTACGCTGGGCTTGTGACTGAATCGCCTGACACCGTCCTGATCTGTCCCGGCCAGGGCGCGCAGCGCGCTGGAGGCGTCGCCGACCTCGCGGCCGAGGTCGCTTCACTTGCGCCTGCGGGCCGCGAAGCGTTCGAGGTCGCCTCGGAGATCGTCGGCTGTGATCTGTGGCGGCTGGGTCTGAGCGATGATCCAGCTGACGAGGTGGCGCTGCGACAACCGTCGTTGCTGCAGCCTTACCTGATCGCCTGGGCGGTCGCCGAGCACGCGAGCATCGCCGAGCGGGTTGGACCGCTGCGGTTCGTGACAGGTCACTCGAGCGGGATGAACTCGGCGATGGCGCTGGCCGGCGCGCTGGATCTCGAATCGGCCCTGCGCTTCGCCTGGCAATGCGGACGCGCGATGGATCGCGACTGCGTCGAGCAGCCAGGCGGGCTCTTGGCGCTCGTCGGCGCGGGACGCGAGACAGCGCTCAGCATCGCCGAGCGTTCTGCCGCGTCGCTCGCGAATCACAACGCGCCCGATCAGACCGTGATCGGCGGGAGTCAGGAGTCGCTTGACCGCGCCGCGCAGCTGGCGCCCGAGTGCGGCGCTCAGGCGGTCGCCCTGCGCGTCGCCGGGGCGTTTCACACGCCATCCTTCGAGCGATCGGACCAGGCCAACCGACCTCTGATCGACGCGCTGCCGATCGCTGAGCGATTCACGCCGATCGTCGGCAATCACCGGGGACAGCTGATCGCAACGCCCGACCAGTTGCGGGACGAGTTGCGGTCGCAATACGTGCGACCGGTCGAGTGGCTCTCGACGCTGGAGACGCTGCACAACGCAGGCGTGCGCCGCTATCTGACTCTGGGTCCGGGCAACGTGATGGCCGGTCTCGTGCGGCGGTTCGGCAAGAGCGTGCCGCAGCGGTTGCAGATTCGTCGACCGAACCAGCTTCGTCCGACGTCGGACCAGCGGTAGTTTTCCATCAGCGTCAGCGAACAGCGCCCAGCGCCTCGTCCCTGCCTTGGACCTCGCCCTCGGCGAGGCCTTCAACGAATGCCGCCTCGGCCAATTGCTCGAGCTTCGCGCGTCCCGCCGCGACGCCGGCGAACCAGCTGTCGGGATTGGGCAGTCGGTCAAACCAGATCCACTCGGCCGCCTCGCGACCTCGCGCATAGCCGGCCTGAGACTCCGCCTCAGCGAGGTCGATCCAGCGAACCTCGGCGGCCGCCGCGGCGTCGGCGCGGGCGCGCGATTGCGCATCGCTCAGATCGAGCTCCGTCGGCCCGCGATCGAACGCGCCTAGCGCTCCGCCCAGACCGGCGGTCAGCAGAAGGCCCCCGGCGAACGACACGACCAGTGCGAGTGCGATCCGGCCCTTCAAGGCTCACCTCCCCATTCGACGCTGACGGCGCGACCAGCGCGATCAGCGCGATCAGCCAATCTCGATATTCGGGTCGACGGAGTCGCAGGAGCTGGATCGCCCGTCACGGAGGACCAGCCGATGCTGAAGCCTTGCATCCAACCTCGGCGATATGCGTCGTCGAGGTCGACTTCGGGCGACTGCAGGCCCGCCTCGTAGCCGCCGTCATAACTGAAGCCCTGGCGAATCGCCTCGGCCAGCGTCGGCCCAGCGCTCGGTCCTTCCGAGCGACCCTGCTTGTAGGCCTCCCACCAGCGCGACTCAAGCTCGGCCGCCCAGCGGGCGTCGGCCTGCGCGGTCTCCTCGTCGAACGCAACGCGATACGCCTGATTGACGTCTGAGCGTGTCGGGCCTCCGTCGAAGAAGTTGGTGGTGAATCCGAGCAAGGCCGCAGTCAGGGCGCCGACGACGAATACGACTGCGTACCACCGACGCTGCGGTCCAGCCGCAGGCGATGTCTCGCGTTGCAGTTCGCGCAACTCAGCGGAGTCCGGCGGCCTCGTCCAATGCGACACGGCGCATCACCCGCCTCCGGCGGCGACGCCGTCCTGCGCCGGGAGCGCCGCCATCGATGGAGGCGCGGTCTGCGTCCATCCCATCACGCGTCCGAAGAGCAGTGCGCTCAGCGCCACGATGGCGCCGAGCGAGGCGAGCCAGAAGATCATCTCAACGTCGAAGAATGCGCCGACAATGCCGATCAGGAAGGCGACGAACGCGCCGACGTCCCAGGCAAGTTGGAAGGTGGCGGTCGCGCCGCCGCGCTGGTTGGCCGCGACGCGGTCGACGGCGAGCGCCAGCAATCCGGTGTGCGCCCCGCCCATCCCGATGCCGGTCAGCAAGCCCGCCGCCCAGAGCATCGGCGCGGTCTCGGCCTGGGCGACGAGCGCCATGCCGCCGCAGGTGGCGATCAGCCCGGGAATGATGATCGGCACGCGGCCGACGCGGTCGGAGATGCGGCCGGCCAGCGGTCGCGAGATCATCGCGCCGAGGCCGGAGAACATGAAGAACAGCGGCACGAAGCCAAGCTCTCGGTGCGGCTGGTCGGCGAGCGGCTCGAGGAACGCCGCGGCGACGGAGAATCCTAGCGTCACGCTGAGGAAGACGATCATCGGAAAGACCGCGCGGGCGGGTATCAGCGAGCGGATCGAGACCGGTGGCGGCGGCGCGTTGGGCGCAGGCGGCTCGCGCTGGACCAGCGTGATGCCAAGCGACAGGACCGCGGTGCCGACCGCGACAACGAGCACGCCGTCGAAGCCGGCGAACACGGCGATCGCGCCTCCGGCGACGGGCGCGAGCGTCTGAGAGAAGCTGGTCGAGAGGCCAAAGAACCCCAGGCCTTCGCCGCGCCGCGGCGGCGGTACGATTTCGGCGACGAGCGAGCCGGCAGAGGTCGGATAGGCGGCCATGCCGATGCCCTGCACGCAGCGCAGCGCGAACAGGGTCCAGAGACTCTCGGTGAAGATCATCACCGCAAAGGAGCCGCAGAAGGCGAGCAACGCCAGTCGCATGAGCAGGATGCGGTGGCCGCCGTCGCTCCAACGTCCGATGAACGGCCGCAACAGAATCGGCGTCACGGCGTAGCCGCTGGTGACCAGGCCGACCTCGAAGAGTCCAAAGCCGAGATCGGTCATCTCGCGCGGCAGGGTTGTGGTGAAGTAGAAGAAGCAAGCGAAGAACGAGGCCGTCCCGATCAGGGAGAAGGCGTACTGCCAGGTCCACAAGGGCGGACGCTGCGGCGGCAAGCTGGAGGTCACCCGCTTGACCGCGAGTCGCACGAGGGAGTGTTGCGGCGCTGGTCGCGCGGTCAGCCAGTCGCGCGCCTCAGTCTGTTCGTAGATCGACACGACGCGGTCTCGGGCCTACAACTCAGGCGGACCGATTTCGGCAAGTGCGTCTTCAGCGTGTCCATTCGTTCTGGGACAGAGATGCGCCGAGCCCTCGATCGGCTGTTTGCAGAGCGGACAGCTCGGTCGGCCGCCGGCGACGGTCTCTTCGGCCTGGACCGTAAACCGTCTCGCGGTCTGGCGGGCCAGATCGACGCGCAGGGTCGGAGTCGGATTGGCTCCGCCGGCTTCGACGTCGGTCGCGAAGAGCGTGATGGTGTCGGCGTCCTCGTCGTAGCCGAGCGCGATTTGACCAGCGAGGAACTCATGCGACGGCTGATCGGGAAAGGGCTCGAGCGGCCGCGCGTCGGGACGCCTGCCGTCGGAGGCGCGTCGGTGCCGGGCGAGCACCTGTTGGATCGCCTCGGCCAAGGCGCCGACTTGCGTCTTCTCGCACCAGATCGAGGCGGTCTGTTGGCCCGCGGTCACTCGGAGCCGGAAGCGTCGCTGACCGGGCGGGCCGATCGCTTCCGCTTCCAACACGTCCGCCACGCCCAGATCATGTTCGGCGCCGTTAGCCATAGGCGAAGTATACCCAGCGACTAGGATATGGGTCACAACGCAGGGCTTGGCGAAACGGCAGGAGTACGCGCATGACCGTCGAGATTGGACAGGTCGCGCCCGATTTCACGCTGATGGACGGCGACCGCAAGGAGCACACACTGTCGGAGTACCGCGGTCAGACGGTCGTTGTGGCCTGGTACGTGCTGGCCTTTACCGGTGGTTGAACGAACGAACTGAGCCGCTTTCAGGAGCTTCACGGAGAGTTCCAGGAGGCGGGCGCCCAGGTGCTGGGCATTTCGGTCGACTCACCATTCGCCAACGGCGCCTACGCGATTGAGTTGGGACTCGAGTTTCCTCTGCTCGGCGACTTTCCCTGGGGTCGCACGGGTAAGGCCTGGGGCATTCTCAATGAGGAGCGTGGGATCACGTCGCGGATGACGTACGTGATTGACGCCGAGGGCATTGTGCGACATATCATCGACGCTACGCGAGACTTTCACGCGCATCCGGAAGGCGCGCTGGAATACATCAAGTCGATGGGCGGCTCTGAGTAGCATTTGCGCATCAGCGTATAATGCATACGCGATTTAACATTAGGACAAACATTTAGTACAAGCGTGCGCAGCTATGCCTCAGCGCGCGCGAACGTTTGTACGTACTTCACCGTCTCTTGACATATGTTACGAAATCAGTGAACGTAACTAGCAGTCGCGGTTGATCTGTTTAGTATCTTCGGCGATAGGACGCTGGCGGCGGGCCGACCTTCTCCATGGAGCCATGGAGACTGACATGGTGACGAAGGCGGCTATCGGCGTCGCAATTCTTGGCGACTGCACGCATCACTGGATGATTGACTCACCCAACGGACCCACTTCGCTGGGTCGCTGCCGCGATTGCGACGAGGTGCGTGAGTTTCCGAACTCGTGCGAAGACACGATTCGCGTCAACAACTCCGACATCTTTGACGGTCGCAAGCCGCGCGGTTCGCGCAATGCCGGCCAATCGCGCGTCGCGGCGTACGACGACGATGTCGAGCGCGCCGTTCGCACGATGTACTGGCGCTAGTCACATGGCCGAGTCGACAAGCCGCGCTACAGTCGCCGGCTCGATGCGTCGTAGACTGCTCGTATGAGTCAGCGAGGATCGGGCGGACGACTGCCGGGCGAGCCACCAGTGTCGGACCAGGGATCGCACATGGATGCTGACCTGGCCAGTTTCGCCGTGCGGCCGGTGCCGTTTGACGAGTGGGTCGATATCGACACACTCGTGCACCGCAGCTCAGTCACCTCGGGTGACTTTGACTATGTGTTGCGGCCGCTCTGTCCTGACTGCGGCGTCGACGTTGAGATTGAGTACGAGACGCTCGACCTGGAGGCGGACGGCGCTCGGGAGGTGATCGCGGCGCTGGTCTGCGCGCAATGTCAAGTGCTCTGGGAGGCCGATCAGCCCGACGAGTGATCTCCGCGATTCGTCCGCCGGTTGGCTTGTTTTGCATTAGACGGCGCAGACGATCTGACTGCACCGCGCTAGCCTTTGTTTCATTGACAGGCTGGCGGTAAGAACAGAAGGAATCGAGCTCCCCTGATGAGCGTTTCCGTGCGCATTCCCACTCCGCTGCGCTCACTCACGTCCGATCAGGATGTCGTTGAGGCGGTTGGCGATACCTTGCAACATTTGGTGCTGGATCTGGAGCGACAGTTCCCCGGCATCGGCGATCGAATCGTGGACGAGGACGGCGAAATCCGCCGCTTTGTCAATCTGTTCGTCAATGGCGAAGACGTGCGCTTCCTCGACGGTCTACATACCGCGCTCGGTCAGGGCGATGAGGTCTCGATCGTTCCGGCGGTCGCGGGCGGGTAGCTGCGATGAGCGTCCGCATCGAGATTGACGGCAAAGTCGCCACGGTGACGCTCGATCGGCCCGAGCGGATGAACGCGATCAATCCAGAGATGTCGCGTGAGCTGGACGCCTTCTGGCAGCGGTTCGATCAGGACGATGCACTGCACGTGGCGATCATCACCGGCGCGGGGCGCGCGTTCTGCGCCGGTCGCGACCTGGTCCGCGACGACGCGCACGACGACGAGATTAACCGCGCCGCTCGGGCGGCTGCGCGAGGCGACGCTGAGGCGTCGAACGCGGCCGGTCTGTCGAGCTGGGGACCCGATCAGACCTGGAAACCGGTGATTGCGGCGATCAATGGGTGGTGTTTGGCGGGCGGCTTCGCCTTGGCGCTGTCGTGCGACCTTCGAATCATGAGCGACAGTGCACGGATCGGGTCGATGGCGCCTCGGCGGGGACTCGTGCCCGGCGGCGGACAGGTGCAGCGCCTGGCGCGTTACGTGCCGTTTGGCAAGGCGTTGGAGTTGTTGCTGCGGGCGAATCACCTCGACGCTCACGAGGCGGCTCAGATCGGTCTGGCCAACGCGGTAACGACGCCAGAGGAGCTGATGTCGACGGCGCGCGCCTGGGCCGACGAGATCGCGTCCAACGCGCCTCTTGCCGTGCGAGCGTCGAAACAAGCCGCGTACGAGGGCGCGCTATTGCCGTCAGGCTTCGCCGAGGGCATGGCGTTGGAGTCCAGGCTGTACTCGGAGATCATGGTCACAGAAGATGCGCGTGAGGGGACGACCGCGTTCGCCGAGAAGCGCCAGGCGCACTTCAAGGGACGCTAGCGCGACGGTGGGTGGTCAGTCGGGGCGAGGGTTCGATCCAGCCAGTCGTTGAGCAGCTCCCAGAGGGCGTCGCGTTGCTGACGCAACGAGTGCGTCGCGCCTTTGAGGATCTGCAACTCGCGTCCAGCTCCCGCGATCGAGTAGACCCACTCGGAGAGACGCGGAGGCAATCGCCAGTCGGCTGCGCCATGAACGAGGAGCAGCGGCCGCGGCGCGAGCGACTGCACGTCGAGCGGCTCGATGCCGGCGGTCTGGGTCGAGAGCGCGCAGACGGCGACAACATCGGCTGAGCGCGCCGCGGCGCGGATCACGATCGCGCCGCCGTACGAGTGTCCGATCAGCGCCACGCGGTCTACGCCCTGCGAGCGCAGCCAGTCGATGCCGGCGAGCGCATCGGCCGTGCCGTCGTCGATTGGCCCCGGCGACGTTTTGATGCGGAAGTCGAGCCGCAGGACGCCGATGCCGCGTTGCGGAGCGGACACGGCCAGGTCGGCGTAGATGCCTTCAGCTGGGCCATCGAACCCACCGTCGAAGCCGCCGACGCAGAGCACAGCGGCCTGCGTTGTGTCGTGGGTTGTCGGCGCTGGCGGATGCCAACGGGCGGCGATCTCGCCTGCGGCTGAAGGAATCTGAAGTTCGACCACTGCGGCCCCTGCCTGCGGTTCTCGCACATTCGCTTGATACGCTACTCGCGCGGCCATGAGGCGGATCTGAACGGGCCGCGCCGCCTCTGAGGATCCAGGAAGGCGCACCCATGACATTCGTCCCTGCCGAACGCCAAGCTGAGATTGACGCGCAGGCTGCGTTGGCGACCGCGTTCGCGCCCAAGTCGGTTGCGATCGCCGGTGTCTCGCAACGCAGCACGGGCTGGGGCGGCGGACAGATGTTCCTACGGGCCATTCGCAATCTCGACCGCGTGCCGGACGTGTACTGCCTCAATCCGCGCGGCGGCGAGCTCGACGATGGCACGCCGATCTACCAGTCGCTGGCTGATGTTCCGGGTCCGGTTGAATCGTTGATCTCGGCTGTGCCGGCGTCGGCGATATTGGGACTGATCGATGACGCCGTCGCCAAGGGCGTCAAGGTGATGCACTTGTTCACCGCCGGATTCGGCGAGACGGGAAGCTCGGAGCGAGCCGAACTCGAGACTGAAGTACTGCGCAAGCTGCGCGACGCGGGGATTCGGCTGATCGGGCCCAACTGCATGGGCATCCATTCGACCCGCGGCGGCGTCTCATGGATGGACGACGGGTCGTCAACGCCCGGACACGTGGGCATGTTGTCGCAGTCGGGCATGAACGCCTCGGAGGTGGTCGGGGAAGGCGTGCGGCGAGGGATCAACTTCTCCAACGTCGCTTCGTTCGGAAACGCCTCCGACCTGAACGAAGCGGATTTCCTTCAGTTTCTGGCCAACGATGCCGACACGAACATCGTGCTCGCCTATCTCGAAGGAATTCGCAACGGTCGACGCTTCCTGCAGGTGGCCAAGGAGATGTCGCGCGACCGCAAGCCGCTGGTCCTGCTGAAGGGCGGATTGACCGAAGCGGGGTCACGCGCGGCTTCGTCGCACACGGGATCGCTGGCCGGATCGGCGCAGATCTGGAACGCCGTGCAGAAGCAGGCGCGGTTCATGCCGGCGCACAGCGTCGAGGAGCTGCTCGACCTGGCCGTCACGATCGAGCGGATGCCCGATGTCAGCGGGCCCCGCTGCGCGGTGCTGGGCGGTGGCGGCGGCGTCTCCGTGTTGGCCGCAGACATCTGCGACCGCAATGACATTCCGGTGCCCTGGTTTGATGAGTCGACGCAGCGCGTGTTACGCGAGTTCACGCCCGTTGCGGGAACGTCGATTCGCAATCCGCTCGACGCCGGCTTCATGTTCGAGGGTACGAACATGGATACGGCGCTGAGCACGGTCGCTGACGACCCTGGCATCGACTGGCTGATGGTTCACACCGGCGCTGATGGCGGGCCACGCCGCGGCAATGACGACTTTGCCGAGAAAACGGCCGCCTCACTGGCCGAAGTGGCGCCGAAACTGAGCAAGCCGCTTGCGGTCGTGATTCGTCAGCCGCGGAGCAACGATGGGTTCGCTCGCGCGCTCGACTTGCAGCATCGGCTCAACGATCACGGCATCGCCTGTTTCCAGAGCATCGAGTCCTGCGCCCGAGCGGTACGGCGCTACCTCGATTGGCGGAACAGCTAGCGTGATCAGATGATGCTGCGTTCTCTGAATCCATCGATGGCAATCAAGCCGTGGAGACTGTTGACCACTCCGCGCGCAAGCGTGGTCGACAGAGATGTGGACGGCGCGTTGGCGACGCTGAGGGTTGATGGGCTCGTCTGCTCGCTCTGCGCGCGTCGGGTGTCGAGCGCCCTGGAGCGTGTCGACGGCGTGATTGAGGCCGAGTGCGATCTCAACAGCGGTACCGCGGTCGTGCGCACGCGAGGCTCCGTCAATGATGACGCACTGACGTCGGCCGTGACAGCGGCTGCGATCGCCATGCCCGTCCGGCGGGTACTGGGCTGGATGTCAGGGCGCTAGGCATGGCTCGCACTCCGAGGCTGGGCGCGCATGTGTCGTCGGCGGGCCGAATTGACAACGCGATCGAGCGCGCATCGGCGTTGGGCGCCGAGACGCTGCAGATCTTTGGCGCGGCGCCGCAGATGTGGCGACGCAAGGATCACCCCGACGAGCACACAGAGTCGTTCCGCGAGCAGATGCGCGCGTCGGAGATTGAGTTTGCATTCATCCATGCCGTATACCTGATCAATCTCGCCTCGCCGGATGACGAGCTCCTGCGCAAATCGATCGACACGCTGACGGCCGAGTTGGACCTCGCCTCGCGGATCGGCGCGACGGGCGTGATCTTCCACGTCGGCTCGCATATGGGCTCTGGATTCGACCACGCATTACCGCGGATCGCAGATGGCATGCGAGAAGCGCTCGATCACACGCCGGACGACTCGCTGCTGCTGATTGAGAACAACGCCGGCGCGGGTCGATCGGTCGCGTCGACGTTTGAGGAGATCGCGGCGATCGTCGAGGCCGTCAATCACCCGCGCGTGCGCATCTGTCTGGACACGTGCCACGCGCATGCGGCGGGTTACAACGTGGCCACGATCGCGGGGCTCAAGGAGACCGTCGACGCCTTCGAACGCGAACTCGGCAGTGAGATGTTGACGGCGATTCACGCCAATGACTCAAAGACCGAGTTGGGCTCGGGCAAGGACCGTCACGAGAACATTGGTCAGGGCACGATTGGACTGAAGGCGTTTCGACGCATGGTTCGCAATCGGATGCTGCGCAAGGCGAGTTGGCTGCTCGAGGTGCCTGGCTACGAGGGAGACGGACCGGGCAAGGCCGATGTCGACATCCTCAAGGCGCTGCGCGACGAGTCGGAGCTGCCGGAGCTGCCTGAACAGCGAGACGCTGCAGACTCGAAGTAGCTGGATGCACCGCTACAGAGTCGCGGGGATGCGGCGGCCGGCCGATCGTCCGCGCTGGCGGATGTCGGGCATCACCTCGACGTCGAAGACGTGACCGACCAAGCTGAGGAATGACAGCGCCGCGTCGCTGAGCGAGCGTCGGCGGCGGCGGATCACGGCGATACTGCGTCGAATCGGCATCGCCGACTCCACATTGATCGGCGCGAGTTCGCCGCGGCGCAGTTCTTCCTCGACCGCGACTTTGGGCAGGAACGCGAGGCCCAGGCCGCGCAGGACGAGTCGTTTGGCCATTTCCAGACTGTCGACATCGATGGAGTGCCGCGGGGCGGCGCCGGAGTTGTGGAAGACGGCCTGACTGATCGCGTGATAGCTGCTGCCGGTGTCGAAGAAGATCACTGCTTCATTGGCGATCTCGGCAGGTGACGCGAGTCGCTGGGCGGCGAGCGGATGGTGCCGACTGGCGAGCAGGACGATGTCGTCCTCGTAGAGCGGCACGGACTCGATCTCGGCGTGCCCCAGCTCGCGTTCGAACCCGATCTGCACTTCGTCGTCGAGCACCATCTGCGAGACCTCGTGGCTGCGTCCGGTGCGGATCGAGATTTCGACGTTCGGCTGCGCGGCGGCATAGCGTTGGAGCAGTCCCGGCAGCACGTAGGTGCCGACGGTCGGCGCGGTGCCGATTACGAGGCTGCCGCCGCCTCCCGCGCGTAGGGCGTGGACGGCCTCGGCGGCGTCGCGCGCGGCCTGCAGCGTGCGTTGCGCATGCGGCAAGAGCGCCTGTCCGGCGTCGGTGAGACGCACGCGACGTCCGAGGCGTTCGAACAGGCCGACGCCGAGTTGGGCCTCCATTTGCGCGATGCGGGCCGAAACTGTGGGCTGGGTCAGATTGAGCCGCTCCGCGGCTCGCGAGAACGAGCGCGCTGTGGCGACCTCGACGAATGCCTCGAGTCGGGCCAGATCGATTCCGTGAATGCCTTGCATGGCGACTCCTCAGCCCTGGGAGCGGACGCCCGTCTTGCGCACCACTGCATCTCCGTAGACGCCCAGTTGACAGGCCAGACGCACCGGTTCTTCCAACGCCAGGCGTCCACGCTGATTGATCAGCGCCTCGCGCTCGGCGCGGCCCATGTCCGATAGATGCTCACCGCCCTCAAGCACGATGACGAAGCAGCCGGCGCAGCGGCAGGACATGTCGCACTGATTGGGCCACCAGAGTCCGGCGTCGCGCGCGGCTTGCATGAGCCGCTCGCCGTCAGGCACCTCGACGGTCAGACCGGACGGTTCAATCGTGACGGTGTGGCGCGGACCAAACATCTGTTCATCCTGTCGACGCGCCGTTGGCGGCGCGACGCTATCCGGATCCGGCCAGCTCAGCGCGGTTCAGTCCCGCGAACCCGAGGAAGTCGTCTTCCCAGCTCAATACCTGCTCGACGAAGGGTCGCGGCACGGGACGAATCTGCGAGGTGTCGATGCCGTCGGTCGAGAGCGTCTCGGGCGGCGGTCCGACCTGGATGTTCTCGGCGACCATCTTGTCCATGACGGCGTCGACGACTGCGGTACGGTCGTCGGGCTGGACGCCTTCCTCGATCGCGGTCCACTCCATATCGAGCACGAGCTCGACGAAGCCGCCGGTCACCATCAAACCCTCTTCCGAGAGCTGCTCGGCGATCCAGTCGCTCGCTTCACTCATCAGCGCTTCACTCAGTCGAGGCATGGCGGTCGAACTCTCCTGTTGCAGGCCTGTTGCAGGCGAGGGGAATGAGCGGCGATCACTCGCCGCCGACGATCTCGGGCCGCTGGCTGTCAGTGATGGTGTCGTCGCTGTCGACGCCGAGTCCGGATTGCAGTACGACGATCAGCAGCATCAGCGCAATGACTGATCCAATGACGATCAGCGCTGGTCTGCGCAATCGAAGCGCTGCGGCGGTCACCGCGCGCGCTATTGCAGCCGATCCGGCGAACAGAGCGTCAACAACTCTGCGGTGGGTGAGGCGCGACATGGGTCAAGCTTAGACGCGCAGGCGACAGGCGTTGGCATTGGGGTCGAGCGCTGCGTGCGCGATTGACCGCGCGCTGCCAGGCAAGCAAAATGCACTACAGATCAAGAACAGACTCATCGGCGGCCATCGCGCTGTTCAAGGAGACGGTTGAACAACCATGACGAGACCAACGCTGCACACGGAGATGTGCGATCTGCTGGACATCGAGTATCCGATCGCTCTGGCCGGAATGGGCCCAACGGTCGGCGGTGGCCAGGGCGGAGTGGCGGGGCCTGAGCTGGTGGCGGCCATTTCGAATGCTGGCGGGTTGGGCGTGCTCGGCGCGGCGGGATTTCCGCCCGACCGTCTGGAAGCGCAGATTCGGCGGATACAAGACCTGACCGATCGACCGTTCGGCGTCGACATTCTGGTGCCGTCCAACGTCGCGCCGCGGCCGAGCGGCCGCGAGCGGCCCAAGGACCCGCGCGAGTTGTTGCCGGAGGAGCAGAAGGGCGTCATCGGCGAGATTCGCGCCAATCTGGAGCTGCCGGACGTCCAGGCGCCGCGCGCCGATGTCCGCACGCCTCGGTTTACGCCGCAGGATCAGGTCGACACGATTACGGGCATGCAGGTGCCCGTTCTGGCGACTGGGCTGGGAAATCCAGCGCCATTCGTCGACCAGGTGCACGAATCGGGCGGCAAAGTGATCTCGCTGGTCGGAAACGTCAAGAACGCCCGGCGCGTCAGCGATGGCAACGCCGACATCGTGGTCGCACAAGGGCATGAGGCGGGCGGACACACGGGTCGGATCGGCACGATGGCGCTCTTGCCTCAGGTGCTCGACGCGGTCGCGCCGAAGCCCGTGATCGCCGCGGGCGGAATCGGCGACGGTCGCGGACTGGCCGCGGCGCTGGCGATGGGCTGCGTCGGCGTCTGGTGCGGCACGGTGTTCATTCCGACGCAGGAGGCCAATTTGGACGAGTTTCGCAAGCGACGCATTCTCGCCGCCAAGGACGAGGACACGCGCGTCACGCGTCTGTACTCGGGCAAGACGATGCGCAACATCACCAACGAGCTGATCGAGGCGTGGGAGGACTCGGGAACCACAGCATTGCCGATGGGTCTGCAAGGTTTGCTGATCGCCGACATCGCCGAGGCGGCCAAGCAGGGCGACCGCGAGGACCTCTTGATGAACGCGGCGGGGCAGATCTCCGGTCTGCTGAACGAGCTGCGGCCGGCGGCCGAGGTGTTGGAGGAGATGGTTCGCGAGGCGGTCGAAGTGTTCACCTCGCGTCTGCCGGCCAACGTCAAGGCCGCCGTTGGCGCCTAGCCATACTGAGCGAGGTCAGACTGAGCGAAGTCAGGCTGAACGAAACGGGACAGAGGCCACGCATGCGACGAAGCGTCCGCGATGACTGAGTCTGCGCTGGATGGCGTGCGCGTGCTGGATCTCACGTCGGAGATGGGGCACTACTGCGGCAAGCTGCTGGCTGATCTCGGCGCTGACGTGATCAAAGTGGAACCGGTCGGCGGCGATCCGTCCAGGGCTCGAGCTCCGTTCTTGCGCGGCGAACCGGGACGGGAGACGTCGCTGCGGTTCTGGTACTTCAACGCCAACAAGCGATCGGTGACGGTCGATCTTGAGCAGTTCGACGGGCGTTGGCTGTTTGGCAAACTCGTCGAGACGGCCGACATCGTGATTGAGTCCTGGACGGCTGATGAGCGCTCGCGGCTGGACGCGCAGGACATTTCGGCGGAGCGGTTTCTGGACGCGCAGCCGTCGCTGGTATGGGTGTCGATCACTGGATTCGGGCTCGACGGACCGCGCGCTGGTTGGCAAGTGACCGATCTGATCGCCCAAGCGGCGTCAGGCGTCGCGACGTTGTCGGGATATCCCGACGGCGAACCGATGCGGATTGCCGGCAATCAGGCGTACATCGTGGCCGGTCTGTCGGCGGCGCAGGGCGCGCTGCTGGCGCTGCTTGAGGCCGAGGCGGGCGGGCGTGGACAGCGGGTCGAGTCGACAATGCAGGAGGCGTTGTCGATCTGCCAGGAGACTTCGCATCTGCAGTGGGACTTCCAGGGCTCGTCGCGCGCGCGAGTCGGCGAGCAACACCGCATGCCCGGCATTGGGACGTATCAGACGCTTGATGGATATATCTACTCGTCGGTCGGCATTCCTGGGTTTGGCGCTCCATGGAGCGAGTTGATTCGCTGGATGGACGAGGAAGGACAGGCGGAAGATCTGACGGAGCCGCAGTTCGCGGAGACGTTTGACAGTTTCAACTTACGCATGTTGGGCGTCGAGGAGGAACTGCAACGACTCGCGCCGATTTTGGATCGGGCGCATGAGGTGCTGACGAGCTTCTACGCCGGCAAGACGTCGCTTGAGGCGTACGAACAGGGGCAGGCGCGTCGACTGCTGATCGGCATGGTCGCCTCGCCGGCCGACATCGCCGAAGATGAGCATCTCAACGCGCGTGAGTGGTGGCTGGAGTTTGATCAGCCGACCACGCTCGGCGCTGACGACGCTCGATTGCGCATGCCTGGACCGCCCTATCGGCTGACGGCGACGCCGACGGCGATTCGTCGCCCCGCGCCGCGGATTGGCGAACACAATCAGGAAGTGTGGGTCGATGAGCTGGGCATACCACCGGAGGATGTGATCGCCTTTGCTGGTGAGGGGGCGATATGACCCAGTCTGCATCCCGTAGGCCGCTTGACGGCGTTCGCGTGGCCGACTTCTCCTGGTTCGGAGCGGGACCGATCGCAGGTCGGACGTTGGCCGACTTCGGCGCTGATGTGATTCGGATCGAGTCGGAGGCGCGGGTCGATGGTCTGCGTCTTGGACAGCCGCGCAGACCGGGTCAGGATGGGTACAACGTATGCGCGTACTTCAACAACTTCAATGCTGATAAGCGGTCAATGCTGCTCAACATGTCGGCCGACGGCGCTCGCGACGTCGCGCTGCGGTTAGTCGAACGGTCTGACATCTTCCTCTCCAACCTGACGCCGCGTGTGATCGAGCGCTGGGGACTGACGTACGACCAGCTCTGCGAGGTGAAGCCCGACATCATCGCCGCCTATCAGCCGATGCAGGGTCTGAGCGGACCGCATCGAGACTTTCTCGGCTTTGGCGCTGTGTTGACGCCGACGACTGGCATCTCGCACCTCTCGGGCGACCCTGAGCGCCGACCGGTCGGCGTGGGCACCAACTATCCCGACTACGCGATCAATCCTGGTCACACAGTGGTTGCCATTCTGGCCGCGTTGCGGCATCGACGACGCACGGGCCGCGGACAGCGGATCGAGTTGGCGCAGATTGAATCGGTCGCCGCGACCATGGGCCCGGCGCTGATGGACTACACCGCAAACGGCGTCAATCAGATGCGTCAGGGCAATCGCTCAAGTTGGATGTGTCCGCACGGCATCTATCGCTGCGCCGACGACGGATCGGGACGCGAACGCTGGATTGCTATCGCGGTAGCCGACGATGAGCAGTGGGACTCGCTATGCAGGCTGGCCGCAGACGCCTACTTCGTTCAGGACGATCGATTTTCGACGTTGCTTGGTCGGCGACGCGACGAATCGGCGCTGAATCAGTCATTGTCCGAGTGGACGCGGGCGCTCGATGCGGCTGCGTTGGCGGAGTCGTTGCAGGCGGCGGGCGTGCCGGCGGCGCTTGTCCAGGACGCGGAGGACCTGTGCGAACACGACGAGCACCTGGCCGAGCGCGGGTTCTACGCCTACCTGGATCATCCCGAAACGGGCGTGTCGCTGTATGACGGCCCTACAGTCCGATTGCATGAGACACCGGGCTACCTCGCTTCACCGGCGCCGCTGTTCGGAGCGCACACGTTTGAGATAGCGACTGAGGTCCTGGGATACTCCGCCGACGAGGTGGCCCAGCTAACCGCCTCGGGCGTATTGAGTTAGGCGGCGCCGTTGCCGAAGGCTAACTCGCGCTCAAGGAACGGCGCGACTGGTTCGATTCCCTGGGGCATGAAGTCCCAGTGTCCACAAGGAAGCCAGACCAACTCACGCGGCTCGGCGAGCTGTTCGTAGAAGCGTTGTGTGGCCTCGGGGGTGATCACGTCGTCGCGCTCGCCGGCGACGACCTGGACTGCGCGACCGGCCATCATTGGCGCGAAGACGCCTGGATCGGTGAGTTGATTGGCGAGTTCGGCGGGTTCCCCGCTGCGATCGGATTGAGCGCTCGCGCCAGAAATGCAGAATGAGGCGGCGCGGACCCGCGAGTCGAGTCCGACGAACGGCGCGCCGCGCATACCGCCCATTGAGAATCCCACAAACCCGACGCGGTCGGGGTCGACTTCGGGGCGTTCGCTGAGGTAGTCGAGCGTGCGCATCCAGTCGACGACAGTCTGCAGGGTCTGGTCGAGGCGGCGCATAGGCCAGCGCTGGAAATCCTCCATTGACACGGGCCGCCGCGCGCGTTCGCCGTGGCCGGCCTGATCGATGGCGGCGCAAACTGCGCCTCGACTGACCCACTGCTCGGCGGGCCACATGACATAATCGCTTGACTTGTCGAGCGTACCGGGATGGCCGATCAGCACGAGCGGTCGCGGACCCTCGGCCTCGACCGATTGAACCAAGAGACCGCTGACGCGCTCGTCATAGCGAGACGTGATCTCGAAACGCTCGACTGACAGTCCGCCGCCCTCGCCGGCAGGGGCGGTTCGCGCGTCGAAGGGCAGATCGCGGTCGTAGCCAAAGGCCAGCGCGCGAAGCAGGTCGGCCGATTGGTCGGTCGGGTCACTCATATCTCAAGGCCTCGGCGATCGTGGTGCGAGCGGCCTGTCTCGCCGGGAAGTATGTCAGGATCAGCGCGGCGATGAATGCCCCGATCAGCATCGGCAGGACGGTGCCGAGCGGGATGTACATCGAGATCTCGCCGAACGTGCCTTCGGCGAAGAGTCGCCAGGCGAGACCCAGGGCGAGGGCCGTGCCGAGACCGAGTCCGAGCAGGGCGATGAAACCCATCTCGAGCAAGAGCTCGACTCCGACAAGTCGGGACTGGAATCCGATCGCGCGCAGGACGCCAATCTGTTGTCTCCGCTCGACGACGGCGCGCAGCGCGATCACACCGAGGGCGGCGAGTCCAGCCACGAGGCCGATGCCGATGAAACCCTGGAAGAGCGCCAGGATTGACGACTGCGTCTGCTGTTGTCGCTCCAGTTCACCCTTGATGTCAACAGCGAAAATGCGAAGCTCGCGCTCGATGCCTTGGGCGACCTCCAGCGAATCGGCCCCGCTCGTGGTGGAGATGTAATGTCGCGTCGTACTCGGTTCGCCGATGACCTGCGCCGCGACCGTATCGGAGACGAGCAGGGTAGGCAGGCCGCCATCTTCTCCGTCGAGGTCGACGAACGCGCCGGTGACCAGTTCGATCACGGCGATCACTTCGACTTGGCGAGCGTTTTGTCCGACGCCGAGCTCAACCACGACACGAGGCAGGACAGTTGACTCATCGGTCACCGAACTGGGCATGATCCACGGATCGAGCGCGTTGTCGGTGAAGCCGAATGCGCCATTGATCGCATCGAACGTTGCTAAAGCGACGGGCTCGCCGCTGCGCAGAGCGGCCCAGACTGCGCGCTCGTCCTCGTAGCGATACGAGATCGCTTGCAGCTTCACTTCTTGGCCATCGACGAAGTCAGTGTTGACTCCGCCGAGCATGACGGCGTCGCGATCCTCGAGCCGCACGGTCGAGAGGTCAGTCTCGACGAGTTGCGTGTCGCCGTCGCTATTGAGGACCAATCGCTCTGCGACCGGATCCCAGCGTTCGTGCAGCACGGTGACCGCGCGAGTGCCTCGTTCTGGTCCGACGTCGACGCGACCGGCGGCGTCGATGCCATCGAGTACGTCGCCTGCGTCGGCGGCTGCGAGGCTGGCGCGGACGTCGGTGACGTAGTTGACGTCGGTGTTCCAGGCGAGCACTTCAAAGCCGCCGGCGGTGTCGCTGCCGGTGAAGGCGCGGCTGAATGAGGCGTTGATCGTGCTAAAGTTGACCAGCGCGAAGGTGATCAGCGCGATCATCGCGATCGTCATGCCGGTCCGATAGCGGGCGGCTGCGGGATACGCGGCGGCCGTGCGGATCACCGGCGCAAGCCGGCCAACGCCGCCCACGACGGACCGAATAGCGCCAACGATCAGATCGAGGTTGAAGACCAGCAGCAGTGTCCCGGCGGCGGTGAGCATCGTGCCGGCGAGGACAAACAGTTCGGGTCCGCCGTTGAGGTTGCGGTCGAAGAAGCTCTCGTGCCAGTCGTTGGGGATGAACCAGAGGAAGAGCACGAACGCCGTGCCGGCGGTGTAGAGCAGCCGCTGCGGAATGCGTCGGCCGCCGAGCCGCAGCTTGTTGAGTCCCATGACGATGCCAAACGGCACGAGCGAGACCCCGGTCATGTAGGGGAAGAAGCTCTCCTGAGCCAGTCCGAGGTCGAGCAGATACAGTCCGCCGACCACGAACAGCACCCACCATTGCGGATTCCAGCGCATCATCCGCCAGCCGGGAATCACAAGCCAACTGACGAGTCGGCGGCCCCGCAACCAACCCGCGAGGAACAACAAGAGGCCGACTATCAGTCCAAAGATAATGCTCACACCGGCACCAAAGACAGCCAGAAACACGCGCGTCGAAGTATCTGCACCTGGCTCGTACCACTTGCTGCGTACCCATGCCCCCACAAGCACGGGAACGGACAGGATCAATCCCAGAAGCACAGTTGCAGGTGTGAGAAGTAGCAACACCAGGCCTATCGCGGTCGTGAAGACGCCCAGCACGTTGCGCAGGACTCGCCACGGGGTGAGCGGGTAGCTCTCTTCGTACTGCGACTCCGGGATGTCGCGGATCGCGGCGACGATGTTGAGTCGGGCGGCGCGGAAGCTGGAGAAGACGACCGTGATGAACGTGATCACAACGCCAATGCCAGCAGAAATGACGAGGCTTTTGATGGTCACGGTCCAGGTGAAGCGGAAACCGAAACTCTCTAGTCCCTGGTTGAGCGCGGCGATCATGCCGATCGCGAAGAGCAAGCCGAGCACGACGCCGATTACGGCGGCGCCGAGGTTGTAGACCATGCCTTCGGAGATGAAGGTCTGGATCAGGTCGTTGCGCTGCATGCCGACGGCGCGGGCGATGCCCATTTCGGGCTTTCGCTCTTCGGCGAGCATGGCGAAGATGAGGAAAATCAGCAGCACGCCGGCGGCGACGGAGAAGGATCCCATGAACAGGAAAAGCGTGGTGAAGACGCTGGCGATCAGTTCGGCCGCTTCGAGCGAATCAGCCTTAATCGGGTCAGTCTGGAATCGGCTCAGTCCATTGCTGCGATAGAGCGATGGTTGTTCGCGCTCGAGTCGCGCGAGCATCGCATTGAGATCTTCGTCGAGCGCCTCTGACAGCTCGAGCGACTCCGATACGCCGCCGACGGCTGACACGGCGATGATTGACCATTGATCTGGCGGCGAGAGCTGCGGTCCGAGCACGGCTTGGTAGCGATCGACGTTGAGGACGCCGCCGGCGGTTTGCTCGCCGACGTCGCCGGTCAGCGCGGCATCGCGGGCGATGGCGGCGACGGTGAAGCGGTGCGCCTGACCGCGGACGTAGAGCACGACTTCGTCGCCTGGTTCGGCGGCCAACTCGCGCGCGGCCATCTGATTGATGACGATCTCGTCTGTCCCAAGCGCGCCTAGCTCAAGCAGGTCGCCGTCGCGGTCGACGATGCCGCCAATGCGGTCGACGACTTGCGCGTCGACGCCGGTGAGCAGGAAGAGCGGTTCGATCTGGCCTTCGTCGGGATGTTCGATCGGGACGGCTTCCCAGCGGATGCCGAAGACGGCGTCAACGCGATCGTCGTCGGAGAGCGCCTGTTGGATGTCGGAGAGCGCTTGTTGCGGAATGGCGTCTGTCTCAGCGCCATCGACTGAGGTCGCGGCGTCATCGACGGTGATGAAGTGATCAATTCGTTGCAGCCCGTCGAAGGCGAGATTGCGAATGCTGACGGCGAGGGAGTCGCCGGTCGAGAAGGCGATGGTGACGATGATCGTGGCGAGCGTGAGGCCCATGGTGACGAGCACGGTTTGGGCGCGTCGGCGGGGTAGGTTGCGCAGTCCCATGCGCACGAGGATCGGTCGCTTGAGGAAGATGAACGCGATCACCGCCGCGGCGACGCCGACGATCGCGACGACGATCCACATCAGTTGGATCGTGGGCAGGCCAAACAGTTCTTCCATGTGGCTATTCCTTCATCAGGCGCGAGATCGCTACGGACATCAGCTGCCGAGCGCTCGGTGGACGGTCTCGCCCTCGATCAGACCGTCGCGCATGTGGATTGTTCGGTTCGCGCGTCGGCCGATCTGCTCGTCGTGCGTGACGATGACGAACGTTTGCTGATTGGTCTGATTGAGGTCTTCGAGCAGCTCCATGATCTGATTGGCGTTGGTTGAGTCGAGGTCGCCGGTCGGCTCGTCGCCCCAGACGATGGCCGGGTCGTTGACGAGCGCGCGGGCAATCGTCACGCGTTGGCGTTGTCCGCCGGAGAGTTGAGCGGGACGGTGACCGGACCAGTCGGCCAGGTCGACCTGTTCGAGCGCCTGCATGGCGCGCTCGCGAGACTCGCGTTGGCCGATACCGCCGAGGAGGAGCGGCAGCTCGACGTTCTCGACAGCTGAGAGCACGGGCAGCAGATTGTAGAACTGGAAGACGAAGCCCATGCGTTGCGCGCGATGGTCGGTGCGTTCGGTGTCGGGCATGTCGTGGATGGTGCGGCCTTCGATGGAAATCTCGCCCTGGTCGATGGTCTCGAGTCCGGAGAGGCAGTTGAGCAGCGTCGTCTTGCCGCAGCCCGAAGGCCCCATAATCGTGACCATTTCACCCTTGGCGACCGACAGCGACACGCCGCGCAGCGCGTGCACGGGTTGGCCGGCGCCGGCGTAGGTCTTGTGGACGTCGTCGGAGGTGATGATCGGCTCGGAGGACAGCGGGGCGAGCTGCCCTTTCTGGGGCGCGGCTTCGGGGTCGATGCCAAGTGAGCTAGTGGTCATAGTCGCCTCCGCACTGCGTCTGACACAGTAAATCGCCGCGACCGTGCACTCGACTGGAGTAGCGAGGGAGGCGCGACTCGGACTCAGCCTATCCCGCATTGCAGGTTGCGGAGTGTTCAGGTTTGGCAGAGTCCGCGGCCTGAGCGACTGCGAACAGAGCTCATACACTCGCATGACATGTCAGAGTCGACGCAATGCCAATGAGCGTTGCTCGGGGAGGAGAGTCGTAGATGCCTGAGTCTGGCGCGCAGCCGACCACGCTGCTCGAGACGGTTGATCAGTTCGCCCGCTACCTGGTCGAGGACAACATCGCCGGGTTGATGCCAATGTTCACGCCGGTTGGCATTGGTCAGGCGATGGCGCTGCAGGCGCAGCCAGATTCGGCGGCGGGCTCCGATGCATATGAGATAGATGATCAGGGCGACAATCTGATCCACATCACGTTTCGCGGCGATGATGGCGAAGGCACGATCTCGACGCAGTGGGTCGAGGTGGAGGGCGTCTGGAAGGTCGACGCGATCGGTCGCGTGGAGTAGCAACTAGACGGAGAAGCCGGGAAAGTTTGGGTTGTCGATCTGCTCCAGCATGCCGCCGGCGGCCAGTTGGCGTATAACGCCGCTTCGCTCGCCATGAATCAGGTTGTAGGTCCAGGGCCACTCGCTGGCGCTGACCTGGTTGAGTTCTCGCATGTCATCGTCGCTGAGTTCGACCGACAGATACTGGAGGCTGTCTCGAATCTGCGCCTCGGTGCGCGCGCCGACCATCGGCAGGACGCCGCGCTCTCTCACCCAGGCCAGCGCGACCGCCGCCGAGCTGGTTCCGTGTTTGTCGGCGATGTCGTCCACTGTCCGCGCGACCGCAAAGTCTCGCTCGCTGTAGCTCTCGAGGGTGTCGAACCAGTTGCCGTCGAGACGACTGCTCTCTCGTTCGACGTCCCGCGTGTACTTGCCGGTCAGGAATCCGCCGCTGAGCGGCGAGAACGCGGTCACGCCGATCCCGAGCGCATTGGCGCAGGGGATCAGTTCGAGTTCCAAGTCGCGCTCAATCAAGTTGTACTGATACTGCAGCGCCGAGATCGGCTCCCAGCCACGAATCGTCGCCGCCGTTTGACCTCGCGCCACAACCCAGGCCGGCGTGTTGCAGAGTCCGAAATGCAGCACTTTGCCCTGTTGGACGAGGTCGTTGACGCCGCGCATGACGTCTTCGATGTCGACCGAGAAATCCCACACGTGAATCCAGAGCAGGTCGATGTAGTCGAGATTCATGCGGCGCAAGCTGCCCTCGACCGATTGCACCATGCTCTTCTTGTGATTGCCGCCGCGATTCGGATCGTCGGGGACGCTTGGGTCGAGACCGCTGTACATCACATTGGTGAACTTGGTCGTCACGATGTAGCGTTCGCGGTCGGTGTTGACGAACTCACCCAGCACCTGTTCGGAGGCGCCGTTGTTGTAGATCGGCGCCGAGTCGAAGAAGTTGCCGCCCGCTTCGGCATAGGCTTCCATGATCCGACGACTCTCGAGCGGCCCGGCTCGTCCCGGCTCCTCGGGGCCCATCATCATCGTGCCGAGCGCGACCTCCGACACACGGAGTCCACTGCGGCCAAGAATCTTGTATCTCATCCCTCGCGCACCTCGGACCAGAGCCTGTTGCGGCGACTACGTGAGCTGTAGCTCAACGTCGCCGATGCTAGGGAATCGAACGATGACGTTGTGTCCCGTCTTGCCAGGAGAATGAAGCGCCGCGGCGCCGGTGGTGACGATCTCGCCTGCTGAGACGGTCATGCCGCGACGGTTGATTTCGTTGACGGTCTCGACGAGGACCTCGATCGGATTGGGCCGACCATCGCGGCCTTGGGCGACCACTTCACCGTTGATCTGGATCTCGCAGTCGAGGGCGACGAGGTCCCGCGAGCGCCAATCGTCGATCTCGGGGCCGATGATCAAGGCTTGGTTGCCGACGCCGTCGGCGGCCATGTCGGCGAGCGCGGGTTGCTCGGCGAAGCGACTGTTGGGGGCTTCGATCACGATGTAGGCGTTAGAGACGCCGTCGAGTACGACGTCGGCGCTGTGGCCGTCGCCGCTGGGAGCGAAATCTCGGCCGAGTCGGAAGGCGACTTCGGCCTCGAGAATGCAGGTGACGAAGTCGGCCCCAGGCATTGAGGCTGGAGAGTCGAACACCATGCCCTCGAAGAACGGCGCGAGGACCATATCGTCGCCGACGACGGCGGCTTTCCAGGCCACGGCGGGTCGCTGGTTGCGAGACCAGCGTTCCCAGTAGATGCGTCCGCCGTCGGCTGGCAATTGCGGACGACAAGACTCGGGAACGAGCGGCAACGGCAGACCCTTGGCGGCGGCTGCGTCGAGGAAGTCTGCGGCTTCGAGCACCTGGGCGTCTGTGAGCGGGCTGGGCATGTGCTTCACCTCTATGTGCTTCACCTCTGTTGCGGGGAGCAGTCTGAACGGGGGGCGAATGACGTCGCTTATGCTAGCGCCGAACGAGCCCAGCGTAGGGGCGCCTCTCATCGATGATTGCCTCGTTTGCCACGTGTCAATGAGTAGATCCGCTCATTGGAAGGGTTTGAGATCAGATGACCAAGCCGCGCCCAATTGAAGAGCTGACAGACTTCCTCTACTCGCTCGGTACGTCTGAGGTGAGTCACACCGGTCACGACTTTCTCAGTCATCTGCGCGCCGTGAGCGATCTGTTGGTTGAGCACGGCGCTGACGATGAGATTGCGGCGGCCGGACTGTTTCACTCGATCTATGGCACTGAGCGGTTTCAGGACTTCTCGTTGCCGGTTGAACGGCGCGCGGATGTCCGCGCCTTGATTGGCCAGCGGGCCGAGCGCGTCGCCTGGCTCAACTGCATCATGGATCGGGCCAGTTTCGATGCCGCGGTCTCAGCGGCGCTGGCTGGAGAGACCGGCTTGTCAGTCTGCGACCGCGAGGGCAGTCCGCCGATCGACGTCTCGGTGGAAACGCTGCGCGATCTGGCGACAGTGCATCTGTTTGACTGGCTCGAGCAGGTCGAGCGCTCGGAGTTCGGCTGGGGCTATCGACGCGCGGCGTATCGCGAGATGGCGGCCTTCGTCGGCCCGAGCGCTGAGGCGCTCTACGCCGAGGTGTTCGCTCGCGAGCCGCAGAGCGCCCACGCCCCAGAGTGACGGCTCACCTGTTGCCGATCCAACTACCCTAAACTGCGCACGTCCTCGCGGGCGCGGCCTTGCGCTGCGTCTGCGGGACGGGCTTGAGACGAACTGGAGAGGAGCAGGCGGTGACCACCGACATTGACGCGACGGCTGACAAGTATCTGCGCGACAAGTACGCGATCATCGGCGTCGGGGAAACGACGTACACGCGTGGATCGGGGATGACGACTCGGGCGTTGGGCACCTGGGCGATCAAGAATGCGATGGACGATGCCGGCATCACCGCATCGGAGATCGACGGAATGATGTCGTACTCGGGCAACGACTCGACGGCGTCGCCGATGCTGGCCGGCGACCTGGGGATTCGGTTGAACTTCTACATGGATGTCCAGGGCGGCGGCTCGTCGTCGGAGGCGCTGATCGGCCTGGCGATCGGGGCCATCGAGGCGGGCATGTGCGAAACCGTTGTGATCTTCCGATCGATGAACGGCTTCTCGCAGGTGCGCATCGGCGGTACGGGGGCGCGAGCCTCGATGCCGGTCGGCGGCGACGCGTTGCATGGCGCGGCGTACGGGTGGTTCTCGGCGGGTCAGAATTTCTCGCCGACCTTCATGCGTCACATGTACGACTACGGGACGACGCCTGAACAGGTCGCGATGGTCAAGGTGATTCACTCCGAGCACGCCTCGAACAATCCGAAGGCCTACTACAAGCAGCGCGTGACCGTTGAGGACGTGGTCAACTCGCGAATGATCTGTAAGCCGCTGCATCTGCTTGATTGCTGCGTCGAGACCGACAACGCAACAGCGGTGATCGTGACCTCGGTCGACAAGGCGTACGACTATCGAAACACGCCAGCGCGGATTCTCGGCGTGGCGGGACGCGTCTGCAAGCCGCGGATCGACATGCACTTCCAGCATGGGCCGATTTCGACGGTCGCCGGTCATTACATCAAGGACTTGATCTATCGCAATGCGGGCGTGGGGCCTGAGGATATTCAGTGCACCGGCGCCTACGACGCGTTCACGTTCACCTCGATGCTGCAGCTTGAGGACTACGGGTTCTGCAAGAAGGGCGAAGGCGGCGACTACGTGTCGTCGGGGATTATGCGCTTGGGCGGCGAACGGCCGAACAATACGTCGGGCGGGCACCTCTGCGAGGGGTACACGCACGGCATGAACATGATCATCGAAAACGTGCGTCAGTTGCGCGGCGAGGTCGATTGCTACTGCCCGGTCGACGATCAAGGCAAGCGGCAGCACACCTACAACTACGATGAGCCGTCGGCCGGCGGCGGATGCCGACAGGTGCCGAACCTTGAGATCACTCAGAATCTGGGCTGGGCGATGCCGGGCACCGGTTCATCGTTGATCATGCGCAAGGGCTAGATCGGAAGCATCCGAAGACGTCGATACCGAACAGGAGTCGAAGATGCCACAGGGCGAATACCTGGGAATGACGCTGACGGTCCTTGATCTGGACAATGAGAACAAGGCCTACTTCGAGCATTGCGCCGACCACGACTTTCACTTGCAGCAGTGCGCTGATCCGGCCTGCGGGTTGATTCGTTACCCGCCGGGGACGGCCTGTCCCTGGTGTTCGGGTCGGGAGTTCAACTGGGTGCCGGTCGACGCGCGAGGCACGGTGCATTCCTACGGCGAGGTGCATCACGCGATCCAGCCCGCATTTCGTGAGCGGGCCCCGTACATGATCTTGTTGGTCGAGCTGGACACACAGGCCGGGACGCCGACCGAACACGAGGCGCTTCGCGTGGCGGGCAATCTGGTCGACGACGATGGCGAGTTCGCCAAGCCGGACCTGGTCAAGCGGGTCGGCATCGGTTCGCGGATGCGGATGGTGTTCAAGGACGTCGCCGAGGGTTTGGCGCTGCCGCACTGGACGATTGATGAGGACGCTGAACAGCCTGAGTCTCCGTGGCGGTATCCGCAAGAGGTGAACGGCGTCTAGTCGAAGGTTGCCGCGAATGGTTGACACTGCCGTGCGACGCTTCCAGGGCAAGGTGGCGCTGGTCACCGGCGGCGCGTCGGGTATGGGCGCCGAGGCGTCGATTCGACTGGCGCGCGAAGGCGCGGCGGTCGGCGTCGTCGGCTTGCCCGACGATCCGCGGGGCGCGGAGGTGGTCGAGCAGATTGCCGAGGCGGGCGGGCGAGCGGTCTACATCGGCGCCGATGTCTCGCGCGAGGCCGATTGTCAGGAAGCTGCGCAGGCGACGGTCGACGCGTTTGGTCGGATTGATCTCTGTATGGCCGCCGCGGGCATATTGCACGCGCGGTACGTCTCGGGCGAAGTGTCCGATGAGGATCGGTCGGCGGGTAGTCGCGACGGGCATCTGATCAATAAGCCGGTCGAGTACTGGGAGAAGGTGCTCGCGGTCAATCTGACCGGGGTGATGCTGACCAATCGGGCAGTGGCGCAGCGCATGATCGAGCAGGGCGGGGGCGGCGCGATCGTCAACATCTCCTCGGGCGCCGCCAAGATTCCGATGCCAGGCTCGGCCGAGTATTCGGTCTCCAAGACCGGCGTCTGGATGCTCACACGCTGCCTGGCGTTGGAGCTTGCGCCCCATGGCATTCGCGTCAACACGGTCGCGCCGGGCGTGATCGACACGCCGATGGCGTTGGGACTGTCGCAAGATGAGTCGAGGCGCGCTGCGTTTGAGCGGATCGTGCCGCTGGGTCGTTTGGGCGAGGCGGAAGACATCGCGGAAGCGACGCTGTTTCTGTTGAGTGACCACTCGAGTTACATCACTGGACAGATTCTGCATCCCGATGGCGGACTCTTCACGGGCTAGGTATTGACCCGGATCGATCCTTAGCGCTCGTTGACAGAACTTCACCCGTCTTGACCAGGTTCTGACCGTCCGTTTACTGACTGCCGATAGCCTGAGCCTTCAGTCACAGGTCAGGGACTTGTCAGTGAACAGGTGGGCCGACGTTGAGCGCTCAAGAGATTGATATCGATGCCCTCGTCAGTCGGCGGCGCGGACCCGGGCGTTGGCTGCTGTTGCTGTTGTTGGTCATTGTCGCCGTCGTTGCGGTGTTGGCCTGGATCTTCACGAGCGGCGAGGAGGAGACTGCGGTCTTTGCGCCGCAGCGCGTGACCGCCACTTCTGGTCAGTTGACGACTACGGTCGAGCTCTCCGGGTCGGCTGAGGCGGCGCGCACGTCAACGTTGAGCTTTGCGGTGGGCGGTGAGGTTGAGTCGGTTGAGGTCGCGGTCGGCGAAGAGGTCATGGCCGGCGCGATCCTGGCTCGACTCGACGGCGGCGATGCGTTGCGCCAACTGGAGACGGCCGAGGTGCAGTTGACATTGGCTCGGCTGCAACTTGAGGAGTTGTTGGAGACGCCTGCTGCGTCGCAGCTCGCGGCATCTGAGCGATCGCTGGCGACAGCGCGCGCGCAAGTCGTGAGCGCGCAGTTGGCGGTCGAGCAGCTCGACGATTCGCCCGACGCCAGCGTTGTCGATGCTGCCGAGCAGGCTCTCGCTAATGCGCGAAACCAACTGTCTAGCGCGCAGGAAGCGCTCGCCGATCTGGTCGACGACGCGAGCGCTGGCGATGTCGCCAAGGCTGAACAAGCGGTCGCCAATGCCTCGTCGCAGTTGTCCGCCTCGGAGGCGGCGCTCAGTGATCTGACGAGTGATCCGACTGATGCGCAGATCGCGTCGGCCGAGCAAGCGGTCGCCAATGCCGCCGCCCAACTGACCAGCGCCCGCAAGTCGCTGACTGACTTGACGGACGAGCCGTCGGTCGCGGATGTCGAGGGCGCGCGCTCTGCCGTGGCGCAGGCGCGCAACCCGTTGACCGAGGCTGACGAATCGGTCGATCGCACTTGGGAGGCGCTAGAAGACGCGCATGAGCGATTCTGCGACGACATCGTGGTGCTGCCTGAGATTTGCGAGTCGGACCTGCCGCTGAGCGAGGCGCACATTGCCTTGTTGGAGTCGGAGACCGAGAACAGCGGGCGAACTCTGACGATTCGCGCGCAGGCGCTGATTGACGCGCAGGGCGCGTGGGAGTCGGCGGTCAACGTGGCGTCTGCGGCCTCGGCGACGCTGATGGCCGCCGAGGCGCGGCTCGATGACCTCATAGCCGCGCCTGATGCGGAGGATGTGCGGCAGGCGACGGAAGCGGTGTCCGCCGCTGCGTCAGCGCTCGAGGCCGCTGAAGCGCAGCTGGACGAGTTACTGACGCCGGCGACCGATGCAGACGTTCGGCAAGCCGAGCTGGCCGTCGACGCGGCTCGGGCCGGTCTGACTGCAGCGCGAGCGGATCTGAACGAACTGCTTGGCGACGCAGATCGGGCGGATGTCTACCAGGCCGAGCAGGCGGTCGCCGCGGCGCGGGCTCAGCGAGATTCGGCGCAGGCGCAGCTGGCTGAGTTGCTGGCTCCACCGACGGAGGATGAGATTATCGAGGCGGAGTTGAATCTGGTCAGCGCGCGTTCGTCATTGAGCGAGGCGAATGCGCAACATGAGGAGTTACTTGCTGGAGCGACTGCGATCTCGATCGCCAAACAGGAGCAGAATGTGCGCCTGGCCGAGATTTCGCTGGAGCAGGCGCAAGCTGCGCTGGATGACCTCGTCATCACTGCGCCGCATGACGGCACGGTTGAGGAGGCATACGTTGAGTCGGGAGATCGCGTATCGGTGGGCGGCCCAGCGTTTGTGATTAGCGATCGCGCCGATGTCGTGGTCGCATTGACAGTTACTGAGGCGGAGATCTTCGACCTGCGGGAAGAGCAGGTCGGCGTGGCGGCGTTTGACGCGATTGAGGGATCGTCGTATCCGGTGCGGATCACGTCGATCAGCCGCGTTCCCAATGTTGAGCAAGGCGTTGTGACCTATGCCGTTGAGGCGAGCGTGCTTTCTCCAGCAGAGATTCAAGTCGTTCGAGAGGAGCTACAAGCGCTCGGCGTCGCAGTACCCGAGCCTCAGGTTGCGGGCGCCGGCCCTCGGGCAGGGCAAGGCGAGGGTCGACCGGCGAATCAAGGCGCGGGACCTGCTGGCGCAGCGACGCCAGAGCAGGCGCAACGATTCCAGGCCTGGCTGCAGTCGCTCGACCTGCCGCCGGGAGTCACAGTGCTGACTGTCGTACAAGCGATCGCCAACGACGAACCGCTGCCCGATGGAGTCGAGCTGCCTGAGGACTTCGAGATCACGGAAGACCAGCGCGCCCAGCTGCGGACATTGCTCGCCCGGTTCTCTGGCGGCGGTGGCGGCAGCGCGGCAGGTGGACGGGCGGCGTTCGACGACGATCGATTGCTTCCAGTGGACGGCATGAGCGCGACGGTGACGATTCTCACTGCGGTGCGCGATGAGGCGGTGTTGTTGGCGACATCGGCGGTGCGCCAGATCGACGGGGTCTTCTTCGTCGCGCTGCCGACTGTCGACGACGGCTGGGAGCGCGTGGGGGTCCAAATCGGCGAGTCCGACGGCGTCAACGTGGAGATTCTCGATGGTCTGGATGCAGGCGACACCGTGCTCGTCGGCGTCGACTCGGAGGGGATCGCCTACAGCGCCACGCAGCTGCCCGCGTCTGGCGGCGCGACGGAATTCGGACCGCCGGGCGGCGCGGGCGGCGGCCGACCGGGAGGCGGCTAGTGATTCGCCTCGAGGGCGTGCGCAAGACGTTCACATCCGGTGAGACGCCGATCAACGCGCTCGACGGCGTCAGCCTGGAGATTGAGCGCGGCGAGTTCGTCGCGATCATGGGTCAGTCGGGTTCGGGCAAGAGCACGATGATGAACATCATCGGACTGCTCGATCGTCCCGACGAGGGCGCGTACCGGCTTGCCGAACGCGATGTCGCCTCGCTGAACGAGCATGCGCGGTCGCAACTGCGCGGCAGCGCGTTTGGCTTCGTCTTTCAGTCCTACTCGCTGCTGCCGAGGATGAGCGCTTTGGAACAGGTCGAGCTGCCGCTGATCTATCAGGGCGTCCGCGATCGTCGGCGGCGCGCGGCCGAGGCGCTGGTCCGCGTCGGCCTGGCAGATCGCATCGAACATCGTCCGACGCAGCTGTCGGGCGGTGAGCAGCAACGTGTGGCGATCGCGCGCTCGTTGGTCGTCGACCCATTGGTCGTGCTCGCGGACGAACCGACGGGCGCGCTTGATACGGCAACGGGCAAGGAAGTGATGACGCTGCTGAGCGACCTCGTGGATCAGCACGGCATGACGATCTTGCTGGTCACGCACGAGCCCGAGGTCGCGGCCTTTGCGCATCGCACCGTGCGGATGCGCGACGGACGGATCATCGAGGATTCGCGCAATGGCGGAGCGGCATCATGAGCGCGCTCGACGCATTGCGGACCGCGATTCGCGCGATTGTCGCGAATCGGTTGCGCAGTCTGTTGACGCTGTTGGGATTGGTGATCGGCGTCAGCTCGGTGATCGCACTGATCGCGGTTGGGCAGGGCACGCAGAAGGGTGTGAGCGATCAGATTCGCGGATTGGGCACTGACTTGATTTTCATTGAGCCGTCGGCTGCGGCGACAACTCAACAGGGCGGCGCGGCGCTGGTCACGACGACATTGACACAGGCCGACGCGGACGCGATCGCGTTCAACGGCAATCCGGCGATTTCTGCGGTGACGGCGCACATCACGGGCGACACACAGGCGATCGCCGGGGCCAACAACGTCGGCGCGGTCTCGGTCTTCACGTCGTCGAACTATGCCGAGGTCCGAGATCTTGAGGTGGCATTCGGATCCTTCATTGCGCCGCAGCACGATGAGGCCGGCAGTCTCGTCGCGGTGCTTGGCTCGCGAGTCGCTGAGACGCTGTATCCGAACGTTGACCCAATCGGTCAGGAAGTGCGTCTCTCGTTCCTCTCGGGTCGAGTGGTCTTTGGCTTCACGGTCATCGGAGTGTTGGAGGCGGTCGGCGGATCGGCGGAGGCCGATGATCAGGTGTTCGTTCCGTTGAGAGGTCTGGCCGATCGGTTCCGCTTCCTCTACACGCCCAGCGGCGACCTGCGAGTGACGCAGATCGATGTCCAAACGGCCCCAGGCGCCGACGCCGAAGCGGTCAAGCAGCAGGTTTCGGACCTCTTGCTCTTCCGCCACAACCGCACTGAGCCTGACTTCACGATCGAGAGTCAGGACGATTTGCTCGACGCAGCGTCGGAAGTAGCGAACACGCTCTCGATTCTGCTCGGCAGCATCGCCGGGATCTCACTGCTGGTAGGCGGGATCGGCGTGATGAACATCATGCTGGTCTCGGTCACGGAACGGACGAGGGAGATTGGCATTCGCCGCGCCGTCGGCGCGACGGCGACCGACATCGTCAATCAGTTCGTCACGGAAGCGCTCGCGCTGAGCGTGTTTGGCGGGCTGATCGGGATCATCATTGGGGTCGTCGCGTCGCTGCTTGTTGACGGCCAGACCGTGGGCGATCAGGAGATGACGACTGTGATTCAGGCCTGGTCGATCGCTGCGGCGTTCGGCGTCGCGGCGGGGATTGGGCTGCTCAGCGGTCTCTATCCGGCTTGGCGTGCGACTGTGATCGACCCGATTGCGGCGCTGCGCAACGAGTAGTTCCAGACGGTATCTTGACGCTGTTCGCGCAGCTTGAAACAGACTCAGACAGGTCACGGAGGTCGCAGATGCCGTTGCCGCCGGAAGATTCACTCAATCGCTTCGCCGGCAAGGTCGCCGTCGTGACTGGCGGCGCGAGCGGTATGGGCCGCGAGTCGTCGATCCGCCTCGGGCGGGAGGGCGCATCGGTCGTAGTGGCCGGCTTGCCCGACGACGAGCGCGGCGCGGAGACGGTGTCGCTGGTGGAAGCGGCGGGAGGTCAGGCCGTCTATGTCGGCGTCGACGTGACTCGAGAGTCCGACTGCGACGCGATGGCGCAGGTCGCACTCGACCACTTCGGCCGACTCGATCTCTGCATTGCGGCGGCCGGCATTTCGCATGCGGGCTACGTATCGGGCGAGGTCACAGAGGGCGAGCCGCTGTTAGGCGGGGCCCAGCGACACGTGATTCACAAGCCGGTTGAGTACTGGGAGAAAGTGATCGACGTCAATCTGACCGGCGTGATGCTGACGAATCGGGCCGTCGCGCGGCGGATGACTGAGCAGGGTCAGGGCGGCGCGATCGTCAACATCTCGTCGGGAGCGGCCAAGGCGCCGATTCGCGGGATGGCCGATTACTGCGTCTCCAAGGTCGGCGTCTGGATGCTGACCCGCTGCCTGGCGCTCGAGTTGGCGCCGAATCAGATTCGGGTCAACACGGTCGCGCCGGGACTGATCGACACGCCGATGACGCTCGCTGTGACAACTGACGAAGAGCGTCGCCAGCGGCGGATCGAGAGCATTCCACTCAATCGACTGGGCGAGCCGTCGGACATTGCCGAGGCGGCGTTGTTCCTGCTCAGCGACCAGTCGAGCTACATCACCGGACAGATCTTGCATCCCGATGGCGGCGTGTTCGTCGGCAGCTAGTCGATTTCGGTCTGTTGTCGCTGCTGCATCGAGCGCCCGTGCGTCGACGTGAGGATCAGCGCAGGTGTCGCGATAAGCTCTCAGTGAACGGGAGATGTCGTTGCTGACACTGGCCTTGCAGCAGCTGCTGACGAAGAAACTGCGCAGCGCGCTGACGGTGCTCGGCTTTGGCGTTTGCGTCAACCTCTACATCGTCGTGACCACGGTGATGCGATTCATCACCGACGACCTTGACTTACAGGTGCAGCGGTTCACGGGCATTCTATTCGTGCAGTCGCGCGGACTGGCGGGCATGTCGGGCATCGAATGGCCGCCGATTTCATCGACGATCTCGATGTCGACGGCGACGAGCGTGATGTCCAATCCGACGATTGATCAGTCACGCTCGACGATGGTCTCATTCGCGTCGCTGGCGCCGCCGCCGTATCCGACCGCGCCGCCTGAGGCGTTGCTAGTTGGGCTCGAGCCCGGCAAGGAACACGTGTTTCTCGGGGGCGCGGGCGCTATTGCCGGTCGCTGCGACCTGCCCGTGTCGGATTCGGAGAACGGCGCGCAGCCGGCACTGCTCGGTGTGCTCGCCGCTCGACACTTCGCGCCGGTCGCCTCGGAGACGGTGGAGTTTCCCTCGCCGGTGGGCCCAATCGAGCTCGCTGCGGTCGGCAGCCGAATCACCGTACGCGGCGCTGAGTTTGAGATTCGCGGCGTGATCGAACCCGAGACCAACCAGCTGCTGCGCTCGGCTGTGATTGTGCCGCTGTGCAGCGCTCAGTCGATGCTGCAGACGCCAGACTCGGTTTCGGCGTTGTTGTTGTCGCCGACGCGCGCGTCGGCGATTGATCCGCTGCAGGCGGAGCTTGAACAGCATCATGATGATCTGATGGTGATATCGGATCGCCAGCTCGCCGAAAACGCTCGCAAGTTGCTTGACCGAGTCAATCAGCTTTTCAACGTCGTGCGTTGGACCTCGGTGTCGGTGGCAGCCTTGCTAATCGCGATTGTGATGTTCGTCTCCGTGCTGGAGCGCACGAGGGAGCTCGGCACGCTGCGCGCGATTGGGGCGCCGAGGCGCTCGTTGCTCTCGCTGATCTTGTCTGAGTCGGCCGGGTTTGCGCTGGCCGGATCGATGGTCGGCGTGCCAATGTCGAGAGTGGTGATTCGTCAGGCGCTGGGACCAGATGCGGCGGGGCTGAGATCGCGGGAGATTGAGGCCGGAGCGGCGGGGATTCTCAGTCTCTGTTCGATGATCGCCGCGCTGATGCCGGCTTGGCGCGCAGTCCAGGTCGACCCGATTATCGCGCTGCGGTACGAGTGAGCACGCTGTTGTGAGCGAACGGACTGACGAGGCGAAGCAAAGCGCTGCGAGTCCGCCGCTGCTGTCGGTGCGCAATCTCGAGCGCATCTACAAGCTCGGCCAACAGACGATTCACGCGCTGCGCCCGTTGGATCTTGACATTCATCGAGGCGACTTCATTGCGATCGCGGGTCCCTCAGGCTCAGGCAAATCGACATTGCTGCAACTGCTTGGCCTGGTCGATTCACCCACGTCAGGCGAGGTGCTGGTCAACAGACGATCGGCCAATGAGCTCGGCCGCGAGCAGCGGGCGACGCTGCGATTGCGTACGTTGGGATTTGTGTTTCAGGCGTTCAATCTGTTGCAGATGCTGACTGCGCGCCAGAACGTAGAGATAGCGCTGGCGATCGCGGGCGTTCCTCGACGCAAGCGGCGCCAGCGGGCTGAAGAGTTGTTGACGTCGGTCGGGTTGGGGCAACGGCTGGAACATCGGCCGCTCGAGTTGTCTGGCGGCGAGCGCCAACGCGTCGCCATAGCTCGCGCATTGGCGAACGAACCGGATGTGATCCTCGCAGATGAGCCGACGGGAAATCTGGACTCTCTGACCGGCCGCGAGATTGTGGGCCTATTGGAGGATCTCAATCGCGCCGGTCAGACGATCGTCATGGTGACGCACAATCTTGAGATCGCGCGTCGGGCGAGCCGTCTGTTCCTGATGCGCGACGGTGAGATACATGAGGTCGAGGCGGGCGAGGCGCGATCGCTCGAGTAGCCGTTACTCTGCGTGATACGCGGAGTGCGGCGCGGCGTGATCACGTGCGCGTGAAGTGGAGTCCCAGTGAGCGACGAGTCGAGCCAGTCCCTCACGCTTGGCGTTGAGCTGCCCGAGTTCTGGCCGGAGGCGCAGAAGGTCATCAAGAGCGCCCCGATTGGGCTGCTCGCGACGACTCAAGGTCGGCAGCCGCATGTCAGGCCAGTGGCGCCGGCATACGTTGGACTCCACGCGTATGTGTTGACCTCTGTGGGCACCTCCAAGATTGACCAGATTCGCGACAACGAACTGGTTGAGATTCTGCATTGGACGATCGACTTTCGCCATCTCAATCTGGCGGGCACAGCCGAGGTGTCGGAAGATGCGGAGTCGATCAGTGCCATCGCGCCGCACTTCCCATATGAGGTCAGCGACTTCTTCGGCGCAGACATTCGTCCGCCCGCGCTGATCAAGATTGCGCTGACTCGCATTGCGATCACGACGTTTGACGACATCATCGCCAACAAGCTCCCGCGAGTCTGGCGCGCGTCAGGCTGATCGAGCGCGGCGAGACAAGCGACAACGAAAGGACGAGCGCATGCGAATCGCATTGATCGGTCAAGCCCCCTTTGGCGCTGCCATCTTTGAGCGGCTGGCGGCTGACGGTCACGAGATCGTCGGCGTGTTTACGCCGCCCGAGCGCGAGGGCGGTCGGCCCGATCCGCTTGCGCAAGCGGCGCGCGACTCGGGCATCACGCTCGTTCAACCGCGGCGCTGGCAGCGTCGCGGAGTCGTCGACGAAGAGGTGGTGGCTCAGTACGAGGCGACCAATCCAGAGCTCAACGTGATGGCGTTCGTGACGCAGATCATCCCGAGTCGGGTGCTGGAGTATCCGCCGCTGAAGACGATTCAGTATCACCCGTCAATCCTGCCCAGGCACCGCGGTCGCTCGGCGATCAACCACGCCATTCTGCAGGGCGACACGATGACCGGCGTGACGATCTTCTGGGTCGATGAGGGGCTCGACACGGGGCCGATTCTGTTGCAGCGGTCGTGTCCGATCGGTCCTGACGCGACGATCAACGAGGTCTATCGCGAGCATCTCTTCCCGTTGGGTGTGGAGACGATGGCCGAGGCCGTTCAGCTCGTTGAGGCGGGGCAGGCGCCTCGTCATGTGCAGAACGAAGATGACATGACGTACGAGGGGCCATGGGAAGGCGACATTGCGCGGATTGATTGGTCGCAGTCAGCGCAGACGGTGCACAATTTCATCCGCGGTTCTGATCGGGCGCCGGGGGCATGGAGCCAGATCGGAGGCGAGCGAGTGACGTTGTTGGGCTCGACGCGTTCCGATCGCAGCGGCGGCGCGGCCGGGGAGGTCGCGGCGGTTGATGAGCAGGGCATGACAATCGTCTGCGGCGACGGCGCGTCGATTCGAGTCAGCACGCTGGCCGAGGGTCGCGAGCGCCTGCCGGCCCATGAGTGGGCTGCGGCGAAGGGCGTTGAGGTCGGCGCGGTGTTTGATCCAGCGCCTTCGGAGTGATGACTCGGCTGCGGCTCGGGACGGTCGATCTAGGTCATGTCTTGAACACGCTTGCCTGAGTCGACCAGGGGCGCGAAGCGCGTCTTGCTGAGCGGGTCGTTACGCGACGACTTCTCCCAGGCGGCATCGACCATTTTGGCGTACTTGGGATGCATCTCGCGCATCTTGGTGTTTTCGTCCTTGATGAAGGCTGACGGCGCGATCAAGCGTTCGACTTGGCCGTCGGCGTCGCAGCGGTCGCAGTCCGGCGCGGGACCGTCGATTTTGCGACTGAAGTGCTCCCACTCGGCGCCGCAGGCTCGACAGGCGTACTGATAAATCGGCATAGTTGGCCTCCCGACTGCTCGGTGTGCAGGTCAATCCTCTGCACTTGATGGTACGATCTTGCAGTAGGAGCCGCACCCCTTGCGGCGGATGGAGTCACAACGTGTACGGCGTACGCACTGTGTTTCTGGTTGTGTTGATGGCCGGCCTGTTGATGGTCGTCGGGCTGGCCGTGGCGGGCCAGGTCGGCCTCATCGTGATGGCGATCGTCGCGCTGGGGATCAATCTGTACAGTTACTACAACTCGCACTCGATGGTGCCCAAGATGATGGGCGGCCAGCTGGTGACGGCCGCGGAAGCGCCTGATCTGTATCGGATCGTCGAGCGGGCCGCGTGTCAGGCGGATATGCCGTTCAAGAAGGAGCTGCTGGAACAGTTCACGCTTGAGCATCTCGAGGCGCGCTGCACTGGTCACTGCCGACCCGGAGACTGCCCGCGGCACATCCCGTCGGTCTACGTCATCGACACGCCGATCCCGAATGCGTTCGCCACTGGCAGGCATCCGAAGCACTCTGCAGTCGCGGCGACGACGGGGATTATGGGTTTGCTGACTCAGCGCGAGTTGGCGGGCGTGATGGCGCACGAGTTGGCCCATGTGACCAACCGCGACACGCTCTGGTCGACGATTGTCGCCTCAATGGCGATGGTGATTTCGTTCATTGGGATGATCGCGCAGTGGGGTCTGTTCATGGCGTTCTTGTTCGGCGGCATGGGCGGGCAGAACAACGAGAACGGCGGCGGTGCTGGACACCTCGCCGGGGCGCTGATTGTGGCGATCATCGCTCCATTCATCGCGATGCTGATCCAGATGGCGGTCAGTCGGCAGCGTGAGCTGAAGGCTGACGACACTGGGGCGCGTCGCTGCGGCGATCCTGAGGCGTTGGCCTATGCGTTGATGAAGCTGGAGCAGGGCGTCAAGACGCCGGAGTCGCGCTATGCGGCTGAGGAGATGAAGACGGCCGAGGCGGCGAACCACATGTTCATCGTCAATCCGCTCGCGGGCGGGGCGGGCCGATGGTTCTCGACGCATCCACCGACGGAGCAGCGCGTGGAGCGTCTGCGGAGGATAGGTGAGGAGATCGGCCGTCCCTTCTGATGGCTGAGATCGATACTGGCGATGAAGAACTTGGCAAGGCCCGACTGCACCTCGAGGAGGCGCGCTGGCGTCGCGACGATCAGGCGACGCGCCAAGAAGGACTCAATCGTCGGCTGAACACGCTGTTCGCGCTGAACTTCGCTGTGCTGGCCGTTCTCGGGGTCTATCTCCGGTTCAGCGACCTGGCACTGCCGCCAACCGTCGAATACATGGTGTACTCGACGGTGTTTGTCTTGGTATCAAACCTTGCGCTGTTGCTGTGGACGTATCGAATCGGGAAGGGCAGTCGCCGGCCAGACCTTCGGCGCTTGCATGAGCTGACACAGTCTCGTTACGACTTGACGACGCTCACCCACTGGACAGCGATAGAGCTAGGACTCGCAATCGACGCAAATGAGCAACGAGCCTCTGCGAAAGCGAAGTGGGTTACGAGGACGATGTGGACATCGGCGCTCGCAGTCTTGCTGGTTGCCTTGGTTGTCGTGCTTGCCCTATGGTTTGCGAGTTCTATTGGATGATGAGTGATGGCGTCGCTGGCCACTCACACCTGGAAGTGGGGCGTCCCTTGAGTTGTCAATCACTATGTTCTCAGGACCTGGCGGAGGCAGATCGGGCTGAGGCGATCTTTCAGCCGGTGCATCTCTACCGTCTGGCTCGCCGCTAGGCTCCTCCGCGGGCGTTTCTCCGCTAGGCATCTAGCTAAGCCTTCTCAACATCTTGGCTCACTCGGGTTGACTTCCCGACGAGACTCCGCGCTCGATGGGCGAGGCGTGACCACCAGCCGCTCTCTTGAGGCTCTTCGTCGAATGTGCCAACAGGACCAAATCCTGTGTCACTAATGATGTTCACCGGACCGGGCGGCGGTAGATCAGGCGAGACTGAAGCGTCTTGATGTTCGTTGTCCATAGCTGCCTCCAAGGTCATGGTATCGAGTCGCCTTGCTACTCTCGGCGGGCGAGTTCTTCTTTGAGTGATCTCACTTCTTGTTGGAGTGTTCTGAGCTCCGTCAAGATCTGCGCCTGTTCGTCGTCCTGATCTTGCTCGACGAACCAGGCGGCGACATTGGCGGTGAGAACTCCAAAGACGCCAATGCCAACGACCATCAGGAGTGACCCAGCGACTCTTCCGATGGTCGTCTCCGGTACGACGTCGCCGTAGCCAACCGTTGTAATCGTCGCCAGCGACCACCACAAGGCGGTTCCCCAGTTGTCGATTTGACCGTCGCCAGAACGCTCAAGCAGAGTGACGGCGACGGATGCTATGGCAATCGCGATGAACGCGGCGACTAGCGAGCCGCCAACAACTCTCCGCTTGAGGATCTCGGAGATTCGCGGCAACAGGAGGAGCAAGCGAAGCAGCCGTAACGGTCGGAAGAGTGGCACGACCACGATTAGGACTTCGGCCCAGTGGCTTCTGAGGAAGTCCAGACGTTGTTCCGCCAGCCACACGCGTACGGCGAGATCGACCGCGAACACAGACCAGATCGCGAGATCTCCAATGAGAAACCATCGCTCTATGGATTCTGACAGGTCGCTGACATATGGCCCAGCGAGCAACGGGACCATCGCCGCAGCCAGGATCAGCAGGATTGGATCGGTCCGCCGCTCCCAAGTCTCTCGACGCCTGTCATCTCTGCCGCTCGACAGCAGACGTCGAAGCTGAGGCATCATCGCAGACTGGCCCTCATTGTTTGCCAGGCCGAGCGAGCGTCGTCGACCGAGCCCTCATCTTCGATCGTGGAGATATCGCCGGGGTCCGTATCGAGTGTGACGGCCTTGAGCACGCGGCGCATGATCTTGCCTGAGCGCGTCTTTGGCAGCGCGTCGACGAAGTTGAGCTCGCCGATCACCGCGACCGGTCCGAGTTCGGCTCGAATCGTCTGGAGGATCTCAGTTCTCAGTTCGTCGCCTGGTTCGAATCCAGCTTTGAGCACGACGAAGGCCGAGATGACCTCACCGCGTAGTTCGTCGGGTCGACCGGTGACGCCCGCCTCGGCGGCGCCGGGGTGACGCAGAATCGCCGATTCCACCTCGATCGTGCCGATGCGGTGCGCGGCGATCTTGATGATCTCATCGGCGCGACCTGAGAACCAGACATAACCATCGTCATCGACGGCCGTCGCGTCGCCGGTGAAGTAGACCTGTCGTCCCGGCACTTTGCCCCAATAGTCGGTCTGGTAGCGTTCGGGTTCTCCCCAAAGTCGGGCAGTGAGACCGGGGAACGGTCGCGTGATGGCGAAGATGCCCTTTTCGTCGGCGGTGAGTTCGTCGCCCTCAGGCGACAGCACGACGCCCTCGATACCGGGCAGCGGAACACCGGCTGATCCTGGTTTGATCGGCAGCATTTGAATGCCGTAGGGATTGCCGATGATCGGGCCGCCTGTCTCGGTCTGCCACATGTGATCGAGGACAGGGATCTGATCGCCGAAGATCTCGTGTTGGAACCACTCCCAGGCGGGAGGGTTGAGCACTTCGCCGGCCGAAAAGACGCGTGTCAGCGAGGACAGGTCGACCGGTTCGGCTGGATCCGTCCCAGAGCGCATGAGCAGCCTGATCGCTGTCGGAGACGTGAACATGCCGGTGACGCCATGGTCCTCGACGATGCGGTAGAACGTGGCGACATCGGGATGGTCGAGCGCGCCCTCAAATGCGATCGTGGTTGCGCCGGCCAGCATGGGTCCGTAGACGATGTAGGAGTGTCCGACGATCCATCCGATGTCGGAAGTCGCCCACCAGACGTCGTCCGCTTGCAGGTCGAAGACCCAGTCGGCTTGGTTGGCGACCCAGACTGGATAGCCGCCGTGGGTGTGTACGCAGAGCTTTGGCCGCGCGGTCGTGCCTGAGGTCGCGAGGATGAAGGCGGGCTCGTTGGCCTCCATCGATTCCCATGAACCATCGCCGTATTCGCCGGCTGCGAGAAACTCGTCCCAGGACATCTCTTTGTCGCCGCCGATGTTGGGGCTATCGTCGAGGCGACGTTCGATGACTACGGTCTCGACGACTTCGCCGGCGCCCTCGTTCTGAAGCGCGCCGCGGACGAAGTGATCGAGCGGCACGTTGCGGCCTCGTCGATAGGTTGAGTCGGTTGCGAAGATCGCCTTGGCGCCGGCCAGTTTGACTCGCTCGGCGATTGCGCCCGCTCCGAATCCGGCGAAGATGACCAGATGAATGGCGCCGACGCGCGCGCAGGCGAGCATCAGCGCGATCGCCTCGTAGTTGGTCGGCATGTAGATTGCGACGCGGTCGCCTCGCTCGATGCCGATCGCTCGCAGCGATGCGGCCATCCGCTCGACTCGTCGTAAGAGTTGGGAGTACGTGAATACCCGTTCCCCGCCGTTTTCGTCGAGCGCAATCAGCGAGGCGCGGCCGCCGTGTCCCTGGGCGACCTGAGCATCGAGGCAAGCGTAGGAGAGATTGGTCTCGCCGCCAATGAACCAGCGAAAGGCCGGGATCGCTTCGGGCGTCCACTCAAAGACGTCATCCCATTCGCGGAACCAGGGCAGTCGCGCAGCCGCCTCCGACCAGAACGCGTCAGGCTCATCGAGCGCTCGCCGCTGAATCTCGCGCACAACCGGTCCGACCAGATCGATGTTCTCCGCCATGTGCAGACTCCAACTCGTGTGTCGATTGCAAACAGTGGGTAAGCGGATACCGTACGCGGAGGGTACCAGCGGTCGATCCGCGGAGGAGTAGCAGCCGATGGACGACGAGATCATTGAGGAGATCATCGAGGCCCGTGCTCGCGCACTCGACAGCGCGCGTTCCGAAGCGGTCGCCAAGGTGCACGGACGCGACAAGTTCACGGCGCGTGAGCGGATCGCGATGATGCTCGACGCGGGCAGTTTCGTCGAGTATGGGATGCTCGCCGTGCCAGCGAATCCAGCGATGACCGGGCCGGCTGATGGTCTGGTACAGGGATTCGGCACAGTCGTGGGTCACCCGGTGGCGATCGCGTCGTACGACTACACGGTTCAAGGCGGGACGCAGACGGCGCTCAACCATGGCAAGTTTGATCGGCTGATCGAGCTCGTCCATGACCGCCGTTGGCCGCTGATCACGTTCGCCGACGGCGGCGGCGCGCGGGCTCACGACCTTGGCGGGTCGCGGATGGGTTTGACTGGTCGTTGGGGCACGTTTGACGGCATGGCGCAACTTTCGGGCTGGGTACCGACCGTGTCGATCGTCTCGGGCCGATCGTTCGCGGGCAACGCATCGATCGCCGGGTTGTCGGATTGCATCATCGCGACGCGAGACTCAGCCATCGGCATGGGCGGCCCGCCGTTGGTCGAGGGCGCGACCGGTCTGAAGTTGACGCCAGATGACATCGGACCGGCCGAAATGCATGACCGCGTCGGCGGGATCGATCTGATGGTCGAGACAGAGGCTGAGGCGATCGATGCCGCGAGCCGATATCTGCGTTACTTCCTGTTTGACCTCCCAGATGGCGAGGTCGATCCGTGGGCCGAGCGGATTCGCTCGATCGTGCCTTCGAATCGGCGTCGCGCATACGACATGCGCCGCGTGATTCGCGCCATCATGGATCGCGACAGCGTGCTTGAGCTGCGTCCGACGTGGGCGCCGCAGCTGATCACTGCGCTGGCCCGACTTGGCGGCAGATCGGTGGGGATCATCGCCAACCAGCCGCTGTCGCGCATCGCTGGGGCGATTGACTCCGACGCATCGGACAAGATCGCGCGCTTCATACAGCTCTGTGACGCGCACGAGATCGCGATGGTGTCGTTGGTGGACAATCCGGGCTACATGGTCGGCCGACCGGCGGAAGAGGCGGGCATCGCTCGGCATCATGCGCGGCCGATCATTGCGCATCAACAGCGGACGGTGCCGCTCTACACCGTTCAATTGCGCAAGGCGTACGGACTGGGACCGGCGGCGATGGGCAATTCGTACGCGCCGCGCGACATCCGACTCGCCTGGCCGACGGCCGAGTCGGGCGGAATGGGGCTCGAGGGCGCGTCTCTCCTAGTCAATCGCGATCGGATTCGCGAGGTCGAACGGGACGATCCGGCCGAGGCCAAACGTTTGCGCGACGAGTGGGCGAATGAGATGCGCGAGCGCAACTCGGCGATCAACGCTGGTCGACGCTACGACTTCGACGACGTGATCCTGCCGGAGGAGACGCGCGATGTGTTGATTGCGATGTTGCGGATGACGCCGCGCGCGCCGCTGTCGGCGGTGAAGAAGCATCCGGTCGACGCCTGGTAGTGAGCGCCGCGAGCTAGAGGGAGGCTCGGCCGCCTTCGAGTTCGATGGTTGGAATCTCAGCGCCTGCTGCCGCTTCGAGCGCCTCGAGCGTGGCCAGGAACGACTGTTCGCCGAGTCCGGCGCTGAGCGCTCGTAGATACGTCTGGTGGGCCGCGTTGGCGACTGGCATGGGCACGTGATTGACGCGGGCCGCCTCGAGCGCGAGTGAGATGTCTTTTTCGGCCAGACGCAGAGTGAACGATGGATCGTCGAATCGTTTGCCGAGCAGATACGGGGCCAAGCCCATGTACGGGCGAGCGGTGCCGAGGCGCAGTTTTTCGACGAGGTCTTCTGCGTCGAGTCCGGCCTTGACGCCGAGGACGAGCGCCTCCTGCACGATCTGGCTACCGCAGAGAACGATCACGTTGTTGAGCAGTTTGAACAAGCAGCCCGCGCCGGCCTCGCCGAGATGGAAGATGTTTGCGCCGATGGGCTCGAGCAGCGGGCGGACACGCTCGAAGGCGTCGGGATCGCCGCTGCCAAGCACCGTGAGCGCTCCTTGTTCTGCGCCCGGGACGCCGCCGGTGACCGGGGCGTCGATGTAGGCGACGCCAGACTCCGCTTCGAGCGCGGCGAGTCGGCGGACGGTCGTGATTGAGTTACTGCTCAGATCGATGTGCACGTCTCCGCGTTGCGCGCCGGCGAGGATGCCGTCGGGCCCGGTGATCGCGGCTTCGACTTCAGGCGGGCCCGGCAGCGATGTGAAGACGACCGAACAGCGCGAGGCGACTTCGGCGCAGCTGTCGGCCGATTCTGCGCCGAGTTCGAGCAGATTCTCAGTAGCTTGAGGACGCAGATCGAAGACGACCAGTTGGCGTCCGGCGGCGATCAGTTGGCGCGCCATCGGGTTGCCGATGTTGCCAGTACCGATGAAGCCGATCAGCTGATCACGAGAAGTGTCCGGCATTTGAATTCTCCTTGTGGGGTCGGACTGTTCATGCCGACTCAGTCGAGCGTGACGGTCTCGACGGCGCGCCACATGTACCAGCTGCCGACCGAGCGATACGGCGCCCAGGCTGCGCCGATCGCGGTCGCTTCCTTCGGCGTTGGCATGTCCGGTAAGTGGTAGGCCAACTGCATGCCCTTTCGTACGCCGAGGTCTCCGATGGGCAGGATGTCGGGTCGGCCGAGATGGAACATCAGGTGCATCTGGGCCGTCCATTCACCGACGCCTTTGACCTGCGTCAGGGTGTCGATCACGGCGTCGTCGGACATCCGGTTGAGCCGTGACAGCTTGAGCCGACCGTCTGAGGTGTGCAGCGCAAGGTCGCGGAAGTAGGACATCTTTTGTCGAGAAATGCCGCAGGCGCGGAAGTCGTCGTCAGACGTGTCGAGAATCTGCTCTGCCGAGGGGGTTGCCTCGGCGTCGCCGTAGAAGGCGAACCACTTGCGCTGAATCGCCGTCGCCGCTGCGCCGGCGAGCTGTTGAAATAGGATTGCGCGCACGAGCGCCGCCCAGGGATCGTCGGAGGGACGCGGCTCGTATGGGCCATGTTCGTCGATCAGTCGCCCGAGCACGGGATCGACGGCGCGGAGGTGCGCGGAGGCTCGGCGGATGGAGAACTTGCGTCGCGCGGGCGGCATTGGTGTTGACTACTCGCTCCAGCCGTTCCAATGCAGGAAGGTGTCGAGCGGCTTGCGAGTGACCGGACCGAAGTTTGCGTCGGGATGGCCCATTGGGATGATCGCTACGGGCAGCGCGGCCTCGGGGATCGAGAGTTCGTCGCGCAGCTCAGTCATGATGCCGTCCTGCGGCGTCGTGAGGACTGTGCCCAGCCCCTCGGCGCGCGCAGCGAGGAGCAGGTTTTGGATGCTGGGATAGATGCTGCTGCCGGCGAGCAGGCCGCTCGGCGATGGCGACTCGGCTGCGACGAGACAGGGGATGATCCAGACGGGCGCCGCGGCGAAGTTGTCGAACAAGTTGTACGCGCCCTTGAGCATGCGACGCTGCGTGGGGTCGGGGATGTCGTCGGGGTTGGGCACGTTGCCGCCGAAGCGAGCCGCGAATGACTCGCGGATTGCTGTGGCGAGTCGAGCGCGTTTGTCGTCGTCGGTGACGACGATGAATCCCCACGGCTGTCGGTTGCTGCCGCTGGGCGCCCAGCAAGCCGCCTGCACGATGCGTTCGATTGTGGCGGGGTCGACGGGTTCATCGGTCCAATGACGGATCGCGCGTTGGGTTTGCATGACTTCGTAGATGTCGCGGACTTGATTCGATTGAGCGTCGCTCATGTCGAGCCTCCTTGTGGTCGATGTCGGAGCCGTCGGTCTGGACGTCAGGCTAGTGCGCGCTGGCGCAGCCGCCAGCGCCCAAGTCTTCGGGAGCTTCGTTGTGGAACTCGTCGAAGAACTGCTCGATGGCGGGGCGGTCGACGTCAAGGAGCGGCAAGCGCACGCCCCAGGCGACGAGCATCAGCGGCGCCTCGAGTCCGCCGTATGGCGCCTGGACGACGTACTCGCTGTCGTTGAGGTGTTGGGCGGAGATCTCGGTGAGCGAGACGATCTCTTCGGCGCTGAGGTCATTGGGGGAGTACCAGAGCACGATCGCGCCGTGCTCCATGGCATGCACGACCATCTCAAAGAGCGGCGTCGCGCTGTAGATGCCGCAGGCCAAAGGGATTGGCGAGTGCTCCTCGCCGTACGGCGGGATCACGGTGTAGTCGGCGGAGACGTTCGCAGGCAGATGAAGTTGCGTCGGGGTCGTGTGCTCGTTGTCGTACTGTTCGAGCTCAGGTCGGTCAAAGATGTCGAGCGATTCCTGGCCGTTGCTCGATTCACCGCCGCATGCAGACAGTAGTAGCGCTGTCGCCAAGAGCATCAACAAGAGCAGGCTGGCTCGGCAAGCGCGATGGCCCATAGCTTGACCGAGCACGGTGTTGGTCATTCAGATCCTGCGCCTACTGCGAACGCGGAATCGCCGCGTTCGAGTCGGTATCGATCGTAGTAGCCCTCTGGCGCGTTTTGCAGAAACGCGGTGAGCTGATCGTTGCCGTCGGCGTTCCACTGACCGATCGGCAGAAGCGTGCGCCAGGCTGCGACGACGATCGTCGCTCCCTGGTGGCGTTCGGCCAGCCCGTCGGCCGGCAATACCGCCAGACGCTCTCGGAACTGGCGCAGGCTCTGCATCGCGCCGAGCAATCCGCTTGGGTCGGCGGCGTCGGTGTAGACAGCGGGGTCGTAGTAGATGACGACGCCGCCGCGCTCGAGCAGCGGCAGCATCTCAGCCGGCTGCGGGATGTCGTCGGCGTTGGGCAGATAGACGTCAGCGACCGGCGCTTGCTCGGGCTGCGGGCCCGATGTCGGCGGCCAGGAGTTATAGGCGTCGAAGGTCTCACCCTCGCCGAGGTGTCGGCGGCCTTGATCGGGGAAGGTCTGGACGCCTTGTACCTCGACAACGTCCTCGGGCGGGAAGATCAGTTGCATGGCGAAGACGGCGATCATGGCGACCAGAAGGCCGCCGAGCAACGCGACGGACATGCGCGGCATGCCGAAGATCGTCCCGCGCCGCTGAGGTTGATCGCCCGAACTGCCCGAGCCGCCAGAGCGGCGTCCGCCGCCCGGTCCGCGATCGCCCGCGTCACCTGATGAGTCGGAGCGCCGTCCGACCTCAGACTCACCGCTTTGGCCGGTTGGGCGAGCGGGTCGGCGACGGCGCCGTCGGCGGGCCGGTTGATTGCTCATCGGACAATTCCTGCAGCCATGAGCGAACCAACTTCGCTTGCGCTCAATCCGAGCTGTCCACAGAGGACCTCGGTCGTGTGCTCGCCCAACATTGGCGCGCGACGGCCATGCGTCCACGGCGTTTCGCTCAGGATGTACGGCGCGCCGGGAAAGGTCACAGTTCGACCTCGCTCCTCATGTTCGACATCGACGAAGAAGCCACGTGCGCGCCAGTGTTCGTCCGCGAGGCACTCGTCAGGCGTGCGGATGATGCTCCAGGCTGCGCCTGCCGCCTGTGCGCCAGCGTATATCTCTTCCGCCTCATGGGCGGCGATGAAGTCGGCGATTTCGGCGAGCATCACCGCAACGGTCGGCTGTTGTAGACCCAGTTGTCGCTTGCGGCCATCCAGGAGCTCGATGTCTGACAGCCGCTCTCCCATGCCGTGCTCCTGGATGAAGCCAACCAACGCCAGCCAGCTGGCCTCAGAGCGCGGCATGCCGAAGATGTTGATCAATCGACCATCGGCGGTTGGATACTGCCAGGGTTCAGTCGGTTGCGGACCTGCGTGACGTCCGGCTTGTCGGATCAGTGGATGCCGCTCGTAGAGCGCCCAGGGGGCCGAGGACTCAATCGTGAAGCCCATGCACTCGTGCATGGAGATGTCGAGGTGTTGGCCAAGACCGCTCGCCTGGCGCTCGAAGAGCGCCGAGCAGACGCCGGCGGCGGCGAAGTACCCGGCGATGTGGCCTGCGTGATGCTCGGTCGGTCGAATCGGCGGCGTGTCGGGAATATTGTCGTAGCCGCAGCTGCCCATCGGGCCGCCGAGCGCGAGCCCGACGGCGTCGGACCAGGCGTGGTCGCGCCAGGGACCGGTTTGACCGAATGGGGTCAAGCTGAGCACCACCAGCTCGGGCAGCTGCTCGGAGAGCGCGATTGGATCGAACGGTCGAGCGCGGCCGGGCTGCCAGCTTTCGAGGATCACGTCGGCGTCCTGAGCGAGCTGGAGAAACAGCTCGATGCCGTCGTTGCAGTCGAGGTCGAGCGCGACTGAGCGTCTTCCGGCCCCGTAGTGCCACCAGTAGAGACTGCGCTCGGGGCCTGGCTGATCGTCGAGAAACGGGCCGTACTGTCGACCGATGTCGCCCGCCGTCGGCTCGATTTTGATCACGTCGGCGCCGAGTCCGGCGAGCAGCTTGCCGCTGAAGTGACCCTTGGGATCGGTCAGATCGAGCACCTGGATGCCGTCGAGCGCGCTCATGTTCAGCCCATCGCGCCGTTGGCCTGAAGTTCGGCGATGCGCTCAGCGCTGAGGCCAAGCAGGTCGCCGAAGACATAACCGTTGGCTTCACCGAGTTCAGGGCCGGGACGGTCGCGTTGCGCGCGTGTTCGGGAGTAGCGAATCTGCAGTCCGTCAGTGAGATGCTCTCCGATGACGGGATGATTGCGTGTGGCGGTCCACGCTCTCGACTGCATCTGCGGGTCGTTGACGACGAGATCAACGCCGTTCTGGACGACTCCGGCCGGTACGTCGACGCTCTGCAAGCGTTGCATCAGAGCGCGTCCGTCCTGACCGGCGGTCCAGGCGCCGACTAGTTCATCCAGCTCGTCCTGGTGACGCAGTCGAGCGGGCAGCGTGGCGAATCGCGCATCGCTGCGCCAGTGGGGATGGTCGCTGATTTCGCAGAACGACTCCCACTCGGCGTCGGAGGTGCAGGTGATCATGATCCAGTTGTCGCGACCAGCGGTCGGATAGGTGTTGTGCGGAGCGCATTGCGGCCACACGGCGCGATTGCCTGGCGGATTGCCGGTTTCGCGATAGCGGCGTTCGTTGACAGTGAAGTCGAGCGTCGCTGAACCGGTCAGAGCCATGCCGGTCTCGACTTGCGAGAGGTCGATCCACTGGCCTTGCCCGTTGACGCGGCGGTGTCGCAGCGCGGCGGCGATCGCCGTCGCGGCGGTGAATCCGGCCATGTGATCGAGATAGGAGTATCCCCAGCCGGCTGGCTCGGGCGCATCGGGCAGTCCGGACATGGAGGTCAGGCCGCTAAGCGCCTGCGCCGTCGGGCCCCATGTGGAGTAGTCGCGCTGCGGACCGGAGTGACCGAATCCTGAGAGTGAGACGTAGATGATCTGTGGATTTTCGGCGCGTTGTTCCTCATAGCTCAGTCCCCAGTTTTCGAGGATGCGAGAGGAGTAGTTCTCGACGAGGACATCGGAGACGCGAAGGAGTTGTTTGATCAGGTCGAGTCCATCGGGATGCCTGGCGTTGACCGTGATTGATCGTTTGCTGCGATTGAGCCAATTGAACATGGCGCTGGAGTTGGGCGGGTCGAAGCCATTGGGATGCGGGCGGCCGAAGCGGATTGAGTCGAGCGTCTGCTCGTTCTCGACGCGGATCACTTCAGCGCCGAGGTCGCCGAGCAGACGGGTGCAGGTCGGTCCGGCGACGATCCAGGTGAAGTCGACGACTCGCACGCCGTCGAGCGGCGGTCGGCTGTTCGGCTCGCTATCGGGCATTGGAGGATTGGCGCTCAGACGGGCTCGAACTTGGGCAGTGTGAACTCGTCGGTGACGTCGTCGAAGACGACGCGCACGCGCATGCCGACGCGGACATTGTCGGCGTCGACGTTGACCAGATTCGTATGCATGCGAGGGCCTTCGTCGAGCTGCACGACGGCGAGGGTGTAGGGAATCTCCGCCTTCCACGACGGGTGGTAGAGCTGATGCATGCGCACCCAGGTGTAGACCTCGCCCGAGCCGGTCGACTCGCGCCACTCCCAGTCGGTCGACCAGTCCTTGTAGCAGCGGTCGCTGTATGGGTATTGGTAATGGTCGGCGGAGGGGAAGTACTGGAGCAGGAGTTTGTGCTCCCGCAGGCCGTCGAAGAACGGCTGCGTGTGTTCGTCGGGATTGGGAAGCGGCTTGTCGTATGCCATGGCGATCGTGTCGTCCTCGCGTCGTCGCGTCGTGTCGGCTGTGAGCGGAGCTAGTTGGCGTTGGGCGAGAGGATGAGTGTGCCGTGCGTGTCGAGCGTGCCGCCGTTGCCCGAGCAGAGCACGATGTCGTGCTGCTCGATCTGGCGAGCGCCGCCCGAGCCTCGCGCCTGAATGACGCCCTCGGAGATCGGCGTCATGCCCCACATGTAGTAGGACGACAGCTGGCCGCCGCCGGTGTTGATCTTGGGCAGTTCGGCTTCAGGATCGGCGGGGTTCTCGGGATAGAGACCGATCGCCTCGCCCGGTTTCGCCAGTCCGTAGTCCTCGATCGTGCGCAGGACGGTGTAGGTGTAGCAGTCGTAGAATTCGCAGACGTCGACGTCTTCGGGTCCGACGCCGGCCATCTTGAACGCGGTCTCGCCGGCGATCGTCGCGCCGGAGGTGGTGCCGACTTCGACCTCCGCATGAGGCAGGTTGCCCGGGTGTCCCTGGCCCATGCCCCAGATGTAGGCCGGCGAGGATTTGAGGTCGCGGGCGCGGTCGGCGGTGGTCACGATCGTGCAGACGGCGCCATTGGAGACGAGGCAGCAATCGAGCAGATGGAACGGCTCGACGATCCAGCGAGAGTTGTGGTAGTCCTCGAGCGTCAGCGGTTGGCGCATGGTCGCGTGGGGATTGTCGACGGCGTAGCGCCGCTGAGCGACAGAGACGCGTCCGAGGTCGTTGTTGGTGATGCCGTAGCGCTCCATGTAGCGTCGGGCGGCGAGCGCATACGAGGTGTTCGCGCCGTAGAAGCCGAAGGCCGGCATCAGCGAGGCCATCCCGCTGGGGCCGCGCCGTCCAGCGCCGCCGTAGGCCGCGCCGGCCGAACCTCCCTGTTGCAGCGGGGCGTCGGAGAAGATGCAGGCGACGTAGTTGGCCATGCCGTGATGCACGGCCATCGCTGCGTACTGCACCATCGCTGACGCGGTCGCGCCGAACGAGTTCATGTGGTTGAGCAAGCGCAGATTGCGCAATCCGAGGTAGTTCTGCAGGGGGATGCTGATCCCGTTGCCGAACGCGCCGGTGATGCCAGGATTGACGAGCAGACCGTCGATGTCGTCCTTGTCGAGGCCGGCGTCTTCGATGGCGAGCTTGATTGACTCACCGGCGAACCACGAGGCGTCGTGGCCGTAGACCTTGCCCATCTCGGTGATACCCAGGCCGCATATCGCGGTCTGTCCACGAATCGGATCACTCATCAGTCATTCCTCACAAATCCAGCCCAAGTCTAACAGCGGCCCGCGCTGTCGAGGCCATTGTCGGAGCAGGAAAAGCCACGCGTTCAGACTCAGATCGCTGAGAGATGAACTAGAGCACGGTGATGTCTTCGCCGCCGTCGACGTTGATCGTGTTGCCGGTGACCCAGTTGCTGTCGTCGAGGCTGAGGGCGATGATTGCTCGCGCGATGTCGTCGGGCTCGGTGACGCGGCCGGAGGGGTTGTGATTTTCGGCGAAGTCGAGCAGTTGCATGCCGGCGGGGATTTTCTCGAGCGCTGGCGTGTGCGTGATGCCCGCTTTAATGGCGTTGGCGGCGATGCCTTTCGGCGCCAGCTCGACGGCGAGCTGTCGGAGGTGGGCGGCGAGCGCGGCCTTGGCTGCTGAGACGGCGCCGTACTGGGGAATCACGCGCAGGTCGCCGCCTGAGGTCATGCCGTAGATCTTGCTGCCAGCCCCGAGCAGGTCGCGGCTGACCATGTCTTGCGTCCAGTAGACGACGGAGTTGGCCATCACGTCCAGCGTCATCTCCATTTGGCGCTGGGAGATCGGCCGCTCGTCTGGGTCGCCGATGTAGGGTCCGAGGGTGCCGAAGGCGAGCGAGTGCAGCAGCACGCGCACATGGCTTGGGCCCGACTCCTTTGCGAGTGTGTCGCGCAGGCTATCGAGCATCTCGGCGCGTTTGGCGGCGTCGGCGGCGTTGATGTTGTGAAAGACGGCTCGGCGGCCGTGCGACTCGATTTCGGCGACGATGCGCTCGACGTTGTCCATCGTCGAGCGTCGGTCGAGGTGGACGCCGGCGATGTGCATGCCCGCTTCGGCGAGCGCTACAGCGGCGCTGCCGCCGAATCCTGAAGACGCGCCGAGGATCAGCGCCCATTGACCGTCGAGCTGAGGATGTCGCACTGATCGCCTCCCTGCTGGCCGTCTATTCGATTGATTCGATTGATTCGATTGATTCGATTGATTGGTCTGGGCGCCCTGATCGACTGACCTAAGCGCGTCTGGTCGGCGCGTAGGTGCAGAGCGTCAGAGTCGCTGCGCGTTGGTGAAGCGCCGCACGACTTCGAAGAGTATCTGGACGCCGGTGTTGAGTCCCTCGATCGGCGTGCGCTCGTTGTGTCCGTGGACGCCGGAGGCCAATGAAGCGTCCATGAGCGTAGGCACAAAGCCGTACGCGTGGACTCCGTGTCGGCGCAGCACGCGGGAGTCAGTGAAGCCGACACAAGTCGAGGGCACCAGGAGCGCGCCTTCGACCTGCTCGCGCACGACATCCTCGATCACGCTCACCATCTCGGTTTCAAAGCTGCTCGACGGTCCCATACTGCCAAAGACGACCTCGACTTCGACTTTGCCGTCGTCGATCACGTTTCGCATTTCGCGGATGAAGTCGTCATAGGTCTCGCCAGGCAGGAGTCGACAGTCGAGTGTCGCCTCGGCGTCTGCGGGGATGACGTTGTGTTTGATGCCGCTGGTCGCGCCGGTGTTGGAGATGGTGTCTCGGGTGACGGCGGCGAAGGCGGGATAGGTCTGGCAGAGTTTGTCGACGGTTGGCGGCGCGCTGCCCCAGGCGTTGGCGTCGCGCATGCGCTGCAGCGCCTCGGCAGTGTGGGGCTGGACGGTCACGGCGCGATCCCAGTTCTGGATGGCGTAGAGGGCTCGGATGAGTCGCTCGACGGCGTTGTCGCCGTGCGGCGTCGAGCCGTGGCCGGGCTGACCTTCGGCTCGAAGCTTGAGCCAAAGTGGTGATTTCTCGGAGGGCGCGCAGGCGAAGACGGGTCGATTTGCTCCGAGCATGTTGAGCGCGCCCATGCCGCCCTCGTTGAGCGCGAACTCAGGCTCGGTGATCCAATCGCGCTCGTTCTGGTCGAGCCACTCCATGCCGAACATTGATCCGGCTTCCTCGTCGGCGACGGCGAGGAAGACAATGTCACGGTTGGGCGTGAGCTTGAGTCGCTTGTAGAGCAGCATGACGAGCAGTTCGAGCACGCCCATGCCCTTCATGTCCAGCGCGCCGCGACCCCAGAGCATGCCGTCTCGTTCGACAGCGGCGAAAGGGTCGACGTCCCAGAACTCTTCTTGCACGGGGACGACGTCGGTGTGGTTGAGCAGCATCAAGGGGCGCTCCTCGCCCGTGCCCCGCAGTCGGGTGCGCATCGAGACGCGGCCGGGTCCGGCCACGACGTACTCGCACTCGTACCCTTCGGCCTCCAGGATTGGCGCGAGATACTCCGCCGCCGCCTGTTCGTTGCCGGGTGGGTTGGAGGTGTTGACGCGCAGGTAGTCGCGCAAGATCGAAGTCACCTCCGCCGTCACTTCGTCCCAGTCGATTCCAAGTTGAGGTGTAGTGGTCATGCTTCGAGTATAGGTTTCGCTTGTCCGTTCTCAGGGCGCCGTTACGACTCCGCCTCGTCTGTCTCGGCGCGGATGCGCTTGACTTCGGCGGTGATGCGCGACATGAGCTCGCCGGCCTTGTCGTGAATCGCGACGGCGCAGTAGTTGGTGATCACGGTTGGATCGAGATTGACTTCGATCATTGGATGACCGCGCTGTCCGACTGCGAAGGCGAAGTCGGCCGCGGGCGAGACGACCGCGGTCGTGCCAACGAGGATGACGCAGTCGGCTTTGGATGACTCTTCGTAGCAGCGTTGGAGACAATCGGGCGGGATCGGTTCGCCGAACATCACAGTGTCGGTCTTGACGATGCCGCCGCAGCGGTCGCAGCGCGGTGGGAGGATCTCGGGGATCTCATCGAACGGTGAGCGCGTGTTGCAGGCGATGCAGCGCAGGAGCGTCGTGCAACCGTGGATTTCGGTGAGTCGTTCGGCGCCGGCGGCTCGGTGCAGGCCGTCGACATTTTGCGTGATGATGTGTCGAAGGACGCCGATGCGCTCGAGCTCGGCCATGGCGAAGTGGGCATCGTTGGGCTGCGCCTCGGTGATCGTGGCGGTGAGTTCGTCAGGATTGCGTCGACGCTCGGCGACGGTCCGCCACCATTCGGCGGGATCGGCGGAGAACTGCTCGTATTGGTTGAGCGGCGGTTCGCCGTGCTTGGTCCAAAGGCCGTCTTTGCCGCGAAAGGTGGGAATGCCCGACTCAGCAGAGATGCCCGCGCCGGTGAGAGCGATGCAGTAACTCGACTGCGCGAGCAGTCGGGCGGCGCGTTCGATTGACGATTGATGCTGGTCCGTCGGCTCGGTCATAGGCCACAATCCTGGTTATACGACAACGCCCCCTGACGGGGGCGCATCGATTCTGTGCCATGGGCTCCCTAACGGGAGCCTGAACAGTCGACTTGCAGTACTCCAAAGACGAGGTGAATATTCAGCTTGCGCATCGAATCCTCCTCTCCGTTCCCAACCGCCTTCATGGTAGAGGATTGCGGCAGCATTGTCACGTCGACGTCAAATGCGGCAATCTGGGGTAAACTCGCATCATGCTGAGACTGTCTCAACCGCGGATCAGCGAGAAACTCGGTGGTTGGGCGCTGGTTGACAGTCCTCCGCAGCGAACGGCTGCGATCGGTCGGCACTGGTCCTTTGTGATCGTCTCGGCGGCGGCCGTCGTGGCGATGGCATCGGTGGTGTTCGACATACGACTGCCAACTGACGTCGGCGGGTCGGCGCCGTTGAGCGTGGCAACGGCGCTGCCGGCTGTCTCGGCGCCGCCTCCACCAGCCATAGAAGCGTCGAGCGGCGACACTTCACCGAGCTTGACTTCGACAGCGGCATCTGCGCCGCAGCGCCCGAAGCTCTCCTCGCCTGAAGAGGCGACGTCTACGGCGACAGCGGCCAATGTCCCGACGTCCGAGCAACTGGAGAACGTGCTTCGGACGAGCGACTCAGCAGCCGGCGAGTCCGAGGCGGCGTCGGCGGTCTCCGAGTACGACGACCCGGCCTCTCGGATTCGCGACTACGCCGGCCTGCACGCAGGAGCGCAGCTGCCGGTGTCGTTCGCGTACCAGGTTGAGGCCGGCGACACGGCGTCGAGCATCGCCGCGCGATTCGGTCTCGACGAAGCGACGGTGTTGTTCAACAACTTCGACATCTATGACGCTGATCACCTCACGGTCGGCCAACGACTGGTGTTGCCATCCGTTGACGGACTCGTCTACACGGTCCAGGCGGGCGACGCGTTGTCGGCTGTGCTGGAGAACTTCGCCGCCGAGCTCGAGGCGACGCTGGCGTTTCCGGCGAACGGCATCTCGAGTCCAGAGCAAATCTACGCGGGCCAACGCTTGCTGCTCGTGCATGGCGCGGCGTCGTTGCCGGCAGGATTGACTCGCGGCGGGGGTAGCTCAATCCAGAGCTCTGGTGAGCCAATCTTCCTGTGGCCGCTCGCGTTCGACAAGATTTCGGATCCGTTTGGCACCCCGCGCAACAACTCTGCTGGCTATCACACCGGCGTCGACTTCGTCGCGGCTGTGGGCACGATCGTCGGTGCAACGGCGGCGGGCCAAGTCACGGTGGCGACCTGGGATTCGTCCTACGGCAACTGGGTTGAGATCGATCACGGCGGCGGTTATCGCTCGAGATATGCGCACTTGAACGAGATCTTCGTGCGAGAGGGCGAGTGGGTCGGCGCGAACGCGTTCATTGGCACGGTGGGAAACACGGGTTACTCGACGGGCGCGCACCTACACTTTGAGATCATCGTCAACGGTCAAGCGCAGGAACCCCTGTCCTGGCTGAACCAGGGCTGAATCCCAGCTGAATCAGACGGAGCAATCGAGCCGCGCTGACACGCCGCTCGGGGTGGAGATGACTATGAGCGCAACAGAGTTCGAGTTCGACTCAAGCGGATGGGCGCACGACTACGCCGAAACCAACGGCGTCCGATTGCACTATGTGACGCAAGGCGAGGGTCCGCTCTTGCTGCTGTTGCACGGGTTCCCCGAGCACTGGTACTCGTGGCGTCACCAGATTGCGCCGTTGGCGGAGGCCGGTTTCCGCGTCGTCGCTCCTGATCTTCGCGGCTATAACCTGTCGGACAAGCCCCGCGGCGGCTATGACATCAAGAATCTGACCAAGGATGTGCGTGGACTGATTCGCGCGTTTGGCGAGCAGTCGGCGACGATCGTCGGTCACGACTGGGGCGGCGTGATCTCGCTGCAGTTCCCGATTGACTATCCCCAGGCCTGCGACAGACTGATTGTGATGAACGCGCCGTTGGTCCGGTCCTGGTACTGGGGTCGTCGGAACTATCCCAACAACACATACGCGTTGCTGATGCAGGTGCCGGGATTGGCCGAGCGCCGCTCTTGGTCGGACATTGACGCAACCACCCGCGCCGTCTTCCAGGGCGTCGCCGCGGACGGCGAGGCGTTCACTGATGAGGACATCGAGACGTTCGCTCAGGCGCTCAAGCAACCCCGAGCGCTGTCGTCGGCGATGAAGTACTACCGCTCGATCTACTGGCCCAACTGGTTTCTCACCTGGGCCGATCGCAATGCGCGGATCACGTGTCCAACGCAGTTCATTTGGGGTCGAGAGGATCGCGCAGTGCGCTTGCCGTTCATGGAAGAGGCGGCAGAACGAGTCGACGATCTGCAGACGGTGATTGTTGACAATGCCGGCCATTGGGTTCAGCAGGAGCAACCGAAGCAAGTCACCGAGGCGATGCTGAGCTTCTTGGCGCCGGACGCGGTTGCGTCAGAGCCGACATGAGCGATCCGTCGACGGAGTCTCAGCCAGCGGGTCCCTGGACGCACGGATTCGCCGACGGCGCGGGCGGCGTGCGCCTGCACTATGCGGAGATGCGTCCGGATGCTGAACTCGAGCGTGCGCCGTTGGTGCTGTTGCTGCACGGCTTTCCCGAGTTCTGGTGGTCTTGGCGACTGCAGATGCCGGCGCTCGCAGCAGCTGGATACTGGGTTGTCGCGCCTGATCTGCGCGGTTACAACTTGTCTGAGTCGCCTGCTCGAATCGAGGACTATCAGCTTGAGGTCCTGACCGAAGATGTGCAGCGCCTGATCGAGCACTTTGGTCGTGAGCGGGCGATCGTCGTTGGTCACGACTGGGGCGGGATGATCGCCTGGCAGTTCGCTATGGACTATGCCGATTCAGTCGAGCGGCTGGTCGTGATGAACGCGCCGCATCCGGATCGCATGGCGGAGGCCTTTGGCGGCCGACCCAACCTGCGGCAGATTGGCCGCTCCTGGTACATGTTCATGTTTCAGATTCCCAACCTTCCCGAGCGTTGGTTGGCGACCAATGACTATGAGCGCGTCGGCTGGGTGATGCGCGATAGCGCGGCGCACGCCGAATCGTTTCCGCCCGAGGTGCAGCAGGAGTTTCGCCGCGCGGCGGCGCGTCACGGTCTCAAGGGGCCGTTGCACTTCTATCGCGCCGCCGTGCGCTCGTCAGCGTCAGAGTCGCGCGCGCGGCTGAGCGGACGATTTCCCGTCGTCGGGGGAGTGCTCGACGGCCTGCTTGGGCGTTCTTCGACGCAGCCGACCGAGTTTCCGCAGATCGCGGCGCCGACGCTGTTGCTCTGGGGCGAACGCGATCGGGCGCTCGGCAAAGAACTTACCGAGGGCATGGACGATCTGTTCTCGGGGCCATTTGAGCTGACGTACTTGCCTGACTGCGGGCACTGGGTGCAACAGGAAGGCGCCGAGGACGTCAACCGGCTGATGCTTGAGTTTCTCGAGCGCTATCGATAGCGCTCAGGTCAGCGGAGCGTCGGGATCGACATCGGTCGTGGCGGCGATCCAGTAGCGGTGTCTGATACCCATTGACAGCTCTTCGAGGTCTTGAGCGACCTGACGCTCCGTCACTGCGTCGAGTTCCGCGCCGCCGCAGACGCCGGTCAACATGGAGCGCTTGAAGATCAGACCGACTGACGCGTCGACAAATGACAAGTCGCGCGCCTTGTTGGCGAGGAAGTATTGCATCTCGCGCGAATCGAACGGCAGCGGTCCAAGACCGTCGGTCGGCCACAGGCCCCAGCCCAGATAGCCGCCTCGCGCGACGTGTTCTCGCACGGCGCGATGGTGCTCAATCACATCGTCGACATGGCCCTCGCGCGCGTCGAAGTGGATCAGATTCGGTCGCGCGTCGAGGACTCGGGTCCAGTTGGGAGAGCCGCAGCAGTGAATCCCGGCCAGCGCGCCGATCCGTTGGAGCGGTTCGACTGCGGCGCGCAACACCGGAGTGACCTCGCGCCAGGGCAGGGGGATTGCGGGTTCGCCGACGGAGGCGAGCTCGGGCTCATCGAAGAGGATGATCACTTGATGGCCGAGTCGCTGAAAGGCGCGCGCTTGCTCGGCGGCGGCCGCGCCGAGCCATGCCGCGAGACGCTCGAGGGTCGGCAGGTCTTCGTGCGGCGAACGACCACTGGTGTCGCGTGTCCAGCGAGCGAGCGTGAGCGGTCCCACGATTTGGCCCTTGACGACGCCCGACTTGCGCTCTTCAGGAACGTTGGGCAGCTGATCGAGCAGCTCGTAGAGACCGGCCGCTCGGTCGCGCGGAGGCAAACCGGCGTTGGCGATGTCGGCGTCGGACAGTTGGCCCGACCAGGTGATGAACTCGCCGTCCCACGATGCGCCGGGCAAGGAGAGTCCCGCCTGCGGAATCATCAGCTCGTCGGTCGAGCGATTGGGGAGCTGGGGCCAGAACGGCAGCCGCCAGTAGTCCTCGAGCACTTCGGCGACCGCCTCGGCGGGATCGGTGTGGCGCGTTGAGCCGACGCCGCAGGGTAGGAGCGGCAGGTGAATCGGTGCGTCCACGTGGTCAACGCTTTCTGTGGAAATGACGGTGCGCGGCTTGTCAGCCGTCGCGCACAGGCAGTGTACTTGGGCGAGTGAGATGGGCTGCGCGTCAGTGTCGACTCCGCAGGCTCAAGCTCACACAGATGACATCTGATGTATTACACTTCCTGTCTACCTGCTTAGTCAGGTAAACAGTTTGTTTCGGCCGAAGCGCAACGCGTGATTCCGGGCGCTCGTTTTGGCAAGATTGAATGGAGCCGGGTTGGGCCACGTGGTAGAGATCGCATCAGTTGCCCATCTGGGAACAAGTGTACTACTATTGGCTCACCAGGAAGGTGAACGATGAACCCCGCCGATGACCACATTGACTCTGCAGACGTTCTGACCTCGACACCCGCGCGTGAGGCGGCCGTTGACGAACAGCCTGACGGATCGGGCGCGCTGAGCGCGGTGCGCGCACCGCTGATCGGCCGGCATTTCACGCAGCCCGGCGAGGACGTCTACGCCCAGATTGAGTGGACGTATCGCACAGCCGCGATCACGTCCGACTCGGGCGAGACGATCTTCGAACAGACCGACATCGAGACGCCGACCTTCTGGTCGCAGACGGCGACCAACATCGTCGCGTCGAAGTACTTCTGGGGACAGACCGGCACGCCAGAGCGTGAGTCATCGATGAAGACGCTCGTCGACCGCGTCGTTGAGACGATCACCCGTTGGGGACGGGAAGGCGGCTACTTCGGAGACGGCGCCGCGGCGGCGGCTTTCTCCCAGGAGCTGCGATTCCTGCTGATCAATCAGTACGCGGCGTTCAACTCGCCGGTCTGGTTCAATGTCGGCATTGAAGAAACGCCGCAGTGTTCGGCCTGCTTCATCAACTCCGTCGAGGACTCGATGGAGTCGATCATGGACCTCGCCAAGCGTGAGGCGTTGCTGTTCAAATGGGGCAGCGGCACCGGATCGAACCTGTCGACGCTGCGCTCGAGTCGCGAGTCGCTGACCGGCGGCGGCAAGGCGTCGGGGCCGGTCTCATTCATGCGCGGCTACGACGCATTCGCCAATGTGATCAAGTCGGGCGGCAAGACGCGACGCGCGGCGAAGATGATCATTCTTGACGCCGACCATCCCGACATCATCGAGTTCATCAACTGCAAGGCGGACGAGGAGCGCAAGGCGTGGGCGCTGATCGACGCCGGCTACGACGGTTCGCTCAACGGCGACGCCTACTCAACGGTCTCGTTCCAGAATGCCAATCACTCGGTCCGCGTGTCGGATGAGTTCATGCAGGCGGTTGAAGCGAACGGCATGTGGTCGACGCGGGCGGTGGTCAGCGGCGAGGTTGTCGAACAGGTTGCGGCGCGCGACATTCTGCGCGCGATCTCGTCGGCGACGCATCAGTGCGGCGATCCGGGGATGCAGTTCGACACGGTGATTAACGACTGGCACACGTGCTCGAACACGGATCGCATCTACGCCTCGAATCCGTGTTCCGAGTACATGTTCCTCGATGACACGGCCTGCAATCTGGCGTCGCTCAACTTGCTCAAGTTCTACGACCTCGATACGCACGACTTCGACGTCGAGTCGTACCGTCACGCCTGTCGCGTGGTGATCACGGCGCAGGAGATTCTGGTTTCCAACGCTTCATATCCGTCGCCGTTGATCGGCGAAAACTCGGAGAAGTACCGTCCGCTGGGACTCGGATACACGAATCTCGGCGCGTTGCTGATGGCGCGCGGGCTGCCGTATGACTCGGTTGACGGCAGGGCGCTCGCCGCGACGATGACGGCGCTGATGACGGGCGAGGCATATCGGCAGTCGGCGCGGATCGCGGAACGAATCGGCGCGTTCTCCGAGTTTGAGGCGAATCGCGATCCGTTCCTGCGCGTGATGCGCAAGCATCAGGCGGCGGTCGGTCGGATTGACGGACTGGCGCGTGTCCCTCAGGTGATTCGCGATGCGGCAGACGACGCCTGGCGTCAGGCGGTCGCATTGGGCGAAGCGCACGGTTATCGCAACGCGCAGGCCACGGTCTTGGCGCCGACGGGGACGATCGCGTTCATGATGGATTGCGACACGACCGGCGTTGAGCCCGACATCTCGCTGGTCAAGTTCAAGAATCTCTCGGGCGGCGGCTACTTCAAGATCGTCAATCGGACCGTGCCGGCCGCGCTGCGTCGGCTGGGCTACCGCGAAGAAGAGATCGAGCGGATCGGTCGGCACATTGACGACACCGGCACGATCGAGGGCGCCGCTGACCTGAACTCAGAGCATCTGGCGATCTTCGACTGCGCATTCAAGCCGCAGTCGGGAGAGCGCAGCATTGCGCCGTCGGGTCACATCCGCATGCTCGGCGCGGTGCAGCCGTTCCTCTCGGGCGCGGTCTCGAAGACGGTCAATGTGCCCGAGCGCACGAGCGTCGACGAGATCATGCAGACTTACATCGACGCCTGGAAGCTGGGCGTCAAGGCGGTCGCCATCTACCGCGACAACTCGAAGCGCATTCAACCGCTCGAGACCGGTGAGCGCACTGGCGAGCGCAGCGAACTGAGCGAGACAACGGTCGTTGAGACGGGACCCTCGATGCCGAGCGATGCGCCTGTGATTGTCGAGAACGCGCTCTCGCCGCCGGCGTATCGGCGGCATCGACTGCCCGACGAGCGCAAGGCGGTGACGCACAAGTTCACGATCGGCGAGCACGAGGGCTACATGACGATCGGCGAGTTTGAGGACGGCAGCCCGGGCGAGGTCTTCGTTCACATCTCGAAGGAAGGCTCGACCGTGTCGGGTCTGATGGACGCGGTCGGCACGCTGACTTCGGTTGCGCTGCAGTCAGGCGTGCCGCTCTCGACGTTGGTCAAGAAGTTCGCGCACATGCGCTTCGAGCCGAGCGGCTGGACGCGGTCGAGCGAGATTCGCCAAGCGACGTCAATTCTCGACTACGTCTTCCGCTGGATGGGTACGCGGTATCTCAAGGGCGACTCAACCGACAGCGTCGCCAAGCAGGGGCAGCTGGTGATGTCGCCGGATGAGATCAAGCTGGCGGACGAACAGGCGGGGCCGCAACCGATCACGCCGGCGCCCAGGACTCCTGTGTCGAGTGCGACAGCGCACATTGAGTCGCCGACGGTCGACGAATCATTGCCGATCGGCTTCACCAATGAACTTGATGCGCCGCCGTGTCCCGCCTGCGGAGCGCTGATGGTGCGTTCGGGATCGTGTCATCTCTGCTTGATCTGCGGAGAGACTTCGGGCTGCTCCTAACAGTCGAGCCGCCTCAGCAGGCTGCGGCGTCGGCGTTCGTACTCGGCCTGCGACAGCGTCTCTCGGCTGCGCTCGAGGGCTTCAAGCTCGGGCGATGTCGGAGCGCGCCGTGGCGCGGGCCTGTTGGGCGACAGCTGGCTCGCCGTTGTGGGCGGCGATTGGATCGGCGCGGGAGTCGAGGACGGGCCACGCGGCGCCGGCGGAGGCAGCTGCACGGCATTGTCTGCTGTCGCCAAGCGCCCAGCAGCGGGCTTCGGCGCCACGCGACGTACGACGACCAACGTGCCGACCATTCGATCGTGGACGCACTGGCGGTCGGGATTCATCAGGATCCAACCTGCGTTGATGATTGGCCCGAGCAGCGTGAAGGCGTAGCCGACCAGTCCAAGCAGCAGGCGCTTGATCACGAGCTCGCGCATCCACATGCGTTGCGGCGTGATCGGTTGGCCGGCTTCGTCGATGACGTAGAGATCGAGCAGGTGCTTCGCCGGCGATTGGCCATCGCGGGATGAGAACCACATCCAGTACAACCAGATCGGCAACAGGCAGAAGATCAGCAGGTCGAGCAACTCGCCGGTTAACCGTCGCAGGTAGGGCGCCGCGTAGTCGCACGAGGCCGGGTGCGAGCTGAGGACGCCGCAAGCGTTGCAGAACGCCCCGACCCCGGGGTACTCCTCGCAGATCGGACAATGCTCGCTACGCAGCGCCGGCGGTCGCGGCCTCGACATGTGCTCGTCTCCACAGCGAGGCTAGGTCATTGCCAGATCAGCGTCAGATCACTATTGGCGCGCCCAGTCAGCTGCTCCACTCATCCGGCTTCCTCGCGCATTACCTGCCCCGCTCTCAGGGTCGCGGTTTGGCGTGTTCGACGACGAGTGTGCCCAGCACCTTGTCGTGCAGGGTTTGACGGTCGCGATCCCAGAGCAGCCATGCGGCGTCGAACAGTGATCCGGCCCAGAACAGAAGGGAAAGCCAGAACCAAAGGAAAATGAACTCGCCGACGGAGTCGGCCACGGCGCCCAGCATGGCCAGCAACAGGATCGCGATGACGCCGAGCGCCAGGTCCCAGCCGAACTCTCGCAACCAGACATAACTCGTTGACGCCCGCTCACCGCTGACACGCAGGATTCGCAGACCGAGCAGAGCTTTGCCTGGTGACTGTCCGCGCGGCGCAACGATGGCCAGCCAGATCAGCCAACCGATACCGACCGTCAACCAGATGATCAAGTAGTCGAGCGCGAATGCGCCCAATCGTGCCCAGCGTGAGGCGGCGTAGGACTGGCGCAGCGGGTCGACACTAAGGATGTCACAACTGGAGCAGAAGAATCGGCCCGGCCCGGTCGGTTGTCCACAGACGTCGCATTCGAGCACGAAGACTCGGGACTGGCGGCTGCTCATCGGTCGCTCAGAGCGCCCGCAGCTCGGCGCTGGGCTGGCGCTCGGGTCGAATGTTGACGACCAGCGTGTTGAAGATTCGGTCGTGAATTGTCTGCTTGTCGGAACCCGAGAAGATGAAGGCCGCGTCGACGAACGTGACGACCGGCGCGAACGCGACGATTTGGGCGATGACATCGGGCGGCGAGACAATGGGCTCGGCGACGATTGACGGCACGATCAGGAAGAACTGGAAGAAGCTCTCGCGCAACCAGATGAGTCTCGTCGGCGCGTCTGACGCGTCAGCGGCGATTGTGCGCAGGCGCATCAGCTGTTTGGCCGGGGTCTGGCCTCGAGGCGCGACCGCGGCGAACCAGAGGAACCAGATGCCCGTGCCGATCAGCGTGGCGACATTGAGGCTGGCGAGATCGAGCTCGTCGCTGTTGTCTCGGTAGAGCTCGACGAGGCCAGCGGCCTCGAGGACGAAGTAGACGACTATGGCGAACACAACGGCGATCAGGGAATCGAGCAGTCGGGACACGAATCGCATCCCGCGAGAAGTCGCGTAGCGAACGGTATGACCGCGCTCGGCATCGTCGCGCAGGGCGCCGCAGTTGGTGCAGAACCTGGTACCAAGACGAGTGGCGCCGCGACAGGCGGCGCAAAGCGCGCCGTACAGTCGAGGCTCCCCGCGGTACGGATCGGTTGGCAGTGGTTCAAATCGGCCCACGCGGCATGCCCTTCGCTGTAGAGCCTAGTCCGCCGCCCTGTCGGGAAGCGCAGTGGGTCGATAGTCGCCGCTGCGCAGGGCGGCCATGAGGTCATCAAGGCTGGTAATGTCGGCAGCGAACTCGGTCGCCGCGGTTCCGACCTCGTGCAGCGCGTGCGAATCACTGCCGCCGATCGGGGGCAGCGGCCGGTTGCGGCCACGCGAGGTCGCGCTCTGGTTCTGCAGGGGGCCGTCGCAGCCGTTGAGGCCTTCGACGCCGTCGAACAGTTCCATCGCGGCGCGCGGCACGCGCAGTCCCGGGTCGCGGGCGGGATGGGCGAGGAACATCAGCGCCTCTTGCTCGTCGCAGAGCGCGCGCAAGCGCTTGGCGTCGGTGATCCGGGGCACGAGCGACTCGAGGCCGTAGACGAGCACGTGGCCGAGCTCGGTGGTCACTTCGACGCCGGGCAGCACAAGTACACCGACCTCTTCAGTGAGTCGAGCCGTCCGTTCAGCGGGCCAGACGACGTCGTGTTCGGTCAGCACCACCGCGTCAAGTCCGCAGGCCAATGCTCGCTCGAGCGCGTCGTGCGGCAGCAGGTTGCTGTCGGTTGAGTGAACCGACGTGTGCGTGTGCATGTCGATCAGCATTACCGCAAGCGTCACGCGTGGAGATTGGACGGTCAACCTACGATTGGCCGTGCGAATCGTAGGCGGGTCATGTCGGTTGTACGATTCGCACGTGAGACGTATCGAGCTGACAGCCGTCGTGATCGAGGACGAGCGACAGTTGGATGGCAGTCGGCATCTCGAGATTGTGGGCGATGATGGCGATATCGATGCCGCTCTTCGCCTGGTGGTCGACCGAGACGGCGTGATGCAGGAAGCGGAGCTGAGCGTGGAGATTGACGGCGACGTCGCTGTGCTTGGCTTTGACGTCGACAGCGATGGCTGTCTTGACCTCGGCGCGGAACTCAGCGACGACGAGCGATTGTCGTTGTCGTTGCGCTGCGAGGAGGGCGAGGCGCTGGTGCGTCAGCGAGATGACGGCGAGATTGCACTGTCGTTGCGGCTGTACGGCGCCGAAGCATCCGCAGGGGGCCGAGAGTGACGCGCGTCGCTGTGTTGGCCGGCGGAGTGGGGGCGGCGCGATTCCTCGATGGACTGGTCCGCGTCATTGCGCCGACGGATGTGACGGCGATTGTCAATGTCGGCGACGACATGGAGTGGGCCGGCCTACACATTTCGCCCGACATCGACACGGTCACGTACACCCTCGCCGACCTCGTCAATCCCGAGACAGGATGGGGGTTGCGGGACGAGTCGCGGCGGACGTTGGACCGACTGTCGCGGCTTGGCGGCCCTGACTGGTTTATGATCGGCGACTTGGACCTGGCGACTCACTTGTATCGCACGCACCGTCTGCAGGAAGGCGATCCGCTGTCGGCGATCACGCGGGATCTCGCCCAGCATCTGGGCTTGGCGTGCGCGATCACACCGGTCACTGACGACCGTCTGCGTACGGTCGTGGAGACGGATATTGGAGCGCTCGCCTTCCAGGACTACTTCGTGCGTCGACGCGCTGTCGACGTCGTGCGCGCGCTTCGGTTCGACGGGGCTGAACAGTCAACTCCGGCGCCAGGCGTCGTTGAGGCGATCACGTCTGCCGATGTCATCGTGATCGCGCCGTCGAATCCGTTTCTCAGCATTGATCCACTGCTCAGCGTCCCTGGAATCCGCGAAGCGCTGAGCGACACGCGAGCTCCGATCGCTGCGATCAGCCCGATTATCGCGGGGCAGGCGGTCAAGGGGCCTGCGGCGGAGATTCTGCAGTCGCTGGGACACGATGTCTCGGCGCTGGGCGTGGCGCGCGTCTACGCCGAGCTCGCCGACCTGTTCATCCTCGACGAAGAGGACGCCGAGTTGGCTTCGCCGATCGGTGAGGAGACGGGCATGCGCGTCGTCGTGGCGCCGACGTTGATGTCCGATGTCACGGCCAAGATGTCGCTGGCGAGCGGGACGCTGAAGGCGGCGCTCGATGGCGAGTGACGCCGGCGAGCTGGTCGCGGTCGTGCCTGTGCGGGGGCTGCCTGCCGGCAAGCGGCGTCTGGCGGCGCTGTTGGACACTGTCGAGCGCAATGGCCTGGTGCGAGCGATGCTCGATGATGTCGTCGCTGCGTTGGCGGCGTCGGAGCGAGTCGATCGTGTCGTGATCGCTTCGCGCGACGCGGCGGCATCGCGAGAGGCTTCGCGGCTGCAGGTTGAGTTTCTTGATCAGACCGAACTACGACTGGGCTACAACCGGGCGGTCGCGTTCGCGCAAGAGGCGTTCTGTGGCGCTGATTCGTTGCTCATCGTGCCAGCCGATGTCCCGCTGATTACGCCTGACGCGGTGGATCTGCTCGTGTCGACCGCGCCGATTGGTCCAGCCGTCGTGGTGGCGCCGGCGCCCGACGGCGGGACAAACGGGCTGTTTCTCAGGCCGCCGGACGTCGTTGCGCCTCGGTTCGGTCCATCCTCGGCGCGCGCCTACGCGCAGGCCGCGGCCGCCGCAGGCGAGGCCGGCGTTCCGTTTCGCGAGGCGCAGATTGACGTCTGGGCGTTCGATCTCGATAGGCCGAGCGATTTGCGTTGGCTCGACGACACATTGCCGCAACTGCCGGCTGAAATCGCGCCGAACACTCGGCGATGGCTCGAGGAACGCGCTGGCCAGGACTAGTTCGCTCAGGACCGGGGCAGTCCGAATCCTCGCTGGGCGATGATGTTGCGTTGCAGCTCGTTGCCGCCGGCGCCGAAAGTCGGCATCACGGCGGCCAGGTAGCCGTTTTCGAACGAACCCGCGATCGGCGCGCGTTCGTCATCGCCGCTCAGTTGACCGTAGAGTCCCATCGCGTGCAGGCCGAAGTTCTGCAGACGTTGCATCATCTCGGTGGAGAAGATCTTGACCTGGCTGGCTTCGTAGTTGGGGGACTCTTCCCGTTTGAGCATGTCGAGGATGCGGAAGCTCAGGTGTTGCAGAACTTCGAGCTCGACTTTGAACTCGGTCAGGGTCCGCACGATCCCGTCGTCGTCGATCGGCCGACCCATTGGCGTTTCCGAGCGGGCCCAGTCGATCAGGCGGTCGTAGACGGCGCGGACGGAGGAGACGGTGAAGATGGAAATGCGCTCGCGGTCGAGCGCGTGCGCGGCGTAGTACCAGCCGCGATTCTCCTCACCGACCAAGACGTTGGTCGGCACCCGTACATCCTCGAAGTAAACCTCGTTGGTGCGGTATCCCGCCATCGTCCAGAGCGGCTTGACGGTGATGCCTTGCGATTGCAGGTCGACCAGCATCATGGAGACGCCGCGGTGCTTGGGCGCGTCGGGATCGGTACGTGTCGCCAGCCAGACGTATTCGCTGCGGTGAGCGCCCGACGTGAAGCGCTTAATGCCGTTGAGGATGTAGTCGTCGCCGTCTTTGACCGCGCGCAGCTGCAGTGAGGCCAGGTCGGAGCCGGCGTCGGGCTCGGTGTACCCAAGGGCGAACTCGACCTCGCCTCGGGCGATCGGCGGGAGGAAGCGCTCCTGTTGTTCTTCGGTGCCGAAGCGCATGAGGGTTGGGCCGACCTGCTGCGTCGCGACCGTCGCCTGTGGCGCGCCGGCGTAGTTCATCGCCTCCCAGAAGAGATACTGCTCCTCGAGCGAGCGCTCCTGGCCGCCGTACTCGGCCGGCCAGGACATCGTCAGCCAGCCGCGTTCGGCGAGCAGTTTGCGAAAGCCGCGTTCCTCGTCGAATGAATCGCGGGTCGGATCGGAGATTGTCGCCCGCAGTTCGGGAGTCCATTCGCCGTCGAGGAATTCATTCACTTCCGCCTCAAAGGCGAGAGCCTGATCGCTGAATCGATACTCCATGATGGCCGCTCCATCGGTGTGCTTGGGGCTGCGAGAGACGCGCCGCCAGCTCGGATTGCCTGAATGCTACCGCAGCGTCGAGGGCTGCGGATTCGGCTTGTTGGGCGCGGATCGAACGATGTGCGATGCGCCATTGAGGGCGCGTCGGGCGACAATCCGCGTGGCGCCGGCGATCGCCTCGGGTGGATGCTGAGGCACGCGAGCCCGCCTGATCACTGGCCGCAGGATGATGATCGCCACGAGGAAGGCGAGCACGGCGTAAGACATCGGCGGGAACAACGTCTCCATGCTCAGCGCTTGCGCGACTGATCCGAGGGGCAAGCCAGCCAGCTGGGCGAGGCCCATGCCGAGGAAGACGAGACCCATGATGCGTCCGCGCATCTCATTTGGCGTTTCGTGGGCCAGGGTCGCGTTGGAGGAGACCATCGCGGTCGACATGCCGATGCCCAGGAGCGCGTTGCCGACGATGGCGTTCCAGGCTGTCGGCGGATTGGTGAAGACGACGAATCCGAGCGCCATCACGATGACTCCGCAGACCGTCAGCACGCCTTTGCGTTCGATCCAGGAGAAGCGCACCAGAATCAGCGAGGCGACCATCGCGCCGCCGCCCCAGAAGACTGCGATGAAGCTGAACTGCGACCAGGTCGCGCCGACGACCTCAGTGACCCATTGGGGACCGAGCGTGCCGGTCGGCGGCATGATCATCGACATCATCAGGACGACGATGAGCACGGTCCAGAGCACAACCGGCTTGGAGCGCGCGAACCTGAGTCCCGCCGCGATGTCGCGGAAGGCTTGCCCGGGTCCCTCGCCGCGATTGGCGAGGTGCTCGGCGGAGAAGACAGTTCGATAGGCCATCATCGCGAGGATCAGAATCTCGCCCAGGTGACCAAACGAGGAGATGGCGAACACGGTGCCAGTGCCAAGGTTATCGATCAGGAGGCCCGAGGCGAAGATCGAAATCGGCATGGCGAGTTGCATCGCCGCGGAGTTCAGCGCGATCCCCGACGGCGTCAGGCGCGGACCGAGGATCTCCGGCGTGATCGCCTGTCGGGTTGGTCCGTCAATGGCGTGTGCGGCTGAGGCGATCAGCGTGAGCGCGAAGAAGATCACGATCTCGGTCGTTCCGCCCGAGCCCGTCCACATCATGACGGCGATCGCCATGTTGGCGGCGAAGGCGAGGAACTGAGTCACCATCAAGAGCCGTCGACGATCGAATCGATCGGCGAACGCGCCGCCGAAGAGTCCGAAGCCGACCATGCCAAAGCCGCGGATCGTGCCGATCGCGCCGACCATAATGATCTCGACGCTGTCGTCGGCGACCATTTGAATCCAGGCGATCGAGGCGACGAACTGCAGCGGCATCATCGACTGTCCGACGATGAAGCCGGTCAGCAGCAGTCTGAACTCGCGCAGGCGCAAGACGTCTCTCACGCTGGGACGCGGCGGCGGTTGTTGGAGACTCATCGGGCCGGCTTCGCTGCTTCCAACACCGTGTGTCGCGGCCCCTGGCGCACCTTGGCGACGTGACCTTGACCAAAGATGACGCTTAAGCGTCGATGCAGATACTTGCGCAGCCCGTTAACGGCGACCACTGCGAGCGCGCCTTGAGGCGCAAGCGCGTCGTAGGCGTCGAGCAGGAGTTGATCGAGCGCGTCATTACCGGCCTGCGCAGGCAGATTCGATACGACTAAATCATGAGCTCCCTGCGGCTGCGAGAGTTCACGGATGCCATCGCTGAGCTTTGCGTTGGCGTTGTTGAGCGTGAGTCGTTCGATGTTCTCGCTCGCGGCCTCGATGGCGCGGATGTCGGTGTCGACCAGATCGACGTCGGCGTCGGGCCAGCGCACGGCGAGGCTGAGTCCGAGCGCTCCGTAGCCGCAACCGATGTCCAGCAATCGACGAGGAGGGGACAACACCGACAGCTCATTGAGCAGCATCTCGGAGCCGCGATCGAGCGATCGGGCGGAGAAGAGTCCGTGGCGTGACTGTAGTTCGATGGAGCGTTCGCCGACGTGAACACTGACAGTCGGGTGTTTGGCCAGATGTCGGCGCAGCGACACTCGCGGGTCAGCCTCGACTGCTGCCACGATCACGCAGATTCCACTCTGGCGGAGGCGGGAGTGAACTCCGCCATGTGCTCGGGGTCCATGCGCGCGACGATGCCGGGATAGATGCCGGTGCGCTTGCCGGCGTCTGCGCCCGCCACTGCGAGGAGGATGTGCGACGGATGCTTGAGCTTCGACATTGACTCACCGTAGCGATCAGGGTCGATTCCTTCTCGACGCAGCGCCGGCTCGCTGAGGCCGCCGCCGACTTGGGCCGTCGTCAACCGCTCCGCGACTGGCAGCGCGGTCAGTTGCATGAGCGCGTCGCGGACGTCGGACTTGGACCAGCTGTCGCGTCGAAAGACTTCCGCGTGCTCGGGGCTGACCACGAGCATGGTCGGTCCGACCTGTCCGTTGGGAATGAACACGCGCTGGAGCGCCATCGCCATAGAGCCGACGAGCGCACGAGCGGTGCGGCTGTACTCGTCGATGCAGAGTCGCGGCCCGCCGATCACGGGTAGCAGGCTGACGACGCTGTCATCGAGGTCGTAGCCGTGCTCGACGTGCAGCGGCGACCAGGGAGATGCGGCTTGGTGCTCGGCGAAGGTCAGCGTGAACTTGTGCGCGCCGCCCAGGACGGTCTGGTCGACCTCGCCCTCGCGCGCGCCGCCGACGTTTCGTACGCAGAGCCGCACGGCGCGGCCGATGGTCATGTTGGCCCGGTTGCCCTGGCCAAGCGCGTTGAGTCCCCAGTTCATGCCGATACGCTCGCGAATCGGTCCGTTGACGACGATCATGGGCGCGAGTCCGTCGGTGCTGGCTGCGACGCCATGTTGGGGAAACCGGCCATCAGTCATGGCGCGGATCGCGGCCACGATCACCGGCAGATAGCCCGGTTGGGCACCAGCGAGTACGGCGTTGATGGCGATTTTCTCGACAGTCGCTGAGGCGTAACTCGGCGCAATCTGACCGACGACGGCCCGCGGATCCAATGGCGACGCTTCGAGCATCCGCTCGACGCGTTCACGCGTCGGCGGCACGACCGGCAGCCCATCGGTGATCCGCCGCTCGAACATGTACTCGTAGACATCAACATGGTCGGCGATGTCGATCACACGCGAGCGCAGCATGGTCACGGACGAGTCACGAGCGGGTTATCAGCGGATGAGGGCGGAAGCGGGTGTGAAGGTCGGCGGCGGCGCGGTCGTGTCGCCGTCGCCGAAGATGCCCTGATAGATGCTCGTCCACTTTCCCGCGTGACTGCCGGCGACGCTGATCTGGATGTACGACGGATCGGCGACCTTTGAAACGGGCATGTCGAGCTGTTCCTCGGTCCAGCCGTACTGTTGCGGCAGATACTCGTTGATCCCGCCGCCCATGGTCGACGTGGCCAGCCGATCGCGCAGCGGCAGCGCGGTGAACTCCATGATCGCTTCGCGAATGTTGTCCTTGCTCCAGCCGCTGGCGCGATAGACATCGGCGTGCTCGGGCGAGACGACGAACATCGACGGCGTCACTTGACCTCGAGGTTTGAGGACTTGCTGAAAGGCCATGGCGATGGAGCCAGTCAGCGCGAACGCGTCGCGACTGGTCTGATCGATGCAGACGCGCGGACCGCCGGTGACAGCGAGCAGCGAGACGACGCTGTCGTCGGGATCAAAGCCGTGTTCGACGTGATACGGCGCCCAGGGTGATGAGTCTTCGTCTTCGGCGTAGCAGAGCGTCCACTTGTGTCCGCCGCCCTGAATCGCTTGCTCGATCTCTCCTGGACGGGCGCCTCCGACGTTGCGCAGCATCAGCCGCAGGGCGCGTCCGAGCGTAGAGTTGGCTCGATTGCCCTGTCCGAGCGCATTCAGGCCCCAGTTCATGCCGATCTGTTCGCGGACCGGACCGTTGATGATCATCATCGGCGCCAGACCGGCGGTCGTGGCGATCGAGCCGTGCAAGGGAAAGCGACCGCCCGCGGCAGCCTCGACTGAGGCGATGATGGCGGGAAAGTACTCGGGCCGCGCGCCTGCCATAACGGCGTTGATCGCCGCTTTCTCCACACTCAGCGGAGCGAGGTTGGGCGGCAGTTCGGCGATGACTCGACTCGGATCGCTGCAGTGCGCGGGCGCGGCGTCGAGCATGCGGTCGACGCGCTCTCGCGTTGGCGGGACGACCGGCAGGCCGTCCGTGATTCCCTGCGCGAACATGAACTCATAGACATCGTCATGTTCGGCGATGTCGACCAGGCGGGCGTGGAGATCGCGACTCATGGAGTCAGCAGACGCCACCAGAGTTAATCGACTGGGGCCATCAGCGTGTCGAGGATTTCGTCGATAAACCGCTCTGCGTGCTCATGCATCTCGGCATCGGTGCGGTCCTGCATCGGATGCGGAATGAAGACGCGACGCACTTCTTCCAGTCCGAGTCGTTCGGCCTGATGGCTGGCGGCCTTGATGAACTCGGAGGTGGCGACGAAGACGCTGGGCTTGCCCTGGAGTTCGAAGTAAACGGAGTCGTGCACACTGCACGTCGTGCAGGAGCCTCAATCAGCGAGCGCTTCGATGACGAAGTCGCACTCCTCCAAAATCGCTTGCTTGATCTCTTCCGGCGCCGGCTTGGCGACGGTTGGCTTCATGTAGCGTCGCGTCTCGACGCCTGGCGCGCGCTCGTGCAGCAGTTCTTCGAGACGGTCGAGGAAGACATCGCCGCGCGGCTTGGAGATGTCGAGCAGTGCGACCGTCCCGTGCAGCGCCTCGGGACGCGGCGTCAGAGATCGCTTGATCGGTACTCGTTCGTCGGTGGGGTCAAGGATCTGGGTAACCATCGGACCTCTCCATGAGCGCGCCCGCGAAACGCTTGCGACGCGCTATGTGTCTGCGCTGACTCTGCTATTCAGTCTACTCTTCCGCACTCGTCGAGCTTGGTTCGCGACCGACCGCGCCGCGATTGACGCCAGCTATCGGTCGCCAGCTGCTGACTTGGGTCGCTCCGGCTGAGCCGATTGCTCCGCTCGTCGGCGTGGAGTACGCGCCGCCCGCCCAACCACCGAGAATCGTCGAGAACTTGGCGGCGGGCGAACCCGCGACGACGAGGATGATGTTGGCTTTGTCCATGAACTTCGGCACGGGCCGATCGAGCGCCGCTTCGCCGCCGAATCGTTCGATCACGCTCGGCGCCAATCCGCAGCCGGCGTCGGCCGAGCGCAGTCGGTCTTTGAGCGGGATGGCGGTTTCTTCCATGATGCATTCGCGTACGTCGTCCTTGGACCAGCCGGAGCGTCCGAAGATGCCGGCGTGGTCAGGAGACAGCACGACCAATGTGTCGACCATGGGCGACTTGGGATCCTGCATGCAGCTCATTGATAGCGCGAGCGTGCCGGCCAGGCCGCGACCGTCGCGAGATCGCTCGTCGGCGATGGTCGCGGGACCGCCGGACATCGCCATCAGCGTGGCCACATCGTGGGTCGGTTCGAAACCGTGCTCGACGGCCAACGACTCCCAGGGACTGGCGTCCTCATGTTCGGCGAAGTTCATGGTGAGGCGGTGCGGTCCGCCCTGGGTGGCGCGGTCGGTGCCGCCAGGCACGCTGCCGCCGACGTTGCGCGCGCAGAGTCGCAGGGCGCGTCCAATGGCGGCGTTGGCGCGATTGCCGCTGCCCAGCGCGCCGTGCAGGTAGTTCATACCGATTCGGTCACGGATTGGGCCGTTGAACACGCCGACTGGCGTCGCGCCCATCGTCGTGGCGAGCACGCCATGGATGTTGAAGGAGTCGCTGCAGGCGATCTCGACGAGCGCAATGATCGCGGGCAGATACTCGGGCTTGGCCCCGGCCATGACTGCGTTGACAGCGATCTTCTCGACGGTGATCGGCGCCAGGTTCGGCGGCATCACGGCGACTTCGTCCTGGGCGTTGCGCGTGGTTCCCTGCAGCATCTGCCAGACGCGTTCGCGCGTCGGCGGAACGACGGGGAAGCCGTCGGTGTAGCCCTGCTCGTACATGAACTCGTGAATGTCGTCGTCTGCGGCGAGGTCGACAAGCCGCGACATCAAATCGCCGCTCTTGCGCGCTTGCAGCCGTTCGTAGACGCCGGGCTCGTAGTTGCGCGCTCCGCAACCCGGTCGTTGCTCAGGCAGCGACTCCCAGTCGATCGCCGCGCTGACGTCCGGTCGACCGGCGAGCGTCATTGACTCGTTGGCGATCTCGCGCCACTCATGTTTGTCGAAGCCAAATGTCTGCAGGGTGCAGTTGCGTTGTTCGTCGTAGAGGAAGAGCGTCGGCACGGTATCGATGTCTGTGTCGTAGGAGAGATCGAGCGCATCGTCATCGAGCAGCGGCATCGTCAGGTCGTGTCGTTCCTTGAGCACGGCGATGTCGTCGTGTTTCTGCACGGCGACCCAGACGTCGAGTCCGTCGTCGGTCGCGCGGTGTACGGACTCGAGCAATGGCAGTGTGAGATTGCAGGTATCGCAGTCTTCTTTAACCAGCGCAAGCAGGACGGGGCCGTCGGGCGGGAAATGCATTTCGACGCCGTTGGCGTCGCGCAGGGCGAACTCAGTTGGGGGATGCATGGGCATAGTCTAGCGTTGACGCTTCGTCGATTGACCTGTCGCGCCTCGACGCGACACATTGACCCGTCAGGCCGAGGCGCGGCAGATTGACCCCTCGCGCCAGGGCGCGGCGCATTGACCCTGTTGCGTATTGGCGCGACACTGTGATCAACAAAAGTTGAGGGGTGTGATCCAATGTCTCAGCTGCGACGGATTCTGCTGGCGATATTGGTGGTCGGCGGGCTCAGTGCGTTGAGTCTAGGAGCGGCTGCAGCTGCCGATTACGCGATCGAAGAGCCGACGACGGCGGCTCACGCTGGCGGTGACGAGGAAGGCGACGGACTACACGTCTCTGACGAGACGCTCGCGACCTCGCTGTTCATTCCGTTCTGCTTTGTCGGCGCGACGGTCGTCGTGTTTATCTGGGCGATTCGCAATCGCGCGCGTCCGGAAGACGACGAGATTCCGATGCCGTGGTGGCGTACGCGTCAGTGGTACACGCGCGGAACGGAAGAGGACGAACTGTAACGTTCGTCAGTCTGTCACCGTGAGTCGCTCGGGCCGAGCTTCGCTTCCGTGACGGACCCAAATCATTGATTCGCTAGAACAGCAGCCGCCCGAGGCGCTTGCGGTACTCGGCCACGACGGGCTGATCTTCCCCGAGCATCGCAAAGATGCCGAGCAAGGTCTTGCGCGCCGCATCGTCGTCGGCTGACTTGTCGATCTTGACCGACTCCAACAGTTCATCGAGCGCTTGCATCCACTGACCTTCGATGGCCAACAAACAGCCGTGTCGATATCGGGCCGTCGCGTCGTTTGGGCTGGCGTTGACGGCCTGGCGTATGTCGTTGGGGTCGTGGCCGTCGATGGCGGCGGCGAGCTCCATTGAGGTGAGCACGCTCTTGCTCATCGGATGGTTGGGCCAACGCTGGGCGAGCTCAGCGGCGCGATCGGTCTCGCCGAGTCGGGCGAGAATCGCGGCCAGTCCGACGCCGGCCGGTTCATGGTCCGGGTTCTCTTCCAGCGCCGCCTCGAAGTGAAGCCGAGCGATTGGAATCTGGTTCTCCTGCATCATCCGATAGCCCTCTGCCGCCTTGATGTCGGCCTCAGAGGGGATCAGCGAGTTGTAGAAGGCCTCAACCTGTTCTTCCGGGAGGGCGCCGACGAACTTGTTGACCAGCTGTCCGCCGACGAAAGCGAAGACGGCGGGAATGCCTTCGACCTGCAACGCGCGCGCGACCTGGGGATTTTCGTCCGTGTTGACCTTGACCAGTTGCACTTGGCCGTCGCGCTCGTAGGCGAGCTTTTCCAGGATTGGCCCGAGGATGCGACACGGTCCGCACCAGGGAGCCCAGCAGTCGACGATCACCGGTATCTCATGCGAGCGCTGGAGCACATCGCGCTCGAACGTGGCGTCGGTTGAGTCGATCACGGCAGCAACGTGACCATGCAACCCTTGCGGCTGGTCTTGAGACGCTGTGTCGTCCGTTGGCGGAGCTGCGTCAGCTGGCGGCGACTGACGCAGCGGAATCGGGTCTGGGGGTGGCGCCGGCGGCGCCGCTTGGCGTATCGGTTGTCCTGAGGCCGAGTAGATCACCGGTCCGCTTGAGGGCGGCTGGCCTTGCTGGGGAGCAGGAGATGGCGGCGCGCCGCGTTGGACTCGGTCACTCGGAAACGGGATCGGGTCAGGCGGACGCTGTGTCATGCGAGTCTCCGAGGTGCACTGGTTACCAGTTGGTGTAGCGCTTGCGTTTGGGGAAGTTGGCTGAGCGATTCTTGGTCGAGTTGTTCTCAAAGATGCCTGAGACGACGCGCTCCGATTTGGCATCGCAGTTCGGGCAGGGCTGCGGTTCAGAGGCCTGGGACATCGGGCGGATTCGTTCGAACACGTCGCTGCACTCGTCGCAGCGATAGGTATAGACGGGCATGTGGTCAGTCTCCTGCAACCAAGTTGCGATGTGCGCCTATTGGCGCGAGTGTATCGCGCTCGCTGAATTCAAGGACGGCTCGCCCTGATGGCTGCGTCTCAGCGTGCGGGCGGCAGTCGAAATCTTGAGCGCCCAGGCGACTTCCTCGACGTCGTGGACGCGCACGACGTGCGCGCCCATCCAGGCGGCGAGGACGTTGAACGCGAGCGTCGCCTCGAGCATGCCCGGCTGTCCCTGCGCATCACGCGAGCGCAGGTCGCCGTGTCCGAGCAGTTGGGCGAGGAAGCCCTTGCGCGAGGCGGAGATCAGCACGGGATGTCCGAGATGAGCCAACTGCGGCAGATCGAGCAGCAGGCGCAGATTGTCTTCCAGTCCGCGGCCGAACTGAAAGCCTGGGTCGACCCAGACCGCGGGCGCGCCGGCAGCGACGATCTCGGCGGCGCGTTGAGTCAGATATTGGCGAACCTCGGCGGCGACGTCGTCATACCCGTGGTCGACGTCGCGATGCCGCTGGGGTCGTCCGCGCATGTGCATGACCGCGATCGGCGTGCGCGTCTCGACCGCGACTGCGACGGTGTCAGGATCGGCGCCGGTGATGTCGTTGATCAGATGCGCGCCCGACTCCACTGCCGCTCGAGCGACCGACGATGTCCAGGTGTCGACCGACACCAGATGACCCTCGCCGGCGAGGGCCTCAACCACCGGCGCCACACGCTCGATTTCTTCCTCGGGCGTGACTTCGACGGCGCCGGTGCGGGTCGATTGCGCGCCGACATCAATGATCGACGCGCCGGCGTTGCGGAGCGCCTCGGCGCGGCGCGGCGCGTCGGCGATATCGACGATCGAGTCTGCGACGGGCGAGTCGGTCGCCACGTTGAGGATGCCCATGACGTGGCAGCGATCGGTCGCATCGAGCGTCTGCCCGCCAAGCTCAATCAGCATGCGGCGGCCTCATCGTCGTCGACTGAGATAGTGAGGACTACGGCCGAAAAAGAGCTGCGCCGCTTCCATGACTGACTCACTGAGGGTGGGATGCGCATGAATCGATTCGGCCAGATCGGCGACGCGGGCGCCCATTTCGACGGCGAGCACGCCCTCGTTGATCAGCTCTCCGGCGCCCGGTCCAACCACCTGCATACCGAGCACGCGCTCGGAGCCGCGTTCAATCACAAGGCGCGTCAGGCCGTCATTGCGCCCCGACGCTGTGGCGCGTCCGAGCGCGGCCCAGGGAAAACTGACGACCGAGGCGTCGACGTCGAGCGCGGCGGCCTCGGACTGAGAGAGGCCGCACCAGGCGATCTCGGGGTCGGTGAAGATTACGGCAGGCACGGCGAGCGGTCGAAACGCGGTCGGCTCGCCGAGGATCGCCTCGACTGCAACTGACGCTTCGGCCGTGGCTTTGTGCGCCAGCATGGGCTCGCCGGCGACATCGCCAATGGCGAAGATTGAGGGCTCAGCCGTGCGCCGCTGCGAATCGGTGACGATGAAGCCGTCTGAGTCGATTCGCGCTCGCGTGCGTTCCAGGCCCAAGTCGGCGCTGTTAGGTCGGCGACCGGTAGCGATTAGTACCCGCTCGTATCGTTCACGCCGCTCGACGCCTTCGGCGTCGGCGATGACGGCTTCGACGCCGTCTTCGACTTCTTCGAGCGATACGACATTGGTGTTGACGTGGATGGCCGCAAGGCGGTCTCGCAGGCTGCGCTCGAGAACGCGGACGAGCTCGCGCTCGACACCGCTAAGCATCTCGGGCAGCGCTTCAACGACGGTCACCTGCGCGCCCAACTCGGCGTAGACCGTGCCCAGCTCCAGGCCGATGTATCCGCCGCCGACGATCAGCAACGAAGCAGGCGTGTCGCGCAGCTCGAGCGCTTGCGTCGAGTCCATGACGCGATCTGAGTCGATGTTGAGGGGACCGGGTCGTGTCGACGTTGAGCCGGTCGCCACGATCAAGGCGTCGAAGTCGAGCGGCAGGACCTCGCCCGATGATTCGATGTTCAGTTGGTTGGCGTGTTGGATGCGTCCGTAGCCCTGCTGATATTGCACGCTCCGCTGTCGCCGCAGCAGGCCGAGTCCATTGGTCATCTTGCGGACGACGCTGTCTTTCCAGTCTCGGAGCGCTTCGACTTCAATCGTCGGTTCGCCAAACGAGACTCCCCATTCGGAGGCGTGGCGCGCCTCGCGGATCAGCTTGGCGACGTGGAGCAATGCCTTCGAGGGAATGCAGCCTTCATAAAGGCAGACGCCGCCAGGCTGCGGCCGTGTGTCGACGAGCGTCACGTCGAGGCCGCGCTCAGCGGCGTGGAATGCCGCCGGATATCCGCCAGGACCTGCGCCGAGTACGACGAGTCGCATGTTGTCCGAGCCGACATCGCCGTTGACCACGCGTCAGCTCCCCAGCGCCAGTACGAGTGGTTGGCGAATCACATCGGCGATCCAGGTCATGAAGCGGGCGCCGTCAGCGCCGTCCATGACGCGATGGTCGAATGTGAAAGAGAGCGGCATCACGCTGCGCGATTCCCAACCGTCGAGGGCGTCCGACCACACGGGTCGAGGCTCCGCGCGTCCGATGCCGAGGATGGCGACGTTTGGATGATGAATGATCGGCGTGAAGTGTCCCGTGCCCATGCCGCCGAGATTCGTCACGGTGAAACTGCTGCCGCGGAAATCCTGCAGCTCCAGGTCGCCGGATCTCGCGCGCTCGGAGATGTCGGTCAGTTCGACTGAGATCTGGATGATGCTCTTCTGGTCGACATCGCGGAGGACCGGGACGACGAGTCCGCGCGGCGTGTCAACTGCGACACCGAGGTGGACATAATGTTTGAGTACAAGCTCGTCGCGCTCGGCGTCGAGCGAGCTGTTGACGTGCGGATGCGCCTTGAGCGCTGCGGCGACGATCTTCAGCAGGATTGCTGTGATCGTGAGTCGGCCGCCCTCAGCTTCGGCGAGGTCGCGATAGCTGCGTCGCACTTGATCGAGCTCGGTCACATCGGCGGAGTGAAACAGCGTCACGTGCGGAATCTCGTGCCACGAGGCCGCCATGTTGCGCTTGATGGTGCGTCGCAACCGACTCATCGAGACGCGTTCAGTGGCGCCGAACTCGGAGAAGTCGGGCAAGGGACCTGGCGAGATTGCGGCATGGCCCGTATCCGCGGTCTGGGAGGGCGTTTCGCGGGCGTGGCGCTTGATGTCGTCGAGGTCGATGCGTCCACCCGCGCCGCTGCCTCGCACCGTTCGGATGTCGACGCCAATCTCGCGAGCGAAGCGGCGCACCGATGGCGACGCGAACACCGGACGCGCGTCCGCGTCGGCTTCGAGTTGCTGGGGCGGCGCAGTCTGCGCCGCTGGAGATTCTTCCTCCGGTTGTGGCCGGACTTCAGTGTGACGTGGTTCTTGCGCAGGGTCACGCTGAGGATCGTGCGGAGGCGCAGGCGAGACGACTGCTTCGACGATTGCGACTTCCGTTTTCTGCTCGGCGGCCGATGGGGGCGGTGTGATGTCAGAGAGTGGCGTCTCGGCTACAGGCTCAGCGCTCACGGCAGGCGCGGCAGTTAGCGCGCTATCGACGTCGAGCACCGGATCGCCGGGGCGAATGGTCTCGCCGGACCTGACATGAATGGCCGTCACGCTCCCGGCGACTGGTGAGGGTAGGTCGAGCGTCGCCTTTTCGGTCTCGATCTCGACGAGCGATTGCTCGAGCTCGACTGAGTCGCCGACGCCGACGTAGACCTGGAGCACGTCCGCCTCTTCGATGTCTTCGCCCAGGTCGGGCAGCAGGACGGCGTGAGTCTGCGACGCGGCGCTGGTCATCTCGATCCCCTAACGCAGCATCGGATCGATGCGGTTCGGATCGATCCCCAGTTGGTCTTGCGCGCGCAGCAGGATGTCGCCGTCGATCAGATCGCGGCGACTGAGCGCGCTCAAGGCTGACCAGGCGATGTGGTTGGCGTCGACCTCGAAGAAGTCTCGCAGCGCGGGCCGCGTGTCCGAGCGGCCGAATCCGTCTGTGCCCAGTGCAGTGAGCGGTCCCGGCAGCCAGCGAGCCACGAGGTCTGGCAGCGAGGCGGTGTAATCGGACGCGGCGACGATCGGCGCAACGCTCGGACCCAACGACTGTTGCAGCCAGGATTCGCGTGGTTGTTCGAGTGGGTGCAGCCGATTCCAGCGATCGATCTGCATCGCTTCGCGCCGCAGCTCGGTGTAGGAAGTCACCGACCAAACGTCGGAGGGAATGTCGTAGTCGTCGCGCAAGATCGCTTGCGCGCGGCGCACTTCGTTGAGGATCGGCCCGCTGCCCAGTAACCGGACCTGCGGCGATTCGCATGGGGTGAGTTGGTAGATCCCGCGCAGGATGCCCGCGCGTACATCCTCCGACTCGGGCATCGGCGGTTGGATGTAGGACTCGTTTTCGACGGTGACGTAGTAGAAGATGCTCTCATCTTCATCGTGCATGCGGCGGATGCCCTCCTGCACGATCACGGCGATTTCGTAGGCATAGGCGGGGTCATAGGCGACGAGGTTTGGGATCGTCGAGGCGAGCAGGTGGCTGTGGCCGTCCTGGTGTTGCAGGCCTTCGCCATTGAGCGTCGTTCGCCCGGCTGTGGCACCGATCAGGAACCCGCGCGCTCGGGCGTCACCGGCGGCGTAGGCGAGGTCGCCGATGCGCTGCAAGCCAAACATCGAGTAGAAAATGAAGAACGGAATCGTTGGCGACTTCAGCGACGAGTAGGCCGTGCCGGCGGCGATGAAGGACGACATCGCTCCCGCCTCGGTGATGCCTTCTTCGAGGATCTGGCCGTCGCGCGACTCCTTGTAGAAGAGCAGCCGGTCTGAGTCGACGGGCTCATAGAGCTGACCCGCCGAGGCGTAGATGCCGAACTCGCGGAACATGCCTTCCATACCGAAGGTGCGTGACTCATCGGGGACGATCGGCACGATTCGTTGGCCGAGGTCGCGATCGCGCATGAGTCGGCTGAGCATGCGCACGAATCCCATAGTGGTCGAGGCTTCGCGATCGCCGGTGCCTTCATGGAATTCGGCGAAGGTCTCGTCGGGCGGCGAGGTGAGGTGCGACTTCGGGGATCGACGCTGAGGTACATGGCCACCCAGGGACTGTTTGCGTTCGGCGATATAGCGCGACTCACGACTGTCGGTTGCCGGTCGATAGAGCGGCGCGCCGACTACCTCGGCATCGGACAGGGGAATCGCGAAGCGGTCGCGGAACTGCATGAGCTCCCGCTCATTGAGTTCCTTTTGTTGGTGCGTAATGTTGCGGCCCTCGCCGGCTTCGCCCAGTCCATAGCCCTTGATCGTTCGAGCCAGGATGACGGTCGGCGCGCCGCGATGGTTCACCGCTGAGTTGTATGCGGCGTGCACTTTGAGCGGATCGTGCCCGCCGAGTCGCATCCGCCAGAGCTCATCATCGGAAATGTCGTCGACCATGCGCAGGAGGCGTGGATCGACGCCCCAGAACTGTTTGCGGATGTATCCGCCGCCGGCGACGGTGTACTTCTGGTACTCGCCGTCGACGACTTCTCCCATGCGCTGGACGAGGAGGCCTTGCTCATCGCGGGCCAAGAGCTGGTCCCACTCGGAGCCCCAAATCACTTTGATCACGTTCCAACCGACGCCGCGGAAGACGGCTTCCAGCTCTTGAATGATCTGGCCGTTGCCTCGCACGGGTCCGTCGAGACGCTGCAGGTTGCAGTTGACGACGAAGATCAGGTTGTCGAGTTCTTCTCGCGAGGCGAGGGCGATCGAGCCGAGCGACTCGGGTTCATCAGTCTCGCCGTCGCCGAGGAAACACCAGACCTTGCGGTCGGTTACGGGCAAGAGGTCGCGATTCTCGAGGTAGCGGATGAACCGCGCCTGATAGATGGCCTGAATCGGACCGAGCCCCATCGACACAGTGGGGAACTGCCAGTAGTCGTCCATGAGCCAGGGATGCGGGTAGGACGGCAGTCCGCCAGAGAGTTCCTGGCGAAACTTGTGCAGTTGGCTTGGCTCGAGGCGGCGCTCGACGTAGCCGCGCGCGTAGATGCCGGGCGCCGAGTGTCCCTGAAAGTAGATCAGATCTCCGCCGGACTCGTGATCCTGGCCGCGAAAGAAGTGGTTGAATCCGACTTCATAGAGCGTCGCCGCAGAGGCGTAGGTGGAGATGTGACCGCCAATGCCGTGATTGTTCTGGTTCGCCTCGACGACCATCGCCATCGCGTTCCAGCGAATGATTGACTTGATGCGCCGCTCGATGTTGAGGTCGCCGGGATAGGGCGGCTGCTTCTCGAGCGGAATGGTGTTGACGTACGGGGTCTGCGAGGTTACAGGCAGGCGAATGCCTGATCGCTGCGCTTCGATTTGCAGCGTCTGCAGCAGTCGCGAGACACGGTCATGTCCGCGACGCCGCGCGACGTCGCGCAGTGAGTCAATCCAGTCGTTGGTTTCGAGCCAATCCTCCGCTCCCGAGGCGCCCGAATCACGCTCCAGCGCTGAAAGCCACGGGGACTGAGAAGTGGTCATCGTGGATTCAGTTTACTCAACCGCGGCGGCTGTACCCGTCGCCGACCGGATCGATAGCTAAACTGAAACAAACGTCTCGCGGCACGGATTACGAATGACCACGCCTGTCAGCGCCGATGCGTCAGCGACCCTGAAGAAGTCATCTGCCGCTCGAGAACGCTCGCAGATTGTGCAGATCGCCCGTGTGGGGTTGATTGAGTTCGGGCGGGCCATCGACTGGCAAGCGCAACGCGGTGAGGCGGTCGCGAGCGGAGCGAAGTCGGAGATTGTGCTGCTGCTAGAGCATCCGCCCTGTTACACGCAGGGTCGAAGGGGTGGTCGGGAGCATGTGCTGCGGCCGCTCAGCGCGCCGATCATCGACACCGACCGCGGCGGTGATGTGACGTTTCATGGTCCGGGGCAACTGGTCGTCTGGCCGATTCTTCGTCTGCGCGAGCGTGGGATCGGCATAGCGAGCTACATTCGCGCGCTCGAGGCCGTCGCGATTGACACGGCGCACGAGTTCGGAGTCGAAGCGCAGCGGTTCAGCGGGCGGCCTGGCGTCTGGATCGGCAATCGGAAACTGGCCAGCGTCGGCGTGCGGCTGCAGGCTGGCGTAAGCCGACATGGTCTAGCGATCAACTGCGACACTGATCTCTCCTGGTTCGACGACATCCACGCCTGCGGCTTCGCCGATGCGCGAGCGGCGTCCCTGTCGCAAGAGGCGGGTCATCGTGTAACTGTCGAGCAGTGCGCTGCTGCGTTGGAGCGGCACTTCGCGAGGCGCTTTGGTTTGAGGCTGTCGCCTGTTCGGCTCACGGAGCTGGCGTTGTGACCAACGTGAGAGAGCGCAAGCCGTCGTGGATCCGCGCCGAGTTCCCCGGCGGAGAGCGATACGCGCAGATCGTCGAGCTGTTGCGCGACGAGACGCTGCATACCGTGTGTCAGGAAGCTCGCTGTCCGAACATCGGCGAGTGCTTCAATCGGGGGACCGCCACATTCATGATCCTCGGCGACACCTGTACACGCGCATGCGGGTTTTGCGCGGTGACTTCGGGACGGCCGGCGTCGATCGACTGGTCCGAGCCACAGCGTTTGGCCGCCGCAGTCGAGCGGTTGAATCTCGCCTACGTCGTGATCACCTCGGTCAATCGAGATGACGTCGCCGACGGCGGGGCGCAGATCTTCGCTTCGTGCATCGAACTGATCCGTCAGCGCAGCCCGGACACGGCGGTCGAGGTATTGATCCCTGACTTCCTCGGCGACTGGCGAGCCTTGGAGAGGGTGCTCCGCGCCAGACCGACCGTGCTCAATCACAACGTCGAGACCGTGCCTCGGCTCTATCCGCGCGTGCGCTTTCAGGCTCGATACGAGCGCTCGTTGGAGTTACTCCGGCGAGCGGCGCAGTGGCGACCGCGGCTTCCGACGAAGACTGGGGTCATGCTTGGACTGGGCGAAGAACGCCAAGAGGTCACAGACTTGCTCCGTGATCTGCGCGATGTCGATGTCGAGCTATTGACGGTCGGTCAGTACTTGCGACCGTCGGCGAAGCATCTGCCAGTTGAGCGCTATGTGCGGCCTGAAGAATTCGCCGAGGTGCGCGAGGAAGCGCTCGCGCTCGGTTTCCGACATGTCGAGTCAGGGCCGATGGTGCGCAGCTCGTATCACGCCGAGGAACAGGCTCGCGCCGCCCAACTGGTTGACGTGTCGCTGCATCATCCGACCACCAAGTGAGGCTTGAGGTTGAGGACTTGAGGTGAGGACTCAGGACTCGTCCTCGTCGCTGGCAATCGGGATCCGCAGGATGTCGCCGGGGTGGATGTAACTGAACTGGTCCAGTTGGTTCAGGTTCATGATCGCTTCGACGGTTGATTCGTAGCGCTCGGCGATGTCGTACAGTGTGTCGCCGTCCTCGACGGTGTACTCGAAGGTTGCGGCCGACTCGGGGGCGAGCGCGCCGTCGGCTGCGTCCGATTCCTCGTCAACGTGGCTCGCGGCGCGAGGCGCCGAGACGACGATCGGTCGTACCGGCGTCACAGCTTGTTGACTTGTTGGAGATTGAGCTGCGGCGTTGTCGGCGGTGGCGTTGTTCGCTTGTGACAGCGCAGACTGCTGCGCCTCAGGCGCCGGCGCCGAGGGGGGATCAACTGCGGGCTGAGCTGGTTCGCCGTCGCGGCTTCGGTCAATGGCGGTCACGCTTTGCTGGAGCGGCGGCGTCGAGACGCTCGTCTCTGGTTCGGACGCGCCGAGCGCGCCGCCAATGAAGAGCAAGAGAGACAGCGCCGAAATCGGGGCCAAGACGGCCCACAGCGGCACGCCGCTCGACACCTCGCTGGCGCGCCGCGCTGCGGATTGGCGCATTGCGGACCCTGTGAGGCCGTATGGGCCGACATCGGCGATGCTCGCGCGAGCGTCGTAGCCGTCGGAGCGGGCGCCGGATTGCGCGATCGTGCGTTCGCGCCAGTAGAGCGCGGCAGAGGCGATCGCAGTCAACAGACCGATGACCAACAGCCAAGCGCCATGGCCGGGCCAGGTCAGGTGGAAGATGAGGAACAGCAGTGAGATCGCGGTCGCGGTGGCCGCGGCGGGCTTGAGGTTGATTCGCATCATGTCTGTCAGCCCGCCGCCTGGCGCCGACGGATTCACTCTAGCCCAGGTTCTGCGCTGGTACGCTCGATGACTCCCTATCGAGCGGCAGAGTTCATCCTGCTGCGTGTTGCGGCCATAGGGTCGAAGGTTCAGGTCGCGTACACTCGCGGAAACGCTGCGATCCGATGCGGCGAGCAAATCGGGGCGATCTGTGTCGCACTAGAGCGACCATTCGGCCTGAAGGGAGCCCGGGGCGATGACGCAGGCGCAGTCTGACACGCCGTCGCTGAGCGAGTTAGCGGAGGCCGCCGGCCTGCGCATGGAGGAGATGGACGGCCACCAACGCGACGTCGGTTCGCCCGACATTTTCGAGCGGATCAACCACTTCCAGCTTGCCGACCAGGCTCGCGCCGCTGGGCTGTACCCATTCTTCCAGCCGATCGAGGTCAACGACGGGCCAGAGGCGATCGTCGACGGCAAGCGCGTGATCATGTTGGGGTCGAACAACTATCTCGGCCTGACCCGCCATCCTGACGTAATGCAGGCGGCGCACGACGCGCTGGACCGCTACGGACCCTCGATGACGGGTTCACGACTGCTGAACGGCACGAGTCCGGTGCACCTGGAGCTTGAGGAGGCCCTAGCTGAGTTTCTCGAGGCTGAATCGGCGATCGTCTTCTCGACCGGCTACCTGGCCAATCTGGGAGCGGTATCGGCGTTGGTCGATCGGCGCGGCGTGTCGGTGCTCGACCGAGATGTACATGCGTCGATCTATGACGCCGCCGGCCTGGCGCTGGGCAAGTACACGCGATTCCAGCACAACGACCCCGCCCATTTGGATCGGGTGCTGTCCAACTTGGGTTCCGAGCAAGCGCGGTTGGTATTGATCGACGGGGCCTACTCAATGGGCGGCGATCTGGCGCCGCTGCCCGAGCTGCGCGAGGTCTGCCGCAAGCACCGCACGCGCATGCTCGTCGACGACGCGCACGCGATCGGCACGGTTGGTCCCACCGGGCGCGGCACTCGTTCGCACTTCGGGCTGGATGAACCGGACGATCTGACGATTGGTACGTTCAGCAAGACGCTGGCATCGGTTGGCGGATTCTGCGCTGGTCCGCGAGCGGTGATTGAGTACATCAGGCACTTCTCGCGTCCGATGCTGTTCACGGCGGCATTGCCGCCGGCATCGGCGGCTGCGGCGCTTGCCGCGTTGCGGCTGATCGATGAGGAGAGCTGGCGCGTCACCCGAGTGCAAGAGATCGGCGCTCGAATGCGGCGAGAGCTCGCCGACCTTGGCTTCGACGTGGCCAACTCGGAGACGCCGATCATTCCGATTCGCGTGGGCGATGAAGTGCGCACGGCCGCGTTCTGGCGCGACCTGATCGACCACGGGGTTTACACGAACGCCGTGATCGCCCCGGCGGTGCCTCGAGGACAGGCGATTCTGCGAACGTCCTACATCGCCACGCACACCGATGAGCAGCTCGACCGCGCGCTTGAGATTTTCGCCGAGTCAGGGCGTCGGCACGGCCTGATTAGCTAGGCGAGTAGGCGAGCTGTGCGCATCCTGCTGACCGGAGGCAGCGGCTTCGTCGGCGGTCATGTCGCTCGCGCGCTCGAAGCTGACGGTCATGATCTGAGATTGCTGCTGCGTCCAACGAGCGACACGTCGAACGTTGACGATGTGTCCTTCGAGCGGACGATCGGCGACCTCCGCGAGGCCGACACTCTCTCTGCAGCTTGCGACGGAATCGATGCCGTCGTCCATGCAGCGGCTGTGTTGCGAGCGGTGCGACATGGTGATTTCATGCGCGCCAATCGAGAGGGCACTGGCAATCTCGCGGCTGCGGCGTCTGAGGCCGGTGTCGAGCGGTTCGTCTACATCTCATCAATCGCGGCGCAAGGCCCTGCGCCGTCCCGAGAACCCGAGGCGCCGAGTGAGGCGCTGCATCCGGTCTCGGCGTATGGCAGGTCGAAGGCCGCCGGCGAGCGGGAACTGCTCGCGCAGCGCGGTCGGATGCAGCTCAGCATTGTCCGACCACCGCTCGTGTACGGTCCCGCCGATACCGGACTGCAGGCGTTCTTTTGGATGGCGCGCCGAGGGCTATCGGCTCGTCTCGGCGACGGCTCGAATCTGGTCGACGCGATCTATGGTCCCGACCTGGCTCAGGCCGTCGGAGCCATCTTGCGCGCCGACCTGGCCGACGTTGAGCGCTTTCACGTCTGCGCCGACGATGGGCCATTCACCTGGAACGACTTGCTGTCGACGTTGGAGCGCGTCGCCGGTCGACGACTGTGGATTCCTTCGTTGCCGCCGGCCGCGTTTCATGGACTCGCCCGCTGCTCGGAGGCCTGGGCGGCGCTGACGAGAACCGAGCCGATGCTGGATCGCACGCGCGTCGTGGAGATGCGTCAACCAGCCTGGATCTGCGATCCCTCGACGCTCAAGCGGGACACGGGATGGCGGGCTGCGACGATGCTGGAAGATGGCATGCGGGCGACGATGGACTGGTATCGGTCTCATGGTTGGGCCTGAGCGCCTGGAGGGCGGATCGGCGTTGTGGTCGTTTGATCTCGACGGCGTGCTTGCCGAACCGCCTTTTGGTTGGAATCCAGCGATCAATCGCGATGTCTCATTGGAACCGGCGGCGGACGCGGCGGCACTCGTTGTCGGACAGCGAGGCGCGCTGGATCGGCTGCTCAGCGAGACGTGGTACCGGTTCCGGTACGTCCTGCGTCCTCCGCGTTCGGGGGCGTTCGAGACAGTACGACTGGCGGCGACTCTCGGTCGAGTCATCGTGCTTACTGGTCGTCACGAGCGTGGACAGCGGCAAACTGAGGCCTGGCTTGAGCGTCACGGGTTCGCAAAGTCGATTGACGAGCTGGTGATGAACAGCTCGGCGTTGAGTTCGGCGCGATACAAGGAGGCGTATCTGCGTTCGCGCGGCGCGTCGCTGCACATCGATGACGACGCAGCGACCGTGGCGCTGCTGGCCAGGAACGAGATCGCAACCGCGCTCGTCTCGTGGCCGCGCAATCGGGGACTGAGGTATCCCGAGGGAGTCACACGCTGCGACGATCTGAGTCAGGTTTCGTCATTGATTGAACAGTTGGCCAGCCGTGATTGAACCGCTAGACATCTTGGCGCCGTCGGAACGCGTGTGGTCGCTGTTGCGAGAGGAAGCTCAGGCTGGCATCGATGCAGGGCGGGCGGTGCTGCTATCGGAATCGCGAGAGCGTGAGTTGCTCCTCGAAGTCGTGATGGGCGTCGGTTTCCGCGTGCAGCACGCGTACCGGATCGAGCGCATGGGAGCGGGTTGTCGCGTCGCTGACCAGGTGCGGCCGCTGGGTTGGCGCTGGCGACTGAGCAACGCGTTCCTGTTCGGTCGAGGAAGGCGGGCGATCGAAGCGGCGGCGGCGCAGGGTCTACTCAATCTCAAGGATGTGGCGGAATCGACGGCGTCAGAGCCACAGGCGAACTAAGCGGAAATCGTTGCGTCGTCTTCTGCAGCGTTCATTACAGCGACACATCCACTTGTGTAGCATTGGGCGAGACGGTCGCTGTGCTCATCGTTCTCGACAAGGCGTCAACAGGTGCATTGGCTGACTGTCACTCACTGGCTCTGTCGACATCGTGCGTTGGCGGCTCTAGGCTGCCTGGCCGCGGCGCTCTTGGCTGCCGTGGTCACCGGACCGGTCGTCGCCGAAGACCCCGAGCCGCCCTCCCAACCCGCCATCACTTCCGCGGCGACCGTGGGCGAGCGACTCACTGGCCGCGTGTACATCTGGGACCAAGGTCGGCTGCGGCCAGCGAGCCAGGCGAAGGTGTCGACCGGCAGCGCACTCGTACGGACTGACAGCAGCGGCCGTTTCGAGTTCGCGGCTGAACAGCGCACCGGCAGTCTGACCATCATTCAGCCCGGCTACGACGTTGTGCGCCGACCGATCTACTACGACGAGTCGGTCATCATTTTGCGATCGATTGTCGTGCGGGCGATTCACATCCCCTTCAGCGAGGTGGCCAAGCCGAGTGTGCAGTCCTTCGTCCACGATCTGGTCGACGCCGACCTGATTAACTCGGTGGTCATCGACATCAAGGAGGAGGCTGGTCGCGTGGTCTCGTTCGCCGCGACGCCTCTCGCGGAGCAGATTGAGGCGGACCGTGACGGCGCGCCGTTGGCGGCGTTTCTGGAGGAACTGAAGAACAAGGGCGTGTACCGCATCGGTCGCGTGGTCACCTTCCTCGACGATCGGTACGCGTCATGGTTCCCTGAAGAGTCGCTGCACCGGTTCGACGGCGGGCTGTTCCGCGACAGCATGGGTCTGGCCTGGTCGTCGGTGTACTCGTCGCAGACGAGGCAATACAACATCGACATTGCTGTGGCCGCGGCTGGATATGTCGAGGAGATTCAGTTCGACTACGTCCGCCTGCCGTACGAGAACGGCTTGCGCGAGCGGTTCCAGTACACCGCCGCCGAACGCGTGGGAGCGGTCACGGGCTTTGCTCGTGAAGCGAGTGAAGCGATTCATCTCGCCGGCATGGCGGTCTCGTTCGACACGTTTGGGGTCGTTTCGACTGCGGGTGACGACCAGGGCATCGGGCAGTCTATTGATCGTCTCGGCCGCTATCTCGATTACATCTCGCCGATGGTCTATCCCAGCGGCTGGCCGCCGGGCTCATTCGGCTATAGCTATCCGCCCGCCGTGCCCGGTCCGATTGTGCGGATCAACGTGCAGGCGACCATCGACAGTATTCCCGAGGATGGCTCGGCGCTGGTTCGTCCCTGGTTGCAGGACTTTCGCGACTACCAGTCTCAAGGGTTGTACTACGGCTGGGATCGAGTGCACGCGCAGATTGAGGCGACAGCGGCCGCGGGCGGGAACGGCTTCATGCTGTGGGATCCGTCGATGCAGTATCAGCTGATTGCGCTCGAGCGCGCGCTCAGTCTCGATTGGACTCCATTGGACTGACCGATCTGGCCAAGCTCAGACGCCTGCGCCCCAACCGGCGTCGACGAGGAATCGGTTGAGCTGACCATTGAACTCCTGCGCGCGCTCAAAGTAGACGCTGTGTCCGGTGGCGGGGATTTCGTAGTACTCCGATCCCGGCACATGAGCTTGTGCGGCGCGCATGGCCTCGGGCGGGACGAGGGGATCGTTGCCGCCAACGACCCAAAGGATCGGCATGCCGAGCGCAGCCACTGCGTCGGGATCAGGCGCCAACGCAGAGAGCGTCTCCAGCATCGCCGGATCGCGAGGCGGATTGAGGGCCCAGATTTCGTCGTAGAGAAAGGCCAGGGCCGGGTCGCGGTCGCGCAGACTGGCGTCGTAAGCGAGCGCTTGCAGCCCGGTCTCGCGCAGTCGTTCGCGCGATGCCTCGAATGGCGGACGAATCGCGTCGGTCATCAGGCCGCCCAATGTGTCGGCCATGACCAATGCCGCGACGCGCTCTGGCGCTCTGAGCGCCGCGCCGAGACAGCTCCAACCACCCATCGACTGAGCGACCAGCGCGGCGCGGTCGATCTTGAGCTCGTCCAATAGCGCGAGGAGGTCATCGACGAACGCCGCCGGGCCTGGTCCGCCGCGGGGCGCGCTGCGTCCCCAACCGCGATGATCGTAGGCGACGCAGCGGTAGGACCTTGCGAAGATCGGCACTTGCTGCCACCAGGAGAGATGATTCCCGCCGGCGCCATGGGCGAAGATGATGGCCGGCCCTTCACCGGTCTCTTCGTAGTACAGATCACAGTCGGGACGTTCCACTGTCGGCATCTGAGCCTCCGGGAGTACGCGTACGATTGATGTGCCGCTGCGAGGCTATCAGTTGACCAGGTGTTGGTCCGGGGACAGCGCGATGTCGACGATGCGAATTGGTCTGACCGGCGCAGGACAGTCGACTGGGGCGTTGGTGCGCCGCGAACTCGAGCGGCACGACGTCGACTTGGTCCCGCTGGACCTCGCGTCATCCGACAAACTCTCCGATCAGCTTGACGGCGTGACCCACGTCGTGCATGCGTCGGCATTGATGGACTCTGGCCACTCTGCGAACGAGTACACCGCACATAACGTGCACGCGACGACGGCGCTGCTCGACGCCTGTCGTCAGCGAGAGCTCGAGCAGTTGCTGTTTGTTTCGACGACCGAGACATATGGCGGTCGACTGCCACCCTGGCCGGTGACCGAGAGTTGGGCGCCTCGCCCGTTGGGGCCGGCGCAGCAGAGTCGGGTCGCCGCCGAGCGGGTGGCGAGAACGTATCGGCGGCGGGTCCCGCTCTCCATTTTGCGACCGGCGCCAGTAATCTCAGATGGAGGGACGCCGCTGATGCAGGTCGTCCGACACTTCATCTCGCGTCCCCGGGCAGCGCTCGTTGGCGGTGGCCAGGCGCCGATTTCGGTGCTCGCCGGCGCTGACCTCGGCCGTGCGGTATGGGCCATGCTCAGTCAGCCCGAGGAGGCGGTCGACCAGGTCTTTCATGTGACGTCGGCGCATACGACCTGGAAGGAGCTCGCCGTCGAAGCGTGTCAACTGCGCGGCGTGGAAGAGCGATTCTGGACTGCGCCCTACATGTTGGCGCGGGGGCTCGATGCGATGAGACTGTCGGACTGGGTGCTGCCGGAGCCTGAAGGCGTCGACGCGTTCGTCACGCTGACCGGACGACCGCACCTGATTGACGACTCGCGTGCGCGAGTGACGCTTGGTTATGCGCCTGTCCTGGGCCTGCGCGCGGCGCTGGCCCAAGCATTGGATGTCTACCGCTAGCGCTAGCCGACGGCCTGCACGGCGTCGGCGACCTTGTAGGCCAAGCCGTCCTCGAAGATGCTCGGCACGATGCGATCCGGAGTGGGATCCTGTACGAAGTCGGCGATCGCTTGCGCGGCAGCGATCTTGTGCGAGTCCTCAATCTTGGGAATACCGCCGTCGAGCAGTCCACGGAACATACCTGGGAAGCCGAGCGCATTATTGATCTGATTGTCGAAGTCGGAGCGGCCAGTGGCGACGATGGCGGCGCCGGCCTCGGCTGCCTCGTCGGGCATGATCTCAGGCGTTGGATTGGCCATGGCGAAGACCATGGCGTTGTCATTCATTGAGGCCACATCTGCGACCGTGACCAGGCCAGGACCGGCGAGACCGAGGAAGAGGTCGGCGCCGGCCATCACCTGTGATGTCTGGGGGATGCCGCCGTCGGGGTTGTTGCGGAAGTCGCACCACTCGGCCGCTTCGCGTTTCCACGGGTTAAGGTCTTCGCGGTCGATCGTCAGCAGGCCCTTGGAGTCGATCAACGAGATGTCTTCGCAGCCCATTTCGCGAAGAATTGCGCCGCAGGCGATGCCGCTGGCGCCGGCGCCGAGGATCACGGTACGGATGTCGCCGAAGTCGCGGTTGGTCAGTCGCAGCGCGTTGATCACGCCAGCGAGCGCGACCACGGCCGTGCCGTGTTGGTCGTCGTGCATGACGGGGATGTCGAGGGAGTCGTGCAGGCGCTGTTCGATCTCGAAGCAGCGCGGCGCGGAGATGTCCTCGAGATTGATGCCGCCCAGAGACGGCGCGATCGCCTCGATGGCCGCGACAATGTCGTCGACTTCGCGGACGGCGAGGGCGATCGGAATCGCGTCGACGCCGGCGAAGCTGCGGAAGAGGACGCACTTGCCTTCCATCACGGGCAGGGCGGCTTGCGGTCCGATGTCGCCCAGACCGAGCACGGCGGATCCATCGGTGATCACGGCGACCAGGTTGCCGACGCCGGTCATCACGCGGGCCAACGAAGGTTCGCGGGCGATCTCGAGGCACGGCGCCGCGACGCCCGGCGTGTAGACGACCGAGAGGTCGTCGTGGTTTTCGACCGTGACCTTCGAGGCGTAGTCGACCTTGCCGCCCCATTCACGATGCATTTCGATCGCCCGTTGGTCGTAGTCGCTCATGTTCCAGCTCTTTCTCAATCCCGGATGCCAATCACAAAGCCGGCGATTGGTATCTCTGCACTTTAGTATCGACGCGCCAGTCGGTCACTATGCCCAGGCCTCGAGCGGCTCGCACGGCGTCGTTGCGTAGCAACGGTTACACCATTGGCCAGGCGAACGTCGCAGAACGTCTGCTAAAGCAGTGTGCCTTCGAGGATGCCGCGGTGCGCGCGCAGCACGAGCTGCCCTTCCTCTCGACGTTCGACGATGAGCGGCTTGCGGCAGCGCTGGCAGGGGGTGGTCTCTTTGCGACGCAGCATGCCCTTAGGCGGCACGCGAGCAACGGTGGTCTCGTTGCAGTACGGACACTCGACATCCCAGCGCATACAGGCTCGAATCCGCAGCGGCTCATCGGCGTCCTTGCCGCGCGAAACGACCAAGTCGTAGCGGCACTGTCCACACTGAGTGACGACGCGCCGCGTGCGTCCGCTATCGGGCGGCACGCCAACTTCGAGCGACTGTGAACAGTTCGGGCAGCGAATGCGCCTGGTTGATATCTCGCTCGACATGAGCTCATCTTATCGAGATGGACGATAACCAGATGCTGACGCCGATCTCCGCGCCGAGCCGGTTGGATGATCGCATACTCTGCGCTCATGAGTCGATTTCCTATGGGACCTCGCAGTGGACATGACTTTTCCAGCCCGCAGATTCGCGTCCGCGGTCAGGACGACTTTCGCCGCTTCTCGAATCAGCGGCTGCGATTGCCGAATGAGCGGCCGCCGATGGGTCCTCGAGTCAGGCAGTTCGCTGGCGCGCTGATCACGGTCGCTGCGCTAGCCGCGATCGGGATCGGCGTGTACTTCGGCGTCTCGGCGTTGCTCGAGGACGACGCAAGCTCCGAGGTCGTGAGCGAGCAACCGGTCGCGCCGGCGGAGAGTGACAGTGACGCCGACGGCGGCGACGAGTCGGCCGCGACGCAGGCTGAGGGCGGCGACGCTGCCCAAGAGACGCCCGATGAGGGGGCTGCGGCCGCGGACTCCACACAGGTCAGCTCAGACGAATCCAGCGCCGACGGAGTCGATGAACCGAGCGAGTCTGGCGCCGCGTCGATGCCGGATGATGCTGAGACGGTGGATGCTCAGGACGGGACTGGGGCAGCGGCAGAGACGATTCCGGTCTCTGCGATCGAGCCGAGCGTCGCCGACGAACCGATCACGCCCGCGCAGATCGGTGGAGCAGAGACTGTGACTGAGCGAGCGATCGCTGAACCGATTCCGTCGGGAATTCCGCGCACGCTCCAGGATGGCGCGGCCTACGATCCGACGGAGCCGGCGACGGCCTTCAGCTCGCGTTGGCCGATCGGCGCCACGCTTCGATTGACTCGATTGCCCGGCGCCACACTGCTCAGCGATGAGGAGCAGGAACTGGTCGTGGGCGCGGAGACACTGGTCGTCGTACGCGCGACGCAGTCGTCGAACACGGATCTACAGCTGAGTCCGGCGGCGTTCGATCGGATCGCCGTGTACGGCGCCGAGCGGGTGATCGCGGTGCGCGTCGAGGTGACGGCCCCGCCACCCTAGGACTGACGTTGGAGAACGATCAGGAGCGTCGGCGGCGTCCGAAGGGCATGCGCAGCTCTTCGCCGTAGTTGAGAAAGTCCTTTTCGGCGCCGCACTTGCTGCAGCGGCCGTGCGAGACCTGCTGATTGGGACGATCGATGTCCCAGGAGTGGGAGCACGGCTCCGCCTCATCTGAGGCGACCGCAACCGCTTCGTCGGCCGGTTGGGCGCGACGACGGGCTTTGGTTCTTCGCTCGACCACGGGGTCCACCTTGCATTCAGACACGCGCGAATAGCAGGAGTCTATGCCAACCAGCTAACACTTACAAACGGGCGATGTGACGAACAAGTGAAGAAGTCTTGGCTTAGCGGCCGCGCTCATAGAGCGTGTGGTACTTTTCGCCGCCGGAAATGGCCTGTCGAATGTCTTCGCGGTCGAGCTCGTAGAGCCTGCTGAGCGCTGAGCGGGCATCGGCCTCTGCGGTTTCGTCGCCGTCGCATCGCTCGAGAATACGCTCGAACAGCTCGGCGTCGACGAAGGAATCGACTCGACCGGCCCAGGGGAAAAAGACGAACGACTCCGGGTCGTCGAAGCTCGGGCGCAGCTTGCGCAGTTCGCGCAGGCGATCCTGTGGTGAGCGGACCGGCTCAACGACGCGGATGTACGGCCCTTCGGCGTCGTTACGGCGCCCATCGACGAGCAATCGCTCCTGCAGCCAGCCAAAACCGATGACGACGACGTCAGCCTCGCGCAGAGCGCGTAAGGTCTCTTCGAGATCGAATCCCTCGTCAGGCATGCGGCCAGTATACGATCAGCCGGTGCGGGTTGCCCAACGCGTCATGCCGCGTTCGGCGCGGACTGACGCTGTCGGGAGGGCTGGGTATGATGGGCCAAAGGTCTCCTCGCTGATGCGACGATCTCCCAATGCGATTCGACCTCACCGCACAGCCGAGCAGGCTGATGCCTTTCGCACGCTATTCCGACAACAGAGCGACCGCCTTTGGAATGCCGACCACGATGTGGACTGGTCGGCGGGCTCGGAGATCCCCGAAGAACGGCGAGCGGCGTGGCTGCGGTTGATGAACGTTTTCCTGGGCCTGGAGGTCATGGGCCTCGACACGATCCAGGTGATGATGAGTCAGGCGACTCATCAGGTGCGAGATCCGGCGCTCAATTTGTATCTCGCCGCCCAGTGTCAAGATGAGGCGCGTCACGTCTACGTGCTTGATCGCTATCTGCGCGAGGTGGATGGCCACGGCTACATCTCCAGGCCCGAGGCGTTCCTGATCGAGCGATTCGGCGGGATGGCGTCGTGGGGCTTCTACCGGGTCGAGAACTGGCTGACATCGACGCTGTTCAGCGAGAACTTCGCGGCGTTGTTTCTGCAACAGACGCTTGAGCTTGACGATGTCGATCCACTGGCCAAGCAGATCTTCCGTCTGATTCTGCGCGATGAAGTGCGACACGTGAACTTCCTGCACACGATTCTGCCTCGACTGATTGATCGTTTGCCGGCGAGCGGCCGAATCTATGTCTGGCAGAGCCAGCTGCTATTGGCCGGCGCGGTGGCGCTTGGGCTGCGGCGGATCAAGGGTGATGTGGCATCGTTAGGCATTGATGTCGATGTGTACAAGCAAACGCTGCTCGAGAATCTGGGCGCTCAGTTTGAAGATGCCGGCCTGGATTCGTTCCTCAAGATCGACACCTACGCGAAAGTGATCAACGCAGCCACATGAGCACGATTGACAACTGGAGGCGGCTGAGCTCGGAAGTCATTGACGACTTCAAGTTCTTCAAGCTTCGCAAGGACGTCTCACGACACCCGACATCGGGTCGAGAGCATCGCTTCTTCATCTTCGAGTTTCCCGATTGGGTGAACATTCTGCCGATCACCCCGCAGCGTGAGGTCGTGTTCGTCAACCAGTTTCGTCACGGAACCCGCGAGCTGACGCTCGAAATTCCGGGCGGCATCGTCGATCCAGGCGAGTCTCCCAAGCAGGCCGGTCTACGAGAGATGTTTGAGGAGTCCGGCTATCACGCGCCCGACGCGATCGAGCTCGGTTACGTGCATCCGAATCCCGCGTTACAGGAGAATCGCTGTTGGTCGTTTCTCGCCCAGGACGTTGAGCGCGTCGTCGAAGATGACCATGTCGTGGGCACGTCGAGCGAGGCGATCGAGGTGACACATGTGCCGTTGGACGAGATCGCAGGACTGGTCAACGACCAGCTGATCACGCATGCGCTGACGATCGCCGCGTTCGACCACTACTGGCGCTGGAGCGGCCAGATCGCTCGCGGGAGTTGATTCGCTCGCCTAGCTGCGCAGCGAGTCGACGTCGAAGTCCTCTGGCAGGGGAATGAAGAGGCTGCGCCGCGGACCCTCAATGTCTCGCGTGATGTGTCCACGGCCGCTGACATCGTCGGCGAGCAAGATGTCGCCGCCGTGCAGGCGGACTTTGGCCCCGTCGCCAACTTCGATTTCGACGACGCCGCTCAAGTTGACGACGAACTGTCGTCGCGGGGCGTTGTGAAAGTCGAGTTCGCCGCCGACTGGCGTCGTACGGAACATCACACCCTCGGCCGCGAACAAATCAGAGAGACTGCCGTAGCGGCCTTCAGTCAGCGCGACGGTAATCGTCTCGAAGCGAGATTCGCCGTCGTCGCCGGTGTAAACGCGAGTGATCTGCATGTGATTCGCTCCTGTGCTGTTTCAGGCTCGTGCGCCGTGACAAAGTCAGTCGTCAAACGAGCGCGCCCAGCGGTGCACGTCGAAGTCGTCTGGCAGATCGACCATGAGGCTGATCCGCGGTCCTTCGATGTCGGTGGTTTTGTGTCCGGGGCCGTCTACATCTTCGGCCAGGCAGAGTTCGCCTGGTCCGAATCGCTTGATGGCGCCGTGCCCGACTTCGACCTGCACCAGTCCTTGAATCACGACGATCATGCGTTTGCAGGGCGTCGTGTGCCAATCGACGAGCAGTTCCGGCTCGGAGATGCGAAAGGCCATACTGGCGGGGAAGAGCCGCCGTGACAGGTCGCCAACCTCGAAGTGCTTGAGTCCGACTTCGAGGTCCTCGAAGTGCGAGACGCCATCTTCGCCCAGATAAATCCGCGTCAAGTTCATCTCCGCCCTCCCGTTCAGATGCTATCGGTCAGCGCGTGTAAGGCAGACGCCAGTAGTCGCCCAACTCGGCGAGTGATTGGACGATCAGATCCGGCCTCACGTCGGCGGGCAACGGCTCGTTGGCTCGTCGCACCCAGACCGTATGGGCGCCGAGCTCGGACGCAGGCCTGATGTCATGAGTCAATGAGCCGGCGATGTGCAGTTGTTGATCCGGTTGAATCTCATGCGACTCGTAGAGTCGCCGCCAGTGCCCGAAGTCGGGCTTGTAGCTGCGCACGTCTTCGGCCGTGATCAAGTCGTCGAAGACTGCGCCCAACTTGCTCACGCTTAACTCCAGACTGCGTCGGGTGACGTTGGAGAGTATCGCCACTGGCGTATCGACGGTGGCGAGTCGCCTGAGAAATCCACCCGCATCCTGAAACGGCGGCCAACGAGCGATTGAGTTGGCGAACGCTTGGCCCGCTTCGTCGGCCAGTTCGACGCCGAACTCGGCTGCGGTGCGTTGAATCGATAACGCCAGGACTTCGTCGTACGGACGGTAACGCTCGTGCTCGACAGCGAGTTCAACCTCGACCCGACGCGCGACAAGTTCGTCGAGGTCGAGCTCCGCCAACTCCGGTATGGCGCTGACAGCGGCTCGAGCGCCGAACTGCCAGTCGATCAACGTGCCATAACAGTCGAACGTGATCACCGTGGCGTCGCGTGGATGGATCATCGAGGCGTTCCGTCCTTGCTCGAGCTGGCGCCAAAGTGGACGATATCGCCGCCGAACTTTTCGTTCAGCTCGCGGACAGCGTCATCGACGACGCGTTGCCGCTCTCGCCTGGCTGTCGACTCCGGCGGCGCGTGACTGGGCGCTCCAGACTGATCGAACAATGAGAGTTGAGCTGCGACGGGACGCTGTTCGAGACCCGAGACTCCGACGCCGACGAGTCGAAATCGGCGCAGCGGCGACAGCTGTTCCTGCAACAGCTCCAAGGCGGTGCGCTCAATGACGTCAGCGTCGCTGGTTGCCGTTGACAGTGTGCGCTGACGCGTGAACGTGGTGAAGTCGGACAGGCGCAGTTTGATTTGCACCGTGCGCGCTCGGAACCCCTGCTCGACCAGTCGCGCGCCGACGCTGGCCGACTGCTCTCGCACGATGCTGCGCAGGCGAGCTTCGCTGCCGACATCTTCGGCGAACGTTGTTTCGGATGAGATGGATTTCGTTTGCCGCTCGAGCGACACATCGCGATCGTCGATGCCTCGAGCCAACTGCCAAAACCACTCGCCGCGCGAGCCGAAACGGTCGATCAGCCACGGCATTGGACGCTCGGCCAGTTCGCCGATCGTCTCTATGCCGGCCGCGCGCAGGCGCTCGGCGGTCTTGGGTCCGACACCCCAGAGATCGGAGATTGATAAGGGAGCGAGAAACCCGGCCTCACTGCCGGGCGCGACAACGGTGAGGCCGTCGGGCTTGTGTCGATCGGAAGCGATCTTGGCGACCGATTTGCTCGTCGCGACGCCGCAGGAGACCGTCAGATCGGTCTCGCGCTTGACGCGCTCGCGGATCCACTGGCCTAACTCTGCTGGCGTAGCGCCTTCAGCAACGCGATGGCTGACATCGACGAAGGCCTCGTCAACCGAGAGCGGTTCAACCAGCGGAGAGACCTCCCTGAGGATCGCCATGACCTGCGCCGAGACTTCGCGGTAACGCGAGAATCGCGGCCGTACGATCTCGGCGTGAGGACATAATCTGACTGCGGTGCGCATCGGCATCGCTGAGCGGCAGCCGTACTCACGTGATTCGTAAGACGCCGCCGCGACTACGCCGCGGCTCTGCGGCGAGCCGCCGACGAGCACGGGTTTGCCGCGCAACTCGGGCCGGTCGCGTTGTTCCACTGCAGCGAAGAACGCGTCCATGTCGGCATGGATGATGTGTCGCGACGGAGTCGGAGCAGTCACATGACTACGCTACCAATTGACATAGCGAATCGCCGATGCAGCGCAGGGAGGAGCGACGCGCGCCATGAGCCTCATCAGCCGCTTTCGCGCTCGGATCAGCGAAGCAGCCGGCGCGGGCGAGTCGTCGTCGCTGATTGAGGCGGAGCGTCTCATGCGTCGGGGCGAATCCGCAGCCGAGATTCGTCGATTGGCGGCACTGGCGGCGGCCGCAACGGCGGTGGAGCTTGCCTGGCAACGACTGATGACGGGCGACCTTGAGCGGGCATTGGAGACGTCCTACAGCGCGGCTCAGGCTGCGCCCTACGACGTCGACTCTCGGATCGCGCACGGCACCGTGCGCCTGGCTCGAGGAGACCTCGACCACGCCGAGCATGAGTTCGACGCGGTGATCGAAGAGTTCGGCGCCGAGTCCGATGCGGCCGACGGTCGGCGCGCGACGATTCTGGCTCGTGGATTCGCGCCGGTCGACGAGTTGCCGGCGTCAGACCAAGAGTGGCGGACAGCGGCCGTACTGTTGACGACCCTGTGGCGACTGGCGAACGTGGTCGAGTTGCGCATCGCGGGCCTGGAACACGCAGATCCCGACTGCCGCGCGCTGATCGCGAGCGCGTTGAAGGCAGGCCAGGCGAAGGACTTGGAGGCTGGTCGTGGCGCTCTTTGATCGGTTGCGTCGTCGGGTATCGGAGCTCAATGACGTGCGCGAGGCGAGTCAGGCGGAGGCCGCGACGCTCGCCGATGTGGAGACAGTGCGGCGAGCGATCCTCGATGAGGCGGCGCGACTGGGTCGCCGTGAGCGGATCTCCGTGACGCTGTTGATGGAACACTCGCAGCATGATCTGCGCCGCCTGGATCTGTTTCAGATCATCGGGCATCTGGATGCCGAGGGCGACATCGCCAACGTAGAGCAGGACTCGTTCGGCAACCTGAAGTTCGACCTGGCAGATCTGCGCAGCGCCGAACGCAGCGCATGATCGCACTATGTTGGTTATGTGCGGCGATTGGCACTTAGGGCGACATAACAATGCGTCAGTGTTCGACTCACGGCGTTACGGCGATGGTTCGAAGACCAACTGAAACTCCATGATTCCGACGTCCTCAATCGACAGCACGCGGAAGCCGGTGGGTTTTTCGATGTCGTAGTCCGCGAGCGCGATCTCGGTCGAGCCGACGACGACCACAAGTCCATCGACCAGTTGTCCGTCGAGCGCAATGCTGACCGAATTAGTCACGCCGTGGAGATCGAGGGCGCCTTGAACCGTCACGCTGAGCGTGTCTTCGCCGGAAGGCAGCGCGTCGATCGGTATTGGTTCGGTCAGCGTGAATGTGGCGAACGGGAACGTATCGGATTCGATGCCGCGGGTGCGCAGCGCGCTGTCGCGGAACGATTGGTCGCTGCGCAACGTCCGCAAGTCAGCTTCGATGATGACCGATGTGATGGTCTCGCCGTCGAACTCGAGCGAGGCGACGATGTCTGCGGTGCGACCGACGGCAGTGGTTGTGCCGATGTTGGCCAACTCTTCACCGATGCGGTAGCCGACAAATGACTCACCCTGCGCCGAGAGGGTCCAAGGGCCGGCGAGTTCGTCGAGGGTAGGCGGCGCAACCGATGCCGCGCTCTGGTTGCTGTCGGCTTGCGTGGACTGCGCCGAGTCGTCCTGCGAGTCTTGAGTGGCTTGCCCTGATTCCGAGACGGTTTCTTGCGTGTCGTACGACTGGACTTGGTATGAGTCCTGTAGTTGCTGGTCGTCCGCTGACACTGCCGCATCTGCGGTCTCCGACTGCGCAGCATCCTGGTTGGCGCCTTCCTGCTGGGCGTCAGTGGCCGAGACCTGCGCTTGCTCGTCATCCTCACGCAGCGACTCAACCGCTGATTCAATCGTCGCAGGCGGCGGCGCGCTGTCGAAGACTCCAACCTGCCAGAGCACGATCAGCAGGACGGCAACCACGGCGACTCCCGCGATCGCCCCGATCGTGATCAATCTGCGGAGGCTCCAGCTGATGAGTCGGCCAATCACGGGAATCTCCTAGCGCTTGCGCTCAGTCGTCCTCCAGCAGGGCTTCGACGAACGCTTCAGCGTCGAACGGTGCGATATCGCCGAGTTGTTCACCGGTGCCGGCGAAGCGGACCGGAATGTCCAGCTCCTCGGCGATGGCGAAGACGATGCCGCCCTTGCTCGTTCCGTCGAGCTTGGCCAGACATACCGCGGTGACGCCGATCGCCTCGGAAAACTGTCGAGCCTGACTGAGAGCGTTCTGTCCGCTGGTCGCGTCGATGACGAGCAAGACCTCGTGCGGAGCGCCTGGCAGTTTCGATTCAATGACGCGTCGCACCTTGCCCAGTTCGGCCATGAGATTACGTTGAGTCTGCAGTCGCCCGGCAGTGTCGATCAAGACTATGTCAGACTCGCGCGAAATCGCCGCTTCGACAGCGTCATAGGCGACCGCGCCCGGATCGGAACCCTGTTGGTGAGCGATGACGGGCGCGTCGATCCGTTCTCCCCAGGTTTGCAGTTGTTCGATGGCGGCCGCGCGGAAGGTGTCGGCGGCGGCAAGGATGACGCTGTGGCCGTCTTCCAGATAGGCGTGCGAGAGCTTGGCTATCGACGTCGTCTTGCCCGCGCCGTTGACGCCGACGACGAGAACCACGTGCGGTTTGGACACGGCGTCGCCGGACGCTGCGCTCCACAATGCGCCGCCGCCAGCGGGACGCTTGAGACTCTCCACCATCCGAGCGCGCAGGTGATTGCGAATCTGAGATGCGTCTCGCCCGCCGGATTCTTCGCGCAGTTCTTCGACCCAGCGAGCTGACGTGGCGCCTCCGACATCGCCCAGAATCAACGTCTCTTCCAGCTCTTCCCAGAAGTCGTCGTCTACCTGGGAGCGTCGGAAGATGCGCCGAAGTCCCCCGAGCTGGCCCCGGCGCGTGTTGGCGACAGTGCGTCGAAACTCCTCGCGCACCGCTTCAGCGTCGGATTCTGCTGCGGCGTCTGCATCGGCCGGCTGGCGTTCGGCATGCTCCGACCTGCGTAGTCGGCGAAAGAGCCTGACCATCAGTCGCGCGGCCGATCGCTGAGCAATCGCTCGGACAGCCAGGCGGAGAGGTCGTGCAGGCTCTGTCGGCCGATCTCATGCTGCATCGGATACTCGCGGTAATCGAGCTGCATCCGCATCGCCTGGAGACGGTCGCGAGACTGTCGCCCGCGGTCGACCTCGACGAGCGGATCGGTCGCACCGTGCTGCACGAGCAGCGGCAGGTCGGCGGCGTCGGCGTGGACATCGTCGAGCGCGTCGTCGGGCAGCCAGGTCGAGAGCATCGCAGCTCCGCGCCAGCGCTGCGGCTGGCTGAGTGCGAGTCGATAGGCGAGCATGCCGCCTTGCGAGAATCCCATCAGCGCGAGCCGTTCGCGGTCAACCTCGTAGCGATCGCAGACCTGGTCGATGAAAGCAAAGAGCGCTTCCGAGACGCGAGCGAGCTCGCCATCGAGCGGTCGATCATCCGCCCCGCGCTGCATCCAGGTGAACATCGGCGCGTACGAGTAGGGAGCGCCCTCAAGGCGAAATTCGGCTTGGGGAGATATTACTTGCAACGCTCCGCCAGCAAGCATCGGAGCGAGCGGCGCCAGATCTTGACAGTGAGCGCCGTGACCGTGCAAGGCGATCAACGTCGGATGTGGACCGTCGCCCGCAGGCGTCCAGACGGCGTGCACGAACTGCATACCGACAGGGTAGGGCAGGTCTGATTGCGTTCAGTCCGTTGGATGTTGTCAAGGTACGCGTTACGTCAGGAGTTTGGTTGCGGAATCTCATCCATCCGCACCGAGAGCAACCGACTGACCCCAGCCGCGCCCATCGTGACGCCGTAGATGCTGTCGGCCTGCTCAATCGTACGACGGTTGTGCGTGATCACAACGAACTGCGTCTCGCGCGCGCGCTCTTTGAGCGCCGAGACGAAGCGTTCGACATTGGCTTCATCGAGCGCCGCGTCGACTTCGTCGAGGATGCAGAACGGCGCTGGTCGGACTTCGAGGAGCGCGAAGAGTAGGGCGATGGCGGTCAGCGCGCGCTCGCCGCCGGAGAGCAAGCCGAGCGCCGAAACCCGCTTACCCGGAGGTTGCGCGCGAATGTCGACTCCAGACCGAGGCGGACTCCAGGCGTCCTCTGGCTCAGTCTCGGTTTCAGCAGCGGGGCGTTCATCAGTCAGCACGAGTTCGGCGCGCCCTCCTCTGAACATCAGCTGGAAGTAGCGGCGGAACGCTTCGTCGACCTGCTGGCAGGCGTCGCGGAACTTCTGCTCAATGAGGCGCTCAAGGTCGCGTTCAGCGATCCGCAGCGAGTCTTCCGTGGCCTGGAGATCGGCGATCTGTTGTTCCATCTGACGCCAACGCGTCTGCTCCGCTGCGTACTCCTCTGCCGAGCCCGGGTCGACCGGGCCGAGGCGCTCGAGCTTGACCCGAAGCTGGCGCATGTCCTCTTGTAGAGCAGAGACCGACCGCTCCGCTACGGCGACTGCAGTTGGCCCGGTTGGATGCGATCGAACTGCCGATCCATTGCGGTCCGAGATGGCGGAGGCGTTTGAGCCGTTTGCGCCATTGAGCTCCAGCGTGGCCTGTGCGGTAGTGAGCACTCCGTGAAGATCGATCCCCTCGGCTGCGGCCTCAGCGGCCAGGCGCGCGTGCGCGGCTTCGTGTTCGCGCAGCGCCGCAGCGGCCTCGACATCAGCGCGCTCGGCGTGCAGCCGGCGCCGTTGCGCCTCGGACAACTCATCGGCGGCCAGACTCCGCCGCCTCTCGAGTGACGCCAACTCTGCGTTCGCCTGCTCGTGGTCGTCTTGGTGTTCGGCCGTTGTCATCGCTGCGGACAGCAGCGGCTCGCGCGAGCGAATCGCATGCTCGATCTGCTCGAGTTCACGTCTTAGCGAAGTGAGACGCGCTCGATCAGATTGCAGTCGTTCGCTCGCCGCCGCCTGCGCTCGCGCGTCGGCGAGCGCGGAAGCCGCTTGGTCGCGCGCCGTCTCGAGCGTCGAGAGGTCGGCGGTCGGAGGATTCGGGCTAGCGCGCAGCTCTTCGCTTGCTTGTCGATGAGCGCTGCGAGCAGTCTGCAGCTGTTCTCTCAAGCGGGCGATCTCAGCGCGGTCGGCCTGTCGCGACGCCGTGGCCGCATCTCGACGTCGACGGACACGATCGAGCGCTCGCCGCTCCGCCGAGGCCGCCTGTCGCGCGTGTTCGACTGATGACTCGGCGGTCGAGACGGCGTCCGATAGCTCGCTCAGTTGCGCATCGGCCGTCCGCTCATTGGTCAGTTCGTCGATTTGAGCCGACAAGTCGTCATGTTCCTGGTCGAGTTCGTTCATGCGCTGTCGACGCCGATTCGCGCCTGCTTGCGAGCCTCCGAGCACGAGACCGTCAGGACGGATCACGATGCCATCACGGGTGACGCCCGGGCGGCCGTTCGAAGCGGCGCGGATGGCCGAATCGACGTCGTCGACGGCTTCATATCCGGCCAGCACGGACGCAATCAACTCGTCAGCCCTGGAGCGTTGCACCGCCGCCGACCGTCCAGCATCGGCATCGATAATGCGTTGGACGGCTTGAATGGCGTCGCCGAGTTCGTCATGTAGGGTCGCGTCCATCAGTTCGCCGAAGATCGCCTCGGCGCGAACCGGATCGTCAACAACATCAAGCACCAACGACCGCAGCTGATCATCTGTGGGGCGCTGCCGCTCGATGGCGTCGCGTTCGCGCTGGACTTCAGCCAGTCGATGCTGCAGACGCCGCTCTGCCGCGGTATGCGCCGTGCGTTCTTCACGCGCAGTGGTCAATGCGAGGCGCAGGCGTTCGAGCTCACGTTCAGCGAGCGAGTAGCGATCGGTCGCCGAGTTGTGGCGCAGCTCCGCTGCTGTTGCGTCGCGGTCCAGCTGAAGCAACTCAACGGCGCTGGCCGACCAACGGCGAGCCAGGATGCGCCCGCGTTTCCTCACGTGCTCGAGATCAGAGATCGAGCGCTCCAGAAGCGCGGAGGTGCCTGCGCGCGTTTGCTCGCGTTCACGATGCTCGTGCCTGGCGCGCTTGAGTCGCTTGTCAGCTTCATCAAGCTGTTGCCGAGACTTCGCCAGATCGAACACCGGCGCCTCGTGGTCATCCAGCGGCGCGCGAGCGGATAGATCAGAGATCTGGCGCGTTACCCACGATCGCTGCTGTTGGTCGAGCTCCTGTTCATGCTCGAGCGTTCGCAACTCTGCGCGGGCGCTGCGCAGCCTCGCCGCGGCCGATTCCAGTGCGCTCCGCGCGTTGCCGGTGTCGCGTTCGACAGCGGCGAGCGCATTGGTCGCCGCTTCGCGTCGCGCTTCGGCGTTGACGCGCGCTGCGCTGGCCGAGACTGCGGCTTCGCGCCTGTGAACCAACTCGCGTTCGATCTCGGATGCGGCGGCGGCGAAGTACCGCCGCTGAGCTTGCTCCAACTCCCGACGCAGCTCAATCGAGCGGCGGGCGCGACGCGCAGAGCGTTCGAGGCTGCGCAGCCGAGGCGCGAGCTCGTCGCGAACCAGACGGGCTCGCTCGAGGTGCTCCTGGGCGCGCTCGCGCCGGCGGCGCGACTCTTCCATCTCGTGTCGATGCTGCCGAACGCCGCCGACTTCTTCGATCGCCTGTCGGCGTTCATGCGGACGCAGGCGCAGCATCTCGTCGACCAGTCCCTGACTCATCAGCGCGAACCCGCCTGCGCCGAGGCCGCTGCTGCGGAAGAGGTCCTGAATATCGCGCAACCTGGCTGCACGACCGTTGAGACGCACTTCTGATTGACCGTCGCGATGTACGCGGCGAACGACTTCAATCTCCGCCGCGTCGAGGTCGAGCCAACGGTCGCTGTTGTCGAGCTGGACGCGAACTTCGGCCAGGCCGCTCGGGGCTCGATCGCGGCCGCCCGAGAAGACGACGTCTTCGGCACGCTTTGTCCGCAGTGATCGCCCCGTACCGGCGCCGATCGCCCAACGCAGCGCGTCCATGACATTGGACTTGCCTGAGCCGTTTGGCCCGACGATCGCCGTCACCGGCGTGTCGAACTGCAGGGACGTCCGTGCGGCGAAAGACTTGTATCCGTGGAGGTCGATCGCCCGCAGACGCATCAGTTGGCCCGCTCGCTGCGCGCATTGATCGCCTCAGTCTCTGTGGACGCCTCGAGCGACTCAAGCGCGTGACGCGCAGCGTCCATTTCGGCCGCCTGTTTGCTGCGACCGACGCCTTCGGCCACCAGCTCACCGTGAATCTGCACGACGGCGCGAAAGGAGCGGTCGTGAGGCGGACCCGACTCGGCGATGATCTCATAGGTCGGCTTGACACCGTCGCGCGACTGGGCGAACTGCTGCAAGGTCGACTTGGCGTCGACTTGCAGGTCCTGGCTTCGCAAGGCGGCGAACTGCTCATCGAGCAACCGCCAGATCACTTGCCGCGCCGCTTGCTCGCCGCCGTCGAGGTACACGGCGCCGACGACGGCCTCGAACGCCCGGCTGAGTACCGAGAATCGTTCGCGCGCGCCGTCGTTGGCGACGCCGGCCCCGAGCAACAGACACTCGCCCAGGTTGAGTTCGCGGGCGAGCGCGCCCAGGGTGTTGTTGCGAACCAGCTGCGATCGAGCGATCGTGAGCCATCCTTCTTCGGCGTCGGGATACTCCTCGTAGAGCCGTAGCGCGACCACTGCGCCGAGCACGGCGTCGCCGAGAAACTCGAGCCGCTCGTTCGACCGCAGTCCCGGCTCTTGCACCTCGTTGAGATACGAACGGTGAACCAACGACTGTCGCAGGAGACTGGAATCGGAGAACTGATACTGCAGGCGATCCTGGAGTTGTCGCAACGTTGGCGACTCCTCGGGCTGGATCGCTGGCGTGGTCATCTCTTGAGGCATATCCACCTCAGTGTACTCAGTTGATCATTTCACACACTGCACTGACGCCCCGGCGCGGCAACCAGAGCCAAGGGGGCGTACGGTGTCGATCACGAGCAAGGCTATGCATGACTCTCGGAACCCCACCGGCGAACGGCTGACCGCTCTGTTGCGGACAACGATCCGCGCGCATTCGGCGGCGGCTGATGCGCTGTTGGAATCCTTATGTAGCGCAACGCTAGCGCAGGCCAGTGAACTGTTTCTCGTTGGAGGGCTCGTACGCGACTCGCTCTTCGGCGCCCTGGATGAGGGCTGTTCGGCCGGCGGGCGCGCGCTCGATATTGACCTGGCGTTCGATGGCGACTTGGCCGCACTACACGCAGAGATGGCCCGCGCGACAGACCGCGGCGGTCGCTTCGTCATCCACGACCGATTCGGTACGGCGACCGCGACGCTTGCGGACGGCATCAGTGTCGACCTGGCGCGCACGCGAGCCGAACGCTATCAGAGGCCTGGCGCGTTGCCGAGTGTGGCGCCGGCCTCGATCGAGACCGACTTGGGGCGTCGGGACTTCACTGTCAACGCTGCCGCTGTGGCGCTGAGCGGCTCTCGCGCGGGCCAGTTGATCGATCCGTATGGCGCAGCACAGGACTTGCAGAATCAACGGCTGCGGACTCTTCACCATCAGTCGTTCCGTGACGATCCAACGCGTCTGATTCGCGCCGCTCGGTACGCCGCCCGCCTCGGACTGACGATAGAGAGTCGAACGCTGCGCGACGCGCGTCGCGATCGTACTCATCTCTCCGGGTTGTCGGCAGACCGCTTCGGCGACGCCTGGCGACTGCTGCTAGAGGAAGCAAACGCGGGCTCAGCACTCTCTGTTGCGCGGCGTTTGCGGATTCCGCAGTCGCGGGAGCGCCGTTGGACCATGCCATTCGCGATTACGCGAGCAAGTGAGCAGCCCGAGCGATTCTGGGCTGCGACAGGTCTACTGTCGAGGGACGCGGAGATCCAGAACTGGCTGCCGAAGACGGTCGGTCTGCATCGGGGGGAACGGCAAGCGCTTGTCGCGGGGGTTGGTCTGCGGCGGATGAGACGTCGCGTCGCTCAGCTGCGCCGAGCTTCGGCCGTCGCCGCAGCGTTGACACAGGTTCCTGACTCGGCGCTTGAGTCGGCGGCGGCGCTCTGGAGCGGCGCGTCGGGCAACGCGATTCGCGAGCATCTGCAGCGGCGTGACTCAGTTCGGTCGCCGATCTCGGCGGGGCGGTTGCTTGCGCTCGGAGTCCCCCAAGGTCCAGACTTGGGACACTGGCTGCGGGAGATTGAGGCCGCAATCTGGGATGGCGCACTCGATCCAGAAGATGCGGCGTCTGTTGCGCGACTGGAACAGCGGATACGATTGTCGCGATGACTAGCGACGCCAAGAACGACGACGCGACCTGGCCATGTTCTGTGTGCGGCGAGCCCGCCGGGCCTGAGGCTCGCTCGGACTGCTATCGCTGCGGCGAGTACTTTCATCTCCGACTGACGACGACGGCGACCGGTCCCGACTGCGGCGATGTCTGGATCGACGACGAGGTGATGGCGCTGCAGTTCGCCTGCCGCAACTGCCTCGCCGAACAAGCGGGAGCGCAGCCAACTGCTCCAGAAGAGCCCAGCGACCCAAGTCCGCCGGTAGATCACTCACCGAGGCGGCGCGCGCAGCGCGCATCCGGAGCGACGTCCGCGCGCGACATTGCGCGACGGAGACGCTGAGGTGCCTCGTCAACGACCGAGGAGACGACGCCAGCGCAGCGCCGCTCGCGGAGACGCGCGCCAGTCGCAGTCGGCGACAGTCGATCATGCCGCAACAGGAGTCGAGCCCGCGAGCGGCCGATCGAGGATGCCATCGGCCGGAGTCGTCACAGCGCTGGGATTGGGCATCTGGATTGGTTGGACGTTCACAGGCGTCGGCGGAACTGTCGAGAACGTCGTGCTCTGGATCGGCGTATTGATGGCCGGGCTGGGCGGAGGTCGACTCTTTCGTCGCTTCTTCCAGTCGCGGCGCGAGACTCGCCGCTGACTGAACTCGCGGGCAATCGGGACGCTACTCGCGTGTCAGATTGACACCGCTGCTCTGGATTGAATCAAGCTTGATTACCACTGCCGTGCCTGTGCGTTCGGTGTCGCGCGATTGCTCGATGGCGTGCTGGCCTTCCCAGATGGCGTCGCGCTCGGCAGGATCAGTCGTAACCGCGGCTTGGCCTCGAAAGATGAAGAACTTGCGCGCCGGCATGTTGGTGTATGTCAAGGCGACGCTTGGATTCTGCGCGATCGCTTCCAACGTCGACGACGACTCTCCCCGTACCCAGATTGCGAGCGCACCGTCGCCGAAGGTCTGCGCGCTGCCGCGAAAACTGACTACGGGCTGCGCCTCGGCGCTGACGGCGAACATCGACATCGGAAATCCCTCGTCGATTGCGTTGTTGACTCGGTCGCGAACCTCATCGGGAATCACCAAAGACATGCGCAACTCCTTGAGTGCCAAAAGCGGCTATGCGGTACTCAGTGAACGCTGCATCCAGAGCGCATCTGCCGCCGCGCCGATCGGCCAATCGGACATCGACACCGGCGCTGAACGCAAGGGGACGTATCCCAAGCGTAGCCAGAAGTAGAGCGCGACTCCATTGTCGGCCGGCAATGGGGTTAAGGCGAGCGTCGCGCCGAGTCTGGCCGCGGCTTGTTCGAGGAGCGGCACAGCGAGACCGCCGTAGCCGTAGGCTCGCCAGCGCGCATCGATCGCGAGCCAGGTCCACACCAGGGCTCGACCAGTTACGGAGTCAGTCGGCGCAATCAGCTTGCCGCAGAGTGCGCCGACGACCGTGTCTGACTCGCCGTTCTCTCCCAGAATCCACCAACCCTGATCTCCATCATCGAGGCGATCCCGCAATCGGCAAGGCGTCCCCCGTCCTGCGATCGCTTGCGCCGCCTCGTCGAGCCAATCGGCGTCGATGGTCTGTGCATCCATCTGGCGAATACTCGCTCGCTCGCCCGTGATCACCTTGGGCCAGGTTGCGGCCAGGCTCATGTTCGCTCGCGAATCGGCGGGAGAAACTCACGTATGTCTTTGGCGACTGCGCTCAACGGCTCGCGGATCACGGGCGCTGGAGGCAAGGCGTCCAGAAACTGAGATCCATAGCGTCGCGTTGCGATTCGACCATCGAGAATCACCGCTGCGCCAATGTCGGACTGCGTGCGAATCAATCGACCGATTCCCTGTCGGAACTGCAGGATGGCGGCTGGCAGGGTGAACTCCATGAACTCGTTCTCATACTGCTCGCCGCGAGCCCTCAAGACGGGATCATTGGGCGGCACAAAGGGCAGTCGGGTGATGATCAGCAAAGAGAGCGCATCACCGGGCACATCGACGCCCGTCCAGAGCGCCGCGACGCCAAAGACGACGGTGCGCGGGTCACTTCGTAAGGTCTCGACGACCGACGCTGCCGAGCCGTCGCGGCCCTGACGAATCAGTACGAGGCCAGCTCGCTCGAGGTCCTCGGCGACTCGCCTGGTGACCTGATTCATGGCGTTGTATGAGCGGAACAGCACCATTGTGCGCCCGCCGGCGGCGATCGCCAGTGACTTGATCGCCGCCGCGACCGCGTCGTGGTACTCGGGATCATCGGCATCGAGCATGTCAGTCGGCAGATAGACGCGGCAGCGGCGCTCGTAGTCGAATGGCGAACCGTACTGCGACTCGGCCGCGTCCTCAATGCCGAGTCGGTTCTTCAGATAGTCGAAGCTGGCGCTTGGTTGCGCGCTGGTAGCGAGCGTCGCGCCGGTGAGCACCGTCGCGTGTTGTTCGAGCCACAGTGGTTTCAGTTGTTCGGCGACGCTGAGCGGCGCGGCGTGGACGGTCGCCGCTCCCTGACGTCGATGCTCACGCGTCAGCCAGGTGATTTGCTCGCTATCGAGCTCAGTCATTGCACGCGACAGCGTTTTCGCTCGCTCAGTCAGGTCCAGGTATTGGCGATGGGCTTCCGACGCCGCCGCCGACCACTCGTCGCGTACGACTCCTCGTTTTTCATTGGCCTGCGCCATGCAGTCGCGGGCGATCTCATCGACAGTTGCAGCCAGTTGCTTCATCGATGCTTGCACTTGCTCCCAGGACAACTCCAACTCAGACCAATCTTTGTTGTTGCGCGCCCCCGCACTGAGCGTGACGCGGTCTTCGTTACCCACTTGCTCCGTCGAATGGTCACTTGCAAACTTGGCCAGGTCCTCGAATAACGCGCCGAGCAAGCGCTCCGTTTCGCCCGCCTGCCGCTTGATCGCCGCTGCTTGGCGCCTCAAGCCCAGATCCTCCGCTCGTCGGCGTGTCGATTCGGAGCCTTCAGCGCAGCGATGCAAGCTGTCGAGCACCCAGGACTCGCTCATCTCGAGCGAGAGCTGATCCGTTGCGACATTCTCCAGCGCGTGCGATTCGTCAACGATCACCACCGCAGCTTCGGGCATGGTGATCGCGCCGCTGACGAGCGAGCGCACGAGCAACGCGTGGTTCGCGATCACGATGTGAGAACTCGCGGCCAATTGCTGAATGCGCAGCAGGAAACACTCGCCGTTCATCGCGTACTGACAGTTGCGGTCGGACAAACAGCTGGTGTCGTTGGCTGAGAGCTGGTCCCATTGGCGCTCGAGCGGCGCGGCGAGTCGCAGTTCAGCGCGGTCGCCCTGAGCGGTCAACGCCCGCCAGACTGCAGCGCGGGCGAGCACTAACGGATCGTTCCAGTCCGCGGCGGCGCCCAGCTGACGGTCGAGCCGTTGTTGACAGAGGTAGTTGCCGCGCCCCTTGACGACGGTCGACATGAGCGCCGACGTGGCGGACTTGGAGACTCCGGCGATCAAACGGCGAGCGAACTCGATGTCTTTCGTCATCAGTTGTTGCTGAAGATTGATCGTGTGAGTGCTGACGACGACGGTGTTGCCGGTCTTGAGCGCCCAAAGCGCCGCCGGAACCAGGTAGGCCAACGACTTGCCTGTGCCAGTGCCGGCCTCAACGATCAGCGTGTCACCATGTTGCAGGGACTCTGCCACATCACGCGCCATGGCGAGCTGTTCCTCGCGCTGCTCAAAGTCATGGTCGTCAACCGACGCGAACGCTTGCTGCGTCAGTTCCGCCAACGATCCGCTCGGCAACGGAGTTGGCTCCAGGGGCGGGGGCGACTCGCGTCTCCGCGACGCAGCATTGGAAGTCAACTGAGGCGCGTCGCGTGACCACTCACGGAGAACGCGGCCTGGGGCCCAAGCCAAACTCGCCGCAGACGCAACCTCGTCCAGTGCTTCTCGCGCAGCATCGGGCAGATCGGCGTAGCGCGCGCGCAACTGAACCAGCAGCTGCCGCGCCGCCTCGGCGTCGTCGAGAGCGCGATGCGCGTCATTAAGTTGGATGCCGTACTCAGCGCAGAGGTCGCCGAGACGATGAGACGGCGCCATCGGATCGATGATCTGAGCGAGCGGAAGCGTGTCGATCGAGTTCTTGCCGACCTCGATCCCGGCCGCTTCGAGGAACCGTTCATCGAATGGGACGTTATGTCCAACGAGCGTCGCGCCTTGCAGTCGCGAGCGCACTTCCGATTCGATCTCTTGCCAGGCCGGCGCTTGCTCGAGCATCAACGGCGTAATGCCGGTGATCCGCTGAATGCGCAGCGACGGCGGCTCAAGCGGTCGGACCAGCGAGCTCCAACGCTCGAGCACTCTGTCGGGCGTGCAGTGAACGATGCCGACTTCGATGATCTCGTCGAAGCCGGGCTTGAGACCCGTCATTTCCAGGTCGATGGCTGCGTAGATCTGCTCGCTCACGCCCCGAACCAGCGATCAGTGACTTTGGACCGTCGACTATGGCGCTTCGTCGTCGGCGCAGGGTGCAAAGGGCCTGAACTCGTTCACGTTGAGGCCTTCGTAGCAGACGGTTGCGCCATCGTGCAGCAGCTGTACGGTCTGCTCGCGACAGGTCAGGGGCTCAGGGAAGACGGTCGTGTAACTGCCGATCCCCGACGTCGAGTGCGCGTCGGAGCCGCCGGTGACGGGCTTGTCCAGGATGCGCGCCACTTCGAGCGCGAATAGGTTTTCGCGTCGCGTGTTGCCGCCGTTGCCGACCTCAATTCCGTGCACGACCTGGAAGACGTGCATACGCTCGGCGGCCTCAGCCGGTGTCATCGAGAACGGCTCTTCGCCGCGGCGACGGAATGTCACGGGATCGAAGAAGTGGCGGAATGGATGCGCCACGGACATGAATGCGCCGATCTCGTCGCAGACCTCTCGCAAACGCTCAGCCGAGCGAATGCCGGCGTAGTACTGGTCGATGCCGAAGACCACGACGTGTCCGAGGTCGGTCGAGACCTCCATTCCCTGGTTGAGATAGATGCCCGCATCGGTCATCTCATTGCTGAAGTTGTTCCAGTCGTAACGCTCCCAGACGCGGTCGTGCTCGGTGAGGTTGACGCCGGTCAAACCGATTCGCTTGGCTTCTTCGAGCAGTTCGTCCGGCTGTAACGCGGAATCGGCTGCCCCTCGAACGGTATGAATGTGCGCGTCGAGGATTGTGCCAGGCATTGACTGAGGATCCACAAAGGCTCCAGCTCCAGAGGCTGTAGAGATAACTCAGTTGAGTATACGCACCGATGCAGTGGCGTTGATCAAGCACTCAGGCGACATCAAGCGTTGGCCATGTGCGGCAACATCCATCCGTAGGCGCCGGCCGCGAGCAGTCCGGTCAGGATGAACCGCCTCCAGAGCGTCGGTTGCCAGACCGTCGCGGCGGCGCCGGTCAGTGCGAGCGAGACGATGACGCCAGTCGTGAACTGCCAGGATGGACTACCGAGGCCCCAGGCTGAATCGCTGCTGATGCTGAGCAACAGCGCGCCGAGCACGAGTCCGATCAGGGCGAACCCCGCCTGGGCGACCAACGCCGCGCCCAGACTGACCATGACCCAGTTTGATGGGTCGGGGAAACGCCGACGCAGCCAGTTGGTGCTCGGCACCGTGACGAGCAGCGGACCGAAGATGCCCAACGCGAGCACGCCCACGGCCGCTCCAGCGACGAATCCTGACAACAGGGCGGCGAGGACATTCATCGCGCGACCGTCTAGTCGTGGTCAATGGCCGTCGCTTCGGTTCGCGACAGCATGCTCGAAACGCGAGTGAATGACGATCTCGAGGCGATTGAGAGCTCGGCGGCGGCAAGCTGCGCCACGTCGGGGCGCAGGACGGCGAACAACGTCGGCCCTGCTCCAGCAAGCAGCGGAGTCACCGGCTCGACATCGAGCTCCATCGACGCCTTGGCGATCGCGCCGCCCATCCGGCGCCAGGCGTCGCTGAGTCCCTGCACTACTTCTCGGGCCGGCAAATCAAATGAGTTGACGCAGTCGTCCTGCGTCCAGGACTGGCCACTGGACCAACGCTCGATTAGTCGACGAGTGGCGGAACCGTCGCGGAAGTCGCTCGAACGCAAGGACCGATACATGGTCGCTGTCTTGTTTGCGGGGACGGGAATCTCGGGTCGATGCAGGAGGACTGTTTGCTCAATGCGGTCCGAAGCGTGTGCATCGAGTGGCGACACGCGTTCGCCTCGGCCGGACATCTCGACGGCGCCGCCGATCAGACAGGCGGCGACATCAGAGCCGACCTCTGCGCCGATGTCGCACAGCTCATGATCGCTCAGCGGCAGCGACCAAGCGCGCCTGGCCAGTCGCAGGAACGCCGCTGCATCGGTCGAGCCTCCGCCCAACCCGCTCGTGACGGGAATGCGCTTGACGACCTCGACCGACGCTCCTCCGACGACATGGTGTCGAGGCGAAAGGATTGACCAAGCGTTGACGATGATGTCGTCTCTGGTCTCGATCGAGATCGGACGGCCTTGGTCGTCGCGGTACGTCACGGTCAGTTGGTCGCCACCGGTTTGGAGTCGGACGTCGTCAGCGAGATCGAGCGAAACGGTCAACGACGACAGATCATGAAACCCGTCGTCGCGCTTGCCGAGGATCTCCAGCGTCAGATTGAGCTTGGCGGCGGCGCGGGTCCGCCAGACTGGCGTAGCGGTCATACGTGACGCTCAGCCGCGGAGGCGAGCTGTTCCTCCCGCCACCAGGCCAGTCGGGCCCACTCTTCGAGCGTTAGGGCGCCAGGTCGACGTTTCGGGTCGATGTCACACTCTCGGAGCCAACGCTCCGCGCCGTCAGGCGGCAGCCAGACGCCCTGCGCTAGCGCGTTATGCAGCTGCTTGCGCGGACTGCGAAAGCCGCCGCTGACGACCTCGAAGAACCGCTCGAGGCTGGGCACGTCAACCGCGGGTTGTTCGCGGACTCGAAGCATGACTACGGCCGATCGTACTTGCGGCGGAGGCGCGAACGCCTCTCGCTCGACGGCGAACAACAGCTCGGCCTCGGCGAACAACTGTACTGAGACGCCCATCAACGAGAGACGCCCCGGCAACGCGGTAATCCGCTGCGCGACCTCGTGTTGGATCATGACCAGCATCCAATCGGGCCGCCGTGTCTCCGCTTCGAGGAATTTACGAAAGATCGGCGCAGTGATCGCGTATGGCAAGTTGCCGACCAGACCATAGGGCGGCTGCGCCGCAACGGCGGCGAGCGCCTCTTCAGGGTCGACCTCAAGCGCGTCGCGCTCGATCACGACGGCTGACTCGTCGAGGCCGTCCGAGGCCAAGCGGCGTCTCGCGCGGTAGGCCATGCCCTCGTCGAGCTCGACTGACACGAGCGGTCGGCCGAGCTGTGCCAGACGGGCGGTCAGCGCACCGTCGCCGGCGCCGACCTCGAGCAGCGGTCCAGGAGAGTCAGGCAGCGCCTCAAGGATGCGATCAAGCACGCGCTCATCGCGTAGCAGGTGCTGTCCCAGCCGCGCGCGGCGACGTCGTCCACTCACGCTGACTTTTGCGCCCTCAAGGATTTGAGCTCGGACTGCTAATGACGACGCAGCACCCTTGAGGCACACTTTGTGAGGTCAGACCTGACAAATGCCTGGAGAATGAACCCAACTCCTTTGGGGACGCCCTTCGTTTGGCGTCGTGAACATTCACGACCCACACCCCTAGGTCCGTGTCCTGAATCACGAAACTGGGTACGTCGTCCGGGCCCTGAGCACGCCGAATTGCCAAGAGCCAGCCAGCGAACACTGAGTCGGGCAAAGTGGCTCCAAGGAGCGACTGTAAGAGATCTTGTTCTACATCGGTAAGCGCTGGAGGCCTGTCATCCAACTCATCAGGGTCGTTAAACTCAGCCCAAATCATCGGCCTATGAGAATCTGGCCCAACGATCCAGTTCTGCTTTCGATACTCAGACCTCCTGCTTCGGCTCGAATCTCGTCTCCTGTCTTTGTGTTGCTCCCTCTTCCGCAAAGAGAGAGCTGGCCTAGGAACCAGCTCGCTTCCCCGCGGAAAGCCCAACCTCTTCAGTCCGGAAAGAAGCGACACGAGCTGTACTCCAATAGGGCCAGTGTCAAATCACTCGCCAAAGACGCCTCGCCAGATGTCTCGGCACTGCCCTGCCGGACCCTGACTCCGGAGTCGTCAATCCAACGCTTCAAGCGAGGATCGACGTCGGCAGTAGGAGGAGAGAGGGCAGTGGCCGTGCACCTGGAATCGAACGGCGCCATGAGCTTGTCTCCGCTAGCCGGCTCCGCCCAGGCGCTCCCGCGTCACCCGACCTGACAACCGCTTACCGCTGCTTCCTCTCGGACCTGACGGGGTTCACGGCGGGCCGCCGCGCGGGACCCAAGCTTCATCACTGCTTGGCGTCGATAGTTCTCATGTCGTCGCCCTCAACCCAGGAATTCAACCCCGCTAGAGCGGATTGCGGGTACAGGGCACCGCTAGCTCCCCATCTAGCACGACCACGTCCGATCCTACCACCAACGGGTCCGCCGTCGGTCAGGGTAAACTCATGACATCGGACTTCAGTCCAGCGTGCCTGAGTGAACGTCGGCGGCGCGTGACAGAGGAGCGGCCCATGCGCATCATCTCGATCGGCTGCCCCGTGCCCAGCCCGGCGGTCGACAACCATTCGATCGCCAATGCTCCCTCGATCTTCGATTACGACGCCTGCATCATCGACCTGCAATCGGTTTCGGAGCAGATCGAAGGCATCGCCGCCAGCACGCTCGACGCCAAGTCGTCCGACGGACGAGCGATTGGCGTAGGCGAGTCGGGCGCATTTCACTTCGGCCTGGGCGAGCTGCTGCGGCAGCGCCAGCTGGAGTTTCGCCAGCTACTCGAACGCGGAGGCTTGATCGTCCTCTTCGCCTATCCCAATGTGCGACACCCGAACGTCGCATCGTTTCCCGGACTGCACCGCTATTCGCTGATTCCCGGACCTGATGGCGATCCCTTCTCGTGGCCGTCGCTCAGAGGCGGCGACGGCAAGGACGTGCGTCCGACGCTGCCGCAACATGCGGCGAGCGGGTATCTCGACGACTTGGCCGGTCGGCTGCGCTATCGCGCTGTCTTCGATCTGGATCCCGACGACGGCGCTACGATCGTCGGTCGGTCCGTCGGTGGGGCGGCGGTGGCGGTCGAGTTCCGCGTCGGGCCTGGGCGAATCGTGGCTGTCCCGCCCGTCGACACCCTGGCCGGATCTCAGCGCAAGGTCTTTACCTCGTCGCTGTTGGAGCTGGTCGAGCGGATGCTTGAGGAACCTTCGGCGGATGACGCGCCCGTCTGGGTGCGTCGCTATGACACGCCCGAGGCCTCGGAGGCGCGCGATGAGCTGAGCGCAGCGCGCGACGAGCTCAAGCAGGCTGAGCGACGCGTCAGCGAGGCGGAGTCGCTGCTCGTCGACACGACGCGATTCCAGAGCATGCTGTGGCAGAGTCAGAACCGCGGCTTCGATGAGATCATCCAGGACGCATTCCGCGTGCTCGGCTACGTCACATCCGCGTCCGATGACGGACTCGAACTCCGCGATGGCGCGGACACAGCGCTGGTTGAAGTCGCCTCTTCGAGCGAAGCGGTCAGCGAACGGCTGTATCTGACGCTGCAGCAGCGGATCGAGGACCAATTCCTACGGCGGCAGCAGCGATCCAAAGGCATCATCGTCGCCAATGCCCTGCGACAGACGGACCCGCGCATTCGACGCAATCCGTTCCCGAAGACGCTGATCAACGCCTGTGAGACGTACGGCTACGCGCTGATTCCGGTGGAGGCGTTGTTTGAGCTCGTGGTGTACGCCAACGAGGCCGCCGATGAGCCCGAGGCGCTGGAAGAAATTCGTCGCTCAATCGCCGATACCGCAGGAGTGCTCGAAATCGCGCTCGAGGAAGAGAGCGACGAAGTCGAGGAAGCCGCGGAGAATGATGGGGCGCCTGCCGGAAATGGCGCGATCGCCGCGCCGGCCGAGGCGGGATAACGCGCTAGTTCTTGCCCAGCTGCAGAACCGCGAGGAATGCTTCCTGCGGAATCTCGACATTGCCGACGCGTTTGAGTCGCCTCTTGCCCTCAGCCTGTCGAGCGAGCAGTTTGCGTTTGCGGGTGATGTCGCCGCCGTAGCACTTGGCGGTAACGTTCTTGCGCATTGCCCTAACCGTCTCTCGCGCCACAATGCGGCCTCCGACTGCGGCCTGAATCGGCACGTCGAAGAGCTGTCTCGGAATCAGTCGGCGCAGCCGGTCGGCTAGTTCTCGGCCCTGCGTCGATGCGGCATCGGCGTGGACGATCGCGGAGAGCGCATCGACCGGCTCGCCGTTGATCAACAGGTCCAGCTTGACCAGCTTGGCCGCTCGATAGCCGATCAGGGTGTAATCGAGACTGGCGTACCCGCGGGTGCGCGACTTGAGCTCGTCGTAGAAGTCAGTCAGAATCTCCGATAACGGCAGCTCGTACTCCAGCAGGACCCGAATCTCACTGGTTGACTGCGACGAGTCGCTTGCGCCATTCGCCTTTCCACCGCTCGTTTGGCCGCTGCGCTGGAGATACTCCATTCGCTGATACACGCCGCGTCGACCGGTCACCGTCTCCATGACTGCCCCGACGTGGTCATGCGGAGCGATCACCGAGATGCGCACCCAGGGTTCACGAATCTCGGCTACGTGATTCGGCGCTGGGAGTTCAGAAGGATTTTCGATCAGTCGCACCTCGCCATCGACGCCTTCGACCTCATATTCGACCGACGGCGCCGTGAAGACCAGCTCGAGTCCGTACTCGCGCTCGAGTCGTTCCTGCACAATCTCCATATGCAGAAGACCGAGAAACCCCATTCGATAGCCGAAGCCCAGGGCCGCAGAGGATTCGGGCTGGTACTGGATTGCGCTGTCGGAGAGCCGCAGTTTGTCGAGCGCGTCGGAGAGCTCTTGATAGTCGGCCGAGTTGGCCGGATAGAGACCAGCGAAGACCATCGCTTTCGGTTCCCGATAGCCAGGCAAGGGTTGCGGCTGATGCCGTCCGCCGACCGTCATGGTGTCGCCGACGCGCACATCGGCGACATCCTTGAGGCCGGTGGCGACGTAGCCGACATCTCCGTTTGAGAGCGACTCGAGTCGTCGCAACTCAGGCGAGAAGCTGCCCACTTCCATCGCCTCGAAGCGGCGATTGCTCGCCGAGAGTCTGAGCGGCATCTGACTGGACACCGAGCCGTCGACGATCCGTACGTGCGCAATCACACCTTTGTAGGAGTCGTACTCGGAGTCGAAGATGAGCGCTCGCAGCGGTTCCTCAGACTCGCCAGTGGGCGCAGGAACCCGCTCCACGATGGCATCCAGCAACTGTTCAATGCCCTGGCCGGTTTTGGCCGAGACGTAGAGGATCTCGTCGCGACTGAACCCAATCACATCGACGAGTTCCGCGGCGATCGCATCAGGTCTGGCGACATCGAGGTCGATCTTGTTGATCACCGGGATCAACGTCAAGTCTTGCTCCATGGCCAGGTAGACGTTGGCCAGCGTCTGCGCCTGGATGCCCTCGACGGCATCGACGACGAGCAGCGCGCCCTCGGCGGCGGCCAGGCTGCGCGAGACTTCGTAGGAGAAGTCGACGTGACCCGGCGTATCGATCAGGTGCAGTCGAAACTCGCCTGCTTCGGGCGAGCGATAATCCATGCGCACCGCGCGCGCCTTGATTGTGATGCCCTTCTCGCGCTCCAGATCCATCGAGTCGAGCAGTTGCTCGGCCATGTCGCGCTGATCGACCGTCGCGGTCGCCTCGATCAGTCGGTCGGACAAGGTGGACTTGCCGTGATCGATATGCGCGACGATGCAGAAGTTGCGAATCCGCGATGCGTCCATGAGTGGCCTGATCGTACCAGTCAGTCGTGCAGCGGCGGCGGTCGAGACACGCAGAGCGGGGCCTCGCGGCCCCGCTCTGTTGGCGTCATGTGTCGGCTGCGGTCAGACGCGATGACAGCGGACGAAGTGATCTTCGACGACTTCGCGCCACTCGGGGTCTTCCTCGCGGCAAACATCGATGGCTATCGGGCAACGCGTGTGGAAGTTACAGCCTGGCGGCGGCGCGATCGGATTGGGCACGTCGCCGGTCAGGATCAGGCGTTCACGACGCCGCTCGAGCGCGGGGTCGGGGATCGGCACCGCCGAGATCAACGCCTGCGTGTAGGGATGCAGCGGGTTCTCGTAGAGTCGGTCGGACTGCGCCAACTCGACGATCTTGCCCAGGTACATGACCGCGATGCGGTGCGAGATGTGCCGCACGACGGAGAGGTCATGGGCGATGAACAAGTAGGTCAGGCCGAAGTCGGCCTGCAGGTCCTCAAGCAAGTTGATGATCTGCGCCTGAATCGACACGTCAAGCGCCGAGACGGGCTCGTCGCAGACGATGAACGCGGGCTCGACGGCGAGCGCGCGGGCGATGCCGATGCGCTGGCGTTGACCACCGGAGAACTCGTGCGGGTAGCGACTGGCGAAGTAGGGGTTGAGACCGACCGTTTCGAGGAGCTCGCGGACGCGCTCCTTGCGCCGACCTTTCTGCAGACCGTGGATCACCATCGGCTCGGAGACGATACTGCCGACGCTCATGCGCGGATTGAGCGATGCGTACGGGTCCTGGAAGATCATCTGCATCTGACGGCGGTAGGCGCGCAGGTTGCGGCCGGTGAGCGTCGTCAGATCAACGGGCCCGCCGGTGTCGACCTCTGGCACGGCCGCCTCTTCCGCGTCTGATTCGTCCGCTCCGATGTGCGACGTGTAACGCGGCGGCGACATGTAGACGTTGCCGGCGGTCGGTCGATAGAGCTGCAGGATGGCGCGACCGGTCGTCGACTTGCCGCAGCCCGACTCGCCCACCAGCCCCAATGTCTCGCCTTCGCGCACGGAGAAGGAGATGCCATCGACCGCCTTAATGTCGGCGACTTTGCGCTTGAGCAGGAGCCCCGCGGTCACGGGGAAGTACATCTTCAGGTCGGTCACTTCGAGCAGCGTGTTCTCGTGCGGCTCGGTCCGACCGCCGCCGTCGTATTCCGCGACTGCAGCGGCGGCCTGTCCGACGGATGCGGCCGCGGCGGCGCGCATCTCTTCGGGCGTCATCGTCCCGGCGGCCGCCTCTTGCTGGGACTGTTGCTCCGCCTCTGCGGCGGGATCTTCGACCTCGGGCTGTTCGGCGTCGAGTTGGTCGTTCTCAGACATTGGCGGGCTCCTCTTCAATGACCTCTTCAGTGTGCGCGCTGGCGAGGATGCGGTCGGCCTCGTCGGCGACAGCGTCGGAGTGCCAGCAGGCCACGAGGTGACCGGGCGCAAACTCCTGCAGCACGGGTCGTTCTTCCGTGCATTGATCGGTGGCGAAGCGACAGCGCGGAGCGAATGCGCAGCCGTCGGGCATGTTGGTCAAGTCCGGCGGCGTGCCTTCGATCGGGATCAGGCGACCGGTACGGGCGTCGAGGCGCGGCACTGATTCGAGCAGGCCAAGCGTGTAGGCGTGCTTGGGACGCGCATAGATTTCCGACGCGGCGCCGCTCTCGACGATGCGGCCGCCGTACATGACGTTGACGCGGTCGGCGTAGCGAGCGACGACGCCGAGGTTGTGGGTGATCACGATCACGGCGGTACCGAGCTCGCGGCTCAGCCGCGCCATGACTTCGAGCACCTGCGCCTGAATCGTCACGTCGAGCGCGGTCGTCGGCTCGTCGGCGAGCAACAGCTTGGGGTCGCAGGACAGCGCCATCGCGATCATCACGCGCTGGCGCATTCCGCCCGAGAACTGGTGCGGGAAGTCGAACAGACGCTGCTCGGCGGCTGGGATGCCGACCATGTTGAGCAGCTCGATGGCGCGCTCGTTGGCCTGCTGACGGCCAAGGCCCATGTGCAACTCGATGGCCTCGGTCAGCTGCCGCCCGATCGTGAGCACCGGGTTGAGCGACGTCATCGGCTCCTGGAAGACCATGGCGATGTCGTTGCCGCGAATCTCGCGCATGCGCGAGTCGTCGACGCTCATCAGCTCTTCGCCGTCAAACCAGACTTCGCCATTGACGATCTTGCCGGGCGGATTGGGAATCAGACGCAACAGCGAGAGCGCCGACACGCTCTTGCCAGAGCCTGACTCGCCAACCAAACCCAGCGTCTCACCGGGCATGAGGTCGTATGAGACGTCGTTAACGGCTTGGACGACTCCTTCAGAGGTGAAGAAACTCGTGGAGAGGTTCTGGACACTCAACAGGGGATCAGCCATAAGTGCACTCCTTCAGCGACGCCTGTGGCTTCTGGGTTCGGGTATCCGAGCGAGCGGCTCGGCGATGAACGGTGGTGGGGAAGAGGAGACTCGAACTCCTACGCCTTGCGGCACATGATCCTAAATCATGCTCGTCTGCCAATTCCGACACTTCCCCCGATGGCGACCTGACGGTCGACTCGCCGGCGCGCTCGCCTTGGCGGCGAGGAAGTGCTGGCATGTCGTTCAGTCCGCGCACGGCGGGGGCGCTGGTGAGCCGCCAGGGACTCGAACCCCGAACCTGCTGATTAAGAGTCAGCTGCTCTGCCAATTGAGCTAGCGGCCCTCGCGCACGAGTCACGCCCGACCCCAACGGCGTCGGAGCGTCCACCAAGCTTACACGTCCCTTGGCGCGAGAACGATGGCCAACGGCAATGCTCAAACTGCGATTCCTATCCAACCAGACCTACCGTCGTTCCACAAGGAACCGGGTCGGCCCGAGTTGACTTGGCGTAGACGCTAGCCAACGCAGGGCCGAAGGTCAACGAGTTGACAGAGATTGTAGTCGCTCCAATCGTTAGAGCGGCTGGATTCGTTTGGAGTGCATGACCTCAGCGTTGCGGCGACAGGGTCGCGGCAAGGTCGTTGACCAGTCGGAACCGCGAGCAATACGATGAGCGAACGCAAGACGGTGTCCCGAGGGCTCGTGAGGGCCGTCCATCGAGGACCTTCGCCGTCTGGCATCGGGGCGGTTAGCTCAGTTGGCTAGAGCGCTGCGTTGACATCGCAGAGGTCACTGGTTCAAGTCCAGTATCGCCCACCACGTTCAGGCTCAACCCCTCGCCTCACAGACTCGATCCACAGCAGCATGCCCGACGACTCACCCGGCTCTCCTGACTTGGCCGACGCGGCTCCGGCTGACATTGCGCGAGACGACGAGCGCGTCGGCGTCTCCGGACGCGATCAGGTGGATGAGGCGGAGTGGCTGCGACGGATGCGCCACTCGGCGGCGCACGTACTGGCTCAGGTCGTGCTGCAGATGTTTCCAGAGGCCAAGTTCGCGATCGGGCCGCCGATCGATACCGGGTTCTACTACGACTTCGACCTGCCGCGTCCGCTGACTCCCGAGGATTTGAGTGAGATCCAAAAGCGGATGCGCAAGGAGATGCGCCGCAATCACAAGTTTGTCTGGGAGGAAATCAGCGTCGACGAAGCGCGGGGCCGCTTTGCGGATCAACCGTTCAAGCAAGAATTGATTGACCAGTTCTCGGCCGACTCGGACCAGGTCGGGATCTGCACACACGCCGAGTTCACCGACCTCTGTCGCGGCGGACACGTGGAGTCGACGCGCCAGATTGGGCCGTTTCGGCTGACCAATGTCGCCGGCGCCTACTGGCGCGGCGACGAGCAGCGACCGCAGTTGCAGCGCGTCTACGGCGCCCTCTTCCCGACACGGGAGGAGCTCGACGATCACTTCGCGCGACTGGAAGAGGCTCAGAAGCGCGACCATCGGCGCATCGGTCGAGAGCTCGAGCTGTTCACATTCTCTGAACTCGTCGGCGCCGGCGTACCGCTGCTGCTGCCGGACGGCGCGATCGTGCGACAGGAAATGGAGCGGCTGATCCGCGAGCTGCAGGAGGCGCGCGGTTATCAGGAGGTCTGGACCGGGCATCTCGCCCGCGGCGAGCTCTTCCGCCGCTCGGGTCACCTCGACAACTATGCCGATGTGATGTATCCCGCCATGCATGAGCATGACGCAGAGGGCGAAGCAGTCGGCGCCGCCGACGCGGACAACGACGCCTACTACCTCAAGCCGATGAACTGCCCGGTTCACATGACGCTCTACAACAACTCGCTGCATTCGTATCGCGAGCTGCCGCTGCGTTACGCCGAGTACGCGACGCTGTACCGCTTTGAGAAGTCGGGCCAGCTCTCGGGACTGACGAGAGTGCGCTCATTGACGCAGGATGACTGCCACATCTTCATCACGCCCGAGCAGATCTCAGACGAGATCGGGCGCGTGCTCGAGCTCGTGCGCACGCTGTTCGAGACGTACGGCATGCCCAACTTTCGCTACGAGCTGTCGCTGCCCGGCGAAGGCGGCAAGTATGTCGACGATGCAGAGGCGTGGTCGACGGCGGTCAAGGCCTTGCGTCAGGCGCTCGATGATGCGGGCGTCGATTATGTCGAGCAGGTCGGCGAGGCCGCCTTCTACGGTCCCAAGGCCGACCTGTTCGTCTCGGACGTCATGGGCCGAGATTGGCAGCTCTCAACGATCCAGGTGGACTTGATTCAGCCCGCACGGCTCGGCTGCGTCTACGTCGCCGATGACGGCGAGCGGCGCACGCCGGTCGTGATTCATCGCGCCATCCACGGATCGTTTGAACGGTTCTTGGGCATTCTGATCGAGCACTATGCCGGCGCGTTCCCGCTCTGGCTGGCGCCGGTGCAGGCTCGCTGCGTGCCGATCGCCGATCGTCATCTCGACTGGGCGCGAGAGATTGCCTCCGAGCTTCGTGCGGCCGGACTGCGCGTCGACGTTGACGACGGCAACGAGCGCATGCAGGCCAAGATTCGCAATGGACAGCGTCGCAAGATTCCATATCTGCTCGTCGTCGGCGACCGCGAGGTTGAGTCGCGCTCGGCCTCAGTGCGTGCGCGCAGCGGCGAGGATCGCGGCGCGATGCCACTCGATGAGATCCGAGAGATGCTGGTCGAACTGAAGCGAACACGCGCAGTCGAACTGGCCTGAGGGTCGGCGCTCGTCGAGCGTTGCCCGACAGATACTCTCTGTGTCGGGCGACAGGTATGATCCAAAGCGCCCACTCGGCGCGAGCTGTTGAGCGCCATCTGCGGGCCGTCAAGACCGGCGGCGCAGGCGGAAAGTGAAACATGGCCGAACCAACCCGTCCATTTGACACGCTGCTGATCGCCAATCGCGGCGAGATTGCGGTGCGCGTGATTCGCGGCGCGCGTGACCTGGGGATCAAGACCGTCGCGGTCTATTCGGACGCCGATCGGTCGGCCCGCCATGTGCGCATGGCCGATCAGGCCGTTCGCATCGGCGAGCCAGCCCCGGCTGACAGTTACCTCTCGATTGACGCCGTCCTCGCCGCCGCGAAGGAGAGTGGCGCTGACGCAGTCCATCCCGGTTACGGATTCCTCTCCGAGAACGCCAACTTCGCTCGCGCATGCCGAGAGCAAGGCATCATCTTCGTGGGGCCGTCGCCCGAGGCGATTGAGCTGATGGGAGACAAAATCGAATCGCGGCGAACGATGACTCAGGCAGGCGTGCCGATCATCCCCGGCGCCATCGATCCGTTGACTGACCCAGACGACGCGCGCTCGATGGCCGATGAGATCGGCTATCCGGTGGTGATCAAGGCGGCCGCGGGCGGCGGCGGGCGAGGCATTCGGATTGTCGAGTCTCCCGACGAGATCGAGCGCGCCGTCCAGCAGGCGCAGGAGGAGGCGATCACGGCATTCGGTGACGGCGCCGTGTTCGTCGAGAAACTGCTTCGACCCGCGCGTCACATTGAGATTCAGGTCGTCGCCGACACGCATGGCAACATCGTCTGCCTCGGCGAGCGAGATTGTTCGGCTCAGCGGCGTCGGCAAAAGCTGGTCGAAGAGTCGCCGGCCCCGGGCATGACCCCCCAGTTGCGGGCGCGCATGGAAGAGGCGGCGACCAACGCCGCGCGAGCCTGCGACTACACCTCGACCGGCACCGTGGAGTTTCTCGTCTGGGACGATCCAGAACAGCCTGACGGTCAGAACTTTGCATTTCTTGAGATGAACACGCGACTGCAAGTGGAGCATCCGGTCACCGAACTCGTGCGCGGCGTCGACCTGGTGCAAGATCAGCTACGCATCGCCGGCGGCATGCCGCTCGGCTACACGGCCGCCGAACGGCCGATCCGCGGTTGGGCGATGGAGTGTCGGATCACAGCCGAAGATCCGTATCGCGACTTCTCGCCATCCGTCGGACCGATCGCGTGGTTCCGCGAAGCCGGCGGTCCCGGCGTACGACTCGACTCGATGCTCGCGCGCGGCGTTGGCGTCAGCCCGTACTACGACTCGCTGATCGGCAAGCTGATCACTTGGGGCGAGACGCGTGACCAGTGCATCAGGAGGATGAAGCGCGCGTTGGGCGAGTACCTCGTGATCGGCGTGAGCACGTCGATTCCGTTTCATCTGGCGCTAATGGACGACCAGCGATTCCGCGAAGGCGATATCCATACCCTTTACGTTGAAGAACACGAGATTCTCGATTCCTCCACTCGTCCCGAACACGGCGTCGAGGCGGCAGTCGCAGCTGCGCTGTTCTTCCATACCCAGGGCGAGCGATCGGACTCGGATCGCGGCGGCGTCGCGCCTCGACGTCGACCATGGGCCCAGTCTTCCCGTGGTCGGCGATATCCAGTGGAGCAGGGATGGCGAAGAACTACCGGCTAATCGTTCAGGGCGAGCTGCAGGAAGTCGCGATCGACGAGTTACTCGACGACGCGTACTGCGCCGAGTTTGACGGCGAGTCCTACGACGTCGAGCTTGAATCGCTCGACGACAACACCCTGTTTCGACTCTGGATCAACGGGCGAAGCGTGCCGGTCGCGATTCGACGTGACGGCATGTCATTGGACCTGTTCATTGGCCCCGATCGCTACACGGCCGAGATAGAGCGCAGCGCCGGCTCGCTGACGCAGACAGGTCCGGCGATCGCCGGCGCCGTCAATTTGACCGCGCCGATGACGGGACAGGTGACCGAGGTCTTGGTCGCTGAAGGCGACCGGGTCGAGGAGCACGATCCGCTGCTGGTCATGGTGGCGATGAAGATGAACAACGAGATTCGCTCGCCCGCGAGCGGGATCGTGACTCAGGTCTCGGCCAAGCCGGGAGACGCCGTTGATCAGGGCGACTTGCTGCTTGTCATCGACACTGAATCCGGCTGACCGCCTCCCGACTCCTACAGTCCTACAGTCCACGATTTGAATCCTCGTGCGCGCGGGCCTACCATCTGGCCTAACGGAGCCACTCCCACACTGGCTCGCAATGAAGGAGCGTCACTCTGGCCGTCAAGGATCAACGAGAACAGAAAACGCAACGCGTCAACGAGAACATCGGCATTCGCGAAGTCCGCGTGATTGGGGCCGAAGGCGAGCAGTTGGGCGTGATGCCCACGGCCCAGGCGCTTGATCTGGCGCGAGCGCAGGGCCTGGACCTCGTCGAGGTCGCGCCGAACGCGCGGCCTCCCGTCGCCAAAATGCTCGACTACGGCCGATTCAAGTACGAGCAGTCGAAGCGCGAACGCGAGGGACGTCGTCGGCAGAAGGGCGCGTCGCTGCATCAGATCAAGATGCGGCCCAACATCGGCAAACACGACATGGACGCCAAGGGCCGCACCGCGGCGCGTTTGCTGCGCAACGGCGACAAGGTGAAGATCTCGGTCATGTTCCGTGGTCGCGAGATCACCCATCGCGACATCGGCCAGGAACGCATCTACGAGATGCTCGACACGCTCGAGGAGAGCGGGGTTCCGACGGTGATCGAAAAGCCGATCTCGACGGAAGGCCGCTTCATGTCGGTCATCGTGGCCGAGGACAAGGCCAAAGCCAAGGCGTTGGCCAACGCACAATCGGCTGCTGAGTCGGCGGTTGACGCCGACGCCGCCGAGACGACCGACAGCGGCGAGGCCGCCGGCTGAGCCTGACGCTGCGCGCCACCACCGCGCGCCGCGGCTTACGATGCAGCGCCCTACTGTGTCTTTGGCTGGATTGGACACTGCGCGATTTGCGCCTAAGCTGACGGAACGGGCCAGCGCGCCGACGGTCACGCGCGCTCGCCCGGGAGATGCATCGTTATGCCAAAAATGAAGACGCACAAGGGCGCGGCCAAGCGATTCCGCATCACGCGCACGGGCAAAGTGCTGCGCATGAAGGGCTACCGCGGCCACAACAAGCAGAAGAAGAACAAGCGGACTCTGCGCGCTCAGAGTCGAATGCACGAAGTCAAGCGAACCGGCGATCAAAAGCGCGTCAAGCGGCTGTTGCCGTACGGCTCGCCCTAGGCTTTCGTTCGGACCTCAAGAGCGCGCAGACCAGACCGCGGACAGGACATCGAGATATGCCACGAGTCAAGGGCGGTCCGCGCGAGCGGCGACGTCATAAGAAGGTCCTCAAGCAGACCAAAGGGCACCACGGCGTACGCCATCGCCTCTACCGCCGTGCGTCAGAGTCTCGCCTCCACGCGCTGTCCTACGCGTACGCGCATCGTCGAGAGCGCAAAGGAGACATGCGGCGCATCTGGATTCAGCGGATCAACGCCGCGGCCCGACTCAACGGCACGACGTACAGCCGCCTGATCCACTCGCTCAAGCAAGCCGGGATCGAAATCGACCGCAAGGTGCTCGCCGAGATGGCGCTGCACGATCCCGAGGGCTTCCGCGCCGTTGTCGAGCGCGCTCAGGCTGCCTAAACCCGGACTCGGCCCGGTACAAGCCAATCGCGCCCGACGCCGCCAACAGGCAACTGCGTCGGGCGTTGACTGTTCGACGTCTGACTACGCGTTGATCAGCGCCGCCTCTTCCTGGCCGATCTCGAGGGTGGTCTCGCCATCAGCCGCATCCGGCAGGCGCTGCAACACCCACTCGGCAGCCTCGTGATCCCGCAGCCAGGGCAGGATGCCGGCCAGCGCGGCGAACTCTCGCACGTGCAGCGCATTCTTAATCACATCGAACTCAATCTCGCGATTGCGATCTGACCAGCCGTCGGGCAGGTCGATGTGGGCGTCGGCGAATCCGCGGGCTGCGATTCGGGCCACTTCGACATCGAGCTGCAGCAACGCGCGCAGTCGACGGGCGGCCAGCTCATATGCCTCAGTCACTGGCGCAGCGCCTTGGCGTCGAGCGAGCGCCCGCATCACGCGCCGCATCGCGACCGGCGGCAGCGAAGCGGCGTCGTAGATTGCGGCGGCGAGCTCGATGTGGTCGCCGGCGTCGTTGAGGCGGTGGGTCAACTCAGCCAAGTCGACGGCGTGGTCGTCATGCTCAGAGAGATTTGGATGCACGTAGGTCATGGGCGATTCCTTCCGTGTCACTCGTCGTTACATGCAATTCTGGCACTCTCAGCCAGAGAGTGCCAGACCGACCATCGGAGGACGGCACACCGGCGAAAAGCAGGTGACAAATCAAGTGTTTCCGCAGGAACTCGACGCGCGTTTCCGCTTAGGAGTCACGCAGGGTTGCGCCGAACTGCGACTCCAACCGACGCACGATGCCGCGCCGCGCCTTCTCGACGTCGCGGTCAGTCAGCGTTCGATCAGGCGAGCGATAGTAGATGCGAACGGCCAACGACGTTGAACCGGCGGGGATCTGGTCGCCGCTGTAGGTGTCAAACAGCTCTACTGATTCGACCAGACCGTTTGCCGCGATCGCATCAGTCAACGCGCCAGCTGTCGTGTTCGAGTCGACGATCAGGGCCAGGTCCTCGACGGCGGCGGGATAGATCGACGGCTCTGAAATCTCAGGCGACTCCGCCAGCAGCGGCGCCAGCTTGGCGATCGACAGTTCGAGCGCGAACACATCACCCTCGATGCCGAAGTGCGACGTTGCGCTCGAGTTGACCTGTCCGAGCACGCCAACGTCAGTCTTGCCGACGGAAACCACCGCCGAGCTTCCGCGCCTCAACATGGCGTCGCCATCATCTGCGGTCACGCGAAACTCGACGCCGAGCCCTGCGCCCAGTTGTTCGAGCGCGCCCTTGGCGTCGTAGAAGTCCAACGCGCGCGCTGGTTCGCCGTGTACTGACGCCGAGGCGATACCGCCGATTAGAACCAACGCCATGCGCTCTTCGACGGGCTGTCGTCCGCGAACGGGAACGAAGGTCTTGCCGACCTCATAGAGTCCCAGGACACCGCGCGCCTCGTGTTGGTTCATGGCGAACGTTTGCAGACCCCAGGGACGCAGACTGACTCTCATGCGGTCGCGCTCGGCGTTCATCGGATTCTGCAGGTGGACGGCCTGAACCTCGTGGGCGGTCGCGGATGCGGTCGCCAGCTGGTCATTGGCCCCGACGGCGACATAGGTGATGATCTCTCTGAGACCCAACGCCGTCAGTACGTCGCGCATTCGTTCGCTGAGCGCTCGCTCAGGGTCTATGTCCGGATCAGGCGCTGCACCAACGAGCGGCGCCGAGGGCAGATTGTCGTAGCCGACGATGCGGCCAATCTCTTCAACGACATCGTCAGCGATCGCAATGTCCGATCTCCAGGGCGGACAGCTGACCGCGTAGCGGTCCGGCGGCAACCAGCGATTGGGAATGCCCAATGCGCCGAGAATGCCGCGCACGCGCTCGACGCTCGGCTGGATCGACAGAATCTGCTCGATTCGTCGTTGGCTGACGACGACCTGCGGGTTGTGCGAACGCGCGGGGTACGCGTCGACGAGACCCGCAGCGACCTCGCCGCCGGCGGTTTCGACGATGAGCGCCGCCGCGCGCCGAGCCGCGAGTTCGGTTAGTTCTGGATTGAGCGACTTCTCGAAGCGGCGGCTCGCCTCGGAGCCCGACTCCGTGTGGCGAGCGCGGCTGCGGCGGATCGTCGCCTCCTGAAAGTTCGCCGTCTCCAGCAGAATTGTGCGGGTCGAGTCAGAGATCTCCGATTCTGCGCCGCCCATGATGCCGGCCAGCGCTACGGCTCGCTCCGCGTCAGCGATTACTAGATCGTCTGGTTCCAGTTCGAGCAGCGAACCGTCGAGCAGCTCGAGCTGCTCGCCGCGGCGAGCGCGACGGACGACGATTCTGCCGCCGCGCAGGACGTCGAAGTCGAAGGCGTGCAGCGGCTGGCCCCACTCGAGCATGACATAGTTGGTCGCATCGACGATGTTGTTGATTGGTCGCATGCCGGCCGATGTCAACGCGTCCTGCATCCACTGAGGAGACGGACCGATCGTGACGCCGTCAATCAGGATCGCCGTGTAACGCGGACATCCCACGGGGTCTTCAATCTCGACCGAGGTTCGCTGCTCGGCCGGCGGCTGCGACTCGGGATATTCGGCAGCGGGCTCACGCGCCTCGCTGTCCGTGAGCGCCGCGACCTCGCGGGCGATGCCAAGAATGGAGAAGTGATCGGGTCGATTCGGCGTCGGCTTGATGTCGAGCACGACGTCGCCAAGGACATCGGCCAATGGCGTGCCGGGCGCGGCGTCGGTGTCCAGTTCGAGGATGCCCTCGTGTTCGTCCGAAAGGCCGAGCTCACGTTCCGAGCACACCATGCCCATCGACGTGACACCGCGAATCTTGCCCTTGCGCAGCTTGCGCGGCTGCCGAGTGCTCGGGTCGAGCAGTTGCGCCCCGACTTGCGCGAAGGCGATTGTCTGGCCTTGCGCGAGATTGGGCGCGCCGCAGACCACTTGCAGCGGCTGCTCGGCGCCAAACTCGATTGTCGCGAGGCGCAGTCGATCGGCATTAGGGTGCGGCTCGACCGCGTCCACGCGTCCAACCACGACCTGGTCCCAGTCGCCGCCGCTGCGGGTGATTGATTCGACTTCGGCCCCGGCCATGCTCAATCGGTGCGCTAGCACGTCAACTGGTAAGTCCCAGTCGACGTACTCTGCGAGCCACTTCAATGGGACGTCCATTAGCGTTGACCCTCGAACTGGCTCAGAAACCGGACATCGTTGCGGTAGAAGTGTCGAATGTCTCGCACGCCGTAGCGAAGCATGGCGACGCGCTCGACGCCCATGCCAAAGGCAAAGCCGGTGTAGCGCTCCGGATCGAGCCCGGCGTCTTCAATGATCTCTGGGTGCACCATGCCGCAACCGAGGACCTCGAGCCAGTCGCCTTGCCAACGCACGCCCAATTCTGCGCCAGGTTCGACGAAGGGAAAGTAGTCGCAGCGAAAGCGGGTTTCGATCTCGGGACCGAACATGCGGCGCACAAACGCCTCCAACGAGCCCTTGAGATGCGCAAATGAGAGCCCTTCGTCGATCACCAGCCCTTCAATCTGAGTCAGCATCCATTCGTGCGTGGCATCGGTCGCTTCATAGCGATAGCAGGTACCCGGCACGATCACGCGAATCGGCGGCTCGCGACGCTCGAGATAGCGAATCTGCATCGGCGACGTGTGCGTGCGAAGCAGCTGCCGCGGACCGCCCGCGCCATCATCGGCGACCCACATTGTGTCCCACATGTCGCGGGCCGGATGTCCGGCGGGAATGCGGAGACGATCGAAGTTGTATTCCTCTAGCTCGACGTCCGGGCCCTCAACGACATCGAAGCCCATGTCGCGGAACGTGCGTTCCATCAGCCGTCGCGTCAGCGTGACCGGATGCAGCGACCCCAATGCAGGCCGTCGCCCAGGCAGCGTGACGTCAAGGCTGGGGCCGTCCGACGCAGCCGCTCGCAGCGAGCTGCGACGAGCGACAATCGCTTCCTCCAGCGCGGACTTGAGCCGATTGGCGCCAGCGCCGACTGCGGGTCGTTCCGCCTCGGGCAGGTCGCGGACACCGCGCAGCACGGACGTCAAACGACCGCGGCGACCGAGCCAACTGACTCGCCACGTCTCCAGGCCTTCCTCGTCGGTCACTCGGGCCAGCGAGTCACGCGCCTCTGATTCCATTGCCGCGAGGTCAACCACCGCTGAGCTCCAACGATCGGTTCAGTTTCTGAAACGTCGGTCGGGTCGTTGATTCGTATCGTACTCGTCGAATTGGCCGCAGGGCGCAGCGCGGCGAGGCCCGATAGTAAACTGGACTCGTCCCTGGCGGCATGCGCGACCGCGCATTCGCGGCACGCGGATCTGGAGCGCTCGACATGTCAGTCAAGAGTTACATTTTGATCGAAACCGAAGTCGGAACCGCCAAGCAGGTCGCCATATCCCTTGGCGAAATCACACACAGCGACGGCGAAATCACTTCTGTCGAGCTGGTCACCGGCCCATTCGACGTGATCTGTCTCGTCGAGGCCGACAACCTAGAGCGGCTGGGCAGCTGCATCACCGATTCGATTCAAACGGTGCCCGGCGTGAAACGAACCACCACCTGTCTAACGATTCGAGTTTGACACTCAACGTCACTGGACCTGGAACACGCGAATGTCGACCAAGCAAGCGGACGCCCAGCGTTCCACGGAACCACCCGTCGATATGTTGCCTGTCGAGGACGCGGTCGAGCGCATCCTTTCATTCTGTCATCGACTGGCGTCCGAAACGAGACCGCTCGACGACGCTGTCGGACAAGTCCTCGCCTCGGACATCACCGCGCCATTCGACATTCCGCCGCACGACAACACGGCGATGGACGGCTACGCGGTGCAATCGGCCAGCACTGCCGGCGCGACCGAGGACCATGCTGTACGTCTGCGCGTAATCGGCGAGTTGGCGGCTGGTTATCTCTTCGATGGAACGGTCGGCGCAGGCCAAGCGGTGCGCATCATGACCGGCGCGCCGATGCCCGCCGGCGCCGACACGATCGTCCCTTTTGAGGAAACGGACGAGTTTGGACTTCGCGCCCCAGGTCAGGAGCACGTAGCGATCGCCGATGTCGGCGTGCTCAAAGCCGCCAATCCTGGCGCCAACATCCGTCGCCGCGGCGAGGACGTGCGTCAAGGCCAGCAAGTGTTGGACGCCGGCGCAGTTCTGCGCGGACCCGAGATTGCCGTGCTCGCCTCGTTAGGCGTCTCGGAGGTCGAGGTGATTCGCCGACCGCGCGTCGCAATCCTCTCGACCGGCGACGAGCTGCTCACACCCGGCGAACCGCCGGCGCCGGGCAAGATCTACGATTCCAACTCGTACGGTCTGAGCGCGCTCGTCAGCCAGTACGGCGGCTTGCCGCAACGGTTCGGTATCGCTCAGGACACGATTCCCGCGCTCACGGCCAAGATCAATGAGGCGCTCGAGACCTGCGACCTCGTGATTACGTCGGCAGGCGTTTCACGCGGCGACTTCGACGTGGTCAAGGAAGTGCTGGCTCGGGAAGGGTCGATCGACTTCTGGACTGTGCGGATGAAACCAGGCAAACCGCTCGCCTTCGGCGAGTTTGAGGCGCCCGACGGCCGCCGCGTGCCACACATCGGACTACCAGGCAATCCGGTCTCGTCGTTACTCGCCTTCGAGCTGTTTGGACGCCTGGCGATCTTTCAGATGATGGGTCGCCGACCGCAACCGCGTCCAACGATACGGGCCATCGCCGAGGAGGACATCGTCAACACCGACTGGCGCCGCGTCTACGCTCGGGCCACGCTCACCCGAGACGCAGACGGTCAGTGGCGCGCGCGCCTGACGGGGCCTCAAGGCAGCGGCGTATTGACATCGATGGCGCTCGCCAACGGCTACGCCGTCTGCCCTGAGGACCAAGAGCGCGTCCACGCCGGAGAGATGTGCGACGTGATCATGGTCGACTGGGATCACCCGCTCGACTAAACAGGCCGAAGAATCAAACTGAACAGCAGCGAGACGAGTCCCATATGACACTGCGAACCGCCCTCCGATCCGCGATCACCCCGTTGTATGTGCGAGCTCGGCTGGCGCAAGAGAGACTACAGTCGGGCGTGGTCTGGTACCCACTCGACCCCAAGTTCATCGCCAATCCGTACCCCACCTACAAAGAGCTGCGCGAACGCGACCCGTATCATCCCAGTCCTCTGATCGGGGCGATGGTCGTCTCAAAGTACGAGGATGTCGACGCCATCCTGCGCGACTACAAAACGTTCTCCAACGAGCGTCCGCCTCGACGACGTGGACGCGCCGCCGAGATCGGCGAACGTATCGAGCGCGAGATTCAGCCGTCAATGCTCTCACTCGATCCACCTGATCACACGCGGTTGCGTGGATTGGTTAGTCGGGCCTTCACCCCACGCCAGATCGCCAAGATGGAAGATCACATCCGCGCCACGGCGCACGCATTGCTTGACGAAGTCGAAGGCGAGCGCGAGTTCGACTTGATGTCGAATCTCGCCGCGCTGCTGCCGACGGTCGTGATTGCTGAGATGATTGGCGTACCGACACGTGATCGTGAACAGTTCAAGGCGTGGTCCGACAAGTTCGCGCGCGTGCTCGAGCCCAATCTGACTGAACAAGAACTGGGCGACGTGTTCGACACTGGCGTGCTATTCGACAACTACTTTCAGGACATCGTGGCCGAGCATCGCAAGGATCCGCAGGACGACCTCGTCTCGCGCCTGATCGAGGCTGAGGAAGAGGGCGATCGCCTCACCGAAGAGGAGATGATCGTCACACTCAGACTGTTGCTCGTCGCGGGCAACGAGACCACGACGAACTTGATCGGCAACGGGCTCAAGGCGCTGATGGAGCATCCCGAGCAGCTTGAGCTGCTGCGTCAACAACCGGAGCTGCTCGACAATGCGATTGAGGAGCTCTTGCGCTACGACTCTCCCGTTCAGGTCGACGGACGCACGACGCTGAGCGAGTACACGCTCGACCGGCACCAGTTGCGTCCGGGACGTCCCGTCTCACTGCTGATCGGCGGCGCCAATCGCGACCCCGAGGAGTTCAAGGATCCCGAATCGCTTGACGTGACCCGCGAGGATGCCGGCAACATCTCGTTCGGCCGAGGGATTCACCACTGTCTGGGCGCGCCTCTGGCGAGGCTTGAGGGCAAAATCGCCTTCGAGGCGCTGCTCGAACGCTACGACAGCATCACGCCCGGCGCGCGCACGCCGGAGTACAAGCCGAACATCGTGCTGCGAGGACTCAAACACCTGGACATCCGCGTCGAACGCTCGAGCGGCCGCTCGCACGCCGCAGAGCAGCGCGAGGTGGCGGTCGACTAGTCCTGTCGAGTCGCTGCAGGAGACTCGAGCGTCAGTACACGGTCGCAAAGCTGCTGAACTCGCCGGTGGCCACGCTCCAGTCGACATTGACATCGCGCACCAGCGCGTGGGCCGGGCCGATTCTCAGGTCCTCAAGCAGTTGTTCGAGCTCCGCTCTGCGACCTTCAGCGATCACCTCAACCGTCGCGCCATCGGGCAGATTGCGTACCGTACCTCCGATACCGCCGATTTGGGCTGCGGTCATTTCGGCGAACATGCGGTAGCCAACCATTTGCACGCGGCCCCGAACGAGCACCGTCATCCGAACCATGGAGACTCCGAGAGCGCTAGTTCAGCACGGCGTCGATCGCTCGGTGAACGACTTCAGACGGGACATCGTCACGGACGATTGGCGAGGCCAAACTCTCGAGCAAGATCCAACGTTGTCGACCGGCGACGACCTTCTTGTCGCGCGACATCGCATCGATGATGTCATCGCGGCTCAGTCCGTTCGGGCCAATCGTCGGTAGACCGAATCGTTCCAGCAGTCGTCGATGCCTAGCTGCGAGCGCTTCATCGATCAGGTCCAATTCGCACGCCATTTCGGCCACGGCGACCATACCGATCGACACCGCTTCGCCGTGGAGCACACTGCTATAGCCCGTCACAGCCTCAATCGCGTGGCCCAGCGTGTGCCCATAGTTCAGAATTGCGCGAATGTCCGATTCGCGTTCATCGGCGGCTACGACGGCAGCTTTGATCGACTGATTGCGCGTGATCACGTCAACCAAGAGCTGGCGTTGCGATATGTCTTCAACTGCCGCTGCTGGTTCCAGCAAGGCGCCAGCTTCAGCATCGAGCCAATCGAGCATCTCGGCGTCGCGAATGAACCCGTGTTTGATCACCTCGGCGTAGCCCGAGCGCAGCTCGCGCGCTGGCAGGGTGGCGAGCGTCGCTACGTCGGCGAGAACGGCGCGAGGCTGATAGAAGGCGCCGACGAGATTCTTGCCGGAAGGCAAGTCAATAGCGACTTTGCCGCCGATAGCCGCGTCGACCATGCCGAGCACCGTCGTCGGCGCATGGACGAGCGGCATACCGCGCAGATACGTCGCGGCGGCAGTTCCGGCGAGGTCAGTGGTGACTCCGCCGCCGAGGGCGAAGACGACATCACCGCGCTCAGCTCGATGAGTTGAGAGCCAGTCGTAGATCGCCGCAAGCGAGTCGAGCGACTTGCTCGCCTCACCCGACGGCACCACGAAGGTCTCGACACGTTGTCCTGTGGACTCAATCGAGCGCAACGCCGCTTTGCCATGTGGTCGCATAACGGCTTGGTCGGCGATCAGAAAGACGCGGCCCGCGAGGTCCAGGCGGCCAAGGATGTCGCCGCTGCGAGCGAGCAATCCCCAGGCGCAGTACGCGGGATATCGCGCCGAGCCGGCATCGACGACACAGCCGACGTCAGGGCCGAAGTCATGGATTGGCGGTGGAGCGACGCCAGGTCCGAGTCGCATCTCCCGCAGTCGGGCGTCCGACGCGAGCACTGCTGGGGATCGTCGAGCAATCGCCTCGACGATTTCCTCGACAGCGGCGGCGATATCGATCTCGTCGGTGTGCACGGTTAGATCGCTGAGCGCGTAGAACGGCTGGCGGGCCGCCTTGAGCGACTCAACGCGTTGACGCCTCGACGCGCCTGCGAGCATGGGACGCACTTCCGTTGCGCCCTGCTCGGATGCGGCGTAGCGAGCGAGGATCGTCGACAGGCGCGCCTCGAGGGTGACCACGAATCCGCCATCCGCGAGAATGGCTCGACTCTCCTCATGCAGCCAAACGCCGCCGCCGGTCGCGATCACTGCGCCGTCGATCGCAGCCGCGTCGCGCACCGCCTGTTGCTCGCGCGAACGGAATCCCGATTCGCCCTCCCGCTCGAAGATCTCGGCGATTGAACTGCCAGCCTCTCGTTCAATCTCGCGGTCAAGGTCAACGGCCGCCCATCCAAAGCGTGCGGCGATGAATGGGGCCAATACCGACTTTCCGGTCGCGCTGAAACCGATCAGGACGACGCGCTTCAGACCTGCTGGCGCGTTCATGACCACTCTCCACGCGGGACGGCCGTGGCGAGAAACGACTCCATGTTGCGACGCGTCTCTGCGAGCGAGTCTCCGCCGAACTTCTCCAACATCGCGTCGGCGAGCACGATCGCCAGCAACGCCTCGACGATCACGCCCGCGGCCGGTACCACGCACACATCCGAGCGTTCATAGTGAGCTTCAACGCGCTCCCCTGTCGACAGGTCGGCCGAGGGCAACGGATGCGCGAGCGTCGCGATCGGTTTGACTGCGACTCGCACGATCAGGTCCTCGCCATTCGAGATTCCGCCTTCGATACCACCGGCGTGGTTGGTCTGGCGCCGCCAGGGATGATCGCTCCACGCGTCCTGAGGCAGCACGACATCGTGATAAGCGCGGCCGGTCAGTCCGCTGCCACTGAATCCATCGCCGATTTCGACGCCTTTGAATGCGTTCATCGACATGATCGCCTGGCCAATCCGTCCGCTGAGTTTGCGGTCCCACTGGACGTGAGATCCGAGTCCAAACGGAACGCCTGCGACGCGGGCCTCCAGGGTCCCGCCCAACGTGTCGCCGTCCTGCTTCGCCGCGTTGATCTCGTCGATCATCGCTTGCGTCACGTCCGGATCGGTGCAGCGAACTGGCGATGACTCGACCTCAGCCCAGTTGGGTTCGACGTCGGGGTCGAGCGCGACGGCGCCGATCTGCACAACGTGGCTGTTGAATTGGCAGCCGAGCTCTTCGCTGAGTCGCCGCGCGACCGCTCCAACAGCGACCCGCGCGGCGCTTTCTCGGGCCGAGGCGCGTTCGAGCGAGTCGCGCACATCCTCGTAGCCGTACTTGAGCGAAGCGGAGAGGTCGGCGTGACCGGGCCGCACGCGAGTTACTTGAGTAGGCGGCGGGTCGACCGAATCGAGTGACATGGTCTCACGCCAGGGCCGCTTGTCGGGCCCGAGACCCTGATCGAAGTCGCGATTCTCGATCCAGAGCGCCACGGGGCTGCCGATCGTCCGGCCCTGTCGGACGCCGCCGCGAATGTGGGCATAGTCCGTCTCGATCTTCATTCGACCGCCGCGACCATAACCTCGCTGCCGACGCGCCAACTGCTCGCGGATCTGTAGTTCCGACAGCGGCAAACCCGAGGGCAGCCCGTCGATAATGGCCGTCAAGCCGGGGCCGTGCGACTCGCCTGCCGTGAACCAGCGGAAGCTGCCCATCAATCAGTGGTCTCTCGTTGCTTCGCTGGGACCGCTTGGCGTTGCCGGTTCCGCGGCGGCGAACTGATCTTCGGGCAGCGTAATCGGACGGGGCTCCCCGCTTGGCGCGCGATCGACCGTGGTCTCAAACTCCCGAGCCAGTGTCACTGGCGGCAGGTTCCAGTCCAGGCTCAGCGCTGACGCTCGGTCAGCTTCGACGCACAGGATCGGTCGAGCGTTCGCGACACCGTCAGCGTCTCGGAAAGTGGTGTACACATCGACGCGCACGTACGCGGGTCGGAAATTGGGCACGTCGTAGAAGATCATCTCTACCAGCCGCAGAGCTGTCGCATAGGCTGTGTCGAGCGAGGAGGCGATCTGTTCGCGCTTGCCATCGACCGCGCCAAACTCCGGATCAGCAGATGTGCTGACTCGCACATGTTGGGCCGACGCGCTGACCAGGTCGAGTCCTTGTACTCCCGCCCAGACGGCGGCGCTGATGTCCTTGGGCGGGCGCTGCGTGCGCCAGTGCTCGATCTCCTGATCGAGGATGCCCTGAATCGCCTCCATATCGTTCTCGGCGACCAGTTGCCGCCAGAAGCGATGCGTGCGCGCCTCCTTGAACAGGAGCAGTCCGACGCCGCCGAAGAAGGCGGCGATCAGGGCGAAACCGATCGTCACGCCTTCGTTCATGCGACTTGCTCCGACATCGCCTCTTGCGCGGCATCCAGCATCAGTGCGACCGGCGCTTCGCGTTCGGTCCACAACTCGAATGCGGCCGCGCCCTGATAGACCAGCATCGGCAACCCGCCGATTGCGCGCCGTCCCGATGCTCTGGCGGCGTGTACCAACGGCGTCTCGACCGGGTTGGCGATCAGGTCGGCGACAACGGCGTCAGCCGCCAGTTGAGCCGGATCGAACGGCAGGCGACCTTCAGTCTCACTCCCTCGCAAGCCCACCGAGGTGCATTGCACGACCAGATCGGCGCGCGCGAGCGTCTCCGAGACTTCATCGTTGTCGGCGCCCATGGAGCGCAGATTGACCCCCGCCGAGGCCGAGGCCAGGTCGTGCCGCAATCGACCGGCGCGCACCGCGGTTCGGTTGATAATGGTGATTGACGCTATGTCGCGCCAGACCAGTCCCCAGGCGACTGCGCGCGCCGCGCCGCCCGCGCCCCACAGCACCGCATGCCGTCCTGATGGATCGAATTCAGCCTCCGCGAGCGACCGCTGGAATCCGGTCACATCAGTGTTGTAGCCCTGCAGGTGTCCGTCGTTGTTGACGATCGTATTGATCGCGCCGACAAATCTCGCTGTTTGATGCAAACCATCCATATGCCGAAGCGCCGCTTCCTTGTATGGAATCGTGACGTTCGCGCCGAGCGCGTCAGGATCACACAGGCCGGCGATGAGCTCTTCCAGCCCGGATGGTTGCGCGTCCCATGCTTCGTAGCGCGCGTCGATGCTAAGTGCGTCGAAGGCCGCCTGTTGAAAGCGCGGCGAGATACTGTGCGCCACTGGATGACCGATCACGCCGACGCGCTTGGTCATTCGAGGCCCTCTCGAGCTCGTTCTATGTTCGCCTGGTGTTCTTCGAACGTGACGGCGAACAGATGCGTGCCGTCGCCGCGACCGAAGAAGAAGAGATAGGGCGCCCGCGCTGGGTTCAACGCCGCCTCAATTGAAGCTAGACCGGGCGAGGCGATCGGCGTCGGGGGCAGGCCGTCTGCGATGTACGTGTTGTATGGCGACTCAAGCGCCAGATCGGCCGACGTCAACTCGCCGCTCCACCAACGATCCGAGCGGCCGACAGCGTAGTACACCGTGGAATCCATCTGCAGCCTCATGCCCGCGTCCAGACGATTCCAGATCACTGCCGAGACCAGCGGGCGCTCGGCATCGACGGCCGCTTCACGCTCGATGATCGAGGCGATCGTCAGAATCTCGTGTAGCGATCGTTCCGCTGTCGCGAGTTGCGCGCGCAGGTCTTGCGTGAACGAGTCGTCGAAGCGACGCAGCATGAGGGCCAGCGCCTCCTCGGCCGAGGCGCCGAGCGGGAACGAGTAGGCGCTGGGGAAGAGATAACCCTCGAGCGTTGTTCCAGCTGGACGGTTGGCGGCGAGAGAATCAGCGTCGATCCACTCGGGCGCCGTCGACAAAGCGTTCCTCAACGACGTTGCGTCACTCACGTTCGCCGCTACGAGTCGTTCGATCACCTGCTCCACTCGCAACCCTTCTGGAAGCACCACTCGCAATGGCGAGGTCTCTCCAAAGTGTATGCGTCGCAGGATTTCGTAGGTTGTCAGACCGGACTCAAATGAGTAAGAACCGGGCTCGAGACGAATCTCCCAGCCGAGCAGCGAAGCCAGTAACTCGAAACGCGCCTGGGAGTCGATCACGCCGCGTTCGAGCAGTCGTCGGGCGATCACTGCGGCGCTGTCGCCGCCTGTAACCACGACTTCGGTGTGTCCGACAGACATCGACGTTGAATCAGGATCGACTCGCGATCCGAGATTGGCTTCGGCAAGCCGCTGTGGACTCTGCGAGATCGCCACGGTCGCGCCGACAATCGACCCGACCAGCAACAGCAGCATCGTCACCGCCGCGACGGCGCGCCGTTCCCGTTCTGTCATTATGTCTCTGCGTCGGCGCGATCGCGAGCGAGAGAGCCGTCACGGGCGTCGAGCCATCGCTGCAGAATCCGCGCTGCGGCATCGGCATGGGATCGCTCGCGTTCGCGTCGCTGACGCTGCACGCTCCTGCGGCCGGGTTCGCGCGACTTGCCGCGCGCGCGCGTCGCTGCCAGCTGCGGCATCGGCGGCGTCACAGATGCGCTGGAGTGGCGCTCATCCTGGGCGACGCACTCAGCCCCAATCGCGTCCGCCAAAGACTCGCCCAGACGCCTGAAGCGGGCGGCCTGCTCGTCTTCGAGGCCATCGGGACGCAGCGGGACGCCAACAACGAGCTTGGCGATCAGTTCGCCGCCCATCAGCTCGCTGAGTCTGACGGCGACGGCTGGGTCGCCAATGCTCCGATCGATGACACCGACAGGCAACGCCAAGGACGAGCCCTGCGCCGCGCGCGCGATGCCGATCCAACGTTCGCCGGGGTCGATACCAATCACGGATCCGCGCGTCTGGGACACTGCCAGCTCCCGCCTAGGCCAGCTGCTCCCGCACCGCGTCCGCGACGCTGTCGAGCGCAGCATCGAGCTTGCTCGCGTCGCGGCCTCCGGCCTGCGCCATCTGAGCGCTTCCACCACCGCCTCCGCCCGCGAGCCGCGCCACCCCGCCGATCAAATCTCCAGCGCTGAGGCCGCGACCAACCGCGCCGTCTGTCGCCATCGCGATGAACAGCGGCCGGTCGTTTGAGATCGCGCCGAGCACGATCACTGCGTCGCGCCCGTTCTCCTGCAACAGACGCCTGACTTCGTCCCCGCTGCGCCGCAGTGCATCGGCCGATTCAACCTGAACCCGACCGACTGCCACGGCAATGCCGCCGATGTCGGCGGCGCCGGCGGCGATCTCTTCTGCAACGTTCGCTCCCGTCTTCGCCTCGACTGCCTGCAACCGACGCCGCAGCTCGCTAGCTTCGGCTTGAAGCTGCGCGATTCGGTCGGCGGCCGTGTCTGGCGTCGCGCGAACAGCGGCGGCGATGTCGCTCAGCGCATCGAGGCGTTCGTCGATCCAGGCCGACGCTGCTGCGCCAGTCAGCGCCTCAATCCGACGCACCCCCGCTCCGACGCTGCCTTCGGAGATGATCTGAAACCCGCCAACGACCCCGGTCGATGGCGTGTGCGTGCCGCCGCACAGCTCTTTCGAGAAACAGTCATGGACGTGCGGCGCTGGATCGCAGATCTCGACGACCCGTACATCGGTTTCGTAGCGCTCGCCAAAGATGGCAATGGCGCCGGTTTTGAGCGCATCGTCGTAGGGCATCTCGGTCGTCGAAACCGGCAGGTTGTCGCGGATGCGTTCCTGGACCAGTCGTTGCACGGCGCGCAAGTCGTCAGCGGCGGGCGCTTCGGGTTGGGTGTAGTCGAATCGCAAGTGGTCCGGCGCAACCAGCGAGCCGGCCTGGCGCACGTGATCGCCCAGGACTCTTCGCAGCGCTGCGTGCAGCAGATGCGTCGCCGTGTGATTACGGGCCGCATTCGCGCGACGATCTCGACTGACCGTCGCCGTGACGCTGTCTCCGACGGCGATGCCGCCAGACGTCACGCGTCCGACATGAGCGATCACGTCGCCGTAGGCGCGTGTGTCGTCAACCTCGACTTGCAGGTCGTCTCCGCGCAGCCAGCCGGCGTCGCCGATCTGGCCGCCGCCTTCCGGATAGAAGGGCGTGCGATCGAGCACCACGCTGACTTCATCGCCAACCGTGGCGCGAGCGGCCAGCTCGCCGTCAGCGACGATTGCGACGACAGTGGCGTTCGCCTCGATCGACTCATAGCCAGTGAACTCAGTAGCCGTCTCCAACTCGGCGTAGCGAGCGGCTTCGTCGTCGTACGCAAAGGCCGCCTGTTGACGAGAGCGGGCGCGTTGCTCCTCGAGCGCCGCATCAAACTCGGCTCTCAAGGCTGCTTCGTCGGCGATTGCCTGATGCTCTCGCGCCACCTCGGCCGTGACCTCAAAGGGCAGGCCGTATGTGTCGTAGAGCTCGAATGCGTCGCGGCCGGAGATCGCTCCGGTGTCCAGTTCGGCGATTCGCGTCTCCAACAGCGCGCGACCGGTCGAGAGCGTGCGGCGGAAGCGTCGCTCTTCCTGGTCGAGCACGTTGGTCACCAGCGCGGCGTGCTCGTCCAGCTCTGGATACCAGGCGCTCATGCCGCCTCGCACTTCGACCGCCAGGTCAGAGAGCAGGTCATCTTCGATGCCGAGCGAGTCGGCCATGTAGAGCGCGCGTCGAATCAACCGACGCAGCACGTAGCCGCGGCCCTCGTTGCCGGGCAACGCGCCGTCGGCGATCAAAAAGGTCATCGCACGACCGTGCTCAGCGACGACACGCATCGCGCGTCGTTGCGCTTCCTCGGCTGACTGATACTCGAGAGCGCAGCGGTCGCCGATGTACGCGAGCAAGGGAGCGAACAGGTCGGTGTCGTAGAGATTGTCCTCGTCCTGAAGCATCATCGCCCAACGCTCGAGTCCGGCGCCGGTGTCGATGCTCTGCGCCGGCAGATCGGCGCGCGACCCGTCGTCGAATCGGGTCCACTGCATGAAGACGAGATTCCAGATCTCGAGCCACTTCTCTTCCGCCTCGGCCGGACCCGTGCCCTCGCGATAGCCAGGCCGCATGTCGTAATGCAACTCCGAGCACGGCCCGCATGGACCGGTCGGTCCCGCGGCCCAGAAGTTGCCCTGATCCTCGCCGTAGCGATAGATCTTCGAGTCGGGCAGCCCGATCTTCTTCCACTGCTCGTAGGCGAAGTCGTCATCAGTGAAGACGGTCGCGACGAGCCGCTCCGGCGCAATCCCAATCACATCGGTGACCAACTCCCATGCCCAGGCCTGAGCCTCAGCCTTGAAGTAATCGCCCAATGAGAAGTTGCCCAGCATCTCGAACATTGTCAGATGAGAGGCATCGCCGACTTCGTCGATGTCGGTTGTACGGAAGCACTTCTGAATCGAGGTCAGACGATGATGCGGCGGCTGCGCCTCACCGAGGAAGTAGGGCTTGAACGGCACCATGCCAGCGCTGGTGAACAACAGGGTCGGATCGCCAGGCGCCGTCAACGGCGCCGACGCGACGGCGAGGTGATCGCGCTCGACGAAAAAGTCGGTAAAGGTCTGTCGAATCGTCTGTGCGTCCATGGCTCGGGGACCGCCTCGATGTTGACATGCGTACACTGTCACCGCGCTGCGCCCAGCGCTGGCGTGCAGGTTCCGAGTATACGCAGCAAGTGCAGCTCGGCCGCCTGCGCAGCGCGGCAGCGGGCGGCGCCGCACTTCGCAGTTGACACAGTTGACAGTCAGTGAAACTGCTACCTAGCGTTGTCATATCGGCTGCTTGAACCGGAGCCCCGCTTGAGTTCCGACGACGACCCACCAGAATCTGAACCATCGCCGGACGTCACCGCCATCGTGCTCGCCGCTGGACGCGGGCAACGGCTGGGCGCGGCCGTTCCAAAGCCGCTCGTCGCCATCTGCGGCCGACCGATGGCATCGCATGTCTTGCACGCACTCTCTGACGCAGGCGTCCGGCGCGCCGTGGTTGTCGTGCCACCTGGCGATCGCGGCGAGCAGATCGAACATGCGCTGCGGTCGGACGCAGCTGGCATTGAGCTGACATTTGCTGTCCAGACTGAGCCACGCGGCACCGCCGACGCTGCGCTGGCAGCTGAGTCACTGGTTTCGACCACGCACGTCGTGCTCGTCAATGGCGATCTGCCTTTGCTAACGACCGATCAGCTGCGGCCGCTGCTCTGTCAGCGGGACGTCGACGCAGCAGTTGCGACAGCGAACGTTTCAGATCCTGCGCAGATGGGACGAATCATCCGTGATGAAGCAGGCGGGCTGCGGAAGATCGTTGAGTGGCGCGACGCCACGAGCTCCGAGCGAGCGCTGCGCGAAGTGAACGTCGGAATCTACTGGTTCCGCGCCGAGTTTCTCTGGTCGAGCCTGCGACAGGTCGTCAGCGACGCGGGTTCCGGTTCGGAGGCCTACGCGACCAACGTCATCCCGCTGGCTGCTCATCGTCAGAGCGCGCGCGCAGTGGACGTGACCCTGCCAGACGGACGACTGAATGTCGAGACTCCATCGGATGTCGCCGACGCCGAGGAGACGATGCGGCGCCGGATCGTGGATCATCTGCTCGAATGCGGAGTCCAGATTCGCGACCGCAATGCAGTCTGGATTGACGCGGGCGCAAGCGTCGCTCCTGGCGCGATGCTCGAGCCGGGGACGCACATACGCGGACACAGCGCCGTTGGCTCGGAGTCATGTATCGGACCTAACGCGATCATCGAAGATGCACGATTGGGTCGAGGCTGCCAAGTTGAGTCCAGCACGATTCGCGGCTCGATCCTGGCCGACGATGTCGACGTCGGGCCATACTCCACGATTCGTCCCGGCTGCGAAATCGGGCGCGGGGCGCACATTGGCGCCCACGCAGAACTTAAGCGAGCGCGCATCGGCGAGCGGGCGCAGATCGGTCACTTCAGCTACATCGGCGACGCCGTCATCGGCGCGCGAGCCAACATCGGCGCAGGCGCCGTGACGTGCAACTTCGACGGCGAGCGGAAACACGACACGACGATCGGCGAAGATGCCTTCATCGGCTGCGACACCATGTTGATCGCGCCCGTCACGATCGGCGATCGCGCGCGAACGGGCGCCGGCGCAGTCGTCAACAAGGATGTGCCGGCCGACACCAACGCAGTCGGGCATCCGGCGCGATTGACGCCATCGCGTCGCGCGCAACGTGAAGAGGGGCGCGACGCATGAGCGACAGTTCGATCATCGCTCTGGTCATTCTCTTGCTCGCGGTCACGTTGCTGACGCTTGAGGCGATCGCCGAGGCGGGCGTGATTTCCCTCTCTCGCTCCCGGGCGCGGCTGCTGGCAAGTCGGCAGCCGGAGAACCGGCGCGCGCATCGACTGACCGAGATCACCACCGACCGGGAGCGGGCGCTCGGTTCGTTCGCGGTCGGACGCACCGTCGCAGTCGCGAGCGGCTTCACGGCGACCTTCTACATCGTGATCCGCGAAACCGGCTTTCAATGGGAGAGCATGGTCATCACCGGCCTCGCTGCTGCGGTCGTCGCGGCGTTGATTCACTCGGTGCCGCGTCGTCTCGCCGCGACCTGGCCGGAGGGGTTCGCGCTCAACTTCGTTCCCGCGATTGATCTGCTCGACGCCGTCTTTCTCTGGCCCGCCGCGCTGCTTGAAGCGCCGGCGCGCCTAGTCACCGGTCTCGGACGACGACACACTGAAGTCGCGCCAGAGCCGACCGACATCGAAGTGCTGATTGAACACGAACACGAGACAATCGCCGAAGACGAGCGCGAGATGATCCGCGGCATCATGACGATCGGCGATCGGATCGTGCGCGAGGCGATGACGCCGCGGCCAGATGTCGCCGGGCTGTCCGCAGACACCGAACTCACCGATGCGGCCAACTTCATGCTCGCGCGCGGATTCTCCCGCGTGCCGATCTTCCAGGACTCGATCGACAACATCACCGGCATCCTGTACGCCAAGGATTTGATGGCCGAGATGCTCAAGGAGGATCAGCGGCCCATCTCACACATCGGTCGCGCGCCGATTCTGGTGCCCGAATCCAAGCTGATCGACGACCTGTTGCACGAACTGCGCGGTTCACGAGTGCACATGGCGATCGTGCTGGATGAGTACGGCGGTACCGCCGGACTGATCACGCTGGAGGACATCCTGGAGGAGATTGTCGGCGAGATCGCCGACGAATACGACCCCGCGGGCGCCGACGACGAAGGCGCGCAGTTGGTCGACGGCGCGTTGATCCTCGACGGTCGCGCTCCGCTGGCGGCGCTCAAGCAAATCGGGGGCCACATTGAAGCCGCCGACTACGACACTGTCGCCGGACTGGTCTTTGATCGACTCGGTCGGATACCGGAAGTCGGCGATGAAGTGAGCTTGGGAACACTGTCAGTGGTCGTAGAGCGCATGAACGGCCGACGTGTGGTACAAATGCGCGCGGTAACCAGCGAACCCGCCGCTGCTGACCACAAGCCCGCCTCGGACTAACGTAAGCGCCCGTGTCAACAACTTCCGATCCGTCAGCCGGTGATCTTCCGTACCGTGTCGCGTTCGCGCACGTGACCGGGATCGGGCCAGCGCGCATGACCGCGCTCGAGCGTCGCTTTGACGGTCTCGCGCACGCCTGGCGCGCTGACCGTTCGATGCTGGGCGAAGCCGGACTCGACCAGCGAACGATTGAGGAGCTTGAGTCGACTCGCGCGACGCTCGATCCGGTCGAGGCCTACGAGCGCATGAACGAGGCGGGCGTGACGGCGTTTACGCCTGAACATGAGCAGTACCCGCGCCGGTTGCGCGAGATTCCCGATCCGCCGCCGCTCCTGTTTGTCAAGGGCCAGCTACTCGATCGGGATGAGTGGTCTCTGGCGATCGTCGGCACGCGACGCCCCACTCCGTACGGTCAACAGGTCACGCGGATGCTCGCCGGCGACCTGGCGGCGGCTGGTCTGACGATCGTCTCCGGCCTCGCACGCGGCGTCGACGGCATCGCGCACGAAACAACGCTGGAGCAGGGCGGTCGAACAATTGCAGTGGTCGCGTCAGGGCTCGACCGGGTGTACCCGCCTGAACACAAGCCGCTCGCGGCGCGCATCCTTGAGAGCGGCGGCGCGATGCTCAGCGAGTATCCACTGGGCACGCGACCCGACGCTCGGTTCTTTCCGCGCCGCAACCGGATCATCGCTGGACTCACACTCGGCACGTTGGTGACCGAGGCCGGAGAGAAGTCGGGCACCTGGCACACGGTCAACTCGGCATTGGATCAAGGCCGCGATGTCTACGCGGTGCCGGGGCCGATCACCTCCGAGCAATCAGCGGGAGCGAACAACGTCATCAAACAGAGCCACGGTCAGCTCGTCAGCAGCGCCCAGGACATCCTCGACGAACTCAATCTGGGGCCGATCGAGCGTCAGGCGGAACTGGCCGAGCAGCTGCCCGAAGATCCGGTTGAAGCAGTATTGCTCGAGCAGATTGGGCAGACGCCGATCCATGTGGACGAAGTCTCACGCCTAATCCAGCAGCCGGTGCACGAGACGGCTGCAGCGATGGCGACACTCGAACTCAAGGGCCTGATTCAGCAGGTAGGACCGATGACCTATGCCAGACGATAGCGCCAGAACGGACGCCGGCAAGACACTGGTGATTGTCGAGTCCGGCGCCAAGGCGGACACCATTTCGCGCTTTCTCGATGATGATTATGTCGTCACGGCCTGTTTCGGACACGTCCGCGATCTGCCTCGCCGCGCGGCTGAGCGACCTGCGAAGATCAAAGGACAGCCTTGGGCCGATCTTGCTGTCGATGTCGACCACGGCTTCAAGCCTCACTACATCGTGCCGAGCGAGTCGAAGAAACACGTCACCCGGCTGCGCAAAGAACTCAAGCGCGCCGACCGCGTCCTGCTGGCCACGGATGAGGATCGCGAGGGCGAGTCGATCGGTTGGCATCTCGTCGAAGTGCTCAAACCCAAGGTCCCGTACGAGCGGATCGTCTTTCACGAGATCACGCCGACTGCGATTGAAGAGGCGCTGCAGTCGCCTCGCGGCATCGACCAACATCTTGTCGAGGCGCAGGAGTCACGCCGCATTCTCGATCGGCTGTACGGCTATTCGCTAAGTCCGGTGCTCTGGCGCAAACTGGGTCAGGGCACGTCGGCGGGGCGCGTGCAGAGCGTGGCCCTGCGCTTCCTCGTCGAACGCGAACGCGAACGGATGGCGTTCGTCAGCGCCGAGTATTGGGGCGCCAACGCTGACTTCGCGATCGGCGGCGAGACCCTCAATGGGCGTCTCTTATCGCTTGGCGGCGTCGAGCTGGCAAACCAGACGTCAGACTTCGACCCTGCCACCGGGCAGTTGGCGGCGACCAACAAGCGCTGGGAAACCGAAGCCAGCCTGATGGACATCCAACCGGCGCTCGAGCGCGCCGACTGGTCCGTCTCGGCGATCTCCAAGACGCAGGCGCGGATGCGTCCCGCGCCGCCGTTCACGACCTCGACGATGCAGCAGGCCGCGTCGAATCGACTCGGCATGGGGGCCGGCCGAGCGATGGCGGCCGCGCAACGTCTCTATCAGGGCGTCGATCTGGGCGCCGAACGAGTCGGCCTGATCACATACATGCGGACCGACTCGGTCACACTCTCCGACCAGGCGCTGGCCCAGGCCTCCGACTACATCAAGTCAACCTACGGCGAGGATTACCACCAGTTCCGCACGTACAAGACTCGATCACGCAACGCCCAGGAGGCGCACGAAGCGATCCGGCCGACCGACATTGCGCGCACGCCGGAATCGGTGCGCGGCCTGCTCGACGGTGACGACTTCGCCCTCTACGACCTAATCTGGCGTCGCGCTGTCGCCTGCCAGATGGCCGATGCGCGGGTCGAACGCACGCGGATCGAGCTCACGGCGTCGTTGTCCGACCGACCAAGCGACGATCCGGCGGTGATGATCGCTACCGGCCAAGTCGTGCTCTTTCTTGGTTGGTATGAGGTGCTGCCGCCTCGAGGCGAGGGCCAACAGCTACTGCCAGATGTCGCCCAAGGCGCGGCTGCCCGACTTGTGCAGTTTGAGCCGCGGCGCAGTGAGTCGCAGCCTCCGCCTCGCTACACCGAGGCGTCGTTGGTCAAGAAGCTGGAGGACGACGGCCTCGGCCGTCCCAGCACCTACGCCGCGATCATCAAAACGCTGACCGATCGCAACTACGCCATGCGCAGCGGGCGCACACTGATCCCGACGTTTCTGGGGTTCGGTGTCACCGACTTACTGACGCAGCATTTCGCCGATCTGGTCAATGCCGAGTTCACCGCAGACATGGAGAACAACCTCGACCAGATCGCCCGCGGCGAGGCGCGCGGCGAGGCGCAGTTGCAGGCCTTCTATTTCGGCGACGACGCTGAGCAGAGCGGGCTCAAGGGTCGGGTCGCTGAGAAGATCGACTCGATTCCATTCTGGGCGCTGCGGCTCGACGAGGACGGCCTGCGGCTCGACCTCGAGAGCGACGAGTCGCTCGGTCCCGACGATGTGCAGGTGCGCATTCGCGGCGGGTCATCGTTCCTGCGGCGAGGCGTCGGCGACAACATGCGCACCGCGCCGTTGCCGCCTGACCTGGCGCCGGCGGATCTGACGCTGTCACAGGCGAGTGAACTGCTCGAGACCACTCTGCAGCTTCCGCGCAAGTTGGGGCATCATCCCGAGTACGACGACGACGTCTGGCTGCTCAACGGGCGATTCGGCCCGTTTGTGCAAGTCGGGGAAGGTGCCAGCCGACCCAAACGCGGGCAAACAAAACCGAGGCGTGCGTCGGTGCCGAAGGGGATGGAGCTCTCGGACGTCAACATCGAGCATGCGATCGACTGGCTGCGCTGGCCTAAGTCGCTCGGCACGCATCCGGACTTGGGTGAAGAGGTGACCGTGCGTCCCGGTCGGTGGGGGCCGTATGTGCAGTGCGGCGAGGAGCGACGCAACCTCAAGGATGACGACGATCTGGAGACGATCGGGCTCGATCGCGCCTTGGCCCTACTCAAGGAACCCAAGACGCCTCGTCGAGGACGCCGAGGTCCGCGCCGAGCCGGTCGTCGCTCGACCTGAGGCGATTGCGCGAGCGATCTTGAGCGATCGGCGTCACGTCCTCCCGGTCCTGGCGCGTTGGCCTAGAGTGAGGACGTGCCGGCAGCCGAGCTCAGTGTGGAACACCAGCAGACGCTCGATCGTTATCTCGAGCTCCTTGAGCAGGGCCGAGGACTATCGCGATTCACGATTCGAAACTACCGCTCCGATCTGGGACACTTCCTCGCTTGGTTGGAGGATGCGGGACTGAGTCTTGAACGTCTCAGCCGAGCCGACTACCGCTCGTATCTGGCCGAGTTGCAGAACGACGGCGTCGCCGAAGCCTCGGTTCGCCGTCGCGCATCGACGGTGCGGACGCTGACTCGACATCTCACTCAAGTCGGACAGCTCAAACGCGATCCGTTGGCCTTGGCTGCGACGCCGCAAACGACATCTCGTTTGCCCAAGGTGATGAGCCTCGAACAGGTCGAAGCGCTCTTGGCGGCGCCGGACGTCTCGTTGCCCGGCGGCCTGCGCGATCGGGCCATGCTGGAAGCGCTGTACGGCGCTGGAATGCGCGTGTCGGAACTCGTCGGGCTGCAGATCAGCGACTACGACGTCGACCATCAGTCGTTCGTCGTTCGCGGTAAGGGCGACAAGCAACGGGTGGCGCTGATCGGGCGCAGCGGTCGACACTGGCTGCGTCGCTACTTGCAGGACGGTAGACCGTCACTGCGCAGTGAGCGCTCGCAAGAGTGGTTATGGCTGAACCGCTTTGGCGGCCCGCTCACCGCGCGCGCGGTGCAGCTCAGCGTTCGACGCTATGCGCAACGCGCTGGCCTGGCGATCGACGTGCATCCGCATCTGTTGCGACACTCATTCGCCACTCATATGCTCGATGGAGGCGCCGACTTGCGCGTGGTGCAGGAGCTATTGGGTCACGATTCCGTTTCGACCACGCAGCTGTACACCCACGTCAGCGACGCCGCCCGTCGCGAGACTGTCGAACAAGCGCTCGACGGGATCGCTGACCTCTTACGTGAGCGACGACACATCGACCTGGACGACGAGTCATGAAAGTCCTGCTGATTTCAGGTCCCAATCTCAACATCCTGGGCCAGCGTCAGCCAGAGATCTACGGAACGCAGACGCTGGCCGACATTGAGGATCTGGTCGGCAAACGCGCTAAGGAGTGGGGCGTCACGATTCGCCCCTACCAGTCCAATCATGAGGGCGCGATCATCGACTTCATCCAGCAAGAACGCTCGGCCGAAGGACTGATCATCAATCCAGGCGCTCTCTCGCACTACGGCTACTCGCTGCGCGACGCCTTGGAGGCGTTCCCCGGCGGCAAGATGGAAGTGCATCTCTCCAACGTGCATGCGAGGGAGAGCTTCCGCCACAATCTGGTCACCGCGCCGATCATGGACGGCGTCGTGGCCGGGCTCGGATGGCGCGGATATCTCGCCGCCCTCGACGCCCTGGTGCCGATGCTCCAGGAGCGTCACGGCGGGACGCAAACCGTCCCTGAAGAACAGTCTCAGGCACAGGAGTGACCATGCCTGAGGCACGGCTTGACCGCATCCGCGCCCGGCTCGACGAGGCCGGCCTGGACGCCTTACTCGTGACCGATCCCCACAATCGGCGATATGCGTCTGGTTTCAGCGGGTCCAACGGGTGGCTGCTGATTCCAACCGACGACGCTCGGTCGCCCAAGCTGGCTACTGATTCCCGATACCTCGATCAGGCGGCGCAAGAGTCGCCCGCTTACGAAATCGTCAACATGGCCGGCGGGCTCAACCAGTGGTGGGGCGAATTAGCCAAGCCGCTCGGTCGCGGGCGACTCGGATTCGAGTCGCATGACGTCTCAGTCGTCGCTCACAAGCAACTGCGCGACGCCAACGCCAAACTGCCCGCCAGTCAACGGCCGGCGCTGGTGCAGAGCGACATGATCATCGAGCGCGTGCGCGCGATCAAGGACGACGCTGAGCTCGACATCCTTCGCCGCGCGGCGCAACTCACCGACGACGCCTTCGCCCACGTCGAATCGTCGATGCAACCCAGTTGGACCGAACGCGAAGTCTCTTGGCGGATCGAGCAGTACGCGCGAACACACGGCGCTGAGGCGATGGCGTTTGACTCGATCGTCGCTGCCGGACCTTGGGGCGCCCGCCCGCACGCGCGTCCGCGTGACGAGGCGGTCGACTCCGGCCAACCGATCGTGATTGACATGGGCGCCCGCTGCGAGGGCTACTGCGCTGACATGACGCGCACCATCGTCCTCGGAGACTACGACGAGCTGTTCCCCCGCATCTATGACATTGTGTTGGCCGCGCATGAAACTGCGGCGCAGATGGTCGAGCCCGGCATGAGCGGCCGTGACGCCGACCAGCTGGCGCGACAGGTGATTGGCGACGCGGGCTATGGCGATCAGTTCGGACACGGACTTGGTCACGGCGTCGGCCTCCAGATTCACGAGCGGCCGTACCTCGGCGGGAGCTCAACCGACGTGCTTGAGTCCGGGATGGTGATCACCATTGAGCCGGGCATCTACTTGCCCGAGTGGGGCGGCGTGCGAATCGAAGACATGGGATTGCTCGACGAAGACGGATTCCATTCATTCAGCAACACGCCCAAGTTGCGCATGCTCGCGTAACCTGTTCAGCAATTCGCTGATCCACTCGTCACTTGTTCCAACGCACCTGACAGGCAAACGATGATCTCCACCGGCGACCTCAAACGCGGTTTCGTAATCGAACTCGACGGCAGCGAGTATCAGATCGTGGACTGGGAGCACATCAAGGTCGGCCGCGGGTCGGCGCAGGCGCGGCTCAAGCTGCGCGACATTCGCGGCGGCCACACGATCGAGCGCACGTTCCAGGCGGGAACCAAGTTCCGTCGCATCCGCACCGAGCATCGAACGATGCAGTACCTCTACCGCGACGGCGACCTGCTGTACTTCATGAACACTGACACCTTCGAGCAGGAACCGCTCTCGCTCGATGTCGTCGGCGAGGCGGTCGACTACCTGGCCGAAAACGCCGAGGCGGAGATTCTGATCGTGGGCGAGAGCGCGGTCGCGGTCGAGTTGCCAGCTGCGGTCACGCTCGAAGTCTCCGAGTCCGACCCCGGCGTCAAGGGCGACACGGCCACAGGCGCCACCAAGCCGGCCACGTTGGAGACCGGACTCACGATCAACGTGCCGCTGTTCATTGGTCCAGGCGACTCTGTCAAAGTCGACACGCGCAGCGGACAGTATCTCGAGCGCGCCTAGGCGTCGCCGCGAGCAATCGCCGCCCGCGAGTGAGGCGGAAGCATCCGATGCCTCGACGGCCGCCAGCGGGATTTCACGCCCGCCGTTCGCAACAGCAGCGCCTGAACTGGGACGACTCGCCGCCAGTCGACGACGCCCAACCCACTTCGACGCCGCAGTCACGCCCCGTCGGCGAAGTCGCGCGCTACATTCGCGGCCAGCTCAACGCAGATCCGCAGCTGAACGACATTTGGGTCGAAGGTGAAGTGCGCAGCTTCAACCGATCGGGAGCCGGTCACTACTACTTCGATCTCGCAGACGCCGATAGCGACGCAGCCCTATCCTGCGCGTTCTTTCGTCGTGAGAACCGAGGCATACCAGTCCAGCAGGGCGACCAAGTGCTGGTTCACGGCAAGCTCGACCTGTACCTCGCCCGCGGCGACCTACAGATCATCGTTGACGACCTGCGGCCGATCGGGGCCGGCGTACTGCAGGCCGAGTTTGAGCGCCTCTTCCGCGCGCTTGATGACGAAGGGCTGTTCAATCCCGAACGCAAACGCCCGTTGCCGAGCTACCCGCGTCGCATCGGCGTCGTCACGTCCCCTAGCGGAGCGGTCTGGCATGACATTCAGCAGGTTCTGGCGCGTAGATGGCCGCTTGCCTCACTCGTTCTCTCGCCTTGTCTGACGCAAGGCGCTGGCGCGGCCGAGTCGATCGCCGACGCGATTGCAGCGCTCAACTTGCTCACGGCCGACGAGCCTGACGTGATCATCGTGGCCCGCGGCGGCGGATCGCCTGAGGACCTTTGGGCGTACAACGAAGAACACGTCGCGCGCGCCATCTTCGCCAGTGACATCCCCGTGATCTCCGCTGTCGGACATGAGACCGACGTCAGCATCGCCGACCACGTCGCCGACCGTCGAGCTCCGACGCCGTCCGCTGCTGCGGAGATCGTCGCCCCAGACCGAGCTGAAGAGGCCGCTCGCATCGCCGGATGGCGTCAGGCGGTCTCCCGCCTGCTCGATCAGCGCTTTGTCGAACAACAACACCGATTGACGCAGAACAGCGAGCGTCTCGAACGTTTAGCGCCTCATCCGCCAACCTTGCGCATAGAGCTCGACGGTCAGTGGCGCCGTCTTGACCAGGCCCTGACCCGCCGCATGTCGGCGCTGCAAGCTGAGCAGACGGCGGCAACGGCGCGGCTCGCTGCGCTCAATCCGCTTGCGACGCTCGAACGCGGGTACGCGATCGTCTCAGACGCCGCGGGAGGCGTGATCACGTCCGCAGCGTCGCTGTCGGAGCATCAATCGATTTCGATCCGCTTCGCCGACGGCGAGACTTCGGCGCGAACCACAACATCTTCGAGGCAACGCGGAGGCGAAGCCAATGACACAATCTGATCCTGCCGAGCGCTCATACGAAGAGGTCGTCGAGGCGCTGGAAGCAGTCCTGATCGAGCTCGAAGACGGCGGTTTGCCGCTCAAACAGGCTGTCGAAGCGTACGAGCGCGGCGTCGAGCTGAGTGAACAGGCCCAACGGTTGCTCGCCGATGCCGAGCTTCGCATCGACGCGTTGCGCTCAGTCGCCGAACAGTGAGCTCATGACGCTGCGCATCGCGTGGTTCGCCTCCGCCAAGGGCACGAGTTCGCGGCTGCTCTTCAACGCCGCTCGCGACGCCATCGCCGAAGGTCAACTCGACGCGGAAATCGTCTGCGTCGTCTGTAATCGAGTGCGCGGTCAGTCGGCCAACACCGACGCATTTCTCGACGACGTTGAAGCCTCAGGCGTCCCGCTGATCGCCAAGAGTTCGCTGCAATGGCGGCGCCGCGTCGGCGGCGCTGTCTCAACGCCAGGAGCAGAGCTCGCGCCCTGGAGACGGGACTTTGATGCGCACCTCCTCGAGCAGGTCATGCCTCATGCGCCCGATGCCGCCATGCTTGCCGGCTACATGCTCGTCCTGAGTGATGTGATCTGCGAGCGGCTGCCTTGCCTCAACCTGCATCCCGCGCTGCCCGATGGTCCGATCGGTACCTGGCGACAGGTGATCCACCAGCTGATCGCCGAACGCGCCGTGCGCTCGGGTCTGACGTTGCAACGAGTCACGACCGAACTCGACCACGGACCAACTGTGACCTGGGCGCAGTACTCAATTCGCGGTCCCGATTTCGACACACTGTGGGACGAGCATGAACACGACCTGCGGTCTGAGACGCCACTCTTCGCCGCAATTCGTCGGGCCGGAGCGACCCGCGAGCCGAGTTTTGTCATGCGCTCACTGCAGGCGCTTGCCCTGAGCGCCGAAGCGTTGGATGATCTGTTGGCAGACACGTCAGAGGGCGTTGGCGGCACAGAGATCACCGAAGCCGTCGAGCGTGACATGCGGCGAAGTTGACGGCGGCAGCGCCGCAATGTCGCCTGTGGATGATGTGCAAGAAGTGTGCAAGAATTGCACACCTGTGTAGTCCAATACATATATGCTTCACCTATGTCGACTGTGAATCAGCCCGAGCCGGCTGTGCTGACCCCGACCATTGTCGAACCGGGCCGCGAGGCGGGCGCGCAATCGATACTGCCCGCGATCCGCGAAGACCTCGCGCCATTGCTTCCGGTGCTGCGCGGCGCTGCCGGAGTGCTCGCCGCCGCCGTCGTGGCCGAATTCGCTGCGCACTATGCAGCGCCCGCCATGTACGACGTCGCCAGACAGTTCATCTCGCCCGCCCCGCAGCGCAAACAGACCATCCTCGTGGAAGAGCAGACGACCGTTCGACGCCGTGTCACTGTCGTCTCATAGGCGGCTGTTCTGGACTTATGCGATCGGCCTGGCGTTCGCGCTAGTCATCTCTCTGGGTTCGCCGCGCCTGAGCTCAACGCCGAAGCATCCATCACTACTGATCAGCGAGATCTACGCCAATACGCTCGATCAGGGCGCGCCGATCGAGACAATCGAATGGGTCGAGCTGTACAACCCAGCGCGAGTCGCCGTCAACCTGGGCGGTTGGACGATTGAAGACTCGCAAGCCATTGGGCGGCTACCCGACATAGACCTGCCGCCGCTCAGCGTCTCGCTCATTGTCGGCCGCGGTTCGTCAGTCACTGTGCCCGCCGGGGCCATCCTGATCGTTCTTGACAGCGCCGACATCGGCACTGGCCTGCGCGACGCAGGCGACCGCGTTTCGCTCGTCAACCCGTTTGGCATCCGCGTCGACAGCATCAGTTGGGGCGACGCGTCATCTCGCATCGACGTCTCGCGGCCAGCGGCAGGACAGGCGATCGTTCGTCGGCCGAACGGCCGCGTCAGGCTGAGCGACACGCCGTCAGCCTGGAGAGTCGAAGAGAATCTGAGAGCGATTCCACCGCTCGCACCCCACAAGCGTCCCGACAGTGCGGTCCAGATCACCAGTGCCATGGTGTCGCCGAAGTCCGACCAGGTTGAGTCAGTCACCATCCGCAACGTGTCGACTGAGACGCTGCTCACGATCAACTGGCGACTCACTGTTGGACGATCACTGATCAAGCTACGGTCAGTGCGACTTGACCCAGGTGAGGAACTCGTGATCACCGAGTCTGACGATCAGCTAGGTGGGGGATTGTCTCAGTCCGGCGGACACCTCGTGCTCAGAGACGTGCACAGCCGATGGCTGGCGACGGCCAGCTGGGGCGACGACGAGAGCTTTCATCGCCTCCAGACACCGCCGCGCGGCGAACCGCTCGAGTTTCATTCACACGCGCGCGTACATCCACAGAGACCCTGGTGGGAGTGGATCAGCGAACGCGACCTGCGCATCGTCGCGGCTACCGACCGCGTGAGTTCAGTCGCTCTGACGACCGAGGTCATTGCCGCATCGTCGACGCGCCAGCGGCCTGGTTACGCGAACCAGGAGTCTGGCGCAAGCGGCGACGTCTGGATCAGCGAGGTCCATCCCTCGACGGGACAGGGGCGCAACGAGGCGTCGTTCGAGTGGTTCGAGCTCGCCAACGTTGGAGATTCGCCGCTCGATTTGAGTGGTTGGACGATCTCGGACAATCAGGACAGCGACCCGCTGGACGGCATCATCTTGCCGCCCGGTGGAACGACTGTGATCGCGGGTTCGGCTGACGTCGTAGCCGATGCTGAGGCGTCGATTGACGACGGTCGCATCGGCAACGGCCTGGCCAACAGCGGCGACCGTATCCAACTGGTTGACCCGCAGGGCGTCGTGATTAGCGCGGTCAGCTGGGGCGATGACGAGACGTACAGCATCGTGTCGCCGCCCGATGCCGATCAGTCGATTCACTTGCAGTCTCCCGACGCCCTGCCAGCGCTCGGTCCGCCGTCGCCAGGTCGAGTAACGAGACCGCCAACCGAGAGCGACGCACCTGTTGAGCCCTCTGATTCAGATTCCCTTGCATCGTTAGAGACGGCCAGTGAAAGAGATGCGTCTGTCCCCATCTCGACTGTCCTGATATCCGAGATCTTGCCGGCGCCGCATGCCGGTGAGGCCGAGTGGGTCGAGCTCTTCAATCCCTCCGACCAAGTGGTCGATCTCAGCGGCTGGAGCATTGGCGACGCCGCGGGAGTCACGCCGCTTGAGGGCGCGATCGCTCCTCGTTCAAGATTCCTGATCGCCAGTCAGCAGCTCGACGCCAAGTCGCCCAGCCTGGTCGTCGATCGGATTGGCAACGGACTCAACAATGACGGTGATCTCGTCATCATCCTCGACGTAGAAGGGCGCGTCGTTGACGAGGTGAGCTACGGCGACGATCTACTCCCGACGCCCGCTCGAGGACTGTCGATTGCGTTGCAGCCCGCTCGCTGGGTGGTGACGGCAGAGCCGTCACCCGGCGGTAGCGACGTCACTCCGCTGCTCGCGGACGAGCTGCGCTCAGTGTCCGCACCGATCGATACCCCAGATGATGATCGTGTGCCGGTTACCGCAGCCGTGCAGGAAGGCGACTCCAATGCCTGGATGATCGTCAGCATCGGACTGATCGGGGTCATCCTGACCCTGTTGGTGCGTCGCTGGCGACCGGCGGAGGATGCGGCCGATCACGATGCTCCGGCAACGTCGTACAGCGGCCCAGACCCACGCGCGAGCGGCAATGAGGAAGCGGACGAGGCGTGATTGACTCCGCTCGAATTCGCATCTCGGTCGCTTTGGCCCGCAGCGGTATCGCGTCGCGACGCGCTGCAGAGGAGATCGTGCGCGCCGGACGAGTCGCGGTCGACGGACAGGTGACCACGGACCTCTCGTTGCGAGTCGATCCGCAACGGCAACCGATCACGATCGACGGACGACCGTTGCCGAGCGCTGAACCGCTGCGTTACTACGCCGTCAACAAACCTCGCGGCGTGCTTTCGACCGCGCGCGACGACCGCGGCCGTCGGACGATTGTCGACATGCTTCCTGCTGATGCGCCCCGCTGCGTGCCTGTTGGACGTCTCGATCTCGACAGCGAAGGCCTCATGCTCTTGACCAACGACGGCCCAATGATCACGGCGCTGCTGCACCCTGCGAATGAGATTTCGCGCGTGTACCTCGCCGAGGTCGTTGGTCGACCCTCCGATGCCGCGCTCGACCGAATCAACGACGGCGTTGAACACGACGGCGACCTCTTGCAGGCCAAACCATCGCGTTCCCGACGACCAGGCCGACAGCTCGAACAGGGCTACGTGACATCCTGGCTGACGCTCACGCTGCACACCGGTCGCAAGCGCGAGGTGCGCCGACTCTGCGAAGCGGTCGGACACCGCGTCGTGACGCTTCGTCGCGTGCGATTCGGACCGCTGCTGCTTCGCGACCAGCCGGAGGGCTCGGTGCGTCCACTCGCGCGCCGCGAGATCCGCCTGCTCAAACGCGCGGCTGGTCTGATCGATGACTCGTCAGATGCTGAGTAGGAACCTCCCCGCGACTAACATGACGCTGTGACAAGTCAGATGACTACGAACGAGTCCGACGGATCCGACTGCAGCGGGCAGGTCGTTGCGATCGATGGGCCGGTCGCTTCGGGCAAGACCGCCGTCGGACGCGAGCTCGCGCGACGGCTCGGTTGGCGTCTGTTCGATACCGGCATCATGTATCGCGCCGCGACCTGGCAGGCGCAACGACGCGGCATCCATCTCGATGAAGACGAAAGCGTGGTTGAGCTGGTCCGCGATGCCAGCTTCGAGTTACGTCCGAGCGCCAGCGACGATGCAATCGAACTTGACGTCTACGTCGACGACGAACACGCGTCTCCGCATCTGCGCACGCCCGAAGTTGAGTCGGGTGTCCCCAGCGTCGCGGCGATCGCGGGTGTGCGCGAACTGATGGTTCAGATCCAACAGCGGCAGGCGTCGCGAGGATGCATGATCGTCGTCGGACGAGACATCGGCACCGTGGTCTTGCCCAATGCGCCGGTAAAGGTCTACCTCGACGCAAGTGAGGAAGTCCGCGCTCGACGACGCGCGGCAGAGCAGAACGGCGATCTCGACGAGCCGACCGCGCTGCACTCAGTGCTCAAGGCGACGCAGCGGCGCGATGCTCGCGACCGGGGTCGCAGCGCCTCTCCGCTCTCCGCCGCCGCCGACGCCGTTCATCTCGACACGTCAGAACTCACGCTCGAGGAGGCCACTGACGCGGCCGAAGCGATCATCCGCGATCGTATTCCCGAGCTGGCGCAACCACAGCATCCGACATTGGCCTGAACAAGCGATCGAATCCAATGCGTCGCCGCGCCTATCGCTGGACAACGAGGCAGCTCACGCGCCTCCTGTTTGGCGAGTACCAGGCGCTGGCCAACATCGGCATGAGCGGTATGCCCAACGCCTCGCGCGTCTGGTTCCTGGTCGCGGGTTTCTTCGCTCGATTCGCCTTCCTGCGCATCGTTCGGTGCGAATGGGTCCACTTCGACCGTATTCCGAGCGGCGGCGTGATTATCGCCTCCAACCACGTTTCCTCGGCCGACCCGGCCATGATGGCTTCGGCCATCTACCCACGATCGCCTCGCTACATGGCCAAAATCGAGCTGTTTCAGAAGGAGCCGATCATTGGCTATCTGTTCGCCTTGTCGGGAGCGTTTCCCGTCCGACGCGGCGCGAGTGACCGTCTCGCCATCCGCGAGGCGGAGCGACTGCTCGACGAGGGCGCCGTCGTGGGCATGTTTCCAGAGGGTCATCGTTCCGACACCGGCGCGATGATGGAAGCGCACCCAGGCACGGCGCTGCTCGCGTTGAGAACCGGAGCGCCGGTCGTCGCCGTCGGCATCACCGGATCCGAACGCATGCGCGCAGGATGGCGAGCGCTGATCGCCCGGACCCAAGTGCGCATGACCGCCTCGCATCCGTTCGTCGTCAAGCCTCGAGGCAAGCGCGTGACGCGCGTCGATATCGATGAGGCTCATCTAACTATCATGCGCGCGATTGCCGAAGAGCTGCCCCCCGCCTATCGTGGGGTGTACGCGCACTTGGTCGACGAACCGGCCGATCAATCAGCACACGCCAATCCCGCCGCAACGGACCTGGAGCTGTGACATGAAGATTCACCGCGCGAGTGACATGGGATTCTGCTTTGGCGTCCGGCGAGCCGTCGACATGATGCAAGAGGCCGCCGCCAATGGCACCAGAGTGACCACCCTTGGTCAAGTCGTCCACAATCCTCAGGTCGTAGCTCAGCTGGAAGAGACCGGGATTCGCGTCAAAGAAGACCGTTCCGCTGTCGGCGTCGGCACGGACACGGTTGCGATCACCGCACACGGCGTCGGCGAGACAGTCGTGCGGGATATCGAGGCCCGCGGACTCGAAGTGATCGACACGACCTGTCAATTCGTTTCACGCTCACAGCGCGCCGCCCGCAACCTCGCTGAGCGCGGTTTCACCGTGATCATCTTCGGCGACCCGACGCACCCCGAGGTCAAGGGAGTGCTCGGCTGGTGCCGCGGCCGCGGCATCGTGATCAAGAACGAATCGCTTGAGGACTTGCCCGAGTACTTGCCCGCCAAGATTGGCGTGATTTCACAAACCACGCACACGCCCGAGCGATTCGCCGCCTTCGTCTCCAACTTGATGCGCGCCCGAATCGACCAGATCACCGAGATCCGCGTCGTCAACGTGCTCTGCAACGCCACCACGTCCCAGCAGGCCGCCACCCGTGACCTCGCCCACGACGTCGATCTCATGATCGTCGTCGGCGGACACAACTCAGCCAACACGCGACACCTGGCCGAGCTCTCGCGCGCCAACGGTGTCGAAACCTACCACGTCGAAACCGCTGATGAGCTGGAGTTTGAGTGGTTCAAGGACCACCAGGACATCGGCGTCACCGCCGGCGCGTCGACGCCTGACTTCTCCATCGATGCCGTCGTCGAACGCATCGAAGAGATCGACGAACTGCTCTCAGCGACCACGTAATCCGCCACCAGATGGCCCGACCTCGTCGAACTGACGTGCCCGCTGGGGCGATTAACTCCGTTGAGCCTGACTCGCTCGCCGACGAGGCCGGACTCCGTCCCGGCGACCAGGTACTCGCCGTCAACGGACGAGCGGTTCGCGATCCAGTCGACTATCGCTTTCGCACTACCGACGACTTCGTCGAGCTTGAGGTCGTCCACGACGGCGAGCGGGCGCTGGTCGAGTTCGAGAAGCCAATTGACGAGCCGCTTGGTATCGAGTTTGACGACGACGCCTTCGACGGCACGCGCATCTGCAACAACAAGTGCTTCTTTTGCTTTCTCAAGGGACTGCCGAAGGGGCTCCGCAAGCCGCTCTACATCAAAGACGACGACTACCGCCTCTCGTTTCTGCACGGCAACTTCGTCACCCTGACCAACCTCAGCGACGACGATTGGCAGCGGCTTGAGGAACAGCGACTCAGTCCGCTGCACGTCAGCGTCCACGCGACCGACCTCACGCTGCGCAGACGTCTGTTGGGCAATCGCAACGCGCCCGACATCATCGAGCAGCTGCAGCGGCTTGCTGATATGCGCATTGACGCGCACACCCAAGTGGTGCTCTGTCCCGGCGTCAACGATGGCGCTGCGCTCGACCAGACCGTGAGCGATCTGCTCCAATCCGACAACGTGCGTTCGATTGGCGTGGTGCCGGTCGGCTCATCGCTTGAGGGTGAAGCGCGCATCGACGACGCCGGCATGCGCGCGCACACTCAGGCTGAGGCGCGCCGCGTCGTGACGCAACTGCGTCGCTGGCAGCGAGTCGCGCGTGAGCGGCGTGGAGAGTCGGTCGTCTTTCCCAGCGACGAGTTCTATCTCACCGCCAACACGCAAATCCCCGCCGCTCGACGCTACGACGGATTCCCACAGTGGGAAAACGGGATCGGCATGACGCGCACATTGGTTGACGACTGGCGTAGTGCGCGTCGACGGATCCGCGAGAATCGACTTCGCGTTCCGTCCGCCTCGGCTGTAGTCGCTTGCGGCGCCTTGATCGCGCCAACGCTCGCCTCGCTCTGTGAAGAAGTCACAGAGCTGACCAGCGTCGAGTTGAGCGTCGTCCCGGTCAAGAACACGCTCTTTGGATCCAGAGTCAATGTCAGCGGACTCATCCCCGGCGCCGACTTTGCGTCGGCGCTCGCGCAACGCGAGTTGCCTGATCGAGTGTTCCTGCCTCGCGCGTCGCTCGATTACTACGGGGCCAAATTCCTCGACGACATGACGCCAGCCGAGCTAGAGCAACGGCTCGGCAGACCGATCTCATTCGTCTACACCCTGTCCGAACTGCTTGAGACACTTGTAGAGTCAGATCCGAACGGCGTTGACCCGATCGATTCGGCCAGCTGGCAGCCGCGGCCGAATCAGCGCTCCAATGGACGCAGCTGGACGACGCCCACGGCGGGGTAGAAGCAGAGCGCTCCATGTGCGGCATCGTCGGCTACGTCGGCCATCAGGCGGCCGGTCCCATCCTCCTAGAGGGACTGCAGCGGCTCGAGTACCGCGGATATGACTCCTCGGGCATTGCGGTGATTGATCGCGACGGCGCGCTCGCCGTACTCAAACGGGAGGGCAAGCTGCGCGACCTGCAAGCGTCGATTACTCGAATGCCTGCAGGCGGCGCCGGCATCGGACACACTCGATGGGCCACGCACGGTCAACCATCCGACCGCAACGCGCATCCGCACGCATCTTCTGCCGGTGACGTGATCGTAGTGCAGAACGGGATTGTCGAGAACTATCGCGAGCTCCGCGCCGAACTCGATGCGACACGCCCGGATGACCACGGGAGATGGCAATCTGACACCGATACCGAAGTGATCCCGGAGCTGATTTCGCGAGAGCTAGCGGCCGGTCAGGCGTTCGAAGATGCGCTGCGGCATGCAATCAGTCGATTGCGCGGCGCGAACGCGATCGCCGCTGTTCACAGGCAGGAGCCCAATCGCATCTATGCCGCTCGTCAGGGTTCGGCTGGCGGCATAGTGATTGGATTCGGCGACGGCGAGATGTTTGTCGCCAGCGACTTGCCAGCGCTGCTTCCCCACGCGACAGACGTCTATCACCTCGAGGACGGCGAGATCGCTTGCATCGAAGCCCATAGCCTGATCGTTCGGGGAAGTGACGGGGTCGCCTTCCAACCGAAGCCGAAACAGGTCGACCTCGACCCGGTGGCGATCGCTCGCGGTCCCTACCGACACTTCATGCTCAAGGAGATACACGAGCAGCCCCGTGCGCTTTCCGACACCATCCGCGGTCGCGCTCGACTCTCGCCGCCCTCGGCGCTCGCCGATGACCTGAATCTCAGCGCCGACAAGCTTCGCGCCATCGACCGCGTGCTGGTCATCGGCATGGGCACGTCGCTGCACGCCGCGATGATCGGTCGTTGGTGGATCGAGCAGATCGCCGGGATTCCCGCCGACTTTGACAACGCATCCGAGTTTCGCTTCCGCGCGCCGCTGCTAGGTCCATCGACCTTGGTTGTCGCGGTGACCCAATCGGGAGAGACGATCGACACACTCGGCGCCATGCGCGAGGTCCGCGAACGCTGGGGCGCGCCGCAGGTCGTGATCACCAATGTCGACGGCTCCGAGGCGACACGCCAAGCAGACGCCTCAATCATCATGCGTTGCGGTCCCGAAGTCGGCGTGGCGTCGACCAAGACATTTGTCGGTTCTCTGGCCGCGCTGTATCTCCTCGCCTGTCGCATCGGCCATGCGCAGGGACGACTCAGCGAAGACGATCTGACGCTGCATCTGGAGCAACTGCTGACGGCGCCATCGATGCTCGAGCAGGGCCTGGCGCAGTCCGATCAGTGCGCCGAGATCGCCCAGCAGTACGCGTCGGCCGGCGACTTCCTCGTCCTGGGACGCGGGATCGAGTACCCGTTGGCCATGGAGGCGGCGCTCAAGTGCAAAGAGATCTCCTACGTGCACGCCGAGGGCTACGCAGCTGGCGAGATGAAACACGGTCCGATCGCGCTGCTCGACGCGGACTTTCCCGTCATCGCTCTCTCGCCGCGCGGCCCGCTATTCGACAAGATGATGTCCGCCGTACAGCAGGTCAGCGCCCGACGAGCGCCCGTGATCGCGATCGGCGACAGTAATGATAGTGAGCTCGCCGGGCTAGTCGACCATTACATCGGCGTGCCGTCGGCGCCTCCGCTATTGACGCCCTTCTCGTTGACGCCTGTGATTCAACTGCTCGCGTATCACATCGCCCTGGCGCGGGGGCTGGACATTGATCAGCCGCGCAATCTGGCCAAGACCGTCACCGTCGAGTAGCGCGTCGTAGGAGGTAACCTCCCGACCGGCCCGAGGCTCGAGTCCCACCGAGGCGGTGATATCCTGCCTCAGCTAGCCGAATTTCTCCCAGCCACCAACTGCGAGCCGCCTACATGACATCAGACTCCTCGCACATCGTCTGGTTCGCTGACGTCGGGCGGGACGATGTGCCGCTCGTGGGCGGCAAAGGAGCGAACCTCGGCGAACTGACGCAAGCGCAGATTCCCGTACCGCCTGGCTTCGTCGTGACGACCCGCGCCTATCGCGAGTTCATCAATCACAGCGGACTCGACATCGTGCTGCGACGGCTGCTCAGCGGCCTCGACGTCAACGATGTCGACCAGCTCAACGACACCGCAGCCGCTGTACAGCGTGCGATCGAGCAAGCTGAAATGCCGGCGAACCTACAGCAGGAGATCACCGCCGCGTACGACGCGCTCGGTGACGGTCCGGTCGCTGTACGCAGCTCTGCGACGGCTGAGGACCTTGCAGAGGCGTCGTTCGCCGGCCAACAGGCGACCTTCCTCAATATCGAGGGCGGAGTCAACGTCGTCGAAGCTGTCCAACGCTGTTGGGCGTCACTGTTCGAGGCGCGGGCGATCTTCTATCGCGAACAGGCCGGCTGGGGCCACCTTGACGTCGACCTTGCGGTGCCGGTGCAACGCATGATCCAATCCGAATCGTCTGGCGTGATGTTCACGGTCGATCCGATCAGCAACGACGCCAATCGACTCGTCATCGAGGCGGCCTTCGGCCTCGGCGAAGCGGTTGTGGCGGGACTTGTCTCGCCCGATCACTTCGAAGTTGACAAGCGCGCCGGCGCGATTCTCCAGCGACAGATCTTTGTCCAAGACCGCAAGCTGGAGCGAGCTCCGATCGGCGTCATCGACCCAGAACATGGGGCGAACCGGTGGTTCGCGCTCTCCGAGACGGATGGCGCGAAGCCCAAGCTCAGCGATGACCAAGTCATCGAACTCAGCCAGATCGGTCAGCGGATCGAGTCTCACTACGGTTCGCCGCAAGACATCGAGTGGGGTTGGGCGGAAGGACAGTTTTTCCTGCTTCAAACTCGCCCAATCACAACAGTCGGGCTGTCGGCTAGCAGCAACGGCGACAATCCAGCGCCGACGCCGCAGTCAGCGCCCATCCTCGACGGTTCGCCTGCGTCGCCGGGGATTGCCTCGGGGCGCATCCGCGTCGTGTCCGACGCGCGGCAGACGGGAAACATCGCAGAGGGCGACGTGCTCGTGGCCGAGATGACGACGCCCGACTTCGTCCCTGCCATGAAACGCGCGGCCGCGATCATCACCGAACGGGGCGGCCGCACCTGCCATGCCGCGATCATCTCGCGCGAGCTCGGCGTGCCCTGCGTCGTCGGCGCAGCGGGCGCCGTCCAACTCGCCGAAGGTCGACAGGTCACGGTCGACGGCGCAAACGGATTGATATACGACGGTATCGAGCAAGACTTGCTCGACTGGTGGCAAGATCGCGAGGAAGAGCTCTACGCGCCGATCGCCACCGAGACCAAGCTCTACGTCAATCTGGCCGAACCCGAGATCGCCGATCGGGTCGCGGAGCGCGATGTCGATGGCGTCGGATTGCTGCGCGCCGAGTTCATCATCGCGCGGCTCGGAGAGCATCCGCGCAGCTTCATCAATACCGGCCGTCAGGACGAATACGTCCGTCGTCTGTCGGAGGGCATGCGCAAAATCGCTTCCGCATTCGACCCTCGACCGGTTGTTTATCGGGCGACGGACTTCAAAACCAATGAGTACGCCAACCTCACCGGCGGCGACATCTACGAGCCGGACGAAGAAAATCCGATGATCGGCTATCGCGGAGCGGCGCGATACATCCGCGAGCCAGACCTCTTCGAGCTCGAACTGCGCGCGCTCGAGCACGTGCGTCAAGACCACCCCAATCTGCACCTGATGATTCCGTTCGTCCGCACCCCGAACGAGATGGCGCAGGTCGTGAAACAGATCGACGACTTCGGTTTCGTCCGCGCGGCCGACACAGCCGGCGGTTTTCAGCTCTGGATGATGGTGGAGGTACCATCCAACATCCTCTTGCTTGACGAATTCATCGATTGCGGCATCGACGGCGTCTCGATCGGCTCCAATGACCTGACTCAGTTGACGCTCGGCATTGACCGCGACTCTGAGCGCTTTGCAGACACCTTCGACGAACGCAATCCGGCAGTGCTCAAATCGATTGAACTCGTGATCTCCACGGCGCGACGGCGCGGCATCACCGTGTCGGTCTGCGGACAGGGACCTTCGGAACATCCAGACCTCGCCCAGCGTCTGGTTGACTGGGGGATCACGTCGATCTCCGTCACTCCTGACGTGATCGAGCAGACGCGGCAACTGGTCGCCAACGCCGAGGCGAAGCGTCAGCGATAGTCGCCTCCAACCAGTTGCGTTCTAGAGTGACGGCGGAACACGTTCACGGCGCGATGGGTGCGCTTGCCCGTACGCCATCGGCAGTCTTGGAGTCGCATGGGCAGCCGCATCGGCTCAATTGCCATTCTGCTGGTCATCGCAGCGATCATCGCTGTCGTCGCGTTCCTGATCATTAGGCTCGACCTGCTCAACACCGGCGATCCCGATGCGCCACTGATGGTTCTCACGCTCGACGAAGACGAACTTGTCCTGCTCGAGGAAGCCAAGAGCATCACCGTCACCATCTGGTCGGGCAATCCGATCGCGACGCTCGAGCTCGTCGTGGACAACGAGTCGGTGGTCTCGGTTCTGCCGGCGTACTCCACTGAGCGCGGCGCATGGATCGGCACCTTCGTCTGGGTCCCGCAGCGTCTCGGGTTCGCCGACGTTCAGATCGTGGCGCTCGACGATCAAGGCGTCGAGTCGACGCGCCAAGTTCGAGTTGAAGTGACCGATGACCAGGCCCGCGTCGCAGCGGCGCTCCGCGTTCAGATCCTCGGCATCTCGCCGCTGCAGCAGTTCATCAGCGGGAGCATCATCCCCCTTGCGATCTCAGCCACCGGCAGCCAGCCGATCGAACGCTTCGACATGTTCGTTGACGGCGACCTCAAAGCGTCGATCGCGCCACTGCAGAATGAAGATGGCCAGTACATCGCCGCGATCGACTGGCTGGCGCGCAATATTGGGGAGACCGAAGTCACCATCACGGCCGTTGACACTACCGGACGCAGCGAGTCGAAGACCATCACTATCGTCCTGCTGTCGCAGGACACTCCGACTCTGGCCGCTGCTGCAGAGTCGCAGTCGGACCAGCCCCAGGGGAGTGAGGAAGGGGAAGGACCTGACTCCTCCGAAGACGTTGACGGCTCGGCGCGGTTTGCGTTCCCGGAGGATGGTCAGCAGTTCTCGTTCGACAATGAGTTTACGCTCGACATCGAGCTCAACGCCGCCAATGTGGGCGCGATTGACAGCGTCCTGCTCTACATCACGCCGATCGCGCCCGACAACACGCTCGGCAACTCGGTGTTGATCTTCTCTGACGAAGGTCAGAGCAGCGGCGACTATCAGGAACGCGTTGAGGATGTCGAGCGCTGGATCACGAGCTCTGGTTCCTATGAGCTGCAGCTGGTCGTCTTCACGCCTGACGAAGAGCGCTACGACGACCGAATCGTGATCCACGTCGTCGCCGTCGCCGAAGACGACGAAGACGACGACTCAACCGAGGATCAGGCGCTCAGCGATGAGATCGATCTGGCGATCGTTACTGCCCGCCAGACCGATGACGCCAGTCGACTCAATGTCTCGATCACCAATCGGAGCACGTCCGACATCGAGCGCATCAGCCTGCTGCTAACGGTCGCCGATGCGACGACTGGCATTGAGCTCGCCTCGGCCTCGGTCACGCTCGGCATCGAGTCGGAGGCGCTGCGTTCGATTCCGCTCGACCTTGACTTGCAGCCTGGCGAGTCAATCGACGCGCTTGTCGTGCTCGAATCGCTCGCCGACACCGACACCAGCAACAACACGCTCGACATCACCCTGGTCGGCCCGGAGGCTGACCAGAGTGGAGCGGATGCCCAACCTGGTCAGCCTGATGCAGGGGATGACGCGCCCGGTCAGTCGACAACGGCGCCCGACCTCACCGTGCTCGACGCCCAATGGGCGAGCGATGGTTATGTCCTGGTCACCGTCTTCAATCGCGGTGACGCGCCCGCCGCCAGCTTCTCAATCCTGGTCAGCGACGAAGCGGGTGAACAACTGGAACTGATCTCGCGTCGCAGCAACGCGTCTCCGCTCGCACCCGGCGAGACTGAGATCCTGACCAGTTTCGACGCCCACGCGGGCGTGATCGTGCTCACGATTCTCGTCGACGACCCAGTCGGCGATCCTGATCCGTCCAACAACAGCGTCACGATCGAACTGCCCAACTGACGGTTGGCGTCGTTCCAACGCCTCAGCGCGAAGCGCGCCAATGTGCAATCATTGATAAATCTCCCGCATCAACGTAAATTTGGCGTATGCCGTCGATGCACCCGTTGTATGACGACTCTGGCTGCCGCCCATGTCGGTAGCGGAAGACGTCAAGGCCAAAATCGACATCGTCGATTTGATCGCCTCCGAGCTCCAGCTCAAGCGGAGCGGCGCTTCTTACAAGGCGCCCTGCCCGTTCCACGCCGAAAAGACGCCCTCGTTCATCGTTAACCCCGATCGCCAGACCTGGCACTGCTTCGGCGCTTGCTCTGAGGGCGGCGACATCTTCTCCTGGGAGATGAAGCGACACAACGTCGACTTCCGCGAGGCGCTGCGCCGACTCGCCGATCGAGCGGGCGTCCAGCTGCGTCCTCGCAGCGACGCCCAGGCGCGCGAGGACGAACGTCGACAGCGTTTGCTTCGCGCCAACGAGGCGGCGCTGCACTTCTGGCGAGCTCAGCTTGAAGATCCAGCAATTGGACGCGACGCGCAGCAGTATCTGCAGGAGCGGGGCATCTCAACCGAGTCCGCGCAACGCTTCAATCTCGGTCTCGCCGGCGCTGAACCCGACGCGCTCGTGCGCCACCTGTCAGCTCGTGGACACCATCTCGCCGACGCCGAGGCTGCCGGCCTCGTCCTCTCCACCGAGCACGGACCGCGCGACCGCTTTCGCGAGCGGTTGATCTTCCCGATCCGCAATGCCCGCGGCGAGACGGTCGGGTTCGGCGGACGCACCATGGTCGACGCGCCAGCCAAGTACATCAACACGCCAGAGTCAGACCTCTTCCGAAAGCGCGACCTGTTGTACGGGCTCGACCTGGCGCGCTCAGCGATTCGCCAGGCTGGCTCAGTGATCATCGTCGAGGGCTACACCGACGTGATTAGCGCGCACGAGTTTGGCAGCGCCAACACGGTCGCCTCGATGGGCACAGCGCTGACTGAAACGCAAGTCGGCCTGATCAAGCCGTTGGCCACAGACATCCGACTAGCGCTCGATCCGGATCTCGCCGGACAGGCTGCCGCGAGACGCGGCATCGACACGGCTCGTGAAGCGATCGGTGTCGAGGCCCGGGTCTCGACCGACTATCGACAGGTCGGCGCGCTGCAGAATCAACTCTCGAACGACATCCGCATCATTCCCTTGCCTGACGGTCGCGATCCTGATGACCTGATTCGATCCGAGCCGCAGCGCTGGCGCGAGCTCGTCGAATCTGCGCCCACGTTCCTCGACTGGCTGGTCGACCACACTCGCGCGCAGCACGATCTCGAGACGCCGCGCGGCCGCGCATCCTTCCTCGACGAGCTCATGCCAGTTGTCAGAACCATCGGCCACGCGGTCGTGCGCGAGGAGTATCTGCGACGCATCGCCGCCTGGGCCCGAGTCGATCCATCCGCGTTGGCCGGCAGACTTGCAGCGTCGAACACTCGCAACAGGCGAGGCGGCTCATCGACGACGGCGCGGTCGGTGCGAAGCGCTGATCGGCAACAGACTTTCGCCGTGCAGCTTGCGCTCGCCCATGCGTCAGCACGCGATGCTCTGACGACAGTCGACACCGAGCTGATCGACGACGCGGAAGATCGTGCCATCCTCGAGGCGCGAATCAACTCCGCCAACGACGATTGGGCGCGCGATCTTCCTGACAGCGAGGAGAGAGTGGCGCAGCTCCTGCGTGACGCGGAACAGCTTCCGCCCTACAGTGACTCGGAAGCCGTCGAGGCGATGCTCGACGCGATCGGCAGAATTCGCCGCAAACGGAGCAAAGAAGGTCTTCGCCTGAAGAACCTCGAAATCGGCGAGCAAGAGCGAACGCTCGGCGCAGTCGAGCTCGCCCGCGCCGCCGTCCAGCTTGACAGCGCCGAATCGTGCGACCCCGAGTTGCTCGAGGCCGCAAGCATCGTCGTGCAAGCGCGCGACGCCGCCCGCTCACTTCATCAACCCTCGTCTGAGGCCGTCTGACCACGCTGAGAGAAGGGACCACGACCATGGTGAACGCTCGTAACACAGCTACCAAGGCTCCGCCAGATGCTGATGCTTCGCCACCGTCTCAGAGGAAGAACGGCGCGAATGGCGCGTCGTCTGGCAACGGCCGCTCGTCAGCCCGATCGAAGTCAAGAAACGGCAAGTCGTCAAACGGCGCCGGGTCGGCAGCCTCGACAAACGGCGCTTCAACCGCCGCCGCGCTCGCCGATGAGGCGCGCGGCGCCGAAGTCGCCAATCACATCGTCGGCGGTCTGCGCCAATTGGTCCGCGATCAACTCGGCGACCGTCGCGTCACTGCCGAAGCCCCGGGACAACGCAAACCGCGGGCCGTCGCCAAGTCAGAGGAAGAGGCCCGTGTCCGCGCTCTGACTGCGCCAGTCGATGAGTTCTCCATGCCGGCCGGTCGACGCACGATCAATCTCGCCGAGCAACCGAAACGAACAACCAAGAAGTCGACTAAGGCCGCGCCGACGCCCAAGAAGGCGGCGGAGCGGCGCAATCAGGCCAAGATGCACGAGGAGCGGCAGATCTCTCACGCGTCCGTCGCCAGTTTCACACTGACCGGCGAAGAGTCGCCGGAAGAAGTGGAATCGCTGGGCGAGATCCTCAGCTCGCTCGACCGTCCCATGCGCGCTCGTCCGGAACCGACGCCCAAACCCAGCAGTCGACGGAGAGGTGGCAAGAGCAAGGGTCGCGGCAAGGGCAAAGGCAAGGCGGAGCCCGCCGAGCCGGCCAAGCCCGCCGTCGACCTCTATGGCCGCAGCAAGGAAGTCAGCTCTCGACGAATCCTCGAAATGCGCAAAGAAGGCCGCCAGAGCGTCCACGAAGAGGCCGAAGGCATCGACGATCCGGTGCGCATGTACCTGCGCGAAATCGGACGCGTCAATCTGCTCACCGCCGAGGACGAGCGCTACCTGTCCCGCCAGATGGAAGAGGGAAACTGGATCCGCGACTTCGAAGAGGAATGGCGGATTCTCAACGGCCGCTCGCCCAATGCGATTGAAGTGACGATTTACCTGCTGCTCCAACTCGAATCTCTGTTGCCAGAGATCGCAGTCATCGCCGAGGAGATCGGCAAGTCGAATCTGTCGCTGTTTGATCTGACCAAGGACAGCGACTTCCGCGAGCGGGTCGATCAGGAGATGGATCCTGAACTGCGCGAAGCGCTGATCAATCGCTTCAGTCCGCAAGACGAGGAGTACGACGAAGCGCGCGCCGAGGAGCGCTTGGTACAGGTGTCAGTGGTCACGCACATTTTCGACAACCGGCATGTTCGCCACCTCCTCCGCGCGACAGGCGGCGTGGGCGAGATGATCCCCTGCCCACCAGATCTCGACGCCAAGCTGGAACCGATCGCCCTGCGTTGCGAGCGGCACCTGGGCGTGCTCAAGGAAGATGCTTACCTGGCCGAGAAGCGGCTGACGGAGGCCAACCTGCGACTCGTCGTCTCGGTCGCCAAGAAGTACATCGGCCGCGGCATGTCGATGCTTGACCTGATTCAAGAAGGCAACATCGGCCTCGTCCGCGCGGTGGAGAAGTTCGATTACCGCAAGGGCTACAAATTCTCGACATACGCCACGTGGTGGATTCGCCAGGCGATCACACGAGCGATCGCCGACCAGGCCCGCACGATCCGCATTCCCGTGCACATGGTCGAGACGATCAACAAGCAGGTGCGCGTCTCGCGACGACTGGTCCAGGAACTGGGCCGCGAACCGACCTATGAAGAGATCGGGCAAGGCATGGGCGTCGACGCCCAGCGCGTGCGAGAGATCATCAAGGTCTCGCAGGAACCGGTCTCGCTCGAGACGCCAATCGGCGAGGAAGACGACAGCCACCTGGGCGACTTCGTCGAGGACGAAAAGATGGTCGCTCCAGACGACGCCGCCGGCCAACAGCTGCTCAAAGAGACCGTCGGCGCAGTGCTCGGATCACTCTCGCTGCGCGAGCGTCAGGTGCTCGAGCTTCGCTTCGGCCTCGGCGACGGCCGCGCGCGCACCCTGGAAGAGGTCGGGCGCGACTTCGATGTCACGAGAGAACGAATCCGCCAAATTGAGGCCAAGGCGCTGAGGCAGCTTCGTCATCCGACTCGCGCCACTCGGCTGCGCGACTACATCGAATAGTCCCGCGCAGAAGCGCCGACGAACCGACTCAGAGAGTCGGCGCGAGTGATCCCAGAAACTCCTCTGTCCGGGACTGCTCGTCGGCGCTGCCGAATGTGACGCCGACAAAGTCCGTCGTCCCGGCATCGCGCAACTGACGCAGCTGAGTCTCGATCTGTTCCTCGCTGCCGAGCAGCGCGACATCCTCGGGATTGGCGGCGCCCTGAACGTCGAGCATTGAACGATATGACGGCAGCCGACCGTAGTTGGCAAACTGCTCCGCCGCGGTCGCTCGCGCCGCTTCGACATCACTGCTCAGCATCACCGGCAACCCGACCACGATTCGCGGCAGCGGTCGCCCGGCCGCTTCCGCAGCGGCGTTGATCTTCGGCGCAACAAATGTCTCGACCGCTTTGGCGGCGGTCATCCATAGGATCGTTCCATCAGTACGCGCGCCGGCAAGTCGCAGCATCGCCGGGCCCATCGCCGCCAGCATGCACGAGACTGGGGTCTCAGCGTCGGGCACGTCGATGTTGATCGCGCCGCGGTAGTGCTCGCCGTCGGTCTGCACCTGGCCGTTGTTGAGCAGCGGCAAGAGGACGTCGAGGTATTCCTTCATGTGTCGAGCTGGACGATCGAACGAGTAGCCGAACATGCCCTCGATCACGATTTGGTGCGACAGGCCAATGCCGAGCACAAACCGCGATCCACCCGAAGCCGCCTGGACGGTGAGCGCCTGCTGCGCCATCGCGTGCGGATGACGCGGATAAGTCGGCACGACAGCGGTCATCAGCTCGATGCGTTCGGTTTGCGCGCCGACGAGCGTCAGCGCGCCCATTGCGTCGTGCGAGAAGATATTGGCCATTCCGAACGTGGCGAAGCCCTCCGCCTCTGCGCGCTGAGCCTGTTCGACGATGTCGAGCACGCTGGGCGCCGGCCCCGCGCCGCCGATGAATATGCCGATCTGCATGCGTCACCCCTACGTTTCGTACCTCGTCACAGTCAGGACGCGGGCTGGACCAGGATTCGTCCGCGCACGCCGCCCGAGAGAATCTTCTCAGCCGCCTCGGGCACTTGCTCGAGCCCGATCCGCGCTTCGACCAGATCGAGGAGCTGGCCGCCGGCCAGATCATCAGCCATCCGAGCCCAGAGCCGCTGGCGATCTTCGCTGGGCCAGTAGACCGATTCAATTCCTGCCAGCGTGACGCCGCGCAGGATGAATGGCATCACCGTTGCGCTGACCGCAAATCCGCCGGTCAAACCCGACAACGCCACCACGCCGCCGTACTTCGTCTGGCGCAGAATCGACGCGGTCGTCGCGCCGCCGACCGGGTCGACAGCCGCGGCCCAGCGTTCCGACTCCAACGGACGCCGCGACTCGGCCGCCAGCTCTTCGCGATCCAGAATCTCGGTCGCGCCGAGCGAGCGGAGGAAATCGTGCTCGCCCGACTTGCCTGTGCTCGCGTGCACTGTGTAGCCGCGAGCGGCCAGCATCGCCACCGCTGTCGAACCGACGCCGCCGGTCGCGCCTGACACAATCACCGGCCCCGCCTCGGGGCCGATCCCGGCGCGCTCGATCACATCGATCGACATCGCAGCGGTGATTCCAGCCGTGCCCAAGACCATCGCCTCTTCCGACGACATGCCCGACGGTCGAGGCGCGAGCCAACTCGCTGGCACGCGCGCCCGCTCGGCGTAGCCTCCTGGATGGCCTGTACCCAGATCGAATCCAGTCGCGACCACTGCATCGCCGACGGCGTAGTTCGAGTCGCTCGACTCGACGACCGTACCGGCGAAGTCGATTCCCAACGTCATCGGATACGACGTCACGACTCTGCCGTTCGGCGTGCAGGCGAGACCGTCCTTGTAGTTCAGATCAGACCACTCGACCGCGACGGTGACTTCGCCCTCAGGCAGCGCCGACTCTTCCAACGTCTGCACCGACGCGCTGAAGTCGTCGCCGTTGTTGTCGACCACGAACGCTCGATAGCCCATGGCTCCGCTCCTGTACTCGGTTGGCCTTCGCTGTCCTGCCCTTCCAACGGTGAACTAGTGCAGTCGCGCGGCCAGCATCGGATTCGCTGTCTGTGGGTCGCTCTCAGCTCCGTTGTGCAGCTCGTGTCTGACGACCACGCCCTGGACGCTGAAGTCGACGATCGTCGCGCCTCCCGAGTGTCGTGGAGCGCCGGGATAGTAGGCGGGCACGGCGCCGTCGCCGATGCCCTCATGCACATCAATGTGGCCGAGAGCGACGTAATCGGCGTCAAGCGCGGCAATCTCGTCCGCTCGAATCTGGTACGAGTAACGCGACTCGCCTGTGCCCACGTAGTAGCCATGAGCCATGGCGACGCGCCACTGATACTGAGACTCGCCTGACGTCCACGCAGGCGAAGCGGAGGCGGGCGCAAAGTCGTTGTAGCTCTCGTGCGCCTGTCCCCAAAACTGGACGCATTCGTTGTCGAAGCGGATCAGTTCGCCCTCCGCCGAGCCGATGATCTGCACGTTGGCGGGAAACAGATCGGCGAACTTCATGTAGATGCCTTCAGGCATGAACGGATCGTGATTGCCGGGCAGAATCACTACCGGCCGATCAACGGACGCCAACAGTTCGCAAGTCGCCTCAACGTAGGGCTGCTTGACCCGTACATGGTCGAAAAAATCACCGGCGATCGCGACGACATCCACCTCAGCCTCAACGCCGAGCTCGAGCACGTGTTGGAACGCCTTGAGCGCGGGCTCAAGTACGTCCGAGCCGTCATCATCTGTCGTGTACGGCTGCGATGTGTACGCGCCAAGGTGCACGTCGGACGTGTGCAGCATCCGCAGCGGACGAATTTCTGACTCCGCGTCCAACAATCCGGCTCGCGGCGGATACTCTTCAGTACTCATGCAGCGCACTCACCCCTCAGCCGTTCTCGCACGGCGACGTACTGGACTCAGACTAACAGCAGACCCTGACTACACTGATCGGCATGAGCACTCAAACCAGCGCCGCAGCGGAGACAGAATTCGAGACGGTGATCGGGCTCGAGGTGCACTGTCAGCTGCGCACACAGAGCAAGATGTTCTGCCGCTGCCCGGCCGATTACTCCGCGGCCGAGCCCAACACCCGCGTCTGCCCGCTCTGCCTCGGCATGCCCGGCACCCTACCCGTGATCAATCAGACCGCCGTGGAGTGGACAATTCGCACGGCGCTCGCGCTCAACATGGAGATTCCCGCACTGTCCAAGTTTGACCGCAAGAACTATCCGTATCCCGATCTGATGAAGGGCTACCAAATCTCGCAGTACGATATGCCGCTCTCCGAAGGCGGTTGGATGGACGTCGAGACCGAAGACTTGGGCAAACGACGAATCGGCATCACGCGGGTCCACCTAGAGGAGGACACGGCGCGGCTCCTGCATCGGGAGAACGAAGCCGGCGAGCGTTACTCACTCGTTGACGTCAATCGTTCTGGTGTGCCGTTGATGGAGATCGTCTCTGAACCGGACATGCGCTCTCCCGATGAGGCTCGCGTCTACCTCGTCCAGTTGCGACAGATGCTGCGTTATCTCGGCGTCTCAACGGCTGACATGGAAAAGGGCTCCTTCCGCTGCGACGCCAATGTCTCGTTGCGGCCGCAGGGATCCGCCGAGCTCGGCGCCAAGGTCGAAATCAAGAACATGAATTCGTTCCGCGGCGTGCATGCGGCGCTCGAGTACGAAGTTGAGCGGCAGACCGAGGTCCTGCGACAGGGCGGGCGCATTGACCAGGAGACTCGCGGTTGGGACGAGGCGCGACAGATCACCCTGTCGCAACGCTCCAAAGAGGAAGCCCACGACTACCGCTACTTCCCCGAGCCCGACTTGCCGCCGCTGTCAATCAGCCGAGACGTCGTCGAGACGCTGCGTCGCGGGCTGCCTGAACTGCCCGACGAGCGCCGCGCCCGATTTCAGTCGGACTATGGCCTCGGCGACTTCGAAACCCACTTGCTCACCGAGGAGCCGGCGCGCGCCGACTTCTTCGACCAAGCGATCGCAGTGCTGGACGATCCACAGCATGCCAAAGAGGCGGCGAACTGGATCACCGGGGACCTGTTCGCCCAAATCAATCGCGATCCCGCCCATCCCGACCTGAATGATCAGCCAGTCACGCCAAGTCACGTCGCTGAGCTTGTGCAACTCGTCGTGTCCGGTGACATCTCGCGGAACCAGGCCAAGGCGGTCTTTGACTTGATGTACGAGTCAGGCGACAGGCCCCGCGCGATCGTCGAGGCGCAGGGCATAAGCCAAATCAGCGGCGAAGACGCGCTCGCGCCGATCATCAAGCAGGTGATCGACGACAACGCGTCCGCGGTCGCGGACTATCGCGCGGGTAAGGAAGCGGCGCTCAAGTTCCTGGTCGGTCAGGTCATGCGCCACTCTCGTGGACAAGCCAACCCGCAACAGGCCTCGGAACTACTGAGCGCCGCACTCAACGACTAGCCTCGGCGACCCGTCGCGCCTGCGACGTGCACCACCTGCGGCGTGTTTTGGTACGTCGGAACGCCGACATCCTCAAAGATCGCGTTGATGCCCGAGCGAATCTCTTCGGTCAGCTTCCAGTCGGTGGCGGCGACGTTCTCCTCGAGCTCTCGCTCGTTGCGCATGCCGACCAGCGCGCAGGAGACGCCGGGATGGTCAAGCACCCAGGCCAGAGCCAGCTGCGCCACCGTCTTGCCATAGCCATCGGCGAGTTCAGACAGACGGTTGCACACCTCGACCTCCTGCTCAAACCGTTCGCGCTCGAAGAGCGGCAGATTGAAGGCTGTGCCATTGCGGCGCCAGTCGCCCTCATCAAAGGTGTGGTCAGGCTTGAACGCGCCGGTCAATAGACCAAACGCCAGAGATCCGTACGCCATGTATCCGACGCCGTTGGCCATACACCAGGGCAAGACTCGAGACTCCATGCGCCGATCAAACATGTGATAGCCAACCTGATTCGCCGCGATGTGCCCGTATTGTTCGCACTCCTGCATCATGTCAATGTCGAAGTTCGAGACCCCGTAGTGGCGAATCTTGCCGCTCTGCTTGAGTTCCTCGAGGCCCTCCATCGTCTCTTCGATCGGCGTGTCGTGGTCGGGCCAGTGGATCAGCATCAGATCGACATAGTCGGTGTTCAATCGACGCAGACAGCCCTCCGTGCGCTCGATGATGTAGGACTTGCTTGCGTTGAGCCCGGTGACGCGCGGCGTTTCGTCGTAGGCGAATCCGACCTTGGTCACCAGGACGATCTCGTTTCGCCGATTGCCCAACGCCTTGGCCAGCAACTCCTCCGAGTGATACGGGCCATACACCTCGGCCGTGTCGAACAGCGTGATGCCGCGGTCGATCGCCATGTTGACCGCCTTCGCGGCCTCATCGACGTCGATGTGGCCGTACATCGTGGTGCTCATCTCCCACGTGCCGAATCCAACCGCCGAGGCCACCAGGTCGGTGTCGCCAAATTGTCGCTGTTCCATGCTCATCCCTACTGTTCCAGGAGCTCAACGCTCAATCGTCGCGCCGTCGGTCCGACATCGATGGATGACGTCGGCGCAGTGCGACGGTACATACGCTACCGCCTCCGACGCCTGCCGCGTATAGTTGCTGCATGGCCTGGCGCTCTCGCACCAGACACCCCATAGCCGGCTTGGCGACGCCAGGCGTCGCACGGCCCGACTCTCAGTTACGCAAGTGGCTCAAGCCAGGCATCGGCATCAAACGCTGGTTCCTGCTGCTCCTGATCGGCATGGGACTGCTCGGACTTGGCGTCTCGTTTCTCGCACGTGAGCTCTACTTGTCGGTGACGTTGCCGGGCGCGTTCTACTACATCACCCTGCAGTTTCTGCCCTACGCAGTCCGAGGCGCCATCCTGATTGGTCTCGCCGTGCTCTGCGTCGGATTCGGAGTTGGCAAGTTCACCTCGGGATTGGTCTGGGCCGCGCGCTCCGCTGACCGCCGCAACGGCGCCGACGAACCGCTCGTCGACCTGCTGCACCGACATCGATTCGCCGGCCGCGGAATCCGCATCGTCTGCATCGGCGGCGGCACTGGCCTATCCGTACTGCTGCGCGGGCTCAAGACCTACACCGAAAACGTCTCCGCCGTCGTCAGCGTCGCCGACGATGGCGGCTCCTCGGGCCGGCTGCGACGCGATTTGGGCATCATTCCGCCCGGCGATCTGCGCAACTGCATCGCAGCGCTCGCGGACGCCGAACCGCTTATGACGCGTCTCTTCCAGTACCGCTTCCGCGAAGGCTCAGGAGACGGACTCGAGGGACACTCCTTCGGCAACCTCTTCATCGTCGCAATGTCCGAGGTCGCCGGCTCAATGGAGGAAGCGATTCACGAGACTGGTCGCGTCCTGGCGGTACGCGGTAATATTCTGCCCGCGACGCTGGAGAACCTGCGCCTCGCCGCGCTCACTTCAGACGGCGAGACGATTCGCGGCGAGTCGACGATCACCGAGGCTGGACAACGAATCGCGCAGCTGCATCTCGAGCCGCAGCATCCCGCGGCCTATCCCCAAACGCTGAACGCAATCCGCAACGCCGACCTCATCATCGTCGGTCCCGGATCGCTGTACACCTCTGTGCTGCCCAACCTGCTCGTCCCCGATCTACGGATCGCATTCCAGGAGTCTGCGGCGATGAAGCTCTACGTCTCCAACGTCGCCACGCAACACGGCGAAACTGACCATTTCACGGTGCAAGACCACGTCCGCGTCATCGCCGACCACATCGGCGGCCTGCCGTTCGACGCCGTCGTCGCCAACAACAACAGCAACGCGAAGCTGCCGCGCAACTGGAAGTCCGAGCCGGTGCGCGTCAAACGCAACAGTGCTGAGAACGACACGGACTCGGTACGGATCATCGAGGCGGACCTCGTTGACACAGGCAACCGTTATCGACATGACAGCGCCAAACTCGCCGATGCAATCATGACCGCATACCATGAGGGTCGCGAGGCGGGCGTGCGTCCGCGCCGACCGCAACGGATCGCCATTCCTGGCTGAGGTCTCGACGACGTGAGCACTTCCGACATCCTCAACATCATTCAGATCCTTGTGGCCCTGGTCGTGATCGCAGCCGTGATCCTGCAAGCCAAAGGCGCCGGTCTGGGCAACATCTTTGGCGGCGCCGGCGGCGACTCGTATCGCACTCGACGCGGAATCGAACGCTCACTCTTTCGAGGCACCATCGTGCTGATGCTGGTGTTCGTTGGACTGAGCATCGCCGCCGTCCGCATTTGACGCTGACACGACCAATCGACAACGCCGATGCCCGATCCGCTGCGCGTGCTGTTCTACGGTTCGCCTGACTTCGCGCTACCCACGCTGCAGCGGCTGATCGACAGCCCCTACCGTCCCATTGCCGTCGTCACGCAACCCGACGCCCGAGCTGGACGCGGCCGGGCGATGCGGCCGCCTCCCACCAAGTCATTGGCCGCTGAACACGGCATTCCCGCGCTGCAGCCTGAACGACTACGCGAGCGTTCGGCCATTACCCAAGTCGCCAGTCTCAAGCCCGACCTGCAGATTGTCGCCGCGTACGGCCAGATCATTCCACCAGAAGTCCTCAATCTTCCCCAACACGGCACGCTCAACGTGCATGCCTCGCTACTGCCGCGTTGGCGAGGCGCGTCGCCCGTCTCCGCTGCAATCCTCCATGGCGACCCCGAGACTGGCGTCACGATCATGCTCGTCGATGAGACCGAAGACACCGGCGACATCCTTCGACAACAGTCAACGCCGATCGATCCGCGCGAGCACGCGGGACAGCTCAGCGACCGCCTGGCCGGCATGGGCGCGGAACTCCTGCTCGAGACGATCCCAGACTGGCTTGCGGGCGACATCACGCCAACGCCGCAGGACGCATCAAAGGCGACTCGCGCGCGACGCGTAGTCAAGCGTCAGGGAGCGATCGACTGGTCGCGGACAGCAGTGGTGATCGCCCGACAGATTCGCGCCTGTACGCCCTGGCCCGCGGCGTCGACCACGCTCAACGGCACTGCCATTCGCATAACCGAGGCATCCGCCACAACGGGTCACACAGATTCGCGGCCTGGGACAGTCGTTGACATTGACGAGGGCATCGGAGTCGCCGCTGGCGAGGGCATCTTGCAGGTCACCAGACTGCAACGAGCCGGCAAGCGCGAGCTCAGCGCCGACGAGTTCGTGCGCGGCGTCCGCGATCTCATCGGTCAACGATTCGGCGCTGACGATGACTGAGTCGGCAGACAACGACCTGCTCGAACTCGGTCGGGCAGAGCTGACCGAGCTGATCGAGTCGATCGGGCAACCGGCGTTCCGAGCCAAGCAAATCTGGCGACAGATTCATCAACGCGGGCAGCTCGACCCGGACCAAATGTCCGACTTGCCGGCCGAGCTACGCGTGGAGCTCACTAGGCGCTTCTCAATGCCGTCCAATCCGCTTACGGTGCAAACTTCGGCAGACGGCTCAACCAGCAAGGCCTTACTCAAACTCAGCGATGGCGAACTGGTCGAAACCGTCCTGATCCGCTCACGGCCGCGCGACACCGTCTGCCTTTCGTCGCAAGCGGGATGCGCGATGGGCTGCGTCTTCTGCGCCACCGGTCTGCAAGGCCTGCGAAGACAGCTCACCAGCGGCGAGATCATGCGACAGGCGATGCTCGCTCGATCCTGGGCGCGCGACGAAGGCCGCGAACTCACTCACGTCGTCTTCATGGGCATGGGCGAACCGCTCGCCAACTATGCCAACGTGAGCCGCGCCATCGACACCCTCACCGACCCCGACGGCTTCGCGCTCTCGCCGAGACGTATCACCGTCTCGACCGTCGGCGTCGTCCAGAACATCCGCCGACTCGCTGTCGACCACCCAAGTGTCAATTTGGCAGTCTCCCTGCACGCCCCCAGTCAGGAGTTGCGGGCGCAGTTGGTTCCCGTGCCCGGCGCGTCACTGAGTCAGATCATCGAGGCCGTGAAAGAGCATCAACAGCTTGCCAACGGCCGCGTGACCTTTGAGTACGTGTTGCTGCGCGGAGTCAATGACGACCGACGGCAGGCGCGCCGCCTCGCGGATCTGATCCGCGGACTGCGGGCGCACGTCAACCTGATCCCGCTCAATCCCTCGCCAGGGGTGGTCGGCGACCGACCGTCGCGTCGAGCCACGCTGGGCTTCCAACGCGCGCTCCAGGACTGCGGCGTGCCAACGACAGTCCGCGTCGAACAGGGCCGCGACATCGCCGCCGCCTGCGGGCAACTCCGCGGCGACCGGATCCAGGCGGAGACGTAGGACTCCGCTTACTCCTCGGCCGCCTCGTCGTCCTCGGCAGTTTCCTCTTCGCCTTCTTCGTCGAGTTCCAGCTCGTCGACTTCCTCTTCGTCCTCCTCAGCGACGCGAGGCGCAAGCGCCGTCGCCACCGCGACCGTGTCGTCGGTCAGGGCAATGACGCCGTCTGGCAGTTCAATGTCTCGTACCAACACCGATTGGCCAAAGTCCTCGAGCACCGAGATGTCAACTTGCAGCACCGACGGCATCGCGGCTGGCAGGGCCTCAAGCATGATGTGCTCGAGCGATTGCACGACCGTGCCGCCTTGAGCCTCGGCCTCGGAGCTGCCGAGTAACTCAATTCGCGCCTCCGAGTGAATCGCCCGCGTCAGGTCGACCTCGTAAAAGTCGAGGTGCAACAACTGTCGACTCACCGGGTCGCGCTGGATCTCTCGTAAGACCACGGGGATCGTGTCGGTCGTTCCGTCGATCGACATCGTCACGACCGCATTACGGTCAACCGTGCCGAACACTCGTCGAATCTCGTCGAGATCAGCTTGAATCGCGCGCGACTCCTGGCCGCGACCATAGACATTGCCCGGCACAACCCCGGCTCGACGCAGCCGCTTGACTCGTTTTCCCAACACCGACCGCGAGGTCGTCTGCAACACCATCTCACCGGCTTCAGACATCGTCACTCACTCGTCTCATCGACTGCCTCTGTAGTCTCGCACGAGCTTACCAACTCACAAGCTCTACGCACGCGCCGCTCGTACACTGTCCCCATCATGTCACCTGCCGGGTCCCTCGCCGCGGAGCGCCACGACCGGCTGTTGGGCGTTGATGTCGGCGGCACGTTCACTGACTTCGTCTATCTCAGCGACGGATTGCTCCGGATCGCCAAGCGTCCTTCCACTCCCGAAGACCCAGGTCGCGCCATCATCGACGGTCTGAGCGAGTTTGGTTGGCTGCCCGACGAAGTCGTACACGGCTCGACAGTCGCGACAAACACTTTGCTCACGCGCACAGGCGCGCCAACGGCGCTGATTACGACCAAGGGTTTTCGCGACACGCTCGTGATCGGTCGACAGGCTCGTCCCGACTTGTACGCGCTGCATCCCGAGCGTCTGTCTCCGCTTACGCCGCGTCGATGGCGGTTCGAAGTTGACGAACGGATCGCCGCCGACGGATCGGTCGTCACACCGCTCGACCTCAACGAGGTCGACGCCGTCCTTGACCGCATCGCTCGAAGCGACGTGAGCAGCGTCGCAATCTGCTTTCTCTTCAGTTTCGCCAATCCCGAGCACGAAACGCTGGCCGCCGAGCGCGCTCGCGAGCGCGGGTTCAACGTCTCAGCGTCGCACGAGATCTTGCCGCAGCATCGCGAGTTCGAGCGGATGAGCACGACCACCGCCAATGCGTACCTCGCGCCTGTCATGACCGACTACCTCACCCGCCTCGAGACGCGGCTCGGCGCAGATGGCGCACGCGACGTGCGACTGCGGATTATGCAATCCAACGGCGGGTCGCTCTCAGCGGCGTCGGCCGGTAGCAATGCCGTGCGCACCGTGCTCTCAGGGCCTGCCGGCGGTGTCGCTGGCGCATTCGCGGCAGCTGAGGCGGACGGGTTCTTGCAGGCGATCACCTTTGACATGGGCGGTACGTCGGCCGACGTCGCGCTCTGCCCAGGACGTCTCCTCGAGCGCACTGATCTGGTCGTCGACGACATACCGATTCGCACACCCGCTGTCGACCTGCACACGGTCGGCGCTGGCGGCGGTTCGATCGCCTGGTTCGATCCAGGCGGCGCACTGCGCGTTGGCCCGCAATCCGCCGGCGCCAATCCGGGCCCCGCCGCCTACGGTCGCGGCGTTCTGCCGACAGTCACCGACGCGCATGTCGTGCTCGGACGACTGCGACCCGAACAGACGCTTGGCGGCGCAGTCACGCTCGACACCGAGCGTGCGTTACGCGCCATCGAGTCAATCGCCGAGCCGTTCGAATCAATAGAATCGGCCGCCCAGGCAGTGATCGATGTCGTCAACGCCAACATGGCGCGTGCGCTGCGAGTGATATCCGTCGAACGGGGCTACGACCCAGCCCGATTCGCCCTGATCGCCTTTGGCGGAGCGGGACCGCTGCACGCTTGCGATCTCGCTGACGCCGTCGGAATCCCGCAGGCCGTGATCCCGCCAGCGCCCGGCGTGCTGTCGGCGATGGGCATGCTGATCTCAGACGTCACCCGCGACGCCGAACAGGGCTTGCATGTCAGCATCGACCCTGCTGCGATTGGCGCAATCACTGCACTCAACAGCGCGTTCGCTGCGCTCGAGGCGCAGACGCGAGATGCCATCGGCGCCGACGGTTACGTCGACCAGGTACGCGTCGAGTTCGCCGCCGATCTTCGTTACCGCGGACAGTCGCATGAGCTGACTGTATCGCTCGAAGGCTCGCGCGACGCTGAAACCGTTCGCGAGTCGTTCCATGCCGCCCATCGAGAGCGGTTCGGCTTCGCTTCACCTGACACGGCCGTCGAAATCGTCACTGCACGCGCCAAAGCGCGACACGTCGGACATCAGGGCGAAGCCCCGATTTCCAGCGATTCAACCGCAGGTCGAGCAGATAGAGTCGACGTGCGTTGGGATCGAATCCGCGAGACGCTGGTGCTCGATCGAGCCTCAGTGCAGGACGTCGTCGACGGGCCTGCGATCATTACGCAGCTCGACACGACCGTGACCGTTCCGCCGGGCTGGACAGCGTCGCCGTTACCCAGCGGCAGTCTGTCGCTCAGTCGCGTTGACTCGAAAGACAGCTCATGACTTCTCAGAGCATCGACCCAGCGCGACTGGCGATCTTTGACTCGTTGGTCAGCTCAATTGCCGAGGAGATGGGCGCCGCGCTGCGGCACACCGCGCTCTCGCCCAACATCAAGGAGCGCGCCGACTTCTCCTGCGCCGTCTTTGACGAACGCGGCGACCTGCTCGCCCAGGCGGCGCACATCCCGGTCCACCTGGGCGCGATGCCTGAGTCTGTCCGCGCTGTCGAGCGCCTGGCGCCCTGGCGCCCCGGTGACCTCGCGATCCTCAACGACCCCTTCCTCGGCGGCACGCACTTGCCCGATGTCACTATGGTCTCGCCGGTCTTCGCTCACGACGTCAACGCCCACCCGCAACCGATCGGATTCGTGGCCAGCCGTGCGCACCAGGCGGACATCGGCGGCATGGAACCTGGTTCGATTCCCGTCGCTCGCGAACTGATCCAGGAAGGGCTGGTGATTCCGCCGATTCGCCTCTATCGGGCCGGCGAACTGGTTGACGAAGCGTTGCAGCTCATTCTTCGCAACGTGCGCACACCCGATGAGCGCCGCGGCGACTTCAACGCCCAGATCGCAGCTCAACGGCTCGGAGAGCGGCGCGTCGCCAATCTGCACGCCGACTCGGGCGATCAGGAGTATCGCGATACCGCGGCCGCTTTGCTCGACTACGGCGAACGCCTGACTCGCGCCGCGTTGGCCGAACTCCCGCACGGAACCTGGACATTCGCCGACGCCCTCGACGACGACGGGCATACTGATCAGCCGGTCCCGATTCGACTCGAGCTCACCCTGTCGGAAGACCGCGCCCACTTCGACTTCAGCGGCTCCGCGCCGCAGCGCGCCGCGTCAATCAATGCCGTCGCTCCCGTCACGCGTTCCGCCTCCTACTACGTGATTCGATGCCTGTTGCCTCCCGATACGCCGATGAACTCAGGTCTCTTCCGTCCGATTAGCTTCACACTGCCCGAGCGCTCGGTCGTGGCCGCCCAGGCGCCGGTTGCGGTCGCAGCCGGCAACGTCGAGACCTCGCAGCGCATCGTCGACGCGGTCTGGGGCGCGTTCAGTCAGGTGTTGCCCGAGCGCATGCCCGCGGCATCCTCGGGCACGATGAACAATCTCACTGCCGGCGGCATCGACCCATCAAGCGGTGAACCCTGGGCCTACTACGAGACCTCCGGCGGCGGCCTCGGGGGCGGTCCGTCCGGGCCTGGGCTCGACGCGGCCCATTCGCACATGACGAACACGCTCAACACGCCAGCCGAAGCGTTGGAGCTTGCTTATCCGCTCCGAGTGATCGAGAACAGCGTCCGTCCGCGATCCGGTGGCGCAGGCAAGCACCGAGGCGGTCACGGACTGATCAGACGCACGCAGTTCCTCGGCCCGGCCCAACTGACTCTGATCACCGAGCGTCGCAAGCTGCAGCCTTGGGGATCGAGCGGCGGCGCTGCGGGAAAGGCTGGGCGCAACTCGCTGGAGACTCGCTCCGCGAGCGGGAAGCCCACGCGTCGCCGATTACCGAGCAAGATCACGGTCAGCGTCCAGCCGGGCGACATCGTTCGCGTCGAAACCCCAGGCGGCGGTGGTTGGGGCGACCCCGAATCGCGCTAAACTGAGGACACTACATATAGTGGACGGGCCTGGGGACAAGCCGGCGGAGGCTGAACATGTCGGACGGCTCTGATCGACTCGAGCGTGATGTAGAGGAAGTCCTCTCCAACATCGAGGACTTTGACTGGCGCCGACGTCAGACGCGCCGTCCTGGACCGATCCGTATCGCAGCCCAACGCTTCGCCTCGGGCATAGTGAGTCGCATCACGGCCTTGACGCCGAATCACCTGCTCATCATCGGAGCGATCATGCTCATTGTCGGACTCGTTCTCCGAGGCGGCGGACTTTGGGTCGCCGTGGCTGGCATCGTGGTGTTTGTCATCGGTCTGTTCTGGACGTCTCGCGGAGGCAATCCGCAGGCCAATCAGCCCAGGGGCGGTTACTGGCGCGACCGCTACATCAGCTACGAGCAGCCTTCAGGCAGTCCGCTGCGACGCTTCTTTCGCCGACGGCGCTAACGGCCGCTCCGCCCTCGTGCGCCGACCATCGCTCGTACCTCGCCTCATCGCCGCACTCGCCACGATCACTGCTTGTGCAGTCGCTTGCGCTGACGATGGTCCGCCGACCTTCGAACCTGTTCTGCCTGAGCAGACTGATCAGCCTGTGCAGGCGATCCAAAACGAAGTAGATCAGACGGCGCAATCTGAGACAGGTCAATCGGCCTCACAGACGACTGCTCAGTCGGACCGTGCACGGCAATCAATCAATGACGCGCTGCCTGAGCCGGACTTCGACATCGACACCGCGATCGGCTATGTGGAGCATCTCGCCGGCGAGCTGGGCGCTCGCGCGTCCGGTACTGAGGCCGAGCGCTCCGCAGCTGAATTTCTGAGCGCGACCTTTCAGGGATTTGGCTACGAGACTGAGATCCAAGAGTTCGAGTACGTCAGCCAGCTGGACGTGACTCAGCTCTACGCCGACGACGGTTACAACGCCATCGCCTTTCGCTTCGCGCGATCCTCTCGTGAAGAAGCCGCAGGAGACCTGATCGCAGTTCCAGGCATCGGCGACAGTACTGACTACGAAAGTCTCGACGTCCGTGGAAGAGTCGTAATCGTCGACCGCGGCGCCATAGAGTTTCGCGAGAAGGCCCAACATGCAGAGGCCGCAGGCGCGATCGCTCTGATCATCGCCAATCCACGGATCCAGCAATCGCTGGGAGGCGTCCTCGGCGATTACACCAGCGCGATTCCCGTGCTGCACATCGACAAGGCGAGCGGCGATGAGTTGCGCAGCAGAGTCGGCGAGCGCGTCACGATTGCCGCCTCGCCGCCGGCTGAAGGCCTGTCACAGAATGTGATCGCCCGACTTCCAGGGGGCAGCTGCCGCGTCGTAGTCGGCGGCCACTATGACACGGTGCCGGGCGTGGTCGGCGCCAACGACAACGCCTCAGGCACGGCGCTCACGCTGGCACTCGCACAGGCATGGATCGAACATCCCGCTGCAAGAGACATCTGCTTCGTCGTATTCGGCGCAGAAGAGCTTGGCCTGCATGGCTCAATTCATTACGTCGACCAACTACAAGCGACTGGTCAGATTGGCGATGTCACCGCGATGCTCAATCTCGACGCCATTGGCGACGGCGCTTCTCCTGTGCTCATCGTCGCTTCGACGGAACTGAGGTCGTTGGGTATCGCAGTCGCTCACGCTCTACGGGTCGACGCCTCGCTTGGTCCGATACCGACGACAGTAGGGTCCGATCACATGAGTTTCGCCCTCGCCGGCGTGCCTTCGGTGTTCGTCTTTCCGCCCGGCGCGATCCTCCACACGCCACTGGACAATCTCAATAACTTCGATCCAGAACTCTTCACTGAGATCGCCAGATTCAACCACGGCGTCCTCGCCTGTCTGCTCGAACGCGCGGGCAGCGAGATCGCGCCCAGCCTGCCTTGCGACGGCGACTCATCGTCTCGTCAGTCGAAGTGAGACACTGATTCCATGCAGCCGAGCTCCCGAAGAACCGCAGCGCTGAGTGGAGTCCTGCTCGGCGTCATGATGTTCGCGACCGCCTGCTCTGGCGGGTCCCCGGCCGTCGATCAATCGGTCGCTCAAACTTCAGGTCAGGCCAGCGGCGCAGCCGAGGAGATCCCCGTTGAGGCCTTGCCTGATCCGCTGCCCGCGCCGTTCCTCTTTCGCGATGAAGTCACGATCGAGCGACCAATTGAGACTGAGACGATTTACGTGGTCCAGCCCGGCGATACGTTGGCGCTAATCGCGATGCAGTTCTGCCTCACCACCGAGGAACTGCAGCGGCTCAACAACATTCCCGATGTCAACGACCTCGATGTCGGCCAGGAGCTGCGAATCCCCATTCGCGAGGGCGGCTGCGGCGAGGCCGCTCCGCCCCAGATTGCAGACGACCAGAGCGGAGATGAGACAACAGGTACGCAGCAACCTCCCGGCGAGATCTACGTCGTCCAGGCTGGCGACACGCTAGCCGACATCGCTGATCTGTTCGGCTTCGCCTGGCGCGACCTGATGAACTACAACGGGCTGACAGAAACGCAAGCGGCGAACCTCCAAGTCGGACAGACATTGATCATCCCGCCGCCATCTGAGCAAAGCGAAGAGCAATCAACAGAGCAATCGGATGACGGGGCCTCTGAGCCGCCCGGCTGACGCAATCGCGGCTGTTTTGATTGTCCGCGCTACCCCCCTGTAGTAGCCTCACTGTCTGCGAAGCGGCTGCCAACAGCGACTTCTCGAACGAGCGGTAGGTGACTTATGGTCTCAGTGCCCGAACAGAGTTCTTCGCAGCGCGGCATTGACGTACTGCTCGATGAGGTCGCACAGCGGCGACTCAACGGCATTGCCGCTGAGGCTCGCGCCTCCGCACTTGAACGACAACACGAGCGAGGTAAGTTGGGCGCCCGCGAGCGACTTGACATCCTGTTCGACGCTGGCTCGTTTACCGAAATCGATCCCTTCGTCAAGCACCGCGGCACCGGTTTCGGCCTGGAACACAACCGTCCCGAAGGAGACTCCGTCGTCGTCGGACACGGCACTGTCGACGGCCGCACCGTCTTCGCCTACGCGCAGGACTTCACCCTCTTCGGCGGCTCAGTCTCCGAAGCTGCAGCTGAGAAGATCGTCAAGGTCCAGGACCTCTCGATGAAGGTCGGCGCGCCGATTGTGGCGATCAACGACGGCGGCGGCGCGCGCATCCAGGAAGGCGTCACGTCGCTGCGCGGCTACGGCGAGATCTTCCTCCGCAACACGCTGTCCTCAGGACTCGTGCCGCAGATCGCGGTGTGCGCCGGACCTGCCGCAGGCGGCGGCGTCTATTCGCCCGCGATCATGGACTTCATCTTCATGGTGCAAGGCACCGGACAGATGTACATCACCGGTCCTGACGTAATCCGCGCCGTCTCGGGCGAAGAGGTCACGCACGAGGAACTCGGCGGAGCGATGACGCACGCGACCAAGACCGGCGTCGCCCACTTTTGCATCCCGGGCGAGGAAGCCACGCTCAACAGCGTCCGCCAGCTGCTCACGTTCCTGCCCCAGAACAACATGGAAGACCCACGTTGGACTGACACCGGCGACTCCCCCGATCGCAAGCTCGACAGCCTGCTCGACCTCGTCCCGGCCGACTCGACGCGGCCCTACGACATGCGCCGCGTCATTCGCGAAATCGTGGACAACGGCGAGTTCATGGAGATCCAAGCCCAGTGGGCGCGCAATGTCGCGATCGGCTTCGCTCACATGGGCGGGTACGGCGTCGGCATCGTCGCCAACGACCCAGACACGCTTGCAGGGGTGCTCGACATCGACGCCTCGCGCAAGGCGGCGCGATTCGTCCGTTTCTGCGACTGCTTCAACATCCCCATCGTCACTCTGGTCGATGTGCCCGGTTTCCTCCCCGGCACTCAGCAGGAGTACGGCGGCATCATCGCGCATGGCGCCAAGCTGCTCTACGCCTATGCCGAGGCGACCGTGCCCAAGGTCGCCGTCACGCTGCGCAAGTCGATCGGCGGCGCGTACGTCGTCATGAGCAGCAAGCACTTGCGCTCCGACGTCAACCTCGCCTGGCCGACCGCGCAAATCGCCGTGACCGGCTCCGACGGCGCCGTCAACATCATCCATCGACGACGCATCGCCGACGCTGAGGATCCAGTCGCCGAGCGCGCCAAGCTCGTCGCCGAGTACGAGGCCGAGTTCTATCGCCCATACCAAGCAGCCGAGCTGGGCTTCGTTGACGATGTGATTCACCCGCGCGAAACGCGCACAGCGATCTTCCGCGCGCTCGATATGCTCGCTGACAAAGTGGATACCTCGCCGCCGAAAAAACACGGCAACATTCCTCTCTGATTGCCAGACACCGCGCAGCGCGATCAGTACTGAATCGGAACCGAACATGGCTCAAGAACCTGACGCGCTCGAACGCATCGACGCCGCCTACGCCAAACTTCGCAACGGCATTGACGTCGCCCGCACGAGAATCGACCGCCCGCTCACTCTGGCGGAGAAAATCCTCTTCGGACACTTCGTCGATCCGAGCAATCAACCGCTCGAGCGCGGCGCAGATTACGCCGCGCTGCAGCCCGACCGCGTGGCGCTTCAGGATGCGACCGCCCAGATGGCCCTCTTGCAGTTTGAGCTCGCCGGACTGCAGCGCGTGGTCGTACCGACGACGGTGCACTGCGACCACCTGATTCAGGCGCGCGTGGGCGCAGACGCCGACCTGCAGGTCGCGATCTCAGAAAACGAAGAAGTCTACGAGTTTCTGCGCAGCGCATCCGCCCGCTACGGGGCCGGATTCTGGAAACCGGGTTCAGGCATCATTCACCAAGTGGTGTTTGAGAACTACGCCTTCCCCGGCGGCATGATGATCGGCACTGACTCGCACACACCCAACGCTGGCGGGATGGGGATGATCGCAATCGGCGTCGGCGGCGCGGACGCCGTCGACGTGATGGCCGGTCTCGGTTGGGGCGTGACGATGCCGAAACTGATCGGCGTGTATCTGACTGGCGAACTTGACGGTTGGACCACCCCAAAGGACGTTATCTTGCGGGTCGCTGGCGAGCTGACCGTCAAGGGCGGCACTGGGGCGATCGTTGAGTACTTCGGGCCCGGCCTCAGGTCGATGAGCGCCACCGGGCGCGGCACAGTGACGAACATGGGCGCCGAGATCGGCGCGACGACGTCGCTCTTCCCCTTCGATGAACGCACGTCGGCCTACCTGCGCAGCACCGACCGAGCCGCCATCGCCGAGCTCGCCGAAGCCAACGCCGAACACCTCCGCGCGGACGACGGCGTCGAAGCCGCGCGCCAGGACATCTTCGACCAGGTCATCGAGATCAACCTCAGCGAACTCGAACCGGCCTGGGTTGGGCCGCACACGCCCGATCTTCGGAACACCGTCGCCGAGGTGCGCGACTTCATGGTCTCGGAGGACTACCCGCTCGAGGTCTCGAACGCCCTGATCGGTTCCTGCACCAACTCGTCCTACGAGGACATGAGTCGCGCCGCGCACATCGCTCGACAAGCTGCAGATGCGGGACTCGAGCTGCGCTCGCCATTGCTCGTGACGCCGGGCTCTGAACAGATTCGCGCGACGACCCAACGCGACGGGCAGATCGACGCATTCGAGTCGGCTGGCGCGACCGTCCTCGCCAATGCCTGCGGACCGTGCATCGGTCAGTGGAAGCGCGAGGATGTCGAGGGTGGCGAACAGAACACGATCGTCACCTCGTTCAACCGCAACTTCCCTGGTCGGAACGACGCCAACCGCAACACGCTCGCATTCATCGGATCGCCCGAACTGGTCGTCGCAACCGCTTTCGCCGGCGAAATGGGCTTCGACCCGCGCCGCGACGCCATCGCAACGGCCGACGGCGAGTTCCGCTTCAGCGCCCCGACCGGCGACGAGCTGCCGCCCAACGGCTTCGACCCGGGCGATGAGGGATACATCGCGCCGCCCGAGGATGGCAGTGACGTCGACGTCATCGTCAGCCCCGAGAGCGACCGCCTGCAGCGCTTGACGCCGTTCGCCGCCTGGGACGGCGACGACTACGCGTTCATGTCGGTGTTGCTCAAGACGCAGGGCAAGACCACGACCGACCACATCTCACCGGCAGGTTCCTGGCTGCGATTCCGTGGACACCTCGAGAACATCTCCGGCAACCTGTTCAGCGGCGGCGTCAACGCCTTTACGGGCGATACCGGCACGACGCTCAACCAGATCAGCGGCCAGGCCGACCAGCCTGTCAACGAGGTCGCGCGCGCATACAAAGACGCCGGCATTCGCTGGGTCGCCGTGGGCGACGAAAACTATGGCGAGGGTTCGAGTCGAGAGCACGCCTCAATGGAGATTCGGTTCAGCGGCGGTTATGTCGTGATCGCCAGATCGTTCGCGCGCATCGCCGAAACCAACCTGAAGAAACAAGGCCTCCTCGCGCTCACGTTCAGCGATCCGGCCGACTACGACCTGGTCGGAGAACGCGACCGCATCAGCGTGCTGGGTTTGGCCGCCTTCGCGCCGGGACAGCCGCTCAGCCTACGCATCGACCACGAAGACGGCTCGACAGACGAAGTCGCGGTCAACCACACTTACACCGACGAGCAGATCGAATGGTTCCGAGCCGGCAGCGCCCTCAACAAGATCGCGTCGCAGCAGTAGCCGGCTGCGCGCATCGGTAACAGGCCGCGACCGCAACGAACCCATGACGCGCTTCGCTGCTCAGATAGCTGACCCAAAGTCGTGCATCGGATAACAAAGAGAGGCGCAACACGCCTCCGACGCTTTCGCGGGCCCGCGGGCCGCATTCGTATTGAGAAAGGTGACTGACCATGCGAACGAAAGTAACCGTCATCGGCGCCGGCAATGTCGGCGCAACCACCGCTCAGCGACTCGCTGAGCGCGGTTACGCCGATGTGGTCCTGGTCGATATCGTCGACGGCCTGCCGCAAGGCAAGGCGCTCGATATGTATGAGGCCTCTCCAGTCGTCGGCGTCGACGCATCCATCACCGGAGCGACGGACTACGGTCCGACCGCCAACTCTGACATCGTCGTGGTTACCTCGGGCGTCGCCCGCAAGCCGGGCATGTCACGTGACGATCTCCTGCAGATCAATATGGGCATCGTCGACTCGGTCACTCGCTCCGCCATTGCCCAGTCGCCGAACGCCACCGTGGTCGTCGTCTCCAACCCGCTCGACGCGATGTGCCATGTCGCCTATGACGCGGCGGGGATTCCAAGCTCACGCGTCGTCGGCATGGCTGGCATCCTTGACACCGCGCGCTATCGTTCCTTCGTCGCCGAGGCGCTCAATGTCTCAGTCGAAGACATCAACGCTTACGTGCTCGGCGGTCACGGCGACACCATGGTCCCGCTCGCCTCGTACACGACCGCGGCCGGGATCCCGATCACCGAGCTACTGCCACAGGAGCAGATCGACCAGATCATTCAGCGCACCCGCGACGGCGGCGCCGAGATCGTCAACCTGCTCAAGACCGGCTCCGCCTTCTACGCGCCCTCGGCGGCCGTGGCGCAAATGGTCGACGCCATCGCGCTCGACAAGCGACGCATACTGCCGTGCGCCGCGTTGCTCGAGGGACAGTACGGAATCGACGGGCTGTTCATCGGCGTGCCCGTGATTCTTGGCGCCAACGGAATCGAGCAGGTGCTGGAAATTAACCTGACCGATGAAGAACGAGCGCAGCTGCAGCACTCGGCCGACGCTGTACAAGGCCTCGTCGACGACATGGCGCGGCTCGCGAACAGCTCCTCCGACTAACCCAGCTTCCGACCGCGCCCGCAACCAGATCTCAAACCTGCCGAGGACAACAAGATGAGCGACATCCGAGTCGAATCCGACACGATGGGGACGATCGAAGTTCCCGCCGATCGCTACTGGGGCGCGCAGACGCAACGCTCGCTGGAGAACTTCAAGATCGGCGGCGAGCGCATGCCGCGCTCCATCCTGCGCGCGATGGGCATCATCAAGCACGCGTCCGCGTCGGCCAATGAGCAGCTCGGCAAGCTCGATTCAGGTGTCGCCGACGCGATTCGACGCGCCGGCCAGCAGGTGATCGATGGTGAGCTCGACGACCACTTCCCGCTCGTGGTCTGGCAGACGGGTTCCGGCACACAGTCAAACATGAATGCCAACGAGGTGATTTCAAATCGAGCCATCGAGCTGCTCGGCGGCGAGATCGGCTCCAAGTCGCCCGTGCATCCCAATGACCACGTCAACATGTCGCAGTCGTCAAACGACGTCTTCCCCGGCGCGATGGCCATCGCGACCGCCGAGCAGACCGTGCATCATCTGATTCCCAGCCTGCGGCATCTGCACGACGCGCTCCAAGCCAAGGTCGACGCCTGGTCCGACATCGTGAAGATCGGCCGCACTCACTTCATGGACGCCGTGCCGCTCACCCTTGGCCAAGAGTTCAGCGGTTACGTCCAACAAGTCGCGTACGGCATCCATCGCGCAGAACAGACGCTGCCTCGTCTCTACGAGCTCGCCCTCGGCGGCACGGCCGTCGGCACCGGGATCAACTCGCACCCCGACTACGCAGACAGCGTCGCCGCTGAGATCGCGAAGCTGACTGATCTGCCGTTCGTCAGCGCGCCCAACAAGTTCGAAGCGCTCGCGGCCCATGACGCGCAGGTCGAGCTCGCTGGCGTGCTCAACACGATCGCGGTCTCGTTGATGAAGATCGCCAACGATGTCCGCATGCTCGGTTCGGGACCGCGCGCCGGATTGGGCGAGCTCAATCTGCCCGCCAACGAACCTGGCTCATCGATCATGCCGGGCAAGGTCAATCCGACGCAGTCAGAGGCGCTGACCATGGTCTGCGCGCAGGTCATGGGCAATGCGGTCTCCGTCTCAGTCGGAGGCGCCAATGGACACTTCGAGCTCAACGTGTTCAAGCCCGTAATGGCGTTCAACAACTTGCAGAGCATCAAGCTGCTCGGCGATGCCGCCGTGTCGTTCACCGACAACTGCATCGTGGGTACCGAGCCCAACAACCAGCGCATCGACGAGCTGATGCGCTCCTCGCTGATGCTGGTCACGGCGCTCAACCCGCACATCGGCTACGACAACGCCGCCGCGATCGCCAAGAGGGCGCACGCCGACAACGGCACGCTGCTCTCTGCCGGCCTCGAGTTGGGCCTGCTGACCGAGGAGCAGTTCGCCGAATGGGTGAAGCCCGAGGAAATGACGCGCCCCTAGCTAGACTGCTCAATCAAAGCGCACCACTCGCCAGCACTACTCTCGGAGGAAGCCATGCCCAGCCGACGCAACGCAATCGCCATGACAGACGAAGAGGCGAAGGAGTTCATCGAGACCGGCTGGACACTGCAAGTGGCATCCAATGGCCACAACGGATTCCCACACCTCGTCGCCATGTGGTACGGGGTCATTGACGACAAGATTCACTTCACCACGTACGCCAAGGCGCAGAAGGTGCTTAACCTCAAGCGCGATCCCAAGATCACTGTGATGCTCGAATCCGGCACCGAGTACTCAAAGATCAAAGGTCTGGTGATCGAGGGCGAAGCAGATGTGATCGAAAACGATCCGGAACTGGTCATGGCCGTTCAGGATGCCACCGGCGAGAAGCGCAATCCCAACGCCACCGGCCGCTCGACCATTCCGATGGACAACGAACAACGCCGAAACCAAGCCTCCAAGCGAGCCGTCGTGCGGATCAATCCGACTCGCGTCTACAGCTGGGACCACGAAAAGCTCGGCGGCGTCTACTGAGCTTCCTGCCAAAGGGTCAACCGGCGTTGCTGGCGTGCTCGCCGCCTGGCGGGCCGTAGAACACTACCCAGACCGCGAGGTCGTCGCTGAACTCCTCGAAGCGATGTTTGGCCCCCGCGCCGACAAAGAACGTGTCGCCCGGACCGCATGACATACGTTCCTCGCCTAAGGCGAACACGCCTGTTCCCGATGCGATGATGTACACCTCGTCCTGCTCATGCGGCGACTGCTTGTCTACTTCGATCGGCGTGTACAGCCCCACCGACATCGTCCCGTGACGCAGCACTTCCTGGTATTCGTCGGCCCGAACTTGACTTGCCATGCTCGACTCCTCGCACTGCACTCAGGATATGCTCACTCCGTCAACTGACGGAGCCGAAAGATGCCAACCATGTCTCTCACGCAGATCGAGGTGATTCAGGAAGGCCTCGACGGCATGCACGCCATGCTCGATCGAGCGGTTCCCCAGATGACGGTCGATCAATGGAACGCGCGGCCCGCCGACGACGGCGTCAGCGCCTTCTTCTCGCTCTGGCATTACGTCCGCACCGAGGACAACATCGTCAACTGGGTCGTCCACCGCCGACCGACCGTCTGGCTCGACGGCGGGTGGGACGAACGCTTCGGTCTACACCGCACGTCGCAAGGCACCGGCATGACCAAGGCTGAGGCCGACGCCGTGCTGCTCAATGATGTCGACGCCTGGCTCGAGTATCAACAGGGCGTCTGGAGGGTCACCAGCGAATGGGTCGGAAGCCTGCGCAATGCCGAACTCTCCGAGGAGATCACTATTCGGCCGACCCCGCCAATGACGATTTGGCAGGCGCTCACCGGCATGCTGCTCTACCACGGCTATCGCCACGTTGGCGAGGTCGAACACGCCCGCGGCCTGCTCGGCTTGGGCGGATTGACCATCTAGCCGCGCTTCCTAGCCGCGCTTCCATCGGACCTACGTCCACAGGCGATATCCTCGAGCCACGCACTCATCAGCCAACAGCCAGTAGAGCGGCAGAGACAGGACATCCAATGACCGACTTCGGCGTATCCATGTTCCCGACCGACTACGCGATCCAGCCTCCCGAGCTGGGCCGTGAAACCGAAGCGCGAGGCTTTGAATCGCTCTGGTTCCCCGAGCACACCCACATCCCCACGTCGCGTCAGTCTCCTTGGCCCGGCGGGGGCGACTTGCCGCAGGAGTACTGGCACACGCATGACCCGTTCGTTTCGCTGATGGCCGCCGCGGCCGCGACGGAGTCGCTCAAGGTCGGCACCGGCATCCTGCTGGTTCCCGAGCACGATGTCCTGGTCTCGGCGAAGTCGGCCGCCTCGCTGGATATGATCTCCAACGGTCGGCTGATCCTCGGGATCGGCGCTGGATGGAACGCCGAAGAGCTGGAGAATCACGGTTGGAGCTTTGGCGATCGCTGGAAGGTGACCAGAGAGATCGTGCTCGCCTGGCGAGAGCTCTGGACCCAAGACGAGCCCGAATTCCACGGCGAGTTCATCAACTTCGATCCCGTCTGGAGCTATCCCAAGCCGGTCCAGGAGAACGGCCCCGCGATCCTGCTCGGCGCGCAGTCCAAGTGGGCCTTTGACCGCGTTGTCGACTACTGCGACGGCTGGTTGCCGATCGTCGGTCGTGGCGACATGCGCGCCGACATGGAGCAGCTCCGCGCCGCCGCCGATCGCGCCGAGCGTGACTTCGACACGATCCAGCGCTCCGTCTTCGGCGTCGGTCCCGACCCCAAGCTCGTACAAGATCTGATCGACATGGGCTTCCAGCGAATCATCTTCGGCCTGCCTCCTGCCGGCGCCGAGCAAGTGATCCCCATGCTCGATCGCTACGCCGCCGTCAAGGCTGAATTCAACGGCGGCTAACTGCGACGCCGACCTTTGCCGACCTTGGGCTGACGACGTGAGCGTTGACCACCCGGTCGAACGACTCACGCGCGCACGTTTGAGGCGTCTCCAGCGGCTGCGCAGCGCGAAGGGCCGCAAGGAGAACGCGGCTTTTCTGATTGACGGCGGCAAACTGGTCGCCGACGCAGTCACGGCGCGGGCGCCGATCCTGGAGATTCTCAGCCGCGATCCCGATCGCTGGCTATCCTCAGGTCTGCCCACGACGCAGATCAGCCAGGCCGACGCCGAGCGGCTATCGGACACCAACTCGCCGCAGGGTCACTTCGCCGTGGTCCAGGACTCCGTCGAGGACTTTCGCCTGCCAACGTCCCAGCGTTGGCAAGTCGTTGCGCTCGATGCGGTGCAGGATGCCGGCAACGTCGGCGGCATCATCCGCTCGTCGGCGGCGTTCGGGGTCGACTGTGTGGTCGTCGGCGCGGGCTCTGCCGATCCGACTCATCCAAGGGTCACTCGAGCCGCCACCGGCGCCTGGTTCCACGTCGAGACTGCGCGGGCGCTCGACCTTGGTAAAGCGCTGCAACAGTGCAAATCAGACGGGGCGACAATCATCGCGGCCGACACATGCGGCGATCCGCTAGAACAAGTGAAGGCGCCAAAGCGCGTCGTCTGGCTATTCGGCAACGAAGGCGCGGGAATCAGCGAAGCGCTCTCGCCATTGATCGACCGACGCGTCGCCATCCCGATCGCCGCGCACGTCGACTCGCTCAACGTCAACGTCGCTGCGGGAATCATTCTGCACCATCATCAACAGCAACTGCGGAAACGCGCCGAAAGCAAGATCGACGGAACCATGGGGAACGCCAGATGAAGATCACAACCTGGAATGTCAACTCAATTCGCGCCCGAGAGGATCGCGTGCTCAACTGGCTCGACCAGCACCAGCCCGACGTGCTCTGTCTCCAGGAACTCAAGTGCACCGAGGAGCAATTTCCGTTCGACGGGTTCGACGCTCTCGGATACCAGCTCGCGATTCATGGTCAGAAGTCGTACAACGGCGTCGCGATCGCCTCGCTCGACATGCCCGACCACGTTGAGGTCGCTGTCCCATGGTCGGACGATGACCAATCGCGAGGCATCTGCGCCGAAATCAACGGTGTTCGGGTCGTCAGTCTGTACTGTCCCAATGGACGCGCTGTGGGCAACCCGGCTTACGAATACAAGCTCGAGTGGTTCGACCGCCTGCGCGCCTGGCTCGACGGTCAACAGCAGGACGACGCGCTCGTACTTGCGGGGGACTACAACATCACGTTCGATGACCGCGATGTTCACGATCCTGAGGCCTGGCGAGAGCAAAATCTCTGCTCAACGCCGGAACGGGAGCGGCTCAACGCGTTGCTCGAATGGGGCCTCACTGACGCGCTCCGACTCTTCGACGAATCGGAAGGCGTCTATACATGGTGGGACTACCGAGCTGGCGCGGTGCAGCAGAACAAAGGCCTCCGAATCGATCATCACCTGATCTCGAACTCGCTCGTCAAACGGGCGCAGGCCGTAGAGATCGACATTGCGGAGCGTCAATCTGAACGCGACGACGACAAGCCGTCCGACCACGCGCCAGTCACACTGGTGCTAGAGGACTAGCGTCGCTGAGACCCGCCGCCTCAAGAACTGCAGCGCAGCGGATCACGGTTGCGTCGGCGCCCGCGCGCGCCATCACTTGAACCGACAGAGGCAGACCGTCTGCATCGAGACCAGCCGGCACGGCGATCGCGGGCGCCTGAATCAGATTCGCGAGCGGGGTGTAGAGGATTGAGATCATCCATGGATTAACTGGCAGTCCGGCGATCTCGTCGATACGCGCTCCATGTCGATGCGCGGCGATCGCGCTGGTCGGAGTGAGCAGGACGTCTACGTCGTCAAACCACGCGTCCATGCCTCGACGCAGTCGATCGAGCGCGGCGTAAGCCTCCGCGACCTCGACGCCGCTGAGTTTTGCGCCTCGCCGCAGGCTCCCTCGCGTGTAGTCGCTCAGCTCGTCTTCGCGGCCTTCGCACAGCGAGCCGTAGTTGGCCGCCGCGCCGACGGCCGAGAGAGTCGGAAAGATGTCGTTGGGGTCGCCGATCTGCGGCGATGCTTCGATGACGGTCGCTCCGGCGTCAAGCAGCATCGAAGCGGCCTCTTCCACGCGGCTCGCGATCTCAGGCTCACAAGGCGTCTCGCCGCCGAGCTGAGTCGTGCAAGCAATGCGAAGGTCCGCCAGGCCGCCCTCAGCTGCAGCGTCCCGCAGATTGCCCACCGTCGAGCGAAACGGCGCAGGATCCTGGTCGTGTGGACCAGCCATGACCTCGAGCATCGTCGCCGCATCGGCAACAGAGCGCGCCAACACGCCGTCGGTTGAGATTTGGGACATCCCGGCGCCTCGCATGCGCCTGGGGATCCATCTTCCTGTCGGTTTCAGCCCAATCACGCCGCAGTACGCAGCCGGCACCCGAACCGAGCCGCCGCCGTCGGTACCATGATGCAGCGGACCGAAGCCCGCCGCGCACGCCGCGGCAGCGCCACCGCTCGAGCCGCCCGCCGTGCGCTCTAGATTCCATGGATTCGAGGTCGCCGGCCCGAGCCGATTCATTGTCTGCGCGGCGAGACCAAACTCAGACGTGTTCGTCTTGCCCAGCAGCACGCCGCCTGCTGAGCGCAGGCGCTCGACGAATAGCTCATCCCTGACCACAGGTGTTCGCGAGGCCGCCATCGACCCCATTGACGTCGGTACGCCGGCGACATCGACGAGGTCCTTGATGGTGTACGGGATGCCGAGGAGAGAGGGCTGCGTGTCTCTGCTGTTGTCGAGCAAGACTCGTTCCGCCTTTTGCGCTTGCGAGAGCGCCAGTTCCGGCGTCTGTGTAATGAACGCATGCAGTGACGGCTCAAGCTCGTCGATGCGACGCAACAAGTGCGATGTCACCTCAACCGGCGACAACTCACGCGAGGCGTACGCCTCGCGCAGATGGGACGCGGTCAGTTGGTGGATCTCAGCCATCTAGAGATTCTCGATCTCGACCGGCTCGATGTCCCCCGCCGGCGTAAAGCCGAACATGCGGCCGTAGAAGTCGAGCTCCGCCTCGGTCGCGCGCTGAATGTTGGCCGCCTGACGGAATCCGTGCTGCTCTCCCTCGAACTCCAGGTAGGCGACTGGCAAGCCCTTGTCGCGCAACGCGTTCACCATGCGCTCCGCCTGGTTCGGCGGCACGATTTTGTCTTCCAGACCCTGCAGAAAGATGATCGGACGCGAAAGCCGTTCTACTGCGTGGATCGGCGAACGCTGTTCGTATAGTTCCGCCCGTTCGGGATACGGTCCGATCAATGAGTCGAGGTAGCGCGACTCAAACTTGTGCGTGTCTTCGGCCAGAGCTGCCGCGTCGGAGACGCCGTAGTACGACGCGCCCGTAGTGAAGACGTCGCCGAATGTGAGCGCGCACAGCGTTGTGTAACCGCCCGCCGATCCGCCGCGGATCGCCAGTCGTTCACCGTCCACATCGCCGCGCTCGACCAGGAATCGGGCTGCTGCTTCACAATCCTCGCGGTCTGCGATCCCCCAGGCGCCATTCAGCTCGCGGCGATACTCCGTGCCATACCCGGTCGATCCGCGGTAGTTGACATCGACAACGGCGAATCCACGCGTCGTCCAGTATTGAATGGCGAGACTAAAGCCAGGATTGGTCGCGCTCGTCGGCCCGCCGTGAATGAACGTCACCAACGGCGGCAGCTCGCCATCGGGCGCGACGAAATCGGGATTTCGCGGCGCATAGTAGTACGCATGAGAGGTTCGGCCGCCAGCGGTCGGATAGGAGATCGCCTCGGCGCTCGTGAAGTAGGCGGAGTCAATCTCGGTCGACGCCGACGCGCGAATCGTTTCAACTTCGCCGCCGTCGACATCAATCGCGACAATCGCGGCGCCGACATCGGAACCCGCCGCTGCGCAGACTACCCGTGAGCCGCAGGCCGCGGTGAAGAATCCAAACGTGCTGAACGGCGTCTGTATCACTCTCATGTGACCGGTCGCTGTATCGATCACGCCAAGTCTGTGGCCGTCGGCGTTCGCGTACTGAGCCACGATGCGGCGCTCGTCCAACACGGCATAGCTCGACATCGAAAATTCCCACTGCGGTTGACCAAACTCCGCCTCCATGGACAGAACAGGCGTCAATCGCTCGCCGTCCCAGCGTTGGATGTTCCACCAGCCCGACTCGTCCGAGACGCAGTACAACGTGCCGTTAGGCCCCCACTTCGGATCAATGATCGACACATCGCCTCGAGCGTCGCCAGCGATACGCCGCGGTGACAGCAACGCGCCGTCGCTCGCCACCTCAGCCAGCCACAACTCGGTGGCGTCCCAGGGCATGTTCGGGTGATTCCAACAGACCCACGCCAACCTCCGGCCGTCCGGACTCAGCCTCGGCGAGGAGCAGAAATCAAAGCCCTCGTGCAAGCGAACAATCTCATCCGCTGTGACGCCGCTGCCATCGATTGGAACTGACGCAATGTAGTTTTCCGCTTCCAGACCTTCACGCCGATGATCCTCGGCCACGCAGATGAGTCGGCCTCGCGCGTCATCGACTACGGCATCCGCGTAGCGAATCGACAGATCCGGCGTCAGAGGTTGCGGCTCATCTGCGCCATCGACCGAACGACGATAGAGGCGCTGGTCAGAGAAGTTGGAGAAGTACGCGACGCCCTGTGAGACCGCCAACGACCCTCCGCCGTACTCGTGCACGAGTGTCCGAGCGCTGAAGTCTGATGTCGTCACCTCTGTCATCGAACCATCTGCCGCATAGCGCATCGCTGCATAGCGTCCCAGTTCGTCGGGCCGCGACTCGACCCAGTAGATGTCATCGCCGTCAACGTCGAGCTCGTCAAATCGCAATGCGCCAGCCGTCAGCATCTCGGTCGCAATTGGCGATTCCCAAGAGCCGTACGGCGCCACGTCCGGTTTGTCCTGACCGCCCAATCGTTCACTCATCATGGCCCCTTACTGGCTCCGCGGCTGTCATCATCCTAGGTGAGCGCCAGAGTACGATGACGTTGTTCAGATGTTGTGGAGGTGTGGCATGGCTGAGTCATCAGCAGGCGGATCTCCGATGAGTACGGAATCCGCCTCCGCCCATCTCGATCGCGCCCAGCTCGATGCCCCTCTCGCCGCCGACGTGCGTCTGCTGAGCAGCCTGCTGGGGAACACTATTCGCACCGTCGATGGCGACGAGGTGTTCGACGCGGTTGAACAGCTGCGCAGCCTCACCCAGCGACGCCGGGGCGTCCGTCAGGAGCCAGAGCCGCAACTGACCGCCGAGATCGTCAAGCTCGTCCAGAGCTGGCCGCTTTGGTTGGCCGCCGAAGTCGGCAACGCGTTTTCGACATACTTCTTGCTCACCAACACCGCTGAAGAGACGCACCGCATCCGTCGTCGGCGAGTTCGGTCAACTGATGCGCACTCAGCGCCACGTTCGATCGCCGCGGTCGTGGAGCAGCTGATTACGCAAGGCGTTGACCAGTCGAGCATTCGTTCACAGGCCGCGAACATTCGTCTGCAACCAGTGTTCACTGCGCATCCCACCGAGTCGCAACGACTAACAATGCTCGGCGCCTTGCAGGATGTGCATCACTTGCTGCTCGAACGAGAGGGCGCGATACCCGCGGAGCTGGACGAGATTGACGCCGCGCTGCGCACGCACATCGAGGGATTGTGGCAGGCCGATCACCTGCGCTATCGACGACCCACCGTGCTCGAGGAGTCGCGACTCTTGCTGCGCACCTTCGAGACGACACTTTGGGATGCAGTACCTGCGGTCGCGCGACGATTCCGACGGGCGACCGGCGTCGCAGCCGCTGACGCGCCAGCGCCGATTCTGCTCGGCTCGTGGATGGGCGGCGACGCAGACGGCAACCCGAACGTCACCCCCGATCTGACCTGGCAGACCGCATTGACGATGCGCGCGCGCATGCTGCGTCTGCACCTCGCAGCCGTGCGCAACCTCGACTCGATGCTGCCGCACTCGAGTCGCCGCGTCGCTGCATCGCCGGGCCTCATCGAGTCTCTTGGACGTGATGCGCGGCGCATGCCGCGAGTCGAAGAGCGACTCGCCAGCCGCAATGCAGCCGAACGCTACCGGCACAAGGTCCGCTACATGGCCGCGCGGCTGCAAGCGACGCTCGAGGCCGACTACGCATTGCTCGACGCGCGCGCCGCATCGGCGCACGACGCGCGCTTGAGCGTCGAAGAGCCCGATGGCGTTCCCTATGACACAGCTCAGGACTTTGTCGAAGATCTTGAGACGATCGCCGACAGTCTGCGACATCACGGCGCTACTTCGGGCGCCGACACCGTCGTGCAACCGCTGATCGATCGCGCTCGGTCATTCGGCTTTCATCTCGCCACGCTTGACATTCGCGATCACGCAAAACGGTTCCACGAGGCCGCCGACTCCGTGTTGCGCGGGCTCGACATTCAACCGCCGGGAGGCAGCTATCTCGAACTCGATGCCAGCCAACGCGAGGCGTTTCTCGCCACCGAGCTCGATCGCGACTACTTCCCAGTCGGCCACGCGATGTCGACGCATGACGACGAGACGCTGCGCCGCTTTCGCACGGCGCGGCGAATCCAGAGAATTTGCGGCCCTGAAGCCATGCAGACCTGCATCGTTTCGATGTCCGAGACTGCCGCCGACGTGCTCGCCCCCGTGCTGGTCGCCCGACAGGCGGGACTCAACGATGTCGCCAATCGGGCGCCCGGCGGACAGATTCGCATCGCGCCGCTGTTCGAGCGCGTCGCTGACCTGGAACGCGCGCCGTCGGTGCTGCGCTCGCTGTTCTCACACGACGCGTACCGCCGCCATCTCGTTGCTCACGGCAACCTGCAAGAAGTGATGGTCGGGTATTCCGACTCGGCCAAAGACGCCGGCGTCTTGCCATCGTTGTGGGGCCTCTACCGGGCGCAAGATCTGATGCATGGCGTGGCCCGCGACGCCGGCATCGAGTTGATGTTCTTCCACGGACGCGGGGGCACCGTCAGTCGCGGCGGCGGACCTTCGCATGACGCGATCCTCGCCCTACCGCCGCACACGACCGAAGGCGGGATCAAGTTCACTGAACAGGGCGAGATGATCCAGTTCACCTACGGCATGCCAGGACTGGCGCAGTGGAATCTCGAGCAGACGCTGGCGGCATCGTTAGTCAAGCGCTTCGATCGCGACCACGACGATGCGCCAGACGCGGAACGTGAACGCTACCACGCGGCCATGGACGAACTCTCAGAGACCGCCGAGCGCGCGTATCGGGCGGAAGTGGTCGACAACCCCGAGCTGCATGCCTACTTCCAACGAGTCACGCCGATCGGCATGTTGGGCAACCTGGCCATCGGCTCTCGACCGACGTTCCGACCCGGATCTGACGCCTCGCTGACATCGCTGCGCGCGATCCCATGGGTCTTCGCCTGGATGCAGACGCGACACGTGATCACTGGCTGGATGGGCGTCGGCGCTGCGCTGCAGCAATTCATTGAGCGCCACGGCGCCGCGGGCGAAGCGCTGCTTCGGGACATGCGCGCGCGTTGGCCCTTCTTCGCAACGCTCTTGTCGAACGTCGAAATGGTGCTGGCCAAAGCCGACTTCGATGTCGCCGAGCACTACGCGCAGACGCTCGGTGACGGCGACCAAGATCTGCGCACCTTTCGTCGCCTGAGCGAGGAGTATCGACGCACAGTGTCAATGATCAATCGTCTTGGCGATCAAGATCGATTGCTCGACGGCTCGCCGGTGCTGCAACGCTCGATTGGCCTACGCAACCCGTACGTCGACGCGCTCAGTTTCCTGCAAGTTGAGCTGCTGAGCCGTATTCGCGATCTGCCCGAGGGCGATCCCGAATACACCGAAACGCTCGAGGCCATCCTGCGCAGCATCAACGGCGTCGCCGCCGGCCTCCGCAATACGGGCTAGTCGACCAGCTCCCAGTGGACGAGCGTGTAGGGATCGTCGCCGTCGTGATCCTCGAAGTACGGCCGCACCTCAGCGCCGATCTCGACCGTCTGCATCGGGTCGCCGCGCAGATTGCCCACCATGCGCACGTTCTCGTGATTGGGCAGCTCAACCAGAACGACGAGGTACGGACAGCTGTCCTGCAAGGCGGGATGCACGGGATGCCAAACGCGTTCCCAGGAATAGATGCGCCCGCTGCCTTCGACCGGCTTCCAGCCCAGATCGAACGAGTGACAGCGATGGCAAACCCACTCGGGACCGAACTGCGGTCGGTCGCAGGTGTTGCAGTTCTGCACGAGCAATTCGTGCCGCTTCGCGGCCTCCCAGAACTCGGTGTCCAGACCATCGATCGCCGGGGCCGGGGCCGGCAGCCCCTCGCCGAGGTAGTAGGGACCGGGATTCGCCATTAGAGCACCGCCTCAGAACCGACGATCATGTCGGACACCGGCGTCACCATCGGGCCGGACGCGACCAGCGATACGTTGACATCGTCAACCTGGTTGCACGACTCGCCGCGCACCTGCCTGACTGCCTCGATGTTCAACTCCAGACCGTGCATGTAGCACTCAGCGAGATTGCCGCCGCTGGTGTTGATTGGCATCTTGCCGCTCGGAGCGATCAGGTTGTCGAAGGTGATGAAGTCGTTGGCTTCTTCGTAGCTCGTCAAGCCATGCTCGATGATGCTCATCACGACGCCGCCGGTGAAGTTCTCATAGACCTGAGCGACATCGACCTCTTCCGGCTTGACCTCGGCCATGTCGTACATGCGCGGCGCAACGGTCTTGAAGTTCGACGTCGCGTAGTCGGTGGCGTTGTGGGACCCTGATCCGGCGCGATTGCCCGAACCGACGGCGCCGCCGAGAAAGTAGACCGGCGTCTTGGCGAAGTCCTTGGCGCGGTCCTTAGAGACGAAGATCATCGCCGCGCCGCCATCGTTCTCCTGGCAGCAGTCGAACAGGTGGAACGGCTCAACGATCCAGCGCGACTGGTCGTAATCCTCGGGCGTCAGTGGACGACCGTACATCACCGCGCGCGGGTTGTTCTGTGCGTGGTGATACGAGGCCAATGAGCAGGCCTTAAGCGTGTCCTGCGTAATGCCGTGGTCTTCGAACAGTCGATGCACGCGCATGGCGAACGACTGCGCCGGAGACATCAGTCCGTACGGCGCCGTGTAGGCGGGATCGCCGCGGACGTGTGACACTTGCGCGCCCTGGCCGAAGCGTCCGAACTGGCCTTGCGCGAGGCCGCGGAAGACCACGACCACATCCGCCAGGCCCGTCGCGACGGCCGCCGCGGCGTGCGCGCAGGCAGCAGAACCACCGCCGCCGCCGCCGCCCCATTCCATGTTGGAGAAGCGCAAGTCCTTGATATCGAGCGCCGCGGCGATCCGTGAAGGGTCGTTGCGGTCATTCGAGTACGACGCGAAGCCGTCAATCTCACGCGGGTCAATACCAGCGTCGGCGCTGGCTTTGAGAATGGCCTCAATGACCAGCTTGAACTCCGCGTCGGGCGATCGTCCGCGCTTGTAGTACGTCGTCTCGCCGACGCCAATGATCGCCGCTTCACCGCGCATGGTGCGCTTGCCCATCTGACCTGTCCTTCCTTGCGTCTCCCTCAGGGAGCCACTCGCTGGTCGACGACTGGCAGCATCGAGTCCTGCGGGCCTCCGCGCGCAGTTTAGTCGATGATCACGCCGTGACCGCGAAACTCATGTGCTCCGCTACTGCAACGCGCCGGCGATCATCGCCTCGCTGATCTCCTCGTCCGGCGACGAGAGAATCTCCGAGAGGACATGGTGCGTGTGCTCACCCAAGGCTGGCGCCGGACCGCGCAGTCTCGCCGTGCCGCCCGAGAACTTCGTCACCAAGCCGTCGTACGGCGTTGGACCCATGACCGAGTGATCGAGCGTGACGAAGAACTCTCGGTGCGCCAACTGCGGGTCTTGGTAGAGGTCCGACGGCCACTCGACCATCGCCACCGGCACTCCAGCCTCCGCCAAACAATCGACCACGGCATCAGGAGTTTGCGGCTCGCACCACTCGGCGATCGCAGATTCAATCGCTTCCTTCTGCGCCATTCGCGCCGACAGCTCGTCGTACGTCGGCGACGCCCATTGTTCGAGGCCGATGACGTTACGCAGCGCGCGCCATTGCTCAGCGGTCTCCGTCGCGATTGCGACATGACGTTCGTCACCTTGGACTCTGAAGACGCCATTGGGGGCGGCGTACAACGAGCCCAAACCGGGCGCTTGAGCGATGCGTCCATTTTCGAAGTAGTCAAGCATCAGCGGGGCGAGGAAGTGAATGCCCGCTTCTGTTTGCGCCAGGTCGATGTATTGACCCTGACCCGTGCGGTCGCGGTGACGAATCGCCGCGGCCAACACGCCAGAGCCGAATCGCGGATTGATGAAGTCGGTGTAGGCGCCCCAGGTGCCGGCCGGCTTGCGATCGGGCCAACCAGTGATTCGGTGCAGCCCCGACAAGCACGCGCCTTGCAAGCCAAAGCCGGCGTAGCTCGACTCTGACCCGTACTGTCCGCGCAGACAGGTGCTGAGCATGATGATCTCGGGGCGTTCCTTGCTCAACGTCGCGTAGTCAAGCCCAAACTGCGCCAGCGTGCCCGGCGTAAACGACTCAACGACGACATCGGCCCAATCGACAATCTGTCGCGCGTACTCCAGCCCTTGATCGGTATCGAGCCGCAGCGCGACGCCCAGCTTGGACGAATTGAAGTTGGCCATGAATTGACCACGGTCGATGCCAGGCTCGTTGTCCTTGAACGGCGGCGCGAGTCGGAGCACATCGGGACGTGTGGCCGACTCAATGTGCACCACGGTCGCACCGTGATCGGCCATCGACTTGGAGATCAGCGGTCCAACGCCGACCCAGGCGAAGTCGGCGATCTTGACGCCCGACAGCGCGCCGCCTTGCTCGCCGCGCACACCATTTGACGATGATGGCGCGCGAGACGCTCGCGCTGGCGTCCGGCCAACCTCGGCCAATAGCTCCTGGTCTTGTCCCAATGTCGGCGCCGGTCGGTCCAGCTGCAGCGGCGTGCCCGACAGCTTGGCGAAGGCGCCGGGATAGCGTTTGCCCTCGACTTCGATCCAGTAATCGCGCTCAGCGAGATGCTTGTCGTCGGCGACGTCTTTAACTGTGTACAGCGGCGCCATCATGAAGCCGTCCGCGACTGCGCGCTCATAGCACTCCGCCATCGTCCGCTTGGCGACGAAGTGATGCAGGTTCTCAGTCGCCAGCGCGATCTGTCGGCCGGCCTCGGCTGGATCTTCCATCGCCGCGCGACCCAGATTGGCCACCCACTCGTCGATATCGACGTCGGCCAGCTCGCCCATCAGCTCGCCGCACTCGGCGATCCAGCGCATGACCTTGGACGAATGACGCAGCCCGAGTCCGCCGGGAACGATGTTGAACACCACGTATCCATCAAGCGTCGGATGGATCGGAAACATGAGCTCATTGGGCGGCCCACCGCGATCGGCGCAAGTGCCGGGCGGGTCGTCGCCCGTGTTGGGCGGGAAGCCTGTGGCGTGCATCAAGGTCCAGACGATTGCGGCCTGCATCGAGACGTCGAGGTGCTGTCCTAAGCCCGAGAGATCACGCTCCCGCAAGGCGATCGTGGCGTCAGCCGCCGCCTGAACGCCAGCGTGGATCGACGCCTGCGGGTATCCAACCGGCAATGGCGGTCTGTCGCCGTCACCTTGCAAGCCGACCAGTCCGCCCGCCGCCTCGATCGTCAGATCGGTCGCAGCGCGCGATGCCCAAGGGCCGTCTTGGCCGAATGGCGTCACGGACACGTAGATCAGGTCGGGATGCGCAGTCTTGAGGTCGTCGTAGCCCAATCCTCGCTTGGCCATTTCGCCAGGGTCGAACGTCTCGATCAGTACGTCGGCGCCGCCGATCAGCGCGAGCAGATCGGCGCGACCTTGTTCGTCATCGATGTCGATGACCACGCTGCGCTTGCCGAATCCCATCGCCGCCCAATACAGAGAACGCTCCGAGTCTTCATCGCTGAACGGCGGCAGGCGCCGCGATTCGGCGCCCGCCGGTGGCTCGATCTTGATCACTTCGGCGCCCATGTCGGCAAGCACGCGGCCGGCCATTTCGGCGCGCGGCGTGGCCAGATCGAGCACGCGCACTCCACCCAGCAATGTGTCTGACGCCTGTGTCGTCATGCTCTCGCTCCGTTCTCCCCGTCTCATCCCGGCACGCGGCTGAGCGTGCGCTGATTCAGAACGCGCACAACGTTCAAGATACCGAAGCTGATCAGCTCGCTCGAAACGCGCCGCCGAACAGCGCTAGATCACCAGCAGCATCCGAATCAGCACCGAACAGACGCCAAACAGCAACAGCGCGCCCAACGCCCACCACAACAGTCGCGGCGCTTCCTCTCGAGGTTCACCTGCCCGATTACTGTGATCGATCCAGTGCGCATGACGCTCCGGCGGTCGCCGACGACGAGCCTGCGGCGAGTCTGGCGCCGGCGGCGGCCAGGCGTCGCGCTCAACGTTTGATCGCTCAGCCACGTCGCTGCCTCTCAAGTGGCGCTGCCGTGTTGTCAGTCTAGACAGGCAGTCCGATGACGGTGGCTGCGGCCTGCGCTTAGGCGCGGCTCGCTCTACGATATGCGAGAGCTGGTCGGGACGCACGCGCCTTCATGCGTCAGAAGCGGAGCTTCGAGTGAGCCGAATCCTCGTTACTTCTACGTTGGCCGGCGACGGCAAGTCTGTCGTGGCCGCGGCTCTGGCCTCGGCGCTGCGCGGCTCGGGGGCCACCGTTCGACTGGTTCGGATCGACGATGGCGAATCGGTGGCCGCCGACGCTCGGCAGTTCGCACGCGTCAACGGTGTGCGAGCCGCCGATGAGCCTGCGTCGATCGACAGCCTGCCCTCCGACACCGAGCACCTCGTGATCGAAGCGGCATCGAACGACGGTATCGAAGCCGATCGCTCGATTCTCGTCGTGCGGCACGGCGAGGCCGACGATGACACCGTCGCGCGCGCCATCACGGCGGTGCATCCCGATGCGGTGGTCATCAACGGCGTTCCCGAGCACGCCGACGCTGAAGCCGCTCAGCGCATCAACGGCTTGGGCGGCAAGTCAATCGCGACCATTCCGCAAGATCGACATCTCGCCGCTCCCACGGTGCGTGCGATCGCTCCGGCGATCGATGGCGAGCTTTCAGGCGACGACGAACTGTTCGACGAAGCCTCTCGCGATCTTGTCATCGGCCCAGTCAGCGCGCACGAGGGCATGGACTACTTCCGCAAGTATCCAAACAAGACGCTGATCACCCGCCACGATCGAATCGACATCGCTTTGGGGGCGCTCGACTACGAGCCGCTCTGCCTAATCCTCGCCGGCGGCGAGCCGACGTTGCCGTATGTCGCGCAACGAGCCGAACGCGAGTCGTTCGCGCTGATCACAACGCCGCTCTCAACGCTGCAAGCGATCGACGCGATTGGGCCGCTCTACGGCCAATCGCCATTCGTGGGTCAACGCAAACTGCAGACCGCTATCGAACTGGTCGGCTCGCGCCTGCCGCTCGACGCACTGGTCTGAGTCCCTGCCTGGAAACTGACCCGAGCCGCCGTCAGCGTTTTCTCAGTAGGGTCAGACCATCACCGACTGTGAGTTGCACCGAGTCGACGCGCGCGTCGTCAGTCACTCGACGATTGAACGAGTCAATCGCCCGCTTGTCAGGGTGATTCACAGTGGGATCGGCCACCTGTCCGCCCCACAGCGTGTTGTCTACGGCGATCAGGCCGCCGCCGCGCAGCAGCGACAGCGCTCCTTCGACGTACGACCAAATCGGTTCCTTGTCAGCATCGATGAAGGCGAAATCGAACGCAGCTCCGCCTTCGCGGGCCAGTTGCGCCAGCGAGTCGAGCGCCGGCCCCAAGCGCAGGTCGATCTTGTTCGCGACGCCGGCCTCTGACCAATAGCGACGAGCGATCGCGGTCCACTCCGGACTCACGTCGAGCGCGACGAGGCGTCCGTCTTCGGGTAGGGCTTGAGCCACCGCCAGCGCCGAGGCGCCAGTAAACGTACCGATCTCGAGTGTCCGTCGGGCGTTGATCAGTCGAACCAGCCAGCCCAACAGCCGCGCCTGGTCAGCGCCGATCTGCATACCTGCGGCGGGCAACTGCGATGTCTCAGCTCGCAATCGACGCCAGACCTCGTCCTCGCGGGTGGCAGTCTGTTCGATGTAGGCTGCGACTTTGTCGGTTACGTCAATCGTGCGGATGGATGTCATACTCAGACACTAACGCGGCGCGCATCGCGGGGCCAAGACTATTGCCCCATAACGCGCGGGCGATAACACTGAGGCAACTGAGCCGCATCTCCCCTGGGCGTGAACGACGCTCCACCACGGAAAGAGGGTGCTATGGCGAACGCGAAGCCGAAGACGAAGACCCAGATCGCCAAGGCCATCGAGGCCAAGACCGATATCCGCAGCCAGGACGTGAGTGAAGTCTTGGACGCACTCGCCGAGCTGGTGCTCGAGGACCTTTCCGCCGATGGACCAGGCTCGGTCACTGTCGCGGGTCTGATCAAGGTCGACATCGTCTCGCAGTCCGCGCGGCCCGAGCGTCAAGGTCGCAACCCCGCCACCGGAGAGGCGATCACAATCGCCGCTCGGCCGGCGCTGGAGCGGGGCAAAGTTCGCGTGCGCGCGCTCAAGCGCCTGCGCGACGTTCTCTAGCGTCGACATCTCGATTCGCTGATGCCGTCAGTCTCGCCAACGCATGAGGCCGGCCGCGAACTGATCGAGCGACTGCAACCGCATCTGCCCACGCTCGCCCGCAACGCCGAGCGCCACGATCGCGACGCCAGTTTCCCGTTTCAGTCGTTCGAAATCCTACGCCAGATTGGTTGGATCGCTGCTCCGGTACCTCAAGAGTACGGCGGCCCCGGATATGCATTGTCTGACCTGGTCGCAGCGCAGGCCGCGCTGGCCAAGGTCGACATGGCGCTCGCATTCAGTTGCGGCATGCACTTGATGTCAGTTGGCTCGGAGGCGGCCAGCCGCAACTGGCCAGACTCACTGCGTGAGCGGATCTTTCGTTCAGTCGTCAATGAGGGAGCGCTTTGCAATCAGGTCGCGACCGAACCCGAGCTCGGCTCGCCGCAGGGCGGCGGTCGACCGCAAACGGCGCTGACGCCCGATGGTCCTGGTCGCTGGCGGATCAACGGCCGCAAGTCATTCACTACGCTTGCGCCCGATCTGACATGGTTCCTGACCTATTGCGCTCTCGAAGATGGTTCCGGCATGCTCGCCCGGGTCGCTGTGCATCGCGATAGTCCCGGTCTGCGAATCGAAGAAACGTGGGACGTCGTCGGCTTGCGCTCAACGGGCTCCCACGACGTCTGGTACGAGGACGTACTGGTCACAGACGACGACTTCCTCGTCCGACAGGATCCGTCGCAGGCCGGTCAACGTCATGGCGATTTCGCCTGGTTCGCGTTGCTCGTGTCCGCAGCCTCGCTCGGCGTCGCCGAGGCGGCGCGCGACTACACAGTCGACTTCGTCCGTCACCGTCGACCCGGCGGCGCGCCAGGAGTGATCGGCAGCTTGCCGACTGTCCGCGCTCAAGTCGGCGAGATAGACCTGCGACTCATGTCGGCTCGGGCCCTGCTGCACGAGACGGCGGCTGCGTGGGACGCGTCAAGCCCAGAATCCAGGGCCGGTTTAGGACCGCGGGTTGCTGCGACCAAACTGCACACGGGTGACACTGCGGTCGATGTCGTCGACCGTTGCATGCGGCTCGTCGGCGGCATCTCGCTGCACCGTTCGCAGCCGCTCGAGCGCTACTACCGCGATGTCCGCGGCCCACTGCACAATCCACCGATCGCGCCGCGCGGGCTCGAACTGATCGCTTCGGCCGCGCTCGATCCGTTGCCCGACGTTACTTCTTGAACGTCGTCACTAGCCGCTGCGCGACGGCGAGACGCTGCTGGTCGACGCCGCCGTGAGCCAGCCGCAACCAGCGAAGTTCGCGGGACCATCGTTCTAGCGGCAGGTCAGCCGATCCGCCTGCAATGCCGTGCATCTGCATCACGCGGTCGACCACCGCCGACCCCGTCTCGAGCGCCGACGCCGTCGCCGCGAGCGCCAACTCATCGACCCGCGTCGATGCTGACAGGTACAGCGCTCGACTCGCTGCAATCGCAATCTCGTTGTCGGCGAGCGCCAGACGGGCGCGCTCGCCTTGTGCGAGCGGCTGACCATGCTCACGACGCGACCAGACCGCGCCGCGACACATGTCTTGCGCCGCAGAGGCGACACCGGTCGCATGGGCGGCCGTGAACAGGCGCCGCCTCAGCACGAGGTCATTGGCGACGGCCGGACCCTGGCCAGGCTCGCCGAGCAGATTTGACGGCGGGACCTTGACCGCCGAGAGGTTGAGCTCCATCGTGTCGCGACCGACGGCGAGTGTCGTCCAAGCTCGCCAGCGCTGGAAGCCCTCGCGATCTGTCTCAACGACAATCGCCGAGACTCCCGAACGCTCTCCCGCGACCAGCTCACTATTGGCATAGACAATGCCGAAGTCGGCATCCTCAGCGTCAGCGACGAACAGCTTGTGTCCGTCGAGCATCCAACCAGTTCGGTGACGCTGGGCGCGGATGCGTACCTCGTCGATTGGCAGCGATGCGAGGTCCGGATCATCGAGCCCTCGGAAACACCGTTGTTCCCGCTTCAGCAGCGGCGTCAGAAAACGCTCGCGTTGTTCCTCCGTTGCGGCGTACAGCTGAGGCGGAGGGTCGGGGTCAAACAGTCCGTAACAGGGATTGAGTACTCCGGCGCGATGCTGCGACAGCTCCTCAGCGATTCTGAGCCGTTGGCCGTCATCAAGCGGCAGTGCCTCGCCGACACTGGATGTCATCGGCGCCATCAGGTGATCGATGCCCAACTCTTGCGCGCGCGCGTGAAGCTGATTTGTGATGTCGTCAGACAGTCGCGGCGCGTTCGGTTCGACGCGTTTCTCCTGCAGCCAGATCTCGCGACGCACGAAGCGACGTACCGTCTGAATCATCAGATCAGGTACATCGCCCATCTCACACCGCCAGCATCGTCGCCGCGCAGAAATCAGCCCAGCGCGCCCTGTTCCGCGAGCGCGGCGATCTGATCATCGCTTAACCCGAGTTCGTTCAGGACCTCGTGAGTGTGCTCGCCCGTTCTGGGCGCTGGACCACGCGGTCCGATGTCCGCGCCGTCGATCTCAAACGGCGTGTTCAACGTGCGAAACGCGCCGTTCGGACCATCGATCTCGCTCCAGGCGTTCATCGTGTCCATCTGCGGATCGCGTACGAGTTCAGGCAACTCGGCGACTGGCGCCCAGGTCAGGGCTTCAGCGTCGAGTAGCGGCGTCCACTCGGCGAGCGGTTTCGTCCTCAGTCGCGCAGCTATTGAGGCAGTCAGCTCAGCCGCGTGACGCATCCGCCCTTCCATGGACTCGAGACGCTCATCGGCCAACCACTCCTCACATCCGAGCGCCCGGCATATCGGCGCCCAGTAGCGATCGCCCGTCGGCATGACCAGCATCAACCAACGACCATCGGCCGTCTCATATGAGTTAAACAGTGGATTACCCGGCCGCACCCGGTCGATTCGCGGCGGCTGATCTTCAAGGATCAGGCTGGCTGACACATCGGATCCGATCGTCCACGCGCCCGTGCGCTGCAATGTGACCTCGACGTACTGCCCTTCGTCGGTTCGGTCGCGTAACCTCAACGCCGCGAGTGCGCCTGAGAGCAGATTCAGGGCCGTCGCATGATCGCCCTGACCAGGCCGACACGGCATCGGCGGTCCGCCAGGTTCGCCTATCAGACTCATGATCCCCGACCGCGACCAGAATGCCGAGTAGTCAAAGGCGGTCTTCTCCTGGTCGGGCCCGCGTGTGCCGTAACCGGTCAGCACGACATAGATCAACGTCGGATTCTCTCGTTTGAGAGACTCCCAACCCAGGTCGTATCGGGCGATCCGCGGGGCGGTGAGATTGGTGATGAAGATGTCGGCCTCGGCTACCAGTCGCTTGACGACGTCGCCGGCGCCGGGACGCTCGAGCGACAGCGCGATACCGCGCTTGCCGCGGTTGTCCAGTTCAAACGGCGCATCGATGTCGCGCTCGGGGTCGAAGTCTGGCTGCCGACCTCGCATCAAGGTTCCGCGCCAGGCGTCGCCGGCGGGATGCTCGACCTTGATCACGTCAGCGCCGAGGTCAGCCATCAGCGCCGCGGCCGACGGCGCCGCCAGCCAGTTCGCCACCTCAACGACCCGAACTCCGTCCAACGGCGCTTCCATGTCAACCCCATTCGCTAGCGTGCAGTCCGATCCTACTTGTCGTCGACTTGCCACACCGACCGAGTGCGAAGGACATCAGCATGCAGCATCGCCCCACGGCCGACCGTGTACCCGATCCCGGCGTCAGAGCGTTGTTCACTCGAGAGGCGCGCTGGCAAGCCTGGCTCGATGTCGAAGCCGCGCTGGCGCGCGCCGAGGCCGAGTTGGGAATGATCCCTGCCGACGCGGCGCTTGAGATCGCCGACCACTGCCGTCTCGAGCTGCTCGACATCGAGCGCATCGAGGCTTCGTTGTCAGTGACCGCGCATCAGCTGGTGCCGCTGATTTGGGAACTCGACCGGGTCCTCGGCGATGAGATTGGCGGCTACGTCCACTGGGGCGCGACGACCCAGAACATCACTCAAACCGGCGACCTGCTTCAGCTGCGCGTCGCTCATGGCATCATTCTGGGCCAACTGTCCCAGTTGTTGGCGATGCTTGCGCCGATCGCCGCTCGTCACGCCGATGACCCGTGCCCGGGCCGTACACACGGACAGCATGCCGTTCCGGCGACGTTTGGCTACAAGGTCGGCGCATGGATCGACGAGCTCTGTCGACATGTCGAGCGTCTTGAACAGGCTGCGCCGCGCGTCTTCGTCGCCATGCTCGGAGGCGCAGCCGGGACGCTCGCGTCGTTTGGCGCGCCAGGTCTCGCAGTTCATGAGGCGATGGCGCGCCATCTGAACATGCAACCAATGCCTGTCCCTGGGCGCACCAGTCATGACCATCACGCCGAGTACGCCGCGATCCTCGCCATGCTCGCTTCTACTTGTCGCAAAATCGCCGACGAAACGTACAGCCTGATGAAGCCCGAGTTCGGCGAAATCGAAGAGCCCGTCCCGCCTGGCACCGTCGGCAGCAGCACGATGCCCCAGAAGCGGAATCCCAAGTTGTCGCAGGACATTCGCGCGGCGGCGGCGGAGGTGACTGCGCTCTTTCCGCTCGCGCTCGACGCCATGCGAACAGAGCACGAGGCCGACGGCTCAACCAGCGTGATGATCGAACGCGTACTGCACGGTTCGATCGAGTTGGTCGGCGACATCCTCGCCCGCATGGTCGTGCTGTTCGACGGCATCGTCGTCAAGCCGCAGCGCATGCGAGAGAACCTCGATCTCAGCGGCGGATTGATCATGAGCGAGCGAATCATGCTCGCGCTCGGCGAACGCGTCGGCCGCCAACGGGCCCACGACATCGTCTACGAGCACGCCCAGGACGCCGCCGTGCGCGAGGTTCCATTTCGCGAGCTGCTCATCGCCGACGCCGAGGTCGGACGTCACCTCACGGCCGACGAGCTAGACAACTTGCTCGATCCGGCGGCGTACATCGGCGCGTGCGGTGAGATTGCCCGCGCTCAGGCTCAGCGCGCCATCGAGCTGGCCAACCGCCTAGACTCGCTGCACGAGTAGCTACACAACTGTGAGAGTGAGCCCGCCATGCTCAAGTGGATTGTCCCCGTCACCCGCAAGGACGGCGTTGAGCGCGAGTCGTTCTTCGAGTTCTGGCGCGCGATTCACGCGCCGCACGTCGCGAACCTCGCCCAGCCGGAGCGCTACTGCGTCACCTTCTTCGACAGCGTCGGCTCACTGGGCGGCCCGCCGGCCAGCGAGGAGATGCCCTACGACGGGGTCGCCGAACTGTGGTTTCGCGACTTCGAGCACTTCGGTGAGGCGTTCGCCGAACACAAGGGAGCGTTACGCACCATCGACGGATTCAGCGACCTGACAGAACCAACTGTCGACGCGCTGTTCACGACCGAGAACGTCATCGTCGACGCGCCGACTTGCGACAAGCTGGTCAAATGGGTCGCGTTCGTCAAGCGCGGCGACGGAGTCACGCGCGACCAACTGTTCGAGGCCTGGAGCGATGGACATTCGCCGCGCGTGGCTCGCACGATCGAGCGTTCGCAGGGCGCGTGCGTGCGTTACACGACCTCGCACGCGAATCAAGGCGCCGACGGCGGCCCGTGGGACGGCATCGCGTCGCTTTGGTACGCCGACGACGCCGCCGCCTCGAACGGGCTGCCGCCCTCGGACGAACCAGGAGACCCATTCCCGCCGTTGATCGACGCAGCCGCCACCGTCATCCTCCAGGGCCGCGAGATCACTATCGTCGCCTAGACTGACGCCAGTCTGATTCAGACGACCGAAACGGAGCCTCACATGCGATTTGGCATCTTCTACGAACACCAACTGCCCAAGCCGTGGGGAGAAGGCGAAGAACAACAGCTGTTCCAGGACGCGCTCGACCAAGTCGAGTTGGCCGACCAGCTGGGCATCGATCATGCATGGGAAGTGGAACACCACTTCCTCGAGGAGTACTCGCACTCCTCAGCGCCTGAGGTGTTCCTCGCAGCCGCCTCTCAGCGGACCAAGAACATCCGACTCGGACACGGCATCGTGCTGATGCCGCCGGGTTACAACCATCCGGCGCGAGTCGCCGAGCGCATCGCCACGCTCGACCTCGTCTCAAACGGCCGCGTCGAGTTCGGCACCGGCGAGTCAGCCTCGCGGGCCGAGCTCGAGGGGTACATGGTCAACCCCGAAGAGCGACGCTCGATGTGGCTTGAGACCGTCGAGCAGGTCGCCAACATGCTGGCGATGGACCCGTATCCCGGCTACGAAGGTCAGTACTTCTCAATGCCGACTCGCAACGTCGTACCGAAGCCGGTTCAGAAGCCGCACCCGCCGCTCTGGGTGGCGTGTTCCAACCGCGACACCATCCATCTCGCCGCCAAGTTGGGTATCGGCGCGTTGACGTTCGCGTTCATCGATCCCGCCGAGGCCGAGCACTGGGTCAACGACTACTACGAGACGCTGAAGACCGAGTGTGTGCCGATCGGCCACACCGTCAACGCCAACATCGCGATGGTTTCGTCGTTCTCGGTTCACCCCGACGGCGACGAGGCCGAGCGCCGTGGAGGCGACGGCTTCCGCTTCTTCCAGTTCGCCCTCGGTCATCACTACGCCGCGGGCATGCACAAGCCCGGACGAACCAATATCTGGAAGGCCTGGGAACAGCTGCGTGACACCTGGCCGTCGCAGGGCGGCGAGGGCGGCATCGGCACCCCCGACGAACTGCGCGAGCACCTGCGCACGTTCGCCGACTGCGGCGTCGACCAGTCGGTCTTCATTCAGCAAGCCGGCAAGAACCGCCACGACCACATCTGCGAGTCGCTTGAGATTTTCGCCCGCGACGTGATGCCCGAGTTCAAAGAGTTTGAGGCTGAACGCGTCGCGCGCAAGGAAGAAGAGCTCGCTCCGTACATCGAAGAAGCGTTTAAGCGCAAAGCTGAACGCAACGAGATGATGGCCGAGCTCTCAGACGATCAGATTCCCGTCTACCCGCCGTACGGATTCGATGTCGTCGCCAGCTCCAACCGGCTCAGCGAGGAGTATCACCACGAGGGCGCCGAGGAGCGCGCTCGCGAACAGGCCGCTCGCTTCGAAGAAATGAAGAAAACGGCCAACCTCGCCGTCGAACTGGGCGCGACCGACTAGCTGGGGGTGATCTGTCAGCTGGGCGAGCTCGTCGACTCGCCGGCCGCGACGTTCACCGAACGGAGAAACTCGGTCACCACTTCCGCGGTTCGCTGAGGATGCTGGACGTGCGGAAAGTGTCCGCAGTCGTCCCAGACGTGCACCTGCGCGTCGGGGAACGTTTCGCGCTGACGTTCCGCGTAGCGCCAGCTGATGAACGGATCGCGCTTACCGTGGATTACGAGCGCCGGCAGTTCGTGCGGCGATAGCGCTCGGCGCAGCATCTGCCCATCGTCAAAATCGGTGTTGCGATAGAGCTCAAGCGTCACTCGACGAGTGTCACGGTCGTCCTCGGTGATCAGTTCGTCCAACCACTGCGGATTCAATCCGCGAGGATTGCCCCATCGCATGAACAGCTTGAACGCCCAACGGGTGGTCGCCCATTGCAACAGCTCGCCGGCGTAGCGCGTTCTCCAGATATTGGCGACCAGGTTGCCCGGATAGTCCTCGAGCACGCCAGAGTCGAGCAGCGTCACCGAGGCGCAGCGATCCGGATGCATCGCCGCCCACAGCAGTCCAGTCTGACCATGGAAGCTGTGCATCACGAGATGTACGCGCTTGATTCCCAGCTCGTCAATCGCCGGCGCCAGCCAGGATTGGTAACCCTCGATCGAATACGGAAAGTCGATCGGTTTGTCGGCCCGACCGAAACCGGGCAGGTCGAACGCCACGGTCCGCATCACTTGGGCGATCTCAGGCTGCAGCCACTGAAAGTCGCGGCCCGATCCCGGCACGCTGTGCAGGCAGACCGCGCCCTCGTCGCTCTGCGGGTCGCCGGCCGACGTCACGACGCCGGCAACGCCGTCGATCGTGAGTCGCGACTCCGTCAAGGCCGTCAGATCGACTAAAGCCTCAGAGGTTGGGTCGGACACTCGGCAGACCTCCCGATGTCGCGTGCGTCGTTTCGCGATGTTGGTCCGCTGTCTGCCGTCCATTTGCCGCAGGCGCGGCTGCAGCACCGCCAGCCGAAGCATCTTCCGCAGCAGGCGGTTCGATCTCGACGGCGCACCAGGGACAGATGCGCCAATCTGGCTCAAGCACTCGCTCGCAACTCCTGCAGGCCATGCGCAACGCCAACGCGCATCTGGGACAGACCAGATAGTCGGCCGCGATTTCGGCCGCGCAGCGCGGACAGGCGGGCGACGGCTCGAGTTCGCGCAGTAACGCGCTCGACTCCAGACGATGCTCCTCCGCCTCCTGCAGCGTCAACGGCGGACGCAGGACTCGATACACAACCAACCCGGGAAAGTTGAATATCAGCACGATCAACGTGAAGACCAGCTGCGCCATCGGTTCGGTCGTGCGCTGATGGATGTCGCGCGCCGTCCAGACTACCGCCGACAACCACAACGCCACGAAATACGCGCCGACGATCAGGGCGACGATGAGGCCTGTGTTTTCCGGAGATCCGCCAGGCCAGGAGATGCCGACCGCGTCGAGCATAGTTCGCCTCGTCTGCCACCGCCTGCAGTCACTATAGGCCGATCGCCCGAGTATGCTCGCAGCGATGAGCGATTACTCACCGGGCGTTGCCCAGACCTACATCGCGCCGCTCGAACTCGACCAGCTCAACGAGGCGCAGCGGACGGCCGTGACGCATGCCCGCGGACCATTGCTCGTGATCGCCGGCCCGGGATCGGGCAAGACGCGTGTGATCACACATCGCATCGCCTGGCTGATCGAGCAAGGCGTCGCTCCCTGGCGCGTGCTCGCCGTCACGTTTACCAATCGCGCCGCCCGAGAGATGCGCTCACGGCTCGAGTCGCTGATCGGTCCAGACGCCGGCGACCGCGTCTGGCTCGGTACCTTCCATCGCATCTGTGTGCGCATGCTTCGCTCGCACGGTCAGCAAGTCGGCGTACCCGCCAACTTCGTCATCTTCGATAGCGACGACCAGGTCCAGGTCGTGCGTAACGCGCTCAAAGAGCTGCAACTCGACCCCAAGCAGTATCCGCCCCGAGCCGTGCTCGGCCGCATCTCCAAAGCGAAGTCTGAAGGCGACGCGCTCGCCGATCTCGCGGCCGCCTCCGGCTCCTACTTCGATGAGGTCGCCGTTCGCGTTTGGGAGCGCTACGCAACCACGCTCCGCGAGGCTGCGGCGTTGGACTTTGATGATCTGCTGCTCAAGACACTCGAGATGTTTGAGCACACTGACATCCGACGCGACTACGAGGAGCGCTTTGAACACGTACTCGTCGACGAGTTTCAGGACACGTCAACGGTTCAGTATCAGCTCGCGAGAGCCTGGTCAGCGGGAACGGGGAACCTGACTGTCGTCGGCGATCCCGACCAGTCGATCTACTCCTGGCGCTCGGCCGACATTCGCAACCTCAACTACTTCCTGCGCGACCACTCCGACCCCGTCGAAGTACAGCTGAACAACAACTACCGCTCGACTCAGCAGATCCTCGACGTGGCCAACGCCGTCATCGTTCGCGCGCGCGACCGCATTAGGCGCCAGCTCGTAACTGAGAACGACGATGGCCCGTTGCCGCGATTGCATGAGGCGTACAGCGAATCGGATGAGGCCGAGTACATCTCCAGCTGCATCGAACGGGGGTTGCGAGACGGCAGCGCGCGACCCGGCGAGGCCGCAGTGCTGTATCGCACGAACGCCCAATCGCGCGCGATCGAGGAGTCGCTCGTGCAGCACGGCATTCCCTATCGACTCGTCGGCGCGACGCGATTCTACGACCGCCGAGAGGTACGCGACTTGCTCGCCTACTTGCGACTCGTGCGCAATCCGGCCGATGCGATCGCCTTCGCGCGGGTCGTCAACGTGCCCACTCGGGGAGTCGGCGCGAAGACGCTCGACACACTCACCGAGTGGGCCGCGATGCATGCGCGCTCGCCGTTTCAGGCTGCCGCCGCGGCGGCCGGGCTCGACAGCGACGCGCTCGGCGGCTACCTGCAACCGCCGTCAGTCTCGAAGCGCGCCGCGGCGTCGCTGCGCGAGTTTGTCAGTCTGATTGACGAGACGCGTCAACAGGCGGCGCGTGAACCACTCTCCGATGCATTGCGCGCCATCCTGATCAAGACCAGCTACCGCGACTGGCTGGCTCGTCAATCAGACAGCGACATGGAGGCCGAGAGTCGCTGGGAGAACGTCCAGGAACTGATCACGGTGACGGAGAACTACTCCGAGATTGCGCCGGGCGCGGCGCTCGACGCCTTCCTCGAAGATGTCGCGCTCGTCGCCGACGTCGACGACCTGCCCGACGGGCCGCCGGATGCAGTCACGTTGATCACGTTGCATCAGGCCAAGGGTCTCGAGTTTCCGATCGTCTTCATGGTCGGCATGGAAGAGCACTTACTGCCCCATCAACTCTCGATGGACGATCCCGTCCAGCTGCAGGAAGAACGTCGACTCTGTTATGTCGGAATGACCCGAGCGATGCGCGAACTGCACCTCTTGCATGCGTTCCGACGCTCGTACCAGGGCAGGTCAGGACACAATCCCGCCTCGCGATTCCTTGCTGACATTCCCGAGGAACTCGTCCAACGCCACGAGCGTCAACAGGCGCGAGTCGGCGATGACGTCCGTCCGGCGCGGAACCGCACGGTGCGTTGGGACGACTTCGACGAGTTCGCCGATGTCGATGTTGAGCCCATCGTCGCGCCGACTGTCGGTCTGCAGCCCGGCGACGAAGTCTCACACGACGTGTTCGGCGCGGGCGTTGTGCTCGCCGTGCGCGCGATCGGACGCGACGCTGAGGTCACCGTGAGATTCGCTGATACCGGAGTCAAACGGCTCCTGGCCTCGATGGCCAATCTGTCCAGCGCCTGAGACTCACTCAGCCCTGGCGCGTCGTTCAGACTGGCGCACTGCTCGCTCAAAGTCGGCCAGCGCGTCGCGCGCTGCGTCCTCCGCGGACAGATCTAACTCGCGCGCCTCTGCGACGAGATCGAGCAAGCGTTCTCCGAGACTCTCCGAGTCGGAACGGACGCGGTCGAATCCATTGCGTTGCGCGCGACCAAGAATTGTCTGCGCTCGAGCCAACGCCGGCAGCGTCTTGGGGACCCCGTCGAGCACAGACTGGCGCTCCGGTCGCTCGCGCGCCTTGAGACGCTCCCATGCGCCTTCGACGAGCTTGGGCGTGTCGGCAGTACCGTCAGCGAAGACGTGCGGGTGCCGACGCACGAGCTTGGCGCGAATCCCCTCAGCGACATCGTCGAGCGTGAACTCACCCGCTTGTTCCGCGAGCTTCGCATGCAAGACGACTTGCATCATCAGATCGCCAAGTTCCTCGCACAGCTCAACTGGATCCCCACTGGCGATGGCGTCGAGCACCTCATAGGTCTCCTCCAACAAGTGCGGACGCAGACTCTCGTGCGTCTGCGCGTTGTCCCAGGGGCAGCCATCGATGGGGTCTCGCAACCGATCCATGACTCCGCGCACTCCGTCGGGCGCCAATCTGACGTCAAACAGGCCAATCGGATCGACCACCAACGCCAAAACTTCGGACCCGACCTGGCCAGACTCTCCAACCGTCGAGGTTCGCACGCGTCCATCTGCCCAGATCAGTCTGAGGCCGTGCTCATTCGGATAGCGCCGCAGCAGGGATTGAGCGCTGCAGCCATCCTCGAGCAACACCACAAGGACCCCGGTCGTCACCGGCGCCTCCGTCGCCGAGGAGCGCACCACGGTGAGTGTGGCTTCGTCACTCAGGCCAGCAGCCTCGATGATCTTCGACAGCTGGTCAAACATCTGCGACTCCGCCGCTCGTTACCCTCATGACGACGTATGAATCGTATCGTTCCGCAGGTGTCGCCCACGATCTCGCGCACGCTGGTCGAGTTTGCGCTCGCACTGGCGCTCTTTACGCTGCCCGTGGCCTTCGCCGTGCGCTACACCGCGACCTCGGCGTCATGGTGGGAGCGAGGATTCGAACGCTACGACGCGACACGTCGCACCGGCCTGACGCAGGCCGAGGTCCTGCGCGTCGCCGCAGAGACTCGCGAGTACTTGCGCAATGATGATGAGCGGCTCAACGTCGCCGTTGACGGCGAGCCCTTCTACTCCGAGCGCGAGATCCTGCACATGATCGACGTCAAACGCCTCATGGCGCGCACCTACGACGCCGGCTGGGCGGCCCTCGGTTACATCGTCGTCGCAGTCCTGGTCGTGGGCCTACTTGCCGCTCGGCGCAACGAAGGCAAGTTTGCAGATGGCGCGCGCAGTGTCTCGTACATGATGCTGCGGGCCTGCGGATTCGTCGCGCTGCTGGTCGTTGCGCTCGCCATCATCGCCGTGGCCGGATTCGACTCGGCGTTTCGAGAGTTCCACGAGCTGTTCTTCACCAACGACTTGTGGAGGCTCAGCTCCCGCGACCGTTTGATCCAGCTGTTCCCACAGCGGTTCTTCTTCGACACGGCGCTGCTGATCGGCGCTGCGACGTTCGCCTTCGTCGTCGGCGCCGGGGCGCTCTCGGCCGTCACACTGCGGGCGACGCGACGTCGACGGTCCTTGGAGTAAGAAGCTACTCCGCCTCTGCCGGCTGAAACTCGCCCTCGAGGTAGTACCCAGAGCCGAAGATCAGACCATCTCGCCGCACCAACCAGGTGTGCTTCCGCTCAAGCTCGCGACTCTCGGTGTGGGTGAACACGTAGCTGATCCAGCCCTGATCCTCCACCTCGACGATCGCAGTTCGGAAGTCGTAGCCCGTGGGATCAGGACCGCCGTCGAGCACGTTCACCCCGAGCGGCTCGAATGCGTGAACAACTCGATTCCCATCTTCCTCGATCACGAACAGATACCACTCGTCGTCGACGCTCTCCTCTGAGTTGTAGTACTCCAACAATGCCCGTCGACCCAGTACTCGATACAACTCGAGCGCCCGCTCGACATAGGACTGCGTGTACGCGCCGGGCGCGTGGAGCTTCGACGGCCCCTCTTCGTACCATCCCGAGCCAAAGGTCATCCCGTCGTGTCGCACCGCCCAGGAGTGTTTGACCTGCACTGCTCCGGTCTCCAGGTTCGTGAACTGGTAGTCAACCCAGGCGCCGTCTTCCGTCGCCACCTCTTGGACCATGCGCCCAGCGGGATAATTGTCGGGCCCGACGATCGAGTTGGCGTTCATGCCCCGCAGATCGGGATTCTGGTGCGCGATCATGACGTCATGCGCGTCAATGATGAACATGTACCACTGGCCGTCGACGCTCTCCTCGGAGTTGTAGTAGGCGATCGCAGCGGCGCGTCCGTCGCGCTCGTAGCGGTCGATGGCCTCTTGCACGAACGTCTGTGTGAAGGCGGCTGCATCGCTCGGCTCGGGACGATTGGCGCGGTTCAACCGTTGCGCCCGCTCGTTCAATACGGCAACGTCACCACGCAACTCCCGCAGTTCAGACAGCGCCAGTCTCAAGTCAGCCTGCACGCCCCGCATGCCGCTCCGCAACCGCGCCAGTTCGTCCTGAACGTCGTCCAGACGCTCATCTACCGACGGTGGTTGCGCGACCACACCTGAACCTTGCCTCAATGAAACCGCCAACACCGATGCAACCACGACAGCGAGCAAGGCGACCGCCAGGAGCCAATTTCTGTTCGGCATCATTGAGTCCTCGCTTCCGCTGGCGCCAGACAGTGATCGGCGGTCGCTCTTACTCTTAGTTGAGCGCGCCAGCGCCGCCGCCGCAGCCGCACGAGCCTCGCCCGCAGGCGCATCCCCCGCCTGTCGGCGCTTGTTCAGCCAGGTCGATCTCTGACGACTGCCCGGCGACCGTCACCACGGCGGCGGTCAACACCTTCTGCGCCACCTTGCCGCAGTGACACTCGCACGACTCACCGGCGGCGCTCATCGGACGCAGCTTGGTGAACTTCTCGTTGCAGGCTCGGCAGTAGTACTCGTAGATCGGCATGAATCACGCTCCGCTTCTGACATCTGACACGGTGTAGGACTCTGTGCAGGATAGAAAACAGACTCTGACAATCAACGACTTTGAACAGCGGCTCTGGCCGGCGGCTTCAAGCTGCGCAACTTGAGGCCCGCAATACACTCGACCCATCCCCCCGTAGCTCAGGGGATAGAGCGGCGGTTTCCTAAACCGTGCGCGGAGGTTCGAATCCTCCCGGGGGGACCACTCAATCCTGAGCTTGCAGCGCGCGCTCGACGATCGCCGCCTGCCCCAGCAGCGTCTCGTCGTGGCCAAATCGGCCAACCAACGAGAGTCCCAGCGGCAGGCCGTCTGCGTCGCCGACGGGCAGCGAGACCACCGGCATGCCAGCATGGGTCCAGGGCAGATTCATGGCCGGATCGCCCGTAGATCCCAACCCCTTCGGCGCTGGGCCGACCGCCGATGGCGCAAGCCAGGTGTCGACCCCGGCTCGATCCATTCGTTCGTGCAATCGTTGACGCAGCGCAATCCGACTCGCGCGGCCGGCCTCAGCATCGGACGCTGAGATCGCACGACCAGCCTCGTAGAGCTGCGCGCTTTGTGGACGGAACATGGCGCCGTACTTGGCGTATCGCTCGTAGTGCGTTTCGGCGAACTCATACGTCGTCAGATTGCGGTGACGCGTGTTGATGTCGTCAATGTCATGCAGCGTCGGCGCCTGTTCGATGCGCATTCCTACCTCGCCGAGTCGAGCAACCGCCGAGTCGAGCAGCGCCCGCATCTCCGGACCGCACTGGTCGAGAAAGGCGCCTCTCGGCACTCCGATGCGCGGCGCCGATGCTTCGGCGTCCTCACCAGCGCGCCAACCCAGCAGCACTGTGGAGGCAACCAGGGCGGCGTCAGCCACTGAACGGACGAAGTAGCCGATCGTGTCGACTGACGGCGAGTAGTACAACGTGCCGCCTGTCGGAATGCGGTCGTACGACGGCTTGAATCCGACCACGCCGCAGAACGACGCTGGTCGAATCACTGAGCCGACGGTTTGCGATCCAAGCGCCACGGGCGCGATGCCGGCCGCGACGGCGGCTGCCGAGCCGCTGCTTGATCCGCCCGGAGTGTGCTCCCGGTTGTGAGGATTCGCGGTAGCGCCCGGGGCGAAGTACGCGAACTCGGTCGTCACCGCCTTGCCCAACACCAACGCGCCAGCCTCGCGCAGGCGAGCCACCACGTCGGCCTCGCGACCGCTGAATGACTCCGGCGGCACCGCAGATCCGGCCCGCGTCGGCATCCGCGCGACGTTGAAGATGTCCTTGACCGCCAGCATCGCGCCGTACAACGGGGGACGCGACGACGGCGTCGGCCAACGATCGGCGATGTCCGCCGCCTCCGACGACAGTCGTTCCCGCAGGCGCGGATCAGGCAGGATCGCCCGAACGAGCGGATTGACCGCCTCGAGCCTATCGAGTGTCGCCGCAATCACGTCCTGCAACGAACGCTCGCCCGAGCGAGTCGCCGCGACCTGCTCGGTCAGCGACAGCGGGTCGACCAGCTGCGGATCGCCTGAATCGGCCATCGAGATTCCTCAGCTCTTAGAAGCCGAGACCCTCTTTGCCCTGCATCGAGCGGCCGACGTTGATCTGTCCCAGGTGATTGTTGGAGTGATTGATGATCACCTGGCCGATGATCTCCCATTTCGGCATCTCGCCTTGGGGCACGATCCGCGTGATCGAGTTGAGATACTCCGACGGCATATCGGCGATGCGGGGCACGATCACATCGGCGACATCATTCGTGTAGCCGGCGATCGTCGCGCCATCGGGAAAGACCCAACTCGCGACTTCGTCGTACGTTGTTCCTGTGCCCTGGTCGACTTTGGGCAATCCCCACTCCTCGTGCAGGTTCTTGGCCATCCAGATCGGCTGTTCACGCTCGAAGGCGAAGTGAATCAGGTTGTCGGCCGTGCGGGCGATGTGCCAGGCCTCGAAGCCGATGCAGTTCTGACCATCATGGGTTCTGAAGTGCACCTCGTCCTGCGTGAGATCCTCCATCGACTGCGCTGTCCAGCGCAGCACTCGATCAGTGAACCTCGCTAGCGCCGCCGCCAGTTCGTTGTCGGCCATCTGACAGTCTCCTGACTCATCCCGGCTGAGTGTTGCCTGTCTGCACGTTACCCGACGATCTGAGCGAGTGCGTCAGCCCAGACCTGATCATCATCGCTGTCAACCGCAACCTGATGCAGGTCGACGCCGAGCTTGGCTTGCGCATCCAAGTGTTCCTTGCACGCGTCGATCGACCCGCGAATCGAGAAGCGGTGCGCAATCGCCAATGCGATGTCCATCGCAGCGGCGACGCCGTCCGCTGACCAAGCCTCGCGCATCGCGGCGACCTCTTCGCCGAATCCCTGGCGCTCAAACTGATGGAAGTAACCGGGACCGTTGCGCACAGCGAAGAACGCCAACCCCTGCGCAAACCCGCGATCGATCTCCTCTTGCTGTGCGGCGTCGAGCACGACCGTCGCCGTGCCCGGCGACCGAATCTCGACCGCGCCGGCCGCGCGACCGGCATCGGTTGACCACTCGCGAATCTGCCGAACTGCAGCCGCGACGCCGTCGTTGGGAATCCAGGTCGGCATCCAGCCATCCGCGATCTCAGCGGTCATTCGCACTGATGTCGGATGCAGCGTCGCCAGATGAATCGGCGGCGTCGCCTGAACGGGAATCATGCCGCTGACCAGCGCGCGCTCGACATGAATCGTGGGACCGTCATAACTGAACCGTTCGCGCGACCAGTAACGGCGAATCAGCTCGACCGTTTCGCGAATCCTGGCGAACGGGCGCTCGAACTTGACGCCATGAAAGCGCTCAATGGCTCCGGGAGCGCTCGCTCCCAGACCAACCACAACACGGCCGCCCGAGAGCTGATCCACGGTGCCAAAACTCTGCGCCAGAGTGGCCGGCGTGCGCGAGAACACATTGACGATCGACGAGGCGATCCGCACACGCTCCGTCTCATGAGCCAACAGCGCCATGCCCGTGAACGCGTCGTGTCCATAGCCTTCGAGCACCGAAATCGTGTCCACGCCGATCTCATCGGCGAGTCGCGCCCGAGCGAGAAACGTGTCAACGAAGTCGGGATTCCAGGGCAGACTGACCGAGATACGCCGCTGGTCAGTTGACTCGTTTGTTGGCTCAGCAGTCGTCATAGCCACGGATCTCCTTCGCAGACGGTCGCTGAGAGCAACCACAGTTTGACCACGCAACGCACGCGTTGTCTGCCATCCGCATCGACTTCAGAGGCGACATCAAGATCCACCACTCGATCATCCTGGCGCAGATCGCGGGCGATCGTCTCCAACATTCGCTCTCGTCCTCTCGGCAGCAGGCCCAAAGCGCGCAGCATGCGCCACCAGGCGGCGAAGTCGTCCCACCAGAACTCGCGCTCAAGCTCTTCAATCACGACATCATCGAGCCGCCGACCGTCTACCTCACAGAGCAGCGCCAGCTGCACCGCGTGTCGTGGATCGAACTGCAGCTCGACTTCAGGCCAGGCGACGCCGCGCCGCTCCATCTGCGACAAGAACCGAGTCCCCGGCGCCCCGAAGAATGGCGAGCCGATCACCGTCGCTGCGACTCGCCCGCCCAGCCGCGTCAGCCGCGTCGCCTCTTTGAGTACTTGCTGCGGCCGCTCGGCATAGGGCAACACCAGTCCGAGTCCGACCGCATCGGCGCAGCGATCGCGCAGGCTCGTCGCGGCCGCGTCTTCGTTCACGAATCGCGGTCGAAGCTCCGAGCGGCGAAAGCGCTCTCGGGCGAGATCCAACTGCACGCGAGAGAGATCGATGCCGATCACGCTCCCGCCGCGCAGGTGCGGCTCGGCAAAGGCGACGAGCGTTCCAGGACCGCAGCCGAGGTCGACAAAGTCCTGTCCGGTCGACAGCTGCAGTCGTTCAACCAGCTGCGACGCGGCGAAGTGAATCAGCTCCCTCGCTGACGATTCGTACTCGGCGCCGCTGGCGTTGAACGTTTCGGCGATATCCTCGTTGCGCATGGCCCGCCCGCCGCAGCATTCCTTCAGAGGACTCGCCGATGTCTCACGATACTCCGCTCGTGATCGCGCACCGCGCCACGATGGGGCACGCGCCCGAGAACACGCTGCTCGGCGTACAGCGAGCCCTCGATCTCGGCTGTGACGGCGTCGAAGTTGACACACGGCTCTGCGCCGACGGCGCGCCGATTCTGATCCACGACGACTTGCTTGATCGCACGACAAATGCCTCAGGCCCGGTCGCCAAGCTGACGTTGCGCGACCTCGAACAGGTCGATGCCGGACAGGGACAGCGTCCGCCGACGTTGCGCCAAGCGCTTGAGCTGGTCAGCGGTCAGATGCTGTTCGTGATCGAGCTCAAGGTCAGCCCCGGCGACGACGTCTCTGCTCTCAGCAACGCCGTCCTCTCAGAGGTCGACCGCGCCGAGGCGTGGCCCTGGGTCTGGCTGTGGAGCTTTGACTCCGACACAGTGATCGACCTCGCCCGCCTCACGAACCAGATGGAGCGCACAGAGCGACGAATCGCGCATCTTTGTCTCAGCCCGACTCCCGATGTCTGGGCGATCGTCAGCGAGCATCAGCTCGATGGCATCTCCATGAACGGCATGAGTCTGACAAGCGAACACGTCGAGGCCTGTCGAGCGCACGACCTGGCCGCATTCGTCTGGACGGTCAACGAGCCGACGGACATCGAACGCTGCGTCAATCTTGGCGTGACGGGTATCGTCGGCGACTATCCGGAGCGCATTCAGACCGTGTTGTCGAGGGCCTGAGCGTCCGTCCACCTGCTATGCTTGGAGCTTACGGAGGGGTGTAGCTCAGTTTGGCAGAGCAACGGTCTCCAAAACCGTAGGTCGCGGGTTCGAGTCCTGCCACCCCTGCCAGAGCAACCTACCTTCGCTGCCGAGGTGGTGGAACTGGTAGACACGCAGCGTTGAGGGCGCTGTGCTCATTGCGAGCGTAAGAGTTCGAGTCTCTTCCTCGGCACCAACTCAACGGGACATGTGCCGTCAGCGCGCGCCTCAAGCTGACGGCTACACTGTCCAGTACGAGCGGAAGTGGCGCAGCGGTAGCGCGTCTCCTTGCCAAGGAGAAGGTCGCGGGTTCAAATCCCGTCTTCCGCTCCATCATCAATATCGGCCGCACGAACTTCGGCCGCACACAAATCGGGCCCACACCAGGCGACGTGGCCAAGTGGTAAGGCAGGGGTCTGCAAAACCCTTATCACCGGTTCGAATCCGGTCGTCGCCTCCATCCCTTCACTCTCGCACTCTCTGCCGCATCCTGTGACCACATTCGACGACCGCACCGCGCTGATCGTCGTTGACGTCCAGAACGACTTCGCTCACCCCGATGGATCGCTCTACGTCGCTGGAGTGGCGTCAGTCGTCGACCGGACCAACCGCGCCATCGACGACGCCGTCTCAGTCGGAGCGCTAGTCGTCTACACGCAAGACTGGCACCCACTGCACACACCGCACTTCGAGACAGATGGCGGCATCTGGCCCGTGCACTGCGTCGCTGATAGCTGGGGCGCAGAATTCCACTCTGAGCTGCGCGCGGACGCTGGCCCGGTCGTGCGCAAAGGCGTCGACGGTGAGGACGGCTACTCCGGATTCAGCACGCGCGATCCGCAAAGTGGCGAACGTCATGCCACTCGCCTCGAGACGCTCTTGCGCGAGGCAGGCATCGAGCGATGCGTCGTGGTTGGCCTGGCCACCGACTACTGCGTCAAAGAGACCGCTGCCGACGCCGTACGACTCGGCTTCGTCGTCGCCGTGCTGATCGATGCCGTCGCTGCGGTCAATCTCGAGCCCGGCGACGGAGAGCGCGCGCTCGCAGAGCTCGCGCAGCTCGGCGTCACGATGACGTGAGCATCCTCTAGCGTTCACTCCGTGAACACCCCAAGCGCGCTCTTCGTCGATCTCTACGAGTTGACCATGGCGCAGGTCTACCTCGAACGCGGGATGACGCAGACGGCGGTCTTTGAGCTCACCGTGCGCGGCTTGCCCGAAGGATGGGACTTCTTCATCGCTGTCGGACTCGAACGCGCGCTCGCCGTTCTCGAGTCCTTTCGCTTCAGCGAGGACGAGCTCACGTGGCTCGCCGATCAACCGCAACTACAGCCTTCCTACATCGAACAGCTCGGAGAGATCCGCTTCAGCGGAGAGGTGTGGGCGCCGCTCGAAGGGACGGTCGTCTATCCGCACGAGCCGTTGATTCAGGTCATCGCGCCGCTGCCCGAGGCGCAGATCGTCGAGACGGCGATGATCAACTTGATCGCCTATCCGACACTGGTCGCCAGCAAAGCGGCACGAGCGGTCGATAACGCGGCAGGCCGCTCGCTGATCGAGTTCGGAGGTCGTCGCGCGCATGGCACGGACGCAGCGCTCGACGCGGCGCGAGCCGCGTACATCGCTGGTTTCGATGCCACATCGTCCGTCGAGGCCGGCCGACGCTTCGGCATTCCGACTGTGGGCACGATGGCTCACAGCTTTGTGCTCGCCGTCGGCGACGAGAACACCGCCTTCGATACGTTCGTCTCGACGTATCCCGACACGACACTGTTGGTCGATACGTACGACACGCAAGTCGGCGTGCAACGGGCGATTGACTGCGCGCGACGCGCGGGGGCAGGATCCGTCGGCGCCATCCGCATCGATTCCGGCGAACTGTTGTCCGAAGCGCACGCGGCTCGCGCAGCGCTCGATGCCGCCGGGCTGCACGACGTCAACATCATCGTCAGCGGCGGCCTGGACGAGTTCGAGATCGCCGAACTGGTCGCCGCAAACGCGCCCATCGACACCTTCGCTTGCGGCACCAACATTGTGGCGCCGCCCGACGCTGCGACGCTCGACGCGGCCTACAAACTGGTCGAGTACGACGGCCGACCTGTCGCCAAGCGCTCACACGGCAAGCCAAGTCTGCCAGGACGCAAACAGGTTTGGCGCACGCCGCATACGGACTATCTCCGACCCGCGCATGATCCGCCGCTCGAGGGCGCCACGCCAGTCCTCGAACCTGTCATGCTCCACGGAGAGCGCGTCGGAACGGCGCCGTCACTCTCCGAGATCCGCCAACGTGCGGCTCGAGAGCGAGGTCGCAGGCGTCTTGAGATTGACCCGCAACTCCAGTCGCTAGTCGGCAGTGCTTGACGCCTCGTCGCGCTGTTAGACTGAAAATCTGAACCAATACAGTTGGAGTACTTCGGTATGGCCGATTCACGAACCGACACGCCGGGTGTGGTGATTCCCATCTGGGAGGACGAACTCGAGGATTTCGAGACCGAAGCGACGGCGTTTCGCGCGCAACAGCGCGACGAAGTCGACTTCATGCTTTATCGGTTGCGACAGGGCGTCTACGGACAGCGCCAGGCCGATGTGCACATGAACCGCATCAAGCTCCCAATGGGCGGGGTCACCTCGGAACAGCTCGACTGCTTCGCCGAGATCACCGAGACCTTCGCTCCATTGCGCAAGGGTCACATTACGACGCGGCAGAACATCCAGGTTCACTTCGTTCCGCTCGATCAGATGATTGAGATGTTGAAGGTGCTCGGTCGAGGTGGCCTCTCCTCGCGAGAGGCCTGCGGCAACACGGTCCGCAACGTGACCGCGGACCCGTGGGCAGGGATCATGCCCGATGAGGTCTTCGATCCCACGCCTTACGCTGGCGCATTCGTCCGCTATTGGGTACGCAACTCGATCGCGCAGCTGCTACCGCGCAAGTTCAAGGTCTACTTCACCGGGCGTGAGGCCGACTCCGCCATCGCCGCTATCCACGACCTTGCCTTCTTTTCGCAGACTCGCATCATCGACGGCGAAGAGGTTCGAGGCTTCCGCGTTATGGTCGGCGGCGGACTCTCGACGATGCCCAAGGAAGCGCTCACGCTCACCGACTTCGTGCCGATGTCTGAGTTCCTCACGCTCTCTGAGGCAGTGATTCGCGTCTTCAACGCCGCCGACGAGCTGCGCAAGAACATCCTCAAGGCGCGGCTCAAGTTCCTCGTCCACCGCGTCGGCGAAGAGGGCTTCCGCGAGATGGTCGACGACGAGCTGAACAAGGGCTGGGCTACCGAGACGCCGCCGCTCGAGGAGCTGCTCTACCTCGACGACGAAGAGGCCGACGTCCGAGCCGCGCCCGTCTCGCCGCCTCAACCGAATGGCGACGCATCGACCTTCGAGCGCTTCGCTGCGACCAATGTGCGTCCGCAGGTCCAGCCGGGTTACTCGGCGGTCGAGGCGTCGGTCGATCAGGGCGATCTGACTCCCGAGCAGTTCCGCGGCCTGGCCGAGATCCTGCGCAAGTACGGACGCGAACGCGCCCGTACGACGCCGCAACAGAACATCGTGCTGCGCTGGATCCCCAACGACGCCGTCTACGCCGTCTGGCGCGAACTTGATGCGCTCGGACTCGGCGCGCCCGACGCACAGGAGATCGAAGACGTCGTCTCCTGCCCTGGTACCGACAGCTGCAAGCTGGGCATCACGTCGTCGATGGGACTCAATCGAGCCGTCCAGGAGCGGGTCCGCTCGATGGGGATCGACGATCCCGTCACGCGCAAAATGCGCATTCACATGAGCGGCTGCCCGAACAGCTGCGGACAACACCACATCGCCGACATCGGATTCCACGGCGCCGCCATCAAGGTCGGCAACCGACAGATTCCCGCATATCACATGTTTATCGGCGGAACGTATCGGACCGAGGAAATGCGGCTTGGTCAACTCGTTCCGCGAGTGCGCATTCCCGCCAAGCGCGTGCCGGACGCCGTGGAGCGTGTGATCGACCTCTACCACGCCGAGCGCGACGGCGACTCGGAGCTGTTCAGCAGCTGGGTCGACCGGGTCGGCATGGCGCCGATCCAGAATGTCGTCGACGATCTGACGCTGCCGCCCGAGTTCTCGGCCGACTCGTTGCCGATGTTCATCGACTGGGGCCGCGACGACATCTACATCCTGCAGCGCGGCGAGGGTGAGTGCGCGGTCTAACTCCCGCACGTCTCTGACCGCTCGGTTCGCACGGCATTGCAGCCATGATCACGTCGAGACGTCGTGAGCGGTTCAGGCGCGTCCTCGAGCGTCGTCATGACGATGTCGTCATGGTGATCGAAAACGTCCACGACGCGCACAACGCCTCCGCGATCCTGCGCAGCTGCGACGCGTTCGGCGTCGGCCGCGTTGCGCTGGTCTACACGAATCAGGTCTTTCCCGAGATCTCTGGCGGGGTGGCCGCGCAAGTTCAGAAGTGGATCGAGATTGAGCGCTACGACTCACCTGAATCCTGCGTCGACGCGCTTCGCCGCGAAGGCATCAAGGTCTGCGCCACACAGCTGACCGACGACGCGCAGGATTATCTGTCGCTTGACTTCAAAGGACCCACGGCCATCGTGATGGGCAATGAGCACGCCGGTTGTTCGGATGACATGGTCGCGCTCGCCGACGAGCGTGTGATCGTGCCGATGGTCGGATTCGCCCAATCGCTGAACGTCTCGGTCGCCTCGGCTGTGCTCTTGTCGGAGATGGCGCGCCAAAGGCGAACTCAGCCGCCAACCTGGACGGCCCGCAAGTCGGCCCTGGAACGCGCCTGGATCGATCGGGAATCGCAGCCTGAGTGATGTTGCGATTCGGCAGTCGTGTAGCATCGCTGAGGATGAGTCGCACCACACGCGAATGAACGCGAAGGAGCACGTCATGGCCGACTACGCCGGCAGGTTGCCGCAGCCAACGCCTGAGTCACAGCCCTATTGGGACGGCCTCAAAGAGCACAAGCTCATGCTGCCGACCTGCGATGACTGCGGTCCGCACTTCTACCCGCGACCATTCTGTCCGATGCCCGCATGCTTCAACTGGGACATCAAATGGATGCAGGCCTCAGGCAAAGGCAAGGTGCACACCTTCGTCATCTCGCACCAGCCGATCCCGCCCTACAACTCTGAGGACAATCCGCCGCCCTACGTGATCGCGGTGATTGAGCTCGAAGAGGGCCCGCGGATGATGTCCAACCTGATCATGGACGACCCGTATGAGACCGTCGTCGACATGGACGTGGAAATCGTCTTTGACGACGTGACCGACGAGGTCACGCTGCCCAAATTCAAGCCTGTCTAGCCGCCGACGATTCAAGCAACGCGATACGGAGACCACTCATGGACCAGATTCGACACAAGGTCGCCATCGTCGGCGCAGCCGAGACCGATGATCTCGGCCAATTGCCGCACATGTCCCGCCTGGCGCTGCACGCGCAGGCCGCCCGCAATGCGCTCGACGACGCCGGCATCTCACTTGCCGACGTCGACGGCCTGCTCTGCGCAGGCGCGATCCCCAACGAGGTCGCCGAGTACCTCGGCATCCAACCGCGCTACATCGACGGCACGTCGGTCGGCGGCTGCTCGTTCATGATCCATGTGCGGCACGCCGTCGCCGCGATCATGGCCGGCTATTGCGATGTCGCGCTCGTCACGCACGGCGAGAGCGGACGCTCAGGCGTCGACGCGCCGCGCGGCGGCTCGGCATCGTCGCCGGGCGGTCAGTACGAGGCGCCATTCGCCATCGGCGGCGCGCCGACGACGTTCTCGATTCCCGTGCTGCGACACTTCCACGAGTACGGCACGACCAAGGAGCATCTGGCTCACATCGCCGCGGCGACGCGCGCCTGGGCCAACCTCAATCCAATGGCGATGATGGGCAGCCATCGTCGCGCGCCCGAGCGCGGCGGCGGTCCAATCACGCCGCAGGATGTGCTCAACTCGCGAATGATCTGCTACCCGTTCAATCTGCTCGACTGCTGCGTCGTCGCCGACGGCGGCGGGGCGCTCGTCCTGGTCTCGGAAGAGCGCGCGCGCGACTACGCCAAGGACCCGGTCTACGTGCTCGGCGCCGGTGAGGCGGCCGCCCACTGGATGGTCTCGCAGATGCGCGACCACACCACGGCCGACGGCTACCGCATCGCCGGCGAGGCGGCCTACAAGAGCGCGGGACTGGGTCCGCAGGACATCGACCACTGCATGTTCTACGACGCCTTCACGTTCACGCCGCTGATGGCCGCCGAGGACCTCGGCTTCGTCCCCAAGGGCGAGGGCGGTCCCTTCTTCGCCGAGACCAAGACCGGTCCCGACGGTGAAGTGATCTACAAGTCCGGCCCCGGCGGCGACTTCCCGATGAACACCAACGGCGGTGGACTCTCGTACTGTCACACCGGCATGTACGGGATGTTTGCGATCATCGAGTCGGTGCGACAGCTGCGCGGCGAGTGCGGCGATCGCCAGGTGCCAAACGTCAATGTCAGCATGGCTCACGGGCCAGGCGGCATGTTCGCCTCTGCCGGCACGCTGATCCTCGCCAACGCCTAGCCGGCGCCGTCGACCTGGTCCAAGCTGTCGGCTCAGGTCCGATCGACTGGACTGCGGTCGGGCGGCGACGGCCGACGCGCCAACAGGACGCTCAGCGCGGCGCTCAGCAGCAATCCGACGAAGACGATGTAAATCAGGTCGTACGACCCGCGACTGTCGATCACAAGTCCCGAGACGAACGGACCAAACGCGTTCAATATCAACTGCGGCGGCGCAGTCACCGATCGAATCCGTCCGACTGAGTAGCGACCGAAGTAGTCAGGGAACGAGATTCGATTCAGCGGTAGCTGCGCGCCGAATGAGAGTCCGTGCCAGACCGCGAACACGAACGCCATCCAGACCTTGTCGGTGAGGATGAACCAGACGACCGCGCTCGCAGTAACGCAGATCACGAGCGGCAGCGCATAACGCACGTCGAGTCGTTGTCGCAGCTCGCCGCCGATCACGCCGCCAATGATGCCCATACCCGCCCAGAGCGCGAGCGCCGAGCGCGCCGTGTCGGCGTCGATGCCGTTCTGGGTCATATGCGAGACAAAGGTGAAGTTCACCGATCCGCCGACGACCATCAACATCGTCGTGCCGAACAGCAACAGCCAGAACGCCCGCGTGCGGATCGCTTCGCGAACCGTCCAGTCGGGGTCGCTCATGGTCGTCAGCGTGCTGTCGCCCAGGCCGACCGCGACGCGTCTCAGTCCATCTGGGCGCAGGCCGACATCTTCCGGCCGCCGACGCATGATCAAGGGCGGCGCGAGTCCCACCACCACGATCAACAGCGCCATCAACAGGAAGGCTTCGCGCAGTCCGCCCAACCAGAGTCCGGCCGAGATCACAAGCGGAAAGATCATCATCCCGCTGCGCGTGCCAACCATCGTCATGCCCATCGCCGAGCCGCGCTTGGCAATGAACCAGTTGGCGATCACCACGACTACTGCAATGTCGATCACGGCCACAGTGATGCCGCGACCCACGCCCCAAAGCAACAGGAACTGCCACAGCTTGTCGGCGAAGCCAAGCGCGAACATCATGCCCGCGACGAGTCCCACCGAGATGAACAGGAGCATCCTTGGGCCATGTCGATCGGCGATCGGTCCGACGAACGTCGCCAGCACACCGCCTCCGACGCCGCCGATCACCATCGTCAATGCAATCGATGCCGTGCTCCAGCCGTATTCGGCCTGCAGCTCGGGCGTCAACGCGCCCAGCACCGGATTGAAGAACGACACGGCGGAGAAGGACGCCATCGATGCAGCTGCGGCGATCCACCAGCCGGCGAACACCCGTCGAAACGGTTGCCGATATAGCAGGCCTGGCAGACGCTGTCGGCGTCTCGCCAACTCCACAACGACAGGTCGCTCAGACATACTCATCGACGCCACTACCCTACCGCCAGAGACCCGCAATCAGGAACGGACTGATCTAGGTGTCCGACTCCGCGCCAGCCACGCCATTGCGCATCGGCGTCACGATCGAACTCCACACTCGAGCCCGAGACCAGCTGCAAGCGGTCGCTGGCGACGCCTCAGTGGTGTTGCTCGATCGAGACGGTTCATGGTCGGAAGATCCGGGCCAGCTGGATGGATTCTTCTTCTCTGAGGATCTGTACTACCTCCCCGACGCGGCGGGAGCGCTGTTTCGACTGCTGCAAGCCCAGCCGCCGAAGTGGCTCCAGACCGCGAGCACCGGCGTCGACCACACGATGTTCGCCCAGCTGATCGGCTCAGGCGCAATCGTGACCAACTCCCCGGGCGTGCATGGCGGTCCGATCGCCGAGTACGTCTTCGCCTACATCCTCAGCCACGCCAAACGACTGCCACAGCATGCCAGTCAGCGCGCCGAGCGACGCTGGGCGCCGCTCGACTCCGTCGAGCTCGCCGGCCAGACGCTTGGCATCGTCGGCTACGGCGGCATCGGCGAGGCGTGCGCGCGGTTGGCTCGAGCCTTTGGCATGCGCACGCTGGCGACCAAACGTCGTCCGCCAAGCGATGACTTCCTCGACCAACACTTCGCGCCTGACCGACTACTTGAACTGCTGAGCCAGAGTGATTATGTCGTGCTCTGTTGTCCACTAACTGACGAGACGCGCAACCTCATCGACGATGACGCGTTCGCCGCGATGCAGCCGCACGCCCTGTTGATCAACGTCGCCCGAGGCCGCGTCGTGGACCACGACGCCTTGAGGCGCGCTCTGACCGACGGACGCATCGCTGGCGCAGTGCTCGATGTGGTACCCGAAGAACCGTTGGCCGCCGACTCTCCGCTGTGGGACCTTCCCAACTGCGCGATCACGCCGCACGATTCCTGCCACGTCGACGCGTCGTATTTGCGTACGGCCGAGTTTTTCTTCGCCAATCTCAGACACCTCGTCAATGACGAACCGCTCGAGTGGGTAGTTGACGACATCGAACTCAGCGACCCCAGCGAAGGTGATGTCTAGGAGCCGCCATGACCGATCACACGGAGCAGCCAGGACCGCTCGCCGGGATTCGCGTGCTCGACCTCACCTGGGTGTTGGCGGGTCCGTACGCCGCCATGATTCTCTGCGACCTCGGCGCAGAGGTGGTCAAGGTCGAGCGTCCGCCGCACGGCGACGTCGCCCGCACGACAGGCCCGTTTGTCAACAACGAGTCGATGTATTTCCAATCGGTCAATCGCGGCAAGCGCAGTATCTCAATCGACCTGCGCTCCGACGAGGGACGTGAACTGTTCCTGCGACTCGTCGACGAGGCTGACGTCGTCATGGAGAACTTCACTCCCGGCGTGATGGACAAGCTCGGCATCGGTCCCCAAACCCTGCTCGAACGCAACCCGCAGCTCGTCTTCGCTTCAACGTCAGGCTTCGGCCAAACCGGACCGCTCCGAGACAAACCGGCACTCGACATCATCGTCCAAGGCATGGGCGGCGTGATGAGCATCACCGGCTACCCCGACGAGCCGCCGGCCAGGCCCGGCACGTCGATCGGCGACATTTGCGGGGGCCTCTACACGGCGATCGGCATCCTCGCCGCGCTCAGAGAACGAGAGCACAGCGGCCTCGGTCAGTCGGTCGACATCTCGATGCTCGACTGCCAGATCGCCATCCTCGAAAACGCAGTGGCGCGCTACTTCGCCACGGGCCAGGAGCCAGGTCCGCTGGGCACGCGCCATCCCTCAGCGACTCCGTTTCAAGCCTTTCCCACCGCCGACGGCTGGATGGTCGTCGCGCTCTCATGGGGCATCGACAGTCAATGGGAGCTGTTCTGCGCAGAGCTGGGCTTGCCTGAGTTGGTCGGCGACGAACGTTTCGACACCTCCTTCAAGCGCACCGAGAATCACGCCGCGCTCGAGCCATTATTGTTTGAGGCGACCCGCAAGCAATCGACCGATCACTGGGTCACGAGCCTGGCCCAATACGGCATTCCGATCGGTCCGCTCAACACGATCGGTCAGGCCGTTCAACAGGAGCAGATCGCGGCGCGGGAGATGATCACCACGGTGGAGCATCCGCTCGCCGGCGCCGTCACGATGGCCGCGTCGCCGCTCAAGCTTTCACGCACGCCCGGTCGAGTCTATGGTTACGCCCCCGCCTTCGGACAGGACACCGCTGCCGTGTTGGAGGAATGGCTCGGCATGGACGGATCCGAGTCCGCGCAGCTCGCCGAGGCGGGAGTCGTGCTCACAGAAGGCGGGCCCGACATCGCCGCCTATCTCCGAGCCTGACGTACGTGCCTGATATGTCCGCTCGACCAAACTGGATCGCGCTGCTCTCCAGAATCAAGCGCAAACTGCGGCCTGAGCCGATCGAAGTCGAGCTCGATGTCGTTGAGCAGCTGATCGTGCAACACCTGCTGCTCGTTGAACAGGCCTCGTTCGACGAACTCGTCGACGCCGTTCTGGTCGCGCGCCCAACCGCGAATCAGCAGCAAGTGCGACTGTCGCTGATCCGTTTCGAGTCGTTCCGCCTGATCCAGCGCATTTTGCATCCCGAGCTCGAGGCGGGCAAACAGATGTCGTTTAGCCTCACATCCGACGGTCTGCGTCTGCGAGCAGTCATCCCCGATCTGCCTCGCTCGCGGATCCAAACCTGGCTCTGAACGCATCGACTACGGAGGATTCGGCAATGGCGAGATTCAAGGTCTACCACATCGACTCACGGCCGGAGCGTTTGCCGCATACAGCCGAGGCCGAACAGATTGCCAAGGCCGACGCCGAACTGATCGCCCTCACGCCCGAACAGCAAGAGGACATCCCCGCCCACGTCGCCGACGCCGACGGCATCATCTGCGGCTATCGACAGGTTGGACGCGAGATCTTCGAGGCGGCGCCAAACCTCAAGGTCGTCGTGCGCTATGGGATCGGCTTCGACAACATCGACTGGCAGACCGCAGTCGATTACGACGTCGTCGTCTGCAACATCACCGACTACTGCATCAATGAAGTCGCGACTCATGCGATCTCGCTGCTGCTGGCGCTCAACCGCAAGCTGGTCGCCCACAACAACGCCGCTCGCGCTGGCGATCGTGTCCCACTCGGTCCCTCAGGTCCGCTCTATGGCGAGACGCTGGGCCTGGTCGCGTTTGGACATATCGCCCAGCAGGCCGCCATCCGAGCGCAGGCCTTCGGCCTCAATGTGATCGCCTACGACCCGTTCCAGGATCCTGCGGTCGCCGAGGCCGCCGGCGTGCGACTGACCTCCTTAGAGGAAGTCATGCAGGCCGACTACGTTTCGGTCCATCCGCCGCTCTCACCCGAGACGCGCGGCATTGTCGGCGCGGAGCAACTCGCGCTGATGAAGCCCACCGCCTACCTGATTACGACTTGCCGCGGCGGTGTCGTCGACGAGCGAGCGCTCTACGACGCGCTCAAGAACGGTCAGATCGCCGGCGCGGGCGTTGACGTCTGGGATCCCGAGCCCGTGCACAAGGATCACCCGCTGCTCGAGTTCGACAATGTGATCGCGACGCCGCACTCGGCCTTCTACTCCGACAATTCAATGCCGCTGCTGCTGCAACGCGTCGGCGAGGCGGCGGCTGACGTCTTGCAGGGTTACCTGCCGCGCTCGGTCGTCAACAAGGCCGTGCTCGACCGAGTCTCACTCGCGCAGCATCCCGATCGCCAGCCATAGACCGCCGTCAGAAATCACCGCATCGCTTCATTGGTCGTGTAGGCTTTCTGCAACCTGGGCGACAGAAGCAAAATCGGCTTGGGGAGGACTTCACATGCGACCAAACACGGTCAAACGTCTCTGGGCCGACGGCAAGCCCGCCTTCGGCGCCTGGCTCTCGAGCTGCTCGACGCTCGCCGCCGAATCCATGGCTCACCAGGGTTGGGACTGGCTGGTCGTTGACGGCGAGCACTCGCCCGTCGACCTGCTCACGATGGTTCAGATGTTCCAGGTCATCTCGTCGACTGACACGATCCCCATGGCTCGGGTGCACTGGAATGATCCGGTCGAGATCAAGCGAATCCTCGACGGCGGCGCGTACGGCGTCGTCATCCCCTGGGTCAACAACCGCGCCGAGGCCGAGCAGGCGGTCAGCGCCGTGCGCTATCCGCCCGACGGACTGCGCGGGTTCGGCGCCTATCGCGGATTCCTCTACGGCGGTCCCGACTACGCCGCTGAGGCGAACAACGAGATCGCCTGCATCGTTCAGATCGAAACGGTCGAGGCGGTCCAGAACATCGATGAGATCCTCGATGTCCCCGGCATCGACGCCACCTGTATTGGTCCCGCAGACCTCGCCATGTCGATGGGTGTTCCCGTCCGTCCCGACAATCCGCACCCCGATCACATCGCGCTCTGCGCGGAGGTGCTCGCTGGTTCGCAGCGGATTGACAACCGCGTTGCGCCGGGCATCTTCACTTCCGGTCCCGAGGAAGCCAAGCGTCGAGCTGAAGAGGGCTGGCTCTACATTCCCTCGGGCAGCGACTCGCAATTCATGGCGCAGGCTTCGGCGCAGGGACTGCGCACCGTCCGCAGCTACGGCCAGGACTGACCGCGTGGCGTGGACCGGGCGGGAAGCGCCCGATACCCGCCGCCGATTCGACGCCGCCGAGTTGCGCGGCTTCACCTCCGCTGTGCTCCAGTCCTACGGGGTTCCCGTGGACGACGCCGATCTCGGCGCGGAAGTTCTGCTCGACGCAGACCTGGTCGGCATTGATTCGCACGGCATCGCGCACTTGCCCTGGCACATCGGTTATGCGCCGGGCTTCGAGTCTGGCGTCGTTAATCCCACCCCGGATGTGCAGGTGCTGCGCGAGAGTCCGGTCTCGGCCGCCTGGGACGCTGACGGCGGCTTTGGTCCACTAATCGGCCAGCGCGCGATGTCGTCCTGCATCGACAAGGCGCTGACCAGCGGCATCGGCATGATCACCGTTGGCAACGGTCGACACTTCGGCGCAGCCGGCTACTACGCGCACATGGCCGTCGAGCATGACCTGATCGGCATGGCGATGTGTAACGCGCCGCCGATCGGCCTCGCATCGGGAGGCAGGCGTCGCGTCTACGGCACCAATCCGATCGCGATGGCCGCGCCGATCGCAAATGGCACGCCGTTCCGACTCGACATGGCGACCACCGCGGTCGCCGGCGGCAAGCTTGAAATCGCTGGCCGACAGGGCAAACCGTTGCCGGTCGGCTGGGCGCTCGACGAGGACGGCCAGCACACCGACGACCCGTTCATTCTGCGCAAGAACGGCGGCCTCCTGCCGCTCGGTTCAACCATCGAGACGAGCTCGCACAAGGGATACGGGCTCGGCCTAATGGTCGACATTTTCACCGGCGTGCTCTCTGGCGACTGTTCGGGCATGTTCGTCCCGCGCGGTCAGAGTCTGGTCCAGGGTCAGTGGTTCGCCGCTTGGCGGATCGATCTCTTCTGCGACCCAGACGAGTTCAAAGCGAACATGCAAGAGATGGCCGACGCCATCCGCGAGGTCCCACCCGTCGACGAGGTCGAGCGCGTCGTGATTCCAGGCGACCCGGAGGAGATGGCTCGCGCCGATCGCAGCGCAAACGGCGTACCGCTCGACGACGAGACCATCGAACAGCTAATCGCGTTGGGAGAGCAGCGCGGCGCTCCGTTCCCGGCCCCCGTGAGCAAAGGCGGTACCTGATGATCACGAGCGACGCCAGAATCGACGCCCGCATCGAGAGCATTATCAGCAACTACGGCCGCGCCGCCGGCGTCTTCGACCCCAATCGACTCGAGGTCTGGGAAGAACTGGGACTGACCATGTCCCAGCTGCGCGTGCTCTACATGCTGCAAGCCGGCCCGGGAACGCCCGCCGGCGCTGTAGCCGCGCAGCTCAAGGTTCGCCCTTCGACCGCGACTGGCATAGTCGACCGACTCGTCCGTGACGGTCTGGTCCGACGGGAACGAGACGACCTCGACCGTCGGCGAGTGCGCATCTGGCTGACTGAACGCGGGCTGAGGGTGATCAATGAGATCCGAGCTCGCAATCGCGCCGTGATCTGGAAGATCTTCCGCAACTTCAGCGAGCAAGAACTGGCCGAGATCGACCGCACCTTCACGCTGTTAACCTCAGAGGCGGAACGTCAAGGCGTGCTAGCGCCCTGGCCGCCCGATCCGGAGGTCATGTAATGTCGCTGGGACCATCCCGCTCATCTAACGGACTACCGGCGGGAGGTCCCAGCTCGCCAGCAGCCGACGGGCCGCCGCCTGGGATGCCTCCGAGCGGCGGCATGCCGATGACCGAGGTTCCGCCTGGCTGGATGCTGCCCCAACGCCGCAAGACCGTGATCATGCTCACGGTCATGCTGGCGCTCTTCCTCGCCGCGCTCGATCAAACGATCTGGAACGTCGCCGCGCCCAAGGCCGTCGGTGATCTCGGCGGACTCGACCTCTTCGCGTGGCCGGCCACGTCGTATCTGCTCGGCTCGACTGTCATCGTCCCCATCATCGGCAAGCTCTCCGATGTCCACGGACGCAAACCATACCTGCTGGCCGGCATCGTCGTCTTCCTGATCGCCTCCGCGCTCTGCGGCGCGTCAGGCTCGATGTGGGAGCTGATCGGCTTCCGACTGCTGCAAGGATTCGGCGCGGCCTGCATCATGGCCAACGCCTTCACGACGCTCGGCGACTACTTCGCCCCCGCCGAGCGCGGACGCTGGACCGGCATTGTCGGCGGCACCTTTGCGCTCGCCAGCATCATCGGACCGCTCGCCGGCGGCGTTCTCACAGACGAGCTGTCATGGCGCTGGGTCTTCTACGTCAACATTCCCGTCGGCGGGATCGGCTTGATCGCGATCGCCATGTTCATGCCGAGACTCAAGCCGCAACATCCCAATCGCGAACCGACTGACTGGACCGGCGCAGGACTCCTAATCCTCGCAGCCACGCCGCTCTTGCTCGCCTTTTCGATGGGCGGCAACCAGTTCGGCTGGCTCGATTCGCCGATCATCGCCTGTCTCATCATCGCAGTCGTTAGCGCCTGGGCCTGGTGGCGCGTCGCCAAGCGCAAGGGCGAGCACGGCATCATGCCGCTGCCGATGTTCCAAAACAAGGTCTATCTCTTTTGCACAATCGTGATGTTCGCGATCGGCATCTCGATGATGGGCGCGATGTTCAATCTGCCCTTCTTCCTGCAAGGCGCGCAAGGCATCTCCGCGACCAATAGCGGACTGGTCACGCTGCCGATGAGCATCGGCGTCGTGCCGGCGTCCGTGCTCACCGGACAGATCTTGGCGCGGACTCCGCACTACAAGCCGCTTGCCATCTTTGGCGGAGGCGGCGCCGCCCTGTCGCTCTTCCTGCTGTCGCGACTCGGCGTCGACTCCAGCCTGTGGGAGGCGCGGCTGTACATGCTGCTCATGGGCGCCTCAATGGGCACGCTGATGCCGCTCTACTCATTGATCATGCAGAACGCGCTGCCGTTCAAGCTGCTCGGCGCTGGCACCGCCACGAATCAGTTCTTCCGCCAGATGGGCGCTGCGATCGGCGTGGCGCTGTTCGGCGCGTTGGTCGTCAGCGGGTTCTCCAGCCAGCTGACCAACGCCTTCCCGACCGGCTTCGACGGGCTCAAGGAGCGACCTGAAACGCTGCTCAACCCCGAGCGCCTCGAACAGTTCCGCCAGAGCGTCGAGCAACAGGCGCCGGGCACGTCCGAAGCAGTCATCCAGACCGCGCGCGAAGCGCTCGCCGTGCCCGTCAATGATGTCTTTCTCTACGCGGCCATCGTGATGCTGGTCGTGCTCGCGCTCGGCGTTGTGCTGCCGCGAGTCAAGTTCCGCACCCAGGAGGAGATGATGGCCGAGGCGCGAGCATTGGCCGCCGCCAACAGGCCCTCACCCTCAGGACCACCTGCCGCGCAAGTCGGCGCCGACGCGTCTAGAGTGGGGCCAGAGCAACCGCTCGCGACGGCGATGCACGGCTCGGGCAACGGCAGCCTGCCCGACAACGGCCTGCACGATTCTGCGCCGATGATCGCCAGTTGGGCGAACCAGCGTCGTCGCGGGAACGCACCGGTCAGTACCGCGGAGCCGACATGACCACAACAAACGGACACGATCCGCTCGAAGCCGCCGTTCAAGCAGAATCCGAGTCAGCCGCCGACCGTCATTCGAGCACCGTGCTCGCCCTGGACGGTTGGGGCGCAGTCCAGCCCGCGTCGACGACGAACGGCGCCACCCCAGAATTGGACTATCAGCCGGCCGAACCCGAAGCCGAACTCTCAACTGCCACAGGCCCGCGCGCGCCGACTCGCGGATCGATCTTCGGTCCGTCGCTCGTGCGGATCGGCGCTCCGCTCGCAGCGATGGCGCTCGCGGTGATCGTGGCGATTCGGTTCGGCTCTCAGTTGCGAGAGCGCCTCCTGACGCCGACGCCAACGCCCGAACCACTGGTGGGGCTCACCCTGATTCGTCGACAGATTGCGCTGGCAATCGATCCATCATTGACGCCGACGCCGCCAAGACGGCGGCGCTGGAAACCCTGGACCTAACGCACCATCACCATCAGGGCGTGCGCTGGACTCACTCCTGAGTCGCCAACGCGTGGCGACGCTCTTCCGCCTGTTCGCGCAACACCCGCTTGTACTCGCGCGGGATCACCTTGATCATCTGGCCCAGCACCACGTCCCAGTTGTCGAGCACTTCGTTCGACAGGGAGCTTCCCGTGCGCTCAGCGTGCGTTTCAATCATCTCGCGCAACATCGTGCGGTCGCTCGAACTCTTGACGGGTTCAAGATCGACCATGGCTCGATTGATCCGCTGTTCGACGTCACCGTCGACATCCCAGACGTAGGCGATCCCGCCGCTCATGCCGGCTGCGAAGTTGCGGCCGACCGGCCCAAGCACGACCACCGTGCCGCCAGTCATGTATTCGCATCCGTGATCGCCGACTCCCTCAACCACCGCTCGGGCGCCTGAGTTTCTGACGGCGAAGCGTTCGCCGGCGCGTCCGGCGACCCACAACGTGCCGCCGGTGGCGCCGTAGAGCACCGTGTTGCCGACCAACACCGCGTCGCGAGCGCGGAATCCTGCTCCTGCGGTCGGCGACACCGCGATCATTCCACCGGCCATGCCCTTGCCGACGTAGTCGTTCGCCTCGCCCTTCAGATACAGGCGGAGCCCTCGAACCAGAAACGCGCCAAACGACTGACCCGCAGAACCGCTGAAGTGCAACTCGATCGTGCCTCGTTGCATGCCCAGATCGCCGTACTGCTCGGCGATGCGCCCAGAGATGCGCGCGCCCACCGTGCGGTGCGCATTGTTGATCTCAACGTTCGCCTCGATGTGTTCGCTGCGCGCGATGTACGGCTCGAGCGTCTCAAGCAGCTCGTCGTCGAGCCGCGTGTCATGCAGTCGATCGTTCCGCTCCTGTGTGCGCATCCTCGGCAGATTGGGATCGGCCTCAATCGGAGCGAGCAGTTTCGACAGATCGACCAGTTTGGCGCGCTCACCACTGCGCGGCGGAATCTGCTCGAGCAGGTCCGTGCGGCCAATCACTTCATCCAGCGATCGATAACCCAGCTCAGCCAGAATCACGCGTACCTCTTCGGCCACGTGCAGCAGGAAGTCAATCAGCATCTGCGGCTTGCCGAAGTACTTGGCGCGCAAATCCTCGCGCTGCGTCGCGACGCCGACCGGGCAAGTGTTGAGGTGGCACTGTCGAGCCATCTTGCAGCCGAGCGCGACCAACGCCGTAGTGCCGAATCCGTACGCCTCAGCACCCAACATCGCGGCGATCACGACGTCGCGGCCAGTGTGGAATCCGCCGTCAGTGCGCAACCGAATTCGACCACGTAGTCCATTCACTACCAACGCCTCGTGCGCCTCCTTGACGCCAAGCTCCCAGGGCGCGCCCGCGTACTTGACCGACGACAGCGGCGAAGCGCCGGTCCCGCCGTCGGCGCCCGAGATGTGCACCACATCGGCATACGCTTTGGCTACACCCGTCGCGATCGTGCCCACTCCCTCGCACGCGACCAGCTTGACGCAGATCCTGGCGCGAGGATTCGCCACCTTCAAGTCATAGATCAACTGCGACAGGTCCTCGATTGAGTAGATGTCGTGATGCGGCGGCGGAGAGATGAGCTCCACGCCTGGCGTCGAGTGACGCAGCATGGCGATGTACGGCGTCACCTTGTGTCCCGGCAGTTGGCCGCCCTCGCCGGGCTTCGAGCCTTGAGCGATCTTGATCTCGATCTCGCCGGCGCTGCCCAGATACGCCGGAGTCACGCCGAACCGCCCTGACGCGATCTGTTTGATCTGCGAGTTCGCGTCAGACTTGTCGCCCGACTCGAGGAAGCGTCGCGGATCTTCGCCGCCCTCGCCGGTGTTGGACGCCGCGCCGAGCGCGTTCATCGCGCGGGCGATGTCTTCGTGCGTCTCAGGACTCAGCGCGCCAAGCGACATCGCGCCGGTGCTGAATCGAGGCGTGATTTCTTCATGCGGCTGCACGTCATCCAGCGCGATTGGCTCGCGATCAGATCTGAATCCGATCAGATCACGGAGCGCAGTCAGCTGTCGATTGTTGGCTCGCTCGGCGTACTCCGCATACTCGTCCTCGCCGCCGCCCTGCACAACCTTGTGCAGCGCGCGCCAGACGGGCGGCTCGTTCGCGTGATAATCGGCATCGCGCCTATAGCGATACCATCCGCCGGCATCAAGCCCGTCAGCCGGATACGCGCTCGCATGACGCTCGAGCTGGTCAGCTGCGATCTCGGCGAAGCCGATGCCGCCGATCCTCGATAGCGTGCCCGGGAACGAGCGCTCGACCACGCTGGCGCCGATGCCCAACGCCTCGAAGATTTGTCCGCCGTGATACGAGGCACGAGCGGCGATGCCCATCTTGGACATGATCTTGAGAATGCCTGAATCGACAGCCTGTACATAGCTCTCGATGACTTCTCCCGCGCCCATCTCGTCGAATTCGCCCTCGGCATGCAGCGAGTTCAGCGTTTGCAGCGCCAGATACGGATGCACCGCTTCAGCGCCAAACCCAATCAAGCACGAAATCTGGTGCACATCACGAGCATCGCCGCAGCTCGCCACGATCGACGCGGACATCCGCTGACCGCTGTCAATCAGGTGATGATGCACGGTCGACACGGCCAGCAGCATCGGTATCGGCGCTCGGTCCGGTCTAACATGCTCATCGCTCAACACGAGCAGCGAGTGACCATCCTCAATCGCCTCATCGACGCGGTCGCAAAGTTCGTCCAGCGCCGGCTCGAGACCGTCTGGCCCGTCTGCAACAGCGAACGAGGTCTCTATCGTCGCCGCCGAAAATCCCGGCAAGTCAAAGTTCTGCAGCGCCTCGAGTTCGTCGCTGAGCAGCAGCGGCGAGTTCAAGTGAACCAATCGCGCCGCTTCTGGAGTCTCCTCAAGCAGTGACTGCCGCCGACCCACCCACGTGTCGAGCGACATCACGTTGCGCTCGCGGATCGAGTCAATCGGCGGATTGGTCACCTGCGCGAACCGTTGTCTGAAGTATGTGTAGAGCGGGCGCGGAGGATCGTGCAGCACCGACAGCGGCGTGTCATCACCCATCGAGCCGACCGCTTCTTTGCCTTGACGCGCCATCGGCTTGAGGACGTACTCGATCTCCTCCTTGCTGTACCCATGCAGAATCTGTCGGGACAGCAACTCGCCCTCATCCTGCTGCGGGATGCGCGAGGCGTCGATGCTCGACACGCGGTCCAAACGACCCATGTGGCGTCCGACCCACTCGGCGTATGGCGCCCGCCTCGAGAGGCGGCGTTTGATGTCGTCGTTGCGCAGTATCTCGTGTCGTACAGTGTCGACCGCGACCATCTGGCCCGGCCCCAATCGACCGCTCTCGATAATCTCGGATTGATCGAGTGGAATCAGCCCCACTTCCGAGCCCATGACGACCAGTCCGCCGCGCGTCACCTGGTATCGGGCAGGGCGTAGACCGTTGCGGTCCATCGAGGCCGCGACGATCTTGCCGTCGGTGACCGCCATCGCGGCTGGACCGTCCCACGGCTCCGACAGACACGCGTGATACTCGTAGAATCCGCGCAGCTCCGGATCCATCTCGTCGAGGTGTTCCCAGGCCTCTGGTATCAGCATCATCAGCGCGTGCAGCGCGCTTCGACCCGAGGTGACCAGCAACTCATACACCTCGTCGAATGCCTGAGAGTCCGAGATGACAGATCCCAACACTGGATCGAGCTCGGCGACCGCGTCGCCCCAAACATCCGAATGCAGCGCCGGTCCGCGCGCGCGCATCCAGTGTTGATTGCCCAGTAGGGTGTTGATCTCGCCGTTGTGCGCGATGTATCTGAACGGCTGCGCGATTCGCCAGTTAGGTAGTGTGTTCGTCGCGTAGCGCTGATGAAACAGCGCCAACGACGACATGGTCTTGGGATTGGTCAGGTCGGGGTAGAAGCTCCGCAGCTGCGGCGCCACCATCAGGCCCTTGTAGACCACTGTCGTGGTTGACATCGAGACGATGTACGCCTCACTGGCGGGATCTCCGACATCAGCCTCTCGCAGCGAGCGATACTCGTTGTCCGCCCGCCGCCTCGCCAGATACACGCGTCGACCGAACTCCGCATCGCCGATGCCGTCGGGACGTGCCAAGAGCAGCTGCTCAATCCTTGGCAGCTCGGCCAGCGCCCAGCTGCCGAGCACCGTTGGATCGGTCGGCACGACGCGCCAGCCAAGCACCGACAGCCCAGTTCGCTCGGCCGCCGAGGTGAGAATCACGCGCGCGCGTTCAGCACCGACGTCGTCGTCGGGCAGAAACACCATCGCCACTGCCAGGTCCGCCTCGCTGACATCTGCGTGTCCGAGTCGAGTCAAGTCATCGCGCAGCAAGCCGAAGGGAATGCTGATGGTCACGCCAGCGCCGTCGCCAGTGTCAGGATCGGCATTGACCGCGCCACGGTGAGTCAGACTGACGACGCCCTGCACCGCCTGTTCGACCAACTCGTGCGTCGCCACGCCGTCGAGTCGGGCGATGAACCCGGTCCCGCAGGCATCGCGAACCGTCTGTGGGTCATACAGGCCCGGATACGCGTTCTGGCTGGCGCGGTTCGATCGGCGAGCAAGCGTCATATCGTCAGGGTCTATCGATTTCAGCGCATTCACTACTGGAGTCAATGCGAAAGTGCGTATCGATGTGTAGATTACGTGAATCTTCGCACAGTCGGTCCGCCCACGCTAGCGACTTCGACACACCACCGGACCAGGTTGGCGGTGGGCGCCTCGTCGGGGTGACGCTAGAGCAGCTCGGCGCGGCGTAAATCCGACAATGCCGCGGCGAAGCTGTCGACGGTCGCGTCGATGTCGGCGGCGGTATGCACGCATGAGACCAACGCGCCCATGCCCATCAGGTCGACGCCATGGTTAATCAGCGCGCGTCGAAACGGCCAGGCGATTTCTGACGGCGTCGTCGGCAACGTTGATTTCGCCCCGCCCTGCTGCTCCCAGTTCCAGGACGCACCGTCGGCGGGACGCGCCAAATCCTGCCCCAGAACAATGTGCGCCATCGAGGCGTCAGCCCAGGCGCAGCCGGCCACCTCAGCTTCGACGATGGCCGCGTTCAGTCCGCGCGAAAGCTGGGCCGCTCGTTGATTGGCCGTCTCGTTGACGTCTTCATCCGCGATCGCCGTCAACGCGCGAGCGCCGGCGACTGCCGAGAGCGGGTTGGCGTTGAACGTCCCCGGATGCGCGACGCGACCAGAGCCGGCATCGAAACTGATCTGATCAAGCAACTCCGCTCGTCCAACGACGGCGCCGCCAGGCAGCCCGCCGGCCGCGATTTTGGCCAGCGTGGTCAGGTCGGGCGCTACGCCGATGCGCTCTTGCGCGCCGCCGCGACTGGCGCGAAACCCGGTTACGACTTCATCGAAGATCAGCAACGTCCCATGCTGTTCAGTCAGCTGTCGCAGCTCCTGCACCACCGAGGGTTCCAGTGGACATGTTCCCCATGAGTAGCCCGTCGGCTCCAGAATCAAGGCGGCGAACTCGCCCGTCGCGAGCGCCTCGGCGATGCCGCCGACATCCGTCTGATCGAAGACCGAAATCAACTCCTGCATCGCCATCGGCTGGCCGTTCGCAGCGATCGGTCCCGCCGATGTCCGGCCGGCAGCGAACACGCTGTCATTCCAACCATGGAAGTGATGACGCAGGCGCAACAGTCGATCGCGGCCCGTCGCGGCTCGCGCCAGCCGAACCGCCATCATCGTCGCCTCGGTCCCTGAGGAAGTGAACCGTACCTTCTCCGCGCTGGGCACGAGACGCTGAATCGCCTGAGCCCAGCGTCGCTCCAGATCGCTCGATCCGCCCATATGCGTGCCCCGAGCGACCTGCTCGGTGACAGCCTCGACGAGATACGGATGGCTATGCCCGAAGATCAGCGCGCCGTGACCCATCACGTAGTCGATGTACTCATTGCCGTCGACGTCCCACTTGCGCGGTCCCACTGCCCGATCGACCACGATGCCGAATGGCTCGAAGTGACGCGCATCGTGCGTGACGCCGCCGGGAAAGATCGTCCGCGCCTGCTCCGCTCGCTGCGCTGACTTGGCGTGCTTGTCGAAGAACTCCCGATCGATGGCTGTCGTCGCGCTCATGACCGTCCGCCTCCGTGTGATCCAGACGCCGCTACTCTCCGTCCGACACTAACGCACAGGAGCTAGTCCGCAGGCTGGCAAGGGCAAACTAGAGTGACCACATGCAGGACTGGCAGATCGACCGGCGCCGCGCGGCGCTACTGATCGTCGCGGGGATCGTCATCGTCGCCGCGCTGATTGGCGCTTACTTGGCCTACGAACGCTGGTTCCCTTGGGAGCAGGAAGAGATCGAAGAGTGGATCGATGGTTTCGGCGTTTGGGGACCGGTCGTCTACATCGTTATCTTCGCTCTCTCTATGCTCTTCGCGCCGCTGCCGACCGCGCCAATGCCGCTGATCGCCGCCGCGGTCTTCGGACCGGCGCTGGGCTTCCTCTACACCATCTCCGCTACTGCGATCGGTTCGACGATCTGCTTCTGGGTCGCGCGACGACTCGGGCGTCCAGCGCTGCGACGACTGACATCACAGCTGGCCCTCAACAAGATTGATGAACTCGGCGAACGCCTCGGCATACGCCTGCTGATCGTCCTGCGGCTCTTTCCGGTCGCGGGAGTAGATTATGTCTCCTACGCCGCTGGACTCACGCAGATGCGCTTCGCCTCCTACATCGTCATCTCCGTGCTCGCCTCGGCGCCGATACTGATTCTGGCCGCCGTGCTCGGCGAGGCCGTGCTCGAACGCAATCGCGAGATCCTGATCGCTGCGGTCGTCGCGATCGCGCTCTTCTTCGCCGCCCCAGTCGTCTGGGTCTGGTGGCGGCAACGACGCCGCGCGCAACCCGCCGCGACCGAGCGCTAACCTCTCCTAGCGCTAGCCTCTGCTCATGCCTCTCACCGACGCGCCATCTCTGTTGACATTGATGTGGTCGCCGCTGACGGTCGTTACCGCTCAACACGATGGACGGCGCGGCGGTCAGATCGCCGTCGGCGCGTTCGCCGCCTCGATCGTGCCCGCTCAACCGCGAGTCCTCGTCCAGATTCAGAAGCGCAACCACACCAACTCATTGATCGAAGCCTCAGGTCAAATGGCTGTGCACGTCATCTCGCGCGAACAATGGACCTGGGTGCGACACTGGGGATTTCGCTCCCAAGCCGAAGTCGACAAGTTCGACGGCCTCGACTGGCGCGAGCATGACAGCGGCCTGCCGATTCTCAATGGTGTGCTCGGCTGGATGTCCTGTCGAGTCGTCAACTTCATGGACGGCGGCGACATGGCGATCTGGCTCGCCGACGTGATGGACGCCTCACGCAACACTCGGGCCCAGCCAATCCGCTGGCACGAGGTTCAGCAGGTGTTGCCGCCCGATTGGGCAGAGGAGTACGCGCAAAAGCTGAGCCACGACGTGCCCGACTCAGGACGACGGATGTCAGAACTCTCCGACGCTCCGCCCTGGAGCATCCGGGAGTGAGCCAGCCGCGACGCCGCGTCTAGCGACCCTTCCAGTCCGGCGCGCGCTTCTCGGCGAAGGCTCGCGGCCCTTCAATCATGTCTTCCGACTGACCCATGATTCGTTGCTGATGGAATGAGTGCGTCAGGGCCGCCGGCAGCGGCAGGTCGAGACCCTTGTACGCGGCCTCCTTCGACGCCCGCACCGAAATCGGCGCGCAGAGCAAGATCTCGCTCGCCCAGCGACGCGCGGTGTCCATCAGCTCAGCGGCGGGCACGACCTCATTGACCAGACCCCAACGGTGCGCCTCGGCGGCGGGAATGTGATTGCCGGTCAACATGTATCCGAGCGCGATCTTGAGTGGAATGTGACGCGGAAGTCGATGCACGCCGCCGGCGCCCGCCATCAGGCCTACGCGCGGCTCAGGCAGGCCCAAACGTGCGTGATCGGCGGCGATGATGATGTCGCAGGCCATCGCCATCTCACATCCGCCGCCCAGGGCGAACCCGTTGACCGCCGCAATCATCGGCTTGGGACACTCCCAATCGGCGGTGATGCCGCCAAAGCCGCCGCGCACGGGCGCAAACGTCGGTCGCTCAGACGACGGCAGCCGTGACATCTCGGCCGTGTACTTCAGGTCATTGCCGGCCGAGAACGCCCGCTCGCCCGCGCCGGTCAGAATCCCAACCCAGGCCGAATCGTCGTTGGCGAACGTGTCCCAGGCATCGGCCAGCTCGGCCGTTGTCGGTGGATGAATCGAGTTCATCCGCTCGGGACGATTAATCGTGATCGTGACGATGTTGCCGTCTTGTTCGTACTTGATGAACTCGTAGTTCGCCATGGTGTTCCCCTGTCAGGTGTTTCGTGATCTGTCGGTCAGGCCCGACTAGCGGTCCAACTAGTGCTGGACGCAGGTGCCGCCGTCGACATTGTAGGACTGACCGGTAATCCACTCGCCTTGCTCGGAGCAGAGGAACGCGGTGATGTAGGCGATGTCCTCGCCCTCGCCCGCGCGACCCAACGGTATGCGCGTGTCGATCGCGCGCTGCCAGAACTCGCCGCGGCCCATGTCGTCCATCCGCGAGGTGTCGATGATGCCGGGGCAGATCGCATTGACCCGCACGCCGTGCTGGCCGACCTCCTGCGCCATCGCGGCGGTCATCGCCTGCAGGCCAGCCTTGGACGCCGCGTACGCGGCCGTGTTCGGACCCAGCATCTTTCCCGCGATCGACGAGATGTTGATGATTGCCCCGCCATCACCCTGCGCGATCAGCTGTCGGCCAAACACTTGGCTCATGTAGAAGGCGCCATTGAGATTGACGTCCATCACTAGTCGCCACAACTCAGGTTCAATCTCGACCACCGGCACGCGATCCGATCCTCGCGCCGCGCCGGCGTTGTTGATCACATAGTCGACCCGACCAAACTCCGACAGCGTGGTGGCCAATAGCGATTCGACCGCGCCGTAGTTCGCCACGTCCGAGACCAAGGCCAACGCGCGCCGACCCTCCGCGCGAACTTCGTCGGCGACCGACTCAATGTCGCGCCAGCCGGCGGCCTTCTCGTCGTCGGGGTAGTCGTCGGGCGCGCGTCCGGTGCCGGTCAGCACGACATCGCAACCCTGCCTGGCCAGCTCGACCGCGATCGGTCGACCGATGCTGCGCATGCGGCCCGCGCCGGTAACCACTGCGACCCTGCCATCCATACCGCTCAGCTGCATCTCGGCTCCTGTTCCACCATGGCGACAATGGCGTCGCCGCGAGGCTAACAGTCAGGCTTCTCTATCTTCCCCGACGGCGTCACAGACCTCCGCAGCTGCTTCGTCTCCCACTTCCTCAACGTCTCCGTCCTCATAGAACTCTTCAGACTCAGCCAGGTCCCTGATGTCGGAGAGAATCTTCTCCAGGTGCGCGCCGTTGCCTCCACCGCGAAGCAGTGTCAACAACGGACCCAGGAAGCCCGAAAACTCCAGCACCGCCGCCGTCTGCGTGACGCCTCCAGCGGCGCGCTCGAAGCTGAAGTCGTATCGCGCGCCGCTCAGCCGCGTCGACCACTCAATCGCGTAGTGCCTCGGGGATTCGTGCACGACCTCCTTGAACGCCCCCTCGGAGACCGCGCGCTCGAGCACTTCGACAGTCGCCTCAAACGCGTCAATCGGCTCCGAGTCAATCTCGATCTCACGAGTCGTCATGACTGATCTCCAACGACTGCCGGGCCCTCACCGCCGTCGTTCGCAATACGATGATTCACTGTGACGCAGACTAACTCTGAAGCGGCAGATCTCGACGCCGTTCCGGCGCTCGGCCCGGACGAGCAGGCGGCGTACGACGCAGGACTCGCCGTTCGCGCTGATGCAGATGCCCGCTCCCCCGGTTGGATTGAGCGCACGGTGCAAGTTGCGCTGAACGCCAATCACGGTTTTCCGCGCGGGGAAGCGAGAATCGCGCTGCAACTCGGCCCCGCCAACGAAGTCGTCGCCGCCTTGCTGCCCGCCTTACTGTCGCCCAACAAACGCATGCGGCGACGCTCAATGACGCTCTTGCCTCGTCTCGACCCCGAAGAAGTCTGTCGCCAGATGCAACCGATCATCAAGACCGGCCCGCGCAACACGCGACGCGCCGCCTGCGTCGCACTGGCCGCCATCGGCGCGCCCGCAACAGGTCTTCTGCAAGCGCTCACCAACGACCCCGATGAGGCGATTCAGCGTCGGGCGCAACGCGCGCTCGACGCCATCGCCGCGCGTCCTCCCGAACCGTCCGATCGCGATCTGTCATCTGTGCGGCCGTTCGGCTTGCCCTACCGAGACGCGCCGCCCCCGAGATCTCGGTCATTCGCGGTGGCCGCGTTCAACTTCTCTTACGGCGTCAATCTCGGCACGCTGGTCCGCAGCGCCGAGGCGGCCGGCGCAGAGGCGCTCTGGGTCATTGGTCGCGACTTCTACTATCGACCGTCGACCAAAGGCACGGACTGGTGGCTGCCCGTTGTCTGCCTCGAATCTCCCGCGGAGTGCATCGAGCGAGCCGCGGCCGAGGGCTTCGACATCGTTGCGCTGCAACAGGGCCCAGAGGCGCAACCGGTCTGGCGGGCCGAGTGGCCCGCGCGACCACTGATCGTCGCCGGCAACGAGGGCGACGGGTTGCCTCCCGCATTCATCGAGGCCGCAGCGTTACAGGTCGAGCTGCCGCTCTTTGGTTCAATCGACAGCCTCAATGTCGCAGTCGCCGCATCGGTCGCGATGTTCGCCTTTCGCGGTTGGCAAGCGCGTCAATGACTCGCCGGCTGACTCGCCGACGACTCCTTCAACTCAGCGCGGCCGGCGCGCTCGGCGCGACGCTGGCGCACGCTGAACGCGGCGCAGCGAGAGAGGCTGATGAAGTCCAGCTCGTCAGCGGTTGGAATGCCCGCACATGGTGCGGACCCGACACGTCGATCGTCGACGCGACGGCCGCGCTCCCCTTGCGGATCGCGCACAGCTGGAGTGTCCCTGAGCAACGCTGGACGTCCTACGCGCCCGGCGCGCCAATCAACACCATCGGAACGCTGAAACACGGACAACCGCTCTGGATCCGAGTCGACCGCGACGCCATCTGGCGTCAACCCTGGTATCGCGGCGCATTGCCGGAGCCGCAAGCACTGCCGATCGGTTGGTCGTTTCTCGGCTGGTCGGGCTTGCATGAGCCGGTCTGGACGGCGTTCGGCGAGCAACCGCTCGGACTCGTCGTCGAGGCGCGTCGCTGGAACACTGAGCTCAAGCGCTGGCTGGTCTATCGACCAGGCCAGCCTGCGCAGCAACTGTTCGCCGTCCTTCACCCCGGCGATGCGGTCTGGGTCAAGATGCGCACGAGCGGCGCACGCTGGAATCCCGCCGCAGGCGTGGTTGACCCACAACGTCCCGACGGCGATACGCAGCTCGTGCGAGGCGAAATCACCTACTATCACCCCTCCCTCGCCGGCGGACCGATGTACTGCACCGGCCGCGCCTACGATCCGCAGGACGCAACCGTCGGCGCGGCCGTTACATGGCCCTGCGGCGCCCGACTCAGAATCTGGCGCGATGAACGCTACGTCGATGTGATCATTCAAGACACGGGTCTGCTCGGCCCGAATCACGTCGACCTCTCCGAGGCCGCCTTCGAACGCCTCGCGCTGCTCAGTGAAGGGCGCGTAAGCGTTCTGATCGAAGTCCTCGCAGGTCCATCATGACGTCATCGAACGAATCGCCATTCGGCTACGTTGAGCACGGAGGTCACCGCTCATGAGTTACCGCGCCGTCATTCTGTCGCTGTTCGTCACCGCCGCAGTCGCCGTCTCGATCACGGCCGGCGTGCTGCTCGCCTTCGGCGGCTCGCAAGAAGCGGCGAGCGCTCCCGTGTTGACCTCGGCGCACGGCGACGTCTCGCCCACGTTGACGGCGGCGCCGCAGCAAGACGCCGATCCGTCGCCTGCGACGTCGTTCGCAGCGCTTACTCGGCCCGCCGTCGATTGGGCCGCCGTCTACGAGCGCGCCGTGCCGTCACTCGTTAGCGTCTCGACGGACAGCGGCGTCGGATCGGGGTTCTTCGTCTCCGACGACGGTCACATCATCACGAACTGGCACGTCGTCTCAGGCGCGACACGCCTACAGATCACGCTGCAATCCAGCGAGCGAGTGGAAGCCGACTTCGTCGCCAAGGATGCCGGCAATGACCTCGCCCTGCTGCAGATCGATGCAGACGACCTCGACAGCGATGACATCGTCGTGCCTGTCTTTGGCCCGCTCGACGAACTTCGCATCGGCGATCCGGTCGGCGCGCTCGGCACGCCATTCAGCTTGCCCAACTCATTGTCTGTGGGAGTGATCTCCGCCTTCGGGCGTCTACGGCCCAGCGGCTCAGAAACCTGGGAGCCGCTGCGCAACATGATCCAGACCGACGCTGCGCTCAATCCTGGCAACTCGGGCGGCATGCTCGTCGACGACCGCGGTCGAGTGATCGGCATTCCTACGCAGATTGAAGCCGCCGGCGGCGTGAACAACGGCATCGGCTTCGCCGTCAGCGCCGACACCCTGCTGCGGTCACTGCCCACCATGTTGCAGGGCGACGATGTCGAGCGCGCCTACCTCGGCGTCTCGCTCTCGGATACCGAAGATGGCCTGGTAGTGGGCGACGTCGTTTGCGGCTCGGCCGCCGACGCCGCCAATCTGCGAACGGGCGACGTGATTGTCAGAGTCAACGACGAGCCGATCGAGTCGTTCGATGACCTCGTGGCGACAATGGCCGAGATCTTGCCTGGCGACGAGGTCGCAATCCTGATCGATCGCGGCGCGCGTCGAGTGGCGCTCGAGGCGACCGTCACCGCCTGGCCCTCAGAGGCTCAACGGTACGGCTGCGGCTAGCGATCATCCGTCGACGAGACGCCGCCCGACACGCCGCGCGCGATCGGCGTCATCAGCATCGCCGCTGCAGCTGCGGCCAGGCAGATGCCCATGACAAGCAGCCCGGTGCGCGCTCCAAGCAAGTCGGCGAGCCCGCCTGTGACCAAGGCGCCGACGAGAATCATCCCGCGCGCGATGTTCATCAGGCTCAACGCCCGACCGGCCATGCCGTTGGCCGTCTGAGCCAGCAGCGTCAGATTGGCGAGAGACATCACATTCGTCGAGCACGCCGCGGCGACAAACACGCAGAGCGCCACAACGGCCAAGTGCGGCGCCCCCGACATCACCGTCAACCCGATCCCTGCGGCGACCAACAGCGCCGCCATTAGTCGGCCCGGCGTCGGAATTGACCGCAGCCCCGCCAGCGCCAACGATCCGACGGCCGCGCCGGCGCCGCCCACCGCGATCAGATAGCCGACCCATGAACTTTGCTCGCCCAGTACATCGATCACCAGCAGCGGCACAAAGACTCCCTGATAGGGAACGAGAAAGATGAACATCACCACCGATATCGCAAGCACAGCCAGCGGCCAGCGAGTATCGACCGCCCAGCGCAGACCCTCGAGCGCCTGGCGCAACAGTGAACCACTCGCCCGACTGCGCGTGATCGCTGTGATCCCTCGGGTGCGGATCAGGGCGGTGCAGCCCGCAGCGCCGACGTAGATCCCCGTCATCGCTCCGTAAATCCAAACGAAGTCGGCAAACTCGAGCAACAAGCCCGCCAGCAGCGCACCGCCAATCCGCATCACGGTGTTGGCCGTCTGCGACAGCGCCACAGCTGGCCGAATCGCCGACTCATCGACCATTGAGGGCAAAATTGCCTGGCGAGCCGGCTGGAAGAAGGCGATGTTGAGTCCGGCCACGGCAGCCAACGCGATCACGTGCCAGGCCTCGACCACGTCAAGCAGCAACAACGCAAACAACGCTCCCGAAGCCAACACATTGCCAACCTGCGAGAGCGTCAACACCAGGCGTCGCGGATACCGATCGACAATGGCGCCGGCGAACACGCCCAGAAACAGGTTGGGCGCCATCCGCACCGCGAGCACCGCCCCAAGCAGCAGCGCCGAGCCGGTCAGCTCGGCGATCAGGACAGGACGAGCGACCTGATCGAGCCAAAGCGCGCCCGACCGCAGGAAGATCGCCAGCCACAACACGCGAAAGTCGCGCGAAGCGAAGGGAGCGAACATCCCCGACTCGCGCCGCCGCAGATAGGCCGCTCGCCCGCCGCCCGCCTCGGCTCCGTCCGACGATTCTGTAGTCGATTCAATAGTCGAGGGTTACTCCTCGTCGGCGTACGGCGCCCGACCCTGCATCACGTTCAATAGCCCCTGACGGGAGAAGCCGTCGGACTTGGCGAAGTTGATGATCACGCGCTCGCGGTCCTCGACGGCCTGGGCCGCAGCGGCGACCTGAGGCGCAATGTCATGAGGAATCTCACAGACGCCGTGTTTGTCCGCGTGCAGCAGATCACCTGGATGCACCGTCACGCCGCCAACCGTAACTGGTTGGCCGATCTCGACAATGTGTACGTACGCATGCGAGACCAGGATCTCCTTGGACAGAAACTGAAAGCCGATCTCTTCGACTTCATCGAGGTCGCGGACCCCGCCGTCGGTGATCAGACCGATCGCGCCGAGCGCCTTGTGAATGTTGCCGTTGACCTCGCCCCAAAACGAGCCGATCGGCGGCTGGTCGAGATCCTGAATCACGATGATCCGCGGCTCGGGGATTGATTCGATGTGCGCCCACCAATCAGGCGCCGACTTCGTCTGCGGATCGTCGCCTGGCGGAATCGAGGCGCGAATCTTGCACGTCGCTGCGTAACCGACGATCGGGTCCATGTCGGGAAATCGACAGACGATATCCGGCGTCATGAATCCGGTCGCTCTACTGCGAATGTCGAACGTTTCGATCGCATTCGCGATCGCCGGCGACGGCCAGGCTCGCAGCTCCGACAGTTGCGTTTCGCTCAGCGGTTCAGTCATTCCTCACCCCTCATCCAGGATTCGCCAACGACCAGTTGGTCGCGCGCAATCGCATTCATCGCCAGCGTTACTGCGACAGCGAGTATTCGCGCTGCAGCTTCGCCTTGTTGAGAATCGTCACGCGCTGCCGATTCACATCGACGATCTTCTGCTTGCGCCATTGCTGCAGCTGTTTGTTCACCGCGACGCGTGATGCGCCGATCATGTTGGCCAGTTCCTGCTGTGACACGCGCAAACCAATGTCTATGCCCTCGTCCGTCTCCTCGCCGTGTTCCTCGGCGATGGTCACTAGCCGGCGCGCGAGTCGGCCAGGGACATCGAGCAGATAGGCGTCCTGAATCGACTGATTGGTCGCTCGCAAGCGAGCGACAAGCACGTCGATGATCGCGCGCTGCGCCTCAGGATGCTTGTCAAGCACTGAGTGGAAGTCTTGTCGACTCAAACTGACAGCTTCGGTGTCCTCGATCGTGGTCGCCGAAGCCGAGCGCGGATGTCCGTCGAGTATCGACATCTCGCCCAACAGATCGTACTTGCGATGCACAGCGAGCACGACCTCACGACCGTCGATCGAGGGAATGAAAATCTTCACCGCGCCCTTGAGGATGATGTACAGCGTGGCGCCCTCGTCGCCCTCGTGAAAGATGTCGGTGTGCGCGCGGTAGCGAACCGGCCGCAGTTTCTGCGCGAGCTCCAACAACATGGGCCGCGGCATGCCTGAGAACAGGACGACGTTGAGCAATAGGTCCAACGCTTCGCCACCACGATCAATCGACGATGCTCGTTTGCTAGTCATGTCACGCTCCGCTCGCATTCTAGGCGCTCAGGCCCCGACTGCAACGCGCTCCACTCTGTTCGACATCTTCGTCAGCGCAACGACGAGCGTACGGAGACCGTCTGATCGGCGTTCAACGCAGCGGAAGTCGGGAACGCTGCGCCGCGCCCGACGCGCGCTTGCGGCAACCGCCGACCCGCAACCGCCGAAGACGTCGGCGGCGCCAACGCGCCCGTGCGCCACTCCCAGAGCAGCCAAACCGAAACCGCTGAAACCAACAGGGCGATCGCGATCATCTGCCACCTCATTCATTGCACGCACGTTCTATCAGCACAATAGAACAGATGCTCGCATGCGAGCAACCAGTCCAGCCGAGCCGACAGTTCCAAGCCGTGTGCCAAGCCAATACCATGCCCGCAAACAGGGATGGCCAGCATTCGGAGGATTGTCGTGACCGACGCCATCGCCGTAGAGCAGGTTGGCCGAGTCGCCAGAATCACGCTCAACCGGCCCGAGAAGCTGAACGCCATCTCGCGACAGCTGCAGCGCGAGCTCATCGACGCCCTCGTCGAGGCCGAACGCGATGACTCAGTGCGCGTCGCGCTCGTCTCGGGCGCTGGCCGCGCGTTCAGCGCCGGCTACGACCTGACCGGCGGCTCCGGCGTCGCCGCCGAGCAAGCCTCAGCCATCTCGCGCGATCGCGACGGTCTCGAGGAACTCAACCGCAACTGGCTGCGGATTTGGGATCTTCGACTGCCTGTCATCGCCAAGGTGCACGGACACTGCCTCGCTGGCGGGACACAACTAGCGATGATCTGCGACGTCACCTTCGCCGCCGAACATGCACGGGTCGGCGCGCCGCAGCTGCCCTTGGGCGCTGGCTTCGTGGCCTCGTTCTGGGCCTGGCAGGTCGGCGCCAAGCGAGCCAAAGAATTCTTCTTCCCGGTCGGCAGCATGATCTCGGGACAGGAAGCCGCCGACATCGGACTCTTCAACCGCGCGCTGCCTGCTGACCAACTCGACCAGTTCGTTGATGACTACGTCGAGCTCGTCGCCAAGACGCCGAAAGAAATCCTCGTCCTGCAGAAGCGGGCGATCAATCGAACTCAAGAGGTTCAGGGCTTTCGCGAGGCGCTGATGGGCGGCGTCGAGATCGACGCGATCGCCCACTTCACGACGCCGGTACTCGAAATGAACCGATCGCTCAAAGAACGCGGACTCCGCGCCACGCTCGATGACTTCCACCAGCAATAGCGCCGGCCGCGAACACGGCGCCGAACCGTCCTCGACATCGCTCGAGGTAGCCAATTTGCCGCTCGATCACGCCGCGCGGTTGCTAGCCGTCGCCGACGGCCTCTGCGCGATCGGCCAACTCCGAACCGGCGAACGAGCGGGCCAGTTCTCAATCTTCAACTTTCTCCTGCGCTGCGCCCCCGACGATGAGGTCTCGTCTCCCGATAAACGAACGGCGTACGCCGTGCTGATGCAGGCTGGCATCATCCGACGTCACGGCTGGTACGCCCATGTCTGGTTGCCTGAGGATGACTCGCCGCTGCGACTCTCATTGCCAGCGCCGATCGCCAAGTCGTGGCGCTGGCACGACGACATCGTCGAGATCAGTAAGCGTCTGGAGCGCTCAGACACCTGGATGCAAGCGGTCGGAGAGTCCGTCGACGATCACATCGAGCGACTTCGCGTCGCGCTCGTCGAGGCCGAGGTCGTCAAATCAATGACGGCGTAGTCGGCATCTGCGAGGCGGGCAACACGCCTTCGGGCTGAGCCGCTGTGACGCCCGCGTCAGCGAGAGCGCGCTGCTCGGCATCTGTCATGCCCAGCAGTCCACCAAGAATCTCGGCATTGTGCTGACCGAAATCCGGCGCGGGTCCGAGCACGCAGGGTCCAGCGCCATCCGCTCGCCAGAGCCAGCCATGCGCCGACCAGATGCCGACTTCAGGATGCCGCAGCGGCTCGTAGTATCCGCGCGCCTTGAGATGCGGCTCGCGAATCACTTCAAGCATCTTCCAGACCGGTGACGACGGCACCCGCTCGGCGCGCAGCGCGGCGAACAGTTCAGTCTTGCTGCGCTGCGACGTCCAGCCGCCGACCAGCTCGTCCAGCTGCTCGCGATGCTCCCAGCGCAGGATCTGGTCTGAGAACTCCTGTTGCTCAGCCCACTCGGGACTGCCCATCGCCCGTTTCAGACCGTCCCACTCCGAGTCGGTGCGCACGCAGATCGCGATCCAGTCGTCGTCGCCCTGGCAGCGATAGACATTGTGCGGCGCCATCCAGTCGTGGCCTGTGCCCATGTGTTGGGGCAGTCGCCGATTCATCGACCAGTCCATGTAGAACTCGCCAAGCAGAGTCGACATCACTTCGCGCTGGGCGAGGTCGATGTATTGACCCTTGCCCGTCCGCTGACGCTGAATCAGCGCGGTCGCCACCGCCGCAGCCGCACAGATGCCGGCAATCGGATCGCCATATGAGATGCCGCTCTTGTACGGAACGCCATCGTCTCCGTACCCGCTCGTCGAGGTCATGCCGCTCATCATCTCGATGATCGGCCCGTATCCGACAGCATCCTTCTCAGGGCCAGTCTTGCCGAATCCCGCCATGCCGACAACGATGATGTCCTCGCGCTGCTCGCGCAGCCACTCGTAACTCAAGCCCAGATTGTCCATCACATCGGTGCGATAGTTCTCGATCACGACATCGCAGTGACTCAGCAGTCTGGCGAAGACATCCTTGCCAACCTCTGAAGCCAAGTCCAGCGTCAGCGAACGCTTGTTGCGGCTGTACTCGTGAAAGTAGAAGTTGGTGTTCCACCAGTGCTCGCCAGGGGCGACCGGCGGAGGCAACAAGGTGCGAATGTTGTCCCATGCCCGAGGAGACTCGATCTTGATCACGTCCGCGCCCTGATCGGCGAGGATCTTGGCGCCGTACGGCCCTGCCCAAATCATGGTCAGGTCGGCGACGCGAACCCCACTCAGCGGTCGGCCGGGATCAAACATCAGATGGCATCCAGTTCTCGCAGGCGGACCAGATCTTCGCGCTCATAGCCCAGCTCGCCGTGAATGATCTCAACGTTGTGCTCGCCGAGTTTTGGCGCGCGACCCATCTTCCAGTCGTGCGCGTTACTCAACCACAAACGTCCCGGATACTTCAGCGAACCGACATCATCGTCGTCGACCTGCGCAAAGAAGTCGCGTCTCTGCAGGTGCTCGGAGTTGGTCAGATCCTCGAACGTCGCAACGTATCCGAACGGCGTGCGGTGCTCGATACCCAGCTCCATCAGCCCCAGTCGAGTTTGACCGCTGAACCAACCAAACAGAATCGCCATCAACTCATCATTGTTGATCAGGCGCTGGCCCGGATCGGCGAAGCGATCCTCCTGCAGTTCCGGCAGACCAACCGCTTCGGCGAATCCGGGATAGTTGCGCGGCAGCGCGCAGATGCCGCCGTAGCCATCGGCGACCTCGTAGACGCCCCAGAGCGCATTGAGGTTGTTCCCTGAGCGTTGCGACTCAATGCCCAGCTGCGACGCTCGCGTGTGAAACGCCTCCGCCATCCCCGCGTAGGTCTCCTGCACCGACAGATCGATGTACGAGCCCTGACCATGCATCACCGCGCCGAAGTACGCTCCCGCGATCGCCGCGAACGCATTGATCCCCGCCTGATACGACGGCTGTGATCCGCCGTTCTTGAGCGGTTGTCTCTCAGGATGTCCGGTCAGCCACATCTGACCACTGGCCGCGTAGAGCGTCAACTCGGTCGCCGGCAGATTGGCGTTCGGTCCGGTTTGGCCGAACGGCGTGATCGAGATCATGACCAGCTCGGAATGATCCTTCGACAGCGCCCCATAGTCGAGTCCGCGCTCAGCCAGATAGCCCGGTTCGAATGACTCGATCACGATCTCGGCTGAAGCTGCGAGCTCGCGCAGAATTTCGCGCCCGTCTGACGTATCCAGATTCAACGTGACCGATCGCTTGTCGCCGTTGAGATAGAGATACAGCCCGCTCGTCTCGTCGTTGGGTAGATCATCGGGCCAGGGACCGAACGCCCTCGATGGATCGCCGGTCGTTCGCTCGACCTTGACGACGTCCGCGCCCAATGCTGCCAGCCATCGGCCGGCGTATGGACCGGAAATGCCCTCAGCCAGCTCCAAGACACGCACGCCGTAATACGGACGCGACACGTCGGGTTGGTCGGCGTCAGATGCGTGTCGTTCGCTCATGCTCGCCAGTCTATGAGCACGGCCGACTGCGTTCTAGACTGTCGATGCATGCCTAGCCCCTCAACGGAATCACCGTCTCGTCAAGATTCGCTCGGCCCGCCCCTACTGGAAGGCGTGCGCGTACTCGAGCTGGCCGAAGAGATCGCCGGCCCCTTTGCCGCCAAACTGCTCGCCGATGCCGGCGCCGACGCGATCAAGGTGGAACCGCCCAGCGGCGACATCGCGCGTCGCACCGCGCCCTTCGCCGAGCCGTCCCCGCATCGAGAGACCTCAACCACCTGGCTCGCCTACAACACATCCAAGCTCAGCGTGGCGCTCGATCTCGCCAGCGCGGCCGGTCGCCGGGTGCTGCAGTCGCTCGTCGCCGAGGCCGACGTGTTTGTCACCGACCGCACACCGCTGCAGCTGTCCGCCCTTGACCTCGACCCGCATCAGCTGCGCGAACGCTATCCCCGGCTAATCATCGCCGCCGTAACGCCGTTTGGGCTGCTCGGCGAGCCCGCCGAGTGGCCGTCCACCGCGCTGACGCGCGCCCATGCTTCAGGTTCCGCTGCGGGCGTGCGACGTAATCTCGGCGCGAACACCGGCGCTCCGCTGATGGCTGGCGCCAAGGTCCACGAGGCCGACGGCGGCACCGCCCTCGCGCTGGCGACCTGGGCCGCGCTGATCTCCCGCGAACGCCTGGGCCACGGTCAGATCGTCGACGTCTCGTCGACTGAGGCGATGATGAACATGGACCGAGTCGATATCTCGATCGCGCACAACGACGGCGGACCTCCCGCGCGGCCTCCGAGTAGGGGCGGCAGCGCCTTCGGCGGCCGCATTGAATGCTCCGACGGCTACCTCATCGCCGTCACTCCGCAGTCGCATCAGTGGGCAGGTCTGATCAAGGCGATGGGTGATCCGGACTGGGCCTACGATGATCAGGGCAACCTAATCGACCGCATGCAGCTCGGCGACGAAGCCGGCCAGGCGCTCGAAGCGTGGGCCGCCGCGCGTACGCGCGACGAGGTGTTCCGCGCCCTACAGCAACACAGCGCGCCGGCCGGACCAGTCTTGCGCCCCTCGGAAGTGATGAACTCGGAACAGATGCAGGTGCGCGACTTCTTCGACGAGCTGGAACACCCCATAGCGCCGACTGCGAGATATCCGCAGTTCGCCGCGCGCTGGAATGCCGCGCGCCGCGCGGACCGCACATCGGCGCCACTGCTCGGCTCGGCCTCGGCCGATGTCACCCAAGACCTGCTCAGCCCCTGGAATCCCGCCCAAGCGCGACGAGCTGGAGTCATCCGATGACCACGACCACTTCCAACGGCGCCAACGTCACTGCGCAGGTCGCCGCCAACGGCTTGCTTGAGCCAGCCCCTCGGCGCGGACCGCTATCGGGCAAGCGCATCATTGACTTCACCTGGGCCTGGGCCGGACCGTACGGCGCAATGCAGCTGGCCCTGCTCGGCGCTGAGCTGATCAAGATCGAGTCCGCGACGCGCATCGACCACTCCCGCCAGCGCTCCCTCGCCATGGGTTCGTTCGCCGGCGGCGTCAATCAAGCGCCGATGTTCAACGAAGTCAATCTCAACAAGTACTCAATCCAGCTCAATCTCAAACTCGAGGGCGCGAAACAGGTCATCCGCGACCTCGCCCGCACCGCCGACGGCGCGATCGACAACTTCCGACCCGGCATCCTCGACAAACTCGGACTTGGCTTTGACGAGTTGCGCAAGATCAATCCCGACATCGTCATGATCTCCGCCTCAGCGCTGGGCGCAACCGGCCCCGAGCGCAACTACACCGGCTACGCGCCCACCTTCGCAGCCCTCAGCGGACTCTCACATCTCTCCGGCGAGCCCGACGAGCCGCCCGTCATGATGGGCGGCTCTATCGACTTGCGAGCCGGGGCGACCGCCGCCATGGCGATGGTCGCCGGACTGCACTATCGCGAGCGCACCGGCCGCGGACAGTTCATTGACGCTTCGTCCTCCGAGGCGATCGGCATGCACATTCCCGAAGAGTTCCTCCACGTCGATCTGCTCGGCCGCGACGGCGACCGCGTCGGCAACGGACATCGCGCCTATGCCCCGCACGACGTCTTCCGCTGCGCATCGATGCGCGCGCCAGAGGAGTACGGCGACGACCACAAAGGCGCCAAGACTGGCTGGATCGCCATCGCCTGCCGCACCGACGATGAGTGGAAGGCCCTCTGCGACGTCAGTAGTCTCGAACACGTCCGAGACGACTCGCGCTTCCGCACCGGCCTCAACCGATGGAAGCATCGCGACGAGCTCAAGCCGATGATCGAGGCCTGGACCTCCGAGCGCTCCGCCGTCGAGACCGCCGCTTCACTGCGAGCCGCAGGCGTGCCCGCGGCGGCATCAGTCTGGGGCAGCGACATCCATCGTTCGGAGAGCTTCCAGGCGCGCGGCGGCGCTGTCGACGTCCGCCCGCCCGAAACGCACCTCCGTCAAGTGCTTCCGCCACCGTGGAAACTCTCCGAGACGCCGGCCGAAGTAGTCTCTCCTGCGCCGCGACTGGGCGAAGATACGGAGTACGTTCTCAGCCGCATGCTCGGCTACGATCACGAGCGGATCGATGCGCTCGCGCGTGAGGGCGCGCTCGAATAGCCTAAGTGTCTGAATCATCAGACTCTTGAACGCCAGCTTGAATCCAGCAGAGGGGACCGAACATGCGACACGTCCTGCGCGCCACGCTCCAACCGATCGCCCGCCTCTCCCTGGCGACGGCGCTGGCGTTGATCATGTTCACGGTGATCCAGCCGCTGGGCGGCGACAGCGCGCTGGCCGCGAACCTGTCTCCTGCCGAACACGAGCAGCTCGACCTGCCCGCGCAGCAGGAACCCGATGAAGGCGGCACCGGCGTCAACAACTTCGACCGCGAGGAGTGGTACCAGTTCTCGATCCTGCTCGCGCCCTTCCTCGTGCTGGTCGTGTTCATCCTGATCTTGATGTTCAGCTGGGACCGCTCCGCCAACAACGAGGACTAGCCGAAAGCCGCTCGCCATGGCCGAGGCGCTGGCGCAACAGCTCGTCGACACGCTCAGCGAACGCGGACTCACGCTCGCCACGGCCGAAACCGATACCGGCGGTCTGATTGGCCACTGGATCACCGACATCCCCGGCTGCTCAGCCGTCTGGATCGGCGGCGCTGCGCCCTATCACAACGTTCCCAAAATCGATCTCATCGGCGTCTCCCGTGATCTGCTCCGTGAACATGGCTCCGTTTCCGAGGAAGTGGCGATCGCTATGGCGGAAGGCGTCCGCAACACCCTGAACGCCGACATCGGTGTCGCCGAGACCGGTATCACCGGACCGACCGGCGGCTCTGAATCACGCCCGGTCGGAACGGTCTGGATCGCTTGCGTCGGTCCGGGCTCACGCGTCGCAGCTGAGCGGCGCGTCTGGACGTCGGATCGCGAAGGTGCCAAGCGCCTCACCGCCGAGCGGGCGATCGAGCTCGTGCTCGACGCGGCGACGGCCGACACCTAACCGACCGTGCCATTTCTGCATTGCAACGAAATCAACCTCTACTACGAGGCGCACGGCGATCCCGATGCGCCGGCGCTCGTGCTCGCTCACGGCGCCGGCGGCAACCACCTCGTCTGGTGGCGCAATGTGCCCGTCTTTCGCGATCGCTACTTCACCATTACGTTCGATCACCGCGCCTTCGGTCTCAGCCGAGATGTGCCTGGCGGTCCCGGCCGACGAGCGTTCCCGCACGATCTCCACGCGCTGCTCGAACATCTCAACGTCGACCGCTTCGCGATGGTCGCCCACTCGATGGGCGGTCGCACTGCGACGCCGTTTGCGCTGCTCTTTCCGGGGCGCATTGAAGCGCTGATCCTCTCGGGCACGCTCGCCGGCGCGGTCAACGACGAAGTGCGCGAGATTCAGGCCGCGCACTATCAGACCGTCGCCGGCCAGACGCTTCGACAACGCGCGCTCGCGCCAGCGACCGAACGCAATGACCCCCAACTGACCTGGCTGTACCGACGCATGAACGGCTGGAACCCGAGGCGTCCGTCCACCTTCCTCGCGCCGACGCCAGGCCTCGCGACCTGGCGCGGATCGTCAATGCCGCTGCTCAGACAGTTCGGCATGCCCATGCTCTACATCGTCGGCGAGCACGACCGCATTGTGCCCGCGAACGCGATGGAGGCCTCTCATCGCGCGATGCAAGGATCTGAGTTCGTCGTCGTGCCCGACGCCGGACATTCGGTCTACTTCGAACAGCCCGATCGCTTCAACTCAGCCGTGCTCGACTTCCTCGAGCGCCGCTGGTCTCGCGGTTCCTGAACACAGACCGCACTATCATCGAGCCATGCACACACCGACACCGATGGTCCTCGAGTTGATCGACGCCATTGGCGAAGCCGCGGTCGTCTGGCGCGACGAAGACCTGCTCGTGTACGAGTACGACGGCACCATCGACCGCGGCAGTCCTGACGTGATCGCCTTGCCGAACGACACGGACGACGTGGTGAACCTGATTCGCATCGCTAACCGTTACGGCGCGCCGGTCACTCCTCGCGGCGCCGGCACCGGACTCAGCGGCGGCGCGCTCGCCGCCAAGGGAGGCGTGGTCATCGGCATGAACCGTATGCGTCGAATCCTCAACATCGACGCCGAGAACAAGACCGCGCTCGTGCAGCCTGGCGTCGTCAACCTCGACCTCGGTGCAGAGGCCGAGCGGCACGGACTGGCATACGCTCCAGATCCAAGCTCGCAACGGGCTTGCACAATCGGCGGCAACATCGCCGAAAACGCGGGCGGTCCGCACACGCTGGCCTGGGGCACGACGACCAATCACGTCCTGGCGCTCGAGCTCGTGACCGCCGACGGCGAGGTGCAGTGGATCGGACACGACACGCGTGACGAGCCGGGCTACGACCTCGTCGGCTGCGTCGTCGGCTCCGAAGGCACGGTCGGCATCGTGACGCAGGCGCTCGTACGACTCGTGCCCAGGCCGACCGCGGTGCGCACGATGCTCGCCGTCTACGACAGCGTGCGGCAGGCGTCCAACGCCGTCTCAGCTGTCGTCGCCTCAGGCATCGTGCCGGCCGCGCTCGAGATGATCGACAAGATGACAATCGCCGCGGTCGAGCCCGTCCTGCACACCGGCTTCCCGCTTGACGCCGAGGCCGTCCTGCTCGTCGAGGTTGACGGGCCCGAGTCACAGGTCGAGGCCGAAGGCGGACGTGTTGAGAGCATTCTCAATCGCTTCGAACCCCGCGAAGTACGATCGGCGACCGATCCCGAGGAGCGGGAGCAGCTCTGGGCCGGGCGCAAGGGCGCGATCGGCGCCCTGGGACAGATCATGCCCAACTACTACCTGCTCGACGGCGTCGTTCCTCGTACGCAGCTGCCCGACGTGCTCGACGCCGTCTACGACATCGCCGAGCGGTATCGCCTCCCCGTCGCCAACATGTTCCACGCCGGCGATGGCAATCTGCACCCTTGCCTGCTGTTCGATGAGCGCGAGCCCGGCGCGACTGAGCGCGTGCTCGACGCGGGCGGCGAAATCATGCGCGTCTGCGTCGACGCGGGCGGCGCGATCACGGGCGAACACGGAGTCGGTCTGGAGAAGCGCGACTACCTGCCCTGGATTTTCACCGAGGCCGACATGGACGCGATGAAGGCGCTGCGCGCCGCCTTCGGCCCGACCGAGAACTTCAATCCGTGCAAAATCTTCCCCAAAGGACACGGATGCGGCGAGGCCGGACATCAGCACGCCCAACACCAGATCGCCAAGTTTGGCCCCAAGGCGTTTGTGTGACGCGCGCCGAGTCGCGCCGGAGCGCACATGGCAGACGCTGAGCCGCGCGAGCCGCACCCCGCCTTCGCCGAACTCACCGTCCAACGCGAGGGCCTCGAGCGCTACCAGCTCGACGCCATCTCCCCCGATCGAGCAGTGGTCGCTGAGACGGTCGAAGACGTTGGGCGCGCGCTGCGCGGCGCCTCGGAACACCAGCTCGCCGTCGCGCCGATCGGCGGTCGGACGATGCTCGACCTTGGCATGCCGCCTCGGCGCTACGACTTCGCCCTGGACCTGAGCCGACTCAACCAGGTCGTCGATTACGAACCAGACGACTTCACCATCACCGTACAGGCGGGCATGAGTTTGGCCGCGCTGCAACAAGTCCTGGCCGAGAACGGTCAATTCCTGCCGCTCGATCATCCGCAGTTCGAACGAGCCACCGTGGGCGGACTCTGCGCAGTCGGACGCGGAGGATTGCGGCGAAACTCGTTCGGCGGACCCCGCGACTGGTTGATCGGCATGCGCATGATCCTGGCCGACGGCACAGCGATCGCCGGCGGTGGACGCGTCGTCAAGAACGTCAGCGGCTATGACCTACCAAAGCTCTTCACCGGCTCGTTGGGCACACTCGGAGTGATCGTCGAGACCACCTTCAAACTGAGGCCGCAACCGGCGAGCGACCAAATCGTCGCGATCTCCTCACCCACACTCGAGACCGCGCTCAGAGCCGCGCGCGCTGCGGCCCAGGCGGCCCCATTCCTCAATGCCTGCGTCGTACTGTCGGCCGACGCCGCTGCGCGCGCCCAACAGCTCGGCGCAGACACACTCTCCGACCAGCCCACGCTGCTCCTCCGAGCCAACGGACTCGAATCCGCCGCCAACGAAGTCCTCGCCCAAGCGCTCGCTGCGGCTCAAGATGCAGGCCTTGACGGGCCGGTCAAGCGAGCCGCCAACATCGTCGAGACCTGGCAAGCAATCGCCGACCTGGAGCTGCAAACCCCGCCAACCGCCATGCGGTTGCGCATCGGCCTCCCGCCGGCCAATCTGATCCGCGCACACGACCTCATTGCGAACCGACTAGAGCAGACTGCTGCAGTCGTCACAGCTGCCGACTCTGGGCTGATCTACCTCGGAGTGAGTTCAGTCGACTCGCAAGCGATCGGCGAACTCCGACAGGCGCTCGGTCCGCTCCAGGCCCGGCTGACCGTTGAATCAGCGCCGCCAGACTACAAGCGCTCCTGCAACATTTGGGGACCAGCCGGCCCGGGCGCGCGTCTGATGCACAACATCAAGCGCCAATTCGACCCGAATTCCATTCTCAATCCAGGTCGATTCGTCGATGACATTTAGGCTGTCGTCATGAGCGTCGCACCCTCGACAGGCTCAATCGAGCCGATCTGGACGACGGAAGATCGCCCCGATGCGGGCGAGCTCGGGCTCTGCGTGCACTGCGGATTCTGCCTCAACGTCTGCCCGACCTATCACGATCTCGGCGTCGAAACCAACTCGCCGCGCGGTCGCATCGCGCTCATGCGCGGTATCGACAGCGGCCGCATTGAGTGGTCGCCGCGCGTCCAACAGCACTTTGATCAATGCCTCCAGTGCCGCGCGTGCGAGACCGCCTGTCCCTCCAAAGTCCCCTACGGCCGACTGATGGAGGCGACTCGCGCCGAGGCCTTCGCCAAGCAGAAGTGGCCCCACCGCCAACGTCTCATCTGGCGCCTGATCATGCGCGGCGTGTTTCCCTATCCGCGACGTCTGAATGTGGCCGGCTATGGACTCAAACTCTTCCAAGTGTCTGGCCTACAGCGACTCATCCGCCGCAGCGGCCTGCTGACGCGGTTCGCCCCCAAACTGGCCGACATCGACGCGCTCTCACCGGTTGTCGATCGACCCTTCTACCGCAATCGCGAAGCGGCCCAAGTCCAAGCCGTTGCGCCCGTCCGAGCTCGCGCCGCTCTGATCACCGGCTGCATGATGCCCATGGCCTATCCCGATACCCATCGCGCGACCGTCCGCGTCTTCGCTCGCAATGGCGTCGCAGTCGATGCTCCGGAGGCCCAAGTCTGCTGCGGAGCGCTGCACGCGCACGGCGGCGACATCGAAGCGGCCCGCGACCTGGCGCGCAGGAACATCGACGCGATCACGCCGCAGTCGAGCGAGATGCCGGATGCCATTCTGATCAACGCCGCCGGCTGCGGATCGCACCTCAAGGAATACGGCCACTTGTTGCGGCGCGACGAGATCTACGCCGAGCGCGCCGCGGCCTTCGCGGCTCGAGTCCGCGACGTGCACGAGTACCTCGTCGACATCGGCTTCGCCAGGCCGCTCGGTCGTATCGAGCGCGCCGTGACCTATCAGGACTCCTGCCATCTCTCTCACGCGCAGCAGGTCCGCAGCGCCCCGCGCGACGTCCTGCGCAGCATCCCGGGGCTCACGCTCAACGAGATGCGCACACCTGACAAGTGCTGCGGCTCGGCCGGCATCTACTCGATCGTGCAGAGCGACATCTCGAAGCGCGTGCTGGCCGAGAAGATGAGCGATGTGCTCGCCACCGGCGCCGAGCAGGTCTGCACGGCCAATCCAGGCTGCATGCTGCAACTCGACGCCGGTATCGCGCGCTTCGACGACGAGCGGCGGATTATGCCCCGTACGACGCACGCCATCGAGTTGCTCGACGAGTCGTACAGACTCGGTGACGCTTCGCGCTCCTCGTAATCCGTTACGCTCAGCATCGCGCGACACCCACCGAGCTCGCGCTATCCGTGCCCAAGACGGCACGCTAGAGAGGCAGCGCCCATGGGACAGTTTCACAAGGTCGAAGTCGGCAGCGCGACGCTGATCGCCGTCCAGGACTCATGGGCCGCTATGCCTCCGACGGCGTTCTTCAACCAGACCCAGGACTCTGACTGGGACAACTACCGCGACCTGCTCGACGACGACGGCAACCTCACCCTCAACCTCGGCGCGTGGCTGGTGATCTCGGGAGGTACGACAATCCTCGTCGACTCCGGCATCGGCGGCCGCCCCACGATGATGCCGCTCAAAGAGCCGCCTGCGCTGCCCACGGTCATGCAAGAGGCCGGCGTCTCGCCCAACGATGTTGACATCGTCGCCTTCTCACACCTGCATTTCGACCACACCGGTTGGAACACCTTCGACCGAGACGGCGCCCCGGTGCCGCAGTTCCCCAACGCGCGGCACGTCGTTCAGCAAGCCGAATGGGACTACTGGACCAGCAGCGACGAACTGAAAGAGGGCGCGCAGTACGACAACGTGCTCAGCCCCATCGTCGACGCGGGACTGTTCGACTTCGTCGAGGGAGAGCATCCACTGACCTCAGAAGTCTTCACCGTGCCGACGCCCGGCCACACGCCTGGTCACGTCTCGTTCGCCGTCAGCAGCGGCGGCGAGAAGGCATACGTGATCGGCGACGCCGCGCATCACCTCGTGCAGCTCAGCGAGACCGATTGGTGCCCCGGCGCCGACGTCAACACGACCGACTCGACCGCCAGTCGACACAAGTTGTTCGACCAGATCGAAGCCGAGAACGCGCTGATCGCCTCGGGACACTTCTCGTTCCCAGGCGTCGGCCGCGCCGCCCGACGCAACGGCGTACGATACTTCGCCGCTGAGTAGCTGCCCCGCACTGCCCGTCGAACGCTGCGCGACCTTTAGTCGCGCAGCTGGTCGGCGTACTGCGCAATGTCGATGTAGCGGTCAGCGACCTGGCGCAAGTCCGACGACGTGCTCTTGCCAAACGCCATGACTTCGACACGCACGCCGCGCGCGCCGACGATCTCGACCAATCGCCGAAAGTCGCCGTCGCCCGACACGAGCACGATCACATCGACGCGGTCCGACATCGTCAACACGTCAATCGCGAGCTCGACGTCAAAGTTGGCCTTGACCGATCCGCCCGTGAACCGCTTCAGCTGCTTCGTCGCGATGCGGTAGCCATGGTCAAGGAACGGCACCACAAAGCGCTCGTTCTCGGTTCGAGCCGACGGGTCATCAGAGATCGGCGCATACGCGATCGCCCGAACCAGCGTCCGCCCGTGCGACAGGAAGTCCGCCACCTTGCCCCAGTTGAGCCGCACGCCCGACGACTCAGCGCCGTAGAGAATGTTTGGCACATCGACGAAGATCGCCAGACGCGGCAACACCTCGATCCGCGCCGGCGCGGCGTCTTCACCACGTTGACCGAGCAACGTCTCGGTCAGCAGCGCCTGAGACTCTGCCAGCTGTCTGATCGTCTGGCCCTGCTGTTCTAAGAGCGCCGTCTGACGCTCGAGGAGCGCCAACATCGGTTCGTTGGCGTCTCCGTTGGATGACTCAGCGCCTCCGCGTCGCGCGCCGCGACGTGAGGATGGGTTACTCCCCTGGTTTGGATTGGTCGCGGGGCTCGGACTCGCCGCGCCAGCGGCCGATCCGTTGCTCGTCTGCGAGCGACGTCGCGAACCGCGACGAGACGGCGTCCGCGCCGGCGGAGACGCGAGCGACTGCGATGAGCCGCGCGCCTGCGGCACCGCGGGCGGGTCGTCTTGAGAGCCTTCACGTCCGCCGCGCTCCTGCGCCTGTTGCTGACTCTGTTCCGCGGCGGATTGGTCAGCCGAGGTTGTTCGCCTCAGAAATCTTGCCATCTTCTAGCGTTCCATTCATAGGACGGGAATCGTGGGCGCCTGCAGCAACGCGGACGCCGCCGCCTTGACCGCCACTCGATTGGCGATGGCGACGAACGCCTCAGCGGCTGGATGTTCAGCATCGAACGCGACGATCGGCTGTCCGTCGTCGCCTCCCGCGCGAACCTCAGTCGCCAGCGGCACCTCACCCAGAAAGTCAATTTCCAGATCATCGGCGGCGTCCCGTGCGCCGCCGTGGCCAAATATCTCTACTCGCTGCCCGCTGTCGGGCGTGATGAAGTAGGACATGTTCTCGACGATGCCAAAGACCGGCACGTCGAGCTTCTCAAACATCGTCACCGCCTTGCTTGCGTCCTCCAATGCCACCTGCTGTGGCGTCGAGACGACGACCGCGCCCGCAATCGGCGCTTCCTGCGCCATCGACATCGACGCATCACTCGTCCCCGGCGGCAGATCGATGAGTAGGTAATCGATCTCGCCCCACTCGACATCGTGCAACAGCTGACGAATCGCTGAACCGATCATCGGTCCTCGCCAGACCACCGGCGCGCCAGGCGGCAAGAGGAAGCCCAACGAGATCACTTTCACGCCGAAACGAGCCACAGGGTGCAGCCCCTGTTCGCTCTGCGCCTGGAATCCGTTGGGCAGCCCGAACATCGTGGGCAGATTGGGACCAGTGGCGTCCGCGTCAACGAGACCCACCGCCGCGCCCGACTCCGCCAACGCCACGGCCAGGTTGGTCGCAATCGTCGACTTGCCGACGCCGCCCTTGTTTGACGCCACCGCGATGATGTTCTTCACGCCGCCGATCGCCGCCTGTTGTCCGCTGCCCTGCCAGGCTGGGACATCGACCCGATACTCGAATGCCACTGACGTCGCGCCCGCTCCGCCTAATGCGTCCGTCACGCGCTGTTCCAGTTCCGGCGTCGAGGGATAGCCGTGAATCGGCAGCGTCAGGTGCAGCGTCACGGCGTCGCCATCGATGACGGCGCCGTCGAACATTCGCAGCGAGATCAAATCTCGGCCTAGCTGCGGATCGCGGACTCCTCGAAGCGTGTCTCGGACCGCCTCAACAGTCAGAGCCATCTCACTCTCCTTCTGGTCGCGGTCACTGCCCTGACCGGTCAAGCGTCGCCAGACCACTACAGCCTCAGCTCCCCATCCGTCGAATCGACATACGATGAGAACACGCAGACCAACACGTGACCCGAAGCCCACGAGCAGATTCGTCCTGGCATTGTCGCAATGAGAAGCGGTGGCGTTTTGTCGGAATCAATGTTGATCAAACTGGCTCGGCAAGGCGGACCATCTCGCCAGCGCTACAGATGCGGCCCGCAACTCAACTGGATCCATCGTACCCCACTGCAGCCATGCGCTCAGCAAGTTGCTCCAGACGATTCTCAAGCTCGGCATCGCTCAAGCCAGTGCGGGGCGTCGTAACGCTGCGAAGTCGTCAAGTTGTTACAGGCGCGTGTCGCACTTTACAGCGCCCAATACAGTCTGTGGCGCGATGTATTGCCTGGCCGCATTGGCGTACGTAGCGTCCTGCTCACATGGGACTGACAGAACGCGGGTTGCGTCCACAACCCGGTTGCTCGGACCCAGGAGGTTCCACGAATGCCGTCCAAGACTCGCCTGAAGACCGACGCGCCCACCCACATTCACCACTGGACGATCGACGCCCCGAACGGCCCGATGTCGATGGGTGTCTGCAGCTGCGGCGAAACCAAAGAGTTCCGCAACTCGTCTGAGGACTCGATCTGGGACCGCAACGAAGGTCGCTCGCGTTGGAATGACATGGGCATCTCGAAACGCCGTCGCGCCAGCGAGCACAGCAACTAATCCCCGAGACGCTTCCCTCCCGCTCAACGTCAGCCAGTTCAGTCGCTGGTGCGGCTGCCTGCCCGGCGGCGTCGGCCTGACTCGCGTCATGCCTACGCGTACCATGCGCGGAGGAGATCCGCATGTCTGCGCCCTCATCCGCTGCGTCGCCGATTCTAGCCACTGCGTCGTTGCCCGAGCTCAGCGTCGATCTTGCGCCGGGGGCCAAGCGAGAGTTGCTCCTACGCAATCCCGTCATGACCGCGTCGGGCACGTCGAGCAACGGCCTCGAGTTGGCGCGTCTGTTCGACATCAATCGTCTCGGAGGACTCCTGTCCAAAGGCGTCACGCTCAAGCCTCGGCGAGGCAATCCGACGCCGCGGATCACCGAGACGCCCGCCGGCATGCTCAACAGCATCGGCTTCCAAAACATCGGCGTACGCAAACTGCTGTCTGACGTCGCCACGGTCTGGGAGACCTGGGACGTTCCTGTCGTCGTCAACATGCTCGGCGACACGGTCGACGAGTTTGCTCGCTTGGCCCAGGTGTTAGACGGCGCGCCCGGCGTCGCGGGACTTGAGGTCAATATCTCCTGCCCCAACCTCGATGTCGGCGGAGTCGCATTTGGCCGCGATCCCGTCGCCGCAGCTCGCGTCATTGAGGCGGTCGTCACATCGACCACGCTGCCAGTAATCGCCAAGCTCACGCCCGACGTCACCGACATCTCAGTTGTCGCGCAAGCCTGCGAGCGCGCCGGCGCCGACGCGCTGTGCGTGGCCAACTCGTTCGTCGGTATGAGCATCGATGTCCACACTCGCCGACCGCGCACCAATCGTCCCGTCGCCGGCCTCACGGGTCCCGCGATCAAGCCGCTCGCGCTGCGCCTGGTCTGGGAGACGGCGCGCGCCGTTGAGATCCCTGTCATCGGCTGCGGAGGAATCATGACCGGGCGCGACGCTGTTGAGTTCCTCCTCGCCGGCGCGAGCGCCATCCAGGTCGGCACGGCCTCGTTCCGCGATCCGTACGCCGCCATCCGCGTGTTGGAAGAACTGATCGACTATTGCCGCGATTACGGAGTCAGCGACATCAACGAGCTGATTGGCGCCGTTCAAGTCGACTCGGACGACATCGCGCGTACAGTGAGCGCTATCGGGGTGTAGCTCAGCTTGGCAGAGCGCACGGTTTGGGGCCGTGAGGCCGGCGGTTCAAATCCGCCCACCCCGACCAGCTTCCATCAGACTCAGGTCAGCTCGGATAGGCTCGGCGGCCGATCGGCGATCACGCGCTGCTCGACAAGCTCGTTGACTTCGGCGTCGCCAAGCTCAAGCGTCTCCGTCAACACCTCCTGGTTGTGCTCGCCCAAACCGGGCGCGCCGCGGCGATAGGTCGCCGGCGTCCGACTCAACCGCAGCGGACATCCGGGATACCGCAGCACTCCCATGTCGATGCCGCCCAGCTCAGCCCAGAACCCTCGCGCTGCAAGCTGTTCGGCCTCCAAGAGGTCGCGCGCGTCAGCCAAGCGAGCCGCGATCACGCCGACAGTTTGCAAGCGCGCCTCCGCTTCGACCGGTGAAATCGACGCCGTCCAAATGTCCAGCGCCGCGTCAATCTCGTCGTGTCGCGCCTCACGCTCCCAGAGCGCCCAACCATGCCAGTCACGAGGCAGCCCAACGACCTCACAAAGCGCGCGCCACTCGTCGTCCGACGTCACAGAAATCGCCAGCCAGCGGTCGTCGCCGAGGCACCGATACACGCCTTGCGGCGCGACGCCTTGCTCGCGGTTGCCTCTCCGAGGCGGCGGCCGACCTACGATCTGGGCTGCCAACAGCTCATCACCTGCAAACGTGCCCATTGATTCGATCATCGCGGTTTCGACCCGTTGCCCTTCGCCGCCGGAGCTCAATCGTCGCCACAGGCCAACCAGCGTGCCCGCCACAGCGCTCATGCCCGAAACCGGATCGGGCCAGGCCACGCCCGAGCGATACGGAATGCCATCGGCGTAGCCAGACATCATCGTCATGCCCGTCGCCGCTTCAATCACCGGTCCCAACGCCACCCGATTCGCCCCAGGCCCAACAGCCCCATACCCAGGCATTGCGGTGTGCACGATCGACGGTTTGATTCGCTGCAGCGCCTCCCAATCGAGACCCCACTGCGGCATCACGCGTGGCGAGAAGTTCTCCAACAGCACGTCCGACTCGGCGATCAACCCGCGAAACAACTCTTGGCCGCGCTCCGTCGAGAGGTCAATCGCCAAACCACGCTTGTTGCGGGCCAGCTTGTTGAATCCGCCATTGCGATTCCAATGGCGCTCGCCGAGCTCATTGTTTGGATACAGATGGGTCAGCTCGGCAAGCTCGGGCGGCGCTTCCAATGGTCCGCGATTCCAGGGCGACTCAATGTGAATCACATCTGCGCCCAGGTCGCCAAGCAAGCGACCCGCAATCGGCCCCGCCCAAACTCGAGTCAGGTCGAGCACGCGCACGCCTGTCAAGGGACCATCCGCTAGCTCGCTGGAACTCCCGCTGCTCGACTCGCGAGTCCGCCATGACTGCAACTCTTCGATTGCAGACGCCTCAGGCGGCCGCGGCGATGCGCCTTGATGTGCCGCTCCCAAACGAAACGGTCCCCGTGGAATCAGTTCAGCGCCCCGTTCCTTATCAAGCGGTACGAAGAACTGCCGCTTCGCCATGTGCGGATCAGCGAGAAACTGGCGCGTATCCCAGACGGGACCCATCGGCGAGAATGTCGCCTCGCCCAGCGCGCAGATCTCCTCCGACGTATGCGACATCAGCCAGGGACGAATCGCGGCGTCGAAGGCCAGCTTGTTGCGTCCGCGAGACTCATTCGTCGCGAAGCGGGGGTCGTCCAGCACGTCGCCGAGCCCGGCCGCCTGCAGAAAGGGCTCCAACTTCGCGCCCGTCGCATGACCGAGAAACACATACCCGTCCTGGCACTCATAGACTCCCGCCGGATGCCAGATACCCGGCTGAGCATTGCCCTCCCGTCTCAGGATGTGTCCCGCGTGAGTCCACATCGTCGTCGTGTGCTGGTGCATCGCGACCATCGACTCCAAGTGCGACACTTCAACCGTCTGTCCAACTCCGATCGACTCGCGCGCGATCAGGGCCGCCATGGCGCCGATGAAGCCATACATCCCAGCCGCATACTCCGTGTGTCGGCCATGCCGTCGAAACGGATGTCGCCCCGGTTCGCCGTTGAGGTACATGTGACCGCTCGCCGCGTCGTCGGTGAAGACGTTCGATCGCCGCTCCGACCACGGCCCCGACAATCCGAACGGCGAGATCAAGACTCGAACCAGTTGAGATGCGTCAACATCCAGCGTCCGCGGCCGCAAGGGATCGGGCGCAGCGCTCTCGATCACGACATCGGCGTTGGCGACAAGCCGCAGGACCTCCGGTGAGTCAGCATCAGCCTCGACGATCCGCTTGGAGGTGTTGCAGAACGCCCAGACGGCGCCAACCGACCTACCGCCCAGCGCATGCTGCGGCAAGATCTCGCCCCCCGATCGCAACGGATCACCGCCCGGTGGACACACCTTAACGACGCGAGCCCCGTAGTCGGCGAACATCTTCGCAGCGAACGCTCCCGCATGCGATCCCGACAGCTCGATCACCCGCAGCTCAGTGAACGGGATCGTCATCAACTCGTCCTTCGCCAACGCGCCGCCTCGTAGCTCTCGCGCGTGTCCGTTAAGCTATCGCCCGTAGACGGAGCGCTAACGCGGAAGGAAGAGCCAGTGGCCACCGAACGATTCCCCATCGAAGAAGGGCACATCATGCTCTTCGCCCGATCAGTCGGCGACGCCAATCCCATCTATCACGACCCAGAGGCGGCGGCCGACACCGAGCCGGGCCACATCATTCCACCGCCGACCTTCGTGCAATCATCGGCGCAGTTCACCGACGGATACAGCTTGCGCCCCGTGATCGGCGAGCCCTGGTTTGGCTCCGGCAAAGAGCCAACCGGCGTCAAGCGCGAGGGCTCAGGCGGTGGAGGCGGCACCGGCTTCCACGCCGAGCAGCACTACGAGTACCACGCGCCGATCAAGCCCGGCGACGTGCTACGAGCCGTCGACAAGCCCGGAAACAGCTGGTCGCGCGAAGGCCGTCGCGGCGGCACGCTGCAGTTCAACGAGTCAATCACCGAGTACTACAACCAGGACGACGTACTGGTCGTGACCGCGCGATCCGTCGGCGTCCAGACCTCACGCGTCGTCGAGTAGTCAGGCGACGTCTGACTTCAGACAGTTGCGAAGATTCACGAAAGGGCGAACCCAATGCCGCTCAGCAAGGCCAATCTCAACGTCGGCGACCAGTACAGCGAGCAAATCGTCGACAACCTCACCCGCACCCAGATCATCCAGTACGCCGGCGCATCAGGCGACTACAACCCGCTGCACACCGATGAGATCTTCACTACGCAGATCGCCGGCTATCCCACCGTTTTCGCGCACGGCATGCTGACCATGGGCATGACCGGCAAGATGCTGACCAACTACGTCGGCGACGGCCGCTTGACCAAGTACGGCGTGCGTTTCGTCAGTCAAGTCTGGCCCGGCGACACACTGACCGCCACGGCGACCATCGAGGCGATCCGCGACGAAGACGGCAGCAGCCTCGTCGACCTCGCGGTCTCGACCGTCAACCAGGACGGCGCAGAGGTCGTCAAAGGCTCAGCCACCGCCCGCATCGACGACTAGTCCGTACCACTCCTCTGCTCAGCCAACTACTCATCCGCGCCCTCGTTCGGAGAGACGGGTTGCTGATCGGCCGCGAGTTCTGACAGATCAGGGATTAGCCGATCGACGATGCCCATCATCAGCATGAACGGGACGAACGCGACGCCCGTTCCCAGCGCCCACCACCACTCGGCGGCAACCAGCGCCAGAACGCAACCCGAAAACGTTAGCCCCATGCCCAGAATCGAGACCACGCGCAACACCACCGCAAGCGGCGGAATTGGCGGAATCTGAGGCGGCTGCGCAGACATGGCGCTCCGAGCTCGAGTCTCTCTGACTAGGACTCGCTGATCGTCACGCGCTTCATAGTCGGACCTGGCTCTCGCGCCCGCTGAGGATCGCGCTCCGGAAACGCGTCGACAATGTCCATTCCCGATGTCACGCGACCGAATGCCGTGTATTGACCGTCGAGATAATCGGCGGTGGCGTACATGATGAAGAACTGGCTGCCCGCCGAGTTTGGATCATTCGTGCGCGCCATCGACAGCACCCCGCGAACATGCGGTGTGTCGTTGAACTCGGCCGGTAATGTGTAGCCGGGACCGCCCGAGCCTGAGCCTGTCGGATCGCCGCCCTGCGCCATGAAGCCATGGATGATGCGGTGGAATGTGACGCCGTCGTAGTAACCCTCGCCGGCGAGAAATACGAACGAATTGACGTGCTCGGGCGCCTGGTCGGGCAGCAGTTCAATCTCGATCTTGCCGCCGTCGTCCATCTCGATCGTGGCGTTGTACTTCGTACCCTCTTTGAGCGCCATCTGCGGACGCTGGTTGTACTGGGCCATGGGGGCTCCTCCGCCGCCGTGCGGCAGTGTTCAGGTCGCCGCGCTACTCGCCGCGGACGACCTCGCTGATTGTGATTCGCGCGATCTGCGGTCCGGGCGGCGCAAGCGGATCCAAGGGGTCTCGCTCAGGAAACGCGTCGACGTCCTCCATGCCAGATGTCACTTCGCCAAACGCCGTGTACTGACCGTCGAGATGCGCCGCCGCCTCGTACACGATGAAAAACTGACTGCCAGCCGAGTTCGGATCGGCCGTGCGCGCCATCGAAACCACACCGCGCACGTGCGGCGTGTCGTTGAATTCAGCATCGATCGAGTATCCCGGCCCGCCCGAACCGGTACCCGTTGGGTCGCCGCCCTGCGCCATGAATCCGTGGATGATGCGGTGAAAGGTCACCGCATCGTAGAAGCCCGCCCGAGCGAGAAACACGAAGCTGTTCACGTGTTGGGGCGCGAGTGATTCATAGAGGTCAATCTCAATCACTCCGCCGTCGACCATCTCAATCGTCGCGCGGTAGTCGACGCCGTCGTCGAGCGCGAACGCCGGCGGCTCGTTCCAAGACAGCGTCAGATCAGGTGACTCTGGCGACGACGTCTCAGCCTCAGCCGCGCCAGCCGAGACGGCGCCGTTTTCGGTCACGCGAATCGCCGCAATCTGCGGCCCCGCCGGCGGGGCGGGTATCGCTGCCGGATCGCGCGAACTCCAGGCGTACAAGGGCTGAAGGCCCGATGTCACCTGCCCAAACGCCGCCAGACCGTCCGACGCTGCGTCCCGCTCGGCCAGCGCGATCGCAAACTGCGAGGAGGACACTGCGCCGCCGTCGCGCCACATAGTCAGCACCCCAGGAGCATCAGCCTCGAGCGCGGCGCGGTTCCGATCATCAACCGGCTCGTCCTGCAAGACGTATCCAGCGCCTCCGCTGCCGTCGGCCTGCGGATCGCCAGCGCGCACCCGCACGCCGGGCAGCACTTCATGGAATGTGAGCCCGTCGAAAAAGCCAGCGCGAGCGAGGAAGACAAAGTTGTTGACATGGTTTGGCGCCGTCTGCTCAAACAGATCGACGACGATCAGCTCGCCGTCCTCAAGCTCAATCTCTGCGCCGTAGTCGACACCTTCGACCAATGCCATGGCCGGCGGCGCGTCCCACGTCGGCTTGCCCTCGACCGCGCCAGTAATGACTTCAGAGCCTGTGCGCCTAACGGGAGGGGGATCCACCGTCGGCGACGGACCGCTGTCGTTGAACCCGGTCGCGACCAGCCCCGCGATCAGCGCTGCCGCCGCGACAATGCCAAACGTTCCCAGCACCCAGCGCGATCGCAGCCACGACCGTCGACCGCCGCCGCGATCAAAACCCTGCACTTCGGCGCGGCGTCGCGCCAGCCGCTGCGGACGAGTCCGTGCGCTGCGACCTCGTTGCGACACCAGCGCGACCCCTCCCTCGGCGAGCTGCCCTGACCCGCGCTCAAGGCTCTACGCTATCACCGGTCGACGCGATGACGCTGTCACGCGCGCCGCGCGGCTTTCGACCTCAACTCACAGACCGTCCTGTACTTCTGCAACCAACGCGACATGAGCGCAGCCGACACCTACAACGCCATGGTCGTCGCCCGAGCGGCGCAACAGGAGCGACTGCAAAATCCGCTCGATGCGACCTACTGGGCCCGTTACGCGCCGAGCTACCGGTTCGACCCGCACCGATCACCGGAACCGCTCCTGAGGTCCCTGCTGCGTCATGTCGAGTTTGAAGATGACATCATCGAGATCGGCGGAGGCGCCGGACGCATCGGACTGCCTCTCGCGCTGAGAGCCAAGTCCCTGCTCAACGTTGAACCCACGACCGCCATGCGCGAGCAGTTCGACCTCGCCGCCGCCGAACATGGAATCAACAATGCAGCGGCTCTCGGCGCCAGTTGGCCTCACTCAGAATCGCTCAACGCTGACCTGGTCGTCACCGTCGACGTGACCTACTTCATCGCCGACATCGAGCCGTTTCTCCGCGCGATGCACGACAGCGCGCGGCGCCGTGTCGCCATCCTCACCTGGACAGTGCCGCCGCCCAACGCCAATGCGCGCCTCTTCCACACCATCTTCGGTGAGGCCGAGGCGCCGTCGCCGGGATTCCGCGAGCTGTTGCCCGTGCTGTGGGACATGGGAATCATCCCAAACGTGCAAGTCGTTGACGAACCTTTCAGTTGGCCGGCGAGAATACCCACAAACGACGAAGAAGCGATCACCCGCGCACTGAACGAACTGGGCATTGCCGACCGCGACGACATCAGAGCCTTGATTCGTCCGCACTTGGGCGAGCTCTTCGACCGCGACGACGGCTATCGACCCCAGTGGCCCACGCCGTCGCGCGGCATGATCATCACTTGGGCAACGAGCTAGTCGAAATCGTCGATGGGTGGCGCTGGCGCCCCCGGTAGGATTCGAACCTACGCTCCCGGCTCCGGAGGCCGGTGCTCTATCCCCTGAGCTACGGGGGCCGAGACGCCACAATATCACCGCAGCCAGCCGACAACAGTCGCGCCCGGCCCTGCTCGGTCCCTCGCTGACCGAACCTGAGCCCGCCTCAGTGATCCCTCAGTTCAGTTGGCTTCGGCGTCGATATTGCACCGCCTCGGCGACATGCTGCGCGGTCATCGTCTCTGAGCCACCCAGGTCGGCGATCGTGCGCGCCACCTTCAGCACTCGGTGATAGCCGCGTGCAGAGAGACTCAAGCGGTCGACCGCCTCCTGCATCAGCCGACGCGCGCGGTCGTCGAGCATCGCGTAACAGTGCTGATTGACCTCGCGCGCCGAAAGCGAGGCGTTGGCGTTGGGCCCGCCTGGCCCGTACCGCGCCCGCTGCACGTTCCGCGCCTCGACGACGCGACGCCGTACGTCCGCAGAAGACTCCGCGGCCGGCGGAGGCGCAGATGTCGATGAGTCCATCAACTTCTGCACGTCCACACGGGGCACATCGACGAACAAATCGATCCGATCCAGCACTGGCCCCGATATGCGCCGCTGATAGCGATACACCGTGCCATCGGTGCACGTGCAGTGTTGCTCAGTACCGAAGTTGCCGCAGGGACAGGGATTCATCGCCGCGATCAAGCAGATGTCGGCCGGATAGGTCACACTGCCGTGCGCGCGAGAGATCGTGATCTGCCGATCCTCGAGCGGCTGGCGCATGGTCTCCAGCGCACGCACCGAGAACTCAGGCAACTCGTCGAGGAAGAGCACGCCGCGATGCGCCATCGTCACCTCGCCCGGACGCAGACGCTGCCCGCCGCCGACCAGGCCGGCGTTCGAAATCGTGTGATGCGGCGCTCTGAACGGCCGCTCGCGAATCAGCTGATTGCCGCCCGTCGCGCCCGCCACTGAGGCGATCTTCGTCACCTCCAACGCCTCATTCGACGTCAGCGGAGGCAAGATCCCGGGCACGCACGACGCCAGCAACGTCTTACCCGCTCCCGGAGGGCCGCACATCAGCAGATTGTGACCACCCGCCGCAGCGACCTCGAGCGCACGCTTGACATGTTCCTGACCGCGCACGTCAGAGAAGTCGTGACCATCGAAGCTCGTTCCGCAGTCTTCTGGCGACGGCGCCGTCGTCGGCCAGATCGCGTCTGCCCAAGGACGCTCCTCCGTCGCCAACTCGATCCAGTCACGCAACGAGTCAACCGCAACGACCTCGATGCCGTCAATCAGCGACGCCTCCTCGGCATCGACCTTGGGCACCACGATCCGCCGAACCTCCGCATCACGCGCGGCGGCCGCGACGGACAACACCCCGCGGACATGGCGCAGCTCGCCGTCGAGCGCGAGCTCTCCCATGAACAGCGTGTCCTCCACCGCCGATTCACACACTTGCCCAGTGGCGACCAACATGCCGACGGCGATCGGCAGGTCGTAGCCGGCGCCTTCCTTGCGAATGTGCGCGGGCGCCAGATTGACCGTCACGCGCTTGGTCGGAAATCCAGCTCCGGCGTTGCGAATGGCCGAGCGAACCCGCTCGCGCGCCTCATCGACCGCCGCGTCGGGCAGACCGACAATGGTCGTCTTCGGCATTCCGGCCGATATGTCGACCTCGACGCAGATTGGCGCTCCCTCGAGGCCGATCACCGCTCCACCGTTGACTCGCGTGTGCATTCGAATCCTCCTGCTATGCTTCTCAGAACACCAATGCGGAACGCTCGTTCTGCACTCTGACTACTATAGAACACACATTCTGTAGCGCGCAACTTGTCAACACCTACTCCACCCCGCCAATAGACTCGATGCAGTGGGAGGCAAACGATGCCCAATACGTATCCGGTCCTTGACAGCGGTCTCGCATTTTTCAATCACGCCGGAGTCTCGCCGTTGCCCGCCGACGTCGTCCAGGCCGTCCACGACTACGCCGACCAAGCCGGCAGATCTGGCTACTTTGGCTCGACCTGGATGGACGACATGGCCGACTTTCGCCAGGTCTGCGCCGAACTGATCGGCGCGCGCAGTCCCAACGAGATTGCGTTCGTGCCAAACACGGCGACCGGCGTGTCAGTCTCGGCAGGCGCGCTCAATCTCACCGACGGCGATCGCATCCTCGTGACCGACGCCGAGTATCCCTCGAACCGCCACGTCTACAACGCCATGCAACAACGAGGCATTGAGCTTGATGTCGTGATCCAGCAGGAAGACGGCCGCATTCCCACTGAGGACATCATCTCGGCCGTCACGCCGCGGACCAAACTGGTTGGCATCTCGCACGTCCAGTGGGGCAGCGGCTTCCGCTCGAACCTGCGTCCAATCGCCGATGCCGTGCACGCCGTCGGCGGCCTCCTCTCGGTCGACGCGATCCAGTCAGCCGGCGCGCTGCCCGTCGATGTACAAGCCGACGATGTCGACATCCTCGCCGCTGGCGGTCACAAGTGGTTGCTGGGCCCAACCGGCTCGGGGATGCTCTACATCAGAGAGGAACTGATCGACGGCCTGATCCCGCCAGTCCTCGGCGCCAACAGCATGGACGGCGGACTCAGCGCCGGCAATGACGAGTTGATCCTCTCGCCGACGGCGTCGCGATTCGAACCAGGCGCGACGCCGACCGCCACGATGCTCGGCTTGCGCGCCGCTGTCCGCCACCTGCTCAACGTCGGCATCGACAATGTCTGGGCGCAGCTCGAAGCGGTCACCGCATATCTCTGCGACGCGCTCAGCGACATCGGTTGCCGAGTCTTCTCGCCTCGCGGTGAGTCCGAGCGCAGCGGCATCGTGATCTTCGATCCGCCCGCCGACCTCGCCTCACGCGAGACCGTTGATGAGACCTGGGAACGCCTGCAAGACATTGGAATCATCACCGCCGTACGATTCGGACGGTTACGCGCTTCGCCGCACTTCTACACGCCGCAGTCCGACATCGACCGGCTGGTCGCCGCGCTCAAGTCCTAGGAATCGAGCAACCGCCCGCGACCGCTACAGCGCGCGCTCGACGCTCATCACGCCGTGTACGCCGTCGAGCTTCGACATCACGCGCTGCAACTGTCGCAAGCCATTGGCCTCGACCGTGAAGGTCAAGGTGACCGCGCCCCGATCGGGTTCACCCGTAACGAACGACACCATGTTCACGTTTTCGTCGGCGCAGATTCCGGCCACGTCACGCGCCAAACCGACGCGATCCCATCCCACCACCTTGAGTCGCGCCTCAGTCACGCCGCGGAATGTGCTCCAGCGAACCGGAACGACACGGTCGTCCTCGCCGACTGAGAGAATGTTGGGACACTCGCTGCGATGAATTGTGACCCCGCGGCTGCGAGTAATGAACCCGGTGATCGCCTCGCCGATCTGCGGCGAGCAACACGGCGCCAGCCGAGTCAACACATTCGACCCACCCAACACTTGCACGCCGTCAGCGCTCGGCGTCGTCCGACGGTCAACGACCTCGATCTCAGGCTCCGCCGCCGGATCTTCGTCTTCAGCTGACGCCGCCTTCAGCGCCACAGCGTGAGCGGTGATGTCTCCGGCGCCAATCATCGCCAGTGCGTCATCGAGACCCTTCGCCCGCGTCGCTTCCAACACGTCCGTCTCGACATCGGGCAGCTTCAGACTCAGACGCCTCAGTTCTCGCTCAAGCTCGTCGCGGCCGCGAGCGATGTTCTCGGTGCGCGCCTGTCGATTGAACCACTGTCGTATCTTCGTTCGCGCGTGCTGCGTCGTGACAAATCCCAACGCCGGGTTCAGCCAATCACGGCTCGGACCGCGCGCAGTGCGAGACGTCACGATCTCGACCACATCGCCGTTCTCCAGCGGCGTCGACAGCCGAGCCAGGCGTCCATTGACCTTCGCGCCGACGCACTGATACCCGACATCCGTATGGATCCTGAACGCGAAATCGAGCGGCGTCGCGCCGGCGCGCAGGGCCAAAATCTCACCCTTGGGCGTGTGCACAAACACCTGGTCCTGGAACACGTCCGATCGCAACGTCTCGAGAAAGTCGACCGCTCCCGGTAACTCTCCCTGCCATTCAACCAGCTGACGCAGCCACGACATGCGCTCGCGATCATTCATCGCGTTGTGGCGGTTCTCCTTGTAGGCCCAGTGCACGGCGACGCCGTACTCTGCCTCGCGGTCCATGTCATGCGTGCGGATCTGCACTTCAACCGCGTGCGACGGCGACCAGAACGCCGTCGTGTGCAGCGACTGATAGCCGCTCGGCCGGGGACTCGCGATGTAGTCATCGAACTCGCCGGGCAAGGGCCGCCAGAGTCCATGCACCACGCCCAGCACCGCGTAGCAGTCGCTCGTCGTGTCGGCGAGCACTCGCAGCGCGAGCAAGTCATAGATGTCGTCGAACGACTTGCCTTGCGCGGCGTATTTCTTGATCTTCTCGTGAATCGAGTAAAGGTGTTTCACCCGACCGCGAACTTGCGCGGTCAGTCCAGCCGCCTCAAGCGCATTCTCAAGCTGCACGCTGATCTGTCGCAGGTAACGCTCACGCGTTTCACTGCGCGACGCCACCAGATCGGCGACGCGGCGATACTCCTCTGGCTCCAGATACTTGAACGCCAGGTCCTCGAGCTGAGCCCGAATCTGCCAGATCCCCAACCGCGCGGCGAGCGGCGCGTAGATCTCCATCGTCTCACGTGAAATCTGGACCTGCTTCTCGGGCCGCAACGCGTCGAGCGTGCGCATGTTATGTAACCGGTCGGCGAGCTTGACGATCACAACGCGCACGTCGTCGGCCATCGCAACGAACATCTTGCGCAGGTTCTCGGCCTGCACTTCACGGTCGACTGCGCCCGTGATTCGCGGCAACTGCAACGCCGACAGCTTGGTCGCCCCATCGACCAGTTTCGCGACGTCGACGCCGAACTCGCTCACCAACTGGGCGCGAGTGACGCCGCAATCTTCCATCACGTCATGCAACAGCGCCGCCTGCAGCGCCGGGACATCGAGCTGCAACTCGGCGCAGGTCACGGCCGCCGCCAGCGGATGCTCGATGTACGGATGCCCCGACCGACGCATGTGTCCGTCGTGCTTCTCCTTCGCGTACTCGTAGGCGGCCAGCACCTGTTCCTGGTCCGCAGGGGCCAGGTACTGTTCGAGCACGTCAACGAGCACGTCGAGCGTCGGATGCCTCGTCAGATCGACGACCTCAGCAGCCGCTGTGTGAGTTGCCACGACTCGATCATACAAATCTCGGCTCTGGGCCAACAGTGAAGGCGAAAACCCGCTAAACCACACGAAGCTCGTCTGTACGATGATGATGAGGTTCACCGATGAGCAACAGCACCGACGACGCCAACGCCGCCGATTTGACTCAACGCCAGTTTCAGACTCCTCGCGGTACGCGCGATCTGCTGCCCGCAGACCACGTCGTGCATCGACATGTCCTGGAGCACGCGCATGAGCAGGCGCGACTGGCCGGCTTCGGATTCATCGAACCGCCCACATTCGAGCACGCCGAACTCTTCGCCCGAGGCGTCGGCGAGGGCACGGACATCGTCGAAAAAGAGATGTACATCTTCGAGGACCGCGGCGGCGAACGCCTCGCGCTGCGCCCCGAAGGCACCGCGTCCGTCTGCCGCGCCTACCTCCAGCACGGCATGGCCAACCTCAGTCAACCGGTCAAACTGGCTTACCACCTACCGATCTTCCGCTACGAGCGACCCCAGGCCGGCAGGTTTCGACAGCACACGCAGTTCGGCGTCGAGGCGATCGGCGTCCGCGACGCCGCACTCGACGCCGAAGTGATCGACCTCGGCTGGCGCATCGCTCAAACGCTCGGCCTGCGCGACCTGAAGATTCTGATCAACAGCATTGGCGACATCGAAGACCGTCAAGCTTACGTGCCGTTGCTCAAATCCCACTTCGAGCCCCATCTCGACCAAATCGCGCCTGACGATCGAGCCCGATGGGATCGTGCGCCGATGCGTCTGCTCGACAGCAAGGACGAACGCACCAAGCCGTTTCAGGTCGGGGCGCCAGCAATCATCGACCACTTGCGACCCGAGTCACGTGAGTACTTCGAGTCCGTCAAGGCGCATCTGTCCGCATTGGACATCCCGTTCGAAGAGAGCCCATCCCTCGTTCGCGGTCTCGACTATTACACCCACACCGTGTTCGAAATCGTCCCCGTCGAGGCGCGCGGATCACAAGTCACGGTGCTCGCCGGTGGACGCTACGACGGGCTGATTGAGCAGATCGGCGGACCGCCCACGCCGGGCATCGGCTTCGGCATGGGCATCGAACGGATCGCGCATCACCTGCGCGAACAGGGACTCGCGCCTGACGCCGCGTCCTCAACCGAGGTGTTGATCGCGACGCTCGGCGAGGGCGCAGATCTCGCCGCCTCGAAGATTGCGGGCGAACTGCGTCGACGGGGCGTATCCGCGACGTTGGCATTCGGTGATCGATCGCTCAAGGCACAGCTGCGGCAGGCGAACCGCAGCGGCGCGCGATTCGCCATCATCGCCGGCGCTCGCGACCTGGCCGAGGGTCAAGTCACTATCCGCGACCTGCGCTCATCGGAACAACACACAACGCAACTCTCCGATGTGGTCAGCGAAGTGGCGCGCCTTGCATATACTCAGCCTCAGGACTGAGACATCGCATGCCCACGATCGCACCCACTGACAATTCGGCCATGTGGTCACGCCTTGAAGATGTCGCCAAGCGCTTCGCCGACATCGAGGCCGACATGGCCGATCCGGCCATCGTGAGCAATCCGGTGCGCCTGCAGGCGTTGGCCAAAGAGCACGCCTCGCTGCAGGAGAAGATAAATCTGCTGCGCGAGTTCCGCAGCGCCTCCGATCAGCTCCAGCAAGCTCGCGATGTCCTCGACGAGGCCGATGACGACGAAATGCGAGAGTTCGCGCAGCTCGAAGTCACCGAACTCCGCGAGCGCATCGAATCGCTTGAAGCGGATGCGAAACGCGCGCTCCTGCCGCGCGATCCGAATGATGATCGCAACGTCATCGTCGAGATCCGCGCTGGCGCCGGCGGCGACGAAGCCGGTCTATGGGCCGGCGACTTGCTGCGCGCCTACATCCGCTACGCCGAAGGGCGACGCTGGCGCACCGATGTGCTCAGCGCATCGGAAAACGCGATGGGCGGCTTCAAGGAAGTGATCTGTCAGATCGAAGGCGACGGCGCCTTCTCACGTCTCAAGTACGAATCAGGCGTGCACCGCGTACAGCGCGTCCCCGAGACCGAAGCGCAGGGTCGCATCCACACATCGACCGCCACGGTCGCTGTCATGCCCGAGGCCGAAGAGGTCGATGTCGACCTCGACGAGTCGGACATTCGGCTCGACCTCTTTCACTCAGGCGGCGCCGGCGGACAGAATGTCAACAAAGTCCAGACGGGCGTCCGACTCACGCACGAGCCCAGCGGCATCGTCGTGACTTGCACCGATGAGCGCTCGCAACTCAAGAACAAGGTCAAAGCGATGTCCGTGCTGCGCGCGCGACTCTACGAACAGCAACGTCTCGCCGCCGAGCAGGAGCGCGCCGACTTCCGACGCTCGCAAGTTGGATCGGGCGATCGCTCAGAGAAAATCCGCACGTACAACTTCCCCGAGAATCGTGTCACCGATCACCGCATCGGCCTGACGCGCCACGACCTCGATGGCATGCTCGACGGACAACTCGACCCACTGATCGACGCCGCCGCGACCGCCGAAGAGGCGCGACTGCTGGCCGAGGCCTCAGCGTGACATCGCCCGCGATTCTGCGCGATATCTGGCTCACGGCCGCCGCTGAGCTCGAATCCGCCGAAATCGCCGATGCCCGCTTTGAAGCCGAAGTCCTGCTCCGACACGCGACTGGACTCAGCCGCGCACAGCTCTATGCGTCGCTCAGCGACGCAATCGATCCAGATGCGCAAGCTCGGTTCGAGGCCGCCGTCGCTGAGCGCGCCACACGCACGCCGCTCGCCTACATCACGGGCACGCGCGAGTTCTATCGGCTCGAGTTCCGAGTCACCCCCGATGTCCTGATTCCCAGACCTGAGTCCGAGCTACTCGTCGACGCGGCCCTCGATCACATGCGGCAGGCGCGAATCAGACGAGCGCACGTGGCCGATGTCGGGGCCGGTTCGGGCGCTGTCGGCATCGCCGTGGCCAAACACCGTAGAGGCGTCGAGCTGATCTGCAGCGACGTGTCTCGCGAGGCGCTGATGGTCGCGCGCGACAATGCCCAGCGGCTCCTCAGACGACCCAACGCGGCATTCATTCAGGGCGACCTGTTGACGCCGCTGCCCGGACCGTTTCACTGTGTCGTGGCCAACTTGCCCTACCTGCCCGAAGAACGGCTCGCAGAACTCGAGCCCGAAGTCGCCGAGCATGAGCCGCGCGTCGCGCTGACGCCCGGCACGCGCGGTACCGAGCTCGTGTTGCGACTGATCACGCAGCTGCCGTCGAGACTCCACCCCAACGGCATCGCGGTGCTGGAGGTCGATCCTGGCCAGGAAACCGCCATCGCCGACGCGGCGCGACAAATGCTGCCCAATGCCGAGATCACCGTGCTCGACGACGTCTCGCAACGACCCCGCGCAGTGCGCATCGTGGCGGTATGATCACCGACCGCGCGCTGGCGTCGCCCGCCGATGCGCCTGTCCAGGGCTATTGTGATCCCCGCTTCGAGTCCGTTCGAACCCAGTTCCAGCAGAACTTCATAGACGAGTCCGAAACCGGCGCCGCGCTCGCAGTCACGCTTGATGGCGAGCTCGTCGTCGATCTGTACGGCGGCTGGACCGACGCTCGACACTCGAGACCCTGGGCCGAAGACACGATCGTCTGCTGCTATTCGGTCGGCAAAGCGATCTGCGCCATCCTCGCCTGGCGACTCGCCGAACGAGGCGAACTGGACATCGATCGCCGAGTCGCTGATTACTGGCCCGAGTTCGCCCAACAAGGCAAAGCCGACATCCCGTTTCGTTGGATCCTGACCCACCAGAGCGGCCTCGCCGCCATCCGCCGCCCGTTGCCTCGCGGCGCAAATCTCAACTGGGAGCTGATGACCACCGCCCTCGCCGAGCAGGAGCCATGGTGGACGCCCGGTGACGGTCACGGGTACCACTCCAACACGCAAGGCTTCTTGATCGGTGAAGTGATCCGCCGCGTCACTGGACAGAGCATTGGGCGGCTGCTGGCCTCCGACCTGAGCGATCCGATCGGGCTCGACTTCCACTTCGGCACACGTCCCGAACATGACGCCCGAACCGCCGACATGCTGCCGATCCAGCAGCCTCCCGACTTCAGACGAGCGCCGCCGAGCGCGCTGCAAACTCTGGGAGGCCGCAATCCTCCACCCATTGTGAGCGGCCCCGGCTCGATGAACACGCGCAAGTTTCGCGCCGCCGAGTTCCCATCAACGACCGGTCATGGCGCAGCGCGAGGTCTGGCGCGGCTGTTCGGCTCGCTCGCGACCTCTGGAGAGCTCGACGGCGTGCACATCCTCGACCCAGAAACGATCGCGCGGATGTCGAGCGAACAGGTCTACGGCGTCGACTTGATCCTGGGTCGACCCACCCGCTTCGCGTCCGGCTTCCAGATGACGATGACCGAGCGGCCGCTAGGACCAAACCCACGCACATTCGGCCACTTCGGCGGCGGCGGATCGCTCGCCTTCGCCGACCCCGACGCCCGTATCGGTTGGGGCTATGTGATGAATCAAGGCCGCGGCGGATGGCAACATCGGCACACGCGCCGCCTGCTCGACCTGTTCTACGAGGCGCTCGATTCCTGAATCGAACTTCAAATCGCTCTGCCGCGATCCGACGCCTAGTCGCGCATCATCTGATAACGCTTGCCCTCGGTCTTGATCGCCGGCGCGATCACCATCTCAGCTTGCTGCAGATCGCGAATCGTCTCCGCGCCGACGCTGCCCATGCACGTCCTGAGCGCGCCAATCAGATTCTCGGTTCCGTCGGTGCGCGATGTCGGGCCGAACAACAGCCGATCGAGCGTCGTGTGCTGCCCCACGTGGACGCGCACGCCGCGCGGCAGCTCCGCGTGCGGCGTCGCCATACCCCAGTGGAAGCCGCGGCCCGGCGCCTCGGCCGCGCCGGCGAAGGGCGAGCCGATCATCACCGCGTCGGCGCCGGCGACCAGCGCCTTGCAGAAGTCCCCACCCGTGCGGATGCCGCCGTCAGTGATGATCGGCACGTAACGACCCGTGCGTTCGTAGTAGACATCTCGAGCGTGCGCGCACTCGATCGTCGCCGAAACCTGAGGCACGCCAATGCCCAGCACCTCGCGCGACGTACAAGCCGCGCCCGGCCCAACGCCGACGAGCAAGCCGGCGATCCCCTCGTCCATCAGCTCCAGCGACGCCTCGAATCCGACCGTGTTGCCGACCAGCGTGGGAATGCCCATCTCAGCGATCAGCTCGCGCAAGATCAGGCCGCGCTCAGAGCGCGAGTAATGGCGGGCGGTCGTCACCGTCGACTGCACAACGAAGACATCAGCCTCCGCCTCTTTGATCGCCGGAGCGAGACGCTTGGCGTTCGGCGGCGTCACAGAGACCGCCGCCGCGACTCCGCCGTCCTTGATCTCCTGAATTCGCCGTCCGATTAGTTCGGTTCGAATCGGCGTCGCGTATGCGCGCTGCAAAATCTCGGTCGCCGTCTCGGTGTCACACGCCGAGACCTCCTCCAGCACCTCCGACGGATCATCGAAGCGTCCATGCAGACCCTCCAGGTTGAGCACCGCCAAACCGCCGCGCCTGCCGACCTCAATGGCGAAGTGAGGATCGGTCACCGCGTCCATCGCCGCCGCCAAGATCGGCGTCTCGAGTCGTTGTCCGCCGAGCTCGGTTGAGACATCTGTGAGTTCCGGATTGATCGTCAACGCTCCAGGCACGATCGCGACATCATCGAAGCCGTATGCCTCTTGCAGCGACTTGCGACGCGCCGGCGACGCCGATGGCAATCCAGACTCATACGCGCCCTGCACGAGCTCTTGGCCGGGAGTCAGCGCTCCGCGTTGTGTCAACGTGGTCATCTGTCTCCCCCTTGAGCTCGTGGTCAAGCGGCCCCAGCGCGTTAAACGCTTGAGCGCGGCACATGGCCGCGCTCATTCGGTTGTACGCCAGTGGTCCGTGCAAACAAGCACGTTTCCGACCGCCTGTCCTGCCTTCACCGGTCTCCATAAGATAGCCGACCATCGCGATCTGGTTCGTAAAGGAGCAAACAAGCCCGCCACCGACGACGCCTAGAGTGTGGCTCATGCCCGATCATGAATCTGGCGAGCATGGAACACCTCATTCCGAGGCTGCGCTGTACGTCGTCGCAACGCCGATCGGCAACCTTGAGGACATCACGCTTCGAGCGCTGCGCGTCCTCCGAACCGTAGACGTGATCGCCGCCGAACACGTCCCGGTCGCGCTGACCCTGCTTCGCCGCTACGACATCGAGACGCCAGTCATTCCCTATCACGAACGCGACTCCAGCGCCGTACAGCTCGTCGAGCGCATGCTCAGCGGCGAATCGGCGGCGATCGTCTCCGACGCCGGCACACCCGTCATATCAGACCCTGGACGACGACTCGTCTCTCTCGCCGTCGAACACAACATCCGCGTCGTGCCGATCCCGGGCGCATCGGCCCCAATGGCATTGTGGTCGGCAAGCGGCCAAGCCCTCAATCAGGTCACGATCGCCGGATTTCCGCCGCGCAAAGTCAACGAACGCCGCGATGCTCTGCGATCGCTCGTCGAGCATGGCATGGCAGCGATCATCTTCGAATCGCCGCGGCGAGTTCACTCGACGCTCGCCATCCTCGCCGACCTGATCCCGAGCGGTCAGCTCATCGTCGGTCGCGAGTTAACCAAGCTGCACGAACAGATCTGGCGCGGCTCGCCCGACGAGGCGTTGGACGAGTTCTCGGATCCGCGCGGCGAGTTCACCATTCTGATCCTCCCGCCCGAGTCAACCGCGCCAGGCTGGACCGATGACGCTCTCGCCGACTTGCTCGCCGATGCCGCCGCCCAGGGCGCGTCGAGATCCCAGGCGGCTCGTCATGTGGCGCAGCAAACCGGCGTCGCTCGGCGCTACATCTACGGTCTTTGGCCCTTCGACCAACAGCGATGACTCGACGCCTCGCGCTCCAAACACCATGAACGCCTACCCTAGAGTCAGAGCCAAGCAGCTGCCGATCGCACAACAAGTCTGAAATCGACCCTGCCAACCGACTATGAGCGACAACATCCTCGTCTGCGTGGCCTGGCCCTACGCCAATGGCCCCATTCACCATGGCCAGCTCGGCGGCGCGTACCTACCGGCAGACATCTTCGCCCGCTATCACCGCATCCGCGGCAATCGCGTGGCGATGGTCTCCGGCTCCGACGCGCACGGCACGCCGATCACGGTCCGCGCCGACGACGAAGGCCGCTTGCCCGCCGAAGTTGTGGCCGAGTTTCATCAGTCGATCCTCGACACATGGGATGGCATGGGCATCTCGTTCGACACCTTCACAACCACCATGACCGACAACCACCGCGAGGTCGTGCATGGACTCTTCAACGCGCTCCTCGAACATGACTATCTGTTCAGGCAGACCCAGGAACTGTTTTACGATCCCGAAGCGAGACGGTTCCTGCCCGATCGGTACGTCGAAGGGGAATGTCCCCACTGCAGTGAACCTCGAGCGCGCGGCGACCAGTGCGACACCTGCGGCCGACAACTCGACGCAGTCGAACTAATCAATCCTCGCTCGCGTAACACCGGCGCCACGCCCGAACTGCGCAGCTCGGAGCACTACTTCCTCCGACTCACCGCCTTCGAAGAACCCTTGCAGGCGTGGCTCGACGACGGCAAGGAGTTCTGGCGAACGCACGTGATCAACTTCTCGCGCGGCATGTTGCGAGAGGGACTGCAAGACCGCGCCATCACTCGTGACATCGATTGGGGCGTCCCCGTCCCGCTCGATGGTTGGGATGACAAGCGCATCTACGTCTGGTTCGAGGCCGTGATCGGCTACCTCTCAGCGACCGTCGAGTGGGCTCAAACGTCTGGCGAGCCTGAGGCCTGGCGCGATTTCTGGCAGTCCGACGATGCGCGGATCTACAACTTCATCGGCAAGGACAACGTCCCCTTCCACACCATCATCTGGCCGGCGATCCTGCTCGGCGCCGGTGGATACAACCTGCCCTACGACGTGCCCGCCAACCAGTACATCACTATGAGCGGCTCAAAGGCCAGCACCTCGCAACGCTGGGCCGTATGGGTCAACGACTATCTCACCCGCTACGATCCCGATCCGCTGCGCTACGCTCTCGCCTCGCAGATGCCTGAGACCGCCGATTCCGACTTCTCCTGGTCCGAGTTCCTGCGCCGCAACAACGACGAGTTGGTCGCGACCTGGGGCAATCTCGTCAACCGCGTGCTCTCACTGATTCAGCGACACTTCGACGGCAAGGTGCCCGATCCCGGGCCGCTCGACCGCGATGCCACACGCATGCTCGACCGCGCTCAGTCAGGACTCGAGAGCGTTGGCCAGTCAATCGAGGCGGTGCGCCTGCGACAGGGAATCCAGCAGGCATTCTCGCTCGCCCAGGACGCCAACCGCTATCTCGACCAGACCGCTCCCTGGCAAGCGGTCAAGTCCGACCGACAGGCGGCCGCGCGCAGCCTCTACACCGCGCTCAGTGTGATCGCCGCGCTGCGTACTGCGCTCGCGCCCTATCTCCCCTTCAGCTGCCAACGACTACACGAGATGCTCAACGCCGACGGGTCAATCGACGAGCTCGGATGGCAAGTGCACGCCCTCCGCCCCGGCGACCCGCTGCAACAGCCCGTGCCCCTGTTCAAGAAGCTCGATCCCTCCATCGTCGAGGAAGAAGAGTCTCGACTCGGCACATGAGCCAACCTCCCGCGCTCTTCGATTCGCACGCGCATCTCCACGATCCCTGGCTCAGCGACGACCTGCCTGAAGTCCTTGACCGCGCCCAACTTGCCGGCGTCGAACGGATCGTCACCATCGGCTGCTCACTCGAAGACAGCCGCAATGCGCTCACCGTCGCCAATCAACATGACGAGATCTGGGCCACGGTCGGTCTGCATCCGCACGACGCCAAGGACTGGAGTACTGAGGTCGAGTCCGAGTTTCGACGCCTCGCCAAATCTGATCGCGTAGTCGCGATCGGCGAGATCGGCCTCGACTTCTTCCGAAATCTCTCACCGCATAGGGATCAGTACCAGGCCTTCGAGGCTCAACTGTCGCTCGCCGATGACCTCCAGTTGCCGGTCGTGATCCACTCCCGCGACGCACACGAGGAGTCGTATGCCGTCCTCAAACAATGGTCGCGCTCGCAGACTCGCCAGCGACCAGTCGGTGTGATCCACTGCTTCTCAGGCGACGCCGACCTGGCCAAGCGCTACAGCGAACTCGGATTCCTCATCTCATTCGCGGGTCCGGTCACCTATCCCAAGAACGACGCGCTGCGCGAAGCCGCAGCGACGCTGCCGCTCGAGGCGATCGTCATCGAGACCGACTGCCCCTACCTCAGCCCGCAGCCGCGCCGCGGCAAGAGAAACGAACCAGCCCACATCCGCTTCACCGCCGAACAGATCGCCAACGTGCGAGGCGAGCCAGTGGAGCTGGTCGCGTCTCAGACATCAGTCAATGGCAGCAGACTGTTCAGGCTCCCCATCGAGGGCGAGACCGTGTAGCTGACTGGCGACGACTCGCTCGATGTCGCTAATGGACTCCAGTACCCAAGCCCGGATTTCGGCGTCCTGATCCGACAAGTGATCGATTGAGACGTCTCGCCTGACTCTGACCTCGGTCCACGTTCCACTGCGAGACCTCACGATTTCCAGTTCAGCGTGAAGCTGCTTAGCAAAGTCATCTCGGCGCTGCAAGAGCAACCTGTGGATTATGTCAGCCTGCGCATGTTCGTCCGCATGCACGTAGAGCTTGACCACCACGCCGTCTGTCCTGAGGTCAACCCAGTACTCCGATTTCGGGGTGACCTCGGACCGAAATGACTTGGCCTTCGCGACGGAACGCTGAGACTTAGGCTGGACGAGCGGGTGACTGGCCGCCTCCCGCACGAGCTCTTCAAAGAACGCTCGCCGAACGCGCAACTCTTCCGCGTCGAGGCTGCCGCTTGCGCTTCGCGCGATAGCTTGGCGCGTCCACGAGTTGGGCGAAACCACAGCCCGAAACTCAGGCGCCGGCGGAGAGTCATCGATACGGATCGCGCGAACCTCAACGCCGTAGAACTCCAACTCATCTGGCGTCCAGCGGTTGAGCCATTCAAGAGCCGCCCGATGCTCGTTCTTGAGCGATGGAGAGATCCAGACCATGACCCTTGCATCAAGGCCGGAGGCGTAACTCGACAACTGACCCAGATGGCCATGATCGGTTGCCTCAAGTTGGTTCTCTATCACGACGAGGCCAAGCTCTGAATCAGCGACGATGTCGGCGTACACGGATCCCACCACGACCTCGGTCTCAACCAACGTCAGGTCAAGCTCGAGTTCCGCTCCCAATCTGTCGAGGTTCTCAGCCAACCAGGGGGTAAAATCGTGAGCCTCATGGCGCCATAGCTGACGCAAGTCCTCCAACTCGATGATCGTCCCCATCTCGGCGATCGCCATGACCCGACCTTTCTCGATGAATCAAGAGCTGGGCAAGGGTACCCTGAACAGGATGACCTCACTTGCGGCCCTCTACGAACCGATCGCAGATGACCTGGCGATCGTCGAAGACACGCTCTCGCTGGTCGCGCAGTCCGACTTTCTGCCCCTCGAGGCGATGCTCAACCAGGTGTTGTCGCGGGGAGGCAAGCGACTACGACCAGCCGTCTCGCTGCTCAGCGGCTGCTTCGGCGACTACGACGCCGACAATCAGATCCCGTTGGCGGCATCCATCGAGCTGTTGCACACCGCCACGCTCGTGCACGACGACGTTATCGACGCCTCGGAAACTCGTCGCGGCAGCGTCACCGCCAACGCGACCTTCGGCAATCCCGCCTCGGTCATGCTGGGCGATTACATGTTCGCGCACGCGGCCGAGCTCGTCGCCCGCACTGGCCACATCGGCGTGATTCGACTCTTCGCCGAGACGCTGATGGTGATGGCCAAGGGCGAGCTCGCCCAGGACGTCTCAGCCTTCGACGCCGACTCAGGCACCATGCGTGACTACTACCGCCGCATCCACGGCAAGACGGCCTCGCTCTTTGCGACTGCCGGCGCCGGCGGCGCGATGATGTCAGCCTGCGACACAGAGACGATCGAAGCCATGCGCGAATACGGCCGCTCGATCGGCATGGCGTTTCAGATCGTCGACGACATCCTCGACTTCTGCGGCACGGAGGAGCAGTTGGGCAAACCCGTCGGCGGCGACCTCTCGGCCGGCACGCTCACATTGCCCGCAATCGTACTAATGGAGTCCGACCCCGTTCAGAACCCAGTGACCACGTTCCTCGACGCCCACGATGACGACGACCGCACCGAAGCGCTGGACCGCGCGCTCGCGGCGGCGCGTCAGCCAGCAATCGTCGAGCGTTGTATGCGCACCGTCGAGGAGTGGCGCGATCGCGGCATCGCGGCGCTGCACCGCGCGCCCGCATCAGGTCCGCGACAGGAACTTACGGCCATCGCCGAGTTCGTCGCAATGAGAGACTTCTGACGCCCGACGCTGGCAGTGGTCAGTCGCGCTTGACCGGCTGAGGCTGCGGCTTCAACTCGCGACCCTTCCTGGCGATGCGATCCCTCTTCAGCTCGCGTTCCTTGCGCCGATCCTCGCGCGCCAGCCGACGCTCGTGAATCTTCTTGTCGACCAGGTCCGTGTAGTCCTGCGACGACAACGGCTCTTGCGGGCGACGCTTGGTCACCTGCGGATGCTCGTACGGTCGAGCCTGCTTCGGCAGATAGGTCACTTCCTGACCGAGATGCCAGTACGTCCCCTTATCCGGAATCCGCCGCGGATAACCCTGACGCATCACGAACGCCGAGAAGGACGAGGGCATCACCCGCTCGCATTCATCGTCGCACTCGGGACAGGGTTGCGGCTCCGGCGCCTCACGGATCGGTCGCACAACCTCAAAGATCCCCGCGCACGACTCGCACAGATACTCATATAGCGGCATGTTCCTGCTCCTCTCGCTCACGCGGCGTCGCGCCCGACGCGGCTCGGCGACCGATGGACTCCGCCCGCGCAAGCTCCTCTGCGAAACTCGCCGAGCGCAACCGACTGTCCAGCGCGTACTCGAGCGACAGTCTCAAGTGACGCTCAAGTTCGTCCGAAGATTCGACGTCGACGCGAACTTGCGCCGTCGCCTCGCACGACGCTCGTCGCATATAGCGTAACAAGCGAAACACCGGCGACGACAGTCGCTGTCCGACGCCGGCTCGGTGGCACTGTGGGCAAACGACGCCTCCGTCGCTTGCCGAGTATCCGTTCTCCTCAGGCTGCAGCGTCGCCCGACAACGCACGCAATCGTCGAGCTCGGGTTTGTAGCCCTGCTGATCGAGGACGCGCAAGGTGAACCACCAGCGAACGGCGCGTGGCGAGTCCGTCACGCATAGCGCCTCCATCGCCGTCCTCAGTAGTCGGTACAAGGCGCTGGAGCCAAGGTCGACATCCGTCGACCGATCAATCAGCTCCGCCATCGCCAACGCTTCGGTCATTCGGTCAACGTCGTCGTGGAGCGCCGACCACGAGTCCAGCGACTGCGCCTCGGTGATCACGTCGAGCGAGCGACCATGCGCCAGGCCGAACCATCCCCGACTCAACGGTTGCACCTGTCCCGAGAGCTTGCTCAACGGTTTACGAACGCCCTTGGCGACGGCCTCAATCCGACCTCGCGTCGGCGAGAACAACACACAGATGCGATCCGCGTCGCCCAGCGGCCGCTGCCGCAGTACGATCGCTTCCGTTCGCATCGGTCGGACGCGCGGCATCAGTCAGCGGCCTCTCCCCGGCCCTGAGTCTGGTCAGGCGCTTGGTCCAGCGCAACCCGATGCGTCATCGCCGCTCGCAAGGTGCGCTCGTCGGCATACTCGACGTCAGCGCCGACCGGCAAACCGTGCGCAATCCGCGTGATCCGCACGCCCATGGCGCCAATCACACGCGACAGATAGCCCGCCGTCGCCTCGCCTTCAAGATTGGGGTTCATCGCCAAGATGACCTCATCAACCGATGCATCGCCCAGCCGACCGAGCAGTTCACGCACCTTGAGATCCTCGGGCCCAACTCCGTCCATCGGCGAGATCGCCCCGTGCAGGACGTGATACCGCCCCCGATGCACCCCCGCGCGCTCGATCGCGGCGACATCCAATGGTTCCTCGACCACGCAGATCGTCGAGGCCGATCGCTGTGGATCGAGACAAATGGCGCACGGATCAGCGTCGGTGATGTTCTGACAGGTCCCGCACAGCCGAGTACTGTCCTTGACTTCGAGCAACGCCTCGGCCAACGCCTCGGCCTCGGCTCGCGGCGCGCGCAAGACGTGATACGCCAGACGCTGAGCGCTCTTCGGCCCGATCCCCGGCAATCGGTGAAAGGCCTCGATCAGGCGAGCGATCGTCGGCGCGGTCGCCGCTGAACGCTGCATTACTGCAGGCCCGGCAGCGACAACCCGTCCGTCAATCCCGACATCCGCTCCTGCTGCATCTCTTCCAGACGATCCTGGGCCTCATTGACCGCCGCCAGCACCAAGTCCTGCAACATTTCCGTGTCTTCAGGATCGACGACATCAGGGTCAATCACGATCTCGCGCAGTTTGTGATCGCCGCCCAACGTTACCGACACGACGCCGCCTCCGACCGATGCCTCGACGGTCGCTTCTTTGAGCTCGTCCTGCGCCTCGGCCAACTGGTTCTGCAGCTCCTGAGCCCGGCGCATCATCTCGGGAGAGAATCCGCCAGCTCCAGCCACGCCCTGTCCGCGCTGCTTGTTCGAGCGCGCCGGCCGAAACATGCCGCCCTTCCGCTTCGCCATCGTCGGGCCTTTCGCTACGCCTCCAGTCTACGTGCTCATTCGTGGACTCAGTTGGCCTGATACGGACGCGCGCCAAAGCGCGACCGCGCCTCTCGCGCCACTACGCTCTCGCGCTGACTCTGAGCAGTTGATTGAGGTGTTGGAGCGGTCTCGCCGTCCCCGCTCGTCGGCCTCGAAACCGCGCCAGCGTTCTCCGGCGGCGGCGCATCAATGGACACGCAGCGAACTGCAACTTGACGCTTGAGCACCTCGGAGGCCGCCGCCCCCACTTCCTGCGCTGCGGCCGAGACCTTCTGCATGTGCACCTGCTGGAAGTTGGGCAAGAATCCCAGCGTTAGCGTGTCCTCCGACTGCTCCGTGATTCGACAGGAGCCGTTCATCATGGTCGCGATGAATCCCTGATTGCGGCGTCTGAGCGCGGTCCGAATCTGTTCGAGCAACTCTCCGCTGGGCGAACCTTGCGAGGGTGACGGCGTCGGAGCTGGCGCGTTGTCGGAAACCCGACTGGGCGTCGAAGCGGCCGCAGCCGGCGAACCTGCCGACTCGGCGACTCTCTGACCGTTCTCCGCCTGCACCTTGGGCAGATTGCGAGTCGCCTGACGCTCACGACGTTGCCCCTGTCGACGAGGCGCATCTTGCCTTCGATCTCGTTGAGGCCGCTGTTCCGGCGCCGCGGCGACCTCGACCTCGGGCGGTCCGTAGACGATCGACGCCAAGGCCAGCTCCAACGGCAGCGGCTGATACGGATCGCGACGCACGTCAGCCTCCGAGAACGCCCGCAGCGCCGTCACAGCGGCCGATGCCTCGACGCCCGTGCACGCTTCGTCGAGACGCTCCGTCTCGGGCGCCGACAACGAAAGCGCCCCAGTCGCTCCAGTCAAAGACAACAGCGCGTGTCGTAGATGCGTCACGACCTGGCGCTTGAACCGGCCAAAGTCGATCGCGTCCTCCTGCACCGCCGCGATCACCGCGAGCCCGCCGCTCAAGTCTCCGCGCAGCGCCGCCGACGCCAACTCCATCGCCCGCGCATCGGGACTCAGAGCAAGCGCCTCCTGGGCCGCCTCAAGCGACACGGTCGAACCGCACATCACCCACACCTGGTCGAGCAGGTTGACGCCGTCGCGCAGCGATCCTGTCGCTTCGCGCGAAATCAGGCGCAACGCATCGTCGGGAATCTCGATCCCTTCTGACTCCGCGATCTGCCGCAGTCGTCCCATCATGTCCTCAACCGCGACGCGGCGAAAGTCGAATCGTTGACAGCGACTGAGAATCGTCGGCTTGAGCTGCTCCGGATCGGTCGTCGCCAGGATGAACACCACGTGCGGCGGCGGCTCCTCCAACGTCTTCAGGAGCGCGTCCGCCGCGGCCGCCGTGAGCTGGTGCACCTCGTCAATCAGATACACCTTGAAGCGCGCCGACCCTGGACGATAGTTGGCGCGCTCGCGCAACTCACGGATGTCATCGATGCCTCGATTCGACGCGGCGTCAATCTCTACCAGATCGAAGCCGAGATCGTCCGACCCGCCCAGCGGCGCCGATTCGCCCGGCGCGCTGCGCCCGTTGATCGCGTGCGCCAAAATCCGAGCCGTCGTCGTCTTGCCGGTGCCCCGCGGCCCGCAGAAGAGGTAGGCGTGCGAAATCTTGTCCTGCGCAACGGCGTTCTTGAGCGTGCGCACGACCGCGTCTTGGCCGACGACCTGATCAAAGTCGCTCGGACGCCACTTCCGATACAACACCGTCCCACTCACCGCGCGCCTCCAGTGTCCTTCCCCGTCTTGGCGCCAATATAGAACGCACTATCTATGTTGTCAAACCCGCGCCGCCGAGCCCAATCCAACGCGATCCAGCGCGATTCGCTCAAGCTCCCTCATCCGGCGATCTTCGTCCGCCGACTCGTGGTCGAACCCGAGCAAGTGCAACACGCCATGCACCGTCAGCAGCGCGAGCTCATCACCCAACGTCACTGACCGCTCGCGAGCGCCGCGCGACGCGACCGGTAGCGCGATCACGACCTCACCCAGCTCTGACGCGCCGTCGGGTCGACGCAGTCCATCGAAGTCAGTGTTGAACGAGAGCACGTCGGTCGCCGAATCCTCGTCGCGAAAGCGTCGATTCAGCCGTCTCACGGTGCGCGAATCGGTCACGCGCAGCGAGACGACCCGCGCGACTCTCAGTTTGCGCGATGCGAGCGTCTCTCGCACGCAGCATTCAAGAACATCCACATCAACACGGTGGACAAACTGGCTATCGACCGAAACGTCGATGACGTGCGCAATGCGCCGAACCGAGCTCACATCAGGAGAATATGGCCGCGACCGCGGCCTCGGCCGCGTTGATCAACAGGCCGGGATGCAGGCCAATCACCAAGACTCCCGCCGTCACCAGACCCATCGTGGCGAGCACGCTGGTCGAGGGCCGCGCCACAGGCGCTGAGTCGTCGCCTTCGGCCGTGTCAATGAACATCGCCTTGACCGGCCGCAGATAGTACGCAGCTGAGATCACCGTGTTCACCGCGCCAACGACCGCCAACCAGGCGAGCCCGCTCTGCACTGCGGTCTCGAACAGATAGATCTTGCCAAAGAACACCGCTGTTGGCGGCAACCCGATCAGTGACACCAGCGCAAACGCCAGCACAGCGGCGAGCCATGGCGATCGCTTGCCCAAGCCGGCGTACTGGCGAATGTCGTAACTGCCGCCCTGCTGATTGGCGATCAGAATGATCACCGTGAAGGCGGCGAGATTGGTCACCGTGTAGCCGGCCAGATAGAAGAGGATCCCGCTGGCGCCGAGCAACTCGCTGCGATCGGCGGAGATGGCCGCCAGACCAATCAGCAGGGTCCCAGCCTGCGCCACCGACGAGTACGCCAGCATGCGCTTGATGTTGTTCTGTCGTATAGCGAAGAAGTTGCCGACGAACATCGAGATCGTGGCCAGCGCGGCGAAAATCGTCTTCCAGTGCTCGGCGAGCAGGTCGTCGCCCAACGCCTCGAAGAAGACGCGAATCAGAATTGCGAACGCGGCCGCCTTCGAGGCCACCGACAGATAGGCGGCGATCGGCGTCGGCGCGCCCGTGTAGGCGTCTGGCGCCCACATCTGGAACGGCGCAACCGCCGCTTTGAAGCCGAATCCCGCGATCAGGAAGACCGCTGCCAGCATCAGCGCCTCTTCCTTGCCGTCGCCCTGCCAGGCGATGTACGCGGCGATCTCGGAGAGGTTGGTAGAACCCGTCAAACCAACCAGAATCGCCATGCCGTAGAGCAACACGGCCGAGGCCACCGCGCCGGTCAGCAGATACTTGAGCCCGCCCTCGGACCCCCAACGGTCCTTGTGGAATCCAACCAGGATGTACTGCGAGATCGAGGTCAACTCGAGCGCGATGAACACCATGATCAGGTCACGCGAGCCGGCCAACAACTGCAGGCCCGCCGTCGAAAAGAGGATCAACGCCAGATACTCGCCGCGCCGTGAGGGAGTGCGCTGCAGCGTCTCCGTCGAGACCAACACCGCAGCCATTGCCGCCGCCGCGAGCAGAATTTGGAAGAAGATCGCGAACTTGTCGACAACTAAGACGCCGCTGAACGCTTGCTCGCCGACGTGCCCTTCCGTGAGCAGGATCGCCGAGTACAGGATTGATCCCATCAACGCCGCCACCGTGATGCCCATCAGCATCCGGCGATCTTTGAGGAACAGGTCAGCGATCAGCAGAAAGCCGCCGACCACGAGCAGGACAAGTTCAGGCCCCAGCAGGTTGACGTCGCTCAGCATCAGCCGCCTCCCGCCCCGCTCGACGCGACGGTCTCAATCTGCTCGACGATCGGCGCGACGCCCATCTCGAGCAGCTCCATGACGATCGACGGATACACGCCCAACAGCACGATCAGCGCCATCAGCGCGCCAATGATCGTGTACTCGCTCCAGTGATTGGCGTCAGACAGCTGCGACCACTTCTCGTCTTTCGGCCCGAAGAATGTCCGCTGCAGCGCCCAGAGGATGTACGCGGCCGCAAGCAGCACTCCGAGCAACGACACCGACACGGCCGCTGTCTGCGAGCCGAACGCGCCGAGGAAGATCGTGATCTCGGCGACGAATCCCGCCAAGGCAGGCAAACCGAGCCCGGCGAGACCGGCGAACACCATTCCGATGCCGAGCAACGGCGTGTAGTGCATCAGTCCGCGCATGTCAGCGATCTGCCTGGTATGCGTGCGGTCGTAGACCAGCCCGACCATGACGAACAGCATGCCCGTGATCAAGCCGTGTGTGACGAGCTGCATCGCCGCGCCGCTCATCCCAGTCACGCCAAGCGCCGACACTCCCAACAACACGAATCCCATATGCGACACAGATGAGTACGCGATCAATCGCTTCAAGTCAGTCTGGCGAATCGTGACGATCGCCCCGTAGACGATCGATACCGCGCCGATGATCGCGAGCGCCAGGTCGGCGTCCGCGCCGACATCGGGCATCATCGTGAACAACAGTCGCAGAATCCCGTAACCGCCCATCTTCAGCAGCACGCCCGCGAGCATCACCGACACCGCCGTGGGCGCGTCAGTGTGCGCGTCGGGCAGCCACGTATGAAGCGGTACGACCGGCAGCTTGATTGCGAACGCGATCAGAATGAAGGCGAAGATCGCCGGCGCGGGCAAGAACGCCGCCGCGAGCGCATCCTGACGAATCTCGCGGATGTCAAACGTGTCCGCGGCGACGCCCAGCGCCAGGAATCCGACCAGCATGAACGCCGAACCGAACACCGTGTAGAGCACAAACTTGAGCGCCGAGTAGTTGCGGTTGCCGCTGCCCCAGATTGAAATCAGCAGGAACATCGGCAGCAGCTCGAGCTCCCAGAAGAGGAAGAAGAAGATCAGGTCGAGCGACGTGAAGACACCCAGCACCGATGTCTCCAGAACGAGCAGCCAGGCGAAGTACTCCTTGGTCCGTAAGTCGATCCGCCACGAGACCAGCACGGCGACCACGGTCAGAATCGCCGTCAGGAACACCAGCGGCATCGACAGTCCGTCGACGCCAAAGGCGTAGCTCACGTTGAAGCCGACCGCCTCGGCCGAAATCCAGTCAAACTCATCGATGAATTGGAATCCCGAGACTGATCGGTCGAAGAGGATGAACATCACCAGCGCGATGATCAGCGCGCCGACCGATATGCCCAGCGCGATCCACTTGGGATAGTCGACCGCGTTACCAGGCGTGTTCTGGACCAGCCAATCGGTCGGCGTGTGCTTACCGGGCAGCAACGCGATCAACAGCGCGCCGAGGAGCGGCAAGAAGATCAGTAAGGACAGCACGGGGAAGCCCGGATCCATCGACCGCTCCTAGAACAACACGACGGCGACCCAAATGATCACGCCGCCAAGTCCGATTGACAATGTGCCCGCCTGCACCCAACCGTTCTGCACGAATCGAGCCGTGCTAGAAACCGTCAGGCCCTCGCGCCAGACGCGGTTGACCGCGCCGTCAACGACGTTGGCGTCAAACCAGGCCGATGCGCCGGCGATCCATCGGTAGAAGACCCGCCTCGCCAGTACCCGCTCGCCGAACGCATCGAGATAGAACAGCTCTGTCGCGAACTTCTGCGCTTCCGGGATCGGCCAGACGCCGCCGATGCCCCAGCTGCGCACACGGTCGCGATGGTGAACGAAGGCGAACGCCGCGCCTGCTGAGACCAGCGCCAGCGCGGTCGATCCCAGGAAGATTCCGGTGCTCCAGTGGAACGAGCCTTCCTTCGGTGTCGGCAAGGATCCATACACCCACGTTTGAATCTCGCCGCCGACGGTGAGCAAGCCCGCGATCGCGGCGATCACGCTCAGGATGATCAAGGGAACCGTCATGCTGCGCGGAGATTCGTGCGGATGCGACGGATCCTCATTGCCATGCTCGCCAGGCGCAACTTCCTCGCCGCCGCGATACTCGCCGAAGAACGTCATGTACACGGCGCGCACCATATAGGCCGCCGTCAGACCAGCCGCCAACAGACCCAGAACGAACACGCCTTTGTTGTTGCCCCAGGCCTCGATCAGAATCTCATCCTTCGACCAGAATCCCGACAACGGAATGATCCCGGCAAGCGACAACGTGCCGACGACGAACGTCAAGAACGTGATTGGCATCGTCAGCCGCAGACCGCCCATCCGGCGCATGTCGAACGTGTTCGTCGCGTGGTTGACCGATCCCGAGCCGAGGAACAACAGCGCCTTGAAGAACGCGTGCGTCGTCAGATGAAACACCGCCGCCGCATACCCGCCGACGCCGATCGCGAACATCATGTAGGCCAACTGCGAAATCGTCGAGTACGCCAGCACGCGTTTGATGTCCACCTGCACTAACGCCAACACCGCCGCCCCCAGCGCCGTGCCGGCGCCGATCCAGGCGATCAGATCCGACGCCGTCGATGATGCGTGTATGACTGGGAAGAACCGCGCCAACAAGTACACGCCCGCCGCGACCATCGTCGCCGAGTGCACCAGGGCCGAGACCGGCGTCGGACCCTCCATCGCGTCGGGCAGCCAGATGTGCAACGGGAACTGAGCCGATTTGCCAACCGCGCCGGCGATCAGCCCCAAGCCGAACAGCGTCATCGCCGTCTGGCCGATCATCAGGCCGTTGAGCGCAAACATGCCAGCCTCAGCGCCATGATCCGCGAGCGCGTTGATCGCCGCGATGTCCAACGTGCCGGTGCGGCTGTAGATCAGAATCATCGCCGCAAGCATGCCCAAGTCTCCCAGTCGGGTGACGAGGAACGCCTTCTTTGCCGCCGCGGCCGCCGCCGGTCGATGGAACCAGAAGCCAATCAGCAGATACGACGTCAGACCGACGAGCTCCCAAAACGCGAACAACATGAGCAGGTTGTCGGCCAGTACCAAGCCCAGCATCGAGGTCGTGAACAGCGCCATGAAGGCGAAGTAGCGTCGATATCCGTGATCGCCGTCCATGTAGCCCGTCGAGTAGACCTGCACGAGCAATGAGACGCCCGTCACGACGACCAACATCACCGAGGTCAGTCCATCGATGCGCACGCCGAGATTGACCTGCAGGTCGCCGGCGCTGAACAGCAAATGGGTGCCGATGTCGAGCGGCAGGCCGCGTAGACCGATCGTGTCGACCAGATTGATCAACGCCAACACGAATGCGGCGGCGAGCGCAATGATCAGAGGCGTCGACGCCAGTCGCGGTCCGCAGAAGAGGTCCGCGATCGGCTTCAGCGAGCTCGGATAGCTCGGATTCCACTCGGGAATCTGGCGCTGCAGATTCTGATTCAACGCCGAGACGCCGGCCAACGCAAACGCCGTCAGCGGCAGGAAGAGGATCACCCAGAAGATGGTCTCGGGCACGCCCTTACACCTTCCCCAGTATCTCTCGCGCCACGTGCGTCTTCGAGTCAGGCACGTAGAGCATCACCGGCGCCAGATCGCCTTCCGAGGCTCGATCAGGCTCAACTACGAAGCGCACCGACACGCCCTCGGCGAACAACAGCTCGCGCAGCGTTTCGGCCACGTAGCGATTCGGCGCGGTCATCAGTGGCGCCCACATGCCCTGCTCAACCCTTCAACAAGGTCGTGCGGTCGACCGAGATCGTCTGACGGTTGCGGTACACGACCAGCGCCAAGGCCAACCCCACCGCTACCTCCGCCGCAGCAACGGCGATGATGAAGACCACAAACACCTGCGTCGAGAGCGCCACCTCGGCGGAACCAAAGCGGGAGAACGCAACCAGAGTCAAATTGACCGCGTTGAGCATCAGCTCAACGCCGATCAATACTCCGACCGCGTTCTTCTTCGACAGCGCGATGAAGAACCCGATGCAGAACAGGATCGCACCCAGCGCCAGGTAGTGTTCGAGACCAATCGTCATGAGCCGACACCGCCGTCCGGTTGGTCAGCGGCGATCGGCGGGTCGACCACGTCGACCGGGTCAATCGAGGTCTCGCCCTCAAGCTCGGCCTGCAACGATGCTGCATGCACTGCGGCGTCCTCGTCATCCTGACGCGCCAACGCAATCGCCCCCACCAATGCGGCGGTCAGCAGCGCTGCGCCAATCTCAAAGGGCAGGATGTAATGCTTGATCAGACTCTCACCGATCAGACGAGCCTGATCGGTCAGCGCCGCCTCGCGCACCGCGCCCCAGTCCGTGTCGACCGCCACCCAGAGCGTCGCGATCATGATCAACAGCACCACAATTGCCGCTGGGGCTGTCACGCTCGTCTGCGAGTTATCGCGCTCTGCGCGCGGCGTCAGCATGATCGCGAACAACATCAACACCGATATCGCTCCGACATAGATCAGGACCTGTACCACGGCGATGAAGTCGGCCGACAGCGTCAGATACAACCCCGCCACACCCAACATTGACAGCACCAACCAGATCACCGCATGAATCAGATTGCGGCTGATCATGATCATCGAGGCGCCGCCGATCGTCATCGCCGCCAACGACCAGAACGCCAGGTGGAAACCGAAATCACTCATGATCAGTCACCGCCCACCTGGAACTGCGGTTCCTCAGTGCGCGAAGCGACCTGGCGGGCAGCTCTGAGACCGCCGATCTGCGGGCCAGCCATGCGAATCCGCGCGGCTCGACGCAGCGGCGCCGGCCGCGACACTCGGGCGAAGAGCATGATCGCCCCCAGCGACAGCGCAATGTTGAACACGGCCATGATCGGCAGCGCGATCGTGGTGTCCCAACCCTCGGAGAGAATCAGCGTGCGCTCAACGAAAGCGACGACCACAAACAGCAGTGTCGCCGGCACGAGCGCCTTCCAGCAGAAGCCCATTAGCTGGTCCACTCGCAAACGCGGCAACGTCCCGCGCGTCCAGATCAAGAGGAAGTACACCGCGCCCGTCTTGGCCAGCAGGATGACCCAGCTCGGCACCCACTGATCGAGTCCCCAGAGCCACCAACCGCCGAGGAAAAACGTCGCGATAAAGGCGGACACGACCAGCGTGTTGCCCAGCTCGACCGCGTAGAACAGACCGAAGCGCATCCCTGAATACTCGGTGTGATAGCCGGCCACGATCTCCGATTCCGCCTCTGAGATGTCGGCCGGCGTGCGGTTAAGCTCGGCCGAAGCGGCGAAGAAGAATGCGATCGCCGAGAGTGGGAAGAGCAGGATGAAGATCACATCCTCCTGCTGTTGCCACTCGACGATGCCGTTGACCGACATCGTGCCCGAGAACACGACCAGCGTCAGCAACGCCAGCACCATCGGCACCTCATACGAGATCGACATCGCCACCGCGCGCATCGCGCCGAACAGCGCGTACTTATTGTTCGACGACCAGCCGGCCATGAAAATCACCAGCACCGCCGTACCCGACACGGCGAGCAGGAAGAGAACGCCCACGTTCAGGTCGGCGACCGACATCCGCGGGCCGAACGGCAGCACGCCCCAGATCAGAATGCCGGGCACGAAGATCAGCACCGGCGGCAGGAAGAAGATCAGCTTGTCCGCCGCGCGCGGAGCGAGCTGCTCCTTTAGAATCAGCTTGACCGCGTCGGCGACCGGCTGCAGCAGGCCCTTGGGACCGACCCGATTCGGCCCGTAGCGCTGCTGGAAGCGCGCAATCACCTTGCGCTCGACCCAGATCAGCACCAGCAAGGTCGGACCAATCACCATCAGAATCCCGAGCGCGCCAAGCACGCCCGTGACAATCGAGGCCAGCCAGTCTGGACCCCAATCGGCAATCCACTCAGTGATCAATCGCTGCAGATTGTTCAGGTCGCGGAAGTCGTACCACGCGCCCAGCACGCTGGAGATGCCGACGAGTTCGCTCATCGATCGATCTCCCCCACCACGATGTCAATCGAACCCAACGTCACGATCGCGTCGGCCAGCGTACCGCCCACTGACATTTCCTTCAGCGCCGAGAGGTTGATCAACGAGGGCGGTCGACAATGGAAGCGGTACGGCGACGGCCCGCCGTCTGACACCAGATAGAAGCCGAGCTCGCCGCGCGGCGACTCGACCCGCGCGTACGATTCACCCGGCTCGGGACGCGCGTGCAGCGGCACGTCGGCCAGCCAGGGGCCATCGGGCAGGCGGTCGACCACCTGACGCAGAATCTGCAAACTCTGCTTGACCTCGGCCATGCGCACGAGGAAGCGATCGAAACAATCGCCCTGTTCTCCCACCGGTACGTCGAAGTCGTACGTCTCGTAGCCGCAGTATGGATTGGCCTTCCGCAGGTCCCAGGGAACCCCCGTGGCTCGCAACACCGGCCCGGAAAGCGACGAGTTGATCGCCATCTCGGGCGAAATCACGCCGACGCCGCGAGCGCGAGCGTGCAGAATCTCATTCTCGAGCAGCAGCGCCTCATAGTCGGCGATCCGCTCGGGCATGTCTTCCAGAAACGCCTCCAGCGTCGGCAGCAGCTCATCTGGCAGGTCAAACGCGACCCCGCCGATGCGCATGTAGTTGGTCGTCAACCGCGCGCCGCAGGTCATTTCGAACATGTCGAGCACCCGCTCGCGGTCGCGGAACATATGGAACAGCGGCGTATGCCAGGCGCCGCAGTCGTTGATGAAGGTGCCGTTCGCCATCGCGTGCGAGGCGATCCGCTGCAGCTCGGCGAACATCACGCGGATCGCGTCAGCCCGCGGCGGAACCTCGACGCCCAACAACTCCTCAGCCGCCAGACAGTAGGCCAGGTTGTTTGACATCGCCGCCAGATAGTCAATTCGGTCCGTGAAGGGAATGTTCTGCGTGTACGTCCGCTCCTCGGCCAGCTTTTCCATCGATCGATGCAGGTAGCCGATTCGCATCTCAGCGTCCTGCACGATCTCTCCGTCGAGCGTCACCTTGAGGCGGAAGACCCCGTGCGTCGACGGATGCTGCGGCCCCAGATTGACCACGACCGGCTCAGAACCGTCGCCCGACGTCAACGCCTCAATCGTGCCCTGCATCGCCAGCCGCGTGTCGTCAGCAGTCGTCATGACGACGCCTCGCCCTCTTCCGCGACCGTGACATCGCGCGGCAGCGACGGGTCGTTCGGATGCATCGGCCGCTGCGGGACGCTGCCCGGCACCGGCCAGGCGTTCTCTTCGCCCTCGTGCGGAAAGCCCGGCAGTCCCGCGCGCACCTGACCAGGCATCTGCAGGAAGTCCTTGCGCAGCGGATAGCCGGGGAATCCATCCCAGAGGAACATACGGCGAAGATCAGGATGGCCCTCAAAGCGAATCCCGAACAGGTCATAGACCTCGCGCTCCTGCAGATGCGCTCCGTGATACAGCTCCGTCAACGACGGCAACGACGGATCCTCTCGATCATTCAACCGCGCCTTCACGGCCAAGATGTGATTCAGATCCAGCGATTGCAGGTGATACACGACCTCAAAGTGCTGCTCTCGGTCGACGGCGGTCAGATTGCAAAGGAACACCAGATCGCTCGACGCGTCGTCACGCAACACGCGCAACGCATCGACGATTCGCTCCGGTTCCAGATAGAGCGCGCCGTCATCAACACACGACGCGCCCGGCGCCGCCCGCTCGACGATTTCCAACGCAGCCACAGCATCCAGTTGGGCAGTCACGTTAGCGCCACTCCAGTGCTTGGCGCCGCCACTCGTACACCAGCCCTAGGAAGAGCACGGCGATGAAGATCAGCGCGCCGACGAGCCCGGTCACCAGCACCGAATCCAGCGCCACGGCCAGCGGGAAGAGGAAAATCACCTCGACATCGAAGAGCACGAAGATCAGCGCCACCAGGTAGTAGCGAAAGTTGAACTGCACCCAAGTCGGACCCTCGGTCTCGACGCCGCACTCATAGGTGTCCGACTTGACCGCGTTGGGCAGCTTTGGCCGCAGACCAAACTTGAACATCACCCACGAGGCGACGAGCGGAATCGACGGGAACACAGCGGCGAAGAGCAACAGGATGCCCAGATGTCCATATTGCTCCAGGACATTGTCCATCGCGACCCGCCCCGCTTCTGCTCAAACGCCTGCCAGTGTCGGCGGGCGCTGTGAGGGAGTATATGCACCAGCTCCAACTCGCTCAAACGCCATGCTCGGCCCAGCGCCGCTGCGGCTTCGTCAATCAGCGCCCCGACACTGGTGGTAGCATGATCGGCGATATCGCGCGTTGTTTCAGCTCGCGCTGCTCAGCACTGGTAAGTTGCCCACATGCTGATTGACCTCCACAACCACACCTGGCCGCGCTCCCACGATTCCGTGCTCGATCCCAAAGATCTCGCCGTCCGCGCCAAGGCGGCCGGACTCGACGCGATCTGCTTCACCGAACACGACGCGCTCTGGCCGCACGATGAGGTCCAGCAGATCTCCGAAGAAGTTGGTCTCACGATCATTCCCGGCTGCGAAGTCTCAACCGACCCCGGCCACATCCTCGCCTGGGGCATGGAAAAGTACGTCTTCGGCATGCACCGAGTCGAACGGCTCGCCGAACACGTCAACGAGCGTGGCGGCGCGCTGGTACTCGCGCACCCCTATCGACGCCAGATCGCCTGGAAGGACAATCAGGACGATTGGGATATCGCCGTCGAACGCGCGCTCTCGAATAGCGCCATGGAGCATGTGGTCGCGCTCGAGATTCTCAACGGGCGAGGCAAGGAGCGCGAGAACCGCTTCTCAGCCGACCTCGCCGCCCGCTCCGACATGAACGGCACCGCCGGTACCGACTCGCACGCCGTGCACGACATCGGCAAGGTCGCCACCTGGTTCGAGACCGACTCGATTGAAACCTGGCAAGACCTGGTGCGCGAACTCAAAGGCGGCAACTTCTGCGCCGTCGACATGGAGACCGGCGAAGAGTTCGCCGTTCCCTCTCGACCGCCGAAGTTCCGCATCGTGGCCAGCGCCGCCGGCAGCTAAACTGCGTATCGTTCCGCGACAGCTTCCGCACCAGCGGCGCGAATCGTCGCTGACCAGACCTGACAAGGGAGGAGCCTGATGGCAGACGAGAAGTTTGAGTCGGTCGTCACCGACGACATGCGCGCCATGATCGGCGTCAAGGGTGAAGAGACGATCGGCGAGCTGACCACCACCAGCGTGCGCATGTTTGCCCGCGCTGTCGGTTATGTCGACCCCGTCTTCTATGACGAAGACGTCGCCCGCGAGCGCGGCTACCGCAGCCTGCCCGCGCCTCCCGGATACCTCGGCACGCCGATTTTCAACCCCGCCGAGTCCGACCCTACCTTTGGCGGTCGACGCGGCCAGGGCTTCCGCTCGCCTTACCCGCTCGTGCTCAACGGCGGTACCGACATCGAATACACCGGCGAGCAGATCTGCGCCGGCGACACGCTGACCTCAGCCACCGCGCTCGCCTCACTGCAGGAGCGTTGGAGCGGGGCCCTCGGCGTGCCCATGCTGATCGCCGTCTCCGAAACCACCTACACCAACCAGGACGGCCGCGTCGTCGCGATCTCTCGCGGCACGGGGATCTCCTACCCTCAGGCCGGCGGCTAGTCTCCCCCGCCTCAGACCGATCCGCGGCACACGCTAGAATCTCACGCAAGACCAAAGGAGCGCATCGATGACCGCTGCAGTACCCGACCAGATCTACTTCGAAGACATCGAAGAAGGCGACAGCATCCCCGAGCTCGAGAAGAATCCGACCAGCCAGCAGCTCGTCTACTGGGCCGCCGGCTCCGGCGACTTCTACCAGATCCACTACGACACAAGCTACGCGCAGGACACCGGGCTCGATGACATCATCGTCCACGGCGCGCTCAAGCACGCCTTCCTCGGCGAGCTGCTCTGGCGCTTCGCCGGTCCCGAAGGACAGGTCAAGCGAGTGCAGTGCTCGTACCGCGGCATGGACCCGGCCGCGCAGGGTCGAGAGTCCGCCCAAGAGCAGAAGTTCACCCTGCGCGGCACCGTGACGCGCAAGTACTCCGAGGGCGAGCGCAACATCGTCGAGCTCAGCATCGAGGGGGTCCGCGCCGACGGCTCCGTCAGCACACCGGGCACCGGCGTCGTCGTGCTTCCCAGCCGAGGCTAGCCACAGGCTTGCTTGGGCGACTCACGTCGCGACAGTCGAAACGCCGCGTCTCAGGACGCGGCGTTTCGCTTGTCTGAGGATCAGTCGATTGACCCGCCGTCGTTACCGATCAATCAATGCGCCGCGCTCCGACGCTGATACTCCCGATCCCACAACCATTCGCGCAAGACCTGCATCTGGTGGAAGCGGTATGGCCCGCGACGGACTCGACCGCAGTCCTTGAACCCGGCCGCCGCAAACGCCCGCTGCGCGCGCACATTCCAGTCCAGCGTGTGCAGATACACCCGCGTCAGCACCGTGTTGGTGAAGATGTGGTCCAACAACAACCCCACCGCGTCGCGACCGTAGCCGCCGTTCCAGCAGGTGCGATCGCCGATCAAAATGCCCAACTCAGTCTCTCGACGCTGAAAGTCGGTGTTGTAGTACATGACGTTGCCAATGTGCCGTGGGTCATCGAGCGTCTCAACCGCGAACGTTGAGCGATACACCGGAGTCGAGCGCAGCTGCCATGCGTACTGATTGCGATATTGCTCGTATGTCAGCGGACTGACCGGCGAGGCGTCCAACTCCGCCAGCTCGCCATCCGTCCGCCAGATCCAGTCCAGTCGCGCATCATCGAGGCGTTTGCGGCGCAGCAGCACCAGGCGGCCCTCGGCGATCACATCGGACGGCGTAGTGACCACGACGCTCCCTCGAATCTGGCCGATTCGCCAGCCGCCGAGCGTAGGCTAGAGCCTCGCTCAGACCTGCGCCGGACCCACGCGCTGATCAAGCAGCGCCGCGGCGTCCTCCAACAGGGACGCCGTGTTGCGATAGCTGACCATCCTCATCGCCTCGCCCAAGCCCACCCAGCGCACGTCGATGTGCTCATCGTCGTGATCCTCGAACGATCCCCCAGTCGGCTGCATCAACCAGAAGTGAACGGCCTTGTCGATCCGCGCCTCGGCCCCGCCGAATGAGTAGCGCATAACGCCAATCTTCTCGTCCAGCTCGACCTCAAGCCCGGTCTCCTCCGACACTTCGCGCAGCGCGGTCTCGTCCAGTTTCTCCCCATTCTCCGGCGTCCCCTTGGGCAGCGACCAGCGACGCGCGGGCGTTTGCACGAGCACTACTTCAACCTCACCCGGTTCGGAACGTTCGCGCCAGACCACGCCGCCGGCGCTCACGGCGATACCCTTGCGAATCGACTTCGGCGAGTTCGCTGTGCGACGGCCGTTACTCGCTCGTCCAGCTCGACTGCTGCTCGACACTCCCCAACTCCTCACTCAGAGTCATCAGCGATCTCAATCTATCAGAGCATCCCGATAGGCACGCCTCTACAAGAGGCGCGCGAATTCTCCGTCTCGTGACACGCAAACTCGCAGCCGCCCACGACACTTAGTCGCGATGCCACTCCAAGGCGCCGCCTGAGCCCAAGTCATCGAAGTCATCGAGATATGTCGCCGATTCAATCGCCGACTGCGCCGACGCGCGCACTGTCGGGTCGGGATGCGTACGCAATTGCTGCAGTTCCTCAACCGCTTCTTCGCTGCCGATCTCGCCCAGCGCCGCCACTGCGCCGCGTATCAACTCCTCGGTTGCCGATGGGTCGTCAAACAGCTCCAACAACAACGGCGCGCCCTCCTCCGAGCCAATCTCGCCGATCGCCTGCACGGCCGCAAGACGTTCGTCTTCGTCCTCAGCGACGAGGGAACCTTCCAAGACCGGCAGCCAGGACTCATCGGCGCTGCGACCCATCGCCTCAACCGCGCCCAGATGCAAGGCCGCCGCGTCGCTCTGATAGGCCTCGTCGATCAGCTCCGCTACCCAGCTCTCGGAAACGACGCCGACGCCTGAGACCGCGGCGGCGCGCAACTCCTCGTCTTCGCGCACGTCCTCAGCGATCGCCCGCAACGCGCCGGCGACATCTCCCGCCGCTTCGCTTGATGCCCAGCCGAGCTCGACGCGCAGCATCACCTCGCCCAACGCCGCCACCGCCTCGCGACGCACGTCGTTCTCTTCCTCTGCCGAGTTAGCCACCATCAACAACGTAGCCGTCGCGCCCGGCGTTTCACACGCGCCCAACCCGGACACGGCAAGCGTCCGCACTGACGCGTCCTCATCGGTTGCCATCGCTCCGTACACGACAGTGAAGTCGTAGCCGCCAAACTCTGATCCCAACTGCTGCAACCGCTCGAGCAAGGCGAACCGAGCCGCAGCTTCCAGCTCGCTCAGTCTCGCGCGCGCGACGTCAATCGCGCCGCTCGACAACCGCGAGACGGCGTGTAGATCCTCCGGATCTAACTCAACCTGTCCTGCCGAGATTGCGACAATCACTCGATGCAATCCATCGATCGGATCGGACGCGTCAGGGTGAGTCGTCACCTGCTCGTTCTGATCGCTCATCAGCCCTCCACCGTCGGCGCGCGTTCCATCAGCGAGCGAATCGCCTCGCTCGGTTCGACGCCCTCGAAGAGCACCTGAGCGACAGCCTCAGAGATCGGCATCGGCACGTCCAACGCCTCAGCCACTTCAAGCGCAACCTGCACCGTCTCGACGCCCTCGACGACATGTGGATTGTCGGCCGTGGCCTCTGTCAGACTCATGCCCGAGCCGATCTGCTCGCCGAGGCTGCGGTTCCGAGACCGCGGGCTGCTCGTCGTCGCCAACAGGTCTCCGATGCCCGCCAAACCAGCGAACGTCGATGGCGACGCTCCCAGCTCGACGCCCAGGCGCGCGATCTCCGACAGTCCTCTCGTGATCAACGCCGCGCGAGCGTTGTCGCCAACTTGCAGCCCGACGGCAACGCCAGCCGCGATCGCGATCACATTCTTCAACGCTCCGCCAAGCTCGACGCCGACGACATCCGAGTTGGTGTAGACACGGAACGAGGCGGAGTTGAGCGCCTCTTGCAGACGCGTCCGATCCGACTCGCGCTCCGCCGCGACCACCGTGGTCGCCGGGAGGCCGCGCAACACCTCGCTGGCGATGTTCGGCCCTGAGATCGCGCCGACCCGCGCCGTTCGCTCTGCCAGATGCAGCTCCTGCGTCAGCACCTCGGTCATGCGCAGATGCGATCCGCGCTCAAGACCCTTGGCCGCCGAGACATGCAGCGTGTCGCCCGGCGTGAGCGTCGGCAGCAACCCGCGCAGGTTGTCGCGCAGACGCTGCGCGGGCGTCGCCCAGATCACTACTTGCGGCGGCGGACCGTCGAGTGAGGCCGCAAACGACAACGACTCCGGCAGTGACAATCCTGGCAATAGTCGACGAAGCTGACGCGACTCAGACAGCTCTGCGGCCTCGGCCTCTGTTCGACAAAGCACGATGGCGTCGTGCCCGGCCCGCACAACGCAGGCGCCCAGCGTGCAGCCCCATGAGGTCGCCCCAACGACGACCACCTTCACGAGCGAGACCCCCCGAACGCGAGCACTCGCTCGGTTCCCGCAACAATGCGCTCGATGTTGTCTCGGTGCCCAACCCAAACCAGAGTCCATGCGCCGACGGCGAATCCGATGTACGCGTCAGGCGCCTGGCCAAAGGCGAACAACAGCGAGACCCCGAGCGCCGCAGCCGTCGCCCCGACCAGCGTGGCGAGCGACATCACGCGAATCGACAGCAGAATCGGAATCCCGGCGAACAGTGCGAAGCCCACGCCGACCGGCATGATCGCGAGCATCCCGCCGAGCGCCGTCGCCGCGCCGCGCCCACCGCGGAAGCCGGCGTAGAGCGGATACTGGTGACCGATCATCGCCGCGAGCGCCGCCACGACCTCCGCAGTCGGACTCTTCCAGACCGCCATCACGATCAGCACCGGCGCCGCGCCCTTGACCGCGTCGAGCGCCAGTACTGTGATTGACCAGCGCAGTCCCAGCGTCCGGAATGTGTTGGTGGCGCCTGTGCGGCCGCTACCCGACGCGCGAATGTCGCCGCCTCCGCGCCAACGACCAATCCACAGTCCCGTCGGAATCGAGCCCAACAGGTAACCGATCACGGCGCCAACGACCCAGGCCTCAACCACGCCGGCTTCCTCCATCGTCGGAGTGCGACGGCTCTCGACCGCGCAGGACGCAGGCTAGCGGCGTACCGTCGAAGCCGAACGACCGACGAATCCGTCCCATCAGATACCGCTCATACGAAAAGTGCACCGCGTCGGGATAGTTGACGAAGAACGTGAAGGTCGGCGGCGCGACGCCGGTCTGGACTCCGTAGAAGAACCGAATCCGCTTTCCGCGATACGACGCAGGCGGCCGCTCGACTTGAGCCTGGCGCAACATCGCATTCAGCCGCGGCGTCGGCACGAGCTGTCGGCGCGCCTCAGCCACATGCAACGCCGCCGCGACCACGCTGTCTACCGCGTCGCCGGTCAATGCAGAGACCCACACAATCGGCGCCCAGCTGACGAATCGCGCCCGTCCAGCCAACTGCCGTTCGCGACTGTCGCGCAGACCGTCCTCTGCGTCGACGAGGTCAGACTTGTTCATCACGATCACGATTCCCGCGCCGTCATCCATCGCCATGCCCAGGACATGCAGATCCTGCGACGTCACGCCCTCATGCGCGTCGATCACCACCGCCGACACGTCCGCCCGCCGCACCGCAGCGCCGGCTCGACGTACCGAGGCGCGTTCGATTCCCGGCGACACCCGACCTCGTCGGCGAATACCGGCCGTATCGACCAGCGACACCCGCTGACCATTGAAGCTGAGCAACGTATCGACCGCGTCGCGAGTCGTGCCCGGCGTCTCGGAGACGATCATCCGCTCATCCCGCAGCAGCGCATTGACCAGCGACGACTTGCCCACGTTCGGTCGACCGACGATCGCCAGGCGACAGGCCACATCATCAGCTGCAACGGGCTCCGCAACGGCAAGGTCAGCCGTGACGCGATCCAGCAAGTCGTCGATCCAGCGACCATGATGCGCCGAAATCGCGAGCGGATCGCCCAGGCCCAGTCCATAGAACGCCGACGCCTGCGTCGCCAACGAGTCGTTGTCGGCCTTGTTGGCGCACACCGTGACCGGTTGATTCGCCTCGCGTAAGAGCGCGGCGACATCCTCATCGGCAGGCAACGGCCCCGACTGCACGTCGACGACCAATACAATCGCGTCAGCCTCCGCCATCGCGCGCTCGACCTGGTCCGCCACCGAGTCGGCGAACGGCCCGCTCAGCTGTTCGCCGAGCAATCCGCCCGTATCGATCACCGAGAAGTGTCGACCGCGCCATTCAGTCGTCGCGTAGTTACGATCTCTCGTTGTGCCCGGTTCGCCGCGCACAATCGCCTGTCGACGCCGCACGAGTCGGTTGAACAGGGTTGACTTGCCCACATTCGGCCGTCCGACAATCGCGATCGTCGGCAACGCGTTGCCAGGAATCGCGCGCACATCTGCTGTCGGCGTCTCGACGCCCCGTTGATCACTCGCCATCCCGCACCTCACTCTCCTCGTCGCCCACGCTCTCCTCGTCAATCGCCGCCTCTGACCCACTCTGCTCAGGAGCGGCGGTCTGTGTCGCGGCCAACGTCACGGACGCCCAATCCGGCGACAGCTCAACCAGCTCGACGCCCTCCGGCGGCATCCAAGTCAAATCAACAACCTGGCGACCGCTCGAGTACGACCTCAGATCGATCACGATTGGCGATAACGGTCCTTCTAACTCAGAGATTACGGCGACCGGACCGCGCAACGTCGCCTGGACAGTGACTGGCGACACTTCAACGATCGTCTGGTTCGCCCGCAGCCCCGTCAACTCGATCGCGACCGGTAGCTTGATCGTGGTTGTGATCGGCTCGATCACGACCTGCACCCGCGTCGAGCCCGATGCGTCAGCCGCCAGCGCCGTTCCATCCGGAAGCCGTAAGCCGACCAGGACCGCCAGGCTAGAGTCTTGATCGCTCAGATCGACCGGATCAGTGCGAACCTCGATCTCGTCGTCGAGCACGTCGACCGATACCAACACATCGACGGTCGCCGGCGTCGTGCGCACTACTCGGACCCGATAACCCTCCGCCGGCACGCCGACCAGATCAGGCAAGATCGAGGCGGCGCGTCGGAACAGCTCCTGCTCAACAGGTACGCGCACGCGCGCGAATCGTGGACTGATGACGACCTGTCCCACGCCGCCGCCGGCGGCGGTTCGAGCTTCGAGCGTCACATCGCGCTCAACGCCGACCGTGGCGCCCGCCAGATCGAGCCGCGCGACGACCGAGTCCACGGCCTCTACTTCGGACGCCACGCCCGAGACGATCGCCGTGGCCGGCTCCACCTCAGGCGGGCCAACCCGGAATCCCAGCGGCGGCGGATTCGACAGCTCCACGATCACGGCCGCTTCACGCTCGACCGTCTCTTCCACGACCACGACCGCAGTCTCAGGTTGTACCGCCCGCACTCGCACATCCCCGTCGACAGCTTCCACGCGAACCGGCAGACTGTGTCGGCCCGGCGCTCGATTGCGCAGCGAGACCGTCGCCTTGAACTGTTCCGGCCGCGCCAGTTCCACGTCCGCCTCACGTCCGACGACCGTCACCGTGACCGGCAGCGGCTCGTCGATCACCGCCAGATGCGATCCCAGTTCTTCCACCTCGACCGGCAAACTGAACCCGAGGCGAGCTTCAATCTCGCGATTCTCCGCGTCAGCGATCACGAACCACACCACGAGGGCCAGAACGACCACCGTAATCAACAGCGTCGCTTCCTGAAACGCCCGTCGCACCTATGGTCCCGTCGCGTCACCGCCGGCCGTCGTCGGCGTGTTTGGTTGCCTCCCCGAGACACGATCCAACAGCCGCACGCCGATCCGATCGCCCCATCGCCGCGCCCGCACGTGCCGCTCCAACTCCGCCTCCAGTTCGGCCGGCGACAAGGGACCCGTCAACAGTCCCGCGACCGCCAGTGAGATCGTTCCGGTTTCCTCGGATATCACCACCGCAATCGCATCGGTCTCCTCCGATATCGTCAGCGCCGCGCGATGCCTGGTGCCCAAATGTCCCGAATACCCGTCTCCGTTTGACCCGCGCGTTGCGAAGTCGCCAGACGGAGTCGGCACGATCACGGCGGCAGCGACGACCTCCGATGGACGCAGCAACACGGCGCCGTCGTGCAACGGCGATCCAGGCCAAAAGATGCTCTCCAACAAGTCAACCGTCGGCTCCGCGTTCAGCCGCACGCCCGCCTCGGCCAGCTCTTCCAATCCGGTATCGCGCTCCCACACGAACAGTCCTCCGACGCCTCGTTGCGCCAGTCGTTGCGCCACCGTGGCAATCATCGGCGCCATGCCGCGATACGGCTGACCGCGTCCGCCCCAGCGCTTCAGCCCGCCAGCCCGTCCGACATGCTCAAACGCCCGCCGAAACTCGGGCTGAAACACCAACAACACCACGATCAACAACACCGCCAACGCGTTATCAACGATCCAGTCCAGGACGACCGAATCGACCGCTCGGCCCATCACCGAGATCGCCAGCACTACCAGCACCATGCCCCGAATCACCGACATCGCGGTCGTCCCGCGCAGCAGCCGCAGACCCGCATACAAGACCACGGCTATGGCGGTTACTTCGAGCGCGTTGATCCAGCTGAATCCGCCGAACACCGCCTCAATGTCGTTGATCAGCGCGTCCACGACATCCGCCTCTGAATCCTGAAGCCGCCCGTGAGATCAATTCTCGCAATGCTACGTGAATCGACCAGCCAATGAGCGTGGACTACGAGAAGAGCCAGGCCAACAACGCCTGCTGCGCATGCAAGCGATTCTCCGCCTGATCCAGCACCACCGACTGCGGGCCGTCGAGCACTTCATCGGTGATCTCCTCGCCGCGATGAGCCGGCAGACAATGCATCACAATGCCATCCGGCGCAGCCCGCGCGAGCAGCGACGCATCAACCTGGTAGCCCGCAAACGCCTCCAGTCGACGCTTCGCCTCCAGTTCCTGACCCATCGATGTCCAGGTGTCGGTGTACACCACGTCAGCGCCCTCGACCGCCTCAACCGGGCTGGCTACCAGCGACACCGAGCCTCCCGAATCCTTGGCGCGCTGTCGAGCCGCAGCGACGCTCGGCTCGTCCAACTCATATCCAGACGGCGACGATACGCGCACATGCATGCCTTCGCCCGCAGCGGCGATCGCGAGCGAACGCGCCACATTGTTGCCGTCTCCCACATACGCCAACACGCGTCCGCCAGCGCCGCCGTGTTCGCGAATCGTCAACAAGTCCGCCAGCGCCTGACACGGATGCTCCCAGTCGCTCAGGGCGTTAACGACCGGCACTTGTGATGCGCTCGCCAATCGTTCAAGCAATGATTGATCGAACGTGCGGCAAATGATCAGGTCGCAGTAGCGTCCGGCGACGCCGCCAACGTCCTCGGGCGTTTCGCGCTCACCCATACCCACCTCGGGCGGAGACAAGTACAGCGCGCGGCCGCCGAGATTCGTCACCGCCAACTCAAACGACACCCGCGTACGCAGCGACGGCTTCTGGAAGATCAACAGCGCCGTCAGCCCGGCCATCTCAGATCGCTCATGTCGACCCGCCCGCTTCGCCTCCTGCGCCCGGTCCAACACCTCGCCGATCTCCGTCACCGACAGGTCGCCCACCTTCAACACCGAGCGTGCCATGCGTTGTCCGCCTCTCTAGCTTCACTCTATCCGCCGAACCGCCCGCAGAGGCCCCATGGGCTGACCATGCCCTAGCGTTTTTCCCAGCGTCAGAAACGAGACCCCGCATTCCTTGAGGATGAGATGCCGTTCTGGTCAGAGATCCGTCCGCCCAGGCGAGACTCGCCGTCGGACAACGGTCTCAAACACCGCATCGTCCAACACCTGCGCCCGTCGCCTCACTGGTTGACCCCGGTCGCCGTGTGCTTCGCCATTTCTGGTTTGATCGCGTACGCCATTACGCACTCCGACGCGGCCCCTGAGCCATCCGTTCAGATGGCTCAACCGCCGACGACGACACACGTCAGACTGATCGACATCAACCGAGCCACGAACGCTGAGCTCTCCACTCTGCCCGGCGTCGGACCGACTCGCGCCGCGTCGATTATCAGGCTCCGCCAGCAAGAGCCGTTCGACTCTATGGCCGACCTCGTTAAGCGCGACGTGCTCAGCGTCACTGAGTTGCTGGCCATTAGAGACCTCGCCACGGTCTATGCAACGCTCGAGTAGCGCGCTCCAGCGTCGACAGTGGCGAGGTCGCACCACGCGACTTCCCTACCAGCCGCCGCTGATGCACTGGTCTCTGGCCCTGCTCGCGGGCGTCTCATTGGCGATCACCGACGCCGACCCCTGGATAGTCGCGCTCACCGCGACGTTCTCCACGACGCTTGCGCTCGCTTCGGCCGCCCACATAGCTGCCGCTGTCGCGCCGACCACCCGCGACCGAGTCAACTTCGCCCTGTTGCTTTGCGCGCCGATTATGCTCATCGTCGGATTCTGGCGCGCCGACTCCGCGATGCCGCCTGACGCAGGCCTCGCGACCACCGACCTGGCCGGGCAGGCCGTTCGACTCACCGGCGTCGTAATCGATGAGCCGCAACGCCGCAACGTCGACCTGCGATTCCTGCTAGTCGCCACCCAGATCGAACTTGGCGCTGAACGCTACGCCGTCGATGCGCGTGTCCAAATTCACGCACCTAGCGAAGCCCAGGTCGCCTATGGCGATCGCATTGCCGTCGACGTCTCCCTGACGCCAACCGCCGCCTCCGAGACGGAGTATCTGCAGTGGCTCGATCAGCGCGGAGTCGCGGCCACCGGACGCGTCCAAGCGCGCAGTATCGAAGTGCTCGCGACAGACCAGCTGAGCGCCTGGCGCACGCTCGCGCACGACGCCCGGATCGCGCTCAATCAGAGTCTGCGCGACGCACTGCCGCCGCCGCTATCCGGCATCGCCCAGGGCATGATCACCGGTCGACGCGACGCCATCGACCCGCAGCTCAGACAACAACTCAACGACACGTCGCTCTCGCACCTGATCGTCATCTCGGGCAGCAACCTCACCCTGCTCACGACGATCGTGATGGCCGTCAGCGCCTGGCTAATCGGACGTCGACCCGCCGCTCTGCTCGCCATCCTCGCCGCGCTCTCCTACGGCGCATTGATCGGCCCTGATCCTCCCGTCCAACGAGCCATGTGGATGGCCATCGTCTTCGCGCTCACGCATCTGCTCGGACGCGGCGCATCGGCGCTCAACGCCATCGGATTCAGCGCAGCGCTCATGACGATGCTTGAGCCCCACATCCTGCTCGATCTCTCATTCCAGCTCACGCTCGCCGGCACGCTCGGCATCGTGCTCCTGACTCCCTCGCGAGCCAACACGTTCCTCAGCGGTGAAGACGGTCCCGTCGGCGCCGCCCGTGACGCCGCGCTCCTCACCGTCGTCGCAGCCTTAGCGACCATGCCGTTGATCGTGCTCCACTTCGAACGAGCCGCCCTGATCGGCGTGTTCGCCAACATCATCGTCACGCCGCTTTTCGCCTGGATGTTCCTCGGCTCGGCTGCATCGGCAGTGCTCGGCCTTATCTCCGCTCCACTCGCCGAGGGGCTCAGCTGGGCTCTCGCTTGGTTGCCGCTGCGTTGGCTGGAACTCGTCGCGACCAACGCAGCGACCTGGCCCGGCGGAGGCGAACCAATTGCCGGCTTCAGACATGTACATCTGATCACCATCTACGCCGCCTTGCTCCTCGTCGCTTGGAAACCGCATCGAGAGCGAGTCCGCCGCTGGCGTCGACAGGCCACTCAGGCGACGCAAGCGACTAACGCCTCGTTGGCGAGATTCACACCGCTCATGCGGCGCATCGGCCTTGAGCCAGCCGCCGGTCGGTCACTGCACCTGCGCCAGGGGCTTGCAGTTGGAGCAGTCTGCGCAGTCGGCGCCACGCTCTGGTTCTCGGCCTGCTCCGAACCAGAAGACACCCTGCGCATCCACTTCCTCAACGTTGGCCACGGCGACGCAGCGCTGATCATCACGCCAAACGATCACACCATCTTGATCGACACCGGCGCCCAAGCCGATGCCGCGCTCGCCGCACTGCGACGACACCTGCCCACCGAAACCCGACGACTCGATCTGATCGTGATCACGCATCCGCAGTCCGACCACGCCTCAGCGCTCTGGGCGATCCTCGATCGCTACGACGCTTCTCAAGCGCTGCTCAGCCCGTACGCCGACCAAACCCAACTAGGCCAACAAGTCATGGATCTGCTGGCCCAACACGATGTCCACACGTTGACAGCTCAGCCTGGGCGACAGCTCGTGTTCAGCGGCGACACCGACCTCATCCTCGATATGCTCTGGCCGCCAACCTCCGGACTGTCTGCGCGCGAACTCGATGACCCCAACGCGACCTCGATCGTCCTTCGAGCCCGCTTCGGCGACGCGCGACTCCTCTTCACGGGCGACATCAACGTCGAACAAGAACTCAACCTGTCTCGCGCCCCATGTCCAGGCTCAAACGACCCCTGCGACCTGCGCGCTGATGTGCTCAAAGTCGCACATCAAGGCAGCCGCTACTCGACCTCAACGCTCTTCCTCGACGCCGTCAATCCAACTCTGGCGATCATTAGCGCTGCCAGCGACAATCCATTCGGCCACCCTGATCAGGAAGTCCTCGTTGTCCTCGAACAGATCGGCGCAACTCCGTTGCTGACTGCGACACATGGCGACATCACTGTCATCACCGACGGCCAGTCGATCCAAACGATCACCCAGCAATCGGCACGAAACGCCGCATCTTCGATATCGTCAGATTGATCGACATCGACTGCGCCGGGATGGCGGAATTGGCAGACGCGGCGGACTTAAAATCCGCTGGCCTCACGGCCGTGTGGGTTCGAGCCCCTCTCCCGGTACCAGCGCTCCATACGTACCCCGCCAGCGCGCGAAGCACTAGACTGCCTGCGCGGCGACGCGCCCCCGCGTCGCGCCCGGAAAGGACGCCCCATGAAAGCTGCAGTGTTCCACGGCCCCAACCAGGATCTGACGATCGAAGACGTCGATGTCTCCAAGCCCGGCCCGCGCGAAGTCCTGGTCAAGACCGCCGCATCCGGCGTCTGCCACTCCGACCTGCACTTCGTCGAGGGACTCTACCCGTTCCAGGCGCCCGGCGTGTTGGGACACGAAGCCGCCGGCGTCGTCGAGGAAGTCGGCGAACTCGTCCAGCAGTTCAAGGCCGGCGACCACGTCATCATGTGTCTCTCCGTCTTCTGCGGCAACTGCTCCTACTGCCTCAGCGGCCGCCCCAACCTTTGCCGAAGCCCAGAGACCCAGCGCCGACCAGATGAGGACCCGCGACTCTCCTGGAACGGCAATCCCGTCGCCCAGTTCGCCAACCTCTCCACCTACGCCGAATACACGCTCGTGCACGAGAACGCGCTCGTCTACGTCGATGACGAAATGCCGCTCGACAAGGCCGCGCTGATCGGATGCGGCGTCATGACCGGCGCCGGCGCAGCGCTCAACACCGCCAAAGTGCATCACGGCAGCACCGTCGCCGTGTTCGGCGCCGGCGGCGTCGGTCTTTCGGCCATCCAGGGAGCGCGCATCGCTGGAGCGAAACAGATCATCGCCGTCGACCTCCACGAACACAAGCTCGCGCTCGCCCGCGAGCTCGGCGCGACCCACTCCGTCGACGCGTCCAGCGGCGACCCCGTCCAGCAGATTCAGAGCATGACCGAAGGCGAAGGCGTCGACTTCTCTTTCGAAGCGATCGGCCTCAAGAGCGTCGCGGAGCAGGCCTTCGCATCGATCAAGCGCGGCGGCGTCGCCACCATCATCGGCATGGTCCCGCTCGGCCAGAAGCTCGAGATTCCCGCCCACGAGCTGCTCTCCGAAAAGGTGTTGCAGGGCTCGAGCATGGGCAGCAACCGCTTCCGCACCGACATGCCCAACCTCGTCGAGTACTACCGACAGGGACGCTTGATGCTCGACGAAATGGTCACCGTCACCGCGCCGCTCGAGGACATCAATGAGGCCTTCCGCGCGATGAAGGCCGGCGAAGTCGCGCGCACCGTGTTGACCAGCTTCTAGTCCACTGCGATGGGCGGCCCAAGCGGCCGCCCGTCGCCCTCCCGGCGCCCAGCAGTCGCTGTACCCTGACGATCGCGGAGGGGTGGCCGAGCGGACGAAGGCGGCGGTCTTGAAAACCGTTAGGCGTGCAAGCGTCTCGGGGGTTCGAATCCCTCCCCCTCCGCCAGCTCAACTCCTGACCAGCGCCCGAGCCAGATTCAACACCGCCTCTACTACCGTGCCCGACGGCGTCTCGTCGCCCGTCTGATGCGCCGCCACGCGAACCACCGCGTGACTCGGCGCGATCTCCAACTGCAACAGTCCCGGCTGCGACAGAATCACGCTGGCCCAACGCGAGACCCGATCGTCCGTTGACCACGACGCAATCAGCTCATCGACGCCGGCTGCGGTCGAGTCGAGCGCCCGCCAATCAAACTCACGCGAGACGCCCAAACCGCCGCGCGGCTCTCTGCGCTGGGCCTGAATCGACGTCGACCAGTCGCTCGGCAGCCTCTCCCCCAACTCCGACCGATCCAACGTGACATGGACGCCGGTGACGGTCACTCGACCCATGTGTCCGGCCGCCTGGCCGCCGATGCGCGAGACGATCACATACCTGAGCGGCGATTCGCTCTCGCCCAGCTCAATCACCGACAACACACGCGAGCCAGCCGCAAATGACAGCGACTGCGTCACGGCGCGGCTCTCGGCGACTACCTGAGCGCTCACGCCCCGACTGCGTAGGATTTCGACCAGCGACTCAGTCACTCGCGCGTCGGTTCCGCCGCGGCCGAGCCGCCGCCTGAGACGAGTCAGTATGCTCACGCCACGCCCACCTCTCTGGTCAGTCATGCTACGCGGAAGCTGTGAGGTCGCCATGCTCGTAATCATGCGTCGACTGTGGATCAGACAAGGATCATTCGACGAGTTCGAGCGCATCTCACGGGAACAAATCTGGCCCAACGCCGAAGCCGCCGGTCTGCGCATCTTCGGACTCTTCCGCGCCAGCGAGCCGCATCCACGCCCCGACCTCGACGAACCGCACGACATGGCCGTGCTCTTCACCCAATACGTCAATCGAGATCACCTCGCCGCGACGCGCTCAGACTCCGACAGCTTCCGCGGACCGCGCGATTTGCGCCAGCGCCTCTACACCGGCATCCACAACCGCCGACAGCTCACGCTCGCCGCCGACGCAACGCACATGACGCCGGTCCGCGTTCCGATCGGCGGACCCTTCTTCAACTTCGAACAGCGAGATCCCGAACCCTTCGCTGACATCAGGCCGTTGCGCACCGACTCAGACGGATGGGGCCAAGCCAGCGACGAGCCGACGCTCGTCATGATCCGCCGATTCTGGATCGAACCTGGCAAGTTCGATCAGTTCGAGCAATACAGCCGCGACGACCTCTGGCCCGCCATCGAAGCAGCCGGCGCGCGGATCCTGGGCATGTTCCGCGCCGATCAACCACATCCCAACGACGAAGTCGACCAACCCTGCGACATGGTCGTGCTCGCCACTCAGTACGTCAGCCGCGAACACTGGGCGGCGACGCGAGCCCGCGGCGACTCTTGGCTCGGTCCCGAAGACGTCCGCAGCCGACAGGCTGACAGCGGTCGCAAGCGTCACGCCCTCACACTCGCCACGCATCCAACCTTCACCGAACCGGCGCGCGTCCAGGTCGGCGGACCCTTCTTCACCTGGCGACCCTGAAGCTCACGAATCCCGCAGCGCTCTCAGCGAGAACATCAGCGGCATCCGACGATCCGCTTCGCCATCGCGGTCAGGCAGCCGCCACATGCCCGGCTCAGTCTCGATCAGCCAAGGCAGGGCCCGATAGACGGTCCAGTCCTGTTCATGCAGAAACTCGAGACGACAGCCCGCGTCGATCACCGCGCTCACGATCTCGCCCATGCTGTGATTCCACTCGTAGAGATCCTGATGGCGAAACGTCGCCAATCCGTCGGCGTAGTCGTCGTCGCCGCGCCAATGCAACGGCTCGTCCGACTCGAAGTAGGGGTATCGCAGCCGCAGCTCCGACGCAGCGGCCTCGTCGTCGAGCGACCAGGCCAGCGGATGCGTGTCTCTCACGTACAACATCCCGCCGGGTTTCAGAAACGCCCCGCACACCTTCGCCCAGCCGGCGATGTCGGGCAGCCAACACAGCGCTCCCAGATTGACGTAGACGATGTCGAACGACGACAGCCTGTCTGCCAAACACTCGGGCGATGCGTACAGCTCCGACTCGACAAACTCGGCGGACAATCCCGCTCGTTCCGCAAGCTCCGTCGCCGTCGCGATCGCCGAAGCCGCGAAGTCGACGCCCGTCACCTCAGCGCCGCGTCGCGCCCACGACAGCGTGTCGAGGCCAAAATGACACTGCAGATGCAACAGCGACTTGCCTCGCACGTCTCCCACTTCATCGAGATCCAACTGCAACAGCGTCGACTCGCCGTCCAGGAACCGATCGACGCCGTAAAACTCCGAGCCCGCGTGCACCGCGACCGCCTCGTCCCAGCGGGCGCGATTCGCGTCGATGAACCGCTCAGTCAATGACACGCGACCCCATCCGCGTCGCCAGCGCCTCGGGCAGAATCACGCTGCCGTCGGACTGCTGACCATGCTCCAGCAACGCAGCGATCGTGCGCGGCAACGCCAGTCCAGAACCGTTCAATGTGTGCACGAATCTCGCGCCCTTGCCCGCAGTCGGCCGATAGCGAACGTTGGCCCGTCGAGCCTGAAAGTCGATGCAGTTCGAAACGCTCGACACCTCAAGCCACTCCTGTGCGCCCGGCGCCCAGACCTCCAGGTCATACGACACCGACGCGCTGAAGCCGATGTCGCCGCTGCAGATCTGCAGCACCCGATACTCCAGCTCCAGACCCTGCAGCAAGGTCTCAGCCTGTCCCAGCATCTCGTCAAGCGCCGAATCCGACGCTTCAGGCGTCGTGAACTGATACATCTCCACCTTCTCGAACTGATGCACCCGCTTGATCCCCCGCACATCGCGGCCGGCGCTCGTCTTCTCCCGACGAAAGCACGGCGTGTGCGCCGCGTAGCGAATCGGCAGCTGATCCTCGTCGAGAATCTCATCGGCGTGCATGTTCGTCAGCGGCACCTCGGCCGTCGGCACGAAGTAGTAGTCCTCTTCCTCGTCGCGATACAGATTGTCGCGAAACTTGGGCAGCTGACCCGACGCGCGCATCGCTTCCTCGCGCACCATCGCCGGCACATAGCATTCCTCGTAGCCCGAAGCGTGATGGCAATCCAAAAACCAGCCAATCAACGCCCGCTGCAGCCGAGCGCCAGCGCCGCGCAGCGCGTACATCCGCGATCCCGACATCGCCGCCGCGCGCTCAATGTCGATGATGCCCAGACGCTCACCGATCTCCCAATGCGGCTGCGGCTCGAACTCGAACACGCGTCGGTCGCCCCACGCGCGCAACTCGACATTCCCGTCTTCGTCGGCGCCATCAGGGGTCGCGTCGCCGACAATGTTGGGAATCTCCGCCAACAGTGTGTTCAGCTGCGACTCGATCTCGCGCTGCCGCTCCTCCAGCTCGTCGATCCGCGAGGCCGAATCGCGTTGCGCGGCGATCAATCGCTGACGCTCATCGTCGTCACGCGCCCGTCCGATCTCTCGACCAGCCGCATTTCGCGCCGCCCGCAACTCCTCTAGCTCAACCAACAGCGTCCGACGCTGCTCATCAACCGCGATCGCCTCATCCAACGGCGTTTCGGCGTGTCGACGCTCTAGCGAACGCCGGACAACGTCCGCTTGCTCCCGGATCATTTGCGCTGAAATCACGCCTGCCGCTCCTCAACCCGCATCACATGATCGATCGCCGCCATACCCAACGCCCTCACGTCCGTCGAGATTCGTTCCGACACGCCGTCGAGCGCGATCGGCGCGTCATCCTCCAACTGCTGTCGACTCACCCAGCGCCAGCCATCCGCTGGCCCGTCATGATCCTGCGGTTCCGCGGGACGCGAGAAGTAGATCATGTCGATGTGATGGTGAGCATCTTCGCCGCCGAACGCGCCGATCGGCTCCTCCATGATCGTCACCGGCGGACACAGCTGCGGCGGATCATCAAAGCCGAAAGCGTCACTCGTCGGGACGATCTCGACCACCAGTCCAGTCTCCTCCAGCGCCTCTCGCATCGCCGCCTCGATCGGATCCTCGTTCGGCTCGATATGCCCGCCGGGCGGCAGCCACAACCCAACTTTACGATGCCAATGCAGCAGCGTCGCGCCAGCAGATGAGACAAACGTCGTCACCGTGAAGTGTCGGATACCGCGCACGACGCTTACCGTATCGCACAACGTCCGCTACACAGAGAGCGACCGGCATGGAACTGATCTCGGCCGAAAACGGCATCTCGCCCAGCTGGTCGCCCGACGGGAAGCAAATCGCGTTTCTCAGCAATCGCGCCGAAGGCTGGGACCTGTACGTGATGTCGGCCGCAGGCGGATCGCCCAGACGCCTGACCAGCGGCGCAACCGTCGACAATCCCGCCTGGTCGCCCGACGGCGAGCTGGTCGCCTTCGAGCGCCGACGCCGCATCGAAGCGATTGATCCCGCGAGCGCTTCAGAAGCGCGCGACCGCAGCATCCTGGTCGAACACGGCGGCCAGCCGACCTGGGCGCCCGATGGCCGCCTCGCGTTCATCCGCAACGGCGACCTGTTCCTCCGCGACCAATCGGGCGCTGAGCAACTGCTCGTCCGCGACGCACACTCGCCGTGCTGGTCGCCCGACGGCCGCAGTATCGCCTTTGTCCGAGGCGGCATCTGCGCCATCGATCTCGAGTCGCGGGCCATTAGACAGCGGACTCACGATCGATCAGACGCCGAGCCATCCATCGCCCTCGACGGCGACATCGTCTTCATTCGCAACGCCGCGCTCCAGATTCTGCATCCCGACGACACTCACTCCGACCTCCAACACCTGCCATCGCCAGTCGAAGCGCCAGCTGCGCATCCGACAAATCCAGACCTGGTCGCCTGCCAACTGCACGACGGCGGCAACTGGGACATCGCGGTCGTCTCACTGCAACACAGCGGGGTCAACCGACTCACCCGCGCCACCTGGACCTCCTGGAACGCGCGCCTCTGACCTCGAACGCGAACTCACGACAGATATATTGACGCCATGTCCCAGTTTCTGCTCCGACAGGCCGCGCGACTGATCGCCGGCTCAGCCGCTCCGCAGGTCGCATCACAGATCGCTCAGCGCCTCGGAGCGGACACCACTCGTGACGCTGATAGACGTCGATTCCTGATCTGGCTCTCGGGACCGTTCAAACAAGCTCGCCCTGACGCCTACGACCAACTCTGGCCGCGACTCAACAAGCAAGATCCGGTCATTAACGCCCTCACCGGCGTCTTCCTTGAGCTGCAGAGCGCTGGACCCAGCGCCATGACTGATTGGTTCGCCCAGCTGGCTGAGTCAGACGAGCAGCAGTTCAACGAGCTGATCGCGGCGATGCAGCCCAAATCAACCAACGCGCAGCAACTCGTCGAGCAGGCCCAACGCGAGGCGGGCGACACCGTTCGCGGCGCCGCCCGCATGCTCGGTCGCGCCTATCGTGAAACCAGCCGCGCAGCCAACAACGAAGTCCGCAAACGAAAGCGCTGACCATTATGCCCATGATCGATCACATCACCGACGAACAGGCCGACCTGATCCGCAGCTCTCACGTCTTCTTCGTCGCCTCGGCCGATCCAACACTCGGCGACGGACCAGACGGCCAGGGCGCAGTCAATCTGTCGCCCAAAGGCGCCGCCGACCTGCAGATCATCGACCGCAACACGCTCGCCTACTTCGACTACAGCGGCAGCGGCAATGAAACCGCCCGCCACGCGTCAGCCGGAGGTCCGGTCACCGTGATGGTCACCTCGTTCGACGAAGACGCGGCCATCGTGCGCCTCTACGGACACGCCCAGGCCAAGCCGTTGGACGAGTCGGTCATCGCCGACCAGGCGGACCAGCTGCGCTCGGTCGACGGCCCGACGCCCGAGCGACAGGTGATCGAAATCAGCGTCGAACGCACGCAGACGTCATGCGGATACGGCGTGCCGGTCTACGAGTATCAGGGCGACCGAGCGCGCGAACAGCGCGGTCGACGCTACAAGTAGCGCCGACCCGCTCGCAGTCCCCCTGCCGAGCCGCCTCAGGCGATCAGCTTCGCTAGCCGGTCCAGCTCCGGCACGACGACGTCCGCGCCCTCCGGCGGCAGACCGAAGATGCAGCGGTCGACGCCCATGCGCTCGTACTCGGCCAGCGCGTCCTGCTGCGCGTTGAACACATTGATCGAAATCTCGTCGAAATCGCGACCTGCCTCGTGCGCGCGAGACTGTATGTCCTGAATCCCCCGCTCGACGAACCCAGGCGCCGTGATGTTGGGCAACCAACCATCAGCCCAATCAACCACGCGCTGACGAGCCCACTTGCTGCCCGCGCCGATCAAGATCGGCGGATGCGGCGACTGCGTCGGCTTGGGAATCACGTACGTCTTGGGGATCTCGACGAACTCCGAGTGATACTCCGCCTCATCCTGCGTCCACATCTCCTTCATCGCGGCGATCCGCTGCTCGGTCACCTTCCAGCGATCGGCGAAGCGCACCCCCAGCGGCTCCATCTCCTCGGGCAGCCAACCAGCGCCGATGCCGAAGTCAAATCGTCCGCCCGAGATCATGTCCAACGACGCGATCTGCTTCGCCAACGCGATCGGCTCATGTTCCGTCACCAAGCAGATGCCCGTGCCCAAGCGAATCTCCGAAGTTGCCCCCGCAGCCGCGGCAAGCGCGACGAACGGGTCGTGAATCCGCCGGTACTCCTCAGGCAGCGATCCATCCTCGGTGCGCGGGAACTTCGTCTCACGGTCGACCGGCATGTGGACATGCTCCGGCACGTAAAACGACTCAAAGCCCCGCTCTTCAGCCGCGACCGCCAATGACACTGGATCCATCGCCAGATCCGTCGCGAAAATGAACACCCCGTACTTCATCGTCCAGTCCTCTCAGCTGCCAACGCGCGATCTCGCCGCGCCTTCCCGGACAGGGTACGACCTCAGATCACACGTCGCGACACGACGAAGACGCGCGTACTCTGTGCGCATGCATCACAGCGTCCTCGTCCCACCCGCTCCTCCGCAGCGAGTACCGCTCGTGCTCGACACCGACACTGCCAACGAAATCGATGACCAGTTCGCCGTCGTGCACGCCCTGCTCTCGGCCGATCGGCTTCAACTCGAAGCCATCTACGCCACGCTGTTCTCTCGCGACGAACAGTCGCCCGCCCAAGGCGTCGCAGAGTCAGAGGCGGAAATCCACCGCCTCCTCGACCGGCTCAACGTCGACGACCGCGGGCGCGTCTTGCGCGGCGCCGACCGTGTCCTGACCGACGACCAGCCCACCGTCGGTAATGCAGCCTCGGACGATCTGATCCACCGCGCGCTTGAGCCGCGCCAGGGCCGACTCTGGGTCGCCGCAATCGGCGCGCTGACCAACATCGCCTCAGCGATCAACGAGGCGCCCGAGATCTGCGAACACATCGCGATCGTCTGGCTCGGCGGACAGGCGCAACACGCCCACGACGCGCGCGAGTTCAACCTCTATCAGGACCCAATCGCGGCTAGAACGGTCTTCGACAGCGGCGCGCCCCTCGTTCACATTCCCTGTTACGGCGCGGCCTCGCACCTACTGACCAGCACCGCCGAACTCGACGCCTACGTCCGCCCCTGCGGCGCAATCGGCGAGTACCTCGCAGACATCTTCCGTGACCACTCCGACCAGTATCCGGGTCGCACCAAGGAAATCTGGGACCTCTCAGCGACCGGCTATCTGATCGACCCCACATGGGTTCCGAAACGAAGCTTGCCCAGACCGACCCTGACCGACGACCTGAGCTGGGCGCCGCCATACGACGACGCGCCGCTCGCACCCTTCGCCGAAGCGCATTACGTCCAACGCGACCCCATCTTCGAGGACCTCTTCAGCAAACTAGCCAAGCACAAAGCCGGCCACCTCCGAGCCCGCCTCGCCCCCTGAGCCGCCAGCGCTCAGAGCTGCACCGTCACTGGTCGGGTCATCCCGCCGAATGTCGGCATCCAACACGAATGCTTGCCCGGACCGCCCGCGACGATGATGTGAATCTCATCCGGACGATCAGCGATCGGCAGCCACTCGTCCGCGTCGTGTCTCGGTAACACGCCGCCCGCCATGCGAATGTTGACCGATTCGAGGAACTCGGCGCTCAGCTTGCTCGCCGGATAGCGCGCGTGCTCCCAGAGATACTCCTGCACCGACTCGCGTGTCCAACCCTCCGCCGCGACCGTCTCCGCATGCTCGGGACCAAACGCCAGCACCGGCTCGCCCTTGCCCAAGATGTTGTTCGATCCCGCCTGTCCCATCGCCCCGGCGACTGTCTGCAGAATCCCCTGCGCGGTGTTGCTGCCGTGATCCTGAATGTTGTGCGGACCCTCGCACGCCCAGGTCGTGACGCAGCTGTCCTCCGCGTTCAGGCCGCGGGTCGTCTGAAACGGCGGCCACGGCGACGCATCCTCGCGTTCGGTCGCGCAGAAGGCGAACTTCGCCGGCGTGCCCTGCGTCGCGCGATCGCCGCGACCCGGCGTCGCGCCAGCGACGTTCAACTGCACCAGTCGAACCGCGCGCCCAATTGTCGCGTTGGAGGGAAATGTCGGACCGAAACAGCCTGACCCGCCGTGGATCCCCGCTGTCCGCGCCGCTGGCCCCGAAGCCAACACAAACACCGCGCACGGATGCGTCGTCGCATTGATGCCGTCCAGATTGAATGGCGGCTGCGCGATCGCTTGGACAGCGGCCAACACGACCGGAAACTGCTGCGGCCGACAACCAGCCATCACCGCATTGATCGCGACCGCCTCAATCGTCGCTTCGCCCTGGCGCGGCGACAGTACGCCCAACACCTCAAGCGAGTCTCGATCAGTACCCGCGAGCATCGCCTCGACCCGGTCGGCCGTCGGCGGAATCAGCGGCAGGCCGTCTGACCAGCCTCGTCGGATGCACTCTTGAGAAAACTCAAACGGATCCGACGGCAGCGTGAAGCGCTCGGCCTCGCGGCCACGAGCACTCGTCACGACGCCGCCTGGCCGAGCAACGCCGCCTCCAGCCGGTCGACCACGCCATCGTCGACGCGCGCGCGAACGCGGTCAGGTCGCAATCCACCCAACGGATGCGGCACAATCAATCGATCAAGCTCCGGCAGGCCGCGCTGCTCCGCCTCAAGCTGCAGCAGATCCGTAAAGGCCGACGTCCCCACCGTCACCGTTGGGATGCCAAGTTCTTCAAACAACACCGAGGCGTGGACACTCCACGTCGTGCAACTGCCTCAATCACAGCTGCCGATCAGCAGAAAGTCCGCCCCGTTGCGCAACGCGTCGATCGTTGAATCCGACGGCGGACCGCCCACCGGTTTGCTTCCGACCACCATCTCGCCCAATTCGTGACGCTCACCCAATCGCGCCACCATCGTCTCCAACAACAGACGCGCGTTCGCCTTGCGATTCTCCAGAATCCCCGGCCGCAACCCGTCCAGCGACGTCGGCCGAGGCGCCGGCGTCGCCTCACGTACCGCCACATGCGCCAACGGACTCAACACCTCGATGGTCTCAGCCATGATTCCGCTCCCTCGCTCGGCCAAGTCTACCGCTGGCAGATGGACTGCCAGACGCGACTTCGCCCCTACTCCAGATACGCATAGACCAGCTCGCGCAGCTCATCCATGTCGGGAAACCGACCCATCGCCGCCTTGCTGAAGACGAGCTCGCCGTTCACCGACCACTCAAACAGACCCTTCGTGTCAGGCGCCAGACGCACATCTGAGACCAGATGCTGAATGTCGGTCAGCAACTCGCCCAGCATCCACGACGTGCGCGGCCAATAGCCGCAATCAGCGCAGTAGACGACCTCAATCGCGATCTGTTTCTCCGACATCACGCACGCCCTCACTTAGCCGCCGAGATACTGCTCGAGCCGTCGTCCGACCTCCGCCGTCGTCCCCGATGGCAGCGGAATCATCTGCAACTGGGCGCCGGCATCCGAGCGCGCCTGCAGTTGCTCGGTCACCGACTCGATCGGACCAATCACCTGAATCTCCCGCACCATGCCCTCAGAGAACGCCATCAGCGCCCCTTCCGAGTCTCGCTCCTCCCATGCCGCTCGAGAAGCCTGCACGTCCGACTCAAAGCCCGATCGCGACAGCATCTGCCAGTAGAACGATCCCATCCGATTCGTGTAGTGGAACAACGGCTGACGCGCGTTGCGCCAGACCTGCTCATCGTCGCCCTCACCGGTCACGAAGACATTGGTGAACGGCGCGATCGTGACCGAATCCTCGGCTCGACCCGCATCTCGCGAAGCGCCCGCCAACTGACGCCGCAGCGGCTCAAACGCCCGCCTCGGCCAGTGAATCGGGTAGATACCATCGGCGATCTCTCCCGTCTGCTGAATCGAGCGCGGCGTGATCGCGGCGATCCACACAGGCAAGTCCTCGCGCACCGGCTCGTGGCCGAGCAGGCGGAATCCGCGTTGCAGCGTGTAGATCTCACCCTCATACTGCAGCCGCTGACCACTGAGCAGCATCTTGATGATCTCTGTGTACTCCCGAATCCGACGCAGCGGGCGATCGAATTCGACCCCGTGGAACCCCTCGATCACCAGATTCCCCGACGATCCAAGCCCGCACACCATGCGCCCGCCTGAAATCGTCTCTAACGTCGCGAACTCCTGCGCGATCGCCGCCGGCGTGCGCGAGAACGTGTTCAGGATCCCCGTGCCGATCTGAATCTTCTCTGTGTTCGATGCGATCACGGTCAACCACGGCAATACCGAATGCCCCCAGGCCTCCCCGGTCGACACCATCTCGTAGCCCAAATCCTCGGCAATCTTGACCTTCTCCAACGTGTCGCGCCAGTCGCCGCTAAACCCAGCCAGAATCCCCAAACGCATGCGCCCCCGCCTTTCTGTGCTACCTGTACGCTCACCCGACTCGTGATGTCGGCCTCGTTACTCGATCTCGACGATCATCTCAATCTCGACCGCCATGCCCATCGGAAGCGACTGCATGCCGACAGCCGAACGAGCATGCCGACCGCTCTCCCCGAACAGCTCGACGAGCAGGTCCGAGGCGCCGTTCGCCACGCCCGGATGATTGCCGAACTCAGGCGTGCAATTGACCATGCAGAGCAGCTTGACCACGCGCGAAACGCGGTCCAGCGATCCAATTTCGGCCCGCAACGAGCCCAACAGCTGCACCATCACCGCGCGCGCCGCCTGATAGCCGGCATCGACATCGAGCTCCGCGCCCAGCTTGCCGCGAATCAACTCGCCGTCAACGAACGGTCCGTGACCCGAGAGAAACACCAGATTCCCCGTGCGCGCCGCCGGCACATAGTTGGCCAACGGCGGATTCGTGCTCAGGTCCAGCCCCATCTCCAACGCCTTGGCATCCGCGTTATGCGCTGTCATTGGACATTCCTTCCGGCGCCCGCCCCAAGTGAGGCGGTCAAACGATCGTGCCTCAGGCTATCGCAGCCAGCCGCGCCAACTACGCGCCGGCCTCCTCATCATCCTCCGAGTAAGCGCGCAGCTCGATCTCGTTACCGTCAGGATCGACGATGTACAGCCCGTCGGCATAGCCGCGCGCGCCGAAGAGCTCGAAGTCAGGATCGCGCACGATCTCAAACTCCTCCGACCTGCGCACCCGCTCCAGACTCGCCATTGAAACGACCAGGCAGTAGTGGTCGAGATTTCGAGACTCGAGGTCCGCCACTCCCTCGATCAAATCAATGATCGTTCCGTCCGACACGCGCACCGACGGAAACGGACAGTCGCCAGCGCGCCACTCGTCGACGCGCACCGGCCCAAGCCCAAGGCGCTCGGTGTACCAACGCAACGACCGTTCAACGTCCGACACGCGCAGCACGATGTGGTCGAAGCCCCTGACTTCTAACATGACGATCTTCCCTTCAACTGCCTCGAGTATAAATCTCAAACGCTCGTGCTACGATTTCCACACAATGAGCATCGAGATTCACATGGCCCGCGGTCTGCTCGTCCACGTCGACGTGCCCGCCCACGTTCGCGTCGACGGCGCAACCGCGCGCGAGGCCATCGACGCTCTGATTGAGGCGCACCCGACCCTGCGTCGATTCGTACTCGACGACGCGCGCCGTCTGCGCCAGCATGTCAACATCTACATCAACAACGAGCTCATCGTTGACCGACGCAACCTCTCTGATTCGCTCAACGACGGCGACCAACTGCACATCCTGCCCGCCGTCTCAGGCGGAGCAGCTAGCGAGGAATCCTCCAAGCCCTATCAGAGGACAAGGATCGCGACATGACGGAAGCAGGACTCCTGGTCAGCACCCGCAAAGGGCTCATGATCGGCCGCAGCGCCAACGACCGCGCCAGCTGGCAGTGGTCGGCGCTGCAACACAGCGGCTGGATCGTCGACTACTCCATGTTCGACGCGCGCTCCAACAGGATCTGGTGCTCGGCCAACCACTGGCAATGGGGACCCAGACTGCACTACTCAGACGATTGGGGCGACACCTGGAGCGAGGCGGGCGCGCCCACGTTCGACGACGGCGAACGCTCGGTTGAGGCGATCTGGATGATCGAGCCCGGCGGTCAACCCGGCGAGCTCCTGGCCGGACTGATGCCCGCAGCGCTGTTTCGCTCCACCGACAACGGCGCTAGCTGGAGCGAAGTCACATCGCTGACCGACCATCCCTCGAGTCAGTACTGGGAGCCCGGCGCTGCTGGGCTCGTCTTGCATCACATCTCCGTCGACCCCAATGACCCCCAACGCATTGTCGTCGCCGGCTCGGCGACCGGCATCCTCGTCTCCTACGACGGCGGAAGCTCATGGGAGGCCCGCAACGACGGCATGCGCTCCGATCACCTGCCGCCCGAGATGCAGGGCGCCGCGCCCTGCGTGCACTCGCTGTTCGCGCATCCGCTCCAACCCGGTCGACTCTGGCAGCAGAATCATTTCGGACAGTACCGCTCCGACGACGACGGCCGAACCTGGGTTGATGTCGGAACGGACCTGCCCGGTCTCTTTGGATTCCCCACAGCGATCGACCCACGCAATCCCGACTCCTGCTACTTCGTCCCGCACGACTCCGACCAGGCGCGCATGCCCTACGACGGCTCGCTCGCCGTCTTCGCTACTTACGACGCCGGAGCTTCCTGGCAGCGCCTGGACAACGGACTCCCGCAAGACGACTTCCATCAATCCGTCTACCGGCACGCGCTGGGACAGGACGGCTGCGATCCGCTCGGCCTCTACCTCGGCTCAAGCGGCGGAGAGCTCTACGGCTCCACCGACGGCGGCGACTCGTGGACGCTGATGCGCGAGCATCTGGCGCCCATCACGGCGGTCCGCGCATTCCCGATCTCCGAGTAGCCCGCGACTCGATCACGGCGGCTAAAGTCGGCGCTGCGCGTATCTTCAACGAGTGACCACCAAGCCCACCGCCGGCGACCAGCCCGGCCAATCGCTCCCGCCCCCGCTGCCCGAGCCTCGACGCGCGCTCACCCTTCGCGCCGGCGCGTTCGCAATGCTGCTCGTCCTCTTCTGGGGCGGACAACCAGTCGCGATCAAAGCTGGACTTAATGAAGGCGTCGGGCCGCTCCGACTCAGCGCCATCCGCATGGCGCTGGGCGGCGCGGTCGTGCTCATCTACGCGCTCCTGACACGCACGCCGATCCTGCCCACGCGCAGCGAGTTCAAGCCGCTCATCGGACTCGGCGTGCTCTTCGTCGTCCAGACCCATCTCATGTACGCCGGCGGCGACCAGACCAGCTCCGGACACGCCTCAGTGCTGATCTTCTCGTTCCCGCTCTGGACGGCGTTGTTCGGGCACTTCGTCATCCCCGGCGACCGCATGTCGCTGCGACGGACCAGCGGACTCCTGCTCGCCTACGTCGGCGTCGTCGTGGTCTTCGTCGGCGGACTCACCGCTCCCGGCGCCAGCATCTGGGGCGACTTGATGATGGTCACCTCAGCCATGATGCTTGGTGGACGCCAGGTCTACCTGGCCCACTTCTCGCAGAGCATCCATCCCGCCCGTCTGCTGATGACGCAATCGGTCGCCGCCGTAATCATCTTCGGCATCCTCGGCGTCACGCTCGAGTCCAGCGGCCCCGTCTGGACGACCGACTTCGTCATCGCCCTGCTGCATCAAGGCGTCGTCATCGGCGGACTCGGATTCATTGGCAACACCTGGCTCATCCAGCACTACCTGCCGTCACAAGTCGCTGCGACGATGCTCTTCGCGCCCATCTTTGGCGTCATCTTCAGCTGGATCATCCTCGGCGAGTCGCTCGGCATCGAGCTCCTGATCGGCGTGCTGCTGCTCGTCACCGGCAGCGCGATCGTCCAGCTGCGTCGACAACCCCAACCCGCAGGTCAATGACCGCTTAGGCCCAGTCGTCGAGACCGAGCAGCTTGCGACCCAGCGGCGTCAGCTCGGCCGGCGGCGACTCCGCCTCCTTGCCGCGAGGATCACCGGGAAACGCCCGCGGATTCTGAAACGCCGGATGCGCTCGCTCGCGCCAGGACTCTATCCGCGCCTCACGCAACTCCTCGTTCGCAGGCTCGGCCGGGAACAGCCGCACATACTGAGCCATCCGCGGCCGATCGGACAGGTTGCGGCTGTTTCCGTGCGGCAGCGCCGAGTGCCAGATGATGAAGTCTCCCGCGTCCGCTTCAATCTCGATCGGCGGACCCAGCTGGTCCGAAAAGCGCTCGTGCAACTGCTGATGACGCAGGTCTTGGTCAGAGATGCCGGCTGCGATCTGGGCGGCCCGACGATGCGCCCCCGGTACGCACTGGAATCCGCCTTCTCCTTGTCGGGTGTCAACCAGATACAACACGCCCTGCACCTGAAACGGCGTCGGCGTCTCGCGCACGTCCATATCCCAGTGGACCATCCCATGATGGTCGTACTCGGGAAACGCCGAGCTCGGCGGCGGCTTCAGATTGGCTCGATCGATGAACACCCACAGGTCATCACGACCGAACAGCTCGCGAAACAACTCATAGACCGCAGGATCCTGACGTACGTCCCACAACGCCTGATGGTGATACATCTCGACCATGCCGTTATGTCGATGCGGCTCGCGATACCAATCCGATGGATCGTCGCGGTCAAACTCCAGAAACTCCCAGATCGCATCTACGACCGCCTCAACTCGTTCGCGCGCGATCAACTGACGAACGACCAGATACCCGTTCTGATCAAAGAACGCGCGGTCAGCTGCAGACAACATGGCGAGACTCCTGAGCGAGACGCGAGCCGATTCGACGCTAGTCAGCAAACGGCGGTTCGACGCTAGTCAGCAAACGGCGGTTCGACGCCGGGCGGCATCGCCACCTGGAACGTGTTCAAGCCAATCGACACGAGCGCGTAGTAACCCATCACCGACGCCACTTCAAACATGCCTGACTCGCCGATCATCTCGCGCAGCGCCTCGTACGTCGAGTCGCTGACGCGCTGGTTCTCAATCAGCTCGCGGCCAAACCGGTACACCGTCTGCTGGCGCTCGTCGCCGAAATCGGGCGATCCGCCATCGCGGATCGCGTCGATCGCATCCGCCGACACCCCCGCGTTGACTGCCAGCCGCGCATGCGCCCAGAACTCGAAGTTGGCTCGCCAGTGACCGCCCATCGTACAGATCGCCACCTCGAGCAGGTCCGACGGCAACGATGTCCCGTAGCGAATCGCCGCGCCCAGTTCCTGAATTGCGTTGCCGACGTTCGGCGACAGAAACAGCGCATTGAACGGACCGATCAACGCGCCGTCGGCGCCAGCGAGCCCGCCGTGCTCGCGATCGGGATTCGCCCGCGGCCCCGTCGTGATGTTCTCCCACAGCTGACGCTGCTGATCGTCTAGCGAGTCAAACGTTTGTGGCCCCAGTCTCGGCATGATCATTCCTCTCCCTGTTCGGTCGATCCGTCGCCTCGACGCACATGCGCCGGCAAGAGCGAGTCTGGATACGCCGTCCCGACAAGACCTTGCGCCTCTAACGACTTTAGTTCCACCTCCGAGTAGCCCAACAAGTCCAGGTAGACCTCGCGATTGTGCTCGCCCAGTTTCGGCGGAGGCGTGCGCAGCTGGTTTGGCGTGCGACTCATCGTGAACGTCAAACCTGGATAGCGATGCGTACCGACGCCCTCGATCGTCATTGGCTCGAAGAACCCCACCTCGCGCAAATGCCGATCCGACAGTGCGTCAAACGGATCGTTCAGCGGCGCCGCGCAGATGCCCGCCTCCTGAAGCTTGTGAAACAGGTCTTCCTTGTTCCAGACGCTGGTCTCTCGACTGATCAGCTCGTCCAGCGCATCAGCGTTGGCCCGGCGACCGTCCGCATGTGTGAATCGCGTATCGAGCGGCGCATGAGCCAACTCGGACTGCACCGACGCCTCACCCGGCCCCGCAGCCAACGCTCCGCAGAATGCGACAAACTCCGCATCCGATCCGACATCGACTGCGATCCACTGGTCGTCGCCTCGACACGGATACACGCCGTACGGAGCATGAAACTGATGCGAGTTCGCCTGCGACGGCGGATTCACGCCATTCATCGAGTACTCAAACAGATACTCGGCCAGCGTAGGAATGAACCCCTCGTTGAGCGGCATCTCGATCATCTGCCCATGACCCGTTCGCTCACGATGCCGGAGCGCCATCATCACCGCCAGCGCGCCCTGCACGCCCGACAACCCATCGCTCGCCAACGTCTCACCGATGCCTTCAGGGCCGCGGTCCGGATACCCACGCAAATGCGTGTGACCAACCATCGCCTCCACATGCAAGCCAAACGCCCGATACGACGAGTACGGCCCTTCAAGCCCAAACGCCGGCATCCGCAACATGATCAATCGCGGGTTCACCTCTCGCAGCGTCTCCCAATCGATCCCGGCCTTGTCGATCGTCGACGGCACATTGTTCTCGACCAGCACATCGCATTGGGCGACCAACTTGAGCAACGCCTCGCGACCCTCCGGCGACATGATGTCGCAGGTCATCGATCGCTTGTTGCGCGCATGTGAGTTAAACGACGCGAACCGATTCCACGGATCAAGACCAGGTTCAGCGTCGGGATACTGCGGCTGCACGCCATTCTGCGCGCCGCGCAGCATCGCCTCCCGTGTCGGCGCGTTGTCGGCCCCGCGCGTGTACGGCTGGACGCGATTGACCGGCTCGACATTGATCACGTCTGCGCCCCACTCGGCCAGCAGCTGCGTCACATGCGGACCAGCCCATACCACCGTGATCGCCGCCACGCGAACTCCTTCGAGCGGCAACGGCAATGCGCTCGTCGGACCCTCAGGCAACGGGCGCCGCTGTTCTTCCATCGGGTCAGGCGGCGTCAGATCGAGCACCACGCGCGAATGCTCGCCCAAACGGGGCGACCGCTTCGGCCGCGGCGGATGCGAGTCACTCATCCGAAACGGAAAACCCGGATACGGCAACGCCGTCCCGTGCCAGTGCGTGATCTCGTGCCACCAATCGCGCGACGCCAGCTGTGGATCCTGCAGCACGTCCGCCACGGTCATCACTGCGCCCGCCAGCAGACCCGCCGCCTGCGCCTCGGCGACCGCGTCAACTTTGTTGAGCGTCGACAGAAATCGCTCAACCGCCTCGTCGACGCGCCCGCCAAATCCTGAACCGGGGCGCGGTCCTGCCAGATACTCCTCATCCTCAAGTAAATCCTCGCGACCAATCCAGCGCAGCAATCGAGGCAGTCGCGTCCCCGCACCCATGATGTTGACGAACCCATCAGCGCAGGGATAGATCCCAAATCCCACCTGCCTACGCGTCGGATTCGCCCGCCCCGGCGACACCCCGCTGTACTCGGCCGAGACCAGGTGAATCGTGCGTCGATCTCGACATCCCACTTGGCAGCGATAGATCGAAATGTCGATCCAATCGCCGCCCTGCTCGTCCCGCTCAACCCGATGCAGCGCCAACATGATCGCAAACGCCGCCGTTGCGCCCGCGTGATAGCCCGCGTAGTGCCCGGCCATCTTGATTGGCTCGCGATCCGCAGCGCCCGTCGCGTGCAACGGACCGCCGATCGCCTGCATCGTGATCTCCGAACCGCGGTAGTCGCGATACGGACCCGTCTGCCCATACGGCGTCACCGAACAGAGAATCAGCTTCGGGTTGATCGCGTGCAGCGTCTCCCAACCCCAACCCGCAACCGAGGCTTCGCCCGGCCGCAAGTCCTCCACGACCACATCCACCAACTGCGCCAGCCGACGCACCGTCGCCGCGCCGTCGTCGGTGTGCGGATCCAGCACAATCGACTGCTTGTTGGTGTTCAGGTGCATGAAGAGGCCGGAAGCCTCTGAGTCCGGCTCACCCTTCGGGAACGGGCCGAAGTTCCGCGACGGATCCCCGCCCCGCGGCTCGGCCTTGATCACCCGTGCGCCGTAATCCGCCAGCAGTTTGGTCGCGTACGGACCCGCGACCTCCCTGCTCAGGTCAAGAACTACCAAGCCATCCAAGGGTCCGGCCATAGCGCGCCCAACGAGTCCAGCTGCAACGCGTCGAGCGCCACGGCCTCAGCCGTAAACCGAGACGACCGTCGGCCGCAAATCGAGACGACGCGGTCGTCGGTTCGTACCGCTCAAGCGATTCACGCCATGCTACGCCAGATCGTCAGAATTCGGAACAGGTGGACGCAGTCCGCCCTCAGCTGGCCTCGCTAACGCGCGCGCCGAGGCTCAAGTGCAAACACCCGACGCACACCCGCGTCGAAGTTCCACTCCAATGCCGCGCCGTGCATCCGCGCCGTTTGCAGGTCCCGCCAGCGGCGCTCGAGCGTCCAGCTGCGCCGCGCGGCGTGCGTCCCACCGGCGCGAAACAACCGCTCGACAGCATCAGCGCACGCATGCACGGCGTGGACTTGAGCCAACCGACACCGACCAAGCGATGTCTCGTCAGGCTGGCCTCGGACCAGCGACGGCCAGGCGCTTGACCAAGCCTCTTGTACGAACGCCCGCGCCGAGGCGACCTCAGCCTGGGCTCGCGCATACGCAACGCGAAACGACTCGCGATCCCGAAGCGGCGACGCGTCCCCGGTCGTCGACTGAGTCGCTACCGCCGCCAGGTCATCAAGCGCGCCTTGCGCAGTCCCGACCGCGTGGCCAGCGTTGGCGACCCAGGCGACCGCCGAGCGCTCTCCGATAGGCACGCTCCACTGCGGCGCATCGGCGCATGGCGGATCGGCCGCCGACCACGTGTGCGCCTCCTCGACCAGCGCGTCCTGCACTTCCCAGTCGTGACTGCCAGTCCCCCGCAGACCCATCGCGTCCCACGTCTCAATCACAGTGCCTGCGCTTTGAGGCAGCAGCGCATATCGAACCTGATCGTCGAAATCGACAAACGTCGCCACCACATGCGTCGCATGCTCAACGCCGCTGACGAAGTTCAGCCGACCACTCAGTCGATAGCCCAAGTCATCGGGCTTCGCCGTCGTCGTCACTCGCGACGATCCAACGATTCGACAGCGGGGCCCGCCCGTCTCACCTCGGCCGATCATCGGACCAAGGACTGCGCTCGGCAGATAGCCGGAAAACAGCGATACCTCCGACGCGATCATCACGACCCAGGCCGTCGACGCGTCCGCATGCGCCAAGGCTTCGATCGCATGAAACACGACCAACGGATGCGCCTGCTCGCCCTGGCAACTCTCGGGGATGTTCATTCGAAACAGACCGCGATCGGTCAGCGCGTCAATCACTGTTCGCGGAACGCCGGCGCGCGCTTCTATCTCGTCTGCGCGTGCGCGAATCAGCGGCCCCAGCTCCCGCGCGGACCGTACTAACGGATGCGACTCCTGCTCGATGACCCAGCCAGCGGCGTCAGACATGGGCGCAGGATATTACGCCTACACTCAACGCAATCGACATTCACGCCCGGGCCAAGCGCGCCAGAACCACAGAACCGAGACTCGCCAATGACGACTGAGCGAACACACAGCGCCGACCGCGCCTTACGCGATCGCGCGCGATCCGTAATCCCCAATGGCATGTACGGCCACCAGAACGCCTCCTACCTACCCGACAACTTCCCCCAGTTCTTCGCCCGCGGCGAGGGGTCGCACCTCTGGGACGTCGACGGCAACGAGTACATCGACTACCTCTGCGCCTATGGGCCAATCCTGCTCGGCTACCAGCATCCCGCAGTCGATCAGGCGGCGGCCGAGGTCCAGGACACTGGTGATTGCCTCAACGGCCCCTCCGCCAAGATGGTCGAACTCGCCGAGCTGCTCGTCGAGATCACGCCCTGGGCTGACTGGGCCTGGTTCGCCAAGAACGGCACCGACGCCACCGTCTACGCCGCCTCCATCGCCAGGACCGCAACCGGCAAACAGACCATCCTCCGTGGCCGAGGCGCGTACCACGGCGCGTCGCCGACCTGGATCGCCAGCGGCAGCATGGAGCTGCAGGCCGAGGGCACGGTCGAGTACGACTACAACGATCTCGCCTCAGTCCGCGCCGCCCTCGACGCATCCGACGGCGACGCCGCCGCCGTGATCGTCTCCGCCTTCCGACACGACGTCGGCCTCGACCAAGAGCTGCCAACGCCTGAGTTCGCCCGCGGCGTGCGCGAGTTGTGCGACGCCAACGGGATGGCGCTGATCCTCGACGACGTCCGCGGCGGATTCCGACTCGACATGGCCGGCAGCTGGGCGCCACTGGGCGTCGACCCCGACCTCAGCGCCTACTGCAAAGCGATCGGCAACGGCCACCCCATCTCAGCATTGATGGGCCGCGACAGCCTCTCCGAGGCCGTCGCCGGAACCATGGCGACCGGCTCCTACTGGTTCTCCGCCGCCCCCATGGCCGCTGCGCAGGCGACGCTCGAGACCATGCTCGAAACCGACGGCATCGCCCATCTGGAACGCATCGGCAATGCTCTCCGAGACGGCTGGCAACGAGCAGCCGTCTCGCGCGGCGTCGGCATTCGTCAGACCGGTCCAGTCCAAATTCCGCTGATGCTCTTCGACGGCGACGACTTCTCCAAGCGAGAGGCCCCGCGCGCCTATCGCTTCGCCGCCGAACTCGCCGACCGCGGCGTCTACTTGCACCCCGTGCACAACGGATTCCTTTCGACTGCAATCAGCGACGACGACATCGCGCACACGCTCGAAGCCTCTGACGAAGCGTTCGCCGTGGTCGCGCAGGAGTTCAACTCCTAGCCTGAGTCGCCATTGCCATTCTGGTTTCGGCGCGGATAGATCAAGGAAATCGCCAGACCGAGTCCGACGCCGATCATCGTCGCTGCGACCACGGACCGTCCTAATCCTCGAGACGACCACAGTCCGTCGGATGGCTCAGACACCTCAACCGCGGCCGACGGCGCAGCGCTCTGCTCGCGAGGCTGCAGATCGAGCAGATTGGCCAGATCTGGGAGGTCAGTCAAAGGCGTCGGCAGCTTGACCGCTCGATCACCAACTTCGTCTTCGACTGCACTCGCCGGGCCATTCTGCTTCGGCGCCAGGATTGGGAACTCAATCACCCTCGTCGACCGCCGCGATCCCGACGGCACAGCATCTGGACGCTCCACGCTCACGCCAGCAGCCGGGCTCGATCCGCTTTGATTGGGCGCAGCTGGCAACGTCGCGCCGCGCAACGGCAGCTCTCGCATCCGCAGGATCGCCAGCACGGCGATAAAGACGATCGCCGCGGCGAGCAGGAAGTTGTCCGTGATCGCCGTCGCCACCGCCGTCTGCACCTGCGGCTCGGCCGTCGCCCAGACTTCAGTGCCGAGCTCCACCACCAATGAGTCGCGAAAGATCGGATCGACCAGCTTTTCCGGTTCAATCACCTCGACCAGGTCAGGCGTCAGGCGCTCCATCAGCCCGCTCGCCAGACGCGCATTGAACAATGCCCCGATCACGCCGATCCCAATCACGCCCCCGACCTGCTGGAAGAACTGCGTGAACGCCGAGACGATGCCCAGGTATCGCTGCGGCGCAGCATTCTGCGACGCAATCGACAGGACCGGCATCATCACGCCCATGCCGATGCCGAACAGGAACATCCGACCAAGCACGCCCAGAATCGGCGTCTCGCGCGTCATCGTCGAAAGCAGCAGCATCGAGACGAACATCATCAACGAACCGCTCACGGCCAGGAACTTGTATCGACCCGTGCGCGACATCACCTGTCCCGACACGATCGATCCCGCCACCGAGACCAGAATCATCGGCCCCATTACTGAGCCGGCCGTCGCCGCATCAACGCCCAGGCCAACCTGCAAGTAGAACTGCAGATACACAAACACGCCCATCATCCCGACGCCGATGAAGAAGTTGACGACCGCCGTCGTGGCGACCGTCGGAATGCGGAACAACGGCAACGGAACGAGGGGCTGCTCGGCTCGTCGCTCGACGCGAATGAACGCCACTAGGCCTATCGCAGAGACAACGAACAGCAAGAGCGTCTGCGGCGCCAACCAACCCCAATTGGCCGCCAGACTCAGCGCGATCATCGCCGGAATCAGAGTGATTGACAGCGTCAACACGCCCAACGCGTCGATCCTGAATGGGCGCTTCGGAGGACGCAGCCAGGGCATCTTGATCGCGATCACCGCGAACACCAGCGGCGCCAGCGGCAGCATGATCCAAAACACCCAGCGCCACGACAGCGTCTCCGTCAATACGCCGCCCAGCGGCGCGCCGATCAGGCTGCTCAGCGCGAAGACGCCGCCAAACAGCCCGATCAACCGACCCCGTTGCGCAGGCGCGTACAGATCGCCGACGACCGAGAACGTCGCCGTCGACAGAATCGCGCCGCCAACGCCCTGTACCGCTCGGAACGCGATCAACTCGTAAATGCCCGGCGCGAACCCACACATCGCCGAGCCAATGAAAAACACCACCATGCCGACCAGCAGCACGGGTTTGCGCCCAAAGTGGTCACTGAGCGTGCCCGCAATCGGAATCGTGACGACCTGCGCCATCACGAACGCCTGCACCAACCATGGATACAGCTCAAGACCGCCCAAATCGGACACGATCTGCGGCATCGCCGGACTGACCACGCTCTGCTCGAGCGCGGACATGAACATCGCCATCATCGCCCCAGCGATGATCAATCGCTTGCTGCGACGCGGGAGATCAATGCCGAGCGGTCGCTGTTCGTCGAACCCTGCCGGCGACTCGCCGGTCTCGCTGGTCAATTGCTGCTGGGACATCGATATGTTTCGGAGCCTCGAACTAACGCACAGGGTAGACATCGGCTCTCGGCCGGGCAAGACCGTCGCTTCCCTCAGCGCTCGCTGATGGCGGTCCGCCTATCCCGCCTGCGCAAGTGCTAACCTGAGCACATTCCGATCCGCCTGACAGCCTGAAGGGATTCGACATGGCTGAGATGATCTGCGACCGCATCAAGGTCATCGACTCTGACACGCACGTCTCTGAACCCGAGAACCTGTGGACCGACCGCATCTCCACCAAGAAGTGGGGCGACCTCGTTCCGCACGTGATCTTCGACCCCGAGATCAACGAAGACCGCTGGGTCATGGGCGGCAAGAAGTTCATGCCCACCGCCGGCGCCGCCATGGCCGGTTGGAAGTCGCCGCCGCCGAACCACCCGCCCAGCCTCAAAGAAGCCGACCACGGCAGCTGGGAAATCCACGAGCGACTGCGCCGCATGGACGAATACGGCATGTACGCCCAGGTCGTCTATCCCAACGTCGGCGGCTTTGGCTCCGGCAACTTCCTGCAGATGACCGACGACGAGCTGCGCCTCGACTGCGTCCGCGCCTACAACGACTTCCTCGTCGATTGGACCTCCGTCGAGCCGTCACGCTTCATCCCGATCATGGCGATGCCGTTCTGGGACGTCCAGGCCTGCGTCGACGAGATGCAGCGCGCCTACGACCGCGGACACCGCGGCGTCCTCATGACCAACCAGCCGCATACCTTTGGACTGCCGCGCATCACCGAGCAGCACTGGGACCCGATCTGGCATCAAGCGCAGGAGATGGATCTCTCCATCAACTTCCACATCGGCTCCGGCGACCTCACCGAGCTGCGCAACGTGACCGTCGACAACGGACGCCAGGCCGCCTACGCCAAATCGACCGTCAAGCTCTTCCTCGACAACTCCAACGCCATCCTCGACATCATCCTCTCGGGCATGTGCCACCGCTTCCCCGAGCTCAAGTTCGTCTCCGTCGAGTCGGGCGTCGGCTGGATTCCCTACCTGCTCGAGGCGATGGACTGGCAGTGGCTCAACTCAGGCTGTCGCGAAGAGCACCCGGAAATGGACCTGCTCCCCTCGGAGTACTTCAAGCGTCAGTGCTACGGCTGCTTCTGGTTCGAAGAGGACTCCGTCGTCAAGGCGATCGAGACCATGGGGTCGGAGAACTTCATGTTCGAGACCGACTTCCCGCACCCGACCTCGATGTCGCCGGGACCCAACAGCATCGCGCGCAACCCCAAGGAGCACGTCGAAGAAATCCTCGGCGACCTCCCCGAAGAGGATCTGCTCAACGTCCTCCAGCGCAACGCCGCCAAGGTCTACCACTTCGACATCTAGACGCCAACTCTCGATCCAACACTCGACGCCCCGAGCCTGCCCGCAGGCCCGGGGCGTCGCTGTCATCCAGCGACAACGAGTGAGGCGCATCGGTGTATCTCTATGGCCAACGACACGCAGTACGGCAACTGCCCGCAGCGCGGCGCTCAGTTCGATCTTGATCTCGTCCGCTGCCCCAATCTCTGCAAACGAACAGGGCGGGGACTACGTGAGTTGGCTCCTATTGACCTCGGCGTCCTGTTTGACATGACCAGGGCGCTCATTCGCTGGACACTGAGGCGCCGCCCCTGGCGACACGATCGAGAGCATCGACCCTCTGGTAGCTTGAATCCATGACCACCACCAGCGACCTGCTGACCGCTGAAGACCTCATGCGCCTGCACAGCAAGGGCGTACGCGGTGAACTCGTGCGAGGAGTGCTGAACGAGACGATGCCAACCGGCCGGGAACATGGCGAGATCGCCGCCAACATATCGTTCGAGCTGCTCTCATTCATCAAACCGCGTGAGCTCGGAATCGTGACGACCTCGGACTCAGGTGTTCGTCTTGAACGCAATCCTGACACCGTTCGAGAACCTGATGTCGCGTTCTTCTCCAGGGATCGGGCAGGCAGCGGCCGCCAGACGGGTTATGCGGAAGTCGCGCCCGACCTCGTCGTCGAGATTATGTCGCCCACAGACTCAGCCGACGCCCTGCAAAACAAGGCCCGCATGTGGCTCAGCCACGGCGTGAAGCTGGTCTGGGTCATACATCCCGACCAACGACGCGTCGATGCACACCGTCTCGAGCTGGCAGTCGAACGCCTCAACGAACACGACCAACTCGACGGCCTCGAGGCCCTGCCGGGATTCCACTGCCCTGTCGCGTCCATTTTCGGTCCCGCCGACGACGAGGCTTAAGGCATCGCACCTAAGCACTCTCAACGCATCCCGTCCTCTGGTAACTTGAATCCATGACCACGACCAGCGACCTGCTGACCGCTGAAGACCTCATGCGCCTGCACAGCAAGGGCGTGCGCGGTGAACTCGTGCGAGGAGTGCTGAACGAGACCATCGCCAGTGGCGTTGAACACGGCGAAATCGTCATGCAACTCGGACTCCTACTCGGCAACTTCGTGGTCCCACGTCGTCTTGGCCGATTGATCGGCTCGGACGCCGGCGTACTGCTTGAGCGAAGTCCCGACACTGTCCGCGAACCCGACATTGCGTTCATCTCCGCTGAGCGACTACCGCTTCGCCAGCGAGTCACCGGCTACGCAGAAGTCGCGCCCGACCTCGTCGTCGAGATTATGTCGCCCACAGACTCAGCCGACGCCCTGCAAGACAAGGCCCGCATGTGGCTCACCCACGGCGTCAAGCTGGTCTGGGTCATACATCCCGACCAACGACGCGTCGATGTGCATCGTCTCGAGCAGCCAGTCGAACGCCTCAACGAACACGACCAACTCGACGGCCTCGAGGCCCTGCCGGGATTCCACTGCCCTGTCGCGTCCATTTTCGGTCCCGCCGACGACGAGACCTAGCGCGTAGCCTCTGTTCGGCCTCGCTCGCTACACTGCTCCGTAACCAATCGCGACATGGCGCGTGTGCGCCTGAGAGAGGATCCCTTCATGGAAATGCAGAATGTCGTCATCGTCGACGGCGCACGCTCCGCCTTCACCCGCGGCGGCCGCGGAGCGTTCACCGCCACTCGACTCGACACCATCGCCGTACAGGTGCTGCAAGAGTTGCTCGGACGCTACCCGCAGCTCTCGCCGCACGACATCGAAGATGTCGGCATGGGCTGCGTCGGCGGCGTCGCCGAGCTCGCCGGTATCGGCGCCAATCACATCGTCCGACTCGCCGGCCTGCCTGAGTCCGTCTGCACCTTCGACTCCAACCGACAGTGCGGCTCCTCCATGGAGACCCTGCACCGCGTCGCCCAGGAAATCATGGTCGGCGCCATCGACGTCGGCGTCGCCCTCGGCGTCGAGCGCATGGGTCGACAACTCGGCGGCGGCGGCGGCGCGGAGCCGAACCGCATCACCGAGTTCAACCAGGACCGTCATCAGATGACCGAGGCGCAGCGCAACCTCGCGCCCGACCACGGACTCGACTTCTCGGTCCCCATCCCCGACGCCATCCTCGACTCCTCGCCCGTCTGCTCCATGCTGCAGACCGCCCAGAACGTCGCCGAGATGTACGACATCTCGCGCGAGACACTGGACGAGTTCGCCGTCGAGTCGCACCGCAAGTACGGCGAAGCCCTCGCCAACGGCTTCTATCAGGGCGAAATCGTCCCGATCGAGGTCGAGAAGCCCGTCTTCGACGATGAAGGCAACCTGCTGCTCGACGAGCGCGGCGAAAAGACCGTCGTCGAGGTCGACGAGGGCTTCCGCCCCGGCACCAACTTCGAGGGACTCAGCCAGCTGCGCACCGTCCGCGGCACGCTCTCGCACACCCAGAGCGAAATCCGCATCACGGCCGGCAACAGCTGCCCTACCAACGACGGCTTCACCGCCGCGCTGCTGATGAGCGAGCGTAAGGCCGACGAGCTCGGCCTCGAGCCGCTCGCCCGCATCGCCGGCTTCGGCGTCGGCGGCGTCAAGCCGCAGGTCATGGGTCTCGGCCCCATCCCCGCCACCCGCAAGGCGATGGCGCACGCCGGCATCGAAGCCTCCGAAATCGACCGCGTCGAGTTCAATGAGGCGTTCGCCGCTCAGGTCATTCCCTCGGTGCAGGAGCTCGGCATCCCCATGGACCGCGTCAACGTCAACGGCGGCTCCCTGGCCATCGGTCACCCGCTGGGCGCCACCGGCACCCGCCTGGTCACCACGGTCGCCCGCGAACTCAAGCGCTCAGGCGGCCAGTACGGCCTCGCCACTCAGTGCATCGGCGCCGGCATGGGCATCAGCACCATCATCGAGTCCGTCTAACACACCAGTCAGGCGCAAACTCAGAGGGCGGGCCAATCGGCCCGCCCTCTTTGTGTCTCCCTCGTTGTGTGCGTCAGACCCAGTTTCTGCCCACGGCAAACGATGGTCGAACACGACGACCATCACACTTCACCCTGAGCTTCATTACAAACTGTCCAACCTTGACTTGAAGCATTGATGTTCTTCCTTTACTAGTTTCGGTCAGAGTCTTCTGTTGCAGGTTGCTATAGTATTCGCGAGTTGTAACTGTCAACGGCATGTTTTGCCTGTCTTTCATTAGTGTGGAATCCCTCGATTGTAAGCGCACTCCTCCTTTCTGTTTCTCTCGACCGGGAGTCCATTGAGTAGCTAATACGCATTCCTCCTTCCAGAGCTGGGTGAGGAAGCATTAGAGCACCTTCCGAGCTAGCCTTGTATTACGAACACTACAAAAGGGCCCGAATAGGCAGAATCTCTCGAGCCTCGCTCTGGTCTCGGCAACTGGTTGATTGTCCCAATCCTCAGTCGTCGCCTTCCAGTGCCACGGCCGCTGGGCTCACACCAGTGTTGGATATCCCCGTAAAGAACCAGACTCCCCCACGTCCGCGCTCGACCGCCCGACCTAATCGCCCCCAGGAACCGTCACCGGATCCGTCCCGTTGATATCAAAGCGGTACTGCGCGAACTCCCGATAGAACTGCGACACCGTGAACCCGAACGCCGACGAGAACGCCCGTTGCCACGTGCCTGACAGCCGCCGGTCCTCATAGAACTGCAACAGCGCCTCTTCGCCCACCCGGTCGACCAACCGCACCACCGCGAGCCGCGCCGCAGCCCGGTTCCCTTCCTCGTCGTCGCCCTCGAGGTCCGACTCCAGATCATTCAGCGACTCGCCGCGGCCGATCGCCACACTCAACACATCGAAGTGATAGTGATCAAGGTTGCGCTCGCCCGTCAGGTCCCGGTACATCGCCTGGTGGTAGCCACTCACGCCGACCGACAACCACACCGGACTGTTACGATTCCCCCGACCCCAGATGCCACTCGCGTGACGCGTCGCCAGGTAATCCTGCATCGTCTCCGAGTACAAGATGACGTAGTCGTCGAGACACTCAGCGTTCACCTGAATCAGTTGCGCCCGACGCACTCGCCCGCAATCCTCGGCCGGATACTCGACCGTCAGTTCGGGCACCGTGATGTCGAATCGATGCACAAACAGGTCGTGGACCGACTGGACGATGTCATTCACTTCCGCCCGAGTCTCTTGGTCGACGCCGCGCTCAAACTCGATCGCCGGATCCTCGCCTCGCTGACGCCACAGCTGCCAATCCTTGTCATCCTTGAATGAGACCTCAACCCAGAGACCGTCGCCAGGCTCCAGCGACACCAACGTCGGCGCGTTGATGCAGCTGTCTCCGCGCTCACAGCGCTGATACTCCTGCTCGTCAGGATCCCACGCCGAGACGGAGTCGAACGACTCGCCCAGCTCCCGATCAACCTCTCGGAACGGGTTCACGCGCCAGCCCGACCACGACACCATGTTCCAGCCCTCGACGACCTCCACGAGCGCGCTCGCGTCAGCCATCGGACCGCGTTCCCAGAACACGTTGCGCTCGCCCTCGACCAGCACCAGCAAACCCATGCCCGGCTTGAGCGTCTTGAGCGTGCCGATGATCTCCTCCTCGGCCGCCGCCTGCGTGCCAACCACGACCGGCTCGCCGTCGTCGCCGCTCGGCTCAGACGCCCCGTCAGTCTCCGACTCATCGCCGGACTCCGACTCGTCATCAGACTCAGTCTCAGGCTCGGTATTGATCCGCGCCGCCACCTCGTAGCGCTCGAGCTCGGTGTTCCAGTACCAGACGATACGTATCTGAGAGACGTCGTCGAACAGCGTCGTCACATCGGCCTCGTCCTCGACCCAGCCAACCAAGTTGAGCCCTGGGTGAAGCACGGTCACGAAGCTCGTACCGTCAAACGTCTCCTCCTCAGCAGGCGGAGGAGGCGCGCCCCCACCACCGCCACCTCCGCCACCACCACCACCTCCGCCGCTACTGGCCACCGGCGTCGCCACGACTTCATTCGACTCGCTCGTGTTCTCATCATTGGCGCCGTTCAACGCGCGCACCTGGAACGTGTACTCAGTCCCGTTCACAAGTCCCTCAATGGTGACGGTTGCCGTTGTCGCGTCGCTGTTCGCAATCGGATTCCAGGCGCCATACTCGCCGTCGCTCTTCTGCCGGTACTCCCACCTACTCGCTGTCGCGATCGCACCCCAATTGAGTGTGACCTGAGTATTGCCAGGCTTTGCACTTAATGTGGGCGTCGGCAACGCCGCGTTCGAAGGCACGACCACCAGCCTGAACGTCGCTGTGTCCTGGTCCGTGCCGCCGGTGTTCTCGTCCGTATCCGTGACCGTCAACGTGTACACCGCCTCCGCCGTCACCGTCGTCGGCGTCCCCGTCAGCCTCGGCGCATTCGCTGAACCCAACCCCACGCCCGTGTCGTCCGCGCCGTCGCCGTCAAACTCCAACCCCCCAGGCAGCGCCGGCGTAATCGTGTACTTCAACTTCCCGTTGCCCGTGTCCGAATATCCCACCGCCTGGTCGACGACGGCCCCCACCGTCAGCGTGATCAACTCGCTCGGCGTCCCCGCCAAGTCAGGCGCCTCGTCCGCCGGCGGCGCCGCGACGACCACCAGCCTGAACGTCGCTGTGTCCTGGTCCGTGCCGCCGGTGTTCTCGTCCGTATCCGTGACCGTCAACGTGTACACCGCCTCCGCCGTCACCGTCGTCGGCGTCCCCGTCAGCCTCGGCGCATTCGCTGAACCCAACCCCACGCCCGTGTCGTCCGCGCCGTCGCCGTCAAACTCCAACCCCCCAGGCAGCGCCGGCGTAATCGTGTACTTCAACTTCCCGTTGCCCGTGTCCGAATATCCCACCGCCTGGTCGACGACGGCCCCCACCGTCAGCGTGATCAACTCGCTCGGCGTCCCCGCCAAGTCAGGCGCCTCGTCCGCCGGCGGCGCCGCGACGACCACCAGCCTGAACGTCGCTGTGTCCTGGTCCGTGCCGCCGGTGTTCTCGTCCGTATCCGTGACCGTCAACGTGTACACCGCCTCCGCCGTCACCGTCGTCGGCGTCCCCGTCAGCCTCGGCGCATTCGCTGAACCCAACCCCACGCCCGTGTCGTCCGCGCCGTCGCCGTCAAACTCCAACCCCCCAGGCAGCGCCGGCGTAATCGTGTACTTCAACTTCCCGTTGCCCGTGTCCGAATATCCCACCGCCTGGTCGACGACGGCCCCCACCGTCAGCGTGATCAACTCGCTCGGCGTCCCCGCCAAGTCAGGCGCCTCGTCCGCCGGCGGCGCCGCGACGACCACCAGCCTGAACGTCGCTGTGTCCTGGTCCGTGCCGCCGGTGTTCTCGTCCGTATCCGTGACCGTCAACGTGTACACCGCCTCCGCCGTCACCGTCGTCGGCGTCCCCGTCAGCCTCGGCGCATTCGCTGAACCCAACCCCACGCCCGTGTCGTCCGCGCCGTCGCCGTCAAACTCCAACCCCCCAGGCAGCGCCGGCGTAATCGTGTACTTCAACTTCCCGTTGCCCGTGTCCGAATATCCCACCGCCTGGTCGACGACGGCCCCCACCGTCAGCGTGATCAACTCGCTCGGCGTCCCCGCCAAGTCAGGCGCCTCGTCCGCCGGCGGCGCCGCGACGACCACCAGCCTGAACGTCGCTGTGTCCTGGTCCGTGCCGCCGGTGTTCTCGTCCGTATCCGTGACCGTCAACGTGTACACCGCCTCCGCCGTCACCGTCGTCGGCGTCCCCGTCAGCCTCGGCGCATTCGCTGAACCCAACCCCACGCCCGTGTCGTCCGCGCCGTCGCCGTCAAACTCCAACCCCCCAGGCAGCGCCGGCGTAATCGTGTACTTCAACTTCCCGTTGCCCGTGTCCGAATATCCCACCGCCTGGTCGACGACGGCCCCCACCGTCAGCGTGATCAACTCGCTCGGCGTCCCCGCCAAGTCAGGCGCCTCGTCCGCCGGCGGCGCCGCGACGACCACCAGCCTGAACGTCGCTGTGTCCTGGTCCGTGCCGCCGGTGTTCTCGTCCGTATCCGTGACCGTCAACGTGTACACCGCCTCCGCCGTCACCGTCGTCGGCGTCCCCGTCAGCCTCGGCGCATTCGCTGAACCCAACCCCACGCCCGTGTCGTCCGCGCCGTCGCCGTCAAACTCCAACCCCCCAGGCAGCGCCGGCGTAATCGTGTACTTCAGCTTCCCGTTGCCCGTGTCCGAATATCCCACCGCCTGGTCGACGACGGCCCCCACCGTCAGCGTGATCAACTCGCTCGGCGTCCCCGCCAAGTCAGGCGCCTCGTCCGCCGGCGGCGCCGCGACGACCACCAGCCTGAACGTCGCTGTGTCCTGGTCCGTGCCGCCGGTGTTCTCGTCCGTATCCGTGACCGTCAACGTGTACACCGCCTCCGCCGTCACCGTCGTCGGCGTCCCCGTCAGCCTCGGCGCATTCGCTGAACCCAACCCCACGCCCGTGTCGTCCGCGCCGTCGCCGTCAAACTCCAACCCCCCAGGCAGCGCCGGCGTAATCGTGTACTTCAACTTCCCGTTGCCCGTGTCCGAATATCCCACCGCCTGGTCGACGACGGCCCCCACCGTCAGCGTGATCAACTCGCTCGGCGTCCCCGCCAAGTCAGGCGCCTCGTCCGCCGGCGGCGCCGCGACGACCACCAGCCTGAACGTCGCTGTGTCCTGGTCCGTGCCGCCGGTGTTCTCGTCCGTATCCGTGACCGTCAACGTGTACACCGCCTCCGCCGTCACCGTCGTCGGCGTCCCCGTCAGCCTCGGCGCATTCGCTGAACCCAACCCCACGCCCGTGTCGTCCGCGCCGTCGCCGTCAAACTCCAACCCCCCAGGCAGCGCCGGCGTAATCGTGTACTTCAACTTCCCGTTGCCCGTGTCCGAATATCCCACCGCCTGGTCGACGACGGCCCCCACCGTCAGCGTGATCAACTCGCTCGGCGTCCCCGCCAAGTCAGGCGCCTCGTCCGCCGGCGGCGCCGCGACGACCACCAGCCTGAACGTCGCTGTGTCCTGGTCCGTGCCGCCGGTGTTCTCGTCCGTATCCGTGACCGTCAACGTGTACACCGCCTCCGCCGTCACCGTCGTCGGCGTCCCCGTCAGCCTCGGCGCATTCGCTGAACCCAACCCCACGCCCGTGTCGTCCGCGCCGTCGCCGTCAAACTCCAACCCCCCAGGCAGCGCCGGCGTAATCGTGTACTTCAACTTCCCGTTGCCCGTGTCCGAATATCCCACCGCCTGGTCGACGACGGCCCCCACCGTCAGCGTGATCAACTCGCTCGGCGTCCCCGCCAAGTCAGGCGCCTCGTCCGCCGGCGGCGCCGCGACGACCACCAGCCTGAACGTCGCTGTGTCCTGGTCCGTGCCGCCGGTGTTCTCGTCCGTATCCGTGACCGTCAACGTGTACACCGCCTCCGCCGTCACCGTCGTCGGCGTCCCCGTCAGCCTCGGCGCATTCGCTGAACCCAACCCCACGCCCGTGTCGTCCGCGCCGTCGCCGTCAAACTCCAACCCCCCAGGCAGCGCCGGCGTAATCGTGTACTTCAGCTTCCCGTTGCCCGTGTCCGAATATCCCACCGCCTGGTCGACGACGGCCCCCACCGTCAGCGTGATCAACTCGCTCGGCGTCCCCGCCAAGTCAGGCGCCTCGTCCGCCGGCGGCGCCGCGACGACCACCAGCCTGAACGTCGCTGTGTCCTGGTCCGTGCCGCCGGTGTTCTCGTCCGTATCCGTGACCGTCAACGTGTACACCGCCTCCGCCGTCACCGTCGTCGGCGTCCCCGTCAGCCTCGGCGCATTCGCTGAACCCAACCCCACGCCCGTGTCGTCCGCGCCGTCGCCGTCAAACTCCAACCCCCCAGGCAGCGCCGGCGTAATCGTGTACTTCAACTTCCCGTTGCCCGTGTCCGAATATCCCACCGCCTGGTCGACGACGGCCCCCACCGTCAGCGTGATCAACTCGCTCGGCGTCCCCGCCAAGTCAGGCGCCTCGTCCGCCGGCGGCGCCGCGACGACCACCAGCCTGAACGTCGCTGTGTCCTGGTCCGTGCCGCCGGTGTTCTCGTCCGTATCCGTGACCGTCAACGTGTACACCGCCTCCGCCGTCACCGTCGTCGGCGTCCCCGTAATCCTCGGCGCATTCGCCTGACCTCGTTCCACTCCATTCCCGTCCGCGCCGTCGCCGTCAAACGACAACCCCGCCGGCAGCGCCGGCTCAATCGTGTACTTCAGTTTGTCGTTGCCCGTGTCCGAATAACCCACCGCCTGGTCGACAACGGCCCCCACCGTCAGCGTGATCAACTCGCTCGGCGTCCCCGCCAAGTCAGGCGCCACGTCCGGCTCCACCACCTCGATCGTGAAGGTCTTCGAACTCGTGTCCCCAGACGTCTCGTTACTGTCCCCATCCGTCACCGTCAACGTGTACATCGTCTTGGCCGACGGGGCCGTCGGCGTGCCTGTCAACCTGGGCGCCGCCGACTTGCCCCAACCCAATCCCGTGTCGTCCGGTCCGTCTCCGTCATAAATCAATCCAGCCGGTAGAGTTGGCGAGATCGTGTACTTCAACTTCAGATTGCCCCTGTTCGAATAACTCAACAACTCGCCCTCACCCGCGATCGGCACGCCAACCTCAAGCGTCTGATCATCTATCTCGCCAAACAGGCTCGGCGACACGTCCAACACAACGCTCGAGTACTTTAGCGTCGCGGTGTATGGCGCCACGTGCTCCGGCGACGATACGCCCGACGCGTCGATCACCCTGTACGTGAAACTCCACTCCTCGTCCTGCACCGCATCGTCCGGCGGGACAAAAATCAATCCTGTCCGCCCCACTGCAGTCTGTATGTCTTCCGCCCCAAGTTTCGAACCAGCGACCACATCCGAAAAGTCAGCCCTTGATCTGGAAGGTATCGGCATCTTCATCAACTTACCCTCAGCCGGCAGCGAAACAATCAATACCTCCAACAGCCGGGAACCAGTACTGGCCGCCGTATACGGGAACGCATCATCCCCGTTGGATTCCTCGTCGGAGTAAATCGCCAGTCTGGTACGTGGATCTTGCACAACCTTCGTGAAATCTGCGCTCGTTGGACGCGGGATGTCCGGCGTCGCCGACGCCTCGTTCGACGCGGGACCCTCGCCGCCGCCGTTCACCGCGCGCACCTGGAACGTGTACGACGTCTCGTTCGTCAGATTCTCAACCGTGTACGTCGCGGTCGCTGCGTCGCTGTCTGTGATCCTCGTCCAAGAACCGTAGACCCCATCACCTTCCTTCTGCCGATACTCCCAGTAACTCGCCGTCGAAATCGCACCCCAGGTCAACACCACTTGAGTGTTCCCACCAACAGCCGTCAGCACAGGCTTGGGAAGCGTCGCACTCGACTCCACCACCTCGATCGTGAAGCTCTGACTACTGTAGTCATTGGTCTCGATGGCATCCCCATCCCTAATCGTCAATGTGTACTGCCTTGCCGCAGTCACCTGCGTCGGGATACCCGTCACCTTGGGCGCCGCCCCCTTACCCCAATAGAACCCCGGCTCCGGCGCATCTTCATCATCCGCCGGCGCATGCCCCTGATACGTCAATCCAGCCGGAAGCGACGCCGGGTCCTCCGTCGGGCTAATGGCGCTCAGCCTGTACCTGAGGCTCAGGTTCCCATTGTTCGAGTACCCCAGGGACTGTTCCACAACCTCGCCCACTTCGAAGGTGTAACTTGCCTGGTAACCCTTGAAGTTCGGCACCCTGTTATCTTCGCCCGTGTACGTCAAGGTCGCCGTGTACGTCTCCAACGACTTCCGTCCGGCCGAGTCGATCACCTTGAACTCAAAGGTGTACTCTGCATCCTTCTTTGCGTCTTCCGGTGGAACGAAAGCCAACGCTAGCCTGTTGATGCGACTGTATCTATCTTGCGGCGAGAACGTGTCCCCCTTACCCACTTTCTTAAAGTCCGCCTTGGAATCTTCAATCGGCATCAAAATCAGCTCACCACCATCAGGAGCGCGGACTATCTCGACCCCTGAAAACTGCGCGCCTGCATTCGACGTAAATTTGAAGTCCGAAGACGATTGCTCAAAGGCCAGAGCGGCCACAGGCGTCCGAGGACGCCTCACGTCCTTCGAGAAGTCCGCGCTCGTCGGATGCGCGGTCGGCGTCGCCGACTTCTCGTCCGACGCGGCTCCCTTGACTAATTTGCTCGCGCCGTTCACCGCACGCACTCGGAAGTAGTACGCTGTCTCGTTCGTCAGACCCGTCACCGTGTGCTCAGCCGTCGAGCCGTCGCCAGAAATCGTCTGCCAGCTGAGATCTTGGTCGCCGCTCGTCTCCGACTGCGCGTACTCCCAGCCCGTCTTGTGATCCCCGCCGCCTGTCCACCTTAGAGTCACTTGCCCATAGCCGGCTTCCGCCGTCAACGTCGGTTGCGTCGGCGTCGCCGCCGTAACTGTGATGTTGAACTTCAGCTCCGCCGTGTCGTCGTCCGCATCCGTCACCGTGTACGTGGACTCTGTCGCTGACTGATACGCGGTCGGAGTGCCCTCAAGCGCACGAGACGTACCGAGCGTTACCCCCACTGGCAAGTTCGACACCGCATATGCCAGCGGAGGATCTCCGCCCGTGGCCGCTGGCAGCGACGGCATGTTCTCCAGCGCCACACCTTGGGTCATGGTCACATCGGCAATGCTCACGCCGCTGTCGAAGCTCGGCGCCCCCGCCATCGGCGTCGCTGATTTCTCGTCCGACTCAGAACCCGGGCCATTGCCGTTCACCGCGCGCACCTGGAACGTATGCAACGTCCCGTTCGTCAGACTTCCAACCGTGTACGTCGTCGTCGTCGCGTTGCTACCCGGAACAACAATCCACCCTGTGTAGTTAACGTCGGTCGTCCTCCACCGATACTGCCACTCGCTCGCCGTCGAGATCGCGTTCCAACTCAGATCCACCTCTTGGCTGTTCTGCCCCGTCTGCGCGTCGAACCCGCTCGCCTTATCCAGAGGCACATTCGACGCCACGACCTTGATCGTGAAGTTTTTGGAATCTGAATCGGGGACTGGATCGCCGCGTCCATCCGTCACCGTCATCGTGTACGTCGCAGCGCTCGTCACTGCCGTCGGCGTACCGGTCAACTTGGGCGCCGCCGCCTTGCCCCAGCTAAACCCCTGATTGTCCGCTCCGTCACCGTCAAACGACAGCCCAGCAGGCAGCTCGGGACCGCCCTGCTGCTCTGGCTTGATGTCGTACTTCAGGTTTAGGTCGCCCTTGTTCGAATAACCCAACTGCTGGTCAACTGACTGACCGACCGTGAACGTTTTATCCGCCAAGCCCAACAGCTCTGGCTGATCGTCTCCGCCATCTTTGTACGTCAATGTCGCCGTGTACGTCTCCAGCGACGCCACCGGGTTCGTTGTGCCGTAAATCACCCTGAAGGTGAACGTAATCGGGTCACCACCTTCTGTTACGTCGTCCCCGGGCACGTACGCCAAGCCCCGTTGTTCCCCCGCCTTCTGCCTATCATCCGCAAGTACGATATCTCCCTTGCCCACATCCGCAAAGTCATCACTTCCCTCCTGCAACGGGATACGAATCAGCTTACCGATGTCTCCGTTCTTCTCCGGCTGTAGTCCTGTGACAATCTCAATCTGCCAATCCTCGGCGATACCGCTGGCCGACTTGAACTTGAAGTCCGAGTTGGTCTGGTCATCAGCCTTTGCGAACAACCGCGTGTACGGATGCTGGACATCCTTCGAGAAGTCTTCGCTCGTCGGACGCGCGCTCGGCGTCGCCTGCGGCTTGTTCGATTCCTCGCCCTTCACAGCATTGTTCACGCCATTGACGGCCCGCAGCTTGAAGGTGTGGCGTACCTCATTGGTCAACCCCGTCACCGTGTACGTCGTATCGCCGCCACTATTGGCGCCCAAGTCGTCATTGTCTATCGCAAACCAATCCTGAGCGAATCCCTTTCCATCATTGACGTTGTACTCCCAACCCGTGTGCTTGCCTACGACACTCGGATCCCAGATCAAGGTCACCTGCATGTTGCCCGCCGCCAAACTCAGCGTCGGGGCAGACGGCTTCGACCCAGTGACTGTGATGTTGAAGGTCAACGTCGCCGTATCTTCTGGATCTCTGTTGTTATCCGAATCCTGCGCGACATACGTGTACGACGTTGCGCCCTGGAACTCTGTCGGCGTCCCCGTCAACTCACGTGACGCATTCAGCGCGATCCCCTCCGGCAAATTCGCCACCGAATAGGACAACGTCCCATTGCCGCGCAACGCCTCCGGCAGCGCTTTACTCGTATACGACTTACCCTGCGTCATCGTCACATCCGCAATATTCGCCTCCGGGGGAAACGTCGGCGGAATATTCTGCGCCTTCGGCGTCGCCGAGGCCTCGTCTGACGCATCACCGTCGCCTCCGTCGTTCACCGCCCGCACTCGGAAGTAGTACGTCGTCCCGTTCGTCAGAGGCCTCACTATGTACCGCACGGTTGACACGTCGCTGTCCGAGATCGGCTTCCACTCGCCAATCGTCCCCTGCGTCTCCGATTGCGCATACTCCCACCTGCTCGCCGTCGCAATCTGGCCCCAGGTCAGTTCGGCCCCGCCGTCAAGAGGCGACGCACTCAGCGTCGGCGCACCCGGCTTCGCCACTATCACCGTAATCTTGAGCTCCAATGTCGCCGCGTCAGTATCAGCGCGGTTTTGATCACCATCAACGACCTTGTACGTGTACGAGGTCTCGCCCTGGAACCCTGTCGGCGTCCCGCTCAACGTGCGAGTGGCAGGGTCAAAGGACAAACCATCGGGCAAGCCTGCTACATCGGGCGACGATGGCGCCAGCGAGTACGACAACGCCCCATTACCGCCCGTGGCCTCACGCAGCACCGTGTCAGTCATCGGTTCGCCCTGGTTCAACGACAACACAATTGGCGACGTGTCATTGAAGCTCGGCGCGACGTCCGCCTGGATCGTGATGCTGAAGGGCAGCGTGTCCGTGTCACCGCTTGCGTCGGTCACGACATAGCTGTACTCGGTTGTACCCGGGGCCGCCGTCGGCGTGCCTGTCACCGTGCGGTCGCCCGTGCTGGTGTCATGCGCTAACTGAAGACCCGTCGGCAGATCGGGGCTCACCGAGTACGTCAGCGTTCCATAGCCAGTGTTATCCGCGGAAGGCAATGCGTCGCTCGTAAAGGAATCACCCTGCACGATGACCATGTGATCGATGGACCTAGGGCTGAAGCCAGGCAAGACGTTCTGCGGACCCAGCTCCTGCGGCGTGACCGTACCGTCGCCCTTCGTGTCAGCCTTCAGCAGCGGATACTGATTCGCGTGCCCGAAGTACCAGACATTGCTGTCCCAGTCGGCGTAGATGCCGGTGTTAGTGGTCGGCGACTTCAGCTCAACTGAGGTCTTGCCGGCCCCGCCATCGCCGGAGGTATGTCCACTCGTATCTGTGTCCCAGAAGCTATCCGCGATGGGTGTAATGTGATCACGCCCATTTAGCACTTCCAGTATTCGGTCTCCGACCAAGCCTCCGGATTGCCCGATACTGCTGTTAACTGCACCCGTTGCGTAGGCATCTTCAATTGACGAATCTGCCCACGATAGACCGTCGCCATATGCGTACCCAGCTAACCCACCGGCGACGATGCTGCCCTCCACCCCACCTGTTGCATACACATTGGTTACTGCCGTGCGCAAATCGCCAACCAGTCCACCAGCTGCAAACTCGCTCTCGACATCAACTGACGACCACGCGCGATCGATCGACCCTTGTTTTCGAGTAGTGCCAACCAAGCCTCCCGCAGCAACCCTCTGTCGTTCGTTCGGTCCTCTTGTCTGACGGTCAGTCACTTCGATACTGCCGCGGGCCGACCATGATGCCGTCACTGTGGCGTTGGCCATCTCGCCTATCAAGGCGCCAACAAACGCTGCTTGTTCCTTGCAGAGCCCGCTGGGAGGACACACATTGTTGGGATGGTCGTCAGGATTCAATATCTGTTGCACTCTAATGTGCACATCCTCGACGCCGATGTTTCGAATCGTAGCGCCGCCATCCACAAGGCCAAACAATCCGTTAGCGGACCTCGTTCCATCAATGTGCAAGTGGCTCACCGCAAAGCCGTTGCCATCGAAAGTGGCGCTGAACGGCTTGTTCGGACTCCTTGACCCGATCGGCGTCCAGCCGGCGCCGCCGTTCCAGAACTCGTCACACGTATTGCTCGCAACGCAGTTGGACGGCTGCTCATGCGTCTTGCCGTCGCCGTTGGTGTCGAAGTCGAGACTGTTGAGCAGCTCGTAGCCCTTGCAGCCGCTGCTCGGACAGCCCATCCCAGGGAGCGGGCCGGGGAACGCATCCGCGTAGGCGCTTGCGTTAGCGGCGTCATCGACGACGCCGTCGCCGTCGAGGTCATAGCGCACGGCGTCGAGCTGAGCCAATGTCGTGATGTCGATCAGTCCATTATTGGTTGCGTCGTAGTCCTTGAGCGCGGTCGCCGAGGCTTCCTCCGACTCGACACCTGCCACGGCGCCGTCCACGGGACGCACCTTGAAGTAGTAGGTCACGCCGCCGGTCAGCCCCGCAACAGTGTGACTGCTCGTCGTCGCAGAGCTGTTGGCTATCGATATCCAGTCGGACGCATTGGCGCCGGTCGTCCCCGCCGTCTGTGATTGCGCGTACTCCCAACCCGTCTTGTTCCCAACGAAGTCGTCGGGCGTCCAATCCAGCGTCACCTGATTCTCGGCGGCCGTCACCGTGATTACCGGCGTCGCCTTCACCGTGATGTTGAACTCGAGTACGTCCGTATCGCCGCCATTATGCGTCACGCCGTCCACAACGATGCCGGCGTCTGTAACGACGTACCTATACTTGATTGCCGCTTGGGGCTCTGTAGGCGTTCCGCTCAAGAGGCCGGCGCTTGTGCCGCTATTGAAACTCAGTCCGACCGGTAGCGCCGGAGTGGGATTCGGATCCACAGCCGTCGGCGCTCTAGCGAGCGTAAAGGTCAGCGCGCCATCGCCGCTCTCGCCGGCAGGAAGCGTAATGGGGTAAGCGACATCCTGCGCCAGCTCCATGTCGTCGATCCTGTTAGTGCTAAATCCAGGATGCAGATTCTGCGGACCCATCTCGGCCACAGTCGCGGTTCCATCGCCATCGAAGTCAGCCTTCAGTAGCGGATACTGATTGTCGTGGCCAATGTCCCAGTCATCTTTGTCCCAGTTTTTGAAGGGCCCATCGGTCGAGATTTGGATTGGCGACTTGAGTTCTTGTGTCCCCCGTGGAAAGCCGGCTGCGCCCGTCAGGCACCCGCTGGTGGTCGTATCCCAGTAACTGTCCTGGACCGTGACGGTCCCTCCGTTGTTGTTTGGATCAATGTTCACGATCGCGCGAATCAACCCACCACCGACGCACCCGCCAGTTTGGATGACGAGGCCGGTTGTGTAAGAGTCGCTGATGGTCACACTAACGCCGGTGAAGTATCCATCCACCTTTCCAATGAGCCCACCGCCTTTATCTTCGGCATTGACGGTTCCTGTTGCGTACGTGCTTATCAGATTGCCTTGCAGTGCCCGGAGAAGTCCAATCAGACCGCCCGTCTCGCCTGGGCCGGTCACATCCACAGACGACCACAGCTTGCCGTTGATGCCCTGTGGCCTGAGCTGGCCAACCAAACCGCCTACGATTGCATCGGCGGGTGTCAGATTGCTCGCTGCCGTCAGTTCGATACTGCCGCGCGCCGTCCAGGATGTGAGTAGCTGCGCAGCATTGGCCTCACCAACCAGAGCGCCAACGAAGGTCGCCTGGGCCTTGGTAGAGTCACTTGGGTCTACGCCCTGCTGAACGCGGATGTGCACATCCTCGACGCCGACACTCTGAATGACTGCGCCGCCCGTTACCTCACCAAACAGCCCGCTATGGGCCAAGCTGCTGTTGATGTGCAGGTGACTTACCTTATGGCCGTTACCGTCAAATATGGCGCCGTTGTACGGACCGATCGGCGTCCAGCCGGCGCCGTTGTTCCAGTAGTCGTCGAATTCGCAGTCCGCGCCCGACCACACGCCATTGGTCTCAGTGCAGGCGTCGCCGGGTTCGAATTTCGGCTCGTGCGTCTTGCCGTCGCCGTTGGTGTCGAAGTCCAGACTCGTGGTCAGCTCGTAGCCGGTACAACCTGAAGAGGGACAGCCCATACCGGCGAGGGCGTTTGGGAAGGCGAGGCTGTAAGCGCTTGTGTTGTCCGAGGCGCCGTCGCCATTGAGGTCGTAGCGCACTGCGTCGAGCTGGGCGAGATTCGAAATCTCGATCAGGCCGTCGTCGTCCGTGTCGTAGTCCTGCGTGCCTACCTGCTTGGGATTCGACCAGCCGCCGCCGGGGACCTCGTCGACCGCCGCGCCCGCGCTGAGCGGAGCGCCCGCCGCCGAGGCCAGCAGCCACAGACACGCCGCCAACGCCGCCAGCGACGAGGCCGCAGCCACCGACCGTCCGAGGGCGCGTACGCGTTCCACTGACCCTCCCGCCGGCAGACGCCTCGGCGTCTGACCATGCCTGGTCCGTCTCACCACAGTACAGCCACTGAACAACGCGGACAATATAATACGCAATGTCGTACGTATGATCGACATTGTAACGCTCGGGCGTCTAGACCGCCGCCGCGCGCAGCGGCGGCGAGACGACGAACGGCCCCGCGCCTGCGGAGGCCGTTCGACCAGATACGGCGGGCGCGGGACGCGTCACTCGTTTTACCCTCCGACTCCTCCGCCCGCTCCGACCAGAGCGCGGTAGGCGGCGAACTCGTGATAGAACTCCGCCGCCGAGAGCCCGAACGCCGAGCGGAACGCGCGTTGCCAGGCGCCCGACAGCCGACGCTGCTCGTAGAAGTCGAGCAAGGCGTCGGGGCCGGCGCGCTCGACCAGATAGAGCACGGCCAGCTGCGCCAGCGCCTGGCTCGACGCGTCGTCCGCGTCAAGGCCCGACTCGAGCAGCCGCAGCGCGCGCCCGTCGGCGTCCGCGCCCTGCTCGGCGGCGCGGCGGTACGAGTCCAGCTCGCCCGCGCCGATGAAGTCGTCGAAGAACGCCTGGTGGTAGCCGACGACGCCCTGCGCCAGCCACTCGGGACTGCTGCGCGTGGCGCGGCCCCACTGGCCGCTCGACTGCTGCGTGGCCAGGTACTGCTGCAGCGCCTGCGAGTAGTAGCTGGCGAACATGTCAAGGCAGTCGGCGTTGAGGCCGATCGTCTTGGCGCGGCGGTCGAGGCCGCAGGTCTCGGCCGGGTACTGCACAGTCAGGTCGCTGGGCGAGACGCCCGACTGATGCGCGAAGAGGTCGACGACGGTCTCGACTTCGGCCGTCACCTGCTGGCGCTCGCCGTCGCTGACGCGCCAGTTGAACGACATCGCGGGCCGCTCGCCGCGCTGGCGCCAGAAGGCCCAGTCGCGCTGGCCGCCGAGCGACATCTCGAGCCAGAAGCCGCCGCCGCGGCCGAGCGCGGGCAGGTCGGCGAGCTGATCGCAATCGACGCCCGGCTCGCAGCTGCGGTAGGCGCCCAGGTCCTCGTCCCAAGCCAGGACCGACGCGATGGCGTCGCCGAGCTGCTCAAGCGCGTGCTCGAGCGCGTCGCCCGTGTGCGACGTCCAGGAGACCAGGTTCCAGCCGTCGCGCAGCAAAAGCACGGTGGTGTCGTTGGTCGTTCGGGGACGGTTCCAGGTGGCGACCTGCTCGCCGTCGACGATGATCAGCAGGCCCATGCCCGGCTCGAGCCGCTGCAGGTCGCCGGTCAGGACCGGGTTGTCCGACTCTTCCTCAGAGTTGATCTGCGCGGCCAGCTGGTAGCGTCCCTGCTCCGCGTTCCAGTACCAGATCCTGCTGATCTCGGGCACGGCGCGGAACAGCTCGACGACGTCGACCGGTCCGTCGACCCAACCGCCGGCGTTGACGCCGGGCTGGAAGGCGGTCTCGAACGGTCCGGGGATGCTCGAGGGCCTGATCGCGGGCACGAAGTCGACGATCCGGACCACGCCGACCTGGAAGTCGAACTCCTGCTCGTGAGAAACGCCATTCTCATCTGTCGCCGTGTACTTCAATGTGACAGGCCCGTAATCCTCGTCATACGTGCCGTTGATTGTTCGCGCGCCGAGTTCGCCGGTAGCGACCTCATTGAACGTGATGCCGTCGGGCAACGGTCCGCCCGACGATCCAGTTCCCGGGACCAGTGTGTACGTGTACTGGCCGGTGCCGCCTGTCGCTTCGGGCAGCTGAATATCCGCCTCCGTGCCGATCACGACGTACTGGTCGCTGATGAACGGGAAGGTGGTCTTGGTGACCTCGAGCCGGAACGTCTTTGAGACGCTGTCGCCTGGTTCACCGTCGATCATTTCCGTCGCGGTGTACGTGTACGTCCGCGCCGGCGCCGCGGTTACCGCATCATCTTTATCGATCGTCAGCTTTCGACTATTAGCATCAAAGGAGACGCCAGTTGGCAAGTCAGGCGTTATCGAGTACGCGCGATCAGTACCGACGCCGCCCGACGACGCCGGCAGATTCCACAACTTATCTTGTGCGTCAGCTGACGTGTCCACGATGTAGACGTACGGAGTGGTCGGTTTGTTCGGGTCATACAATTCGGCAGGCAGCTCGCCCAACGTGAACTTCGAGTAGATCCTGAACTTCAGGGTTGGGTACCCATCGCGGCTCGAAGGATTCGCCCGGTAGACGTAGGTCACCGACGTTGATGGATCTATTGGCGTTCCCTGAAGGAACTGTTCGCCACTGGTTACATTGTGCCCGATGGAGATCCCACGGGGCAGCGAACGGTCGTTAGGATTGCTCTCCTTGAAGAGGTCTCGGGTAACACCAGAGTCCTCGGCCAGCGAGCAGGTCCCTTCTGGCATTGCCAGGTCATGCCGTTCTATCTTCTCGCCCACCGTGTACACCAAGTCATCGATCGTTTGGGTTCCGAAGGTGCAGCCCTTCACCTCGATGTTGAAGGTGATATCCGTTGATTCGGGATAGTCCCCTCCGGTTGTAGCCTTATAGGTGGCCAACTGTTGGGACCAGATCTGGGTGGGAGCGCCGCTGAGCTTCCTGTCTTTAGCGTCGAAGGTGAGTCCCGGTGGAATGTTCGTCAGGCTGTGGGTGATTGGCCCAATGCCGCCGCTGGCCGCCGGAAACTGCAGGTCCACCGGGGTGTTCAGGAAGAGCGTTTGGGCGTCGATCGACGCATCTCCAAAGCCCAGCGCGGACTTGACCTCGATTGTGAACTTCAGCTCATCCGACTCCGCATTGATGGTGTCGCCGTCTGTGACCCTCCACGTGAACTCCGTCTCGTTGAAGGGCGCCGCCGGCGTACCTGAGATGGTCCGAGTCTGGGCATCCCAGTTGAGGCCGCCGGGCAGAACCGGATTCCCATCGCTATCTGGTGTCAACAGGTACCTAAACGGGGCGTTGCCGCCAGTGGGCGTCGGCAACACCAGGTCGTCAATCTTTTGACCCTGGACAAACACTTGGTCGGGAATGGTCGTGTTCTCGAAGGACGGCGCTGAATCGGCGAAGGTGATGTGGACCTGGTTGGATATCAGGCCAACCTGGTCGCCGTCCTGATCCACCGCGCGAACCCGTACGAACCACGTCTCGCCATTATCCATTTCGCGGAAACGGGTCCTGATTGAACTGCGGCCAATGCCTTGGTCATCTTGGTTGAGGAAGGCCACGAACGAGCCGGTGCTGTTTGGATCCGTGGAGTAGGCCCACTGCCACTTGAACCCGCCTTGATTGTCGTCGCCCCTGGTCCAACTCAGGTCGATCGAGGGTCTACTGTCGTGCCTGGCCTCGCTGGCTGTCAGCCACAGGTAGCTGTGCGGTTGGGCGCCCAGGTCGTCGCCTGCGGCGGCGAACTCGGCTGACGTGGCGACGCCGTCGCCGTTCCAGTCGACCTTGATCTCGGGATAGGTGTGGCCGTCGTCGTCGCGGAAGTCCCAGACGTCGGTGCTCCAGCCGCTGTAGACGCCGCGCCGGTCGTCTGCCGTGGCCAGACGCATGTCGGAGTCGTTCTTGTGGCTGCCATAGTCCCGGTTGCCTAGGGTGGTGCGCTGGATCTCGTAATAGCTGTTGTTTACGTTGATCTCGGGATGGGCGCCGGAATGGCTGCCGGTGAGGTAGCCCGGCCCCTGCCCTATCATGCCGACGATGCCGTAGGTATAGCCCGGCAATCCCTGGTTGGGCGGCGCGGTTGTCTGATCTCTGACCACGCCGACGCCGTAGCTGTCGTCCAACTCCAACCTGGTGCCGCTGTTGACGAACCCGACCATGACGCCGACGCCGCACGCCCCCTGCGGGGCAGTGGCATTCTTGTAAAAGTTGGCCACGTTTCCAGTAGAGTAGGAATCCTCGATCCGCATGAGGTTGCCCTTGCGGTCGGACTGAAAATCCGTGTGATAAGCGTGACCCACCAGACCGCCCGCGTAGCACAGATGTCTGTAGTGAGTGATGGAAGTGTCATTGGAACTTCGGTTGGTCACGTCGCCGGTGGCGTAGCTCTTGCTGATCAGCGTGCCGCGGCCGTGAATAACGCCGGCCAAGCCGCCGACGGCCACGTTTTCTCCGGCCGCCGCCACTGACTTGGTGTACACGTCGCCGCTGGCGTAGCTGCCGCTGATGTTGCCCCAGTTGTTCAGCCCCACCAGGCCGCCGCCCATGCTGGTGCCGTCGACCTCGACGTAGCCTCTGGCGTAGCTGTTGACGATCTGGCCGTTATCTCGGCCGTCCTCGCCGCCGCTCACCTTGTGGTTGACGCCCGCCAGACCGCCAATGATGCCAGGCCCCCGGACGTCGACATTGGCGCCGCTGCCGATGATCTTGCCCCTGTTGTATCCGACGAGGCCGCCCATGGAGGCGTTGGTCTGGTGAGCGTTAAATTGCGGCCAAAAGGTATTGTTGTTGGTGTGGGTGTTGTGATAGGTGCTCTTCAGGTGCAGGTTGAAGGCATCCATGCGGAACACCCGCCCGCTGGCGGTGCTGTTCTGGACGAGGCCGCGGTTCTCGGCCACCAGCGCGCCGATGGGTTGGCCGGACCACTTCGTCACATCGCGATCTGTACTGATGGTCCGTCCGACAACATTGACGTTTGTCAGGTTGACGTTGCGGATCACGCCGGTTTCGCCGACGATGCCGAACAGCCCGGCGGGAATGTTGGTCGCGTTGTTGCTGACCGAGTCCCTTGGCCCGCCATTGGTTGGGTAAAATCTTCCCCGAATCAGGTTGTCAATGGTCTTGCCGTTGCCTTCGAAGGTCGCGGTGAAGGGTACGTCCCTCGTGCCCAGGCCGCGCCAGCCATTGACCTCGCCGTCATTGTGGACGGGCGCTTCGTTGGATTTGGGCAGGAGGTTTAAGTCAGCGGTCAGTTCGTAACCGATGCAGCCGCTGTCCGGGCAGCCCATGTTGAGGGCCGCCCAAGGGAAGGCGCCAGGCACCCATTCGCCAGCATTCGGTGGGTTGGGTCGCTGGATGTATAGGTCGGTCCATGTGGACAGGCCATTCCCGTCCAGGTCGTATCGGATGGCGTTCAACTGTGCCGTGTTATCGACTTCGATCAAGCCGTCGTCGTCGGTGTCATAGTCGATGGTTGACGCAGCCACGATATTGCGGACGATAACCGTGTTTGATACGACCCCTTTGACGTTGCCGCCGGGTCCGTTGACCCCCCGCACCTCTGCGTAGTATTGCTGATTGTCGGTCAACCCGCTGCTGATCGTAACGCTAGCGGTGTCGGCGTTACTGTTGGGCACCGCCGTCCAGTTCGCGCCGGAAAAGTTGCTATTGGGTGAAAGTCTATACTCCCAACTTTCCAAATGCTCGCCGCCGGTCCAGCCCAGTATGATCCTGCCATTCAAACCTTGCCCTCCGGCGTACGGCTTGGTGGGCGTGGTGGCGGTGATTTCAATGGTGAATTCCAGTGTGATACTTGCGGGAGGATCGGCGCTGTCCGTGGCCGTCCAGATGTACGCGGTTTTGGCCATGTAATTGTCGAGCGCCGAGGAACTCCACTGCAACCTGGTCCTGGCGCTGCCGGAACCGAAGCCAAAGCCTTCCGGCAGGCCCTGGGTGGGGTCCGACTTCAGATGCATCTTGTATGAAATGTTGCCTGTACCACCCTCCGCGGACGCTATCCACTGCTGGCCCCCGCCTCCGCCTTGTGCAAATGTCTTCGTCGTTTCATCAGTGCGACCCGCCCAGCGCAGGTGCGAGCTCGCCTCGGTGGGCGCGGTCGTCCAGAGCAGCCCGAAGAGGACTGCCGCGAGCGTCAGCGCAGCCGCAAGGGCGCGCAGGCTCGTCCGACGTCGGATGCGCCCCGCCGCCGCGGCGTCCGCGCCCCGCCTGGATGTCCCGAATAGCTCGCCGTCCGCTCGTCGATCGCGCATGGTCAGTCCCTTTGGCGTCTCCACGTCATCGCTCTCCGCCATACCTTATCCGAACTGCTCATTATGTGCGCTCACGAAGGGCGCTCAAGGGCTTGCGCCGCAGTCGCTACCCTGCCCGCAGACAGCGAATCAGAGCCTCTTCACGCTTCAGGAGCAGCAGATGGTCACCGAGACTCGACCCGCGGCGCCGGCCGGCGTCGCCCACCCGTTGGATCCGCTGACGACGGACGAGATCGCCGCGGCGTCGCGGATCGCCGCCGCGCACGAGCCGCGCGAGGGCTGGCGCTTCCCGCTGGTCGCGCTCGAGGAGCCGGACAAGGACGCCGTGCGCGCGTTCTCGGCGGGCGACGCGATTGCCCGCCGCGCGTTCGTAATGCTGGTCGACGTCGACTCGGGCGAGGCGGCCGAGTGCGTCGTCGAACTGGCATCAGAGTCGGCGTCGGAGTCGGTCGCGCGTTGGACGCCGTTGGTCGGCCACAAGCCGTTTCCCTTGATGGAGGAGTTCGGCCGCGCGGTCGCCACGGTCAAGTCGGACGAGCGCTGGCTGGCGGCGATGCGCTCGCGCGGGCTCACGGACGAGCAGATCGAGCTGATCCAGATCGATCCCTGGCCGGCGGGCAACTTCGGCAGCGAGTGGGAGCGCGAGCACCGCATCCTCAAGGCGGTCTCGTACCTGCGCGAGTCGGAGAGCGAGACGGGCTACGGCCGCCCGATCGAGCACGTGGTCGCGATCGTCGACCTGGTCGAGCATCGCGTGCTGGAGCTGATCGACGAGCCGGGCCCGGCGCCGGCCGAGTCGGCTCTGCACTATCACGACAACGATCTCGCGCCGCGCGAGGATCTGAAGCCGCTCGACATCATCCAACCCGACGGCGTCTCGTTCACGCTCGACGGTCACCTCTTGTCGTGGCAGAAGTGGCAGATGCGCGTCTCGCTGCATCCGCGCGAGGGTCTGGTGCTGCATCAGATCGCGTACGACGACGACGGCCAGCTGCGGCCGATCTGCTATCGCGCCTCGATGTCGGAGATGGTCGTGCCCTACGGCGATCCGTCGCCGACGCAGTACTTCAAGAACGCGTTCGACTCGGGCGAGGTCGGCGGCCTGGGCCGCTTGACCAACTCGCTCGAGCTGGGCTGCGACTGTTTGGGCGAGATCGTCTACATGGACGGCGTCGTGACGAACGAGTACGGCGGCTCGCGGACGATCAAGAACGCGATCTGCATCCACGAGGAAGACTTCGGGATCAACTGGAAGCACACGCGGACGGTCGGCGAGGAGCCGGTCTCGGACGTGCGCCGCACGCGTCGGCTGGTGGTCTCGGCGATCGCGACGGTCGGCAACTACGACTACGGCTTCTACTGGTACTTCTATCCGGACGGTTCGTGGGAGCACGAGATCAAGGCGACGGGCATCGTGCAGACGATCGCCGCGGAGCCCGACGATCCGCAGATCACGCGTCACTTGATCGCGCCGCGTCTGGCCGCGCCGATTCATCAGCACTTCTTCTGCTTCCGGCTCGATATGGAGGTCGACGGCGGAACGAACACGGTCTACGAGGTCGACACGGTTCCGCTGCCGCACGGTCCCGACAATCCGCACCACAACGCGTTCACGGCGGTCGCCAAGCCGCTCGCGCGCGAGTCGGACGGCGAGCGCGTCGCCAACGCGTCGTCGGCGCGGCACTGGCGGATCGCCAACCCGAGCACGCAGAATCAGGTCGGCCAGCCGCCGGCGTATGTGTTGGTACCGGGCGAGACGGTGTCGATGATGGCCGGTCCCGAGTCTGCCGTCGCGCAGCGGGCGCAGTTCGCGCAGAAGCAGCTCTGGGTGACGCCGTACGACGCGTCGGAGTTCTACGCGGCGGGCGACTATCCGAACCAGAGCGAGCCCGGTCAGGGCATCCCGGCCTGGGTCGCGGCCGATCGCGCGATCAAGGACGAGGACGTCGTGCTCTGGTACACGGTGGGGATGAACCACATCGTCGTGCCCGAGGATTGGCCGGTGGCGCCGGTGCATCGTTCGGGATTCAAGATGCGTCCGTCGGGCTTCTTCGATCACAACCCGGCGCTCGACCTGCCCGCGCCCGATCACTGCGCGCACGAGATGGAGCACGACGGTCACGAGCACGGCGATCACGCGTCGCAGAATGGTCACAGCTGACAGTCAATGGTGAATTGACGGCGCGACAGAGGACTCGCAATCGGGCATAGTGGAGGTGTAAGCCGCAAACGTGTCGACTGATTGCGAGTGTCGCGGATGGGAACAACGTCATCGCTGATGGGCGGGCTCGACGTCTTCGAGTCGTTGGAGTCCGAGGTTCGCTCGTACGTCCGCTCGTGGCCGGTCGTGTTCGCGCGGGCGCAGGGCTCGACGCTATGGGATGAGGACGGCCGCGCCTACCTCGACTTCTTCAGCGGCGCGGGCGGACTCAACTACGGACACAACGATCCGGCGATGATCGGCGCGCTGGTCGAGTATCTGCAGTCGGGCGGCGTGCTGCACTCGCTCGACATGGCGACGGTCGCCAAGCGCGAGTTCCTGCGCCGCTTCGACGACGTGGTGTTGCGGCCGCGCGAGCTCAACTACAAGACGATGTTCCCCGGCCCGACGGGCACGAACGCGGTCGAGGCGGCGCTCAAGCTGGCGCGCAAGGCGACCGGTCGACGCACGATCGTGTCGTTCTCGAACGCGTTTCACGGCATGACGCTGGGATCGCTGACGCTGAGCGGCAACGTGGTCAAGCGTGAGTCGGCCGGCATCCCGCTCGAGTATCAGTTGACCGCGCCCTACAACGGCGAGCTCGGGCCCGAGGTCGACACGATCGACGCGCTGGACTCGATGCTGGCCGACGCTGACCAGGCTGATCAGTCGGTGGCGGCGGTGATCGTCGAAACGGTCCAGGGCGAGGGCGGTCTGCACACGGCGAGCATGGAGTGGCTGCGTTCGTTGGCCAAGTGTTGTCGGCGTCGCGATGTCTTGCTGATCGTCGATGACATTCAGGCCGGCTGCGGTCGGACGGGGACGTTTTTCTCGTTCGAGCCCGCCGGCATCGAACCGGACATCGTCTGTCTGTCGAAGTCGATCTCGGGCAGCGGTCTGCCGATGGCGTTGACGCTGATTCGTCCCGAGCTGGACATCTGGTCGCCGGGCGAGCACAATGGCACGTTTCGCGGCAACAACGCCGCCTTCGTCACGGCGGCGGAGGCGCTCAACTGGTGGCGCGACGACGAGCTTTCGCAGGACGTGCGTCGCAAATCTGAGCTCGTTCGGTCCGAGCTCGAGTCGATCGCAGCGGAGCACGAGTCGCTGCTGGCGACGACGCGCGGTCGCGGTCTGCTGCAGGGTCTGCACACGCCGATTCCAGGCATGGCGGCGCGCATCTGCGGCGCGGCGTTCGAGCGCGGGCTGATCCTGGAGACATCGGGCGGCGCGGCGTCCGACGTGGTCAAGCTGATGCCGCCGTTGACGATCGACGACGCCGACCTCGAGCGCGGCCTCGCGATCCTGCGCGACAGCGTCGCCGCAGAGGCGTCGGTCTGACTCAGCTCGACTCGAGCTGCAGGGAGCCTTCGCTGTTGGCCTCGATGTCGGCCCACTCGATGTAGAGCGGGAAGTACTCCATGTTCAGCCACTTGTCCATGTGGTCGCGGTAGTGCGGCGAGTCGGGCCGACCGGAGTTACCCGGCGGCAGCACGATGCGCGCGCCGTTGAGGTTGGACAGGTCGAAGATCTGTCGATAGCTCACGCCGTGGTCGGCGGGCTTGTTGAGCAGACCGGTGGCGTTGTTGGGCGTGTGTCCGTCGCCGCCCTTGGGGAAGTCGCCGACGTTGAATCGCGCCGCGCGTTCTGGATCGCGGCCCATGTTATGTCGCCAAGTGACGGGGTGGGCGTCGCCGTAGCGCCAGGCTGAGCGATCGGCGCCGTGGCGTTCGGTCAGTACCTCAGCCGCGGCGACCAGCGCCTCGGCGATGACGTCGTCCCATGAATCGTACTGTCCGAGCGTCAAGTCGCTGTCGGCGCGCATCTGCTCATGCAGGATGCGCAGCTCGTCGTATGAGCCCGCAATCAAACGTGACGGCGCGTCGAAGTACGGTCGAACCGTCCGATTGATCAGTTGTTCGCAGAGTTCGTAGTACAACAACGCCGAGGCCGAATCGACGGCCATTTCGCCGTCCCAGTGTGCAAGCATCGACTGTAGCTCAGCGGCGTCTCCATCTAGGTCCGCCGCTGCGACTCGACCAGCCAGATACTGAGCATGGAGACTGGTCTGGTCCGACTGGACCGTGGGCATGTCGTCGGGCGACCAGTTGTCGCGGCCTTGCAGCAGCTGTCGCAGTCGATCGGCGCGGTACGGCGTTTGACTGAAGCTCAAGTAGTGCGGATAGTCGGCCGTCGTCGTGCGATTGTTGGCGGTAATGATCACGCCCGAGTCGGGATTCGTATCTTGCGGCAGCTCGTCGGCGGGAACCTCGCCGTCCCATTCGTGTTCGCCGTCCCAACCATTGACCGGCGTCAAGTTCACCGGACGGTTCGGTACGCGACCCGTGTACTGATAGCCGATCTCGCCTTGTTGATCGGCGAAGCAGAAGTTGCCCGAGATTGAGTCGTAGCGACGGAATCCCTGTCGGGCGTCGTGGATGTTGTCAGCGGTAAAGATCGTCAGCATGCCGTCGAAGTCGTGGCACGGCTCGGCGAGACCGAATCGCGCTGACAACACCTCGTCGTCGGATTCTGGATCGCCGTGGACGATCGGTCCGTGTCGCGTGGACCAAACCGTCTGCGTGACTGAGTCCTCGTCGCGGACATCGATCACTTCTTCGCGACGCTGCAGCGGCTCGACGCCGTCCAACCAGCGCGCTTCTGGTCCGACGCCGTTGCGGACGATTTGCTCGCGATAGACATCCCAGCGGTCGCCCTGCGCGTGCGTCATCGTCCAGGCGATCTGCGTGTTGTGTCCGTAGTAGACCGGTCCCGGATAGCCGGGGTTGCACGGTCCGGCGACATTGAACTCAGGGCATTGCATGTGCATCACGTACCACTGCGGCGGGACGCTGAAGGCGAGGTGTGGATCGCCGACCACGAGCGGTTTGCCGCTGGCGGTGTGATCGCCGTCGATCACCCAGCAGTTCGAGCCGTCGAGTCCGCCGCGGCGCGTGCCCGGCTCCGCCTCGAGGTCGGCGAGCGCATCCGCGAAGGCGTGCGCGCCGTTGGTCCACGATGCGCCCGCGGGCGCGATCAATGCGCCGTCAGCGGGAACGTCGGGAATCAGCGCCTGCAGCGCTTCGACGCCGAGTCGCGAGGCGACCTCGCCGTTGCCGATCTTCGTCGACCAGTGCACGTTGGCCGAGACCATCTTGAGGATCGCCAGGGAGTCAACCGGCGACCAGGGCTGCATCTCGTGGTCAAGCAGATCGAATTCGACCGCGGGCGGACCGGCCGTGATCGCGGCGTTGACGCCGTCGGCGTACGCCTGGAGAATCATCCGCGCGTCGTCGGACTGGTCCTCCCATTCGCGCGCGGCGTCGCGGCCGAACCCGAGCGTTCGGTTGAGTCGATCGATGCGCAGCAGGCCTTTGTTCAACAGAGCCGCGGCGCGTCCATGCGCCATGTGTCGATACAGCTCGATCTGCCAGCTGCGTTCCTGTCCCATGCAGAATCCTTGCGCGAAGAACGCATCGCGGACGGTCGTCGCCTCGGCGTGCGGGACGCCCCAGCGATCGCGCACGATGCGCAACGGACCGTCGAGCCCGTCAACGTCGAGTGATCCATCAATCTGCGGTAACGCTGCCGACATGCTCTCGCCCCTTGATCCAGGGTCATCACTGCCCGAGTCGATCGTGTCAATCGTGTCGATCGTGTCGATCGTCATGCTAGCCGCGTCGCTGCGAGGTCCTGCGCGACTTGATCGGCGCGCGGACGCCGATCAGACTATGGGCGAGTTGCATTCGAAGCGGCAGAGACTGAGGTCGATGGCATGCGATACATCATCTACGGAGCGGGCGGGATCGGCGGCGGCATCGGCGGTCTGCTGACGCGCAGCGGCCGCGACGTCATGCTGATCGCTCGCGGCGATCACCTGACCGCGATGCGTGAGCAGGGCTTGCTGGTGCGACAGCCCGGGCGCAGCGAGTCGATCCAGGTCCAGACGGCGGCGCATCCGAGCGAGATCGACTTTCGCGATGACGACGTCGTGCTTCTGACGACCAAGAGTCAGGACACTTCGGCCGCGCTTGACGACCTCGAGCGGGCCGCGGGCATCGACATCCCTGTAATCAGCGCGCAGAACGGCGTCGCCAACGAGCGCGCCATCGCGCGGCGATTCCCAAACGTGTACTCGATGCTGATCGTGATGCCGGCGACGTTCCTGGTTCCTGGCGAAATCTCGCTGCACGGCGCGCCGCTGAGCGGTCTGCTCGACGCGGGACGCTTCCCATCAGGCACAGACGAGTTGGTCACGGAGGTGTGCGCCGATCTGTCGGACTCGGGATTCAGCGCGCGTCCCGATCCTCACGTCATGCGTCTCAAGTACGGCAAACTGCTGACCAATCTGCGGAACGCCCTGCAGGCGCTCTGCGGACTGCGAGAAGAGGTCGCCGGACCAGAAATGCGCGGCTTCGTCACTCGGATTCGCGATGAGGCGATCGCCTGCTACGAGGCGGCGGGGATCGAATACGCGCCGCTCTCAGAGATCAACGCCCGCCGCAGCGAGGTCTTCCACTCGGAAGAGATCGAGGGCGTCGAGCGCGGCGGCGGCTCGACCTGGCAATCGTTCAGGCGCGGCCTTCCCGGGATCGAGACCGATTGGATGAACGGCGAGATCGCCCTGCTCGGCATAGAACACGGCGTGCCGACGCCCGCCAATCGCGCGCTGCAGCTGATGGCCAAGCGAGCATTGAACCGCGGTCTCGGCGACGGCGCAGTGCCGATCGAGGAGATCATTGCGCTGGAAGACGAACTGCGGGCCTCGAGTTAGCCGGCGAGCTAACCGGCCAGACCGTCAACGAGTCGGACGTTGGGCAACCGCGCCAGATCGTCAGCCTTGACGCCGATCTTCAGCGACCGGCTGCCTCCGCCCAGCCACATGACCTCGTCGCCGACGATCCGCGCGTCGATCAGGATCGGGATCTCGTCGGGTAGATCGAACGGCGTCACGCCGCCCGAGATCATGCCGGTCACCGACTCAGTCTCCTCGAACGACGCGAACGAGCACTTGCGTACGCCCATCTCCTTGCGCACCGTTCGATTGACGTCGAGTCGCGTGTTGGCCAGCGCCAGACAGGCCGCGTACTGCTTTGGTTCCTTCTTCGAGGCGACCAGGATCGTGTTTACCGACGCCTCCGGCGCGATACCGAATACCTCGCAGAACACGGCGGTATCGGCCTGGTCGGGGCGGCAGACGATGGTCTCGTAGGCGATGTTCAGGTCGGCCAGAAACTCACGCACGCGAGCCTCGATCTGGGCTGATTGATCGTCCGCATCCACAGCGCCATCCCTCCGACGACTTGTCGCCTGCACACACTCACTGGCGGGGCCGCGTGCAAACTGGTTAGCAAGGCGTTATCTTACGCGCACGCAATCGACATCGGTCGGGTTCGTCCCGGCGATTGCGCCGATGTCGGAAGTTGAGGAGAGCACCATGGCAGAGCGAAACTACTGGAAACGGATGCAGCGGCAGCGACTGAGCCGACGCTCGTTGATGTCGGCGTCGGCGCGAGCGGGCGTGGGCGCGGCGGGGTTGGCGCTGGTCGGCTGCGGCGACGACGATGACGACGGCCAGCAGGCCGCGGCGCAGGCGCAGCCGTCACCCGCCGACCAGCAGGCGCAGACGACCGCGACCCAGCAGGCCGCCACCGACCAGGAGGCGTCCGACGAGCAGTCAGTCGCGTTGCTGCCCGGTCAGCTGACGGCCGAAGAAGAGGCGATGTCGCTGACGGCGGAAGAGGAGTGGCGGCTGCGCTATCACTGGAGCAAGCTGCAGAATCTGCCCGGCCAGGCCGACGGTCCCAAGTACGGCGGCACCTGGACCCTGGCGCACTTGCCTGCTGCCAACTGGAACGTACTTGGTCCCAACGCGAACTTGATGGCCGCCTTCGCTCCGATGTTCTACAGCCAGCTGGTCGTCTTCCCGATGGATGACTGGGCAAACGCGCACTACTACGAGAACGAGGGCGACCTTGCCTCTGGCTGGGAGATTCCCGACGAGACCACCTTGGTGTTCCAGCTGCGTGATGGCATCAAGTGGCAGGACAAAGCGCCGCTCAACGGTCGTGATATGACGGCCGAAGACGTCAAGATTGCGTATGACGCCCTGCGCGACGGCTCGTTCCTCGGCCACAACATGGAAGAAGATCCTGTACCGGTTCAGGCGTCGTCGTACACAGCGGTCAAAGACATCGACTACGACAACGCATCAAACACGGTGCGATTCAACCTGCTCGAGCCGGCCGCGTATCTGCTCAACAACATGATGAATCCGTTCCACGTTGTGGCTGCTCCCGAGTTCATCACCGACGACTACACGGTGTTGGACGATTGGCGCAACACCGTTGGTACGGGACCATACGTGCTTGACTTCGTCGAGCAGGGCGCTGAATGGAAGGCGTCCAAGAACCCCAACTACTTCAAGAAGGACCCCCGTTCGGGGATGCAGCTGCCGTTCATGGATGCACTGCACGGACCGGACTTTGTCGCCCAGCGGGAGTCTGAATGGGCCGCTTGGGAAACCGGAGTCATTGACCGGATTACTCTTCAGGACATCTTCGACTTCGAGCAAGCCCTCGAAACCCAGCCCGACACCGTGGTCCAAGTGACGGCCCCTCCACCAGGTTGGCAACCGTACATGACCTTCAAGGACCTGAGTCTCGCGCCGTTCAACGATCCACGGGTGCGTCAAGCGCTGTCACTCGGAATGAACCGAGAAGAGCAGAAAGAGGGCATCTACAACGGCCTGGCCGCCGCCGGATACGGACAGAACTGGACGTTCTTCAAGGACGATAGCTCGCCCTGGGGCTTCCGGGAGTGGCCGTGGACCACTGCCGAGCTTGGTGAGTTCGCCGACTTCGATCCGGAAAAGGGCCGCCAGCTGCTCGACGCCGCTGGCTACAACGACGAGAACCCGCTTGAGTTCCAAGCCGCCATGTACACAGTGCCGGGTTCATATCTGAACCTGTTCCTGCTCATCGTGGATCAATGGAAGAACAATCTGGGAGTCAACGCGATCCATGAGCAGGTCGACCTGGAGACGTGGATTGCCCGGCTCGTCACACGAGACTTCTCCGAAGCTCTGTTCACCTGGCTGATCGGTGCAGAGATGGACGCCGATGGGCTGGCCTACGGCAAGCTCCACACGGACAGTCCAGGTAACTTCTACGGCATCTCCGACCCCGACATCGATCAGTGGTGCCTCGATCAGCGACAAGAACTCGACGTCGAAAAGCGATCTGAGATTCTTGAGAAGATCAGGGTGCGTGAGCTCGAGAACATGTGGCGGGTATTCGCCGTGAATCCGTACCGCATCGCGGCGCGGCGCGGCTACCTCTACAACGAGATAGACACCTATAACGCCTGGAACCCCGGTTGGGGCGCCACCAACACGGAGAGGATCTGGAAAAACGCGTAACAGCGACTCACCTCCTGCGCCGACCCAGTTTAGAGAACGGAACGAGGGAACAGATGACTAGCTCGAATCACCTTAAGCAGATGGTGACCACGATCGCGATAGTCGCGCTCGCACTTGGATTCGGAGTGCTGTTGGCGGGGAAGTCGGCCCAAGCAGTCGACAAGAGTGAAACTCCCACAATAGAGGTTATCCAGCCTGCCGCCTCAGGCGTTGCAGCTAGCAACGCGATGTGCTCAGACTCGCCTGACAGTATTCGCGGATTAGGTGGACCAGTCATCGCCTCTGACAGCTACTTCCAGACTCCAGGAACCGGGTGCACTCTCTACTTTGCGTGCTGGCCTGAAGGTCCCGGCTTATGGGTTTGCCACTACTACATTTTCTGCGGCTAAACCAAGGCCTAGGGCTTTTCGGTCTGACGGGAAAGCGCACGCCCACGATCCGGGGCATTGAGCCCAAAGGAGTAACTCTTGTCTGGCTATTTGGTCCGCAGGGTTCTCGGCGTCATCGTCGTCGTGTTTATCCTCTCCTTCATCTCGTTCATGTTGGTGAACATGTTTCCTGGTTCGACGGCCGAGCGTTTGCTCGCCGAAGGCGCCCAGGGCTCAGGTCTAACCCAGGAGGTCATCGACCGCTTCAATCGGGAACTCGGTTTGGACAAACCGCCGCTGGAGCGCTACGGCGACTGGCTCTGGAACGCTCTGCAAGGCGATCTTGGCAAGTCGTTCGCGACCAGCGAGAGTGTGCTTAGCGACATCAAGATTCGCATCCCGAGGAGTCTGGAGCTGGTCATTTTGGCCAGTGTGATCGCCTTCTTCATTGCGATCCCTGTTGGCGTTGTCTCTGCGGTTCGGCAAGGATCAGTCCCGGACATGGCGGGCCGGGTGTTCACAATCCTCGGCCTCGCCATCCCGAACTTCTTCCTCGGAGTTCTTGTCGTCTCGTTTGTGGCCGATTGGTTGAACGTCTCACTGGCGACGCTTCCGTCGCCGTACATCTGGGACAACGTGCAGAAGAATCTAGAGTCGATGATCGCCCCGGCCCTGGTCCTGTCTGCGTCCCTGATGGCGACGCTAATGCGCATGCAGCGTTCACAGGTGCTCGAGATTATCCACGAGGATTATGTCCGCACTGCGCGCGCCAAGGGACTCAATGAGCGTTCGATCGTCATGCGTCACGTGCTGAGGAACTCTTTCATCCCTGTCCTTACGATCTTCGGCAACCAGTTCGCCTTCCTGATCTCCGGCGCTGTGATCGTCGAGTACATCTTCCGCGTCAATGGCGTTGGCGCCATGCTCGTCACGGCGATCAGACGCGCGGACTTCAATGTCGTCGTGGGCATCACGGTCGTCATCGGACTCGGAGTCGTACTCATCAATCTGCTGGTCGATTTGAGCTATGCCTGGATCGATCCGCGGATCAGGTACGGGTAAGCAGGTGTCGCGATGACAACGTCAGCCGATACCCTTGACGGCTTGGAGGTCGCGCTAGCGCCGCGAGCAGGCCGTACGAGGCGCATGCTCAAACTAGCCCGCCAGCGTCCCCTGGGTGCGATCGGCACGACTGTGATCTTTGTGCTGTTGGTCACTGCAATCTTTGGCCAGGACATCAGTGTCGGTGGCTCCACCATCATCCCGGGCTTCGCTCCATACCCTGCTTCCGAGACAAATGTCATCAACAAGCTCGCACCGCCGTCGTGGGACCACATCGCGGGTACGGACTCGCTCGGTCGTGACATGTTCAGCCGCATCATCTATGGCGCTCGCACCGCTATGATCATTGGTCTCGCAGCTACCAGCATTGGCATAGCGATTGGCACGCTCTTTGGAACGGTCTCCGCTTACGTGGGCGGTATGTTCGACATGGTCGTGCAGCGAATTTCCGACGCCTTCCAAGCGCTACCGCCACTTGTGTTGATGATGGTCTTGGTCACAATGATGTCTCCCGGCATTGGGACGGTGGTGTTTGTCATTGTGATCTTCTTGGTACCCGGGACTCAGCGGGTGATTCGTGGAACTGTGCTTTCCCTCAAGGAGTACACCTACATTGAGGCCGCCAGAACAATCGGCGCATCGTCGCCGCGGATTGTCTTGCGTCACATCCTGCCAAACATAGTGGCGCCGATCATGGTGCTGGCGACAGTCACCATCGGCGGCACAATCCTCGCTGAAGCGGCGCTGTCGTTCCTCGCCCTTGGCGCAAACTCGGCCGAGAATCCCACCTGGGGCTTCATCCTCTTTGAGGCCACGCAGCGTGGGCAGCTCACTCGTTGGCCCTGGTTGGCGCTGACTCCTGGGGTCGCGATCACACTGATTGTGCTCGCATTCAACATCTTCGGAGACGCGCTGCGCGATGTGCTCGATCCGCGGCTGCGAGGAACTGGCGCTGGGGCCTGAGCGCCTCGATTCGGGAACCTTTGACGCGCCGCTGACGTCTCTACTGTCGGAGGGTCGTGAGGTCAGACGGTAGGAACTGTCACCCCGCCCGCCAACCGATGTCCGCTCGTGCGACATCGGTAGTCTCTCCGACTGGCCGCCCTCCAGCTGCCTCTGTCGCCCCCGTCCGGTTCGCCGGCGGGGGCGCTCTCATGTCGGCCACAGGCGACGGACCGCCAGGAGATTAGGCGCCGATCTTGTTCAGCAATCGGTTCGTATCGACGACGTGACGCGTCAGGCCGAGCTGCTCCGGCTCGATGCCCATCGCCAGACCGAGCAACTGCGGCACGTGCAGGATCGGCAGGTTGAGATTGCGATCGATCACCTTCGCCGCATCGGGCTGCTGCGCGTCGAGATTGAGGTGACAGAGCGGGCACGGCGTGACCAGCGCGTCGGCGCCCTTCGATTGCGCCTCGTCGAGGTGCGTGCCGGCCATCGTCAGCGAGTTCTGCTTGTTCATCGTCAGGATCGGGAAGCCGCAGCACTTGGTCATGCCGTCGTAGGTGACGGTCGTCGCGCCGAGAATCTCGATCAGCTGCTCAAGACTGTCGCGCCGTGTCGGATTGGCGTCGAAGTCGAGCGTCCGCTCGGGTCGGACGATGTAGCAGCCGTAGAACGGTCCGAGGTTCAGCTCTTCGAGCGGGCGTTTGATCAGCGAGTTGATGCGGTCGATGCCGACGTCTTCGAGCAGGATCCAGAGCAGATGCCGCGGGTCGACGCTGCCTCGGTATTCAAGTCCCTCAGGCGCGAGATGATGGTTGATTCGAATGCGGTAGTCGACCTCGCGCAGTTTCTCGGCCGCGAGCCGGTGGACGCCGACACAGGTCGAGCAGATGTCCATCAACGGCAGGTCCATCTGCTCGGCGAGGGCCATGGTGCGCGCGTTGAGCACGTCTTGCAGGTACGGTTCGCCGTCGGAGATGATGCCGGCGCCGGTGCAGGCGGCGGCCTCAAGCTCGACGAGGTCCATACCGAGATGCTCAGCGACGGCGAGGGTCGACTTGTAGAGCTCGGGCGCCGCGCCGCGCGCCACGCAACCGGGCCAGAATGCGTACTTGCTCATATTGCTCCGCTCTCCCGCTGATTGGCTGGTCAAGTGCCGGAACGCGTCGACCAATGTCCGCGTCGGCGCGGATTAGTGCCCGCCGATTGCCGTCTCGAACTCTGCGCCGAACGCGTCGGCGTCGACATCGTGATGGTGCTTCTCGGCTTCGACTTCGTCGAAGATGCGCTGAATCTGCTCGCGGCCCTCGTCGTTTGCGCCGTGTCGCTTGGCGATCTCGAGCAGCTTGCGAGACTTGAGCAAGCGAATCGCCCCCGGCGTGTAGTCCATCATCTCTTTGTGCGCGTTGATGTTGCCGGTCAGGAGTCGACCGAGGCCGACTGACTCAACCGGCAGTGACAGTTCGTCGAGGCGGCCGCGCTTGCGTACGCCATTAGTGAAACTCTTGTGGTGCCGAACGCCGTGGTTGTTGGTGTGGCCAGCCTCGATCGCAAGCGTGCGCAGCTCCATGATCGCGTCCATTGGCAGCACGTCTTTGGGGCAAGCCTGGACGCACATGTAGCAGCGAGTGCAATCCCAGATGCCGCCCTGGGTCTCTGAGAGGAACTCGAGGCGCTCTTCGCGCTTGGAGTCTCGACTATCCATGACGAAGCGGTAGGCCTTGGCGAGCGCGGCCGGGCCGAGGAAGCTCTCGTCGACGGCCGCGACCGTGCAATCTGAGTAGCAAGCGCCACAGTGGATGCATGTTGAAGCGTGCGACCAGTGGTCGAACTCTTCCACGTTCTGGCGATACTCGCGCTCGGGCGGATCCTGGTCGGGATAGGGTTCTAGCCAGGTCTCGGCGCGCTCAAACTGATCGAGGAACTTGGTGACGTCGACGACGAGGTCTTTGATCACCCGCTGATTGCCCTGAGGGCCGACGCGAACCGGATCGCCGCGGTCGACGGCGGCGTCGACCTGCGTCTGGCAGGAGAGCATCGACTGTCCGTTGACCTTCATCGCGCAGGAGCCGCAGATCGCGTGTCGACACGACATGCGGAACGACAGGGTGCCGTCTTGCTCCCATTTGATTGTGTTGAGGCAGTCGAGCACGGTCTGTCCTGGCTGGACGTCGACATTGAACGACTCTTCGTAGGATTCGTCCGTGTCGGGGTTGTAGCGCTCGATGATGAACTCTTGCTGGGCCATGGGTCTGCGCCTGTTCGTTGCTCGTGGCTGGCCGTGGACGTCGCGTCAACTAGCGAGTACCAGTGACTAGTAGGTTCGTTCTTCCAGCGGGAAGGGATCGCGGAACTTGGGTTCCATGTTGACGTCACAATATTCGAGCCGCGGACCGTCGTCGCCCTCAGCTGGTCGATAGGCGAGCGTGTGTCGGAACCAGTTGTCGTCGTCGCGCGAGGGGAAATCGCGTCGAGCGTGTCCGCCGCGAGACTCCTGACGCGCGAGCGCGCCGGTGATGATCACTTCTGAGTACTCGAGCATGTGACCCAGCTCGATCGCATCGAGCAGGTCGGTGTTGAACGTTGAGCCGTGATCATCGATCGCGACGCTCTTGAAGCGTTCCTGATAGCCCTTGACTTCCGAGAGCGCTTCGCGCAGCTCGGCGTCGTCGCGGAAGACGCCGCACTTGTCCATCATCGTGTCGCGCAGCTCAGCGCGAATCTCGCCGACTTTCTCGGCGCCTTCGGCGCGGAGGAAGCGGTCGACCTCGCCAACGGCGTTGGCCATGTCGCCTTCGTCGATGCTGGTCGGTTCGAGATCATGGACGACGTCGAGTATGCCGCGACCGGCGCGTCGGCCGAACACGACCGCCTCGAGCAGCGAGTTGGTGCCGAGACGATTGGCGCCGTGCACTGAGACGCAGGAAGCCTCGCCGGCGGCGAAGAAGCCTGTCACCTCAGGCGCGCCGTCGAGGTCCTTGATTCGAACCTGGCCGTTGATGTCGCAGGGGATGCCGCCCATCGAGTAGTGCGCCGTCGGCTGGATCGGCACCGGCGCGTCGAGCGGGTCGATGCCGGCGAAGTCGCGCGCCAGATGCAGGACGGAAGGAAGGGCGTAGCGGATCCGTTCCTCGCCGATCGGCCGCAGATCCATGAAGACCGAGTCCTTGAGCGAGGTGACTCCGCGTCCGGCCTCGATCTCCGACTGCTCGGCGCGCGCGACGATGTCGCGCGGCGCGAGCTCCATGCGTCCTGGCGCGTAGTTCTCCATGAAGCGGAAGCCGTCGGAGTTGACGATGTGCGCGCCCTCGCCGCGGGCCGCCTCTGAGAGCAAGATTCCCGAGCCCTGCAGCCCCGTCGGATGGAACTGGACAAACTCCATGTCTTCCAGAGGGATGCCGGCTCGATATGCCATCACGACGCCGTCGCCAGTCGAGGCGAACGCGTTAGTCGTCACCCGGAAGGCGCGGCCGTAGCCGCCGGTGCCGAACATGACGGCCTTGGCCGAAATGGCTTCGATCTGTCCAGAGAGAATGTCGTAGGCGACCAGACCCTGACAGACGTTGTCCTTGACGACGAGGTCGAGCGCGTACCACTCGGAGTAGACCTTGACGCCTCGGCGGAGGAGTTGTTCGAAGAGCACGGTCAGCACGGCGTGACCCGTGCGGTCGGCGGCGTAGCATGCGCGCGGCGCGGTGTGACCGCCGAAGCGGCGCTGAGCGACGCGGCCCTCATCGTCGCGAGAGAAGGCGCAGCCCATGTGCTCGAGCTCGAAGATGTTCTCGGGACCTTCGCGTGTCAAGACTTCGGCCGCGTCCTGGTCGACGAGATAGTCGCCGCCCTTGACGGTGTCGAACATGTGCAGGTCCCAGGAGTCCTCGGCCGAGTTGCCCAACGAAGCGGCGATTCCACCCTGGGCCGCTCCCGAGTGCGAGCGCAGCGGGTGCACCTTGGAGAGGATCGCCACGTCGAGCGTGGGGTCGTTCGAGACCTCCAGCGCGGCGCGCATGCCTGCGAGTCCGGATCCGACAATCAGTACGTCATGCTGCAACATCGTGCTGTCTCCCACTTCGCCTGACAGACTCAGTTTCGCACCAATCGTCATTGGGCGATAGTCACCACTCACGCAGTTTCGGAGCTATTCCTGACCGCGGTAGTGCCGCACGATCTTCCGACCCAGCGGTCCCACTGCTTCGAGCGCTACGTGCTGAAGCAAAATGATCGACTTGGCGTCGACGATTTCGCCCGATTCAACTCGCTCGATCGCTTCGCCCAGCGGCATCCACTCGACGATCAGTTCTTCGTCCTCGTCCGATTCGAGCGGAGACTCGACGCAGTCGCGAGCGACGAATCCGTGCATGTACTCGGTAGCGAATCCTGGCGCGACATAGAATCCGCGGACGAAGTCGAGACGCTCTGGATCGAGGCCGACCTCCTCACGCAGCTCGCGGCGCGCGGTCTCGGCCGGGGATTCGCCAGGATCGACGCGTCCCGCCGGGAGCTCCAGGATTGATTGGCCGGTCGGGTGTCGCCATTGACGCACGAAGGCGATCTCGCCGTCGTCGCGCAAGGCGAGGATGACGACGGCGTCTGGATGCGTCACCACTTCGCGATGCGTCCGCCGACCGTCGGCCATCTCGACCTCGTCGACGCGGACGCTAATCCTTGACCCGCGAAACACCTGCTCAGACGAGATAACGGTCTCGCGCAAGGATTCCTGATCGTCGCTCATCCGCTGAGCCTGTCGCGCAGGTCAATCGTGACCGCGATCTCGTCGCAGGCGTTGTACTTGGGACAGCGGAAACACTCGTTCCAGACTTTGCGTGGAAAGGCGGAGACTCCAGAGATGCGGAATCCGAGTCGCTCGAAGAAGGCTGGCGTCGTGGTCAGGGCGAAGACGGTCTTGAGACCCATCTCGACCGCTTCTTCGAGACAGGCCGCAACTACGATTCGACCGAGACCTTGCCCCTGCGTGCCGGGGTCGACGACGAGCGACTTAATCTCGGCCAGGTCGCGCCACTCGACATGGAGCGCGCCGGCCGCGAGCAGGCGCTGACCGCCGGGATCGCGAATCACAACGAAGTCGCGAATCGTCTCGTAGATCTCGCCTTCGGTGCGAGGCAACACGTCGCCCGTGGCGTCGAACCAGTACTGGATCAGTCGGTGGATTTCGGGCGCGTCGTCGACCGTCGCCTTCTCTGCAGGGAGCGGCGCGGTTGATGTCAGACGCTGGTCCGTCGACAGTTCTTCGAGCGCGTGCCGCTCGGACTCGCGCTGGTTGGCCGTGGCGGCGGGAGTGGGGCCGATCGTCTCGGATGTCATGGGACGGCCGCCGCCTGCAGGAGGTCGAAGGCGCTGGCCCGATTGGCCGCGCTGGCGCCCCCGAGCATCTCGGCCAGTTCGGTGACGCGTTCGCTGTCGGACAGCTGTCGCACGTTCACGTTGGTTCGTCCCTCGCTGGCCGTCTTGCTGACGGTGAAGTGGCTCGCGGCTCGCGCAGCGACCTGAGGCAAGTGCGTGATGCAGATCACCTGTCGATGCGCTCCCAATCGAGCAAGCCGCTCGCCGATCATACCGCCGCTGCGACCGCCGAGTCCGACATCGACCTCATCGAAGACCAACAGCGGCGCAACATCACTTTCGCCCAAGACGGCCTTGATTGCCAGCGTCAGCCTCGCCGTTTCGCCGCCCGAGGCCACACGCTGCAACGGTCGCGGCGGCGCGTCGGGATTGAATGCGACGAGCAACTCGACTCTGTCGATGCCAGTCGGGTCGAAGCCGACGCGCTCGCCGTCGATGTCCAGCGCCCGCGTGTTCTCGGATTGAGGAAACCTGTCGAACTGAAACGCGATTCGAGCGTCCGGCAGTCGCAGGTCGTCGCATTCATTGCGGACCGCATCGGCCAGGCGTTGGGCCGCTTGTTGACGCGCGCCGCTCAGATCGATCGCCGCTTGGGACAGGTCGCGCGCCAGCTGCTCAGCCTCAGCGGACAGCGCCTCGCCGTCGGCCGACGCTCGTTCGAGACGATCGGCCTCCTCACTCGCTGTTACGCCGTAGGCGATGACCTCGGCGACGGTGTCGCCCCAGCGTCGTTTCATCTCGCCGATCAGCGCGATTCTCGACTCAACATCTTCGAGTCTTGCCGGCTCGAGCTCGATCGAGTCGACGTAGCCACGCAGATCGCGGACAGCCTCGGCGACCTGTTCAGCGGCCTGCTCGAGCAGGTCGGCGATCGACATCGCTGATCGATCAATCTCCGCGACTCGGCGCATCGCCTCGAGCGCGGTGTCGAGCGCGTCGTCGTCGAGCGCCTCAAGCGCGTCATTGGCGCCTGAGGCGAGGGTCTGCGCGTTGACCAGTCGACGGTGCTGCGACTGCAGCGTCGCTTCTTCATCGGGCTGGAGGCCTGCGGCCGCGATCTCCGAGGCTTCATGTCGCAGCAGCGCGATCCGACGGGTCCGCTCGCGCTCATGGTCCGTCAGTTCCTCAAGCTGTCGATCGACCATGCGCAGCCGTCGCACCATGGCTGAGACGGCGTCCCGCAAGTGCTCGACTCCGGCGTAGCGGTCAAGTAACGCCAGCTGCTCGGATGGGCGCAGCAACGAGAGGTGCTCGCGTTGCCCGTGAATGTCGGCCAGGATTGGCGCCAGATCTCGTAATGCGCCAACGGTCGCCGCGCGATCGTTCAGTCGCAGGCGGCCGCCGAGTCGATTCGAGCCATCTCGCGGTCGAGTCAGACTGCGCCTGATGATCAATTCGCCGTCGAAGGGCACGTCGGCGTCGGAGAGCGACCGCGCGACCGGCCCGTAGGCCTCGCTGTCACGCAGGTCGTAGATGGCTTCCACTTCAGCGGTGTCGGCGCCGGGTCGGATCAGTTCGACGTCAGCCGTTGAGCCGAGCGCGAACGTGAGGGCCTGAATCAGGACGCTCTTGCCTGCGCCGGTTTCGCCAGTGATGACGTTGAATCCGGTCTCCAGCTCCAGATCGACGCGTTCGGCGAGGGCGACATTGCGGAGATGCAGAGCGGTGAGCACCATTGGCGCCCTTCACAGGCGGGATCAGGATGCATGCAGTCAAATCATTGACCGTATGTTCACTATATCGGAACTGCCGCGACAATTGGCTGACTGAACATCCGGTTATGACGGCTCTGCCGTGTTGGCGTCAAACGCTTCAACGCCGGTGCGGGCGACCGCGTCGAGCCGGCGCTCGTCGATCCAGGCGAGGCGGTGTCCGAGTTGCGCGAAGAATGGCTGTTCGTTGAATCGGACCAGTCGCGCCAGAGAGTCGCTGCGCCTGACCTGCACGCCGCCGCCCGGCTGGAGCGGATACGGCCGCTGTCCGTCGACGGACAACGCGCCCGGGTGCTCACGTCCCAGCCGCAAAACGATCACGGCGTCGGAGGGCAGCACGATCGGCGACGCTTGCGCCAAGTGCGGCGCGACGGGCGTTAGCACGACGCTGCGCGCTCGAGGATGCAGTATCGGTCCGCCGGCCGACAATGAGTAGCCGGTGCTGCCAGTCGCGGAGGCGACGACCACGGCGTCGGCGCGCACGACGCCGACCAGGTCGCCGCTGACCCAGACGGCGATGTACGCCGGTTGGCCGAGACTGCCGCGACCGATCATGACGTCGTTGAGCGCGGGCAGCACGTCGGGCACGGCGCCGTCTACGCCGATCGCGCGAGCTTCCAGCATCGTGCGGTCCTCAACGAGGAACTCGCCGCGCAATAGCGGATCGATGTGTTCCTCGAGGTTGTCGGGCGTGAGCTCGGTCAGAAACGCCTGTCGTCCAAGGTCGACGCCCAGAATCAGGCTGCCGTATCCGACGCAGGCGCGCGCAGCGCGAAGGATCGTGCCGTCGCCGCCGAGGCAGATGAGCAGGTCGGTCTCAGGTAGACGATCGGTCGCTCGGTCGGGATCCCAGGGCATTGAGGTCCAAGTGTCGCGACCGAGACGGCGCAGCTGACCTGAGAGCGTGTCGGCCATCTCTCGCGCCTCGTCGAGTCGCGGGTGATAGTAAATGCCGACGCAGTTGATCTCGTTCACGGCGTTCGCAACCAGACGAACCACTCGCGATTGCCGGCCGGGCCGACCAGTGGTGATTTGAGCACACCGCCGACGCGCCAACCTTGTTCGAGCGCCCAGCCCAACACCTGGCTGACGGCGCGACCCTGCACGAGGCGATCTCGCGCGACGCCGCGTTCGTCGACATCCTCGCGCGGCGCTTCGAACTGCGGCTTGACCAGCGCGATCACGTCGCTCTGCGGCTGGACGACCGCGGCGACGCAGGGCAACGCCTGTCGCAAGCCGATGAATGAGACGTCGACAACCGTCAGGGTTGTTAGAGCGAGGCCGTCTTGCAGCTCACGTTGTGTGTCGAGGTCGCAGATGTGCGTTCGCTCGAGCGAGCTAACGCGGGGATCGCGACGCAGCTCTTCGGCGAGCTGTCCGTAGCCCACATCGACCGCGTAGACGTGACTGGCGCCGCGCCGCAATAGGACATCTGAGAATCCTCCGGCGGCTGCGCCGACATCGAGGCAGGCGCGGTCCCGCGTTGGGATATCCCAGGCGTCAAGCGCCGCGACCAGTTTCTCCCCGCCGCGCGATGCGTACGGTCGCGTTTCGCGGACACTGAGCGCGGTGTCACTGGCGACCTGCTGACCGGCTTGGACGTAGCGTCGACCGTCGCCGTGGACTCGTCCCGCCAAGATCAATGCGCGCGCGGCGCCGAGATCGGGGGCGTCTCCGCGCTGCACCAGGAGGTCGTCGACTCGCACTCGGCGCGGCGTCTCGACGGCCGAAGCGCGAGACATCATGCGCTTTCCTGGCGAGTCGCCAATCGTCCGTCATCGCGCCGGCGGATCGCTCCGTACTCGACTGCCAAGCCTTGCTGATTGAGCAACATCGGCCGTTCCTGTCGGCGGACGGTGTCTGCGTTGACGACGCACTTCTTCACTTCCGGCCGACCTGGGACCTCGAACATCACGTCAAGGAGCAGGTCTTCGACCACGGTGCGCAGGCCTCGCGCGCCTGTGGCTTCTTCGATCGCTTGCTCGGCGATGGCGTCCAGCGCTTCCGGCGTGAAGCTCAACTCGACGCCGTCCATGTCGAATAGTCGCTCGTACTGCCGCACAAGCGCGTTCTTGGGCTCGGTCAGAATTCTGACCAGCGATTCCTGGTCAAGCTGATCGAGATTGACGACGACTGGCAGTCGACCGACGAACTCGGGAATCAGACCGTACTTCTGCAAGTCATCGTGGCTGAGGTGGCGCAGCAACTGGTCGCGGTCCTCGGCTGTGCGCGTCGTCGAGCCGAAGCCGATGTTGCGAATGCCCGTCGCCACGCGGCGGTCGATGACCTGATCGAGACCTTCGAATGCGCCGCCGCAGATGAACAGGATTTTGCTGGTATCGATCTGCAGAAACTCTTGATGCGGATGCTTGCGTCCGCCCTGGGGCGGCACCGAGGCGACGGTGCCCTCGATGATCTTGAGCAGCGCCTGCTGCACGCCTTCGCCGGAAACGTCGCGGGTGATTGACGGATTGTCCGCCTTGCGAGCGATCTTGTCGATCTCGTCGATGTAGATGATGCCGCGTTCGGCCCGGGCGATGTCGAAGTCGGCGGCCTGAATCAGGTGCAGGAGGATGTTCTCGACGTCCTCGCCGACGTAGCCCGCCTCGGTCAGCGCAGTCGCATCGGCGATCGAGAAAGGGACATCGAGAATGCGCGCGAGCGTCGACGCGAGCAGTGTTTTGCCTGAACCCGTCGGACCAACGAGCAGGATGTTGCTCTTCTCGAGCTCGACATCGTCGTTGGGATCGGTGACTGAGTTGATCCGCTTGTAGTGGTTGTAGACGGCTACGGCGAGGACGCGCTTGGCCTCGTCCTGGCCGACGACGTGTTCGCAGAGCCGTTCATGGATCGTCAGCGGCGGCAATGTCTGCGGTCGAGCCTCAGGCTCAGGCGGCGCCGCGCTGATCTGCTCGTCCATGATCACCGCGCGGCAGGCCTCGACGCACTCGTTGCAGATGTAGACGCCGCCAGGTCCGGCCACGAGGCGGCTGACCTGTCCCTGGTCCTTCATGCAGAAGGAGCAGTGATACTGACTGCGCCCGCCGCCGTGTGCACTGCTCATCAGCTCAGGCCTCTCTGCGGTGTCGGGCCACCGATGTGCGGACGCTGGTCAGCGCGGACATCGACTGTCCGCACTGATGTTAGGCTCCTGCGGCTGCGGCTGCATCACCGGCAGCGTCGCTCTCGAGGACGGAATCGACCAGGCCGTACTCCTGCGCCTGTTCGGCGTCGAGGTAGAAGTCACGGTCGGTGTCGGCGGCGATGCGGTCCAGCGGCTGGCCGGTGTGCTTGGCCAGGATGCCGCGAATGGTTTCGTTGTTGCGCAAGATCTCGCGCGCGGCGATCTCGATGTCGGACGCCTGTCCGCGCGCGCCGCCGAGCGCCTGATGCATGTGAATCGTCGCGTGCGGCAGAGCGAAGCGCTTGCCGGCGGCGCCAGCCGAGAGCAGCACCGTGCCCATGGAGGCCGACATGCCGACGCAGATCGTGGAGACGTCTGCTTTGATCAGCTGCATGGTGTCGTAGATCGCGAGACCGGCCGTGATCACGCCGCCGGGCGAGTTGACGTAGAGCTGAATGTCGCGGTCTGGATCCTCGCGATCGAGGTAGAGCAGCTGCGCCACGATCACGTTGGCGATCTGGTCATCGATCGCCGTGCCGAGAAAGATGATGCGCTCGCGCAGCAGCAGCGAGTAGATGTCGTATGCGCGTTCGCCGCGGTTGGTCGTTTCGACCACCATCGGGATGATGTCGCTGGGACGAGTGAGCGTCGGGCTCACGGAGTTGCTCAGGGTCATGAAACCCTCCTTCGCGGATTAAGTGTAGACACGATTCCTGAACGCGCGATTGACCAGCGGACAGAGCCGCAGCGCGCCGTCGCGTCAGGTCGAAGATCGGGGCTAGTCATCGGAAACTGAGGACTCGTCGCCGGAGTCATCGCCGTCGTCGGCGTCGTCGGTGGCTTCTTCGTCAAGCTCGTCGACCGCGTCTTCGACGGTTCCATCGTCGTCGCCGTCTTCATCTTCGTCGGAGTCGCCGGCGGCGTGATTGGTCAGCGCAATCTGTTGCAGACGCTCCATCGTGCGTTCGCGAACGAGCCGCGCTTCGACGTTGGCGCGCAACGACTCGTCCTGGAGCAGGTCCTGGACGCGTTCGGGGTCTTGATCGGGCGACATCTGCAGCATCTGTTGGATGTCGGCGGTGATTTCCTCATCGAGCACTTCGATGCTCTCGGCTTCGCCGATGTGCTGCAGGACGAGGGTGTTGATCACTCGCTCGTTGGCCTGAGTGCGGAAGTTGGCCAAGAGGCCCTGGGTCGACTCGTTGTCGTCGCGCAGGAAGGTGGCCGGATCCTGACCCATCTGGCGGGCGAAATCCTGACGCATGTGCTCGATCTCGTGGTCGACCAGGGCCGGCGGATACTCGAGCGTGGCGCGTTCGATGGCGGCCTGCAGGACGGCAGTGCTGAAGGCGGCGTCGGCCTGACGATCCATCTCGTCGCGCAGATTGGTCTCCAGCCGTTCGCGAAGCTCAGCGTAGGTCTCGAACTCTTCTGACACCTCCATCGCGAAGTCATCGTCAGGCTCGGGCAGCTCCTCGGCCTTGACGTCGTGGACCGTGACGGTGAAGGTGACCGTCTTGCCCGCGACCTCTTCGTCGTCCCAGTCCTCATCGACGTCGATGTCGATCTGGTGTTCCTCGCCGACGGCGACGCCGACGAGGCGCTCGCAGAGTCCGGGCACGCCGACGACGGCGCCCTCGCGCAGATGGAACTCGGCGCCGGGTTGGTCGAGGATCTCCTCGCCGTCGACTTCCGCCTTGACGTCGGCGGTGACGCGGTCGTCGAGCTCGGGCGCGCGCTCGACCGGCTCGAGCACGGCGTGCTGTCGACGCAGCTGCAGAATGCGTTCCTCAAGCAGCTCCTCGGAGTACTCGCTGTCGGGCTTGGCTACGGCGATCTCGCGGTACTCGCCCAGCTCGACCTCGGGCGGCAGCGGGATCGTGGCGGTGAAGGTGACCGGCTCGCGCTCGGTGACTTCGACGCTCGGTTGAGCGACCGGCTCCAGGCCTTCCTGTTCCAACGCTTCGGACAGCGCCTGCGGGATCAGTCGATCGGCCGCCTCCTCGAAGACGGCGTCGGCGCCGAGCGCGCTTTCGACGACGCGGCGGGGCGCTTTGCCCTGTCGGAAGCCGGGGATGCGGAATCGTTGCGAGAGGCGTCGCGCGGCCTGGTCGAGCGACTTCTTGACGCGCGCGTCGTCGAGCTCGACTTCGAGCCGCATCTGGGCCTCGGGGATGCGTTCAGCGGTAACTTTCATCAGTCCACCTTCATCGCCCACCTCGATGGCGTGGCTGCGCTCGAGGATATCAGCGGACGGCGTTACCGCCCGCGCGGATTGAGGACGTCGTTGATCGCGTCTCCGAGGAGGTTAAACGCGAGCATGAGGACCAACAGGAAGAGCCAGGGGACCGTGAGCAGCCAGGGATAGAGGAGGAAGGTCGAGCGGCCGCCGGCATTTTCTACCAAGACGCCGAAGGACGGTGTTGGCGGCGTGATGCCAATGCCGAGCCAGGTAAGCACGACCTCGGCGCCGGCGATCTCTCCCAATGACGCGCTGAACCCAACGACGAACCAGGGAAGGATGCCCGGAAACAGATGACGAATCAGCACGCGGGGCGTGCGCGCGCCGATCGTCTCAGCGGCGAGGATGTAGTCAGACTCGCGCAACGCCAGCACTTGCGCGCGATAGAATCGCGCCGATCCGGCCCAACCGACGAGAGAAGTGGCAAAGACGATCAGAATGTAGTCATCCACACCCTGTTCTATCAGCCAATCTTGTCCCGTGAAGGCCTCGATCGATCGAAACCATACCTCCCATGGTTCGCGAAATGCGGCGACCACCACAATCAGGAACAGCAAGCCGGGCATGGCCAACATGACATCCGCCAAGCGCATGATTAGTTGATCGACCAGTCCGCCTCGATATCCAGCGAGGAGGCCAAATCCCAAGCCAAGAAACAGGTTGCCGAACACAACAGAGATCACGCTGATGATCAGGGTCGTGCGCAGCGAGTACATTGCGCGCGCGAACGAGTCGCGCCCATTGCGATCGGTGCCCAACCAGTGACGTGTCGAGGGCGGTTCAAGCGACTCATCGCCGCTAAGGACCAACTCGGTGCGGGCGGGCAACAGCGTGTCTGCCGTCAGCGGCCCGTATTCCTCAACAACTTCAGGGTTCAACTCTGTGAGCGTCGCGAGCCCTACATCCAGGCGCTGAGCAAACGCGCCCAATGTCTCTGGTTGGCCATCTACGTCGCGGATCGATCGACGCTCGCTGAGATTGGTCTCAGTGGGATCCTGCAGCCCGATGTCGATGCCGAACGCGTCGAGCATGGTGTATGCGCCAGCGCCGTAGAGCACCACAATCACAGCAATACAGACCACTGCGACGCGCTTGCGCAGAATCGCGCGCGTGGCGCGCAGCCAGGGCGACTCGGAACGATCAGGGATCGCCCATAGCGGCTGATCCTGCGCGCGAGTCGTCATGTGAATCGCGCCGTGTAGCGAATGCGAGGATCGATGAAGATGTACAACGCGTCGATTACGGCGTTGACGACGATGAACAACGTCGCCGTCAGTAGCGTGAAGCCGAGTATGACATTGAAGTCACGCTGCGTAATCGACTGAAACACGAACTGTCCGACGCCCGGAACCCCGTATATTGTTTCAACGATGATCGATCCCGTGACAATGCCGACGATGGACAGTCCAAACACTGTTGACAGTGGAAGCATTGCGTTGCGCAGGACATGACCGTAGAGAATGCGTCGTTCAGTCAGCCCTTTGGCTCGCGCGGTTCGCACGTAGTCGTCATCAATCGTTGAGAGGGCGCTCACGCGAACGAATCGGGCCATGCCGCCCAGCGAGGGCAACGTGAGGCACAAGACCGGCACAAGGAACGAGGCTGGGTCGCCGGGCGTCCATACATTGGGGACGTTGAAGCCGAAGAATCTGAACACGTCATCAATGCCGTGAACCAACAGGACGATCATCAAGATGGTAAAGATCGGTGAGGGGATCGAATCGAAGACTTTGAGGGACCCAATGAGTGTTGGATCTTGCCAGCGTCCGCGATGCACGGCGGCGAACACGCCCATAGGGATGCCGAGGCCGAAGACGATTGCCATCGCGATCAGATTGATCTGCGCCGATACCCAGATGCGCTCGCCGAGCAACTCCTGCACGGAGCGAACAGGCGACCGGTAGTAGTACGACGGTCCCAGGTCTCCGCGCGAGACGACGCCCCACACGTAGCGACTGAATCGCTCGATGTAGTTGCCCTCGAGTCCAAACTCTTCGCGAATCTCTTGCGCTCTCTGGGGATCTATGTCGCGGGCGCCGGCGATGATCTTGACCGGATCGCCCGGCGCGGCGTGCGTCAGAGCGTATGTCAGCGCCATCACGGCGAAGACGAGCAGGGGGACCAGCAGCAGTCGCCTCACCAAAAGCGGGATTGCGCCAGAGCCCATATTCCGCCCTTTCGGGCGCCACCGCAGCGGTCGCGGCTACTCCTCGATGCTGACGAAGCGGAGGTGCGGAATCACCATGCGGGTGGGCTCGTAGCCGCTCACGTATGGCTTGACCACCTCGTGCGCGACCGAGTAGTAGAGCGGAATCCAGACGGCGTCCTCGACCAAGGCGCGATCGACCTGTTGGTAGATGTTCGTGCGCAGTTCAGAGTCTTGCGAGTAGCGCGCCTGCTCGAGCAGTTCGTCAATCTCGTCGTCGGCCAACTGGACGTCGTTACCGAGTGAGGCGCTGTGGAACTTGTAGTCGAGCACGTTGTGCGGGTCGGGATAGTCGAGGCTCCAACCGAGCGAGAAGAATCCGTACAGTCCGCGGTCGATGTCAGAGATGAAGCTGGCGAACTCGACTTGTTGGATCTCGACCTCCAGGCCCAGATGCTGCCGCCACATGTCCTGGATCGCCTCAATGCTGGGTCCCGGCGTCGCGCCGGCGCCGGAGATGGTCAAGCGGATTTCGTCCACCAACGTGGTGCCGGCGTACCGCGACGCGGCCAGGTAGTCCTGGGCCAGTTCGGGATCGAAGACGAGGCCGGGATAGTCAGCGTCGTGCGCGGCGAGACCCGGCGGAATGATCTGACGCGCCTGGACGAGCAGGTCGGCCTGCACTTCTTGCGTGATTGTGGTCTTGTCGATCGCGTGCGCCAGGGCGAGTCGCAGGTTGACATCGTCAAACGGCGGCGTCGCGACGTTGAAGGCGAGGTAGAAGATCGAGAGCTCGGAGCGGCTCACATATTGCGAGTTGAGATCGGACGCCGGGTCGCGCACGCGCTCGATCTCATTGATGCCAACGAACGCCTGATCCAGTTCGTCGTTTTCGAACTGTTCGATCGAACCGCCGGCGAAGCGGACTGAGACACGCTCGACCTTGGCCGGTTCGAGGTGGTAGTCGTCAAACCGCTCGAGTGTGAGGCCCTCGCCCAGCTGCCAATCGGTCAGACGGAATGGTCCGCTGCCGTTGGGCACGAGCGCCCAGCGCTCGGGATCGGCTTCGACCTGCTCGCGGTCGAGCACGTAGGCGGTGGGGTAGGTCAGCTTGTAGAGAAACACCTCTGTTGGGCGAGCGATGGTGAGGTCGAGCGTTTGCTCATCGATCACCTGGATGCCGACGACTTCGTCGGCGCGTCCGCGGACGAATTCCGCGGCGCCGACGATGTCGCCGAGGAAGTCAGGCGCAGTCGGCGAGAGCGTCTCCGGGTCGAGATTGCGCTCGAGGCTCCACTTGAAGTCCTCGGCGGTGATTCGCCTGCCATCATGGAAGGTGGCGTTGTCGCGAATCGTGAATCGATACGTGACGGTGCCGTCGTCATTGTTGGTCGGCGACGGAACTGCCTCCGCCAGGTCGGGCGCGATGCGCAGGTCACGATCAAGAACGAGCAGGCCGCCGAAGATCTCGACTGCGATCACAGCTGACGTGACGTCGGTGATCTGGGCCGGATCGAGGTTGATCGGCTCGCCGCGGGCGATGCGGAACTCGCCGCGGGCACGAGCAGCGGAGGAACCGCCGGATGACGCCTGCTCAGTCGCCGCCTGGTTCTGTTGCTGGTCAACGGTTGACTGGCGATCTTGGCGCGACTGTCCGTCGTCCTGTTGAGGTTGCTCCGACGAGTCGCGATCGACCCTCGACGCGTTCTGCTGTGACTGGTCGTCTTGACTCTGCTGGGCGTCATCGCCGCTGCAGGCGGCGAGCGCCAGTGTGAGCGCCACGATCCCGCCGACCAACCAGATCCGCCCATACTTCGCCAGCCGCATCATGCGCATCGCACGCATCGGTTCAGCACGTCGCACGCCGGCGTCCCTCAACTTCCCAAACGCGGCCGACCGCCAGGGCCTCGCTTCTGAAGACAGATTATCACTGACTTGGAGCGGGATCGGCCTCGCGGACAAGCAGATGCAGCTCGTCGAGCTGTTCCGCGGTGATCGGCATCGGCGCGCCCGTGAGCGGGTCGGAGGCGGACATTGTCTTAGGGAACGCGATCACTTCGCGGATGTTCTCGGTCCCGGCGAGCAGCATCGCGACGCGGTCGATGCCGAAGGCGAATCCACCGTGCGGCGGCGCGCCGTACTCGAACGCCTCGAGCATGTGGCCGAAGCGCTGTTGCGCCTCGGCCTCGTCGACGCCGAGCAGCTCGAACACCTTGAGCTGCAGATCGCGCTCGTGGATTCTGATCGAGCCGGAGCCGAGCTCGAAGCCGTTGCAGATCGTGTCATAGGCGCGGGCGCGAACGCGATCGGGCTCAGAGTCGAGCAGATGCGCGTCGGCGGTCTGCGGCGCGGTGAACGGATGGTGCAGCGCGTCCCATCGCTGACCGTCTTCGTCCCACTCTACGAGCGGGAAGTCGGTCACGAAAGCGAAGTTGAGTATGGAGTCGTCGATGAGGTCGAGTCGACGAGCCAGCTCGCGGCGGATGCCGTCGAGCACCGTCGAGACCATGCCGGCGTTGCCGGCGGCGAGCAGGACGAGGTCGCCGTTGCTCGCGCCGCAGCGCTCGCCGATGCGGCGAGCGTCGTCGATGCCGAGGTGTCGCAGCACTGGCGAGCGCACGTCGTCCTCGCTCGCGTCGGCGGGGTCGGCGCTGTACTGGAGCGAGACCAGTCCCGGCGCGCCCATGGTCTTGGCCAGATCGGTGAAGGCGTCGACTTCGCGTCGGGAGAGCGATGCGCCGCCGGGCATGACGATGCCGCGCACTCGGCCGCCAGAGGCGATCGTCGAGGAAAACACGCCGAAGCTTGAGTGCTCGGCGATGTCCGAGCAGTCGGAGAGCTCGAGGCCGTAGCGCAGATCAGGTTTGTCCGAGCCGAAGCGATCCATCGCTTCGTGCCAGGTGAGACGAGGGAACGGTCTCGACACGGTCAGATCCGGCCGCAGCGCGGCGGCGAGTCCGGAGAACAGCTCCTCCAGCAGGCCGAGGATGTCCTCTTCCTCGCAGAATGACCATTCGAGATCAAGCTGGACGAACTCGGGTTGGCGATCGGCGCGCAGGTCTTCGTCGCGGAAGCAGCGGGCGATCTGGAAGTACCGCTCGACGCCGGCGACCATCAGCAGCTGCTTGAACTGCTGCGGCGCCTGCGGCAGCGCGTAGAACGCGCCTGGAGTGAGTCGGCTGGGCACGACGTAGTCGCGCGCGCCCTCGGGCGTCGCCGCGACCAGGATGGGCGTCTCGACTTCGAGGAAGCCGCGTTCGGTCATGAAGTCGCGGATGTACTGATTGAGACGATGCCGCAGTTCGAGCGCGGCGATCATCGTTGGTCGGCGCAGGTCGATGTATCGGTACTGCATGCGCACCAGCTCGTTGACGTCGTCGTCCTCGCTGACCGAGAACGGCGGCGTGTTGGCGGCGTTGAGCACCTCGACCGACGTCGCAACGACCTCGATGTCTCCGGTCGGCAGATTGGGGTTGCGCGTCGACTCTGAGCGCGCGACGACATCGCCGACGATGCGCAAGACGTACTCGCCGCGGACGTCGTTGGCGACGGCGTAGGCGTCGGGATGGTCGTCGGGACGGACTACGACCTGCACCACGCCATCGCGATCGCGCAGATCGATAAAGATCAGTTGTCCGTGATCTCGGCGTCGATGCACCCAGCCGGCCAACGTGACCGACTGTCCAGCGTCCGACGCGCGCAATGTCCCGCAACCATGTGTCTTGAGCACCAAGGCCTCCCAGCATTGACAGGTTCGAGTGTGTCACTTCGCCCTGACGCTGGCAATCAAATCGTCACGGCTGCATAGCCTGCATAGACTGCACGCATGTCGCTGAGGGCATCTGCCGGCCCGCTTGTCGGTCCGCTCGGACTATATGTGCACGTGCCATTTTGCACGGTTAAGTGTTCCTACTGCGACTTCAACTCGTTCGCAGGCATTGAGGACTTGCAAGACGCCTTTACCTCAGCCGCCGCGACCGAGCTGTCGTTGTGGAACTCGCGGCTGAGTGAGCGCGACGTGTCAACGGTGTTCATCGGCGGCGGCACGCCGAGTCTGCTCGAAGCGGATCAGATCGAGCGACTGCTGGGCGCGATCCATGACAACGTGCGACTCGCTGAGGACGCCGAAATCACGCTTGAGGCGAATCCAGAGAGCGTCGATCCCGCGCGATTGACGCTGTATCGCGAGCTCGGCGTGAATCGCATCTCGATGGGCGTGCAATCGCTCGACCGTCGCGAGCTTGAGTTTCTCGACCGCATCCACAGCGCCGAGCGCGCGGAGCGCGCGTTCGCCGAGATTCGCGCAGCCGGTTTCGACAATGTCAATCTCGATCTGATCTATGGATTGCCAGGGCAGTCGCTCGAGACTTGGCAGTCAACGCTTGACGGCGCGCTCTCGTGGCAGGGATCCGGGCCTGACCACATCTCCTGTTACGCGCTGACCGTTGAAGCAGGCACGCCGCTGGCGGCGCGAGTCCGATCGGGACGCGTAGCCCAAGCCGATCCTGACGACGTCGCCGAGTTGGCTGACTGGACGGCGCAGCGTCTGAGTCACGCTGGCTACGAACAGTATGAGACCAGCAACTATGCGCGCCATGGACGTCAGTGTCGACACAATCTGATCTACTGGCGTAACCAGGAGTACGCCGCCGTTGGTCCAGGAGCGCACGGCTTCATCGACGGCATCCGCTTCAGCGTCGTCCGCAGTCCAACTGCGTACAACAAACGACTGAAAGACTGCAAAGGCAACGGGCATGGGCTGGAAGGATTGCCGTCGCCCGCGATTGTCGACGCTGAGCGCGTCTCGGAGCTGGACTACGTGATCGACACGCTGACTTCAGGATTGCGGCTGATGGAAGGCGTTGACGAAGCTGCGCTCCAGCGGAGCTATCAGAACGCCTACGCGCAGCTGCGGCTGACGCTCGATTGGGCGGTTGCGCATGCGCTGGCTGAGCGTCGCCTGGGACGACTCAGGCTGACGGCTCGAGGTCACGCGGTCGCGAATGAGGTGTTTGTGCGACTGCTCGATCCGCTCGCAACCTAGTCCTCGCTGAGCTCGTCGACGTCGATGCAGTCGAGCAGGATCTTGCCGAAGTTGCGATTCTCGGCCATGTACTGATGCGCCGCAGCGGCCTGGCTGAGCGGAAAGACGGTGTCGATGATCGGCTTCATGTCGCCGTTGACGATCGCCGGCTCGAGATGTCGCTGGAAGTCGCGAGTGATTTCGGCCCGATCGATCAGCGGCCGCGAGCGCATCACGGTGCCGTAGACGCACAGACGTTTCTGCATCAGCATGCCGAGATTGGTCTCAGCGACGGCGCCGCCCATTAGTCCGACGAGAACGAGTCGACCGGCGGTCGCGAGCGACTCCAGGTTGGCTTGCCAGTAGGACTGGCCGACCACGTCGAGGATGACGTCGACGCCCTGGCCCCCGGTCTGGTCGGCGATCACGTCGGCGAAGTTCTGCTCGCGGTAGTTGATCGTCATGTCCGCTCCGAGTTCGCGGGCGCGTTCGCACTTCTCCTCGGAGCCGGCGGTGATCCAGACCTCGGCGCCGATTAGTCGTCCGATCTGGATCGCGGCGATGCCGACGCCGCTGCCGCCGGCGTGGATCAGGAGACGTTCGCCGGGGAGCGTCTGACCGAGCGTCCGTACGGCGGTGTTGGCGGTGAAAAAGACTTCGGGGATGGAGGCGGCCTCGCGATAGGTGAGCGCGTCGGGGATCGGCATCGCGAGCGATTGGTGCAGCGTCGCCAGTTCGGCATAGCCACCGCCGCCCGAGAGTCCGTAGACGCGGTCGCCGACCGACAGTCCGCGAACGCGAGAGCCTGTTTCGACGACCTCGCCGGCCAGCTCGAGACCGAGGATCTCGGATGCGCCGTGTTGGGCGGGATAGTTGCCCATGCGTTGCATCATGTCGGCGCGATTGAGCGCCGTCGCGTGCACGCGGATGAGCACTTCTTCGTCGCTTGGAAGTGGATCGGGTACGTCACTCAAGCGCAGCGAATCGGCGGTTCGGCCAGGCGGGTCAACGACGATGGCTCTCATCGGACATATCCTCAGTTGGGAGCTCTCGCTCGATGCAGTTGGGGGCGCCAGTCAGCGTCAGGGTAGTCGCGTGTATGTCATTGGCACGGCCGGACACGTTGATCATGGCAAGAGCGCGCTGGTTCAGGCGCTGTCAGGGATTGATCCCGACCGTTGGGCGGAGGAGAAAGCGCGCGGACTGACGATCGATCTCGGGTTCGCCTGGTGCGAACTGCCCTCTGGTCGGGCGGTCAGCATCGTCGACGTGCCTGGGCACGAACGGTTCATCAAGAACATGCTCGCCGGCGTCGGCGGCGTCGATCTGGCGCTGCTCGTCATCGCCGCTGACGAGGGCGTGATGCCGCAGACGCGTGAACATCTGGACATCCTCGACCTGCTCGATATCGATCGCGGCATCGTCGCCTTGACCAAAGTGGACCTCGTTGATGAGGAGTGGGTCGCGCTGGTTGAGGAGGAGATCGAGGAGCTGCTCGCCGACACGACGCTGGCAGGATCGCGGATCGCGCCCGTGTCAGCGTTGACGGGCGAAGGGATGGACGATCTGCGCCGACTGATCGATGCGCAGTTGAGCGACCTGCCGCCGATTTCGAATCAGGGTCGGCCGAGGATGCCGATCGATCGATCGTTTTCGATCTCTGGCTTCGGCGCGGTCGTGACCGGCACCCTGATCGACGGTGAACTCTCGATTGGCGACGCCGCGGTGATCGAGCCGGGGAGGATTGCGTGTCGGGTACGGGGGCTGCAGTCGCACGAGCAGTCACTCGAGCGCGCCGCGCCAGGAGCGCGCACGGCCGTCAATCTGGGCGGCGTCTCGGCCAACGACATCGAGCGCGGGATGGTCTTGACCACGCCTGGCTGGCTCGAGCCGACCGCGGCGGTCGACATCCGTTTGCGCGCGGTGGCGTCGGCGGCTCGCGCGTTGCCGCACAACGCGACCCGCACGATGCACGTCGGCGCTGACGAAGTACAGGCGCGCGTGCGATTGCTCGAGGGCGACTCGCTCGCGGCGGGGGAGTCGACCTGGGCGCAGCTTCGGCTCGAGCGCCCAGTCGCAGTTGCGCGGGGCGATCACTTCGTGTTGCGCTCGGCCGAGGCCACGGTCGCGGGCGGGCGCATCGTCGACACGCGACCGAGACGGCATCATCGCAACGACGCCTCGACGCTCAACGCGCTGCAGCGGCTGCTCGACGGCGCCCCGGATGACACACTGCTGACCGTGTTGCAACGGCTGGAGCCAGTGCGTTGGAGCGAGTTACTCGCGCGCAGCGAACTCGCCGCCGATGACGCGCTGTCGGCGATCACGCGGCAGATCGAGGGTGGGACGGCAGTCGTGCTGGATGAGTCGGGACTGTCCGACTCGGCGACGCTGGCGACTGACGCCGGGCTGGATGCGCTGCTCGCGCGAGCGACGCAGTTGGTATCAGATTATGTCAACGAGTTTCCGCTTCGGGCCGGACTCCCGCGCGAAGATCTGCGCAGTCGACTCAATCTCGCGCAGCGGGCCTTCGCCGTGGTGCAACGTGAGCTGGTCGATCGCGGCGTCGTGATTGAGAACAACGGCGCGCTCGACCTACCCGATCGCGTTGTGCAACTGAACGGATCGCAACAGTCTGATGTCGACGGGCTGATTGATCGACTGAAGGAGCAGGGCGTGCGACCGGAGGTCGAGGCGCGGGTCGACGCCGACCTACTCGAGTACCTCGAGGCCCAGCGACTGATCGTGCAGCTCAAGGGCGGCGTATTGCTTGATCGAGGCGTCTATGACGACATGGTCGAGCGCACGACCGCGCTGCTGCGCGAGCGAGAGCGGGCGACGTTGGCAGACGTCCGCGATGCGTTGGGCACGAGCCGCAAGGTCGCGCAAGCGTTCCTGGAGCATCTGGATACGAATCGCATCACGCGCCGCGTTGGAGATGCGAGAGTCTTACGCGTCGGCTGACCTGGAACCTGGGAGTGGGTTCAGGCGCGGCGTTCGACTCGACGCATGACTCGCCGCTCGCCGCCCATGCGCAGGAATCGGGGCAGCGTGCCATCTTGCCAGAGATAGACGATTTGACTCGCCACTGCGATGGACGAGTATGTGCCAGCGACCGTGCCGATGAAGAGCACGACGACGAACGGTCGAATTGTCACGCCGCCGATCAGCAGCAGCGCAAGCAGCGCCAACACGACCGTGATCGACGTGTTGAGCGATCGACCGAGCGACTGAGTGATCGCCGCGTTGACGACGCGGCGGAAGTCTTCGCGCGGGTCGAGCAGCAAATTCTCTCGAATGCGATCGAACACGACGATCGTGTCGTTGACGCTGTAGCCGATGATCGCGAGCAGCGCGGTGACGAACATCGCATTGACCTCGAGTCCGGCGATGCGTCCGCCGATGGCGAACGCGCCGGCGACGATCGTGACGTCGTGTAGCAGCGCCACGATCGCGGCGGCGCCGTACAGGGTCGGATTGGGCAAGCGACGGAACGCGAGCGAGATGTAGATCAGAATCGCGACCGCCGCGACGGCGAGGGCGATGCCGGCGTCGCGGGCGATTTCGACGGACAGCGTGCCCGAGACGGACGAACTCTGCAGCACGACGATCGGACCGATCTCGCCGCGCAAGGCCTCGTTGATGCGCTGTCGCAGCCGCTCGAGATCTCCGTCGGCTGGTTGCTCGACTCGGAGACGGAAGGCCGAGTCAGCAGTCGCCTGGATTCTGGCGCTGCCGAGTCCGATCGTCTCGAGCGCCGCGCGCACATCGTCCTGCGCGACCTCGCCGGGGAACCAGAAGTCGCTGCGGACCGCATCATCTTCGATGACCAGGTCCAGACTGACGCTGGCGGGCAGCGTCTCGCCGATGGCGTCGCCGATGCGTTCGGCGGCGGCGATTGCATCGTCGAGCGAGGCCGGATCGACGGTCGCCGTGACGGCGTACGCGCCGTCTTCGGCCTCGCTGGATGACAGCGACACGCTCGCCGGCAGGTCGTCGATTGCGCTGATGGCCGCGTCGACATCTTCGAGGTCGGTCTCGCCGAGGAATCGCACCTCGGTCTCGAGGCCGCCGGCGAAGTCGAGTCCCGCCTCGAACTGCCAGAGCGCCAGTCCGATCAGCGACGGCACGATCATGAGCAGCGAGATCACGGCATAGAAGCGTCGGCCGCCGACAAAGTCAATCATGCGCCGCCGCCCTCGCCGCTCGACCCACTGCTAGCGCCGCTGGCTCGCGGCTGCACGGTCATCTGTCGGACGCCGAATGGTCTCAGGCCGCGCACCCAGCCGGTGCTGACCGCCATGTTCATGAACGTCCGGGTGACGAAGATCACAGTGACGAAGCTGAAGCCCGTCCCCACCAACAATGCGAGCGCGAAGGACTTGATCAGATTCTGATTCAGCGCGTCGGCGAAGAGCCAGAGGATGATGACGGTAATGATCGTCGAAACGTTGCCGTCGCGAATCGCGGGCCAGGCGCGGGCCCAGGCGGTGTCGACCGCGCCAGAGAGGCTGCGTCCGAGCCGCAGCTCCTCTTTGAGTCGCTCGAAGATGAGTACATTGCCGTCGACGGCGAAGCCGATTGACAGCACCAATCCAGCGACGCCGGCGAGCGTCAGCGTGATCGGCACGAGCTTGAAGGTCGCCATCACGCCGGCGGCGTAGACGACCAGCGCCAGCGCGGCGACCAGACCAGGGACGCGGTAGTAGATGATCATGAACACGACGATCGCCAGAAACGCGACGACGCCTGCCTGGACCGTGTCGATCACGGAGTCTTCACCGAGCGTCGCCGCGACTTCGGTGCTCTGCAACACGCGCAGATTGATCGGCAGCGCGCCAGCGCGCAGCTGACGACGCAGCGTGACGGCGTCTTCTTCGCTGAGTCCGTTGATGATCCCGCTGTCGGAAATGACCGCGTTGACCGAGGGACTCGAAATCAGTTGGCGATCGACGAAGATGCCGAGCAATCCGCGGCTCTCGAAGAGTCGACGGGTGATCTGCTCCATCAGTCGCGCGCCTTCGTCGTCGAACTCGAACGTCAGCGCCGGACCGCCGCCGTCGTCGAGCGTGCGCGAGATCGAGTCGGCGATCAGATGCCGACCAGTCAGTTGCACTGTCGAGCCCTGCGCGTTGATGCCGTTGGCGGGCAACCAGCGCAGCCCTTCAGCGACGATCACGTCCTCGTCGGGCGGGGCGAGAAAGTAAGGCGCGGCGCGGCGGACGAAGCGGTCGTCGTTGCGCGGCAGGGTGGAGTCCCAGACGTCATCGATTGCCGCGCCGATCTGCAGTCGGTCGAGCGGCGCGGGCGGCTGCGGCTGAGCGGGATCGATGGACCGGAACTCCAACAGCGCTGTCGAACCGACGAGACTTGAGGCCTCGTCCGCATCGACGCCCGGAATCTGGGCGTTGATGCGATCGGCGCCGACGACGGTTACCTCCGCCTCTGAGATGCCGAATCCGTTGACACGTTCCTCGATCACACGTCGCGACTCGACGACTGCTTCCTCAAGCGCGGCATCGTCTACATCGAGCGGCAGGACGATCTCCTGTATGGCATCCGGCAGGGGCAGGTCGTAGGTCTCTGGTTCCAGTTCGGCGAGCTCGGGATTCAGTTCGAAGACCTCGTCGAGTGAAACGGCTTCGCGCTCCAGGAACTGATTGAGCGACTCGCCGCGCCGTACGGGCGCGGACTCGCCCGCGACCTCAAGCGTGATCGAGACGCCCCCGGCGAGGTCGAGGCCGAGTCGGAACTCGTCACGCGACCAGTCGCCGACGTTGACGCCGCTGCCCGAAGGCCAGGGAATGAAGTTGGGCAGGTACTTGTCGGGGTTGCCTGGCCAGGCGGCGACGATCGCGAAGCCGCTCAGGATCAGGATCAATGAGAAGAGGTACGCGTCACGGAATTTGAACCGTCGGATGAAGTCCATTGCCGGACAATCCGCCCATCAACCGCCGCGCGACTCAGGAGACCATCGACGCGTCGGGCACGCTCTGCGCACTCTATCCCGCTTATGTCTGTTCAGCATAGGTTTCGAGACTCATGCGTCAGGAATCTGCGTCGGGATCTGACTCTGCTTCCGCTTCGGCGATTCGTTCCTCGACGGCGCCGGTGCGGGCGCGAACGACGACGTCGTCGTTGAGGCGCAACAGGACGATCATCGGTCCGTCTTCGGGCGTCTCGACGCCGTCGACTTCGGCGATCAGGCCTCCGCGAGTGAGGACAGTGTCGCCGACGCGGAGTTCGTTGAGGTCGCGCTGGCGCCGCCGCTCTTCAGATCGGGTGGGTCGAATGAAGAAGAGGTAGAAGAGCGCGACGACGAGCAGGGTGATCAGAATCACTTCGGTCATTGAGCAGCGCTCCGTTCTGACTCTGGTTGCGTCATCACCGCGGCCAGCTGAATCGCCAGGGCGCGAGCATCCGCCGCGCCAACGACCTCGCCAAGCGCCGCGGCTTCGTAAATCTTCGCACGGATTGCGCCGACCATCGGGCCGGGAGTCAAGCCAGTCACAGCCATGATCTGGCGTCCGTCGAGCAATGGCTTCGACTGTTGCGGCACGTTGGGGCGCCACTGCACGATTCGCGCGACGTGCGAGATGTAGCCCGGCCATCGGGGCAAGAGCGCCTCAGCGCCGACGGTCGCGAGCGAGTCAGCGAGGAACAGCAAACACAGCGGCGTGGCTGCGCCGCCGAGCGCTTGGTGAAATCGATACAAGGCGCGATCCGTCGGCGGGCGGCCCGGCGAGTGCACCCGTCCCGGCCGCAAGTGCTGTTCAATCAGCAGACAGACCTGATCGATCGTCTCGCCTGGCGCGCGCAAGGCCCGCAGTCGCTCGCGAGCGAGGTCTGCGCCGAGCTCCGAGTGTCCATAGAAGTGCGTCGCGCCGCGCGCGTCGACCGTTCGCGTCTCAGGCTTGCCAATGTCGTGCAACAGCGTCGCCAGTCGCAACGGCAGACGCCACTCGTCCAGCGAGGCGCGCACGTCAGGCGCGACTGTCAGCGGCCGCAGCGGCCGCCACGTGTTTGCGGCGCGACCAGATCGAGGAGGCTCACGGCTCGTGAGTCTCACTAGCCAGCTCACGGCGTCGAGCTGATGACGGAAGACGTCGCGGCGATGCGCCGGACGTTGGTCGACCTCGCGACTGCGCGCAAGCTCGGGGAGAACTACGTCCAGCAAGCCGCTGCAGTCCAGGCGCCTGAGCGCCCAGGGAAGACTCGGACTCGTCAGGATGCGTTGCAGCTCGGCCCACTGACGCTCGCGCGCAGTTCGTTCGATCAGCTGCGCTTGGCGGCGAATGGCGGAGCGAAGCTCGGCGTCGGGGCGGCCGACGCCCTGACTCTCAAGCCGCACCGCGCGGAGCAGGCGGATCGGATCGTCTTGCAGCGCATCGGCGCTGACGAGTCGCAAACGCCGCCGCTGCAGGTCGTCTAGTCCGCCGAAGGGGTCGATCAGGGTCTCGCCGATCGCGCCGCGTCGGAAGTCGTCGAGCGGGACGGCCATCGCGTTGACCGTGAAGTCACGTCGACCCAGGTCTCGCTCGAGGTCGCCATCGGCCAGGCCCCAGACGTCAATCTGACCCCAGGGGCAGGCGACTCGCCAGTCGTCGAACTCGGCGCTCAGCCGAGTCGCTGTCGTTCCGAGTCGCTCGGCGGCGCTGCGGGACCATGCTGCGGCGTCGCTGGTGACGATGTCGATGTCTATATCAACTGCGGCGCTGCTGCGTTGACCGTCAGCGAGGGCGTCACGGACAGCGCCGCCGACAACCCACGCGCCCTCGGCGTCGAGACGCGACAGGTTGCGCGCCACCTCACTCGACGTCGGACTCGGCTTCAGACTCGTCGTCATCGGCGATCATCTCATCGATCGTCCAGAGCTGGTCGATCTCGGGCACGTGGTCGATGTAGACGCGACCGTTGATGTGATCGATCTCGTGCTCGAGGCACTGCGCTAGCAGGTCGTCTTCGGCGCGGACGCGGATCTCGCGCCCGGAGAGGTCTTGCGCCTTGGCGAGCACTCGCGAGGATCGGACGACGCGACCGCGATATCCGGGCACGCTGAGGCAGCCCTCGATCAGCTCGCGCTCGCCGCTGCGTTTGACGACTTCGGGATTGACCATCACGAACGGTCGCTCGCCGGGCATGCCGATCACGACGACGCGCAATCCTACGCCGATCTGCGGAGCGGCGATGCCGACGCCGCGGGCGGCGTTCATGGAATCGATCATGTCGGCGACGAGGCGCCGCAGGGACGCGTCGAAGCGCCGCACGCGCTTGGCGGGCGCGCGCAACACGGCGGCGTCGCGGGGCAGGGTCGTGATCGGGTGAACGGCCATCTCGCCGTGACCGAGTTCCGGACGCCTATTCCAACGTCGGATGCGGTTGGTTGAGGGCTTCCTCGGCGCGACGCTGACGGTCTTCGTCGAGGCGTTGCGCGACCTCCGGATTCGAGAGGCCCAGGATGCGTCCGGCGAGGAGGGCGGCGTTGACGGCGCCGGTGCGCCCGATCGCGACCGTGGCGACGGGCACGCCGCGCGGCATCTGCGCCATCGAGAGCAGTGAGTCGAGACCGTCAGTCGCCCAACCCTTGACCGGCACGCCGATCACGGGGAGCGGCGTTTTGGCGGCCACCGCCCCTGGCAACGCCGCCGCGCCGCCGGCTGCGGCGATGATCACCTGGATCCCACGGCCTTGCGCGTCGGCGGCGTACTGCGCGGTCTCGTCGGGCGTGCGGTGCGCGGACAGCACGCGCGCCTCCCAGGTGATGCCCAGGGACTCGAGTGTCGAGGCTGTGTTCTTGATCGTCTCCCAGTCGGAGTGGGATCCCATCATCACGCCCACCATTGGTCCGTCTGTCATCGGCCGGTGCGTCCTCTCACAGTTCATCACACTTGTCGACGCGCTGTTTCGCCCAGCGCTCGAGGGCGCTTGGCGCACGCTGCGCGCTCCAGGACAAGATACCCCCGTGTACGCTGCGGCTATGACTACGACGACGCAGCTGCCTGTCTACGATCCGGCAGAGTTGGAGCCTCGTTGGCGGCGGCGCTGGGAGGTTGACGGCCTCTATCACGTCGATGACGACGATCCGCGTCCGCCCTACTACTTCCTGACGATGCTGCCCTACACGAGCGGCGACTTGCACATCGGCCATTGGTACGCGATGGCGCCGGCGGATGTCGCGGCGCGTTGGCGACGGATGCAGGGCAACAATGTGCTCTTCCCGCTCGGGTTCGATGCATTCGGACTGCCCGCCGAGAACGCCGCGATCAACAACAACACGCATCCCAAACAGTGGACCTACGCCAACATCGAGAACATGCGTCGCCAGCTGCAGACGATGGGCGCATCGTTCGACTGGCGGCGGGAGTTCGCGACATCTGACCCTGAGTACTACCGCTGGACGCAGTGGTGGTTCTTGAAGCTGTACGAGCACGACCTCGCGTATCGCGCGCCGGCCGACTGCAACTACTGTCCCGGCTGCGGCACGGTGCTCGCCAATGAACAGGTGCAGCGCACCGACGACGGCGTCGGAGTGTGCGAGCGCTGCGAGTCGGTCGTCGAGGCGAAGCGCATGGAACAGTGGATGTTCCGGACGACGGCCTACGCCGACGAGCTGCTCAACTTCGACGGGCTCGACTATCCCGAGCCGATCAAACTCATGCAGCGCAACTGGATTGGCCGATCGGAAGGGGCGGAGATTTCATTTCCGCTTGGTCGAGCGGTCGGCGGCGAGCACCGCATCACGGTGTTCACGACTCGAGCGGACACGCTCTTCGGTTGCACGTTCATGGTGCTCGCGCCCGAGCATCCGCTGGTCGGCGAACTAACCACGGACGACCGGCGAGCGGAGGTTGAGGCCTACATCGACCAGGCGCGCCGACAGAACGAGATCGAACGACAATCGACCAGCCGTGAAAAGACCGGCGTCTTTACCGGCGCGTACGCGAGGCATCCGTTTACGGACGAGGCGGTCGCCATCTGGATCGCCGACTACGTGCTGCTCAGCTACGGCACGGGCGCGGTGATGGGCGTGCCCGCTCACGACGAGCGCGACTTCGCCTTCGCCGCGCAACGAGGGATTCCGATTCCTACTGTGATCGCCGGGCCGGACTGGAATGGCGAGGATTCAAGCGAGGCGTACACCGGCCCGGGTCGGCTGGTCAACTCGGGACAGTTTGACGGACTGGACTGGCAGGAAGCCAAGCTGGCGATCGCCGATGCGCTCGACGAGCGTGGTCTGGGTGGACGCACCGTCTCGTATCGTCTGCGCGACTGGCTGATCTCGCGTCAGCGTTACTGGGGCGCGCCGATCCCGATGGTCTACTGCGAGTCGTGCGGCACGGTTCCGGTGCCAGAGGATCAACTGCCCGTGCTGTTGCCCGACGACGCCGAGTTCCTGCCCACCGGCGCGTCGCCGCTTGAGCGGCATGAAGGGTTCGTCAACACTCCGTGTCCGCAGTGCGGCGAGTCGGCGCGGCGCGAGACTGACACGATGGACACATTCATGTGCTCCAACTGGTACCCGTATCGCTACGTCGATCCGCACAATCACCATGCGCCGATCGATCCTGAGTTGGCTCGCAAGTGGCTGCCGATCGATCACTACACCGGCGGCGCAGAGCATGCGGTGATGCACCTGTTCTACGCGCGCTTCTTCACCAAGGCGGCGCGCGACATGGGCATTCTCGAGATCGATGAGCCCTGGCTTCGGTTGTTCAATCAAGGCACGATTGTCAAGGGCGGCTTCAAGATGTCGAAGTCGCGCGGCAACGTCGTCAACCCGGACGAGTGGGTGGAGAAGTACGGCGCCGACACCGTTCGTTTGTACCTGATGTTCCTCGGACCCTGGGAGTCGGGCGGCGACTGGGACGACAGCGGCATCGCCGGTCAATGGCGGTGGCTGAACCGGGTCTGGAATCTGGCGCTTGAGTCGGTCGAGACTGGCAAGGCTGGCGATGGCCAGGTCGACGAGATTCGCCGCGCGACGCATGTGATGATCGGCAAGGTGAGCCAGGACATCGAGCGTTTTCGCTTCAACACGATGATCGCGGCGATGATGGAGTTCACCAACGAGCTGCAGGACATTCGCGATCGCGGCCCGGTCGAGGAGTCGGCTTGGCGAGAGGCGATTGCGTCGCTGATCCTCTGTCTGGCGCCATCGGCGCCGCACATTTGCGATGAGCTGTGGCGACAACTCGGCGGCGAAGGATCGGTGCATGAACAGCTCTGGCCGCAGTATGACGAGTCGTTGGCGCAGGCTCAGACGGTGACGGTCGTGGTGCAGGTCAACGGCAAGTTGCGCGAAAAACTCAGTCTCCCTCCGGGCGCCTCGCAGGATGACGCGGAGTCGGCTGCGCGGGCTTCGTCGCGCGTGTCTGACCAGCTCGAGGGCAAGACCTTGCGTCGCGTGGTCTGGGTGCCGGACAAGTTGCTCAACTTCGTCGCCAACTGACCGCGCCGCTCGCCGTTGAGAGACGCGCCGCACGACTGTCAGAAACATGGTCCAGCTGCATCTGCCGTCGTATGAGGGACCGCTCGATCTCCTGCTCGAGTTGATCGAGGCGCGACAGCTCGACATCTCCGAGTTGTCGTTGGCGCAAGTCGCCGATCAGTATCTCGCTCAGGTCGCGGCGATGTCCTCCTCAAACGAGTCAACGGCCGATGTACTGACTGGCGAACAGGCTGACGCGCTGGCGGCGTTCATCAACATCGGCGGTCGACTGGTGCTGATCAAGGCTCGGCAGCTCCTGCCGGCCGTCGAGTCTGAGGATGACGACGGTGCGGCGAGCGACGCCGAGGAGCTGGTCGAGATGGCCCGCGCGTACCAACGCTATCGCGACGGCATCACAAGACTCGGCGATCGCGATCGCGGACAGTTGCGCTCGTATGCGCCCGTGGGCGCGCCGCCGATTGACCAGACGTTGCCGCTGGGCATGCCTGAGCAGGTCACGGTCGAGGCGCTGGCGCGGATCGCGCAGGAGGTGCTGGCTCGGGCTGCCGAGCGAGCGGCGCAGGAGGAAGTCGCCCACGACGCAGCCATCGAAACCCAACGCGTCACCGTCCGCGACCGAGCCGTCGATCTGCGAGCTCGGCTGGCCAGCGGACACGTGGTTTCGTTTCGCGCCTGGATCGAATCGGCTGAGTCGCGTCTCGAGCTGATCGTGTCGTTCATGGCTGTGCTCGAGCTGCACAAATCGTTGGCGATTGAGATCGCGCAAGACAACGACTTCGCCGACATTCTGATCACCGCTCTGCCCGACGCGCCCGACAGCGCCTGGTCGCCGGCGGGCGATGGTTCTTCGTTGGACGACTGAATCACGTAGCGGGCTGCTGATAGTCTGAGACTCGGCTGCGGCGCCTTCCGATCGATCTGATTGAAGCGCGCCGCCATAGTCCTGAAGGGCCGACTCTGGTGGTTACCGCGCTCGCCCGCGAGGAACTGCGTCGCGCAGCGCTGGGTCGACCGACGGCGCTTACGATCGGCGTCTTCGACGGCGTCCATCGCGGACATCAGACCGTCTTGCGACACGTGGTGGAACAGGCGCAGGCGCACGGACTGGCCTCGGCCGCGATCACGTTTCATCCGCATCCGCGACAGGTAGTCCGACCCGACCTGGCGATGCAGTACGTCACCTCGCTCGAGGACCGACTCGCGCTGATCAAACAGACCGGGATCGACAGCGTCGCTACGGTGTCGTTCACTTCCGACTTCTCGCTGACCGATGCGGGCGACTTTGTGCGCATGTTGGTCGAGGAGCTGCAACTGGCGCGACTGATCATCGGCGAGGACTTCGCCCTCGGACGTCAGCGCGGCGGAGATCCGGAGGCCCTGCAGGCGCTTGGCCGCGAACTCGGCTTCGACGTCGAGGTGATCGAACTGTTGACCCAGGACTCGGCGGACAAGGTCTCCTCGACCGAGATTCGTCGCGCGTTGTCAGAGGGCGACGTAGAGCTGGTCAGCGGACTGTTGGGGCGACGATTCTCGCTGCACGGACCGGTCGTCGTGGGCTTCAAGCGCGGAGCGACGATCGGCTTTGCGACCGCCAACGTCGCGGTCGCCAACGACCGCGCCATCCCCGCGCCTGGCGTCTACGCGACGATCGCGCACTTGGATTCGGGACCAGTAGCGTCGGTGACGAATATTGGCATGCGACCGACGTTCGACGACGGCGGCGGTCTGTCGATCGAGTGTCACATCATCGACTTTGCGGACGACATCTACGGGACGGATCTACGGGTCGAGTTTGTGCAACGATTGCGCGGCGAGCGCAAGTTTGACGGCGTGGAGGCGTTGGTGAAGCAGATCGGCAGCGACCGCGACGCAGCTCGCGAGTTGTTGTCGGCGATGGATTTGAGTACAGCGACATGGCCGTGACTCACGATCAGGTCCCGCCCGATATCGCCGCCGAGGTCGAACGCCAGCACGCGCTGATCATGCGCGGAACCGCTTACGGCGACGAGGCCACGCGCAAGACGATGGCGCGCGAGTTGCGCGTTCGGCTGACCGAGTCGTTGCTCGAGAATCGACCGCTGCGCGTGTATCTCGGCGTCGACCCGACCTCGCCCGATCTGCACATTGGACACTGCGTCACGCTGCGCAAGTTGGCGCTGTTTCAGGAGCTGGGACATCAGTCGATTCTGCTGATCGGCGATTTCACGGGACTGGTGGGAGATCCGTCGGACAAGGACTCGTTGCGTCCGATGCAGGCGGCCGAGATTCTCGAGCGCAACGCGGCGACGTATCGCGAGCAGGCGTTCAAGCTGCTCGATGCCGAGCGGACGGAAGTCCGCCGCAACAGTGAGTGGTTGGGAGAGATGTCGTTCGGCGACGTGGTCCATCTGGCGTCGAACTTTACGGTCCAACAGTTCACCGGCCGCGACACGTTCAAGCGGCGGATTGACGCTGAGCAACCCGTCTACGTTCATGAGTTCATGTATGGATTGATGCAGGGATACGACGCGGTCGCGCTGGAGGCGGATGTGCAACTGGGCGGCACGGACCAGACCTTCAACATCATGTGCGGTCGCACACTGCAAGAGCGACGCGAGCAGTCGCCGCAGATCGCGGTGCTGACGCCGATTCTGGTCGGTACCGACGGCAAGCAGCGAATGTCGAAGAGTACGGGCAACTACATCGGCATCGATGAACCGGCGCCAGACCAGTACGGCAAGGCGATGTCGATTCCTGACGACGCGATCGTGCGCTTCTTCGACTACGGAACGAACTTCGCCGACGAGGATGTCGACCGGATTGCGTCGGAACTCGAGGCGGGCGCGCTCAAACCGATGGACGCCAAGCGACGGCTGGCGCGTGCGATTGTCTCGGAGTGGCACGGCGAGTCGGCGGCGGCGGCGGCCGAGGCGCAGTGGACGCGCACGTTCTCGCAGCGTGGCGTCCCGGACGACATTCCCGAGGCGGCAATCGACTTCGGCGGGGCTGAAGCGATCGACGTTTCGCTGCCGCAGTTGCTGCACGAGATCGGCGCCGCGCCGAGTCGGGCTGAGGCGAGACGACTGATTACGCAGGGCGGCGTCCGCATCGATGATGTCGTCGCCACGGAGTTGGGCGTCTCGATCGCGCGCGGCGCGGTGATCCGAGTCGGTCGTCGACGCTGGTATCGGATCGTCTCCGAGTAGTTGTTGAGTCGTTAGCCTCCACCCACAGACAACGGAGGCGTCCATATGACCGTCACGCTCGATTGGCTCGGCTGCGCAACGTTTCGACTTCAGGTCGACGAGACCGTGATCATGCTCGACGCCTACATTGACCGCGTTCCGTCGGCGCCCGACGTCGGGCTGACGGCGGCCGACATCTCCCGCGCTGACGCGGTGCTGGTTGGACACTCGCACTTTGATCACATCGCTGGCGCCGAGGTGATCGCGGCGAACACGGGCGCGCCGGTGATCGGCTCCAATGAGTCAGCGCGGGTGCTGCTTGAGGCTGGAATCAGCGAGGATCTGCTGCTGCGCTCTCAAGGAGGAGAGCGGCATCGCATCGCCTCCAACGTGACGGTGGAGGTGTTTCCCAGTCTGCACTCCTGCATCTGGACGCAGGGGTCGTGGGATCCGGGCAAGGTCGTCTTGGGTCAGTACGGTTTGACCGAAGAGGAGCGTTGGGGCGGACGCAACGCCATCGACATCGGCGGCACGCTCGGCGAGCGATCTCAGCAGTCGGATCCCACCGTGCAATCTCAGATGATGGATCACGTCGCGAGTTGCCTCGGATCGTCGGACACGGGCGGCGCCTTGGCCTACCTGATCGACACGCCATACGGTTCGATCTTCTATCACGACACTTCGGGCTGTTGGACCGGCGTCGTGCGGAACATGCGGCCCGACGTGGCAATCGTCGCGATGGCTGGTCGGCCGAACCTTGACGGCGAGCCGATTCAGGGGTCGCTGGCGCAGTTCGTGGGTCGCATGTCGGACATGCTGCGCGCCCCGCGGATCGTGTTGGGGCATCACGACGACTGGATGCCGCCGATGACTCAGGACATGACCGGTCCCGATTCGCTGGCGCCGGTCAAGAACGAGCTCAATCATGTCGCGCCGCGCTCGGAGCTGCTCGACATTCCGCTCGGCGGACGAATCGGACTGTACTGATGTCACAGAAGTCTCGGCCCAAGTTCGGTCTGATCTACGACTTCCGCAATCCGCCGCAGTGGCGCAAACCCTGGGCGCAGTTTTACGACGAGCTGCTGGACGAGATCGTCTACGCGGAGGAGCTCGGCTACGACCACGTTTGGATCACTGAGCACCATTTCATCGACGACGGCTACACGCCGTCGGTGCTGCCGATTGCGGCGGCGATCGCACGTTTGACGTCGCGGATCCGGATCGGCACCTGGGTGTTGCTGCTGCCCTTGCACAACGCGATCCGCGTGGCCGAGGACGCGGCGACGGTTGACATTCTCTCGAACGGACGCTTCGACCTTGGCGTCGGACTGGGCTATCGGATCGAGGAGTTCGAGGGCTTTGGCATCAGCCGACGGCATCGGGCGAGCATCATGGATGAGTCGCTTGAGATCATCACGCGCACGCTCGCGGGTGAATCGGTGACGCTCGAGGGACGGCACTATCAGGTCAAGAACGTTGCGGTGACGCCGCAGCCGATTCAGCAGCCGTTTCCGCTCTGGGTCGGGGCGCGCTCGGAGGCGGCGGCGCGGCGAGCGGCGCGATTTCGCGCCAATCTGATGATCGTCGCCGACCGACCGGTCTACGACGCCTGGGCAGACGCGTTGCGCGAACAGGGCGACGATCCGTCGGACTTCGAAGTGTTGCTCTCGGCGGGCGGCTACGTCAGTGACGATCCCGATGCGCTCTGGGAGCAGCTGAAGCCGCATCAGCGCTATCTGCGCGACACGTACGGCCAGTGGTATCACGACGCCTCCGACCTGGGCGAGGATGACCCGCTGGGTCAGTTGCTCGAGCAGACGGACGAGGACTTGCGGGCGCGGTTTGTGGCGGGATCGCCCGACGATGTGGCGGCGGCGCTTGAGCGCACGTTGGAGTGGATTCCAGCGGACCACATCATTACGTCGCCGGTCCCGCCAGGAGCTTCGCGCGAGCTGGCGCGGCGCAGCATCGAGCTGTTCGCGCGTGAGGTGATGCCGAGGTTTCGGTAGACTGCACGACACGCGGAACGCGACACACGGCGCTCGCAGCGCTGAGCCTGGAGGCGGACAGATGAAGGTCAAGATCGACACGAGCCTCTGCGAGGGTCACGCGAAGTGCATGGAGGCGACCGAGGTGGTGTTCGAGGTCCGCGACGACGACCTCTCGCACGTCTTGGTCGACGAGGTGCCGTCGGAGGAGGAGGCGAACGTCGTCCGCGCGGTGCGGACATGTCCGAGGGCGGCAATCTCGGTGGAGGACTAGTCGTCAATCGTGACGACGACTTTGGCAACCTCCCGATTGCCGTCGGCGTTCACTCGCCATCCGATCCAGCCCTCCTGGTAACTCACAATCCGGAGCGTGCGAACCCTGATGTAGCGCCCGTGGTCATCCAAGAAACTGACCCTCACATCATCCATATCGACCGACTCAGCCACTCGCACCTTGACAAAATAATCCGAGGGCCAGTTATCCAATCGCTCTTGACCGCCACCACGTGTCCCACACGCATCCCGGCGGAACGTTGCAGCCTGCAGGAGTTCAACTCCCTCTTGCGCAACAAACTCAATGGTCAAATCTGAAATCCCCGACTCCGGACTAGACGGCTCAGCGCACACTCGATCCGGCGCCTCATCAGACTGGTATTCGACGAAAAACAGCCTACCAACCGGCGAACACACGCCATCCCTCTTTCTCTGACCCTCTATCACCACCTGCACATCCGGGTCGGCGGCATTTGCCGCATATAGCGCATAAGTCATCCCTCGATTCTCGGCATCTTCAATGTGGCACCGCAGTTCACTCCCACTCGGCGGCACTGTAGTGATGTGCACCGGTCGGCTAGACAGCGCCGCCGTTCCTACAAGTTGCGGCCCTCGTTGAAACTCGCCCACCATGTCCTTGCCGTCACGCAGATCGGCCAAGACAGAATTCAGTTCACCGGACTTCAAGGCGCGACCGTCGCCATACAACATGCCCAATAGCTCTTGGCTGCATGGATCAACGATTGGCGCACCATCACCGAATGCGATTAGCCAAGATCCAAAACGAAACGAACGCGACTTGATCTCCGTAACCGTGTCGAAAAGCAACATGTAGCGATCAGACCCGCTTCTCGGATAACTGACCAGTACCGCCCACTCGCCTAGCATTTCATCGACGCCATCGCCAAATCTAACTGGATGGCCAATCCTCATTTCATTACGCTGCCCTACAACCTCCATCAGCGCAAATCCATATCGGTGATCCTCCGCCACTCGCTGCACAACCATCGAAGACTCACCTCGGGACACAACGCCCCACGGAAGGTCCTCGGGGACACTCGACGCGCGAACAAGAAACTCGTTCTTTCCAACGTAGATTGCCGTGCTTGAATCTTCCATTGAGCTGAACTGCCAAGCGGCGCTCGCCAGCTCCGGCGAGACTTGACAGCCAAGCTGCATGGTGTCTTCCACATTCATTACTGCCCTTATCTCTGTTGGGGTCAGGTCAGCTTTCCAGCTGACACTGGAAAAAGCCTTCCATCCCCCATTTGCCGGCTCCTCTTGCTCACTCTCACCCACCCGCGGACAGAGTCGTTCACGATCTGGGACGACGAGACAAACACTCATTACACCCGAGTCACCTTCGATGCGCACCTGAATGTGAGAAGTGACGTCGATGCCAGGCTCCACGCCACTGCTTGCACCACGCCGATCTTCGGCCGTACCGGGGCCGAGAAACGATAACCGGTAGGTGTCGAATCGCGTCCGGACTTGAATTCCAGTCGGCTCCAGAGCACCGATGCTGGACCATGATCCTGTGAACTTCCGTTCGACGAGTCCGTCGTCCATTGTTCTCGAGATTATGGAGGTTCCATCTGCCGGTACAGATGCGACTCCTTCGCTCCCGAATAGTGTGAACTGCGGCCAGAACACATTCTCACCGATCTCATCACTTGGAGGGATCGGAAACTCCAAGTTGACCCGATGCGAAATGTCAGGAGTCGGACATCCTGGCAGCGTCAGATACTCCCATAGCTTAATCGTGCCGAAGTGTTCTTCAGACGAGTGCACTAGGTTAGCAATCCGCACTGAACCAACGGACTCGCCTTCGAAGCCATTGTAATGGACCCTAGGGCAAAACAATGGCTCGGCGTTAGCATCTACGCGCGGCGCCCGATCATAGCCAACAATCCTCACATCGCCCCACTCGCAAGTGTCGGCGTATCTGTACGTCCGCAGATCAAATGGGAAGTCCCTGACATTTCCTGCAAAACCCATCCAAAGATCAACATCGTAATGGATGCAATCTGAACCAGCTGGAGGATCTTCAGCATAGTGCCAGATTAGGATGTCAGACAACAACTGAGTACTAAGTGGCAGCTGATTGGGCAACTCCGGATAGCTGATCGGCAAGCCCTCTAAGGCTGTTGCTAATGCTCGAGCAGAAGTCGCGATTGTGCTGTTCGAGTTCACAACGGCGGCCACGCCAATCACGTCAGCGCAGGCGTCGAAGACTGGGTCAGTACTCCTACCGGGTCCAAAGTCACCAGACGTCTCCAACTCGTCACTATTGACCCGCATCACCACATCTCCGAATGCGACCTTCTGCGCGCCAGGGTGCGTGTATCCGACCATATAGATCGGCTCGCCGATGTCATCTTGCGTGGGGGTGCGCAGGGCGAGAGTTGGGATGTCAGCGACCTTCTCGTGGTCGTAGACCTCGAGCAGTGCGACATCGGCCGCTTTGTCGGCGCCGAGCACTGCTGCGGCGATGTATCGCTCACCTTGACTCAGTGTGACAAACGGCGGCTGGTCCTCGATCACGTGATGGGCGGTCAGGAAGCGACCGTCGCCGATGTAAAATGCGCTGCCCGAAAATCTTACGGTTGACACTTTCCACGTGCCGGCCATCATGCGCTCAATGTTTGGCTCGCAACTCGGTTCTCCGACCTCGACGATGTCAACCTCTGGGTAGATGATCTGCTCTGGGTCGATCGGTGTCGTCCAACTGATCTCACTACTTCGCAGCCAACGATCCCTGGGAGCGCGATCGAGTCGAATGAAGCGCTTCTCGGGACACTGCAGGTCGCCGTCGGTGGGCTCAAAGCACACCTCGATCCGTCCATCGTCGAGTTGGCGCGTCAGTAACCTACCGCCGAGCTCGTACTGCGGCTCAGTGGAGTCGGTCGTCGCTTCTTCGGCGGCGGCAAACTGCAGAGCCGCGAGGCCGAACAGGGTGACGACAAGCGTCAACACTACGAGCGCCCCTGCGCTGGCGCGGCGCATGATTCGTCACTGCCAAGGATCCGCGGTCCCGAGCTATTGCGCGCGGTAGCGGACTAGCTGGCGCTTGATGCCTCCGACGTGGAGCGAGTTGGGCACCATCTGCGGCTCGCCGGCGAGCTCGAGGTTGGGCAGAATCGGCAGCAGCGAGTGGAAGATGGCGCGCATCTCCCAGCGGGCCAGGTTGGCGCCGAGGCAGAAGTGCTCGCCGTAGCCGCCGAAGGCGAAATGGTCGTTGGGATCGCGGCGGATGTCGAACTTGTACGGGTCGGGGAAGACCTCTTCGTCGCGGTTGGCCGACGGGTACCACATGACGATCGAGTCGCCTTTGCGGATCGTCTTGCCGCGCAGTTCGATGTCCTGGGTGGCGGTGCGCTGGAACTGGATCACGATCGAGGTCCAGCGCAGGATCTCTTCGACGGCGGACGGGATCAACTCGGGGTTGGCGACGAGGTCGTCGAGCTGGTCGCGGTGATCGAGCAGCGCCTTGACGCCGCCGGTGATCGAGTTGCGGGTGGTCTCGTTGCCGGCGCCGAGCAGGAGTCGGAAGTAGGACGAGATTTCGCGCGGAGTGAGCTTGTGTCCGTCGATATCGGCGCGCAGCAGGTCGCTGAGCAGGTCGTCGCCGAGACCGTTGCTCTGACGGTCACGGACGAGTCCTTCGTTGTAGAGGTTGAACTCGAGGTTGACGCGTCGGATGGTCTGCTCACGGTCTTCGCCGGGCAGGCGGAACTCAGGGTCGGCTGCGCCGATGCCGGCCTCGGTCCAGTGGAAGATCTTGTCCCAGTCTTCCTCGGGCACGCCGCCCATGTCGCAGATAGCGGCGACGGGCAGCTTGGCGGTGAGTTCGTGCACGATGTCGACGGCGGAGGTCGCGCCGCGGTCGGCGAAGTCGGCGATGATTGAGTCGGCGAAGGTCGAGACGTAGTTTTCGGCCATCTCGCCGAAGTGGTCTTCGAGCGTCTTCATCATCCGAGGGGTGAAGTGGTGAGCGACGAGGCTGCGGTGCTGTCGATGCTCGGGCGGGTCCATGAAGATGAAGTCGGGCGGATCGGAGGGGTGTCCGCCGTAGCGGTTGGCGTTGATCTCGCGGCCGCGCTCGCCGATGCCGATTGACTCGGTGTCGTTCATGCGCAGGAGCTGGGTGTTGGAGAAGAGGTCGGGGTTGGAGGAGATGTAGCGGATGTCAGCGTGTTTGGTGATCGCCCAGAAGGGTTCGAAGTTGGGGCGCTGGTACCAGTAGACGGGCGCCTCGCGGCGGAGGATGTCCCAGGCTTCCCAGGGATAGCCGTGTTCGACGTAGAGGTCGGTATCGGTGATGTTGAGGTTGTCGAGGGTGAGTGCGGGTCGTTCAGCGGTGACCATTTGGCGTCTCCTGACAATTTCACTCGGATGGGCTACAGCCGCAGAGTAACGGTTCGGGAGACAGGCTGTTGGGTTGATTCGGCTTGGCGTGACTCCGTGCCGACAACAAGACTCTCTCGACCGTGATTTGGTCAGACTTCAAGGGGTTGGCGTGACAAAGTCGAGGGTAATCACGCGTCTCCCTTCATCGACGTCAAAAAACACATAGAACGGCGGCGGCCCGATCAGCACCACGAACCAGAACGAGCCCACCACTTGCTTTCTGACCGGGCCCGACGTCCAGTCAATCCTCAGTCCCCAGACGAAACCCTCGATGAGATCCTCAAGCAGCTCATCTCCAGCAATATGCTCCTCGTAAGAGTCGAAGAACTGCTCGGACTCTGCGATTTCCCATCCAGATCCAAGTGCCATTGACACTAGGCCAATTCGCGCAGGGCCAAGAGTTCTTTTCCGATCCGCACTCCAACCTCCTCTATCTCTTGTTCGAAGGGGTCGGCGCTAAGAAAGGCGCTCTGATATGGGATGTCTCCACCCTGGCTGGCCAAGATCCATCCCGGTTCCCTGTGGGAATAGTCCGACGCTTGCCGGGCCGACATTGGCTTGAAGAACCCTATCACTGCATCGATTATGTCCTTTTCGGCGGGTTCGAAACACTCTCCGTTGGATTCCTCTCCCTCAATGAGGATCAGTCTCTTCTGAACGCGATTAAAGAAGGGTCGTGATTCGAGCTTCAAACGCTCCTCGTCGATCAGCTCATCCCGAGCCTGCAGCAACTCCTTGGGCGCGGGGCCGGCTTGCAGCTTGCGATAGGTGGCGCCGCTGATCGGCTGCCCGAGAAGTCGATAGGCGTCGAAGTCGGAGTAGTAGAGAATCTTGTTGAGTTTGACTGCGCCGAACGACGGATCGTCCGAACACTGGTCGGCGATATAGACAATCAGTTCCTTGAACTTGTCAAGGTTGAAGTCAAATGTGCGCAGCCTGGGCTCTCTGGACACGCTCCACCTCCGTCTCGTCGAGCGATCACGACAATCCTGTGTACTGACGATAGCCTGACGTGTCTCAGGCAGGGCGGTAGCGGACCAGTTGCCGCTTGATACCGCCGACGTGGAGGAAGGCGATCACGTTCTCAGGAGGGGCGACCAGCTCGAGATTGGGCAGCACTGGTCGCAAGGCGTGGAAGATAGAGCGCATTTCCCAACGCGCCAGATTCGCTCCGAGACAGAAGTGCTCGCCGTAGCCGCCGAAGGCGAAGTGGTCGTTGGGGTCGCGGCGGATATCGAATCGGTACGGGTCGTCGAAGACGTCCTCGTCGCGATTGGCCGAGGGATACCAGAGCACGACGGACTCGCCCTTGCGAATCGTCTTGCCGCGCAGTTCGACGTCTTCGACGGCGGTGCGTTGGAACTGGATCACGATCGAGGTCCAGCGCAGGATCTCCTCGACGGCCGAGGGAACGAGCGAGGCGTCGTCAACCAGCAGCTGCATCTGGTCGGGATGGTCAAGCAGGGCTTTGACGCCGCCGCTGATCGAGTTGCGCGTGGTCTCGTTGCCGGCTGCCAGCAAGAGGACGAAGTAGCCGTGGATCTCGCCCGGGGTGAGCGGCCGACCGTCAACTTCGGCCCTGAGCAGATCGCTGAGCAGGTCGTCGCCGAGGCCGTTGCGTCGGCGTTGTTCAATCAGTTCGGCGTTGTAACGGAACCACTCGACGCCGATCCGCTCGGTCGCCTGGCTGGGAGACTCGCCGGGCAGGCGAAACTCGGGGTCGTCGGCCCCGACGAGGACTTCCGTCCATTTGAAGATCTGATCCCAGTCCTCTTCCGGCACGCCGCCCATGGCGCAGATGGCGGCGACGGGCAGTTTGGCCGAGAGTTCGTGCACCAGGTCGACGGCTGATGTCGAGCCGCGCGCGGTGAAGTCGGCGACGACCTTGTCGGCGAAGTCTGAGACGTAGTTCTCGGCCATTTCGGCGAAGTGGTCTTCGAGCATCTTCATCATGCGCGGCGTGAAGTGTCGAGCGACGAGGCCGCGGTGCTGTCGATGCTCGGGCGGATCGAGGTAGATGAAGTCAGGCGGATCGTCGGGGTGGCCGCCGGTGCGGTTGGTTCCGGCCTCGCGTTGTCGAGCGGCCGTGCCCAGCTTGGAGGCCCTATTGAGGCGCAGCATCTGCGAGTTGGAGAAGAGCTCGGGATGCGAGGAGATGTAGCGAATATCGGCGTGCTTGGTGATCGCCCAGAAGGGCTCGAAGCCGGGTCGCTGATACCAGTAGACCGGCGCTTCTTGGCGCAGCAGGTCCCATTCCGCCCAAGGATAACCGTGGTCTCGATAGCGGTTCGAGTCGGTGATGTCGAGGGTGTCGAGCGTGATGGCTGGGGCGTCGGCGATGACCATGTTGGTGCTCCGTCAGTACTTCCACGATGCTTGGACGATGCGTGGGGGGCAGGGTGCTCTGGAGACAGGGTAGCGTCGCCGCCTTAGACTCTGCCCGAGATACCTCAACCACAATGGTGACCCGACCACGCGGAAGCTCGATCACATGGGAGATGGCGCCGCTCAATCATCGGGCGGCTAGCGCGGCAGGAGAGACACGATGGCCGAAGTCATGCGACCCGACGGCACGATCATCCACTACGAGGTCTTCGGCGAAGGGAACAGCGAGATTCCGCTCTTGTTGTTCGCGCCGGGCGGCGTCAACTCGGAGATCGGCTTCTGGAAGCGATCGATCATCAATCCGATCGAGGCGTTTGCCGATGAGTTCACGGTGATTGGCATGGATCAGCGCCATTGCGGCGCGTCGAAGGCCGGACTGACGGCGTTCAGCTATGACGAAGCGATGAAGGATCAGATCGCTGTGCTGAACGACCTCGGCGTACCGCGAGCGCACGTCATGGGCGGCTGCATCGGTTGCGCGTACGCGCTGCGAATCGCCGATCAAGCGCCGGCGCGAATCGCTGGCGTGGTCATGCAGGACCCGGTCGGACTCGACGAGACCAACTCGCCGGAGACGTTTTACGAGATGTTCAACCCGACCATTCGGCTCTGTCGGGCGGAGGGTCTGGAGGCGGTGATTGAGGCGGCGCAGCGCGATCCGGTGTTCATGCAGAACAACGAGGCGGGTCCGTTCGCTCAGCGCATCCACGACGAGCCGCTGTTCGCGGACGCCACGCGCAGCATCCGTCGCGAGGGGTACATCGCGCTCGTGGTCGAGTTCCGCGATGGAATGTGGCCGCAGAATCCGCCCTACTTCGCGGTCAACGAGGTCGCTGTGCAACGCACGCTGGCGCCGATGCTAGTGCTGCCGGGCGCTGACCCGTTCCACCCGACGGGGATTGGCGAGCGGATCTGCAATGAGGCGCCGAACGCGCGCTGCCTGGACGTTGACGCGCGATCGCCCGAGAAGTTGCCGGCGACGCTCGACGCGATTCGGCAGTTTCTGCGCGACTGCAGCTAGGTGAGCGGTCTGCAGATATCGGCAGTCTGGTACATCCGCCGTCGTAGCCTGCATGGATGGACTGGCTTGAGTTTGTCGCGCTGATCGGCATCGGCATGGGCGTCGGCGTGTACGCGACCGCCGTCGGCGCCGGCGGTGGCTTTCTCTTCGCCCCGGTGCTGTTGACTCGACACGCCGAGTCCAGCCCGGCCGAAGTCGCGATGGCCTCGATGTGTTTGGTGTTGGCGACGTCGGGGCTGGCGGCGGCCCGACTCGCGCGGGACAAGCGGGTCGACTATCGCGCGGTCGGCATGGCGGCCGCGATCGCCGTGCCTGCGGGACTGTTCGGCGCAACGGGGACGGCCCAGCTGCCGCGCGATGTCTTTGCCGGCGGATTCGCCGTGCTCCTGGCAGCGCTAGGCGGATATCTGATTTGGCGTCCCACCGGCGACGCAGGCGCGTTGGGACAACGCGGTTGGCGTCGGATGATTCAGGACAAACGCGGAGACCGGTATCTGTACTGGATTCCGGTGCGGCGATCGCTTGCCGTGATCGGGGTGACGTCGGCATTGACGTCGCTGGCGGGCATTGGCGGCGGACTGTTCTTCTCGATGATCACCGTGCGAGTGATGCGCATGCCCGCCTGGTTGGGGGTGCCCGCCTCGCACGCGATCGTAACGAGCATCGCCGTTGTGGTGGTCATCTTTCACACGGCGACGCAGCACTTCGGAGATCCGCTCAACGATGTGCCGCCGCTGCTGATTGGCGCAATGATCGCCAACCCGATCGGATTGCGGGTAGCGGCGCGAATACGCGAGTCGGCGTTGTCGCGATTACTGGCCGCGGGCATGCTGTTGGTGGCGCTGCGCGTGGCGTTCGAGGCCTTCTAGCTTGCGCCAGCGCTCTCTCTAGCCGAGTGGATCGATGTCGACGGACCAGCCGCGGCCGAGATCGATCCGTCTGAGCAACGCTGTCGGTTCGGCGCTCTTGAGGAGGATGTGGCGTCTCCAATGTCCGCGCTGCCGGGCCGGCGTCGCCGGCGCAGAGCCGATCACTTCAACATGGGAGTCCGCGAGTCGGGAACTCAGGCGGCGCAGTTCGCTGACGACGCGCTCAGCTTCGGCTTCCGCCTCGGCTGCGGTCGACCTCGAAACGGTGATGCGAGCGAGACGCCCGTACGGGGGAAGGTCAAGCGCTGCGCGAGCGCGCCGCTCAGGCTCGTAGAAGGCGTCGTAGTCGTGCGCCGCGGCGGCCACCACGGCAACGTGATCGGGCGCGTAGGTCTGGATAATGACGCGTCCCCCGCGCGCGCCTCGACCAGCGCGACCAGCAACTTGGGAGAGCAACTGGTACGTGCGTTCCGCGGCGAGCCAGTCCGACTCGCGCAGCGACAGGTCGGCGTTGATCACGCCGGCCACAGTGACGCGCGGCAGGTCGAGTCCCTTGGCGATCATTTGCGTGCCGATCAGTACTTGCGAGCGGCCTTGGCCGAACTCGCGCAAGAGGCGCTCATGCGATCCACTGGCGCGGCTGGTGTCGCGGTCCCAACGCGTGATTGGCAAGTCTCCCCAGCGTCGGCGGACTTCCGCCTCCAGCTGTGCGGTGCCGAAGCTCATTGAGCCGACACGCGAGTCGTCGCAAGCGGGACAACGTGTCGGCACGGCTTGGCGGACGCCGCATTCGTGACATTGCAGATATGGCCCTGGCCGATGCAGAGTCAGCGTGATCGAGCAGCGATTGCAGGCGACGGCCTCGCCGCAGGCGCGGCAAACCAATCCGGACATGCCGCGACGATTGAGAAAGAGCAAAACCTGTTCATCTGCCTGCAGCGCCTGAGAGACGGCGTCATCGAGCTCGCGGCTGAAGACGGAGCGCACGCCAGCGGCCAACTCATCGCGCAAGTCGACGACGTCTACAAGAGGCAGCGGGATCACGACCGGCTCGCGTTCGCCTGACTGCACGCGTTGCGTCAAATGCCGCAACTGTCCGTTTCCGGATCGAGCCTGGGCCATCGCGACGACGCTCGGCGTCGCGGAGCCGAGCACGGTGACGACATTCCAGGAGCGAACGAGTTCTTGGACGACGGTGACTGCGTGATATCGCGGCTGCGGGTCTTGTTGTTTGTACGTCCACTCGTGTTCTTCATCGACGATCACGAGCTTGAGGTCGGCCATTGGCGCGAACAACGCCGAGCGCGCGCCGATCAGGATTCGCTTCTCGCCGGCCGCGACCTGTCGCCACTGTTCGCGAGCTTCGGCTTGTTTGAGTTGCGAGTGGCGAACCGCGACCTGTCCGGGGAATCGGGCCTCGAAGCGCGCGACCGTCTGCGGCGCGAGCGCGATTTCGGGTACAAGCACAATCACGCCGCCGGCCATCGACAGCGCGTGGTCCGTCGCGGCGAGGTAGACCTCGGTCTTACCGCTGCCGGTGACGCCGTGGAGCAGCACGGATTCGCCCGTGCCGGCGTCGAGCGCATCAGTGATTGCGGTGGTCGCCGTGGCTTGCTCCGCGGTCAAGCGCGGCGCGGACACTGGCACGGCAGTCTCGCTGGAGTCGTGAGCGGCCTCGAGGCGCAGCAGTCCTTCGTCGATCAGGGCGGTGACGTCGTCCCTGGTCGCGCCGCTCTCACGCTTGGCGATGGATTCGTCGAGCAAACCATCGAGCAGCGATCGCACAAGCGCCTGCCGTCGGCGCTCGGATGCAGTGAGGCGCAGGGCGGCGGCGGCCTGAGCCGCTTCGTCACGGTCGATGGCGAGCTGCACGGTCTGGCTGTCGTTCGCCGCCACTTCCGTCGCCATTGACGTCGAGGCGAGCCAGCGCTTGAGGGCGTCTGCGCCGCCGACGAGTCGGGCGGCGTCAGCGACAGCGAGCGACTGTTGGCAGAGCGCATCGAGCAGATCGGCAACTCGCGAGCGCTTGCTGCGCGGCCAGCGTGTGAGGGCATCGCGCGCTTGATCAGTCGTTATGTCGAGTGTCAAGCGCTTCGGGCGCGTTGGCGCGTTTGGAATCAGCGATTTGAGGTTGGCGCTCGAGGCTCGCGCGCGGGTTGGAGTTCCGGGAGGCAGAAAGAGCGACACGCAGGACGCAATCGGGGCGAGATAGTAGTCGGAGATCCACTGCGCGAGCTCGAGTTGTCGGGCATTGAGGACGGGCGTCGGGTCGAGAACTCGCTCGATCGATCGGGGATCGGCGATGTCTGACTGAGCTGAAATCTCGAGCGCGATCCCAACGGCGCACTGTGTCCGCCAGGGCACGACGACCGACATACCTCGACGCAATGGCAGATCTCCAGGAACCCGATAGGTGAATGGTCCCGGTTGCGGACTGCCGCTGAGGACGGCGATTTCGGCATAGCGCTCGCGAGCATCGGTCATGTCCGACATGATCGCACGGTATGGATTCGCTCAGCGGCGGTGCGTTTCAGCGGACAGCTGGTAGCGTCGCAGTCGTAGCCTGTGCAGGAGGAGCGCGAGATGCCCACTGATGCTGATCGGACGGTCGACGAGCAGCCTTTTGATGGTATTCGGGTGGTTGAGTTTGGACAGTTTGTGGCTGTGCCGTTCGCCGCGCAGCTGCTCGCCGAGGGCGGCGCTGAAGTGATCAAGATCGAGTCGCTGGAAGGCGATCCGACTCGTCGCCTGGGCCAGTTGTCGCCGATGGAGTCGCGGATCTATCTGTCTCGAAACCGTGGCAAGCGATCGCTGCCGTTGCATCTGAGACACGAGCGAGCGTCGGAGGTGATCGACGCCCTGCTCGAGCGGGCGGATGTGGCGTTGATGAACTTCCGACCCGGTCTCGCCGAGCGGATCGGCTTGGACGCGAAGACGCTGATGGCGCGGTTCCCGCGCCTCGTCGTCGCCAGTGTGACGCCGTTTGGTCGCTATGGGCCGGACGCGGGGCTTGCGGGAATGGACATCGTCGTCCAGGCGCGCAGCGGCCTGATGGTCGCCAACGGCCGCGAGCAGGACGGTCGACCATTGAGCGGCGATCCGGTCAGCGCCGACTACATGGCGGCGATGTCGTTGGCGTTCGGCATCGCTTCGGCGCTGCTCCGCCGCATGGTCACGGGGAAGGGCGGCGAGGTGCATGCCTCGCTGATGCAGGCGTCGATGACGTTGAACAACAATCAAATGCTGCGAGTGGCGTCCGCTGACGGACCAGCGCACGAAGAATCGAGGGCGCGACTCGCCGAGATGCGGGCCGCAGGCGCGAGTTACGCAGAGCAGCGCGGCGCGCAGCCATCGGCGCGGGCGCGGACGATGGCTGACATCTACTTTCGCACGTACACGACGGCCGACGGCTGGATCGCGATTGCGTGCGGCAGTCGCAAGTTGCGCGCCGCGTTCATTGAGGCGATCGGACTCGACGATCCGCACGCTGGCGACGAAGTCCCGGACGCGGACTACTATCCCGCCTTGCAGGCGGCGGCCGAACGACGCATGCAGGAGCGCGAGACATCGGAGTGGGAGGCGACGCTCGCCGAGGCCGGCGTGCCCGCGTCTCGCGTGTTGCTGCCGTTCGAGCTGCTTGATGATCCTCAGGTCGCCGCCAACGACATGCTCTACGACCTTGAGCATCCCGAGATTGGTCCGATTCGTTTGCTCGCGCCGCCGGTGGCGCTTGATCGGGACGGGTTTCGGCAGCTCGAGGCGACCAAGCCGTTCGCGAGTGAGACGCGTGAGATTCTCAGTGAGCTCGGATTCGACGCCGCGCAGATCGGCGAGCTCGTCGAGTCGGGCGCGACGCGGGACGCGATCTGAGCCGCGCACTGGGCTGTTTGATCAGCCGGAGAGCTTGCGCATCTGCGGGAAGAGGATCACGTCGCGGATCGACTGCGAGTTGGTCAGCAGCATCGCCAGGCGGTCCATGCCCATGCCCAGCCCGCCGGTGGGCGGCATGCCGTGTTCGAGGGCGGTGATGAAGTCCTCATCCATCTGCTCAGCCTCGTCGTCGCCGGCGGCTTTGAGCACGAGCTGTTCCTCGAATCGGCGTCGCTGGTCGACCGGGTCATTGAGCTCGGTGTAGGCGTTTGCGAGCTCCCATCCACCGACGAAGAGCTCAAAGCGCTCGACCAGCGTGTCGTCGTACTCGGTGCGTTTGGCCAACGGCGAAATGGCGAGCGGATAGTCGAGCAGAAAGGTCGGCTGATGCAGGTGCGGTTCGACTCGTTCCGAGACGAGTTCGTCGAACAGTTTGCCCCAGCCGGCATCGGTAGGCACGGGTATGCCTTGCTCGCGCAACAGATCGGTCATGGCGTCGACGGTGTCGAACTCGCGGAAGTCGACGCCGACGTGCTCGTGTACGGCGTCGACCATGGTGACTCGTTGGAAGGGCGGCGAGAAGTCGATCTCGCCGTCGCGCCAGGGAACGGTCGTCGAGCCGACGACCTCGCGCGCCACCGTTGAGAGCGCTGACTCGACCATTTCGGCGACGCCGTGGTAGTCGGTGTAGGCCTCGTAACTCTCGAGCATGGTGAACTCGGGATTCCAACGATTGCCGACGCCCTCGTTGCGGAACACGCGGCCGATCTCGTAGACCTTGTCGAATCCGCCGACGATTAGGCGTTTGAGATGCAGTTCGAGGGCGATGCGCAGCTGGCGCGGCTCGTCCAGCGCGTTGAGATGGGTCAGGAACGGTCGCGCGGCGGCGCCGCCGGCCTCGGACTGCAGGACTGGCGTTTCGACCTCGATGAACCCGCGGTCGTCCATGAATCGACGCATCGCCGCGATGATTTGTGAACGCGTCCGCAGTACGGCTTTGGCGTCGTCGTTGGCGATCAGATCCAGATAGCGCTGGCGATAGCGCGTTTCGACGTCCTGCAGTCCGTGGTACTTCTCGGGAGGCGGACGCAGGGATTTGCCGAGCATCGACAACGTCTCGACTTGAAGCGAGATTTCGCCGCGGCGCGAACGGATCAGCGCGCCCGAGGCTTCCGCGAAGTCGCCCAGGTCGAACGCTTCGAGCAGACTCCAGCTGTCGCCGAGCGCCCGTTTGCTGGCCATGAGCTGGATCTGCCCGGAGTCATCGACGAGGTCGACGAAGGCGATCCGACCCATGTGCCGAATCGCGTCGACGCGACCGGCCAGGGTGACCTGAGGCGCGTCTCGTTCTGACGTATCGGCGTGCTGCGCTTCGTCCGACTCAAATGTCTCAAACAGGACTCGCGCGGCGCCGATCGTGTGTGTGCGCGTTGTGCGCGGCGGATAGGGATTGACGCCATCCTGGCGAAGCGAGTCGGCCTTGGCTTGGCGCTCGGCGATGATTGATCGCAACCGTCGGCTGTCGCCCGACGGGTCGACCGATTCTGCCTGGTGTTCGACGGTGGCTGGTTCGCTGTCGCTCATGAATGCATGCCTCGGATTGGACACAGCGTAGGCGCGTGTCCGCCTGTGGCGGCCTCCCGGCCGCCTCGAAGGGCTGCAGCGGGGGTCCGCGGCTGACTAGGAGATCGCCTTGACCTTGAACTTGCGCACGCCGGTGGGCGTGGCGACCTCGACGGTGTCGCCGACCTTGGCGCCCAATAGCGCCTTGCCGACTGGCGATTCGTCGGAGAGCAGGCCGTTCTTCGGGTCGACTTCGGCCGGGCCGACGATGCGGTAGTCGACATCGGTGCGTTTGGGCATGGGGCGGACCGTGACGGTGGAGCCAAGGCGGACCGTGTCCGAACCCTGGATCTCCTGCTCATCGATCACTTCAGCGGCCGAGATGACCGCTTCGATTTCGAGGATTCGGCCCTCGATGAAGGCCTGTTCGTTCTTCGTCTCGGTGCCTTCGCCCTCGTCGCGCGCGCCGGGCGAGTCCTCGCGCGACTGCTGGATCAGCTCGGCCGCCTCGCGGCGGCGTTCTTTGAGCTGCACGAGCTCGTCGCGCAGCCGCTGCAGGCCATCTGCCGTGATTGGGACGGAACGTCGAAGTACCACGAATGTCGCCTGACCGCTGGATGCTCGCCAACGCCCAACAGCGTTATGGCAGGCTACGATAGCACCTACTTGCGAACGTGCTGATACGCGCGTTGAAACACTTATGTAGCGTGCGTCACACTGCTCTCGTCGTTGTGCTCTCGGCCTTGATAGGGGCCGTCGTTGGCGCCGCAGTTGCGCTGATTATCGACTCAGACGGCGGTCGCTCAGCAGAGGAGACAAACGCCGTCATCACGGCGGCGGTCGAGTCTGAAGTTGAGCGAGCGCTGATCGAGTCTGATGCGCGCGGCTCGGCCGAGCTGGCGAGTTTGCTCAATGAATCGCTATCGAGCCAAGAGCGACGCATCGCCGAAGTGTTCGCGCAGGTCGAGCCGTCGGTCGTGGTCATCGACGCCGAGAGCCCAGAGCGTCGAAACGAGGAGGGCGTGCTCATTGTCCCAGCGGCGCTGGCGACCGGATTTGCGCTCGACGGCGACGGACACATCGTCACTGCGGCGCACGTGATCGAGGGGATGACGAGTTTCACGATCATCCTGGCGTCGGGCGATCGTTGGCCGGCGGAGCGCGTTGGCGACGATCGTCCGTTTTCCGACGTCGCAGTCTTACGGATCAGGTCCGACGAGGCGCTCGCTGACCTGGTCGTGCCCAGCTTCGGCCAGACAGTCGGGATCGAGACGGGTGAGCCCGTGCTCGCGATTGGCAATACGCTGTTGGGAGCGGAGATCGCGGTCACCGCGGGCATCGTCAGCGATCCGGACACAACGTTTTTTCGCGAACGCTACGAGCAAGATCACCTGATTCAAACCGATGCGGCGCTCAATCACGGCAACTCGGGCGGCGTGCTCGTTGATCTCGATGGAGACATCATCGGCATGACCGCTGTGATCGCTCGAGAGACGCAGGACGGCAACTTCGTCGATGGCGTCGGTTTCGCGATTCAGATCGATGCCGTGCTCGAAGTCGCGCGCGGCATCGCCGCCGACGGCTTCTATCCGCGGCCGACGTTCGGGGTCGTGGATGAGCGTCTGCTGACGCCGACGGCGGCGGCGCAGCTGGACCTGGAAGTGACGCAGGGGTCGTTTCTAATCGAACTCGAGCGCGGCGGCGCGTTCGCGCGCGCCGGGATTCGGCCCGGAGACGTGTTGCGCGGTCTGAACGACATCGTGATCAACGCCGACATGCCGTACCTCAACGCGCTCGCGACGCTGCGCCCTGAAGAGCCGGTGATCGTTCATATCCACCGCGGCGGCGAGGAGTATCGCCTCAGCATCGCGCCAGATTTGCGCGCCCCGTGAGCAGTCGAGACGGCGGCGAGTGGCAACCTCGACCGGCGCGTCGGATTGGCGATCCGCCGCCGGCGCCTTCGCGGCAGAGTCCGCAGTCGCGGCCGAGTTCGCAGTCGATAGAGCAGGCGCCGTTCGAGCCGGAACTGCAATCGAGGCCGATTCAGCAACCATCCGGCGTCGGCTCTCGCGGCGGCGATGCGGGCGCTCGAGGTGTCGGCGGCTTGCTGGCGCTGCTCATCGTCGCGCTCGTGGTCGCAGTGGTGATCGTGGTCTTCTTCGAGCCGGGGCTGGTCGATACCAGCGTCTCAGGCTCTGAGACCGGCGGCGGCGACGCCCAGGCGTCCGGATTGTCAGTCACTGGACCTGTCGTCCGTTTGATGCAGCCGGCGCCGCCGATTCCGGATGTGCTTGGCGCGGCGTCGCCGATCTATGAGATCGCCATGCCTGATCAGCGGCTGGGGCCGTACGACTTCACCTTGCGGCTCACGAGTCCGACGACCGATCCGCGAAATCTCGGCGCCTTTACGTGGAATGGACAGGATTGGGTTCGCCTGGGCGAGGTCACGCTGAGCAGCGACGGCGTCTCGGCGCGAGTCACGCTGAACGACGCGCCTGAGAATCTGGCGATCATGCGCCGCCTCAGATTCCGCGACGTGATCGCGGGACGCGTGCCGCGCGGCGATGAACCGCAGTCGGCATTGGCGGGCTCGTTGACGATTGTGCATCCCGACGGCTGGCAGCCGGGAGAGGACGCCTCGTTGCTTGGTTCGGTCGACTTGCCGTCGTCCGTTGTCTCACCGACTGTGTGGCCGACGGTCTCGGCCGATCCTGCGGATGCTGATCTGGTCAACGACATCCTCGCATCGGACAACATGCGTCGCCAGCACATCGCCAACATCCAGCACGCGATCCAGAGCGGTCAGCACGACGGCGTCGACATTCACTATCTCGACGTCTCACCGGCGCTGCGTCCGCAGTTCACGTCGTTCATCAGCGAGCTCGCCGAGCGGCTGCATCGCGACGATCGCGGGCTCTCGGTGCACGTGCCGATCACGGCGTCAGGCGGCGTCGGCGAGGGCGCCTACGACCTCTCGCAGTTGGGCGCCCTCGCGGACTTCATCGTGATCGAGCCGCCGCTCGATCCGACGTTGTTTCAGGCCGCGATTGACGCTTCGTTGCCGACGCTCCTGGAGCGGGTCGACAGAGACAAACTGCTGCTGGCGCTGCCCAGCAACGCAGTCGTGCACAGCGCCGGCGGGTATCGGGAGATCTCGCAGCGCGAGGCCTTGAGGATCGCTTCGACGCTGAGCATTCGAGAGCCTGGGCCGTATCGCCCTGGTGTCCGCGTGACGTTGCAGGGCAACTCGATCATGCTCGACAACCTCTCGGGCGGGTTGCGCTGGGACAACGTCAACCGAGTCGTGAGTTTCACCTATCCCGACCAAGCCGGCACGCCGGTGACGATCTGGATTCACAATCGATTCAGCGCGGCCTTTCGCCTGCTCGTGGTTTCGCAGTCGGAGCTGGGCGGCGTGTATGTGAGCAATGCATCGGCCGATCCGGGCAACGCCAATCTGTGGCCGGCGATCGCGGCGTTCTTCGAGTCGGGCGCGCCTGACTTGCGCCTGCCCAATGCGATTCTGTTCGCTCCCGTCTTCAGCGTCGATGCGGGCGAGCTTTCGGGCGCGAGCGGCAACGGTTGGCAGTTCTGGGATGTGCCCAACGTGCCGGGCGACTACCAGGCGCAGCTGGTCATCTCGGATGGCGATGTGCGAGTCGGCAACGTGATTACGGCGCCGATCCGCGCGGAAGGCCAGGAGTGACGAGCATCAACCATGGCGTCGTCACATCCGCGCGTCGTTGGAGGATCGCTGGCCGGGCGTCGTCTGCGATCGCCCGCGAACGGCACTCGGCCGGCGACGGCGATCGTTCGATCGGCGATCTTTGATCGAGCTGAGATTCGCGACAGGGTCGAGGGCGCGCGCGTGCTGGATCTCTATGCGGGCGCGGGATATCTGGGCATCGAAGCATTGAGCCGCGGCGCGGAGTTCGTCGACTTCGTCGAGCGCAACGGACCCGCCTGCGCCGTGATTCGTCGCAATCTCGAGGCGTTGGGTTTGAGCGATCGCGCGCGGGTGCATCGATTGCCGGTTGAGCGTTGCGCGACCCGCGTACCGCTCGATCCTGACCTGATCTTCATCGATCCTCCGTATCGCGTTGACGCGTTGGCGGCGGTCGAGGCGTATCTTGGGCGCGCTGAGTTGCCGTCGGGCGCGATCGCGGTCTGGCGTCGGTTGCGGCGCGCCTCAGGCGGCGTCAATCCGCCGCCGAGTCGCATCGGTGGACTAGTCCGAGTTGACCAACGGCGCTATGGTGACGGCGCTATCGATACGTACCGCACGGAGGCGCCGACATGACGATTGCGCTCTACCCGGGGGGCTTCGATCCGATTACGAATGGTCATCTCGACATCGTGCAGCGAGCCGCGGGGATGTTCGATGAGGTGGTGATGGCCATTTACCCGCGATCGAGCGAGACGTTCAGCGTCGACGAACGTCTGGCGATGATCGAAGGCGCGACCAGGCACTGTCCGAATGTCCGCGCGGCCAAGTTCACTGGACTGGTAGTCAACTTCGCCGACGAGGTCGGCGCGAGCGTGTTGGTGCGCGGGATCCGCGCCGTGACCGGCTTTGAGGCCGAGTTCGACATGGCGCTGATGAACAAGAAGATGGCGCCGCACATTGAGTCGGTGTTTCTGATGTCGGGCCACGAGCACCTGTTCATCTCAGCGAGTCGGATACGGGAGCTGGCGTCGCTCAAGCATCCAGTGGATGATTTGGTGCCGCCCAATGTCGCGAAGGCGTTGATCGAACGGTACGGTCCGCCGCTGCGGCGCGAATCCTGAGCCTCCCGCGCTTCCGACAGCGCGACGAGCGTTCTGCGCTGCGCATTCTCCGCGGCGAATCCTGCGCTAGAGTCAAACACGGCGAGGCTCAGGGCAGGAGCGCACCATCGACCTCCTCGAACTGATCGATCAGATCGAAGCTGCGGTGATCGCGGGTCGACGCAGCCGCTTCGGTTCTGGCTGGACCGTTGACCGAGAGGAACTGCTTGACCTGATCGACCGCCTGCGCCTGGCGGCCCCGGCCTCGGCGGATCAGGCGCAACGACTTTTGGAAGAGCGTGAGCAGCTGCTCCAGCAGACGCAGGAGGAGGCGGCGATTCTCGCCGCCCAGGCTCGGCGGGACGCCGAGCAGCAAGTGTCCTTGCACGAGTTGGTGACCAATGCCGAGGCGCGCGCGGAGAGCATCCTCGCGCAGGCGCACGAGACGGCGACAGACACGTTGAGACGAGCCAATGACGAGGCGGCCGCCGTTCGCGGGCAGGCGACGACCGAAGCGGTCTCGCAGGCGCTTGAGGCCGACCGGTACTCGCTTGAGATGCTGCGCCGACTGGGCGATCAGCTGCGTTCGATGCAGACCTCAGTCAGCGGCGCGATCGACCAGCTCGAGCTCAAGGTGACGCAGGGCGAGGAGTCGCAGGAGATCGACCGCCGCGATGAAACAGCGCGGCGCGCGCTGGCTCACCGCGAGCTGGACGATGTCTAATCGAGAGCTCGTTGGCGGCTAGCTCACGGCCTCCGCGACTCGCGGTCGCGGCGCCAGCGGATGCCCGACGGCCTCACCGACGCGCTCGAGCGAGCGCATGAGCCCGTCGAAGTTGTCGAACGTCAGCGACTGCGGCCCATCAGAGAGCGCATGGTCGGGGCTGTCGTGGACTTCGACCATGAGGCCGTCGGCGCCCACCGCCATCGACGCGCGCGCCATCGGCTCGACGAGGTACCAGTGACCGGTGCCGTGCGCCGGATCGCTGACGATCGGCAGGTGGCTGAGTCGCTTGACGACCGGGATCGCTGAGAGGTCGAGCGTGTTGCGGGTCGAGGTTTCGAAGGTGCGGATGCCGCGTTCGCAGAGGATGACGTCGCGGTTGCCCTTGGACATGATGTACTCAGCGGCGAGCAGCCATTCGTCGATCGTGGCCGAAAGGCCGCGCTTGAGCATGACCGGCTTGCGCGCCAGACCGACTTCGTCGAGCAACATGAAGTTCTGCATGTTGCGCGTTCCGATCTGCAGGATGTCGGCGTAGCGAGCCACGAGTTCGACATCGCGCGCGTCCATGACTTCGGTGATCACCGGCAGCCCGGTCTCTTCGCGCGCCGTCGCCAGGTGCTGGAGACCTTCTTCGCCGAGGCCTCGGAACGCATAGGGAGAGGTGCGCGGCTTGAACGCGCCTCCGCGCAGGATCTGCGCTCCCGAGGCGGCCACGGCCTTGGCCGTCGTGACCATGTGCTCTTCGTTCTCAATCGAACAGGGGCCAGCCATGACGACCATCGAGCCGTCGCCAATCTTGACGCCGCCGACATCGATCACGGTGTCGTCCTTTTGGAACTCGCGTCCCGTCAGCTTGTACGGACGTGAGATGGCGATGACCTCTTCGACGCCGGCCATGCGGCTCATGGCGGTGCGAATGTCGGGATCGCCGATGACGCCGACGGCGCCGATCACGACTCGTTCCTCACCGGGGGAGAGGTGTCCTTCGAGGTTGACTTCCTTGAGTCGGGCGAGCACACCGCGAACCTCTTCATCGGTGGCGCCTATTTTCATCACAATCAGCATGGTTCGATCCTTCTCGCTCATCTGGTCCACCTACCAGTGTTACTGGCATCGTGGCGCTGGTTCTGGGTAGAAGCGTTAATCCTCTGAATCCGCTGTCAGATCGGGACGAAGGATTTTCGCCCCTCGCAGGTAGACGTGTTCCATCTCTCTCTGCCGCAATGGCGTGTTGACATGCAAGAGAATGCGCAGGCACGAGTCCAACGCTCCTGGCACTTGCATCTCATGCGCGCACATCAGCGCGGCGTGATCGAGTTTGAACTGCTGTCGTGCAACGACGGCGGGGAATTCCGCGTTGACGTCGGGCGTCGTCGTGAACCAGGCCGAGGCGACCTCATCGATGTCGAAGTGGTTGCGGGCGATCATTTCACCGAGCAACTCTTCGGTGGCTTCACGAATGTCGGCCGGCGAGTTGCTGGTCACGGTCGTTGCGCCGCGAATGCCTCTTAGTCGCCAGGCTGATTCGGAGTCACGGTTCGACATCGTCAGGTGGTTCGCTGGTTCGGTTGGTTGACACGCGCAGTGTCGAGGGTTGAAGCGGGGCGATCAGCGGAGCGACGTAGGGCGTCGCGCAGCGATCTAGCGGCCAGCCACAAAGTCGCCGGCCGCGGAGATATAGACGCAATCGTTGAACAGCAGCTGAACGGTGATGCTGCGAATGCTCATCAGGCTGTCTCTTCACTCCGGCGGCCGGTTACCACCTCGAGAAAGCGCTCGACGGCCTGCGGGCGGCCCTCGGCGGGCGTCGACGCGATAGTCGCAGTCAACGCTGAGCCGATGATAGCAGCATGCGCGACATCGCCGACGGCTTCGACATGCTCACGTCGGCTGATGCCGAATCCGACCGCCAACGGCGTGTCAGTTTGCGTTCGCACGCGCTGTACGAACGACGCCATGTCGTCGGGCAGTTGGTTTCGTTCCCCGGTGACGCCGGTCAAGGACAAGACATAGATAAATCCTGACGCGCGCTCGACGGTGGACGCGATGCGCTCCTCGGTCGAGGTCGGCGCGAGGAAGTAGATCAGCGAGATGCCATGTTGGGCGAAGACCTCGCGCGTCGCCTCTGATTCGTCGGCGGGCAGGTCGACGACGATGATCCCATCGGCCCCGGCCTCGGCCGCGCGGCGGGCGAGCGGTTCGAGCGGTCGAGCGACCGCCTGGCCTGGTCTGTCGTCAGTCTCGGTCGAGTCGCGTTGCGCCTCTGACCAGGCGAGGAAGGGATTGAGATAGCCCATCAGCGTGAGCGCTGTGTCGGGGCCTGCTTCGCGCGCGATTCGGACGGCGTCGAGCGCCGTGTCGACGGTGGCGCCGGCATCGAGCGCGACGTTGTAGGCCTCTTGATGCGTCGGCCCGTCAGCGATCGGGTCGGAGAAGGGCACGCCGATCTCGAATCCCGCCGCGCCGCCGCGCAGCGCCGCGCGGACCAAGTCCGGCGTTTCTGCGGGTGTGGGAAAACCGGCGATGAGGAAGGGGAAGACCAACGGTCCATCGCCGCGAGCCTCCGCCGCCGCGAAGGCCTCTCGGTAGCGCTTGCCTGGTTCGGACATCCTGCCTCCTCAACCGAGCTGTTGGGCCACGGTCGTTGAAAACCCGATCACATTGAAGCCCATGTGCGCCATCGACGCAGCGGTGAGCGATCCTGTGCGCATGTACACGATGCCGAGCGCCACGCCCGCCACCGCGAATGGAATCAAACTACCGAGATCGGCGTGCAGCGCCGAGAATATCGAGGCTGAGATTGCGACAGCCGGGATTGCGCCCCAGTGCGGTCGCAGTCCGCCGAGAACGAATCCTCGCGCGAACGCTTCCTCGTAGATCGGCGCGCAGATGATGACGAGGAAGCCCAGCGCGACAATCACCGATGTGTGTTCGAACAGTCGAGGATCGCTAATCGTCGACTCGGGCTCGAGCGCCTCTACGCCTATGGCCTGGACGATCAACCCATACACCGTGAGTACCACCACGATGGTGAGCACTGCGCCGACCGCCCAGGCGACGTCGTTGGGCGTCGGACGACGCCAAGAGATAGCGTTCGAGCCGCGTCGTCGGCGCAGGATCAGTCTTGGCAGGATGAACCAGCCCAGCATGCCGGCGATCAGTTGACCGAAGACGACGATCAGCAGTCCCGCCTCGCTGGTCGCCTCTGACGCGCCGTCGACCTCGCTAACGACGGCGAGCGTGACTGCGGTGACGAGCACCCAGACCAGGGTGCAGAGCAGTCCCCAGCCAACGAGTTGCAGACCGGCCAGGCCGTGGTCGACGGACTGTTCGTCCTGGACGGATTCAGTGAGCTCGAGATCGGGCTGTGTCATCCGACGCCGTATTCAATCAGTAGGACGGTCGTGACGCCGAGATTCCATGATGCATGCGTCAGCGCCGGCGCGATCAAGTGCTTGGTGCGGATGTACATGACGCCGAGTATGAGTCCGAAGACGGCGAAGGGAATGATGACTTGCAGGTTGAAGTGCACGGCCGAGAACAGCAGCGCGCTCAGCGCGAGCGAGGGAATCAGCCACCAGACGCGATTCAGCCCGCCCAGCATGAATCCGCGGAAGAACGTCTCCTCGACGATTGGCGCCACGATGACAGCGCTCGCGGCGAACAACGCTGCGTGCCACCAGGTGAAGAAGACGGTGACCTGAGCATCGTCTGGCCAAGGGAGCGGCAGCGCCCACTCCCAGCCGGTCCAGGGAATGACAGCCCAGTAGGCGAACCAGAAGGCGACCATGAGCGCCAGCGCGGCGGCTATCCACTTGGCGTCCTGACGGGTGGGTCGACGCCAGGCGACGAGGTAGTTCGCGCGATGTCGCTTCAGGATCCAGCGTGGAATCGCCACCCAACAGATGACGGACGCTACCACCCCGCCTGCGACGGTGACGACAAACCACCAATCCCAACCAAGGGACTCATGGGCCGACGTTTCAATGAGCAGAACGTACAATCCGCCGAGCAGAACGAATGAGAGCACCGTCAGAAACAGGACGCGCACGAGCATCCGCACTCGGCCGAGGGTCCGTTCGGGCATCGGTTCGGCCGAAACGGGACGTGTCGCGACGGGTTGGTCATCTGACGGCGGCGAGTACGGAAGTGACGCCGGCGGCGCCGGTCGGGCGACGAGCGCCAGGGCGGCCTGTTGGTGGGCGGGCCGCGCCACGAGCTCCATGTCGCCGTCGGGCGTCATGTCGCTCGCGATTCGAGGGCGTCGCGGACGATCTCGACATCTTTGTCGCCGCGGCCTGAGAGACCGATCAGGATGACCTGGTGGGGACTCATCGTCGGCGCGAGCTTGGCCGCGTACGCGATCGCGTGCGCGGTCTCTAAAGCGGGGATGATGCCTTCCGTCTCCGAGAGCAGCTGGAGTCCGTCGAGCGCTTCGTCATCGGTGACGGAGACGTATTCGGCGCGTTCGGTCAGCATCAGGAAGGCGTGCTCGGGACCGACGCCGGGATAGTCGAGACCGGCCGAGATCGAGTGCGCCTCGGTGATCTGTCCGTGAGCGTCCTGCAGGACGTAGGTCCGCGTGCCATGCAGCACGCCTGGCGAGCCGGCTGAGAGGGTTGCCGCGTGTCGAGCCTGGAGTCCCTCGCCGGCGGCCTCGACGCCGATCAGACGTACGGGGTCGTCAACGAAGGGGTGAAACAGACCGATCGCGTTGCTGCCGCCGCCGACGCAGGCGATGGCGACGTCGGGCAGCGCGCCGAGGCGCTCGTGCAGCTGCTGTTTCGCTTCACGGCCGATACACGACTGCAGCTCGCGGACGATCAACGGATAGGGATGCGGGCCGATCGCGCTGCCGATCAGGTAGTGCGTCGTTCGGACATTGGTGACCCAATCGCGGATCGCCTCGTTGATGGCGTCCTTGAGCGTCTGCGAGCCCGATTCGACGGGGACAACCTCCGCGCCCAACAACTGCATGCGAAAGACGTTGAGCGCCTGTCGACGGATGTCCTCCGCGCCCATGTAGACAATGCACTCGATGCCGTATCGGGCGCAAGCGGTCGCGGTGGCGACGCCGTGTTGACCGGCGCCGGTTTCGGCGATGATGCGAGGCTTGCCCATGCGTCGAGCGAGCAGCACCTGACCAACCGCGTTGTTGATCTTGTGCGCTCCCGTGTGGGCCAGATCCTCGCGCTTGAACCAGATCTGGGCGCCGCCCAGTTGTTCCGTCAGTCGAGGAGCGAACGTCAGCGGCGTCTCGCGTCCGACGTATTCGCGCAGCATCTCATCGAGCTCGAGCCGAAAGGCGGGATCGTCCTGCGCCTCGGCCCAGGCCGCCTCGAGTTCGTCCAGCGCCGGCATCAACGTTTCGGGCGCAAACTGTCCGCCGAATGGGCCGAAGGCTCCTGATGTATCGCTCACGAGTCGTCCTCGCTCTTGGCCGCGGCGACGAACGCGCGGATCTTGGTCTGGTCTTTGACGCCGTCCGTCTCGACTCCTGAAGAGACATCGACGGCCCAGGGTCGCACGGCGCGCACCGCTTCACGGACGTTGTCAGGGGTGAGTCCGCCCGACAGCACCAGACGCCGTTGGGCGGCGACGTCGGCGGCGACTGACCAATCGATCGTCTTACCGCTGCCGCCGCCCTGTTTGGATCGAGCGTCGAGCAAGGCGATCGCGGAGGGCGCGCGGTCGATCTCGCACAATACCGCTGGCGCGTCCATGCTCTCGTCGACATGGACGGCGCGGACAACGGCCCGTTTGATTCGAGTGGTCAACGCCGGATGCTCTCCGCCGCTGAGCTGCACGATGTCAAGGTCGACTTGGTCGAGCACGCGCTCGATCTCATCTACTGACTGCCGCGCGAAGACGCCCACGAGCAGCGGACGGCCAGCCGCGCGACGTTCGCGCTCGACGGTGTCGGGCGTTGCTTCGAGGACTTGAATGCGCGGACCGAGCTCTCGCCGCACGGCTCGGGCGACGGGCATGTCGATCCGCCGCGGCGCGTCGGCGAAGATCATGCCGACGGCGTCGGCGCCGGCTTCACGAGCCCAGACGGCGTGCTCGACTGCGCGAACGGAGCAGATTTTGACGAACGTCATCGTCCCAACAACTCTCGCGCCGCGGCTCGCGGATCGGCCGCGGTCGATAGCGCCTCGCCGATCAGGACGGCATTGACGCCGCAGGCTTCCATGCGCTGCATGTCAGCTCTCGTGCGCACGCCGCTGGCGGCGACGACCGGGATGTGCGATGGAATCTCGTCACGCAGACGTTCGGTCGTGCCCAGGTCTTCTGTGAAGGTGTGCAGGTCGCGGTTGTTGATGCCGATCGCCGCAGCGCCCGCTTCGAGCGCCATCGAGGTTTCGCGCGCGTCGGTGACTTCGACGAATGGCGTCAGATCGAACTCCTCGCCCGCCTCAATCAGCGATCGGAGCGCGGTGGCGTCAAGCGTCTTTGCGATCAGCAGATAGGCGTCCGCGCCGAGCGCCGCCGCCTCAGCGACTTGGTAGCGATCGACATGAAACTCCTTGCGCAGGATCGGCAGACCGCTGCCTGAGAGCGTCTCGACGACGTCACAGAGATCGTCGTCGGAGGCGAAGAACGCCGGCGACGTGAGCACGGAGACGGCGATCGCGCCGATCTCGCGGTAGGTCGCGGCCAACTCGCGAGGCGACAAGTCCGGCGCGAAGAGACCCTTCGAGGGCGAGCCGCGTTTGACCTCGGCCATCAGTCCGACGCCGGGCTGTTTGAGCGCGGCGATGAAGTCGGTTCGCGACGACCGAGCGAGCGCTCGTTGGCGCAGGGCTTCGATTGGCAACGTCGCCTGACGTTCCGCGACGGCGGCGCGGGTGTCGTCGACGATTTGCTCCAACACCGATGGCATGCGTGCGTCCTATGCCCCTGAGTCGGCGCCCGAGTCAGCGCCTGCGGCGATCGCCTGCGAACGCTCGACGAACAGTTCCAGCTTACGCAGGGCGCGTTGATCGTCGATGCATTCGGCCGCGCGACTGACGCCTTCGGCGAATGTGGGCACTTCTTCAGCGGCGAGCAGTCCGGCGGCGGCGTTGAGGGTGACGAAGCCTGTCAGCGCCGAAGTCTGACCACCGAGGACGGCGCGCATCATTGCAGCCGACTCGTCGGCGGTTGCGCCGCCCCGAACCTCGGAAAGCGCGACGGGTCTGATCTGCACGTCTTGCGGCGAGACGGTGAACTCGGACAGCTCGTCGCCGTCGATCTGCCAACAGGTGGTTGGACCCTCTGGCGAGACCTCGTCCAGTCCTTCGTGTCCGTGCACGACGAGTCCGCGCCGCAGTCCGAGCCGACCCAGCGCCGCAGCCATGAGCGGTCCCAGCTCGGGTCGCGCAACGCCGATCAGCTGATGCGTCGCTCGGGCGGGGTTGGTCAGCGGACCGAGGATGTTGAAGACGGTGCGGACGCCGATCCGACGCCTGATCGGCGCGACGTGCCGCATAGCGGGATGAAACCCCTGCGCGAACAGGAAGCCAAAGCCCACTTCACGGAGCAACTCGGCGGCCTGCGCTGGTTGGAGCGTGATCTGCCCGCCGAGCGCCTCAAGCACGTCGGCGCTGCCAACGCTCGATGACATGGCTCGATTGCCGTGCTTGGCGACGGGCACGCCGCAACCGGCCATGACGAACGCGGCTGCGGTCGAGGCGTTGAACGCGTGCGTCCCGGAGCCGCCCGTACCGGCGGTGTCGGCGATGCGGGGCAGGTCGGAGAGGTCGACTTCGAGCGCATGCGCGCGCATCGCGCGCGCGAGGCCGACGACCTCATCGACGGACTCGCCCTTCATGCGCAAACCCGTGAGCAGCGCCGCCGCTTGCACTTCGTCGGCCTCGCCGGACATCAGAGCGTCCATTGCCGACGACGCCTCGGCGTCGGACAAACTGCGCCGTTCGTCGACGATGGCGTTCAGCGCGGCCGCGAGGTCGGCCGTCGGAGCGGCTGAACTCATCGCGCCGCCTCAGAAGTCGCGGCGTCGGGGCGCTCGTTGTGCCAGGCCTCAGATTGGTCGAGGAAGTTGCGCAGCAGCGCGTGACCGACTTTGGTGCGGATCGACTCGGGGTGGAACTGGACGCCCTCGATCGGATAGTCGGTGTGTCGCAGACCCATCAGCACGCGACCGTCGCCGTTGTGACGCTCACACCAGGCGGTCGGCGTGAGCTCGGGCGGGAGCGTATCGGGGTCGACGGCTAACGAGTGATAGCGTACCGCCTCGACGGGATTGGGCAACCCGACGAAGACGCCGCCGCCGTCGTGCTCGATCGGCGATGTCTTGCCGTGTCGAATCTCGCCGGCGGGTCCGATGGTTGCGCCGAACGCGGCGCCGATCGATTGATGTCCGAGGCAGACGCCCAAGGTTGGAGTTGTCGGACCGAACCGCTGCAACACGGGCACGCTGACGCCGGCTTCGCGCGGCGTTTTGGGGCCAGGCGAGATCACGATCCGACGCGGCGCCAGTTCCTCGATCTCGTCGAGCGAGATCTGGTCGTTGCGATGCACGACGACCTCAGCGCCGAGCTCGCAAAGGTACTGATAGAGGTTGTACGTAAACGAGTCGTAGTTGTCGATCAGTAACGTATCAATCGCCATCGTTGGAGGCCTCGCGTTCTCTGAGGATGCGTCGCAGCGTGCGGTAGCCCTCGACTGCGCGGGGGAATCCGCAGTAGGGCGCGGCGGTCGCCATGACGCCCTCGAGCTCCCGCTCAGTGACGCCGTGGTTGAGCGCGCCGGGGATGTGGAACTGCAGCTCGTCGGGCTTGGTCAGCGCGACAAGGATTGAAACGACCACGAGCGAGCGGTCGCGTCTGGAGAGTTGCGTCCTGGGCCAGAGGTCGCCGAAGGCGAATTCGAAGGCCAGCTTGCCGACCGCTCCGATGCGCTCCATGCCGGCCAACGCCTCGGCTGGATCTTGCGCTTCGTCTTGACCGTTGAGCGTGCGCATCACTTCGACGGCGTCGCGGTGGCGCTGGTCGTCGTCTTTGTGATCGGCGGGCGGGATGCGATAGGGCTCGCCGTCCGCTTCCGACCACATTTCGACCAGCACGTTGACCATCTCGTTGCCGGCCGGGAATCCAGAGTAGCCCGCGATCTGCAGGGCGATTTCGATCATCTCCTCGCGCGAGACGCCATTGGCTGGTCCGAAGCTGGCATGGAATCTCACCGCCTGCAGTCGCTCGAGCGCGCCGAGCATGGCGAGGGCGACGATGGTTCGGTCGCGTCGCGACAGCTCGTCGCCTTGCCACACCTGGCCAAAGACGTAGTCGACGACGAATGAGCCGAACGCGCCGTTCTGTTGCTCAATGGCGTCACCGATGGCGTCGGGTCGGCCGGTCATTTCGGACAGCAACGAGCTGCCCGCTGCGCGTCGTTCTGCATGTGTCGGCATAGTGATCCTCGTCTCAATGCGACCTGCGCGCCTGAAGCGCGAGCTTGGCGCGCATTCTACGGAGCCTCTTGCTGTGAGGTTGCGGACGGGTCGGAACGCAGTCGCTGCAGCACGCGCGCCGCGTCGGATGATCGGGGCAGGCCGCAGAAGGCTGAGACGATGGCGATCACGCCATCGAGCTCGTCCCAGTTGCAACCAAGCCGATGCGCCGTGTGGAGGTCTTGTTCGAGCTCACGCGTGCGGCCGATCGCCGTGTGCATCGCCAGGACGGCGATCGCGCGATCTCGCTGCGAGAGCTGAGTTCGGTTCCAGACATCGCCCCAGGCCCAGTCGACGGTGAGCCGACCGACCGAGCCGAGCTGTCGTTGCGCGTCTTGCGCAATGGCGTCGGGACTGTTGGTTCGACCGGTCAGCATCTCTGACACGGCAGCGGCGTCTCGTCGCCGCGCGTCGTCGTCCTTGCCGATAGCCGGACTTGGCCGATACGGCTCGCTGGTTCGGCTCCAATCGGAAAGCATTCTGGTCAGGCAGGCGTTGGCGAAGGGGAAGCCGCACTCGACTGACAGCTGGACACAGATCTCGACGATTTCGTCGCGGCCGAGGCCGTTGCGTTCGCCGATCGATGCGTTGAATGCGAATGCGTCGACCTGCATCAGCGCGCCCGCGGCGGACATCGCGGCCAGACTGCGGTCGCGTCCATTCAGCTGATCGTCCTGCCAGATGTCTCCCCAGATGTGGTCAATGAGGTAGGAGCCGAACGCTCCCATTCGCGACTCGATGGCGTTGGCGAAGTCGTCTTGCCGAGTGAGCTGCGAGAGCAGCGCGGCGCCGGCCTCGCGCCGCTCGTCGTGTGTGCGGGTCGGGATCGGCTCAGACGCGGGCGACGGCTCGTCCGCGAAGAGCGCGTCGAGGCTGGAGTCCGTCTCGAAGTCCCAACCCTGCTCGATTCTTTGGATCACCGTCGAGAGCAACTCCGCTTGGGCCAGTGGCAGTTCGGCGATCGCTGAGCTGACGTCCCACCATTCCATCGCGTCGAAGGGGTTGTTCTCATCGGATGGCGCGCCGTCGAGCGCGGCCTCGACGGAAACGACGTATGCGTTGTGCACCGTGTGTCTGCCGCTCTGCGGTTCGTCGCCGAAGACCGTGTGCGCGTACGCGGCGCTGACTCGTTGACGCAGGAGGCGCGCGAAGAATCTCGGCACGGTCTGGTCGGGATCTTCGCTGAGCGGCGTGACATCGCCGGGCAGCCACCAGGAGTCGGGCCAGAGCGACTCGCGCTCGCGCCGCCGAAGCAGCATCACGCGTCCGGCATCGTCGAAGACGACGCCGTAGCCGATGATCAGCGACTCTGGCATCAGTAGCCCTTGGATCCCTGCGTGGCGCGAGCGCTGCTCGAGCGCTGCTCGGCGAGATCGAGCGCGGTGAACATACCCATCGCCTTGTTGACGGTCTCCTCGAACTCCGCTGTCGGCTTGGAGTCGAAGACGATGCCGCCGCCGGCCTGGACTGAGGCGACCCCGTCCTGCATCACGATGGTGCGAATCGTGATCGCAGTCTCCATGCTGCCGCTGAATCCGAAGTAGCCGAGCGCGCCCGCATAGGGTCCGCGTTGATCTTCCTCGAGCTCGGAGATGATCTCCATGGCGCGAATCTTCGGCGCGCCTGAGACCGTGCCGGCAGGGAAGGTCGCGCGGACGGCGTCGAATGCGGTCGCGCCCTCGGCCAACTCCGCCTCGACGTGCGAGACCAGGTGCATCACGTGGCTGTAGCGCTCGACATCGAGCTCCTGGGTGACGCGGACGGTTCCCGGTTTGGCGACGCGGCCGATGTCGTTGCGACCCAAATCGAGCAGCATGACGTGTTCGGCGATCTCTTTCTCGTCAGAGCGCAGCTCGGCCTCGAGCTCCTGATCTTCTTCCTCTGTGAGACCTCGACGTCGCGTGCCGGCGATGGGATGGGTCGAGACTTTACCGTCTTCGACGATGACCAGCAGCTCGGGCGAGGTGCCGACGATCTGATGGTCTTCCATCTCGAGGTAGTACGTGTACGGCGACGGATTCACGGTGCGCAGCGTGCGATAGACGTTGAACGGATGGACGAACGTCTCGCGGGAGAATCGCTGCGAATAGACGCACTGAATGATGTCCCCGGCGACGACCAGGTCGATGATCTGTTTGACATCGGAGAAGTACGCCTCACGCTCCATGTTGGAGCGAATCGAGGTCGAGTGACCAGCGGGCATGGGCGCGTCGGCGGGCGGGATCGGCGTGTTGGACTGCAATCGGTCGACGATCTCGTCGATACGGAACTCAGCGGCGCGATAGGCGGCGTCCGGGTCGCCGTCGAGGCGCGCGTGCGTGACGACCTTGATCACGTGCTTGAGGTGGTCGAAGAGCAGCACCGTGTCGACGAACTGAAACAGCGCCTCGGGCAGTCCGTGCGGATCGTGTTCGGCCGGCTGCACTCGAGGCTCGAAGTGGCGGATCGACTCGTAGCTGAGATAGCCGACTGCGCCGCCGAGGAACGGTGGCAGGTCTGGATTGGGCAACGGATTGAAGCGCTTGAGTTCCGCTTCGATCTCATCCAGTGGATCGACGTCGCCGCCCGCGGGCGCGCGAAAGACTCGATACGGCTCGGTGCCGATAAACGAGTAGCGGCTCGGGCGTTCGCCTCCCTCGACCGACTCGAGCAGGAACGAGTAGGCGCCGCGTTTGACCTTGAGGAAGGCCGAAACGGGCGTCTCGAGGTCGGCGAGCACCTCTCGATAGACGGTCGCGTAGTTTGCGTTGCCCGACGCCTGGGCGTCAGCGGCGAGCTGCTTGAATGTGTCGAGACTGGGTGTGGTGAGTCCGGGCGAGGACATATGCGGTCACTCCGGGTGTCAGTGTCGATAGCGCGCAGAGACGCTGTCGACACTCGGCGAATGGGCTGATGATCAGCCTCGCCAGACCCCTTGGCCGCCGGAGGTGTGACATTGAGCGGAGGGACGCAGCGGCGCCACGAGTTCAGTGGTTCTGTCTCGCCGGTGAATCGGCATGGTCGACTCCGCGCCTCACCTTCGTACCGCCAGCTTAGGCTAACTGACCCGTCCAGCGCTCAGCAACGTAGCGTAGATGACTGGTTGGCGGTCGACCGGAGTTCGCGTTCCCGTTGAATCAGCTCGAGCAGCTCGGCGGCGGCATCGTGATGCGCGTCGTCGTCGTTGATGATCACGGCGTCGAACCAGCCGGACTCGGACATCTCGGCGGATGCCGCGGCGAGGCGGCGGGCGATCTCAACTTCGCTCTCCGCGCCTCGCTCTCGCATGCGTCGTTCGAGCGCGTCTGCGTTGGGCGCCGTGATGAACACGAGCAGCGGGTCGGCCAGATTCCGCTTCAGCGACCGCGCGCCCTGGACATCGGTGCGCAGGATTACGGTCCGTCCCTGCTCGAGCAGCGCCTCGACAGCGGCTCGAGGCACGCCGCTGCGGTGTCCGTAGACCTCGGCGTGTTCGAGGAAGGCGTCGGCGCTGAGCCAGCGATCGAATTCCGCTTCGCTGAGGAAGACGTGATGCACGCCTGCGATCTCGCCGGAGCGCGGAGCGCGCGTCTTGACGGTTGCGACCTTCGCCAGCGAGGCGTCACTCGCCATGGCTGCTTCGATCACGGTGTCTTTGCCCGCTCCGGACGGACCGGAGACCACGACCACCAGCGGCGGCGGCTCAGTCGGCGACATGACTGAGCCGTTCGAGGTCGCGCCAGAATGATGGATAGGAGATCCTGACCGCCTCGGCGCCGGCGATGGTCGTGGGGCCCGATTCGGGGTCGGAGGCCAGTGCGGAGACCGCCGCGGCCATGGCGAGTCGGTGATCGGCGTGCGATTCGACAGCCGCGCCGCGCAAGGCGCCGCCCACGATGCGCATGCCGTCGGGCCAGGTTTCGACTTGGACGCCCATTGCGCGCAGCATGGCCGAAGTCGCCTCGATCCGGTCGGACTCTTTTACGCGCAGCTCGGCGGCGTCGTGGATTTCGGTCACGCCATCGGCCAACGCGGCGGCGACGGCGAGGACGGGCAGCTCGTCTACAGCGCGAACGACTGTATCGCCGTCGATCTGAGTGCCGCGCAAGTGTGAGCCGCGCACAACCAGGTCGGCGACTGGCTCGCCCGACACGTTGCGCTCGTTGTGCTGTTCAATACGCGCGCCCATGCCGCGCAGGACGTCGATCACGCCGGTTCGCCGAGGGTTGACGCCAACGTGAGGCAATCGCACCTCCGAGCCGGGCAGCATCGCCGCCGCGACCATCCAGAACGCCGCTGCGCTGATGTCGCCTGGCACGTTGACATCCAGTGAGCGCAGGGGCGCGCCGGGTCGGATGCGCAGGGTCAGGCCGTCGACGTCAATGTCAGCGCCCATGGCGATCAGCATGCGTTCGGTGTGATCGCGGGATGGTCCTGGTTCGACGATGCGGCTGGATCCGTCGGCGCATAACGCGGCGAGGACGATGCAGCTCTTGACCTGCGCGCTGGCGACGCCGATGTCGCCTTCGAATCCACCGAGTCGTCGCGCCGAGCCGTCGACCCAGAACGGCGCTGACTCCCCGTTTGAGACAGCTACGCCCATGCGCGAAAGCGGATCGAGTACGCGTCGCATGGGCCGCCGGCGCAGCGATGCGTCACCGTCGAACTCGCTGCGAAATGGCAAGCCCGCGGCGACTCCGCTGAGCAGGCGCATCGTCGTGCCGCTGTTGCCGCAGTCGAGCGGAGCATCGGCGGCTCTGAAGCGCGCCTGACCGCGACTGCGCACGATGACGGTCGACTGACTCGATTCGAAAGCAACGCCCCACTGGCGCAGGCAGGCAATCGTCGACTGGCAATCGTCGCCGTCGAGCAGGCCGGTGATTTGCGCCTCGCCTGAGGCGAGCGCGTTGCAGATCAGAGCGCGGTGCGAGATTGACTTGTCGCCGGGTACGCGCAGCTCACCACGCAGCGGACCGCTCGGATTGACGACGATCGACTCGGACACCGCTTCGGTCATGCGTTAGCCGCGTCCCCATCTTCCGCGGCGCGCCTTGCGCTCCTGCTCTCGCTCTTCGCTGCGTTTGGTCATCTGCCGCACGCGGTCGTACAGCCGCGGACTGACGAGCAGCGCGGCCATCTGCGAGGTGGCGTCGGGAAGTTCGGGTTGCGAGCCGGCGTCGGGATCGATGTCGTCGCCGGTGAGGAACTTGGCGTGATTGATCTGGGCGCTGGAGTACTCGCGGAAGACGTCCTCTTCCTCTTCGTCGAGCAGATTGCGCACACGATTGAGTTCAAGCACGAATCGATCGATCCAGTGCTGGACCTGTTCCTTGTTGGTCACGGCGATCTCGGTGGTCAGACTGGGATCGCCTGAGTTGAACGCGGTCATCGAGCGGAACGTGTCGCCCGCGGCTCGACCCAGATCGGGCCAACCGTCGGAGCTGCGCAGCATCGTGAACAGCGCCGACGAGACCATGAGCGGCAGATGCGATACGCCTGCCATGACGTAATCGTGCTCGGCGGCGTCGAGGAAGTGCGGTTGCGCGCCGAGTTCGCGGACCATGCCCAGCACGGACTTGACGGCGCTCTCGGAGGCGGTGGCGGACGGGCTCACGAACCAGCGTTTGCCCTGGAAGAGGTCGGCGCTGGCGCTGTCGATGCCGTACGCCGACGCGTCGCCGGCCATCGGGTGGCCGCCGATGAAGGACACGCCGCGCGGCAGGTGTTGCTCGGCCCACTCACCGACCTTCACCTTTGAGGCGGCGGTATCGGTGACGGCCGCGCCGCGGCCCAGGCCGGGCGCGATCTCCTGGAGCAGCTCGGACGTCGCAGCGGGCGGCGTGGCGAGTATCACCAGTCCAGCGCCGTCGACCGCATCGCGCGGACTGTTGACGATTCGGTCGACAACGTCCTGCTTGCCGGCCGCGTTGCGCGCCGCGCGCCAGTCGTCGAAGCCGACGATTTCCGTATTGCGTAGTTTGGCCGCTCGTAGTCCGAGGCCGATCGAGCCTCCGATGTAACCCAGTCCGATAATCGCAATGCGCGCCACGCGCACCTCCAGTTCAGACTCTGGCACGCGCCCCCGCCTGCGTTCGCAGCCGCCGGCGCATGCGAGTAGACGCTCACAGTATCGCAGCGTTTCACGCGCCCGGACGTCGTCCCTGTCGTGCTAGAGTCGGAACGCGGCCTGGCGGGGCGCGACTGACGACACTTCATGTTGCGACTGGTAGTTCCCGGAATCGCGCGTCGCCGCGGTTGGCGCTGGCTGTTCTGGCTCGCGATTGTCATGCTGCCGCTCGTCGGGCTGCTGCTCGGGCTCGTCGAATCGCGCGGCGAATCGACGATTGAACTCGGCTTCGGTACAGCCTTCGCGGTCGAGGAACAGTGGCCCTATCCGGTCGCCCTCGACGTCGACGTCGCCGCGCCGGCTGCGTTCGCGCATAATCGCTGGTCGACTACGTGAGCGGGCGCTGGCTGAGGCGGTTACTGGCGACATTGGCGCTGTTGATCGTCGTCGCTGCGTTTGGCTTGGGGACGCATGTCCGATCGACGCAGGCGACCGAAAGCTGTCCGTACAGCGGAGGAGGCCCGCCGTTTCGCTTGCAGTCGTTCGAGGCGGATCGCGATCGGGAGCTGTATCTCGATACCCAGAAGCTCGCGGCGATCAACCAGCTCTTCCCTGACGACTCGGCCTTCAGTCTGCCATCGCTGACGAACGGGTCGACGCGCGTCGAGAGCGAACAGCTCACCATTCCGCCGCAGTTGCTCTATGCGATCAGTTGGATTGAGAGCTCAACCAATCAAACCGCGATCCATGTGCCATACGGCGACCTCGGCCCGACGCTGATCTCGTTCGACTGCGGCTACGGCATCATGCAGGTGACGAGCAGCATCGTTAACGATGGCGGACTGCCCTCACGCTACGAGTCGCTGGTTGGGGCCCACTTCGCCTACAACATCGCCGCCGGCGCGCGAATCCTGGCCGAAAAGTGGAATGACCCGCTCTATCCGATCGTCGGCGATCACGATCCTGCTTATGTCGAATCGTGGTATTACGCGCTCTGGGCGTACAACGGCTGGGCTGGGGTCAATCATCCGCAGCATCACAGCAACAACCCATCGCGCCCTCCGTACCAGTGCAACGGGTCGAGGACGGGCTATCCCTATCAGGAACTGGTGCTCGGTTGCGTCGCGCATCCGCCCGAAGTTGACGGTGAACCGTTGTGGGAACCGCTGCCAGTTGCGTTGCCCGACCTGACGACGCTGGCCGCGACGGGAGGACCGCTGAGTTTGGACACGTTCCACGCCGGGCTCGACAACATCTACATCCACCCGGGCGGCGCGGCCGGCCCACCGTTTGCATCGATGAACATGCCGCTACCGATCGGCGCGCAGCGGTTGAATCCGCCCGATGTCGGCTCGGTCGAGTCCGAGCGCGTACGCCTGTTGGGGGAACCGCAAGCCATGCTGACGACGACCGAGATCGAGTTGACGTCATCGCAACTGCAGTCGGGCAACGTCTCGCTGGAGATTCACAACGAGGGCAGCGGATTGCTCGCCTGGCGGGTCGTCGACGCGCCGAGCTGGCTCAATCTCGATCTTCAGGGCGGGGTTGCGCTTGGCATCGGTTATGAGTTCTCGGAGCAACCTCAGAGTTCCGCCTTGTCCATCTCGGCGGCGGCGAGCGGCGTGCCAGAAGGCTCGCATCGAGGACGCATCACATTGGAGTTTGAGTATCCGGACGGGCAGACCGACGTGCAGTCGGTCGCCATATCATTGGACAAGCGCGGCGCCGCCTACTACGAGGCCGGCCGGCCGCAGAGCTGACCCCCCGTAGCTCAACCGGACAGAGCAACGGACTTCTAATCCGTAGGCTGGAGGTTCGAGTCCTCCCGGGGGGACCAGAGGCCGCCAAACTGGTTCGCGGGATACGCCAAACGGCCCGTGGTCGTGACGGGCCGCTTGATCGGGCGGGCGGTGTGACTATGGGGCGTAGACGCCGGCGCCGGGGCCTTCGGCGGTGGCCCAGAACTTGTCGCTGATCTGGTCGATCAGGTCGATCAATTCCTGGCCCTTGGCGACGTCGTTGGTCTTCTTCGCTTCGCCGGCGACCTTGGTCGCGCTCCACATCAACTCGTGAATTGACGAGTCGGCCTCGAGGTGGTGCGGCTTGAAGAAGTCGGTCCAGAGCACCCAGAGGTGATGCTTGACTTCCTCGGCGCGCTGTTCTTTGACGATCGTGCAGCGGGCCTTGAAGTCGTGGTCGTCGGAGTCGTTGTACTTCTCCATCGACTTGAGCACGGACATGGCTTCAATCTTGGCCTGGGCCGGGTCGTAGACGCCGCAAGGCAGGTCGCAGTGGGCGGAAACGGTCAGCGTCATCAGATGCTCCTCGATTCGCTCGATGTGGGTCACGGGCGCAGCAGCGCCGCTGCGAACAGTGTAGCCACAGTTGCCGGCTGACTCATCGTGTCGACTGACTCATCGCGCTGGCCGTGTGATCGCGGCCTGACGAGATCAGTCGGCTCGAGTGCGGGCGCGCAACGCCAGCGCGGCCATGGTCAGCGTCACGACGCTGAAGCCGGCCAGTGAGACGAAGGCCCAGTGGAGCGCGGGCGGATCGTCAATCCTCGGCAGGCCGTCGGGGCCGATCACGAGCTGGCCGTTTTCGATCGCGGTCCAGCCGTAGCCGTCGATCACGAGGCCGCGCATGCCCTCCATGATGTAGGTGACGGGATTGACTGTCGCGATCCACTTAAGCCACTCATCGAAGACGCCGAGCGGCGCGAAGGCGGGCGCCATGAACAGCAAGGGGAAGAAGAGCAGGAAGCTCGCCTGGGCGGCCTGGGCGTTGCCGGTTCGCATCGCGACGAAAATGCCGATACCGCTGTAGGCGCCGCCAAAGAGTCCGGCGATGATCAGGATGATCACGACGCCTGCGACGCCCGAGGCCATACCGGAGCCGGCGAGCAGCGCGGCGATCAGCATGATCCCGGCGAAGAAGATGGCGCGCACGGCGTCGGCCCAAACGCGCCCGATGATGATCGCCCAGCGCGATGCCGGCGTGAGCAGCAGCTTGTCGAAGTAACCGCGCTCCATGTCGAGGACGATCGCGATTCCCGACGCCGACGACGATCCGGCGACGGCCTGCAGGACGGCCACGGGCAGCTGGAAGGCGAGGTAGTTTTCGACCCCGAAGCCGCGCTGGGAGAAGTTGGCGATCGCGCCGGTCGAGACGGCGAGGAAGAAGAGCGGGATGAATATGTTGGTGATCTCGACGCCCGGCTGGCGCATCGACTCCCTCAGCGCTCGGCCGGCCAGGTAGCGGGCGTGCACCAACACGCTCATGGGGCCGGTCTCTCGCGACGTCGAATTCAAGGAGGGCGGTGACGCCTGGGCCGTGGTCATGCGGGACCTCCAGCGGGCGCAGCGGCCGGTTCAGCAGGTTCGATGCGGTGACCAGTGGCCTTGAAGAAGACGTCGTCGAGCGTCGCGCGGGCGAGTCGCAGATTGCTGAACGGCAACTGTTCGTCGTCGAGCTTGCGCACGACGAGGGGCAGCGTTTCGTGTCCGCTCTTGGTGAAGATGGCGACGCCTTCGTTGAAGTCCCAATAGGCGTCTTCGACGTTGGCCAAGGGCAGAAGCGCCGCGACCGCGCGTGATTGCGCCTCTTCGTCGCCCTCGACCTGGACGAAGATCACGTCGGCCGAGACGGTTGACTTGAGCTCGTCGGGCGTGCCTTGTTGGACGATCAGGCCCGCGTCGAGGATGGCGATCTCATCGCAGAGCTGGTCGGCTTCCTCGAGGTACTGCGTGGTCAGGAAGAAGGTGACGCCGTCCTCGCGGTTGAGACGCTGGATGTATTCCCAGAGGTGCTGTCGCGAGACGGGGTCAAGGCCGGTCGTCGGCTCGTCGAGGAAGATGATTGAGGGCGAGTGAACCAGCGCCGAGGCGAGGTCGAGTCGGCGCTGCATGCCGCCCGAGTAGCCGCCAATGCGTCGATCGGCGTCCTCGGTCAGGTCGACGACTTCGAGCAGGTGGGCGATGCGGTCTTCAATCTCTCCGCGCGCGACGTTGTAGAGGCGCGACTGCAGGCGCAAGAGCTCACGCCCGGTCTGCAGGATGTCCAGACCGGCCTCTTGCAGCGCGACGCCGATGGTGCGTCGCACTTGTCGGGCGTCGTCGTAGATGTCGAAGCCGCCGACTTGCGCCGCGCCCTCGGTCGGGCGCAGCAGCGTCGTCAGCATGCGCACGGTGGTGGTCTTGCCGCTGCCGTTTTGGCCGAGGAATCCGAAGACCTGTCCCGGTCGGACGCGCAGATCGATGCCGCGCACGGCCTGAATCTCGCCGAAGTGCTTGACCAGTCCGTGCGCTTCTATTGCGAGAGCCGCGTCGCGCGCATGCTGCGGCGCGGCAGAGGCGATCTGCAGTCCGGGATCGCCGACAGAGCTCGCTGCTCGTGTGGACATCTACGTGAGCGTACTAGCTCGGCAAGCCGAGCTTACTTAGAACGTGCGAACTATATTACATTGCGGCGCGTATCGGGTCACCCGACGGGTCGGAACACCGGAATCGGGTAGGCGTCCTCGCCGGCCTGCTCCTCGAACTCGACCTGGACACGCTGTCCGATGCTGATGTCTGTGGTCGGATCGTCGACGCCGACGATCGTGCTCATCATGCGGAAGCCTTCATCGAGGTCGACGTAAGCGACGGCGTATGCGCCGAGCTCCTGAAAGCCGGGCATGCGGTTCTGCCGCACGACCGAGTAGGTGTAGACCGTGCCGAGCCCGGCCGAGACGTTCCAGGACAACTCGCGGTCGCCGGTCACGGTCGAGTGCCCACGCGGGTAGAAAACGACGTTGCCGTCGGCGTCGGTCTGATAGCGCAGTTCGCCGGCCTTGCAGCCTTCCCAGAAGTGCTGCGTGTCGGGCTCGGGGAAGCTTGGTTGCGGTCGATTGGCCATGGTGCGGGATCTTTCGTGATTGATGCGTTGTCAGGCGCGGTCGAGGCGGGGGACTAGTCAGCGGCGAGGATCACAGTGCCGCCCGTGTGCGTGCCGCCGAGCAGGCCGCCGTTGCCGTGCGCGACGGCGAGCTTGGCGCCGTCGACCTGGCTGGTCGACTCGCCGCGCAGCTGCCGCACCGACTCGAGCAAGAGGAAGAGTCCGCGCATCCCTGGGTGATTCGAGGAGAGCCCGCCGCCATCGGTGTTGAGCGTGAGACCGGGCTGGTCGAAGGCGAGGTGGCCGTCTTCGATGAACTGTCCCACGTCGCCCTTGTCGCAGAAGCCGAGGTCCTCAAGCATCACCGCGACGGTGATGCTGAACGAGTCGTAGATCATCGCAATATCGACCTCGTCAGGCGTCACGCCGGCCTGACCGAACGCGGCGGGGGCGCTCTGGGCGCCCGCCGACGTGGTGATGTCGCCGCCGTTCTCGCGATACTTGGTCGCCTCGCCGGCGCCGATGATCCAGACGGGCTTCTTCTTGATGTCCCGCGCGATCTCGGGCGACACGAACACGGCCGCGCCGCCGCCGTCTGAGATCATGCAGCACTCGAGCAAGTGCAGCGGATCCGCGATCACGCGCGACTCGAGCACGTCCTCGACGGTGATCTCGTCGACCTTGACGAACTGCAAGTCGGTCATCGCCTGAACGGCCTCGGGATTGCGCATCGCGTGCTTGCGCGTCGCGACGGAAATCTGCGCCAGCTGTTCGGTCGTCGTGCCGTACTCGTGCATGTGTCGGTGCGCGACCATCGCGTAGTTGCTGATCAGCGTCGAGCCGTAGGGCGCTTCCATGTTCTGTTGCCACGAGGCGCCACCGCGTCCCATGCCGCCCGTACCGATCGGCACGCGCAACGATGCCGCGGTCGATCCGTAGGTCGTCACAGCGACATTGCAGCGTCCGGCGGCGATGTCGCGCAGCGCGTGCGAGGCGTGAAACTCGTAGGACGAACCGCCGACCTGGGTTGTGTCGATCAGACGCGGCTTGATGCCCAGATAGGCGGCCAAGCCGAGTCCGCCGCCGCCCTCGCCGTCGAGCGCGTCGTAGAGGCCGTCGACGTCGCCCCAATCGAGTCCGGCGTCGTCGAGCGCGCGCTTCATCGATTCGGCCTTGATCTGCATCGACGAGACGCCGGGAGCGACTCGCAGTGGATACTCGTGAATGCCGGCGATCGCCGCCAGTCGTTCCTGTGCCATCTTGATGTCGTTCCCCTCTGCAGTGTTCGTGTCCTCAGCGAACACAGGCTAGCGCCGATCTCCATACGGGCGTAGCCTGCCACCATGCGCATCGGGCTGATCTCCGACACTCACTTGCCTCAGCTGCTGCACTCGATGGACGAGCTCGGTACGGAGCCGGGCGAGGTGCTGCGCGGCGTCGACCTGATCCTCCACGGCGGGGACATCACCGTGCCGGCGGTGCTGGACTGGTGCGAGCAGTTTGCGCCCGTGCTCGCGGTGCGCGGCAACAATGACATCTTTGACGACCCGCGGCTGGCCGAGCGTCAGTTGCTCGACGTGGATGGCCACCGCATCGGCGTCTCACACGAGCTGCGACCGGAATCGAGGCCGATCGCCGAGATTCTGGCATCGTCGCTGAACGACGAACCTGTTGATGTCCTGATTGGCGGCGATACGCACGTCGAACGGCTTGAGTACCGCGACGGAGTCTTGCTGATCAATCCTGGCAGTCCGTCGTTGCCGCATCATCTCTCGACGAGGCTGGGATCATTGGGCATCCTGACGGTCGGCCCCGAACGGCTTGAGGCCGAGATCATCGCGCTGAAGCCGACCGAAGGGCATCGCAACCCGATTCGACCGCAACATGTGGTGATCGAGCGTCGACGAGTCGTCGGGGCCTCGCTCGACGGGCGCGAGATTGGCGCGCAGGAGTTTCTCAAGCCGCCGCATGAGCGCGTAGTCCCGAACGGAGCCTGATGTGGATCTACAGCTAGACGGCAAGCGAGCGCTCGTCACGGGCGGCAGCCGCGGGATCGGCAAGGCGATCGCCCGGGTGCTGGTCGAGGAGGGTTGCCGCGTGGCGATCTCTGCGCGCGACCCCGAGCGTCTCGCCGCAGCGGCCGACGAGGTAGGCGCGGAGGCCTGGTTCTCGTGCGAGATGTCGGACGACGCATCGGTCGAGGCGATGGTGTCGGGCGCCGCTGAGGCGCTGGGTGGCCTTGACATTCTGGTCAACAACGCCGCCTCGCCGGGCAGCGTGCACGGTCCCTTGCCCCTGTCGGAGCTGACCTCCAAACACGCGCTCGCCGATCTACAGGTCAAGGTGCTGGGCTACCTGCGCTGCGCCCGCGCGGCGGCCCCCTACATGCAGCGCGCCGGCTGGGGACGGATCATCAACATCTCAGGACTCGCCGCGCGCGGCAGCGGCAACACGGTCGGATCGATCCGCAACGTGTCGGTCGCGGCAATGACCAAGAATCTGGCCGACGAGCTCGGACCGGACGGGATCAACGTCACGGTCGTGCATCCCGGCCTGACGCGCACCGAGGCCACGCCGGCGCGGATCGCGGGCATCGCAGAGGCGAACGGGATCTCGGAGGCCGAGGCCGAAGCGCGCATGGCGCAGGGCAACTCGGTGCGCACGATCATCGACTCGGACGACATCGCCAACATCACGGCGTTCCTGGCGTCGCCCAAGTCAATCGCAATCACAGGAGACACGATCGCGGCCGGCGGCGGGGTCGGACGCGGGATTCACTACTAGCTCGCGACGCGCTCAATGGTCGCGCGGCGATCACAGGATCCGATATTCGTGCGGGCGGCGGAACAGCTCGTAGTAGGGGGTCACGGTCCAGCCCGGCGGGTTGACGGCGTCGATGCGCGCTCGGTCCTCGTCGGTGATGACTACGTCGGCCGAACCGAGATTGTCCTCGAGCTGCTCCATCGTGCGCGGGCCGATGATCGGGCTCGTCACGCCGGGCTGCTGTTCGCACCAAGCCAGGGCGAGTTGAGAGAGACTGCAGCCCTTTTCCTCGGCGATCGGCGTGAGCGCTTCGATCACGTCGAAGACGCCGTCGGTGAGCCGGTTCTGCGCCTGTGGAGTGAGTGCGTAGCGACCGTCGGCGGGCAATGGCTCGCCTCGTTGGTAGCGACCGCTGAGCAGACCGCCGCCCAGCGGACCCCAGGGAATGACGGCGATGCCGAACGTGCGGGCGGCGGGTAGCAGTTCGCTCTCGACCCGTCGGTCGAGCAGGTTGTAGGCGGGCTGCTCACAGACGATGCGGTTGAGTCCCAGCTCCTTCGCGACCCAGAGCGACTCGACAAGTTCCCAGGCGGCGAAGTTGCTGGCGCCGATGTAGCGGACCTTGCCATCGCGAATCAGGTCATCGAGCGCGCGCAGCGTCTCGTCGATCGGGATGTCGGGCTGCGGCCGATGGAGCTGATAGAGGTCGATGTAATCGGTCTGCAGACGGCGCAGGCTGGCCTCGCACTGTTCGATGATGTGGCGTCGGCTGTTGCCGCGCGAGTTGGGGTCTTCGGCGTCCATCTGTCCGTGGACCTTGGTCGCGAGGATGACCTGCTGGCGGCGTCCGTTGCGCTGTAGCGCTTGTCCCGTGATCTCCTCGCTGCGGCCCATGGCGTAGACGTTGGCGGTGTCGAGGAAGTTGACGCCGGCGTCGAGGGCGCGATCGATGATCGCGTAAGACTCCTCCGGCTCGGTGCGCCGGCCGAACATCATGCAGCCGAGGCAGAGGCTCGACACCTGCACGCCCGTCCGTCCGAGTGGTCTGAGTTCCATGATTCGCTCCTCATCAACCGCCGGCCAACTCGGCGGCTTTGACCAAGTTGCGGACGAGGCGGATCGCCTCATCGTGGGGCACGCGTCCAACGCCGCAGCTGGTCGAGACCAGCAGCCGCTCTGGAGGGATCACTTCCAACAGCTGCTCAATCTTGCCGCGCAACTCGTTCACCGAGGCTGGGCTCGACTTGACATCGGCGATGCCGGCGATCACTTCCATCCGCTCGGGCAGTTCGGCCAGCAGCTGGCGCTCGTCCCACTGTCCGGCGTAGGAACACTCGACGTGCACGCGGTCGATCACGCCGTCGAGTCGTTGGACGAGGGGAATCAGCGCACGCAGGTTTTGCACCTCGATTGACGGCTTGCGGGCGATGTCGCCAAGGCAGAAGTGCGCCGTCCGCGTGATGCCTGCGGCGGGCTCGAGCGGTTCCGCAATGAGCGGAACCAGGGAGTCAACATCGCGCCGCTCGGAGACCAGGCCGACCGCTTCGGCGGGCGCGTCGAGCTGAATCTCCGTGAGACCATTCGCCACCATGTCGGAGATTTCGTCCTGCACGACCGAGACCAGGTCGGACAGATGCGCCGACTCATGGGCCTCGGACTCGAACCCGCCTCCGATCGTCAAGGGAGACGGCACGGACGCCTTGTTGAGGCGCGGCTCAAGCTCGCGCTCGCGTCTCCAGGCCTTGGCATGACCCGTGCCGCGCGGCGCGGTCACTGGACCGACCACTCGGTAGCGTCCGACGCCCCGCTGCCCCGCTGAGGTGACCCTCGGCGCGAGCGTCTCGAGACCTTCAAGCCGTGGTGGAATGTGGTGCAGGAAGTCGGGCGCGAAGACTTCGCCGCCCATGATCTGGTCGAGTCCGCAGGCGATTTGCTCATCCATCGCGATCCGCGCCGCCGCCAGCAACACGCCGGAGGCCTCTTCATCCGTGAGTTGGCCCGCGTAGTAGCGCTTCAGCTCTAGCCGCTGGCCAAAGGGGATTGGCCAGGAGCCGACCACGGTCGTGCGAATCGGCATCGCCGTCTCCCTCAGCTACGTCTCAGTCTCGGCGTCCGCGTAGACGCGGAAGCCGTAGTCGTTGTAGCGATAGTTGGGCGACAGGCTCGAGCGCGCGCTGACGCGAGTGAACTTGATCCGGTGCCGCCAGGATCCGCCGCGGCTAGCGCGTCGGGTACCTGTCTGCGGGCCGCGCGGCGCGATCTGAGTGACGGAAGAGTAGGCGTCGCGCGCGTACCAGTCCGAGCACCACTCGTGGACGTTGTCGGCCATGCAGTAGAGACCGAATCCGTTGCGGCAGGCGTCCAGCGGGGCATGCGGATGCTCGGCCGAGGCGACGGACGCTCTCGCCGAGTCGTCGGGCCAGGCGTCGCCGGACTCAGGCCAGTCGGCGTCGATCAGCCCGCCTCGCGCGGCGTACTCGCGCTCGGCCTCGGTCGGCAGTCGCACGGGTATGCCGCTGGCGTCAGTGAGCCACTCGCAGTAGGCGACGGCGTCGTGCCAGGAGATGCCGACCACGGGCGCGTCAGGAGCGTTGAAGCCAGGCTGCGTCCAGAATGGCGGCGGTTCGGCGCCGACCTGCTCGAGGTAGCGCGCGTACTGCTCGTTGCTGACCGGTCGCGGCGCCGCCCGAACGGGATGCAGTCTGACCAGATGCGCCGGCCGTTCGTCGCGGCGGCGGTCGTCTGCGCCCATGCGGAAGACGCCGCCGGGCAGGTCGATCAGTTCCGTGAGACGGGCGGCTGGTTCTTGCAGCGCGCTGGTCATGTTGGACATGCCGGACATGCTGGACATGAGGGCAGTCTAGGCATCGAGGTGGGCAGGCGCGTTTCAGATGGTGAATGAAAATCATTCACGACGTGAATAGATTTTATTCACGGCCTGAATGATTGTCATCCAGAGCGAGAATGATTATCATTCACGTTGTGAATGATCTTGCACTCCCCCGAGCAGCGCTGTCGAAACTCGAACAGCACCTGCGAGTGATGTCCGCCACCGTCGTCACCGGCGCCCGCCAAACCGGCAAGAGCACGCTCGTGCAGCAGCTGGGCGGCGAGCGGCGGCGCTACGTCACGCTCGACGACCTCGACGCCCTGACCGCGGCGCGCAACGACCCCGGCCTGCTCGTCGACGGCCCGCAACCGGTCACGCTGGACGAAGTACAACGCGAGCCGCAGCTGATGCACGCGATCAAACGCTCCATCGACCGCGAGCGGCGGCCGGGACAGTTCCTGCTTACCGGCTCGGCCAACCTCCTGCTCAGTCAGCGGGTCACCGAGTCGCTTGCCGGCCGCGCCGGCTATCTCAATCTCTGGCCGATGTCGCGCCGCGAACAGCTGGGCCAGGCGCAAGCTGGTTCCTGGGAGCGCCTGCTCGACACGCCGCCGGACGAGTGGATCGATCTCCTGCGTTCGATCCCGAGCGAGCCGGAAGACTGGCGCGCTCTGGCGCGGCGCGGCGGCTTCCCGACGCCGGCGCTGCAGCTGCAACGCGGCGACGATCGCGCGATCTGGTTCGATGGCTACGTTCGCACGTATCTCGAGCGCGACCTGCAAGACCTGTCCAACATCTCGGCGCTGCCCGACTTTCGCCGCCTCATGCGCGCCGCCTGCCTGCGCGTCGGGCAGCTGCTCAACCAAACGGCGCTCGGGCGCGACATTGCGCTGACGCAACCAACGACCCACCGCTACCTCAATCTGCTCGAGGCGTCCTACATGTTCGTGCGCCTGCCCGCGTTCGCCAACAACCGCACCAAACGCCTGGTCAAGTCGCCCAAGGCGTATTGGGGCGACACCGGCCTGGCCATGCATCTGAGCCAGGAGACTGAGCCGCGCGGTGAGCACCTTGAGAACATCGTCCTGCACGACCTGCTCGTCTGGCGCGACAGCCGAACGGACCAGGCCAACCTCTTCTACTGGCGCACGAGGAACGGCGAGGAGATCGACTTCGTCGTCGAGTCGGCGGGCCAGCTGCTGCCCATCGAGGTCAAGTCGAGCGTCAGGCCGCGCCTCAATGACGCCAGGCATCTGCGCACGTTCCTCGCGCAGTTTGAGGACGTGAGTCTACCCGGTCTGTTGCTGCACACAGGCGACGAGCCCAGCTGGATCGCGCCCAACGTCCTCGCCGCGCCCTGGTGGATGGTGGTCTGAGGCGCACGCGACGTGGTTGGCCAAACGCGGCGCGGTGGTAGACTGCGCTCGTTTTGGAGCGTTGAGACCGGTAACCAGGGAAACACGGAAGTGAGTTGAGACATGGCGCTGTTGGACGGACGCAAGGCGCTGGTCACGGGTTCGAGTCGCGGCATCGGCGCTGACATCGCGCGCGGACTCGCTGCGCACGGCGCCGCAGTGGCTGTCGCCGCGAGGTCGGATGAAGCCTCTCCCGACCCGCGCCTGCCGGGCACGATTCGCACCGTGGCGGAGGAGATCCGCCAGGCGGGCGGACACGCCGTGCCCGTGCGTCTTGACGTGCGCGATCCCGACTCGATTCGCGAAGCCGTCGACACGACCGCGTCTGAACTCGGCGGGCTCGACATTCTGATCAACAACGCCGCCGTGCTCGTCCCGGGAACGCTCGAGTCCGTGCAGGATCGCCATATCGATCTGATCTGGCAGCTCGACCTGCGCGGTCCGATCCTGCTCGCCAAGTACGCCATCGAGCACATGAAGGAGAGCGGCGGCGACATCATCAACATCTCCTCCGGCGCGGCCGACTTCCCTGGTCCGGGTCCGTACGATGACCCGCGCGAAGGCGGGCAGTTCTACGGCATGGTCAAGGCCGGCCTCGAGCGCTTCACGCAGGGCATGGCGATGGAGCTGCAGCCATACCAGATCGCCTGTAACGTGCTGACGCTGCGCTATCTGATCAAGACGCCGGGGCACTGGTACGCGCTGACGACGCCGGAGCAGCCGCAGACCGAGTTTGAAGCGGCCGACTGGATGGCCCGCGCCAGCGTCTGGATCGCGAGCCAGCCGTCCTCGTACACGGGCAACATCGTCGACGACCGCGACATGCGAGACACCCTCGCGGCGCTCGCCTAGCGGGGCGGGTCCCGACACTCGTTGAGCGTCCGCGTCCGAGCGAGGAGCGCCACGTGCCCGACTTGATCTACGAGAAGTTCGACCACTACGCCATCCTGACCATGAACCGGCCGTACCGGCTCAACGCCTTGGGCGGCGATCTGCGGCGGTTGATGCGCGAGGCGGTGGCTGACCTCGAGGCCGACCCTGACATGCGCGTGGCGATCGTGACGGGGGCCGGCCGCGCCTTCTCGGCCGGGGCCGACCTGAAAGAGATGAACGAGCAGAACCAGGCGCGCAGCGGTCAGCGCGACACGATGGGCTACGACCTCGACGAGGCGATGCCGTTCGCTCGAGCGCGCAAGCCGTTCATCGCGGCGATCAACGGACTCTGCATCGCAGGCGGACTCGAGCGCGCGCTCGACTGCGATATCCGCATCGCCTCGAGCGAGGCCTACTTCGGACTGTTCGAGGTCAAACGCGGGATTCTACCCGGCTACGCGATCCACCACTTGGCCCGCATGCTGCCGATTGGCGACGCGCTCTACATCATGCTGACAGCCGATCGAATCTCACCCGAGGACGCGCTGCGCATGGGGCTGATCCGCGAAATCCTCGAGCCTGAGGCGCTCATGCCCAGGGCGGTTGAGATCGCAGAGATGATCGCGGCCAACGCGCCGCTCGCGGTCGAAGGCACGAAGTTCATGGCCCAACAGTGGCGGCAGCTGCAGATTGATGAGTCGTATCGCAGCGGCCAGTGGGTCAGCCGCGCTGTGCTCAACTCCGAGGACGCCAAAGAGGGACCGCGCGCCTTCGTTGAGAAGCGTCCGCCCAACTGGTCGGGGCAGTGACCCGCTGGGCGACTGCACGTACCGCATACTCACAACTACGGCGACCCATCGGCCGCATACTTCTGCTCTCTGTCGCCGCACTGATCGCAACGCTGACGGGCCTCTATGGCGGGCACTCAACAGCGCAGTCTCAGCTGAGCGTGAGCGCGGCGAAGGTCGACGGTGTCACTTTGACCCTCAGTTTCAACTCGACGCTGGCTGTTGGCAATACAGCTCATGCAGCCGATTTCAGCGTCAGCCTGGGCGACGCCTCACTGGCCGTGCAATCCGCTTTACCGATGGCGGAGGCGGTGACTCTCACGTTGGCCCAGCCTGCGCCGGACGCCGATTGTACGGATGAGTCGATCACCGTCAGTTACACGTCGAACACGTCCAACATCGTTGACGTTAACGGAAACTCGCTCAGCGACTTTACGGATCAACCCGTCACCAACAAGACTGACGCCGCTCCCGCCATCGAGTCCATCGAAACAGACCTGACTGGCCGGTACATCTACGTCACTTTCTGCGAGGCTGTCAGCGACGTCACATTCCAGTGGTCAGACTTCTCCGCGTTCACCGTCACAGTCAACAGCCAGGAACGAGATGTCAACGACTTGATTAGAGGTTCATCAACGCCTGAGCGGCTCGACATCAAGCTCAGCAAGAAGATTGGCGCTGGAGTGCCGGTCACGCTCGCGTATGACAACACCAAGAGTAATGATGACCATCCACTCAAGGACAACAACCAGGACGGGAAGCTCGTCGACTCATGGGCGGCTCGGACGGTGACCAACCGCGTCGAGGGACCGCCAGCGCTCGTCTCAGTCTCGGCGCGCTATTCGGAGATCACGCTGACATTCAGCAAACCGCTCGATGACAGTAGTGTGCCCGCTCCCGACTCCTTCACCATCGTCGGCGGCGCTCAGACGTACAGTGTCAGCAAAGTCGCTGTAACTAAGGCGACAGTGACATTGACGACCGGGCGCGTTCTTCTCAAGAGCGACTCAACCTCGTACACGCTCACGTATCAAGCGCCATTCAACAACCCGTTGCGCCAAGCCGACGGCGCACGGGACGTCGCTGATATCTTGTCGCACCCGTTTGAGAGTGACACCCCAGACACCGATCCCATCGTGACAACGGCCCAGGTCGATGGCGGCCAGCTGACGTTGACGTTCGACCTGCCTCTCAAGACGATTGCGCCGATCAGCGCCTTCACTGTGACCGGTCCGGCGGGCATCAGCATCAGCGAAGCGTCCTTTGAGGCTTCGACCGTGATGCTCACGCTTACGCCCGCTATGACCGCCTCTGCGGTCGTCACTCTGTCGTACGCGGCGCCTGGCTTCCCTCCCAAAGTCACCGCGCTCAACGAGCGCGACGCCGCATCGTTTAGCAATCTCAGCGTCGCCAATCTCACACCGCCGTCGCCAGTGCTTCGCACGGCGATCGTATCCGCGGACGGAGCTCAACTGCGATTGACCTTTTCGTCAGCGCTCGACGCCAGCGATGACGGTACGCCGGCCGAGTCGACCTTCGCGTTAAGCGGCACTGATGCAGCGATCACATCCGTCACCATCGCAGAGGACGAGGTCACTCTGAAGCTATCGCCTCTGGCGGATGTCGGTGAGTCGATCAATTTCAGTTACACGCCGCCTGACGATGCAACGAAGCCGCGACTCCGCTCCTCTACCGACCGCGCAGCGGTTGAGGCCATTAGCGCGTTTGCGGTCGCCAACAACGCCGACGGCGCGCCCCGACTGGTCGCCGCCGCCGCCAACGCGGACGAGATCACTCTGACCTTTGACCGCGCACTGGACAGCGCGTCGATTCCTGCGACTGATTCGTTCACGCTCGATCCGTCCAGCCATGAAGTGACGGAGGTGGAGGTGGACGACAAGACTGTCACCCTCGACGTGTGGCCGCCCTTCAGCGACGGGGAGATAGTTGCTCTCTCTTACGCTCCGCCGGCGACGAAGCCCCTGCAACGCGACAATCGTTCAATCGCGGTGCCCGCGTTTCTCAACGCCGCGGTCGACAACGACACGCCGCCGCTGCCGATCCTGTCGACCATCGGCAATGAGACTTCGATCACGCTGACGTTCAGCGCGAATCTCGATCCCAATTCAACGCCAGGGGCGTCCGCATTCTCGCTCGGCGACGGCAATCCTGAGATTGACACTCTCAGCATCACGGGCAGCGCATTGACGCTGTCACTGGACGGATCCCTGCGTGAAGGCGCCTCATACACACTGAGCTACAGGCGGCCTGACCAGTCGCCTCTCAGACTGGACAACGGCGACGACATTCCCTCCTTCGCGCAAGCAGTCAACAATCGAACCGATGTCGCGCCGACGCTGGTGAGCGCCATCGGCGATGATGTCGAAGTCGTCTTGACCTTCGACCAACCACTCGACGCTACATCGTCGATAGGGGCTGAGGCCTTCGCGATCACGGCAGCCGACAGCGTCACCGTGAATTCTACGTCCGTCCAAGGCGAGCGCGTGACGCTCCTCCTGTCTCGCTCGCTGGTCGAGGACGAGGCGGCCACTCTTGCGTACACACAACCTGCCGAGGGCGGCATTGCCGACAAAACAGGCCACGCCGCGGCCTCCTTCTCGGCAAGCATCAGCAACGTCACCGACACTGCGCCTGTGCCGGTCAGCGGAGTAATCCATAAGACGACCATCACTATCATCCTCGACCAAGACATCTATGACGATCCTCGATTCCACGATGCTGACGGTTATCCCACGGATCACTTCTCTCTCCTCGGGACGGACGCGACGGTCACATTCGTCGCCGTGTCAAACGACGGACCTGGCGGCGTGGGGCAGATTGTGATCACCACGACAGAGGCTATTCCTCGCGCGGACAACGCAAGGGTCCGCTACTTTCCAAGCAGCGGTAACATTAGCATCCGCGACGACGACGCGGGAAAGAATCGCGCCAAAATCAACGACTTTCTCCTCGAACACGCTCCGACTCCGCCGCTCCTGTTATCCGCTACGATCAAAGGCGCCTCGGCTAGCCTGACGTTCGATCAGAAACTGGATGCTTCGGCAGTCCCGAGTGGATCGTCCTTCATCCTCGCTCCCGGCGACCTCATTGTTTCGTCGGTCTCGATCGACGCGGCGACTGTCACGCTGACCCTGAACAAGACGGCGACGGAAGACAAGAGCTACACGCTCACATACACGCCGCCGACGACGAATGCGCTGCGCAACGATCAGGCAATCGACGTCGAAGCCTTCGCTATTTCGCCGAACAATCTCACTGACTACGCGCCTTTTCCTGAATCCGTCATCACTGACGAACATGGCACAGAGATTCGAATCACCTTTGACCAACGCATTGATCCAAAAGGTACACCCGACGCCGCTTGGTTCAGCACGGACCCTGCATTATCGATCGACAAGGCCATCGTTGACCCAAACGACAACGATGAACAGACGATTTTGCTCCTATTGAACCCTGATTCACTCATCAAAGAAGGATCGGACCTATTGTTGAGTTATGATCCACCTGAAGGCAGAGGTTTACGCGACGATGATGCGGGTAATCCTGTCGAGGCCTTCTACTCCAAAGAGGTCATGAACATTGTCGACGTAGCCCCACTCGTCGAATCAGCAGAAGTGCGAGGACGCATTCTGACAGTCACATTCGACCAAGGGCTAGATGAGGGACACGTACCTCCGCCCTTTCACCGACAAGAGCCAGTCTGTCCTGACCCGTCCTTACCACCAGACGATCCGTCATGCGATACGCCACCAGACATCAACTGGTTTACTGTAACTGGCAAGACTAGCACTCCCATTGACGTCAATGGAGTAGACGCCAAGGACCGCGCAGTGACGCTCACGCTCACGGAACGAATACAGCGAGAAGTTAAGGTCGCTCTCAGCTACAAACCACAGGCGATCAGCGGAGTCAGCTACAACCTGCGCGATAGATCAACTCCGGCGCATCCTGTCTTGGGTTTCGATAAGGAAGTGACAAACCTCACTTCCGCGTACCCTACGACGGCCGAGTTGTTTCGCGACGAGCCAGACCGTATCGAAATCGAGTTCGACGGGCAACTCAGTCCTGACACAGTCGATCACTCGGCATTCCAAGTCACCGTCAATGGAGAGATTGTCGGGATACTCGGCGCGGTCGCCGAGGGCGACAGACTTCTTGTGGAACTCGCGTCGGATGTCGCCGAGTGCGATTCGATCTCAGTGAGCTATACGCAAGCAGTCGCGGAGTTGCTTGATGCGCAAGGCCGTCGAGTGGAAGACTTTTGGCGTCAAGTCTCTCAGAAAATTGACCGCTTCTTCAGTCTGGCTTGCACCCCAGGCGACGACCCCAAGTATCCGCCTGAGTTCGTTCAAGGTTTGGCCATTGGGGACTCGCTGTTCCTCACCTTTGACCAGCCACTGCTGGCTTCGGACGTCAGTCCATTGAGCTTTGCGCTGGCGTTGCCCGGTGTGGACATCGATGTGCGCAGCGTGGACATCAACGGTTCATCTGTGATCCTGGAGTTGGCGCGATCGCTGCCGGACGATCCTGAATGGATCGGCTTGATCTATCGCGCTGGCAGGGCTGAGGGCCTGGCCGGCATGATCGGGCATCGCGTGCCGTCTACCGTGTTTGCGCTTCATAACTTGACCGAAACCGATCCGCAGATCGAGTCAGTCGTTGTCAACGGCATGACGGTCATGGTCACGTTTGATGAGCGCATTGGGCGGCGCACCGCGGTGGCGAGCGACTTCTGGCTCGACGCGGGCGGGCGGCGCATTGAGGTTGCCTCGCTCGATTGGCAGCATGGCGGCGTCGTCATGCAGCTTGAGTCGCGAGTGACGTCTCTGGATGCTGTGGCGCTCACGTATCGGCCTGCACTCGATCGCGGCATCTGGGACACGTCTGGCTGGATGCTTGAGCCGGTAGTGTTCGCGGGCGAGAACGTCACACCACGGCCAACGAGTCGCGAAAGTCGCATTGATGACGCCAGGATTCGCGCGGCCGGCGACGACGCGGCTATCGCGCTTGAGCTGGCGCGGGCGTTCGCGACGGATCCCGCGCTCAACTTGGCTGCTGCTCGAGGCGGCGGCTGGTCGACGGTTGCGGAGGGCGATCTCGTGGTCGCCATTGATACCAGCCGGATTGGTCCGGGTCTCGTAGCAGTGCGACTGTCGCCAGTGGACGATGTGCGGAATCTGCTTCAGCTGCTCGGGCCAGCGCCGGCATTCTGCTCGCCGAGCTCCAACGCGGTCGAGCTGCGGGGATGGCTGTTGGACGGCGACCCTGAGGCAATCGCGCCAGTCTCGGTTGACGGATTGATTAAGCCGACGCCGCGATCGCGAGCCTGCGTGTTCGATCTGCAACTGAGCGCCTGGCGACCGTATCGCGTCGGTCAGGGTCTGACCGCTCCAGCGTTGCTGCTGAGTTGGCAAGACACGTCGACGATTATGTCGTCGGCCCCGACTCACGCAGCGTGACTTCGCCGGCGATGAACGATCGCCGCTCGCCTGTCTCAGTCTCGACCACCAGCGCCCCCGCGTCGTTAACGGCCACTGCGAGGCCGACTATCTGCTCGCCGCCGGCGAGCGTCACGGTCACTCGCTGGTTCAAGGTGTTGAGTCTTGAGGCCCAGAGCTCGTGCAGCTCGGCGCTGTCGGCTTCGGCGAAACGCTGATCGAAGGCGTGGAGCAGCGCCGCGAGAACCGGTTCGCGCGGCTGTCGCGCGCCCAGCTCGATCATCAGACTGGTCGCGGGTCGGTCGATCTGGGTCGCCCAGGGCGCGGGATCGAAGTTGATATTGATGCCGATGCCGACCAACGCGTACTTGGGCCGACCTTCGCTCCACTCGGCTTCGATCAGGATGCCGCCCAGCTTGCGATGTTCGATCTGAATGTCGTTGGGCCACTTGAGCGTGGGTTCGAGAGTGGTTGCGGCGCGGACGGCGTCGGTGGCGGCGACGGCTGAGACGATGCTCAGGCGGGTGAGTTGTTCGGTGTTTGGCCGCAGGATCAGGGTGGCGTGCAAGCTCTGACCTGGCGGCGAGACCCAGATGCGTCCTTTGGTGCCGCGGCCGGCGGTCTGTTCGTCAGCGACGACGACGGTTCCGTGCGACGCGCCCGACTCAGCCAGACGGCGCGCGTCGTCCATGGTCGAAGTCGTCTGGACTCGGTAGTGGATGCGCCCGCCGATGCTGCCTGCGGTCAGCGAGGCGCGCACGCGGTCGAGGCGGAGTCGATGCTCTGCGGGCAAGAGAGTCGAAGCGGCGACGCGATCTGTCATGGCTTGAAGGTAGAGCGTTGTGATGTCGCCAGACACCAAACAGCCCCGAGCTGAGCGGCTCGGGGCTGTGTTTCGATCGCCCAACGGACGGTCGGAAAATGCGCGCGGTTAGGAGGCGCTCACCTCCATTGCGCTTCGGGCCGTTCCGTTGGGCGAAAGTTGACTATGTCCCAAGTTGCATCACCTCCTTTCCTGCCTTGTAATGTAGCACGGCGGAGGAGGCGATGACAGCGGGCGGGCGACTAGAGCGCCGCGGTGACCTCGCGCACGGAGTCTTCGACGATGTTGAGGATCTCGTCGACCTGCTCTTCGGTCGCCACGAGCGGCGGCGCGAGCAGGTATCCGTCGTTTCGCACGCGACTGATCAGGCCGCGTCGTTGACAGGCCTTGAGCAGCTTGGCGCCCATCGCGTCTTCGACGGGGAAGGCCTCGTCGGTCTCGGGATCCTTGAGCAGGTCGAAACCGCACATGAAGCCGAGTCCGCGGACGTTGCCGACGTGCGGATGTTCGGTCAGCCGCTGCAGGCCGCTGAGCAGCTGATCACCGCGGGCGGCGGCGTTGGCGACCAGGCCTTCGTCCTCGAAGATCTGCAGGTTGCGCAGACCGACCGCGGCGGCGGTGGGATGTCCCGCGTTGGTGTAGGCGTGCATGAACTTGCCGGGGCCTTGCGTGATGGTCTCGTGCACCTCGGTCGACCAGACGGCGGCGCCCATAGGCACGTATCCCGACGTGATCGCCTTGGCGATTGACATCATGTCGGGCTGGACGTCGAAGTGTTCGAGCGCGAACCACTTGCCGGTGCGTCCGAAGCCGGTGATCACTTCGTCCGAGATCAACAGCACTTCATAACGGTCGCAGACCTCGCGCAACCTGGGGAAGTAGTCCTCGGGCGGCGGGTAGACGCCGCCCGCGCCCTGGACGGGCTCGGCGATGACGGCGGCGACGGTGTCGGGGCCTTCCTGCTCGATGGCGGCGACGATGTTGTCGATCATCAGGTTGCCGCTGTCAATGCGGCCGCCGCCAGTCGGCGTTGCGTTGGGCGTGGTGGCGTTGACGATGTCGGGCACGGGTCGACCGAACTGCGGCTTGAACACCTGCATCCCGGTCGCGGCGGTCATGGCGACCGTGTTGCCGTGGTAGGCCTCGACGCGGGTGATGATCTTCTGCTTCTCGGGTCGACCCTTTTGGATCCAGTAGAAGCGCGCAGCCTTGACGTTGGTCTCGTTCGACTCGGAACCGGAGTTGGTGAAGTAGACCGCCTGCATGTTGTCGTAGGCGAGCTCGACCACCTTCGTGGCCAGGCGAATGGCGGGCTCGTTGGTGTAGCCCTCGTAGGAGTTGGAGAAGCCGAGCGTCGACATCTGCTCCTTGGCGGCCTCGCCCAGTTCCGGGCGTCCGTGTCCAACGGCGACATTCCAGAGCGCGGCGAGGCCGTCGATGTAGCGAGCGCCGTCGGCGCCGTAGATGTAGACGCCTTCTCCGCGTTCGAAAAGGACCGGTTCCTGGTGAAAGTCGGGGTGAAACAGCGGGTGCACCCAATGCTGCAGATCATCCTCGACGAGGGCGCGGTACTGAGCGTGGTCCATGCTTGAGCTCCGGTCGATTGGAGACGTCTCTGGTCCTGAGGCTATTCGCTCGCGCGTTAGTGCGATAGGACGCCGCGCTAGTCGTGGAGCAAGTCGTTGATCGCGGAGCGCGCAACGTCGCGATCGTCCCAGGGCTCGATGCGATCGGCGTAGATCATGGTCGGTTCGGCGCCCTTGCCTGCGATCAGGACGAGGTCGTCAGTTCGCGCCAACGAGACGGCGCGCTCGATGGCGTCGCGCCGGTCGGGCCGTTTGTCACACGACCGACCGCCGGACGAGTCGAAGTGGCGGGCGATCTCCTCGACCATCTCGACCGGATCTTCGGAGCGTGGATTCTCGTTCGTGATGATCGTGTGGTCGGCGAGCGAGGCAGCGACAGCCGCCATGCCGGACTTGCGTTGCGGGTCGCGTTCGCCGGCGACGCCGAAGACCAGAATCAGGCGTCCACTCACGTGCGGTCGCAAGGTCTGCAGCGCGAGCTCGAGGGCTGGCGCCGTCGCGGCGGCGTCGACGATGACTGTGAACGGTTGTCCGGCCGCGATCGATTGCATCCGTCCTGGCACCGGTCGGAGATCGTTGAGCGCCGTCTGCATCGCCACCGGTCCGACGCCTAGCGTCCAGGCTGCGCCAGCCGCGAGCGCTGCGTTGCCGAGGTTGTAGTCGCCCGGCATCAGCAGTCTGGCGCCCAGCGCGCCGGCGGGTGTGACGATGCGCACGTCGGCGCCGCGGGCGTCGCGTGAGCCGGCGAGCACGCTGACTTCGGACTCGAGTCCCGGCGTCGCCGTGACGATGGTTGTTGGATGTCGATGCGCCTCGACGACAGCCTGCAGCTGGTCGTCTTCGGCGCGAACGACGGCGCGTCCGCTCGGATGCGAGTCGAGCGACTGAAACAGCTTCAGCTTGGCGGCCAGATAGCGCTCGCGGGTCTCGTGGAAGTCGAGATGATCGTCGGACAATCCTGTGAAGACGCCGACTTGCGCGTTGATCTGGTCGACGCGGTGCAACTCGAGCGCGTGTGAACTGACTTCGATCACAACATCGGTGTCGCCGGCGGCGACCATCTCGGTGAGCAGCGGCTGAATCAGGTCTGCTTCGGGCGTGGTTTCGCCGGTCTCGTTGCGTCGCCATTCTCCGCCGACGTGAAACTCGACGCCGTTGATCAGCCCGCAGCGTCGGCCTGACGCGTTGAGCATGGCATGGGTGAGGTACGTGGTCGTCGACTTACCGTCGGTGCCGGTAACGCCGACGACGTTGAGCTTGCGGGCAGGGAAGTCGCAAGAGGCGGCGGCCAAGTGAGGCAGAGCGGCGCGGGAGTCGTCGACGACGATGATCGCGGCGTCGGGCCGGCGGTCAACGATCGGCTGCCAGGTCGCAGTTCGATCGGTTTGGACGACGAGCGCCGCGGCGCCGCGATCGAGCGCGTCGGCGAGAAAGCGGTGTCCATCCACGGCGAAGCCGGGCACAGCGACGAAGGCGTCGCCGGGCTCGATCAGTCGAGAGTCTTGTCGGATCGCTGAGACGAGGGTGTCGGCGTCGCCGTGCGCGAATCGGTGAGGGATTGCATCGCACAGCATTCGAATGGGCTTCGGCGGCAGCGACGGTGGGGTCATCGGGCGTCTGCGATCTAGCGTGTGTGACGAGGCTTATCCGGCGTGGCGAGGCCAGGCCGCCTGTAAGCCGGGTTCTGTACCCGACGGTTGCGCGTCGGGCGGCGGCCATCCATCTGGGACGACGGTTACCCGTCGCCTCGAGCGACCTACCCGGAGACGGCTCGGGACGAGCCATCGTCTCCCTATTTGGTCTTGCTCCGGGCGGGGCTTGCTCAGCCGGCCGGTCACCCGACCGCTGGTGCGCTCTTACCGCACCATCTCACCCTTGCCGCCGACGTCGGCTCGCCGACGTCGGGTAGGCGGTGTGTTTCTGTGCGCTTTCCGTCAGGTCACCCTGCCTGGGAGTTACCCAGCGCCCTGTCCCGTGGAGCCCGGACTTTCCTCGACGCGGCTCGACGTGAACGATTCGCGCCGCGACCGCCCGGCGGCCTGGCGAGATTCACTGTAGCGCGGGCACGCTGGTTCAACGTCGATCGAGCGCGTCGTTGGCCAGAGCGTCGGCGCGACCGTTGAGGCGTCGACGCACGTGCACGGGTTGGAATCGTTCGAAGCGGTCTGTGAGGGCTGAGAGTTGATCGAAGAGCGGCTTCAGCTGTCGATTACGCACTCGGTAGCGTCCTTCGAGCTGGCGCACGATCAGCTCGGAGTCGAGCCGCAGTTCGAGCTGCGGTGCGCCAAACTCGATCGCCGCCTCGACGGCGGCGATTGCGCCTCGATACTCGGCGACGTTGTTGGTCGCGACGCCAATCGCCTCGCCCCAGGCGCGCAGCTCAACGCCGTTCGCGTCGCAGAGCACGGCTCCATAGGCGGCTGGCCCGGGATTGCCGCGTGAGGCGCCATCGGCGTAGGCAATCAGTCGCGCGTTGTCTGAGTCAGGCATCAGGTCAGGCTTCGGGTCAGGCGTCAGGCCAGGCATGTACTCAGGCTTTGAGTTGGGTCGTAACGGAGTCATCGAAGACGACGACGCGTTCGACGAGCTGCTCGATCAGGTCGCGCTGTTGGGCGAACGTCAGATCGGTCCAGTCGTCGCGGACTCGCTGCAGCCGTTGCTCACGACGCCGACGCCGTTCAGATTCCTGCTCGTGGGCGAGCGCGCGACTCTTGAGGCGTGAGAGGTTGGCGCTGGCTGACTCCCACTCCGTGACAATCTCTGCGCCGAGTTCACTCAAGCCGCTCTGCGCCGGATCACCGGTCGATGCGTCATCGAGCAGTTGCGCGAGTTTGCGATCGATCGCGCGCAGTCGGGCTTCGGCGGTCGAGACTGCGACGGCGGTTTCGGCGGCGAGCGCCGTCTCGTCGCGACCGATATCGAGTACGGCGACTGCGCCGCCCTGTCGTTCTCCGCGGATGTGGGCGAGCACTTCGGCTTCGAGCTCGTCGGCGCGGCGCGTGTGATACGCGCCGACCGACTGATTGGTGCGCGCCTCGGACTGGTAGTAGCGATAGCTCGCCGCAACGGTCTCTCCGCTCGCCTTGCGCCGTTGCTGTCGACGCGTGACGCCGATCATGCGCGTGTGATCCTCGCCGCACAAGACGAGTCCGGCGAGAAGAAAGTCGGAGGGATGGCTCTCGCCGGTCGCAGTGCGGCGCTGGTCCATGACTTGCCCAGCCGCGCGGAAGTCGGGCTCGGAGATGATCGCGTCGTGATTGCCCTCGACGCTGACGCCGAGTTTGTCGTATCGCCCGACGTAGACCGGATTGCGCAGCAGGTCGCGAATCGTGACCATGCTCCAGTTTCCGCCTCGGCGTGTGCGATAGCCCTCCTCGTTGAGTCGTTGCGCGATCCGTCTGATGCCGAGGCCGTCGCGCAGACAGAGCGAGAAGATACGCCGCACGACCTTCGCTTCTTCGTCGTCAATTGCGTAGCGATCGTCGTCGCCGACTCGATAGCCATAGGGCGGGCGGCCGATCGCGAGTCCGAGTCTGGCGCGTTCGAGCAGGCGCTCGCGACGGAGCACCGCGTCGTCGTCGGCATCATGGCGCAGTCGCCAGAGTTCAATCAGCGAGGACTCGTCGATGAGTCCTTCGTCGAGGGACACGAGCTGGACGCCGCGCGCTCTCAGCTGCATGGCGGTCCTGACCGCCTGTGTGGCGTCGTCGCCGAGATGGGCGAAGCTCTGGCTGACGACGAAGGTGAATCCTCGCGAGGCCTCGTTCAGGTGTCGAAGCAGTTGGGTCAGGCCCGGCCGCTCGCGAACTCGCGACGTGTCGGAGTCGAGGAATGTCGCCGTCGGCTCGTAGCCGCGTTCTTGACAGTAGGCGAGGAAGCTGGCGTTTTGTTCCACCAGCGACGGCGACGCGCCTGCGTCGGCTGGCCGAGACGAGTGCTGGTGGGACTGACTGAGGTATCCGATCGCGCGCACAAGCTGATGCTATGCGGTCGTGCCGAGCGGGACTAGGCGACGCGCAGCAAGCATCCACATGATGGACACTCGACGGCGCGAGTTCCGCGCCTGGCGCGGGTCACGACGATCGTCGGCAAGGTGAGGCGGCAGCCGGCGCAGACTCCGCCAGCGACGCTGGCGACCACGCGAGGACGGCGTCGGCGGTACTGGTCGTATGTGTCGAGGTCGTCAGATGCGAGCTTGTCTCGCAGGAGCTCGATCTGACGTGAGAACTCGTCGACTCGCTCCTGGGCGGCTCGCCGCTCGACATCGAGCTCAGCCTGTCGCGCGTTCCATACCTCAAGCGCGCCGCTTCGCAGTCGCTGCAGCCAGGCGCCGGCTTCGTGGGCCTGTTCCGAGTCGTATCGGGCGCGGGTCTCGGCCTCGGCGAGGGACGGCAACTGCTGTCGTTGACCGTACAGATCGCGCTGCAGTTCTTCGAGCGTGCGATGGTCAGTGATCGAGCCGGAGTAGAGCCGTTGATCGGTGAGTTCAATTCGCCGCTCGGCCGTCTGTACGATGGCGGACGCCTCGCGCAGCGCCTGGTCGGCGAGGCGCGCCGCTTCGTCTTGCGCGGCGATCTCTTCTTCGAGTTGATTGATGAAGGGCGGATCGACGATCTGATCGAGGACAGACTGGAGATCGCGGTTGGCCTGGTCGCGCTGGATATCTATCTCTTGTAGCTGTTGCATGCCTTCGAGATCCATGGCGACGGTTCGTCTTCCTTGCCAGAGGCCAGTGCGCAACAGGCGGTGCGAGGTCGGAGGTCAGAGGACTGTTCGATTGAGTGTATGCCTGTCGACTGTGATAGCCAACATGGCATGACGCAGGAGCGACGCCGCGCGCGGTCGCGCGACGTCGCTGATAGGCTGGCGGCACAATGACTGCCGAAATCGGCGGCGCGGATGCGCCGATCCGTCGCACCACTTCACTGGTGATCAACGTCTCGACGCTGCTGCAGGAGCCGATCGGCGCGCTGCGGCGCTACGAAGTCGATGCGCGGGGCGGCGCCGGCCTCGAGTCGGACGTGAGCGGCTCGCTGCGTCTGCTGCGCACTGATCAATCAGTGCTGGCGACGGCGGCCATGCGCACATCGGTCGTCGATGCCTGCGGCGGCTGTCTGGCGCCGGTTGAGCTGGAGCTGTCGTTGACGTTTGACGAGGAGTTCTGGCCCGCGGTCGACGCCTGGTCGGGCGTCGCTGTTGAGCCGCCTGCCGAGCGCGTAGGCTTCGCTGTCGTCGACGGCCAGATCGACTTGTCGGAGGCCGTGCGACAATATGTAGAGATGGAACGACCGATGAGTCCACGCTGCGCGGCGGACTGTCCGGGGTTGGAGACCGACTCGACGAACGACGCTCCGATCGACGCCCGCTGGGCGGCGCTCGCGGCGTTGCAGATGGAATCCGAGGGAGACTGAGACGATGCCACCGCTACCAAAGCGCAAGTACGCCAAAACCCGCCAACGACTTCGTCGACAGCACCACAGCGTGCGACGTCCGAAGCTGGTCACCTGTCCCGACTGCAACGAGATCCATCAGGCGCATCGCATCTGTTGGGCGTGCGGCAGCTATCGCGGGCGCAATGTGATCGATCTGGAGGTGTAGCGGTGGCCGAGCTCGCGACCGCCTGGCTGTTTCCCGGTCAGGGCGCGCAAGAGGTCGGCATGGGCCGCGACCTGTACGACGGGTTCGCCGAGGCGCGGGCCGTGTTTGATGAGGCGGACGAGGCGCTGGGTCGGTCGTTGTCGTCGATCATCTTCGACGGTCCCGACGAGACGCTGCGCGAGACGGTCAACACGCAGCCGGCGATCCTGGTCGCCTCGCTCGCGGCCTGGAGCGTGGCGACGGCCGTTGGACACGAGGCGCTGTCCGACGCGCCGGTCTGCACAGCTGGACACAGCATGGGCGAGTACTCGGCGCTGGTCGCGGCCGGCGCCTTGAGCGTCAACGAGGCAGTCCGCCTGGTCGGCAAACGCGGTGAGCTGATGCAGCAGGCGGGCGAGCAGAACCCGGGCACGTTGGCCGCGGTGTTAGGCATGGAGGAGGAGGACGTCGAAGCGCTCTGCCAAGAGGCGGGCGCCGAGGTCTGCAATCTGAACGCGACCGGCCAGATCGTGATCGGCGGCGAAGTACCGGCCGTTGAGCGCGCGGCGGCGCTGGCTGAAGAGCGCGGCGCGCGGCGCGTGGTGATGCTCAACGTCGGCGGCGCGTTTCACACGTCGCTGATGACACCGGCATCCGAGGCGATGGCGCCGTTGATCGCCGAAGCGGAGATCTTCGATCCAACGACTCCTGTGATCGGCAACGTCGAGGCTGCGCCGCTGACGACCGCCGAACAGATTCGAGCCGATCTGACGGCGCAGATTCGTCGACCAGTGCGCTGGCGCGACACCGTGTTGCGTATGAGTGAGATGGGCGTGCAGCGTTACGTGGAGATGGGGCCGGGCAAGGTCTTGACCGGACTCGTGCGAACGACGCTGCGACCGCTCAAGCTGCCCGAAGCGCCGACGCTGGTCAACCTGAACGATCGGGAGAGCATTGGCGGGTAGCGCGCGGATTCGTCCCGACGCCGAGGACAACGCGAGGGTGCGCGCGTTCTGCGCGTTGTTCGAGTCCGAGTTCAGCTCGATCTCGCCAGACGCCGCATTGCGCCGATCCGAAGCGGCGATTGCGATGTCAGAGGACAATGCATCGCGTGCCGCGCAGCTCGTGGACGGGGTTGTCGAGCGGCGCCGTGAGCTTGACGCGTTGATTGATGAGCTCGCCGATCGGTTGCCTCTGGAACAGATGGCATTGGTCGACCTGACGGTGTTGCGGATTGCGTTGTATGAGATGCTCTTCGATAATGGCTCGGTACGCCCGAACACCGCGGTTCGACACGCGGTGAACCTGGCCAAACGGTTCGGCGACGATGGCAGTCGGCGATTCGTCAGCGGCGTCTTGGGCACGGTCTCACGGAACCGTCTGCAGGCTGGGACTGCGGAGTAGTCGGAGGTAGGCAGCATGGCCCTGTTTGATCGAATCAAGGACATCATCGTCGACCAGCTCTCGGCTGACCCGGATGACGTCAAGCCTGAAGCGTCGTTCGTGGACGACCTGGGCGCCGACTCGCTCGACCTGGTCGAGCTGATCATGTCGTTTGAAGATGAGTTCCGCGACGAAGTGCCAGACCTGGAGATCTCAGACGAAGACGCCGAAGGCATCGGCACCGTGCAGGATGCGATCGACTTCCTGGTCGGCAAAGGCGTCGCCGACGAGTAGCCATCCATTTGCCAGTAGGCGATATGTGACGAGTCGCCCTCCGGCCCTACGCGGCGGAGGATGCGTCATCAGGTACGCTGACTGCCGATGAACATCTTCGGCGTCGGCATCCCAGAGATCCTCGTCGTCTTGCTGCTCGCGGCCGTGATCTTCGGGCCGGGCAAGCTACCCGAGATCGCGGGACAGTTTGGACGGGCGATTCGCGAGCTGCGCGAGTACGCGCGCGACTTTCGCGATGAGTATCTGACTGACTTCGAAGAAGTGCGTGAGGAGCTGATCGAGCAGCGCTTCGAGCTGCAGCAGATCGACTCCGACATCCGCGCTGACCTGGTGCAGGCCGAGGCTGATGTGCGCGGGGCGGTCCGCGATGCTGAGACGATGACTGAAGAGGCGATCGAGGCGGCCCGCGACGGCGGGGTTGAAGGCGTCGAACTTGCAGCATCGACATCGCCGTCCAACGCTGCATCTGAGTCGCAGTCGGCCGAGACGCGCGCGACGCGGCGCGTGCGGCGGCGTCCCGTGGTCAGACCGAGACGCGCCGCCAGTGCGGCGTCCAACTCGGAAGATGGTTCGACTGACGCTGAATCGGCGGAGCCTGCACGTCCGTCGAACGTGATCTCGCTCAACCGTCGTCGCCGGGAACTCGATCAGGGCGAACCCAATCGCAGCGAGCCCAATCGCAGCGGGCCCAATCGCAGCGGGCATGGAGCTCAGTAGCGTGATGGCGGCCGCATCTCCTCGAATCCGTTGGGCGGTTCGCTGATGGCTACGCAACCGGCGTCGTCGCCCTCTGACCTGCCGCAGCCTGACGAGCTGGATGAGTTGGACGTCGTTATCGACGAGGGCGGGCCGGAAGGCGACGATTCGCCTCCTGGATTGCCGCCGGGTCCGCCGACAGGCGAGCCGCCCGACCAATCCGAGGGCGGCGAGCTGACGCTGGGCGAGCATCTCAACGAGATTCGCCAGCGTCTGACGGTCTCGGTGTTGACGTTGGTGCTGACGACCGTCGTCACACTCGTCTTCGCCTCGACGATTCTCGACTATCTGCTCGAGCCCGGCCGCGAGGCGTTGCCCGACTTCAGACCGATCTACACGGAGCTTCTGGGATTCATCGGCGCGTACATCAAGATTTCCTTGATGCTTGGCTTGGCCGGCGCGATGCCAGTGATCGTCTATCAGATATACGCGTTCATCCATCCCGGGCTGACTCGCGCCGAGCAAAAGTGGGTGATGCCGATTGTCGGCCTGGCCACAATCGCGTTTGCCTGCGGCGGAGCGTTTGCGTTCTTTATCGGCTGGCCGCCGGCGCTCAACTTCCTGCTCAACTTTGGACAGGAGATTGCAGACCCGCAGGTGCGGATTAACAACTACGTCGACATGCTGACGCGGTTCGTGATCTGGACAGGGATCGTGTTTGAGCTGCCGCTCTTCCTGATGGGGCTGGGCGCGATTGGGCTGGTCACATCGAAACGACTGCTCGGCATGTGGCGCTGGGCGATCATCGGCGCCTTCCTGCTGGCGGCGTTGATCACGCCGTCGATCGATCCGGTCACGCAGACGTTTGTCGCTGTGCCGACGCTGGGCCTGTACGTCCTCGGCGTCGCGCTCGTGCGGCTGGTCGAGAACCGCACCGTGATCCCGGTGATCGAGTCGGACCTCGACGACGATCCCGCGGAGGGTCATGCGGCGTCGTGACGGTGAGAGTCTGGTCGTAGACTGAGTCCGTGGATCAACAAGTAGTCGACCTGTTGAATGCCAAGATCGCCGGCTGCACGGCGTGTCAGCTGCACGAGGGCCGCACGCAGACCGTTCCTGGCGACGGCGACCCGAACGCCGAGTTGATGTTCATCGGCGAGGCGCCCGGCGCCAACGAGGACATCCAGGGTCGACCGTTCGTCGGTCGAGCGGGCCAGCTGTTGGATGAGCTGCTTGGCGAGATTGGCTTCAGTCGACCTGAGGTCTTTGTGGCGAACGTGGTCAAGTGTCGGCCGCCGGACAACCGCGACCCGCTGCCAGAGGAGATCGGATGTTGCGAGGTCTATCTGCGCGAGCAGATAGAGGGCATCCGACCGAAACTGATCGTGCTGTTGGGTCTGTTCGCAACGCAGTACTTCCTGCCGTCGGCCAAGATGGGCGAGACCCGGGGACAGCCGTACCAGGCGGGTCCGTGGCTGGTGTTACCGGTCTATCACCCAGCGGCGGCGCTGCGGAACTCCAACCTGCGCTCGACCATGAGCGAGGACTTCGCCTTGATTCCGCAACTGCTCGCTCAGGCTGAACGACCCGACGCGCCCGCGCGGCAGCTCGGACACAGCCACGACCACGCCGATGCGGACGACGATGCGCAGCGCTCGTTGCTGTGACGATCAGATCGACAGACACAACGCTCTGAAACCAACAGATAGAGGGAACTGTGGCTGAACTGTCCGAGGTTGGCGAGGGCGTGCTGCGGGTTGTGCCGTTGGGTGGATTGGGCGAGATCGGGCGGAACATGATGGTCTACGAGACGGCCGACGACCTCGTCATCGTAGACGCGGGACTGTTGTTTCCGTCGGACGGCATGCACGGCGTCGATTACATCATTCCCGACGCCGCGTACGTGCTTGAGCGTCGCGATAAGCTGCGCGGCTTTCTGATCACGCATGGGCACGAGGATCACATCGGCGCGCTGCGGTTTCTGTTGCCGCAGCTACAGGCGCCGATCTACGGCGCGGCGCTCGCGCTTGGACTGATTCGCTGGCGTTTGGAGGAGTCGGGCATTCTTGATGCGCAGATGTTCGAGGCGCGGGCTGGCTCGGTGTTTGACTTCGGCAGCATCTCGGCGGAGTTCTTTCCCGTCGCACACTCGATCCCTGACTCCTTCGGCATCGCGCTGCGCACTCCGGCTGGTCTGGTCGTACACACCGGCGACTTCAAGATTGACCACACGCCAGTGATGTCCGATCCCACCGATCTGCAGCGTCTCGCCGCGCTGGGAGAGGAAGGGGTGCGGCTGCTCTGCTCGGACTCCACGTATGCCGACAAGGCTGGCGTGACCCCGTCGGAGACCGTCGTCGGCGAGGCGCTCGAGCAGATACTGCTGACTGCTCCAGGACGGATCATCATCGCCACGTTCGCGTCGCAGATTGCTCGGATCCAACAGATCATCGACGCGGCTGAGGAGTCGGACCGCGTGGTCTTCGCGACCGGGCGATCGATGGAGAAGAACATCGAGATGTCGCGCGAACTCGGCTATGTGCGCACCGACGATCGACGCTTGCGTCCGATCACGAATCTGGGCTCGGCGCACGATGAAAACACGGTGATCATCTGCACGGGCGCGCAGGGCGAACCGATGGCCGCGCTTTCGCGAATGGCGACCGGGTCGCACCGCGATGTGACGCTCAAACCGGGGGATACTGTCGTGCTGTCGTCCTCGCCGATTCCCGGCAACGAGTCGGCTGTCAACGACACGATCAACAACCTGTATCGACGCGGCGTCGATGTGCTCTCGGTCACTTCGGGGCATGATGAGGTTCACGTGCGCGGCCATGCGGCTCAAGAAGAGCTGAAGACCGTGCTCTCGCTGACCGAACCGCGCGCCTTCCTGCCGATTCACGGTGAGTATCGTCATTTGGTCCTGCACGCGAGGCTGGCCGAGGCGATGGGCGTTCCCGACGAGGAGCGGTACGTATTGCTCGATGGCGACGTGTTGGAACTCAATCGCGAGCATTCGGCCGTCGTGGACCAGATCCCGGCGGAGTACGTCTACATCGACGGCATGAACGTCGGCGGCGTCGACCGCGCGATCATCCGCGATCGGCAGAAGCTGGCGGGCGATGGATTTCTGTTGGTCGCCGTGCCGATCGACGAAGAGACCGGCGAGTTATCGGGCGAGATTGAGGTGTCGTCACGCGGATTCGCGGAGATTCACGCCGCGTCCGACCTCCGAGCGGGCGCTGCGCGGGTTGCGCGGGAGACGCTTGAGTCGCGAGCCAACTCGTCCAAGCCGGTCCCGTGGGAGAAGCGCGAGCGTCAGGTGCAGCAGGAAGTCTCGGCCTATCTGCGCCGAGAGACTCGTCAACGCCCTATGGTGATAGTGGTGGCGGTACAGGTCTAACGCGCGGCTCGCTAAGCGGCGCCTGACCTGCGCAAGGGGACGACGAACCGATCCGAGGCGAAGCGTATGAGTGCGCGACGGTCAAACCGGGCCTTGCCCGATCGTGTGTCATTGTGGCTGGCTGAACATCGACGGTTCAGCGTCGGTTGCCTGATCGTCGCATTGGCGGCCGCATTCGCGGCCTGGGTGACGATCTCGTCGTTGCCTCTGGGCGATCAACGCGCCGAGGTGATTCGATTGTTTGGCGGCGGAGCGTATCTGCTGGCGGCGCTGGTGGCGCTGTTCGGGGTGCTGCTCGCGATTGAGCGACTCCGCGCGTCGTTCCGACGCGACCGACGAGTGTTGCGTATCTCGATCGGTGTGACGCTCGCGGCTGTGGCGATTTGGGGCATTGCCGGCGTGTTCTCGACCGATGCGTCTCTGGGCGGCGTGTCGCTGTCCGAGTTCGGCGCAGGCGGTCGGATCGGCGGTTGGCTGAACTCACCGATCGGCTGGGGCGTGATCATCGTCGGACTCCTGGCGGCGTTCGCCTTGATCGCTCCGTCGACGGCTCGGAAGATCGTGATCCACATCGGCAAGGCGATCGCTGAGGCGGCGCGGGCGATCGCCCGCGAGATCAAGGCGAAGGGTCCGGGCGCGCTCGCCGCAGCGTTGCGGGGACTGGGCCGCATGTTGGTCGCGCTGTTGCTGATGATCTGGGCGATGCTGCGGTGGATCGCGCGCGAGCTGCGCAACGCATTGCTCGAAGCTATCGACAACCGACGCGCGGCGCGGCGCGCCGACTCCGCGCCGTCCAGGCAGTTTGAGCCGCCGGCCGCGCCCAATGCCCCCAATACACAGGCGTCCGCTTCCGATCACAATCTGGATCCGCCCTGGCCGCCGCTGGCTGAGGCGGAACCAGAGCATCCTGCGGACGATTCCGCGAACGAAGCCGACGACGACTCGGCGGAACCGGATCTGCCGTATCAGCCGACGCTGCGCACGCTCGAGCGGACGGCCGCCGACGGCTGGCGTCTCCCGCCGATCGAGCTGCTCGACGAAGACCCGGCCGCGACATTGCGCTCGGGCGCGGGAGAGCAGGCGCAGATCATCGTCGACACGCTCGCTTCGTTCGGCGTCGACGCAAGCGTCACTCAGATCAACGAGGGCCCGGCGATTACCCAGTTTGGCGTCGAGCCTGGGTGGGAAGTGAAGACTCGACAGGTAGCGCTCAGGGATGAGTCAGGCGCGCCCATCATTGACGAGCAAGGTCAGCAGCAGTTTCGCACCGAGGAAGTCTCGCGCACGCGCGTGCGGGTCAATCGGATCACGAGGCTCGCCGACGATCTGGCGCTCGCCTTGTCTGCGCCCTCGATCCGCGTTGAGGCGCCAGTCCCGGGACAGCCAATCGTTGGCATCGAAGTGCCTAACAGCGACACGCGAATCGTCGCGCTGCGCGGCTTGATCGAGTCGGACGAGTTTCGCCGTATGGCGGAAGAGGGCGGTTTGCCGATCGCGCTGGGTCGAGATGTCCGCGGTAATCCGGTGATCACCGATCTGACGCGGATGCCGCACGTGCTGATCGCCGGCGCGACCGGGTCGGGCAAGTCGGTCTGCATCAATACGATCATCTCTTCGTTGCTGATGCAGAAGTCTCCAGAAGAGGTGCGATTGATTCTGGTCGATCCGAAGCGGGTCGAGCTGACCAACTACGGCGCAGCGCCGCATCTGGCCTTCTCGCACGTGGTGACCGAGCCTGAAGAAGTGGTCTCGGTGCTCGGCGTCGTCGTCGCTGAGATGGAGCGTCGCTATCGACGACTGGAATCGTTCAAGGCGCGCAACATCGTCGCCTACAACGCGTTGCCGACGATCGACAAGCGGATGCCTTACTGGGTCGTGGTGCTCGACGAACTGGCCGACATGATGATGGCCGCCGCGGCCGAGGTCGAGAGTCAGCTGGTCCGACTCGCGCAGCTCGCGCGCGCGGTGGGGATTCACCTCGTCGTCGCGACGCAGCGCCCATCGGTTGACGTCGTAACGGGACTGATCAAGGCCAACTTCCCGACGAGGATCGCGTTTGCGACGACGTCGCAGACCGATGCGCGGGTGATTATGGATCGGGCCGGCGCGGAAAAACTGATGGGACGCGGCGACATGCTGCTGATGTCGTCGGACACGATCAAGCCTCGACGCGTGCAAGGCGCATTCGTGTCGGACGCGGAGATTGAGCGGCTGTTGGAGTCGTGGTCGGCGCCGGATCAGGGCGAGACGCGGCGCGGATCGCTCGATGAGACGCTGGAGGAACTCTCCGAGACCTCATCGCAGGCGGCGGCGGAGATCGAGGCTCGCGCGGCGCAGGCCGATTTGCGAACACTCACATCGACGCTGGAGACGGCGTTGCAGTCGGATGGAACAGACGAGGCGCCTGACATCGTGGTCGAGGCGCCGCCTGAAGTTGCGCCTGAGCCACAGGCTGAACTCGACAGCCGGCTGGCCGAAGCGACGGCGCTCGCTCGCGAGTACGAGCGCGTATCGGCGACGCTATTGCAGCGCCGCCTGCGAGTCGGGCGACCTCGGGCCGAGCGGCTGATCGAGCAGTTGGAGCAGACCGGCGTGGTCGAGCAGTCGGACGGGGGGCAATCCCGACGCGTGTTGAGCTCGAGCGACGCTGAGTCGTAGAGCTCAGGCGTCGACGGCGGCTGGGCTGGGCTCGCTCACTGCCGACTCCGGTACGTCTGCGCCGTCGTTGGGGGCTGCTATCGACTGCTTGGTCGGGCGTGGAGCGCCGGACTCCCAATCGAGGAACTCTTGCCAGCGAAAGAGATACATGCGCTCGCGGCGGTCGAGGCCGCGGATTCGCCGCGAGCCCATGTTGACCCAGAACTCTGCGCCGATTTGTCGCGCGACTTCGTCGCGCAGCGCCTGCGAGACGACGATCGAGCCGCCGCGGCCCTTGGCCATGATGCGCGCCGCCATGTTGACGGTGCGGCCGAGGATGTCGCCGCCGGGCCTGAGGATCACGTCGCCGCGGTGGACTCCCATTCGCAGGCTGACCGGCCAGGTCGCGCCGCGATGCTCGCTCAGCTGGGTCACTTCGTCCTGCACGCGCGCAGCGCAGCGCAAGGCGTTCATGCCATCGGCGAAGGCGATCAGAAACCCATCGCCAGTGAGCTTGACCTCGAATCCGGCGTGACGATGCAACTGCTCACGCACGATGTCGTTGTGATCGTCGATGATCGATTCCCAGGCGCGGTCGCCGAGTCGCTCGGTCAAATGCGTGGAGTCCTCGATGTCGGTGAAGAGAATCGTCAGTGACTCGCCCTGCTGCGGCAGCAGGGCGGCGGTGACGGCGCGTCCGCAGTTGGGACAAAACGACGACGCCGGCGGAGGCACTTCTCCGCAGAATGCGCAGGCGCGCGGCTCGTCGGCTTCGGATCGATCACCCAGCCAAGACGGCGGGGCATCGACACTAGATTGTCGCCAGCGTTCCGATTCGCTACCTGCAGCCACCAGTGCACGCTCTCAACAGGCCCGCCACGACGAGCGCGCGGCAGTATCACAGCGCTGACGTGGGGGCATCGGGTTGACGGTATCAAGCCACGACCAAGGCGGCAAAGCGTCCATCCACGAGATTGCGCGGTTAACGTTGGCGTGACACAGGCTCGCGTCGTTTGAGCGGCCGGCGGCGTCGGCCATAGGCCTGATCGCTCCATTGCTGCAGATCCTCGCCGGCTGCGAGTTGATCGCGACGCAGTTCGATGATCTGATCTCGCAGAGCGGCCGCTTTTTCGAACTCGAGGTCTCGCGCCGCCTGCTTCATACGCGACTCGAGCTCGGTGATCATGCGCGCGATCTGATCGGGCGTCATGTCGTCGGGTATCGTCGCGCCCGACTCGGCGCGATAACCGGGTTGGTCTTCAGCGACGGCTTGTAGCTCAAACTCGTCGCGCACCTGATTGGCGACGTCGGCGGCGATGTCGCGAATCTCTTTGGTGATGCCGACTGGCGTGATCTGATGGCTAACGTTGTACTCGTGCTGCGCCGTACGACGACGATGCGTCTCTTCGATGGCGCGTTGCATGGAGTCGGTGACGCGATCGGCGTAGAGGATCGCGTGCGCGTTGACGTGTCGGGCCGCGCGACCGATGGTCTGCACCATTGAGCTCTCGTTGCGCAGGTATCCCTCTTTGTCCGCGTCGAGCACGGCGACGAGCGAGACCTCAGGCAGGTCGAGCCCCTCTCGCAGGAGGTTGATGCCGACCAGGCAGTCGAACACGCCCAGGCGCAGGTCTCGAAGCACTTCGACACGCTGGAACGCATCTTGCTCGGAGTGCAGATAGTAGGTGCGGATGCCGACCTCGCGCAGGTAGTCGGCGAGATCTTCGGCCATCTTCTTGGTCAGCGTCGTGACCAGCGTTCGCTCGCCGCGTTCGGCGCGAGTCCGGATCTCGCTGACGAGGTCGTCGATCTGACCGTCGGTGGCTCTGACCTCGACGTCAGGATCGAGCAAACCCGTGGGTCGAATCAGCTGCTCGACGATCTGTTCGGAGTGATTGCGTTCGTACGCCGCCGGCGTGGCAGATACGAACACGACCTGATTGATGTGTCGCTCGAACTCGTCGATGTTGAGCGGTCGATTGTCGATCGCCGACGGCAGGCGAAAGCCGAAGTCGACGAGCGTCTGCTTGCGCGACGTGTCGCCGCCATACATGCCGCGCACTTGCGGCACGGTCATGTGCGACTCGTCGATAAACAACAGCCAGTCTTCGGGGAAGTAATCGAGCAGCGTCCAGGGCGTAGAGCCGGCGGCGCGGCGCGCGAGGTGGCGGGAGTAGTTCTCGATGCCGGGACAGTAGCCAGTCTCGCGCAACGTTTCGAGGTCGTAGCGAGTGCGTTCTTCGAGTCGCGCGGCTTCGAGGATTCGATCCTCGCGACGCAGTTCTTCGAGTCGTTGTTGTAACTCGGCTTCGATGTCGGCGACGGCTGCGGCCATACGCTCATCGGTGGTGACGAAGTGCTTGGCCGGGTAGATGTCAACGCGGTCGCGCTCAGCGAGAATCTCGCCGGTGAGCGGGTCGAGTTCGACGATTCGTTCCACTTCGTCGTCCCAGAACTGTACGCGCACGGCAAGGTCCTCGTACGAGGGATGGATGGTTAGCGTGTCGCCGCGAATGCGGAACTTGCCGCGGCTCAGAGTCAGTTCGTCGCGTTCGTACTGTTGATCGACCAATCGTCGCAGAATGAGGTTGCGGGAGTACGGCTTGCCCTGCTCGAGACTGAGCACCATTCCTTGGTAGTCCTCGGGCTCGCCCAGGCCGTAGATGCATGACACCGAAGCGACGATCAATACATCTCGACGCTCGAACAACGCGCGCGTGGCCGCGTGGCGGAGTTTGTCAATCTCGTCGTTGATGTCGGACTCTTTGGCGATGTACGTATCGGAGCGTGGGATGTACGCCTCGGGTTGGTAGTAGTCGTAGTAGGAGACGAAGTACTCGACGGCGTTGTTGGGGAAGAAGTCGCGGAACTCGGTGCAGAGTTGAGCGGCGAGCGTCTTGTTGTGCGCGAGGACGAGCGTCGGACGATTCAGACGAGCGACGACGTTGGCCATCGTGAAGGTCTTGCCCGAGCCGGTCACGCCGAGCAACGTTTGAGCGCGATGGCCCGCTTCGAGTCCTTCGATCAGCCGATCGATCGCATACGGCTGATCGCCGGTTGGTTGATAGTCGGCGCTGAGCTCGAACGGTCGAGCGGCGCTCGATGGCGCGGAGATGGTGGTCATGGCTCAGAGCTTATCCAGATTCGCTCGCACCGTTCGGATCGCCTGCAATGCTCGGTTCCCTCGGTCTACGGATTCGTTCCGATGTGTTCGAGCACGGCGCGCAGCAGATCCTCGGTCGTCTGCGGCGCCGGCAGGTCGGGCGCGCTGAGCACGGCGGCGATCCAGCGGTCCGCGTCGCGCCGCGTGTAGCCGAGTCCGATGAGCGCCTCGCTGGCGTCGTCCGCGACATCTTCGCCGGGACGCGGCTGACGCTGCGCTTTGGCGTCGAATCCCTCATCGACCAGGAGCGCCTCCTCGACGACTTTGCCCTTGAGGTCAGCGATCATGCGGTCGGCCTGACGCGCGCCGATGCCGGGCAACTGCATCAGCGTGCGGCGATCCTCGGCCTCGATCGCCTGAGCGATGGTCGAGACTGACGCGGCTAGCGCCTGTTGCGCCTTGGCGACGCCCATCTGCGGGACGCCCATCAGTTTGCGGAAGAAGTCGCGCTCGGTTTCGCGCCGAAAGCCGATCAGCACGGGGACCGGCGCGCGGTCGGGTACGTGATAGTGGGTGTACAGGTCGAGGACGTCGGGTCGCAGGGGTTCGAGCGCCAACCAGACGGCGGTCGGCAGCCTGACCTCGTACACGAGCCCGCCAACTTCGGAACCGGTGTCGACCTCGACGCTTTGGCTGTCGTCATGCCAGGCGATCGCGCGCCCGCGGATTCTCGAGATCATCTCGTCTCCACGGCTGGCATCGACTGCGCGGAGCCGATCGTGGGCGACATCAGATGATGGCAGTAGGCGACGGCGAGCGCATCAGCGGCGTCGGCAGAGGCGTCGAGCTGTCCGAGCCCGAGGCGTGAGATCAGCGCCTGCTTGACCGCCGCCTTGTCGGCCGAGCCAAGCCCGGCGACCGCTTCCTTGACTCGCCGCGGCGGGTATTCGCTGACTGGTACCCCTGCGGCCGCGGCGGCGATGATCGCCGCGGCTTGCGCTTGACCGAGCATCACGGCGGTCTTGACGTTCTTGTGATTGAAGGGGCGCTCAATGGCGACCGCGTCGGGCCGGTGACGCTCGATCAACGCTTCGACGCGCCAGTTGATTTCGTGCAGGCGCCTGGAGAGATCATCGGGACCAGTGCGAATCGCGCCCCAACGGAGCTCGACGCCGCCGCTCGCGTGGACGATCAGGAGTCCCCAACCGGTCGCAGTCAGACCTGGGTCGATGCCAAGGATGCGCGTCACGTCGAGCGCCTACGCCTCAACGAGCGCGGCGTCCGGGAAGTCGGCGTTGGTGAATACGCGCTGGACGTCGTCGAGGTCTTCGAGCGAGTCGATCAGACGCAGCAGTTTCGCCGCCTGGTCCGTGTCAACGGGGACAGTATTGGTCGCGCGCATGACGACTTCGGCCGATGCGATCGGCGCGCCCGCATCTTCGACGGCGCTGCGCGCCGATTCGAGGTCGGCCGGCGCCGTAACCACTTCGACGAGCCCTTCGTCGATCGCGACATCCTCTGCGCCGCCGTCGATCGCGGCGAGCATGATGTCGTCGGCGTCAGTCTGCGCATCGACATCAACGGCAATGACGCCCTTCTGTTCGAACAGCCAGGCCACGGCGCCTGACTCGGCCATGCTGGTCCCGGCGCGGGTCAAAGTGGCTCGCACTTCCGAGACCGTGCGATTGCGATTGTCCGTCAACGAGTCGATCAAGAGCGCCGCTCCGCCCGGACCGTAGGCCTCGTAGCGAATCTCCTCCAGCTGCGCGCCATCGGCGCCGCCGGTCGCGCGATCGATGGCGCGTTGGATGTTGGCGTTGGGCATGTTGGCCGAGCGGGCGCGGTCGACGGCGAGTCGCAGGGCGGAGTTTTCCTCAAGTTTCGGTCCGCCGGCGCGGGCGGCGACGACAATCTCGCGACCTAGTTTGGTGAACAGCTGTCCGCGCTTGGCGTCGGTGACGCCTTTCTTGCGCTTGATCTGAGCCCACTTGGAATGGCCGGCCATGCTCGAGCTCCTGAGCGATCACGGCTGTTATGTCGGAGCCTCAGCTTAACACTCAGCTGGTCAGCTCGTTCGTATCGCCGATCAGCAGCGCCGCGTCTGAGAGTGCGCTGTGCATGGTCAGATCGTTGTGCAGCGGCGTCACAGCGACCATGCCGGCCATGATCGCGGCGACATCGGAGTCATCGGCGACGTCGACGCCCGGCTTCATCTCAAGCTTGCGCCTCGTCGCGCCGCGGTCGTCGACCAGATCGATGACGCGCGATACCGACAGGTCAGCCATGGCGGCGACGCGGACGCCCTGCAACTGACCAAGCGGCAGGTCGGGAGCGTTGACGTTGAGGAACTGCACCTGTCCGCTGTCGAGCAGTCGTCGCGCGATGCGGGCAGCGACGACGGCGGCGTCGCCGAGGTGGTCTTCATCGAACGAGGCGAGCGAGGCGGCGACGCTGGGCAGTCCGCGCAGATATCCCTGCATCGCCGACATCACGGTGCCGGAGTGGAGAATCTCGCGGCCGACGTTCGGGCCGGGGTTGACGCCGGAGACGATCATCTTGACGCGGCGCGTCGCCACGTGCCGCAGACCGTGGACGACGGCGTCGGTCGGCGTGCCGTTGACTTGCCAGGCATCGACGCCTGGCAGCGGCGAGTGCGCCTGCTCGGCCTCAAGATCTTGACGCAGCGTGAACGCAGCTGACATGCCCGATTGATTGAAGGCGGGCGCGACGACGATCACGTCGGCGAATTGATTGACCGCTTCGGCGAGATGCCAGAGACCGGGGGCATCGACGCCGTCGTCGTTGGTCGCCAGCACGAGTGGTCGTTCGGTCATGCGTGGAGGCTACAGCAGCTCGCCGATTCAAACGGGAAGCGCTGCGCCTAGGTCTCACCTTGGGCGCGCCAGTCGCCGACTGAGGGCACATCGGCCAGCGATTGCGCGAGGCGGACGCTGCGCAGCGCGGCTGTGGCCACGACTTCAGCGGCCATGGCGCCAGTGAGCGTCAGCAGCGCCGGGATGCTCGTGACATCGACGTCGCCGCTGGACAGCGTGAAGACGGTGTCTCCGTCTCCGGGCGTAAAGACGGGCTGAATCGTCCGCGCGAGGCCGGCTGAGCCCATGATCGAGACTCGTTTAGCCGTGCCTTTGTGCAGCTTGGCGTTGGTCGCGATCACTGCCAGCGTCGTGTTCGCGCCCGCCTGATCGCCACTTAGGGAAGGTCGAGCCTGCTGCAACTCTTCGAACTCGGCCAGGGTGCGATTGAGCAAGGTTTCGCTGGATCGCGTCATCAAGCCTGGCCGATCGCCTCGCGAGCCGGCGACGAGCGAGCCGTCGGCGGGGTCGACGATGTCGCCCACAGCGTTGGTTGCGACGAGCGCGGCGACCACCAATCCGGAATCATGCGCCAACGATGCCGTACCAATCCCGCCTTTGAGTTGCGTTCCCGGTCGACCGGTCTTGGCGACGGTGCAGCCCGCGCCGACGCCGACGGCGCCTTGTTCTATCGGTCCATGGTTGGCCTGTTTCGCCGCCGCGTAGCCCATGTCGACGTCGGGGAATGCCTGAGGTCCGAGGGCGAGATCGAAGACGACGGCGCCCATGACGATCGGTAGTGGATCGAGATCTGGCGTGAGCGTCAGACCAACGCCCTCCTCGCGCAGGAATCGACGCACGCCCGCGGCGGCCTCGAGTCCGAGCACGCTGCCTCCGGTGAGCAGCACTGCATGGACGTCCTGGACTGCGTTCTCGGCCATTGCCAAGTCGGTATCGAGCGTCCCTGGCGCGCCGCCGACCTGAAACACGCCCGGTCGCGCCCCTCCGCGCGCGAGTATCACGGTGCATCCTGTGGCCTGGTCAAGGTCGGTCGCGTGTCCGACCTCGATGCCGGGGACATCGGTGAGCGCGTCGTTTGGACCGGGGGCGGTCATGGACCGTCGTTGACCAACAGCGGCGGCTTGGGTCGTTTGTCCCAATGCAACTGGAAGACGTCGGTGCGCGCGTAGTGTCCGGCCGAATCAACCCAACGTTTGGACTCGATCGTCGCCTCGAGGTCGAGCTCGGCGTAGATGATGGTCTCGACGTCGGTGACTGGTTCGACCAGGTACTTGCCGCCTGGAGCGATGATCGCCGAGCCGCCCGAGGCGTGCCAAAACGGCTCTTCGGCCAGCGGCGTGCCAGCGGGGAGTCGATCGGGAGACATCGTCTCGCGCGCGACGACGACGAAGCAGGCGTTTTCGTACGCGAGTTGCCGAGTGGCGGCGTCGATCACGGGATGCAGATTGTCCCAGCCCGGCCAGACCGATGCATGCACCTGAATGCCCAACGACGACAAGGCGTAGCGGGCAGGGGCCATGTGGTGCTCGTAACAGATGAGTCCGCCGAGTCGTCCGACATCAGTGTCGTAGACATCGAGGTCCGAGCCGTCGCCGTAGCCCCAGATCAGCCGTTCGGAGAGCGTCGGCACCAGCTTGCGGTGCTTGCCGAGCAGTGCGCCGTCGGGTCCGAGATAGGCGAGCGTGTTGTAGATCGTGCCGGCGTGGGGCTCGCGCTCATTGACGCCGATCACGACGTAGGCGTTGGCCTCGGCGGCGGCAGCGGAGATCCGGTTCCACTCTGGGCCGGGGATGGCGACGCTGTGTTGAAAGGTCCGTTGGTAGAGCTCGCTAAACGCCTGTCGGTCGGCGGCGCGGCTGTGATAGTAGGGATACGACGGAATCCAGGTCTCGGGAAAGACGATTAGTTGCGCGCCCTCGCGCGCGGCTTCCTCGATTGCGGCGACGGCGTTGTCGACGCCTTGCTCGAGCGTGAGTCCCGGTGAACGTTGTACGGCCGCGGCGAGAACGCTCATCAGGACCTCCGTTTGCCCAACGGAACAGGCCGACGGCCGCTCGGACAGCTAGCGCGGGTCGAGCGACCAGAGTCCGTAGCCGCCGGTGACCGGGACGACGGTGCCCGTAATGTAGCTGGCGGCGTCGGAGAGCAGAAACGCGACCGCGCCTGCGACTTCGTCGTCGGCGCCGAGTCGGCGCATCGCCGTGTGCGCCTCGACGCGGCCTCGGTACCAACCGGGCATCGGTTCGGTAAGCGGCGTGTCGATGAAGGCTGGGGCGACGCAGTTGACGCGAATCGGGGCGTCGAGCGCGTGCGCCCACTCGGCGGCCAGTGTCTTGGTCATCGCCTCGACTGCGGCGCGCGTCATCGAGTACGCCGCCTGTCTAGGCAGGCCAAACTCAGCGCCGACGCTTGAGATAGTCACGATGGCGCCGCCACGCTGCGCGCCGATCAGGCGTGAGGCGAAGTTGCGCGTGAGAAAGAACGTGCCTCGTTGATTGATGTTCTGGATCTGGTCGTAGTCCTCCGGCGTGATCTGTTCTCCGCGCTGCAAGATCGGCGACACACCGGCCACGTTGACCAGGCCGCTGAGCGGTCCGATCGTCTCTTCGACATCGGCGAGCAATGACTCGTGGTCGGCGATCGCCGCCACGTCAGCGCGAAATGCCCAGGCCTGACCGCCGTCGTCGCGAATGCTCTGGGCGACCTCTTCGACCTGCGACACGGTGCGCGCGGTGACGGCGACCTTGGCGCCCATCTGAGCAATCAGTTCCGCCGCGGCGCGTCCAATGCCGCGGCCAGCGCCAGAGACGAGCACGACCTGACCTTCGAGAGAGAACGGAGACTGACTCATGCGAACTGCCTCGTGTGTTGACGACTCACGATGTGGCGCGCTGATCTTCAAGCGCGATCGTGTCGCGCACGTGAAGATACAGCCAGATCAGGTCGCGCGAAGCCGCGGTGATCTTGTCGATCGCATCGATGAACACTTCGAGCTGCGGTTCGTGGATCGCGAGGGCGTGCGTGAGCAAGACCCGTCTACGTTGATTGAGCACGATCAGCGCGACCTGGTCAGGATTCATCGCGCGATCGGGCAGCCAGTCGAGCTTGTGCGTCAGCGCCGATGATTGCTTCAGTCCATCGGCCAGTTCGAGCAGCACGCCCTGGTCGACCTTTTGCACTCGCTCGATGCCATTGGATATCGCCAGGACGGCGCCGGCGAACTGCCGCCAGTCTTTGCGCGGAATCTGACCGCGCGCGGCGTCGACGTCGCCGAGCGTGGGCAGCTGCAGGTCCCGCAACAGATCGTCGGCTGAGCGTCCAGCGGTGAGAATGCGAAACGCGGCTACGGATGCGGCGTTGAGCTCGAAGTTGGTGAATGTCGTCAACAGCGGCTGTTCGTGCCGACGTCGCAGCGCGACGTAGAGCGCCATCAGCTCTTGCGCCGCGTTGAGGTACTCCTCGACGATCCGCATACCGATCACTTTGCGGTCGTCGGGATCGGCGAGCGCCTGTGAGCGAAACAACGCTTCGGCGACGGTGCGATGCGCTTTGGCGCCAAACTTGGCGTAGTTGTCGAGGAATGCGGACTCAATTGCCTCCAACGAGCGGTTCCAGCAGGGCGCGCAAACTCGGGTGCGCGGATCGCCGGTTGAGAGGTCAAACTCTTCGCCGCAGTCGTCACAGCTGGCGATGGCCACGTCGTGATGGCCATCGGCGTCGGCGCGATACGGCTGCCGAGGATGCGGTTCCGATGGTCGACGGTCGGTCATCTCGGTTTGAGGGTATCGCGCTGACTTCGACCGACGCGCGGCAGCGTCGATTTGACTTGACGCGATCGCTGTCTCACGGGTTGGCACTTGGGGCAGAAGTGCGTCGCGCGGCCGCCTACGACGATCCGCCGAATCTGCGCGTCGCAGTCGTCGCAGGGCTCGTCAGTTCGACGAAAGACGCGGACGAAGTACTGTTGCTCTCCCTCGTCACCAGCGACGTCGGTGTAGTCGCGAAACGACGCGCCGCCGTGCGTAACGCCGTCTTGTAGCACCTGTTGAATCGCGCGGTGCAAGGCACGCCGCTCGGCTGGCCTGAGCGATCCGGCCGGCGCTTCGGGGTTGAGTCGTGCGAGAAAGAGCGCCTCATCGGCGTAGATGTTGCCGACGCCGGCGATGTTGCGCTGGTCGAGCAATGCCGCCTTGATCGGCTGTCGTCGACCGCGCAACGCGCTCCAGAGCGCGTCGACCGTGAACTCATCGGACAACGGCTCCGGGCCGAGCTCGGGCAGGACGTCCTCGAGTCGTTCAGCCAGATCGATTGTGCCGAACTTGCGCACGTCGACGAAGCGCAACTGATCGCCGCCGTCGAGATCGAACACGGCGCGCGTGAAGGGATCGTCGTCCTGTCCTCTCGATCGAACACGCAGCGAGCCGGTCATGCGCAGATGGACGACGAGCACTTGTCCGCTGTCGAGCTGAAGCGCGAGATACTTGCCCCGCCGGTCAACGCCGACGAAGCGCGCTCCGCGCAGCTGGGCGTCCACTTCTTCCGCCCGTCGACCGCGGAGCAGTCGCTCGGCGCCGGGTAGGACGCGGAAGCGCTCGACGCGGCGTCCGACGATCAGCGGTTCGAGCTGGCGTCGAACGGTCTCGACTTCGGGCAGCTCTGGCATCGCGGCTGTCCCTGGGTGCGGCTACTTCGGCGCGTAGGCCTCGGTCAGCAGCTGTCGATCAAACCACTCGCTGCCTTTGCCCTCGGCGACCCACTCGTAGAGCGCCGCCTTGAAGATGCCTTCCATCGCCGCCACCGATGCGATCGCGATGCCTCCGAGGATGACGCCGACAATGATCGCCGCGACGGGCGCGATGAAGGCGAGCACCACGACTGGAATGGCGACGATCACAGCGGCGAGCAGGTAGATGATGAAGAAGGAGAAGCTGGCCGTCAGTTGCTCGCCCCAGGTTCGACGCAGGAGGCTGCCTGATCGACGAATCGCGTCGATTGGTCCAACGCGCTCGACGACCAGAATGGGAATGACGAAGAACGTGATGTAGGCCCAGGCCGTCTGCAGCAGCGAGACGAGAATCATCGCGACGATTCGCATGACGCCCTGACTGTTCTCGCGCGCGGCGCTCTGCAGCGCCTGCAGTATGAGACCGACGGTGCCGGTGATGATCGTCCAGCCGAGAATCGCCAGCCACATGCCGCGCACCGCGCGAATACCCGACATGACGTTGGGGTCGCCGCCCTCGAGTCGCTCGCGAGCTGCGGCGATCAGCGCGGCGTTGCAGAAGATGACCATGTAGAGCGCGCCGAAGTAGGCCACGAGAGAAATGACGAGGTCGACGATGTTGAACTCGGTCTCCTCGCCGCCGCCCAGACGATCGAACGTGCCCGTGCCGGCGAAGACTCCGGCCGCGATGACGCCGACGATGATCGCGCCGATCGTGCCCATAATCGGGAAGACGATCAGCTCACGGTCGAGTTGCAGGACTCGCCAGGAGAGTTTGGTGATCTGCCAGGTGTTGCCAATCGTGCGGAACATAGGCGACTGCCCCTTCCCTGGTTCGCCATTGGTTGGTCGAGCCGCTGGTTAGTCGATCGACAACGGCTCCAGATCGCGCCAGTTGGCGGCGCTCTTTACTTCGATGTTGAGCGGCACGACCAGGTCGAGCGCCGGAGGCATGATCTCATAGAGGAGCGCAGCGAGCGCGTCGATCTCCTCACTCGGCGCCTCGAAGATCAGTTCGTCGTGCACCTGAAGCAACATGCGCGACTTGAGCTCTCGATCGCGCAATGCCTGAGCGAGGTCGATCATGGCGCGCTTCATCACGTCGGCGGCCGTCCCTTGGACCGGCATATTGACCGCCATGCGCTCGGCCGCATTGCGCTTCTGGAAGTTGTTGGAGCGAATCTCGGGCAGGAATCGGCGTCGACCCATCAGCGTCTCGGCGTAGCCGCGCTCCTTGGTCGAGGCCTTGGTCTCTTCGATCCAGGCCTCAACCCGCTCAAAGCGGCCGAAGTAGGCGTCGATGAACTCCTGCGCCTCTGAGCGCGGCATGCCGCTGCGCTGCGACAGTCCGTGCGCGGAGAGTCCGTAAATGACGCCGAAGTTCATCATCTTGGCGACGCGCCGCATTTCCGGCTGCACATCGTCGATGCCGACGCCGTAGGCGCCTGAGGCTGTCGCCGCGTGAATGTCCTCGCCGTTGCGGAAGGCTTCGATCAGTCCCTCGTCCTCGGAGAGATGCGCAAGCACGCGCAACTCAATCTGCGAGTAGTCAGCCGAGACGAACTGCACGTCGGCGTCATCGCCGAGATCGTTCCACGTTTGGGCGACAAACGCCGCGCGAATCTGCCGACCCTGCTCGGTGCGGACCGGGATGTTCTGCAGGTTGGGCGACTCGGACGAGAGTCGACCGGTCGCCGCGACGGTTTGGTTGTAGTCGGTGTGAACGCGCCCAGTCGACTGATGCACTTCGTCGGGCAGCGACTCGACATACGTGCTGCGCAGCTTGGTCAGCTCGCGCCACTGCAGCACGCGATTGACGATCGGGTGCGCATCAACGAGGCGCTCCAGCTGCTGCGCGTCAGTCGAGTAGCCCTGCGAGGTGCGGCGCGTCTTGGGCAACTCGAGCTGCTCGAAGAGGACCTGACTCAGCTGTTTGGGCGAGCCGATGCGGAACTCGTGGCCGGCGTCCTCGTAGATCTGGGTCGTGGTCGATGCGATCTCGGCATTCAGTTCCTGGTCGAGTTCATCGAGGATCGACGTGTCCAGGGCGACGCCGGCGAGTTCCATCTCGACGAGGATGGGAATCAGTGGCAGCTCGAGCTCTCGATAGAGCCGTTCGAGCGTCTCGTTCTCGGCCAGTTGCGGCAGCAGCAGATTGGCCAGGCGCAGCGTGAGGTCGGCGTCCGCTGCGGCGTAGACGCCCGCAGCCTCGGCCGAAACGTCGACCATGGAGAGTTGGTTGCGGCCCTTGCCGATCAGATCTTCGATTGGCGTCATCTCGACGCCGAGCTCATTCTGCGCCAACGACTTCAGACCGATCGGCGAACGGTTGAGCACGAACGCGGCGACCATCGTGTCGTCGCGCAAGCCGCGCAGACTAATGCCGTGTCGACGCAGCGCTTTCATGTCGAACTTGGCGTTGTGCAACACCTTGGGCACGGACGAGTCTTCGAGCACCGGTCGCAGCGCCGACTTGACTAGTTCGTGGTCGAGTTGCGAATCGTCTCCGCGATGTCCGACGGGGATGTAACAGCCGTGATGCTCAGCATCAGATAGCGCGTACCCCGCGATGTCGCAGTCGATGGTGTCGGTCGACGAAGTCTCCAGATCGACCGCCAGCAGCGGAGCCCGCTTCGCGCGCTCGACCCAGGCCGCGAGAGTCGACTCGTCGGTGACCAGATCGTACTCGACCGGGAGCTCGACTGGCGCCTCGACGTGTGCGTCGGCATCGCCGCTGAGATTGGGGATTCGATCGATTAGGCTGCGAAACTCGAGTTCCTGGAACTTGGCTCGAATCGCTTCTGGGTCGTAGTCGGCGATGTCGGCCGCGGCGAGATCGAGCTCAGCGGGCGCGTCGTGGCGGATTGTGGCGAGTTCCTTCGACATGAACGCGATGTCGCGCTCGGCGAGCAGTTTCTTCTGCGTGCCCGCAGGTTTGATCGCATCGATGTCGTTGTAGACCGCCTCAATGTCGGGATACGCATTGAGCAGCTTGACCGCTGTCTTGTCGCCGACTCCCTTGACGCCGGGAATGTTGTCGGACTTGTCGCCGACGAGCGCCTTGTAATCGATCATCTGGATCGGATCGATGCCGTAGCGATTGCGCACGGCCGCTGGACCGTCGTAACGGACGTAGTCGCGCTGGAATGGTCGGTACATGTAAACGAAGATGTCGTCGGTTACGAGTTGCACGATGTCGGAGTCGAGCGTGCAGAGCCAGGTTTCCAGACCCTGTTGCGACGCCTGATCAGCGAGGGTCGCAAGTACGTCGTCGGCCTCGAAGCCGGGGACTTCAAAGATCGGTATCGAGAACGCTTCGGCGATCTGTTTACAGCGTTCGATTTGGGGAGGCAGATCCTCGGGGATCGGCGGCCGATGCGCCTTGTAGTTCTCGTCGATTTCGCGTCGGAAGACGGTGCTGTCGTCGACGTCCAGGGCGAGGGCGATGTAATCGGGCTGCAGGTCGTCGATGATGCGCAGCAAGGTGCTGGTGAATCCGCGCACGGCGCCTGTGGGTTCCCCGCTAGAGGTCTGCAAGTCGGACGGCATCGCGAAGTAGGCGCGGAAGATCAGCGCGTGTCCATCGAGCAGCACGATGGTCTTGCTCGTGGTTTCCTCGGCGTCCTCGGCGAGCGCTGACATTTCGCCCTGTAGGTCGTTCGCAGGAGTGTCGGTCGTCATGCTGCGAGTATAGGAAGGGTCTGGTCAGCTACGCTTGAACGGCGAGGCCAGATTGGGAGCTTGGAGCGCAGCAGGTGCCGGCAGATCGGATATTGGTGCGCGGCGCGCGGGAGCACAACCTCAAGGACATTGACGTCGAGTTACCGCGCGACCGGCTGGTGGTGATCACAGGACTCTCCGGATCGGGCAAGTCCTCGCTCGCGTTTGACACGATCTACGCCGAAGGCCAGCGTCGCTACGTCGAATCGCTCTCAGCCTACGCGCGGCAGTTCCTCGGACGCATGGAGAAGCCGGACGTCGATTACATCGAGGGTCTGTCGCCCGCGATCTCGATTGACCAGAAGACCGGCTCGCGCAACCCGCGCTCGACCGTCGGCACGGTGACTGAGATCTACGACTACCTGCGACTGCTGTTCGCGCGCGCCGGCCGGCCGCACTGCCCGATCTGCGGTGATCCGATTGCGCAACAGACCGTTCAGCACATGGTCGACGCCGTGATGTCGTTGGGCGAGCGACGCCGGTTGATGATTATGGCGCCGGTGGTTCGTGACCGTAAGGGCGAGCACAAGGGCGTCTTTGAGGATGCCCGCAGCCGCGGGTTCGTGCGCGTGCGGGTCGACGGCGAGGTGTTGTCGCTCGACGATGAGATCGAACTGGAAAAGAACAAGAACCACTCGATCGATGTCGTCATCGACCGCGTCGCGCTGCCGTCTGACGAAATCGAAGAGGACGAGCGCAACATGCTCGCCAATCGGCTGGCCGACTCGATCGAGCAGGCGCTGGGACTGGGCGACGGCATCGTGCGCGTCCGACCGCTCGACGCGGACGACGATCTGGTGTTCTCCGAGCAGCTCGCGTGCCCGCGCGACATGTTCGCATTGGGCGAGATCGAGCCGCGTTCGTTTTCGTTCAACTCGCCGCATGGGGCATGTTCCGACTGCACCGGACTCGGTATCACGATGCAGGTCGACCCGCTGCTGGTGCTGCCCGACCGCTCCAAGTCGCTCAACGATGGCGCGATCGCCCCCTGGTCGCGTTCGACCACGAAGACGGGCTGGCATCGCCGCATGCTCGAGGCGGTCTTCGAGCAATTCGACGCCGAGACGGAGACGCCATTCGAGGAGCTGCCCGACGAGCTCGTTGAGGCGGTGCTCTACGGCTTGCCGGAACCGATCGTGATTGACTTCGTCAATCACCGCGGTCGGCAGCGACGCTACGAGACGCAGTTTGAGGGCGTGATCAACAACCTCGATCGACGACACCGTGAGACCGACTCTGACTGGTCGCGCACGGAGATTGAGCGCTACATGACCGCCGTGCCGTGCTCGACGTGCGGCGGCGCGCGGCTCAAGGCCGAGTCCCTGGCCGTACACGTCGATGATCGATCCATCGTCGACGTGACCAGCATGTCCGTGTCCGTGGCCTCGCGGTGGGCCAATCGGCTGAGCGGCGAGGAGACGCCCCTGACGGCGCGCGAGATGGCGATCGCGACGCAGATTCTTAAGGAGATTCGCGAACGCTTGACGTTTCTCGTCGATGTCGGGCTCGACTACCTGACGCTCGACCGCGCCGCCGCGACGCTGTCAGGCGGTGAAGCGCAGCGGATTCGTTTGGCGACGCAGATCGGATCGTCGCTGATGGGCGTGCTCTACGTCTGCGACGAGCCGTCGATCGGGCTGCATCCGCTCGATGACGAGCGTCTGATTCGCACGCTCAAGCGCTTGCGCGATCTGGGCAACACGGTGCTGATAGTCGAGCACGACGAAGCCACGATGCGCGCGGCCGACTTCATCGTCGACATGGGACCGGGCGCAGGCGAAGCGGGAGGACGCATCGTGGCGGCCGGTCCGCCCTCGGCGATCATGGATCACGCCGAGTCGATGACCGGCGCCTATCTGAGCGGTCGCCGCAGCATTCCGATGCCGACACAGCGTCGAGCGGGCAACGGCGACATGCTCAAAGTGCTGGGCGCGAGCGAACACAATCTGCGCGACATCGACGCCAGCTTTCCTCTAGGCACGTTCATATGCGTGACCGGCGTCTCGGGTTCGGGCAAGAGCACCTTGGTCAACGACTTGCTTCACGCATCGGCCGCGCAACAGCTGCACGGCGCGCGTCGACGTCCCGGCGCCATGCGCGGACTACAGGGTCTTGAGGCGATCGACAAAGTAATCGACATTGACCAGTCGCCGATCGGCCGCACGCCGCGCTCGAACCCGGCAACGTACACCGGACTGTTCACGCCTGTGCGTGAGCTGTTCGCGTCGGTGCCTGAATCGCGGATGCGCGGCTACAAGCCGGGGCGATTCTCGTTCAACGTCAAAGGCGGACGCTGTGAAGCGTGCAAGGGCGACGGCTACAACACGATCGAGATGCAGTTCCTGCCCGATGTCACGGTGCCCTGCGAGGTCTGCCACGGCGACCGCTACAACCGCGAAGCGCTGGAGATTCGCTACAAGGAGCGCACGATCGCGGAAGTCTTGAACATGACCGTCGACGAGGCCGCGGAGCTCTTCGACGCCAATCCGACGATCTCGCGCAAGCTGCGCACGCTGCAAGCGGTCGGGCTTGGCTATATCCGTTTGGGTCAGCCGGCGACGACGCTGTCGGGCGGCGAGGCGCAACGGATCAAACTGTCGACCGAGCTCTCAAAGCGCTCCACGGGGCGCACGCTCTACCTGCTTGACGAGCCGACGACCGGGCTCTCATTCGCTGACGTCGAGGCATTGCTCGAGGTGCTGCAGCAGCTGGTCGACGGCGGCAACACGGTCGTCGTGATTGAGCACCATCTGGACGTGATCAAGAACGCGGACTGGATCATCGATCTCGGTCCGCTCGGCGGCGACCGCGGCGGCGAAGTCGTGGCCGAGGGGCGGCCCGAGGATGTGGCGTTGGAGGAGTCGTCGTCAACGGGTCGTTTCTTGCGCGACGTGTTGGCGCTGCACGGCTGGCGGGCGCCTGCGGTTGCGGCTGCGGCTTCCTGACCAGGGGCTGCGCGGGCTGAACGTCTCGGTGGCGTCTTGGCGGATATCTGTCACTAATTGCAGCAATCCCATTCGCCTATTGCGAAGACTGGTATGCCGTCCTATAAGTGGGGTAGACGCGAAAAACGTCGGCAGCGGCGTCGCGCTGGACGAGCGGATGAGAGGATGGATCGATGACCTATGTGATCGCCGAGCCCTGCATCGATGTCAAGGACCAGTCCTGTGTCGAGGTCTGCCCGGTCGACTGTATCCACGCGGATGACGATGACCGCATGCTGTACATCTCGCCCGACGAGTGCATCGACTGCGGCGCTTGCGAGCCGGCGTGTCCGGTAACTGCGATTTTCTCTGAAGACGACGTGCCCGACGAATGGCAGGCCTTCACCGAGATCAACGCAGAGTGGTACGACGACCCCGACGCCGCGCGCGCCAAGGTCGCCGAACTGGCGCCATAGGCTCGGTCAACCCTCAATCAACGACCAGCGCTGCCGCGCGGCGGTGGACCGGCCAGGTCGACCGCATGCGGCAGCGTTGTTGCGTACTCGGCGGGAGCGTACGCCCCCGGGACTCCGTCAGAATCCCAAACGGTCGCGCAGCGCGTCGTTGAGTTCCGCGATGGCGACGCGAATCTGCGCCTGCGTGTCGCGGTCGCGTACTGTCACTGCCCCGTCGTCGAGCGACTCAAAGTCGACCGTGACGCAGAGCGGCGTGCCGATCTCATCCTGGCGGCGGTATCGACGACCAATGGATTGGGTGTCGTCGTACTGCGTGGTCCAATGCGGTCGGACCTGAGCCCAGACCTCGCGGGCCAGGTTCGCGACTGGTTCCTTGCGTGACAGCGGCAGAATCGCGACGGTAACCGGCGCGACTTTAGGATCGAAGGCGAGCACGGTTCGGTCGTCGCCCTTCTCGTCGGGCGCCACGGTGTAGGCGTCGCAGAGCAGCGCCAGCATGATCCGGTCGACGCCGGCCGCGGGCTCGATTACATGCGGCACGAGATGTTCGTTGGTCTGCGGGTCGAAGTACTCCAACCGCTTGCCCGACGACGTTCCGTGCTGCGTGAGATCAAAGTTGGTCCGATTGGCGATGCCTTCGAGTTCGTCCCAACCCCACGGATAGCGATACTGCAGGTCGGTCGTGCCGGCCGAATAGTGCGAGAGCTTCTCCGCGGGGTGGACGTCGCGGCGCAAGTGGTCGGGATCGATGCCGATGTCGATGTACCACTGCTCGCGCAGGTCGATCCAGCGTTGGTACCACTCGTCGGACTCGTCAGGGGCGACGAAGAACTCCATCTCCATCTGCTCAAACTCGCGCGTGCGAAAGATGAAGTTGCCCATCGTGATCTCGTTGCGGAACGACTTTCCCTGTTGAGCGATGCCGAAGGGCAGCCGGCGACGCGTGGAGGCGAGCACGTTCTCGAAGTTGATGAAGATGCCCTGCGCCGTTTCCGGTCGCAGGTAGGCCTCTGAACCGGCGTCGGCGACAGGGCCGACCTGGGTGCGAAACATGAGGTTGAATTCGCGCGCCTCGGTAAACGAGCCACGAGCGCCGCAGGTGGGGCAGGTCTCGCCCTCGAGATGGTCAGCGCGGAAGCGGCCCTTGCACTCGCGGCAGTCGACCATCGGATCGTGGAAGCTCTGCACGTGGCCCGACGCCTCCCACACTCGCGGCGATTGGATGATCGCCGAGTCGAGCCCGACGACGTCAGCGCGCTCGCGGACGACGCTGCGCCACCACAGATCCTTGACGTTGCGCTTCAGTTCAACCCCCAGCGGACCGTAGTCGTAGGTAGAGCCGAAACCGCCGTAGATCTCGGAGGCGGGAAAGACGAAGCCGCGCTGTTTGCACAGCGAGACGATCGTGTCGAGTGAGACATCGGACATGGGATGCGCCTTTCTGGCGGGGCTCTGGGCGGTCGATTGGAGCGAACGGGCGTATCGTTCTCGTTGACGTCAGCGTACGCGGGAGGTGTCTGATGCGGTTTCTGACGGGACTCGTGCTGGGTATCGCGATCGGCGGCGTGCTGACGATCCTCGCGACCGGCAACGCCGGTCAAGCGCTGCAGTCGCAGCTGCGCGAGCAGTCCGAGCGGCAAGCTGACCGTGAAACGAACAGCGGCGACGGATCGGGGTGATCCGCCGCCGCTGCGTGATGCGCCTCGCGGACGACTTAGAGAAAGAGCGGTCCAAAGACCACGGCCACGATCGACATCAGCTTGAGCAGGATGTTGAGCGAAGGACCGGAGGTGTCTTTGAACGGGTCGCCGACGGTGTCGCCGACGACGGCGGCGGCGTGGGCGTCCGAACCCTTGCCGCCGTAATGACCCTCTTCGATGTACTTCTTGGCGTTGTCCCAGGCGCCGCCGGCGTTGGCCATCATCAGCGCCAGCATCGCGCCAGCGGCGATTGAGCCGATCAGCAGACCGCCCAGCGCCTCGGCCGAGATCACCGCTCCGACGAAGATCGGCACGATCACGGCCAACAGACCGGGGATGATCATTTCGCGCAGCGCGCCGTCGGTTGAGATGGCGATCGCGCGCTCGTAGTCGGGGTCCTGCGTGCCGTCCATGATGCCCGGCATTTCGCGGAACTGGCGTCGGACTTCCTGGACCATTGACTCAGCCGCGCGACCGACGGCGCCCATTGAGAGCGCGGAGAAGACGAACGGCATCAGCGCGCCGATCAGCAGACCGATCAGCACCTTGTAGTCGAGCAGATTGAGGACCGCCGATTCGATGTCGCCCCATACGGTGATTGCGTAGGTGGCGAGCAGCGCCAGCGCAGTCAGCGCGGCTGATCCGATGGCGAAACCCTTGCCAGTCGCGGCGGTCGTGTTGCCGAGCTGATCGAGCGCGTCGGTGCGCTCACGCACTTCGGGCTCGAGTCCGGCTTGCTCAGCGATGCCGCCGGCGTTATCGGCGACGGGGCCGTAGGCGTCGGTCGCGAGCGTCACGCCCAACGGCGCCAGCATGCCGACCGCGGCCAGCGCGACGGCGTAGAACTCGGCCAGTTCGTAGGCGATCACAATCGCGACCACGATCGTGACGAGCGGAATCAGCGTCGACATCATGCCCAGCGAGAGTCCGCCGATGATGATCGGACCGGTACCTGACTCGGCCTGGCCGCTGAGGTTGACGGTCGGCGAGTAGCGGCGGCCGCCCAGGGCGAAGCCCTCGGACGATGTGTAGCCCTCCGTCACAGTGCCGATGATCTGTCCGGCGATCAGTCCGACCAGGATGGCGAAGAACAGGTTCCACTTGCTGCCATCGAGCGCGTCGAGATCGATCAGCGCGATGGCGACGATGGCGCCAATCAGGACGAGTCCTGACGCGCCGAACACGCCCGAGCGCAGCGCCCAGAGCAGGCGGCCTTGATCGGCCTGCTCGCCGGTTCGGACGAAGAACGTCCCGATCACGGCGGCGAGAATGCCGATCCCGGCGATCAGCATCGGCAAGACGAGCAGTTCGTCCTTCCAGCCGGCGAGCGCGCCGGCGCCGACGGCGGTGACGGCGAGCGCCATGGTGGCGACCATCGAGCCGACGTAGGACTCGAACAGGTCGGCGCCCATACCGGCGACGTCGCCGACGTTGTCGCCAACGTTGTCGGCGATCGTGGCGGGATTGCGCGGGTCGTCTTCGGGGATGCCCGCCTCGACCTTGCCGACGAGGTCGGCGCCGACGTCGGCGGCCTTGGTGTAGATGCCGCCGCCGACGCGGGCGAACAGCGCGATCGAGGATGCCCCGAAGGCGAAGCCGGCCAGCGGCGCGACGTCTTGCCAGATCAGGTACATGATCACGAGCCCGAGCAGGCCGAGGCCGACGACCGTCATGCCCATCACTGTGCCCGAGCCGAAGGCGACGCGCAGCGCGGGATTGAGGCCCTCACGGGCCTTTGCCGCTGTGCGCACGTTGGCTTGCACGGCGATCAGCATGCCGGCGTAACCGGCGCTCGCCGACAGGATCGCGCCGATCAGGTACGAGATCGACGTCCAGCGATGGTCCGTGCCGTCGAACTTGTCGAGCACATCGAGGTCGATGAAGATCAACAAGATCACAAACACGACGACGACAAACGCCGCAAGGAATGTGTACTCGCGCTTGAGGAACGTCGCCGCGCCAGCCTGAATCGCGCGCGCGATGGTCTTCATCAGGTCTGTGCCTTCGTCCTCGGTGAGGACGTCGCGGACGCGCAGCGCAGCGAACACGAGCGCCAGCGCAGCCGCGATGATGGCGAAGATCAGAATTTCCATGCAAACCCTCTCAGGTGTTCATCACCTTGTGCGGTTTCCGGTAGTCACAGGAGTCGTTCCTGCCGATCGGCAGGCTATCGCGCGGCCTCAATGGCGGCAATTCAGAACGCTACAGAACGAGGGACCCTACAAGTCCTTGACCGGCGCCGGCAGGTCGCCGTCGCGAGCGGCGTCGATCATCTGCTTGGCTTCGGCTGGCATTTCGACGCCCATCTGATCGAAACGCTCTTCCGCCCAACGACCAATCTGTCGCGGGTCTCGATAGGCGTCGGGGCCTGCGCCTGGGCCGGGCGTTCCGTACTGCTCAAGGACTTGCGCTTCGGTCTTGGGCGTGGCGAAGCGCGAGACGACGCGCTCCATCAGCGAGTCGTCGCACGAGTCGCATTCAGGCGCCGTCGCTTTGGCCAACGAACGATGAAACTGCTCCTGCACGTGTCCGCACTGTTGGCATCGATACTCATAAATCGGCACGGCGAGCCTCCTTGGGAACAGCTGCGGCGCTCACACCAGATCGGTAGGCAACTCGGGCGACGCGCCGGCGGATTGTCGCCAGGCAGCGACCGATTCCGGGTCGTCGGCGTCGACATCATCGAGCGTATCGAAACCGGGAAATGACAGTTCAGTCTTCGAGCGAAAGCGAGAGAAACGGGTTTGCAAGCCGCTCGCTCCGCAGTCTGGACAATCGGGCGGCGAGTCACCGTCGGCGCGCACACGGCGCTGAAAAACCTCAACCTCGCGCTCGCACTCGGGACAGTGATACTCGTAGATCGGCATGGTTACTCAATCGACAATCTGGGGTCAGGTTAGTCGTCGACTGGACCATCTTCGACGGCGTCGACGATGTGCGCGACCACCGACAGGCGCCGTCGACGGTCCGGGGCGACGATCATTACGTCGACGCGAATGTCGACCTCAAGCTCCTGCTCGGCGAGCCAACCGAGCGCAAGGCGCCTGAGCTGTCGTTGCTTGCGTGGTCCGACCGAGTGCGCCGCCTCGACTGCGTAGCGTTGGTCGCTGCGGCTGCGTACCTCGACAATGACGTGCACGCCATTGGGGTCGAGCGCGATGATGTCGGCCTCGCCCCAGCTGCGTCGATAGTTTCGCTCGACGATGCGATAGCCGCGCGCCTCGAGATACGACGCCGCGAGCGACTCGCCAGCCGCGCCGAGCGTCTGTCGATGGTCGGCGGGGCGTCCGCCGTTAGCTCGCGGCGGCTGGGACATCGTTGAGGTCGAAGCGAGGCTGCGTCGGCGAGCCAAACAACGCGGCGACGGGCGCGAAGGAGCGTCGATGCTCTGGACATGGCCCGCGTTCTCGCAAGGCGCGTAGATGCTCGGGGGCGCCATAACCCTTGTGTCGGGCGAAGCCGTACTCGGGGAACTGTTGGTCAAGCTGCCGCATCCAGTCGTCACGCGCCGACTTGGCGATGATCGACGCCGCCGCAATCGAGGCGACCGTGGCGTCGCCTTTGACGATCATCTCGCTGCGGCAGGGCAGGCGCAGATTGTCGCGGCCGTCGGCGAGAATGACGTCGGGCGAGAACTCGAGCTGATCAATCGCCCGCCGAGCGGCGAGCCGCAATGCGGCGCTGATTCCGATGCGGTCGAGCTCTGCCGCGTGCACCCAACCCAAGGCCCAATCCAGGGATTCGTCGCAGATCTGCGGCGCCAGCCGATCGCGATGACGTGGACTGAGCTGCTTGCTGTCGCGCAGTTCACTGAGCCAACCCGGTCGATGATCACTGGGCAGCGCGACGGCGGCGGTCACCAGCGGCCCCGCCAGCGGGCCGCGTCCGACTTCGTCGAGCCCGACGACGCATTGCGCGCCCTGGCGCCAGTGATGCAGCTCTCGCCGACGGCTTGGTCGTTTCTTGGACACGAGAGGAGGCTAGGCGATTGAACGCCGGACGAGCATTAGTCGACTGGATTTCACCTAGCGCGCAGCCGCCAGTCGTTTGGGATTGCGATATGCTCGATCTTGACTGAGGTCTGATCCTGCGGCGCTCGCAATCGCTCTGTTTGCGGCGGCGCGGTTACTGAGGATGGCGTCGATGGGCGGCTCACGGTTCAAGCGCAGCTTCTTCATCTATCTGTTGATCTTCATCGTGTTGATCGTGGTGGTCTTTTCGGTGTTTCCCCGCGGCGGCGGCTCGAATGAGATCCCACTAGCCGGCGGCACCGAATCGCTGCTCGATCGAATCGAGAACGACGCGGGACGAATCGAGACGATTCAGGTCTCGTCGAACAAGGTCACGCTCGACTATCGAGACGGCGCGGAGTCGTATGAGACCAATGTCCCGGAAACGGGATTCGATCTGTTCGAGTTTCTCGATCGCGAGGGCGTCGACGTCGGTTCACAGGGATTCCCTGACGTCAGAGTCGGCGGCGGCGGAGGCTTTGGCTCGACGATCGGCAGTCTGTTCATCAATCTGCTGCCGTTCTTGCTGATTTTCGGATTGATCTTCTTCTTCCTGCGCCAGGCGCAAGGACAGGGCTCGCAGGCGATGTCGTTCGGCAAGAGCAAGGCGCGCCTGGTGACGGCGAATCGGCCGTCAGTGACTTTCAATGATGTCGCTGGCGCCGACGAGGCCAAGGAAGAGCTGCAAGAGGTCGTTGAGTTCCTCAAGTTCCCTGAGCGTTTCGCGTCGCTCGGCGCGCGGATCCCGCGCGGCGTGCTGCTGGTTGGTCCGCCTGGCACGGGCAAGACGTTGATCGCGCGCGCAGTCGCCGGCGAGGCCGGCGTGCCGTTCTTCTCTATCTCGGGCTCCGAGTTCGTCGAGATGTTCGTCGGCGTTGGCGCCAGTCGCGTGCGCGACCTGTTCGAGCAGGCCAAGCGCAACGCGCCCTGCATCGTCTTCGTTGACGAGATCGACGCCGTCGGTCGCCAGCGCGGCGCGGGCGTCGGCGGCTCGCATGACGAGCGCGAGCAGACGCTGAATCAGATTCTCGTCGAGATGGACGGGTTCGACACGAACACGAACGTGATTGTCGTCGCGGCCACGAACCGACCCGACATCCTCGACCCGGCGTTGCTGCGACCGGGCCGCTTCGACCGCCGCGTGGTGCTCGACGCGCCCGACGTCAAGGGACGGCTTGAGATTCTCGATGTCCACGTACGGGGCAAGCCGTTGGCCGAAGAGGTTGACCTGCACACGATCGCCAAGGAGACGCCGGGATTCTCTGGGGCGGAGCTCGCCAACCTGCTCAACGAGGCCGCGATTCTCGCTGCGCGGCGTCAGAAGAAGCACATCACTCAGGCCGAGGTCGAAGAAGCGGTCGACCGCGTGATGGCCGGACCGGAACGCAAGTCGCGACTGCTGGTTGGACGCGAGCGAGAGGTCGTCGCGTTCCACGAAGCCGGACACGCGCTCGTCGCTTCGCACATTCCAGGTCACGACCCGGTGCACAAGGTCACGATCGTCCCGCGCGGGATGGCAGGCGGTTACACGCGCTATCTGCCCGAGTCGGAGCATCGACTCGCTGGCAAGACCTACTACGAGGGCTTCATGGCCTCGGCGTTGGGCGGACACGCAGCCGAAGAAGTCGTCTTTGGCGAGATGACGACCGGCGCGCACGACGACCTGAGCAAGGTCACCCAGATCGCGCGAGCCATGATCACGCAGTGGGGCATGTCCGAGCGACTCGGCGCACGCACATTTGGCAAGAAGGAATCGATGGTCTTCCTCGGCCGCGATATCTCCGAGCAGCGCGACTACTCGGAGATGGTCGCCGAGCAGATCGATGAGGAGCTGCGCGAATTCGTCGACCGCGCTCGAGATCGCGCGCGCACAATCCTGCGCCGCAACCGCGAACAGCTCGATTTGCTCGCGACGCGACTGATGGAGGTCGAAACGCTCGAGGGCGACGACTTGCGCGCGATCCTAGCTTGGCAGCCCGGCGACGCGGTGCCGCAACCGACTCCGCCTCCGCCCACGCCAGACCCGACGCCACCGCCGAGCGCCTCAGGCGACGACGCCTCAGACGAGCGTGAGCCGCTGATGCCGCCCAAGCCGGGACTCGCCTGGGGCGGCAACCAGAACTCATCCTCGCTGGAGTAGCGTGACGTCGTGAGCGCGAGACTGTCAGCCTGTTGGCTGAGCGCTTGATCGCTACCTGCCACTCGATAGGCTGGATGCTTCAGGTTGAACAAACCAACCACGTTGAGACTGATGCGAGACCATCATGAGTTCTGATTTAGCCGACGTCTACGCCGTGATTCGCAGCGGCGGCAAACAGTACCGCGTGTCGCCGGGTCAGCGGATCACGCTGGAACGACTCGATGGCGACGCGGGCGACGCCATTCGCTTCGACGATGTGCTGCTCGTCAACGGCGACGGCGAGGTCGCCGTCGGCGCGCCGACGGTCGAGTCCGCGAGCGTCAGCGGCGAGATCGTCGAGCAGGGCCGCGGTCGCAAGGTGATGGTCTTCAAGTACAAGAACAAGACGCGCTACCGACGCCTGCGCGGGCACCGTCAGTTGCAGACGTCGGTGCTCGTCAACGAGGTCACACTCGGCGACCGCACCTGGACCGCTCCGGCGCCGGTTGTCGTCGAAGCGGCGCCGGTCGATGCAGTGAGCGACGACGAAGTCGACGAGGTTGACGCAGCAGATCAGGCTGTTGAGGCGGCTGACGTTGTCGAGGCAGTAGATTCGACCGAGGCGAATGACGCTGAGTCATCAGTCGATGAGACCGATGAGGTCGAAGCGGCTGAGTCTGACGAGCAATCGAAGACCGAGGAATAGAGGCGCGCGATGGCTCACAAGAAAGGCGTTGGCTCGTCGCGGAACGGACGAGACAGCAACGCGAAGCGGTTGGGCGTGAAGCTCTTCGATGGCGAAGCGGTTCGCACCGGCGGGATCATCGTCCGACAGCGCGGCACGCGCATCCACGCGGGCGACCACGTGGGCGTCGGTCGCGATCACACGCTGTTCGCCCTGACCGATGGCACCGTCAAGTTCGCGCCCTACGCTCGAGGCAGGCGGAAGAAAGTCTCGGTCATCCCGGCTGAGCTCGAGGAGGCGTCCGCGTGAAGGCTGAGATTCACCCCGAGTACGTCGACGCGACGATCACCTGCGGCTGCGGCAACAGCTGGAGCACGCGCGCAACCAAGGCCGACATCCGCATCGAGATCTGCTCGACTTGCCACCCGTTCTTCACCGGCGAGCAGCGCATCGTCGACACCGCTGGCCGCGTCGAACGCTTCCGTCGGCGCTACGGCATGTTCGACGAGGAAGAATCGAACTAGCCCCGTCCGACGGGCCGATCAGTCTTCGCTCAGGTCACGGTAGAAGCACGACCGCTCGCCCGTGTGACAGGTTGGGCCGTGGGGACTGGCTCGCACGAGCAGCGCGTCGACGTCACAGTCCTTGCGAATGCCGACCAACTCCAACACATTGCCGCTGGTCTCGCCTTTGGTCCAATACTCTTGGCGACTTCGACTCCAGAACGTGACCAGACCTTTCTCGAGCGTCAGTTCCAGCGATCGCTCGTTCATGTAGCCCAGCATCAAAATGTCGCCCGATGCATCGTCCTGGACGATCGCCGGGATCAAGCCATTGGCGTCGTACTTGAGCTCTGGGACGCTGGGCGAGTTGGACTCAGATGACGTCGTCATAGTCGGCGTATTCCATTCGCATGGGGATGCCGGCGGCCTGCATCTGGCGTTTGACATCCATGATCGGGTGAGATCCGAAGTGGAAGATTGACGCGGCGAGCACGGCGTCTGCGTTGCCATCAGTGATCGCGTCGATCATATGCTGCGCGTTGCCGGCCCCACCGGACGCGATCACGGGAACACTGACGGCGTCCGAGACGGCGCGGGTGAGCGGAATGTCGTAGCCGTCCTGGTGGCCGTCAGTGTTCATCGACGTGAGCATGATCTCGCCGGCGCCGCGTTCGACGACCTCGCGCGCCCAATCGACGGCGTCCATACCGGTCGGTCGGCGGCCGCCGTGGGTGTAGACCTGCATGCCGCCGTCTGACTCTGTGCGCGCGTCAATGGCGACGACGATGCACTGCGATCCAAAGCGGAGGGCGCCTTCGGAGATCAATGCCGGCCGATGGACCGCGGCGGTGTTGATCGAGACTTTGTCAGCGCCCGATTCGAGCATCAGACGCATGTCGTCGTCGGAGCGAATGCCACCGCCGACCGTGAACGGGATGAACACGCGGTCGGCCGTGCGGCGCACCATGTCGACGACAGTGTTGCGATCCTCGTGCGAGGCAGTGATGTCGAGGAAGACCAGTTCGTCGATTCCCTCAAGGTCATAGAGCGCGGCCAACTCGACCGGGTCGCCGGCGTCGCGCAGTTCAACGAATGAGATCCCTTTGACGACGCGGCCGTCGTCAACATCGAAGCAGGCGATCACGCGTTTGGTCAGCATCTCGTCGACTCAGCAGGCCCGCTCATTGACGCCGGCTGCGGCCGCCTCGAATGCGGCCGCCAGGCTCAGTCGACCGTCGTACAACGCGCGACCCAACACCGCGCCGGCCGCGCCGTTGGCGGCGAGTCGGCGAATCTGCATCGGATGCGCGATGCCGCCGGCGGCGATGACGGGCGAACGGGCAGCGTCGACCAGGCGGGCCAGGGCCTGTTCGTCGTGACCGCCGAGCATACCGTCGGAGTCAATGTCGGTGTAGATGAAGCGTCGCACGCCCAAACTCTCAAGCTCTGGAATGAGGGCCACGGCGGGCAGCTCAGAGGCTTCGGTCCAGCCATTGATCGCGACACGTCCAGCGCGGGCGTCGACCGAGACGGTCAGCGCGTCGCCGCAGAGGCCGATCGCATCACGTAGGAAGTCTCGGTCGGTGATCGCCGCCGTGCCGACGATGATCCTCGCGACTCCGGCGTCCAGATAGCGACGCACAGTATCAAGCGCGCGGATGCCACCGCCGACCTGTAGCGGCGCGCCGAGGGCGGCGATCTGCTCGACGACATCCGCGTTGACGGCTCGGCCTTCACGCGCGCCATCGAGATCGATGATGTGCAGCATCTCGGCGCCCTGGTCGATCCAGCGCTGCGCGGGAGCGATCGGGTCGTCGTCGAAGACCGTCTCGCGATCGTAGTCGCCCTGCGTCAGCCGCACGCAGCGTCCGCCGCGGATGTCAACCGCTGGCAGGACTTCGAATTGCCGCAACGATCGCTCTGCAGGAGTCGTCATGCGTCTAGCTGACCGAGCCGTTTACCGAGTGTTGGCGCAGGAAGTTGCGATAGATACGCAGTCCATAGGCGCCGCTCTTTTCGGGGTGGAACTGCGTCGCCGCCAGGCGGCCGCGCTCGACCGCCGCCGTCACGTCGACGCCGTAATCGGCGACCGCGACGACGTCTCGCTCTCGCGTCAAATCGCAGTAGTAGGAGTGCACGAAGTAGAAGTGCGCGCCGTCGGGGACGCCCTCGAACAGAGGTGTCTGACGCCGAAGCTCGACTCGATTCCACCCCATATGGGGAATCTTGCGACCCTCGGGTAGTCGTACGACGCGCCCGTCGAGCACGTCGAGGCATGGATGCTCTCCACCTTCCTCGGACACGGTCATCAACGCCTGCAGTCCCATACAGATACCGAGGAAGGGGCGATCGGCATTGATGTATTCGCGGATCGGCTCCACGAGCCGACGTTCGCGCAGATTGCGCATGGTGTCAGCGGCGGCGCCGACGCCGGGCAGAATGACGACGTCGGCCTCGTCCATCGCCTGCGGAACGGATGCGACTTCAGGCCGTGCGCCGACGCGCTCAACCGCGCGCACGACGGAGCGGAGGTTGCCCGCGCCGTAGTCGAGGATGATGACGTCGAGCTCGGCCAAGTTGGCGAAGTCAGCCGAGTTCGACTCTGATTGAGCGCTCACTGGCTGATCGTATCAGCAGGGCCGAACGGCAGGCTCGAATGTCGACGGCTTTCTATAGTGAACGCGATGACCACAGTGTCCGCAACTGGCGACGCCGAACAAACTATTGCCCGAGACAGGGTCGAGCTGCTGCGCGCCGAGATTCTGCGACACAACCATCTCTATCACGCCCTGGATGCCCCGGAGATCTCCGACGCCGAGTTCGACGACCTGTTCAATGAGCTGCGGCGCCTGGAAGCCGAGTTTCCCGAGCTTGTCGCTCACGATAGCCCGACGCAAACGGTTGGCGCGCCGCCTGGTCGCACGTTCGCCCTGGTCGAGCATCGCGTGCGGATGCTGTCGCTGGGCAATGCGTTCAATCGGGACGAATTGCTCGCTTGGCGCCAACGCGCCGCTGATCTACTCGACCGCGAAGAGTGGACGTTTGTGTCCGAGCCCAAGATCGACGGCCTGGCGATTGCGCTGGTCTACGAAGACGGTCGACTCGTTCAGGCGGCCACGCGCGGCGACGGTCGCGCCGGTGAGGACGTCACGGCGAACCTGCGCGCCCTTGAGGCGCTGCCCAACGAGCTTCAGGGCGATCCGCCGCCGAGATTCGAGGTGCGCGGCGAGGTCTACATGCCGAAGTCGGGCTTTGATGCGATGAACGCTGAGATCGTCGCCGCGAACGAGGAGCGCCAGGCGCAGGGTCGGACCCAACTCAGGCTCTACGCCAATCCGCGCAATGCAGCGGCCGGCTCGGTCCGACAGAAGGACCCGTCGGTCACTGCGACTCGACCGCTCGAAATCGGCGTGTACCAACTCGGCTGGTGCGACGACGCGGTCACGCCCGACACCCATTGGGAGACGCTCGGCTGGCTGGCGGAGCTCGGCTTGCCAACCTCTCCCGAGGCGGCGCGCCACGACGGAATCGACGACGCGCTCGCCGCCTGCGAGCGTTGGACGCAGCGGCGCGACTCGCAGGCGTTCGAGATGGACGGCGTGGTCGTCAAAGTCGACGATCTCGCCCTGCAGGCTGACTTGGGCATCGTCGGACGCGAGCCGCGTTGGGCGATCGCCTGGAAGTTCCCGCCGCAAGAGGCATCGACCGAACTCCGCCAAATCCTCGTCAATGTGGGACGCACCGGCACGATCAATCCCTATGCGCGTCTGGCGCCGGTGCGGGTTGGCGGAGTCGAGGTGAGCAAGGCCACGTTGCACAACCTCGACGACATTCGCCGCAAGGACATTCGCGAGCGCGACACCGTCATCATCCGTCGGGCCGGCGAGGTGATTCCCCAGGTGGTTGGTCCGGTGCTCGAACGACGACCGCCGGACTCGACCGAGTGGCAGATGCCGACTGCCTGTCCAGGCACAACCTGCGGCAACACACTCTGCTCCAACGAGCGCTGCGGCGGCGCCGACGGCGCGCAGGATGTCTGCGACGGCATCTGGTGCGGCAGCGCTGTCTCGCGCCGCGAAGACGACGCCGACTTCTATTGCGGCAATCGACAGTGTCCGGCGATCGTCCAACGGACGATCGAGCACTCCGCTTCGCGGGGCGCGATGGACATTCGCGGGCTGGGAGAAAAGATGGTCACGCTGTTGCTGCGCGAGGGCGTGATCCGTGATCTGGCGGACATCTACACGCTTCCGGAGCGACTTGACGAGCTGGCCAGGATCCCCGGTTTGGGCAAGGTGACGCGGCGCAAAGGAGAAGACGTCTACGAGGCCGGTGATCGATTGCGCAATCTGGCCGCCTCGATCGAGCGGTCGAAGACTCGCGGACTGGGATATCTGCTCGTCGGGTTGGGCATCCATCACATCGGCGGCGAGAATGCCCAGCTGTTGGCCGACTCGTTCGGCTCGCTCGACGCGATCCTCCTCGCGCCGTCCGAGGACCTGGCCGCGATCGACGGCGTGGGACCGACCATCGCCGAGAGCATCGTCAACTGGGCGTCGGACGGCGACAACTGGTCGATCGTCCATCGGCTGCAAGCGGCAGGCGTCGTCGATGAGATTGAACGTGACCTGTCGGCGCCGCTCGACACGCCGCTCGACGGCCTGCGCTTCGTGCTTACCGGACGCTTCGCCGCGATGACGCGACCAGAGGCGGAGGCGCAACTGAAGGCGCTGGGCGCTGCAGTCGGTTCGTCTGTCAGCAAGAACACGACGGCGTTGTTCGCGGGCGAGGCCGCGGGCTCCAAGCGAACCAAGGCAGAGGCGCTCGAGCTGCCTATCTGGGACGAGGATCAGCTCGTCGCTGGGATCAAGAGCCCATCGCTGATCCTGAACTGGCTGAGCGTCGCAGACGGCGCTGATCGCACTGACAGCGCTTAGCCGACGGCGCGATTTGACAGTGAACAATCGCAGATTGCGCAGCGTTAACAGGTACGCTGAGATATGTCTACTCGTCGCCGACGCGTGTGTGATGATGAAGAGCACGAGACGAATCGTCTGTCTCAGACTCCGTTCGCAGCTTGAGGAGGCCTGATGCGCTGGTCGCCGTTGGGATGGTTGACACACCGCTTCTCGCCCGATGTCGGCATCGATCTGGGCACGGCCAACACACTGGTCTTCGTCAGAGGGCGCGGCATCGTCGTTGACGAACCGTCCGTGGTGGCGATCAATCGGATCGAGAATTCGGTGCTCGCGATCGGCAAGCAGGCGAAGACGATGGTCGGTCGGACGCCGGCGCACATCGTCGCCACTCGACCGCTGCGCGACGGCGTGATCTCTGACTTCGACGTCACTTCGCGGATGCTGCACCACTTCATCCACGAGGCGCTGCGACAGAGTCCGATCGGGATCGCCAAGCCCCGAGTCATGGTCGGAATCCCGGGCGGAGCGACCGAAGTTGAGAAACGAGCCATCTACGATGCGACTCGCTCGGCGGGCGCCGGCGAGGTGCACTTGATCGAGGAGCCGATGGCGGCAGCGATCGGCGCTGGTCTGCCGATCTTCGAATCGACCGGCAGCATTGTGGTCGACATCGGCGGCGGGACCACTGAAGTCGCGGTCTGTTCGATGGGCGGCATGGTCGTCAGCACGTCGAGTCGAGTGGCCGGCGACGAGATCGATCAGGCGATCATCACGTACGCGCGTCAGGTGCACAACATTCAGATCGGCGAAGCCTCGGCTGAGCAGATCAAGATTCAAGGCGCGTCGGCGTTTCCGCTCGAAGAGGAGCGCGACGTGACGTTGAGCGGCCGCGATCTGTCGACGTCAATGCCGAAGATCGTCACCGTGACGACGATCGAGCTGCGCGACGCCATCTCGAACGCGGTGTCGTCAATCGTCGAGGCGGTGGTCAAAACCGTGGAGAACACGCCGGCCGAGCTGATTCCCGACATCATGCAACAGGGCATCGCGCTCGCGGGCGGCGGCGCCAACCTTCCCGGCCTCGACCGGCGCATGTCGCAGGAGACTCGGTTCCCGGTCTATCGCGCTGACTCGCCGTTGACCTGCGTCGTCCGCGGCTGCGCCGAGGCCCTGACCGAGACTCGCGCGCTGCAGCCCGCTGATGGCCAGGTGCTGGCTGGACGCCGCTAACGCGAGACGCCGCGATCGGCAGGTGCATGTGCGACTTCTGGCGGCGCTTCTTCGGTTGATCGGTCAACGGACACGCTGGGTCCTGGGCATTGCGGCGCTGGTCGCGGTCTTGGTCCTGCTCGGCCTGGTCGGCTGGTCAGCCACGATCGAGGACAACGCCGCCACGGCGCTGAATCCGTTGCAGCGAGCGTTTCGTCAGGCGGGCGAGCCTATCTCGCGGCTATTGAGCGACCTGGAGGACTTCGGTCGACTGCAATCGGAGAATCGCGCGCTGCGATCGCGCATCGAACAGCTCGAGGCGGACAACGCCCGCTTGCGCGAACAGCAGATTCAGGTCCGAGCGCGACAGGCCCTGCTCGAAGTGCAGGCCGAGACCGACGCCATCTTGCTGACGGCGTATGTGACCACGCGCGATCTCACCGGGCTGCGGACGATTATCGGCATCGATCGCGGCTCAAACGATGGGCTGCGGGTCGGTTTGCCAGTGCTCGCCGCCGGGGGGACGCTCGTCGGGCAGGTCAGCGACGTGCGTCCGCGTACTTCGTTCGTTCGTCTGATCACCGATCCCGACAGCGCGGTGCGTGTGCTGCACCAGCCGTCGCGCAGCGAAGTCGTCGCCGCCGGCGACACGCTTGGCAATCTCGAAGTGCGGATTCCCTGGACCTCAGAGGTTGAGCTCGGCCACATCTTCGTCACGTCGGGGCTCGACGGCCAGCTGCCGCAAGGACTGCCAGTCGGCCGCGTCTCGGCGGCAGAGGGCACCGTGCAGGACGCGTTCCGACACGTCGTGCTTGAGCCGATCGCCCCGCTCGATCAGTTGGAACAGGTGCTGGTCCAGCTGACGATTCCGCCGCCCGACCAGACGCTGCTCGACTCAGAACCGCAGAGCGTCGAGGGAGGCTGAGTCGATGAGCGCCCTGCGTTGGCCGTTGCTGCTCGCTGGACTGTTTGCGCTGGTTATCTTCCAGACTTCCGCCAGTCCGTCGTTTCCGATCTTCGGGGTCGGACCGCAGGTCGTGCTCGTTGCGCTCTGTTGCTGGGCGATCGTGCGCCCTCCGGTTGAGACGCTGGTCATGATCCCGCTGGCGGGCATCGGGTTGGGGCTGTTGGCGTTTCAGGGGATGCCCGAGTCGGTTGCAGCGCTCGCGCCGATCGGGGTTGCCGCGCTCACCTGGCGATCCTGGAAGGAGTCGCGACCGTTCACGCCGCTCGCGCTTGAATGGTCGGTGACGATGCTGCTTGTCGGCGCGGCGTCGGTGCTGCACTTCACCGCTCACGCGGTCGCGGTTGAGCTCTCAACCAGCGGAGTCAACTGGCTGGCGGCGCTGCGCACGGTCATGCTCGGCGGCGTCTTGGGGAACATCATCCTTGGCGCCGTCGTCTATTGGTTGATACGGATTCCGTCGTCCGCCGCTGCAACGGTGTCGGCACGGTCGAGAACGGCCTCGTTCTAGTGCAACGCCGACCGGGACATCGTCGACCAGGACCGGGCTCGTCTGAGGGCGTCTCGCGCGAGTATGCCCAGAACCTGGAGCATCGCGACGGCTTCCCGGTCCGCTTCAAGGTGTGGGTGCTGGCCGGGTTCATTCTGTTGCTGTTCGGCATTCTCACCGTGCAGTTGGTCCAACTGCAGATTCTGCGCCACGACGAGTTCGTCGCGCGAGCCGCGAGCAATCGAGTCCGCACGGTCGATATCGCGCCGGCGCGCGGGCTGATCTACGACTCCGACGGCAATCTGCTGGTCGAAAACGCGCCCGCCTATCGGGTGATTCTGGTCGCGGCGGATCTGTACGACGATGATGTCAGCACGGTCGCGACCGAGCTCGCCGAGATGTTCGATCAGCCCGTCTGGGCAATCGAAGAGCAGATCTGGGAGCGCAAGTCATCCAATGACCCCTTTCTGCCGCTGCTGATCTCCGACGATCCGACTCCCGCGCAAGTGATCGACGTCACCTCTCGGAGATCATCGTTGCCGGGCGTCCAAGTCGAAACGGTCGCAGTCCGTCGCTATCAGCATGGTCAACTACTGGGCCACATCCTTGGTTATGTCGGCAACATCAGCGAGGACGAATACGTCGAACTGAGCAGCTCGAACTATCTCTACAGCGACCAGATTGGTCGGGCCGGCGTCGAGGCGGCCTATGAGCGGCAGCTGCGCGGTATCCCAGGGCGTCAACTCGTCGAGGTCGACGCCGTCGGCAACACGCTGCGCACGCTCGACGACCGCCCGCCGACGCCTGGTCTCAGCGCCGTGCTGACCGTCGACATCGAACTGCAACGGCGAGTACAGGAGATTCTGCTCGAGCATCAGGCCGCGTCGCTGTTTGCCTCAGCGGTGGTGCTCGACATTCACTCCGGCGAAGTGTTGTCCATGGTCTCGGTGCCCAACTACGACGTCAACATCTACGAAGAGTTGACGACCGATCAATACCAAGCGCTGCTCGAGCATCCAGGTCAACCGTTAACCAATCACGCGATCCAGGACCAGTTCCCGCCTGGCTCAATCTTCAAGGTCGTGACGGCCGTCGCCGGCCTGGCCGAGGACGCAATCACTCCCGAGACGCGGATCTACTCGCCGGGCGTGCTCGAAGTGCACAATGAACTGTCGCCGGGCATCATCTATCGCTTCGGCGACACCACGCAGGGCGTGTACAACATCCGCACGGCGTTGGCCGAGTCGTCGAACGTGTACTTCTACTACGTCGCTGGCGGCGAGCCGTATCGCAATCCCGAAAATCCGCCGCGCCATCCCGATGAGCAGGAGCGACTCGATGCGCTGGCCGAGGACGACATTGTCGCGGGCGACGTGGTCTTCGAAGGCGTCGGCAATGAAGCGCTTGCAACATGGGCGCGTCGGCTCGGCCTCGACGCGCCAACCGGGGTCGATCTGCACGGAGAGACTGGCGGCCTGATCACCTCAGCCGAGCAGAAGCTCGAGGCCTTCGGCGAACCATGGCGCGACGGCGATACGTACAACATGGCGATCGGCCAGGGGTTCACCACCGTGACTCCGCTGCAAATGGCGGTTGTCACTGCGGCAATCGCCAACGGCGGCACGGTCTACGAACCGCGAGTCGTGCGAGAGCTGATCGACATCAATGGCGAGGTCGTCCAGCCGTGGCAATCGGCCATTCGCGACCACGTTGATGTCGACCCTGAGACTCTGCGCATCGTCCGTGAGGGCATGGCGCTGTGCACGCTGGCCGGCACTTGTCACGACGCGCTGGTAGCGCTGCCCGAAATGCTCTTCGGCGGCAAGACCGGCACCGCCGAGTTCAATCAGACGGGCACGGCCGTGTCGGGCGCCGAGGAGGGGCCGACGCACGGCTGGTTCATCGCCTTTGCGCCGTTTGATGAGCCGCAGATTGCGATCGCCGTCTTTTTCGAGTTCTCCGCCGGTTATCTCGCGGCGAGCGCGGGCGGTGAGATTCTGCGCGCCTGGGCTGAAACCAGCGGCGCCATGACGACATCGATGCCGCCGCCGTATGCACGCATCGCGATTACCGAGGAAGAAGACCAGCGACTCTACGAGGCCATCCGCGAGCGGTCGAGGTGACGAGATGACGACATGAGGCGACGCTGATGGCTGGATACTCCTGGCGGTACTTCGATCCGTTGATTCTGATCGCCGCGCTCAGCCTGGCCGGATACGGCGCGCTGGTGATCTACTCCGCCTCGCTGCCGCGCGGCGCGGAGGGCATCGTGCTCTCCAGCGCTGTGCAACGACACATCATCTTCGCCCTTGTCGGCGCCGTGTTGATGGTCGCCGTGACGCGGATCGACTACCGCCTAATCGACGCCCTGGGCTGGATCGCGTACGGCTTTGGCATCGTCGTGTTGATCGCTGTGCTGTTCGTGGGCACTTCCGAGTTCGGGTCGCGGCGCTGGTTTGATCTGGGTTTCACGGTCGTCCAGGCTTCCGAAATCGGCAAACTGATGACGATTATCGGCCTGGGCAAGTTCCTGACTGACTACCGCGACCGGTTGCAGGAGTTTCGCGTCTTCCTGATCTCGCTCGGAGTGGCCGCGTTGCCGGCGGCGCTCGTCTTCATCGAGCCCGACGCAGGCTCGGCCGTCGTGTTCATGGCGATCTGGCTGGTCATGACGCTGTTCGCCGGCGCTCGACTGCGCCACTACGCGACGCTCGCCGTTGTCGGATTGTGTCTCGTTCCTGTCGGTCTCGCGGCTGGCGTGCAGGACTACCAACGCGACCGCATTCGCGCGTTCCTCGATCCAGAATCCGATCCACAGGGCGCAGGGTTCAATGTGATCCAGGCTGAGACATCGGTCGGATCGGGCGGGCTCTGGGGACAGGGACTGACCGAAGGCACGCAAACGCAGCTGGACTTCGTCCGCATTCAGACGACAGACTTCATTTTCAGCGTGCTCAGCGAAGAGCTCGGCTTCGTCGGCGCGATGGCGCTCTTCGCGCTCTTCCTGTTGTTGCTCTTTCGGATGCTGCGCGTGGCGACCAGGGCCGGCGAGCCGTTAGGCCAGCTGCTCGCCGTCGGCATGATCACCGTGATAGCGATTCAGGTCTTCATCAACGTGGCGATCAACGTCCGCCTCATTCCGGTGACTGGCATTCCGCTGCCGTTTATCAGCACGGGCAACTCGTCGCTGTTGGTATTCTTCATTGGCTTAGGCCTGTTGCAAAGCGTTCTCGCCTGGCAAGACGACGCGCGACGCGGACCAGCGCCCTAGTTGTCCCGCGATCCCGTTGAGAGGAAGTCGACGATGTCTGTTCGACTATCGATCGTGCCGATCCAGGTATCCGATCAGCAAGCCGCGCTGAGCTGGTACACGGACAAGCTCGGCATGGAGAAGATCATGGACGATCCGATGGGGCCCGAGCTCCGTTGGATCACCGTCAAGCTGCCCGAGGACGAGGTGCAGTTCGTGCTCGCCAACTTCGGCGCATTTGACCCAGACGGCGCGGAGCCGGGATCGAGCAGCGGCTATGTGCTCTGGACGGACGACATCGACAGCACTTACGAACAGTGGACGGGACGCGGCGTGGAGTTCAGCGAGCCGCCGACTGAGCAGATGTGGGGCAAACAGGCGCTCTTCCATGACCCTGATGGCAACGGCTGGGTTTTGGTCCAGCGACCGACCGGCGAGTGGCCCGAGCGCTAACTGACACTCCCCCTGGCGCGCCAATAGCAGAGCGCCCCTCTCATGGAGAGGGGCGCTCTTGATTCGACAACCTGTGCGGGTCAGGAGGTGGCGACTGGTTCGCCTTCTTCCTCGCCACTTTCGCCTTCCTCGTTCGCGTCTGAGTCAGACTCTGAGGCCGCCTGGACTTCGGCCGCGATCTCCTCGGCGCGCGACATGCCTTCGATGCGCTCGTAATGCAGCATCTCTTCCTCGACGCCGTTTTCGTTGAGCTCCTTGACCAGGTCGACGCGAATCGTGTCGCCGGCCTGGAAGTCGCCGCGCAGCAACGCCTCGGAGAGCGAGTCCTCGAGCCGTTCCTGGATCACGCGCCGCAACGGTCGGGCGCCGAACACGGGGTCGTACCCCTTCTCACCGAGCCAGTCGCGCGCGGCCTCGGTGACATCGAGATCGACTTCCTTCTCTTTGACGCGCGCGTCCACCTCTTTCAGCATCATGTCGACGATGCTGCGGATGTGCTCGCGACTGAGCGGATGGAAGACGAGCGTCGTGTCAACGCGGTTGAGGAACTCAGGCCGGAAGACGCGTTTCATCTCCTGCAGGACTTTGTCCTTCATCTTTTCGTAGCGCTGCTTCTCCGACTGCTCCTCGTCGTTGACCGTCGAGAAGCCGATCGCCGATTCGCGCCGAATCAGGTCGGAGCCGACGTTGGAGGTCATGATGATGATCGTGTTGCGGAAGTCGACGCGGCGACCCTTGGCATCGGTCAGATGACCGTCGTCGAAGACCTGCAACAGCATGTTGAAGACTTCGGGGTGCGCCTTCTCGATCTCATCGAGCAGGATCAGGCAGTACGACTTGCGCCGCACAGTGTCGGTGAGCTGTCCGCCGTCGTCGTATCCGACGTATCCGGGAGGCGCGCCAACGAGTCGAGCGACGGTGTGGCGCTCCATGAACTCGGACATGTCGAGTCGGACCATGTTGTCGTCCGAGCCGAACATGAAGTCGGCGAGTGCGCGGGCGAGCTCGGTCTTGCCGACGCCGGTCGGTCCCAGGAACATGAACACGCCGATCGGTCGACGCGGATCTTTGAGTCCCGCGCGGGCGCGTCGGACGGCCTTGGCCAGAGCAACGATCGGCTCCTGCTGACCAACGATTCGCTCGTGCAGATCCTCTTCCATGCGCAGTAAGCGCTCGGACTCCTCTGTCGCGATTTGCACCAGCGGGATGCCGGTCCACATCGAGACGACCTCAGCGATGTCCTCGGCGAGCACATCGGATGAGTCACGCTCGCGCTGCTGGTCAAGGTCTTGCTCGAGTTCAGCGATGCGTTCCGTCAGCTTCAGCTCGCGATCGCGCAAGTCAGCGGCGTACTCGTACTGCTGCTGATTGATCGCCTGCTCTTTCTCCTTGCGGATGCCCTCGAGGCCCACGGTCGCTTCCTTGAGCGAGGGCGGCGTGTAGGAGCGTCGGATGCGGACGCGTGACGCGGACTCGTCGATCAGATCGATCGCCTTGTCGGGCAGCGCGCGGTCGGAGATGTAGCGCGCGGACATTTCGGCCGCTGCGACCAACGCTTCGTCGGTGATCACTAACTTGTGATGCTCTTCGTAGCGGTCCTTGATCCCGCGCAGAATCTCGACGGTCTCTTCGGTCGATGGTTCTTCGACGACGATCGGTTGGAAGCGGCGCTCGAGGGCCGCGTCGCGCTCGATGTGCTTGCGATAGTCGTCGAGCGTCGTCGCGCCAATCGTCTGCAACTCGCCGCGGGCGAGCGATGGCTTGAGGATGTTGGCCGCGTCGACGGCTCCTTCGGCTGCGCCGGCGCCGACGAGCATGTGCAGCTCGTCAATGAACAGCACGCAGTTGCCCGCGCCCTTGATCTCTTCGACCACCTTCTTCAGGCGCTCTTCGAACTCGCCGCGATACTTGGTGCCCGCAACCAGGGAGCCAATGTCGAGCGTCAAGAGCCGCTTGCCCTGCAGCGTCTCGGGCACGTCGCCGGAGGCGATGTGTTGCGCGAGTCCCTCGACAACGGCGGTCTTGCCCACGCCGGGCTCGCCGATCAGGACGGGATTGTTCTTGGTCCGTCGCGAGAGGATTTGGACAACGCGCTGAATCTCTTTGGAGCGGCCGATCACGGGGTCGAGCGTGCCCGCGCGCGCGGCGGCGGTCAGGTCGAATCCGAGCTGATCGATCGTCGGCGTTCGGGTCGATGAGCGTGAGCCCGAGCTGCTGCTCGAGCCTGCGCCAGCGCCGGCGGCAGCAGGTCCGCTTTGGGAGAGGATGCGCGTCGTCTCGGCGCGCACGCGCTCGAGATTGACGCCGAGCGACTCGAGCACGCCTGCGGCGATGCCCTCGCCTTCGCGGACGAGCCCGAGCAGTAAGTGCTCGGTGCCGATGTAGTGATGATTCAGTCGGCGCGCCTCGTCGACGGCGAGCTCAATCACCTTCTTGGCTCGCGGCGTGAGTCCGATTTCGCCGAGCACGGCTCGGTCGCCGCGGCCGATGATGAATTCGACCGCCGAGCGCACCTTGCCCAGCTCGACGCCGAGATTGGACAGCACTTTGGCCGCGACGCCGTCGCCCTCGCGCACCAGTCCGAGCAACAGGTGCTCGGTGCCGATGTAGTTGTGGTTGAAGCGTTGCGCCTCTTCCTGGGCGAGTGTCAGGACGCGGCGAGCGCGTTCAGTGAACTTGTCAAACCGATCTGCCATGGCAGTCTCCAGTGCACGATACGGCTGCGGCGCAGCCGTTCGCGTTCCAATCTCAGCCTATCAGAGGATGCCTCGCCCGACGGCGCTCCTGAACGTGTTCAGGCGAGGAGCGGCGCCTGATCAAGCAGCGCGCTCAATGAACCGAGTCGGTGATCTGAATGACGCGGATCGGGCTACTCGGACTCGCGACGTTCGCTGCCGAAGTCTTGCTCGGTGACACCGGCGCGCTCAAGCGCTTCCTGCATCGCCGACACGGCGCGGACCGGCTCGGGCGACGCCTCAGGCTGTGCATCGTCGGCGCTGCGAGCCGGCTGATCTTGCGGCTCCGGGGCGGGCGGCGGCTCCGGCGCGGCTTCTTGCTCGATCCCGAAGCGTTCAGCGACATCATCGGGCATGCGAGCGATGCCGCCCTCTTGATTGAACATCCAACCCAGACGTTCAGCGTCGCTGCGCGCCTGTCGCAACGAGAGACCCAGGCGATGCCGGTCTCGCTCGATGCGCACAATCTTGGCCGGAATGATGTCGTTCTCGTCGACGACGTCGCGCGGATGCGTGATCCGCCGATCGGCGAGCTCGGAGACGTGCACGAGACCCTCAACGGGGCCCTCGAGTCGAGCGAACGCGCCAAAAGTGACCAGCTTCGTCACCACTGAGGGCACGATGTCGCCGACTTCGAATTTGGAGACGACTTCGTCCCACTGCTCAGGCGAGGCGCGGCGGACAGAGAGTCCGATCTTCTTTGATTCTTTGTCGATCTTGGTGATGTAGACATCGATCGTCTGACCGATGCTGAACATCGTCTCGGGGTCGACGTCTCGCTCCCAGCTGAGCTCTGAGAGATGCGCCAGGCCGTCGGCGCCGCCGAGGTCGACGAAGACGCCGAACGATCGGATCGACGTGATTCGACCGGATCGAATCTCGCCTTCCTGCAGCTCCTCGAGCAGTCGGTCCTTCTGCTCGGCGCGCCACTCTTGAACGGCGGCGCGTTCGGAGAGAATCACGCGGTTGCGGCGTCGATTGATTTCGATCACTTTGAATCGCAGCGTGCGACCTTCGTACTCGCCCAGCTGAGCGATCGCCTGTTCGCGGTCGCCGGTGATCTCCACAATCTGCGAGAGCGGCACGAAGGCGTTGACGCCCTCGACGTTCACGAGCAGACCGCCCTTGTTGGAGCCGGTGATACGCGCGTCGAAGACTTCGTTCTCATCGAACCGACGCTGCAGCTCGTGCCAGCCCTGCTCGCCACGGGCGCGGTCGATCGACAGTTCAAGCGAACCGCCTTCCGACTCCGAGTCGGTGACGAACACGTGAACCGGATCGCCCGTTTTGAGCGCCTCACGCTCGGTATCGGTCAGCGAGCGCATTTCCTCGTAATGGACGATGCCTTCAGACTTGGCGCCGACGTCAACGATCAACGCCGAACCGGACCAATGGACGACGATGCCTTCGACAATGTCGCCGCGTCTGGGATTGAGCGGCTCCCGACCAGGTTCGGCGAGCAGCTCATCCATGGTGGTCGGTTCGGAACTCGTCGCGGGCGGCTCGACCGAGCTTGCAGTCTCGGGGCCGGCGTCGATGTCAGTGCTTGAAGTCGTCAATGGCTGGTGAGTGGGCTCGCCGCTGAGTCCATCAGGCTCGGGCGGGCCCGTCTCCTTTCTGGGGTTTGCCGAATCGTACCACAGGCCGATGGTCGGCAATGTCAGTTGAGGTCTCTGGTCCGGTTAACCAACAACGCCCGACGCGAGGTCGGGCGATGAGTGGAGGGTAACGGGCTGGCAATGGCCTATTTTCCGCAGGGAGTCGCCCCCCCAGTATCGTCGGCGCTGCGGCGTTTCACTTCCGTGTTCGGGATGGGAACGGGTGGGGCCACCGCGCTCTAATCACCAGCCCGAGTAAGAGCGTAGCACAGAACTGCGGCAATCATCTCGCCGTTTGGATGACGACCCCGAGCAGGTCCCCGATCAAGTCGGGGACTGGCAGCTGGGGCAGGACCCAGTCAGTTCAGAGAGCGAAACGGGAGTGTTTGATCTATTCCCTCTCCCCTTCGGGGAGAGGGCTAGGGTTAGGGGTCTCCGCCATCGGAAGTCTTGGTGGGCTGGGCTGAACGAAAGTCGGAACAGGCAGACCCTCGCTTGTGGCGTGGTCTAGTGGCATCGGCACGGTGTAGGTCAGTGTGACCTGCTTGCCGTTGACGCGTAGGCCTTGCACGAAGTTGCGAATCAGCGCCTTGCGCTCGGGAATGGTGCCTTCCTCCAGGAACTGCCGGAAGTCCGCCACATAGCGCTTGATCTCTTGCGTCGACGGCAGCTCAGCGCGTCGCCGCTCAAGCTGCAGAAGCGCGGCGTCCCGCGCCGCCGTCAGCTGATCCTCTCGACCTCTGAGTGAGAGGATGCGCGGCGAAAGCGCTTCGTATGTGAGTTCGCTGTTCTCGATTGCGTCGTAGAGCCGCTCAAGCCGGCGGTGCACGTCCGCTAGCTCCGCAGTCAACATCTCCAGCTCGCTGGCCCGCTCTGCCGCCATCGCGTCGATGTCTTCGGCGACCAATTGGATCAGCTCAATGATTGTCGATTCGTTCAGAATCCGACCCATGATCTGCGACACGACCAACTCCTCGAGTCGGCCGGCGTTGAGATAGCGGCCGTTGCAGGCGCCGGCGCCCTCGCGGTGCAGCGTGTTGCAGACGTAGTACGAGTACTTGCCGCTCTTGGCCCCGTGGCCGACGTACGCCTTGCCGCAGCGGCCGCAGCGCAGGAGTCCGCTGAGCAGAAACCTGCTGCCCACGCGGGCCGGCGGCTGGACCTGCGGCGATCGGGCGCGCAGACCGCGCTGAACCGCCTCAAACTGCTCGCGCGAGATGATGGCCGGCCAGGCGTCCTCGACCCGCACCGGATCGGGCGTCTGGCCTTCCTTGGCCTTCTTGCCCCAGACAGCGGTGCCGGTGTACGCCTCGTTGGTCAGGAGGTAGTGCAGTCGGCGCTTGTACCAGCGGCGGCCGTTGATCGTGATACCGCGGTCATTGAGCGCCTGGGCGATCTCCTTGAGACCCTGACCGCGCCGCGAACGCTCGAAGATCTCCTCCACAATCGGCGAGGTGGCCGTATCGATGACCAGGGTGGGGCGCTCCTTGGCGCCGTCCTGGACCTTGATCCGGCTGTATCCGAATGGCGCCGACGAGCCGAGGAAGAATCCCCGCGACGCCGCTTCCCGCATCCCCCTCGTGACTTCTTGCGCCAGGTTCTCCGAGTAAAACTCATCGACGCTCTCGATGATCGCTTCCATCAGTTTGCCGGTCGGCGTGTCATCTGCGTGCTCGGTGATTGAGGTGACGCGGATCCCGCGCCGGCGCAGCATCGACTTGAAGGCGACGGCGTGCTCGCGTTTGCGCGTGAAACGGGAGAACTTCCAGACCAGAATCTCCCTGAACGGCGCGTCAGTCTCTGACGCCTCGTCGAGCATCTTGCGAAACTGCGGCCGATCGGCGACGCGGCCTGATTCGGCTTCATCGACGTACTCGCGGACGACGAGGTAGCCATTGCGCTCGGCGTAGTCGCGCAAGGCGCGCAGCTGCGCCGCCACCGAGAGGTCAACATCCTGCCGGTCCGAGGAGACCCGTGCGTAGAGCGCCGCCGGTATCTGTTCGTTTCCGTGTTTCACTTCACTGCCTCTTCTCGTCAATCAGATTCCATGTTCGAAACATTTTACCCGATCACGCTCCTGCTGATCCGACGGCGCTCAGGGCGCAGAGTCTCAGCGACATGCCCATCCTGGTCAGGACCTGCCGTACCCTATCTCCGAGTAGGGAGCGCGCGGCATGAATGTTCAGACCCACACAGAACTGGCGGAGTTCATCTGGGGCATCTGCAACCTCTTGCGCGGGCCGTACAAGCGCAACGAGTACCGCAAAGTCATCCTGCCGCTGACCGTCCTTCGTCGATTCGACTGCGTGCTCGCTCCGACCAAACGAGCCGTCTTGGACGCGGCCGTGTCCAGCAAGGGCTACGGAGCAGGCTTGAGAGAAGATGCGCTGCTGGGCGCGTCAGAGCACTCTTTCTACAACACATCTCAACTGGACTTTCAGCGTTTGCTTGACGATCCGAACAATGTCGCCACCAACTTCAACAGTTATATCGCGGACTATTCCGACAATGTGCGCGAGGTGATGGATCGGTTCGCATTCAGAGACCAGATTGACAGGATGAACCAGAAGAACTTGCTCTTCAATGTGATCCAGCAGTTCGCTCAGATCGACCTGTCGCCCGAACGCGTAGACAACGTGCAGATGGGATACGTCTTCGAAGAACTGATTCGGATCGGCGCGGAGCAAGCGAATGAGGAGGCCGGTGAGCACTTCACTCCGCGTGAGGTGATTCGACTCATGGTCAACCTGCTGCTGACCGACGAGGATGATTTGGGCCGCGGACACATCGTCAAGACGATCTATGACCCGGCCTGCGGCACCGGCGGCATGCTCTCCGTCGCTGATGAGTTCCTGCGCGAGCACAACGAGGACGCATCGCCGATCCCCTTTGGTCAAGACGTCAACGACGAGTCATGGGCGATCTGCAAGGCCGACATGCTGATCCGCGGCGAGCACGCGGACAAGATCTTCCTCGGCAACAGCTTCACCGATGACCACCTGACGCTGAGGCCCGACGGCGCCAAGTGGACGTTCGACTACATGCTGGCCAACCCTCCCTTCGGAGTCTCGTGGAAGCAGCAAGAGCGAGAGATCAAGAGTGAGTTCGACACGCTCGGACACAACGGCCGCTTCGGCGCTGGTCTCCCGCCCGTCAGCGACGGCTCGCTGCTCTTCCTGCAACACATGATCTCGAAGATGCAGGAGCCGGAAAGAGGCGGCAGCCGCATCGCCATCGTCTTCAATGGTTCGCCGCTCTTCACCGGCGACGCCATGAGCGGCCCGAGCGAGATTCGACGCTGGATCATCGAGAACGACTGGCTCGAGACGATCGTCGCGCTGCCCGATCAGCTCTTCTACAACACCGGCATTTCGACCTATGTCTGGATTCTCACGAATCGCAAGGAGCCGCGGCGATTCGGCAAGATCCAACTGATCGACGGCCGTCAGTTCTTTGTCAAAATGCGAAGGAGCCTGGGCAACAAGCGCAACGAACTCTCCGAAGACCAGATTGACGACTTGACTCGCATCCATGGCGCGTTCCGGGACGGCGAGACGCGCGATCTGACCGATGAGGACCCGGTCACGCACGAGCCGCGCACTCGGCCGCGAGTCGTTGGCAAGGTGTTTCCGAACGAGGCGTTCGGCTACCACAAGCTGACCGTCGAACGCCCGCTGCGACTCAACTTCGCCGCGACGCCGGAGCGCATCGGTCGGTTCGAGGAGGACAAGGCGTTCCAGAAACTGGCCCAGAGCCGCAAACAAGAGGGTCCGGCGCGCGATGCTGAAGTGGCCGAAGGCAAGGGGCGCCAGTGGGAGCTTTGCGAGCTGTTAGACGCGCTGCGCGAAGCCACGGACGGCGCCGTCTTCGACGATCGCGAGATGTTCCTCTCGGCGCTGGACGATGTGCGCAAGGCTCGCGGCGTCAAACTTCCCTCCGCTGAACGCAAGATGATTCTTGCCGCATTAGGTGAGCGTGATCCCGCCGCGGAAATCTGCTACGACCACAACGGTGTTCCCGAGCCTGACCCTGATCTGCGCGATACTGAGCGCGTGCCGCTCGGCGATGATATCGACGACTACATGGCGCGCGAGGTGCTGCCCCATGTTCCCGACGCCTGGGTCGACGAGAGCAAAACCAAAGTCGGCTACGAGATACCCTTCAACCGCCACTTCTACGTCTACGAGCCGCCAAGGCCGCTGGAGGAGATTCAGGCAGACATTCGGTCCCTCGAACACGACATCGCCGAGCTGCTCTCGGACATGGCTCGGCTCTGAACTCCGTCTGAGATCCGGGCGAACAACCACGTAGTAAGGGCGAGACGTTGAAGCGGGAAGCCAAACATCTGGTCACCAACGCAGTTGATTCGCTCATCCTCAGCGTTGAGCACTTCAATCGGCCGTCCGATCGAGGACGGCCTGTCGCGGTGTTGCTGCTAATGGGCCATGCATTCGAAATGCTCTTCAAGGCCGCGATCATTCAACGCGGAGGCAAGATAACCAAGAACGAAAAGCTCCCAGAGCAATCGGACAAAACGACCAAGAATGAGAAACGCCAAACGCTCTCTTTGAGGGAGTGTCTAGAAGTAGCCAAGAGTCAAGCCGGGGTGCGCTTCATTTCCAGTGAGCAAGCAGATACTGTGCGAATCATCTGCGATCTGCGAGACCAAGCCCAACATCACTTTCTCGATCCGTCAGAACAATATCTCTACGTTAATGTGCAAGCTGGATTCACGCTCTTCCGAGACATCTACCAGTCTGCGTTTAGTACAGAGCTGAATGCGCATTTGCCGGAACGCGCATTGCCAATCTCAACTGTGGCGCCAACAGACATCGAGACAGTCTTCGCGTCAGAAGCCGATGAAGTGCGCAAGCTGCTTCAGCCTGGACGACGCCAAAAGGCAGCGGCTCGCGCCAAGATCCGCGGACTAGCCATCTTGGAGAACGCCATCAATGGCGAGGAGGGTCGACCCACTTCCCGCCAACTTGACCGGCACCTAGAGGAGTTAGGCGGGGGAAAGGCGTGGGAAGAGGTCTTTCCCGGAGTCGCTGCCATTGAGCTTACCACCACTGGGGCCGGCCCGTCTTTGGATTTGCGCATCACGAAGAAGGCTGGAGTGCCGGTTCACCTAGTCTCTGAGGCAGCGGTTGGATCGCCAATAGTGGCCGTAAAGAGAGTCGACTCGCTAGGGTTCTATTCGCTTGGACGAAACGATCTAGCGAAGAAGGTTGGACTAACGGGCCCTAAGACCTCTGCGCTGATATGGCACTTGAAGCTCAAGGACGATGAGGACTGCTTCAGCCGGGTTACCGTGGGTAAAACTGTCTTCGATCGTTACTCTCAACAGGCAATAGTGCGGCTACGTCAAGCTCTCAATGAGCATGACATCGCTTCCGTTTGGGATGCATACCGATCGAGACCCAAGGACAGCAAGTGAGCTCCGTGGTTGACAGCGGAGACAAATCGAGGTGGATTGGGGAATCCTCCCGACGAGGACGGCAGACTGCGTGGCTCGGTGAGATTCCGGCGCACTGGACCGTGCCGAAACTTGGACATGTTCTATTGGAGATTGTCGGAGGAGGAACTCCCAGCACGGGACGAGATGAGTATTGGACCGACGATTCGACAGAGGGCATCGCTTGGGTTGCCATCTCGGACATGACTCGAGAGCCGACTGTTTCCACAACGGCGAAGCGCGTGACCGCAGATGGCCTTTTCGCTGCCCGGCTTCGAACTTTGCAGCCTGGAACGATCATCTACTCAATGTATGCGTCCGTAGGTCTTGTTTCGCGATTGTCGATTGAAGCAGTCACCAACCAAGCCGTGATCGGCTTGATTTCTGATGCACAACGATTACGCGACGACTTCCTTATGTGGTGGCTACGTGGCGCACAAGACTTTGTTCGATCCCTTGTCAAGAGCAACACACAAGGCAACTTGAGTGCGGACCAGATAGGACGACTACGTATCTGTCTACCGCCCCTCGACGAACAGCGGGCGATTGCGGCGTTCCTGGACCGTGAGACGGAGCGGATTGACGCCCTCGTGACGAAGAAGCAGGCGCTGATTGAGCGCTTGCAGGAGTATCGCACGGCGCTGATCACGCGCACGGTGACTCGCGGCCTCCCGCCCGAGGCTGCCCGCGCCGCCGGCCTCGATCCGAATCCCAGTCTCAAACCCTCAGGCGTCGAGTGGCTGGGCGACATTCCCGAGCACTGGGAGGTTAGACGGTTGGAGCATTCAGTGCGAAGAGCGGGAAACAAGCTTGAGGCCGAAGACGTCGGCGACCTCCCCTATGTCGGCTTGGAGCACGTTGAGTCGTGGACCGGGCGCCTTTCGCGCTTGGACTCGAATGTGACTCCTGAAGGCGATTCGAGAGAGTTTGCGGCTGGCGACGTCCTCTTTGGCAAGCTCCGGCCGTATCTGGCGAAGGCGTTCTGCCCTAAGTTTGATGGTGTGTGTTCGTCAGAGTTCTTGGTTCTAAAGCCAACATCCTTTTGGCGTGGCTATCTGCTGTTTCTGCTCTTGTCTAACGGGCTTGTCTCCCTTGTCAATTCGTCGACCTACGGCGCCAAGATGCCTCGGGCAAATTGGGAGTTTGTCGGAGGCGTGCTGTTGCCGCTACCACCGTTTGACGAGCAACGGGCGATTGCGGACTACCTTGATGAAGAGACAGCGCGGCTGGACGAGTTGACAACGCTGGTTGAGCTGGCGATTGAGCGCCTGCAGGAGTATCGAACCGCGTTGATCACCGCCGCCGTGACAGGCAAGATCGATGTGCGAGACGCGGGTTCGTTCAACTCAATGCCCGGCGAATAGCCTGTTCCACTTCCGGTCTGGTGTACATGGAGTCGAGCGCTCCCTGTTGGATGCGCAGCAGTAGTGATGCACCGAGCGGTGCGCCCTGCTCGAACTTCTTACTCGCGACGGCATCGCGAATGCGACGCTGGACTTCGAGCCGGGCACCGCGGTAGTAGATGCAGGAGTCGTGCGATGGATAGTCATGCTCCCCTTGGCGCACCTCCACGCAATCGTTACTGCAGGTCTGCCGATGCTCTGGATCGTGCGTAGTGAAGTTGGCGACGGCCACCAGGCCTTCGTTGTCAGGCTCAGACAGAATGGCCCAGAGGTGGCCGCGACGGTCAAGGCCGAAGAACGTGTCGCCGAGGTTCACCTGCTGACGGCCAGCCGCTCGCTCAGGGCGAGGCTCGCCTCCGACTGACCGATCGCCAAGTCGACCGCATCATCGCTGTAGCCGGCGAAGCGGAGTATCTCGGCCGGATCGATCGCGATGGACGTCTCGCCGGGGTCGCGCCACTCGGGCAGCGAATGCGTGTGGTTGACGACGGCCCAGGGCTTCCAGTCGCCGTAGGAGTCGAAGATGCCGTTGAGGAGATCAGTTTCGTACTTCGCAAGCCGGTCGCATTCCGCCGAGCCCATGAGCACGGCGTCGAAGCGTCGACGCTCGATGTAGCGATGCCAAATCGAGTCCTCGCGCGGCTTCGGCTCCTTGATCAGGTTGAGCACGTTGCTCAGCACCGGGCCGTATTTCATTGAGACGAAGCGGTCGCCCGTGATCGGCGACCCGGTCTCGATCAACGCCGCGCGATCGGCGAGGTACAGCAGCTTGATCAGCTTGATGTACTCCATCGCGCCGCCGGCGCGCTCCAAGAGGACCGAGGCCGCTTGAGCCGCACGGCGCTCTTCAAAGACGAATCGCATCATGGCTCTCGCCTCCACTCAGCAGGTCGATTGTCGCCTTCGCAGATCGCGTCGTCAAGCGCCCGTTCGCGTCGGCGATATCGTGTTCAGAGTATCGGGATTGGCGTTGGAGGCGGGCATCATGCCGACTCAGACAAGCGAGCAGGCGTTCGAGACGGCCGTCGAGTCGATGCTGCTTGAGTCTGGCTGGGTCAAGGGCGCCCGCGCGGACTGGGACGTCGAAGCGGCGCTCTTCGCCGAGCCGGCAATCACGTTCATCAGGGATACGCAGCCCAAGCAATGGAGCAAGTTGCAGGAACTGCACCAGGATGGCCTCGAGTCAAAGATCGTGGAGGCGCTGCGCAAGGAGCTCAACACCAAGGGTTCGCTGCACGTGCTGCGTCACGGGTTCAAGTTCTTCGGTCGCACGCTGCAGCTGGCGTACTTCAAACCGGCGCACGGCCTCAACGCCGAAGCGATGAAGCGCTTCGGACGCAACGAACTGTCGGTGACCCGGCAGGCGCTCTGTCATCCCGGCACGGGCCACGAGATCGATCTGCTCTTCGCGCTCAACGGGATCCCCGTCGCCACGTGCGAGCTCAAGAATCCGATGACCGGGCAAACCTGGCAGAGCGCCATCCGCCAGTACCAGCAAGATCGCGATCCGAACGCGCCGTTGTTCAGGTTTCAGAAGCGCTCTCTGGTGCACTTCGCGGCCGACACGGACGAAGTCCACATGACGACGAAGCTGGAAGGCGAAGGGACCCGCTTCCTGCCCTTCAATCGCGGCGGCAACCCCGGCGGCGTCGAGTGCGGCGCCGGCAACCCCGTCCACCCATCCGGTTACCGGACCAACTACTTCTGGCGAGAGGTCCTGGAGCGCGAGCGCTTCCTCGACATCATCGGTTCCTACATCTTCACGGAGGTTCGCGAAGACAAGATTGAGGACCGAGATGGTCCGCGAATCGACAGGCGCGAGTCGGTCATCTTCCCTCGCTATCACCAGCTTGACGCCGTCAATCGGCTCGTCGCCGCTGCCAGAGACGAAGGCGCTGGTCGGAACTACCTGATCCAACACTCCGCCGGCAGCGGCAAGACGAACAGCATCTCCTGGCTCTCACACCGACTGGCCAGTCTGCACACGGAGGCCGACGAGAAGGTCTTCGACAGCGTGATCGTGATCACGGACCGTCGCGTGCTCGACCGTCAGCTACAGGACGCGATCTACGAGATCGAGCATGCGCAAGGCGTCGTTCAGGCGATCGACCAGGACTCAAGACAGCTCGCCGAAGCGCTCGTTGACGGCACCAAGATCGTGATCACAACGCTGCAAAAGTTCCCCCACGTGATGGGCAGACTGCTCACGCTCGCGGGAGCGGACAGTACGGATTCGCCAACCGATTCGGAAGTCAAACAGCGTGACGAGTTGGGCAGGCGGATTGCGAACCGTCGGTACGCAGTCATCGTTGACGAGGCGCACTCGAGTCAGTCGGGCGAGTCTGCGGTTGAGATGAAGCGCGTCCTCGGTTCGCGAGGCAGGGAGGCGCTCGAAGCAGCGAGGGACGGCGAAGACATCGTCAACGCCATGGTCGAGTTCAAGGCCGAGTCGCGCGGTCCGCAGCCGAATATCTCGTTCTTCGCCTTCACCGCGACCCCGAAGGGAAAGACGCTCGAGCTATTCGGGCGCAAGGCCGCGCCGAATCTCACTCCTACGCCATTCCACGTCTACAGCATGCGCCAGGCTATCGAAGAGGGTTTCATCCTCGATGTGTTGCAGCGGTACGTCGAGTACAGCGTCTACTACCGGTTGGCCAAAGCGGCCGAGGATGACCCTGATGTGCCGAAGCGCCGCACCTCGACGGCGATCGCCAAGTTCGCTCGGTTGCACCCGTACAACATCGCGCAGAAGACAGAAGTCATCATTGAGCACTTCCGCAACCACGTCGGCTTCCTGATGGACCGGCGAGCCAAAGCGATGGTGGTGACGTCGTCACGCTTGGACGCTGTGCGCTACATGAGGGCGTTCGAACAGTACATACGAGAACACGGATACGACGACGTGCGACCGCTGGTCGCCTTCAGCGGCGCCGTCCGCGATCCGGACACCGGCGAGGACTTCACTGAGCCTGGGATGAACAGAGACGTCGTCAGCGGCAAACCAATCAGTGAATCAGCGCTGCCGGAGCGGTTCGCCTCTTCCGATTACAACGTGCTGCTCGTCGCGGAGAAGTATCAGACCGGGTTTGATCAACCGTTGCTCCAGGCGATGTACGTCGACAAGCGACTCGACGGCGTGCAGGCGGTGCAGACGCTCTCGCGTCTCAATCGAACTTCGGCCGGCAAACAGCCTCCCTTTGTGCTTGATTTCGTCAACAAGCCTGACGACATCCGCAGGGCTTTCAAGCCGTACTACGACCAGACGCAGCTCGGCGAGGAGTCGGATCCCTATCAGTTGGAGTCACTCAAGCACGAGCTCGATCAGATGCGGGTCTACGAGTGGCGTGAGGTGCAGGAGGTCGCAGACGCCCTGTTCGTTAACGGCGCCGAAGACTCCAAAGTCGTTCACACTCGAGTATCGAACATGCTGCAACCAACGGTTCAGCGATTCCGCGACCTCGACGACACGGAGCGGTTGGAGTTCCGCGACCGCTTGCAGGCGTTTGTCAAGCTGTACGGATTCCTGAGCCAGGTGATTCCCTACAGCGACAACGAACACGAGCGGCTGTCAGCATTCGGCCACGCAATCCTGCCGCATCTGGGGCGAAACGAAAGAGGAGCGGTCGAGATCGGCAGCGATGTCGCGCTCGAGTTCTACCGGCTCGCCAGGCGCTCCTCCGGAGCCATCGCGATCGGCGAGGGCGAAGCCGAGTTCATCGCTAGTCCGACCGCTGTCGGCACGGCAGACCCCGAGGAGGAGCGCGCGCCGCTCTCAGAAGTCGTCGAGCGGCTCAATGAGCGGTTCGGCACTGAGTTCACCGAAGCCGATCGATTGTTCCTGGAACAGATCAAACAAAGCGCGGTGGAAGACGACGCCATCCTCGAAAAGGCGGTCGCCAATCCTCTGGACAAGTTTGAGCTCGTGATCGCGCCGGAGATTCGGCGCCTGATGTATCAGCGCATCAGAGAGAACGACGGGCTCGCGGCGCGATTTGCGAACGAGCAGGACTTTCAGAACATCGTGCTCGCGGGCTTGGTGCGCGAGATTCACAAGGCGGCCGGGGCCCGGCGCTCATAGAGCAGCTACCACAACCTGACGCAGAGGGTACTGAACGGGCTCAAGAAGACTCCTACAGGCCAAGCCCCACGCGGGTCAGACCACTGCTGTCCGTAACGCCAACCATCCACTTCCTCGACAGCGTCGCCTGACGGACTCACGAAGCTCTCAATTCGAGACAGACTCGATGGTCGGAACACTTGATCCCACTAGGAGCCGAACGATGACCCTCGACGTCGAACCCAAGAGAAGGTGCGCCGCGAACGCGATCGCCGCGGAACGAGTACTGCATACTCAAACAGTCGTCCAGCCCGGCGGCAGGATTGAGATCGTCGATCCCGAACTCCCAGAAGGGGAGCCTGTAGATGTGGTGGTGTCCACCACGCCAACCGGCACCAGACGATCGGCCTGGCAAGTGATCACAGGCAGACGGGGGCGGCGGTTGTTCCGGAGCGCCGAGGAGGTAGACAGCTACCTCGCAGCGGAGCGTGACTCGTGGCGGTCTTGATCCTGCCCGAGCGAGGGTGTGTGTAACTGGACGCGTCAACCGCAATCGGCGCTCTGCTAGCGGACGAGGGCAGCGTCTGGAGTCTGCGGAAGTCGAGCGTATGGATCGGAGAGAGGTCGATCCACACCGCATTCCGCTGCTCAATGTCAGGAAAGACTCACCCAGGAGCCTCCCCGCGGTTCGCCATACACGGCTTCACTTCGTTCTTCCTCTAGCGCATCCTGTTGTAAGGCGCTGAAGTGCTTGACTCCGGAGTCAATGATCTGAGTGATCCGATCGTCGTCGGAGTCCAGTCGGGCGCGCAACTCTTCGAAGCCCGTGACTCTGGCGCTCCACATGTCACTTTGCCGACCCGACCAGCCGTAGGACTCTGGTTGCGAGCACGCGACAATCTGGTCCGCCGTCCAGCCCTGACCTGCGGCGAACAACGCCCGACGCATCCACAGTTCACTCGGCTGACCCACGAGCGCCGACTTGTGCAGCGGAGTCAAGTCAGTTCGCGCAAACAGCGCGCGCATCACCTCCACATCTTCTGAGACGAGTCGTTGGACAATCTCCCGTAGCCCTTCGGGATGAGCACCTTCTGGGATTTCTTCAACCAGCGCGACTCGTCGCTCGACGGGAAGCTTGGCGATCAAGTCGAGTATCTCGTCGGTGAGGAACTCCCAGTACCTCGCAGCCGAAGCTGGTATCCAGCGCTTGAGTAGATCGACAAACAGGTCGATATCGGACTCAAAGGCCGCCTTGGCCTCATAGCCGTATCGCATCAAGGCGTCTTGCCACAGCGATGCGTCGCCCGCGGTGCTCAGCAACACCTCTTTGGTTTCACGAGCAACTTCGGCGTCCAATGCGCGGGTCGAGTGCTCCAGCGCACTCGAAAGGATGTTGATTGCGACGTGGAGGGCGAGGGCTCGATTCTCGGTCCGCAACAGGATGAGCAGGGTTTCACGGTCGAGCAAGTGATGGTGGAACAGCCAAAGCAGGCCGATGAGGCTCTCAGCGTTCAGCAGTCCGACGGCCCTGCGCTTTATCAGTCGATTAACTGGGTACCTGAGGGCCACCGTTAGCGCATTCAGGTGTGGCTCTCGATCTAGGTGCACCGAGAGTTGTTCTTCACAGCCTGGTAGGCGTCGTTGGACGACACGCTCGAGAAAGTACACGCACAGGATCTGGACGACCCCGTTGGAGACCAACGCCTCGTAGACAGCAGCCGGCTCTTGAGACAACTCGGCGAGATGGCGTGCGAAGGCGTCGAACACCCCGGTATCCGCGCCCGCGTGCATCAACTCCGCATGAGTCGAGGACACAAACTCGGCAATCTCACGCGGACTCTTACTTGAGATGCTCTCGGCGAGTTCTCTCGCGCGTCTGTTCACACTCTCATTTCGAGTTTGCCAGTCCGTCTCTCGGTCCTCCTCCCACGACTCCTTCGGCAGGAATACGCTCACGCGCTCAGGGATTCGCAGGCCAAGGTCGATGGCCACGCCCGGATGAGAAGCGTGTTGTTCGATCAGGCGGAGCGCAAGGGGCTTGTCCGCATAGATGTCGGCGAGCCGCCGTATCGCTCGTTCGCCGGTTTCCCTCATTAGAGCTTTCGTCTTTGGGTCGACTGCTCGCGAACCCTGTAAGAGCAGCTGCTGGGGTGCGAACCACGGCCGAGTGGCGTCAATCAGTAGAGACACTGGAAGAGGTTGATTCGCGGTAACAGTATCGAGAACTTCATCCCAGAGGCGATCCATGGCCTCGAGCTCGTGCTTAGGAGAGATTCCCTTGTAGACGGAGAAAGTCGAGCCTTGACCGGGGTCGAGTCGTCCTTCGTCAAACCCAGGACTGACGGCGTGACCGAGGGCGACGGCGCCGACTCGGCGGTCTCCGCCGTCCTTCAGCCAGTATCCGACCACGCGTACCACGCGTGTTCGCTCAACTCTCGTGTCACGCATCTCGCTCAGTCGTCGCGCGATGACACGTAGCGGATCGTCGGGCTGAAAGTTCCGCGGCCCGTTTGGGCCGAGGGAACAGTCAAGGAGGATTCGAAGGGCGCGATCTGGATCGACGTCATTTCGATAGGCGGCGATCGCAATCTGTTCAGCAAACTGCGGAGCTTCACGAAGCGCCTCATCGAACTCCCTAACTCCCAAACACGCGTATGTGGTCACTGATTCGAGGTCTGACCAGGCCAAGTGTTTGCGAATCAAGGGTTTTTCGACCTTGAATCTCATCACTCCCATCAGTGCGAGAGCTCTGCTTACCTCAGTTGCGTTGTCCAAGCACTCAATCGCTTGCTCTACGTTCGGTGATGCGGCACCAGAGAAGAACGCGCGATTGGCGGCGGCAGGTCGAAGTGCGCGAGGTTGCAGAGATAATCTCCGTTCACCGCTGCCGAAAGAGCGCGCTACCTCGTCAACGAGTCCGCCAGCTGCCAGAGCACGGATGGCATCACGTACATCAGGTTCAGAAACACTCAGAGCATCAGCGATCGTCCGGATGGAAACTCCCAGATCGCCTGAAAGCGCCAAAACACCAAGAACTTCCTTGAGCCGCTTCGACTCTGGAGTCACCCGGATATGCCACTCGGCCAGATCACCGATTAGGCGTTCACCGGACATGACCTGATGGAACTCGCCAGACAGCGCCGCGGTCGCCAGCAGCACCGCATGACCCGGACGTCCCTGCACCTGGTCGTTGATTTCCCGAAGCAGATAGTCAGGACCTTGTACCCCGACTTCACGGATGATCTCAACGATCTGGTCGCGGTCGAGTTCATCGAGTTTGACCACAGTCGCTTCGGAGAGTCCGGCTTTGGCTCCCTCGAGGTGGCCAGGCCATGTCACAACGACGATGGCGAAGTCCGCGTCCATCTCTCGGCGCAACCTGTCAAGTTCTGCAGTGCGATCGCCCTCTAGTAGATGGACGTCATCGACAATGACTCGCCTGGCTTGCGTATCGCGGATCGCATCCTCGAGGTCCGTGATGTGTCGTTGGACATCGAACAAGCCCCAGTCTTCTTCAGCGAGTTGCTCAAGCAAGTAAGACTTGCCGACGCCAGGCTTGCCGACGATGATCAGGTCGCCTTCCGCGGTCCGCAGTTGTTCCAAGTCGTCTTCCCGACCGGTTAAGGGAGTCTGGCGGATTGGTCCGCGCCTCAGCGAATACCGACTGAGCGCGCCCGCCGCTCCAGGCACGCCAAGCAGCGCTTTGCGCCACTTTGAGTCTCGATAGAGGAGCTCGATGAAGTCGCCCCGGTCGTGGAAGTCATGGATGGTGACGCCATGCTCTTCGCGAAGCTCGCATCGGAGTTTCTCTCGCTTCCGACCGCTCACAGGGCGTGAGGTTGCAACTACGATGGTCCTTCTCTCGCCACCACCTTCGATGTGGCTCTTTACGTTCTTTAGAATATTGGCTCTGTATTGCCGAGATGTGGTGACAATCAGAAACGCCGGGGTGTGGTTAGCCAACTCCAGCAGGCCGTCCTGGCCAGCATCGTTTCCACCAGCCAGCGGACGCAGGTTCGGGTAGTAGTCCCGTAGCAGGTCGACGGCGCACTGTTCAAAGAGATCAGGGTCTAGCTTGCCCTCGATCGCTTTGGCAATCTTGGCGTGCAGTGGGTCCGGCATGGTTTTGTTTCCTAACTCAACGGCTCGTCAGGTGCGTGACAGTGACAGGGAACCGGGCAGAAGGGAGCAACGTGCTACAACCGGGCTTTGCCAGGCTGTGTGGTCCAAGTGCTTTTGCCAGCGCTACCCTGGTGCTTCATAACTTAAGTGTATCAGACCCTTCTTGTGTTGAGTTCTGTACAGCATTGAATAAGACTGTAGGCGTACACCGAGATCGCAGTACGTAAGTGACGGTTTCTGTTGACTGGGTTACCCTAGATGCGGAGGAAGCAGAGAGCTCATGCCGATACTGGTCGCGGGATTCGCCGAAGCACTGGTGCGCTGCGCGGACTTTCGCGGCGTCGACGGGGCGGCGCTGGAGGCCGTCCTGGACCGGGCGGACGACCCTCTCGAGATGCAGTATGCGGAGCCCTCGTCCACCGAACCGGTGATTCGGTCGGGAGCTGAGTTCTCGCATCTCGTCTTCGTCCAGCACGGCACGGTAGCGCCCTGGCAGGTGCCGCACTCCGAGCTCACGGCCCCGTTTCTGATCGGCGAGCACGAGCTGCTGATGAAGGCGGAACGCTGGGTCGGGAGCTATTCAGCCATCGAACCGTCAGTGATCGTGCGCATCCCCAAGGCGGCGATGGCGCGAGTGTTGGATGAGATCCCCGGCGTCAGGGAGCGGATGCACGAGCTGGTCATGCGCAGGCAAGCCCGCTTCTACTGGATCTCGCTCGCGACTACCGGTCCGCCATCGACGCGGATCGCGGCGGCGCTGGTCTCGCGGCTGGCCTTGGACGATCGGGACTTCGGCCGCGAGCGGCGGATCGCGATCCGACAGAAGGACCTCGGCCGGCTGACGACGATGTCGCGCTCAGCGGTCGCGACGGGCCTGGCTGAACTGGCCGAGCTGGGCGTGGTCACCTGGGGGACGGAGACGAGCGGCCGTTTCGCGGGCGAGGTGGTCGTCCCTGACGTGGAGCGGCTCAAGGACCAAGCCTTTCTCGACGTCCGTACGCGAGAGATCGAGGCGCTGGTCGCGGGCGACGAGGCGGAGTAAGCGGACTTCGGCTCCGGCTCACAGTCACGCTGTCAACACAGCATTCACGACATCGTTCATTGGACATTGGCAATGCCGTGTCGAGTCGGCTAACGTTGCCTCAGTGAAGAACACAAGTTCTATGAGAGAGGTCTGAGCCATGACCCACGAACGAACCAACCTGAGACGAACGGCAGCCGAGATGAGAAACGGACGTGATCGATATGGAAGGGCTGACCAAGGAAGAGCAAGAGGTCTACCGGAACGGACTTCGGATCATCGCGCGGATGATCGCGCGCCACCATCTGTCAGTGATGGCCGAGCGCGCAGCGGAGCAAGCCGAACAGGAAGCCAGCGCCGGTTCGAGCCGAGACGATGGAGGGAGCAAGTGAACAACGCTGCGCTGATCCCGGGCGACGCGTCGCTGCCCGAGCGATTCCCTGAGCGTCTGGCCGCGCTCAAGGAGCGCAGCGGCCTCACCTGGGAGCAGATGGCGGAGGCGCTGGGCGTGGACACGCGTCAGTTGCTGCGCTGGCGTCGCGGTTCCGTCCCCAGCGGCGGCGCGATGCTGTCGCTGGTCCGCTTCGCCGCGCGAACGCCGAACGGGCTGGACGAGCTCTTGGGCGCCGAGCTCGAGCTGAGCCAACCGAGGGAGCGCTAGCAGGTGAGCGGCGCGCGCCCGTTCCCAGAGGATTTTCCTGTGAGGCTGGAGCGGCTCAAGGCCGCTTCCGGCCTCACGTGGCGAAGTCTGGCCCGCGCCGCCGGCGTGAGCGTGCGCTCCGTCTACCGCTGGCGGGCCGGCGCCCAGCCCGACGCCACGCACCTGCTGGCGCTGGTCGAGTTCGCGACTGACCGCGGGATGTTGGACCTGCTCCTGCCGCCTGCCGAGTCCGTGGACGCGAACGACGATCAGCAGGTGTTGTTCAGAGTTGACGTGTGGGCGGCGCTGCGAAAGTCGGAGGGGCCGGCGGCGCAGAGGGCGGCGACCGCGTCAGAACAGAGGGCTGGCTGAACCGCCGCCCACCGATCGCCAGACCGGCCCCAGCGGACCCTCTCGTCTCAAGTTCCTCCGATCGCTGACGAGCAGCGGCGGCTCGACACCGGATTGGGCCATGGCGCGCTCGGCGAGGCGCAGGAAGTGGCCGGCAGTGAGCTCCACTTCGAACACGATCATCACATGCGGCGGGAGGCCGTGATCCTCGATCGGGCGGCCCGAAGCGAAGTAGCGCAGGTAGGGACCGAGACGCGCCGTCATGGTCGAGGGCCGCACCGCGCGGCGCTCCCACTCGAGGAAGCACGCAGTCTCATCTCGTCCGTCTGCGAGCAGCGCGTAGGCGTCGGGATGGATCGAGCGCAGCCGCCCGACGAGCCGGAAGTAGCGCGAGGCGCGTTGGGGCGGGTCGAGCTGGACCAGGCTCAGGCCGCGCTCGGTCGCCTGGCGGCTGAGCGCTGCCGCGAAGCCGTGCACGGACTCGGTGTGTTCGAGGTGGCGCAGGAGCTGCCGCGAGCGCAGGCCCCGCGCCTCGCGCCAATCGGACGGAGGCCGACCGCCCTGGCCCGCCGCGCTCCAGCGCTGGCGGGCGCGCCCGACCGAGGCGCGGTCTCGCCGGGCGACGGCGGCGAGTCCACGATCTGAGAGCGCGAGACGTGGCCTGCCTCCCCGCTCAAGGCGCGTCACGAGACCGAGCTCGGTCAGCCGGCTCAGCACCCAGGAGCAACGGCGCTCGCCAACGCCTAGCAGATCGGTGAGGTGAGCGGGACGTATCCAAGGCCAGTCAGCGATCAGGTCGAGCGCCCGCTTCTCAGCGGCGGAAAGCCGGCTCGGATGAGTCGGCATTTCCGTGAGCGGACGCGGGAGCGAGACTTTGTTCAGCGGAGGCTCGGTCGGCGGCGAGGCCGGGTATGGCTCATGGCGCAGCGCCTCGGGAAGCGTGAGCCGCCCGGCGCCTGAGGACGGGCGCCAGACGGAAGCGTCCGACCATGAGCGCAGCAGCTCTCGCTCGATCGTGAGATAGGTCGGCGTCGAGGAACTGCGAACGTTCCGGCGCGCCTGGCGCAATCGGGTCTCGTCGGGGCAGACGAGCAGCCGCGCCGCGAAGCCATGCTGCTCGTCCAGCCGACGCAGGCGCTTGGCCGAGGCCGAACGGTCCACGCTGCGGCCCTGGCGCGCTAAGGCGACGTGGGCGCCCGAGGGCAGCTCCAAGGCGGCGTCCATCGGCGCGGCGCGGTACCACTGGAGGCGCAGCGGCCAGACGGACTGCGCGGCGCGCTCGGCGAGCCGGTAGACGACGGCGGCCGCGTCGAGGCGGTCAAGCATGAGCCGGCGCCACTGATGGGAGACGGGTAGGTCGCGCAGCAACTGCGCGACGGATCTGTCCTGCGCTTGCGCCAGTCGGCGCACACCGTTGGCCGTGAGTGAGTAGCGCTGCGTCCTCGCGATGTGTTCGCTCGCGTGACCGATGGAGTCGACCAACCCAGCCTCGGCGAGCCGATCGAGCGATTGGTAGACGGCCGCCCGCGAGCGGCCCGAGAGGGCGGCCAGTTCGAGCCGGTCGATGAACGGCGCCTCGGCGAGCAGGCCGAGCAGTTGAGAGTCAACGGCGTTCACTGGTCCGCCGCCCGTCGTCTGGCGGTCGAGCGCCCTCGTCCTGTCGGCTTCGGCTGAGGTTGCGGCTTCTCGGAGACAAGCACCTCGCGGAACCTGGCCACGGCCCGAACTCGCTCGGCCTCTTGCGCCTCGAGCTGCGCCTTGGGCGTGCGGTAGGCGGCCGCGGCCTGACGCAGGCGCTCAGCTCGCGCGGGGTCGCCAAGCTGCGGTCGGCGCACGCGCATCGAGAACGTAGGCAGCCGCTCTTGGCCGACCGTGGCCCTGACGTAGCAGTGATGTACGGGCTGCGAGACCAGGTCCTCCTCCGAGAGCCGCTCGCGATCCAGCTCCCAGACCAGCTCGCGCGCGTCGCGGCCCGAGACCTGGAAGACGCAGAGACAGCCGACGTTGGCCAAGAGCGTGTCGCGCATCGTCGGCGAGAGCGCGTCCAGCTTGGCCAGGCTCTGGGTGGCGAGCAGGAATGTGGCGCCGTACTTGCCCAGCTCAGAGAGCATCGACTCGAACTCGACCCCGGGGATGGTCTGCATCTCGTCGACCACGACCAACGCGCCGCGGCGCCGCGCCAAAGGCAGCCGCTCTTGCTCGCGGATCACCGCGTCGACCAGGTTGAGCAGGGAGGTCCCGACCAAGGCGGCGACGTCGCGGCCGACCGTTCCCTGAGCGGTCGAGACGAGTAGGACGCCGCCCTCGAGGATGGCGCCGCGCAGGTCGACCGTCGAGCGCCGCTGGCCCAAGATGGCGCGGGCGCGTTTGGAGCTGGCGTAGTAGTTGAGCCTGGTCTGCACGGGCGCGAGCGCCTCAGCCCGGTACTCGCGCCGCCAGCCCGAGAAGTCGCGCGCCCACCACTCGAGCAGGTAGGGGTCCGAGACCCTACTCAGGGCCTCAGTGCGGAAGCGCTCATCGGTGAGCAAGGGCAGCACGTCCAGGATCGTGTACTGACGTTCAGCCTCGACCGCGGGATGGCCGTTGGCTTCGTGCAGGGTCTTGACCGACTGCTCGAGGATCGACTGCATTCGCGGCCCCCACTGATCCCAGAGGCCGCGGGCGACGCGGACGACAGCGTCGGCGGTGCGGTCGCGGTCACGGAAGACGCGCGTATCGAGCAGGTTGATGCCGACCGCGCCCGCCTCGTCGCCAAGCTCGATCAGCCGCAGCTCTCCGGTCAGCTCCTCAGGCGTCTCCTCGAGGATGGCCGCGACCAGGTCGGCGTGCGGATCGACCACGACCACGGCGTCCCGGTCCTCGCCGCGCGCCTTGCGCTCGAGCTTGCGGCGCACGATGTGGCGCATCAAGGTCGACTTGCCCATGCGGGTGCGGGCGACGTAGAGCTGGTGGCGGCCGAGCAGATCCTCGGGGAAGCGAACCGGCTCTGGCGGGTCGGTCGCGGTCTCGCCGACCTCCGCGCCTTCGGAGAGCGTTCCCGCCGGAGGCGGCAGCCGCCGCGCGCCCGAGCGGGCGACGGCGGGCGTCTCCTGGGACTGGCCGGGCGGATGCCAGAGCGCGGCCGCCTCGCGCGCGCCGAGCGCGCTCGCTTGGCCGAACAGCCTCGGACGGTGCGGTTCCAGCCGCGTGGCATTTGGCGCCCGCCGCTTGACCCGACCCGCGAGCAGTCGCGCGCCGGCGGGATGGTCGTAACGCCGGTAGGCGGCGGCGAGCCCCTCGAGCAGCTCGCGGGCGCGGTCCTCGCGCGAGCCGGGTGGCAGCACCGCGACCAGCTCGAGCTGGTCCAGGAAGGCGGCCTGCCTGGTCTTCTCGCGTACCAGCTCCGGGTCGATCCCGCGCCGCCCAGGCCGCCAGCGGCGCCAGAGCCAGTGGCCCGCCGCCAAGGCCATGACCGCGCCCGAGGCGAGCGCGGCCAGCTTCCAGGGGTCGCCCGCCTCGAGCCAGCGGTAGCCCTCAAGTGCGGCCCAGAGCGCGAGCCCGAGCACGGTCAGGGCGAGCGGGTCGCCATTGGTCTGCGCCGTCTGCGGCCGAGCCGCGTACGCCCCCGCCCGCGACTCGCTCAGCTGCGCCTGGTAGCGCCGCGACCAGTCCGGGCCCAAAGGACGCAGCAGCAGACGGCTGATCGCGCGTTCGCCCGGGCGCAGTGCGGAGAGCGCGCCCAAGGGTCCGAGCAAGGGGTCGGACCCAGGGTCGAGCAGATCGCGGTCGCGCGCCGTGCGCAGCGACGCCTCGGGCGGACCGCTCGAGCGCAGCGTCATCGACCAGGCCCGTTCGCCCTCGCCCAGCCAAAGCGGGTCCGCTTCCGGCGGGACGTCCCTCAGCCTCGCCTGCGGGTAATGGGCCGCGAACTGGCCGCGTACGAGCTCGTCTGAGCGGGAGCGAACAAACAGCCGCACTTGGCCCGCTTCGCCCGCCAGCTCGAGCGCGATCGGCTCGGACCCGGACATCGAGCTGAGCAGCTGCTCGACCGCGAGCAGGGTGCGCTCGCCCGTGCGCGGCGGCGCGACCTCAAGCAGGGCGGGTTCCGGCTCGGCGCGTCTCACGGCGACCCACCTTCTACTCGCTTCGCAGCTTGCTCGCCGGGACGCCATTCGATCAGCTCCGTCTCCTCGGGCGTGGCCTCGATCCGGATCGGGAAGCGTTCGCCCCGTGCCAGGAGCAGCCCGTCGCCGCGGGGACAGGAGACGAGCCAACGCTGGAGGTCGGGCGGCAGGTCGAAGGCCTCGCCCACGGCCGCGATCGCGGCCGCGTCCTGCTGCAGCAAGAGCTTGAAGGCGGCGTTCTGGAGCAAGGCCCGGCCCGAGTGGCCCGTGATCGTGCGGCTCGTGTCTTCGGACAAGAGGTCCTGCACGTCCTGGGTGATGAACTGCAGCCCGAGCCGATGCTTGCGCGCGCGTTTGGCCATCGAGACCATGAACGCCGCGCCCTCGGGGTGTTGCATGATCGACCAGACCTCGTCCACGACCAGGAGCCGCGGCCGCGGGTCGCGGGCGGCCGCGGCCCAAACGGTCTCGGTGCAGACCATCGTCGCGGCCGGCCTGAGCTCGGGCTCGAGCAGCCTCAGGTCGAAGACGGTGACCAGCGCCTCGTCGCGCAGGAGGTCGGCGCCCTCATCAGAGAGCAGATGCCGCAGGCTGCCCGAGGAGAACGGGCGCAAGAGCTTGGCCAGACCCTCGGGGTCGTCGCGCTCGAGGAAGCGGTAGAAGTCGCCGAAGCCGCTGCGCTCAGGCAGCTGCGCGTAGTAGCTGGCCAAGGCGTGATCCAGGGCGGCGCGGCGCTCAGCCGAGAGCCGTTCGCCGATCATCACTTCAATCAGGCGACGCAGCGAACCGATCCGCTGGAGTAGCTCCTCGGGATCGCCGGGGTCGATCACAAAGGGGTTCATGCCCTGACCCTCGACCCCGGGCGAGAGCACCCGCCCGCCCGCCGCGCGGGCCAGGTCGGCGTACTCGCCCTCGGGATCAATCACGTAGGAAACGACCCCGCGGGCGAGGCCGCGCAGGACGCCGAGCTTGGTCGCGAATGACTTGCCTGAGCCTGATCTCGCGAGCACGGCCGTGTTGGCGTTCAGGTGCGTGCCGTCCCAGGGGTCGTAGACGACCGGGGCGCAGGCGCGCATGTCGACGCCCGCGAGCGCGCCCGAGCGCGTGTCGAGGTCGGGCGGCGAGGCCGGGAAGCAGCGCGCGACCGACGAGGTGTCGAGCGTGCGCCACTCGGCGACCGCGTTGAGCGCCAAAGGCTGAGTCGAGATGAGACCCTCACGCTGGCGGAAGGGCAAGGGGTCGAGCCGTCCCAGGGCGGATGCGAAGTGGGCCGAGGCGCGCTGGCTGAGTTCAGTCAGCGTCTCGCGGTCGTCCGCGTGCAGGGTCAGCGAGAGCGAGGCGTGGAAGAGCCGCTCGCGTCCGCGCTGCACATCGTCTCTCAGCCGGCTCACGTCCTCGAGCGCGATCTCGGCCTCGGGCGACATCGTCTTGCCGCGGCGCAGCGAGAGCGAACGGGCCGACTCGAAGCGCACCTTCTGCCACTCCAGCCGCCGCGCCGCCTGCTCTGAGGGGATCGGACCGAGATGGAGCGCGATGTCCATCGGCGCGCCCGTCGCCATCAGCTGCTGCAGGAACCCGGGCGCCAGGGAGCGCGGCCACTGGGCCAGATGCAGGGAGCGCGCCCAACGCTGCCCCAATCTGACATCGCGCTGCCCGACGACCACATCGACCGGCTCGGCGCGTTCGCGTCCTGAGGGCGAGCCGCCCAGGGCGGACGCGATCACGAGCCGCTCGAGCGCCGCGCCCCTGAGCGGGTGCACGGCGATCCCCGAGCGGGCCAGAAGGCCGCGCAGCTCGCCCGCGTGCTCGCGCTCAGAGACGGCGTAGAAGCGGCGGTCGAGGATGCCGGGGCGCGACTCGAGTTCGGCGAGCAGCCGGCGCTGCGAGCGCGCCGCGGCGCGCGCCTCGGCGGGCAGACCGCCGGGCTCGGCCCGCTCGAGATCGCGCCGCAGCCGCGAGAGGTCGGGCGGGTGTTGGCGCACCAGGAGCTGGATGGGGAAGTCGCAGGCGTTGAGCAGGCCCGCGAAGGCGGCCAGGCGGGCCGAGTCCAGCTCAACCCCGACCAGTTCGGTCAGGCTGAGCCGGACCCCGTCCAGCCGCACGGGGCCCTCGTCGTCGAGGTGCGAGAGCATGAAGCAGAGCGGCAGCGCCGGCAGAGGCGCGACAGGCGCGCCGCCCTCCGACGGCGCGTCCGGCTCTCCTTGGGCAATCAGTGAAAAACGTTTCATGGCGTTGACCTCCTTCGGGGTCTAGGGCAGGGGGATGGGGATGACGCCGGCTGAGATCAGCGCGGCGAGGCCTTTGGCTGAGAGCGCGACCGCGAGGCCGGCGACCGAGAGGAAGGCGGCTGAGCGGGCGCGGCTCGAGCGCGGCTCGGCGCCGTCGGCCATCAGCAGGAAGCCGGCCCAGACCAACCCGAACAGGGCCAGTCCCGAGGCGGCGTAGGCGACCGCGGTGAGCGCGGCGTCGAAGGCGTCGAGCATCGCCTGCTCCTCGGCCGCCACTGGCTCAGCCGCCATCGTGACCACTGGCTCGGCGGCCGTCGCCGCCAGGGCCGCCGCGGCCAGCGCGATGATGGTTGTGAGCCGGCGCATCAGCGCGGCCCCCAACCGAGCTCGAGAAAGAGCGCCTCCAGCTCCGCATCGGTGAGCGGCGTCTGCACCGAGGGCGGCCGCTCGGGCTCTCGCTCAGGCGGGACCAGGGCTCGGTAGGCGTCGTCCGCGGCGATCGCGGTCTCGAGCCTGAACCGTTCCGAGCGTTCCAGCTCGAGCGGCGCGCGCTCGACGAGCTCGGCTGTGATCCGCTCGGGATGCTCAATCTCCAGCGTGACCCGCTCCTGCACCGTCGCCGGCGGGATCGAGAGATAGGCCGAGATGCGGTGCATCGTCGTGCGGCCGCTCGCGTCGGTCACGGCCACCGACCTGGACACGGTGCGTCCCGTGCCGGGCCGCTCGAGCGCGACTTGCTTGGTACGCCGCTCCGTGCGCTGTGGATGATGCGTGAGCTGAACCAGGGGCGGCCGCGCGATGCGCAGCTGCGCCGTGAGCCGGGCCTCAAGCTCGACCGCGAGCAGCTCGCGCGACTGCGAGAGGGACAGTTCGAACGACGTCAGGCCGTTCGCCGCGAACGGGGCGCTCGCCTCGCGGCCTCCCGCGCTCACGCGCAGGACGCCGGAGACTGCGGCGACTTCAGCCGGCAACAAGGCGATCCCCGTGTGCTGGACGTGTCCCGTGGCCGTGAGCAGCTCAACAGGCTGCTCGAGCTGGGTCCTGCAGTCCGAACGCACGCTGCCCTCGAGTTGGCCTAGGCGCCAAGTCAGCCGGGTCAGACTCAGGTCGCAGAGCTCGCCTGAGACTTGGGGCAGCTGGTGTGGCAGCTGCGCGCCCGCGAGCGAGAGCGCGCCCGCCTGGCCGAACTCGTCCAGCCAGGAGAAGGTGACCGAGGGCGCCGGCCCGCGCAGCGGGACGAGCACGCTCACTTGAGCGCCCCGGCCCAGCGTGTGCGTACGCGTCAGCTCGAGCGTTTTGCCGTCGGGCCCGCCGAAGGCCTGGGCTGTGAGCTCAAGGTTGACGGCCGCCCTGAGCGCGACCGTGGCCGCCTCACGGGTGACCGTGAGCCGCTCGATGTAGAGCCGGCGGCCGGGGATCTCGGGCGGCGGCTCGAACTCGATCTCATCCGACGTCCAGGGCTCGGACTGTCCCTCCTCGGCCAGGCCCATGGGCGGCGAGCAGACCACGACCGAGGCCGCGACCATGAGCGCCGTCCCGCCGCCCAATAGGAGCGAGGGCGCGAAGCGGTGTCCGCGCCCGCCGCGCTGCGGCCGGCGGTCGCGCTTGCGGAACCAGTGGCGGGGCCGAAAGGGCATCCGCTCGCCGCGCGTCCGCGGCCTGGGCGAATGCCTCAGGTTGGCCAGCTTGCGCGCTCGGCGGCGCGTCCGCCGCAGACGGCGCGCCGTCTGCTGGACAAAGGCCGCGAGCGAGTCTCCGAGGGGAGCGCTCGCTCGCCGCCTCACGGGAGGCGCGGGCGGTTCGGCCCGCGCCAGCTCGGCCGGCGCGCCCGAGAAGCGCCTCGCGCCCAGGCTGAAGCGCGCGAGGTCGGCCGCCACGGCCGGCAGGCGCCTGCCGCCGATCCGGCCCGCGACCAGCGCGACGCCGCAGACGGCGAAGACGAGCCCGAGCGCGACTCGCGCGGCCTCGGAACCAATCGGCGCCGCCTGATAGATGCCGTAGGACAACGCCGCCACGGCCATCAAGGAAACGATCTGCGGAAACGTGAACCAGAGCAGGACTCGGTCTTCCGCTCCGACGTGGGTGGGTACTTCGTGTTCTTCCATGTCTGTCGCTCCGTTCTGTGTGCGGGGTGTGCGGTTTAGCTGCTCGAGGGGTCGGGCGGCGCGTCGATGTCGACGACCGGGTTGGCCACGGCGTCGATCACGAGTTCGACCACGCCGAACGCGACCAAGGCCAGGACGATGCCGGCCAAGGCGGTGAGCATGGCCGACTTGCCGCGCTCCATCTGGTGCGGCGCGCCCGAGGCGGTCAGGTACTGGTAGGCGCCGAAGACGAAGTAGCCGGCGCCGACCGCGCCGACCACGCCCAGGAGGATGCCGACGAGGTTGGAGATGGTTTGCGTGAGATCACCCATTGCTGGTGTTCCTTTCTTTCGGGATGCGTGCGTGAGCGGTGGATGGTCGGGTCAGCACATGGCGCTCCTCCTTGGTCGCCTGGTCGCGGGACTCCGAGGTCCGCTACTCGTGTGCGCTTCTGGGGCCGGGGCCGGAACCGCCCGAGGGCGTCGAGAGCTCGGCCGCCGAACGGCGCCCGCCGCCGGTACCGATGGACGCCGTCTGACTCGCGGCGAGCGTCTTGGCGCCCGAGGCGCCGGCCGAGCCCAGCGCGGCCACGGCGCTCAAGGAACGGACCATCGCGCCGGGCAACGAAAACCCGAAGTAGAGCGTGCTCAGCCAGGCGTCGAAGGGGTTGGCGTTGCCCAACATCGCCGGCACGCGGGTGGCCAGATAGATGAACGCGACCGACATCAGGAGCTTCCAGATCAGATCCTGTGAGGGTTCGAAGAGGCCAATCGGCGCGAGCTCGCCGAGGAAGCCGATGCCCAACGCCAGCGCCACGAGCTGCACCGCCTGTTGCGCCACCGTGGTCATGAAGAGCCTCAGCCAGTGGCGGCTCCAGCCGGCCGAATGGGGCAAGATCCAGAGGCCCATCGCCACAGGCGCGAGCGCGAGCAGGATGTCGATCAAGGCGAGGCGCAGCACCATCTGCAGGAGCAGGTAGAGACAGAAGAAGCCGTAGATGAGATAGAGCAAGGCCAAGAGGAGCGCGAGACCGACCGAGCCGCCCTCGACCGCCGTGAGCATGGTCTCGAGGGGCGCGCGGAGGAGGTCGGAGGGGGTCACCTCGAGCGCGTGCGCGATGTAGCCCGAGACCGCGTGGGCGACGTCGATCACGAGGGCGCACCACCAGAGCGAGGCGGCCGCGGCGACGATGCCCAAGACGAGTCTGGGGATCAGCTCGCGCCAGCCCGACTGCCGTGCGCCCAAGGGTTCCTGGGTGATCAGGGAAAGCCCGATCCAGCCGATCACGAAGGCCAAAGCGGCCGAGGTCACGACCCAGAGCGCGAGCCAGGCGTCCTGGACCAGCCAGTGGTTGTAGGTCAGCTCAGACGGCGTGCCGGTGAGGATGTCTGACATCGGTTACTCCTCGCCGCAGCCGGCGGGTTCGTCGCCGGTCAGTTCTGAGAGGACGCTGCAGAGCGCGCCGTGCACGCCTTCGACCAGCCAACGCGCGGCCGCCTTGGCCCAGCCGTCGGGGTCGAGCGCGCGCAGGAGGCTGCCCAGGAGGCCGCCCGGCTGATGCAGCGGGACCACGGCGTAGAAGGTCTCGGGCGCGGGCTGGCTCGCGGTCGCGGCGAGCATCACGAGCAGATACGTGCGGTCGGGGTCGAGCGGCTCGTGCGCGTCCAGGGCGGGATAGTCGAACTCGTACTCCCAGCCCTCGTCGCGTTCGCGCTCGCCGCCCGAGACGCGGTGCATCGCGGTCAGCCACTCGCCCGTGTCCGAGTCGCGGACGCCGTAGTAGAGCGCACTGAGGCGCTGACTGAACAGCGGCCGGGCGCGGAACTCGCCGTGCTCCTTGCGCTCAATCCAGTCCTCGTCCTCGTTGACCCACTCGAGCGCGGTTCCCGCCGGCGGCGTCTGTCCTTGAGCCATCTGCCAGGCCGCGAGGCCGGCCGCGACCGACAAGAGCGCCGCCGCAAGCCCGAGCAGGCGCCAGATTCGGCCTTTGGGCCGGAGGCTTCGCATCGCTTGCATCGCCGTTCCTATCCGTACATCTGTTCTGTGAGATGACCGAGAGTGTGCCGCGACCGGCCCCGGCTGTACAGGGCGCGCGCGACGTGACGCCCGCGACAGGGCATCCGCGCCCTGTCCCCGATGGGGCGCGTTGTGATGTCATGGGCGTGTACGGCAATCCCCGTTATGGGGCAGTGGGGCGGGAGGGCTCGATCCTTAGTCCTGGACTGGTCGAACGCCGTTCCCTGTCGCCTGGTTGACTGGCCCGGGGGTAGATCCACTGGTTCTCGCCAGATGGGGCGGTTGGAACACGCAAGGCGGGGCGGGGAGGCCCGCTACAGGACTCTCCCCCTGCCGTCTGCTGTCAACCGGGCGACACCATGCTGGGTCAGGGTGGTCGTGAGAGGAGCTCGAAATGCCTGAGCAAGAGGTCGATCACGCTCAAGACGAGGCGCTGCTTGGTCACCTCAGCAAGCTGGCCGATGAGCTGGGCCGGACGAGGGCGGCTGGGCGGCTGGGCGTCGATCGCAAGACGATCTGGCGTGCGCTCAACGCCGGGCGTCTCACTCCGAGGCTGCGGGAGTCGCTCGAGCGGGTGCGGTCTGAGGACGAGCAAGTCAATGCTGGTGAGGACCACGAACGTGTCTACGAGCGTGTGGGGTTGCTGGAGGATCGGCTTGGGGAGGTGGAACAGCAACTGGAAGTCGTGCAGGAAGACTTGCAGGCGCTTCGGCGCGAGGAAGAGCTGGTTGTTGTGGGGGTCGAACAGTCAATCGCGGCGGCACAGACTCATTTCACACCACAGCGTCTCCACCCCGAGGTGGTCACGCGGGAGTCGCTACCCGACGACGAGCGGGTCTTTGGCGAGGCCTTCGCTCTGGTCACCGAGTGGCGCGAGCAGGCTGGGTTGTTCGATCAGCATTGGCCCCAGCGGGCGGGGCTGGAGGCCGAGGTGCGGATGCTGGAGCTCGAACTCGAGCTGGTCGAAGAGCATCAGCTCACCCTGCCGCCCGGCCAACTGCCCTGGGACTGGGCGCAGCGCAGGTCCGAACTGCGCCAACGCCGCCAGCGTTTGGACTCAGCGCGCAAGTCGCTTCGCCGCAGGCGTCGCTGGTCGTGGCTTGTCCGCTGTCTCACGCTCGGTCTGCGGGTGTGACGTGGCAGGTGTAACTGGTTACGGGTCTGCGCAGACCGTGTGTTGATCGCGCCGAAGCTTGTCACTTGGAGTCGGTCGTTCTCGTCTAGCAAGACGTTCAGGCCTCGCCTGCCTCATCGATCAAGAAATCCAGTCGGCCGGCCTCGGAATCGGCCTCAATCTGCTCATCCCAACGGCTCCAGTCGAGCTCGCTCAGCCATCGCCGCAGCTGGGCGACCTCCTCATCGGAGAGGCTGAGGATGGCCTCCTGAATCTCCTCGACGCTGCGCACGTTTAACCCCTCGACTCTCAGTCCTGCGCTCAGGTCACCCTATCGACAACGGGCGGGCGCATCTGGAAGAAATTCCTTTCAATCGGACGCCCGCGCCCTGTTCGCGCACATCCCGCCGGCGTACAACTGGAGATGGTTTGAGGTTTTGTCCAGCATTTCCGCCTCAGAAACGCTGGAGGGTGTCGTTTCCGACCCGGGTCTGGCCACTGGGATGAGGTCCGCTCTCCCGACCGTCCGGACTCTGAACGAGGGAACAGCGCGCCCGCTGCGCCGACTGAGCTGAGGGATGAGGTCCGCTCTCCCCGGCCCACTCGAAACGCGGGACTGTCCCAGGCGGCACAGCACGACTATTGGCTGACCGCGGCGCGCAACCTGAATCGAGCTGCCCCCCAGCTGCTTGGTCTCGACGTGTCCGCGCCGTTGGCCATGCAGCGCTGATCCGCTCCATCCCCGCTTTCCGCACTCCGCTCTCCGCACGTCCTGGCGTCTGCGTATCCGCGCAGGAACAGGTCGATCGCAGGCGGCGCGCGTCCATCACCGGCAGCGCACATCGCTGCACCAGACCCGAGAGGAGTTCCGATGACTGATACGACAGAGACCGCAGAGACGAGAGGCGCCTATGTCGGTCCGACGGCAGCGCGGATCGCCGACCTGCTCTCGCGCGAGACAAGGGTCCGATTCCAGCAAGGCTGGTACTGGACCGAGGCCGGCTGCCACGACTCGATTGGCGACCTAGCGGCTTTTCGCCAGCGGCCTGACGGCGACGGCATCGATGTCCGCTGCCGCTCGGCGGGCTGTTCGCGATTGCGGATCATCCGCTGGCTCGAACAGAGAACCGGCGAGTTGATCTGGTCGGCGTATGCCGCTGAGTTTGACGAGACGCCGATGGCCAAGCCTCCGAAGGATGCTCCGCCTCGCATCAACTGGCGGCTCGTCGGTCTGGCGCTAGTCACCATCGTCCTAGTTGCGCCCCTCATCTTGGGGTACGGCCCCGAGCTCGCGGCTCTGAATCTGATCGGCTTCGGCTGGATCGCCTGGCTCGCGTGCCGGTTCCGGCTCGACCGCGCCGATGCAGCCATGCGGGCGAGGCGCCGCCGCTGACCCAACCTCATTCCAATCACCCCAATCTGACGGGCCGTCTCACTCGAGGCGGCCCGTCTTCGTTTGACGCAGTCACACGTCGACCCGGAAAGGAGACCAGCATGACTGCACCATCCACTTCGAGGGCGCCCCACCAGGTGGGGCGCCGCCCCAAGGGCCGCATCGACATCGCGGCGCTCAAACGCCGGCGCCCATTGGCAGAGGTTGTGGAGGCCTCGGGCGTCAAGCTGCGCGGTCAGGGCCGCGTGCGCCAAGGCCCCTGCCCGTTCCACGAGGAGGAGCGCGGCAGCTTCACCGTCTACCAGGACTCGCAGCGCTGGCACTGCTTCGGCTGCGGCCTGGGCGGCGACGCGCTGGACTTCATTCAGCGGCTCGAGGGCGTCGACCTGCCTGAAGCGATCCGGCGTCTAGACGGCGGAGGTTGGAGTACGCCACCGAGGTCGGGGCGAGAGTCCGAACACGTGCAGCGGCCGCTCCCGGCGGTGCGCGATCCGACGCTGCTCACGGCGGCCCAGCGCTTCTACGCGACACAGCTCGAGCGATCGCCTGAGGCGCTCAGCTACCTCAACTCGCGGGGCATCAACCGCGAAGCGGCGCGTCGGCTGGGGCTCGGCTACGCGCCGGGGCATGGGGTCGCGCGGCATCTGCGGCGGTTGGGCTTCAGCCAGGAGCGCATTGAGCAGAGCGGTCTCGTCACGGAGCGCGGCGAGCGCTTCCGCGGCATGATCGTCGTCCCCGATCTAATCGGTGGACGCGTGCACTGGCTCGTCGGACGCGCGATCAGTCCCGACGCCCGACTCAGGTTCCAGGCGTTGCCCGGACCCAAGCCCGCGCTCGGACTTGGCCGACTGCCGCGCCCGGCGCCTTGGGTCGCGCTGACTGAGGGCGTGTTCGATTGGCTCCTGCTCGCGAGCTGGGGCCTCCCAGCCTGCGCCGCCCTCGGCACGCAGGGGCTGGACCGCGTCGCTTCCGCTCTACAAGGACAGCCGCGCGTCTTCGTCGCCTTCGACTCGGACGAGGCGGGACAAAGCGCAGCTGAACAGCTGACCGAGCTGCTGGGCGACCATCGCTCGGCGATCGTGCAGCTGCCTCGAGGCATCGGCGACGTGGCCGAGCTGGGCGCGCATCCGAACGGTCGCGGCGTCTTCCTCGAGCAGCTGCGTCAAGCGGCTGCGGCCGCTCGACACAGGCGTCATCTCGCCTGATCCATCACCCATTCAGTCAATGAACGGAGGGCCGATGGCCTCTGGCTCGCCGTGTTCGCCCACAGCGGCGCGGCGCAACCACCGACAAACACACAAGGAAACGGACAGAGGAACGAAACATGAACAACCACAGGAACAGAAACGGCAACGGAACCGCCGCGGCGGTTCACACCAACGGCGCCAGGCCGCGAACCACTGAGCGGACTCAGACGCCTGTGAGCGTCGAGGCGCTCAGCTGGGACGCTCTGCCGCCGGTCGTGACGGAGGCCTTGGCGCAGCCGCTCGACCCCACGCTCGTCTCGCAGCGGCGGGGCCGCGGCGGACGCCGGCTCGACTACCTCGAGGGCCACACCGCCATCGACCAGGCCAACCGCATCTTCGGTTACGGCGGCTGGGGCTACGAGCTGGTCGGCGAGGCGCGCCTTTGCGAGGTCGAACTCGCGGCATCGAACAGGGACGAGCGCGCCTGGGCCTACTCGGCCGTGGTGCGAGTCACCGTACCCGGCGCGCCCTCGCGCACCGATGTCGGCTTTCACCCCGTTACGGACCAATCGATCGAGGGTCACGAGACGGCCTACAAGGGCGCGGTGACCGACGCGCTCAAGCGCGCCTTGCGCAGTTTCGGGCCGCAGTTTGGCAACGGCCTCTACGGCGGCGCAGGCGCGTCGCAGTCTGCGCAGCCAACCTCGCCTAAACGCGAGAGCAGGCCTCCCGCGCGACGCCGCGTCGAGCCTCAGGCCAACCATGCCGAGTCCAACGACGAGCCCGACGCGCGGCATCTCCGAGCCCAGCTACTCGAGCTGGGTCTGGCGCAGGGCTTCTCCGAAGAGCAGCTGCGCGAGGCCGTGCGCCAGAAGACGGGGCTCGAACTGGACCAGCTCGAGCCGAACGAACTGGTTCCGTTGGTCGCCTCGGCGGCGGAACGGCTTGAGCATCGGCGGGAGTCATCAAATGGCTAACGCGACCGCTTCGCTCCTACAGGAGTCCAAGTCGACCCTTCTCAACGAGCAGCGCTCGGACTCCTACGACCGCCCAGCGGCTCGGTTCAGGGGCGACGTCGGGCTCGAGGTCAGAGCCTCGGCCCTGGGCCAATGCCGCCGCGCGCTCTGGTACGCGGCTAACGGCCAGGAGCCAACCAACCCGATCTCGGATGAGACCCGCGTCGTGCTCGAGGTCGGCCAGGCCTTGGAGCCGGTCGTGCTGCGGGCGCTCGCGCGTCGCTTCTGGTCGGTCGCGCCAACCGATCCTGAGTTGCCCCAACTGGTCGAGGTCGAGGCCATGCCTGGGCTCGTCGTGACGGGCCATCCGGACGCGACGGGCGTGCTCGACTTCTTCAGCGAAGAGGTCGTGATCGAGGTCAAAACCCGCGGGCCGGAGGCCTACAAGCGCTGGCGGACCTTGGGCGCGGAGCGCAGCCACCCCGAGTCGGTCGCGCAGGCCGCCTGCTACTCGCTGGGCCTCTTCGGCGAGCCGCGCGAGGTCGTGATCGCGACCCTCGACACCGGCGCCAGGCGCTGGGACTACGAGCTGATCCCGGCCGCGAGAGTCGAACGCGCTTGGGACAACGCGGTGGATCGGCTGGCGACGCTGGTCGAGCATCACGCGGTCTCGGGCCCCGATCCTGAGGCCTTGCCCGAGCGCGACTTCAGCGCATCCGACTGGCAGTGCAAGCGCTGCCCCTACCTCAACCGCTGCCAACCCGGCGGCGCTGAGGAGTCGGCTGACTCGGCCGAGCCTGAGCCGATTGAGCCCGTCTCGGACGCAGAGGCGCAGGCGGCGTTGCTCGAGTACGAGCGGGCCCAGCGGGAGCTGCGCTCACTCGATCGCGCCAAACGAGAGTCGCTCGGATTGCTTGAGCGTTGGCTCAAGTCGAGCGGCGCGGCCAAGGCCCAGCTCGAGGGCGCGGAGAAGACCCGCACCGTCGGCATGGTCTCAAGCCGGCGCTTCCGCGTCGACCACGCTCGGCTGAACGCCTTGCTCGAGCCCGAACAGCGGGCCGAGATCGTGACCGAACAGGTCACGGAGTACCTGCGCGTCAGCTAGACGCCAACCATCCATCGAACCACGAGGCCGCGCTCCCGAGCTGGGGCGCGGCCTCGCCTTGTTCACGCGAGGCGCGCAGATTGCGCGCCCGCACACGCTCTTTGAAAGGAGCGCCACCGATGACACGCACGATCAACCGAGTCGAACTCTTGGGCCGCCTGGGCGCCGAGCCCGAACTGCGCCGCACCCAGCAGGGGATGGCCGTCGTCCAGCTGCGGCTGGCGACCGAGCGCCGCAGCCGCACAGAGGTGCACGCGCAGGAGGTGATCTTCCTCGACCCGCGCGACGCACGCGCTGAGTCCGGAAAGGAGCGCTCTCCCTTCTAACGGACCCCAGCCACAGTCAGACACACCGCGAGGCCGGTTCTCCATCAGGAGAGTCGGCCTCGCTCGTTCTCACCCAAACGACGCGAAGGAGTCAACCGATGACCATCCCCACCAACACCAACCTCAGCCGTCCCGCCGCAGGAGAAGAAATCCTGATCGAGACGATGCGCCGCCAGCTGGCCCTCCTGGGCGAGCTCTCGGTGCGCTACGGCGTCTCGCTCAGGCCCGAGCCGGACGCCTCGCGGCCGCAGCTCTCATCGCCCGAAGCGGTGCGTGAGCTGGTCGGCCGAGAGATGGCGGCCTTGGCGCAAGAGCAGGTGCGCGTCCTGCTGCTCGACCGCCAAACGCGGCTGATGGGCCAGCGCACGATCTATCAGGGCAACGCCTACTCGGCCCCCGTGCGGCCGGCCGAGGTGCTGCGCCCGGCCGTGGTCGAGTCGGCGCCGCAGCTGATCGTGGTCCACAACCACCCCTCGGGCGACCCCGCGCCCAGCCAACAGGACCGCGACCTGACCGAGGCGCTCAAAGAGGCCGCCGACCTGCTCGGGATCGAGCTCCTGGATCACGTCGTGATCGCGGGCTCGAGATTTTCCAGCCTGAGTCAGATGGGCCTGCTCAGCGGCCGCAGGAACGGCGCCGCGCGATGACGACCGCGAACGACGACATCGCAATCGAGCCGGCCGAGCTCTGGACGATCACGGCGGGCGGCTTCTCCGCCACCTGCGACGCCTTCGCCCGCGACCCCGAGACGGACGGGCTCTGGTTCTGCTCGATGCTCGGCTCGCAGACCGCCGTCAAGGCGATCTGGGCGGCCCTGCTCAAGCAACCGCCCGAGGCCGCCTTCCTGATTCAAGGCGCGGACGGCGCGACGCACCAAGGCGGCTACCTGCGCTGCCAAATCCCCGCCGAGACGATCGGCAGTTGGACGACGAGGATCGCGCGGCTGCCCCACTCAGGCGGCTGGCACGCCCTGGTCTACACGCGGCTGGCTGAGTTTCGCTATGAGCGCGACCAGTTCCTTCTGCTCGCCCCTACTGAGCGGGAGGCGCCCGCGCTCTACCGGCGCTTCCTCGACCGCCGCTCGCCCCTGCCGCTCCACCACCAGTGGTCGGATTGGCTCTGGCGTACGGCGCTCGACGACCAAATGGCCGCGCCGCTCGAGTCGACCGGGCTCACGGCCTACCTCTGCCGTCCCGACCACGAGGCGCTCAGGACGCGCCTCTCCGAGGCCGTCCGCTCGGGCCGGCTCAGACTTGAACAGGCAACCAGTACCAACACGAATGGAGTACCGACATGAGACTCGCCGCCCAGGCCAAGGGGGGCTACTACCCGACCCCGCCGCGCGTGATCGACTTCGTCGCGCAGCTGATCTACGCGCCCCAGGGTTCGTATCGCGGCGACGACCAGACGCTGCGCGTCCTCGACCCCTGCTGCGGCGCGGGCGACGCCGCGGCTCAGCTCGCGGACGCGCTGCGCCAGCGCTCGGGCGTCCCCGTCGAGACCTTCGGCGTCGAGCTGCACGAGACGCGCTCGCGCGAGGCCGCCGAGCGGCTGGACCGGGCGCTCGCGGCCGACCTGTTCGGCTGCTCAATCGCCAACCGCGCCTTCGGCCTCTTGTGGCTCAACCCGCCCTACGACCACGACCCCGAGCAGCGCCGCACCGAGCACGCCTTCCTCGCGCAGGCGAGCCGCTACCTCGCGCCCGGCGGCCTCTTGGTCTTCATCGTCCCGCGCGGGCGGCTCGCGACCTCAGCCCGCTTCCTGGCTTCGCACTACCGCAGGCTGGGCTGCTGGGCCTTCCCCGAACCCGAGCGCGAGCGCTTCGACCAGGTCGTGGTCATGGGCGAACGCCGCGCCGGACCCGCGCCCGACGCCTACGCCGAGCGCGAGCTCGAACGCTGGGCGGCGGGCGAGCTCGAGCCGCTCGCGCCGACCGCGCATCCGCGCTATGACGCCATCGCATTGGACGCGGGTGAGATCCTCTTCACCACCCGCACGGTCGATCCTGAGCGGGCCGCTCGCGAGGCGCGGCGGGCGGGGCTCTGGCGCGACAACGCCGTGCGCGAAGCGCTCTGGCCGCCCGACGACGTGCGACGCCGGCCGCTGATGCCGCTGCGCAAGGGGCATCTGGCGATGCTGGTCGCGGCCGGCATGCTCGACAACCTCGAGCTCGAGTCCGAAGGCTCGCGCATCTTGGTCAAGGGCCGCACGGCCAAGGAGCTCGTGTTGGTCGACGAGACGCCCGACAAAGAGGTCTACCGCGAGCGGCTGCGCACGACCGTGGTCGCGCTCGACCTCGACACCGGCGCGATCGAGGAGATCGACGCCTGACCCACGCAATCCACATGAGAGGAGCAGATGATGATCTGCACGTTCACCTCGACCGACGACCAGACGTGCTCGGACGCGCTCGTCAAGCGCTACGACCTGGACCGCTCGACCTACGAGCAGACCCTCGCCCAGGCGCTGCGCGACGTGCGCGAGTCGCTCGACGAACGGATCAGCCGCGAGCAGCTCGAGCGCCTGATGCTCGAAAGCGAGTCGCATCCTCTTGACGCGCTCGAGTCTCTGCAGCGTTTGGCGCTGATGGTCGCGACTGACGTCCCTTGCCCGCGCTGCGGCGACTTCAACTGTCGCGTCTGCGCCTGAACGACAACCCGACCGCTCAACCTGACGCCCCGACCGTCCCTCTGTGGACCGGCGGGGCGTCGTCGTTTCCATCTCACAGGTTCACGGAAAGGAACCGCACATGAACCTCGGCGACTTCATCGACCGCTACCGCGACGCCATCACCCGCCGCGTGGTCGACTCCTACCCTCCCATCTACCGGCCTCAGGAGGCTGCGCCCTTGCCTCAACTCCTGCGCCAGCCCCTGGGCGCGCAGGCCGACGCCATCCAGGGCGCGGCGCTCTCGCTCCGCCGTCAGCGCGGCACGACCGTCGTAGGCGAGATGGGCACCGGCAAGACGTTCATCGCCGCGTCGGCCGCGCACGCGGCCGGCTTCCGCCGCGCGATCGTGCTCTGCCCGCCGCACCTGACCCGCAAGTGGCGGCGCGAAGTCGAGGAGACCGTGCCCGGCGCGCGGGCCGTGATCGTCTCCTCGATCACCGACCTCGAACAGCTGCGACAGCTCGGAGGAGCGGGTCCGCTGTTCGCCGTGATGTCGCGCGAGCGGGCCAAGCTCAGCTACCGTTGGCGGCCGGCCGCGGTCGAGCGCTGGGCCAGGGCCGACGGCCGGCTCGCGCGCGACGACGAGGGTCGTCCCGTTAAGCTGTGCAGCTGTCCCGATTGCGCGGCGGAGTTGCTCGGACGCGACGGCGCGCTGTTGACCGAACGCGAGCTGGGACGGCGCAAGCGGCGCTGCGGACTCTGCGGCTCGCCGCTCTGGCAGGCCGACCCGACCGGGCCTCGGCGCGTTCCCTTGGCCGACTACGTCAAGTGGCGCATGCGCGGGTTCTTCGATCTGCTGATCACGGACGAGGTGCACGAGTACAAGGGCCGCGGTTCGGCCCAGGGCGTCGCCGCCGGCGTGCTGGCCGACGTCTGCGGCACATCGCTCTCGCTCTCGGGCACGCTGATGGGCGGCTACGCCTCGACCCTCTTCCATCTGCTCTACCGGTTCTCGCCCGAGATCCGCTCCGAGTTCGCGCGTTCGGACGAGTCGCGCTGGATTGAGCGCTACGGCTTCCTCGAGCAGACGATGGGCAAGTCCGATGAGGAGGCGGACGAGGACGGCCGCCTCAGCCGACGGCGCCGCTACCGCAAGGTGGTGCGCGAACGACCAGGCCTGGCGCCCGCTGCGCTCTTCCACTTGATCGGCCAGACCGTCTTCCTCAGGCTGTCCGACGTCGCTTCGAGCCTGCCTTCCTACGAGGAACAGGTCCGGCTGGTCTCATTGGACGACCAACCGTGCGCATCGGGTTACTCGCAGCGCTCCTCCTACGAAGAGCTCGAGCGCACCCTGCGCGCGGCGTTGTCGGCGGCGCTGGCCTCAGGTTCGAAGCGGCTCTTGGCCGCTTACCTGCAGTCGCTCTTGGCCTGGCCCGACGGCTGCACGCGCGGCGAGACGGTCTTCGACCCCGATTCGGACGGCCTGGTCGCGCAGCTGCCGCCCTTGGATGACGGGCGCGTCTATCCGAAGGAGCAGGCTCTGCTCGAGCTGGTCGCGCAGGAGCGGCTGGCTGGCCGCCGCGTGCTGGTCTACGTCACCCACACCGGCCGGCGCGACATCGCCGCTCGGCTGCAAAGCCTGCTCGAGCGACACGGCTTGCGCTCGGCCGTGATGCGCTCTGAGCAGGTCGCGCCGGACAAACGCGAGGCTTGGGTGTCGAAGCAGGTCGAGGCGGGAGTCGACGTGCTGATCTGTCACCCGCGCCTGGTCCAGACCGGACTCGACCTGGTCCAGTTCCCGACCATCTGCTGGTTCGAGACCGATTACTCGGTCTACACCATGCGTCAGGCCTCGCGGCGGAGCTGGCGGATCGGTCAGACGGAACCGGTCAAGGTCGTGTTTATGGCCTACCGCTCGACGCTCCAGGCCGAGGCGCTGAAGCTGGTCGCGCGCAAGCTGCAGAGCTCGCTCGCGGTCGAGGGCGAGCTGCCCGAGGACGGGCTCGCGGCCTACGGTGACGACGGCGACGATCTGATGCTCGCGCTCGCAAGGCAGTTGGTCGGCGGCGAAGAGGACGAAACAACGGTCGAGTCCATCTTCGCTCAAGCCCAGCAGGTCGCGGCCGACGCCGAGTCGCTGTTAGTCGGAGCCGATTGGCGTCCGCTGGAGCCTGAGCCGATGCAGATGCCAATCGCTGCGGTCGCGTCGGACGAGGACGCGACGCTGTTCAGCTGGGCAGAGTTCCTCTCTGATGAGCCGGTGCAGCCCAAGCGGCGAATCCGCAAGCTGACGCCCGACGGTCCCTCACTGTTCGACTGGGCGCTCGAGCAGGAGCAGACGGCCCTGGCCGCTGCGGGCTGACGAGTCGGGGGAGGGACGCCATGCACGGCGTTCCTCCTCCCGATACTCATGTATGGCCGGCTTTTTTCGTGCCCCTTTTGCGAACTCGCTTTCACCGTTCAATGCCCTATCCGGCAAAATCACTTGGGTCCACTTGCGAGCGTCATCGTTCTTGAACGGATTGGGCGCACTTGCCCGAAGAAGTCTGCGTCTCTTGTCGACTCTCCTGCAGCAGTTTCCGAGCAAGCTCGTCAGACAACGATGCGCGATACTCTGGTCAGACTTCTGGTCGGCGTGTTTCGGCAGGATCGCCTAAGGACCAGTTCGCGAGGCAGTGCAAGCCAGGTTCCTTAGAGGCAGAGCATGACTCAACCTGACAAGAAGGCCAGAGTCACGAGCCGTGAGCCCATGACCGCGATCGACTTGTTCGCCGGTGCTGGTGGTGCGACTCAGGGGCTATCCGATGCTGGTTTCCGGGTCCTGGCCGCCATCGAAAAGGATGAGGACGCTGCAAAAACGTTCGCAACAAATCATCCTGACGTTCTCACGCGAGCTGACGACATTTCCCAGGTTTCGCCCACTGGACTCATTGGCGACCTTGGGCTGGCTCGAGGCGACTTGACACTGCTGACTGCGTGTCCTCCTTGCCAAGGGTTTTCGACTTTGGGCCCGGGCAACGCAGGAGACAAGCGAAACGATCTGGTCGCAGAGGTCTGGAAGTTCGCACAGGCACTCCAGCCCCACGCGGTTCTAATCGAGAATGTGCCAGGGCTGTCAAGGGATCATCGGTGGAAAAGGCTTCGAAGGCAGTTGCGATCTAGCGGCTACCGATTCCGTTCCTGGACTGTAAATGCGAAGGACTTCGGCGTACCGCAGCGCCGCCGTCGCTTGATTGCCATCGCCATTCGCTCCGCTGAAGTGGTGTTTCCGAGCGACCTTCGACACTTGCTTCCGCAGGAGTTCACGCTTGAGGCTCCACACGCTCGAGAAGTCATCGCCCGCGCTGGCCCCATTGAGACAAGCAGTGATGCGTGGCACCGCGCACGGACGCCAACGCCTCGAGTGCTCGAGCGGATCAGGGCGATCCCCCAAAACGGTGACCGTTACGACCTTCCCGTGTCGTTGCGTCTGGACTGTCATGAGCGACTTCGAGTGCAAGGCCGGAGGGCTGCCACGGGCGCGTACGGACGAATACAGCTCGAGGGACCCGCGCCGACCATGACGACTCGCTGCACAACGGTGTCTTGCGGTCAATTCGTTCACCCGACTGAAAACCGTGGCATCAGCCTCAGGGAAGCGGCCTTGCTGCAGACGTTTCCTGAAGACTATGCGTTTCATGGTTCATACCAGTCGATAGAACGTCAGATAGGGAATGCCGTGCCAGTTCGGCTGGCGCATGCATTAGGAATCGCCCTCCGCGGTATTCTGTTGCCTCACGAGAGCTCGTGCCGTGAACGATAGTGACCGTCAGCCACTCAAGCTCCGCTTCTTGGGATCCCTAGTCGAGCAGCTAGGCGCTCAGCTCTATCCGGGCGCTACCGCGACTATCGCTGAGCTCATCTCGAACGCATGGGACGCTGACGCTCAACACGTCTGGATCGACATTCCGCTCGATCGTCCGTGGAAAGAGAGTGACAGAATTGTAGTGACGGACGATGGGGTCGGCATGTCGCACGACGATGCGGCAACTCGCTATCTCATGGTGGGCCGCAAACGGCGGGTCGAGCTTGACCAGGATAAGTCTGCCGGCGGTAGGCCGCTACATGGAAGGAAGGGGATCGGCAAGCTAGCTGCCTTCGGGACAGCAAGGATTTTGGAGTGCCACACAGTAGACAAAGGCGGCGAGCCTACCAGATTCCGACTGGACTATGACCACATCCGTTCACTTAAGCCAACCGAAGACTATGACGTCGAAGAGGCGAAGGCCAAAAGGCCACTAGTTGATCCCACAGGCGCAACCCTGCATCACGGTACGAGAATCACTCTTTCAGCCCTTCTCCCGCGCCGTGCTCTCAATGGCGACCAGTTTCGCAGGTCACTTGCTCGTCGCTTCGCGCTCGACGCTGCCGCGATGCAAATCCTAGTAAACGGAAGCAGAGTAGGCCGGTTCGATCACAAACTCAGTGTTCGATTCCCTCGAGATAGCCAGCTCTTTGACAGCGATGTAAAGGTCAAATCGGACGGTTGGGCGACAATGACACTGCAAAGCCGTCCTATTCGCTGGTGGATTGGGTTTAGCGAGAAACCGCTCGAGGAAAAGGACCTTCAAGGCGTATCAGTGCTCGCGCATGGGAAGATGGTCCAGCGGCCATTCTTCTTCCAACGAACAGCTGGCACACAAGGGCAGCTCGGCCAAGAGTACTTGATCGGTGAAGTCGAAGCAGACTGGTTGGACGACGGAAAGGACATCGACACGGATCTAATCCAAGCCAACCGCGATCAACTCCAACTCGAAGATGAGCGACTGGCGGACTTTCTCGAGTGGGGACAGGAACTAATCCGATTAGCTCTGCGCAAGTGGAGCGACCTTAGGCAGGAACAGATCACGAAGGGAGTCGACACTGACTCCTTTACGGATCTACTTGAACGCCTCACAGCACAGGAAAGGGAGCGACTAAGGAGAGTCGTGCTCGCCATCTCACGCATTCCCGCTATAGACCCAATCGAAGCTCGAGACCTAGTCAGCGCGGTTGTAGACGCGCACGAGGACACGATCATCAGAGAGCTGCTTGAGAGCATTGACGACATCGCTCCTGACTCCCAAACTGCAATGTGGGATATAGTGCGTCGCTTTGGACTCATTGACGCACGGCGCAACCAAACGCTTATCGAAGCAAGGCTTAAGGCCATTGCAGAGCTGCGGAGGTTCGTCGACAAGGGAGAGCCCGAAGTTCCCACCATTCACGAGCACATCAAGGACAATCCATGGCTCCTCGATCCGCGTTGGTACCTCTTGGACGACGAAGTACCCCTCTCTGACTTGGGGATTGATCCCAACGAGGAGGAGCGTGGCGGGCGGATGGACTTTCTGTTCGCTCTTGGTCCTTCAACACCCTACACTCACGACGAGTTGCTTGTTGTAGAGATTAAGCGTGGCACCAACAAAAGTGGCAGCGTTCGTCGTGCCGACAGGGATGAAGTGAATCGTTTCCACGACTATGTATTGGCTGCCCATGACAGTCGCGGGCAAGCGCTGCGAGTGACCGGGCTGATGATTGCACAAGAATATACAGCAACAGCACTTCGAGTTAGAAAGAGCCTCGAATCTGGCCAAGAGGTCCGGCTAGTGTTTCGGACTTGGGACCAAGTTCTCCAGGAGACGGAGCGACTGCACAAGGGCTGGTTGGCGGTGACAACCCGTCGCGCAACCGAGGGCTCAGAAGATTAGGATCCCGACATTGGGGACGAGCAATTCCAGGGCGTGGCGGGAGGTGGGAATGGTGCTGCTGGAGAGTCCCGCGAACTTGGCTAATGCGTCATTGATCATCGTTTTTCGCAAGGTCAGGCCCCGGCGAATGTCGAAGGCTCATGCTGCAGACTTGAAGAGCTTGTCATATGGACACTTGCCCGGAGCGGTCCTTCAATCCGTGCACGACGCCTAGGAGTACGAGGCGCTCCTGCTGCAGCTGCTCGAGGCTGAGAGCCTGCTCCGCCACGACGGGGACCTTGTCAAGTTGGTGCACCCGGCTGCTCATCCTAGCCTGCTTCCCCGACTAGAAGACCTTGGCGCAGCTCGACAGGGAGGTGTTGCACGGCATCGAGCAGCCGCAACTTGCTAAACTCACCACTCGCGACTAGATCGAGCGTGAAGAGGATGTGGTAATCAACCGCCCGACCACCGCCAGTAAGACGCGTCTTGCGTTTGCGCTCGGGTTCGAAGCGGCGCAGCGACATTAGCTGGTCGCCCTCATTGACACCGCCGACCTCGTTCTTGATCTGATCGAGGCGCGCGACGAAGTCGCGCTCAGCCGCAGGCGCGAACGTTGCTTGATGGTCGCCCTTCTAAGCGACGACGAACTCTGCTTCGAAGGCTCCGAACGGGTCGACGGCGAACTGCTCTTCGATCGGCTCGCCGGTTGCTACGAGCGCCGCTCTACGAAGGTCACGACCAAACTCGGGTTCTCTGGGAGGGGGTAAGTCTACGGCGACGAGCAGCCGACTACTGCGCTGCTCAACCGGCTCGGCCAGCACGCCCTCACCCCGCGGCCACTAGCCAGTCCTACCGGACTCGCCACGCCGGTCAACCAACTACGTCGCGGCGGTACCTGGCAGGAGGTGAAACCCAGTAACCAGGGTCGGTTGAGGCCACTCCTGTCTCCGACGGGCCTGGCCTCAGACCGATCAACCTGCCTAGAGAGAGCGCGCAAAACAATGAGTACTTCCCATCAGGGTGTCCGGACTACGCGGAACTTGCGTGGAACATTGGCAGGGGCATCGCCAAGGTTCATCCACCGGACTTGGGCGCTCTCGTGAATCTTGGCGCCGTCGCGGATGTCGCGATCTCTCGGTCGCCAACTGCAGACGAACAATCGCCAGAACCATCTGTCTGACTTCTTCACGCGAGCGATTGGATCAGGACTCAGATCGCTCCGCCAATCTTCGCGCAGGCACAGCCCTCGATTCTGAGCGTGGCTCAGCATCCAGTCAAGAGATATGTCCGATGTTCCCCGGTCAGCGCCTTGCCCACCAACATCTTCATGCCCGCCTGCGAACCACACTTGCTCTATGGACTGCTCTGCATAGGCATCGCTCTCACTCCAGACAGACGGCCGGAAGAAGTGCCGCCGCTCGTTGATCGCCAATGCCTGGTAGGCGAACTTGACCTGTGGATTCAGGATGTTGTTCGAGAACTGCTTCCTGTGAATCCAACCGACAGAGGCCACTGTGTCCCACACTCCAATCAAGTGGATTGGACAGCCGCGGGAAAACGCCTTCTTGAAGTTCTGCGCTTCAGTCCTCTTGGTATAGTACATTTCAGTCATGTACGGGATGAGATTCTCGTTGCCTTGCCACAACAGTCCGCACCGATACAGCATGTCGGCGAGCGTGCGGACCGTGTGTGCGCCTCGGCTGTAGCCGAACAGGAACACTCTGTCGCCGATTCGGTAGTGATCCATCAAGAATCGATAGGCTTCTTCGATGTTCGTCCTGACTCCTGAACCTCTTTGCTCAGTTCCTGCAATACCGAAGCCGGAGGCAGACTCACCTAGCATCGCCAGATACCGCATTGGGTACCACTTGGAACCGTAGGTACCGGGCCCAGGATCGTAGTAGGCGACTTGCTTAGGCGGATCGCGCTGGAGTCGCTCAAACAGGCGCACGACATTCGTGTTCTTTGCCTCACTCTCGAACTTGCCTCGGGTTCCGTCGCAACAGATGACGATATTCTTTACTAGGGGCCTCGATTGCTTAGCAGAGGAGAAAGTCGTCTCGTGGGGTCGAGTTATCTGGTGCACAGGTTGGACTCCGTCACTGTACACGAGAACGGCATCGGCACCCACTATCAGTGAGGCGGAGGCAGCACTACATCTAACGACAGTGAGTCAACGCACGTCTAGTTCCGCGCCGCCATGGAACAGTCGAAGCATTGCGACTGTTCCCAATGTGTCGTCTAAGCCACTCTGGCACTGTGTCGTACTGCCGCCTGGTCGGACGGGCTTGCCGGGTCCGTGAGCGTCCTTGGGGACGCTGGAGGGAGGTCGTCGCCGGTGTCACTGGTGGTTAGCTGGATGCTGAAGTTGGCCAGCAGCGCCAACGCAGTTAGGGTCGGCGCGCGGACGAATGCACGTCGTGCTCGTGTCATGGGGTTCCTCGCTCTCGCTCAGCCAACGCAGCGCCTTAGTCGCCGCGCGCGGCATTCAGGGTTGCTAGCGGTTGCCGAGCATCGACGGGCTCGCCGACTGCGTTCGCCAATTGGACAGTGGCCTGAGTGGTTAGCTGGTCTCCAACTCACTGGTCGCAAGATCGCCGTTGTCAACCAGTGGGCAGTGAGGCTCGACTGCATCGCTGGTGAGTACCGAGGTAACCCGCTGAAGCTCTACATCAGCGCTACCCGATACGATGCGAGTATCTGTTCGATATAGATTCGGCCGAGTCCTTCATGGAGGCGTTGCGCTTCCCTCTGCAACAGAACTCCATCGACTACCTCGGCTAGACACTCGTCGGGCACGCGATCTTCGAACAGGACGTATGAGAGGCCCTCCGGTTCGCGGTGTGAGCGCCACGTCAATCCGCTGCACCACGGCGCCCAGCTACGGATAGCCGAAGCCCATGCCCGGGTCAGTTCGTAGTCGCTTGCGGGAGCAGTCGTCAACCAGGGGTCCTGGCCAATCGCGGCGAGGTCTCGTCCGGAGCGCAGGCTGACCAGTTGAAGGTCGCGGGTGGTCGTGAGCCAGCCAATCCGCAGGTTTCGAAGCCGCACACGAGACAAGAGTCTGGCGCCGCGATCGTCAAGCGGCAGATCGCGCAGCAGCACTTCACTGACCGCGGTGGCGTCATCGCTTGCGGCATACAGGAAGCCGTGCGGATCGTCCGGGGTGGCATCAAACCTGCCGCCTTGGAGTGGTTGGCGAACCAGCGTTGGATTGAACTCGTTTACGGAGAATGTGGCGCTGTGAATGCGGGTCAGTCTTGTGCCAGCAGTCAGCTCGAATGCAGCAGGCCTGCCGTCGTACTGCGACGGTGGAGCTTGGCGCGGCGACAACTCGGGTTACCCGACCGGCTCGACAAGCGCTTCCGCGGCCTCAATCAAGTCGCCGGCGCGCTCTGTGCCGACGCAGTCGACCGGACGCTCAGCCAATCTCGCGTTGTCGCCGATCCACCAGGACGCGACTCCCCATGGGTCGCCGGCTGCATCGAGCAACTCGTTGATCTCGACGACTTCAGGGAAGATGGCGCGTCTGCCGGGGTCGAACTGGAAGGCTGGGTAGAGGAATACGTTTCCTGAAGGCAGCCCGAGCAGCGCTGAGCGCTCACGCAGTCGACGCACTTTTTCTCGGTTCGTTGCACGGGCGCCGAGCGCCACCGCGGCGTCGCCCGTTCTGAGCATTGGTTCCTGCCAAATTGATCGGATCGCTTCACCTTGCAGTAGAGCCTGATTCATTGCCGACCACTCGAGTGCGTCCAAAACGTGTTGTGGTTCGCCTCCGAGTTGCACTGCGACCTCTCGGATGGGAACCGAGTACACGTCCTGCAACGATGCTATCGACGACCCGAGCAGAGTCGATAATGTGGCCGCTGCTTTGGGCGATTCCGGGCCCTCCGCCGACCAACCCGCGGCCAGACTGACGAGCATGGTTGGGGCATCCCGGCCAGGACGCCTGGCCAGAGCAAGGAACAGATCGACCAACTCCTCATCGCTAAACGCGCTGTCCAACTCGCTGATACGGACATCGAGTTCTGGACTTCGGGCCGTCATCAGAACCTCCCTGACGCTGACAACGACATTGTATCGCCGTCACGAACGTCACGACGCCGTTCGAGCGGACAGATCGCTCCATGCGTGCGATTGATCACTCGCGCCCTCGTTTGGGCTCGCCGTCGTGAGCTTGCTCAATCGAGGTACTTCTTGGCGAGCGCGGCGTAGCGAGGGTCGCCTGAGCGCTCCGCTGGACGGAACGCGCCTCGCCACTGCGCGGCGAACGACTGCTTGCTCCCGGAAGCCATCGCTGAATCACCTCACTTGAGCTCAGGGTAGTCGCTGGCGGTGCCGAAGTCCCAGATGCTTGCGTCCCAATCGGCGTACATGCCGGTAGCCGAGGTCGGCGCTTGCAGCTGGGAAGTGGGCATCCCGACGCCGCCTGCGCTGGTGGTTTGGCCGCTGGTGTCAGTGTCCCAGTAGCTGTCAACCACGAGCAATGCGGCATCGGAGTCGCCGATCAGCCCGCCGACTTCAAGCGTTCCAGACACGCTGGCGGCCGAATAGCTGTACCGCAGGACGGAGCTTTCCCAGAGCAGGCCAATCAGTCCGCCGACCTCCTGCTGCCCTGTTACGGTCGCCAAGCCGACGTAGCTGTTCTCGACTACTGACTCACGGATCAGATTGCCGACCAGGCCGCCAACGCCGCGCGTGCCAGTCACATTGGCCGTGCTGGAGCTCTCGGAAATCTCCCCATCTTCCTGCGCCTTGCCAACCAAGCCGCCAACGGCTTCGCTGCCTTCGACCTCGCCGCTCACGTGAACGCCGCTGACGGTCGCGTTCGCCATCAGCACGCCCACAGCGGCGCCGGTCCCGTGGACCCCGCCGTCGATGTCCACCTGTTCGAGCGTCAGATTGCGCAGTGTTCCGGCCAGTGCGCCGAACAGACCGACCTCGTTGCGACTGGCGCGGCTGACCATCAAGTTCTTGATCACGTAGTCGTTACCCTCAAACACGCCGCGATAGGCTGCCGAGTTCGAAGCGCCCGAATCGATGCCGATTGGATCCCAGCCGGCGCCTGAGTTCCACAGCTCGTCGCTGCTGTCGACTACATCGTCGCCATTGGTGTCGAAGTCAAGGCTGTTCGTCAACTCATAACCGATACAGCTGCCTGCGCAACTGGTCGCTGCGGACGCAAGCGGGAACGCTTGGCGGTAACTCGCCAGGTCCGACGCGTTGTCGACCTGGCCGTCGCCGTTCAGGTCATAGCGGATGGCGTTGAGTTGATCCCAGTTCGTCACCTCGATCAAGTTGTCGCCGTCTGAGTCGTAGTCGACGACCTCAACGGTGAACGAGACGGACGCCGACAGTCCCGCCGGGTCCGTCGCTTGCACTGTGACCGTCGCCGAGCCTTTGGCCTCGGCGAACACGTACAACGAGCTGTCAGCGGCGAAGGCGGTTGCGACGCTCGCATTCGTCGTCGTAGCTGCAAGAGCTAGCTCGTCGCCGTCGGGATCCGAGAAGACCATGTGGCCAACCGAGTCCAATGAGATCGCCAGCGATGCGTTGGCGGCGAGATTGACATTCGGGAGGCTGTTCAACATGGTCGGAGCGCGATTGGCCCAGACCCGGACGGTGAGCGTATCCACTGCTGACAATCTGCCCGAGTCTTTGGCGACGATTGTGATGGTCACGGTGCCGTACTCTTCACCGGTGATGCTCAACACGCCTGCCGCCAACGAGACAGTGGCGACCGTCGGGTCAGACGATGTGGCAGTCAACACGAGCGTGTCGTCGTCCGGATCGTCAAAGACCGGCGCCAGCTCGTCCGTCAGGTGCAACTGAATGGTTGACGTAGGCGGGACCGTCTGATCGGCGATCGCGTTGGCCACAGCCGGCCGGCGGTTCGTCGGTTGATCGCCGAACTCGTCCCAAGAAGCCACCCCGTCGCCGTTGAAGTCAATCTGGAGCACCAAGTGTTGATCATCGCCGCCGAAGTGCCAGATCGAGCTGTCCCAGGCGGCGAAGATGCCCGTGGCCGAGGTTGGCGTTTGCAGCGAGACCGTGCTTTGCGCCGTACCGGCGGCGCTGCCTAGCTGGCCGCTGGTATCACTGTCCCAGTAACTGTCACTCACCGTCACGGTGGCGCCAGCTTGCGCAACGAGTCCACCCGATACACCATCGGTCGTGACGAGTCCGACGGCGTAACTGTCCTCGATGGCCCCGGCGTCGATGCTGCCGACAAGACCGGCGGCGATGTCGGTCGCGCTCACGGCGCCTGCTGCGTAACTGTTGAGCGTTGATCCACCTGTTTGGGTGGCGATCAGTCCGCCCGCGCGGTCGCCGCTCGCAGTGACTGCCGCCGTGGCGTAGCTCTCGGAGAGCGCGCTTCCCGAGGTAGTACCGACCAGCCCGCCGACGTCGTCCGTCCCGGACACGGTTCCGCTGATGAACACCTGCTGCACGGTGTTGTTCTCGCTCGAACCGGCGAGGCCGCCCGTCGCAGCGCCGCCCGTCACGTTGACGTTGGCGAGACCTAGTCCGCTCACGTCGCCGCTGAGCTCGCTGAACAGGCCGACATCCGCCTCTGTCGGTCGGTTGATGAACAGGTTGCTGATCGCATGGCCGTTCCCCACGAGCTGTCCGCTATACGGCCCGATCGGCGCCCAGCCGGCGCCACCGTTCCAGTAGTCGTCTCCGCTGTCTACGACGCCGTCGCCATTCGTGTCGAAGTCGAGCAAAGCGGTTAACTCGTATCCAATGCAGACTTGATCGGTCTCGTCTAACTCGTCATCGTTGCAGCCCATGCCCACAATCCCATTGGCGAAGGCCAGTCGGTATGCGGTGATGTCATTGTCAGCGTCGGCGGCACCGTCGCCGTTTAGGTCCAGCCGGATGGCGTCCAGATGCTCCAGCGTCGACAGCTCAATCAGGCCATCGTCGTCGGTGTCATAGTCTTGCGTACCTAATGGCGTCGCCGTCACTGACGCCGCTGGCCCCGGGCCGTCGCTGTTGACGGCGCGCAGCTCAATCGTGTGCTCGATCCAACTTGCCAAGTTGTCGATGGTGCGTGAAGTAGTCAGCGCAGTGCTGTTTGGCACGTCGCTCCACGCTGAGAAGTCGCCGTCCGACTTGTACCGAGTCTGCCAGCTGGTAATGGTCGCATCACCTGGATCGCTCCATGACAGTGCGACCGCGCCGCCTGCGTCAAGTGGACTAGCGCCCAGTCCGGTTGGCGCGGCAGGTATGATACACGTCCTTATCTGCGGACGAGCAATGTAGTTGTAATCCGTATTGTAGAAATCCAGAGAATAGTACCACTCGGATAGAGCCACATCGCCGGCTGGCATGCAGATTTGAGTTGACTCGACACGAATAGAGCGAAGCATCGTGAGTTGAGCGAAGCTAGCGGGGACTGCTCCACTGAGGTTGTTGTTGGAGAGATAGAGCAATTCTAAGTTGGTAAGATTGCTCAGCTCAGTTGGTATGGAACCGCTAAGCCCATTGCTACCAAGATGAAGAAACTCGAGATCCTTGAAAGTACCAAGCCAAGTTGGAATCGGACCGCTGAGGCTGTTGGAGTGGAGATACAACGTCTTGAGATTGCTTAAGGCTGCTAGCTCCGAGGGGACCTCTCCACTAAGTGCGTTGTTGTAGAGATTGAGTTCCTCAAGGTTTGTTAGACTTGCCAACTCTCGTGGTATCAGGCCGCTAAGGCGGTTTCCCTGGAGAACTAACCATCGGAGGTTGCTGAGGTTGCCCAACTCCACTGGAATGGTGCCGGTAAGATTAGAGCCTGCAAGGAGAAGGAATTCCAGGTTGGTCAGGCTACCCAGTTCTGGTGGAATGTCTCCGGAGAGGCCGGGGCCGCCCGCAATCTCCAATGACCGTAGCTGCGTCAGATTCCCAAGCGCTGATGGCAAGGATCCGTGAAGGTTGCCGCCCTCGTAGAAGCCCAAGGAATAGTCAAGGAACCAAAGTCCTACCCGGAGGCCAACCACGCGTCCGTTTTCGACTGTGACCCCGAACCAAGAGTTGTCGGGGTCCGTGGTGAAGTCCCAGCCCGTGTTGTTGGTCCAGTTGTCGCCGTCAGTGGCGTCGTAGAGGGCTTTGAGCGCCGCCTTGTCGGTCGCCAGGGAGCCGGTGGTCGGCGTCGACGTGGCGCTCTGGGTCGTAGCGCCTGCTGATGCGCTCGGGCTGGCCGGGTCGGTTGGCGTCGTTGGAGACGCCGGCGGGAGGTCATCGCGGGTGTCGCCGCTTGCTAGTTGGATGCTGAAGATGGCCAGCAGCGCCAACGTCGTCAGGGTCAGCGCGCGGACGGATCCGCGTCGTGCTCGTGTCATGAGGTTCCTCGCTCTCGCTCAGCCGACGCAGGACGCCTCTCCCCCTGGGCGGCATTCAGGAATGCTAGCCGCTTTGGAGAGTCGTCGCCGGCGTCGAATCTAGACGCTAGGTGGGAGAGACAGCTCTGCGACGGCCGCCGTCACAGCGGTGCCCACTAAAGGTCGAGGAGGAACATCAACTCAAAGGTTCTTGATTTAATCCAAAGTGGTGGAGATAGGGGGACTCGAACCCCCGGCCTCGTCGTTGCGAACGACGCGCTCTCCCAGCTGAGCTATATCCCCACGCAGCGGCCGAAACGTACCTCGACCTTTCTCAGCCTACTCCGAGTGACAGGGCTATTCAAACGGCGTCCTCGTCGACCGGCAGCAAGCCGTCAGGAAGATCGACCGTCATTGCGCCCTGGTCAAGGTCGACATTGAGCACCACATCGCGCAGCGCAGGCACGAGCAGATCACGTCGCTCGCCGCGGTCAACGACATAGACATCGTTTGCGCCAGTCCGCAGCACCTCGCGAATCACTCCGAGCGGTGTGTCGTCGACCGTGATGACACGCAGGCCTTCGATTTCGTCGATGTACCAGAATCCCGAGGCGGACTGTGGTCGAGTACTCGCCGGCACTTCAATCAGCTCGCCGCGCAGCGACTCAGCGGCTTCGCGAGTCTCAATGCCCTCGATGTAGAGATAGACGCGTCCCTGTTGCCAGTTGCTGCGCAGCACCGTGCGTTCTGTCGCAGCGATGTGGATGCGGGCGCCAGGATCGAATCGTTCGGGGAAGTCGGTCAGCGGCAGCGCCTTGAGTTCACCCTTGAGACCGCGCGGCCGCTCGATTACGCCGATGGCGCGGTAGCCGTCGCGCGGCATGCGCTCAGGAGTGCGGGAGCCGCCGAGTCGCAACGCCATTGGATCGACCTAGCGGCCAGACACGATCGGCGCGGTTAGCGAATGTCGAGCGAGGTGTCGACGGCGCGGGCGTGACCGGAGACCGAAAGCAGCGTGCGCATGGCCATCGCGAGGCGGCCCTCGCGTCCGATGATGCGCCCCATGTCGTCTTCGTGGACGTGCAGCTGAATCGTCACGTGGTCGCCGCGTTGTTGACGTTCGACGCGCACGGCGTCGGGCTCATCGACCATCCACTTGGCGACGTACTCGATGAAGTCTTCCATCGTGAGGCCCGGTTACTCGGACGACTCTGCGGCCGCTGCTGCGGCGGCCGCCTCAGCCGCGGCGGCGCGCTTGGCGTCTGCCCGCTTGCTTCGCGGTTTGGGTTGCCAGGGCTCGATCAGGCCTTCGGCGGCCAGGAATCGATGCACGGTCTCGGTCGGCTGGGCGCCGTGGGAGAGCCAGTGCGCAGCGCGCTCGGCGTCAATGTCGAAGGTCGCCGGCTCGTTCAGCGGATCGTAGAATCCCAAGCTCTCGACAAATCGACCGTCGCGAGAGCGACGCGAGTCCTGTACGACGACGCGATAGAAGGGTCGTCCTTTGCGGCCGTGTCGGGCCAATCGGATTTTCAACATGCGTTCAACTCTGCCTGCAATCTGTGAGTTTCGCTGCCTGCGCTCAGTATTGAACCAGCCTAAACCGATCGTCGGCTAAGCGCTGTGAGTTCAGCGACGTCCAGCGGTCAAGCTCGCGCCGGGCATGCCCGGCATCTTGCCTGAGGCCAAGTCCTTCATGATCCCCTTGGCCTGCTTGAACTGGTTGAGCAGCTGATTCACTTCTTGCGGCGTGGTACCGCTGCCGCGCGCGATGCGTCGGCGGCGCGAGCCGTTGATGATGTCTGGCTTGCGACGTTCCTCCGGCGTCATCGAGAGCACAATCGCCTCGAAGTGGCGAAAGAAATCGTCGTCGATCTCATCGACCTCCATCTGGTTCTTGATCGAGCTCAGACCGGGGATCATGTTGACGATCTGCGAGATCGGTCCCATCTGGCGGACCTTGCCGATCTGATCGATGAAGTCGTCGAGGTCGAATTCGCCTTCGACGAGTCGTTTGCGCCAAACCTTGGCGTCCTGTTCGCCGAACTCTTCGGCGGCGCGTTCGACAAGCGTCGACATGTCGCCGCGCCCGAGGATGCGTCCGGCGAGTCGACCGGGATGGAACTGCTCAAGCGCGTCGGCGCGCTCGCCAGTGCCGAGGAACTTGATCGGCTTGCCCGTGACGGCGCGAATCGAGAGCGCCGCGCCGCCGCGCGCGTCGCCGTCCATTTTGGACAGCACGACGCCGGTGATGCCAACCGCTTCGTCGAACGCCGAAGCGGCATTGACGGCGTCCTGGCCGGACATGGCGTCTGCGACCAGCAAGACTTCGGTCGGTTCGAAGCGGTTGCGCAGCTCGGTGATCTCCGACATCATCTCGTCGTCAACGTGCAGGCGGCCGGCCGTGTCGACGATGACGGTTCCAGCGCCAATCTGAGCGGCGCGTTCGAGTCCTTGCTCGACAATGATTGCCGGCTTGCGGTCGGCGCCGAGCTCGAAGACTTCAATGTCGAGCTGGCGTCCGAGCGCCTGCAGCTGGTCGATGGCGGCTGGGCGATAGACGTCCGCCGCGATCAGCAGCGGTCGATCGCCGGCCTTGCGCGCTCGCAGCGCGAGCTTGGCTGATGTTGTGGTTTTGCCCGAGCCTTGCAGCCCGACCATCAGGATGATCGTCGGTCCCTGCGACGCTCGAGTCAGGCTCGGCGAATCGACGCCCAGCAGCGCCACCAGCTCTTCGTTGATGATCTCGACGACGCGATTCAGCGGCGTGGTCGACTTCATCACCTCGTCGGTGCTGGCACGGCTGCGGACCGCCTTGATGTAATCGCGGGCGACCTTGTAGTTGACGTCGGCCTCGAGCAGCGCCAGTCGCACCTCGCGCAAGGCGGCTTCGAGGTCTTTCTCGGAGATGGCCCCGCGACGCCCGAGCGTCGCGAAGACGCCCTGCAGCTTGCCGCTCAGTGCATCGAACATGGCCATGGCGTCAGCCCAACGCTGCGCTCGAGCGGGCGGGATCGCTCGGTGGGCTCAGCTTACGACAGTCCGGCCTCAGCCATGCGCACGCAGAGGTCGCCGACGCGCACGCTGTAGCCCCATTCGTTGTCGTACCAGCTGACGACTTTGACCTGCGTGCCTTCGAGCACCATGGTCGACAGCGCGTCGATGATTGATGACGCGGGCGAGCCTTTGAAGTCGCTGCTGACCAGTGGCGCGGTCTCGTAGTCAAGTACCCCGAAGAGCGACGACTCTCGGTCTGTGGCGGCCTTTTCGAAGGCGGCGTTGACCTCTTCGGCCGAGGTATCGCGTTCAGCGTCGATGACGAGGTCGACGACTGACACGGTGCTCGTCGGCACGCGGTAGGCCATGCCGTTGAGCTTGCCGTTGAGATGGGGCAGGACGAGTCCAACCGCTTTGGCCGCGCCGGTGGTCGTGGGGATGATGTTCATCGCCGCCGCGCGGGCGCGACGCAGGTCGCTGTGGACCGTGTCGAGGATCGCCTGGTCGTTGGTGTACGCGTGGATCGTCGACATGATGCCGCTCTTGATGCCGACGGTGTCGTCGAGCACCTTGGCCATCGGGGCGAGGCAGTTGGTCGTGCAAGAGGCGTTGGAGACGACGTGGTGGGCGCCGGGGTCGTAAGCGTCGTCGTTGACGCCGAGTACGACGGTGAGGTCCTCGTTTTTCGCCGGTGCGGAGATCACGACTTTGGACGGACCGTGGTTGAGGTGTCCGCGGGCCTTGGTCGCGTCGGTGAAGATGCCGGTGCTCTCGACCACGATCTCGACCCCGTAGTCGCCCCAGGGAATCTGTCCCGGGTCACGTTCTGAGACGACAGCGATGCGATGGCCGTCAATGACGAGGTCGCCATCGACGACGTCTACCTCGCCGGGGTAGCGGCCGTAGTTAGTGTCGTACTTGAACAGATGAGCGTTGGTCTCGGAGTCGGTCAGATCATTGATGGCGACGACGTTGAGGTCGTCGCCGTGAAAGTCGAGCATGCCCTTGAGGACTTGTCGACCGATGCGGCCGAAGCCGTTGATGCCAATGTTCGTGGTCACGAGGCTCTCCTCAGTGGTTGCGGATCGGGGGGAAGGTTGAGTGCAGGATCGCAGAGGGAGCGGGTGCGCTCAAGTGCCGCAGGGTCTTGCGTGGACTGATTGCCCGCCTATCGTGCGATTGAGCGCGAGGTCTGCTGGGGGAGGCGTGAATATCAGCAAGTTTGGCGACGGGTTCGCTGCATGGTGAGCCGGCCAACGCGGGTGCTTTTCGTCGACGACTCCGGGAAACCCTCGCATCGGCACCCTTCCAAGGCCCTTGTGATTGCTGGCTTCTCGATTCCGTCAAGTGCCGTGCCAGAGTTGAACCGGAAGATCGCGGGCGCCAAGTCCCGGTTCTTTTCCCAACGTGGAGATCCGGCGAAGTGGGAGCATAAGGCGAAGCGGCAGATATCTCCGAACGCGTGGAAGCGGTCAAAGAACAGGCAGTTTCTTGATGAGGTTACGCGCATCCTTGATCAACTGGAATGTACGGCCTGTTCGGTCGGCATAGACAAGGGCGGCATGCATCACCCAATGTCGCTGCGGACGACCATGCCTCTGCAGTTCCAGATATTGCTCGAGCACTTCGCGGTCGAGTGCCACTTGCATGACGAAACCGGAATGTTGATTTCTGACTGGTCAACGCATCAGGATGACGCACACGCTAGCCAGAGTGTTGGGAGCTTCGTTGTCACTCGAAGGCTGCCCCTTCATCCGAGCGTCTACTACCCGAGCTCGCACAGTTCTCAAGCCATTCAGGTGGCAGATCTCATGGCGGGAATCAGACGACGAAGCATTGAAGGAGATTCTCGTGTGCGGACTCTTGATGACCGCCTGTTCTCTTTGCGTTCAATCCCGAGGGATCTTTCGGCCAGAACCCACACTGGCCGTGGCTTTCAGCACTCGATCCTGCTCTTCTGACTCTCATTTGCATCCGAGGTAGGACACTGTCTACCATGGACATCGCCAGATGGTCCGGCTAGTAGGCGCGAGCCGAATGCAGCCGACATACCGCTGGCAATGAGACCCCGGATCGCACGGGGTCTCAATCATTTCCGCCGACTACAGCAAGAGACGCTTGGGCGCGCCCGACGGTTGGCGGCGGTAGTTGTCGATCAACAAACGTTGTCGCCCACTCTCGACGATCCACTCAGCGCGACAGCGCCGCGGATCCTCAAGGATGCTCTGACTCTGCCGATGCAGCGTCTGATACGCATGCCGATCTTCGGACTCGACGCCGAACAGCCCGCTGCCGACGGCGAATCGGCACTGGCGGTCCTGAATCACGATCTGCCAGCCGAACAGCAGCTGCGCCCAACCGAGATGAAATGACTCGTCGGCCCAGTTGACGAGGAAGCGCTTGTCGTGCGAGCCGTCTGCGCTGAACAGCGCTGATGCGCCGAAGTGCGGTCGGGACAACTCGGAGACCGCGCGGTAGGCGTCCGCAGTCTCCGGCGCCATTGCGATCTGCTGACCGGCCATGTACTGGCCCATGCCGATCTCGGTGGCGTGATGCTCAGCGTTGTTCGACCAGGCCTCGCGCAGCCAGTCTTCGAACTCGACCTGTTCTTCTCCAACTACGGCCTGCTCAGCGCCGAGCCATTCCATCGTCCCGCGCATTAGGGCGACAGCGACTGAGTACGAAGCGCGGGCGGTCAGCGCCCGCGCCTCGACGCCGCCGCTGAACACCCGCGACCAGAAGAGCAGGGCCGACGCGTAGCGTCGGTTGCGAAATGACGACCCAGAGGACTGTTCGACGATCTTTCGTTGCAGCGCGAAGGCGTCCTGAAGCCAACGCAGATCGAGCGACAACGCGTAGGACGTTTCGCGAAACGCGTCGCGCCGAGCCTGCGACTCATCGTCGCCGGGCTTGCGCAGTTCCGGCGGCTCCAAGGGAAAGGTGATCGGCGAGATCCGTTGCCGCGGCGGCGACGGCGCATCGGACGGCTCGGTGGTCACAGCGCCGGCTGAATCTCGTCGGGAGCGGCGAGCAGCGACTCGAGCCAACTAAGCAGGCGCTCGCCCTGCTCGTCGACATAGGGCCGATCCGGATGCCAGGCCCAAAGCTCACGCACGACCTCGAGCGTCGACCAGGCGCTGCCCTCGCCGCCATTGGCGATCTGGACGAGGCGATTGGCGACATGGTCGGCTGACCACGCCAACGGCCGTTCGTAGTCGAGCATGCGCGTCATCTGCGTGAGCGCTCGAATCCAGCGTTCGACGGTGTCGAAGGCGACACGGCGATCCATGAGCAGCGCCCGCAGCGCCAACACCTCAGGCAAGTCGACGACGCGCGCAGGCGGACGATCGGGGGGTGGTACCGGCTCAGGACCGGCGTCTGCTGGCAATCGCGCGAGGGCGTCGCTCCAGCGCTCGGCGGGGACGCGCCGCAGTTCGTTGTAGACCAACGCGCCGCCTGAACCCGACAGCCACCAGTCGCGCAGACGCTCGTGTCGCTGCGCATTGGGAGGGTCGGCGCGACGCGTCAGATCTGAATCTGGTGAAGTCGAAGTGGGCACGTTGCCAGATTATCGCAAGCGTTCGATCGGGCGTGGATTGCGATGATCTCCGCCCAATGCGCGTTATGCCCGACAAGCCATAACGCGGTTTACGAAATGTGGGCGTAGCGGCGTTGCGTCGCTCGCTAAAGCGGATCCAACGCGGACGATCGTCTCTCGAGTGTCCGCGTCGCAACACGGCACGAGCATTGAGGAGACAACGCCGCGTTATGGAACACGAGATTCAGCAGTTTCTGACCTACATGGCCGCCGAGCGAGGCGCTTCCGCCAACACGATTTCGGCCTACCGCAACGATCTGGCCCAGTTGAGCGCGTACATCGCCGAACACCAGGCAACGCCCGAGGGTGGTGACAACGGCGTCGCGAGGTCGATTGGTCTGATCAACGCCGAAGATCTGCAAGACTATGTCGCTCACCTACGTGAACAGCAGTATGCGGCCGCAACGATCGCGCGCAAGGTTGCGGCGGTCAAGAGCCTGTTCGGCTATCTGCACGGTGAGGGCTTGATCAACGCCAATCCGGCCGAACAACTCTCGTCGCCCCGAGTCGGGCGCAATCTGCCTCGCACGCTCTCGATTCAGGAGGTCGACGCCTTGCTCGAGCAGCCTGGACGCTGGAACACGCCCGAGGCCGCGCGCGATCAGGCCATGTTGGAGTTGCTTTACGCGACCGGCATGCGGGTCTCGGAGTTTGTCTCGCTCAACCTGTCGTCGATCGAACTGCAGGGCCAGAGCGCCTCAGTCCGCTGTATCGGCAAAGGACGACGCGAGCGGATGATTCCGATTCACTCGGCCGCCGTCGCTGCGCTGCATCACTATCTACAGGAAGCGCGACCAAAGTTGGCCCACGGTCGACGCGAGGTGGCGTTGTTCATCAATCGCCGCGGCGAACGACTGACGCGACAGGGCGTGTGGTTGATCATCAAGAACTACGCCAAAGCCGCGGGCATCACCGGCGTCACCCCCCATACGCTGCGGCACAGCTTTGCGACGCACCTGCTGCGCGGATCCGCGCCGTTGCGCAACGTTCAAGAGTTGATGGGGCACGCCAACATCTCGACGACGCAGCTCTACACCCAGTTGACAGATGAGCACTTGCGCGACGTTTACGATCGAGCGCATCCTCGCGCCAGCTAACGACCGCGGGAACGAACCGCGCAAACGATCGGCGTGAGGCTGAGTGGAGTCGGCTGTGGCAACAAGCAGGATCGCATCTATTCGCGCTCGGGAGATTCTCGATTCCCGTGGGAATCCGACAGTCGAAGCCGATGTCGTGTTGGACAGCGGCGCGCTCGGACGCGCGGCGGCGCCTTCGGGCGCGAGCACGGGTTCGCACGAGGCGGTCGAGCGTCGCGACGGCGATCCTCAGCGGTATCGTGGGCGCGGCGTTCGTCATGCGGTCGAGTCAGTCAACGGCGAGATCAACAATGCTCTGAACGGTGTTGACGCATCCGATCAAGCTGGGCTCGATCGAGCGTTGATCGCTCTTGACGGCGGCGCTCAAAAGGCGCGGCTGGGCGCGAACGCGCTGCTCGCGGTCTCACTTGCCGCGGCCAAGGCGGTCGCGGCGGACACCGATCTGCCGCTGTACCGCTCCATCGGTGGTGACGACGCCGTTGTGCTGCCGGTCCCGCTGGCCAACATCCTCAATGGCGGCGCCCATGCCGACGATGGGGTTGATTTTCAGGAGTTCATGATCGCGCCGATTGGCGCAGGGAGCTTTGCTCACGGGTTGCAGCAGATCGTCGAGGTGTATCACGCGCTCGCCGACGAGTTGCGCTCGCGAAAGCTGCAAACGGGGCTGGGCGACGAAGGGGGCTTCGCTCCCTCGCTGTCGAGCAACGAGTCGGCGCTCAGTCTGATTGTCGACGCGATTCGGGCAGCGGGATACGAGCCCGGCCGCGACGTCGCCATTGCGCTCGATCCGGCCGCCAGCGAGCTCTGGGCCGATGGCGGTTACTTCCTGCGCAGCGAGCAGCGCTCGCTGAGCGGCGACGAGTTAGTCGAGCTATGGCGCGACTGGTGCGCGCGATATCCGATCGTCTCGATTGAAGACGGCATGCACGAGGATGACTGGTCGGGATGGCGGCATCTGACCGAGCGCTTGAGCGATCTGGCGCAGACGGTGGGCGACGACCTGTTGGTGACGAATCCCGAGCGACTGCGTCGCGCGATCGAGCTCGAGGCGGCCAACAGCATTCTGATCAAGGTCAACCAGATCGGCACGTTGTCGGAGACGCTCGACGCGGTCCGCATCGCGCAGGAAGCGGGCTGGACGGCGATCATCAGCCATCGATCGGGCGAGACGGAAGACACCACGATCGCCGACCTGGCCGTCGCGACGAATGCCGGGCTGATCAAAACCGGCGCCCCGGCGCGCGGTGAGCGCACGGCGAAGTACAACCGACTGCTGCGGATCGCCGAGGAGTTGGGCGACAGGGCGCAGTACGCCGGCCTGGATGCGATTCCCCAAGCGAAGCGTCTGGTCTGACTGGCGCTCCCGGCGGACTGGTTGCTCAGAGCTCGAGCTTGAGCTGTTCGGCGAGGCGCTGGGTCATGCCCGGCGTCGCGGCGATGTCGTTGACCTCCGCCTCGCGCAACGCTTGCAGCGAGCCGAACTTGCGCAGCAGGGCTTTCTTGCGACGCGGGCCGATCCCCTTGATTCGATCGAGCGCGCTCTGCGAGGTCTGCCGAGCGCGCAATCGACGGTGGTACGAGATGGCGAAACGGTGCGCCTCGTCGCGTATCCGCTGCACGAGATACAGACCTTGCGATCGGCGATCGAGCCGCAGCGGCTCGGAGGCGTCGACCTGGAAAAGCAACTCTTCGCGCTTGGCGAGCCCGGCCAGTGGGATGTCGTCGACGGCGAGGTTGCGCATCACGTCATGCGCGGCGGAGACTTGTCCCTTGCCGCCGTCGACGATGACGAGGTCGGGAATCGCGCCCCAGCCGGCTGTTTCGGGGTCGTTCCCTTCATCGTCAGGCGAATCTGAAACAGCATTTGGAACGTCGGGAACGTTGAATCCTTCGGAGCGTTCAGCTCGGCGCTCTTCGCCCAAACGTTTGAATCGTCGCTGGATGACCTCGGCCATCGACGCGAAGTCGTTAGGGCCGTCCGCGGTGTCAACGGTCTTGATCCGAAAACGTCGATACTCATTCGTCGCCGGTCGGCCGTCGAGGAAGACGACCATCGAGGCGACGACATTCGATCCTTGAGTGTTCGAGATGTCGTAGCACTCAATCCGTCGCGGCGGCGCGGGCAGATTGAGCGCCTCTTCGAGTTCGGTCAACGCGGCGTCGGTGCGGCCGCGGTCTGCGAGCCAACGCACGCGCGACATCGACAGCGTCTCGGAGGCGTTTTCGGTCGCCATTTCGAGCAGTCGACGCTTGTCCCCACGCTGCGGATGTCGGACTTCGACCCTTGCGCCGCGTTTCTCCGACAGCCAGCTCTGGAGCAGGTCGAGATCATCGATCTGGTCAGGGATCAGGACCAGTTTGGGCGGCTGCAGGCCGCCCTCGTAGTGTTGTCGCAGAAACGAAGAGATGACCGCGCCGGTCGACTCATCCTTGACGCCGGCCAGCGTGAAGTGATCTGAGCCGGCCATCTTCTGTCCGCGAATGAACAACACTTGGACGACGGCCTCGTCGCCGTCGACTGCGAGACCGAAGACATCGATCTCGGCGGCTGCGGCATCGGCGGTGAGTTGGGTTTCCGTGACGCGCTCGACCGCGCTGATCTGATCGCGGAGCTGGGCGGCGCGCTCGAAGTTGAGCTCATCGGCCGCGTCGGTCATTGACGACTTGAGCTGCCGCACCACGGCCTCGCTCTTGCCATCGAGGAAGAGCATCGTTTGGTCAATCACATCCCGATACTCGCCGGGCGTGCAGAACGAGGTGCACGGCGCGATGCATCGGCGGATGTAGTACTCGAGACAGGGCCGCGGATCGGAGCCGGTGATCTCTTTGTCGCAGGAGCGCCAGGGAAACAGCTTCTTGACCAAGTCCAGCGTCGTGCGCACCGACTTGGCCGAGGCGTAGGGACCGAAGTAGCGGCCGCCATCGTTGGCGACCCGACGTGTAATCGTCACGCGCGGCCAGGGCGCGTCGACATCGATCTTGAGATACGGATAGTGCTTGTCGTCCTTGAGTCGGACGTTGAAGAACGGTTGGTGGCGCTTGACCAGCGTCGCTTCGAGATGCAGGGCGTCCTGTTCGGTGTGCGTCGTGACGTATTCGAGTTGGGCGATGCGGCCGGCGAGCACACGGGTCTTGCCTTCCATCGATCGCGGAGAGCCGAAGTAACTGCGCACCCGGGACTTGAGGTTGGCCGCTTTACCGATGTAGATGACGCGGTCGTTGGCGTCGCGGAAGGTGTAGACGCCCGGCTTGGACGGCAACGCGGCGACCTGCGCCTGCAACTGGGCTCGCGATTCGTCGCGAGCCGAGTTAGGCGATCCGGGGCTGGCGGATGAAGAATCGCTGGTCACACAGCTCAGCGTATCGAAGCTGCGATGGCGCGGTAGAGCCGCTGGCGTTGCGTTGTCGGCCTGGAGGCTGGCGCGCCCGGCAGGACTTGAACCTGCGACCTCTGCCTCCGCAGGGCAGCGCTCTAATCCGCTGAGCTACGGGCGCATCCGAACTGGGACTCGAGGAGTGGTGTCTGTCGATGGTGCCGACGGAGGGATTCGAACCCCCACGGGCTTAAGCCCACTACGCCCTGAACGTAGCGCGTCTGCCAGTTTCGCCACGTCGGCATCGAACCGCGACTTGCACTGACCTCCTCGCGTTGCCGGTTCGATCCGAACGGCAACGACTTCAAGCGTATCCCAGTCTGACAGTCTGCAAACACTGCAATCAATCGGAAAGCGGTGGTGGGCGATGCAGGACTTGAACCTGCGGCCTCTCGGATGTGAACCGAACGCTCTAGCCAGCTGAGCTAATCGCCCTCTGGTAGCAGCGGCAGGACTCGAACCTGCGACACGGGGCTTATGAGTCCCCTGCTCTGCCAACTGAGCTACGCTGCCACTCCCTATCAGGCTATCGCACGCTGTCGCGGGAACGCCCCTCGTCAGAGCGCGAATCGGCCTGACATCGAGACTGACGTCCGTCAATCGCATACTCTGACGCACACTGACGGGCTCGATCGTTGAACGCAGACGTGACGGCCCGCATCGGCTGCGACAACTGCCTGTCGTCAGTTCGCTGGAGCGGCGTCGCAATGGCACTCGAATGGCGACCCAACGATCCTGACTCCTCATTCGCAGGCCAGATTCTGGTCGCCTCGCGCCACCTGGTCGACCCCAACTTCTTCCGCACGGTCGTATTGATCCTCGATCACGGCGAGGGCGCGCTGGGCGTGATACTCAATCGGCCGACGATCGTCTCGATCGCCGAAGTCGTGCCCGACTGGCTCGACCTCACCGCGACCCCGCAAGTGGTGTTTCAGGGCGGACCGGTGGAACGCACGGCAGCCATCGGTCTGGCGCGACCGACGTCCGCGATCGAGCCAACGCAGACGTGGTACTCGCCGGCGATCAACGAGCCTGGACGTGAACTGGGCGTCGTCAACCTCGGCGCCGAGCCCGCGGCAATGCTCGGTCAGGTGTCGGACCTGCGCATTTTCTCGGGCTACGCTGGCTGGAGTCCGGGTCAACTGGAGAGCGAGATTGGGGCAGGCGGCTGGCTCGTGCTCGACCACAGCGCCTTCGATCCGTTGACGACAGAGCCGGCCACCCTGTGGAATCAGGCCGCCAGCGCCGTGGACAGTGGGCGCGGGGTCAGAGCCGTCGACGGGCCGTCGGTCGAGCGCAACTAGGGCAATCGGCCGATTCCAGCGAGGAGCGACATGGCGGGTCCCAGCCTGAAGCGACTGCGCGAACGACAACAGTCGTTGATCCTCTTCACGATGCTGCGCGCGCCGAGCGCCGCGCGTGAAGCGATCAATCGAGCGCTCGTGTTGGCTGCGGTCGTAGCGGCGATCGTGATTCCGGTCTTCATCGGTCGTTCGGGCGGCGACGCGACCGCGGGCGCGGGCGGCGCCTTCTCAGCCCAGTTGGCGGAGCTCGACGCGTTGCGCGACGAGCGCGAACGCGACGGCGCGTCGGACGAACTCGACGAGCGGATCGCGCAACTGGAGGCGGACACGCGGCTCGGTTACTTCGAACGCGACGGCGACGCCTCGGACCGAGGCGCGCTGGCGCCTGACTTTCGCCTGCTCGATCTCGACGGCGTTCCGCAACAGCTGTCGCAGATCGATGGCCCGATCGTGCTCAACTTCTGGGCCAGTTGGTGCGAACCCTGCATCGAGGAGATGCCCGACTTTGAGATTGTCCAGCGTGAACTCGAGGGTCGCGTCACGTTCATCGGTATCAACGACGGCGAGAGTCCCGAGACGGCTCGCGAGTTCGCCGACGTGGTGACCCAGGTCAGTTACCTGATCCTGCTCGACCCGACCAAGTCGATGACCGATGGACCATATCCGCTCGTCGGACGTCCGACGACGTTCTTCATCGGCGCCGACGGCATCATCGATGAGCTGCGAGTGGGCATCGTGGACCTCGAGACCCTCCGTGAGCTGGTCGGCGATCTGATCGGCGCAGACCTGTCAGGCGAAGTCGAAGCCATGCCCGAGGAGTACGCCGACGCGGTGAACAACGTCGTTGAGTCGGCGCGAGCGAACTACGCCGCCGCGGCCGAGCTGTTCGCTCGTTGGCGGGAGGCGCCCGGGGTCATCGGCGATCCTGGTTGGCGGCGCAACGTGGAGGCGCAGACGCGCATCTGGTCGGACTTGGCCCAACAGTTCAGCGCGCTGACGCCGCCGGAGCGATGGTCCGACCTGCATCGCAGAGTCGCTGACGCCCTCGAGCAGATCGCAAATGCGGCGGGACCATTGGTTCGTGAGGCGGTCGACGGTGGCAACGCAGACGGTCTCGACCTGGCGCTGTCGCTGTTCGCCGACTTCCGCCTGGGCTTCGATCAGGCGGCCGACAATCTGACCGGTGTGATTGAAGCGCAACGCTGAATCAGCTGATCCAGAGGCCTGGGCGCTAACGTTTGAGCATGACCGCAGGGCAAGCGGGCGATTAGCTCAGGTGGCCAGAGCGTCCGGTTTACACCCGGGAGGTCGGAGGTTCGAGCCCTCCATCGCCCACCAACCACCAATGGGCGCCAAACAGCGCCAGGGCCCGCAGGCGCATTCAGTTCGCTGCTGGGCGCATTGCGGCACAAGGGTCTGCCCTCGTTGCGGTTCGTTAACCTTGAACGGGTAGCCAGGGTCTACGGTTGACATATCCAGACCTACGGAAGGGACTCGGCGGTGGCGACCATTGCTGACTTCTCGGAGCTGCCTGGCCGCTTGATCGTGGTCGAGGGAATTGACGGCTCGGGCAAGAGCACGCAACTCGACCTGTTGCACAAGTGGCTGCGCAGCGAGGGATACGTCACGGTCTTTACCGAGTGGAACTCGTCGCCAATCGTGCGCGACACGACCAAGCGCGGCAAACGACGTCAGCTCTTGACGCCGATGTCGTTCAGTCTGATCCACGCCGCCGACTTCGCCAGTCGCACCTACGAGCAGATCCTGCCGGCGCTGCAGGCCGGCGTGATTGTCCTGGCCGATCGTTACGTCTACACCGCGTTCGCGCGCGACGCCGCGCGCGGCGTCAACCGCAAGTGGGTGCGTGATCTCTACTCGTTCGCGCCGCCGCCAAACCTGGCGCTCTACTTCGAGGTCACGCTGGAGGAATCAATCCGCCGCATCGCCGCTGCTCGGGCGGAGATCAAGTTCTACGAGGCCGGCATGGATCTCGGTCTCTCCGAAGATGTGCACGAGTCGTTCCGACTCTTCCAGGGTCGGATTCTGGACGAGTACGACGCGCTCTGCGAGGAGTATGAGATCACGCGGATTGACGCTTCGCAGTCCCTGGTCAATCAGCAAGTTCAGGTGCGCAAGTTGGTCGAGCCGCTGCTCGCCGACATGCCGCAACGTGAAATCTCGGTCGTACCGCCGCATCTGCAAACGGGGTTCGCGACGCTGGCCGCGGGCGGTGGTCTGTGACCAAGGTTGAGTTCTACGGCGAGCCGCCGCCCGGCATCGACCAGGAGTGGCTGCCCGGGCGCCTGATCGCCATTGAAGGCACCGACGGGGTCGGACGCTCGACGATGATCTCGATTCTCAAGGACTACCTCGAGGCCAATGGTTGGGGGGTCGTCGACAGCGGCCTGCGGCGATCGCCCTTGGTCGGTCCAGGCATCGACCAGGCCAAGGCGGGACACACGCTGGATCCAATCACGCTCAATCTCTTCTACGCGACTGACTTCTGGGATCGCTTTGAGCGGATCATGCTGCCCGCGCTCCAAGCGGGCATGGTCGTGCTCGCCGACCGTTACATCTTCTCGCTGATGGCACGGGCCGTCGTACGCGGCGCGTCGCGCGAGTGGCTGGAGCAAATCTACGGATTCGCGATGGTCCCCGACCAGGTGATCTACCTCGACATCGACGCGGAGGATCTCGTACTGCGCATTCTTGAGCGTGGGTTCGACTTTTGGGAGTCGGGCGGTGACTATCTGCACGACCGCAGCATTTATGACGGATTCATGCAGCATCAGCGAGAGCAGCTGCGCGAAATGGCCGCGATGGCTGAGCGTTATGAATGGGATGTCGTTGACGCGCGCGGGACGATTGAAGATGTGTTCTCAAACCTCCTGCGGACTGTGTTGCCGACCGTCCAGAGCATGCCCTGAGCGCTCATTCGCCGCAGCCGATCGAGACGGTCGACGTGTATACTGAGTCAGCGGTGTTGCCGAGGTAGCTCAGTTGGTAGAGCACACGACTGAAAATCGTGGTGTCGGCAGTTCGACTCTGCCCCTCGGCACCAGTCGCGCGTTGTTCCTCACTTCGCAGCCCGTTCTGATTCCCGCGACCCGACCAACGCGTCGGCGAGGTACTCGACCACGTGTCGAGGTTGCGCTGTCGTCCAGTGACCGATCTGCTGCCGACACGAGACGCCGGTGATCGCGACCGGCGCATGCAGCGCCTCGCGGATTGCCGGAAACAGCTTCAGCTCGCCCATCGCTCGCGAGATCTCGTAGTGCTCTGACTCGAAGCCGAACGATCCGGCCATGCCGCAACATCCGCTATCGATAGCTCGCGCGTCGTAGCCGGCCTGGCGGAGGACGTCGAGTGTCTGCTCGAACCCGGACAACGCCTTCTGATGACAGTGCGTATGCAGTAACAGTTCGCCCAACTCTCCTTGCTCTCCAGAGAACAGCGCCGCCGCGTCGTCGCTCGCGAGTTCGCGGGCGAGCCATTCGTCGAACAGCAACGCCTGCGATGCGACGATGGACGCATCGTCGCTGCGCAACAAGAGCGGATACTCGTCGCGCAAGGTGAGCAAGCACGATGGCTCGGTCCCAACGATCGGGATGCCGGCGTGGGCGTAGGACAGCAGCGCCTCGACGTTGCGCTCCGCGAGCGCCTGTGCATCGTCAAGCATGCCCTTGGAGATTGACGGCCGTCCGCAACAGCCGCGCCGCGCGACTCGGACGACGCGGTAGCCCAAGGCCTCGATCAGTCTGGTCGCTGCGACGCCCACTTCGGGATGGACGAAGTTGGTGAAGGTGTCGTCGAACAGCACGACATCACCTCGCGCCGACGGAGGCGTCGGACGCCGCCGGAACCAGCGATCAAAGGTCTGCAAGGCGAGCTTTGGCAGTGGACGTCGCGTCTCCAGTCCCAGACGACGCATCAGCACTGGCGTCAACGGAGTCGACGCGAGCGCATTGGCCAGTCTCGGCGCGTGCGATCCGAGCCGCAACAGACGGTCGATCCGCGCGAAGGCGCGATCACGCAGCGGCGCCCCGTGCGCTCGATGCCGATGCGCCAGCACTTCGTACTTGATCTTCGCCAAGTCGACGCCCGACGGACACTCGGCCTTGCAGGCCTTGCACTCGACGCAGAGGTCGAGCGCCTCGTGCAGACGGTCGCCGCCGAGCTCCTCGAGCGGCATCGCGCCGTTGAGGATCTGACGCAGCAGGTTCGCGCGTCCGCGCGTCGAGTGCTCCTCGTCTTGCGTGACTTGAAACGAGGGACACATCCCGCCGTCGAACTTGCGACAGGCGCCCTGTCCGTTGCACATCTCGGCCGCGCGGGCGAGTCCGCCTTCGGAGCTGAAGTCGAGCCACTCTGCCGGGCGCTGATTGACGGTCTCAGGGCTGAGTCTGAGATTGTCTCGGAACGGCGGCGTGTCGACGATCTTGCCCGGATTGAGCAACCCATCGGGATCGAAGGCGAGCTTCGTCTCGCGGAAGGCGTCGACCAGGCGGGGGCCGAACATCTTCTCGATGAAGACGCCGCGAACGATGCCGTCGCCGTGCTCGCCTGAGAGCGAGCCGCCAAACTCGACGACCAGATCGGCGATCTCCTCCGCCAGTTGTTCCGTGTGATCGAGACCGAGCGGATCCTTGACGTTGACGACCGGGCGAATGTGTAGACAGCCGGCGGCGGCGTGTCCGTAGTAGCCGGCGCGGAGGCCCTTGGCGCGCACGGCGGCGTCGAAGCGGGCGACAAACTCGGGCAGTCGATCGGGCGGCACGGCCGTATCCTCGACGAACGCGGCCGGCTTGGGATCGCCGTGCATCGACATCAACAAGCCGAGGCCGGCCTGGCGCATCTGCCACATGCGCGCCTGCGCGCTCGGATCGGTCTCGGTGACGAACGCGTAACCCATGCTTCGGGATTTGAGATCCGACTCAATCGCCCGCAGTTGCTCGACAAGATCGGCGTCGCGCTCGGCGAAGCATTCGATCAGCAAGATCGCTCCCGGTTCGCCCTGGACGAATTCGGCCAACGGCGCATAGCCGACGCTCGAGCGGCAGCGTTCAATGATGAGCTCATCGACCAACTCGATCGCCGCGGGCGAATGTGTGTTGGCGACAAGCGTCGCTTCGGCGGCTTCGATCAAAGACTCGAAGTGGGCAGCCAGAATGCCTCGTCGAGCGGGCAGCGGCGCCAACGACACTGTGGCCTCGGTCACGACCGCGAGCGTGCCTTCGGAACCGACGACCATCTGCGACAGATTGACCCCGGCGGGGTCGAGCAGCGTGTCGAGGTTGTAGCCCGATACGCGTCGCGGGATGTCGGGAAATCGCTCGGCGATCGCCTGGCGCTCGCGTTGGGCGATCTCGCGTAGGTCGCGATAGAGTCGGCCCTCGCGCCCGCCCTGGTCGATGATCGATTGCAGACGGCGCTCGTCCTGATGGCTGAACTGCAGCGCCTCGCCGTCGGAGAGGATGACATCGAGCGACTCGACCACGTCGACCGTTTTCCCGTAGAGGCCGCTATGCGTGCCGCATGAGTTGTTGCCGATGCCGCCGCCGATCGTGGCGCGATTGGCCGTCGAGGGATCAATCGGATAGTGCAGCCCAAATCGACGAACGGCCTTGTTCAGCTCCGAGAGGACGAGTCCTGGTTGCACGCGCGCGATCTGACGATCGGCGTCGATCTCGAGCACGGCGTCCATGTGTCGGGTGAAGTCGAGGACAACGGCGTGATTGACGCCCTGACCGGCGAGACTGGTGCCGCCGCCGCGAGGCAAAAGCGGGACGCCGTGCGCGCGCGCGACATCGACCGCGGCAGCGGTGTCGGTCGGCGTGCGCGGAAACACGACCGCGACGGGCTCCATCTCATAGAGCGACGCGTCGGTCGCGTAGAGCAGTCGCGAGGGTCGATCGATCAGAACATCGGAGGGATCGGCGAGAGCGGCACGGAGGTCATCGGCGAGCGGCGTGAGCGCATTCGCGCCGTTGTTGAGCATCGCTCGGGCGCGGCCGACAGAGCCAAAGCGTGACGGTGTCGCACCTTCGATGACGTCTCGAAGTTGGGCGCCGCTGCTCATCGCCTCAGGCTACCGCGCCGCGCGACGGACAGCGCGATCATGGCTCACGCCGGTGGAATCGCCAGGGGATGACCCGGCGTTCGAGCATCACGACGCCGAGGAACAGGAGATAACTCATCACGGCGACGACGAAGATCGCTCCGAACACGAGGTCAATGCGGAATGAGAGACGCGACTGCGCGAGGAAGATGCCCAAGCCTTCGGTGGCGCCGGCGAGCTCGCCGAATATGGCGCCGAGTACGGCGTAGATCGACGCGATCCGCAGTCCCGTGAACAGATCGGGCAGCGCCGCGGGAATCTTGACGTATCGGTAGACCTGCCAGCGCGACGAGCCGAACGTGCGCATCAGATTGATCGCTGGCCGCTCGGTCGCTGCCAAACCGGCGGTGAAGCCAAGCACGATCGGGACGAAGGTGAACAGTCCAATGACGATGATCTTGGGCGTGACGCCAAAGCCGAACCAGACGATCATCAGCGGCGCGATCACCGGAACCGGCACCGCCTGTGAGGCCACGATCAGCGGGTAGACCGCTCGCCTGAGCGCCGAGGACATGTCAAGCAGCAGGCCCAGCGCCAAGGCGCAGACGATGCTGATGGCAAATCCGGCGGCGACTTCGGACATCGTCACGAGCGAGTGCCCCCAGATCGCACCCGCCGACTCGACGCTCTCGCGCACGATGCGGATCGGTCCCGGCAGGATCTGCGGACGAATGCCGGAGAGCCAGACGTAGGTTTGCCAGCCGCAGAGCACGACGAGGATCAGGCTGACCGGCGCCGCCACGCTGATCAGCAACTCGCGCCTCAAGGTCCTAGGCCTGCGAGACTTCACGACGGCGGCTCAGCTGAGGCCGTCTCGTGTCGCAGCGCGTCGATCAGCCGATGCGCGGCCTCGGTCTCGGCCGACCGCGTGGAACGCGGGCGCGGAAGATCAACCTCGAGCACGTTGGTGATTCGGCCGGGACGCGACGACATGACGTAGACGCGGTCGGACAGCGCGACCGCCTCGTGCGGGTCGTGGGTGACCAGCAGTGCCGAGCCTCCGATGCGATTCCAGGTCTCAGCGAACCACGATTGCAGCTCGCTGCGCGTGATCGCGTCGAGTGCGCCGAACGGCTCATCAAGCAACAGGAATGGTCGGCCCAACAGATAGGTTCGCAGGAAACTGGCGCGTTGACGCATACCTCCCGACAACTCGTGCGGTCGGCGATGCTCAAAGCCGTCGAGTCCGAACTGCGGAAGCAACGCCATCGCGCGCTGGCGCGCCTCGCCGCGAGGCAGCCCCTGAATCTCGAGCCCGAGGCAAACATTGTCGATGACCGTGCGCCACGGAAAGAGCAAGTCCTCTTGCGGCATGTAGCCGAATCTGGCCAGTCGTTCTTCAGGATCTGGCGATTCGCCGTCGACGAGAATCTGGCCTTGGTCGACCTCGTCGAGGCCCGCGACCAGATTGAGCAGGGTCGACTTGCCGCATCCCGAGGGCCCAACGAGCGCGGCGAATTCACCGTCGCGGACGGTCAGCGAGACGCCGTCGAGAGCGACGACGCGGTCGTCGCCCTCGCCGTACGCCTTGCGAACCGACGCAACTTCGAGCACGTCAGCGATCGTTAGTTGAGCGTCGCACGCGCCGCCGCGTAGAGGTCGTTGGTGAAGTGGGCGCCATAGTCGGGCGGTTCTGACAGCGGGTCGCCATCGGCATTGAGCAACAGCTGATGCTCGTACAACCACTCGGTGTAGCCCCGCCAGTGATCGAGCGTCTGCGAGCCCCAGCGACCCTCGGGATCGACGTAGAACTGAGCGGCGAGCATTCGCGCCGACTCAAAGACGAGCTCAAGATTGGGGAACGCGTCCTCGCCGGCGATGTCGATCATCATCTGGGCGGCGTCCTCAGGTTCCGAAACGGCGAATTCGTAGCCCTTGATCGTGGCCGCGAGGAATCGAGTCAGGAGGTCAGGATCGTCGTTGATCAGTGTGCGGTTGGCGGCCAGGACCATGCCGTGAAACTCGGGAATGCCGAAGTCGCTGTACTTCCAGGACTTGATCTCGATGCCCCGCAGTCGAGCGTCGATGCCGTCCCAGGTGACAAACGTCTCGACGCCCTGGACGCGATTGTCGTACAGCGCTTCGTAGGCGCCGGTATCGAGGACCACGCCGGTGATGTCGCCGCGGCCGCCGTCGTAGCGCACGACCCATTCCCATTGCGCCTGCTCGGTGGGAACGCCGAAGCCGCCGTAGATGTGTCCGTCGAGGTCGCGCGGCCGCTCGATCGGACCATCGGCGAGCACGGCGAACTCAATTGGATTGCTCTGCAGCACGGCCGCGATCGAGACGACGTCCAACCCCTGCGCGCGGAACAACGGCAGGTACGTCGGAACGGTGAAGGCGGCGTCGGCGACGCCTTGGTCGAGCATCAGCTCGCCCGGTCCGCCGCTGTAGGGCAGGATTTCGAGGTCGATGTTCTCGTCCTCGTACCAGCCCTGGGCCAGCGCGACGTAGATGCCCGTGTGATTGGTGTTCGGCAGCCAGTCGAGCTGGACGCGGAACGAATCGGGCTCGCTCGGAGGCACCACGATCTCGCGAGCTGTTTGTTCTTCCGAGTCGGCGCAGGCCGACAGCGCGACGAGCGCCGTCGTCACCACGGCCGCCGCAACCAGTGTCAATCTCCATAGTCTTCGCGTCATTCGACTCCTCCATCCAGGCGTCTGGCCTGAGTCGGGAGTCGAGTGCGCGAACGACTCCCGCGAGGGGCGGTCGAACATCAAACGGGCGGGCCTGAAGTTTGCTGCGCTCCCTGCGCCGGCATTATCCGGATCAGGTTCAGCGGGTGTGTTCTCAGGCCCTGCGCCCGTCATGCGACGGTCGGACCACCCCGGCTTGTCTCGGGCTTCAGGCTAACACATCGGCCGCAGGACCCGGTCCGTGCGCTAGCTGTCTAGCTGCTCGAGTGAATCCTTGGCGACCACTCGTAGATCGTGGCGGCGAAGACGCGCCATCCGAGGCTGTAGCAGTTGACGCCGCCGATCGCGACGATCGCCGTACTGTTGTAGCCGCCAATCGCAATCAGGCCGACGCTGTTGACGCCGCCAATGGCGACCACGCCGACTGCATTGACCATGCCGAGCGCGACGACGCCGATGGCGTTTACTCCTCCAATGGCGATCAATCCGATTGCGTTGATCGATCCAGCCGCCAAGAGTTCGACTTCGCTGACGGCGAACTCTCCCGCGACGTGTCCGAAGGCGAAGGCGCCCACGATCGCGAACATCGCCAGCATGCCGGTCGCCCAGGCGAATGTGACTCCCTGCATGGTCTGCAGCTGGTGCTCCGTGGATGCCTCAGTCATGGTTGCTCCGTTTCCGAGTGTCTGCGCAAACCAACAAGCCGCCCGAGTGGGCGGCTTGTTGGTTGCCGTCCGACTGTGTCGCGCAGGCTAGTCGTCGGAGACGAGCACCAGGGTGCCGGTGGTTGAGAGCGAACCGCCGGTGCCGTTGACGACGCAGCTGCGAGCGCTGGTCTGCTTGCCCGGGTCGCCGGAGAACCCGTCGTCCTCGGCCGTGCCGGAGAGCTGGCGGTAGGCCTCGACCAGCAGCTGCATGCCGTACATGCCGGAGTGGTTGAAGCTCAGTCCGCCGCCGTTGGTGTTGATCGGCAGCCGACCGCCGGGCGCGGCGTGACGATCTTTCCAGAGTCGGAAGCCCTCGCCCTCGGGCGCGAGTCCGAGCATCTCGGCGGTGATCCCGGCCGTGACCGTGAACGAGTCGTAGATCATGGCCATTTCCATGTCCTCTGGACCCATCCCGGCCATCTTGTAGGCGGCTGCGGCCGAGCGGCTGGCCGACGTCTTGGTGAACTCGCCCATTTCGAGCATGTTCCAGTGCGAGATCGACTCGCCGGCGCCGGCGATCCAGACCGGCGGCGTCTTGGACGTCCGCGCCAGCTCGGGTCCCGTGATCAAGACCGCGCCGCCGTGATCAGTGACCAGACAGACGTCGAGCAGCTTGATCGGCCACGAGATCGGACGTGAGTTCATCACGGTGTCGACGGTGATCGGTCCGCCGAAGGTGTGGCCGCGCTTGCCGCCGCCCCATTCGCCTTGCTCCAGCGGAGGCGGATTGCCGTTCTGACCGTCGGCCTTGCGGTACATGACCGCGCGCGGATTGAGCGTCGCCCACTCGCGCGTGACGACGGCGATTTCGGCGAAGTCTTCCTGGGTCGTCCCGTAGCGCGCCATGTGTCGATTGAGCGCGTGCGAGTAGGCGGTCGGCGCGCCGCCGAGCCCGTAGGCCGAGGTGTGTTGCACGCCCGGATCCCAGGGGTCGCCCGCGCCGCCGGGACGTCCGGTGCCCTTGCCTTGGGTGAAGCGCTGGCTGAAACCCATCTCGCCATGCGAGACGAGCGCGACGTTGATCACGCCGGCGTGAATCGCGGCCAGCGCGTGATGCACGTGCATCTCGAACGAGCAGCCGCCGACGGCGGTCGTGTCGATGTACTTGGGATGCAGGCCGAGATACTCGGCCAGCTGCGGCGACCAACCGGCCGAGAAGATGCCGTCAATCGCGGCGATCGGTATGCCGGTCATGTCGCAGACGTTCTTGATCGCTTCGATGTGCAGCGTCAGCGACGACTTGGGCGTCTGCGGGTAGCCGATGTCATTGGCTTCGGCGGCGCCGATGATCGCGGCGGACTTTGATGCTTCACCAGGCATATGTTGTGCGCTCCTGAACTCGTTGGGTTCGTCGATGGTGGACGGGCGCTAAGTGCGCTCGGTGCGCTAGACGGGGCGCCAGTAGGGAATGTGCACGTCTTCCGAGGCCTCTTCAAACTCGATCTGCACCGCGCCGCCGATCTCGATCGATTCGGGGTCGTTTGGATCGACGCCCTTGAGCACGGTCAGCATGCGGTCGCCCTCGGCGAGGTCGATGTAGGCCGAGACGTAGGGCACCTCGTCGGCCCAGCCGCGAGCGACCAGACCTTTGTTGTGCTGGACGGCGAAGGTGTGGATCGTGCCGCGACCGGTCGCCTCGACCCACTCGATGTTGATCGAGTGGCAGAACGGGCAAATCACCCGCGGGTACCAGTGGACGCGATTGCAGTCGTCGCAGCGGGGCAGCATCAGCTTGCCCGCTTTTGCGCCGTCCCAAAATGGTTGCGAGACCGGATCGGGACTCGGAATCGGCTTGGTGTACTCGGCCACCGCGCTCCCCTCTCATCAGGGCTGTGCCAGTTAGGGCTACGCCAGGTCGCGCGGCGATGCGCCGCGCGTACACGGTCAACGAATGCGTGGTCAAGCCACGCAGCCCGCAGTGTACCAGCGATCCCGCACGCCGCTGGCGCATGCCTACAGACCGCCGCGCACAGCAGCTTCATCACAACATGGGACGGCCATGCCGGCTGCCTGGCGGAGGCGCCTGCTGGAGGCGCCTGGCGGAGGCTCCTGGCGGAGGCGCCTGGCGGAGGGTTCAGTTGCGCCGCTTCGTCCTAGCGGCGTAGGAGGAACCCGTCTCTGAACACGCTGTAGACCGGCGAGAGCGAATGCGCGAACGCCTGAACCGGGCGCAGCTCGGTGATTGAGCTAGCACGCGCTCCGCCTTCGGCGATCCGCTGGTCGCGCAGTTGGTTGCGCTCTTGCTTCTGCTGCACCAGCCAACGTCGGCGAGCGACGTAGCGCAGGTGGGCGTCGTGATCCATGCCATCGATCTGCGTCGATGGCGAGTAGAGGCTGGACATCGAGTCGGCGTTCAACACGTCACACTCCCTGAAACTCGTGAAGTCGGGCTGACGACCGTGCGTCGCCTGTCCCTGATCTCCGACTTTGACGCTATGTCGATTCCTCGTCCGCGAGTGTCCAGCAGGTGAACGCTTGATTGCGCGGGGTCGCCAACGGCCTTGATCTGAATCGACTTGACACGTTGGCTGACAAGTAGCTCTCAGTTGACGGTTAGCCTGCCCGCACGACTCGACGACGCCGGCAGGTCTCGACCTGCGCGTCCTGCTGAAGGAGCTCCTGATGTTGAAGCAGTTCGCCGTGCCTGAAGAGATTGCAGTACGCGTCCCTGGCGATGTGATGCGCTCGGCGGTGGAGGACATCTTCCTGCGACTGGGCATGCCCGAAGACGACGCGCGGCGCAGCGCCGACACGTTGCTCTACGCCGATCTGCGGGGGATCGACTCGCACGGCGTCTCGAACATGCTGCGCGCGTATGTGGCCGGGATTCAGTCGGGCGACATCAACCCAGCGCCGCAGTGGTCGCTCGAGCGGGACGCTCCCGCGGCGGCGACGATCGACTGCGATCGCGGGCTCGGTCTGACCGTTGGACCGCAGGCGATGGAGTTGGCGATTGACAAGGCTCGACAGTGCGGCGTCGCCACGGTCGTCTGCAACAACGGTCGACACTTCGGCGCCGCCGCGTATCACGCGCAACTGGCGCTTGAGCACGACATGATCGGCCTCTCGATGACGGTCGGCGGCCTGCTCGTCGCGCCGACGCATGGCGCCAAGGCGATGGTCGGACTGAACCCGCTCAGCATCGCCGCGCCGACCAACGAGGAAGCGCCGTTCATCTTCGACGCCTCGATGTCGTCAGTGGCGGGCAACAAGATTCGGCTGGCCCAACGTCTGGGCGAGGACCTCCTGCCCGGTTGGGTCGCGACGGCCGACGGCGCGCCGATGATGGAGTCAGGGCCAACGCCGGACGAGTTTCTCATGCTGCCGCTCGGCGGCACGCGCGAGATCGGCTCACACAAGGGCTATTCCCTGGCGGTAACGATTGACATCCTCAGCGGGATCATGGCGGGCGCGGGCTCGGCGCTGTTCCGCTTCAACGGCGTGGGGCACCACTTCACCGTCTTCAATATCGCCGCCTTCACCGACGTTGACGAGTTCAAGGGGCACATGGACGAGTACCTGCGCGCGCTGCGCGAGACGCCGACCGCGCCAGGCGAGGAACGCGTCATCTATGCGGGTCTGGAAGAGCATGAACAGGAGATCGAACGCTCGGAACGCGGGATTCCCTATCACCCCGAAGTAATCGAGTGGTTCCGGTCAGCGTTCAGCGACCTCGGACTCCGCGACCACTTCGCCGACGTCGTCTGAGCTCTCCTGGCCGCCCTCATCACTGCCACCCCAGCGCAGCTGCTGTAGGGCGTGGTCGCGTATCGCGCCGCTGATCGCATGAGCGCTCCAGGCGAAGAGCACGAGGTTCATCGCCCAACCCAGCGGCCAACGCAGGATGGCGTAGGTGCTGGCGTCGACTGAATCCAGCAGCCACAGGCGCAGCGCGCCGGCGAGCAGGATCTTGACCGTCCAGACCGCGGTCACCCGCATCCAAACGCGGTGGTCGGCGGGCAGCTTGTCGGACACTTCGGGCAGCAGCTCGCGAATCACGGGCGCGACGATCGGTCGGCGCAGCACAAGACTGACAGCGAAGATGGCGCCGACGATGAAGTCCTCAATCGGATCTGAGGCCCAGAAGACCTTGCCGTCGTCTCGGATCAATCCGAGCACGCCAAAGGCGATCAGAATCGCCAGACCAAGCACAGCCAGTCGAAAGACGACCTTGTGATTTGGGCGCAGCCGTCGTTGGACGAAGAAGACGACCACAGCCGCCAGGACCGCGCCCGCGATCGCCGGCCGCACGTCCCAGACTCGGTCGAAGAACAGGTAGATCGCGACCGGCCCGAAGCCCAGCAGGACCACCGGGTCGACCTGCGGGAATCGCTCGGCGCGCTGCAGCCACTGCGGCAGTTCCGGCTCGTCCGGACGGTTGTCCTTCGACGGTGACCGCTGCTCAGGCGCCGAGGTCAAGCGATGCGCGCTTCCGTTTGCCGGGCGACTGCCGGGTTAGTGCTTCCAGAGCGGCGAGGCGACGTTGAGCGAGACGTCAGCGGCGCTCTCGCAGGCCGCCTTGATCGTGACGGTTTGCACGGCTTCAGCCTCGGGCGAGCTGCGCGGATGCTGCTCAGGATACCAGTTGACCTCGGCGATACCCCACTCGTCGGAATCGACGGTACGCTCGCGACCGCCGCTCGAGGCCAGTGTGCCGGGACCGTCAACGATCGAAAACGCCACTGGCGCGCCGGCGAGCGATCCCTCGCGGCTGCTGATCGAGGCGGAAACCATCCGATAGCCGACTTCGCCGCGGTCGGCCATGCGCACACTGACTTCAATCGTGTCCTCAGGCATCGCCGCACTCCTCGAGTCAGAATTCTCCCATACGCGAATGTCGTCAGCCTATCAGCGAGTCAAACACCGGACGGCTTCCGACGATCCGATATCTTGCCGACACCGCCCCGATCCCAGCATCATGGAGCATTGTCATGGTCCGAATGGACGACCTGCATCCCGACATGGCCAAGAATCTGCTCAGTCTGCCTTTGCCGGAGATTGAGCCGCAGCCCTGGGTCACACCCAAGCCACTCGACGAGTCGACGATCGCCATCGTGACGACCGCGGGACTGCATCCCAGCGCTGATCGGCCGTTCACCCCAGGTTCGACCGAGTATCGACTGATACCGGGAGATGTCGATTACAGCGACCTGCGCATGTCGCATCTCTCGGTCAACTTTGACCGATCCGGCTTCCAGCAGGACATCAACACGGTCTTCCCGCTCGAGCTGTTGCGCGCACTGGCCGGCGACGGCGTTGTCGGCGGCGTGAGCCGCTATCACTACTCGTTCATGGGCGCGCAGCCCGATCCGACGCGTCTTGAGTCGACCGGCGAGGAGATCGGGAGGCTGCTCGCGGAAGACGGCGTCGACGCTGCGTTTCTGACACCCGTTTGACCGTTCTGCACGCGCTCCGTGTGTGCGCTCAGTCACTACATCGAACGCGGCAGCGAGGGACGCGTCGCCACGACCGGCGTCTCACTCATCCGCGCCCACTCCGAGGGCATGCGCCCGCCGCGATCACTCTGGGTGCCGTTCCCGCTCGGCCGACCGCTGGGCGCTCCGGACCAGCCTGACTTCCAGCGTGACGTGTTGGTCTCGGCCCTGACGCTGCTGGAAACGGCCACCGAGCCGACGATCGCCGATTACCCGCACGACGCGCCGTCGAGCGGCGACGACCCCTGGGCCTGCGCGATCGCCATCGCTCCTCCGCCGCCTGCGAATGAGTCGGAGGCGTTGCGCGACCAGTTGATCGAGGAGCTTCGCCAGCTCGCTCCCTGGCACGCCGAATCGATCAAGCGTCGCGGACGCACGACCGTTGGCGTCAGCGGCGCCACGATCGAGCAAATGGAGGACCTCGCAACTGTGCTGGCCGACTTCGCGACCGGCGCCGATTCGGCAGACGGCGACGTCGCCTGGAATCATCCGATGCCGGTGCGGATCAAGTTCGCGGCTGACGACCTGCGCGCCTTCTATCACGAGGCCGCCACCGCTCAGCCGGGCGGCAGCTATCCCACCGACGCTGACCTGAACGACTGGCTCTTCAACCGCACCTTGCTCGGCTCGGTGCTCAGACAGATAGTTGGCCGCATGCGTGAGAGCGACGATCGACGTGTCGCGGGACTCGTGATCGGCATGATTCCCGCCGGTTTCGCTCGATAGGACGCGAGGAACGTCTGATGCCATCACTCACGGGACGCGTCGCCGTCGTGACCGGCGGCGGACGGGGAATCGGGCGCGCGATCGCGCTCGAACTAGCGCGTCATGGCGCGAAGATCGTCGTCTCGTCACGGACCCATGAGCAACTCGACGCCGTGGTCCGAGAAGTCGAAGCGGCAGGTTCTGAGGGCTTGGCGGTGATCGCCGACGCGCTCGACCGGGACCAGGCCAAAGACCCAGTGCGACGCGCCGTTGAGCGCTTCGGCTCGTGCGACATATTGGTCAACAACGTCGGCGGCGGCGCGCCGCTGCGCGGTTCGCAAGATCCCTTCACGCACGATGATGACGTCTTTGAGGCCAACTTGGCGCTCAATCTCACTTCGGCCTACTGGACTACGCGCGAGGCGTTGCCGCACATGCGCGAAGCGGGATACGGACGAATCATCAACATCGGATCGGGCTACGCCAAGCGCTCGGGCGGCGCGCTCGCCTATACCGCAGCTAAGCACGGGTTGATCGGCATGACCCGAGCGCTCGCGCACGACACCGCGGCCTGTGGGATCACCGTCAACTGTCTCTGTCCAGGCTGGACCAACACCGCCTTGGTCGACTGGGAAGCGATGGGCCGAGCGGCGGGTATCTCCGCCGACGAGGCGCACGCCTGGCGCGCATCGGAGAATCTGCAGAATCGCGTGCTCGAACCGGAGGAGCTCGGACCGATGGCGGCGTTGCTCGCCGCGCCCGAATCGGCCGGTATCACCGGTCAGGTGATCAGCGTCGACGGCGGCTACAAGGTCTGATTGACATCAGGCCGATGGCCTAAGTGGATCATCAGCGTCGAACGGGTTCGTGAAGCGCGTACCGACGGCGCTGAGGTCGCCCTGCAAGTCATCGCCGCTCGGCGCCAACCCCAGCGACAGCCAGGTCACCAGGCGAGTCAGCCCGCCCAGCGCCTCGCTCTCCGAGAACGAGCAGTGTCCCGCGCGCCGTATCGGCTGGATGACGAGGTTGCCGCCCCAACCGGCGTCGTTGACCAGTCGCTGGTAGTCGCGGTCGAGGTGCATCGGCGTAAACAGATCTCCGGTCGTCTTCATCGCCAATAGTGGTACCCGCAACTCGCCAGTCGACAGGCCTACTCCCGGATCACGGCGACGCACAGGATCGGCCGCGGCGCGAATCACCTCGGCGTTGAGCCGCTCCAGATCGATTCCGGCCGATGGATCGGCGCGATACACGTGCGCAGTTGTGTCGGCCGGTGGTTGACGCATTCCGACAGTAACGATCGACCCTGGTTCGAGCGTCGATGACTCCAATATGTCGGGCCACAGCGTCGCGCCGAGCGAGAACGCGATGTTCCACTGTTGCGCGAAGCCGGCGTCGAATCCCCAGCGCTCGCCGCCCGTGAAGTCCTTGATCAGCGCGGCAAACTGCTCGCCTAGCGCAGTCAAGCGCAAGCCTTGTTCGTCGGCCTCGCCGAGCGGCCGCGCCCACTCGATGATGCTGGTTGCGTCGGCCTCGGCCGGCGGTGAGCCGATCAACCAAAACGCCAGGGCGTGCCAGGCCACGGTGTAATCGACGACCCAGATGTTCCCCATCGCGGGACAGTACGCAAGGGCGGCGGCGATCTCATCGGGAAACTCCTGCGCCATGAGTTGGGCTGTCGCGCCGCCCATCGATCCGCCTGCGATGTACGTGCGTCGCGGCGGCCGGGCGATCTCGCCGACGCGATCTTTGACTCGCAACAAGTCATCAACGCCGACGCCCGGCACGTATCCGTTGACGCGGTAGGTCGACGTGGCCCAGCCGTAGCCCTGACCGATCGCGACCTCGCGCACACCGATGTCGTCGAAGGTCAATCGCTGACTGAAGCCCGTGCCTTCCTCGTTCAGCCCGCGGAAGCCGTGCGCCCAGAGCACTAGTTCGCCGTTCCACTGTTCAGGCAGCTCGATTCGGTATCCGGCGCCGTCGATCTCGCCGAAGTCGGCGCGCGCGCCCGCGATCGGCGTAAAGGCGGGATCCTCAAGTTCGTACCCTTCCGCGTCAATGTCGGGGACGAGTAACCGTCTATCGGGCGGTTCCGATGTCTCACCCCGCGCGGCGGCGTCTGATCGCTCCGCGGGGGTCGTCTGCGCTTGGGCTTGAGCCTGGGCTCGAGATTGGGACTGGCTACTTTCCGGCTGCGGCTGAGGCTGCTCTTGGGGCTCGGTCGATTGGCGCTCAGCTGCGGCGTCTTGCTGGGTAGCAGACTGCGCCTGAGGTCGAGCTGGCTGCGATTGCTGAACCGCCGACTGTTCCGCTGGCGGTGGATCATTGCCGCAGCCGACCAGCGCCAATGCCGCGGCGCCGCCACCGGTCATCGTCAGCCGTTTCAACAACTGACGGCGGCTCAGTGTCATACGCAATTGCCCAAGCTTCGAGGCGCGGCTATGTTCGGGGCTGATAGTATCTCAACCCCCCGACGTCGGGGGCGACTGGCTGGCGAGCATGAACATTCACGAATACCAGGCCAAACAACTGTTCAAGGCGCGTGGCGTGCCGGTTCCGCCCGGCGGCCCCGCACGCACCGAAAAGGAAGCGCGCGACCTGGTCAAAGAGATCGGGCCCGACGTGGTCGTCAAGGCGCAAGTCCACGCCGGCGGGCGGGGCAAGGGACGGATCGTCAAGCGCGACCGCGCCAGTCGAATGTACAACGACTTGCGCCGCGATCCGGAACGCTACGAGGGCCAAATCACTGGCCGTCGCCGAGGCGGCGTCCGTCTCGCCAGCGGCGTCGAAGCGGCGCTCAAGGAGTTTCGTCCGCTTTTGGACAAGGACAGTCGTCTCGTCAGCGTGCAGACCGGACCTGAGGGCGCGCCGATCTCGGCGGCGCTGATTGAACAGCAGACGTCGATCTCCCATGAGTACTACTTCTCGGTACAGGTCGACGGCGCCAATGGTCAGCCGCTGATCATCGCCTCGGCCGAGGGCGGCCAGTCGATCGAAGAGGTCAACCGCACCAATCCGAAAGCCGTGCTGCGCATACCCGTTGACCCGGTCGAGGGATTTCCCGCGTTCCGCGGCCGCGCGTTGGCGACGCAGCTCGGCCTGCCCTCATCGACCATTCGCCAGGCGGGCGACATGTTCGCCAATCTCTACCGCGTCTTCGCCGAGCTCGATGCGTCACTGGTCGAAGTCAATCCCTTCGTCCTGACCAATGACGGCGCGGTACTGGCGATCGACGGCAAAGTCGGCCTGGACGACAACGCCAGCTTCCGCCACGGCGGCTATGAGTCGCTGCGCGACCGCTCGCAGGAGAATCCCACCGAGATTGAGGCGGAAGAGGCCAACATCGGCTCATACATCAAGCTCGACGGCGACATCGGCTGCGTTGTCAACGGCGCGGGCCTGGCGATGGCCACCATGGACACCCTGGCGTTGCACGGCGGCGAGCCGGCCAACTTCCTCGACATCGGCACCGTCAATCGCAAGGATCGCGTCGTTGACGCCTTGCGCATCATCGTCAATGACCCCGACGTCAAGACGATCTTCATCAACATCTTCGGCGGACTCGCCCGCGTTGACATCGTCGCCGAGGGCGTGGTTGACGCCGTCAACGAGCTGAAGATCAAGCAGCCGCTCGTCGTGCGACTCAATGGTTCGAACGTTGAGGAGGGTCGTCGCGTGCTGCACGATTCGGGCATCTCAGTGCAAACGGCCGACGAACTTGGAGACGCAGCCGCTCTGGCGGTCGAAGCCTCAAAGTCGAGCAAGGCGAGCAAATCAAGCGGTCGTCGCGGCCGATCCAAGAGTTAGCTCCTCCGTGACATCCAACTCAGACTGAGATGACGACGCAAGGACCCAGCGCATGAGCATTCTTCTCAACAATCGCACCCGCTTGCTGATTCAAGGCCTCGGCAACGAGGGCCAAAATCAGATTCGCCGTTCGCTTGACTACGGCACGACGGTCGTCGCCGGCGTCCACCCGGGATTCCGTGGCGGCGACACGTTCAGCCACAACAATGACAGCTTTCCCGTTTTCGACACGGTGACGGAAGCGGTCGCGGAGACGCAGGCCAACTGCACGATCATCTACGTGCCCGCTCCGGGCGCGGCCGACGCCATCCTCGAGAACATCGCCGCCGAGGTGCCACTGATCGTCTGCATCACTGAGGGCGTGCCGGTGCACGACATGATCCGCGTGCGCACGGCCCTGGTCGACTCCGAGAGCAAGCTGATCGGACCCAACTGTCCCGGCATCATTCAGCCCGCCTCGCGCTGCCGCGTGGGCATCCATCCACCCGACGTGTTCATGGCCGGCAACGTCGGCGTGGTGTCGCGTTCAGGGACGCTGGTCTATGAAGCGGTCGACCAACTCACTCGCGCCGGCATCGGGCAATCCACGTGCGTCGGCGTCGGCGGCGACCCAATCATCGGCGAACAACAACAGGCCATTCTGCGCCGTTTCCAGAACGATCCCGACACCGACGCGGTCGTCCTGATCGGTGAAATCGGCGGACTGGCCGAGCAAGCCGCGGCGGCTTACATCAAGCGCAGCATGACCAAACCGGTCGTCGCCTTCATCGCTGGCGCGACGGCGCCTCCAGGTCGACGCATGGGTCACGCGGGCGCCATCATCGAGGGTGAGGCGGGCACGGCTGAGGCCAAGCTCGCTGCGCTCGAGGCCGCCGGCGCGGTGATCTCAAGAAGTCCGGCCGAGATCGGATCGACGATGCGGCGCGTCCTCGAAGAGGCGGGCAAGTATCAGCCGCCCGGCGCAACCGATGCCGACGCGCCCGAGTAGTCCGACGCTATGAGCGAAGACCCGATCAGTCCTCGACAACACGGCCAGATCGCCGCGTTGACCGGCCTGATCGCGCCGCTCGTCGGCATTGCGCTGATGGTGATTCTCAGCCTCGCGGTGAACGTGGTGGTCGGAATCGTGGTCGGCGGGATCGCGGTGCTCGTCATGGTGCCGATCACGCAACGACTGCTTCGACGACGCGCCAGGCGCTAGCCGTCGCCGCTGTCCTCGTCGGACTCATCGTCATCATCAGGCGGCCAACACTCCTCATCGGGGTCGGCGTCGGGCGCCAGATTACGTTTCTCTTTGCCCAGAATGCCATGCGGATCGGCGAGGAACTCAAGCACTTCGCCGACCGCGTCGGGGCCGAACTCATCATCATCGAGAATCTCGGTGCCGTGTAGCTCGGTCTCGTAGATCACAAATCGCACTGGCTCGCCGGCGCGACGGAAGTAGCGGTTGGACTGCCAGTACGCGCACTGATTGCGCGCGCCGACGATGTACAGCTTGGGAGCTTCGACCTCGGCGACTCGCTCCAGACCGTTGAGACGCGCCCAGTCGTCGCCGCCGCGATCCGAGTTCGACGGCGGCTTGTTGGGAAAGATGTTGGGACTCGAGATCGCGCTGACGGCGCTGAACTCATCGCGGTAGGCCGCGACCTGCATCAGGCTGGTCCCGCCCATGCTGACGCCGATGCCGAAAATCCGCCCCGCGCCCTCTGCGACCGCGTGGTCGATCGCCGCCTCCCATTCGAGGTAGATCTCGGGCACGTCTTCGATCTGTCGACCGCTGTAGACGCACGGCGAGTCGCCGTGGCAGCGGAAGTCCCAACGCAACACGCGATAGCCCTCGGACACCAGCGTTTGAGCGAACTGATCCCAGATGCCGCGATTGGTCGGATTGGTGTTCTTGGTGCGATACATGTGGCCGAGCAGCACCCAGTCGTCGCCATCGCCGTTGACTTCGGCGACGAAGCGCGCGCCGTCGGCTGACTGCAGCACAAACGGATCGTTCTGGTCGCTCTTGGTCGCCAATGCGAGCGGAACCGCGATCGCGAGCGCGGCTGCGATTGCTAGCATCGCGCCGATGAATGGCAGCCAATGATTGGAGCGCAACGTCAAAAGTCGATCGGGGCTGATCGCGAACCGCGCAGACAGATCGTGCACACGTCGACGCATCATCGTCTTCCCGCTGGACGTCAGCTAGAAGCCGCGCCGGCGCGACTTCAACTGCGAGTGTGACCGCGCCAAGCGAGCGCGATCGTCGCAATCAGCGCTCAGCATATGGCCCATCCGCTGCTAATCTCATACGCGGAGGGTTCGCATAGTGGCCTAGTGCGCCCGCCTGCTAAGCGGGTTCGGGGGAAACTCCGTCGAGGGTTCGAATCCCTCACCCTCCGCCAGCGAGCCGAGTGATTCGAGACGATCGAGGATCCATGTCGCAGTACCACATCTGGACCGTCGGTTGTCAGGTCAACGCGGCCGACTCGGCCAAGCTGGCTGCGGGTCTGCGGCGGCTGGGCATGGACCCGACCGATCAGCCGCGCGATGCTGATTTGATCGTGCTCAACACGTGCGCAGTGCGCCAGCACGCAGAGGACAAGGCGCAGGCCAAGCTTGGATCGCTCAAACACCTGAAGCGAGCCAATCCCGACTTGCGCATCGCCGTCATGGGCTGCATGGTCGGACCGCACACCGCCCGCGGCGATGATCCGATCACCACGCGCTTTCCCTTCGTCGACGCATGGGCGCAGCCGCAACGCTTCGACGAAGTCGTCAGCCTGCTCGATCTACCCGGCATGTCGGGTCTACCTTCGGTCGACGACGACGGCGGCGAGTTCTGGCCCGAAATCTTTCCCGACGAAACCCGACCGACGGCCTTTGTGCCGGTGGTTGAAGGCTGCGACAAGTTCTGCACCTACTGCATCGTGCCGCTGCGGCGCGGACGCGAGCGCTCACGTCCGGTCGATGAGATTGCGCGAGAGGTCGAGGCGCACACGCAGCGCGGAGTGCGTGAGGTGACGCTGCTCGGTCAGACTGTCGAGGCGTACGGCAAAGACCAGCCAGCAGTCGACTCAGCTACAGAGCACGCCGACCTCTCGGACCTGATGCGCGCTATCCATGATCTGCCGCAGCTGCGACGGATCAGGCAGCTGACCAGCTATCCGCCCGACATGACCGATCGCATCCTCGAAGGCATGGCCGCGCTGCCCAAGGTCTGCGAGGCGTTCTCGCTGCCGGTTCAGGCCGGCTCAGATGACGTACTGACCAACATGCGACGCGGCTACTCGGTCGCCCAGTTCGTCGATCGCGTCGAAAAGGTGCGTTCGCTCTGGCCTGAAGTGAGCATTTCGACCGATGTCATCGTCGGCTTTCCCGGCGAGTCGGAGCGCGACTTCGAAGACACTTTCGATCTGCTCGCGTCGCTGCGCTTCGACAAGGTCCACGTCGCGGCGTACAGCCCGCGACAGGGCACCTACGCCGAGCGGCATCAGCCCGACGACGTGCCGCACGACGTCAAGATGGAGCGGCTGCACCGCGTCGAGGAACTGCAGCGGACCATTTCGTTTGAGATCAACAACCGCTATCTCCTCCGCGACGTTGACGTGCTGCTCGAATCGACCAAGCCGTCTGACACGGACGGCGTTGAGCGCTGCACCGGTCGCACACGGACGATGAAGCTGGTCCACTTCGACGCGCCGCTGGGCGCCTATCGGCCTGGCGACATGTTGGACGTATCCATCACCCGCGTCGGCGCCTGGAGCCTGCAGGGCCAGCCAGCCTAGCCGCTCGCCAGTTGCAGAGACGGCGCCATGCCGAGTCAGTCCGCCCGCTCCGTCGAGTCTGAAGCCGCCACAGCGCGGCGACCCTCGGTCGCCGTGCTGGTCGTCATCTTCACCGTGGTCGACGGCGCGCTGCAGGTCTTGTTGATCGAGCGGTCAGAGCCGCCCGCTCAAGGAGAGTGGGCGATCCCAGGCGGCGCGCTGGAACACGGCGAATCGCTTGAGCAGGCCGCCGTGCGCAAACTCGCCGAAGAGACCGGCGTCACAGACCTGTTCCTGGAACAGCTCTACACATTCGGCGACCTTGACCCGGCGTCTCCCGACGGCAGTGTCGGCGTGGCCTGGTTCGCGCTGGTCGACCCAGCCCGCGTCCGACTCGCGCGGCGCACCGCCTGGCGGCCAGCTTGGTGGAACCTCGATGACATCCCGCCGCTGGCCTTCGATAACGAGCAGGTGGTCGAGGTCGCGCGCGCGCGGCTGATCAACAAGCTGCAGTACACCGACGCCGCTTACTCGCTGCTTGCGAAGCGCTTCACGATGCGCGAACTGCAAGAGGTATACGAGGCGATTCTGGGTCGTTCGCTCGACAAGCGGAACTTCCGTCGACGCCTGCTGGCGACCGATTTCATCGTCGCCACATCCGAGCAACGCAGCGACGGTCGGCATCGGCCGTCGCGCCTGTACCGCTTCGCCAACCGTTCGTAGGCGGGTCGATCCGCTCCACCGCGCGCTGGTTGATCCCTTGACAACTCGGAGCCAGATTTGCAACACTATTCGTATTCGTTAGTGTCACTCTGACACTAACAGACCGGTCTGAGAGCCCGCCATGACTGAAGCCACTGTCGTCGAGTCCACCTTCGTCCCCGATGTCTTGCCGCCCGATCTGCCCGACGAGGCCTGCGAGACCGACATCGCTACGGTGCCGCTCGTGTCCGAGCCGCACTTGCCCGACTGGCAGCCGGAGATTCCCGAACGCTACCTCCAACTCTCGGGCGACGAGCTGCGCGAGCGGATTCGCGCCGCGCGCGGAGAGCTGGGCGAGCGGCTGCTGATTCTCGGACATCACTATCAGCGTGACGACATCATCGAGTTCGCCGACTTTCGCGGCGATTCGTTCAAGCTCGCGCAGCAAGCGGCCGACAACGCCGAGGCCGAGTTCATCGTCTTCTGCGGCGTCCACTTCATGGCCGAAAGCGCCGACATCCTGACCACGCCGGAGCAGACCGTGGTTCTGCCCAATCTCGCCGCCGGCTGTTCCATGGCCGACATGGCCCAACCAGACGATGTCTATGACGCTTGGGATGACCTCAGCGAAGTCGTCGACTCTGAACGCGTCATCCCGATCACGTACATGAACTCCGCCGCATCGCTCAAGGCCTTTGTCGGCAAGCACGGCGGCGCGGTCTGCACCTCGTCGAACGCGACCGCCGTCCTCGAGTGGGCCTTCGCCCAGGGCGACCAGGTGCTGTTCTTCCCTGATCAGCACCTGGGACGAAACACGGGCAAGCGGCTCGGAATCGATCCGCGCACCGAGACCGCTGTCTGGAGTCCGCGCAAGGCTCTCGGCGGCCTCAGCGAAGAGCGCATCGCACAGAGCAAGATTCTGCTCTGGCAAGGACACTGTTCGGTGCACATCCGCTTCCGCGTCGACCAGATCGAACGCGCCCGCGCCGAGCATCCCGATCTGCGCGTCGTCGTTCACCCTGAGTGTCCAGAGCCGGTCGTTGACGCCGCCGACGCCGACGGCTCGACCGAGTTCATCATCAACTACGTGCGCAACGGCCCTCCAGGGACCTACGCGGTTGGTACTGAGATCAACCTCGTCCACCGCCTCAATCAGGAGGTCGCGAGCGAAGGCAAGACGGCATTCTGCCTCGACCCGGTCGTCTGCCCGTGCGCCACGATGTACCGCATTCACCCCGCCTACCTCGCCTGGGTGACCGAGGCGCTGGTCGACGGCCGCGTGGTCAATCCAATTCGCGTCGACGACGAGACGCGCGAGTGGGCCCGCGTCGCGCTCGACCGCATGCTCGCCATCACCTGATGCGGGTTCTCGTCATCGGCAGCGGGCTGGCCGGCGTCAACGCCGCGCTGCTGGCGTCCGAGTTCGCCGATGTCACGCTGCTCAGCAAGCAGTCGTTGGACGACACCAACACGCGTCGGGCGCAAGGCGGCATCGCCGCTGCAGTCTCTACGCTCGACGATCCCGATCGACACGCCGAAGACACGATCCGCGCCGGCGAGGGCCTCTGCGAAACAGATGCGGTACGCGCCCTGACGCGCGACGGGCCGGCGGCCATCGAGCGCCTGCTCGAGCTGGGCGTTGAGTTCGACCGCCAGGCGGACGGACAGCTCGCATTGGCGACCGAGGGCGCGCACTCGATGCCGCGAGTTCTGCATGTCGGCGGCGATCAATCAGGTCGGCACATACAGTCGGCGCTGCTTGCCCGGCTTGGCGAGGCGGACGTGGATGTGCGTAGCGGCGACATTGCCACCGAGCTCGCGCTCGACGCCGGGCGCTGCGTAGGCGTCAACACCGCAAACCGCGAGACCATCCCCGCCGACGCCGTCGTGCTCGCCACGGGCGGCGCCGGCGCGCTCTACCGCCGAACGACCAATCCCGGCGGCGCCACCGCCGACGGCGTCGCACTGGCCGCTCGCGCTGGCGCGCTGTTGCGCGATCTCGAGTTCGTCCAGTTTCATCCCACCGCTCTCGCGGCCGACGGCGACGCCTTCCTCGTCTCGGAAGCGCTGCGCGGCGAGGGCGCAGTCCTGCTCGACGCCAGCGGCGACCGATTCATGCTCGGCGTGCACGCCGACGCCGAGCTCGCCCCGCGTTCTGTGGTCGCGGGAGCGATCAGCGAAACCATGCGACGCGACGGCGTCGACCATGTGATGCTGGACATTTCACACCTCGACGCTGACTATCTGCGCGGCCGTTTCCCGGGCGTCCATCAGGGCGCGCTGGAACGCGGCCACGATCTGACTTCCGGGCCGATCCCCGTCGCTCCCGCAGCCCATTACCACATGGGCGGCGTCTACACCGACATCGACGGTCGCACCACGGTTCCGGGACTCCTCGCCGTCGGCGAGTGCGCCTCGACCGGCGCGCACGGCGCAAATCGCGTCGCATCGAACTCGCTGCTCGAGGCCGTCGTGTTCTCGACGCGCGCCGTCAACGCACTGCGTCGTTCGCTCGAGCAGGTTCATCTCAAGGAAGTTCAGCAGGCGTGCGCCGATGTTCCCAACGAAGCGGCGCGCGCCTTGCATCTGCACACGCAGAGTCAAGCGCCGAGTTGGGCCCAGCTGCGCGGGACGATGAACGAACTGGTCGGAATCGCGCGCACGTCCGACGAGCTCAGCGCCGCCATCGGTCGTTTCGATCACTGGTCAGCGGCGAGCCAGCCCGCACCTGATGATCCGTCACTTCCGCTCGCGACGCTGAGCGCCCGTCTGATCACCCAAGCGGCGCTCGAGCGCGAGGAAACGCGCGGCGCGCACATTCGACTGGATCATCCTCAGAGCAGGTCCGAGTGGCGGCGTCACAGCTACTGGCGGCTGGCGCGAGAATGACGGCGCTCGATGTCGCCGTCGTGCAACGCCTGGTCGACGCGACCCTCGCAGAGGATCGCGCCGACCTCGATCTGACCACCGGCGCGCTGAGCAAGTGGATCGGATGGCGTCAGGGAAACGCGGCAATCACGGCGAAGGCGTCGGGCGTCGTCTGCGGTCTCGACTTCGCCCTGGCCGCGTTCGCCGCGCTCGATCCCGACGTCCGATTCCTGCCTGAAGTGAGCGATGGCGATCACGTCTCCGCCGGTCAACGCATCGCGACCGTCGGCGGACGACTCGACTCGCTGTTGCGAGCGGAACGCACAGCGCTCAACTGGTTGCAGCGATTGAGCGGCACGGCCAGTCTGACAGCGCAGGCCGTCGCCGCGGCGGGCTCACGGACGAAGATCCTCGACACGCGCAAGACCACGCCGGGGCTGCGTCCCGCCGAACGCTACGCAGTGCGCTGCGGCGGCGGCGTCAACCATCGGGACTCGCTCGCTTCGGGCGTGCTGATCAAAGACAACCACATCGCCGCCGTGCGTCAAGCCGGCGGATCGTTGGCCGACGCCGTGTCGACGGCGATCGCACAGGTGGGGCCGGCAACCGGCGTTGAGGTAGAAGTGACAAATCTCGACGAAGCGCGCGAGGCGCTCGACGCCGGCGCGACGGCGCTGCTACTCGACAACTTCGCCGTTGACGACTTGCCCGCCGCTGTCGAGGTCGCGCGCGTCTACCGCGCCGTAACCGAAGCGAGCGGCGGCATCGCGATCGACCAGATCGCCGCGGTCGCCCGCGCCGGAGTCGACTACATCTCCCTGGGAGCGCTAACGCACTCGGCGCCGTCGCTCGACATCGCAATGGACATCGAGTTTGACTCGCCGCCGGACTAGTCTCACGAGCCGCGGCGCGGCCGTTCGAGATCGGCGGAATCGATCACGATCGTGAATGGTCCGTCGTTGACCAGTTCGACCGACATTATTGCGCCAAACACGCCAGTAGCGACATCGACGCCCTGGTCTCGCAGCGCCTTAGCGAAGCGGTCGACGAGCGGCTCAGCCGCCTCGGGCCGCGCCGCCGTGGTGAAGCTCGGACGGCGACCCTTGCGCACTTCGGCATGCAGCGTGAACTGACTCACGACCAACGCCTCACCGTCGATGTCGAGCAAGCTCTCGTTGAAACGGCCATCGACGTCGGCGAAGATGCGCAATCCGGCCACTTTGCGAGCCAGGGAGTCAGCTTGCGCCTCGCTGTCGCCATCGGCCACTCCGGCAAGGACGACGAGGCCGCGGTTGATCGCGCCGACCACGCTGCCGTCGATCGAGACCGACGCGCGGCTGACGCGCTGCAGCACGATTCTCATCTGCGCGGGCCGTGGCGTTCGCTATTCGGCGGCGGCGGTTGAGGTCTCTCGCTCGCCGGAGTCGGATCGGTCCGAGGAGTCGCTGTCGGACTCGTCGCGGCCCTCGCCGCCGTCTTCGCCGCCGTCGCGGTCTTCATCGCGGCGCGACTTCCAGCTGCTCTTCTTGCTGTCGGTCGAGTACCAGCCCGAGCCCTTGAAGACGATCGCGGGCGCGCTGGGGATGCGTTGCAGCGTGTGCTCGCACTCGGTGCAGGGCTGTTGAGCGGGCGCGCTCCAGCCCTCCAGTTTTTCGACCGTGTGGCCGCACTCGAAACATTCGTAGACGTAGCGGGGCACGAACTTCCTCCGCGCAGAACAGCAGACAACACCCCGTAAGCTATCACGACCGCCTCTGGCTGCGTGTAGCGTCGGCACACCCCTATACTCGACCCATATGTCCACCGCAGGGTTGGGCGCGATCGTGCTGGATGGCAGAACGTCAGAGGAGTCGGATGACGACATCGATCTCAATGCGCGACCTTCTTGAAGCCGGAGTGCACTTCGGTCACCAAACCGGTCGCTGGAATCCCAAAATGGCGCCGTTCATCTACGGCGCGCGCAACGGCGTGCACATCCTCGACCTCGCGCAGACCGTGAACCGATTGCAGGACGCCACCGAGTTCGCCCGTGAAACCGCCGCGTCCGGTCAACAGGTGTTGTTCGTCGGCACCAAGCGTCAGGCCCAGGACGTCATCCGCAACGAGGCCGATCGGGCCAACATGCCCTACGTCGTCACCCGCTGGCTCGGCGGCACATTGACCAACTTCCAGACGATCCGCAAGCGGGTCGACTACATGATCGAGCTGGAACGACGCGAAGAGGCCGGCCAGCTCGACCTGCTGCCGAAAAAGGAAGCGCTCAAGCTGCGCGACAACCTGACTCGGCTGCATCGCTACCTGCGCGGCCTGCGCGACATGACGACGCTGCCCGGCGCGCTGTTCGTCGTTGACGTGCCGCGAGAACACATCGCCGTCGCCGAAGCGCAACGACTCGGCATACCGATCATCGGCGTCTGCGACACCAACTCGGACCCCAACTTGATCGACTATCCGATTCCCTCAAACGACGACGCGATTCGCGCCGTTCGACTGCTCACCTCGCAAATCGCCGACGCAGCGCAAGCGGGCGGCATGATGCGCCAGAGCGCCGTCGAGAGCGAAGAGAGTCTCGCAGACGAACCCAGCGCCGAACCAGTCGGCGCAAACTAAGCGAACACTGAGTCGCGCGTGACACCGCGCATCCGATCGACCACGATCCGCAACGACACACTCATCCATCGAGGAGCCACCAACGTGCCCGTAACGATTGACCAGATCAAAGCCCTGCGCGCCGAGACCGGCGCCGGCGTGATGGACTGCCGTCAGGCCCTGACCGAAGCCGACGGCGACATCGAGCGCGCCCGCCTCGCGCTGCGCGAGAAAGGCATCGCCACCGCCAGCAAACGAGCCGACAAGGCGACCGGCCAGGGGCTGATCCACAGCTACATTCACGGCGGACGCATCGGCGTGCTCGTTGACCTGCGTTGCGAGACCGACTTCGTCGCCAAGACCGAACCCTTCAAGGAGCTCGCGCACGACATCGCGATGCAGATCGCGTCGATGAATCCCGCCGCAGTCAGCGCCGATCAGCTGCCCGACGACGCCGACGCAGACGCTGTCGCCCTGCTCGACCAGGAGTTCATCCGAGACAACTCGCAGACGATCGCCGACCGCATCAACGACGTCATCGCCTCAATCGGCGAGCGCATCGAAGTCGCCCGCTTCACGCGATACGAACTCGGCCAATAGCAGCACGCGACATTCCCAGCGCCGGCGACCAGCCGAGAGGTGCGACCGGTGAGCGACCGAACTGATACGCCCCGCGTCGTGCTCAAGGTCTCAGGTGAATCGCTGCAGGGGCAGCGCGACTCCGGCATCGACTCAGCCGCGCTCAACGACATCGCCCGACAGATCGTGGAGTGTCGACGCCGAGGCGTCGAGATTGGCGTCGTCGTTGGCGGCGGCAATCTGTTTCGCGGCCGACTCGCGGGCGAGTTGGGCATGACGCAGGCGACCGCCCACTACGCCGGCATGCTGGCGACGGTGATCAACGGCCTTGCGCTGCAGGACGCAATCGAAGCGGCCGGCGGCGAGGTGCGCACGATGTCTGCCCTGCAGGTGCGCCAGGTCTCGGAGATCTTCATTCGGCGCCGCGCGATCCGCCACCTCGAGAAGGGGCGTATCGTGCTCTGCGTCGGAGGCACTGGCAATCCCTATGTGACCACTGACACCGCCGCCGCGCTGCGAGGGATCGAGCTCGACGCCGATCTGCTGCTGATGGGCAAGCACGGCACCGACGGCGTCTACACCGCCGACCCGAAGGAACACGCAGACGCGCAGCGCTACACCCGACTCAACTATCGCGAGGCCCTGCGACAGAATCTCGGTGTGCTGATGGACGCATCGGCCCTGGCGCTCTGCGAGGAGCATTCGCTGCCGATCGTCGTGTTCAACATCGAATCGACGAACGCTATCGTGAGCACAGTGATCGACGGTCCCGACCTCGAGCGGGCCGGCACCCGCGTCGATCACGGTCCGACGGTGCTGGCCGACTGAGCCATTGCGCTCTCGCCGCCGACGCTGACGGCCCGCGGATCACGCGACGCAGACACGCCCGAAGGAGCGCGAGATGTCCGACAACGAGCTCCTTGACCTCGCCTTCGACGACGCCAACACCAGAATGAACGGCGCCGTCAGCGCGCTTGAGCGCGACCTCATGGCCGTGCGCACGGGACGAGCACATACCTCCCTCGTCGACCAGCTGCGCGTCGACTACTACGGCACCGCCATGGCGCTCAATCAACTAGCCACGATCTCCACGCCCGAGGCGCGACTGATCGCGATTCAGCCGTGGGACAAGAACGCCTTCGAACCGATCACCAAGGCGATCCAGACGTCCGATATCGGTATCAACCCGCAATCCGACGGCATTCTGATTCGCCTGGCGCTGCCGGAGCTGACCGAGGAGCGTCGCCGCGACCTGGTCAAAGTGGTGCACCAAAAGGCTGAGACCGCGCGGGTGGCGATTCGCAATGTGCGTCGACACATCCACGATGAGTTGCGCGGCATGCAGCGCGAAGGCGATCTGTCGCAGGACGAAGAGCGCCGCGCCGAGTCGCAGCTCGACCTCCTGACCAACCAGTTCATCGCTAAAGTTGATGAAGCGGGCAGTCAGAAGGAGCGCGAGCTCCTCGAGGTCTAGCACGTGTCCACTACTTCCGCGTCCCATCGCGCGACGATCAGCGGGCCATCAGCCAACGCGCGAATTGCTCAGCCGCTGGCCGCGCCGAATGGCGCGGCGGCGCGCCGACGCGAGACGTCGCCTGAGTTGCCTCGGCACGTGGCGGTGATCATGGACGGCAACGGACGTTGGGCGGCTCAGCGCGGCTTGCGCCCCACCGACGGGCATCGCGCCGGCACCGAGAACATCCGCGCCGCCATCGAGGCCTTCGCCGAGCGCGGCGTGCGTCACCTGACGCTGTTCGCCTTCTCGACCGAAAACTGGCGTCGCCCGCGACCCGAAGTGCGCGGCCTGATGCGGATTCTCTCGTCCACGATTGACCGCGAGATCAAGCCGCTGCACGACGCGGGGATCAAGCTGCGGTACATCGGACGGCTCGATGCGCTCGACGAACGGCTGCGACGCAAAATCGACGAAGCAATCGCGCTGACGCGGCACAATGATCGCATGACGGTCTGCGTGGCCTTCAACTACGGCGCGCGCGCGGAACTGGTCGACGCGGTGCGCCGCATGATCGCCGAAGGCATCGACGCCGATGAGGTCTCCGAGCAACTCCTCTCGAGCTACCTCTACACGCGCGACCTGCCTGACCCAGACTTGATCATCCGCACCGGCGGACAGCATCGGGTCTCCAATTTCTTGCTCTGGCAAGCGGCCTACGCCGAGTACATCTTCTCCGACACGTACTGGCCCGATTTCTGCGAGCGCGATGTCGACGAAGCGCTCGCCGCATATGCAACGCGCACCAGAAACTTCGGCGGCCGATCCGCCAATGACGACTAGTCCCGCTCGACGTCTCAACATGCGACGACTGCTGTCCGCAGGCTTGGCGCTCCGATTGGCCAGCGCCGCCGTCGGTATGCCCATCATCATCGCGGCCATCCTGATCGGCGGACCGCTGTTCGCGGCGCTACTAGCGCTCAGCCTCGCCATCGCCTTGGGCGAAGTGGCGGCGATCATCCGTCTCTCGGGCAGAAGCCCCTTGTTGTGGATCGCTGTCGCAACGGCGGGCTCGCTCGTCGGCGTGGCCGCGGCGGACGCCGACATCCCGCTGCTCTGGCCCGTGATCGCCTCAATCCTCGCGCTCGCTTCGACCACCACCTTGGTCGCCGTGCGCACGATCGACGCGCCCGATCCGACGGCGCTGCGGACACTGCTGCAGCGCGGCGCGGCGATGATCGTCGCCTCGCTGTATCTCGGACTGCTCGGCTCGACGTTCGTCGAGGTTCGAGCAGTCGACCAGGGCGTCGACTGGATGCTCCTCGCGGTGCTCGCCGTGATGACAACCGACGCCGCCGCGTACGCGGGCGGTCGACTGATCGGCCGTCGACCATTGGCGCCGTCAGTCTCACCGAACAAGACGCTGGAAGGCGCAATCGCAGGATGGCTGGGGGGATTCGGCGCGACGCTCGCGCTTGACCAGATCCTCAATCTCGATGTGCAAATCTGGCCGCTCGCGCTACTCGCATTGACGCTGCCCGTTGCATCGCAACTTGGAGACCTCGCCGAGTCGCTGTTCAAGCGAGCCATGGACGTCAAAGACTCGTCCAAACTGATCCCTGGACACGGCGGCGTGCTGGACCGACTCGATTCCCTCCTCTTCGGTCTGCCCGTCGTATTCTTCTTCTTGCAATGGACGACCTGAACGCGCCGCCGATCAACCTGGTCCTGCTCGGTTCTACGGGCAGCATTGGACGTCAGACGCTGGATGTCGTCCGCGCAATGCCCGAGCGATTCCGCGTTCTTGGAATCGCGGCGGGGCGCAATCTCGATGCGCTCGCGGCGCAAGCTGTCGAGTTTCGGCCGCCCTACATCTGGGCCGCGTCGGAAGACGACGATCGACTGTCCCAAATCGCCCGTGACTGCGGCGCGTCCGTCACGCCGATGGAGGAGATGGCCGCCGATCCCGCCGGCGATGTGCTGGTCGTCGGTACCGCCGGTCGCGCGGGGCTCGAGCCGACCCTGACCTCACTCGAACGCGGTGGGGCCGTCGCGCTGGCGAACAAAGAGGTCGTCGTCATGGCCGGGCAGCTCGTCCGCGACGCCGTCGACCGCGGCGGCGGTGAACTGCGGCCGGTCGACTCTGAGCACTCTGCAATCTGGCAGTGTCTGTGGGGCGAAGCGGACCACGAAATCCGTCGGATCCTCCTGACTGCCTCCGGCGGCGCGCTGCGCCATCTGCCGGCCGACCAACTGGCCGACGTCACGCCAGAGCAGGCGCTTGACCATCCAACCTGGAACATGGGCGACAAGATCACAGTCGACAGCGCCACGTTGATGAACAAGGGGATGGAAACGATCGAGGCCAAGTGGCTCTTCGATGTCCCCTACGATCGCGTGGAGATCGTCCAGCACGCCGAATCAATCGTGCACTCGTTGGTCGAGTTCGGCGATGGTTCGGTCAAGGCGCAACTCGGCTATCCCGACATGAAACTGCCGATTCAGCTGGCGCTCTCGTATCCGCTGCGATTGGAACCCACCGTCGAACCGCTCGACCTGGCCTCAGTCGGCACGCTCAACTTCTCACGACCTGACCTTGACCGCTATCCCTGCCTCAAGCTGGCTCAACAGGCCGGCCGAGCGGGCGGGACATATCCGGCGGTGATGGCCGCGGCCGACGAAGTCGCCGTGGAGGCGTTCCTCGAACGCAGAGTCGGCTTCACCGAGATCGCCGACTACGTACACCAGGCCATGGACGCGCACCGAAACGTCTATGACCCCGACATCGAAGCCATCGACGCCGCTGACTCCTGGGCGCGGGGATTCACCACCGGCCGCATCGCCGCCGCCGTCTAACTGTCTAGTTGTCTGGCTATCTGGCTGTGCCCGTCGACTGGGCATGCAAGTCCGAAGATGCGTTATCCCCTAGTACGCTGAACTCATGGTCCTGATCGACACCATCTTGCCGTTCATCGGCGTGCTCCTCGGGCTCGTCGTCCTGCACGAGCTGGGCCACTTCGTCGCGGCCAAACTGTCAGGCGTGCGAGTCGAGGAGTTTGGAATCGGACTACCTCCCCGGATCGGCAAGGGTTGGCAGTTCGGAGAGACGCTCTACTCGTTTAACTGGCTGCCGATCGGCGGATTCGTCCGACTGACCGGAGAGGAGGCCTCAGGCCTGTTGATCACGGACGTCGAGGCGGGCTCGCGCATGGCCGAGCACTTCGTCGCCGGCGACCGCATCCTCAAGGTCAACGGCAAGCGAGTCGTCAGCCCCGATCAGTTCGTCGACCGCGTTCTCAACACGCTCGCCGATCCGGAGCTGGCCATCACATACGACCACACGGAGTCAGACGGTCGCAAGACCTCGTGGACGCTAACCACGAAACGCCGCGATGACGATGACTCGTTGCCGGCGCAGAACGTCAGCTCCACGGCCGAGCAGCGCGCTTCCTTCTTCAACGAACGCGGCGAGGCCTCGATTCTTGGTCTGACTGTTGGCATCGATCCGCGCTCGTTGGGGGCGAAGTCGCGACTGACGCGAATCGCAATCCTCGCCGCTGGAGCGGCCGTCAACGCGATCTTGCCGATCATCCTCTTTGCTGTCGGCGCGCTGATTCCAGACAACGTGTCCGCCGGACCAGCAGTCGTGACCAGCACGGTCGCGGGCGCGCCAGCGCATGAGGCCGGCATCCGAGCGGGAGATCACATCGTCGCGATCAACGGCGAGCCGATCCAGAACGCCAGCGATCTCTCGCGTGCGATTCAACTCAATCTCGGCGAAGAGCTGCTCATTTCCGTCGAACGGCCGGCATCGAGCACTCTGACCTCGAGCCGCGCTGCCTCCGAACCGGAACTGTTCGACACCACCGTGCACGCGAGACTCGCGCCGCAACCGCTCACGCACGTTGTGCAACCGGGCGATTCAGTGCATGACATCGCCGATGCGCTCGGCGTCGCCCCCGCGCTGGTCATCGCCGGCTGGGGCATTGAGACCGAAGAGCTCAGCAGCGGACTCGAGCTTGATTTGCCCGGCGACGTCACTTATCTCACCGAGTCGGGCGACACGATGCTCAGCATCGCGATCGAGGAGTCGGTGCGGATGTCCGCCGTCTACGCGGCGCTCGACATTGACCCGGTGTATCCGCCGCCCGGCGTCGAGATCGAGGTGCCGCAAGGCGCGACCGGCATCACGATCGCCGACGCCTCACGGCTAATCGCTCGCGACAGCCCCTCGCTGGGGGAGTCGATTGCCGCTGGCTGGACGCAGACTCGCGACACGTTCGTCCTCGTGCGTAATCGGATTCGTTCCTGGATCGCCGGCGGCGAGCCGATTGAACTCTCCGGCCCGGTCGGGATCGCTCGGGTGACGGGTGAAGTCGTCGACCGCGCTGGCTGGTCGCGACTGATCGAGCTGGCGGCGCTGATCTCGCTCAACCTGGCGATCATCAACATCTTGCCGCTGCCGATGCTCGACGGCGGACGAATCATGTTCGTGCTGATTGAAATCGCCCGCCGCGGCAAGCGGATCAGTCCCGAGCGCGAAGGCCTCGTGCACATGGCGGGATTCGCCGCCCTGCTCGTCTTCATTGTCGTGATCAGCTACTTCGACATCATCAAGGCCGTGTCCGGCGAGCCGGTCATTCCGTAGCTTTACGCTCCTGCGATCGCGTGTCGCGACGGTTACACTGCGCCTCAACCGATTCCACCCGCTCAAACGAAGGAGCACTCATGGCGTTTCAAACATTCATCGACGCCGACACGCACATCACCGAACCCGCCGACCTCTGGACCTCACGCGTCTCATCCAAGTGGGGCGACAAGGTGCTGCACGTCAAGCAGGACGACAAGGGCGTCAACGCCTGGTTCGTCGGCGACGAAAAGGTCGCCAACGCGCCCTCGGGCGTCTTCGCCGGCTGGAGGGGCAAGTTCCCCAGCTCGCCTCCGACCTACGAGGAAGCGCACCCCGCCTCCTTCGACGTGCACGAGCGGCTCAAGCTGATGGACGAGACCGGCGTCTACGCGCAGGTGTTGTATCCCAACGTGGCCGGCTTCGCCTCGCAGCGATTCCTCTCGCTCAAGGACCCGGAGTTGATGCTCGAGTGCGTCCGCGCCTGGAACGACTTCCAGCTTGACTGGATCTCCGTTGCGCCCGAGCGTTTCGTCGCCAACATCTCGATCCCCTTCTGGGACATCGACGCGTCGGTCGCCGAGATCGAGCGCGTCGCGCCGCGCGGCATGCGCGGCATCCTCTTCACCGGCGACCCGCAATCGCACGGTCAACCCTTCCTCGGCGATCACCACTGGGACCCGCTCTGGAACATCGCCTCCGACGCCGGCCTGCCGATCTCGTTCCACATCGGCTCGGGTGACTTCACCGACGGCTTCACCCCCGACCGACTCGCGGTCGACGGTCCCGAGGTCACCTACGCTCGCACCTCGACCGTGCTGTTCATGGCCAACGGACTGCAGATGACCGACCTGCTGCTCTCGGGCGTGCTGCCGCGATTCCCCGACCTCCGCTTCATCTCGGTCGAATCGGGCATCGGCTGGGTGCCGTTCTGTCTCGAAAGCTGCGACTACCACTTCATCGCCGCCGACGTGCGCAAGGCGCGTCCCGAGTTCGAGATGATGCCGTCGGACTACTTCCGCCGACAGGTCTACGCCTGCTACTGGTTCGAGAAGATCGCGCCGCGCAAGCTGATCGACGATATCGGCGCCGACAACATCCTCTTCGAAACCGACTTCCCGCATCCGACCTGCCTCTACGGCAACGTGCAGGAGACGATCGAAGACGGCCTCGAAGGTCAGTCGGAGGAAGTGCGACGCAAGATTCTCTGGGAGAACTCTGCCAAGCTCTACAACATCGAGATCCCCGAGGTCATGCCAGCCGGCCTCGCCGCAGCGGCAGCCGCCGGCGGCTAGGCCCCACCCACTCGAGGTCTCTGACCCCCTCTCCTCAGGCGTCTGACCCCCTCTCCCTCCGGGAGAGGGTTGGGGTGAGGGCTCGGGCGCAAGGAGAGCCCCCTCGCCCTTACCGTGTGACCCCCTCTCCCTCCGGGAGAGGGCTGGGGTGAGGGCTCGGGCATGAAGGGGAGCCCCCTCACCCTCACCCTCTCCCCAAGGGGAGAGGGGATCAATAGACGGAGGGGGCCTCCCACCAACCGAAGGCGCACCATGGACATCAATGGCAAGGTCGCGGTCGTCACTGGGTCATCCTCAGGCGTCGGCGAGGCGACCGCGAAGCTGCTCGCCTCGCTCGGCGCATCGGTCGTCGTCAACTACATGCACGGCGCCGACGCCGCCCAGAGCATCGTCGACGACATCCAATCGAACGGCGGCTCTGCGATCGCTGTGCAGGCTGATGTCCGCTCCGACGCCGACTGCCGCCGCTTGATCCAGGCGGCGATAGACGAGTTCGGCCACCTCGAGATTCTGGTCAACAACGCCGGCATGACCCACTTCATCGCCCACGACGACCTTGAAGCCGTCACCGATCAGGTCTGGGACGACATCATCGGCGCAAACCTGCGCGGCGTGTTCAATTGCACCCGCGCGGCCGCGCCGCACATGCGAACCGCGGGCGAGGGCGCCGTGGTCAACGTCAGCAGCGTCGCGGGAGCGGGCGGCGGCGGTTCGAGCATCCCCTACGCGGCCAGCAAGGCCGGGGTCAACGTGATCACCAAGTCGCTGGCCCGTGTGCTCGGCCCCGAGATTCGGATCAACACGATCGCTCCCGGGTTCATCGAGGGCCGCTGGCTGCGCGGCGGCCTCGGCGACGAGACCTACGAGGCGGGCCGCAAGCGCCTGGGCGAAACCGCCCCCCTGCGAGGCGTCGCCACCCCCGAGCTCTGCGCCGACGCCATCATCGCCCTGATCGAGCGCAACAGCTTCGTCACCGGCCAGACCATCACCGTAGACGGCGGCGCCACGCTCTAGTGGTAGACTCGCTGAACACCGCGGGAACTTGCTGTGACACAATCACCTCAAACTCCTATCGAAGATATCGTCGAACGCAATGTCCGCAATTTCGCCTCCGCCTTCGAAGATCGCTTGGTTGAAGGTGTTGCTGATCCCGGCGGGACCATCAACATGAAGCGGCACAACGTTTTCATTGAAGCACTTGGACCTGAGATTCGCTACTACAGCTCACTCTCCCGATCTCTCGACAGTTCACTGGGCAACATGATTCAGGCAATGGCACTCGACTTGGCTACAGCCAGATTCGAAGTACGCACAGAAGTCGCAGGGACAATATCTCAGAGCCAGCTAAACGAGATTGCAGACTTGGTCGCCGCGTACGCCGAGAAGACCCAACGCCCTTCTGTAGCAGATGTTGATCGACTACGAAGCGCCCCCAAACGCGATACCGCACCCAGGTCAAAGACCGTTGACTATTACTTCATTGAGCGAAGTTCGGGCGACCACATGGTCATCGAACTAAAGGCTGGTGGCAACCTCGACAGCAAAAAGGCTCGTGCTGAAAGAGAAGCATTGCTCGAACGGTATCTAATCGTCTCCAATGACATTTCTCCTTCAACTTCTTTGAAGAGTTTCTTCGCTACCGGCTACAACATGTATGGGGACCGGGAGCCATGGATCCAATCGAGTGTTAGACAGTACTTCTCAGATGACGAGTTGCTCATCGGTCGGGACTTCTGGAACTTTATCATAGGATCAGAAACAGGCTATGACGACTTTCTTCGGTCGTATCGCAAGCACTCCACCATCCTTAAGGAAGCACTTGATCGCGTCCGCGAGGCCTACCTGAAGTGAAGGGCGACATGGACAACCAATCAATCCTCAAACTAGGGGACAGTAAAGAGCTACTGTCGGCGATTCCAGATTCGTCGATTGACCTGATTCTTACTGATCCTCCCTACAATCTGGGCCAGTACTCTACTGGCAACATCGAGTTGAGCTGGCGTTCGGACATGAACAACGATTTGGCTGAATGGGACTTGACGGAATTCAAGCCGGAAGAGTGGGCAAGTGAGTTTTGTCGAGTGCTAAAGCCTACTGGAAACATCTTCGCATTTTGCTCCTACAACCTACTTGGTTCTTGGCACAGTACTTTCGACCAGATCTTTGATACGTTTCAATTCATGGTGTGGCATAAGACCAATCCTGCCCCCAAGATCCGGCGAGCTGGTTTTCTGAATAGCTGCGAGCTGATTGTATGTATGTGGAACAAGGGCCACACGTGGAATTTCTTGTCACAACGAGAAATGCACAACTTCATTGAAACACCAATCTGCATGGGTGGCGAGAGGCTAACGGATCCCAAACATCCAACCCAAAAGCCTGTACGGGTTCTTGATCACATCGTTAAGATTGCAAGCAATCCAGGTGATCTGATTCTTGATCCGTTCATGGGCGTAGGATCGACTGGTGCCTCAGCGATTTCCATGGGTCGGAGCTTCATTGGCTTCGAGATTGAACCGGAGTACTTTGAAGCAGCACGACGCCGACTATCGGGTGTGAGTGCGCGGTCGACACAGAGCAGTGTCTCAGGCAACGGTGTTAGTGGGTCCCGGTCGCGGGGGCATCGAAAGAGCGGCCAGGGTTCATTCTTCGTTCTGTAGGAGTCTTCATTGGCCGAATGGGCGCAACTCACTAGGAGCTGCCCATTTCACTCACACGGACACGTAGCTCACTGGCAGACGCTTGATGCCTCCGATGAGGCCGCTGGTCAGGCGCTCCATCTCTCCGTTCTGCTCGATCTTGTCCAGACGCTGCATCACGTGACGGAAGACCGCGCGCATCTCCAGACGCGCCAGGTTGGCACCCAGACAGAAATGCTCGCCAAACCCGCCGAAGGCCAAGTGCTCATTCGGCGACCTGGTGATGTCGAACACCTCGGGCTGCTCAAAGACGTCCTCGTCGCGGTTGGCCGACGGATACCACATCGCCAGCGTCTCGCCTGCCCGGATCGGCACGCCGCGAATCTCCGTGTCCGTCGTCACCGTGCGCGCGAAGTGCACCACGGGCGACGTCCAACGCAGCATCTCCTCGACCGCGCTGTCCAGATGCTCCGGCGCCGAGCGCAACAGCTCAAACTGCTCGGGATGCTCGATCAGCGCGTGCATGCCGCCCGATGTGGCGTTGCGGGTCGTCTCGTTACCAGCCAGGATCAGCAGGATCGCGTACGAGAGAATCTCCTCGTCCGACATCGGCTCGCCGTCGATCTCAGCCTCGATCAGTGTCGTGATCACGCTGTCGTCGGGCTCGCGGCGCTTGCGCTCGATGTGAGCGGTGAAGTATCCCATCAACCCGCGCATGCCGTCCTGCCACGTCTGCCGACGCGTGCGGCCCTGCTGATACTCCGGGTCTTCGGAGCCGATGAACTCGTTCGTCCAGCGGAAGATGTCCTCCCACGACTCGCGCTCGACGGCGAGCAGCTCGCAGATCGCCGCCATCGGCATCTTGGCGGCGACATCGCGGACGAAGTCGGCCTCGCGGCGGTCGGTGAGCTGATTGATCAGATGCGCCGCCGCTTGGTCAACCACGTCCTCGGCGATTTCGTCGATCCGATCCTCCAGCAGACGCATGCCGCGCGGCGAGAAGCGTCGGTTGGCCGCCGAGCGGTACTTGCCGTGCTCGGGCGGATCCATGTTGATCAGGTTGGGCATTGTCAGGCTGGGATCGTTGGCGCCGCCGTCGCCCGAGCCGGCTGATCGCACAACGAGTCGTTGACTGCTGATGAAGGTCTCGGGATCACGCGAGATGCGTTGGATGTCGTCGTACTTGGTGATCGCCCAGAACGGTCCTACCCCGGGTCGGTCGTACCAGTAGACCGGCGCTTCGCGGCGCAGCAGCGCCCAATCGTCCCAGGGATAGCCATGTTCCGAGTAGCGCTCGGGCGTCACGAGATCGATCTGGTCGAGCGCGCTGGTCATCGTCGTCATTGGTTACTCCCGTCTCAGCGGAACGGATCGCCGTCCATCCTCAAGATATCGAGACTGAACGCGTTCAGCGCGTCGAGAAGCTGATCGGCAGTCGCTTGATGCCTCCGACGAAGCCCGAACGCAGGCGTTCGACGTCACCGTCGAGGCGGAAATCATCGAGCCGTTCGAGCACGTGACGAAAGATTGAGCGCAGTTCGAGTCTGGCCAGATTGGCCCCCAAACAGAAGTGTTCGCCGAACCCGCCAAACGCGAGGTGCTCGTTGGGATCGCGTCGAACATCGAACTGACCAGGGCGCTCGAAGATGTCCTCATCGCGGTTGGCCGACGGGTACCACATCATCACGCGCTCGCCCGCCGTGATCGGCTGACCGCCGACCTCCGTGTCGCGGGTCGCGATGCGGCCGAAGTGAACGATCGGCGAGGTCCAGCGCAGGATCTCTTCCACGGCCGAGTCGAGCAGCGACGGATCGTCGCGCAAGAGCTGCATCTGGTCGGGATGCTCGATCAACGCCAGCAGACCGCCCGACGTAGCGTTGCGCGTGGTCTCGTTGCCGCCCAGGATCAGGATGAATGCGTACGAGAGGATGTCAAGGTCGTTGAGCGGCTCGCCATGCAGGTCGGCCTGCACGAGCGTCGTCATCAGGTCGTCTGCCGGTTCTGTTCGCTTGGTCTCGGCCAGCTGCGTGAAGTAACCGAACAACGCCTGCGCGCCTGCGATCGCCGTTTCTTGCTGGGTGCGCCCGCGTTGAAACTCCGGGTCGCCGGCGCCGATGGTTTCGTTGGTCCAGGTATGGACGTCGTCCCAGCGCTCGCGAGGCACGCCGAGCAGCTCACAGATCGCAGTCAGCGGCAGTCGCGCCGAGACATCCGAGACAAACTCGGCCTGTCCTCGCGTCGAGATCTGATCCACCAGTTCCGCGGCCACGCGATCGACGATCGACTCCGAAATCTGGTCAATGCGGTCTTCCAGCATGCGCAGACCGCCAGGCGTGAAGCGGCGGTTGACCAGCGAGCGATACTCCGCGTGCTCGGGCGGATCCATTTCGAGCAGATGATGCGTCGGCATGCGCGCGTCGTCCTCGGACGGCGCCGGTCCGACGACGATGTTGGTCTTGTTTGAGAACGTGATCGGATCGCGCGAGATGCGTTGGATGTCGTGGTACTTGGTCACGGCCCAAAACGGCGCGATGTTGGGACGCTCGTACCAGTAGACCGGCGCATGCCGCCGCAGGTAGGCCCAATGCGCATAGGGGTACCCATCGCGGCTGAACGCATCTGGAGAGGTGAGGTCGACCTGATCCAACGATTGCGGCGTCGAGACGAACTCGGTCGACATGGCGAGACCTCACTTCCGCGCATGGGCATCGGTATTCTCAGGACGAGGGTAACGACCGTTTCAAGCAACATGCCGCCGCGCGCGGAGCAGACAGGAACCGAACCATGTCCAATCAGCGTTCGATGCTAGGCGTTTACGAGGGCTTTACCGAAACAGTCGCAGACGGATACGAGCGCGAGTCGCTGTACTTGCCGATGCGCGACGGCTGCCGCATCGCGATCGATGTGCTGCATCCAACGCTCGCCGGAGAGCGGCTCGACGGCTCGTCGCCGACGGTGTTGCATGCGACGCCGTATCGACGCGCCTGGCATCGGGCCGACTCGCCCAGCGGGACGGCGGCGCGCTACTCCGAGCAGCTGCGCGGCAAGGAACCGGGCGAACTCGTCACGCAGTACGACACGCGACCCATCGCCACAGAGCTCATCCACCACGGCTACCGCTTTGTCTCGGTCGATATCCGCGGCACCGGGGCGTCGTTCGGCGCTGAGTACGGCGACTCCTGGCTCGCCGGCCAGGATGTCGCCGCTGTCGTCGACTGGATCTGCGAACAGCCCTGGTCGTCGGGACGCGTCGGTATGGTCGGCATCTCGTATGAGGGGATGATGCAGTTCTTCACCGCTGCGCATCAGCCAAGCGGACTCAAGTGCATCGCGCCGCAGTACCCAGGCCTGCCGCAGTGTTATGTCGACGGCGGACTCGCGATCAGCAGCTTCGCCCGCGTCTGGGAGCGTCTGCATAAGGGCATGTCCGAGAACGAGCCCGCGGCGCCAGTCGACGGCCCCGATGGCGAAGCCATGCGATCCGAAGCCGAGTCGCAGCGCTCGCCCGACTCCTATCGCTGGGTTGAAACGTTCTCGGAGATGGACCCGCGCGACGTGACGCGAATGTCGTCCTACGACGGTCTGCGTCGGCGCCGTCCTCGACCCGATCTCGGACTCGGCGACCTCGCCAGCGGCTGGTTCGAGTCGTGCGACATCATCAACCAGAGCGGCGTGCCGACCTATCTCGTTACCGGCTGGTGGGACCTGACCTTCCCCGGCTACCTGATCGACGCCTTCAATCGGCTCGACGTGCCCAAGAAGCTGATCGTGGGACCGTGGAATCACGGTCAGGGCGGCGATCCCGAGCTGTTGCGCTGGTTCGACTACTGGCTCAAAGACATCGACAACGGCGTCATGGACGAGCCTGCCGTCCATTACGGCGCAAGCGAACCGAGCGGCGCCACTGCATGGAAGTCCGCTCCGAGACTGCCGTTGCCCGAGGCGCGACCGCTGTCGCAGTGGCTGACGGCTTCAGGCGAGCTCTCAATACAGCGACCGGACGCAGTCGACTCGATCGAGTACAACGTCAATCACGACGTCAGTCTGGGCACCCTCAGTCGGCACAGTTACTACGTCGACGACATGTACATCAACACGGTCGATCTCAACGAACGCGCGAATGGCTGCCTCACATTCACGAGCGAACCGCTCGGTGAGGACGTGGAAGTCACCGGCTGGCCGTCGGTCGAATTGGAACTCTCGACTAACTCCGATCGCGGCGCGGTCGTTGTGACGCTCGAGCAACTCGATGTGGACGGCTCGGCTGCGTATCTCAGCGAGGGATTCCTCAACTTCGCGCATCGGCGAGTCGGCAACGATCCCGGCGGTCACGAAGGACCGGTCTGGCACAGCTGGAGCAAAGCCGATCTGGCGTCTGTCGAGGCAGGCCAGCAGATGTCGCTGCAGGTGGAGCTCTACCCGGTGTCGTGCATCGTGCGAGCAGGTCAACGATTGCGACTCACGATCGCCGGCGCCGACGCAGACAATCTCGTCGTACCCACGCAGGGCGACGAGGCGACGCTCAGTCTGTCCGTCGGCGGCGAGCGCGCATCGAGGCTGGTGTTGCCGACCGTCAACGAAACAATGGCGCAGACCGCCCAAACGGTCGACGGCGCGTTCGACGGCGGCAACGGCGGCTTCGCTTTCCGCCGTCCCGGCGATCCGACGCTCGGCGGTTAGGCGAACGGCTACTCGCCGACGAAGTTTGGCGGGCGGCGTTCGAATAGAGCTCTGATGCCCTCGCGCGCGTCTGCGGAGTTGCGCGCATTGGCGACCAACTCGTCCACGTCAGCGTGCTGAATGTGATCGCGGAAGTCCATTTCCCGCACGATCAGCGCCTTCATCGCGCGCAGACTCAGTGGTGCGTTCTTGCTCAGCCGATCGACGACCGCGCTGGCCGACTCTTCCAGCTCATCGCTCGCGGCGACCCTCGAGATCACGCCCCACTCGTGCATGCGCCAGGCTGGGACACGGTCGCCGAGCAGCAGGATCTCGCGCGTTGCGACCGGTCCGGCGACTTCGAGCAGCTTCTTGGCCAGAAACCACGACGGCGCGAGGCCGATCTGCGCGAGCGACATGCCGAATCGCGCTTGAATGTCGGCGACGACAAAGTCGCAGTGCAAGGCCAACTCGTTGCCGCCCGCGATCGCGTCCCCCTGTACGACCGCCACGACCGGCAGCGGCCAATGCTGGATCGCATCGAGCATCTGCTCGATCGAGACATCGCCGCCCGGCAGCCCCTCCTCCCGCTCGCGCAAGTCGAGGCCGGCGCAGAAGACGGGGCCGTTGGCGCGAATCACGGCGACGCGTTCGTCAGCCGCGGGCTCGCCCGAGAAGGCGGCGTGCAGACTGGTCAGCATCTCGCTGTTGAGCGCGTTGCGCTTTTCGGGACGATTCAACGTCACCGTGCGCACCGCCCCGTCGACGTCCACTTCGATGATGTCGCTCATAGCTGTCTCCTCTACTGCGTCTCTCTGGGCAAACGTAGGCGTGGGCGCACTCAGCTGCTGCCGCGACCGAGCAGGTCGCGCGCCATGATGATCCGCTGCACCTCCGACGGCCCCTCGCCGATACGGCGAATGCGCATCTCGCGATACCAACGCTCGAGCGGCAGATCTTTAGTTACGCCGATGCCGCCGTGAATCTGAATCGCTCGATCGACGACCCGACTCGCGCCCTCAGTCGACGTCAGCTTGGCCATCGCCGCCTCGAAGCGGAACAGTTCGTCCTGCTCTGCCTTTTCGGCCGCCGCGAGATACATCATGCGACCAGTGCGAATGTCGATCTCGTTGTCGACGATCATCCATTGAATCGCCTGTCGAGAAGCGAGCGGCGCGCCAAAGGTCTCGCGCTGTTGCGAGTACGAAATCGCCAGCTCCTGTGCCGCCACGGCGATCCCGATACAAGTTGCCGAATAGGGAATCCTCTGTCGAGTGAGATTGGCGTTGGCCAGCGAGAAGCCCCCGCCCTCCTCGCCAACGAGATTCGCCGCCGGCACTCGAACGTCGTCAAAGGACAGCTCAGTGCCGTAGTTCGCCGAGCGCAGCGTGTGCACCACGCGCCGCACTTCGAAGCCCGGAGAGTTTGTGTCGACGAGAAACGCCGAGATCCCTCGTCGACCCTTGCTCGGATCGGTGCGCGCGAAGACGAGCCCAAAGTCGGCGCGATCGGCGCCCGAGCTGAACAGCTTCGCGCCATTGAGAATCCAGTCGTCACCGTCCTTGACTGCGCGCGTCTGAATCGCGCGAGCGGGGTCGGAGCCGCCCGACGGCTCGGTCAGTCCGAAGAACGCGCGTTTCTCGCCGCGCAACATCGGATAGAGATAACGCTCCTTCTGATCCTCAGAGGCGGCGTACAGTTGAGCCAGCCCCGCCGAGCCGAACGCTCCGTAACAGGGCAAGTACAGTCCGGCGCGATGCTGCGACATTTCCTCGGCGACCAGTCCGCGCGTGGTCAACGGAAGGCCTGGACCGCCGTACTCCTCGGGCACGTCAATGTGATAGAGACCCATCTGCTGGACGATGCCCTTGAGACGGTCGAGCTCGCCAGGCGGCAGCTCGACGGCGTCCGGATCGAGATCGCGCTCAAGCGGCTGCACTTCCTCACGCACGAAGCGTTTGACCGCCTGCGTGATCATCCGCTGCTCTTCGCTCATCAAGACTTCCACAACGAACCTCCCCTCAGCCAATCTGTTGTGATCGACGCAGTCTGCCGAGCTGCGGCGTGTCGCGCCAGTCGCCGGCGGGATGGGCCGGCGGCCACTCAACGCCTTCGTCGCGCTGGAACTGCATCAGCATCTCGAGGCGCTTGGTCGTGTACTGCTGGTTCGCCTCCCAACGAAACTGCGCGGCGCGGTCGCGCAAGACGGGATTTGGATCGTCGCCGCCGAAGTGCAACGCGATCCGCGTGCGCAGACCAAACGGCTCGCGCCCGCCCGCCTGTCCGATGTAGAGCAGGTTGCCCTCCGCGTCGGCCAACTCATACACGCCGACTACAGCGGGGATGGCGCGGATCGACTCGGCGCTGGGCTCGGTCCACGGTTTACGAATCGGCATCGACACCTCTCTTCATCGGTTCTTCATCATCTCATCGCGGCCTCAGGTGATCGCTCGCGGCGCCCGAATCGATCAGTTCAGCGATTCGCTCATCTGAGTATCCCAGGATGTCGCGCAACACAGGCACGGTATCGACAGCGAAGAGCGGCGCCGCGCTCTTCGGAGGCGCGGGCGTGCGCGAGAGTCGAAAGGCGGCCTGCGGCGCCGGCGAGAGTCCGACCTGCGGATGCGGCAGCCCGCCAACCGATTGCCGCGCCAGCACCTGCTCGTCGCGCAAGAGCGTGCGCGCGCCCATCACCGGCGATGCGGGCGCACCCGCTCGCTGCAGTTGGTCGGCGAGATCCATCGGATCGAATCCGATGGTCCAGCTAGCCAGCATTGCGTCCAGTTCGGCGCGGTGCTTCCAGCGTCGCAGCCCCGTCGCGAAGCGTTTGTCGGACCTGATCGAATCGTCCCGCCAGACTTCGAGTAACGCGAGCCACTCCTGATCGCTGCGGCACGCGATGGCGATCCACGAGTCCGCATCGTCCAGCACGGGCTGTGTTGGATAGACGCCGTGCGGCGCGGCCGAGGAATGCTGGTTGCCGATCCGCGTCGGCTCGCGGCCTGACAACTGTTGTCCCACCAGCGCTTCGCCGATCAGCTGCAGCTCACCCTCAAGCATCGACAGTTCGACGGTTTGTCCACCGACACGGCAGCGCGCGATGAGAGCGACGACCGTCGAGACGGCCGCGTGCAGTCCCGCATTCTGGTCGCAGTAGAAGTTGCCAGGTTTGAGCGGCGCGCCATCGGCGTAGCCGGTCAGCCACGAGAGTCCGCTCATCGCATCGATCCCTGGTCCGTACGAGATGCGGTCGCGCCAGGGTCCCGACTTGCCAAAGGCGGGCATCGCGACGTAGATGATCTGCGGATTGCGCTCGCGCAACGCATCCCACTCAAGTCCGAAATTGCCCATGACGCGCGGCGAGTAGTTCTCGATCACGACGTCCGAACACTCGACGAGATCGAGAAAGACTGCTCGACCCTCAGCGGTGGCCAGATTGAGCGCGACCGAGCGCTTGCTGTTGGCGAGCTCATTCAGTCGCGCCTCGCGATTCCAGGGCTGATCGGGACCCTCGCCGCGATGCGGCAGCGCCGACGCTGGTCGAGCGGGACGCGCCCAGGGCGTCTCGATGCGCAGCACCTCCGCGCCGAGCGCGCCCAGAAGCAGCGATGCGACCGGACCGGCCACCGCGGTGGTGAGATCGAGTACGCGTATTCCTACGAGCGGTCGTTGCGGCGATTTGGAGTACGGCGTCAACGTTGGCTCAGGCAACACCGGCGCGCCTCCAACGGACTCGCTCAGCACTGCCTCCTACCCGATCGTTGTGTTCGCCCAGACGCGGCGCAACGCCGTCCCGCCACTCGCTCACGCCGAATCGCACGGCCGGACCAGGAGCGAGGTACTCGCCCGCTGCTGGATGCGGGGTCGTTCGCCAAAAGTCGCGAGCAGCATGATGCCCGTCGGCGTCGGCGAGCACCTCCGAAGGCGCCAGCACCTCAGTGAACGGGATCCGCAGCTCCTGCGCCCGCTGAACCACGTCGCGGCGCGGCGTGCTCATCAGCATCGGCGCCATCAGCTCGTCAATCTCGTCGGCATGACCCATCATCGTCCCCAGCAACTCCGGCGCCGCCAGTTCCGGTTCGTCGAACAACACCGCCATGGCCTCGGGATAGCGATTGTTGCAGTGAGCGTGCACCCAACCATCGGCGCAGGGACGGATCGTCGACGGATACAGATGTCCGGGGCCAAAGCCCACCAGCCGCGCGCCGTTGCGCACTGGTTCGCGGTCGGAGAACCAGGCGTGTTGGTATCCACCGCCGAGCAGAAACGCGAGCGCCTCGAAGATCGCCGTATCGACTCGCTGTCCGCCGGCGTCGGCGAAGATCGCGGCGACGATGCCCAACGCCGAGTGCAAGCCGGCCTGCAAGTGTCCCTGATCGCCCCACGCTTTGACGGGCTCGCGCTCTGGCTCGCCGCCGATGCGGAGATATCCGCCTGCCGCGTAGAGCGTCAGTTCGCTGCCGAGCCAGTCAGCCTTCGGCCCTTCCGAGCCATACGGCGAGATTGCGCAGACATGCGCGTGCGGATGCCGGTCGCGTACAGCCGCGGCGTCGAACGGGCCGCCATCGTCGGCGACGAGCACATGCGACTCCGCAAGCAGCTCGTCGAGCAACCGTCTCCCAGCGGCTGAGTCGAGATCGAGCTGGATCGACTCTTTGCCTCGATTAAGGTGCAGGTGCGACGCACCGCCTTCGACATCCGGCACGTCGTCGCGAAACGGACCGCGTCGACGAAGCGACGAGCCCGACGGCGGCTCGACCAGCGTCACCTCTGCGCCGAATCCGCTCAAGAGACGACCACAGTACGCGGCCGCGGGCGTCTGCGAGTGCTCCAGCACTCGAATGCCGTCCAAGGCGCGGCGCGCCGACTCGATTGTCGTAGTCTCTCGTGCTGGCTCAGTCACCGACGCAGGATACCGCCGCCTCGACGCTAGCCTGATCAAGACAGCGCAAGTCTTTGACGGAGGACGACATGTCGGATGTGGGATTCATTGGCGTGGGCAACATCGGCAATCCAATGTGCGCAAACGTGATTAGGGGCGGTCACCGCGTGGTTGTCCACGACCTGGTCGAGGAGCACGCCGCCAACCTGATTGAACTGGGCGCGACTTGGGCTGAGTCTCCGGCTGAAGTGGCGTCGCAGACCGAGGTCGTGCTCACATCGCTGCCGGGACCGCCAGAGGTCGCAGCAGTGCTGCGAGGTCAGGACGGGATCCTCGACGGCGCAGAGCCGGGACTCGTGTGCTTTGACCTGTCGACGAATCTGCCTTCGACCGTACAGATGCTGGCCGAGCGCGCCGCCGAGCGAGGCGTCACGTTCCTCGACTCTCCAGTGTCGAACGGCGTGCAGGGTGCAATCGACGCGACGCTGGCTGTCATGGTGGGCGGCGACGAGGCGGCCTTCAACAAGTACAAGCCCGTGCTCGAGTGCATTGGAAACAACGTCTTCCACATGGGCGAGCTCGGTATGGGCGCGCTGACCAAGATCATCAACAACATGGTCGGCATCACGTCAGGACAGGTGCTGATCGAGGCGACCGTGATCGCCGAGGCGGCCGGGCTTGATCCGCATCGCGCGCACGAAGTGATGAGCGTCGCCTCGGCGCGCAACTATGTCGGCAACATGCCGACGCTGCTCGAGCGCAACTTCGACGATCCATCGTTCTTCCTCAAGTGGGCCGCCAAAGACGTCTCGCTCGCGGTGCAAGTCGCGCGTGAGCAAGGCATCCCCTCACCGATGGCGTCGGCCGCCAGCGACATGCTCAATCGCGCCAAGAACCGAGGCCACGACAATCTCTCGGTTATGGCGACGCTGCTCTCGGCCGAAGAAGACGCCGGCGTCTCACACGAGTAACGGCGGTCGTCTGGGCAGTCGCAGCTCTGTGTGGCATAGACTGACGTCATGAGCATCGCTCTTCCCACTGCAGAAACCGGGCAACCCACCGCGCGTCGGGTCGTGTTCCTGCACGCCGCGGCCTTCGTGCTCGGTTTCAGCGTCGTCTTTGTCGCGTTGGGCGCGCTATTGGGAGCGCTCGGCTCGGCGTTTCAGGACGAATTGATCTGGTTCCAGCGCGTCGCGGGCGTGATGCTGGTGATTCTCGGGCTGCACCTCGCCGAGGTGATCACGATTCCGTTCCTCTACCGCAGCTTTCAGGTCGGCGGACCTGGAGGTCCCGCAACTGCGGGCGGCGCTTCAGCAACGAGAGCGCGCGCCGCAGTCGACTACGGACGCTCGCTCGTCGTCGGCGTGGCGTTCTCAGTCGGCTGGACGCCCTGTGTCGGACCGATCCTGGCCGGCATACTGGTGCTCGCACTCGACTCGGCGTCGCTCGTTCAGGCGATCATCCTGCTGATCTGCTACGCCGCCGGTCTGGGGATTCCGTTTCTGTTGGTCGGCGCGACGTTCGGCGCGTCAACGCAGTTTCTGCGCAGGCTCAATCGTTGGATGCCGCTGATTGGCGTCGTCTCCGGCGTGCTGCTGGTCTTCGTCGGCATGCTGATCGCGCTCGATCGCGTGGTCGTGCTCAACGAGGCGTTGGGCAGCTTCGGCGTCGACGTACTGGCCGGTTCAGACGGCTCCTCGACTCAGATGCTCGACCTCAACGCCGGCTCAGCCGCCATCGCCTTCGCTGGCGGATTCGTCAGCTTCATCAGCCCCTGCGTGCTGCCGCTAGTGCCGATCTATCTCGGACATCTGGCCGGCATCGGCTCCGAGCACACAGCTCGCTCAGGCTGACTGCTACTGTCTCCCGTCGCCGCGCGATCCTCTGACATCGATGAACCACCGCCGGTGATCCGTCTCTTGGAATCGGTTGCCCATCAGGGCGACATCTCCGGGGTCGCCGGCGAGAGTCAGTCGGTCGTGCAGGAAGATCGCCGTGTCGCCGCTGGCGATCGTCGTCTCGCCCTGGCGCATCACGAGCAACACGCGCACGTCACCCTCGAACTCGATCTGACGCAGCGTCTGTCCGTTCATCTCATGATTGAGCACGGTCACCTCGATCAGTCCCGACTCGGGTTGACTGCGCGCTGCGTGTAGACCTGGCCTGAGCACCGCCTCCTCGAGCGCCAGCGCCGTCACGTCGGCGAGCGAGTAGGCCTCGATGTCGTAGTGCTCAAACTGTGAGTCCGGCTCGGAGATCCAGGTGACGACGCGAAGCGACGGATGCAGTTCACGCATCGCTTGTGCGTAGGCGATCACCTGCTCGGAATCGTCGAAGTCGACGATCACCGCGACGTCGGCGCGCACCAGACTGACTGCGACGAGCGACACGCCATCGAGCGGATCGCCGACGACTGATCTGATCCCCAATGCAGCCCACTGGCCTTGGTCGTGCGCATGGCGGTCGAGGACGACAACTCTTCGACCCGAAGCTACGAGCCGCTCGGCGAGCGTCTCTGCGACTTCACCGCCGCCCACGATCAAGGTGTGGCCAGCCTCTCGTTCGGGCGGCCGACCTGCGAGTGTCGAAAAGAGCAGCGGCGCCAGGACGGTCGTCAGCAGCGCCATCAGCAGCAACGCCCCATGCTGACCGTGATCAATCAGGCCGAGCTCGTCGGCGATCGCGCCAGCGGCGAGCACAAGCGACAGGTTCGCGCCGAGCAGCGCTCCTCCGGCCAGACCGTGCCTCCACCCCCAGGCGGGAACGAGACCAATGATCGACGGCGCCATCTTGGTGGCGAATGCGATCAGCAACAGCACGGGAACGAGAATGATCGAATCGACCGACTCAAACACGGCGCCCAGCTCCAGCGTCGCGCCTGCGTGAATGAAGAAGATCGGCACGAAGAAGCCATAGCCGAGCGCGTCGAGCTTGCCGCGCAGCGATGATCCGTGTTTCGGCGAGACGACCGTCACCGCCAGACCGGCCATGAATGCGCCCAGCACCAACTCGGTGCCGACGACTTGCGACATGGCGACAAAGATCACCAGCAGCGCCAGACAGGCGCGAATCTTGAGCTGCGACGACGTCTGGGCGAGCTCATGCAACGTCCGCGGAATGATCGGCAGCCTGGGAGCGCCGACGCGAGACATCCAGACCAACAGAATGAGCGTCGCCGGTATTGCCAGGAGCAAGGCCATCCGCCAGCCGATCCCCTCTCGCTCGAGCGCCGAGACGACGCCCACGCCCACGATCGCGACGAACTCGAGCAGGAATCCGCCAACCAACAGCGACTGTCCCATGCGACCCAGATCGGCGCGGTCCTTGAGCACGGGCACGACGACGCCAACGGCAGTCGCGATCAGAATGAACAACAAGATCGGAATCTGCGATGTCTCGATCAGGCCTGCTCGTTGGGTCAGCTCCAGCGCGCCATAGGTTGCGCCGACGACCAACGCCAACATGATGACCCCAGCCACGAGCGGTTGCCGCAACGCGATTCGAGGAACGTACCAGCGTCGGCCGGGCGATTGCCCGAGCATGCCCAAGTTGATCTCAAGCCCCGACAGAAACATCAGATAGGCGAAACCGAACAGCGCCAGGAATGTGAGCCACTCGTTGTCTCGGTCGATGATGCCCAGCAGCGGCTCGCCAAAGAGGATCCCCACCAATACCTCGCCGACGACTGCCGGCAAGAGGCCGCCCGTGAGTCGCCAGGCGACGAACGGTACGGCCACGGCCAACACACTCACCAGAAGCAGAGGCGTAAAGTCGACTGCCGCTTCCACCGTGCCGCTCTCCAACTCAGTTGGCCGTTACGTGAATCGCTCCAGGAATCGTATGGCGATTCGATTGAAGTCGTCCGCGGCGCTGATGTTGACGGCATGCGAGCCGTCGACGCGCGCGACTTCGAAGTTCATCGCGTGTGACTCCACCCACTCGCGAAGCGGCGAGAATGCCTCTTCACGATCGCCGGCGATCAACAGGGTCTCGACCGGATTCTGGGTCAGACGCTCGCGCAGCGACTCACGCGGCGAGGTGTACATCATCGTGCGCGCGATGCCGATCGGCGTGCTGAGCAGCATGGCGTCATCAAAACGTGCGCGGTTGGCGTCGTCGAACGCGCGGGCGCGGCGAGGGTTGAGCGGATGCTCCATCACGGCCGAAATGCCGCCGTCGATCATTCGCTGCGCCCGTTCTTGCGCCGCCTCGGGCGAGCGCACGCCTTCGTGATCGCTGAAGGCCGAATGCGAATTGGTCACGACGTGCGCGATCACCTCGTCGGGGCGCGACATCGCATAGTGGAGAGTGACCGCTGCGCCCAGCGACTGACCGATGACGAACCATCGATCGACGCCGAGCAGTTCGCGCATGGCGCTGAACTGCTCGACGTAGCTGTCGGGGCGATATGCGTCCACGTCTTCCGGGGAGGGAGACGGCCCGTGACCGTAGAGGCTGATCGCGAGCGTGCGGAATCCGGCCTCGTGCAATGCAGGCAGATTGAGCTGCCAGTGTTCGTGGCAGGAGAGGATCCCGTGAACCAACAGAACGGGCCGCCCATCAGGCGGCCCGTCAATCTCGTAGTGCAGGGTGATATCAGTCGGCATCAGGTGGTGATGATACGACTGAGAGACTCAGATGCAGCGCTGGCGGCGTCGCCTGCCGACTAGTCGCGATCGGTGGCGGTCGCGCCCGCAGCCGCGCCTTCGACCAGCGCTTCCGGATTCAGCGCCTGCAACAACGGATCCTGGGTCGACAGGGGAAGAATGCCGACGGTCTCTCCGATTCGGTTGACACCGTGCTGGTGCAGCCGCTCGAGGTAGTCGTGGTACTGCTTCTCGCGCAGCTTACGCAGCGCTTCGACGCCAGTGTCGATTCGCTCGACGCCGTCGGCGTAGAGCACGGCCAGCGCCTCGCGCTCAAGGGGAGACTGCGCCATCTCGGACGCCAGTCCGCCTTCGGCCTTGACGAAAAAGATCGGCAACTCGAGCTCCGCGCGCTCGGCGTAGCGGTTGTACCACTCAAGGTGCTTGAGTCCGTACTCGAGATGCCGATGGCTGTCGGTCGCGAGGCGTGCAAACAGATCGCGGTCGAAGTCCGATCGCGCCCAGTCTGTGGCGCACTCGAACGCCGTCACCTCGTAAGACTTGTAGACCACGTTGAGCGCGATCATCATGTCGGTGAAGGTCAGGGCGTTGTACCACGACTCAGACACGTCGGAGAGCGGCGCCTTGCCGATGATGCCAGAGCCGTGCAGCGCGCGCTTGCGCAGCGCTTCGACCTTGCGGCCGGCGTCGTAGACCTGCGTCGCAAGGAAGAGCTTGACCTCGTGGAAGCCGTAGGAAATCTCCTCGAGCCACTTGGAGATGATCTTCTGCTCGGCGATGCCGTAGGTCGAGTAGATCGCGCATATCTGGCCCGTCGCGCGCTCAACCTCTGGCGAGAGCTCCTCGCGGTTATCCCAATCAAGGTCAGTCGCCGGCACCCAGCGATCGCGAATCGCATCCTCGTACAGGTCGGAGACGCCCTCGGCCCAGATCTCAGCGCGGTCGTAGATGGCGTAGCCCGCCGGCATGTACATGCCCGGCACCGGACGCGTCCCGCGGGGCAGGTCGTTGCGGTAGCTCCAGACATCGGGCACGTGACCGTACGAACCGATGTCGACATCGCTGAGCCGCATGCCGTCCTCTGACGGCGTCGGCTTCAGACCGGTCTCGCCGCCATCTTCGAACATGATGAACTGCGCCTGCGTGAAGGGATGGTCGGGCTGCGACTCCATGAAGTCGAGCCAACCGGCGATGCGCTCGGGCTCAATCGAAATGTTGAGGATGTTGTCGATCTGACGGCCCGAGGCGGCGGATTGCTCCGCCCGCTCGATCAGTTCGCTCGACCATCCGCGCACCTGGGCGCGCATCTTTTGGGCGGGGGAGAGTGCCGGCATGGGTTTCTGTCTTTCTCGACTCGGAGGCGCCTGCGACCGTTGCCGCGTCTTCGCTAAGCGGCGACGCCGGACCTAGACCGTGATCAGCTCGCGCAACTCGGGCGCCATGCGGTCGAGGCGGTCGCCGAGCCCGACCACCTGCAAACGGTGGTAGTACTCGTTGATCTGCTTTTTGCGCATCAACATGACCAGGTTGTAGCCCTCGTCGAGGTGCTCGATGCCGCCGCCGGCGAGCACGGCCAGCGCCTCACCGGTGATCGGGTTGGTCGTCAAGCCGGCCTGTGTGTTCTGCACGGTCTCGTTGATGTCGAGGTAGTGGTGCAGCTCTTCCTTGCGCCAGGGCTGCGTCTCGACGGTGTACTTGGTGTGCGTGACGCCGAACGCGAGGTGTCGCGACTCGTCCTGCGCGGAGAGGCGGAAGATGCGCTTCTCGGCCTCGTTCTGGCCGATCAGCTCGCCCATGCGGAAGAGCGACTGCACCAGTCCCTCAGCGAACAGGTGCAGGATCGCCGTCATCTCGGTGAAATCGTCGAGAGCGAGCAGTCCAACCGCGCCGAGGCCGGCAGGCGACATGCCGCCGCCATTGACCAGCACGCGCTTGCGGAACACGTCGAGGTGCCGCGCCTCGTCCATCAGCTGCGTGCCAAGGAAGAGCTGCGACTCGAAGAAGTCAGGATGCACCGTCTCGAGGAAGCGGCCGGGCACATCGCCAGCGATGAACTCGACCTGGGTGAGGAATGTGCACAGCGTGCACATCGCTTTCTCGATGTCGTCCGGCTGGTCGCCGATCGTGTCCCAAGGGATGTCACGCGCCGATGACCACTGACGCTGCAGCGCCTCTTCGTAGAGCAGCATCGCCGACTCGGACCAGACGTCGCCCTTGTCGCGGTACTGGCGAGCGTGCGCGTTCGAGCGCGGGTCGGCCTCGATGCCGCGCGGCGCGAACGAACGCGCGTCGGCCTGGTCGAGGTCGTCAACGCCGGCCATGCGCTGGTTGATCGACTGCAGCGTCACGCCCTTGCGACCCGTCTGGATCTCGAACTCGTCATCGGTTTCGAGATTGAGCCAATCGAGGTTGAGGCCTGGGTTTTCGATTGCGGTGACCATTGATCTGCTCTCGACTTTCGCTCGACGCCGTCGCAGCGTCTGACTCGATGTGATGTGCCCTCCAGCTTACCAGTTTGGATCGGGTTACCGACCGATCGGGACGTCGAATTGATCCCGCAGGAAGTTGACCAAATCCCAACGCTCCTGATCGGACAGTTGCGGCGACCAGGCGGGCATTCCGGTGCCGCGAATCCCCTCGCTGATCCAGGCGAAGAGCACGCCGTCGGGATGGAACGGCACATGGACGACAAAGTTCGCCGGCGGCGCTGGCAATGAAGCGGCCAACGGCCCGTCGCCGTCGCCAAGCTCGCCGTGACAAGAAACGCAGTTGGCGGCGAACAACGCCTCTCCCCGTAGCACCGATTCGGCGGTGAGCTCGACCGGATTGGCCAACGTGCGACCCGGTTCCACGTGCAAGCCCGTCAACAACACAACGGCGACGATCAGACCAAGCACGCCCGAGACGAGGGCGGCGTCGCCCCCGCGCGCGCCCCAGAGTCGACGAACTCGCGGACGCTGAATCCAGGCCAGAGCGCCGATCACAAACGCCCACAATGCGCCGACGCCGTTCCAGTCCATCTGCGTCAGCGGCAAACCGAGCGCGCCGCCGCTGTCGGCGGCAAAGGGCGAGGCCTGATAGCCGCTCTCGACGCTCGTCTCGACGGACGCGATTAGGTCGTCTCCCGAAACGCGACGCAGCTCCATCTCGACCGTCCAGTCGCCCGGCAGTCCGAAGTAGGCGCCTTCCAACTGAAACTGCTGATCATCAGTCCGCGTCGTCGCGACCGTCACGGGCCCGACGCTGCGGTCGGCGTAGCGGAATCGCAATAGCAGGGCGTCGACCGGATTCTCGGCGTCGCCTTCAATGGTCGCCGTCCACGTGTTGAACCCGACCAGGTTGGGCGAGATCTCGAGCTCGACGAGTAGATCGCCCCGAGCGACCCGTTCAACGACGGTGTTGTCTTTCTGCTCGACCTCCGGCTGCGCGCTCGCCGGCGACGGCAACTGAGTCAACGTCGCCGAGGCGGCGATCACCGCCACGCCCAACGCCGCCTCCACTCGCATCAGCCGGCCGAAACGTCGGGCCAGCGCGACGTCGCCTCCGCCCGCCGTTTCGTCGCGTGGTCGAAGCAGGAACGCGTTCGTCGCAGCTGCCAGGAACAGCGCCAGCAGAGTCAGCGCCTTGACCAAGAACGCGGCGCCCCAGTCGGTCTCGACGAGCCCGTTGACGTTGGGAATCTGGATCAACGCCGAGAGTAGCCCCGCAGCGGCCAAGATTGGTACCAAGACCGCCGCCAGGATGGAGAATCGGCGCACGGCGTCAACACGTTCGATCTGTTCTTCGGATTGCCGCCTGAGAACTACGATCAGACTGATCAATCCGCCGATCCAGAGCGCGGCCGCGGCCAGGTGCAGCGAATCGAACAGCGTCCCCCAAATCCAGCCGGAACCGATCGCCGCGCCGTGCGACACCGCCGCGACCGAGGCCAACCAGACGATCGACAGCAAGCCAGTCATCGCGAGCAACGGTCGCGCAGGGAACGTCTGAGCGCGAATCAGTCCTGCGCTGATTACTACAGTGGCCGCGACCAACGCGTACCAGCGTTGCTGCAGCCAGAGTCCATTGCGGGTATCAAACAGCACATCGCCGAGGAACCCGATGGCGCCCAGTCGCAGCGCCGCCGCGATCGCCTCATAGGCAGTTGCGATCAGGCCGAGCGCCAGCATCGCCGCCATGAGCGGCAACAGGCGCATCAAGGTCGACCCCCGAAGCAGCAGCGCGATCACGAGTGCGCCGACGAACACCACGAGCGACGACAGGCCGATCGCCTTCATCAGGGTGTCGACCGCGACCGGAGGGCCGGGTCGACTGAGGTCAATGTCGACGCCGCTGCCAGCTGGCGCTGAACCATCGGGATGCAGGACCGAGAAGACGTACGAGCCGGTCCACGTGTGCCCGTCAACCTCTGAGAGCGTCTCCCAGACCACCGTGTAGACGCCTGGGTCGAGCCGCAGTACTCGTACGCTCATTTGCGTCGGCACGTCGTCGGAGAACTCGGTCTCGCCGATGTCGCGGCGCTCGCCGGAAGAGTCGAGCACCTGCACCGAGCTGTGGCTGCGCTGTAGTTGCTCGGTCATGAACATCGTGATTCGCGTCGGCGACTCGCGCAGCGACGCATTGATCGGCGGATCAGCGCGAGCGAGCAGCGCATGCGCCGATGTCTCGGCCCGCGCCCAGACCAGCGCCAGCGCCGCCGCAAGAGCGATCACGAACAGACCAGACGCGACTCTGCGGTTCACGGGGACTTGTCTCAACGCTCGAGTACCGACTCACGGACCGCCGACCAGGCCTCGTCGCTGACGACGCCGTGCCAGTCGATGCTGCCATGGAACTCACCTGGCGCGATGGCGAACGGTGGATCGGTTGGCGGCGTAGCGACCAAATACACGCCGAACGCCCCGAGAATCAACACGTGCCGTCCGTCGTCAGAGAGCGCGAAGTCGGGCTGATCCTCTCCGACCGCTGCGAGCTGCGTCAGCTCGCCGCTGTCGAGGTCAACGCTCCAGATGTCCTCAGGTCCGTTTCGTCGCGCGGCCGCGATGGCATTCGTAGATACCTCGGGCAAGTTTTGCCCAGCGGCGAAAATCACCGAACGGCCATCGGCCGAATACCTGGGAATGCGAAACGGCCGCGGCTGCCAGGACCGGTCAGGATCCAGCGCTCGCTCCTCGCCGCTGCTGAGTTCATGAGTCATCAAATGCGGATCACCGCTGAACGGCGCGTTGATGAAGACCAACGACTGACCATCCGGTGAGATGTCGGCGTCGCGGGCGTCTGATCGCAAGACTGTCAGCTCGCGCTCAGCCAACTCCAGGAGAACGATCCGCACGTCGAGCTCTCCCGCGTCATGTGTGAAGATCAGCGAGCCACCGTCGGGCGACCAGCGCGGGTACCAGAGGAACTCGGCCTGTCGTGTGTGTCTGACCAGTGTCTCCGGTTGCGGGTCGTCCAGTCGAGCGCGGGCGACATCGGTTCCGATCGTCGTGTCCTCGCCCGCTGTGAGATGAAAGACGATGTAGGCCACCCAGAGGCCGTCGGGCGAGATCGCCGGATGCAAGAGCTGTTGATCTTGCGGCGCGGCGATCAGCAATCGAGCGCCGTCGTCGTCCTGGATCCATAGGTCGACTCCGGCCGTGAAGACCATCGTGCCAGGCGCCGGAATACGCAGCTCACCGGAGTTGGAAGAGTCCTCGGCGCCGCACGCGGTCAGGCCGACCGCGAACAGCACTGCGAGACCGACGAATCCCCTACGCATCAGGCGGCTCGACGCCGCGTACCGAGCTCATAGCCCAGCGCTCCAATGATTACTACCAAGGCGACCGCGCCAACAGCCAGCCAGACGATCGGCCCGACGCCTATCGACGCCTGAGTCCCATCGTCCGAGCGCGCCACCGTGACGACGGTTGGCGACGCTTGGTTGTTGGATTCGATCGATTCCTGACCCTGCTCTTGGTCACCTGGATAGACCACGAGCAGCGAGGCGGCGAGCTCGCGGTCTTCAGCAATCTCGGCGGGCGACGGGTCGCGACCGACATAGAAGCTGTAGGAGCCTCGGTCTGCATCTCCGTCTTCAGCGGACAGATTGGTCCAGCTGACGAGATAGCGACCAAACGCAACTTCGCCTCTGATTGGCGCGCGCATGACATGCCGATCATCGTTACTGATCAGCGGTGGACCTAGCTCGACCTCAGCGTCGCTCTCCACGTGTCGCAAGGTCATCGTGTTGGCGTCCTCGCGACGAAACAACTCCTGTGTGAAACGAAGGCTGATCTCCGACGGCGCCTCGTCCAGCACCTCACCGAGTTCGGGCGAGGACGACTCATAGGCCGCATGCGCCGATGCGCTCGAGGTCGTGAACGCGCCACAGAGCGCCGCGAACAACAGGCCGAGGGCGACGAAACGCCGGCGGCTAGTCGTCGTAGTCATCGTCGTCATGGTCGTCATGGTCGTCGTCGCAGTACTCCTCGTAGTAGTCATCGTCATAACGGTCGTCGTCGTCATCGTCATAGCGATCATCATCGTCGTAGTAGTCGTCGCAGTACTCCTCGTAGTAATCATCGTCATACCGGTCGTCGTCACGGTCGTCGTAGGAGTCATCGTCGTAGCGGCTCCCGCTGCTACTTGAATCCGACCGATGGTCGCTGCTGCTCGAGTCGGACTGATGGTCGTCACTGCTGGAGTCTGAACCATGGTCTTCGTTGCTCGAGCTACCAGACCGGCTGTCGCTGCTGCTGGAGTCGGACTGATGGTCGTCGCTACTGGAATCATGCTGGTGATCACTGCCGCCCGGGTCGGAGCCGCGGTCGCTGCTTGAGTCCTGACGCATGCTTCCTGAGTCGTCGGCCGTTCCGTGATCCATCGACAAGTCGGACGACCCGTGCGAGTCGTGCGAGTCGTGCTCTGGCGGTTCGAGACCAGCCAGCGCCGGCACCGCGGGCAGTGATTCGCGATCGAGCCAGGATTCGAGCGTCGCCTCGAACGTGTGCGCCAGCGCGTGCACGATCCGCGACGGTTCTGCCGCCGCTCGCGCATCGTCGGCGCGGAACGCCGTCAGCAAGGAGTCCAGCCAATCGCTGTACTGCGACACGTGCTCGCTCAACTCCGACGGCCAGTCAACCCAGTCAAGCGCTTCACGCGCCCGCGTCGCCCAGATCACCGCGTCGGCGGGAATGCGCTGCTCAATGCGCACGACGAAGTCGAGCTCGTGGTAGCCGAGCGGATCGAGCGGCTCGAGCGCCGCGAGTATCTGCGAACGCTGAAGCCGCTCATCGATGCGCGCGACGTCAGAGCGCAAGTCGTCAATGTCACTGTCGGACGAAGTCGCGCAGGCGCCCACCGTCGCCGCCGCGAACGCCAAGCCCACAATCCAGAGCAGGAGTTTCACGAGATCACACTTTCATCAGGTCGATGCAGTGCGCCAATTGCGAGCTCAGCGCCAGCTCACTCGTCGCACACCGCTCAGAGTCGGGTCGTCAGCAGACCAATCAAGCAGACTCCGGCGGTGGTCGCGCCCAGTAACGGGAGAAGTGCGCGCCTGAAGTGGGAAACGAGAACTGTGGCGCCGCCCGAGGCGCGATCGCTCGATCGTTCGCCCTCAATGCGAAGTCATCTCCGGTCGCGCCGGTCGATAGCGGCGACGGCGACATGGCCTCGCCCGACGTCATCGACGGCGCCCGCTCGTTGACAATCGTGCAGTCTTGCGCGGACCACGCCGCCGCGACCGAAGCGAAGCGGTGCGCCTCTTGTCGCTCAATGTTGACCGTTGCGGTTGATTCGAACCCGCTTGACGCTGTCCGCAGCAGCACGGCGATGGCGACCGCGATAGTCAGCGATGCGAGGACTGCGAGTCGGCGTCTCATCTAGAATCAGCTTAGGCGCTGCGCAGCAGGTTGCGGGGCGGAAGCGCCCGCGATCCACGCCCGCCGTCCCATTCCGCCAGCGTGCAGCTGCGAGGAGCTCGCCATGTACATCGCCATGAACCGCTTCCGAGTCAACGTCGAACGCGAGACCGAGTGGGAATCGATCTGGAAAGAGCGCGAGACCTACCTGCAGGACGTGCCCGGCTTTGTCCAATTCATGCTCTTGCGCGGGGCGGAACCCGGCGACTACATCTCGTACTCCGCGTGGGAGGACGCCGCCGCGTTCCACGCCTGGACCCAGTCGGACGCCTTCCGCAAATCGCACGCGCAAGGCACCCTCGCCGGCGTCTTGCAGGGACCGCCGCAGCTTGGACTCTACGAACCGGTCGTGCGTCAGACGCCGACCAGCCACGACACGATCGATACCGCGCCCGACCCCAACCGACGCGGACCTCGACACTGACTCAAGCGCCCGCCCCTCGCCATCGACTCAGGATTATGGCGTCGCCTGCCCTAGGCAGGCGCGGTGATAACCTGTGCGCAACTGTGACCAGATAAGCAAGATTCCGCCCGTTGACTGTGTTCGACGGGCGGACAGAGAGGACACCACTCATGGGAATGCTTGATGGCCGTGTGGCGATCGTCACCGGCGCGGGACGCGGAATCGGCGCGGAGACTGCCAAGCTGTTCGCCTCAGAGGGCGCCAAGGTCGTCGTCAACGACCTCGGCGGCGCCGTCGACGGGTCGGGCGCGGCCGCCGCGCCGGCTGACCAGGTTGTGGCCGAGATCCGAAACGCTGGCGGCGAAGCCGTCGCCAACTACTCGTCAGTCGCCGACTACGATGCAGCCGAGGGAATCGTCAAGGACGCGTTGGAGAACTTCGGCGACCTCGACATCGTCGTCAACACGGCCGGCATCCTGCGCGACCGCATGGTCTTCAACATGACCGAGGCCGAGTGGGACGCCGTCGTCGCGGTGCACATGAAGGGTCACTTCAACCTGACCAAGTACGCGTCGATCCACTGGCGCGCCGAGCGCAAGGGACACTACCGACTGATCAACTTCTCGTCGGTCTCGGGTATCTTCGGTGCGCCTGGCCAACCCAACTACGCCGCCGCCAAGATGGGCATCGTCGGCTTCACCTACAGCTGCGCCAACGCGCTGGGACGTTACGGCGCGACCGCCAACGCGATCTCGCCGGGCGCGTCGACGCGCATGACCGACACCGTGCCGGAAGAGCGACGCAGCGCAGGCAGCGTCGGCGACTCGTCCGAAGAGGACCCGCAGCGCTCGCCGGCCAACGTCGCCGTGCCGCTGGTCTACATCGCCTCCGAAGAGTCCGACTGGCTCACCGGCCAGATCGTCGGCGCGTCGGGTTACGAGCTGCAGCTATTCAACAAGCCGGCCGTGATTCGCCAGGTGCGCGGCACCGAGCGCTGGACCCCGGAAGGCGCGGCCCAGCAGATCGAAGAGCTGTTCAAGCCAGCCGTCTCGGGCGGCGGCTTCTTCGGCTAGGTCGACATCGGGGACTGAGGAAGGAACCAGGATCATGGGAATGCTTGATAATCGCGTCGCGATCGTGACCGGCGCCGGTCGAGGCATCGGCGCTGAGATCGCCAAGCTGTTCGCCGCCAACGGCGCCAAGGTGGTCGTCAACGACCTCGGCGGCTCAGTCGACGGCGCAGGCGCTGAGGCGGGCCCGGCCGACGAGGTCGTCGCTTCAATCCGCGACGCCGGCGGCAACGCCGTCGCGAACTACGCATCGGTCGCCGATTATGACGCCGCCGAAGGCATCATCCAGCAAGCGCTTGACGAGTACGGCAGACTCGACGTCCTGGTCAACGTCGCCGGCATCCTGCGCGACCGTATGGTCTTCAACATGACCGAGGCCGAGTGGGACGCCGTCGTTGACGTGCACATGAAGGGCACGTTCAACACGAGCAAGTACGCCTCGATCTACTGGCGCGCCAATCGCGAGGGCCACTACCGGCTGATCAACTTCACCTCGGGATCCGGGCTCCACGGAGCGCCCGGTCAGCCCAACTACGCCGCCGCCAAGCTCGGCATCGTTGGCTTCACCTACAGCTGCGCCAACGCGCTGGGACGCTACGGCGTCACGTCAAACGCGATCGGCCCCGGCGCATCAACGCGCATGACCGACACCGTGCCCGAGGACCGTCGGCGACGCGCCATGGACGACTCGGAGAACATCGTCGACCCGCGCCGCTCGCCGGCCAACGTCGCCGTGCCGATCGTCTACATGGCCTCCGAGGCGTCCGACTGGCTCAATGGCCAGGTGATTTCGGCCATGGGTTACGACATCGGCCTCTACAGCCAGTACGAGTTGATTCGACAGCTCTCAGGCAACGAGATGTGGTCGGTCGAGCGCGCCGCCGAGGAAATGGAGCGCGTCTTCCGACCGGCGCTCGAACGCAGCGGCATGTTCGGCTAACCGCTTCAACCTACGCTCACGTACGCTGGCGGCGGATCGCATGATCCGCCGCTTCGCGTATTGGGGCCATTGGATGACATTATGAGTGACGAGATCATCATCCGCGCGGCCGTCGATGATGACGTGCCCCAGCTCGCCGAGCTGTACAACCATTACATCATCAACACTGCCGCGACCTTCGATCTGGCGCCGCACACGGTCGAAGCCAAGCGGGCGTGGTTCGCCGGCTACTCGTCCAGCGGTCCGTATCGGGTGATGGTCGCCTGTGAGCCCGACGGCCGCATCGTCGGCCACTCATACTCAAGCCCTTTGTATCCCAAAGCCGCGTATCGCAGCAGCGTGGCGACAAGCGTCTATCTCTTGCCGGGAGAAGTCGGACGCGGCCTCGGCACGCGCCTGTGGGACGCGCTGTACCAGGAGTTGCTCAAGGTCGACGACCTGCACCAGCTGTTCGCGCTGATCACGTTGCCCAACGACGCCTCAGTCGCGCTCACCGAGAGTCGCGGATACACACTGTCGGGCGTCTGGAAGCAGTGCGGCCGTAAGTTTGATCAGTATTGGGACGTCGGCATCTGGCAGCGTCCAATGCATCTCGGCGAGTAACTGGCATCGGAGGATCAAGATGGAGCGTCAACCAGCCTCGTATCCCGCCCGACTCGAGATCGACTATCCAGAGTCGCTCGACCGAGTCAGCACGCTGCTGCGCATCCCCTTCAGCATCCCGATCTGGATTCTCTTGGCGCTGATGCCGATTGCGCCACCAGTGGCGCTCTCCCTGGCGGCTGAGGGAATGATTGATGGCGACGCCGCCTCGGGTTGGCTTGGCGCCGCGTTCTTTCTGCCACTCGTGCTGGTGCTGCTCTTCCGCCGCAAGTATCCGCGCTGGTGGTTCGACTTCCTGCTCGAGTTGACCCGATTTCAGTACCGGATCGGCGCCTACTTCGAGCTCCTCGCCGACAAGTATCCGTCGACCGATGAGGAACAGTCGGTTCATCTTGAGCTCGACTATCCCGACGCCGAGCAGCTCAATCGCTACCTGCCGATGATCAAATGGCTGCTCTTAGTCCCCCACTACATCGTCGGCGCCGTGTTGGCCGTCGCCGGAGTTGTGGCAGTCATCATCGCCTGGTTCGCGATTCTGCTGACTGGCAGGTATCCACGTCCGCTGTTCAACTTCGTCGTCGGCGTTGGACGCTATTGGCTCAGGAACAGCGCGTACGGCTTCCTGCTGATCACCGACCGGTATCCACCGTTTAGCCTGAGGCCGTAACAGCAGACGTCCGCCGAGAGGAATCAACCATGAGCGACAAAATCGGTATGGGATTGGCCAACTTCCCCTTCTCCGACGTCGCCACGATGTGGCGCTGGATCGACCTCTGCGAGGAACGCGACGTTGATTCGATCTGGCAGACCGATCGGCTGATCTCGACCGAACCGATTCTCGAGTCGATGACGTTCATGGCCGCGCTCGCGTCGCGGACGGAACGGCTCAAGTTCGGTATGAACGTCGTCGTCGTCGGCTTCCGCGATCCACTCGTCCTGGCCAAACAGTGCGCGACCATCGACTTCCTCTCAAATGGCCGAATGCTGCCCGCCTTCGGCGTCGGCGGACCGATCGCTCCCGAGTGGCGCGTGACGAATCGAACCTTGCGCGGTCGCGGATCGATCGCTGACGAAATGCTCGATGTCATCAATCGACTCTGGAACGAGGAGGCGGTGACCTACCGCGGCGAGCACTTCCAGTACGACAACGCGACGATCTCGCCGCGACCGGTGCAGAGTCCGTTGCCGCTCTGGATCGGCGGCGCTAGCAAGGCGGCGATCCGTCGCACGGCGCGGATCGGGACAGGTTGGGTCGCCGGAATTCAGTCAGCGCACCAGGTCAAGCCGGTCGTCGATCAGATCAAAGCCGCGCTCGCTGAGGCCGGCCGCACCGACTACGAACCCGACCACTTCGGCGCCGGCTTCGGCTATCACTTCGGTTCCTGGGACGACCCTGACGTCCAGGCGACGATTGCGGGACTCAAGCGTCGTCTGCCCGAGATTGATCCTGATACATATCTCGCCGTCGGCGACGCGGACGACATCCTGCGCCGAGTCAACGAGTATCGCGCCGCGGGCATCAGCAAGTTCATCATGCGCCCGCTGGATCGCGGCGACGACGCGATCATGTATCAGACCGAACGGTTGTTGGATGAGGTCCTGCCCGTCGTGCACGCCTGACCGCGCGCTATGGATACGACGGCAGAGGCAAATTCGGAAACGCCCGCTTGACGCTCTTGACCGCCGCCCGACGAGCCGTCGCGGCGACACCTTGTTCACGTCCCAGGTCCCTTGCCGATTCGGGCAGTAGTCCCGACTCTCCGGCGACCAGCGGATCACTCCACCCGCGCAGCTGCTGCATCGACACCGGCAAGTCGCGTCGGTCGCAGAATCTGGTGAAGGGCCGCCAGGGAGCGTCGCTGCCTCGAGACCTGGTGTACACCGAGCGTCCCGCGGCGATGCAGAGCGCGACACCGGCGGCAACATCCCAAATCCGCGATCCCTCGAACAGCGCCATCTGCACTGATCCCTCGGCCGCCAGCGCCAGCTCGCTTGCCGTGCTGCCGAACGTCCGCGCGATTCCGAAGCGCCGACCCGCCGGACCAGTCACGCCGACTGTCCCGGCCGGCATCGTGCTCAATCGCGCGCCGGGTTGCAGTGCCGACGGTCCCGTGTCAACCACCTCGTCGTCGAGCATCAGAGCTTGACCACGGCGGGCGTGAAACACGCCCGGCGTCAGTTGCCGATTCGACGCCACCCACATCGCGCCGCCGACGGGGGTTCCCTGGTGCAGGATGCCGATCGAGCAGGCGAAGCACCCAATCCCGTTGATGAAGTTCGAGGTGCCGTCCAACGGGTCGATCACCCAGACGACGTCGGCGTCGCTTGGGCCGCCGTTGTCGCGCTCTTCGCCCAACACGCCGTGAGTGGGGAATCGCTGGTGGACTTCCGAGCGAATCAAATCTTCGATGGCGTGGTCGACCTCGGTAACGGGGTCGTTGGCCTTCTGCCCCTTGAATGAGATCTCAATCGACGCCTGAAAACGATCCAGCAGGATGTCGCCGCCTCGTTGCGCCAGCGACCGCGCCAGTTCGACGATCTCGGCCAATTCGTCGTCCGCGAGATGATGATGAGCGGCGACATCCACGAGATCGCTCGAGTTGGACGTGTCGCCGCATTGCGTCATGTCCGCAGGGTAGCCTGTGAGTTGACAACTGCTGACTTGCAGATAACTGTCTAAACGAACTGGCGCGCGTTATGTCCAATCAGTCGTCAACATCCAGTGGCGCTTTGCGACGGTCAAGCGGTCCCGGACAGGCAACAGTCCAGACGGCGACGAGCAGCGCATCAGCCGGCGTCGGCATCGAGGCCGATTGGCGGGCGGCCTGCGCGTCGGCCGTGTCGAGCATGGACCTGACCACTGCGCCAGATCTGCTGCTGGTTTTCGTCGATTCGCGCCACGCCGAGCACTACGTCGAGATCATCAAGCAGCTGCGAGAACAGACGGGCGCCCGACATCTGATCGGCGCGTCGGGACAGAGCGTGATTGGTTCGTCGCTCGAAGCCGAGGAAGGCTCCGCCATCGCCGTCATGGGACTCTCCCTGCCCGAGGCTGAGCTGACGCCAATCGCGATCGACCCGCAGTCGATGTCCGACGATGTCTTCGCGCCGGTTCAAGACGGTCCCGATGTCTGGCTGTTGTTCAGCAACCCCTTCACGATCATGACTGACCAGCTCGTATCACATCTGCAGCAGCTGCGTCCCGACATCGTCCTGCTCGGCGGCATGGCCTCCTCGCATCAACAGCAACAAGGCTGCGCCGTCTTCATCGACGAACAGGCGCTCATGGGCGGCGCGGCGATGATGGGTCTGAGCGGCGTGTCGGTGCGGCCTGTCGTGGCTCAGGGCGCAGAGCCGCTCGGACAGCCGTGGATCGTCACCGAGTGTGAGGCCAACACGATCAAGTCGCTCGGCTCTCGACCGGCCCTTGAGGTGCTGCAAGAGACGCTCTCCCAGGTCGACGACTCGACGCGCGAACGCGCCGTGCGCAACCTGCTCGTCGGTTTGGCGATGAACGAGTACCAGGAATCGCACGAACGCGGCGACTTCTTGATCCGCAATGTGATGGGCGCCGACCGCGAGTCGGGCGCCGTGGCGATCAACGCCATTCCCAGGGTTGGCCAGACCTTCCAGTTCCAGTTTCGCGATGCGCAGGCCGCCGACGACGACCTACGCACCCGCCTGTCTGATCTGCGCGACGACCTTGATGCCGACGAAGAAGTGCTCGGCGCGCTGCTCTGTTCATGCAATGGACGCGGCCGCGGGCTGTTCGGCGAGCCTGACCACGACGCGTCAGCGCTGGCGGAAATGTTCGGTCCCGTACCGACGGCAGGATTCTTCTGCAACGGCGAAATCGGTCCAGTCGGCGGCGAGAACTACCTGCACGGCTTCACCGCATCAATCGCCGTGCTGACGTCAGGCGTGCCGTCAACGGAAACAGACGAGTCCAGCTAGCGCTCCGACGCGCCGCCGCTGATTTGGGGGACGATGGCGATCTCGGCGCCGTCGGGAACCTTCGTGATTAACCCGGTGCTGACGACATCGCCGTTGATCGCGAGCGAAATGCCTCTGCCGATTCGCCCGCCGTCGACGAGACGCTCAGCCAACTCGGGATAGCGTGGCGCGAGGTCGCGGACGACGGCGCGTAGATTGGCGCCCTCGGCCGTCAGGACTGCCTCACCGTTGGTGAGCGTCCTGAGCGGCTGAGGAATGAGGACGGTGACCATCCGCCGCCCGCTCGCTCGGTTATTCGTCCTCGAGCACAGTCGCGTCGAGGATCGCACGGGGCGACATCGGCAGCTCGGACATGTGCACGCCGATCGCGTTGGCGATCGCAGCGCGCACCGCGGGCGCCGGCGGGATGATCGGCACTTCGCCGACACCGCGCACGCCGTACGGGTGACCCGGATTCGGGACTTCGACGATGATCGGCTCGATCATCGGCAGGTCGAGCGCTGTCGGCATGCGGTAGTCGAGCAAGCTGGCGTTCTTCAGATCGCCAGACTCGTCGTAGTAGTACTCCTCGTTCAGAGCCATGCCGACGCCCTGGGCGACGCCGCCCTGCATCTGTCCTTCGACATACGCGGGGTGAATCGCCGTGCCGGCGTCCTGGACGGCTGTGTAGCGCAGCACATCGACCTTGCCCGTGTCGGGGTCGACCTCGACATCGACGATGTGGGTCGCAAACGCGGGACCGCTCGAGGTCTTGTTGACGTCGGCGCGGCCGACGATGTGTCCGCCCGACGTGGCCAGCTGGCCGGCGAGCTCTTTGAAGCTGAACTGCCGATCGTTGCCGTCCTCGTCAGCGGGACCGCGGATGATGGCGTCATCGCCGTAAGTAACGTCCGAGGCGTCGCACTCCCAGAGCGCCGCCGCGCGTTCCTCCATCTGCCGACGGATGTCCATTGCGCACTCGTATGCCGCCCATCCGCCGGCGAAGGTCGTGCGGCTGCCGCCGGTGACCTGGGTGTAGCCGACTGAGTTGGTATCGACGACGTGCGGTCGAACATCTTCCGCGGAGATGCCGAGCGTCTCGGCGAGCTGCATCGCGAGCGAGGCGCGCGTGCCGCCGATGTCGGTCGATCCGAGCACCAGCGGAACCGTGCCGTCGCCGTTGACCTGGGCGTAGGCCGACGACTCGAAGCCGATGTTGAACCAGAATCCCTGGGCGACGCCGCGACCGCGGTTGGGACCCTCAAGCTCCGACTGCCAGTGCGGCGACTCTTGCGCGGCGGTCATGCACTCGACGTTGCCAATGACGCCGTAGGTGAAGCCGTCCGCACGCTGCGCGCCTTCTTCACAGGCGTTCTTGAGGCGAATCTCGAGTGGATCGATGCCGAGCTCTTCGGCCAGCTCGTTGAGCACCGACTCGGTCGCGAACTCTGACTGCGGCGCGCCTGGCGCGCGGTAGGCCGCGGTCTTGGGCTTGTTGACGACCACGTCATAGCCATCGATGCGCTGGTTGGGAATGTCGTACGGGGCGAGCGCGCACATCGCGCCGGCGCCAACCGGGGAGCCCGGGTAGGCCCCCGCCTCAAAGGCGAGGTGCACATCGGCCGCGGTCAGCGTGCCGTCGCGCTTAGCGCCCATGCGCACGCGCATGTAGGTGCCCGAGGTCGGGCCCGTGGCGAGCAGCACTTCCTCGCGGTTCATGGTCAGCTTGACCGGCCGGCCGGTCTTCTGCGAGAGCAGCGCCGCCAGTGGCTCGAGGTAGACGGGAATCTTACCGCCAAAGCCGCCGCCGATCTCCATCGGCGTCACCTTGACCTGCGACGGTGAGAGCTGCAGCAACGGCGCGACCGAGTCGCGCACGACAAACGCGCCCTGCGTCGAGGTCCAGACATCGAGCGTCCCGTCGGCGCGCCAATAGGCCGAGCCGTTGTGCGGCTCGATGTAGCCCTGATGCGCCATTGAGGTCTCAAACTCGCGCTCGATCACGACGTCGGCCTCAGCGAAGCCAGCGTCGAGATCGCCCTTGGTGAACTGCAGATGCGACGCCGTGTTGCTTGCGCTGTCGCCCTTCGAGCCATCCATCTCGGCCGTGTGCAGACTGTCGTGCAGCAGCGGCGATCCATCGACCATCGCGTCGCGCACGTCGAGCATTGGCGTCAGCTGCTCGTACTCGACCTCGATCAACTCCAGCGCGTCCTCGGCGATGTGGTGATCGGTCGCCGCCACCGCGGCGACCGCATGACCCTTGTACAGCACCTTGTCCGAGGCGATCACGTTGTCGAGCACCCAGTTGAGCTGCGCCGTGCCTTCGCCGGTGTCGATCACCTCATCCGAGGCGCGCGGGAAGTCGGCGTTGGTGATCACCGCGAGCACGCCATCCAACGCTTCGGCCTTGGACGTGTCGATGCTGATGATCCGCGCGTGCGCGTGCGGGCTGCGCAGCACGCGCCCGGCCAGCATGCCCGGCAGGCTCAGGTCGGCGCCGTACTGCGCCGCGCCGGTGACCTTGTCGACGCCGTCGTGACGTATCGGTCGCGTGCCGATGACGTTGTACTGCTCAGTCTCTTTGGATTGTGCCGTAACCATGCGACGTGTCCTTTCTCGTCTCGTGTGCGCTCAGGCGCGATTAGACGACGCTCTGACCGGCCGCGTGTTGGACGGCCTTGATGATCTTGTCGTAACCCGTGCAGCGGCAGAGGTTGCCCGCCAACCAGTAGCGGATCTCATGCTCCGACGGGTCGGGGTTCTGTTCCAGCAGCGCCTCGGCGGCGACGAGGAATCCCGGTGTGCAAATGCCGCATTGCAGCGCGGCTTGTTCGAGGAATGCGTTTTGCAACGGTGACAGCTGATCGCCGTCAGCGAGCCCTTCGACCGTTCGAATCTCCGCGCCTTCGCACTCAGCCGCCATGACCAGGCAGCTATTGACGATGCGACCATCCATATTGACGCAACAGGCGCCGCAGTTGCCGTTGTTGCAACCCTCCTTGGCGCCGGTCAGTCCAATCCGGTCGCGCAAGGCCTCCAACAGCGAGTCACGCACGTTGGCGAGGAAGACCTGCTGCTCTCCGTTGATCGTGCAGTTGACGACAATGTGCTCTGAGGACATATCGCTGAACCCTTTCCGCTTCTGCTCGTCATCCAGGCCAGTTAGTCAGGCCTGTGCATCAGGCCAGTTAGTCAGGCCAATGAGTCAGGCGGCGCGCTCGGCGGCCTGACGAATCGTGCGTTCAGTCAGCACGCCGGCGAGGTGCACCCGCTGGCGAATGCTGCCGCGCATGTCGGTGATTGGCGTCGCGGCCGCGCTCGATGCCGCGGCGGCCGCGGCGATCGACTCTTCGCTCAGCGCCTGACCGACCAGCGCCTCCGCCGCGTCGGCGACCAGCAGCGGCGTCGGCGCCACCGCGCCAACCGCGACTCGAGCCCAGGTCACGTTACCGGCGCCATCGAGTCGCAGCTGCGTGGCCGCGTTGGTGACGGCGATGTCCATTTCATTGCGCGGGATGAAGCGCAGGAATCGCGCGCCCGAACCCTCGGCGGGCGCCGGGAAGCGCAGCGCGACGACGAACTCGCCTGCGCCGAGGACGTTGCGACCTGGAGCGGTGCAGAAGTCCTCGACCGCCACGCTGCGTCGTCCGTTCGGTCCGGCGATGTCAACCTGCGCCTCCAGCACGATCAGCGTCGGAATACCGTCCGCCGCCGGCGACGAGTTGCACAGGTTGCCGCCCAATGACGCTCGACCCTGAATCGCCGTGCCGCCGATCAGCGACGTCGAGTCGACCAAGGCGGGGTACCGCTCCTGGATCGTCTCGCTGCCGTAAATCTGGTGACACGGCGTCGCGGCGCCGATGGTCAGTCCTGAGTCGGCTGAGTACTCAATGCCGACCAGCTCTGGTATGTGCTTGATGTCGACAAACAGCTCGATGTCGCGCGTGCGCTCGCGCGCCTGCACGATGACATCGGTACCGCCAGCCAACGGGCGGGCGCCATCGCCGCCTTCTTGCAACAGGCTGACCGCCTCTTCCACGCTCTCGGCGCGGGCGTATTTCAGCGCTTGCACGTAATCCGCCTCCTCTGAGATCCCCGCACCCGCTCGATAAGGCCAACGGGGCGTCGATTGCACGCGAACGGCGGCGCCAGTCAATTCTGGAGCGGCGTTCAACCGCAGAAAGTGTAGCGCACCTACGGACCATCATCCCCGATACGGGAGCGCTCAGGACGGATTCCGCAGCGACCGCAGCGTCGCGAATCCAAACACTGCGGCGATGATCGATGCCGCGAAGATGCCAATCTTGGCGTCTTCGAGCAGCATCGCCGAGTCAGGGCCGTCGAAGCTCAGGTTGGCGATGAAAATCGCGACCGTAAACCCGATGCCGGCCAGCAGCGCCGCGCCGCCAAGATGCCCCCAGCGCAACTCGGGCGGCTTGAATGCGATCCCGAGGCGGATCGCCACAGCCGATGCCGCCATCACACCGAAGAACTTGCCCAGCAACAGCCCGGCCAACACGCCCCAGGCGATCTCCGAGCTGAGCGCCGCGCTGATGCTGTCGCCGGTGAGGTGAATGCCGGCGTTCGCCAGCGCGAAAATCGGCACCACGACGAAGGCTGAGATCGGCGCGATCGCCTCTTCCAGTCGCTCCAATGGACTGACCCCTTCGCGCGAGATGTGCTCGAGATTGCGCAACGTCTCGTGCGTGTCATGCTCGCGAACGACGGGGTCAGGATCGTCCTGGACGTGGCGCAGCCGCTGCAACAGGTAGTCGATCCGGCGAGTAACGCCGCGGCCCTCATAAAGCGCGTTGGCGGGCACGATCAATCCCAATATGACGCCGGCGAGCGTCGCATGCACGCCCGCCTCCCAGAGCGTCAACCAGAGGAAGACGCCGCCAATCGCGTGCACTCCTGGATGGCGAAAGCCCAACTGCCGCAGGAGCAGCAGAAACGCGACTGCGCCGACCATGCCCAGCAACCACTCGTACTGAATCGACTCCGAGTAGAAGATGGCGATGATCAGGATGCCGCCGACGTCGTCGGCGACGGCCAGGGTGAGCAGAAACACCTTGAGCTGCACCGGCACGCCGCGGCCGACGAGCGCCAGTACGCCTAATGCAAACGCGATGTCGGTCGCGACGGGAATGCCCCAACCCGAGGCGCCGGCCGAGCCGGCGTTGAAGATCGCGTAGATCCCCGCCGGTACGATCATGCCGCCCAATGCAGCCATGATCGGCAGCGCCGCGTGTCGCGGATCCCGCAGCTCGCCATGTGTGACTTCGCGCTTGATCTCGGCGCCCACGACAAGGAAAAAGATCACCATCAGCACATCGTTGACGACGTGTTGTAAGGACTGATCGAACGACCAGATCGACAGGTCGAGACTGACGTGCGCGTGCCAGAACGAGTCATATGAGTGGTAATCAATGTTGGCCCAGAGCAACGCCACGCCGGCGGCGATGACCAAGACGATGCCGCCGGCCGCCTCGATCTCCACGAACCGCATGGTCGTCTGCACGACCATCCGCCGAAACGGATCGTCGCCATCGCGCCAACGTGGTCGGAAGAGATCAGCCATCGTTGTCGTTCAACCTCACGGTCCGCATCCGCCAATTGACGCAGTGCGCGACCGAATGCAGCCTACTGCCCAGCCTGTGAAATGAGCATCCAACGGCGCCACCGACAGACTCGATGCGCCGACGCTGTCTAGATGCTGAAGTATCGCGCTTCTGGATGATGGACGATCAACGCCGACGTCGATTGCTCGGGATGCATTTGAAACTCGTCACTTAACGTGACGCCGATCCGCTCCGGTTGCATCAGCCGCCAGAGCAGCGCCTGGTCCTCCAGATTTGGACAGGCCGGATAGCCGAATGAGTATCGAGCGCCCTGGTAGTTGGTCTTGAACAACTCCTCGGGCGTGGCCGCGTCCGAACCGTCGATTGCCAGTTCCTGCCTGATACGACGGTGCCAGTACTCGGCCAGCGCCTCTGCTATCTCCACGCCGAAGCCGTGCCAATAGAGATAGTCCTGATAGCGATCGGCGGCATACAGCTCCTGCGCGTAGTCGCCCACGCGCCCGCCCATTGTCACGACGTGACAACCGAGCACATCTATCTCGCCCGAATCGACCGAGCGGAAGTAGTCGGCCAAACAGCGTCCCTGCTTGCCTTGTTGGCGCGGAAAGCTGAAACGCGCCGCCGGGCGGCCTGAGTCGTCAGGCTCGTACACAATCAGATCGTCACCGTCAGACTGAGCCGGGAAGTAGCCGTAGACCACGGCCGGTTCCAGCACGCCCTCGCGCAGCGCCTGCTGCTGCATCTCGGCCAAGGCCAGCTCGGCCAGAGCCGACGTCTCTGCGTCCTGACCCTTGAATCCCCACTGACCGCGCAGCAGCGCGGTGCGGTTGATGTAGGGGTAGATCTCCGTCAACGGCAAGCCGCGGATCACTCGCGTGCCCCAGAACGGAGCAACCGGGATCATCGCCGCCGGCGTCAAGGACGGCTTCACAGCGGTCGCGGTCGCCGACCCCGCCGACCTCGACATCGGAGATGGCGTCGCGACCGGCTCGACCGGCGAGCTGTCCAACCGTTGGCCGTCGCTCAGAGCATTCATGATCCGCAGGCCGTCAAACGCGTCTTGCCCGTAGAACACCTCGCCCTGGAACGTGTTGCGCAGGTCCCATTCGACGTACTTGCGCGTCAGCGCCGCGCCGCCCAGCAGCACCGGCCATCGATCGGCCAGCTCGCGACGATTGAGCTCCTCCAGGTCTTCCTTCATCACCAGCGTCGACTTGACCAGCAATCCCGACAGGCCGATGGCGTCGACGTCGTGTTCGAGCGCGGCCTCGATCACGTTGGCGATCGGTTGTTTGATCCCGAGATTGATCGTCGTGAAGCCATTGTTGGAAAGGATGATCTCGACCAGGTTCTTGCCAATGTCATGCACGTCGCCGCGGACCGTGGCGAGCACGATCGAACCCTTGCTGGTCGCATCGAGCCGATCCATATGCGGCTCGAGATGCGCCACCGCTCGCTTCATCGTCTCAGCCGACTGCAGCACAAAGGGCAGCTGCATGTCGCCCGCGCCGAACAGGTCGCCGACCTCTTGCATCGCCGGCAGGAGCAAGTCGTTGATGATCGGAATCGCTGCGCGCGCGCGCAGCGCCTCGTCCAGGTCCGCTTCCAGACCCTCACGCTGGCCGTCGACGATCCGTCGATGCAACCGCGCTTCGAGCGGCAGGTCGTCGAGACCCTCGCGCGCTTGCGTCGTCGCCTGCTGATCGTCGAACAGCGCCATGAACGCCGGCAGCGGATCGATCGGTCCATCCGGACCGTCGATCCAGTCGTCGTGGATCAGACGTCGCCCGGCATCGAGCTGCTCGTCGGGGATGCGGTGAATCGGCAGGATCTGCGCCGCATGCACGATCGCCGCCTTGAGCCCGCGCTCGACCGCGTCGTGCATGAACACCGAGTTCAGCACTTGCCTCGCCGCTGCGTTGAGACCAAACGAAATGTTTGAGATCCCGAGGATCGTCTGCGCCCGAGGGAACTCACGCGAGATCGCCTCGACCGCGTTGAGCGTTTCGAGCCCATCTCGCCGCAAGTCTTCCTGTCCCGTACTGACCGGCAGGGTGAGCGCATCGAAGAACAAGTCCTCGGGCGCGAGACCGTAGTCCTCAGTCGCGATTTGGTACAGGCGACGGACGATCTCCAGCTTCCGATCGCAGGTACGCGCCTGGCCCTGCTCATCGATCGCGAGCGCGACCACGCCGGCGCCGAATCGGATCGCCGCCGACAACGTTTGGTCCAGTCGTTGGCCGCCGTCTTCGAGGTTGATCGAGTTGACGATCGCCTTGCCGCCGAGCTGCTTGAGTCCGGCCTCGAGCACGGCCGGCTCGGTCGAGTCGAGCATCAGCGGCAACGTCGACAACCCGCGCGCGAGTGCAACGAGTTCAGCCATATCAGGAGCGCCGTCGCGGCCGACGAAGTCGACGCACACATCGGCAACGTGCGCGCCCTCAGCAGCCTGGTCGCGAATCACGTTCGCCATCTGGTCCCACGACTCGTTCTGCAACAGACGCTTGAAGCGGCGCGAGCCATTGGCGTTGGCTCGCTCTCCGACAATCAGAACCGATGCGTCCTGCCGATACGGAGTAGCGACGAACAACGAAGCGGCCGACGGCTCGGCTTGCGGATCGCGCGCTTTCGGGGACAGCCCCGCCACAGCCTCACGCACGGCCCGCACATGTTCGGGGCCGGTTCCACAGCACCCGCCGACGATGCCGACGCCGTACTCGCTGACAAACGTTCGATGCGCCTCAGCAAGTTCGGAGGGCGTCAAATCGTAGATCATTTGCCCATCCTCGGTGCGCGGCAGTCCCGCGTTGGGCGAACAGAGCAGCGTCGTCGACGCGGCGCCTGACAGGTAACGCAGCGGCTCGTGCATCAAGTCAGGACCAGTCGCGCAGTTGAGCCCGACGCCGTCCAGTCCGAGCGGCGCGAGCGCCGTCAACGCCGCCCCGATCTCGCTGCCGACCAACATCTGACCGGTGGTTTCGATCGTCACGGTCGCATAGAGCGGTAGATCACGTTGGAACTCAGCTAACGCATCGTGACAGGCGAGGATCGCCGCCTTGCCCTGTAACAGGTCGTAGACCGTCTCAACCAACAGCGCATCGACGCCGCCGTCGATCAGACCGCGCGCCTGCTCGAGATACGCCGCGTGGAGCTCGTCGAATCCGACCTGACCGAGCGAAGGCAGCTTGGTGCCCGGCCCCAGCGAGCCAAACACATAGCGCGGCTGCGCTGCGGTCGTAAATCGGTCGGCGACGCGCCGAGCGATCCGCGCGGACTCTCGGTTGATCTCCCGCGTCCGCGCTTCAAGTTCGTACTCGCCCAACGTCAGCGACGATCCGCCGAACGTGTTTGTCAAGACGACGTCCGCGCCGGCGGCGAGGTACGACTCATGCAGCGCCTCGACAGCGTCGGGCCGCGAGATGTTGAGCATCTCGTTGCAGCCCTCGAGGCCGGCGAAGTCATCCAGCGACAGGTCGAGCAGCTGCAGGCCGGTGCCGGTTGCGCCATCGAGCACGACGACGCGCTCGGCGGCGAGCGATCGCAGGTTGGGACGTTCCATCGCTCAATCGTAGCTAGCGCTTAGTAATCCGATAGTCGCGCATGTATCCCGCGGCGAGGCTCTCTGCGCCGCGGCGGAGGCTAGCCGCCGAACCGGCGCCGCAGCGCGCCGCCGAGGCCGCGGCGCGAATCGGTCAACTCCGTCTCAAGTTGAGCGGCGCGCTTCTGCAGACGCTCGTTCTCCCGACTGAGTCGGTTGCGCTCCTGGCGAAACTCCTCGTGCCGCTCGTCGAGCGTCGCCTGCAGCGTCTCGGCGCGCTGTTCGGCCTCGACCTGCGCCGCCGAGGCCGCCGCCAGCGATGTCGCAGCCTCTTTCGCCGCTTGCTCGTAGAAGGTCGACTTCTCCGTCAGCGCCTGGCGTTCCGAGCGCAACTGGTCGCGCTCGCGCTCGGCCGATTCGGCGCGCCCCGTCAGTTGCGCCAGCTGCGCGCTCGCCGACTCAGCGCGTTCATCCGACGCCGCGGCGCGTGCGCGCAGCGACTCCAACTCTGTCTGCGTCTCACGCAGCTGCAAGCGCAGCGGCTCGACTTCCTCGCCGGCGCTCTGTAGTCGCTCGCCGAGACGATCCAGATGCGCCCGCAGCTCGCGCGACTGCTTCTCCGCGCTTTTGGCTCGGACCTCGAGCGTGTCAGCTCGCGCGACCGCGGCCTTGCGTCCCGCTTCGGCGCGTTCGGCCCTCGCCTGTTCGACGCGAACTTGATCGGCCATTTGCTGACCTACGCCCCCGCGCGCACGGCCTCGATCGCCGTCGTCCAGCGGTCGTCGAGCGTGGAGTCGTTGACCGTCGCCAGTACGTAGTCGCCGAACTCAGCCGTCGTGGCGCCCGTGTCGCGACCGGTCATGACGAGTTCCTTCTCGTACTGACCGCAGAGGTCCATCGCCTTGTCCAGTCGGCCGCCGAGCTCAGGGAATCCGATGTGCGAAAGCAGCATGGCGCCGGCGCGCAGCATCGATGAGGGGTCAGCGTAGATGTCGCGGCCCTCACGCACCATGCGAGGCGCGGAGCCGTGGATCGCTTCGAACATCGCCGTCTTGGTGCCGATGTTGGCCGCGCCGGCCGTGCCCACGCCGCCCTGGAACTCCGCCGCCTCATCGGTCAGGATGTCGCCGTACAGATTGGGCAGCGCGAAGACCTGGAAGTTGGTCCGACGTTTGGGGTCGACCAGCTTCGCGGTCATGATGTCGATGTACCAGCCCTCCCACTCGATCCCGTCGAAGTCCTCGGCCACGCGGCGCGCCGCGTCGAGGAAGGCGCCGTCGGTCGTCTTGACCACGTTGGCCTTGGTCACGACCGTGACCGAGTCCTTGCCGTTGTTCTTGGCGTACTCGAAGGCGGCGCGAATGATCCGCTCCGATCCCGGATCGGAGAGGATCTTGAAGTCGATGTTCAGGTCGCCGATCGAGAATCCCTCAGATCCGACGGCGTACAGGTCCTCTGTGTTCTCACGGAAGAACGTCCAGTCGATGCCCTCGGCCGGCACGCGCACGGGTCGGACGTTGGCGAACAGGTCGAGCACCTTGCGCATGGCGACGTTGGCCGACTCGATGTTGGGCCAGCCGTCACCCTGCTCGGGCGTCGTCGTCGGACCCTTGAGCGTGACGTCGCACTCGTTGATCTCCTTGAGCACGCCCTCGGGGATCGCCGCCATCTCTTCCGCGCGGCGCTCAATCGTGAGCCCGTCGATCGTGCGGAAGCTGACGCGCCCCGAGCCCACCTGGTCGGCGAGCAGGGTTTCGAGCACGCGCTGCGATTCGTGCGCGATCGACGGGCCGATGCCGTCGCCGCCGAGCACGCCGATCTCGATGTGGTCGAGCGTGGTGAAGTCGGTTGGTTCGCCTTCGGCCTTGATCGCGTCGACGCGCCGCTGCTGCGCCTCGATCAACTCGCCGAATCGCTGCTTGGCCTCGTCAATTGAGTCAATCGTGGGCATGGGCCAGGCCTTTCGCTGGTGAGGAACGTCCAGGCAGCATCATACTCGCACGAGCACAGTCGACGGCGCCGCGTTCCGAGCGTGGTTCTGTTCGCATCCTCAGGACGGTGCGCCGGAACCCAGGCCCAGCTCGCGCAGGAAGGCGTCGGCGTTTGGCTCGCGGCCGAGGAAGCGGCGAATCAGCTCGTCGGCGTCCATCGTCCCGCCGGGTTCGAGGATTGCGCGCCGATACTCAGCCCCGACGCTCGCCACCGATGCGCCGGGAGCTTCGAACCGCGTGAACATGTCATCGCCAAAGACCCGAGACCAGAGATAGCCGTAGTAGCCCGCGTCGTAGCCGAAGAGGTGACCGAAACCGGCCTGAAAGTGCGTGCCCTCGGGGAAGGGAAATCCCGTGATCGGATGCAGTTCGCGCGCGATCTCGTCGCTGCCGCGACCTGTATCGGTATGATACGCCAGATCGAGCCGCGAAAAGTACACCTGACGCAACGTCGCAATCGCCGACGATGCATGCTTCGCCTCAATCATGCGCTCGATCAATGAGTTTGGAAGCGGATCGCCGGTATCGATGTGTCGGCTGAAGCTACGCAACATGTCGGGTTGCCAGCACCAGTGTTCAAGCATCTGCGACGGCGCTTCGACAAAGTCGCGTTCGACCCGTGTTCCGCTGAAGCGTGTAAAGCGGGACGTCGTCAGCGTCTGATGCAAGATGTGTCCGAACTCATGAAACAAGGTCACGACTTCGCTATGTCGCAAGAGCGACGGCGACGTCTCCGTCGGCTTGGTGAAGTTGGCCACGATGGCGGAGATCGGCCGCTGATAGGCGTCGCCGCTCAGTTGGCGTCCGCCGCGCAGCGTGAACGCAGCCGCGTGACCAAACTTGCCGGGCCGCGGATGAAGGTCCATGTAGAAGCGCGCCAGCGCGTCGCCGCTGGTCGGATCGACAATGTCGAATGGCTGCGCCTCCTCGTGCCAGGCGGCCTCAACGACGTCGGGCCGCGCCTCGAACTTCACGCCGACCAATGACTCATAGATGCGGAACATGCCGTCAAGCACCGCATCAAGCGGGAAGTAGGCCGCCACCTCAAACGGGTCGACCTGATATTGCTCCTGGACGAGTTGATTCGTGTAGTAGCGCCAATCGGCGATATCGACCTCGCGCCGTTCGCCGCTGCGCTGCTCTTGTACGTCTTGCAGACGAGACAAGTCTGACTGCAGCTTGGGCTGCAACCGCTCCTCAAGGTCAACGAGGAAGTCGAGCACTGCATCGGCCTGTTTGGCCATTTTGATCTCGAGCGCGTACGCCGCCCACGACTGGTAGCCCAGCTGGTGAGCCATCGCCGCGCGGACGCCGAGCGCCTCATCCAGAATCTCGATGTTGGTGTCGGCCGCCTTGTTGTGATTCTTGTGGAACAGCTCTCGCCGACGCTCGCCGTCGTGGGCGCTTTCGAGAAACGGGTGCAGCTCTGGATAGTCCAAGCCAACGCGATATCGCGTCGCCCCATCGACCTCGACGGTGCGCAGACGATCGATGTAGGCGTCGGGCAAACCATCGAGCTCGCTTCGGGAGAGCTCAATGTGGTCCTCGTAATCGTCGATCTGCTTGCGAAACTGAATTCCCAACCCGACCAGCCGCTCCTGCAAGGCCTGCAGCTCGTCGCGCGTCCGCTCGTCCAGGTCGAGGCCGTTGCGCCGATAGTCGCGCAACGCGAACTCCAACAGCCGCCGCGCGTCGTCAGGCAAGGCCTCGAGTTCAGCCCGTGACGCGTACGCCCTGAGCGCGCGGTCGATATCGGCGCGAAACCCGATCCCGGCGGCGAAGACGTTCAGCCGTTCCTCTTCCTGATGCGCGACCGCGCGCAGCGACTCGTCGGCCGACACCTGAGACAGGAATCCATACGCGCCCGAGGCCTGCGACAACACGCTCGAGATCTCATCCAAGGGCGCGACGGTGTTGTCGAACGTCCGTTGACCGTCGGGAACCGAGACCAACTCCTCAGCCAGTCCTTCGACGCGGCGAATCGCGTCGTCGACGCCGCGTGTCACGTCTTCGGAGGCTGTCTGCGCCCAGTTCGGCGTCTCGATGTGCATGGTCTCGCTCACAAGAATGGTCAGACTCTCGATGATCCGCGAACAAGGTATCTCCCCCATCGGTACCTGCCCAATCGGTTGATTCGGTAGGCTGCAGCCAGATCAACGCAGCGACCTAGCAAGCAGAGCAAGGCAAACACAGCAAGGCGGCATGGTGACCGAAGTTACGCACGCGCAGATTGAACTCTCGTCCGGCATCAGCATGCACATCGCCGAGGTCGGCTCAGGTCCGGCGGTCGTGTTCTGTCACGGCTTTCCCGAACTCTGGTACTCGTGGCGGCATCAACTGCCCGCGGTGGCGGAGGCGGGATTCCGCGCCATCGCGCCGGACATGCGCGGCTACGGCGGCACCGACGCGCCGCCCAACGTCGAGGACTACACGCAAGAGCGGATTTGCGCCGACATGGTGGCGCTGCTCGACGCGCTTGAGATCGACAGCGCCGTATTCGTCGGCCACGACTGGGGCGGCGCCGTCGTCTGGAACATGGCCAAGCAACATCCGACTCGATGCCGCGCCGTGGCGGGCGTCAACACGCCGGCCGGCCGCCGACCGCCAGTCAATCCGCTTGAGGCGATGAAGGTCGACCCGGGCCGCTTCGACTACCAGCTCTACTTCCAGGACGAAGGCGTCGCCGAGGCCGAGCTCGGCGCCGATGTCCGACGCACGATGACGCTGATGTTGCGTACCTCCAAGCCCGAGGACCGACTCGATGTGATCGGCATGACGGCCGGCGTCCGCGAACGCGGCGGCCTGCTCGTCGGCCTGCCTGACGACGCTGAGCGTTCAATCATGCTGACCGAGGAGGACCTGCAAGTCTTCGTCGACGCCTTCGAGCAGACCGGATATCGCGGCGGATTGAACTGGTATCGCAATCACGGCCGCAACTGGGAATGGGACGCAGCCGTCGACGGACACAACATCAACCAGCCGGCGCTGATGGTCACGGCCGGCAAGGACGGCGTGCTTCTGCCCTCGATGACCGAGGGCATGGAGGACTGGATCCCAAACCTCTCGCGCGGCCACATCGAAGAGTGCGGCCACTGGACGCAGCAGGAGGAGCCCGAGGAGCTCAACCGCATCCTGGTCGACTGGCTCAAGACGCTCTAACTGCAACGCATCAGAGCGGCGCGATGTCGCGGCGCTGACCCGTGTTCCATGACTCCCACACAGCGTCGGTGAAGCGCATGTAGCGCACTCCGTCTTCGAAGCTCGTCAGCGTTACCGGGGCGCCGTCGCGGACAGAGCGCATGAAGTCGGCCTCAACCTGCCAGTCGTGCGCCGTGCCCGGATGGGGATGGATGGCCTCCAATTCCTCGCCATGTCGACCCCACTCGCCGGTATCGCCGAAGCGCCAGTGCAATCGACCCTCTGAGCCGTAGATGTCAATCGTCGGCGGTTGCGGCGCTCCCTGCGTGACCGCGCTGACGCGATAGGTGCAGCGCGCGCCGTTGGCCATGTCGGCGAAGATCCCCAGACTGTCAGGAATCTCGATGTGGTAGCGCTCGCCCGATTCCTCGTCGACGCGCGAGGGCACGAACGTCCGCGCGTGCGCGACGACACTCGTCGTGTCGCCCAACCAGCGCTGGATCGTCTCGTTGAAGATGCCCAGTTGCATCATGTTGTGTCCCGAGTAGTCGCTGCGATGCCGCCAGTGCAGAGGCGACGACTCATCCAGCCCTGAGCCGTTCATCAGCGTCAGATGGACCTCGATGATGCTCCCAAGGGACCCATCCGCGCACAGGCGCTGAATCGTCTTGCCGAGTCGAAAGTCGAACGGCGCCGGCACGAGCTGCGAGACCAGATCAGGATGCGCGCGGCTGACGGCGAGCATCGCGTCGGCCTCGGTGGCGTTCATCGCCATGCGAGCTTCACACAGGACGTGTTTCCCCGCCTCGAGCGCAGCTGTTGTGTACTCCAGGTGCTTGTACGGCCACGTGCCGATGCTGACCGCGTCGACGGCTGGATCGGACAGCAGTTCCTCGACCGACTCCGACACGTTCGGAATCTCGAACTCCGCCGCCACGCGCTCGCCCGACTCGCGCGAACGGTTGACCACGTTGACGATTTCCACGTCGTTGATCGCGCGGAAGCCTGGAATGTGCCGCAGTTTCTGATTGCCGCCCGCGCCAATCAGTCCGATGCCGAATGCCATCTCTGTGCCTCCACCTCAGTCAGCGAATGCCGCCAACGCCGTTGCGCGACGCTCCGTTCGCCGCTGGTCAGGGTAGTCGGCGGCTGCCCTATGATGCTTGGGACGACACGCAATCAATACTCGATTGAGGAGACAACGACATGCCTACTGCTGACGAACTGCGAGCCGGCATCGATGGTGGACGCGCTGTGCTGCGAATGGCAATTCAGACGGCCGCCGACAGCTGGGAGACGCCCAAAGGCAGCGCCGATGACGGCGAAGCCGGCTGGTCGCCGCGTCAGACCGCGGAGCACGTGATCCCCTCTGAGATGATGTTCGCCAACGGCATCTGCGCCGCTTGCGGCTACGACGGCCCCGACAACCCGCTCACGAGCACCGAGTTCGCCACCGCCGACGACGCGCTGGCGGCGCTCGACGCCGTTTCAGAAGCGGCCAACAGCAAGATCAAGTACGTGCAGGACGAAGAGCTGGGCAAGTCGCAAGGCGGAGAGGGCATGGCCGCCGTGCCGGTTGCCGGCCTGATGAGCATCAACGCCTGGCACCTCGCCGATCACGCCGCGCAAATCAGCCGTCCCGCCTTCTAAGGCGACCTGAGGCGACAAGGCCGTAACGCAGAAACGACGCATCGATGTTGCGCACTATCACTGTCTGGTTGTCGCTGATTGCCGCGGTCCTCGCTGGTGGAGTGGCGATGGCGGCCGGCGAGGGCGGCGGCATGCACGCAGGTCAGATCGTGGCGATCGTGATCGGCATCACGCTGGCCGCGATCCTGGTCGCGCTCTCCGCCGCCTACATACTGCCCAAGCCGCCCAAGTTCTAGTCGCGCCACTCAGTCGCATCGCCCCTCAACCCAACTCCCTCCCAGGCGACGAGGGGGCAGAGGGAGCAGCAGCGTGAACGACCAAACCGACGCCCCGCCCTTCGAAGATGGGCACTTCCGTCGCGTCGACGAGTCCGACGACGCGCGCTTCTACGACCAGCCCCGTCTCGTCACGCACATAGACGACGCTGCGATCGACGCGCTGCGCGAGCACTACTCGAAGACGCTGCCTCGTCGCGGTCGACTGCTCGACCTGATGTCATCGTGGGTCTCGCACTACCCCGACGACCTCAAGCCCGAGCGCGTCGCCGGCCTGGGCATGAACGCCGACGAACTGGCCGCCAATCCGCAGCTCAGCGAATGGGTCGTGCACGACCTCAATCAGGACCCGCAGCTGCCCTACGGCGACAGCGAGTTTGACGCCGTCACGATCGCCGTCTCGGTGCAGTATCTGACCCACCCGATCGAGGTGTTTCGAGAGATCAGCCGCGTGCTGCGACCGGGCGGCGACTGCATCGTCTCATTCAGCAACCGCTGCTTCCCGACCAAGGCGGTTTGGCTCTGGCAGGGCATGGCCGACGAGGGCCACATCCAGCTCGTCGGCGCCTACTTCCACTACGCCGACGCGTTCGAGCCGCCCCAATGGCACGACATCAGCCCCAACAAAGGCCGCAGCGACCCCATGTACGTCGTCCAGAGCCAGGCGCGTGAGCGCCCCCTCGATGACGCGCCCCGCGGCTAACGGAACTCGGGGATTACCGTCTCGGCGAACATCTGCGCCGGCTCGATCGTGTCTCGGCCGAAGAATTCGATCATGAACATGTCGCAGCCCAGCTCCACGTGGCGATTGATCCGCTCCTTGATCATCGCCGGCGTGCCGGTCAGCGCCATCTCGCCGGCCGGGTTGCCCATGTGACCGCCGAAGATCTTCTGCGCTCGCTCGACCATCGGGCCGACCTTCTCGTCGTCGTCGACGATCGTGACCAGACACTGCTGCGAAACGCGAATCTCCGACGGGTCACGACCGAGGCGCTCGGCGTGGCCGCGCAGCACCGAGACCTTGTGCTCGAGATTGTCCTGCGCGCCAGCCGAGTTGTTCCAAATGTCCGCGTACTGCGCGGCGATCCGCATGGTCACTTGCTCGCCGCCGCCGCCAACCAGGAGCGGCATGTCTCGCGGCGGTTTTGGTTGCGTGACCAGATTCTCGGTGTGGAAGAACTGGCCGTCGAAGGAGAACTCGTCCTGCTCGGGGTCGAACATGCCCTTGAAGATCTGCAGGCCTTCCTCAAGCTGCCGCAGACGGTCGCGAGTGCTGACGAACGGCATGCCGAAGTCGCTGAACTCCCGCGCCATCCAGCCGGAGCCGAAGCCGGGGATGATGCGTCCGCCGGCGATGTTGTCGACCGTCGCGATCATCTTGCCCGTGTGCGCGGGATTGCGCATGCCGACCGGCGTGACGAGCGTGCCGATCTCCGGCTTCTCAGTCACGGCGGCGATGCCCGCGGCGAGCGTCCAGGCCTCGAGCATCGGGATCGCTGGCGACTGCGGACCATAGAGATGGTCGTTGACCCAGAGCGAGTCGAACCCCATCTCCTCAAATGCCGAAGCGGCGCGCTGGGTCTCCTGCCAGGTGCGTTTGATCTGGGGGACCATGACGCCAAAGTGCGGGCTGTTGCTCATTGTTGGTTCCTCTCAATCCGCAAACGCGGAGGGCAAGTCAGATCAGTGTCCGAAGCAGAGTAGCGCAGCCTACCCATTCCCCGACTCACTCGGGTCCCGCACGGCGCCTCCAGTCCCCGATTTATTCGGCGACCCGCTCGGCGCCGGCAACGGCCAACAGCTTCGGAGAGCGGGAACTGGCCCCCGAATTAATCGGGGGCTGGGAGGCTGGCCGGGGACTGAAGAACATATGCAAACGACCCCGCCTCGGCGGGGTCGTTACAGCAACCGACTGATGCGGTCTGCGCCTAGTGGGCGGCGACCGCGTCCTCGGTGAACTGCGCGGCTTCAGTGGAGCCGCTCAGCGCGGTCGTCGCGGCGTCGCCGCCGGTGACCGTGAGCAGGACCTCGTCGAAGTACGAGGTGCCAGCTTCGCGCTGATGCTTGGTCGCCGTGTAGCCGAAGGCCTCGGCCTCGAACTCGCCTTCCTGCAGCTCGACGTAGGCGGCCATGCCGCGGTCGCGGTAGCCCGAGGCGAGGTTGAAGGTGTGGTAGTTGATCCCGTGCCAGCCGGCCAGCGTGATGAACTGGAAGCGGTAGCCCATCGACGCAAGCTCCTCCTGGAAGTTGGCGATCGTGGCGTCGTCGAGGTGACGCTTCCAGTTGAACGAGGGCGAACAGTTGTAGGCCAGCATCTTGTTGGGGTACTCGGCGTGCAGCGCCTGGGCGAAGTCGCGGGCCTCGCCGATGTCGGGCACTGAGGTCTCGCACCAGATCAAGTCAGCGTGCGGCGCAAAGGCCAGCCCGCGGGCGATCGCCGAGTCGATCCCGCCGGTAACCGAGAAGTAACCCTCGGCGGTGCGCTCGCCGGTGACGAACGGGTGGTCGCGCTCGTCGATGTCGGTCGTCATCAGGGTCGCCGACAGCGCGTCGGTGCGGGCCATCAGGATCGTCGGTACGCCCATCACGTCGGCGGCGAGACGGGCCGCTTGCAGCGTGCGCACGTGCTGAGCCGTCGGCACAAGCACTTTGCCGCCCATGTGGCCGCACTTTTTCTCAGCCGCGAGCTGGTCCTCATAGTGGACGCCAGCCGCGCCGGCCTCGATCATGTTGCGCATCAGCTCGAAGGCGTGAATCGGACCGCCGAAGCCCGCCTCGGCGTCGGCGACGATCGGCAGGTAGTAGTCGACGCTTTCGCGATTCTCCAGGCGATCGACCTGGTCAGCGCGCATCAGGGCGTTGTTCAGTCGCTTGACCAGCGAGGGCACGCTGTTGACCGGGTAGAGCGATTGATCGGGATACGTGTGCGCGGAGGTGTTGGCGTCGGCCGCGACCTGCCAGCCCGACACATAGATCGACTGCAGGCCGGCCTTGGCCATCTGCACGGCCTGCGCGCCCGTGACTGCGCCGAAGGTGCGCACGAAATCGGTGTCCTGCATCGCGTTCCAGAGTCGATCCGCGCCGTAGCGCGCGATCGTCGACTCCGGCAGCAGCGACGGTCGCAGCTTGAGCACGTCGGCAGCCGTGTAGTTGCGCTGGACTCCCGCCCATCGTGGATTCGTCGCCCACTCGCGCTCGAGCGCGGCGGCATCCTGGATCTCGCTTGTCCCGCTGGTGCCGTTCGTCGTCATCTGGGATCCTCCGTGGCTGTCGGTGACTGAACCGTGGCGGTGGTTCGTGTCTCTGATCGGCGCTGTCTCGCCGTTGTGCCTCTGGTTGGCGCTCGCTCCGCGAGCCGAGATTCCATCAGTCCGCTAGTCGAGATACTCATATGCCGGCAAGGTGAGGAACTCAGTGAACTCGTCATTGAGCACGAGCTGATCGAGAATCTCAACCGCGTCGCCGAAGCGCGACTCGTCGGCGCCGCCCAATGAGGCGAGCTCTTCGTCGCGGATCGACTCGTACAACTCAGTCGTGACCTCGCGCCCATCGTCGAGCTCTGCGCCGTGTCGAATCCACTGCCAGAGCTGCCCGCGCGAGATCTCGGCGGTAGCGGCGTCTTCCATCAGGTTGTTGATCGCCGCCGCGCCCTGGCCATTGAGCCAGCTGTTGATGTACTGCAACGCCACCGAGACATTGAGTCGCAGGCCCGCTTCCGACACCGCGCCGCCCGACTGATCGAGCGAGACAAGATCGCCGGCGGCGACCTCGACGTCTTCGCGCATGCGCTCGCGTTGGTTGCGCGCGCCGCCGAGATTTCGCTCGAAGATCTCTCGCGCGACCGGGACCAGGTCAGGATGCGCGACCCAGGTGCCGTCGAAGCCGTCGGTCGACTCTCGCTCTTTGTCGGCGCGGACGCCGCTGAGCGCGATCTCGTTGATTTCCGGGTCGCGGCGCGAGGGAATGAACGCGGCCATGCCGCCCATCGCGTGCGCGCCGCGCTTGTGACAAGTGCGCACGAGCAACTCGGTGTAGGCGCGCATGAACGGGGTCGTCATTGTCACCTGGACGCGATCGGGAAGCGTGAACGTCGGCTGCGACTTGAAGCGTTTGACGGCCGAAAAGATGTAGTCCCAGCGGCCAGCGTTGAGCCCGGCCGAGTGGTCGCGCAGCTCGTAGAGAATCTCTTCCATCTCGAACGCGGCCGGCAGCGTCTCGATCAGGACTGTCGCGCGGATGCTGCCCTGAGGAATGCCGAGGACGTCCTGCGCCTTGACGAAGGCGTCGTTCCAGAGCCGCGCCTCAAGGTGCGACTCGAGCTTGGGCAGATAGAAGTACGGTCCTGTCCCGCGGGCGAGTCGCTCGGCCGCGTTGTGGAACATGTACATGCCGAAATCGAACAGCGAGGCCGCGATCGGCTCACCGTCGACCAGGACGTGCTTCTCGTCCAGATGCCAGCCTCGCGGGCGAATCAACAACGTCGCAATCTGCTCATTCAGCCTGCGAACCGAGCCGTCAGGATTCTCGAACGTGATCTCGCGGCGCACCGAGTCGCGCGCGTTGATCTGACCATGGACCACGTTGTCCCAGGTCGGCGACAACGAGTCCTCAAAGTCGGCCATGAACGCGTCGGCGCCCGAGTTGAGGGCGCCGATCATCATCTTGCGGTCCACGGGGCCGGTGATTTCGGCCCAACGTTGCTGCAGATCTTCTGGTGTCGGCGCGACCTGCCAGGAACCGAAACGCACCTCTTCCGTGTCCGAGAGGAAGTCGGGCAGCGCGCCCTGGTCGAACTCGGCTTGGCGCGCCGTGCGTCGGGCGAGCAACTCCTGACGCCGAGCGTTGAACTGCCGATGCAGTCCCGCGACGAACGCGAGCGCCTGTTCGGTCAGGATCGTCTCAAAGCCCGCTTGCAGAGCTCCGACGACCTCGACGCCATCGGGAGTAGTGAGTTCGCTAGTCTGCGTCATCGGATTGCTCGGTCCTTGTCGGCGGCCATACCGTTGCTGTTGGAGCCGCGGGGTTTCCGCCTCAGCTCCGCGCGTCGTTCTATGTGAACGTTGGATTAAGGTAGGCTCGATACGACCGACGTCAATAGCTCATGCGAATCTCGATAGACGATTTCGATATCGCAAGTAACCGACTCGATAGATCGAACCCCATGCTCCACTCTCCCCGTCTCGCCAGTCGATATCCTGATCGTGTACCAATCCGTGAGGAGCGACAGCATGACGACTGCAGACTTCCGACCAGCCAATTCCAGCGTGGGTCCCTTCAAGGTCTCCGGGGTCAACCACCTGGCGCTCGTCTGTCGCGACATGCAGCGCACCGTCGACTTCTACAGCGGCGTGCTCGGCTTCCCGCTAGTCAAGACGATCGAGCTGCCCGGCGACATGGGTCAGCACTTCTTCTTCGACATCGGCAACGGCGACTGCATCGCGTTCTTCAACTTCCCCAATGCGCCCGAGCCGGCGCCCGGCGTCGCATCGCCGGACCCCAACACGTTCTTCGACCCTTCGGCTGAAATCGTCACGGCGATCGCGTCGATGAACCACATCGCCTTCAATGTCGATCCGGAAGACTTTGAGGCCGCGCGCGACCGTCTGATCGAGTCCGGCATTCCCTGCACCCCGATCCTGAACCATGACGACTCGCCGCGCGGCATCGCCAGCGAGATGCATCCAGGCGTGTTCGTGCGCTCGGTCTACTTCTATGACCCCGACGGGATCATGCTCGAGTTCGCCGCCTGGACGCGAACGCTGGGACCGGAAGACGTGAGACACGCGCCGCAGCGAGCGGCAATGGCGGCCGCCGCGCTAACAGATTGAGGCGGCGAGCGCCTCGGCAGACTGAGCCGGCGAGCGCCTCGGCAGACTGAGACGCCAAACGACGCGACTCAGTCACCTGCGACATAGCTGAACCGTCCTCAGACGACACTGCGTCAACGTTGGTGTCTCCGAACGCACCCGCGACGTAACGCCGGATGCAGACGACATTTCGGCCGGGAACAAACCAGGTATCGCTTGCGTACTGTTGGTGAGCGCGTTGACTCGCAGGTGCGCGGTGCATTGTGCGAGGACAACAGCACTGAGCGAAAGGGGGATCGGATGACGTCCGAGCAACGACTCGACCGAACCAAGACCGAACGGAATGGATCGATCGTGAAGCAGATCACAGGCAGCGCCAAGAACGGCGACCGCTGCGACGCGTCGCAGCGACCGACGCCCGATTCCTCAGCGCCGCTGACCAACTTCGATATCGTCGGCGCGCGGGCGCCAGCAAAGGACGTCGCCGCCGCCTGGCGTCGACGCATGAGCGATGCGCCGCGTCCGCCCGTGCGTCTCGCCGACCTCAACTGGAGCTTCTCCGGGGAGGCGGACGAGGTCCCCGCAACGCCCGCGCCGCGGTCCCGCCGCCGGCGACGCGCAAGCGACGCCGACTCGGAGACCGACATCGACGCGACGCGCGCCTACTTCAACGAGATCGGCCGCCGGCCGCTGTTGACGGCGGCGCAGGAGCAAGAGTTGGGCGCCGCGATCGAGCGCGCGCGCTGGATCGACGCAGTCGAACAGGCGCTCAGCGAAGATCTCGGTCGCGCGCCGCGACCGCTGGAGGTCTGGATTGCCCTGATCGGACAGCTCAGCGAGCTGCGGCCGATCATCGATGTCGCTGCGCACTCGCTCTACCTGCACACGCTGCCGATCGACGAGCTGATCGGTCACGAGCGGTTCCGCGACGCCGTCGACGGGAAACTCGAGCCGCAGTTTGTGTCGCGACTCTGCGCTGACAGCGAGCTCGAGCAAGAGGAAGTCAGCGATCTTGCGATCGCCGTCTCCGTGGTTACGTCGATCGTGCCGGCGCGGCTTCTGCGGCGATCCGCCGAGGCGGTTGGCTGGGGACGCGACCTGGGCGATCTGCCCGTCGACGCCGAACGGCGTCTCACGGCTGACACCAAACTGGTCCGACGCATCGAGCGCCGACTCACCGAGACCAAGTGGGACGGCTACGACGCCGAGCGCACGCTCTACGTCTCCAACCTGCGACTGGTCGTCTCGGTGTCGAAGAAGTATCAGAAGAAGGGTCTGCACTTGCTGGATCTGATCCAGGAGGGCAACGTCGGACTCTTCCGCGCGGTTGAGAAATTCGACTACCGCAAGGGCAACAAGTTCTCGACCTATGCGACTTGGTGGATTCGACAGTCTGTGACGCGCTCGCTCGCCGACACGGCGAACCTGATTCGCGTGCCGGTGCACACGTCGGAGCTGATCAACAAGCTCAAGCGCGCCGAGCGTCGGCTGCGTCAGGAGTTTCAGTCGCAGCCGTCCGTCGCCGATCTGGCTCGCGAGATGGATGAGTCGGAAGAGCGCATCCGTACGCTGCAGCGCATCGCGATGTCGCCGGCCTCGCTCGACAAGAGCGTGTCGGACGAGGACGACGACTCCGACCTGACCCGCTTCCTCGCCGACGAGGACGCCCGCTCGCCTGAGGAGCAGGTGCTCGATCAGGCGCTGATGGGTCTCACGCGCGAGGCGCTGGCGCGGCTGGATCCGCGCGAGGCGGCGGTGCTGGCGATGCGCTTCGGCATCGAGGATGGGCGCGAGTACACGCTCGAGCAAGTCGGCGAGCGCTTCGGCCTGACCCGTGAGCGGATTCGCCAGATCCAGACCAAAGCGTATCGCGAACTGCGCAACGATCCGGAGCTTCGTGAGCTGCGACAGCGCTAACGGCATCCGCGTCGACAAGCGCGAACTCGGCGCTAAGCTAGGCCCTGCGCGGGGGTAGCTCAGAGGCAGAGCTCCTGCCTTCCAAGCAGGCGGCCGCGGGTTCGATTCCCGTCCCCCGCTCCAGCCAGTCGACCAAACGCGAACGCCGCAGCGCAGGCAATGCCATCTGCACTGCGGCGTTCGCCGTGTCGGTCAGCGTGGGCGCCGCTACTGCAGCGGCAGATAGATTTCTGTCAGCCACTTGGACGGGTCGGGCTCCGCCTCGGGATCGGTGATGTAGCGCTCGATCGGACCCCCGTTGGGCGCTCGACCGATCTCCTGCACGTATCCCCAGATCGACTCGTGCGTCACATGGAGCTGATCGTACGGACCGTAGTGCTCGGCCTTGATCGCATCGCCGCCTGGTATCTCGAGCAGCTCCAACGGCGCCTGCGGCTCCACATCGTCGCCGATCTCCATGCCCGCCGAGAGCGACATCTGATTGGCGTCCATCGTGTGGTAGACCGCGAGCACGTGACCCATGTCGGTCACGCCCTGTTCGGTCAGAGCCGCGAACACGGCCGGAAAGATGCGCTCAAACGTCGACGGCAACTCCTCGGTCGATGCCTCGGCGTGCATCACGGCGGCTCGGCGTGGTGACAGTTGAACGACTTCAGGCATGTCTGACGCTCCGATCTCTCTGACTCCATGTCGCCCCGAGGCTAGCTGAGTGACGTTGCGCCGGATACGACCGCCGCAGATTCGACGTGATCAGCGGCAGCGAATCACGCGCAACTCCGTCACGATGATGTCGACGGGCTGGTCGTGCGCCGATTGAGGCAGCTGGGGCACAACTTGCATCTCAAACGCCAAGCCGACAGTCGGCGCGTCGAGCTGCGCCAGCATGCGATCGTAGTAGCCGCCGCCCATACCCAACCGCGCGCCGTTGAGCGTGAAGCCGACGCCAGGCGCCACCACGAGGTCGGCCAGCTTCGGCTCTATCGGCGGCGACAGCTCAGTCGATGGCTCCCGCAATCCAAACGGGGCCTCGACCATCTGCGCCAGATCGGCCACCTCTCGATGCTCCAACTGACCATGCGCGCGAACTCGCGGACAGATGACGCGTTTGCGCTCCTGCAGCGCCGCGCGAATCAGCCCGTCGGTCCTCACCTCTCCCGGCAATGATCCGACGTAACAGTGGACCGTACCGGCCGATCGCCAAAGATCAAGCGATGTGAGCCGCGCGCGAATGGCCGCCGACCAGCCATTGACCTGGTCCGTTGAGAGCGCCGCTCGCTGCTCGCGAAGCGTCTGCCGCAGCTCATCCTTGGTCACGACTCAGGGCAGTCCCGCGCCGCCGACCTCGACATCGAAGGCGCGTATCCGACCCCGTCGCGGATCTCCCGGCTGCGGGTTCGACGTCGGCGCTTCGAGCGAGAACAGCGTGCGTCGACCCTCGCCGCCCAGCATGCAGGCGTAGACGCCCATGTCGGAAACCTCAATGCGCTCAAGTACGTCGCCGCCCTCGGCGACTCGTACGAGCGCGCCGGGATTGGTCGGCACAGCAACCCACATCGCGCCGTCGGCGTCGAGACAGATGCCGTCGGGCGGAAAGCCCAGGTCGGCCCACACGCGTCGGTTACTCAGCGTTCGGTCAGCCTCGATGTCAAACGCGGTCAGTCGCTGGCCCCAGCTCTCCGCCACGATCAACGCGCCGCCATCGGGCGTGATCACCGCGCCGTTGGGAAACTGCATCTCGTCGGCGACCACTGACGCTTCGCCGTCAGGCGTGACGTGCACGAGCGTCGTCGCCTTGGGCGGGTCGCCCGCCATCAAGTCGAATCCGAAGTTGCCGATGTACGCGTGGCCCTCTGCGTCCACGACCATGTCGTTGCAGTGAAACGGCGCCAGCTCAGACACGTCGGCGACTTCCCACAACCCATCGGGATCGAGACGCAGCAGCTTGCGATCGGTCATCGATACGACCAGCAGTCGGCCGTCGGGCAGGAATCCCAGACCTGACGGCTGGTTCGGCACTTCGACGATCGTTTCGCGCTCGCCCTCGGGCGTGACCGCCACGACTTCGTGCGCGTGCATATCCGAGAACCACAGTCGCCCCTCGAACCATCGCGGCCCTTCGGGAAACACCAACCCATCAAGCACCAATCGACCTTCACGCGTCATGACTCAAGTCCCTGTTCCAGTTCCTCGTGCTCCCGAGTATGCCACGCCGACTATGAGTCCATGGTTCGTTGACTTGCTCAGCCGTTGGGATACACGTCCAGCAGATCGAAGCGGGGGCCGTCTTTGCAGCAGAGCTTGACGCCTCGCCTGGTGAACACCGCGCAGCCATAGCAGATGCCCGTGCCGCAGGCCATGTCCGTCTCCATCAGAATCTGCACCGGACGCTGCAACCCGTCTTGGCGGACGATCGGCGTCATCGCGCGGAACATCGGCACGGGACCGCAGGCGAAGGTCTGATCGGCCCAGGCGAGATGCTCGGCGAACAGGTCAGTGACGAATCCTTGCGCGCCCATCGAGCCGTCCTCGGTCGCGACCTGGTACTCCACCTGCGGCGGCAACAGTTCGGCCGGATAGACGCCGTCGGCGCTGCGGGCGCCGAAGCAGAGCACGATCGAGCGCGTACCCGACCCGGACACGACGTGTTCAGACTCAGCGTCGGCCAGCGCGACGAGCGGCGCGATGCCGACGCCGCCGCCGACGAGCAGCAGATTCGAAGCAGACCGGCGGACGTCGAACCCGCGTCCCAACGGACCGGTCATCCACACGTGTGAGCCCGGCGGCATCGATGCCATCTGCTCGGTCACGCGGCCGATCACGCTGTAGAGCAGCGCAAACTGACGCTCAATGTCATGCGTCGAGGTCTGACGAAAGCGGTAGTAGGAAAACGCGCGAGGCAAGAGCGGGTCGACCGAGTCTCGCTCGACGCCCGGATCGACCATGACGAACTGACCCGGTCGCGCGTGCTGAGCCAGCGCCGGCGCGTCGTACCAGGTCACGAACGTGCCCGAGTAGATCTCTTCGGTTTCGATCACTCGGGCGGCGGCGCGACGCACGTGATTGATCCTCGACTCAGGCTCGACCGAGCTACGTCACGAACTACGTCAGCCCGGCCGTGTACTCGCTGACCGTGGCGATGTTGTAGTCGGCGCTGCCCTCGACCATCGCGCCAACCGCGTGATGCGCCGTGTCGATCGACGTGAAGCAGGGAATCCGTTGCTCGGCCGCGGCGCGGCGGATGTGGAACCCGTCGCGGATGTTGCTGCTGATCTGTTCCGGCGTGTTAATCACCATGTCGATCTGACCCGAGCGAATCAGATCGATCACGTCAGGATCGCCGCCGACCTCGCGCTTGGGACAGACCTGAGGCTCGAAGCCGAGTCCCCGGATCAGCTCAGCGGTACCTTCCGTGGCGTGCAGCGTGTAGCCCGCCTGGCCCAGTTCGCGAATCAACGACATTGCCCTCGGCTTGTCCTGATCGGCGATGCTGAGCAGCGCCGAGCCCGTCGCCGGCAGCGCCATGCCAGCCGCGATCAGCGCTTTGCTGAGCGCCTTCTCATAGTCGACATCAACGCCCATCACCTCGCCCGTGGACTTCATCTCGGGACCGAGGTGGGTGTCAACGCCCGACAGCTTCGACATCGAGAACACCGGCGCCTTGACCGCCACGAGCGGCGTCGACGGCCAGAGGCCGCTGGGATATCCCTGCTCGGCCAGCGTCTCGCCCAGCATCGCGCGAATCGCGATCTCGACCATCGGGACGTTGGTGATCTTGCTCAGGAAAGGCACCGTCCGACTTGCCCGCGGATTGACTTCGAGCACGTAGACATCGCCGTCCGCCTGCGGGTCATCGCGCATGATCACGTACTGAATGTTCATCAGTCCCGCAACGCCTAGCCCAATGCCAATCTGACGCGTGTATTCGACGATCCGCGCCACTTCGCCCGCGCGCAGATTTGGCGCCGGATAGACCGCCATCGAGTCGCCGGAGTGCACGCCGGCGCGTTCAATGTGCTCCATGATGCCCGGGATCAGCACCGCTTCGTCGTCAGGACCGCCGCAGATCGCATCGACCTCAACTTCGATGCCAGCCAGATACTTGTCGATCAAGATCGGTTTGCCTGGCGCGGCCGCCTGCGCCTGAGCGACGTAGCGCGCCAGATCGCCGACGCCCTGGACGATCTCCATCGCCCGACCGCCGAGCACGTACGACGGTCGCACGAGCACCGGATAGCCGATCGCATCGGCGGCCAGGACGGCCTCGTCGACGCTGTTGACAGCCGTGCCGGGCGGCTGCGGGATGCCGAGATCGGCGAGAAATCGCTCGAAGCGCTTGCGATCCTCGGCCAAGTCGATCACATCCGCCTGCGAGCCGAGAATCGGCCGCGCGGCCTTGGTCAGCGAACCCGCCAGATTGATCGCGGTTTGCCCGCCGAACTGCAGGATCGATGCGACATCGCCCTCTGCCTCAGCTCGACCATTGGCGGCGCTGTTTGATGCGCCCTCCTCATTCTCCAGAATGTCGCGGACCGCCTCCTCGTCGAGCGGCTCGAAGTAGAGCCGATCCGAGGTGTCAAAGTCGGTCGAGACGGTCTCGGGGTTGCTGTTCGCCATCACAGCGCCCCAGCCCGCGGCGCGGAGCGCTTGCGCCGCCTTGACCGATGCGTAGTCGAACTCGATCCCCTGGCCGATCCGGATCGGGCCCGATCCCACCACGAGCGCGCGTCGTCCAGGTTCGGGCTCGGCCTCGTTCTCTTCCTCATAGGTCGAGTAGAAGTACGGCGTCACGGCGTCGAACTCGGCCGCGCACGTGTCGACCATCTTGTAGACCGGCTTGATCCCCCAGGCGATCCGCTGCTCGCGAACCCGCTCGTCGACGCTGCCGGCGAGATTGGCTATCTGCTCGTCGGCGAACCCCAACCGCTTGGCCTGCCGCATCAGCGCGGGCGAGAGCGGCTCTGCCAACAGTCGACGCTCCATCGCCACGATCGTGTGCAGCCGCTCAAGAAACCACGGATCGACGCCCGAGCGGCGGGCGATCTCATCGAGCGGCACGTCGGCGCGGACCGCGGCGAGTAAGTGCCACAGCCGGATGTCTGTCGGCGTCTCCGCCGCCAGACACGGCTCGTCGGCGGCCGAGGGGTCCTCCCAGAGCACCGAGCGTCCGCCGACCTCGAGCGAACGCACGGCCTTCTGTAACGCCGCCTCGAAGGTGCGGTCAATCGCCATCACTTCGCCGGTGGCTTTCATCTGCGTGCCGAGCACGCGGTCACCGGCCTCGAACTTGTCGAACGGCCAACGCGGAATCTTGACGACGCAATAGTCGAGCGCCGGCTCGAACGCGGCCTGCGTGCGACCGGTGACTTGATTGGCGATCTCATCCAGCCGCTTGCCGGCCGCGATCTTCGCTGCGACCCGCGCAATCGGATAGCCGGTCGCCTTGGACGCCAGCGCCGACGAGCGGCTGACGCGCGGATTGACCTCGATTACGTAGTAGGGCAGCGGCTCCTCGTGCGGCTCGCCGACGCCGCCGCTGGCCGGCATCGATTCAGGCGGCCAGGGGACGACATCCTGCCTCGGCGCCAGCGCCAGCTGGACGTTGCAGCCGCCTTCGATACCCAACGAACGAATGATGTTGAGCGAGGCCGAGCGCAGCATGTGGTAGTCCTTGTCGGACAACGTCTGCGACGGCGCGACGACGATTGAGTCGCCCGTGTGCACGCCCATCGGGTCGAGGTTTTCCATGTTGCAGATCGTGATGCACGTGTCCGCGCCGTCGCGCATGACCTCGTACTCGACCTCTTTCCAACCAAGCAACGAACGCTCGACCAACACCTGCGTGATCGGCGAGGCATCGAGTCCGGTCTGCACGACGCGCTCGAACTCCGCCATCGTGCGGACGAAGCCGCCGCCGGTGCCGCCCAAGGTGTAGGCGGGGCGAATCGCGACCGGCAATCCGATGTCGGCGACCGCTTCCCGCGCTTCGTCCAATGAGTTGACGATCGCCGATGGCGGTGTCGGTTCACCGATCTCCCGCATCGCGTCGCGGAAGAGTTCGCGGTCCTCGGCGCGACGAATCGCGTCCAGCGGCGTGCCCAGCAGGCGGACGTTGAACTCGTCCAAGATTCCCGCGTCGTGCAGCTCGACGGCGAGGTTCAGGCCCACTTGACCGCCCAACGTGGGCAACAGACCGTCAGGCCGCTCGCGCTCGATGATCCGCCGCAGCACTGGCACGGTCAGCGGCTCGACGTAGACCGCGTCAGCGACATCGGCGTCCGTCATGATCGTCGCGGGATTGGAGTTGACCAGAATCGAGCGAACGCCCTCTTCGGCCATCGCCTTGCAGGCTTGCGTGCCGGCGTAGTCAAACTCGGCGGCCTGGCCAATCACGATCGGTCCGCTGCCGATAATCAGAACGGATTCAGGCTTGTCCACGCTGCGTTCTTCCTTGTCAGTCCTCAGGTTGGTCGACTTGACGCTGATTGACAGGGTCCATCTGATTGGCTGCTAGAGCGGCAGCTCGAATCTGGAGTCAGGATTGATCAGCGGCGCCAACGCGCCGATCGCGCTCAAGAAGGAAAGCGCCGCCTCGTTATTGTCGGGCAGTGAGCCGACGACGCGGCGGAAGTTCTGCTCGCGGGCATGCGACAGCAAGTACTCGGCCAACACCGTACCGATACCCCTTCGGCGCCACTCCGATCGCAGCCAGACGCCGAGCGTCGCGGTGTCGGGTATGCGCGTGTTGTAATCGAGCGCGCCGAAGCCGATCAGCGCGTCGCCCTCGATCGCCACATAGATGGCGCCGCTGTTGCCCAATCGACGACGCCAGGTCGCGACTTCTTCCTCGCTCCAGGGTCGGTCGAAGACGACCGGATTGGGACCCTCGACCACATCGCGAATCACGTCAGCGATCGCGCGCGCATCTTCCGCCCTCGCCAGCCGATACTCGAGCGCATCCGCAGGAGCGGGACCATTGGCCTGCGTCACATCAGCCTCCTTCAGCCTCGGTGATCAGTTTGAGAAACCGGTCGAACAGATGCCCGTTGTCGAGCGGCCCCGGCGACGCCTCGGCGTGATATTGAATCGAAAAGACTGGCTCCGACCGATGCGCCAGGCCCTCGACGGTCTGATCATGCAGATTGATGTGCGTGACGTCGACGTCGGTGGAGAGACCGTCGGGGTCGACAGCGTAGCCGTGATTCTGGGCAGTGATCGCGACGCGACCGGTTGCAGTCTCAAGCACAGGATGGTTGCCGCCGCGGTGACCGAACTTGAGCTTGAACGTGTCGGCGCCGAACGCGCGGCCAAGCACCTGGTGACCGAGGCAGATACCCATCACCGGCGTCCTGCCGATCAACGACTTCGCCGTCTCCACCTGCATGTCGCGCAGCTGCGGATCGCCCGGGCCGGGCGCGAGCAGCACGCCTTGCGGATTGAGGCCGAGAATGTCGTCGGGATTGGACTCTGGCGGCATCGCTGTCACTTGACATCCGCGTCGACGCAGATTGCGCAAGATGTTGTACTTCAGCCCCTGATCGAGCACGACCACGTGCGGCCCCGTCTCGCCAGACTCGCCACGCTCACCCGACGCGCCGTCGACATCCTGCGGCCCCGAAGCACGCCACCGATAGGCGCGCTCGGCGCCAACGCTGATGAAGTCCTGCGAGTCGTAGTCGGGCAGCTCGGTCAGCTGCCGACGGGCGTCCGCGACCTCGGTCACCGGCACGATCATCCCTGGCATCACGCCCTCATGGCGGATGCGCCGCGTGATCGCTCGCGTGTCGACACCGGCGATTCCGGGAATCCCCGACGCAGCGAGATAGTCATGCAGCCGCATGCCGCCGCGTGGATGCGAAGGCGAGTCGCACTCCGAACGTACGACCAGTCCGCGCACTTGAATCTGCCGCGACTCATCGATCGGCGGATCGATCCCGTAGTTGCCGATCAAGGGATACGTCAGCACCAAAATCTGACCGGCATAGGAGGGATCGGTCAGCATTTCCTGGTAGCCAGTCATCGAGGTGTTGAAGACGACTTCACCCCAAGTATCGTCGCGCGAGCCGAGCGCGAGACCGGGGAACACCGAGCCGTCGCCCAACACCAATGCAGCTTCGTTGTGTTTGGACATCACTGCTCCCGACCGTCCCAAACGATGCGTCCCTGTGAAATCGTCGCCGCGACCACGCCGACCAGCGTCCGTCCGGCGAGCGGAGTGTTCTTGCCCATTGAGGCCCAGCGCTCAGGATCGACGCGCGCGACCGTGTCGGTCGACAGCAGCGCAACATCAGCCGGCGCGCCAACCTGCAGCGTGCCCAGGCCGACCAGCTCACACCGATCCAGATTCCAGGCGCGCACTGGTCCGATTGTGAGTCGATCAATCGCCTCGTTCAGCGTCAGGCGACCGGCGTCGACCAGCGAGTTGACCACGCCCCAGGCCGACTCGAGACCCGAGATGCCAAAAGCCGCCGCATCAAACTCGCAGCGCTTGTCGACCGCCGCATGCGGCGCATGATCGGTCGCGACCGCTTCGACGATGCCCGCGGCGAGCGCATCGATACAAGCGTCCACGTCGGACGCCGTGCGCAATGGCGGATTGACCTTGGCGTTGGTGTCGTAGAGCAATTCTTCATCGTCGCCCGCGACCGCGGCGTGAGTGAGCATCAGATGGTGCGGCGTTACTTCAGCCGTCACTGGCAGTCCGCGAGACTGCGCGTCGGCGATCGCTTGCAGCGACGCCTCGGTCGAGATGTGACAGGCGTGAAACGCCGAGCCAGCCGCCTCAGCCAGCGCGATGTCGCGCAGCACAATCGACAGCTCCGCCTCGGCCGGTTGACCGCGCAACCCCAGCCGCGCCGAGACTGCGCCGTCGTGCATAACGCCGCCCTGCGCGATGGCGGGATCCTCGCAGTGCTCCGCGAGTGGAATGTCAAGGTCGGCCAGGTATTCAAACGCCCGGCGCGCCAGTGAAGTGTCGGCGACAGCGTCGCCATCGTCCGACACTGCCACCGCGCCGGCATCCCGCAGACCTGCCAGCTCGGTCAACTCCTCGCCGCGGCGACCGCGACTGACCGCGCCGATCGGCAGGACGCGACAGTCGGCGTCTCGCGCGCGCTGCATCATGCCCTCGATCGTCGCCGGCGTATCCAGCGCGGGAGTCGTGTTGGGCATCGCGCAGACAGTGGTGAATCCGCCCCGAGCGGCCGCGCGCGCGCCTGAGGCGATCGTCTCCTTGTGTTCCTGACCCGGCTCGCGCAGGTGCGTGTGCAGATCGACGAATCCAGGCGCAACAATCAAGCCGCTGGCCGCCAACCGCGTCGCTCCCTCGGGCGCATCGAGTGATGCGCCAACAGCGGCGATGCGCCCGTCGACAATCAGCAGATCGAGCATCTCATCCAGTCCCGAGGCCGGATCGATCATGCGTCCGCCGTGCACCAGAATCGTCGTCATGCGCCGCCTCGAATCAGCAGAAAGAGCACTGCCATGCGCACAGCGAGGCCGGCAGATACCTGCGCCTCAATCCGACTCTGCCCGCTGTGCGCCGCCTCGAGCGATATCTCGACGCCCTCATTCATCGGCCCCGGATGCATCACAATCGCCTCGGGCGACGCAGTCGCGAGACGCTCGGTGGTGAGTTGATAACGCCGCGCGTACTCGGCGGCCGACGGCAACAGCTTGCCCTGCAACCGCTCATTCTGCGTGCGCAGCGCCATCACCGCGTCGGCGCCAACGATCGCTTCGTCGAGGTCAGACAGCACGCGCACGGGCGGCAGTCCGAGCTCATGCTCTCGCTCGGCCGCGCCGTCGGCCAGTGCGCGCGGAATCAGCGGTCGAGGCCCAACCAGCGTGACCTCGGCGCCCAACGCCGTCAGCGCCCAGATGTTGGACCGTGCCACCCGCGAGTGCAGGATGTCGCCCACGATCACGATTCGCCGACCGTCCAGGTCGCCGAACTCGTTGACCAAAATGTACGCGTCAAGCAACGCCTGCGTCGGGTGCGCGTGCTGCCCGTCGCCGGCGTTGATGATGTGCCCGCCAATCTCCCGCGCCGCCAACCACGGCGCGCCCGAGGCGGCATGCCGCAGTACGACCGCGTCGGCGCCGACCGCCGAGAGCGTGTTCAACGTCTCGACCAGCGATTCGCCCTTCTCGACCGACGAGCCCGAGCCCGACACGTTGATCACATCCGCGCCAAGAATCTTGCCCGCGAGCTCGAACGAGGATCGCGTCCGTGTCGAGGCCTCAAAGAACAGATTGAAGATCGTCACGCCGCGCAACGCCGGCGTCCGCGCGACCGGACGCTCGAGCACCTCGGCCATCGCGCTCGCCATCGAGAGCACACGCAGAATCTCGTCTTTGGAGAAGCTGTCGACATCCAGCAGATGTCGATGTCGCCAATCAGCGACGGGTTCGTCGAACGGCGCGCGCGATCCGTCACGGCTCGCGGGCGACATCGCGGCCGACGCCGCTTCTTGCTGCGAGACTGGCTCAGCGACCACGGGCGTCCTTCGCTTCGTAGATGCCGACGCAATCGTCGCCGTCGATTTCGGCGAGCGAAACCCGCACATCGTCGGCGAGCTGCGTGGGAATGTTCTTGCCGACATAGTCGGCGCGGATCGGCAACTCTCGATGGCCGCGGTCGATCAGCACCGCCAACTCAATCGCCGCCGGACGACCGTAGTGAATCAGCGCATCCAGCGCCGCGCGAATCGAGCGCCCTGTGAACAACACATCATCAACTAGCACGATCACCGCGCCGTCAATGTCTTCCGGGATTCGCGACGGCTGCATGCGAGCATGCGGCCGCTGGGCCAGATCGTCGCGATAAAGCGAAATGTCGATCGCGCCGACTGGAATGCGTCGACCATCTATGCCCTCAATCCGCATGGCGAGCCGTTCCGCCAGCGGCGCGCCTCGGGTGCGCATGCCGACCAGCATCAGCGTCTCAGGATCGGGATGCCGCTCGACGATCTCATGCGCGATGCGGTTGATCGCCCGATCGATCGCCGGCGCGTCCATCGACGACATCATCTGGACGTCTCCCGACACGAAAAAACCAGCGCCTGGCGCTGGTTCCACAGCTGAGCGTCCGGAATGCCGAGAGTGACTAGACACGTGGCGGGCATCTTGTTGACCTTGCCGGCCTCACGGGACCGGATTAAAGCTCAACTGGTGTTCCCGCGAGCTTACATCCTGCCGACGAGGCCAACTGTCACCCGAGACACCGATCGTCGCGCGGCGTCCACGTCTTCCCCAGCATCCACGACGCCCGCCTCTGCATCAGACCGACTCATCCGCGCGGCGCTGCATATCCGGAGGCAGCAAGTTGGGAATCCCGTCTTCGATCGGATAGCGGAAGTTGATCCGCTCAGAGACAAGCGCGCCCTCGATCACATTGCCCTGTTCGTCCTCGCGCACAACCTCCAAGCGCAGCGGTTCACGCGTCACCGGGCAGACCAGTTGCTCGACCAATTCGCGTCTCATTACGCTCCGCCGATCCAATCATCCAGCAGAATCGCTGTGCCACAATCCGGTGGCACTGCAATACTGTAGGCCAACGCCAACCACAGTCGCACTGGTTACGTCACCACCGACGCAGCGCACCCAGCGAGCGGAGCATTCAATCATGGCAGAGGTCAAGTCGCCGATGGCGGGCACCATTTTCGAGCTCATCGCAGCCGTCGGCGACGCCGTCCAGGAGGGCGACGAGCTCGTCATCCTTGAATCAATGAAGATGGAGATCCCAGTCGAAGCGCCCAACGACGGCACCGTCACCGATATCCACATCGGACAGGGCGACCAGGTCCAGGAAGGCGACCTGCTCGTCACGATCGGCGACTAGGGCGATCCCCTTGCGCGACCGACGAGCACCATGTTTCGACGCGTTCTGATCGCCAACCGCGGCGAGATCGCCGCGCGCGTTTCGCGCACTTGTCGACGACTCGGCGTCGAATCGCACGCTGTCTATTCGGTTGCCGACGCTGACGCTTTGCACGTCCGCGAGGCCGATGGCGCCACGCATATCGGGGCGGCGCCGGTCGCCGAGTCGTACATCAACATTGACGCGGTGCTCGAAGCCGCCGTGCATGCCGGCTGCGACGCCGTCCATCCCGGCTACGGCCTGCTCTCGGAGAACGGACGCTTCGCTCAGGCCTGCGAGGAGCGCGGCATCACGTTTATCGGCCCCGAGGCCGCGCACATGGAGCTGATGGGCAACAAGAACCAGGCCCGCGCGACCATGCGCGAGCTCGGACTGCCGGTGATCCCCGGCTCAGCGGCCACCGTCGCAGATAATGACGCCGAAACGGTCGCCGAACAGGTCGGCTTTCCGCTCCTGATCAAGGCCTCATATGGCGGCGGCGGGATCGGCATGGCGACCGTGAGGCGCCGCAACCAGTTCGGCCGAGCGCTGCGGCGCGCGCGTTCATCGGCGCTGCGCGCCTTCGGCTCCGACGAGGTCTACCTCGAACGCCTGCTGGTCGAGCCGCATCATATCGAGCTGCAAGTCTTCGGCGACGGACAGGGCAACGCCGTCATCCTCGGCGACCGCGAGTGCAGCGTCCAACGGCGGCACCAAAAGGTCATCGAAGAAGCCCCCGCGCCAGCCCCGATGTTCACAGACGCCAGGCGACAGCGGCTCTACGACCAGGTGCGAGCCGCCGTCGCGGCGCTCAACTACCGCAACGCGGGCACCGTCGAGTGTCTGCTTGACGCCTCGGGCGAGATTTTCTTCCTCGAAATGAACACGCGGCTGCAGGTCGAGCATCCCGTGACCGAGATGGTCACCGGCCTCGACCTGGTCGAGTGGCAACTGCGCATCGCCGCGGGTGAACCATTAGCCGATTTGCCCGGCTACGGCGATCCACCGCCAATCACGGGCCATGCCATCGAGACGCGCATCTACGCCGAAGACCCCGACACGCTGCTGCCCAGCCCAGGATCCATCGAGGTGCTCGAAGTGCCCGACGCGCCTTGGCTGCGCCTTGACGCCGGCGTCGCCTCAGGCGACGAAGTGTCGCACTTCTACGATCCCCTGATGGCCAAGCTCATCGTCCACGGGGACGATCGCGCGCAGGCGATCGAACGTCTGCGCCTCGCGCTCGACGGCGCGCGGATCGAAGGACTCAAACACAACGCGCCGTTCCTTCGACGCGTGCTCGAGACTCAGCCATTCATCGACGGCGACTACGACGTCACGCTGACTGACACGCTCTTGAAGTCATAGCGTTCAACCATTGAAGTGAGGCGCGCAATGAAGTTTGGCATCTTCGGACTCGGGTCAGGGATCGCCGATCCCGGCATCCTGCGCCGGGTCGCCCAAGCCGCAGAATCGGCCGGACTCGAGTCGCTCTGGTGCGGTGAGCACGTCGTGCTGCCCAATCCGCGAGTCTCGCCGTCGCCGGCGGATCCCGACCTGCCGTTTCTGCACCCATCAGTAGTCCTGACCTATCTCGCGGCCTGCACCGAGCGCATCTCGCTGGGCACGGGCATCGTCTTGATCGCCCAGCGCAATCCGGTCGTGCTAGCCAAAGAGTTCGCCTCGGCCGATGCGCTCTCCAACGGACGCATCATTCTCGGCGTCGGCGCGGGTTATCTCGAGCCCGAGTTCAACGCCGTTGGCGCGCCGTTCCGCGAGCGCGGGCGTCGCACCGACGAGGCCATCGACGTCATGCGCGCGCTCTGGAATCAGGAGCATCCGACGTTCGATGGCGAGTTCTGGCAGTTCAGCGGCATTGACGCGCATCCGAGACCATCCTCGGCTGACGGTGTACCGATTCACATTGGCGGGCATTCAGCCGCAGCGCTTCGACGCGCCGCAGAGCGCGGGCAGGGTTGGTACGGCTGGATGCAAGACCCGGAGCAAACGGCCGATTACGTGCAGCGACTGCGCGAGCTCTGCGAGGAAGTCGGCCGAGACCGTGCGCTTGGCGATCTGGAGATCACCATTACACCGCCCGCGCGTCTGACAGCGGAGGCCGTTGAACAGTACGCCGAAGCGGGCGCGCACCGACTGGTCTCCTTGTCAGCCAGGACCGAGAACAGCCTGCTGCACGCTGTAGATCATCTCAGCTCGCTCGACGACTGATGAGTCGGTGTGTGACCACCAGTCAGACGCCGAGATACCCTCGCGCCTGACCCGTGACCCGCTCGACGTCCGTCCAGCTGTACCACGGCGGCTCGTCGCCGATTTCTGACCAGATCCGGTATATCACCGCCAACTTGTACATCTGGTGCAGCATCCAGTAGCGCAGATCGCTCGGCGCGCGACCCGAGCGCTCGAACGCCGGAGCGGCCAATGGCTGCGACTCTGGCGGCAAATCGAGCCCCTTGAGTGATGCGAGCGCCGTGATCAAGCCCCAGTCTGACAGTGGGTCGCCGAGATGCGCCTGCTCCCAATCGACGACGCCCGCGATCGCACCGTCGGGACCGACGAGGTAGTTGAACACGTTGATGTCGCCGTGACAGAGTCGCGGCGCAGGACTGTCGGGCAGATGCGCTCGCAAGACGCCGTCCAGTTCGGCGATGAGCGAGTCGCCATCACAAACAAACGCGACGGCCCGCGCATGCACGGCATCCAGGTCGCGTCGCGCCGCCTCAGCGCCGGCAGCCGGCGGACCGAGAAAGCCCAGTCCCAGCGCCGACCAATCGAGCGCGTGAATCGACTCGACCATCGCTCGATAGCCGTCGACCGTCGCCGCTGAGGCTTGCACTTGTCCGAAGTGGGGAAAGTCGAGCCACTCAAGCACGACATACGGCGCGCCCAGTGGCGAGTCATCATCGACCGCGCCGAGCAATCGCGGTACTGGGATCGCCGACGGCTCGAGACAACGAATCACGCGACCCTCTCGCAGCACGTCATAGGGCTGAAAGATGCCTTGCTCACGCTCGAGCCGCAGCACCACGGGCTCAGCATCTCGACGATCGATGCGCCAGGTCAGATTCGAGACGCCACCGTCGAGCCGCGCCGCCGACGCGGCGGGCCCGTCAATGCCCGCCGCCGCAAGCGCCTCGCTCGCGCGCGCTGCAGTCAGCGGCTCTGTCACTAGATCAACCCAATTGACCGATTGAGTAGGTCACACGCGCTTTGGCGATCAGCTTGCCCTGGTCGCTGAGCAGGTCGACGTCGCCAACGGCGAGCGAGCGGCCCTTCTTGATCACGTTCGACTCAACCCGGATCTTCGAGCCCACCGCTGGCCGCAGATAGGAGATGTTGAGCTCTGAAGTCCCCTGCATCTGCTCGCCGACGCGGCAGGTCGACAAGACCGCCGCGACGACGCCGATATCGGCCAAGGAAGCAAGCACGCCGCCGTGCACGCCGCCGCGAGCGCCGCCTGCGGTGTCCTTCGTGATCGGCAACTCCAACACGGTGCGGCCGCGTGTGATCTCGATGAACCGCTCGCCGAACAGGGAAGTCGTCCCGTAGCGAGACTCAATCTCGGGCAGCGGTACCAGATACTGAACGTCGTCAGACATACGCGCGGATCGAACCTGCCGTCCCTGGCGAGTCCCAACAAGTCCCAGCTAGCTCAAACGAGACGGCCCTGACTTAACCCTGCCGCTGCTTGTTGCGCGGGTTCCTCTTGTTGATGATGTAGACGCGACCCTTGCGACGCACAATCTGGTCGTCGCGGGAACGCTTCTTGACTGAGGCTCTGACCTTCATATGGGCTCCGATTGCTGATTCTCCGAGAATCCTACCATGCGCCGCGAGCGCCCAGAGCGCCAAAATCGCTCAGTGCGCCCAACGTGTGTGGCGCGCTCAGCCTGACTCGGACTCGTCTCTGAGTTGTCGTTATCCTCTGAGCGTCGCCAGTTCGATCGAGGAGGCAGTTCCCGCGTATGCCAGCGAGCAGCGCTCACGCGACCTCGTCAACGGACGTCCTGTTGGATCGACACGCTGATGTCGCCGCGCTCGCCGAACGGATTCGCGCGGACGGCCTGATGGGCCTCGACACCGAATTCGTCTCTGAACGTAGCTACCAGCCCAAGCTCGCGTTGCTGCAAGTGGCGACGCCAGACGACCTCTTCCTCATCGATCCACTCGCGCCCGATCCCGACGGCCCGCCCGATCAACCGATCTGGGACGCGATGGCGGATCCGTCCGTGCGCACAATCGTCCACGCTCACGATCAGGAGGCGCTGTTCTGTCTGCAGCGGACTGGCCGACTGCCCGGCGACCTCTTTGATGTCCAGCTGGCTGCGGCGTTCGGCGGACACTACTTCCCGATTGCCTACGACAAGCTCGTCAATCGCGAGCTGCAGCGCGGCGTCGGTCCGTCGCAGTCGCGCACAAACTGGCTGCAGCGCCCACTCACCGACGCACAGCGTCGCTACGCCGCCGACGATGTTCGCTGGCTGATTCCGCTGCACGATCGGCTGCTCGATCGGCTCTCCGATCAGGGCGACGCGCGCCGAGTCGAATGGCTGCGAGAAGAGACGGAAACGCGCCTGAGCAAGCTCAGCAGTCGCGGCGCCGATCGCTGGCGGCGGCTCTCGGGCGCGACCAAGCTGTCTCCGCGATCGCTGGCTGCGCTGCGGGAACTCTCGCAATGGCGCGAGCGCACCGCCGCGACTCGCGACGTGCCGCTGCGCAGAATCGCCTCGGACGACATCCTCGTCGCAATCGCCGCGACGCGCCCCGCCTCTCGCGACGAACTCTCCAGCGTGCGCGGACTCGGCCAGCTGAAGCAGACCTATCATGCTGACGTCCTGCGCGCGGTCGCCGCGGCGCTCGCACTGCCCGAAGACGATTTGCCGCCGCGCGCCAGCCGGCATCACGGCGGCAAGCCGTCGCGCATGGTCGTGCTCTTTCTCGAGTCTGTGCTCGCGGCGGGTTGCGCCGAACGTCGGGTAGATCCAGACTTGGTCGGCGGCGGCTCACAGCTGCGAGCGCTGATCGCCTGGCATCAGCAGGGTCGACCGAACGATCAGGCGCCGCCGCTGCTCAGCGGCTGGCGCGGAGAACTGTGCGGCGGGCCACTGCTCGACGCGCTGGAGGGTCGGCTGAGCCTCAAGATCAGCGACCCGCTCGCCGCCCAACCGCTCGCGCTGGCCGGCCCCAACGGTCAATGACCGGCGCGAGTGCGCATTCGGCCGCACAAGGGGATGATCGATTGGCCGATCCTCGCTAAGATGACGAAGGCGATGCCCGGTAGCTCAATTGGTAGAGCGGGCGGCTGTTAACCGCTAGGTTGCGGGTTCAAGTCCTGCCCGGGCAGCCATCACTGGTCCTCTCAGCCTTCCCTCGGCAACCCCTGCCGTTCCCTACTTGCACGCGGACAGCATGACCGAGATTCCTCCGCCGAACACTGAGTCAAACGGCTCGCTCTTCACCTTCCTCGACGAGTCTGGCAATTTCGACTTCAGCCCAACCGGCACCAGGTTCTTCGTGCTGACAAGCGTAAGCTTGCGCCGCCCTTTCCCTGCGTACCGTGAGCTTGGTCAACTTCGTTATGATTTGCTCGAAGCGGGACGAGACCTGGAGCTGTTTCACTGCGCTGAAGACAATGCGCACGTTCGCCGCTCCGTCTTTGAGCGCATCTCCCAGGCCACCCAACACATGCGAATCGACGCGCTCATCGTCGAGAAGCCAAAGACAATTCCTACGCTACGATCTGAACTCCGCTTCTACCCTGAGATGCTCGGGTATCTGCTGCGCTGGGCGCTGCCGAGAGCACGCACCATGTCGGATCGGAACATCGCAGTTGTCACCGATAGTCTACCGATCAAGAAACATCGCAGAGCAATGGAGAGGGGCATTAGAACGACACTAAGTCGACAAGTGCCTGCAGGATTCTCCTACGACGTGTTCCATCATCAATCCCGCTCACACCTGGGCTTACAAATCGCTGACTACTGTTCCTGGGCGATCTTCCGTAAGTATGAGAGAGGCGATACTAAGCACTACGATACTGTTGAGGGCGCGATCAAGAGTGAGTTCGAGATCTTTCGATCCAGCTCGACAACTTACTACTGATGAAACAAGTGACCCCCCCGACTACTCCCTCGCGGGAGAGAGCCCCTTGGGCTCTTGTCATCGGGGGGGAACCTTTACCAGCCGGCTGGGCCGACTGGCTGCGCCTTCAGCGTAGCGTCTGGTGCGGCGCGTAGCAACTGGGCTTGGCAACGGAAGACTGAATGGCTGCCGAGCCAGGATTCGAACCTGAACTGAGGGATCCAAAGTCCCTAGTGCTACCGTTACACTACTCGGCAATCGACTGCGTCCAGTTGGTACCGAGGGCCGGACTCGAACCGGCACGGGCTTGCGGCCCAATGGTTTTTGAGACCATCGCGTCTACCATTCCGCCACCTCGGCGCCCACCGTCAGCCTAGCAGGACGATCAGCCCCCTTCAGCCTCCTCCCTCTCCGACTGTTCGCTGCGCAACCGGCGAAACCGCACCAACCGAATCCGACGCTCGTCCGACTCCGCCACCGTCCAGCGATAGCCGTACAGCTCGATCGACTCCTCCGCCTGCGGGATGCGGCGGAAGCGCTGCAGCAACATCCCGGCGACCGTCTCCGCCTCTTCCTCGGCGAAGTCGATCTCCAACTCGGCGGCCAGGTCGGTCAACCCTCGTCGGCCCTCCACGAACTGTTCACCCGCGATCCGCACAGGCACGGGCTCCGAACCCGAGCGCGTTTCGCTGCGGATGTTGCCCACGACCAGCTCCAAGATGTCCTCCAGGGTGACGAGCCCCGAAGTCGCACCGAACTCATCGATCAACAGCACCAGGTGATGCCCCGTCGTCTGCATCGACGTGAGCACACGCTGCACCGATGCGCGCTCTGACTCAACCGGCAGCTCGCGCATCACCTCTCGCACTCGACGACTCTGACGACCATGTCCCAACTCGGCTAGCACGTCTGAGCCGTGCAGGTACCCCACATACTGATCAGCGACGCCTGAACGAACCGGGAGACGCTGAAAGCCGGCCCCTGCGAACGCGCGGCCCGCTTCATCCAGCGTGGCGCCAGAGTCGATCGATGTGATCTGCACTCGCCCCGTCATGATCCGTCGCACTTGCGTCTCGCCCAAGCGCAGCGCGCCCAGCAGCACTGACGTGTCAGGCGCGCCGATCTCGCCCTCGTCGCGCGACTGAACGATTGCCGTGCGCAACTCGCCCAGTGACAAGGCTGAGCTGGCCTCCTCCGCGCCGCCGACGATGCGCAGCCAGATCCGCGAGGTCGCGTCCAGCGCCACCACCGCCGGGGCTGTCAGCCGCGCCCACCAGATCAGCGGCAGCGAGTAGTAGCGAGCGACCGTCAGATTGTGATGCAACGCGACCGACTTGGGACCGATCTCGCCAAAGACCACGAGCAGCACGGTCACCACGACCGTTGCCACAATGATGCTTAATCCTTCGCCGCCGACCAGCTCCTGGGCGATCACCGCGCCCACGGTCGCCGCGCCTGTGTTGACGAGGTTGTTGCCGACCAGAATCGACGCCAACAGCCTGCGCGGATTGGCGAGCAGCGACGCGGCTCGGTCAGCGCCGGGCAGTCGACGCCGACGCTCGTGCTCCATGCGCACGCCCTCGATCGAGAGATAGGACGTTTCGGCGCTGGAGAAGAAGGCCGACAGCGCCAGCAGTCCAACCAGCAGCAGGAGATACTCAATCATCAACCGACTCCCTGTCGTCTCGACCACACATGGAACAGCAGTCCGCAGGCCCTACGCTACCCTGCGCGCATGGTGACACCGACAGACACCCTCAGCATTGACGACGCCGCCGTCGCGCTCGACGTGACGCCGGATGCGCTGCTCGACGAAGTCCGCAATGCCGCTGCCGCCGCCGAGCGTCCCTCGGCGCGCGATTGAACGCTGCCCGGACCGGCGCTCAGTGTGAGCGTCTTCATCGGCGGCCGACTGGCGGTATGCGAGCGTGACCAGCCGGGTTCGGATGACTGGCGCATCCGTCTTGCCTAGCTCAGCGCGCTATCGCTCGGTGATCTTCGACCTCGACGGCACACTCGCCGATACCGAACCACTCGTCATCGGCTGCATGCTCGAGACGATCAACGCGCACGGCTATCCGGTCGACGAACAGCGTCTGTTGCAGTTCATCGGTCCGCCCTTGCCGATCATGCTCGACCACATGCTCGGACTCACGCTCGAGCAGGCCCAGCCGATCTATCTCGACTATCTGCGCCGCTACAAGGAGCGCTACATGCCGCAGACGCGTCCCCTGGCCGGCGCCGAGGCGCTGCTCGACGCTCTGGCCGCGGCGGAGACGCCGCTCGCCGTCGTCACCAACAAGCGCGAGGACGCCGGTCGACAGACCGTCGAGTTGCTCGGCTGGACCGACCGCTTTCGTACGATCGTCGGCGCTGATACGGCCAGCGATCCCAAGCCTCACCCCGCGCCGCTGATGCACGCACTGGACATCCTCGGCGGCGAGCCCGACTCGGCCGCCATGATCGGCGACACCGAGTCGGACATGGGCGCTGGGCGCAACGCGCGATTCGCCGGCGTGATCGGCATCGTCGGCGTGCGCGACGCTCAGTTTCTGTTCGAACGGGGCGCGACAGCCGTGGCGGCCGACCTCAACGGCGTCGGTGAGCTGCTGTTCGACTGACCCGCGAATCCCTGCGGCAAGCCAAATCCAGTTACTGATTGAAGACCGGCTCGCGTTTCTCGAGAAAGGCCGTCACCGCCTCGGTGTGTGACGGCAGTCTCCGCGATTCACGGTCGCGCGCGACTTCGCGCTCCATCACGCGGGTCAGATCGGGCTCTGACACGTTGTCGCGCAGCAGCGCCTTGATCTTGCGCACGACGGCGGTCGGATTGTCGGCCAACTCCTGCGCTTTGGCCAGCGCCGTATCGAACAGGTCATCCGCCGGCACGACGGCCGAGACCAGGCCGATGCGATACGCCTCTTCGGCGGGCACCATGCGTCCCGATAGGCAGATGTCAGTGGCGTGGCCCAGACCAACCAGCTGTGCGAGCAGGCGCGTCGAGCCCAGCTCGGGCACGAGTCCCACCTTGACGAATCGGATCGACAACCGCGCGCCCTCGGCGGCGTAGCGGACATCGCAGGGCAGCGCCAGAGTCAGACCGACGCCGACCGCGTAGCCGTGAATCGCCGCAATGACCGGCTTCGAGTCGCGAATCAGCGACGTCCAGTTGACCGCCCGGTTCGACGCGCTCTGCGCGTCAGGATCGTCCTCCAGACGACGGTTGAATCCCTGCAGGTCTGCGCCCGCGCAGAATGCGCGGCCCTCGCCCGCGATCACGATCGCGCCGATGCCGTCGTCGTCGTTCCAGGCGCCGATCTGTTCAGTCAGTTCCGTCGCCATGACATCGGTCCAGGCGTTCAGCTTTTCCGGTCGATTCAGTCGAATCACCCCAACCCGGCCAATGGTCTCGGTCAGGATCTGTTCGTATGCCATCAGGCGTCCCCTACTCATCTTCGATGCTGAGCCCCTGCTCTGTGTCCTGGTGGGCCAAGTCTATATGTCGCAGACGACAAGTTTCGCGCCGCGGGGCCATGCCGGCCGCCGAGCGAGCGCGAGCTTCCCTAGCCTCATGCTCATGGCCAACACCGTCGAGCTCCGCGACGCCCGCGGCTTGGAAGTGACGACTCGAACCGGTCGTCTGCGAGTGATCGCTGAACGCGGCCGCGCCAACATCGAGGTCGACGGCTTGCGCGATCGCAGCCGCAAGCGACAGATCTGGCGAGAGAACGGCCGCATTCACATCCGCTCGGCGCAAAGCACGAACTCGGTCACCGTCCGTTGCCCGGAAGGCGTCGATCTCTCAGTCGCGACGACCACAGGCGAGATTGAGCTGCGCGGCGACCTCGGCGACGTCCGAGCTCAGAGTCAGAGCGGACGCATTGACATCGAGCAGGCGCGGTCGGTCGAGGCGCGGACCAAGGTCGGCCGCATCGACATTGGCGCCGTCCATGGAAAAGCGTCAGCGGCGTCCGCATCGGGCACAGTCGAGATTGAGCGAGCCCACAACGCGCGCGCCGCGACGGTCAGCGGGACCATCACCCTCAAAGACATCCGCGCCGCCGTCGACGCGATGAGCGTCAGCGGTCGAGTCAAAGTGCAGACGCACGGCGCAGGCGATATCCGCGTCGGCACGGTCTCCGGCAGCGTCGAGGTTCGCATACCTCAGAATCGATTGCCCAAGGTCCACACCAAACGACGATCTGGCAGCCTGAAGAATGAGTGCGCTGAGGGCGACGACCTGCGCATCACCGTCGCAACCGTCTCCGGTTCGGTCAAGATCGCTCATCACCGAGAGCGGGTCAGACTGTGATCGCCGCGGCATCTTCCGTACCTTCAGCCCCCGCCACCGTCGAGGGCGTCGTCGCCTTCACCGACATCGTCAGCTTCACTGAGTTCACCGCTGTCGAGGGCGACGAGGCGGCCAACGAGCTGCTCACGGCGCAGGAGGCGATCGTCGATGACCTCCTGCCCGACAATGCGCGGATCGTCAAAGAGCTCGGCGACGGTCTCATGCTCTGGTTCGACTCCGCATCCGTCGCGGTCGACACCTGCCTCGCTCTCTTGAGCAGATTCGAGCGACACTCGGAGACCACGCTGCAACCGCTCTGGGTGCGCATCGGTCTGCATTGGGGCACGCAGACGCGTCGGCGCGACGACCTGATCGGCCATGACGTCAACCTGGCCGCGCGCATCGCAGACCAGGCTGGGCCGTCCGAACTCCTGCTCTCGGAGGACACGCTCGCCCAGATCGACGAGCCGCGCTGCGACTTCGAGGAACTCGGGCCGGTCGTGATGAAGGGGATCCCCGATCCGGTTCGACTCTTCCGCGCCGCGCCTGCGCCGTCGGCATTCTGATCAGACGCCGCGCCATTCGCTGAGGGCGTACCCTGCGCTGGTGAGCGACATCGCCAACCTCAACGGAGTCGACCAGCGCCCAGCCTGGCGCCGAAATCTGCGGCTCTATCCGTGGTTCTACTTCTTCCACGACCTGCAGTTCTGGATGCCGCTGTGGATCATCTTCTCGCTGGATGAGGTCGGGCTGACCTTCTCCCAGCTTGGCGCCATCGGACCGGCCTTCTATGTGATCACCTCATTCGGCCAGGCGCCGGCCGGCGCGCTCGCCGACCGCTTCGGCCGAGTCCGCGCCATGCGCGTCTCGTTGCTCATCTTCCTCGTCTTCATCGTCTGGTTCGCCTTCTCGAACTCGTTCTGGATGGCGGCGGTCGCCTGGGCGCTCTGGGGACTCTCATTGGTCCTGATCACCGGCGCCGACAGTGCGTTTCTGCATGACTCCCTGCAGGCGATGCGTCGCTCCAAGGAGTTCGAGCGGCACGCCGGCCGCGCCTTCGCCGTGCGTTCGATCGCCATGGTCACAGCCACCATCGCCGGCGGGGTGATCGCGGGCGAGATCGGCACCCAGGCGACGCTGTTGACTGGCGTCATCGGAACCGGCCTCGCGCTGTTACTGACGCTGGGATTCCGCGAACCGCCCAGACGCGATGACGAACGCGGCGCTCAGAGTCGGTCCTACGTCGAGCTGATGGGCGAGACATTGGGACTCGCGGCGCGCACGCCTACAATTCGTTACTCGCTCATCTTCAGCGCCCTGCTGGTCGCCGCGGTCGTGCCTGAGTTCTATCTGCTGCAACCCTTCCTGCGCGAGCACGGACTCGAAGTCGGCTGGGTCTTTACCGCGCTGCAGGCGCCGGCGCGAATCGCGACCTTCTTCGCCGCGCTGATCGCCTTTTGGTTGGCGGTGCGATTCGGCATCGTGCGCACGCTGGCGTCGATGCCCTTTTGGATCGTGTTCGTCTACGTCGGCGTCGCGCTGATCGACCACATTGGGGCGATCGCGCTGTTCGTCATCGTCGGACTCGCCCGCGGCGCGCAGATGCCGTTGATGGAGGGCTATCTCAACCGACGCATTCCATCGCATCTGAGGGCGACCGCGCTATCGCTCAACCACATGGGTTGGGCGCTGATCATGCTGCCTTTCCTGCCCATCTTCGGCGAAGTTGTCGACGCATATCCATTGTCGACCGTTTTCCTCGGATTGGCCGCCTTCTACGGCCCACTGTTGTTGGTGGTCATGCTCCTCTGGGTCCGCGCCGACCGCCGCGAGCGCCTGCAACCGCTGACGTCGCCAAACCTTCCCCGCGCGGTCCTCTCCGCACTCTGGAAACCCCAGCATCGAGACGAGCCGCTTCCGTCTACCATTCACTCCGACTGAGAGCGCGTCAGTCGAGCCGGCTACCGCATCTGGAGCGAAATCATGCCCAACAGACTCGCTGGCAAGGCCGCCATTGTGACTGGCGCGGGATCTCGCGCGGACGGGATTGGCAATGGACGCGCCACGGCGATCCTCTTCGCGCGCGAGGGCGCCGACCTGCTGCTCGTCGACCGCGACGAGGCCGCCGTCCAGGCGACGCTCGACATGATCCGCGCCGAGGGCCACGACGCCGCGATCGCGGTCGCTGACGTCACGTCGACCGAGGACTGCGCCCGTATCGTCGCCGACGCCGTCTCGCGTTATGGCAAGCTCGACATTCTGCACAACAACGTCGGCATCGGCGGACGCGGCACGGTCGAACAGATATCCGAAGTCGAATGGGAACACGTGCAGCGGGTCAACGTGACCTCGATGATGCTGACTTGCAAGTACGCCGTGCCCGCGATGCGCGAGTCGGGCGGCGGCGCGATCACCAACGTCTCCTCGATCGCCGCGCTGCGGCCGCGCGGACTGACCGCCTACAGCGTCAGCAAGGCCGCGGTCGCGACCCTGACGCAGGCGCTCGCCGTTGATCACGGACGCGACGGCATCCGCGCCAACTGCATCATGCCGGGACCGGTCTACACGCCGATGGTCTACGCCGCGGGCATGTCCGACGAACTGCGCGAGCGCCGCAAGAACGCCAGCCTGCTCCGACAGGAAGGCGAACCGTGGGACATCGCCTGGGCCGCGGTCTATCTGGCCAGCGACGAGGCGAAGTACGTGACCGGCGTCATCCTGCCGATCGACGGCGGCGTCACGGTGCGCGGACCCGACCGCTGACGGCAGCTCGCTCGCTGCTACTCGGCAGACTCGGCGCTGGGCAGCTCATAGACAGCCGCCGCGCCGGCGTCAACGCCGACGATCGTGTCGGCGAGCCAGGCGCCAACGACTGCGGTCTGTCCGTCGATTTCCGTCACCCATCCGAACTCGGCGCGCTCGCCCGCGGTCACCGGATCGACCGGGCCCAACACGCCGACCTCAATCCAATCGCCGCCGACCAGCTCGAAGGCGTAAGCCGCGCCGCTGCGATACGTGCCAGTCTCGGGATGGCCTCGATGTGGCGAGCCGATCAGCATGCGCTCATTCTGGATGTCAACCGAGTAGCCGAACCAGTCGCCCGGCTGCAGGTCACTCGCCTGCAGCTTGGCGTGGAACTCCCAGAGCGTCTCCAACCGCCAGACATAGACGGCGCCGCCGTTCCAAACGGGGTCGCCGTGCTGGTGCGCGCCAGCGGCGAGCCATCCGCCGTTGAGCGAGACCTGCGATCCGAGTCGGTCGAGGCCCGTTGCATCTGAGGCCAACAACTTGCCGGCGAAGTTCCATTGGTCGTCGTAGTGATGCCAAACGTACACAGCGCCCGTGTCTTCGCCGATCGTGTCGTCGCCCGGCGCGCCAACGACGAGGATGTTGTCCTGCAGCGCGATGTCGCGCCCGAACATCTGCCGCTGACTGGGCTCGTTGGGAAAGAACGTCTCCTCGGGACGCCATAGACCCTTGTGCTGGCGATAGGTCGTCACCGACCCTGCCTCCATGCCGCCGATCGAGTCTTCCCAGGCGGCGACGGCGATACGGTCACCTGAAATGGCGACGCTCCAGCCGAAGGACGCGCCAGCGGTTGGGATCCCCGGCAGCAGCGTTCCCGTCCGCATCCAGACGTCGCCCTGCTTCTCATACACATAGGCGACGCCGGCGTCCTCAATCCACTCGCCGCTCAGCGATCGGCCGTCTTCATACGGAGCGCCGATCACGAGGCGGCCCTCGTCGAGCGCCAGCCAGCGACCGAACCAGCCCTGGGGATCGGGATACGGCGGCAACAGATAGGCGGTCTCGACCCACTCGCCATCGATCCGCTCAAAGATGAACACCGCGCCCGTGTCGAGGCCAAGCTCGTCGTGATACGGCGCGCTGACGGCGATCACGTCATCTTCGATCGCCGCAGCCCAGCCGTACTCGTCCCGCTCGCCGAGCACGCTCGGCGTCAACGATTCACCCTCAACCAACCACGAGCGCACTGGCGGCAGCGGCGCCTCGTCCGTGGAGCTGGCAGAGGTCTGTTGGCCGCCGTAGGGGTCGATGCCGCCGCTGCCCTCGGCGTCGCTGGTCTGCTGTCCATCCTGATCGTCGCGCGACATCGAGTCGGCGGCGGTCGGTTGATCACCGTTCTCGGGCTGGTCGACTGTCGTCGATTGGGTCTGCACGCTCTGCTGCGACTCAGACGACTGTTCCGGTTGAGCGGTCGACGACTGCTGCGGTTCGCCTTGCGGCTGCGCTTGTGCGGATTGGGCGGACTGTTCGCTCTGTTGCTCGGGCTGTTCCTGTTGTTCGTCGTTGCCACTGGTGCAGGCGGCGAGCGCGAGGGTCGCGACTCCCACCGACAACCAGACGGCTAACCACACCCCGCGCGGAGACAGCCTCGAACGCAGCATCATGGGCCCAATCCCTGTCCATCGGCGCCGGCGGCATGCAGCGGCGCGCTGCTCCCTGGTCGGGGCGCGCCCCGCACCACGAGTCAGCCTATCGAGGAATCTGAGTTCGGGGTTAACGTCGATAGACCGGCGGCCGCTTTTCGCGGAAGGCCGCCTGCGCCTCATCGGCGTCGGGGCCTGACATCGTCGCCGCCTCCATCGACAGCGAGAGCGGCAACACCATGTTCGAGACGTGCTTGATCCACTTGTTGACCGGCACCTTGGACGCAGAGATCGCCGCCAGCGGACCGTTCGACAGCCGCTTGGCCAGCGCCAGGGCCGTGTTCATCAGCTCGTCGTCTTCGACGACGTCCTGCACCAGCCCCAGCTCCTTGGCCTGCTCGGCGCGGACGTGTTCGCCAGTCATCAGGTAGTACTTGGCGCGCGACGGTCCAACCAGCATCGGCCAGATCACGCCGCCGCCGTCGCCCGCGCCGATCCCCATGTTCACGTGCGTGTCGCCCAACACGCCCGCTCGACCGATGTAGACCACGTCCGCCATCAGCGCGACCGTCGCGCCCAGGCCCAGCGCGTAGCCATTGACCGCGCTGATCACGGGCTTCTCACAGTCGAGCCAGTTGTCGACAATCAGTCGAGCCTCGTTCATGCTGTTCAGATAGCGCCCGCCCATCGGCTCGTCGCGCGAGCCGGAGAAATCGCCGCCGGCGCAGAACGCGCGACCGGCGCCAGTGAGGACGAGCACTAGCACATCAGGATCGCGATTGGCGTCGACTGGCAGCGAGGCCAGCTCGCGGTGCATGGCGGCGTTGACCGCGTTCAGTTTCTCCGGACGATTCAGCGTCGCGACGGTCACGCCGTCGGATCGCTTGTCGATATCAATCGTTGTGTAGGCATCGGAACTCAGTGACATCGATTGTTCCCTTTCTGCTTGGCGGAACCTAGCAGTGCAGTTGCGCCGCCAGATCGTGAAAGTCGCTGGCGACGATGTCGAACGACGGATCGGGCGTGAGGTCGGCGGGGAAGTTCGGCCCTGCCTCATCGGGTCGAGGCACAAACGCCGTGCGCATGCCGGTCGACGCCGCGGCGAGCAGGTCGCCTTGGTGCGCGGCGACCATCATCACCTCGTTTGTCTGACAGCCGAGCAACGCGGCCGCCCGCTGATAGCAGGCCGGTTCGGGCTTGAACGCGCCCGTGATCTCGGCCGAGAGCACGCAGTCCCAGGGCAGTCCGCCGAACTTGGCCATGTTGACCAGCAACTCCACGTTCCCGTTCGACAGCGTGCTGACGTCAAACCTCGACCGCAGACGTTGCAGCCCGCCTGGCGAATCGATCCACGGATGCAAGCGATGCCATGCCCGATTCAGATCGGCGACTTCCGACTCCTCAGCCTCGACGCCGAGCTCGGCGAGCAAGATGTCGAGCATGCGCCGATGCAGCTGATCGGCGGTCTGAAACGGAAGCTCGCCGTCGCGCACCAGACGCATCCCGCCCGCGTAGCCTTCGCGGCGCCAGCGATCGGTGAACATGCCTGCGTCAGCGTCGACGCCGCGCCGCATGAGAAACGCCGCGACTTCCGCCGAGACTGAGCTTCGCCAGTCGACGACAGTGCCGAAGACATCGAAGGTGAGCGCGCGGACGCCGCTGAGGTCGGCAGTCACGAGGGTCGCCTAGAGAATCTGGCTGAGGAACAGCTTCGTTCGTTCCTCACGCGGATTGCTGAAGAAGTGCTCGGGCGTACCCTGTTCGACCAGAGCGCCTTCATCGAAAAAGACGAGTCGATCGGCGACCTCGCGGGCGAATCCCATCTCGTGCGTGACGACGATCATCGTCATGCCCGACTCAGCCAGCTCCTGCATCACGTCGAGAACTTCCTTAATCATCTCCGGGTCGAGCGCCGAGGTCGGCTCGTCGAAGAGCATGATCTTCGGCTGCATCGCGAGCGCGCGCGCGATGGCGACGCGCTGCTGCTGTCCGCCTGAGAGTTGGGCCGGGAACTTGTCCGCCTGCTCAGGGATACCAACGCGCTCAAGCAGCTGCATGGCCAACGCCTCTGCGTCGAGCTTGGGCATGTGCCGCACCTTCTGCGGTCCCAGCGTGATGTTGCTCAGCACCGACAGGTGCGGAAACAGGTTGAACTGCTGGAACACCATCCCCACTTCCGAGCGAATCGCAGCCAGTGCGCGGACGTCCTCGTTCAGTTCAATCCCGTCGATCACGATTCGTCCGGCGTCGTGCTCTTCAAGCCGATTGAGGCAACGGATGTACGTCGACTTGCCCGATCCCGACGGACCCAGAATGACCACGATCTCGTGCTCTTTGACCCGCAACGAGACGTCGTCCAGCGCCTGGAAGTCGCCGAACCATTTGTCGACGCCCTCAGTGATGATGATGTCCTCGGAGTCGGCCAGCCTCGGCGCGTAGACCACGTCCTCGGTCGTCGGCGCCGCGGCCGACGACGCCTCAGACGGGGCCTTTGGGCCAGCCGCTTCAGCGATAATCCCAGCTCGGGACAGCTCGTCCGCCATGACTCGTTCCTCGACCTTCGTCGACCCTGGTCGACCAATTCGATGCTAGCGCTCGCCGACGCCCTGCGCCCGCTCGACGCGTTGTGAGATCCGCGACATCATGAACGCCACGACCCAGAACACGACGGCGACGAAGACGTAGGCCTCGATCCGGTCGGGAATGAACTCCGACTGCGCGATCGCCGAGTCGGCGTTGCCCTTGAGCTCGCGCAGCGTCAGGATCACCGTGACCAGCGTCGTGTCTTTCCAGATCGCGATCGCCTGTCCCACGATCGGCGGGATTGAGATACGCAGCGCCTGCGGCAGGATGATCTGCTGCATCGACTGCCAGTTGGAAAGTCCCACAGCCTGCGCCGCCTCGTACTGACCGCGCGGCAGCGCCTGCAGGCCGCCGCGAATGTACTCGGCCATGTACGCGCCGGTGAAGACCGCCAACACGACCATCGTGCGGATGATCAGGTCGCCGCCGATCACATCGTCGAGGATGAACAGCGCCACGAACAGCCAGCCGAGCAAGGGCGCGCCGCGCACGATCTCGATGTACGCCGTGCACGTCCATTTGATCGTGCGCATCGACGAGGCGCGCCCGATCGCAAGCGGTATCGCGACGAAGAGGCCGCCGACGATTCCGACCGGGGCCAGAATCAGGTTGAGCACGAAGCCATCGAACTGACGCATGGTCGCGCCGCCGGCGGCCGTCAGAATGACGAGCACGATCGGCAGCGACAGCGCCAGTAGGGCGGCCACGACTCGCTGTTGCAACGTGCGTCGCGGCGATGTCTCGCGCGGCATCCAGACCGTCAGGTAGTAGCCCACATAGAGCATGCCGATCGCGGCCAGGAACCAGATCGACGACCAGATGCCGGCCCCGCCGTGCGCCATGAGAAAGATGACGAACGCGCCGGTCAGAGCGACAAACAACGTGTCGCGGCGACCGAAGGAGGACCAGGTGCCGTACGCCAGCCCGATCAGGAACATGACCACGGCGATGCTGGTCCACAGACGCCAAGCCTCATCGCGCGGGAACGACCCGGCGAACAACAGCCAGCGGTTGGCGGTGATCACGTTCCAGTTGGCGTCGAAGAAGACGAACCAAAGCACCCCAGCCAGCAGCAGTCCCAGGAAGCCGGCGGAGACGATCGTCAGCAGCGTTCCGCCCAGAGACGGGAACAGGTTGCGATGCATCCACTCGCGCGCCTTGACGCTAAACGGCCGACCGGCGCGCTGCCGATGCGGCGGCAAGACGATGCGTTGCGGATTCTGAGCGGGGAGGTTGGCCATGACCGCGCCGCCTCACAACCGATGCGCGGTGACCCGCGCATTGATGACGTTCATCACCGCCGATATGGCGAACGAAATCAGCATGTACGTCACGATGATCACAAAGAACATCTCCAACGCGTGACCCGCTTTGTTCTGAATCACCGTTGCCACGCGGAACAGATCGTCGTACAAGACGGCGTAGGCCAGCGATGAGTTCTTGTTCACGTTCAAGTACTGATTGGTGACCGACGGAATCATCTGGCGCAGCGCCTGAGGCAGAACGATCAGCGTCAGACGCTGATAGCCCGACAGACCGATCGCATTGGCCGCCTCGGATTGTCCCCTGGGCAGCGCCTGAATGCTGCCGCGCACGATTTCGGCGATGAACGAGCCGGTGTAGGCCGTCAGGCCGAGCACGAGCGCCGCGAATTCCGGCTTGATCACCATGCCCTCGGCGTACTGCGTGCCGACAATGATTGGACGGTCGATCGAGACCACGACGCCAAGCAGCAGGAAGCTGAGCAACGCGATGCCGCTGAAGACTGAGATCGCCCAGCGATTCGCATAGTTCGGCTGGCCAGTCTCGCGCTCGCGCTCCTGCCGAGCCGAACGAATCCGCATCGCGGCCAACCCGGCGGCGATCAGCGCAATCACCCAGACGCCAACGAACCAATCCGGTACCCCCCAGAGTCCGGCCGAGGGCACCGGCCAGGGAATCGCGATGCCGCGATTGGAGAGGAAGAAAAAGTCGCCGACGTTGACCACGTTCTGGATGATCGGCGCGCCGACCAGCAGAATCGCGTACCAGAGCACCACCTGCACCAACAGCGGGGTGTTACGGAAAATCTCGACGAACAGCATCGCCATCCGCGCGACGAGCCAGTTCGACGACAGCCGCGCCACTCCGACGACCACGCCAACGATCGTCGATAACACGATCGCGACGATCACCGCTCGCAACGACGACCACACGCCGACGAGGAACATCGTCAGGCGCGAGTTGGTGACTCCATCGACATCGGTCAGCCACTGCGATCCGACCGCGAAGCCGGCCGGTTCGTCGAGAAAGCTGAAACCGAATTCACGCAGTTCAAGCGAGTCGTAGACGTACCAGGCGATAATCGCGGTCGCGGCGACGTAGATCGCCTGCTGCAGCACATTGCGCACGCCGCGTCGATAGAAGAATGGCACATCGGCCGAGCTCACGGGCGGCCCGTTCGGCCCAGACGGTTGCTCGGACGTAGACGGCGCTTGCGCGGACATGCGGCTCCGATTCCAAACAGTCTGTTCGCGCGGCGATGGCGCTCGCACTCAGCGACGTCTTGGCACAGGCTACCCGAGACCTGTCATTCAGCGGCGAAGGATGGCCGCAGCACACACACGAGGCCGCCCGATGGGCGGCCTCGTGTGTGTGCGCGTGCCGACTAGTGTCGGCTGAGCCATTTGCCGACTGGTTGTCGGCGGGCGGCTTAGCGGTACGGCAGGGCGTACTGGATGCCGCCGGTGCCTGGCGGACAGTTGGTCTTGTCCTCCGAGGCCAACGCGTTCAGCGAGCAAGCTCGCGGGACGGCGTTGCCGACGTTGTTCTCGTAGATCTCGCCGTAGTTGCCGACAGCGGCGATCGCGCGCCAGATGAACTGCGCGCCGACCGAGTCGAAGCCGAGCGTTGAGACTTCGCCGCCCTCGTACGAGACGCCGAGCAGTCGCGCGACGGCCGTGTTGGGCGGGTCAGCGGCCAACGCAGCGACGTTGGCGCTGGTGATGCCCATCTCTTCAGCCGCGATCAGGCCGTGAACGACCCAGTTGACGACGTCTTTCCACTCAGAGTCGTAGTCGCGAACGCCAGGCGCCAGCGGCTCCTTGGAGATCAATTGACCAAGAATGACGAATTCACTGGCGTTCTCAAGCACGCCGATTCGCGAAGCGAGGTTCGACTGGTCGGCTGTCCAGACGTCACAGCGGCCGGCGAGGAACGCGTCCTGCGTCTCCTGGTCGGAGCCGCCGAGCGGCGTGTAGCTCAGGCCGAGGTCGGTGAAGTGGTCGGCCAGGTTCTGCTCGGTCGTCGTACCGGACTGCACGCAGATTGTCGTGTCGCCCATGTCGGAGGTCGAGTTGATGCCTGACCCGGAGTGGACGGCGAAGCCCTGACCGGTGTAGAACGTGGTCTGCGCGAAGTCGACGCCCAGCTCGCGGTCACGCGAGGCGGTGATCGTCGTCGTGCGGATCAGCACGTCGATCTCGCCGTCGTTGAGCAGCTCGAAGCGCGTCGAGGCGTCAGAGGCGTCGACCAACTCGTGGTTGACCTCCATCGCCGCCGCGATCGCCTTGCAGAAGTCGACATCGAAGCCGACCACTGAACCGTCCGGCTCGCGGAACCCGAACAGCGGCTGCGTCTGCTTGACGCCGCACTTAAGCGTGCCGCGGTCCTTGACCAGTTGCACGGTGTCGCCGCGCGGTTCGCCCGAGACCTGCTGAGGCTGGTCGGGGTCGCCCTCTGTCTGCGTTTGGGTGGTCGCCTGGGCCTGCTGGCCGTCCTCGTCGGACGTACAGGCGCCGATCACCGCGCCGGCGATCAGCGCCGCGCCGGCAAACAGCAGCGCGCTCACCAATCGGCGGCTCTTCAGACTGGGAAATCTCATGTGGTGCTCATCTTTCCTTCGGCCTGACTGGCGTCAGACGCCTCCTGGATTTACCCGCAGTATACACAGCGTTCCTGTTGGAGCAGGTCTGTCAGGCTGCGGCCTTTGGACTAGCGCTTGTCGTCGGGAACGTCAAAGTTGAACAGTCGGGCCGCGTTGAGGCCCAGGATCTTGGCTCGCTCCTCGTCGGTCAGTTCGCCCATCGTGCGTTCGATCGCCGCCGCCGAGTGCGGCCAGGAGCCCTCGTGATGCGGGTAGTCGTTGGCCCAGAGCAGGTTGTCGACCAGGTCGAACTTGCGCGCCAGGTCGACGCCCGGCTGGTCGTCCTGGAACGACCCGAAGCAGTGCGCGCGGTAGTAGTCCGAGGGCAGACCCTCGAGCTTGGGGAAGGCCCACATGTGATGCTTGTGATAGGCCTCGTCCATCGCCGTCAACGCCCAGGGGATCCAGCCGATGCCGGCCTCGATTGTGCCCGCGCGCAGATCGGGGAAGCGCTGGAACACGCCCGAGGCGCACATGTTGATGATCGGCTCCATCGTCATCGCCAGGGAGTGGAAGACGTAGTTCGTCACCGCGCCGCCGTTGCCTCGCGCGCCGCGCGGATCGCGTCCGGTTGAGACGTGGAACGTGATCGGCAGGCCGGTCTCCTGGACAGCCGCCCAGAGCGGATCGAACTCGGGCAGGTTGTAGTTGCGCGAATCCTCGCCCGTCGGTCCCCAGACGGGCTTGGCGGGGAAAGAGAAGCCGCGGAATCCGCGTGCGGCCGAGCGCTCAACCTCGGCGATCGCGCCGGGGATGTCGCCCGTCGCCACGCAGGCGAGCGGCGAGGATCGATCGTAAGTGTCGCCGAATGTCTCCCAGGCCCAGTCGTTCCAGGCGCTGCACATCGCGTTGGCGAAGACCGGATCGGACGTCGCCCACATCGAGAGTCCCTTGTTGGGGAAGATGATCTCGGCGTCAACGCCGTCGAGGTCCATGTCGCGCACGCGCTCTTCGGGGAAGGCGTTGCCGTGCTTGTCGCGCAACAGGTCTTCACCGGCGAGCTTGAGGTCGCGAATCTTGGTCGGTCGATGACCTTCGGTCACCTGCCAGCGGACGCCGTCCTCATCCACCTCGATACGCGGCAGTCTGTGCCGGTACTGCTCATCAACGCGCCGCTCCCACAGGTCGACGGGTTCGTGCACGTGACAATCGGCCGAGACCATGAAGTACTTCTTCGGGTCGTCCGGCCGCGCCGTGCGCGTCCAACCCTCGACGCCGGGCGTCACGGTTCGATGTTCGGGGATCTCATAGCCAACGGGGTCGGCGGTCGGTCGTTCAGCGGTAACCATGTACGTGTCCTCTCGGCCGGCGACAAATGCGCCGGCAATCGATTCTCATCGAAGAGTCTACCTGAGACTCATCGGTCCGTCATGCCAGCGGCGCGATGAGCTCAGGGATCAGGATTCCCGCTCCCGCGGGAGTGACGAGCACTCTCCCGATAGCGACGGCTACAACTGCGACAGATCCAGGCGCGAATGCGGACCGGGATGGTCGTAATCGAGTGCGCTCGTCTCGATCAGGCCGCTGTCGGGCAGCGGGACGTCGATGTACTCGGGATCGAGGCCCTCGGACGGCCAGAATCGCAGCCGCACGCCGACGGCGTCGTCGGGCGGCTCGTGCGTCGTTTCAGCCTCGCCGCGCGCGGAGTAAAACCAATCGCCCTCGCTCTCGCCGTCAGCGACGAGCCACGATCCGAACCACGCCATCGGCTCGCCGAAGTCGGAGGTCTGCTCGTGCCAGACGATGCGCAGTGGAGTCCGGTCGGGCATGGCTTACGTGTCCGTAAACCGCGGTCGGCGCTTCTCCGAGAACGCCTTCGGACCTTCGATCGAGTCGTTCATACCGCTCAGGTTCTGTTCGATCGCCGAGCCGAACTGCTGCGCCATCAAGGGTTCCATCGCGTAGCCGCGATAGAGCGCCTGTTTCATGTTGCGCACCGCCCGCGGGGCGAGATAGAGCATCCGCCGAGCGTAGGCGAGCGCGGTCTCCAGCAACATCTCCTGCGGCACGACGCGCTGCACCCATCCGAGCTGATAACAGCGCTCGGCGTCGTATTGGGTGTCGCCCCAGAGCGTCAGCTCCAGCGCCGACCCAAGTCCGATCTGCCGCGTCAACGGGATCATCCAGCCCGCGCCGCCCATGTTCCAGCGCGCCTCGGCGATGCCGACCCGCGCGTCCTCGGACATGATCCGAATGTCGCACTGCATCGCGTACATGAACCCGCCGGCAACCGCCCAGCCGTTGATCGCGGCGATCGTCGGCTTCCACAAGTTGAGCGTCTCCGAGAGCGGCACGGGACTTCGGCGAATAATCGGCGCCACCGACGACGCACGACCGTCGCGTTCGGCCTCGCGCGTCTCGGCGGTGTTGATCAGATCCGCCCCGGCGCAGAACGCGCGGCCCGCGCCGGTCAGTACGGCGCATCGCGCGTCCGGGTCGTCGCGGTATTGCTCAAAGGCCTCGTAGAGCGCCTCGCTCAGACCGTCGCCGATCGAGTTCAGCCGATGCGGACGATTGAGCGTAATCAGATGGATGCCGCCGTCCTCAAGTTTGTCGACCTTGACAACCGGCCCAAACGTCTCTTGCGGCGTGGAGCGATTGTGTTTCGCCGGGTCATACGTCTCGTACTGTTCAGCCATCGATCCGTCCTCGAGCCTCAAACTGTCAACAACGCCTAGTCGGCGAACGCTCTGTGGCCAGCGCGACCGATCGACTCAGCATCCGCACGATAATCTACCGCTCAATGCCCATCCGTGTGTGACAGTCCGAGTCGATGGAGTCGACGATGCCCGACGCCTTTGGTCAGCGACAATCACCGATCGAGATCAGTGACTGGCAAGCCTCGCACGCGGCCGCGCCGCGTTTCGACTACACCACCGCTGCCGAGCGCGTTGAGCGAGTCCACGGCGTGCCCATGATCCACTACGCGCGGGGCAGCGCGGTGTGGATCGACGAGCGACGCTACGGCCTGCTGCAGATGCACTGGCACACGCCGGCGGAGCATGTGATCGAAGCTGAGGAGCTCGCCGCCGAACTGCACCTCGTGCACCAGAACGACGATCGCGCGCTGCTCGTTGCGGGTATCGTCTATCGCCTCGGCGAGGCCAACCCGGCGCTCCAGCGCGTGCTCGAGTCGACGCCCGCTGCGGGCGGCGAAGCGCGCGGCATCGCCGAACTGCCGGCCGCCGACTACGCGCCCACCGAGCCGGGCTTCTATCACTACGACGGATCGCTCACCGCGCCGCCCTACAGCGAGCCGGTCCTGTGGTATGTCAGCTGCGCGGTCGAAACGCTCTCAACAGCTCAGGCCGAGCAGCTGCAGGCGCTCACCAATGGACCCAACTCACGACCGCTGCAGGATCGCAATGATCGCCCAATCTCGTGCGTCGGGTGCGTCCAATCGGATCCCGCCTGACGGCCACGGCGCTAGCATCGCACCATCGGCCGACTGCGATGGGAGGCGGGTTCGATGCCAGCGCTCGTGACAACTTCATTGGGTCGTCTGCAAGGCGATGACGACGACGGCTGCGCAGTCTTTCGCGGCGTCCCCTTCGCTCAACCGCCGGTCGGTCCGCTGCGCTGGCGCCCGCCCGAGCCGGCCGAACCATGGGATGGCGTGCGTGACGCGACGCAGTTCTCGGCCTCGGCCATGCAGCGACAGCTGCCTGGCGACGTCGGCGACCTGATCGGCATCCCCGCGCAGACGCAGTCGGAAGACTGTCTCTACCTCAACATCTGGACGCCCGCCTGCGACGATCGCCGCCGACCGGTGATGGTCTGGATCCACGGCGGCGGCAACACCGTCGGTTCGGGCACGCAGCCGCGAATCGACGGTCGCGCGCTGGCGATGACCGGCGATGTCGTGGTCGTCACGCTCAACTATCGACTCGGTGTGTTCGGCTGGCTGCATGCGCCGATCCTTGGCGCCTACGGCAACGAGGGATTGCTCGATCAGACCGCGGCGCTCTTCTGGGTGCGCCGTGAGATTGAAGCCTTCGGCGGCGACCCGAACAACGTGACTGTGTTCGGACAGTCGGCGGGCGGATTCGACATTGCACACCTGATGGCGATGCCGGCCGCGACGGGCGCCTTCGACAAGGCGATCCCGATGAGCGGCTCGCTGATCGAAACGATCAGCAAGGTCGACGCGCGCGCCGTCGCCGAGCAGTTCCTGCTTCGCTTCGGCGGTTGGGACGATCCAGAGCGCATGCGCTCCGTCGACGCCGACGATCTGCTCGACTATCAGGTCGAGCTCACTGCCGGAGGCTTCGGCGGCGCGCGATTCGGTCCCGTCGCTGATGGCTACTCGCTTGGCCTGGACGCCGAAGCGCGGATCGGCGCGGGCATTCAAACTCGTGGTATGCCGCTCCTCATCGGCCACACCAAGGACGAGTTCAACCTCTTCACCGCCACGCGCCCCGACGCCGCTGAGATGTCGGACAACGACTTGCTCGCCGCGTCGACCGCGCCCTTTGGCGCGATGCGCGCCGCCGAGGCGGTTGATTGCTATCAGCGCGCCCGAGACGCTCGCGGCGAACCGACCGACAACCTCGCCGTCTGGAACGCGATCATGACCGACTCGATGTTCCGCATCCCAGCCGTGCGCACGGCCGAGGCGCAGCGTCGCCACACGGAACAGGTCTGGAGCTATCGCTTCGACTATCCCTCGCCCGCCTATGACGGTCGACTCGGCAGCTGTCACTCGCTCGATATCCCCTTCATCTGGGGCACGTACGAAGCGGAGAACATGAAGCGCTTCTGCGGCGACGCATCGCCTGAGTTGGCGGCGCTGTCGGAGACGATGATGCAGACATGGCTCTCCTTCGCCCGCAGCGGCAATCCCAACAACGAGCGCCTGCCCGACTGGCCCACCTACGACAGCGACCGTCGCGCGGTGATGACCTTCGACCACGAAGCGGCGGTCGTCGACGCCCCGGCCGACGATGAGCGCGCCTTCTGGGCCTCGCTCGCACCGCGCGAACTGGTCCGCGCGGGCGGCTGAGCGACCCGATGACTCGGCGATAGACTCTGACCAACAGCGGACGACAAATCAGAAAGACGCAATCACCATGAAGATCGAAACCGGATTCGGCGGCGGCTGGCTTGGCGGCGTCAAGGAGCAGGTGCAGGCGCTCGAAGCGCGCGGCTTCGACTCCATCGTCACGCCTGAGACCAAGCACAACTCGCTCTTCCACATGATGCTCGCGGCCGAACACACCGAGCGGGTGGAGATCTCGTCCTCCGTCACGATCGCCTTCCCACGCACGCCGATGATCATGGCCCAGGCCGCCTGGGACATGCAGGAGCTCTCCAAGGGCCGCATCAACCTCGGCCTCGGCAGCCAGGTCAAGGGTCACAATGTCCGACGCTTCGGCGGCACCTGGTCGCCGCCGGCCAAGCGGATGGAGGACTACATCAACATGATGCGCGCCGTCTGGCATTCATGGCAGACGGGTGAACGCCCTGAGTACATCTCCGACAACTACACCTACACCTTGATGACGCCGATGTTCGATCCCGGTCCGATCGAGTACGACCCGCCCAAGATCTCGCTGGCTAACGTCGGTCCGCTGATGGCCCAGGTCGCCGGCGCCTGCGCCGACGGTCTGCGTCCGCACGGCTTCATGACCCACAAGGTGATGATGGAAACCGTGATCCCGGCCGTCAAGAAAGGCGCCGAGCGCGCCGGCCGCAACTTCGAGGACATCGACCTCGGCGTCGGCGGGTTCATGGCCTTCGGCGAAACCGAGTCCGAGGTCGAGCAATCGATCGACGGTCTGCGCCGCGCCATCTCGTTCTACGGCTCAACACGGACCTATCACCACATTTTCGCCGCCCACGGCATGGAGTCGCTGGGCATGCAGCTGCACGAGCTCTCCCTGCGCGGCGAGTGGGACAAGATGCACGAGGCCGTCAACTTCGAGGTCGCCGCGGAAATGGCGCATGCCACCACTTGGGACGACCTGCCCAAGTACACGCGCGACAACCTCGGCTACGCCAGCCGCATCTCGCTCGGTCAGTACGTGCGCGAGCAGGACGCCGGTCGCGGCGGCTTCGGCTACCCGGGCTCGCGTGACGGTCACGCGCCGCCGACGCTCAGTGAAGAGCGCCTCACCTGGCTGATGGACGAGCTGCGCCCCCTCGGCGCTCACCCGGTCGTCTCCTGATTCCTGATCGGGACGTCCCGATGTCCGACGCCTATCAACTGCTGCTCGACGACCTCGCCGCCGAGCAGCAGTATCTCGACGCGCAGCTCGCCGACACGTCTGACGCGGTCTGGGAACAAGACACGCCCTGTCGCGGCTGGATGGTTCGCGACGTCATCGCGCATCTGGCCGAAGTGGACGACTCAGCGGCTCGGGTCGCCTCGGGCGCTGCAAGCTCGATGGACGGCGGCGAACGCTCGGACGACGGACTGCGCTCCGGCCTACAAGACAGATCGCGATACATGACGAGACTGCAGCTCGTCGACTGGTGGCGCGCCGCTCGCGGACGGTTGCAGGAGGCGCTCAGGCCGCTCGACGCGCGCGCGCGTCTGCCCTGGGCGGGTCCTCCGATGAGCGCCCGCTCCTTCGCCACGGCGCGGCTCATGGAGTGCTGGTCACACGGCCTCGACGCGCTTGACGGCGCTCGACTCGAACCCGTGCACTCCGACCGCCTGCAACACATCGCGCACCTCGGCTACATCACGCGGCAGTTCGCCTATCAGACGCGCGGTCTCGAACCGAACACTGAGCCGCTGCGCGTCGAGCTAACGCTGCCCTCAGGCGCGAGCTGGTCGCGCGGCGAGTCCGATACGCCGCACGTGATCAGCGGCGCGGCGCCTGACTTCTGCCGCGTCGTGACTCAACGCGTCCATTACCGCGACACGGCGTTGCGTTACACCGATGGTCCGGCCGAGGAGTTCCTACAGATAGCCCAAGCCTTCGCCGGCCCCCCAGGCGAAGGCCGCCCCCCAACATCGGGGTAGGCTCGCAGTACCCTGCGGGGGATGCTGGCTCCCTATCGCGTCATTGACCTCTCCGACGAGCGAGGCGTCCTCGCTGGACAGATGCTCGCCGACTTAGGCGCCGATGTGATTCAGGTCGAGCCGCCAGCAGGCTCGACCGGACGCAACATCGCGCCCTTCTTCGCCGACCCACCCGAAGACTCGATCTACTGGGCCGCCTACACCCGCGGCAAACGTGGCGTCACCTGCAACCTCGATGATCCTCGCGGCCGCGACCTGGTGCTCCGCCTCATCGACGGCGCCGATTTCCTCTTCGAGTCGTCCGACGTCGGTCGAATGGCAGCGCTGGGACTCGACTTCGCATCGCTCAGCGAACGCTGTCCGCAACTGATCTACACGTCAATCTCAGCCTTCGGTCAGACAGGGCCCAAAGCGCAGTACGTCGGCTCGGACCTCGCGATCTGGGCGGCCGGGACACCGCTGCTGATGACTGGCGATGACGATCGGCCGCCCGTGCGCGTGTCGCAGCCACAGGCTTGGGGACACGCCGCCGGCGATGCAGCGAGCGGCGCGATGCTGGCGCTGCACGCCCGACGCGAGAGCGGTCGCGGACAACACGTCGATGTCTCGGCGCAGGTCTCAGCGGCGCAGGCGACGCTGTCGCAAGTGCTCGCATACCAGGTCGGCGCGGTCGAGCCTGAACGCTACGGTGGCGGCATCAAACTGCGCGGCGTCGGCATCCGCGGCACGGCCGATGTCGCCGATGGGCACATCGTGGTCACGCTCGCGCCAGGACCCGCGATCGGACACTTCGCCAACCACGCGGCGCGCTGGCTCGTCGATATCGGCGCCGCCGACGAGAGCCTGCTTGACGAGGATTTCGTCACTTACGCCGATCGAGTCGCAGTCGGGCAGGCTGACCCGGAGCTGTTCCCCAAGGTGCAACAAACCATGCGCGAGCAAGTCGCCACGCGCACCAAAGAGGAGATGCTGGCCATCTCCATCGAATACGACCTGTTGCTCGTGCCAGTGCTCGACATTGTCGACCTCGGCGCCAGCGAGCAGCTGCGAGCGCGTGACTTCTGGCGCGAAGTCGACCACGTCGATGGTCGCCGCGTGACCTATCCCGGACCTCCGCTCAAGGTGTTGCTGGATGGTCGGCCAATGGACCACAATCGACGTCCGCCGCCGACCCTCGGTCAGCACAACGACGAGGTCTACGGCGAACTCGGGCTTTCCACAGGCGAACTGGCCTCGCTGCGAGCGGAGGGCGTCATATGACTGATGCCCAGGCCCCGGGACTACCCGTCGGTGACGGCCCGCTGGCCGGCCTCAAGGTGTTGGACGTCAGCTGGATCGTCGCAGGGCCGACTGTCGGCCGCACGCTCGCCGACTACGGCGCGACCGTGATTCGAGTCGAGTCGCCGACTCGCGTCGACACTGCCCGCGTCGTCGGTCCATTCCACGAAGACGAGGCGGGACTCGAACATTCGGCGCTGTACGGCAACGTCAACGCCGGCAAGTGGGGTCTGACGCTCGACCTGCGCGTGTCCGAAGCGCGGGACATCTTCCGACAGCTCGTGCTTTGGGCCGACATCGTCTGCGAATCGTTCACCGCCGGCGTGCTCGAGCGCTGGCAGCTCGACTATCCACGCCTCCGAACGCTCAAACCCGACTTGATCATGCTCAGCAGCACGCTGCTCGGACAAACAGGCCCCTACAACACGGTCAGCGGATTCGGCAGTCAAGGCGCAGGCATGGCCGGCGTGCAGTACCTCGTCGGCTGGCCCGATCGTCCGCCAGCAGGACCGTTTGGCCCCTACACCGACTATCCCGCGCCGCGCTTCGCCTTGACCGGCTTGCTGGCCGCGCTCGACCATCGACGTCGCACCGGCGAGGGCGTGTTTATCGACCAGGCCCAGGCCGAAGGCACGTTGCAGCTGCTCGCGCCGGCGCTGATCGACTACCAGAACGGCGGTCCGCCACTCGAACGACGCGGCAACGACGACCCGCAGATGTCGCCGCACGGCGTCTATCCCTGTTTGGTCGCCGACGGCCGGACGGAGTCATGGGTCGCCATCGCCGTCGCCGACGACGAACAGTGGCAACGCCTCGCGCCGATCATTCAGGCCGACGCCTCGTGGTCGCTCGACGTTCGACTCAGTCAACGAGAGCTGGTCAACGATCAGGTCAGCGCCTGGACGACTCGCCGCGCCGCCGAGGAAGTTGAAGCGACGCTGCAGACGCTGGGCATCTCCGCGCACCGCCTCTCAACCACTGGGGACGCGGCGAATGACCCCCAGCTTGCGCATCGCCGACACTTCAGACGCCTGCCCCACTCGCTCCACGGCGAGACCGTGGTCGAGTCGCCGCGGTTCATCCTCTCCGACACGCCAGCGATCGTCGCTCGCCCCGCTCCGCAGTACGGCGAGCACAACGATCGCATCCTGCGCGATCTCCTCGGCCTCGACGACGCGGCAATCGCGGCGCTCGCCGCCAGCGGCGCGCTCAGCTAGCAGACCCGGTCAGCCCCTCGAGTCGAGCTCAGCCGTCATCCACTCGGCGATTCGCTCACCCATCATCATGCAGGTGAAGTTGGTATTGGCGCGGATCAACGTCGGCATGATCGAACCGTCCACCACCCGCAGACCCTCGACGCCGTACACCCGACCCTCGCTGTCGACGACCGCGCCCTCCGACGGATCGGGGCCCATCGGACAGGTGCAGGTCGGATGCGCCATGCTCGTCGCCGTCGCGTGGATCCACTCGTCGAGCAGTGCGTCATCGTCGATCGTCTCTTGGTCGAGATCGACAGCACCCCGATGAAATGACGCCAATTCCGCTGAATGCGCCAACTGCCAGGCGATCCGCGCGCCCTCGCGCAACCGCTCGCGATCTGCATCGTCCTCGTCGAAGCGCAGGTCGATGTTCGGATGCTGCCGGTAGTCCGTCCCGGCGAGCGTCACCGAGCCGTACGAGTTTGGCAGCTGCACGCCTGGCGCAATGCCGAACACCCACTCCGCCTGCGGCTGCTGTTCGTCCTCGCCGACCCAAGCGCCGAACCTCGCCTCAGGTCCGATCAGGATGTGACCCAACAGATAGACCTGCATGTCGTTGAACTCGCCCGTCGCCGAGCTGTATCGCAGCAGCGTCTGAGTCAGCGGTCGTTCCGGGTCCACGACGCCGTCGATCGGCCAAAACAGCATCGGCGTCATCGGATGATCCATCAGGTGCTTGCCCACGCCCGGTAGGTCGGCCACTGATTGAATCCCCAGCGCCGCGAGTTCGTCGGCCGGACCCACGCCGCTGCGCAAGAGAATGGCCAGACTCATGATCGCCCCAGCCGACAGAATGATCTCTCGACCGCGCACTTCCTGCAGTTCCCCGTCGCAGTCGACTGCGAGCCCGACCGCGCGACCATCCTCGATCAACACGCGATCGACCAAACAGTGCCCGCGAATCGTCAGATTCAGTCGGTTGCGCGCCTGCGAGAGAAAGCCCAGGTTGGCCGACCAGCGCGTCATCTGCGCCGGACCGTCGCGGTTCATCGCCAGAGGCGAGATGCCGGTCGACTCCGGATCGTTCTGATCGTTGGTCTCGTCGAATCCGTGCGCGACGCAGGCGTCATAGAAGCCGCGCTGCACCGACTCCATCTCCTCCCGCTTCCAGCGGCGCACCGGGATCGGTCCGCCCTGGCCGTGGAAGTCGCCGCCTTCGTCCTTGTCATCCTCGATCGCGCGGAAGTAGGGCAAACACTGAGCCCAACTCCAACGCTTATCGCCTGTCAGCTCGGCCCAGACGTCGTAGTCGCCGGGCGCGCCGCGAATCGCGACGCCGGTGTTGACCGCCGACGATCCGCCGACCAGTTTGCCGCGAGGCATGGGCGCATCGCGACCCGGCACGAAGGTCGCGTCGAGACCCCAGTCATGAGCGGTCACCGACGGCTCGTGAATGCTGTTGACATCGCCCGGCAGCGCGTCGAGCGAGGCGTAGTCGGGCCCGGCGTCGAGCAAGAGCACCGACCGCGATCGGTCTTCGCTCAACCGCGCCGCTAGCACCGCTCCCGATGACCCGGCTCCAACGATGATGACGTCGTACTCCATCAGCCTGCTCCTCTGCACTGTCGTCAGCGAGGCTGAGGCTACGACATTGCGACACTGGTCTAGTGCTGCGGCGCATCGCGGGCGACGACCGTCGCTGGACCCGCCGACGGTCGTTGGACCAGGACTGACGGCCCGCCGCCGGACTGCGAGTCCGAACCGCCGCCGCGTGGCAGCTTCGGACGACCCGCCATCAACACCCAAATCGCCCCCGTCAACGCGCCCAAGCCGAGCACAGTGAAGGGGATCCCATAGCTTCCAGTGGCGTCGAACAGCACCGACGACAGGAATCCCCCCACCGTCATGAACGTCGACATCACGATCGACGACCAACCCATGATCTGGCCGAAGTTGGACGCGCCGAAGTAGTCAGCTCTCAGCGCCGTGATCAGCGGCGCGCGCGATCCCCAGGCCAACCCGTTGATGATCGCAGCGAGCAGGATCATCTCGTACGAATCAGCGAAGGCGAGCATGATCGCCGCCGCGCAATGACCGAACATCGCCGGGATCAGCAAGGGACGTTTGGGAAAGCGGTCGCCCAGATAACCCATCCCCAGTTGACCGATCAACTGGGCCAGATTCATCACCGTGTAGGCGATGCCCGCGTGGGCGAGTGTGAGCCCCTCGACCTCGGTCACCAACAATGTGAAGTGGACGAAGACACCGGAGATCACAAGCAGCGGCGCACCGTGCGCGAGCGCCAGTCCCCAGAAGGCTCGAGTGCGCAGCGCTTCCCTGACCGTGAAATCGCGGTGCCGATGCGGACTGGATCCCCGCGCCGAGCCGCTCGACGCTGCATCAGCTACAGGCGCAACGACACCGTCTTTGACCAGTCCGCGGTCCTCGGGACGGCGCACGAACAGAAACGCCAACAGCTGACCGACCGTGAACAGTGCCAGCGCGGAGACCAGCGCTGCATTTCGCCAACCGAGCTCCTGGATCATGTAGCTCACCGGGCCCGACAGAAATCCTCCCAGCGCGAATCCGGTCGACATGAATCCCAACGCTCGAGAGCGCAATCGCTCGAACCAGGTCACGACCGCAACAGATACGGTCATGAACCCGCCCACCGAGGCGCCGATCGCGACGATGAAGTAGAAGCCGATGAATGTGCCTTGACTGTTGAGGAGCGAGAACAGCACCAGCCCGAGCGTGGTCGAGGCAATACCGAGCCGCATCATGGTCTGCGGACCGAAACGGTCGATCAGCCAGCCTTGGATTGGCCCAAGCACGCCTGACTCGATCCGCGTGATCATGAACGCGAGGCCGAAGATCGTCGCCGGCCACATGAACTCGAGCGTCAGCTCGGCCACGTAGAAGTGGAAGGCGTGCATGATCAGCCCGCCCATGAGCATGTTGATGATGATCCCGGCGCCGACGATGTACCAGCCGTAGAACAGCTTGTTCGATCCCCCGGCCAGTCCCAGTCTGCCGAATCGTGCGGGCGACACGCGGTCGCGTCCTCCTCAAGCCTCCTGATGCCCGCACGCGTGACTCAATGCAAGTGGCGCGAGTCGTCCTCGTTGGCGCAAGTGCTACAGCTGACGCAGCCGTTGACCAAGGACGACAGGCCGAAACAGGCGACCGCGTGTCACTCTAACCGTCGACGACGCGACGTTCTGCCCTCTGGCATACTGCCAGCCAATCTAGAGAGGAAGGGACACCAGCCATGGCCGATCAACAGGGAACCCGCGTCGATGTCGACGCGATGGCGCAACAGCTCTCCAATTGGGGTCGCTGGGGCGACAACGACGAACGCGGCGCGCTCAACTTCATCACGCCCGAAGCATCGGCCGCGGCCGCGGCGCTCGTGACCGACGGCGTTACCGTCAGCTGCGCCCTCGAATTGGCCAAGACGCCCGCCGTCGACAATCCGACGCCTGTCGTGCACTTCATGACCGGCGCCGGCGATGTCAGCGGACAAAGCGCCGTTCCAGGACTCGAAGCGACCGGCGACGGCTTCCTGATCTCGCCGCACGGGATGGCCAACACGCATATCGACGCGCTCTGCCACATCCTCGACGAGGGCAAGATGTACAACGGCTTCCCCGCTGAGGAAGTGCTCTCAACCGGCGCTCGCCGGAACTCGATCCTCGCCGGCGAACAGGGCATCGCCGCGCGCGGCGTCTTGCTTGACATTCCGCGACTCAAGGGCGTCGATTGGCTCGAGCTCGGATACGGCATCTCGGTCGACGACCTGGAGGCGGCCGAGTCTGCCCAGGGCGTTCGCGTGCGCTCTGGCGACATCCTGTTGGTTCGTACCGGGCGCGACTCTCGCCGCGACGCCGAGGGCGCCTGGCCGCCGTTCAGCGGCATGGCCGGACTGCTGCTGGAGACGCTGCCCTGGATCCGCGAGCGCGAAGTCGCCATCCTCGGCTGCGACGGCGTCTCTGACATGATCCCCTCAAACGTCGACGGGTCGGCGCTGCCGATTCACCACATCATCATCACCTACATGGGCGTCCATCTGATCGACAACGCGCGGCTCGGACCCTTGGCCAACGCATGCGCGGATCGAGACCGCTGGGAGTTCCTGCTCACCATCGCTCCGCTGCGCCTCGTCGGCGGCACTGCCTCGCCGATCAATCCGATCGCCATGTTCTAGTCGAGCGACACCAACGCCAAGTAAGCGAAACAGGCGCGTCCATGCCCGACAACAACCATCTCTCAGGCTCGCTCGTACTCGATCTCGCTGACGAGCCGCTCATCGTCGCAGGACGCTACCTCGCAGATCTCGGCGCCCGTGTGATTCGGGTCGAATCGGCGTCAGGCGACCGAATCCGCCGCGTCGGTCCCTGGCTCGATGGCCAGGTCGGCGTCGAGCGCGCCGCGCGCCATCTGCTCTACAACCAGAGCAAGGAGTCCTTGGCGCTCGACCTCGAGTCGTCCGAAGCCTGGGAACTGATCGACGACCTCGCCGCCCACGCAGATGTCGTCATCGCGCCGATGCAGAAATCTCCCGCGGCGGCCCGCTGGTTCGAGCGCCTGGAAGCGTCGGCTGAGCGCGGCGAGGGGCCGTCCCTTGTCGACATCGTCTTCCGTCGCGACGATCCGTCGCACCAGGCCACGGATCTGATCGCCATGGCCGCCGGATCACAGCTGGTCTGCAACGGATTTCCCGACATCGCGCCCGACTATCCGGCAGGCAAACTGGGCTACAAGCAGGCCTCATACCTGGCCGTCGCCGCCTCGGTCGCCTCCATCTTGCAGCGAGCCCGCGGCGGTACAGCCGTCGCCTCGACGATCTCGCTGCAAGAGGCCGTGATCTCGACCGTCATCCAGGCGGCCAATCCGAACCTCTACGTCTGGCATGGCATGGTCGCCGAGCGATCGGGTACGGGCGGACTCAAGTATCCCGTCGTCGGCGCCGGCTTCGGATCATTCGAACAGGGACGCTTCGAAGACGGCGAAATCGTGATCATCGACACGCCCGGCGTCACCTACGAAACCAACGACCATCTCTGGGTCACCTACATGCAGTCGCCGACCAACACCACCTGGACCGACTTTCCACAGTGGTACGCGGAAGTCACCGGCGACGACACGTTGCTCAGCGAACCTTGGACTGACCAGATCTATCGGGTCGAACACCGACAGGAGATGCAGGAGTTCACGCGCCGATTCTGCGCCGCCCAGGAGCGCGACGCGCTGGTCGAGCGAGCGCAGGGCAATGGCGACCTGGGCCTGCCAGTGCAGACCGCGCTCGACATTGCCCGAGACGTGCACCTCCGCGAGCGCGGCTTCTTTCCCGAGGTCGATCATCCCGCGCTTGGACGCAAGCTGCCGCTGCCGAGATCGCCCTACCGCTCGAGCGCGCTCGACGTTCAGCCCCGTCCAGCGCCGACCCTCGGCCAACACTCAGCGAGCATCCTGAGCGAGCTCGCCGACTGCTCGGCCGACGAGATTGACCGCCTCTTCGAGTTGGGCATCGTCAAGGGCGAGCGAAGGGCGAGAGCCTCAACAAGCAAGAGCTTGGCGCGAGCGCCAATCTCAGTCGCAGCGCCCCAACGCTCGCGGGACACTCGATTGCCGCTCGAGGGAATTCGCGTGCTTGACTTTTGCTGGATGGCCGCCGGCCCGTTGATCACCGAGATGTTGGCCAACCTCGGCGCTGACGTGATCAAGATCGAATCAGTCACAGGTCTCGACTCCGTTCGAGAGTTCTCCCATCCCCCGCAACAGTTCACGATCGACACCGGCGCGTTCTTCAACGACACCAACACCGACAAACGATCGCTCACGCTCAACCTGCATCACCCGAAGACGCGCGAGCTGATCGGTGAGATGTTGCCCCACTTCGACATCGTGACGAACAACTTCGCGCCCGGCGCCATGGAGAAGTTCCACCTCACCTACGACGAACTTCGCGAGATCAAGCCCGACTTGATCTACGCCTCGTTCCCCGTGATGGGTACGACCGGTCCCAAGAAGTCATACCGCGGCATCGGCAACGGCGTCACCGCGCTGTCCGGCGTCGCGGGTCACACCGGACGAGCCGACCGCGCCCCAATCGGGATCGGCACGCTGCACACGGACTTCACGCTCGCGCCAATCGCGGCCTCACAGCTCATCGCCGCGCTATTGCATCGCGATCGCACCGCTGAGGGCCAAGAGATCGAGATCGCGCAGTACGAGGCCGCCGTGCACCTGCTCGACCACGAGCTGGTCGACGCGCTGCTCAACGGCGCTGATGCGCCGCGCATCGGCAATCGCTCGACCGAGTACTGTCCGCACGGACTCTTCCCCGCCCGCGGCGACGACGCGTGGTTGGCCGTCGCAGTACGCGACCGCGAAGAGTGGCTCTCGCTTTGTGAGCTGATTGAGCGTCCCGACCTCGCCGAGCGCGGTGACCTGCTGACGTTGGCGGGCCGACAGGCGGCTGAAGATGAAATCGAGCAAGCGCTCAGTGAATGGTCGTCGCAGCAAGACGCGTGGCAGGCGGCCGAGCAACTGCAGTCATTGGGCATCCCGGCGTCACCCGCCGAGACGGCGGCCGACCTGGTGGAGCGAGACCGCGGCGCCGCATCGTTGTTCTTCCACTACAACCGCGGCGATGTGCCGTTCATGACGCAGCACCAGCCGTTCACCTGGAACGGGGCTCGGTTGGGCTCGCGACCCTCTCCGGGCCTGGGCGAACACTCCGAGACCATCCTCAAGCAAGAGTTCGGCGTCGACGACGAGCGCTACGTCGAACTCCTGATCGAGCAGGTCGTCTACTGACGCCTTCGCCCCGCCCAAGAGTCAGAGCACTCAATAGTCAGAGCACTTCGCGGCCCCGCTCGCCGGTGCGCACGCGAATCGCCTCCTCGACGTCCATGACGAAGATCTTGCCGTCGCCGGTGCTCTCCGTCCGCGCGCCATCGATGATCGCCTCGATCGCCGGCTCGACGTTGAAGTCGGAGATCACCGTGATCAGCTTGACCTTGGGGATCATGTCGACCACGTAGAACTGTCCGCCGCGGCCGGCCTGGACCACGCCGCCCTGATAGCCGTGCCCCGCAACGCGCTCGACGTGCAATCCGGTGATGCCCGCCTCAATCAGCTTGCGCTTGACCGGTTCGAGCGCCTCGGGTCGGATGATCGCTTCGATCTTCTTCATGGCAGCAGCCTCCTCAACGCCTGGACCCCGCTGGGAATCTCTTCGTCTATCGTCTCACTCGCATCCCAACCGAAGCCGATCTCATCGAACTCGTACGCCGGCTCGTTGTGCGTGCTGCGGTCGAGCCCGATCATCTCGTCCGACTCGCTCACCCGCAGCGGCATCAGCCGTTGCACCAGGATGAACAGACCAGCCGAGAGCGCGAACGACCAAGCCAACGCGGCCAGGATGCCGACGACCTGCCGCCAGAGCAGATCCGCGCTGCCGCCGATCAAGCCGTTTACCTCTTCACCAGCGGGACGACCGACGACCTCGTTGACGGCGAAGATGCCGATTGCGAACGCGCCCCAGATTCCGCCCACGCCGTGCACCGCGAAGACGTCGAGCGTGTCATCCATGTCGCGCCAGCGGTGCAGCGCGCGAATCGCGTAGAAGCCGAGCACGGAGGCCATGGCGCCGATGCAGAGCGCCGGGAAGAAATTGAGGAAGCCGTCAGCGGCCGGCCACTGACCGACCGAGCCCGCGGCGGGCGTGATGGCGACCAGTCCGGCGACGGCGCCGGTCGCCGCGCCGATGATCGACGGATGTCCCGTGTAGCGCCAGGACAGCAGCGTCCACGCGACCAGTCCGCCCGCGGCCGAAATCTGCGTCTGCACGAAGGCGTTGATCGCAAGGCCGTCAGCCGCCAGCGCCGAACCGGCGTTGAAGCCGAACCAGCCGAACCAGAGCAGTCCCGCGCCGAGCACGACCTTGGAGACATCGTGCGGACGCGTCTCAGCGACCGAGTCCCGTCGCCGTCCAACGAACAGCGCTCCCGCCAGCGCCGCGGCGCCGGCGTTGATGTGGACGACGGTGCCGCCGGCGAAGTCGAGCGCATCGAGTTCGTACAGCCAACCGTTCGGATGCCAAACCCAGTGGCAAAGCGGCGCATAGACGATCGTGATCCAGAGCACGGTGAACACAGCCAGCGCCTTGAAGGAGATGCGTTCGACGAACGCTCCTGTGATCAGCGCCGGAGTGATGATCGCGAACATCATCTGGAAGACCATGAAGCCGAGGCCCTCGGCTGTTGGCTCCAGTCCCCGCAGACCAAAGTTCTCGAGATCGCCGACAAAGTTGCCAATATCGGTGCCGAAGGCGAGCGAGTAGCCCCACAAGATCCAGACCACGGTCGCGATCCCCGCCATCACGAACGACTGCATGATCGTCGCGGCGGCCGACTTGGTCCGCACCAGGCCCGAATAGAAGAAGGCCAGGCCGGGCGTCATCAGCAGCACTAGCGCCGCCGAGACCAACAGCCAGGCAGTGTTTCCGGAATCCATACGCAATTCCCCCTTATCGGACGCACCTCGACATGCGGCGCCGAGAGACACGTCCGTCCGCAGGACCAGTGCGCGCAGTGTCCGTCAGCATTCGCGTCGTGTGGTTACGGGCATATGAATTCGCACTGCCAAGCCGAGCCGATCCAGTGATAGCCTCCAGCACATGGCTAACTCGGACGCTCAGCCTGGCGACTTGCCACTCGAAGGGACGGTCGCGCTCGTGACCGGCGCCTCGCGCGGCATCGGACGCGCGATCGCCCTTGAGCTCGCCGCGCAGGGCGCCGATGTCGCCGTCAACTACGCCAACTCGGCCGACGCCGCCGAACAGGTCGCCAACCAGATTCGCACGCTCGGTCGACGCGCTCTGGTCGTCCAGGCCGACATCGCCGACGCCGACGCCGTGCAGGCGATGAGCAAGGCCGTCAACGACGAGCTCGGCGCGCCGACGATCCTGGTCAACAACGCCGGCATCACCCGCGACACGCTCGCCATGCGAATGAAAGCGGCAGATTGGGACGCCGTCATCGGCGCCAATCTCAGCGGGACGTTTCTGGTCACGCAATCCATGCTGCGCGGCATGCTGCGCGCCCGACAGGGCAGGATCATCACCATCGGCTCGGTGATCGGCACGGTCGGCAACGCCGGCCAGGCCAACTACGCCGCGGCCAAAGCGGGACTCGCCGGCTTGACGCGATCGCTCGCCCACGAACTCGGTTCGCGCGGAATCACCGTCAACCTCGTCGCGCCCGGATTCATCAAGACCGACATCACCGCCGACCTGCCAGAAGACGTGATCAACAACGTGCTCCAACGTCTGCCGCTCGAGCGCTTGGGCGAACCCGACGATGTCGCGCCCCTGGTCGCGTTTCTCGCCGGTCCCGGCGGCGCCTACATCACCGGCCAAGTGATCCACGTCGACGGCGGCATGGTGATGAGCTGAATCCTCGCCCGGACTGACGTAGACTCCCACATGACAAAGCGTGCACTGCATCGCACGACGCAACAGGACGCATCCCGGCCAACACCATCTGCGCGCCTGGAGTCGGTAGAATTGATCATCAGCCTTCCACAGACAGAGCCGCTTGACGGCCGCAGGAAGGCGGGAGCCGAGATGGACACGCTCAGCCAAACAGACGATCCCGCGGAAGACCCGCCATCAGGCGAACACCCAGCCCTGACCGACGACGAGTACGCGCTGCTCTTTCCCGGGCAGGGATCGCAGTACGTCGGCATGGCGAGCAAAGTGATCAACGTCTACCCCGAGGCCGAGCACTGGTTCACTCGCGCCAATGAAGTGCTCGACTACGACCTCTTCCACCTGATCGAACACGGGCCGGCCGAGCAGCTGAACCAAACCACGCACTCTCAACCGGCGATCTTCGTCGCCTCCGTCGCCTGGCTCGAGGCGCTGCGACACAAATGGGACCGCGCCGGCCGCACGCTGTCGCCCACGGTCGTCTCAGGACACAGCATGGGACAGATCACGGCGATGCTCGCCGCCCGCGCCGTCGACTTCGACGACGCCCTGCGCCTCGTGCGTCGCCGCGCGGAAGTCATGCACGCCGCCGACTCGCTGCGTCCCGGCGGCATGGCCTCGATCATCGGCCTCCGCGATCGCGTGCTGCGACGCCTGGTCGGCGAAGCCGCGACGGAAGGCACGCTCGTCGTCGCCAACGACAACTGCCCCGGCCAGACCGTGGTCTCGGGCGACGAAGCGCCGTTGCGACGCCTAATGCGTATGGCCGACGAGCACGGCGCGCGCCGCGTCGTACGCTTGCCAATCTCAATCGCCTCCCATTCGCCGCTGATGTCCGACGCGCAGGCGCACTTCTCCGAAGCGGTGCATGCGATCCACTGGCGCGATCCCGTCGTCCCCGTCGTCAGCAACATCAGCGGCGGACTGATGCACACCAAGGACCAACTCGCCCACGAACTGTCCGAGGCGCTCACCGCGCCCGTCCAATGGCAACAGGCGGTCAAGACCATGGCCAGCCACGGCTCGACGCTGTTCGTCGAGGCCGGGCCCGGCGACGTACTCTCCAAGCTCGTGCGACGCATCTCGCGCACATCCTGGACCTTCGCGCTCTCCGACGACGATCACGGACTCTCGCAACGGGACTACCCCGACAAGAGCGACGGGATCCCCAAGTAGTGGCTGCTCACTCGCCCTCGTCCTCACGCCGTGTCGTGATCACCGGCGTCGGCGCTGTGACGCCCGTCGGCAACGACATGCCATCAACGTGGCGCAATCTGCTCGACGGCCAGAGCGGCGTCGGACGGATCGAGCGCTTCAATCCCGACGAGTGGGGCGTCAAAACGCCGATCGCGGCCGAAGTCCGCGACTTCGACCCTGAGTCGGTCTTGTCCGACGCCAAGGCGCTGCGGCACATGGACCTCAACACGCAATACGGCATGTCCGCCGGCCTCGAGGCGCTCAATGACTCAGGCCTCGAGATCACTGACGACAATCAACACCGCGTCGGCATCATCTTCGGCTCCGGCGGCGGAGGCATGGAGCTCGTCACGCGTTGGCAAGACACGCTCGTCAACCGCGGCGCGCGCCGAGTATCTCCCTTCGCCATGCCCAATCTGATCGCCGACGCCGCTTCGGGACACCTCTCGATCGCCACTGGCGCGACCGGCCCCAACTACTCGCCGACCTCCGCCTGCGCGACCGGCGCCAACGCCGTCGCCGACGGACTCCTCCACATTCGCGCGGGACGCGCCGACGCGCTGCTCGTCGGCGGCTCTGAAGCGATCATCCTGCCGCTCTTCCACATCTGCTTTGAGCGCATGGGCGTGCTCGCGACGCCGGCCGAGCCGTTTGCCGCTTCCTGCGCCCCATACGACTTGCACCGCAACGGCTTTGTCCCCGGCGAAGGCGCGGCCGCGCTCATGATCGAAGATCTCGACCACGCGCTCGAACGCGGCGCGCCGATCTACGCCGAGGTCGTCGGCGGCGGCTCCGCCAACGACTCCCACGACATTGCGCAGCCCGAGCCTCACGGCCGCGGCCTGATGGTCAGCGTGCAACAGGCGCTCGACGAGGCGCAGATCGATCCCAACACGATCGGCTATGTTTCGACGCACGGCACCGCCACAAAGCTCGGTGATCAAGTAGAAGTGACCGCGCTCAAGCGCATGTTCGGCGCTCACGCTCATGACCTGTCGCTGTCGTCAATCAAACCGGCGACCGGCCACATGATGGGCGCGTCGGGCGCGCTCGAAGTCATCGTCTCGGCGATGGCGCTCAAGGATGGCGTCGCTCCACCGACGCTGAACTACGAAACGCCCGATCCCGAACTTGACCTCGATGTGATCCCCAACGAGGCGCGCGAGCTGGACTGCGAAGCGGCGCTGTCCTTCTCCGTCGGCCTCGGCGGGCACAACGCCGCCGTCCTGTTGAAGCGTTTCGACGAGTGAGCGCCGCCGATCGCATAGCGCAACGCCCGTCCGAACAGCGCATCGTGATCACGGGCATCGGGGCCGTCACACCGATCGGCGTCGGCGTTGACGCCTTCTGGAACTCGCTCACTGACGGCCGCTCCGGCGCCCGCCGCGTGCCCGACCTGGTCGACGCGGGACTTAAGGTCCAGATCGCCGCCGACATCCCCGATTTCGATCCCGCCGACTACATGGAGACCAAATCGGCCCGCCGCATGGCCCGATTCTCCCAACTCGGCGTCGCCGCGGCGCGACTCGCCGTCGAGGACGCTGACCTCGACCTCGAAACGTTCGACCCAGAACGCGTCGCTTCGGTGATCAACACCGGCGGCGGCGGTGTGACGACGATTTCGCAGCAGACCGAAGTGCTCAACAGCAAAGGCCCCGGACGCGTCTCGGCGATGTTCGTGCCGATGATGGCCGGCAACATGGCCTCTTGTCAGGTCTCGATTGAGCTCGGCCTGCGCGGACCAGCGCTCACCTCGCTCGCCGCATGCGCGGCCAGCATCTACGCCTTCATCGACGCGCGACAGCTGCTGCTCGGCGGCGAGGCTGACCTGGCGCTCTCAGGCGGGACCGAATCCAACGTCTCCGCCCTGGGCATCTCGGGGCTCGCCAACATGCAGGCGCTCTCGCGCCGCAACGACGATCCCCAGGCCGCCTCTCGCCCCTTCGATCGCGACCGCGACGGCTTCGTCTTCGGCGAAGGCGCCGTCGTCTGCGTCACCGAAACGCTGGATAGCGCTCGAGCGCGCGGCGCGCGCATCTACGCCGAGATCCTCGGCGGCGGCCGCACCGCCGACGCCTACCACATCACAGCGCCCGATCCTGAAGGCGACGGCGCTGCCCGCGCCATGTCCGCAGCCTTGCGCAACTCGCGCGTCGAACCCGAAGACGTCGGCTACATCTGCGCTCACGGCACCTCGACGCCGCTCAACGACGCCATCGAGACCCGCGCAATCCGCCGAGTCTTCAGTGGCCACGCTGACCGCTTGGCTGTGTCCTCGGTCAAGTCGATGACCGGCCACCTGATGGGCGCCGCCGGCGCGCTCTCGGGCGCGGCGACCGCGCTCGCGCTCTATCACGGCGTCCTGCCGCCGACGATCAATCTCGACACGCCTGATCCCGACTGCGACCTCGATTATGTCCCCAACGACGCCCGAGACTGCGCCGTCGACGTCGCGCTCGTCAACGGCTTCGGCTTTGGCGGCCAAAACGGCGTCGTCGCCCTCTCGCGGATTGACAACTGACCGCCTACCCTCAGACTCACATCGCGCAGACATTCCCGCGGCCGACACTCCAACACCAGGCATCTGACACCCCATCGAGGAGCCGACACATGTCCGACGATCACAGCCTGCTCGCTCGAGTCTCTCAGCTCGTGGCCGACCAACTGCGCCAGCCGCTCGACAAGGTCACCGCCGAGGCTCACCTGATCGACGACCTCGATGCCGACTCCCTCGACATCGTCGACCTCACGATCGCCGTCGAGGAGGAATTCTCAACGGACGACATCCAACTCGAAATCCCCGAGGAAGACGCGGCCGAGATTCGTACAGTCCAGGACCTGCTCGACTACCTCACCAACGCCGGCATCGACTGACCATGCCCCTGCGTCGAATCACGGCGAGCGCCAGCGGACTCGCGTCCGCGTCCGCTCCAAGCGGCCCAGCTGACTCGATGCTCGCCACCGAAGCGATCCGACTGCCAGCGGGACAGCGCGCGCTCAATCGACAGACGACCGCCCCCACCGCCCTCATCGTTGCGGAAGGCGAAGTCGCCGTCGGCGCCCTCGACGACAATGAGACGCTCGGTCCCGGCGAAGGCGTCCTGCTCGAGGCCAATCAGCCGTACTCGTTGATCGCCGAGAGCGACTCGCTGACCCTGCTGTTCTCAGCAGCTCCCGAAACGGAATCCTGAATCGCCCGACGTTCGCCTGACCAACCTGGTGATCGCCGCCAGTTCAGCTCGCCGACAGCACCTTCTCGGGTTGCCAGGTCGCGGCGCTCAACTCGTCGCGGCGCAGCACCGCGGCGACATGATCCTCGTCGTTGAGCGCCAACGCGAGATCCCAACCATCGACCGGAGCGTGACGAATCTTCTGGCCGCGTTTGACTCGCAGCAACTGCTCGCCCTGTAGGCGGAAGTGCGGCCAGTCGGGGAACAGCTCGGCCGGCGAGATCGCGAGCGACCAGATGTCACCGGACTCAGCGGCCGCCTCAAGTTCCTCAGGCGTGTGCGCCGCGTCGGTCGTTTGCGCGCCGATCGCCGTGCGGCGCATCTCCACCACATGCGCGCCGCAGCCCAGCGCCTGACCGAGATCTCGCGCGATCGCGCGGACGTAGGTCCCAGTGCTGACGGACATCGACAACGTCACGAAGGGCAGATCGACCTTGGTCGCGACCAGCTCGTGCACAGTAACCGCGCGCGCGTCGATCTCGACATGCTCGCCCGAACGGGCTGAGCGGTAGGCGGCGACGCCGTCGCGCTTGACTGCGCTGTACTGCGGCGGCACCTGTTCAATCTCACCGCGAAAGGCGTCCAGCGCGACATCGATCGCCTGGGGATCCAAGGCCGGAACCGGCGCCGAGCGGATCACCTCGCCCTCGCTGTCGTCTGTGTCGGTCGCCTGTCCGAGCAGGATCGTAGCCTCGTACGACTTGCGATACGGTGCCAAATACTCGTTCAACCGCGTCGCCACGCCGACGAAGATGGGCAGCAATCCACTCGCCAACGGATCGAGCGTCCCGCCGTGTCCCACGCGTCGCAGCCCAGTCCAGCGACGCAGATCACGGACGACGTCATGCGATGTCGGTCCGGTCGGCTTGTCGACGAGAAAGACGGCGCCGGGATGATGACGTTCGCGGCGGCGGCGCGTCATTGCGAGCCCAACGCGCGGATGCGTTCCTGAACCTCTGCGGAACCGGCGATCCGCGGATCGAGCTCAAACGTCGGCCACGGCACCCGCTTCAAGTGCAAGCGACGCCGAATCGTGCGGTGCACGAACGGCGCGGCCCGACTCAGCGCCTCCAAGGCCGACTCGGCCGCAGACGCTTCCTCCTCCGAACTCAGCTCTGGCGACGACATCGTCGAAATCAACACGGTCGCATGACGCAGATCGCGCGAGGCGCGCACCTCGGTCACGCTCAGCAGCGCGACATCGAGCCGCGGATCTTTGAGCTCGCGCGCAACCACCTCAGCGATCGTGTCGCGCAGCAGATCATTGACCCGCTCCATGCGGTCGACGCCGCCAGCGTCACGTGCGGTAAAGGGTCGGGTGATACGCGCCATGGCTCTGATCGAATTCCACACTGACTGAGCGGTCGCTGACGACGCGACGCCGCCTAGCGGCTGACGTTGCGAATCTCGCCGCCCTCTACGACCCGCGACTGCGTCTCGATGTGGAAGAACTCCAGCTGATCGCCCGCCTGGAAGTCATCGAACCGGGCCAGCGCGACGCCGAACTCCTGACCGGCGTCGACCTCCTGCACAGAGTCCTGGAACCGCCGCAAACTAGAGATCGGCGATTCGGCGATCTGCTCGCCGTTGCGATAGACGTGCACATGCGCATCGTGTCGAATCGCGCCGTCGAGCGACTGACAACCAGCGATGTTGCCCAGCCCCCGAATTGGGAAGACCTGCAATACCTCCGCGTGGCCATCGACGACCTGCATTTGCACGGGTTCGAGCAGGCCGCTGATCGCCGCTTCGACCTGTTCAATCACCTCGTAGATGATCGAGTACGTCCGAATCTCGACGCCCTCCTGCTCGGCCAGTCGCTCTGCGCCCGGCTCGACCGGAGTGCTGAACGCAATCACCAGGCCCTCGGACGCGAGCGCGAGATTGACGTCCGCCACCGACACCGCCCCAGTCGCGGCGTGAATCACTTTGACTGTGACCTCTTCGTTCGAGAGCTGCTCGAGCGAGTCGCGCAGCGCCTCGACCGAGCCGACTACGTCCGTCTTGACAATCAGATTGAGCGCAGAGACATCGCCGCGCGAGATCTCGCCAAACAACGCGTCAAGCGTCGCCGAGTGCTGCACCTGCGCTTCGCGCGCTTCACGTTCGCGACGCGCCTGCTCGTAGATGCGCTTGGCCTCGCGGTCGCTGTCGACAGCGCGGAAGCCGTCACCGGCCTCGGCGACGTCCTGCAGACCGAGCGCAACCACTGGAGTCGACGGTCCCGCCTCACTGATGCGCTGACCGCGGAAGTCGGTCATCGCCTTGATTCGGCCCCATGTCTGTCCGACGAGCACCGAGTCGCCCTGACGCAGCGTCCCGCGCTGAACGAGCAGCGTCGTTCGCGGACCCTGCCGTCGGTCCAGCTCAGCCTCGAGCACCACGCCCGACGCCAGCCGATTGGGATTCGCCGACAGCTCAGCAATGTCCGAAACCAGCAGCAGCGTGTCGAGCAAGTCCGACATGCCATCTCCGGCTGTCGCCGAGACCGGCACGAGCGGCACGTCGCCGCCGTACTCCTCGATCTGCACCTCGACGTCAGCCAGCGCCGCCTTGACGCGATCGGGATTGATGTTGTCAAGGTCCATCTTGTTCAGTGCGACGACGAAGGGCACGCCGGCCGCGTGAATGTGGTTGATCGCCTCACGCGTCTGCGGCATCACGCCGTCGTTGGCCGCCACGACCAGGATGGCGATGTCGGTCGCCTGCGCGCCGCGGGCGCGCATCTCCGTAAACGCGGCGTGACCCGGCGTGTCGATAAACGTGATCAGCCGATCATTGACGGTCGCCTGATACGCGCCCACCCGTTGCGTGATGCCGCCCGCCTCGCCCTCCGCGACGTTGGCGTCGCGAATGTAGTCGAGCAACGACGTCTTGCCGTGGTCAACGTGCCCCAGCACCGCCACGACCGGCGGTCGATCGCGCAGCTCTGCAGGATCGTCCGCCTCCTCTTCAACGCCGCCGAGAATGTCGAGCGTCGACGGCGACTCCTCCTCCACGATGACGTCGCCGGCCTCTTCCGGTTCGAAGCCGCGATCCATCGCCACGATGGCGGCCGTGCCGTAATCGAGCGTCTTCGAGACATCCGCCATGACCCCATTGGTCATCAGCGTTTTGATGATCGTGACCGGCGTCTCGTCGAGCAGATCGGCCAACTCACGCACGGTCAACGTGCGCGGAATCAGAACCGTGTTCTCCGCCGTTGGGGCGGACTGCGGCGGTCGGATCGTCTGTTGTGTCGCCATGGGAACTCCGAGCTGTCAAAGATTCAGCTTAGGTGAGTGTGTGGCTCTCAGTCATCGCCAACTGCGACAACAAGGCTTCAGGCGGCGGACGCCGCAGCGCTCGCGCAATCGGTTTCGGCGACGCCGAGGCCGCCTGTAAGCATGCCGCGTCGCGGTGGACGTACGCGCCGCGACCGTCGGCGCGCGCCGAGATGCAGATCTCTCCACTCGGTCGACGCACGATGCGCAGCAGTTCGCTCTTCGCTGCGTATCGGCGACAAACCAGGCAACGACGCTGCGGCGCCAGGCGTTGCATCGACGGAGACGAAGGCCTAGACATCGGCTTCCTTCGCGCTGCGCGGGGCTGGAACCCGCGTTGACGTCAGACGTGGACCGGGACGGACGCTCCCTAGAAGTCTTCCTCGAACTCGAGATAGTCGGCGTAGGGATCGTCTTCGAGGCCTTCATCACTCTCGTGATACCGAGGTCGACGTCGGCGTCGTTCACGCTGTTGCTGCTGCTCCTGCTCACGGCGCAGGACATCCTCGGCGAAGCGAATCTGGCCGTCGTCCTGCGCGGCGGGCGCGATCTCGGTCGCCTGCAGGACCGGTTCGAGCTCCGGTTCTTCCTCGACCGCTTCCTGCTCCTCAACCTCGGGCGCCGCCACCGGCTCGGACTCAACCGCCACCGGAGGCGGCGCAGCGGGCGTCTCAACCGGCGCCGCAGCCACGACCGGCGTTGGCTCGGGCTCAGGCGTCGGCTCGGGCGCCAACTCAATCTCGACTTGCGGCGCAAACGGACCGCGACCCTCTTGCTGCATCCGCTCGGCCACCGTCTGCGGTTTGATGTCAATTCGATAACCGGTCAGCCGAGCGGCCAGTCGCGCATTCTGTCCCTCGCGACCGATCGCGAGGCTCAACTGCATGTCCGGCACCGCGCACTCGGCTGTGTTCGTCTCAGGATCGATGCGCACCGCCAGAATCTGCGCCGGACTCAATGCATGCTCGACGAAGCGCCTCGGGTCGCGATCCCACTGGATCACGTCGACCCGCTCGCCGTGCAACTCGTTGACGATGTTCTGAATCCGCATCGCCCGCATGCCGATGCAGCTGCCGACCGGGTCGATGCCCTGCTGCCGCGAGTAGACCGCAATCTTCGTGCGATGCCCCGCCTCACGGGCGACGCCGCGAATCTCGACCACGCCGCGCATGATCTCCGGCACTTCCAGCTCGAACAGCCGACGGACAAACTCGGGACGCGACCTCGACACGACAATCTGCGGCCCCTTGTTGGCCCGCAACACCTCAACCATGATCGCCTTGACGCGCTGACCCGTTCGGTAACGCTCCATGCGTACCTGCTCCTGGGTCGGCATCACCGTCTCCGTATGATCGCCCAACTCGACAATCACTTGGTGCGGCTCGACGCGCTGCACGTCGCCGCTGATCAGTCCGCCTTCCTCGCCCGAGTACTTGCTGAAGACGGCCTCGCGCTCAGCCTCGCGCAACGCCTGCAAGACGACCTGCTTGGCTGTCTGCGCTTCGATCCGGCCGCCGACATTGTCAATCTCATGCTTGACCCGCAGCGTTGACCCGATCTGCATGTCCTTGTCGATCTGCTGCGCTCGCTCGAGCTCGATCTGCAGGTCCGGATCGGCGATGTCCTCTTCGATCTCGACGACCTCCCGCTCCGACCAGACCTCCATGCTGCCGTCGTAGCGATCAATGGTGACAATCACTTCGCCGGGCAACTCATATCGCCGCTTCACGGCGGCGGCCATGCCGCGCTCGACAGCCTCGAAGATCACCTGATCATCGAGGTTCTTGTCCGAGTGCAATTGCTTGATCGCGAGCAGAAAGTCAGTGTTCATCGAGCGATCTTCGTGTCATCCAGGGGTGTCGGTTGGCATGGATCGTTGTGGAGCATCGGACATCGTCGAAGCGACAGTGTCTTCGGGCGAGTCGCGCACGATCAGACCAGGCGGCCCGTGCCCCCACCCGACATCCACAGCATTGACTATACACCGAGCCGCTTCCGCCGACGGCGGCGCTATCAGCTAGCTGTCAGCCAAGTAGCTGTCACCCGCCGTCCGGGTCGGCGTTCAGGTTGCTTCTCAATCGTCGAGCTCACCCAGCATCGCCAAGGCCGTCGGGACCGCGTCGTCCAAGGGCGCGTTCGACGGCTCGGCATCGCGGCGACGCTTGATCTCGATCTGTCCCTCACGCAATCCCCGAGCGCCAATCGTGATGCGCAGCGGCGCCCCTAACAGGTCGGCGTCATTGAACTTCACGCCCGCCCGCTCGTCGCGATCGTCCGTCAGCACCTGTAGACCCGTCTCCGCCAACTGCGACTCAACGTCCGACACCGCCGCGGCGACGTCATCGCCGCCGCCCAACGGAACGATGTGCGCATCGAACGGCGCGACCGATCGCGGCCAGATGATCCCGTGTTCGTCGTGGTTCGCCTGCACGACCGCCGCCATCAGCCGCTCGACGCCGATCCCATAACAGCCCATTATCGGCGTGCGACGCTCGCCGTCGGCGTCGAGGAAGCTCGCCTGCATCGGGTCGGCGTAGCGCGTGCCGAGCTTGAAGATGTGCCCCAGCTCAATCCCACGCTGCATCTCAAGCTGCGCGCTACAACTGGCGCATGCGTCGCCCGGCCGAGCCAGCGCGACATCAGCCACGGTCTCCGCCGACCAATCGCGTCCGTACGTCACGTGCCGCAGATGCGCGTCCACGCGGTTCGCGCCAGCGACCAACCCACTCGCGTCGATGACACTCGGGTCGGCGACCACTCGCCGCGGGTCGACGCCGATCGGCGATGCGTAGCCAGCGACCCAACCTGCCGCATCCACCTCGTCCGCCAACAGCGGGCGGGCCTCGTTCGCGTCGAGCGCGTTGATCAGCTTGAGCTCATTGACCTCGAGATCGCCGCGCACGACGACAAACGTCGGCTCGCCATCGACGAGGAAGAACGCCGCCTTCGCCGTCGCCGATGCCGGGACGCCCAGATACTCCGCCAGCCCGTCGATCGTGTTCACGCCCGGTGTCGCGACCTCCTCCAGCTCGCCCGCAACTCCCGCTCCCGGACCGCGATCAAACTCCGCCCGCTCCTGATTCGCCGCGTAGCCGCAGGCTCGACAGAGGACGATGTTGTCCTCCCCGATCTCGGTTAGAAAGATGAACTCCTCCGACTGCTTCCCGCCGATCGCGCCCGAGTCAGCCTGCACCGCCACGACCGGAACCCCACAACGTTCGAAGATGTTGTAGTACGCCTGACGCATCGCCAGATAGTTGCGCTGAAACGCCTCATCGTCGACATCGAACGTGTACGCGTCCTTCATGATGAACTCGCGCACGCGCACCAGACCGCCGCGCGGCCGAGGCTCGTCGCGAAACTTCGTCTGCATCTGGAACACGCTCTGCGGCAGATCGCGGTACGACTGCACCACCTTGCGAAACAGATCGGTGACCGACTCCTCGTGCGTCGGAGCAAGCACCATTCGACGCTCTCGCCGATCGTTGAGATTGAACAACACCGGGCCGTACGACTCTGCTCGCCCTGACTCCTCCCACAACTCGCGCGGCTGAATCGCCGGCATGCGCATCTCCTGCGAGCCCGCCGCCTCCATCTCCTCGCGGATGATCTGCTCGATCTTGCGCAATGTCCGCCAAGCGGGCGGCAGAAACGAATACACGCCCGCCGCAAGCTGCACGATCAGTCCGCTGCGCAGCAGCAGCTGATGATTGGCCGAGTCGGCATCGGCCGGCGCCTCACGCAGCGTGCGACCAAACAGGCGGGACATGTGCGTGACGGGCATGGGCGAGTCCAGATCTCTCGTGGCCAATGCAGCGACGATATCAGCGCTCACGACGCGCCCACGACGCGAAGCGATCTCCCAGTTTCAGCCGGTCCCAGATGCGAAACGCCAACGCGCAACCGATCGACGATCCAACCAGCGCGGCGATCATCGACACGCCAAGCCCGATCTCATCGTTCAGTCCGGCGAGCGGCGCGATGATTCCCGCTCCGACGCCGCTCCCTGCCGCCCATGGAGCAGCCCAGAGCGCGCCCCGCGCGCGCCGCCGCAGACTGAGGGCGATCCAGCTGATCATCGACAACGACAGCCAAGCCCCGACCAGGAGGATCAGCGCGATGACCGTGAACAGCATCCGTCAACGGTACGATGCACGTGACCGAACCCACGCGGCCAACCCGATGATCGCCGCGAGAGAGGCTGCGTCAATGGCCGAGACGATTCAGCTCAGCGGCGACCTGCGCCGACAGCCAACCCGTGCCGTGCGCGTCGGCGACATCACCATCGGCGGCGGACAACCGATCGTCGTGCAATCGATGGCGGCCACGCGCACGCAGGACATCGACGCGACCGTGCGTCAGGTCAAGCTGCTCGAGTCCGCCGGCGCCGACCTCGTCCGCGTCGCCGTCGACTCGCGTAAGGACGTTGAGGCGCTCGCCACCGTGCGCGAACAGACCTCTGCCCCACTCTCGGTCGACCTGCAGGAGAACTACCGCCTCTGCGTCCAAGTCGCACCCCACGTCGACAAGATTCGCTACAACCCCGGACACCTGCACCATCACGAGAAATCAAAGTCGGTGCGCGACAAGGTCGCCTTCATCGCCGAGACCGCCGCGAATCACGACTGCGCGATTCGGATCGGCGTCAACTGCGGTTCCATCGACCCGCGCATGCTCGATCGCTATCCCGACGATCACGTCTCGGCCATCGTCGCCTCTGCCTCGGAACACTGCGCGTTGATGGACGAACTCGGCTTTGACCGCTACGTCGTCTCACTCAAGGACTCCGACTGGAAACAGGTCGTCGAGGTCAACCAACGCTTCGCCGCCGAGCGGCCCGATGTCCCGCTGCACCTGGGAGTCACCGAGGCAGGCATGCCGCCCGAGGGCGTGATCAAGACCCGCGTCGCCTTCGAGCAACTGGTCTCGCAAGGCATCGGCGACACCGTCCGCGTCTCGCTCACCGTCCCCTTCGACGACAAGGGCATGGAAATCCAGGTCGCCAGAGAGATCCTCGCCGACATCGCAGTCGGCCGCTTCCGCTCTGTGCCGCCAAAGTTCGACGAGGGACTGAACATCATCTCTTGCCCCTCCTGCTCACGCGTCGAGAACGAAAAGTTCGTCGACCTCGCCCAAGACGTCAAGCAGATGACCACCTACGCAGCCGACCACGACATCACGATCGCCGTCATGGGCTGCCGCGTGAACGGTCCCGGCGAGACCGACGACGCCGACCTCGGCCTCTGGTGCGGCCCGCTCGCCGTCAACCTCAAACGCGGCGAAGAGTCACTCGGTCACTTCCCCTACGACGAAATCCTGCCCCGCCTCAAGCAAGAGCTCGACGACATCATCGCCGCCAAAGCCTGACGCCTCCGTCACACGCCCACATCTAGCCTGCGAACGCCTCGCCGTCGAAACGATCAATCGTGGCGAAGCCCTCGACCGGTCCGCGCTTCAGCCTGGACAACTGCTTGACCGGCTTGCCGATCGGCAGGAACGCCGCGATCGCATAGTGGTCGGGCAAACTGAGCACCGGCTTCAAGTCCGGCTCGTTGGCGATCGGGATCGTCGTCAGCGTGCCGCCGAAGCCCTCGTTACGCGCCATCAACAACAGACTCCAAACGAACGGATAGATTGACGCGCCCGAGATCACGCCGACCCGATCCAGTTCCTTGTCGACTGACGCCACCACGCCCAGGTCGACGCAGACCGCGAGCAACACCGGCGCATCGAGATAGGGCTGAATCAGCCGCGTCGGCGTCGGCACGCTGGCCGCCGTCTCATCAGTCACGCTCGACGGAAACGCCGCATTCCACGGACCCTCGCCCGCCTGCTGCATCGCGACGTAGCGCTTGCCCGGCCGCACTGCCGCCTCGCCGATCGCCGCGCGAATCTCAGGATCGCGCACCACAATCACATGCCAACCCTGACGATTGCCGCCCGAAGGCGCGAACCGCGCATGCTCGAGCATGCGCACGATCACGTCGTCAGGCACCGGATCGTCGGTGAACTGTCGTGCGGCGAACGTGGTGCGGATGACCTCGGTGATCTCCATGACGACTCCTCGCAGGCGGCTTCTACAGTGAGATGACTCCGCAGCGAAGTCTACGTGAGCCCACGTGAGCACCCTTGAAGCGATCGTCCTCGCCATCATCCAGGGCCTGACTGAATTCCTGCCGATCTCATCCAGCGGACACTTGATCATCGCGCGCTGGTTGTTCGGCTGGGACGATCCCGGCCTCGACTTCGACGTCGCGGTGCACGTCGGCACGCTGGGCGCGATCGTCTGGGCGTTTCGCCGCGAGATTGCAGCGCTGCTCACTGGACTACGACACACAGCGCAATCAAGTGATTCCGCAGTCGACGGCCTGCCGCCGCGACGACTGATCTGGCTGGGATTGCTGGGCACGATCCCGATCGTGATCGCCGGCGGACTCTTATACGACGCGCTCCAAGACGAACTGCGCAGCGCCACTTCGGCCGGCGCGATGCTGCTGGTCACCGCCATGCTGATCGCAGCGGCGGAGTGGCAGATCCGTCGACGAGCGGTCAAGTGCCCGCTCCGCGGCCTCGACCAGCTCAGCGAACGATCCGCTCTCGCCATCGGTGTCGCGCAGTGCCTGGCGATCATCCCTGGAATCTCCCGCTCAGGCGTGTGCATCGTCGCGGCGATGTCGCTGAGCCACTCGCGAATCGCCGCGACCCGCTGGGCGTTCTGGCTCTCGATGCCCGCGCTGCTCGGCGCAGGCGCGCTCGCCGTCGCTGCCGTGCTCGACGACGGCGCTCAGGTCGACGCCGCGCCGCTGCTCATCGGCGCACTCGTCTCCTTCGCGACCGGCCTTTTCGCCATCCGTGGACTGCTCTGGCTAGTCCGCGGACGCTCCCTCGCGCCATTCGCCGCCTACTGCCTGCTCGGCGCCGCCGTACTGATCGCCCGCGCCCTCGGCGCCTGACTCCCTCAGCTACGGCCTCACGCCGTACAAGGGCTTGCGCTCCAGCTCATGCGGCAGCACTGCGTAGGCCCGCTCGACGAACCGCTGCAGATGGGTGCGCGTCTCTCGCGGATCGATGATCTCCTCAATCCCAAACGTCTCCGCCGTGCGAAACACGTTGCGCAACTCGCGCAACTCAGCTTCGATCTCCTCGCGCCTCGCGTCGGGATCAGGCGCATCTGCGATCTCACGCCGGTAGGCCGCGTCGACGCCGCCCTCGATCGGGATCGAACCCCATTCGCCCGAGGGCCAGCCGAGTCGATAGTTGAGCCGCGTCGGGTTGCCCGTCGCCATGCCCGCCATGCCGTAGCACTTGCGAATCACGATCGTCAGCTGCGGCACCGTCGCCTGTAGACCAACCCACATCGCGCGCATGCCCGCCCGCAGCGTGCCTTCGCGCTCAGCCTGCTCGCCAATCATGAATCCGGGTACGTCGACGAGATACACAATCGGAATGTGGAAGTAGTTGCACAACTCGAGAAAGTGCGTCTGCTTGTCCGACCCGTCACGATCGAGCGCGCCGCCGTTCTTGCGCGGATTGTTGGCCACGATGCCAATCGGCAATCCGTCGACCCGCGCAAACCCCGTGATCACCGCCGTGCCCCAGTGCGGCTTGACCTCAAAGAAGTCGCCGCCGTCGACCACCGAGCAGATCAGCTTGTGCATCGAATAGGGCCGTCGCGTGTTCCGCGGCACCAGATCAATCAGCGCCTCAGCCGCGCCTTCGGGCGCATCGACGGTCGGCGCAGACTGCGGCAGCTCGTGCACGTTGTTGGGCAGATACGACAACATCGCGCGTATCTGCCGAAAGGCGTCAGACTCGTCCTCCGCCTCGTTGTCAACACAGCCCGACGTATGCACGTGCACCTGCGATCCACCCAACGTCTCATTTGTCACATCGTGACCAATGCCGCGCTTGACCACCGGCGGACCCGCGGCGAACATCGCCGACCGACCCTTCGTCATCACGCTCCAGTGCACCATCATCGCGCGACCAGACGGTCCGCCCGCGATCGCGCCCAGCACCGCGCCCAAAACGGGCACGCGCTGCATCGCCTCAATCGAAGTCACGAACGACCGACCCGTGCCCGCGCCGTTGGGCAGATAGGTCGTGCCCATCGTCTTCGTCGCGCCGACGTTGGCGCCCGCGCCGTCGATCAACAGGATCAGCGGAATCTGATACTCAAGCGCGAGCTCCTCGCAGAATCCGCCCAGACCGCCCTTCGACCGCTGCATCGGAAACAGCGCCGATCCGCCCTGAATCGTGAAGTCTTCTCCTCCAATCGCCACCGCGCGACCGTCAATCTCGCCCATCCCCATCACGTACGACGCGGGCGAGAAGTCAACCAGCTCGCCATCCTCATACTCGCCCAACCCCGCCAGCGCGCCGACCTCGTGAAAGCTGCCCTCGTCGAGTAGCGCGTCGATCCGCTCTCGAATCGTCAGCCGACCAAGCCGATGCTGCCGCGCAATGCGATCCGGCGTGCCGCCGCGATTCGAAAGCGCCACTCTGCGTTTCAGTTCTTCAACCTCAGGTTCCCAAACCATGCGTCGCTCCAGACCTGCGCCTACGATGGGCTGAGTCTACGTCGACAATCGAAAGCCGCTTCCTCATGTCCAGCCGCCGTGAGTTTCGCAATCGCCTCCACGAGCAACTCGCCCGACGCACCGCTCGCGACGCCTTCCGCGGCGTCTCGGAATCAGATGGCGCGGTCACGGTCAGTTGCGAACCCTGCGAACTGGACTTCTCGGCGACCAGCGAGGACGCCCTACGCTCCGAGCTCGAAACGCACTACAAGACCCCAGACCACCGCCGCGCGACTCAGCTGCCGATGCATAAGCAGCGCCAGGAAAACTGACCGAAGCGCCGCTCCGGCGTCCTGCCAGACGATTACCCTTCACGCACCAACAGAGCAGACGACGACCCGCGTCTCAGCGCTGGAGCAGGCGTCATGACCACGTCACTTGAAGGCTTGCGAGTCGTCGATATCTCCCAAGGCCTCGCCGCGCCGTACGCCGCCAAGTTGCTCGGCGACCTCGGCGCGAATGTGATCAAGCTCGAACCGCCCCTCGGTGACGCCTCCCGACGCGACGGCGCCGACCCAACCGATCCAGAATCCTCGCCGACGTTCCTCTACGCCAACACGTCCAAGCGCAGCGTGGTCATCAATCCATCCGATCCTGACGACCTGGCATTGCGGGCCCAGCTTCTCGATCGAGCAGACGTTGTCATCTCGCACGAAATCGAACCGAATCTCAGCGCGCAAGGTCTCGGCTTCCTCCAGCTCGCCGAGCGCAATCCGAGCGTCGTCTTGACCACGATCACCGGCTTCGGCTCCCACGGTCCCTACGCCGATTGGCAGTGGAACCACCTCATTGCCTGCGCAATGGGCGGCTTCGCGCACCTCTGCGGTCGAGAGCACCGCGAGCCGCTGCAGCTCGGCGCTCGCCTCACCGAAACGCTCGCCGGCGCCTACGCCGCTGTCGCCACGCTGATCGCCGTTCGCGGCGCCCGAACCTACGGTCGCGGCGACCACGTTGACGTCTCAGTGATCGAAGCCGCCGTCAACGCAGCTCTCTTGCCCGTTCAACGCTATGACTACACCGGCGACCTCGGCGTCCGACGCGCCGACATCGGTCCGTCGCCCTCCTTCATCCTGCCCACCTCAGACGGCTACGTAGGCGCAAACGTCCTCACCCAGGCGCAGTGGGAGATGATGTGCCAGTTCTTCAATCGACCCGAACTCATCGACAATCCGCTCTTCGCCGATGGCTGGGATCGCATGGCCAACTCCCGCGAGCTCGCTGGCGAACTGGCCCAGCAGACGCTGGAACGCACCGCGGAAGACATCTTCCACGACGCGCAAACCTGGCGTATTCCGTTTGGCCTGATTCCCTCCCTCGCGGAAGTGCTCGACCTGTTGCCCCACCGAGAGCGGGAGTTTCTGTACGAGTTCGTGCATCCGCGCGCTGGACGCGTGCGCATGCCTGGCGTCCCCTGGCGATTCGGTGACCAGCGACCCCAGCCGTCGCGGCCGCCGCTGCTCGGCGAATACACCGAGGCCGTTCGCGCCGAGCTTGACGCCGCTCCCGATGCGCCACCGCTGAGCAGCGACGGCGCAGCCGCCACGCCGACGCCCTCACGCCCACTCGAGGATCTGCGCGTGATCGACCTGTCGATGTTCATGTCGGGACCAATGACGTCGCTGATCTTCGCCGACGCCGGCGCAGACGTGATCAAGGTGGAGTCCGTGCAACGGATCGACGGCTGGCGCGCAGGCGGCGCTCAGGATCCGTGGTGGGAGTGGGCGCCGCAGTTCAACTGGATCAATCGCAACAAGCACGGCATCACGCTCAATCTGACCGATCCACGCGGCGCCGACGTCATTCGCCAGATGGTCCGCGATGCTGACATCCTGGTCGAGAACTACACGCCGCGCGTGATGGGCAACTTCGGCCTCTCCTACGAGCAACTGCGCGAGATCAACCCTGAACTGATCATGATCTCCATGCCAGGCTTCGGACTCACAGGCGCCTGGTCGCACTACACCGCCTTCGCCAACACCACTGAGCAAATGTCGGGCCTCCCGCATCTGACCGGCTACGCCGACGATCAACCAATCTTCAGCGGCACCACAGGCGGAGATCCTCTCGCCGGCGTAATGGGCGCGCTGGCGCTGCTCTCAGCGCTCGAGCGGCGGCGACGGCTCAACGACGCCGGACAAGTCGGCGGCTGCCACATCGACCTCTCTCAAACCGAAACCGCCACCTGCCTTAGCGGCGACGCGATCACGGCATACGCCATCAGCGGCGACGACCCCGGTCGCGTCGGCAATCGACACCCGCGATTCGCGCCTCACAACACGTACCCCTGCCTCGACGACCGCTGGATCGCCATCGCCTGCCTCGACGACGACCAGTTCTCCCGCCTGGCGACTCACATCGGCCGCGACGATTGGCTGCCCGCGTACGCCGACTTCGCCGCTCGCGACGCCGACCGCGACGACCTCGACCGGACGATCGCCGACTGGACCCGCGTGCGCGACGCCGACGAGCTGATGCGCGAACTGCAACGCCTCGGCATCGCCGCTGCCGCCGTCTACCACGGGCGAGACCTGCTCGAGGACCGCCATCTCGCCGCTCGGTCATTCTTCATCACTCAGGAGCACGACTTCGCCGGGGAGCGCCGCTATCCGCTCCAGCCCTACCGATTCGCCCACTGGGACGGACCCGAGGTCGACCGGCCATCGCCGACGCTCGGCCAGCACACCCGCGCGGTGCTCGCCCGACTGACGACGCTCACAGAAGCCGAGCTCGACGACATGCAAGCCGATGATGTGATCGGTACGATTCCGCTCGCCGAGCGCAGCGATTAACCTCGAGCGAAGCGATTAACCTGATCCCACTGCGCCACCCGACCGAACTGCACCAGCGAAACCATCAGGAGAGGACATCGCCATGCGACTGGCTAGCTTCAGCTTCGAGGACACGCCGCGCGTCGGCATCGTCGTCGGCGACGAAATCGTCGACCTCTACCTCGCCGAGCCTGAAGCGCCAACCGACATGTGCGACTTCCTCGCTCTCGGCGAGGATGGCCGCGTGATGGCCGAGATGGCCGTCGAGCGCGGCGGCAACCGCCGACCGCTCAGCGATGTCCAGCTGCTCTCGCCCGTGCCCAACCCCGCCAAGTTCCTCGCCGTCGGCCTCAACTACGGCGATCACATCGCCGAGACCGGCGCCGAAACGCCGCGCTACCCCACCATCTTCACCAAACAGGTCAGCTGCGTGCAGCGACCCGGCGGCGACATCGAGATTCCGCTCGCCTCCAAGATGGTCGACTATGAAGGCGAGCTCGGCATCGTCATCGGCCAAACATGTCGACACGTCTCCGCCGACGACGCCGCCTCAGTGATCGCCGGCTTCACCATCGTCAACGATGTCTCAGTCCGAGACTTCCAGAATCGCACCCGGCAGTTCACAATGGGCAAATCGTTCGACACCCACGGCCCCATCGGCCCGGTGATCGTCACCACGGACGAACTCGGCGATCCGCATACGCTCGACATCAAGACCAAAGTCAACGGCGAAGTGCGCCAGGACTCCAACACCAAACATCTGATCTTCGACTGCTACGACATTGTCGAGTACATCACTCAGGCAATGACGCTCGAGCCGGGCGACGTGATCGCCACCGGCACGCCATCAGGCGTCGCGGCGGCAATGAATCCGCAGCGCTGGCTCGTCGCCGGCGACACGGTCGAAGTCACGATCGACGGCATCGGCGCGCTCAGCAACCCATGCGTCGCCGAGCAACAGCCGTCACACGACGACGACCACCACTAATCGACTACTGCGCTGACCGTTGGGCCAACGCCTCAGCGACCGGCGGCCACATCCGCGCCATGCCCGGCACGCTGCCCGGCGGCGTCGGACGCGCCGTGAAGAATCGACCGCCCGGTCGCGTGTACAGCTGGATCAACGTCGGACCGTCAGCGGCCAGCAGCTCGTCGAGCGCCGAGTCGAACTCCTCAGCATCCCCGAACGACGCCGTCCTCGCGTATCCCGCGCCCTCCGCCATACGCGCGAAGTCCACTTGTTGTTGCGAGGGCAACGGCTGAGACCCGCTCGTCTCATAGACGCCGTTGTGAATCACCACATGAACGAAGTTGCTCGGCGCGGCGCCGGCGATCGTGCCCAGCGACCCCAGCTGCATCATCAGCGAGCCATCGCCATCAATCACCCACACATCGCGCTCCGGCTGCGCCAGCGCCACTCCCAATGCCAGCGTCGACGCGCCGCCCATGAATCCAATACAGGCCAGATTCAAATCGTGCGGCGACTTCTCACGCCAGACGCCATTGGCCGTCATCGTGCCCACCACGACCTGGTTCTCGCGCCGACGCGCCAGGACGTCCAGCGCCGCCTCCAACGACATTCGTTGGGTTTCGTGTTGATCTGTCATGATGTCGGCGCTCCTACCAGCAGCGCGACCGGACCATCGCGCTCAGCCGCTTCCTCAAAGGCCTCGCCGACGAAGTGCAGGTCGTCGGGACCGTCGAGCAGATACGAGGGAATTCCCAGTGTCTCCAACAGCGGCTCGCACAGCCGCACCATCGACGAACCATCCTCGCGAGGATCCAGCTCCGGATCGCGGCCCAACAAACCGATCAACAACACGATCGGAAAGCGCCCATCCAACCCGACCCCGCGCAGATTGTTGACCGATGCGTACAATCCAGCGTGCTGAATCTGCATCATCGGACGTCGACCGCCAATGATCAGCCCCGCCGACACCGCGATCGCCTCGTCTTCCGTCGAGCAGTGCACCGTGCGAATCCCGTCATCGTCCATCAACAGGTCAAGCACCGTACGCTGATGCGTGTCAGGCACCAGAACCACATCCTGGACGCCGGCGCTGCGAATCGCCGCGTGCAGCATCTCAGCTGGAATCGACTCCGCCGTCATAGGCTGCCTCCATCACTCAGTCACGTCTCGCGAGTCCCTCGTAACGCCTCATGAATGATACCGACGGCCCAGACGAATCCACCGGAGGACTACCGGACGAGAATCCCAACCGACCGCGCGAGTATCACGGCGCGCGCACCGTGCTCGCTGGCGTTGGCGTCGTCATCGCCGTCGCCGCCGCGCTCTGGCTCGCGCTCCTGCGACCCTCCAGCGGCGGCGATGGCGGCGTCGTCGCGCTGCCCGCCTGGCTGCCGACGCAAGGCGTCGAAGTCGGAGACCGCATCGGGCAACTCGCGCCCGACTTCGACCTCGAAACGCTCGACGGCGACCGCTTCCGACTCTCCGACTGGCGCGGCCAGCCGGTGCTGATCAACTTCTGGGCGTCATGGTGCGGACCCTGCCGACGCGAAGTCCCCGCGCTCATCCGCGCCCTCGACGCGCACGCCGACACCGGCTTCATCGTCGTCGGCGTCAACATCGAAGAGTCGACCGACGTCGCGCGCAACTTCGCCAGCGAGTTCGGGATCGACTTCGTCCTGCCCATGGACTACGACGGCGCCGTCTTCCGCGCCTATGGAGGCGGCGGACCCAATGGTCCGCCCAGAACCATGTTCGTCAATCCCGAGGGCGTGATCGTTCGCATTTGGTCCGGCCAGGCGCCAGACGATGTCGTCGAGCGGGACACGCTCGACTTCGCCAGCGCCTACGCCACAAACAGAGTCGGCATGCTCCCCGGCGTCAAGTCGCCGCCGCCGATCGAAGGCGCCGATGAGGCCGCCATCGCAGTCGCCGAGGGCGCAATCGCGCCCGACCTGCTGCTCCAGCCGCGCGACGCAGCCGATGACCTGTGGCGACTCAGCGACTATCGCGGCGCCACGCGCCAGCTCGCCTTCGCGCCGCCGGGCTGCATGCGCTGCGCCCGCGATCTCGGCGTCGACTTTGATCCGACTCAAGGCGCGATCCTCCTGCTCGAAGACGACCAGGACACACAACCACGGCTGTTCAACTGGAACGCCGATGTCGGACGCATCTTCGCCACCGACGGCGACCTACAGTTAATCTCGGTCGATGCCAAAGGAGTGATCGCGCGAGTGGCCCACACGTTGGAGTCGACCGAGTAACGCGGGCCGCGAACAGCGAACAGCAGATGCGGCGAGAACGGCGAACACGACGAGGTGCGCAATGGCTGAGTTTCTGACGATCGCGGACGACCGCTTCGAGCAGATCGCGCATTGGCGCGACGCCGAAGCCGGTCTCGAAGCGATCTGCGCCATTCACTCGACGACGCTCGGCCCAGCCATCGGCGGCACGCGCTGGCAACCTTATCCCGACGTCGATTCAGCCCTCAACGACGTGCGCCGACTCTCCGAGGCGATGACGCTCAAATCCGCCGCCGCGCGCCTCCCATTCGGCGGCGGCAAAGCCGTCGTGATCGGCGACCCGCAAGCCAAGACCGAAGCGCAACTGCGCAGCTACGCCGAGTTCGTCGAGCGCTTCGAAGGCCGCTACCTGACCACCACCGACGTCGGCACGACCACAGCCGAAATTGACCAACTCACGCAATGGACCCCGCATGTCGTCGGCAAGTCAGCTGACCTCGGCGGCTCCGGCGACACCTCCGAGCTGACCGCCGTGACCGTGCTCAACGGCATCTACGCGACGCTCGAGGCGCTCGACGGCGACCCCAACCCGGCCGGCCGCGACATCGTCGTCGTCGGCGTCGGCAAAGTCGGTTCCAAAGTCGCGCGCTCGCTCACCGAGGACGGCGCGCGCGTGCGCATCGCCGACATCCGCGCCATCGCCGCCGGCGCCCTCGCCGCCGAGCTGGGCGCGGCCACGCTCTCCGTCGACGAGGCCTACGTCGCGCCCTGCGACCTGCTCTCGCCCAACGCCCTTGGCGGCGTGCTCGGCGAGGAGTCAATCTCCGCGCTGCAATGTCGGGCGATCTGCGGCGGCGCGAACAACCAGCTCGTGCGCGACCCCGAGGACGCCGCGCTCCTCGCTCAGCGCGGAATCCTCTATGCGCCCGACTACGTCGTCAACTCCGGCGGCATCATCTCGGTCGCTCAGGAAGTCGTCGATTGGAGCTATGACGAGGCCTTCGCGCACGCTGAAGGCGTCTTCGACACCACGCGCGAGATCTTCGCGCTCGCCGATCGTCGCGGCGTCAGCACCGCCGAGGCCGCGCGCGAGTTCGCGCTCGCGCAGATACCCGCCACCGCCTGACCGCCCGGTCGCTCCCCAGAAACACTTCAGGCGGCGCGCCGGCGCGGGACTGTCTACCATGTGAACATCAGCGCGCGCGCTCGCAGCAGGAGTACCGACATGTCCCTCACCGTCCACGGCATCCCCGTCATCGACATCGACTCGCACTACACCGAGCCGCCCGATCTCTGGACCTCCCGCGCGCCGGCCAAGTACAAGGACGCCGTCCCCCACATCGTGATCAACGATGAGGGCAACCAACGCTGGCAAGTGCTCGACGACATCGACTTCGGCCCGCCAGGATTCACCGTTGTCCAGGACGACGGCACGAAGGCCTACGGCACGATCTCGCTGGCCAGCTTCGACCAGATGTCCAAAGCCGCCACCGACCCCAAGGAGCGGCTCAAGCTGCTCGACCAGCTCGGCATCGCCCAGCAGATCGTCTATCCAAACGTCGCCGGTTTCGGCTCGCAGAACTTCATCCGCATCGAGGACGACGAGCTGCGCAACATCTGCTGCACGATCTACAACGATGCCGTCGCCGAGTTCCAGGACGCCGGTGACGGCCGACTCTTCCCTCAGGGCCTCGTCCCCTTCTGGGACATCCCCGCCGCCGTCGACGAGCTCAAGCGCATCGGCGATATGGGCATGACCGGCATCACCATGTGCGACACGCCCGAAGCGTTCGGCCTCCCGCACCTCAGCGATCCAGCCTGGGACCCATTCTGGGACACCTGCCAGGACATGGGCATGCCCGTCAACTTCCACATCGGCGCCGGCGCCGGCGTCGCTGACAAGCTGATCTGGCCCGGCTACGGACCGCAGCGACAGCTGGCCCTCACCTCGATCGCGCTCTTCATCACCAACTTCAAGGTGATCATCAACCTGATCTTCTCCGGACTCTGCGAGCGCTACCCCAACCTCAACTTCGTCTCCGTCGAGTCCGGCATCGGCTGGGTGCCCTTCCTGCTCGAAGCCATGGACTACCAGTTCGAAGAGACCGTCCCGACCGAGCGCGAAGGCCTGACGATGAAGCCGTCCGAGTACTTCCGCCGACAGATCTTCGCCTCCTTCTGGTTCGAGGACTTCGGCCCGCGCGCCACGATCCAGGCGATCGGCGAAGACAACGTCATGTTCGAGACCGACTTCCCTCACCCGACCTGCCTCTATCCGCGCGCACAGGAACACATCACCGAAGTGCTCACCGACCTCGACGAAGGCATCCGCGAAAAGGTCCTGCGCACCACAGCCGAGCGCATCTACAACCTGCCGCCCGCTCCCGCCTCGATCTACGAGAGCGCCGCGGCTGGCGGCGACTAGCCGCTCGAACGCCGTCCAGCGCGGAAACAGAGGCGCCGCATGACGGGACGACTCGAAGATAAAGTCGCCATCGTCACCGGCGGCGGCGCCGGTATGGGCGCCGCCGAGTGCCGACTCTTCGCCCGCGAGGGCGCAGCCGTCGTCATCGCTGACCTCTACGAAGCAGGCGGCCGCGAGGTCGAGGCGCAGATTCGCGCCTCCGGCGGCCAAGCCAGCTTCGCGCGCATGGATGTCACCGCCGAGGAAGAGTGGAACGCCCTGCTCTCCTCGGTGCGCGAATCGCACAACGGCCGACTCGACGTCCTCGTCAACAACGCCGGCCTCTCGTCGACAGCCGTCGACGACCCCAACTCGACCGAGGGCTGGCATCGCATCATGGACGTCAACGCGACCGGCGTGTTCCTCGGCACCAAGCTCGGCGCTGAGGCGATGCGCTCCGCCGGCAACGGCGGCTCGATCGTCAACATCTCTTCGATCTACGGCTTCGTCGGCTCCGACGCCGGACACCCCGCCTACCACGCGTCCAAGGCCGCCGTGCGCAACTTCTCCAAGGCGATGGCCGTGCGACTCGGCCCGCAGGGAATCCGCGTCAACACCGTCCATCCCGGCTTCATGCCGCCGATGCGATCGAGCGTCGGCATGACCGACGAAGCGCGCGCCCGACTCGTCCGCGCCATTCCACTGCGACGCACCGGTGAGGTCGACGAAGTCGCCAACGGCGTCCTCTTTCTCGCCTCCGACGAATCGTCGTACATCACCGGCGCCGAACTCAAGATCGACGGCGGATTCCTCGCGCGCTGATCGCGCCATTAGCTGAACCCGGGATTCAGTCGTTGACCGACGGCGCACAGCTTGGCGCGCTGGAATCGACGATTGTCAAGGATCGATTCGTTAGGCGAGCGCAAAATCGAAAATCCGAATCCCTGCGCCTGTCGTTGTCGCTCAAGAGCGCGATAAACTATCGTCAACTTGACCGCACCACGGAGGCCGTGGCGCAATGAGGAGGAGTCGGAATGCAATCCATCCGGATTCACGACGCGGCGCGGCGATGGAGTCTCGGCATCGCCCTCTTGGCGGCGCTCGCCGCGTTGCTCGTCAGCCTCGCCCCAACGACCAACGCGCAACAGCCTCCGACTCCGCACTGGTTCTGGGGAAACGACGCCGACGCCTACGCCGGCTCGGAAATCCAGGTCTTCAACCAGGACGGCGACCAGATCAGCGCTGGCGGCGACGACGCCGGCAAGATTGGCGACGACGGCGACTGGCACGCTCAGATCAACCCCAATGACGCCACGCAGGTCAAACTGCGCATCATCTCCGACCTCGGCGACCGCGAAACCGACCTAATCGACGTCATCACCGGCGGCTTCGATCCCAACGGCCTCTCGATCACCGCCTTCAGCAACATCATTGACGCCGCCGACGATGATGACGACGAACCCATCATCGAAGAACCCGGCCCCACGACCATCACCGTCCGCATCATCGCTCGACGCGCCGCCGATGGACGCGTCGAGTTCGGCATGCGCGGACCCGACGGCGAAGACATTCTCCCGCCACGCCGATACTTCCCCGTCGGTGGTCCTGGACACAGTCGTTGGCTGCGCAGCACGGTGATCGAGTTTGGCGACGGCTTTGAGGGACGCATCATCGCCCGCTACGTCGAGGCCGACGGACGCACCGAGTTCGGCTTCCGCGTAGAGGGCCACGAGGACATCCTGCCGCCTCGCCGCTACTTCCCCGCCGAAGGCCCCGATCACAACCGATTCCTGCGCAGCACCGAGATCACACTCCCGCTTCCCAGGTAGCAAAACGCTCCTCAGAGAGTCAACGACAAGCAAGCCCGCGTCGATTGGACGCGGGCTTGCTTGTGTCTCCTCGATCCACCCGCCGCGTCTACGCGCGTTTCTGCGCCTCAAACCGCGCCGCTGGATGACGCGAGGGCGCAATCACCCTGATCGCCCGACGCACCAGCTCCGCAATCGGCGCGCGACGTTTCGCCGGCAGCCGCAACATCAGACAAAGTCCCGCCGAACCAGCCCAGAACACCGCGCAGGTGTAGAACGCGTAGTCGTACGTGCCGATCAAGTCGTACGACAACGCCACCGCGACTGGCGTGATCGCATTGATGCCCATCGCGATGGGAAAGCCGATACTGCGCACCGATCCCAGATGTCGGCGGCCAAAGTACTCGGCCCAGAACATGTCCTGAATCGGGATGTTCCCACCGATACCAAAGCCCATCACGCTCAGCGCGGCGGCGATCAACAACCAATCGCCCGTCGGCGCCGCCTGAATCACCAGTACAAAGCCCACTGCGCCCAGAATGAATGAGCAGAACCCCACAATCCGGGTATCGAACTTGTCCAGAAGCCAACCCCATGGCGGCTTGGTCAGCATCGAAAAGAGCGAAAACCCCGCCACCGCCGCGGCGGCCTGGACTGAACTGAGTCCGTGCTCCTTCAGATACAACACGCCGTTCAGCAGAATCGCGAAGATGCCGACCACCGAAATGCCGAAGATCAGGACGATCAGATAGAAGCTGCTCGAGCGCAGCGCCTCCTGGCGCGTCAGCGATGTCGCATCGTCGTGCTCGGCGGCCTCGATCTGATCGCGAGTCAGCTGCGTCGGACCGCCGTCCGGCAGCATCCCGTAATCCTCCGGTCGGCGGCGGATCAGCAACGCCGACGGAATCAGAATCGCCGCAAAGCACGCCGCCAACACCATCCAGGCAGTTCGCCACCCAAGCGGCTCAATCAACAGGCCAGCCGTCGCCGTCGGCCAGATGAACCCCGCCATTGAGACGCCCATCGACGTCCAGCCGAGCGCCTGACCGCGTCGGGCCACAAACCACTTCGAGACGGCGATCGACACGACCAGAAATCCCGCCACCGACGCCGACGTGACCAGAAACACGCCGCGAATCAGCACGTACTGCCAGTACTCCTGCACCTGACTCATCATGAACAGCGCCGGGATGCAGACCACCGCGGCCGTGAGCATGATCGGCCGCGCGCCCCAGCGGTCGATCCGCGGCCCGAGCATGAACCCGATCCCCATCAACAGCGCCTGACCCAGAGAGTCCGCGGCGAAGAACTGCGTCACCGACCATCCGAACTCGGCGATGAACTCAGGCGCGAACACCGCCACCACCGACGTCTGCACGCCAACCGTGGCGAACTGCGCCGTAAACGCAGCCGCCACTACCACCCATCCATAAAACACCCGCCGCCCAAAGATGGTCACGACGTTGACTGCGGCCCAGACATGGCGTTCAAGTCGTCCAAGCTGCTGAACCTGACTTTGAATGTCGCGCCCGAGAGTGTCGCCAGGCGAATCGCTGCGTCCTGGCTGAGCCTCGCGTCTATCTCTCGCCACCGCCAAAGCAACGCGCGCGCCTGTTCCAATCCATCGTCATGCTGACTTGAGCTAAAGCGCAGACGGACTACTCGCACCGAACCCAACATCTCCCTCCGCGAGGCCCACCACTCGATGAACTGGCGATGGAGATCTAGAGTGACCAGCAGATCAAAGTCCCGTGCCTTCGCAAGTACTGCTTCGTCGGGCTGGCCAAGCAGATCCACATCGCGCGCGTGCTGTGACGGATGCCCCAACAACGTGAGTATCACCGCAACATCCGGGGCCATACCCTCATCAAGCAGACAGCGCACGTGGCGCTCTCTCTGCGGACACCTCGTGCTCGAAGTCAACCGCAGCGCGAACGGCGCTCTCTGTCAGGTCGAATCGCTCAGCAATCTCTGAAATCTCCTGGAATCCCTTCGCATGAATCGCGGCAATCATGGCCGTTTCGAGTCTCGTCTCAACTACGACAGGATTACCGCCCATCACAGCAGGATCCATCGTCACGTAATCGTCGAACCTGCCCAAAGATCCCAGCGGCCCTTCAGCCTGAATCTCTCGAACCGCTGTGATCGCCAGGTCGAAGTCGATGTCCTCAGCCACTGCGCCTCGCAGCCCCGCGCTGCCGATGAAGTCTGCGTGCGCCAGCTGCCTGTCGATCACTGTGTATCCCTTTCCGTCGGTCGTCGGAACGATGACCTGACTCTGATGAGCCAGCAACGGCAATCGATACCACTCAGGCAGCTCTCTCTCCAGCCGCAGCAGATTCGGCCTCAGCCGATGTCGTGGCAGATGCTGCTCAAGCAGTTTCACCGCCGCACGGACTTTCAGATATTCAATCCATGAGTAGAGTCGCCGAAATCCCCTCCCGCCGGGCGACGTGGTCGCCACGATCAGGCCTGAACGATGCCAGCCGCTCAGCTGCTGAGGCGACGCACACGAGAGCGTTGCCACCAAACGGCTGCGAAGGGCGCCACGCGCGTAGATACCGTCAAGCATGTGCCGAGTCTTTCCAGCCTCGTGAACACACCATACGTCGACACACGCTGGTCACTCGCTCGGCGTTTCGATGCCGAGCGCCTCGAACATGCGTTGAATGCCGTCCCCGAAGTCGTTCTCACGCGGACGCCCCAGCGTCAGGCCGCCATCAACGATCAACGCGTGGCCCGTAACGAACGACGAATCCTCGCTCGACAACCAGAGCGCCGCATGAGCGATGTCAGACGGTCGACCAGAGCGGCGAATCGGCTGCGCCTGACCCATCACCTGAGCCATCGCCTCGACCGTCTTATCCGCGTCCTCCGCCGACAGGCCGATCGACTTGCCGAAAATCGGCGTCGCGATCCCACCCGGACAGATGCAGTTAACCCGAATGTTGAACTCGCCCAACTCATACGCGGCCACCTTCGTCAGATGCATCACCGCGCCCTTGGCGACGCTGTACACGCTCGGTCCGTTGCCCGCGTCCACTCCCGCCACCGACGCGGTGCTCACAATCGAACCTCCGTCGCCCTGCGCTTGCATCGCCCGCGCCGCGTGCTTGATGCCGAAGAAGACCCCTTTGAGCAGGCCGTCCATCGTCTGGTCATACTCCGCTTCCTCCACCTCCGTGATGCTTCCCAGGGTTCCGGCGAAGCCCGCGTTGTTGAAGATCGCGTCGATGCGGCCAAACCGATCCACCGCGTGCGCCACCGCTCCCTGCACCTCAGCCTCGACCGACACATCAGCGTGGACGAAACTCGTGTCGCCGCCGATTGACTCAACCAGCGCGTGCCCGCGCTCATCTTGGATGTCAGCGACCACGACGCGGCCGCCCTCCTCAGCGAACAACCGCACCGAACCCTCGCCGATCCCGCTCGCGCCGCCCGTGATCACCGCCACCTTGCCGTCGATTCGTCCTGACATTCTGCCGAGCTCCGTCCACTGCAGCGCCGCTGCGCTGTTTCGCGTAGACGTAGGATACGCGGCCGCCGCGTCTCTAGACTGCGACGAAGGCCGATACTGCGACTGCGCAACCGCTCGGCCGAATAGCGCCGACAACGAGGGGATCCGAGTCATGGTCGACCGACTACAGGACAAGGTGGCGCTGATCACCGGCGCTTCGCGCGGACAGGGCGCAGCCGAGGCTGAACTCTTCGCCGCCGAGGGCGCGCGCGTGATCGTCGCCGACGTGCTCGACGACGAAGGCGCAGAGATCGCCGCCCGCATCGGTGACGCGGCAAGCTACCGCCACCTCGACGTCAGCGATGAGGACGCCTGGCATGCGCTCGTGGCGGACATCGTCGAACAGCACGGCAAGCTCGACGCGCTCGTCAACAACGCCGGCATCTTTCGCCACGCGCCGATCACCGAAATGACGCAAGACGTCTACCGCGAAGTGATCGAGATCAACCAGATCGGCGTCTGGCTCGGCATGAAAGCCGTCGGCGCCCAGATGATCCAGCAGCAGTCCGGCTCGGTCGTCAACATCTCATCGACGGCCGGATTCCGCGGCGGACCGGGCTCCATCGCCTACTCGGCCAGCAAGTTCGCCGTTCGCGGCATGACCAAAGTCGCCGCCCGCGAGTGGGGACGCTACAACATCCGCGTCAATAGCATCCACCCCGGACCGATCGACACCATGATGCTCCAACAGGTGCCCGGCTACGACGCCGACAGCGAGCGCTTCCTGCGCAACACACCGCTTCGACGCGCCGCCGACCCGTCCGAGGTCGCCTACCTCGCGCTCTACCTGGCAAGCGACGAGTCCAGCTTCAGCACCGGCGCCGAGTTCATAGTAGACGGCGGCGGCCTGGCTTAGATCTACTGGCGCCGGGACCTCACGCCAACAGTTGGCGCGTGAGGTCCGCGAAGTCTGTGGCGTTGACTGTGAATGATGGATCCGGCGACAAGTCAGGGTCGTTACCCTCGCCGCGCTCGCCCACAATTGGCACATACGCCGTCGGCATACCCGTTCGAGCCGCGGCCATCAAGTCGCCCTTGTGCGCCGCGCACATCATTACCTCGGAACTTTGCAATCCCAGTAGCCGCGCGCTCGCCTGGTACGCCTCCGGCTCCGGTTTGTAATGCCCCAGAAATTCGCACGACAGAATCCCGTCCCAGCTGATCCCGTTGTGTTTGCTGCAATCGACCGCAATCGCCCACGACATCACTGTGAGCACCGTCACCCGATATCGCGAACGCAGCGCCTCTAGACACTCCGCCGCGCCCGGCCAGGCGTTCATCCGATGCCAGACCTGATTCAGCTCGTCGCGCTCGTGCATATCGAGCGACAGCTGCGGATGTTCGTCCATCACCTCATCGAGCACCCGTCGATGCAGCTGATCGGCGTTCAACCAGGGCAAGTCCCCGCGGCGCACCAGCTGCAGGCGCCGGAACATCGTGAATCGCCACTGATTCGCAAACGCGGCCGCATCGAGCTCCGCGCCCTGCGCCTGCGCGATCGCCGCCACTTCGTCGCGAATCGTGTGATGCCAGTCAAAGATCGTCCCGCCCACGTCCCAGGCCAACGCCTGCACATTGCTCAGATCAGCCACTGAACCATCCTCCTCGATTGCGAATCGCTGTAGACGCCAACGCTAGGTCATCTCGGTTAGCCGCTCGCGAACCGCGGGCAACACCTCACGCGCCACACGGACCGTGTAACCGTCTTCATCGACATCCGGCGACGGTGGATTCGGAATCGGATGCAGCACCACGTGCTCAAACTCGATCCCGTTACGTGACGCCTCGGCGAGCACCGCGACCAACTGCTCGACGACCTGCGCAGGCGAGCCATGCAGCGAGAACGCGCTAGCGTGCGCCTCGCTGAGAAAGTCGACCGCGCGACCAGCCTTCAGCAAATCCGGGTCGTGATGAAAGTCCGGCCAGACGCCGCGCTCGCGCTTGAGCGCCTCCGGATCGGGACCATCCCAACGCAACCCGCTCGGCTCAAACAACATCGGCGAGTACTCGTAGTAGCCCGCCGCCATTGCTTTGCCCATCGTCAAGGCGTCATCGGGATTATCGACGAGCACTGTATGAAAGATGATCCCCAAGGGAACCGACAGCGGATCACGACCCGACCCCTCAGCCCCACGGCGAATCCGCGCGACCGTATCAGCGATCGTCGCCGCATGCGTCCCCACGCGCATGAAGACGCCATCCGCGACTCGCCCGCCCATCTCAAGCGTGCGCGGTCCGCCGGCTGTGAGCCAGATCGGTACCGGACGACAAAACGGCAACACCGCGGGACGCTCCGCGCCAACCTCAATCCGCTCGCCAGCGAGCAGCTGACGCATCAGCGTGATCGCGCTCTCCATCTCCGCGACCCGCGCCGGACGCATACCCATCAGCCGCACCGCGGTGTCGCCAGCGCCGAAACCCAACGTCACCCGTCCCGGCGCCAGCTCATCAATCGTCGCAATTGACGACGCCGTCACCGATGGATGCCGCGTCACAGGATTGACCAACAGCGTGCCCAGACTGAGCGTGTCCGTCGCCTGCGCCGCCGCCGCGAGCAAGACATAGGTGTCCCGACGTCGCAGCTGCGAATCGGGCAGCCAGACGCAATCCCAGCCCAGCGACTCAATCCGCGCCGCGTCGGCGGCGAACCGCGAGACCGACTCCGCATCCTGACGATTGATGCCGAACCTCGGCGCTCGCACGTCGACACCGCCCTCGCTCAGTGGACTCGTAGATGGCTCCGAGGGGCTCTCAGCGCCCGCCTGAGATAGTGACTAGACCGATGTCAGCACCTGACCGGTCGTCACGCCCGTCGGTTCGCCGTCGCGCATCGTGATGCCGCCATTGACGATCGACATGTGGTAGCCCTTGGCTTTCTGCACCAGACGCCGCTGACCGGCGGGCAAGTCGTGCTCGACCGTCGGCCGCTCTGGTCCGACCGTATCGAGATCAAAGAGAATCATGTCCGCCTTGTAGCCGCGACGCAGCAAGCCGCGATCGGGCAGCTCCCACGCTGTCGCCATGTCCCAGGTCAACAGCTTGATTCCTTGCTCGAGCGTCAGCTCGCCGCTGCCCCGCACCCAATGCGCCAGCACGTGCGTCTGCAGCGACGAATCCATGATCTGCGACACGTGCGCGCCGCCGTCGGAGAATGTCACCAGCGACCGCGGCTCGCGCATGATCTCGAGCACCGTCTCCTGATACTCATTCGCCAATGGCACCATGTACAGCGTCTCGAGATTCTGCTCGACGCCGACATCGATCATCGTCTTGACCGGGTCTTCCTCGCGCTCGCGCGCGACCTCGCCCAAGCGACGGTTCGGCGTGCCATCAACGTGATCGAGAATGAACACCCAATCCCAGTCCGACGGCTTGCGAGCCTGCGCCGGCATCACCTTCGAGAAGTCCTCTTCCTCGGTGTTGGCGATCTGCACCAGCTGGGCCACCATCTCAGGATCGCTGAAGACCTTCATCTGCTCGTCCAGCGGACGCCGGCGAATCTCGCGCCACATCGACAGTCGGTCGAACGGCATCTCGGTGCGCCACGACCAGTTCGTCGCCAACTCGCGCGAGTGCGCCTGACCAAACATCCGTCCGCCCTCGCCCGCCGCTTCGTGCGCGCGATCGAAGAACCGACGCCACGCGTTCGGATCCGCCCGTCGACTCGACAACGCCGGGAAGAACATCGGCCGACCCGACTCAATCGCCAGGTCGCGGAAGCGCCGCTCGTAGTGGTTCGGATCATCCGGATCCTGACCCATTGTCGGCTCACCGCTGATCTCGACCGCGCCTCGATTGATCGCGCCCATCGCCAGCACCAACTGACGCACCTCGTCCCAGCTCGCTAAGCGCGACGGCACAGGCAAGCCCTCACTCGTCTTGTGCGCCGGCGAACGCGTCGTCGAAAAGCCCATGCCGCCCGCCTCGACGCCCTCGACCAGAATCTGCGCCATCTCCGCGATCTCGTCCTCCGACGCCGGATCCGTGAACGCGCGCTCGCGCATCACGTATGTCCGCAGCGCCGTGTGACCCATGTAGCCGCCGTAGTTCAGCCCCTTGGGCTTGTCGTGAAGGAACTGCATGAACTCGGGGAACGTCTGCCAGGTCCAGTCGACGCCCGCTCGCTGCGCCGCGGCCGGGATGTCCTCGACCGCCTCCAGCGTGCGCATCAAAATGTCTTGATCGTCGGGATGACACGGCGCGAGCGTGAAGCCGCAGTTGCCCATGATCACCGACGTCACGCCGTGGTAACAGCTCGACGTGCCGTACGGATCCCAAGAAATCTGGGCGTCGAAGTGCGTGTGCCCGTCGATGAACCCGGGCGACACGATCAACCCACGCGCATCGACCTCCTCGGCCCCTCGCTCAGGAATCCGCCCAATCGAGGCGATGCGGTCGCCCGAGATCGCCACGTCCGCCCGATACCGAGGCGCCCCCGATCCATCAACAATCGTCCCACCGCGAATCACAATGTCGTAGGTCATCTCTGTCTTCCTTCATGCCGAATCAAGGACTGCGCAGGTCAGGCAAATGCTAGTCAATCCAACACCCGCCAGTACCGCGCCAGCTAGATCGCGTTCGACTCGTGCGGAGTGACGATGATCTTGCAGTGCGCCTCAGGGTTGCCCAGCGTCTCGAACGCCTGCTCGACGCCGTCGAGCCCGACCTTGCCCGTGATGATCGGCGCCGGCTCGATCGCGCCTGAGCTGATCGCGTCCAACGTCTCCGCGAACTCGCCCGGCGTGTAGCCGAGCACGAACTTGAGCTGCAGCTCCTTCTCGATCCCCGCCATCGGCACGATCGTGTCGTCCTGCATGCAGACGCCGACAATCACGATCCGCGCGCCGCGGCCCGGCGCCTCTCGCATCGCCATCGCGATCGTCCCGCGCACGCCGATGGCGTCAAACAGCACCACCTCGCTGCTTGTCTGAAAGCCGCGCTGCTCGAGCGCCGCCACGGGCGGCGTCTCGCGCGGATCGACGACCACGTCGGCGCCCATCACACCCGCCAACTCCCGACGCGCCGGCGACAGGTCCGAGGCCACAATCGTCCCCGCGCCCTCATGCCGCAGACTCGCGATCGTCGCCAAGCCGACCGGACCGCAGCCATAGACGACGGCCGGCTCGCCGCCCGAGAACTGACCCGCGCGCGCCGCGTGCATGCCGACCGCCATCGGTTCCGTCGTCGCAGCGTGCTCGGTCGCGACGTGGTCAGGCACCGGCAAGACCATGCCCGCATCAAGCACCATGTACTCGCTGTACGCGCCCGGATAGACGTTGCTGTACGCGCCCTTCGACGGCACCGACGTGATCCGTGAGCCCACGGGAACCGTCTCATTCGTGTTCGGTCCGTAGGCGACGACCTCGCAGCAGAACTCGTGACCCATCACGATGTCGCGGCTGAAGTCGGGCGCGAACTGCGCGTTCCCCGACTGCGACGAGCCGCGCATCATCTCCTCGCCGTAGAGCATGAAGTGCAGGTCCGACCCGCAAATCCCGCAGGCCAAGTTCTTGACCAGCACCTCGCCCTCGGCTGGCTCAGGCTGGGGAATGTCAACCATGCGAAGCTCGCCGCTCCGCGCCGCCACTGCGCGCATGTTCCGATCCTCTCTCCTGCCCAGATGCATGGTCACATCGGGAAGGCAATCTTCAGACACTCGTCGGCAGGCTAACCGCTAGCCTGCGGCCAAGTCCCCAAGACGAGAAAGGCGCATCGAGATGGCCGACTTCGACGCGCTCAAGCGCGCCTACCGAGCCACCGACGGCTGGGTCCACCTGAATGTCGCAACCAACGATGAGTGGCGACGCCTGCGCGACATGCTCGGCGAAGCCGCCCTCGCCGACCACATGTGGGACCATCACGAGCGTCACCCGGCCGACGGCGAGGCCTACCTGCCCGAGTTCCAGCTGCAAATCGAGGACGATCCGCGTTTCTCCAGCGCCGAGCAACGACGCAAGCACGCGTCGGAACTCTCAGGCGTGATCAGCGAAGCCTTCCGCTTTCGCACCCAGCAGGAGTGGTCCGACCTGCTCACCGCTCGCGGCGTGCCTCATGAAGTGCGCAAGCCGGCACAGCCATTGACATCGTCGGCCAAAGGAGGCGGCTCGTGACCACCGTCAGCAGATACACCTCCGGCCTCGCCGACGCCAAGCTGCGCGAACTGATCGTTTACCTCTGCGAACGCCGAATCACGGCCCGGTCGTTCGGAACCAGCCAGCTGAACACGCTGCTTTGCCTGAGCGACTTCCTTCACTACCGCCTCCACGGGGAGTCAATCACCGGCGCCGACTACGTCGTCGCCGAGCACGGACCATGGCTGTTCAAGTTCGAGCTCTATCTCGATCCGCTGCTCGACGACGGCAGCATCGTGATCCATCGGTCCGACCTGGGCGGCTACACGCAATACCGTCCGATGGCGCTCACCAGCGCCGATCTGTTCGGCTTCAATGGCGCGGAGATCGCCTCCACCGAACAGATCCTGCGCGCGTCCGAAGGACAGTCCGCCTCCGAACTCGGCGACCTCGCCCACTCGCTCACCCATTGGCGCGACGGCGACCTGGGCTCGCCGCTCTCCTACGACGTCGCGCGGAACGACTAAGCCGGAGAGCGCGCCTCTGCGATCCGCTAGCGTCAAAGGACGACAACGGCAGGCGTCGAGCGTGGCGCCGGCAAGGAGCTACTCGTGAAGACGTTGATCATGGAAATCATCACGCTGGTCGTGTTCTGGCCGCTGCGCGTCGTCTCGCGGCTGTTCGGTCGCCGGGCCAACGCCCGCGTGCGCGAATGGCAAGACAACACCTGGACCTGGTGGATGGGCGCGGCCGCGGTCGGCTACTTGGCCAGCGACCACTACACCGGCGACAGCGGGCAAGGCGTCAGCGGTCTCGACCACGGCCATTTCGACGGCGGCCACGATGTCGGAAGCGGCTTTGACGGCGGCGGCTTCGGCGGAGACATTGGCGGCATCGGAGGAATCTAATCCGCGACCGCCTACGAGACGGCGCTCAGTCAGCGTCCTCGTTGAGCCACGACATCATCCCGCGCAGCTCCGCGCCGACCTCTTCGCTCTCGTGACGCGCCGCGCGGGCGCGCAACTTGTCGAAGCCCGGACGGCCTGTCTGATTCTCCATGATCCACTCACGCGCAAACGAACCGTCCTGAATGTCCGAGAGAATCTGCTTCATCCGCTGCTTGACTGAGTCATCGATAATCTTCGGACCGCGCGTCAGATCGCCATACTCGGCCGTGTCCGAGATTGAGTAGCGCATGTTGGCGAACCCGCCCTCGTAAATCAGGTCGACGATCAGCTTGACCTCGTGGATCGTCTCGAAGTACGCCGACTCAGGCTGATAACCCGCCTCGACCAGCGTCTCAAAGCCGGCCTGCATCAGCGATGTGATCCCGCCGCAGAGCACTGACTGCTCGCCGAACAGATCGGTCTCGGTCTCTTCGAGAAAGGTCGTCTCGAGCACCCCGGCGCGCGTCCCGCCGATTCCCTTCGCGTACGCCAGCGCGACCTCTTTGGCCGTTTCCGAAGCGTCCTGATGAATCGCTAGCAGCGCCGGCACGCCGCCGCCCTCCTCATAGACGCGCCGCACCAAATGCCCTGGACCCTTCGGCGCGATCATCGTCACGTCGACCTCGGGCGGCGGCGTCACCTGATTGAAGTGAATCGCAAAGCCGTGCGCGAACATCAACGTCTTGCCCTCAGTCATCGAGGGCGCGATGTGCTGGTCGTAGATCTGCTTCTGCACGTGATCGGGCGTCAGCACCATCACGATGTCGGCGGCGGCAGCCGCGTCGGCCACCGTGTCAACCGCCAACCCCGAGTCCTGGACCTTGTTCCAGCTGCGCGAACCCGGATACAACCCGACAACCACGTCGCAGCCTGAGTCGCGCAGGTTCAACGCATGCGCGTGACCCTGCGATCCGAACCCGATCACCGCGATCTTCTTGCCGTTCAGCAGCTCTAGATCGGCGTCCTGGTCGTAGTACATCTGCGCGGGCATCGGCGTCTCCTACCTCTGTCGTTGTCGTGTCTTCGAGTCTCGCCCGAGTCTCCGCGGGCGGCTCACGAGATCAATCGCTGGCGAACGGCAAGACGCCCTCAGGTCGACGCCCGAGCATGGCGCGTATCGCCGCTGCCGCCTGCTGCGAGTCCGAGATCGCCGGCGGCTTGGTCGTCTCCGCGCCGCGACGCATCGCGACGCGGCCCGTGCGCACCATCTCGAGAATGCCAAACTGCTCGAACATCTTGACCGCCGCGTTGACCTTGCCCTCGTCGCCGAGGACTTGAATGACCAACGCGTCATTATGCACATCGACCACGTCGGCGCGAAACAGCTCGACCATGTCGAGCACCTCGCGACGATTGAAGTTCGACGCCGATACTTTGATCATCGCCAACTCGCGATCGACCATCGGCGTGTAGGTGATGTCCTGGACCGAGACCACGTCGATCAACTTGAACAACTGTCGACACACCTGGTCGACCTGATGATCGTCGCCATCAACGACGATCGTCATGCGGCTCAGTCCCGGCTCCTCACAGTGCCCGACAGTCAATGACTCGATGTTGAATCCGCGCCGCCGGAACAGCGACGCGACCCGAGCCAACACGCCCGGTCGATCCTCGACATGGGCGACGATGGTGTTACTGGATGCCATGCGGCGAATCTCCTCTGTCTCGTACCTGCTACCTGTCTTCGCTACCGGTCTACAGGTCCTCAGCCGATTCAATCGTCTCCGACAGCGCGGCGCCCGCCGGCACCATCGGCCAGACGTTCTCCTCACGCTCAAGCTGGAAGTCGATCACGACCGGTCCGTCATACCCGTCGATCTCGCGGAACACCTCGAGCGCCTCGGCGCGCGTCGTGGCGCGCATGCCGCGCACGCCGTACGCCTCGGCCAGTTTGACGAAGTCAGGCTGACCCAAGTCGACCGAGTGATAGTTGTGCTCGTAGAACAGCTCCTGCCACTGACGCACCATGCCGAGGAAGCCGTTGTTGAATATCGCAAACCGCACCGGCAGGTTGTGGTCCGCGATCGTCTGCAGCTCCTGCGATGTCATCTGAAAGCCGCCGTCGCCGCAGATCGACCAGATCGGCGCCGACTGCGCAAACTGCGCGCCCATCGCCGCCGGCACCTCATAGCCCATCGTCCCCAGTCCGCCTGAGGTGACCCACTGCCGCGCGCGCGTATACGGGTAGTACTGCGCGCCCCACATTTGGTGCTGCCCGACCCCGGTCACAATCGTCGCTTGTCCATCTGTGGCCTCAGCCAACGCGCGAACCAACCAGGGACCTCCCAGACCAGTGCCTTCCTCGATGTAATCCGTCGGATGCTCCGACATGATCTGGTCGATCTCAGCCCGCCACTCGGGGTGCGATTGCCGCTCGAGCTGCGGCAACAGACGCTGCAGCGTTTCCTTAACGTCGCCGTTGACCGGAGCGTGCGTGACAAAGTTCTTGCCAATCTCGGCCGGATCGATATCGATGTGCACGATCTTGGCTGTCTTGTTGAAGTCGCTGAACCGCCCCATCGCTCGATCGTCGAAGCGCATCCCAATGCCGATCACCACGTCAGCGCGATCGGCCGCCATGTTCGCGTAGTAATGGCCGTGCATCCCGAGAAAGCCGTAAGACAACTCGTGATCCTCAGGCATCCCCGAGATACCCAACAACGTCGTCAGCACAGGAGAATCGGCGCGCTCGGCGAACTCGACCAGCTCATCCTTCGCCTCCGACTGCACCACCCCGTGCCCGGCGATGATGATCGGCTTCCTGGCCGCATTGATCGTCTCCGCCGCCTTCTCCACTTCCTCCTCGCGCGGCACATCCATGATCGGATACCCGCGCAACGAGACGCCCTGCGGATACCCATCCCACTCCGCCTCTTCAATGAAGACGTCCTTGGGAATGTCGACCAACACCGGACCCTTGCGCCCGGTCGAGGCGATGTGGAACGCCTCCTTGACCGCCGGGGCGATCTCCGACGCTCGCATCAGCAGGTAGTTGTGCTTGGTGATCGGCAACGTGATCCCGGTAATGTCAGCCTCCTGGAAGCCGTCGCGACCAATTAGGTCACGCGCGACATTGCCAGTCAGCACAACCATCGGCACCGAATCCATGTATGCGGTCGTAATCCCGGTCACGAGGTTTGTCGCGCCTGGACCTGACGTCGCCAGGCAGACGCCGGTGCGTCCCGCGACGCGCGCGTAACCATCGGCCGCGTGCGCCGCGGCCTGTTCGTGTCGTACCAATACGTGCTTGATGTCGGGATACTCGCCCAGCGTGTTGTAGAGCGGCAGGACCACGCCGCCCGGGTAGCCGAAGAAGACCTCGACCCCCTCCGCGCGCAAACACTCCATCAGAATTCGGGCGCCAGTCAGACGCATGGCGGTCTCCTCAAACGTGGCTCGACTCAATCTCCGAGCCTGGTGCGCTGACGTTGATCGTCAGATCGTGTCTCGTGGGTGATCGGCGGATTGCTGAGTGACGGTCGGGCGGCGCTGGGTTCGTCCCATGGGCCTGCGCGCCGATCTCTCAGGCGCGAACCACAGGGCCGCCCGATACAGCGACCGCTGCGACCGGCGACGGCGCGAACCCGCAAACAACGCCCGCCCGCTGGCCGAACAGCAACGGCTGCGCCGCTGAGGTAACCGTGAACCAAGCGCGCGTCGTCATGATCTGTCGTGATCCTACAGCCTTGATGCCATCTCGCCCGCTACGCCTGATGCGCCGCTTTCACCGCGCCGATCAACTGCAACTCGTAAGCCTGCTCCAGTTGCGGATAGTCGTAGTAACGCTCGCGCAGCAGCTTGTTCATCTCACGCGGCGGGAAGAACCGACGCGCCCACTCCGACTCCTCGTCCGGGTCCTGCGGCTCGCCCGCCTCGGCCATCACGATCATCTCATAGCGACGAGCGCCCGGCTCGACCTCATCCTGCAGCTCTTTGGCCGTCATCTGCACGCGAGTGTGCTGCGACCAGTTGTCGATCGGCACCTGCCAGGTGTCCTCGACCACGCTGCGAATCGTCTGCGTCAGCGCCGCCTGACGCGCATCCTGATCAAGCTCAGGATCAAGCGGTTCAGGACGCGGCTCAATCTCAAACTCAAGAATCGGCAACACCCACGGTTGATGCCGATCACCGTGACGCACCGCCAAACATCGATCGCCGCGCATCACAATCAGAAAGATCCGTTCCACAAGATCTGGTTCCGGTAGCTCCTCCGTCTGATCGCGGTACTGCAGATACGTGTTGTCGACCAGCTTCTCCTGACGCCACAGCTTGCGCCGCGGCTTGGGAATGTGCTTCATCGCCTCCGACGGATCCATCATCGGATCGCCGAGCGGGTGTTCGCCGAATGCCATAGTCTCGCTCTCTGCGTCTTGTCTCGCTTGCTCGTCCTGCGTGTTCTTCAGTTATTCGGCCGCGACCGCGTGCGGCGCTTCCGATGTCCACACGTTGCGACCGCGCTCGCCCGCGCTCAACCTACCGACCCCAGGAAACGGATTATGCACCGCCACCAGCAAGGACCGATTCTTGATCGCGTCAGCGATCAACCGCTTCTTCGTCTCCAGATTGACCAAGGGCAGCACGTCAAACGCCGACAGCCAAGCGACCCGTTCGAGCTGCACCTGATGCTGAATCATGTCGCCCAGATAGACCGCCGACTCGCCGCCGTTGGCGATCACGACCGAGGCATGCTCGGCCGTGTGACCGGGCGTCTCGATCACCGTGATATCCGACGTGACCTGCGTCTCGCCGTCAATGAACTCCACTTGACCGGCCGCCTCGACCGGCAACAGGTTCTCCGGCAGATACGTCGCGCGCGTGCGCTCGTTCGGTTCCATCGCCTCGTCCCACTCGCCGCGTTGGATGTAGTACTTCGCATTGGGGAACGTGACCGTCAGCTCACCGTCGTCGTCATGTCGAGTGTTCCAACCGGTGTGATCGCTATGCAGGTGCGTATTGATCACAATGTCGACATCATCAGGCTGTACGCCGTTGCGCGCCAAGTCGTCGAGCAGCTTGCCGTGATCCGGTGCCCAGCCGCGGCGTCGAGTCTGCTCAAAGTCCTTGTTCCCCTGTCCCGTCTCGACGAGCACGGTCTTGCCGTCCGACTCCAGCAACAGACAGTTGAGCGCCAGCGGAATCTGATTCATCTCGTTCGTCTCGCCCGTCACCCGCGACCACATCACCTTCGGCACCAGACCAAACACCGCTCCCGCATCGAGCCAGATCACACCGTCCGACAACACGCGAACCTCGCGCGATCCGATCCGATAGATTGGCGTAGCGTCCATGGCGTGACGTTATCACCAACGACCACTTGATTCAGACTCAACCGCACAGCTATAGCGCATCCTCGAACGGAACAGAACATGACTCAACAGTCCTCGCTCGACCTCGAAGCGTTCCAGAGTCGAATGCGCGGCCTCTTCCCCGATCACATCGGCATGCGCTTGACCTTCGCCTCCACAGACCTGCTGATCGGCGAAATCGACGTCACCCGCGACATCTGCACCGGACCGGGCATCATGCATGGCGGCGCGATCATGGCTTTCGCCGACACCCTCGGCGCGCTCGCCACGATGGCCAACCTCGACGATGAGTCAGGCACCACCACGATGGAGTCGAAAACCAACTTCTTCCGCGCCGGCGCCGAGGGAACTACCTTGCGCGGCGAGTGCCGACCCCTGCACCGCGGACGTCGCACGCAGGTCTGGCAGACCACCATCCTCAACCCCGACGGCAAACTCGTCGCCCAAGTCACTCAGACGCAAATGGTCCTCTCCTGAGACGCAGCCTCACGCTGAGCCTGCGGTATGCTCGTCGCGCCCTAAGACCAGGGAAAGAGGAACACACGATGCGATACCGCCGACTCGGAACCACAGGCCTGCGCGTCTCAGAGATCTGCCTCGGCACCATGACCTTCGGCTCGCGCACCGACCAGGACGAGTCGCACCGCATCCTCAACACCGCCTTCGACGCCGGCGTCACCTTCCTCGACACCTCCGACGCGTACCCCGCCGGCAACAACGTCATTGGGGGGACCGAGGAGATCATCGGCAGTTGGCTCGCCGGACGCGCGCGTGACGACGTCATCCTCGCAACCAAATGCTTCGTGCCCACCGGCCGCTTACCCCATCAACGAGGCAACTCGCGACAGCACATCCTCTCCGCCGTCGACGATTCCTTGCGCCGACTCGGCACTGACTACATCGACCTCTACCAACTGCACGGTCCTGATCCATCCACGCCGATCGAGGAGACGATGCGCGCGCTCGACGACCTCGTCCGCTGGGGCAAGGTGCGCTACGTCGGCGCATCCAACTTCCGAGCCTGGCAGCTCGCTCTCGGGCTCGGCGCGTCCGACACAGCCGGCATCACCCGATTCGTCTCTGACCAACCGCGCTACAACATCCTCTGGCGCGACATCGAAAGCGACCTGCTCCCGCTCTGCCGCGACCAGGGCCTGGGCGTGATCTGCTTCAATCCGCTCGCCGGCGGATTCCTCACCGGCCGCTATCGCAACATGTCATCACTCGAAGGCGACAACTGGTTCACCAATGAGCGCACCGCACAGCTGTATCAGGGACGCTACTGGGACGACATCCAACGCGAACAGGTTGCGCGGCTCCAGGACTACTTCGCCGAGCGCGACCAGAGCATCACGCACGCCGCCATCTCCTGGGTGCTCGCCCAGGACGGCATCACCTCGGCCATCGTCGGCGCCTCGCGCGCTGAACAGATCGAGGACTCGCTGCGCTACGCCGATTGCGAGCTCACGTCCGAAGACCTCGAGTTCTGCGACCAACCCTGGTACCAGATTCCGCGCCCCACCGATCCCGCCGTCGCCATGCGCTGACGTCCGTCTGATGACGCGGCGACGAGCCTGACGCTCCTGAGATATGAGCGACGCCCCTGTCGCGTGTATCGTGACGGATATCGCTGCAGTCCCGACCACATCGGTACCCGACGCGTCTGGACCAGAACCGCACCAGGAGACCGCGATGTCCGGCACGGAAATGGCCTACCTCCAGGGCGAAATCATGCCCCTGGCCGACGCCAAAATCAGCGTCATGACCCATGCCCTGCACTACGGCACCGCGGTATTCGAAGGCATCCGCGCCAACTGGAACGCCGAACACGAGCAGCTCTACCTCTTCCGCATGCGCGAACACTACGAGCGCCTGCGCAAGTCGGCCCACGCGCTGATGATGGAACTGCCGCTTTCCGACGACGAACTCTGCGACATCACGGTCGACCTCGTCCAGCGCAGCGGATTCCGCCAGGACGTCTACATCCGACCCATGGTCTACAAGTCAGCCGAAGCCCTCGGCGTTCGCCTGCACGGCATCGACGATGACTTCCTCTGCTTCCTCATTCCCTGGGGCGCGTACCTCGACACCACCGGCGGCGTGCATGTCGTCACATCCTCCTGGCGCCGCACCGAAGATCAGTCGATCCCCGTCCGCGCCAAAGTCACCGGCGCCTACATCAACTCCGCCCTGGCCAAGACCGAAGCCGAGACCGCCGGCTTCGACGAGGCGATCATGCTCAACGAAGACGGCCACGTCTCCGAAGGCTCGGGCGAGAACATCTTCATCATCAACGACGGCGTCATCTACACACCGCCCAGTTCCGACAACATCCTCGTCGGCATCACGCGCGAAACCGTGATCGAACTCGCCCAGAAAGAGCTCGGCATCGCCACCGTCGAGCGCACCCTCGACCGCTCCGAACTCTGGCTCGCCGACGAAGTCTTTATGACCGGCACCGCCGCCCACGTCACGCCGATCGCCTCAGTCGACCGACGGATGATCAACGGCGGCGAGACCGGACCGATCACGGCGCAGCTCGAGCAGCTCTACTTCGACGCGATCATCGGCAACCGTGACGCCTACGCCCACTGGCTGACGCCGATCTACACCAACGACTCCAAGGGCTGAAGCCGGGGAGCGCGTCATGGCCGAGGCCGTCACGCTCGTCCTCGCGTACCTCCTCGGCTCGTTGCCTGTCGCCTGGCTCATCTTCCGCTGGCGAACCGGCCAGGACCTGCGATCGGTCGGCGATGGCAACGTCGGCGCGGCCAACGCCGCGCGCATGGGCGCCGGTCACCGCTTCGGCGTCGTGATCATCCTGCTCGACATCGGCAAAGGTCTCCTCGCAGTCTCAATCGCCCGTTGGTGGGGTCTCGAGCTCGGCTGGTGGCTGGCAGCCGGCGGACTCGTCATGGTCGGACACATGTGGCCCATCTTCCTCGGCTTCGACGGCGGCCGCGCCGCCGCGACCGGGCTCGGGGCGGCGGGCGCATTCTTGCCCTGGCAGTTTGGCGTCACCTTCGTCGTTGGCGGACTGACCTACCTCGTCACGCGCATCGCCGAGCTCGGCATTCTGCTCGTCGCCGCGCCGCTCCCCTTCCTCGCCATCGCCTTTGGCGAGCCAATAGAGTCGATCATCTTCTGCTTCGTCGCCCCCATCGCGGCGGGATTGAAGACGCTCGTAGACAAGGCTTGGCCTCGATGGCGCAACGCTGGGACGCCATAGTCGTCGGCGCCGGCCCAGGCGGCTCGACCTCCGCCTACGACCTTGCCCGCGAGGGCGCGCGCGTCCTATTGCTCGACCGCGCTCAGTTCCCTCGCGACAAACCTTGCGGCGGCGGCGTGCTCGTCTCCGCGCTGCGACACCTGCCCTTCTCCCTCGACCCCGTCTCCGAGCAGACGATCACTGCCTTTCGCGTCCGCTACAAGCGCTCCTGGCAGTTCGAACATCGCTACCACGAACCACTCGCGATCATGACCCAGCGCTCTCGGCTCGACGCATTCCTCGTCGAACAGGCAATCAGTCAGGGCGCAGACTTCCGCGACGCCTCAGCGGTTCGCAGCATTGACGACGCAAGCGTCAACTCAACAATCGAGCTCGCCAACGGCGATCACCACCAGGCCGACGTGATCATCGCCGCCGACGGCGCAAATGGCGTCGTCCGACGCGCCCTCGGACTGCCTCGACTGCGCGCCGCCGTCGCGCTCGAAGGCAACGCGTCCCGCGACAACCAACTCGCCAGCCGCAACTGGACCGACGCTGTCGGCCTCGAACTCGGTTCGATGCCCGGCGGCTACGGGTGGGTCTTCCCCAAAGACCAACACTGCAACGTCGGCCTCGGCGGATTCCCCGCCGCCGCGCCGCAACTCAGAGACGAACTGTCCGACTACGCCGACTGCGAGCGCTTTAACGCCGACGACCTCAGCCAGCTGCGCGGACACCACCTCCCGCTGCGCAATCCCGACAGCGCACTCGTCGCCGGACGCACCGCCTTCATCGGCGACGCCGCCGGCCTCATCGACCCACTCTCCGGCGAGGGCATCGGCAACGCCATCCGCAGCGGACAGCTCGCCGCCGCAGCCGCCCGAGGCTTCCTCGCCGGCGACGCCGACGACCTCTCCGCCTACCAACAGGCCATCGAGTCGGAGATCGAGCCCGAGCTGCGCGTCGCCCGACAGCTGCAGGCGCTTTTCCATCAGTGTCCCTGGCCCTACGTCCAGCTGCTGCGCCGCTCCGACCGCTTCTGGACCGCCTTCTGCCGCATCGTCAGAGGCGAGTCGACTTACACCCAGTTCCAGAACCGTCTTGGGCCAGCAACAATTCTTGTCGACGTCGCCGCGGCGTTCGCCGCTCGAGGCCAACGCCGCGCCGCCGGCTGGCAGTGACAGCTCGCTGAACTGGGTCGCCCGGCCGTCTAGGCGTCCAACTCCCGCGCCGACGCCAACGCGTCCTCCCACGACGTTCGCTCGCCGATCATCGCCTGATACCTGCGCAGCATCCTCGGCCAGCCGACCGCCACCACGCCCGTCAGATACCCGCGCAGGCCATAGATTGCCGCGAATCGGTGCGACTCCAAGGCGCCGTGCACGACCTCCACTTGATCACGCGGCGACGTGATCCCCGCCGACATGATGCTGCGCCCGTGCTGATCTGACCAGAAGTACGGCGTCGGCGAAAACGCCTCGAGCGGCTCGCCTCGGTGCTCCAGCAGCAGATTGCGCGCCGCCGCCATCCCTTGCTCGACCGCGTTGGTCCAGTGTTCGATCCGCATCGTCCGTTGCGGCGCCGAGTACGCAAACGGCCCGAACAACCCGTTCGGCCAGCGAGCGACATCGCCAGCGGCGAAGATCCCGGGCGCGGCGCGACAGTACTGATCGCAGATCACGCCGTCGCCAATCGTCAATCCAGAGTCCGACAACCACTCGACATTCGGCCGCACGCCAATGCCCACCACCACGGTCTCCGCCTCAATCCGCTCGCCCGATTCAAGCTCAACGGCCTCAACGCGCTCGCGGCCGATCAGATCAGAGACCTTCGCGCCAAATCGCATCTCGACCCCGGCCTCGCGGTGCAGCTCGGTCGCCCAAGCGCCGAGCGTGTCTCCCAACGGCCCAATCAACGGCGCGGACAACGCCTCCACCATCGTCACCTCCAGACCGCGCGCTCGCGCCGACGACGCCACTTCGCAACCGATGAACCCCGCGCCGACCACCACCACGCGACCGCCCTGCTCCAGATCGGCACGGATGCGCAGCGCGTCAGCCTGCGTCCGCAGCGTGCGCACTCCGTCATGATGCTGACCAAACGGCAGCGTCAACGCCCGCGCGCCTGTCGCGATGATCAACCCATCGAACTCAACCGACGAACCATCGTCCAGCCGCACCACTCGCGCCGTCGTATCCAGCCCGACGGCCGTACGACCGCCGAGGAAGTCAACGTCCAGCGCGTCAATCTCCGCCGCCGGACGCAGCGGCAGACGCTCAACATCCCACTCACCGGTCAAGATCTGCTTCGAGAGCGGCGGCCGATCGTACGGCTCGAATCGCGACTGCGGCTCTTCGCCGATCAACGTAATCCGACCGTCGAACCCTTCAGCGCGTAACGTCTCGGCCGCATTGAGACCAGCCAACGACGCCCCGACGATCACGATCCGTCCCAGCCCATCAGCGTTCGGTCGCTCTGCCATGCCCAGAGGCTATCGCGAGGCCGAACCCACCAGCACAGAGTCCCGACACACCCTTCGCTATGCTGCGACTCACACAGAACCACTCACGCAACGCAACACGAGAACTGGAGCGCGCCATGGGCAAGTTGGACGGCAAGGTCGCCATCGTCACCGGAGCCAGCCGGGGTATCGGCGCCGCGATCGCCGAGTGCTTCGCCGCCGAAGGCGCGAAGGTCATCGCGACCGCGCGAACCGTGCAAGAGGGCTCGCACCCCTTGCCCGGCTCGCTTGAAATGACGATCAAGAACATCCGCGACGCCGGCGGTGAAGCCACCGCCGTGGCCGGCAACGTCTCTGAGTATGAAGAGTGCGCCGGCATCGTGCAGTCCTGCATCGACACCTACGGCCAGCCCGACGTGCTCGTCAACAACGCCGCGCTCACATACTTCATCCCCGTCAAGGACTTCCCCGTGCGCCGTTGGCTGCGATCGACCTCCGTCAACTTCCACGGACCCTTCTACATGAGCCAGCTCTGCCTCAACGAGGGCGGCATGATCGAGCGCGGCGCTGGCGCAATCGTCAACGTCTCCTCCGCCGCGGCCATCGGTCCGGGTCGCGGACCGTACGAAGGCGACGGCGGCGGCGGCACCCTCTACGGCGCCGAAAAGGCCGCTCTGGAGCGCTTCACCCAAGGCCTCGCCTCCGAGGTGTACCAATACGGCGTCTCCGTCACCTGCTACAGCCCGTCCCAGATCGTGCCCACGCCCGGCGTTGTCCATCACCGACTCATGGAGGGCCGCGACCCCAACGAGGCCGAATCGGTTGAGATCATGGCCCAGGCCGCGCTGTTGCTCGCCACCGAACCGCTCGACAAAGTCTCCGGACGCGTCACCTACTCGCAGGAGATCCTCAAGGAGTTCGGTTGGGACATGGGCGGCAAAGAACCCGCCGGCACTGGCGTCACCGTCCCCGGCTCGGGCTACTCGCAGATCTAGTCTGGCGCCTGCGACCGGTCGACTCGCGCCTCCTGGAACAGCGAGCTCAGCGTGGCATCGCCTGACGTCGAGCGCGTCGAACGCTGGTTTCGCGACGGCGACCTGCTGCACCCCTGCGACGCTGACGCGCCGCCATCGACCGTCGATCTCGCGCGCGCCGTCGCCAGCATCGGCGGCGCGCCGCTCGCCCACGACGACCAGCGCGCCGCCGAACTGGCCGAGCTGATCGGCCGCGACCGCCCGCTGCTCTTCGTCCTCATCGACGGCCTCGGCTGCATCTTCGACGGTCGCTCGCCCGCCAACGGCATCCTCGTCAACGCCGCCGAACAGGTGCAGCTGCGCTCCGTCTTCCCGTCAACCACGGCCGCCGCCCTGACCACGATCGCTACGGCCGAGTGGCCCGCTCGTCACGGCGTCCCAGCCTGGTACACGCACCTGCACCGCAACGACATTACGGCCACCATCCTGCCATTCGTCGAGCGAGACTCAGAGCGTCGCCTGCAAGACTTCGGCATCAGGCCCAACGACGCCTTCGCCCATCCCTCGCGCCTGGCGACGATTAGCGACCAACTCCGCACCTACCATCCACGCAACATCTCCCAAAGCGAGTTCACCACCTATCAGCGCGGCGACAGCCAAACCGATCCCTTCGACCATCTCCGCGACGCGGTTGAAGCGGTCATCGCCCGACTCGTCGATCAGCGAGAGACCGGCATCCACTACCTGTACCTGCCCATGGTCGACGCCGCCTCGCACCGAGACGGCCCCGACGCTCCCGCCACCATGCGCGCGCTTGAGGCTGTCGACGGAGCGCTGACCGCCATCGCCGAGCGCGTCGACGGCCGCGCGCGCATCGCGATCAGCGCCGACCACGGCGAGCTCTACGTCAGCGCCGCCGAGAAGAGCCTCTTCCTGCCCGATGACGAGCTACTCGATCACCTGCACACGCCGCCCCACGGCGAGCCTCGCGTGCCGATGTTCTGCGTCCGACCTGGCGAAGAGGATGAGTTCGCTGACAGATTCCGCGAGCGCTGGGGACGTCGATGGGCCTTGCTCACTCGACGCGAGGCCGAAGACCTGCAGCTCTTCGGCCCCGACCCGCTCAGCGAACTGACCGCCGAGCGCATTGGCAGCCACATCGCCATCTCAGCCACCAAACACGTGCTGATCTACGGCGAAGCGGGCAACCGCGTCTCCGCGCTGAACGGCTATCACGCCGGCCTGCGGCCGGAAGAGATGGAGATCCCGCTGCTGCTCGCCTGAACCGGCACAGCGGCAGCAGCCTCGACTAGTCGTCGAACTCCATGATCGCCCGACCGAAGATCTCGCCGTGCTCGAGCGCCGCCGTCGCCTCGTTGATCTGACCGATCTTGAAGCGCTCCGTCACCATCGCATCGAGATCCAGGGCGCCATCTTCAGCCCAGGCCAGGAACATCGGAAAGTCGCGATCCGGTCGACAGCTGCCGCCGATCGACCCGATGTACTTCTTCTCGTTGATCAGCAGACCGCGCATGTCGGCTTCTGTGAAACTCACTCCCGACTGCGGCACCCCAACCAATACCGCTGTGCCGCCCGTCTCGGCGCCCAGGATCCCTGGCCGCACCGCGCCCAAAATCTGATTCATCGTCACTTCGCGGCCGATGCAGTCGAAGGCGAAGTCAACCCCCGAAACCGGCTCGCCGAAACTGGTCAGTCCCTCACCTTGAGTCAGCGCATGCACCTGCTCAAGCGCGTCACCGCCGCTGGCATTGACGCCGTGCGTCGCGCCGAAGCGTTTGGCGAACTCCAGCTTCTCGTCGTCAAGGTCAACCGCAATGATCGGATTGGCATTGACCACCGATGCGGCCACCACCGCCGACAACCCCACGCCCCCGACGCCGAACACGGCCACGCTCTGTCCCTCACGCACCGCGGCCGTGTTGTACACCGCGCCCGACCCCGTCAGCACCGCGCAGCCAATGATCGACGTCACGTCGCGGCGCGTGTCCTGCGGCACCTTGACGACATACTTCTCGTCGGCGATCGTCGTGTCGGCCCAGGTGAACACGTTGCGCGTCGTCGCCGTGCGACCATTCGGTCGCTCAACTACGATCGCGTCGACCTCACGCGTGGCCGTTTCAGCATTGCGCGGCACCCAGGTGACAAAAACAACGTCGCCGACCTGCACATTCGTCACCTGCGAGCCGACCTTGATCACCTCGCCTGTCGCCTCGTGGCCGAGGATCTGATCGCCGTTGCGCGGATTGTGCATCTGGTGAAGCTGCGAATGGCAGATACCTGAGGCGAACTGTCGCACGACGACCTGAAAGTCGCTCGGATCTGGAAGGTTCACGTGTTCGACGGCCAGCGGTTCATCGGCCTCGGGGAGAAACACCACGCGCGCGGGAGTTGGCATGTTTCGTTCCTGTCGTGATCTGCAAATCTGCAAACTGTGCTACGAGGATTCTAGTCTGAGCCACGACGCGCGTCGCGGAAGGTGCTGGTCGACATGCAGATCATGACCCGACGAGGACCGCAGACCCTCGCGTCCGCCGACTTCACCGAACTGCGCTCGCGCTACACGTCGACACTCGTCGACCTCGGCGCCGGCGACGGCGCCTGGCCGCGACGCTTCGCTCGCGAACAAGACCACTGCCTCGCGATCGGCGTCGACTCCAACCGCGACGCTCTGCGCGAGGCGGCGAAACTGGCCGAACGCAAGCCCGCCCGCGGCGGCGCGCCCAACACCCTCTTCGTCATCGGCCAGGCGGAAGCCCTACCCGACGAGCTCGCCGGCGTGGCCGACTGGGTCACGATCTACTTCCCCTGGGCCGCCTTGCTGAAAATGATTCTCAGCGGCGACGAACGCCTCCCCCCAATCCTCAGTCAACTGATGACCTCGCGCTCACGGCTGAGCGTTGTGCTCAACGCCGAAGCCGTCCCTGACGGCTTTGCCGAACCCACCCCGTCAAGCCTCCGCAACTCGCTCGAACAGCCGCTCGACGACGCCTCACTGCGCATCACGCGCTGCGACTGGCTCGCAGCCGATCAGTCGCCGCCCACCACCTGGGGCGGCCGCCTGGTCAAAGGAAGCCACCGCCCGCTCATCACCCTCGACGCCACTCGCTAAACCGCAAGCTCACACAGGCCGCCGACCAACGTGCAGCGCAACCGCGCCCATTGACAGGCGGCGACAGGACACCTCCTCCAGCCCCGCTGACTCCATCATCCCTGACAACTCGTCCGCCTTCGGATACCCGCGCAGCGAGTTCGGCAAGTACCGATACGCCGAACGGTCGCCCGACGCCAATCCCGCCACGCGCGTCACCCCCTGCTCAAAGCCGAGGCGCAGCAGGCGTCCCCAGGCCGAATCCGGCGGATGCGTGATGTCCAGCCCGATCAATCGCCCGCCCGGCTTCAGCACGCGCGCCATCTCCTCCAGTGATCCCGCCAGATCAGGCAGATTGCGCAACACGAACGCCGACGCGACTACGTCGAACTCGCCGTCTGATACGGGCAGCCGCAACGCGTCCGCCCGCAACCAGTCGATTCGCTCCTCACCGAACTTCTCTCGCCCCCGAACCAGCATCGCCGCCGAGACATCAATCGACATCACCCGCTCCGCGCCCGACTGCCGAAACGCTTCGCTCAGATCCCCCGTGCCCGCGCCGAGATCGAGCACCGACGCTCCACGCGCGTCCGCCGCCTCAACAGCCAGCTGACGCCAACGGCCGTCTCGACCGGCCGTCATCAACCGATTCATGCGGTCGTAGTGCGGCGTCAGACGACTGAACATCTGCGCCACCGTCCGCGTGCGCTCCTGAGCTGAATCTCCGCGATCCATGCTGATACAGTACAGAAACCGACTCAGGCGTCGGATTACCCGTCGAACAAACCCGCCAGTTACGGAGCGATCCTTGACGACTTCGCAACCGCGCCAAGCGCGCGCCGTCGAACGACGCGAGCAGTTGCTCGACGCAGCAACCCGCGTCTTCTCGCAGCGCGGTTTCGCCCGCGCCCAGATGGACGAGATCGCCGCAGCCGCTGACACATCCAAGGGCGGCCTGTACTTCCACTTCCCCAACAAAGACTCCCTCGCCGCCGCCGTCATCGGCCGCGCCGCAGAGTTGCTCCGCCGGCGCGTGACCAGGTCGATGGATGCCGCCGGCGCCGACCCGGTCGACCGCGCCGACGCCGCGCTCGCCGCACTCGTCGACGCGCTGTCGACGCATCAGTCGCTTGCGCGCGTCCTGGCGACAGAGACGCTGAGCGGCTCAAGCGCCGCTCGCGCGTTGGCCGCTCAAATCGAGGACGAGTTCGTCGACATGATCGCGAACGAACTGCGCGCGGCGCTCGACAGCGGCCAACTCAGCAATCTCGACGCGCCGCTCAACCCCGACCTCACCGCACGAGCTTGGGTCGGCATGGTCCGATCCACCCTCGCCGCCTGGGCCGCCGGACGCATAGCGCTCCCGTTGGACCACGTCTATCCGGAACTCCGACGCCTGCTGCTGCGCAGCGCCGGCGTACCGCTCGCAACACCGAAGCCTCCCGACTCAGCCAAGGAGTAACCGACCATGTCCAGACCCACCGTCACTGTCGAGCGCACCGGCCTGCCCGACTGGCAGCGCTGCGGCGATTACGGCGACATCTACTACGACGTCGCCGAAGGCATCGCCAAAATCACCATCGCGCGACCCGAAGTCCGCAACGCGTTTCGACCGCAAACGCTGTTCGAACTACTCGACGCCTTCCGTCGCGCGCACGAGGACATGTCCGTCGGTGTGATCATCCTCACTGGCGAAGGTCAAGAGGCGTTCTGCTCGGGCGGCGACCAACGCATCCGCGGCGACGGCGGCTACGTCGGCGACGACGGCGTGCCGCGACTCAATGTGCTCGATCTGCACCGCTACATGCGCTCAATTCCCAAGCCGGTGATCGCAATGGTCGCCGGGTATGCGATCGGCGGCGGCAATGTACTGGCCACGGTCTGCGACATGACCTACGCCGCCGATAACGCCAAGTTCGGCCAGACCGGACCCAAAGTCGGTTCGTTCGACGCCGGTTACGGCACCATGCTCCTGGCCCGCATCGTCGGTCACAAGAAGGCCGCCGAGATCTGGATGCAGTGCCGGCAGTACAGCGGACAGGAAGCGGTCGACATGGGCCTCGCCTGCGAGGTCTTCCCCGTCGACGATCTCGAGCGCGAAGTGATCAATCGCTGCCGCGAAATGCTCTGCATGTCGCCGACAGCGCTGCGCTTCATCAAACGCGCCCTCGTCGCAGACACCGATGGACTCTCAGGCATGCAGATGTTCGCCGGCGACTCAACGCTGCTCTACTACCTCTCCGAAGAGGCCAAGGAAGGCAAGAACGCCTTCCTCGAAAAGCGCAAGCCCGACTTCTCCCAATACCCCCGCTTCCCATAGACCCCTGACCCAGCCCTCCCCCTCTGTGCTGAAACCTCCCCCTTAGCGCTGAGACCTCCCCCTCTGGGGGAGGCGCCCCGAAGGGGCGGAGGGGGCCACACGTAGGCAGAGATGCTCCACTCCCCTCCCCGTTCGCAGACAGAGCGACGCCTCAATACCCTCTCCCCACGTAACCAGAGATGCTCCGATCCCCTCTCCCCCACGGGGAGAGGGCTAGGGCGGGGGGCTCCGCCCTCCCTCACCTGAGGACTGACCAATCCCCGCATGACAACGTCCAACTCAATCACGACAAGCAAACGCCGCGCCTGGATCCTCTCTGCGCGACCTCCGACCCTGCCCGCCGCCGTCGCGCCAGTCCTGGCCGGAACCGGCATCGCCGCCGTCGACGGCGACTTCGAGATTGGCCGGTTCCTGCTCGCCATGATCGGCGCAGTCCTCATTCAGATCGTCGTCAACTTCGCCAACGACCTCTCCGACTTCCGCCGCGGCGCCGACACGCCAGAACGTCTCGGCCCGCCGCGGGCAGTGGCGCAGGGGTGGCTCTCCCAACGCGAGATGACCTACGGCATCGCAATCACCACGCTGGCCGCGATCGGCGTCGGCATCGCGCTCACCGTGATCGTCGGCTGGCCAATCTTGCTCATCGGCGCAGCTTCGCTGCTCGCCGCGGTCACCTACACCGGAGGACCCGCGCCCTACGGCTACCGAGGCTTGGGTGACGTGATCTGCTTCCTCTTCTTCGGCTTCGTCGCGGTCATGGGCGCGGGCTATGTCCAGATTGAGCAACTGACATGGGCGCTCGCGGCCGCCTCAGCGCCGCTCGGCTGCACCGTGACCGCCATCCTCGTAGTCAACAACCTGCGCGACATCGACACCGACCGCGCCAGCGACAAGCGCACGCTCGCGGTCATCCTCGGCGATCGCGCCACGCGAGTTGAGTACGTACTTCTCGTACTCGGCGCATTCATCTTCACGGCAATCTTCGCGGGAGTGGGCCTCTTCCCCATCTGGACGCTTCTGGCATTGATCGCGCTGCCGCTCGCGGCAATCCTCATCCATCAGATCGCCAACGGCGCAACCGGCGCTGCGCTCAATCCCATGCTCAAACGCACCGCCCAATTGCACCTGTTGATTGGCGCGCTGATCGGCCTGGGCGGCGTGATTGCGACGTTCTAGGGGCGCAGTACGCTGAGGCAGACGCGAGAGGGGCAGTCATGCCGTACCGCTTCGAGACCAACCAGCAACTCGCCGCCGGTGTCGACGATGTCTGGGAGTTCTGGGCGACGATTGAGGGCTTCGCCGCGCTGCAGCCGCCCGAGAACCAGTTCTCAGTCATCGACAACACGGGCGGAAACGACCTCGCTGTCGGGCAGGAAGTGGGTTACCGACTGCGCTTGGCCCCGATGCTGTGGAGCGGCGGCCGCCAACGATTCGTCGAAGTCGAACCGAAGTCCCGCTTTACCGACGAGCAGCTTGAAGGAACTTGGAAGACCTTCCGCCATCAGCATCTGTTGGGTGAAATCGACGGCGGCGTGGAGATCAAGAATGTCGTTGACTACTCGATTCCGCTTGAGCCGCTCTCTCGCCCGCTGCATCGCCTCATGATCGCAACCAGCCTGAACAAGATCGCCAAGTGGGAGCGCCAAGTCTTCGCTGATCGGTTTGGCGAGCTGGGCGACGGCGCCTGGCGCGCCGAGATACGTCGCACCTAGCCGATACCGAATGAGGGAATCTCGGCCTCGCAGCCTCGAGCGATCGCGTCGGTTGCGCTCAGCTTCGCGTTGACCGGCCTGACCCCCGTCCGGTTGACGGCCTCAACGCGCCGCTCAGTTGAGTGCGATGATCAGACCGGCGGCGGTTGCGATTGCAGTCAACTGCAAAGCGGTCGCGATGGCCACAACCCGCCACATTCTCGTCTCGAACTGGTCGACCAGTCCCGAGATCATCAACTGAATCTCTTCCTTGGTCATCATCGGCGAGAACTCGTCCTGGAGCGCGTCCGCGAACTCCCGCGACGCCTCGTCGCCCAGTCGTTCGCTCAGAGTGTCAACAATTCGCAATCGATTGATGATCGCCACGCGCGCCCCGCCTTCCCACCGTGATCACTGGTTACGCTCAGATCATCATACTCAGGGGGAGCCTGCCATGCCCATCTACCAACTCAGCGCCTCGCAGACCTTGCCCACCGACATCGACACCGCCTGGGAGTTCTTCAGCGATCCCCGCAACCTCTCCGTGATCACCCCGCCTCAGATGAGCTTCCAGATCACCGGCGACCCGCCTCCCGCGATCCATCCCGGGCTGATCATCACCTACCGACTCAGCCCGCTTCCACCCTTGCCGCTGCGAGTCTCCTGGGCGACCGAGATCGCCCAAGTCGATGCGCCTCATCACTTCGTCGACGTCCAACGCGCCGGGCCGTACGCGCTATGGCATCACGAACATCGCTTCCGCGAGACTGACAACGGCGTCGAGGCCACGGACGAGGTCTACTGGTCGCTGCCATTCGACCCGCTTTCCGCGCCCGCCGCCGAGCTCGCGGTGATCCCACAGCTGCGCAGAATCTTCCGCTACCGCGCCCAAACCCTGCAACACCTGCTCGGCGCCGTCGACGTCAAACCGACCCTCACCATCCGCCCGCTCTGACGGCTCAAGGGATAGTCTGCCCCTACGAGGTGCGCCATGCTGACCAAAGTCGAAATCAAAAACTACCGGCTGTTCGACCACCTGGTCGTCTCCGACCTGGCGCCCATCACTCTCATCGCCGGCAAGAACAACACAGGCAAATCTTCCCTCCTGGAGGCGATCTTCTTCGCTGCCCTTGGGAATCAGCCAACAAGTGGCTCAAACTCGAATGTTACACGACTTCACATAGACCCCGATGGCGACTCGGCACATGGCCTTCTCACCTATTGGCGACGACTGTTTCGCGATAGCGACGAGAGCCAACCCCTAGAAGTTGTACTTTATGACGACTCTGACGGGGAACACGCTATGCGCGCGTCAATCGAGCCCCAACCACATTCTGACGAAACAGACATCAATAGAGGAGTAAGCGAAGCACCCTCCATCAGCACTGAGGAAGTGGGGCTAATGATTCGACACAAAAGCGCAGATGGCAGGGAAGGATACGTCTGGTCGACTGATGTTGAAGACAATCAAGTACGTGCGATTGCCTCGAGCGAGTACGTAAAGCCTGCGCGCGCCTACCAAATCCTAAAGACTAACGTCGACAATAGCAAGGAAATGATGGATGCGTTTAGGCAACGTCGCATCCAGCGTGAGACTGACTCACTACTGTCCGCGTTGAGAATCATAGAGCCACGGCTTCAGGGTTTGGAGGAGTCCGCCGCCTCAGGAGCTGCGGCAATATGGGGCGATCTCGAGGGTGTTTTTCAACTGATGCCATTAGGCCTCATGGGAGAAGGGCTGATTAGGCTTGCAAGGATTGTGCTGGCTATCTCTCGTGTTGAAGGAGGTGTGGTTCTCGTAGATGAGATCGAGAGCGGCTTGCATCACTCAGTCCTTGGGGAGATCTGGCAAGCAATAGACTACGCAGCCAAGGAGAACGGTACTCAGATCATCGCGACGACTCACAGCTACGAGTGTATCGAAGCCGCAAAAGACGCGATAGATCCAGAGAGACTTCGCCTCACTCGGCTGGACGTGATCGACGACTGCGTCCGACCTGTGAGCTTCAGACCTGAACAACTGGAAACTGCGCTTGTGGAAAACTGGGAAATCCGTTGACGTGAGCGAAAATCTAACATCTAGCAGACTGTTACTCGTCGAAGGGGCAACCGACAAAGGTGTGTTTGATTCTCTGTTAAGAAACTTAGAGATTGAAGACGTAGTGGTTGAGAATTGCAGAGGCAAAGACAACATGCCGGAGAAGCTAGAGTCACTAGAGACACGAACCGGTTATGGGGGGCTCACTCGACTAGGTGTGGTTCGCGACGCCGATGATAGCGCAGCCAGTGCATATGAGAGCATCGCCAACGCCTTGCGGCGTGGAAACCTGCCTGTGCCAGGCGTCCCTAACGAATTTGCCACCGTTGGTCAGCTTTCTGTCTCCGTGCTCATCCTCCCAGGAGGTAATCGTACCGGCTCGCTCGATACGCTACTCACCGAGACTATTCCACAAAACACCAAGAGCTGCATTGACGAGTTCTTTCGTTGTGCGGAGGTGGACCCCGGACCAAAACGGATTGCCAGCGCCTTCGTCTCTCTGCAGCAGCGCCCAGAGAGCTCTCTGGCAACCTTTGCCAACCAAGGCGTCTGGGACCTCAACAACGGCGCCTTCGCTCCCCTCCGAACTTTCCTCTACGACCTCTTCGCTGATTGACAGAGCCGCCTGCTCTTGGCTAGCCTGCCCCCTGAGACCGCCCAGGTCAGCGGGCCAGTCCCGCTTGGACAAGAACGGAGACGACCGTGAAATTTGAGTTCTTCCACCTGATGCCCTACCGGGACCTGCCGCCCGACTTCGCCGAGACGCACAACTCGGTCTGGGTCGACGTTCCCTCCAACCTCTTCGACCCCGCCAAGGCCCACCAGATGTACAACGACGGCCTCGATGAACTCGAAGCCGCCGCGGCCGCCGGCTACGACGGCATCTGCATCAACGAGCACCACCAGAACGCCTACGGCCTCATGCCGTCGCCCAACCTGATGGCCGCCAACCTCTGCCGACGCACCAAAGATGTCGCCATCGTCGTGCTCGGCAACTCGATCGCGCTCTACAACCCGCCCACCCGCGTCGCCGAAGAGTTCGCCATGCTCGACTGCATCTCCGGTGGACGCCTCGTCGCCGGCTTCCCCGTCGGCACCCCCATGGACGACTGCTTCTGCTACGGGGCCAACCCCTCGCACCTGCGCGACAAGTACTACGAGGCCGCCGACCTGATCACCCAGGCCTGGACGCGGCCCGAAATGTTCTCCTACAACGGCCGCTACAACCAGCTGCGCTACGTCAACATCTGGCCGCGACCGATCCAGCAACCGCACCCGCCCGTCTGGATTCCCGGCGGCGGCTCGGTCGAGACCTGGGAGTGGTGCGCCGAGCACAACTACGTCTACTGCTACCTCTCCTACGGCGGCTACAAGGCCGGCCAGAAGAACGTCGACGGTTTCTGGCGCACCATGCAGCAGCGCGAGAAGCCGCTCAACCCCTACCAGGCCGGATTCCTCCAGCTCGTGGCCGTCGGCGAAACCGAGCAGGAAGTCGCCGACAAGTTCGGCCCGCACGCCGAGTACTTCTACAACAAGATGCTGCACATCGACCCTCGCTACGCCGACCCGCCCGGCTACCGAACCGTGCGCACCATCGAGCAGGGCTTCACGCGCAGCCAGGGCCTCAAGCCGGTCTTCGGCGACTCGAAGAAGTTCGAGGGCGAAAAAACCCAGGAGAAAATGGTCGAGTCCAAGGCCAACTCCGAAATCACCTGGGCCGACCTGATTCGCGAAGGCAACATCGTCGCCGGCACGCCCAGCCAGGTCACCGAACAGCTCGAGGAAGTCATCCGCACGCTCCACGTCGGACACCTGATGATCCTCAATCAGTTCGGCTCGATCCCCAAGGAGCTGGCGATCCCCAACATCGAGATGACCGCCCAGCAGGTGCTGCCCAACCTCAAGCACATCTGGGACGACGAAGGTTGGGAAGACCACTGGTGGCCGCAGGGCCTCGAGGCCGGCCAGGCCCAACCAGCGCCGCTCGCCTTCTAGTCGATCTCGCCATTCGACCTCAACACCTCTCCCCAAATGGGGAGAGGTGTTTGCTTAACTCGGTGACGACAAGATGAACCCGAAGATCAGCATCATCACCCTCGGCGTCTCAGACCTCAACGCCTCCGTCGCCTTCTACCGCGACGGACTCGGCTGGCCCGCGCCCAACTACAACTCAGGCGACGACATCTGTTTCCTCGAACTCGACGGAACCTGGCTCTCGCTCTATCGGCGCGAGAAGTTCCCCGACGAAGCGCCCGTGACCTTCGCAGCGCCGTCCGACGGCGCGCCAACCATCACGCTCGCGCACAACCTACCGTCGCGCGAGGACGTCGACGCCGCGATGGCCGAAGCCGTCGCCGCTGGCGGCGCAATGGTCAAAGCGCCCGAAGACGTGTTCTGGGGCGGCTACAGCGGATACTTCAGCGACCCCGACGGCTACCTCTGGGAACTCGCCTACAATCCCTTCACCGACCTGACCTGAATTCAGAGGCGAGGCTCGACATGCCTCAGGTCACCGCCCTCAGCGCCCTGACGTTGCTGGTCTCCGACATGGCCGCCTCAACCGCGTTCTACGAGGCGCTCGGCTTCGAGCGCCTCTTCGGAGGACCCGAGACAAGCTTCACCTCATACCGAGCCGGCGACAGCTACCTCAACCTGATGCTGGGCGCGGTCGAACAGCCCGAACAACGCGGACCGAGCAATCCGTTCAACGAGATCAAGTTTCGCGCGATCTTCTACGTTGACGATGTCGACCAGTTCCACGCGCAAGCCGTCGCAGCCGGCATCGAGCCGCTCTTCGCGCCACGCGACGCGCCCTGGCGCGAGCGCTACTTCCACCTCCGCGACCCTGACGGCCACGAGATCTCGTTCGCCAAGCCGCTTCGAGAGAGCGACTAGTCGCCGATCTGCAACCGCCGACCCGCCGTCAAACCGCCGTCGATCACGAACTCCGAGCCCGTGCTGTAGGTCGCATCCGCGGCGATGAACAGCATCATCTTCGCGACCTCATCCGCGCGGCCCAGTCGATCGATGGCCGTGTTCAGCCCGACCACGCCGTCGTCGCGACGCGGCGTCTCAGTGTTCACAATCATCGGCGTATCGATCGGGCCCGGATGCACCGAGTTGACGCGAATGTTGTACGGCGCCAGCTCCAGCGCCGCGACCTTGGTCAATCCACGCACGGCGAACTTCGAGGCGACGTACGCACTCGCCCCCGCGTAGCCTTCGATCCCAGCGGTCGAGGACGTGTTGATGATGCAGCCGCCGCCCGCCTCGCGCATCGGTTTGATCGCCGCCCGAATGCCCAACCACACGCCAACCTGATTAATTTTGATCGTCTCCAGATACTCCTGCGCCGTCGACGTCTCAATCATCCCGCCGCGCAGAATGCCGGCGTTGTTGATCAACACGCTCAACTTGCCAAACTGCTCAGTCGTCGCCCCGACGATCTCGGCCCAGTTCGACTGGTCCGAGACATCGAGCTTGTGAAACATCGCCTGTCCGCCCGTGTCGATGATGCTCTCGGCGACTCTCCGACCGTCCTCCTCAAGCACATCGCCGATCGCGACCGCTGCGCCTTCGCGCGCGAACAGCCGCGCCTGCGCCTCGCCTTGGCCTCGCGCGCCGCCCGAAACCAGCGCGACCTGTCCATCAAGCTTGCCCATCGTGATCCCTCCGCTCCGTCTCGATGTCGAGACCAGACAGTTCAGTCCTCAACTGGCGCAAACGCCGTACCCGCGGTCACGCCGCCGTCGATCACAAACTCCGCGCCCGTGCTGTACGTCGCGTCAGCGGCGATGAACAGCATCATCGCCGCTACCTCGTCAACATGGCCCACGCGCGGAATCGGAGAGGTGTTCGAGAAGTCGTCCGCGTCTCTCCGCGCGATCTGCGGATCTCGAATCATCGGCGTGTCGATCGGCCCCGGGTGCACCGAGTTGACGCGGATGTTGTACTGACCCAACTCGTGCGCAGCGACCTTCGTCATCCCGCGCACCGCGAACTTCGACGACACGTACGCGCCCAACCCCGGATAGCCCTGCAACCCCGCGATCGACGACGTATTGATGATGCAGCCGCCGCCCGCCTCCTTGAGCGCCGGAATCGCCGCCTGCATCCCCAACCAGACACCGAGCTGGTTAATGCGAATCACTTCCAGATACTCCTCCAGCGTGGAGTCTTCGATCAACTTCATCCGCGCGATGCCGGCGTTGTTGATCACGATGTCGAGTCGGCCGAACTGACTCACCGTCTCCTCGACCATCGACTTCCAGCTACCGACCTCTGTCACGTCGAGGCGCTGGAACATCGCCTGGCCGCCCGTGTCGTTGATGCTCTCCGCAACCAGCTGTCCTTCATCCTCAAGCACATCGCCGAGCGACACCGCCGCGCCTTCGCGTGCGAAGAGTCGAGCCTGCGCCTCGCCCTGTCCCCGCGCGCCGCCGGAAATCAGCGCGACCTGACCGTCGAGCTTGCCCATCACGTACCTCCCAAACCTGTCGACCGACGAGCGCGCCGCCAGCCTGCTAGTCCGCCTAGTCGGTGCCCAAGACTCGCCGCGTGCGCATCGCGAACGGCTCAACCTCGCCTGTCTCCAGGTCGAAGCGATAGCGCCACTGACGCAGCAGGTCGAGCCCGTAGACGTGAATCGCGATCGTTTTGCCCTCGTTGATCTCAACCGCGTGAATGTCGGCCGGCGGCTCATGAATCACTGTCGTCGTCCCCGCCGGCACGCGCGTCGGCGCGAGCTCTTCGAGCTCCGCCTTCCAGGGCGTCATGCCGTCGTCGACGCGCTGGTAGTTGCGGTTAAACTCGACCCCCGAAATCACGCCCTCCATCGCCCATCCGTTGTGGTTGTGCACGGGAGCCCCGACATCCGGTTGCCAGACCACCGCCAACACAGTCAAATTGTCCGCGCGATGAATCACGAAGCCCTTCTCTGGGTCTGGATCGTCGCACTCGGGCAGATCGAGCAACACATCGCGTCGCTGGATGATTCGCTCCAGCGGCCCAGAGATCTGCGCAATCTGCCGTTCCGCCGAGTCGCCCCGATCAGCGACGCGCTGCGCCTCCTGGACGAAGTCCATCAGGGTGTACGTGGTGGTCGTCATCTTCCCATCCTTCTCGTGCGGCCGTACGCGCTCTTCGCTCTGTTCGCCTTGCGTCGAGTATAAGAAGTTGACCACTCGGCGCCTGCCGAGTCAGCCAACGCGGAACGGCTGCATCGCGACCCGCTGCGCTAGCCTGCCCAGACGACGTGTCGGTCGACTGGAGCTCAGCCATGCCCGACGTGCGCGAACAGCAGGCGGAGTTTGGACTCTTCTTCCAGCTGCCCCAGGCCGACGGCCAGGATGTGCCGCAACGCTATCGCGACACCATCGCCCAGGTTGTCCACGGCGACCACATCGGATGGGATGCCGCTTGGCTCGCCGAGATGCACTTCGTGCGTGAGTTCTCGGTGCTGCCCTCGCCGATCGTGACGATGGCCGCCGCCGCCGCTCAAACCGAGCGCATTCGGCTCGGCACTGGTGTCACGCTGCTGCCGCTCGTCGACCCGATCCGCGCCGCCGAGGACGCGGCCACGCTCGACATTATCTCCAACGGCCGCGTCGAGTATGGCGTCGGTCGCGGCAGCATCGCCGAGCACTTCGCCGGATTCAACGTCGCCGTCGCCGACCGCGCCGAGCGATTCAACGAGGCGCTCGCCGTCATCCAACAGGCTTGGTCCGACGATCCGGTCAACTTCCAGGGACAACACTTCAGCTACGAAAACGTCCAGGTCGTGCCCAAACCGATCCAGCGTCCCGGACCACCCCTGCGCCTGGCCGCCAACAGCGACGAATCGTTCGTCCGCGCCGCCAATGAGGGTTGGCGCGTCTTCGCAAGTCCGATCACCGCCTTCGCCGACGATCTCGACCGTCGCTTCGCCCTCTATCACGACGCCCAACCGCAAGCTCCCGCGACCGACGCCGGACTGCTGCTGCCCGTACACGTGCACGAGTCGTCCGAGACCGCAAAGTCAGAGCTGCGTGACAGTCTGATGAGCTACCTCAAGGTCGTCACTGACACCGGACTGCGCGGTTGGCTGCGACGCGGCGGCGACCCCAACGACTTGCCTCCGCTACTGGCCCGCAATCGTAACTCGACCTACGAGCAAGCGCTCGATTTGATGTGCGCCGTCGGCAATCCCGACGAGGTCACACAGAAACTCAACGAACTCGGCGAACGCTACGGCGTCGGACACTTCATCACCTGGTGCAACGTCGGCGGCATCGTCCCACACGACCAGGTGACTCGCTCAATGAGCCTGTTCATGCAGGAGTGCGCGCCCAACGTCACAATCTGAACGGTCACGCCGGGCTGAATGGACTGACCACGTCGGCCTCGGGCAGACGCTCACGCATCACCGCAATCGCATCTGGACTCTCGTCGACCAACAGATATCGCCGGCCCAACAGCTCAGCCGCCGCGCCGACCGTTCCGCTGCCCGCAAACGGATCGAGCACCAATTCGCCCGCATCGCTCGATGCGCGAACAATCCGTTCCGCCAGGGCCTGCGGCTTCTGCGTTGGATAACCCGTGCGCTCGTTGGCGTTCGTGCCCACGATGCTGCGCCACCACACATCGGTCGGCAACTTACCGCGTTTCGCCTTCTCCGAGCCGACCAACTCGGGCGCCATGTACGGCACCCGATCAATCGCGTCGCGATTGAACACATAGCGCTCGCGATCCTTGACATACACAAGTATGTTGTCATGCTTGGCCGGCCACCGACGCCGCGGTCGACCGCCGTAGTCATACGCCCAGATGATCTCGTTCAGAAAACAGTCGCGGCCAAAGATGCCGTCAAGTAACACCTTCACATAGTGCACCTCCCGCGCATCGAGATGCAGATACAACGTGCCATCGCTGCGTAACACCCGCCAACACTCACGCAGACGAGGCGCGAGAAAGTCGATGTACGACTCAAACGCGTCAGAGTACTCGTGCGACGACACGACCTCGGACCGGTACCGCTCACCGCTGAAGCCGCGACGGTCGCCGTCGTCGTCTCGGGTCGTGCGCAGACGCTCGTACGTCCGCACGTTGCCCGTGTTGAACGGCGGGTCAGTGTAGATCAGCTGCGCGCACTCCGCATCGAGCGAGCGCAGCACGTCCAGATTGTCACCCTCGATGATGCGACCGTCCGCCTTGGCCATCACGCGCTACTCGCCTGTCAGGCGTCGGGCAGCTCGCGCGGCAGACTCGACGTATCAGGTTCCTCTTCGCCGCGCCGCTCGGCCTCATCGCGTCGTTCAGCTTCTTCTTCCCGCTTGATCCGCCGTTCAGCCTCGGCTTCTTCGAGTTCGCGACCGATCCCTTCTTCTATCATCTGCTCAACCGGCCGCTGTTCGACGGTCGCGTCAAATCCATCGTCGAGGATGCTGTAGCTGCGTCCGCCCAGGTACATCAGCGGCTTGTACTCATCGTCATCAAGCGACCACATGCCCGTGTTGAAATCGAATCCATCCGTATCAGCCTGCGCCGCAACCACCTTGCCAATGAACAACGTATGATCGCCCATCGTGTAGAAGTCATGCAACGTACACTCAATCCAACCGATGCAACCCTCGAGCAAAGGTGAGTCAACTTCTTTGCCCTTAAACGTCGGCACGCGCGAGGCTTCCAACTTATCGCCGACCGAATTCGAGACCATGCCCAACCACTGCGTGTGATTGAGCAGCACTTTCGAGGGAATGTTGATTGCGAACTCTTCGCCGAACTTGATCATGTCGTGCGTTCGGCGCGACGGATGCACCGCAATCGCGATCAGCGGCGGATTGACAGAGACCGGCATCGCCCAGGCGATCGGCGCAGCGTTGCCCACCGCCCGCCAGTTGGCGCTCACGATCAGCACCGGCGCGCCGCCCAGCAGTCGCCGAGCGTCGTCTTCGAGCATGCGTTTGCGGACCATGCGCCAATTCTAACCGCAACCCCTAACGCAGAGTGGGATACGATACCCAGAACGCCCGACGTCGGAGACTGACCACTATTGGAGACCGACCATGGTTGACTTCCATGACAACTCAGAAGAAGCCGCCTTCCGCACCGAAGTGAAATCGTTCATCCAGGACGAATTCCTGCCGCGCAAGTCCAAGATGCGCGAAGAAGCCCGCGCCGCGGCCATGTTCGACCGTCCGCCGACGCAGCGGGAATGGGAGAAGCAGCTCGCCAGCCGCGGCTGGATCGCCCCCGCCTGGCCCGAGCAATACGGCGGCGCCGGCCTCTCGGTGATGCAGCAGTTCATCTTCAACGAAGAAATGGCCGAAGCGCGCGCGCCGCGACCCGGCGGTATCGCGATCGGCATGGCTGGTCCCACGATCATCACGATCGGCACCGACGAACAACAGGAAGAGCATCTGCCTCCGATCCTCAGCGGCGACGCCATCTGGTGTCAGGGATACTCCGAGCCCGGCTCAGGCTCAGACCTCGCCTCGCTGCAGACTCGCGCCATCAAGGACGGCGATGACTTCGTCGTCAACGGACAGAAGATCTGGACCTCCGGCGCCCACAAGGCCGACTGGATGATCTTGCTCGCCCGCACCGACCCCGATGCGCCCAAGCACCGCGGCATCACCTACTTCGTGCTCGATATGCACTCGCCCGGCGTCTCGACGCGGCCGCTGGTCAACATGGCCGGCACGCACGAGTTCAATGAGGTCTTCTTCGAGGACGTCCGCATTCCCCAACGCAACGTGCTCGGCGAGGTCAATCGCGGCTGGTACGGCGCGGTCACGACGCTCGACTTCGAGCGCTCGAGCATTGGCTCCGCCGTCGGCATGCAACAGTCGGTCGAGGACATCATCCGCTACGCCAAAGAGCAGCGCGGCAGCGGACTCTCGACCATTGACAAACGCGAAACGCAGCTCGCGCTCACCGACCGCTACATCGAAACGCAGACCGCGCGAATGATCTCCTACCGCATCGTCTCGATGCAGAATCAGGGGCTGATCCCAAATCACGAAGCCTCGATGGCGAAGCTGTTCGCGATGGAACTCAATCAGCGCATCTCCGCGACTGCGATCAAGGTGCTCGGCCTGCACGGCCAGCTCAGCGGCTCCGACGCCCCGCGGCGCGGACGACACGCCTACGGATTCATTCGCTCAATCGCCAACACGATCGAAGGCGGTACGTCTGAGATTCAACGCAATATCATCGCCACGCGCGGACTCGGCCTGCCGCGAGGCTAAGACGCTAGGACGCAGGCTCAAGTCCCAGCAGCGCGTCGCAGTCGAGGTCGTCGGCGCTCAGCTGTCCGACCTCGTTGAACCAGGCGCTCAGGCCGTCGACCAACTCCAGCGCGTCCCCGCAGCCGATCCGTAGGCCCGCCGACTGCCAGACCGCGTTCAAGTAGACGCCGCCGCGCCGTTCTCCCGGATTGCGCCGCTCGAAGATCAGGCCATCCAGGTCGCGCCGATCGTGGACCAACACCCGAGCGCCAGGCGCCGCATCACTGATCGCGGCCGCCGTTCTCGCCGCCGCCTCATCGCTGCCGCTCGTCGCAACGAGCCAGCAGCGCCGATCCCCCGTAACCGAGTTTTCCTGCAACCACGCAGAGACCACCCTGGTCAGTCGATCGACCTCGTCCGTCGACAATCGATCGGATACGGCGACAACGACATCATCGCCGCGCGACGGCGTCAGCTGTGACAGCGTGTCGGCGCCGAGACTCATTGGCTCGTCCTCTGCTCGAAGATCCAATCGACAATCCGCTCGCCCAACGCATTGGCGTCGAGGCCCGATGACGCGCCGTCCAGGGTGAGCCGAACGCGTTCGAACATCGACTCACGCGCGCAACCTCGACGATACTGAATCCCCTCATCCTGATCGTCGGCAGCGTCAGGCTCTGTCACCGTCACCACGCCAGCCGCGCCAGAGCTGGACATGCACGCCAACCGATCAGCGATCAGTCCGCCGCTGCCGTGTCCGACCACGTACTCACTCTCAATCGAAACATACCTCGACGCCTCCTCAATCAACGCCTCAACGTACGCTTCGTCGCCACAGCACTCGCCCGACTGATTCCATCGCCGCTCACCACTGGCGTCGCGTGGCGCGTTAGGCATCAAGAGCAGAATCCGTCGAGCATTGACCTGATCGATCAGACCGAAGTCCTGCGCGAACGCCCAGACGTGCGAGCCGTCGTCGTGCAGCGCGACCACGAGCGGCAAGGGCGACTCGGGGTCGGCCTCGAACGGCGCAACCAATGCGGCGCCGCGGCCCTGGAGATCGAGCGCGTAGACCGTGTGATCCGAGGCGAGCTGACGCGTCGCGTCCTCAAAGCTCGGCTCGCTCTCGCCGAAGTAGAAGAGATACACCAGCGCGCCGATGAACGCGAGCAAGGGCACGGCCAGCCCGACGATCGAGAGCTTGCGCAACACGGTCAACTAGTCCCGACGAATCCGGCGAGACATCAAGCAGAGCATCGAACTCAGCCTATCGGCGATCGCCAACTCGACCGATCGTCGCCTGACGCGACTGTTAGCCTGCCGACGCAGCGGCGTCGCTGCGACCTCGATTGGAGCCCTCAAATGCGCCGAGCCGCGTGGAATCGCGACCGCACCCTCAGCGTCCTCGACGATCCGCAGCGTCCGCCCGCCGAGGGCGAAGTGCGAGTGCAAGTCGTCAACGCCGGCATCTGCGGCTCCGACTTGCACTGGTATCGCGGCGATTTTTCTCCCGAAGCGAGCCGCACGCCAGGCCACGAGATCGGCGGCATCGTCTCAGCCGTCGGCGCGGGTGTCCAACACGTCCAGGAAGGCGACGTCGTCGGCGTCGAGCCGCTCTTGCGCTGTGGAGAGTGCGGTCACTGCCGCGCTGGCCACTACAACCAGTGCCAGGTCGCCGGCGGACTGATCGGCATCGCCGCCGACGGCGGCATTGCCCAGGAAGTGTTCGCGCCCGGCGTGGCGGTGTTCAAGGCGCCGCCGCCAATCGACGGCGAAGTCGCGGCGATGGCCGAGCCGCTCGCCTGCTCAGTCCACGGCTACAACATGATCACGCTCGGCCAGGGCGAGACCGTGCTCGTGATCGGCGGCGGCACGATCGGCCTCACGGCGCAGCTCGCCGCCCAGGCCGTTGGCGCCAACGTCATCGTCCTCGCGAGACATCCCCATCAGCAAGATGCCGCGCGCGACCTCGGCGCGGCCGAAGTGATCGGCGAAGACGAGGCCGGCCAGCGCAGGCTCAAAGAACTGACCGACGATGACGCCATCGACGTCGTCGCCGAATGCGTCGGCGGCCACGCGGACACCATCCGACAGTCAGTCGATGTCGTCCGCCGCCTCGGCCGCGTCCTGGTTCTGGGCGTGTTCGCGATCGACAACGCCGGCTTCAACCCGCTGACGCTGCTCGGTCGAGAGATCACGATGGTCGGCGCAGTCACCTACGCCGCGCCGGGCGGACGCATACCCGACTATCAACAGGCGCTCGACGTGCTCAGCGGCTGCAGCGAAGAGGCGCGCTCGCTGATCACCCACCGCTTCACACTCGAGGACGTCAACCAGGCCTTCGACACCGCGCTCGACAAGTCGTCCGAGTCGATCAAAGTGCACATCACCCCGAACGCCTGAGTAGGCATCGCGCTCAGAAGATCGCCAGTGGATTGGCCGGACTACCCGTGCCGCCGATGATCCTCAGGGGACTGAGCACGAACTGAAACTCGTGACGTCCGTAGCGGTTGGCGGCCTCGGCGAGATCCTCCAACTGCATGTTGTCCATCAGCCACAGACCCATATGCACGATCCCCACCGCGTGCACCGGAATGCGCAGATTCCCATAGCCGGACGGGTTGACGTCGGTGGCGGTGTCGGCGCCGATCACCGCCGCGCCGCGCTCGTGGAGCCAGGGCAGAGAGGCCGCGTGCCAACCCGGAAACCCCGTCTCGAGCAGCGCCTCGCGACCGACCTCGCGCTTGCGCTTGCCGTATCCAGTACGCAGCAGGACCGCGTCGCCCTCGCGGACCCGGACGCCCTGCCGAGCTTCGGCCGCCTCGAGATCCTCGGGGAACACGCCCTCTCCCGGCGCCATCCAGTCGACGCCTTTGGCCGCGGCGACGTCGAGCAGCACCCCGCGCGTCACGATCCCGTCGCGCAGCTCCGTGATCGGCAGATGCGTCGCTCCCGCGCCCGAGTTGACCAGGTGCGCCGGCTTGCCGTTGTACATCTTGCCGTCCCAGAAAATGTGACAGAGCCCATCCAGATGCGTGATCGCATAGCCGTGATACACCAGCCCGAAGAACTCCATCGCTCCAGCCATGCGCGCGCCGCCGCCGTCGGCGACTGCCTGCGCCGACTCGCCGGTCGCGACCATGAATCGCTGCGGCGTGCCCATCGCGTGGTCGGGCTGGTGCGTGTTCTCGATGTCCCAGGCGCAAGACACCGAGACGCCCTCCGTGACCAGCGCGGCAGCGGCCCTGCGCACCTCGGGCGTGACCAGATTGAGCGTCCCCAACTGATCGTCATCGCCCCATCGACCCCAGTTCGAGAGCGAATCCATCATCGCCATCACTTCGGTCTCAGTCGGAACACTCGGCATCGGTCATTCCCTTCCAGATCGCGCGCCGCCCGCGACGCTTCGATGCCAACAGGCTAGCCGCCGACCAACCTGTTAACTTGTCCTGCGACGCGCCATCGCCGCTGCGGCCAGCCTCGATGCGGCCCACGGGAAACAGGACCACAACATGACAGACGCACCGATCCACGGCTGGACCGATCCGCAATTCGACGCCGTTAGAGACGCGTTCGCCGCCAACTTCTCCCAACACGGCGACATCGGCGCGGCCGTCACCATCTACTACCGCGGCGAGCCGGTCGTCGACCTCTGGGGCGGCTGGTACGCGCCCGACCAGGAGCGCGAGTGGGATCGCAACACGCTGGTCAACGTCTTCTCGACGACCAAGGGACTGACCGCGTTCTGCGCGCACCGACTGGTCGAAGAGGGCAGACTCGACCTCGACGCGCCCGTCGCCGAGTACTGGCCCGAGTTCGCCGCAGCAGGCAAAGAGACCATCCCCGTCCGCTACTTGCTCTCGCACCGCGCCGGCATGGCCGCCGTCCGACGCGACATGTCGCTCGACGACATCCTCGACTGGCCGACCGTCACCGCCGCGCTCGCCGAACAGGAGCCGTGGTGGACGCCCGGCGAACGGCACGGCTATCACGCGCTGACCTACGGCTGGCTCGTCGGCGAGGTCATCCGACGCATCGACGGCCGCCCGATCGGCCAGTACTGGCAGGAGGAGTTCGCCGCGCCGCTCGGCCTCGACGCCCACATCGGCACCGGCCCCGAGTTCGACGGCCGCATCTCGACGCTGCTCGACTCGCCGCCGGTTCCCGGCGCGCCAACGCTGACGGACCTCTTCGGCGGCGAAGATTCAGTCGGCGCCCGCGCCTTCACCAACCCGCCCACGGCGGCGCCCGACGGCACCAACATCACCAGGCTCCGCGCCTGGCGAGCGGCCGAAGTCCCCGCCGCCAACGGACACGCCACCGCCCGATCGCTCGCGCGCCTCTACGGCGGCGCAGCCAACGGCGGCGAGATCGACGGCATCCACATCATCGACCCCGAGACGCTCGAGGGCGCCATCGTCGAGCAGTCGAACGGACCCGACACCTGCCTGCAGATCCCCACGCGCTTCGGCCTCGGCTTCATGCTCACAGGCGAGTTTATGTCGCTCGGTCCCAACGCCCGCGCCTTCGGACACCCCGGCGCCGGCGGTTCGCTCGGCTACGGCGACATCGACGCCCAAATCGGCTTCGGCTACACCATGAATCAAATGCAATCCAACCTAGCCGGCGACCCCCGAGTCCTGGGCCTCATCGAAGCCGTCTACCAGTCGGTGTAATGACCCCTGTCGAGTACCCATCGATCGCTGCCGTCCACGACACCACCAACAAACAACAGCTACCACTCCCTACCGTCTACTCAACCACCCACCCCGCCATGTAGAATCCCCTTCTACTAGCCCAGCGGCTATAGGATTCATATGACCCGCCAGCCCTTCGACGGTCAATCCTCTACTATCTCCGAGGAACAGCTAGCCGACCTCAAAGAAATCCACGAAGGATGGTACATCGAGTACAAGTCCGACCTCATCGACACAAAGAAAGTCGCGAAAAGCCTGTCAGCATTTGCCAACCAACACGGTGGATGGCTATTCTTCGGAGTCGCACAGGATGCCAAACACTCCGTAGCTGCGACGTTTCCCGGAATCGATTCCTCGAACGTTGACACTGTGCGCGAAACACTTAGAAACGCCTCCAAAGACGTCCTCCATCCCCCTGTACAGTATCGCTTCTACGAATTCAATGGACCACAAACTGACATTGATCTACCAGAAGGGAAATCAATCGTTGCGGTCCGAGTTCCCGAAAGTGTCGCGACACCACATGTCCACAACGATGGCAGAATCTACGTTCGTGTCGCTGATTCATCCAATCCAACACACCTAAGGGACCGTGCTACCTTCGATATGCTCGCTGAGCGACGACGGGAAGCTGACGAACGCCTACGAATCACTATTGAGCGACCATCTGGTCTCGGACCATCCGATGCGTTTTCCTGCACAATGCACCTATTCATCTTATCGGATCCATATGAGACACTCGGCCATCGTTACAGTGGCAGCTTCGACGACTTCGCGCAGACAATGACGGAAGAAGGAATCACATTCAACAATATTTTCACATCTCGCGACGGCTTTGTAGCGCAAGCACTCAGCGACACGCCTCCGCACAGGCCGCAAACCACCTGGCATTTCACTCAGCTCTGTCAGTCTCACATCACATTAGAGCTCCCATCCTTGGAAGGAGTCACTGAGCTAGACATGTCGTCATACATCACAGGACGTGAGTTTCTCTCCCTCGTGGCCAATCATGGGAGACCCCGCCATCGAGTCCTTGATCTCAACAGCCTTCCAGTACAATTGATGGCTCTGATACGGCGACACCATGAGCTGCTAGCCCACGCGAATGTCGAGGACTCTCTATACATTCGAGCCTGCTTCGACAATACAAGTGGAACAACTCCATTTGTTGACTCGGAGCCTTATCTGGAACACGTTCGGCAGTGGAGACTGCCAGTGAACCAAGAGGCGCAGATGATTGTGCCGCCTGGAAATGGCCTAGATGCGTTCATCGAAACGAAACTCATAACAGAATCAGCCCAGCCAACTGACACGGATTGGTACGATGGTGGCGTCGAGACGTTCATTTTTGTGCTCAATGCCTTCGGCATCCCCGGATACGTCATGAAACAGAGTGCAGCTAGCTTTCTGCAGATGCACGAGAGAAGAAACCAGTTTATCGCCAATCGATCCTCGTAGGCGTGCCCACTTCCTAATGAGCACATCCTGCCAACGAGAAACGCGTGAGACAATCCTACCCTTGCGCGGCTTTTTCCTGACTTGTCAGGGCTAAGGGGTATCAGTACAGGCTCTCCGCCATCACAGACTCCGCAGACTCTCTGCGATGACGCCCTCGTCGGACAGCCGGGCGATCTCTACCGTCCCCATGCCTAACAGCTCGCCCAGGACGTAGTGGTTGTCCTCGCCGTAACAGGGCGAGCCGCGGTCGATCGGGCCGCCCATGAACGGCGGCGTCTCGCTCCACTTGACTGGGACTTCCTTCGTCGGCCAGGCGCCCATCTCCGAGTGTTCGACCTCCGTCAACCAGTTCAGATGTGCCAGCTGCGGGTCCACCTCCAGACGATCCTGCGCGTCCTGACAGACGCCCGCCGCGACGCCGACCGCCTGCAGCTCCTGCATCAGCTCCCAGCGGTCGCGCTGACGCGTCCACTCGCCGACGCGTTCATCCAGCTCGTCCTGATGCTCCAGGCGACTCGCCAGCGAACCGAACCGGTCCGACGCGGCCCACTCCGGATCGCCCATCACCCGACGCAACGCCTGCCAGTCCGACTCACCGAAGCACGCGATCGCGATCCAGCGGTCGCTCGACTCAATGTCGTCGCGGCAGCGATACGCCCCATGCGGCGCAGCCAACTTGTACGGCGATCGATTGCCGTAGCGACTCCAGACCGTGCCGTTCGCCGACCACTCCAGCACCGACGTGCCGTTCAAGTAGATGCCCGCGTCGACCTGCGACGAGTCGATCCATTGGCCCTTGCCCGTGCGGTCGCGGTAGTACAACGCGGCCATCATCGCGTTGGCCAGGTTGTACGCGCCGAACCAGTCGAGGTAGCTGTAACCCCAACCCGCGGGTGCGTACGGCTCGGGCAGACCCGACATCTCCGAGACCGCGCCAAACGACGCGGCAATCGGCCCCACCGTGCGATAGCGTCCGTACACGCCGACCTGGCCCATGCCCGACTGCGACAGGTAGATGATGTCGGGCTTGATCTCCTTCATCACCTCGTAGCCGAGCCCCCATCTATCCATCACGCCGGGCGAGAAGCCCTCGGCGACGATGTCGCTGATCGCGACTAGACGCTTGGCGATCGCGAGACCCTCGGGATGTCGCAAGTTGAGCGACAGACCGCGGTGGCCGGCGTGGAAATCGTTGAACTGACCAGAGCGATTGATGGTCGAGTTGTCGGGCGGCAGCGGACCCTCGTTGACGCCAAGCGCCTCGCGCGCCGACTTGCCGCCTTCGGGAAACTGCGCCATGCCGACGCGCAGGTCCATATTCGCGTGCCACTCGACCTTGATGTCCTCAGCCCCCAGCGCCGACAGAAATCGAGGCGCTCCGCCCGACGCCAGCCACCAGGTGAAGTCGAGGATTCGAATCCCATCGAGCGGAAACTCGGTCCCCCAACGTGAGCGCGCGCCAGATGACTCCTGACTCGATCTGATCGTGACTCGAGGCGGAGTCGCCGACTCGACCTCGGCGGCGCTGAGCTCGTCTAGGATCTCGTCATTGTGCTCGCCGATCAGCGGCGCGCGCGGCCCGACGCGCCAGCTCGTCTCCGACGACACCCACTTGCTCGACGTGTAGACGAACTCGGCCGGCTCGCCGTTCACGTCGTGTTCCGGATGCGCCACGCGAGCGAAACTGCCTCGTTCCCACCAGTGCGGATCGAGCGCGTTCTCGTGCGGCTTGCGTAACGGCGCCCACAGTTGTCCCAGGTCCTGCGCCTCGCGCCATGGCACGTCGTCGAAGCGAAACTTGCGAATCAGGCGCTGCGTGACCTCCTGCAAGTGCGCCGCCGTCTCGCCGCGCGATCGCGTGTTGGCCCCGCCCGACTCCGCCGGCTCGTCTTTCAGATCGGCGGTCATCTCGTATCGGTCGAGGAAATCGATCAACGACTGCGAGCGCCCACGCGGCAACGCCATCACCCAGCGGCCGTCCTTGCTCGGACCGATCATCGGCAGCGGTGAGACCTGCTCAGCGGCATGCCGACAGGTCTGTCTGAAGTACCGCGCGCGGCGGTAGACCCAGCTCATCAGGTCCAGCTCGGTGTTCTTGGCGACGGCGTCATGCACCGCCGTGTGCAGCGTCTGCGCGCGACCAGAGCGTCCACGATCGATCAGCGCGCCGATGGCGTTCATCACCGTCAGCTCGCCGGCGATGTGGTATGCATGCCACATCTGCGGCGCGATCGGCGGCGTGTCATACGTGCCATCGGGCTGCGGATCGTAGCCGCAGTTCATCATCGGACCGCCCAGGGCCAGGTGGACCAGGTCCGAGCCCCGATAGTCGGCCCACGGCCCCGAATCGCCAAACGGCGACATCCGCGCGATCACGATGCTCGAGTTGGCCTCGCGCACGAGAGCCTCGTCGATGCCCATCGACTCAATCTCCGACCTGGGCCGCGCGTCGAGCAGCAAGTCGGTCTCGCCGAGGAGTCGCAGCAACGTCGCGCGGCCGTCGGCCGACTCAAGATCGAGCGTCAACGAACGCTTGCCCAGGCTGTAGTGCCACCAAAACAACGAGCGTTCAGGTCCGGGTTCATCTTCGTAGAACGGCCCAATCGATCGCGTCGAGCAGCCTTGCGGCGGCTCAACCTTGATCACATCCGCTCCGAGTCCAGCCAACAGGCGGCCGGCATACGCCGACACCTCATCGCCGATCTCAACCACCCTCACGCCATCCAGCAGGTGCTGATCCGTCTGCGGCACGTCACTCATGGCCGACCTCCCCGGTCAGAATCGTCCAACTGACAAGGCAGGGTAAGGCGTCCGAAGTCAATCGACGCAAGTGGCAGATTGAAGGGCGAACTACGCCCGGGGGAGGCCCAGGCCTCTGGTTGCGATGACGTTGCGCTGAACCTCGCTGGTGCCGCCGCGGATGGTCGCGGGGACCATACCGACATAGTTGCGCGTGAACGTGCTCGCCGGCACCGCGCCCGACCAATGCTGCGCGTGCAGACCGAACACCTTGGTCGCGGTCTGCGCCAAACGCTGACTCAACTCCGACGCGAACAGCTTCGCCGTCGACGCCTCATAGTTCGGCACCAGCCCCGACGCCTGCATCGAGATGATGCGGAAGCTGAACTGATACAGCGTTTCTGTTTCGACCCAGCGGTCGACGATTTCCTGGCGCAGCTCAGGCGTCAGTCGCTCTCGCGCGCCCTGCGCGTTCTGCTGAATATGCGTGATCAGCTGGCGCAGCTGACGCCGCGCCGCGACCGCGCCGCCGATGTTCGAGCGCTCGAAGTCGAGCAGCGTCATACCGACGTACCAACCACGATTGAGCTCGCCGACCAGATTGCTGGCCGGAATCCGCACGTCTTCGAAAAACACCTCATTGAAGTAGTGATCGCCGTTGATGTTGATCAGCGGTCGCACCGTAATGCCGGGCGTCTTGATGTCATCGATCATGACAAACGAGATACCGCGATGCTTGGGCGCGTCGGGATCGGTTCGGACGAGGGCGAACATCGCATCGGCGGTGTGCGCGGCCGATGTCCAGATCTTCTGACCGTTGATGACGAAGTCATCGCCGTCGCGCACGGCGCGGGTCGTCAGCGAGGCGAGGTCGGAGCCCGAGCCGGGCTCGCTGTATCCCTGCGCCCAGGTCACGCCGCCGTCGAGAATCGGCGGCAGGTACTTCTCTTTCTGTTCGTCCGACCCATGCACGATCAACGTCGGTCCAAGCATGTTGACGCCCGACCCGCCGACGCCCGGCGCGCCGGCCTCAGCCAACTCCTGATTGAAGATGAACTGCTCCATCGAGGTCAGACCGCCGCCGCCGTACTCGGTCGGCCAGTGCGGCGCGACCCAGCGCCGCTCGGCGAGCGCCGCGTGCCAGTCGATCGCGGCGCTGCGCTCGTTGGGCTGATCCGACTTGCGGTCGTTCTCCCACACCCGTTCAGGCATCGAGCCGCGCGCCGCGAGGTCGCGATAGCGCTGCGGCAGACGCTCGGCGATCAGCGTCGACACCTGGTCGCGAAAGGCGGCCTGTTCAGGTGTGTCATTCCAGTCCACGGCAGCCTCCCGTCAGCTTGCGGATCGTCGAGCGCGATCTCAGGTCTAGAGTCCTGGCACCGCCAAGGCGACGGCGGCCGAGATCTCGTCGAGCGTGCGGTTGACGCTCATACCGATCAGGTCCATCCGCGCCAGCTGCTCGACCCGCTCTTCGACGCGCTCCAAATGCTCGCGAGGCAGCAGCAACTCCAACAGTCGACTCGCTCGGGCGAGTCCGATCAACGCCACCGTCTCAGGATCGGGAATCTCGTCCGACAGCAATGTGTCGATCAACTTGCGCTGGATGTCGCGCACGACCTGCGGATTGGTGGGCGGGAACTTCTCCGATTTCAGCACGATCAGCTTGCGGCCCGCTTCGCGCTCGATGATGCCGCGATCGAGCAGATCCTCGATGATCTGTTGCCTGAGCACCAGCGCGTAGCGGGCGATCTCGGAGACCCAAAATGAGATCGGCTGGTTCGCGTGCTCAGAGTTGATCTGGTGCAGCACGCTGTCGAGCAATGGATTGCCAGTCGGATCGGCCGAGATGATGAACAGTCGGTTGGGGTCAGTGTCAATCCGTCCGAAGAATGACAGGTCAAGCAGCGACGCGCCGGCGATCGCGTAGTCCAATCGACCGTCGTACGGCCGCTCGAGCACGCCGTCCTCTCCGAGTCCCAGCAGGACAATCTGATCGCTGATCGAGAGTTCGGCCATCGGGATTCCCCCTTGTGGTTCGAGACGTACACAGTCGCCGGGCGATGCCGGCTGACCGCCCTGGTCGACGGTTCACCTGGTGCAAGCGTAACGGACATGCCCGCCAATGCTCTTGCATCGGCGGCGAACAGCCCTACAGCCAAGGCTCAATCGTGACGTTGACCGCCGGCTCGCCGGTCTCTCCGGCAAGCGTGTCGATCGCCGTCGCGGCGTCCTCCAACGCAAAGGCGTGCGTGTGCAGCCGCTCAAGCGGGAATCGACCTGAACGGATCGTCTCGATCGCCTGCACGAACGACTCGTGATCGACGCCAAAGACTCCCTTGACCGTGAGATGTCTGGTCACGATGTCATCCGAGTTGAACTCGGGAACGCGGCGTCCGCCCTTGAGTCCCGCGAGCACCACCGTCCCGCCGCGGCGCGCCATGCGCATCGCATCGGAGACCGGGTCGGTCGCATATGGTGTCACGTCGATCACGACATCCGCGCCGCGGCCGTCGGTCGCCTCGAGCACGCGCTCGACGACCGGCTCTGCGTCGGCCACGAGCGTCACGTCGGCGCCGAAGTCTCGAGCCAGGGCGAGCTTGTGCTCGTCGCGGCCAAGCCCAGTAGCAATGATCGTTCCGGCCCCAGCGGCTCGCGCGGCGACGATTGAACAGATCCCACGCTGTCCCGAGCCGAGCACGACGACGCTCTGCCCGACCTGCAGGCTGGTCGCGTTGACCGCCCAGGCGAAGCCTGCGCCGAGCGGGTTGTACAGCGCCGCCAATCTCGGCGGCATGTCATTGGGCATCCGATGCATCACAGTCGAACGGTGCAGATAGAGGTACTCGGCGTAGCCGCCCCAGAGTCCGGGCGCGCGATCGGTCAGCGTGTAGCCGATGCCCGCGCCATCGAGGCACTGTCGACCATCGAGACACGCCTGACAGCGTCCGCAGCGAACGCCCGGCTCGACCGATACGAGGTCGCCCACCTCGACGCCCCAACGCTCACGCGCGCGGTCGCCCAATGCGGCAATGCGACCGACCGGCTCATGCCCGGGAATCACAGGAAAGCGCGCCGAGAACTCCCCGTTGAACTGCTCGTAGTCCGAGCCGCAGATGCCGCAGACCTCCATCCGCAGCAGCCCATCGTCGGGCCCGATCTCCGGGATCGGGAAGCGCTGCATTTCAAGACGCCGCACGCCGGTGAGCACCATCGCGCGCGCCTCAGAGGGAATACTCGAAACCTCTGGCATCGACAGCCTCCAGCCGTGACTAACGCTCGTCGATCAGCGGTTGCAAGCGTTGATTGCGCTCGAGACTGGTCTGCATGTGACGCGCCCGCTCCTGACCGATCGGCGATTCGGGATCGTCGAACAGCCCGCCGCCGCGAGCGTCCCGGAGGCCGCCGTCCATGACCAGATAGCTGCCGCTCATGAAGTCCGCGTCGGGACCAACGAGAAACGCGATCAGTCCGGCGATATCTGAGGGTCGACCCGACCGACCCAGCGGCGTCGTCGCCTCAAGCGCCGTGCGAATCGGACCGCCCTCGTCGCCGGCGAGCGCGTGAGCGAGCGGCGTGTCGATCACGCCCGGGCCGATCGCGTTGACGTTGATTCCATGACGCCCCAGATCGCCAGCCCAGCCGCGCACCATCATCGCGACGCCCGCCTTGGTCGCCGAGTAGCTCCACATCATCTCGCTCGTGTTGAGAGCCGCGAGCGATGAGATGCAGACGATTCGTCCGCCGCTGCCCTGCTCGACCATGCGCTGCGCCGCAGCCTGCACGGTGAGGAACACGCCGGTCAGATTGATGTCGAGCTGGTCCTGCCAGTCCTTGAGCTCCATCTCGAGCACCGAGCCGCCGCGTCCGATGCCGGCGTTGGCCACGGCGATGTCGAGACCGCCCAGCTCCGACACGCACTCGGCGGTCGCCTGTTGAACCAGGTCCTTTGAAGCGACGTTGCAGCGGACGACATGCGCCGAGCGCCCAAACTCGCGCACCATTGACGCCGTCTCCGCTGCGCCGTCAAGGTCGATATCGGCGATGCAGATGTCTGCGCCATCGCGCGCCAGTCGCACCGCCGTGCCCTGGCCAATGCCTGAGCCGGCGCCAGTGATGAATGCCACTCTGCCTGAGAGATCCGCCATTCGTCGCCTCCTCTACGCGCAGCGTCGATGTCGCTGTAGAAGGTAACGAACTGGAACGAGGGTTGGCGAACAGGACAGACGAGTCCGAGGCTCAGCGGCTGCCGCGAAGCCGTGGATCCAGCACGTCGCGCAGCGCGTCGCCGAGGACATTGAAGCCGAACACCAGCGACGTCAGCGCCAATCCCGCCCAAAGCGAAGTCCAGGGCGAGTAGACGATGAACTGTCGACCGTCGGCGATCATCTTGCCCCAGGAGACATCGAGCGTGCCCAGTCCGAGGAAGCTGAGCGCCGCCTCGGCCAGAATGAACGCGCCGAGCGTAATCGAGAAGATCACAATCAGCGGCGCGAAGATGTTGGGCAAGATGTGGAATCCCATGATCCGAACCGACGACGCGCCCAGCGTCCGCGCCGCCTCGACATATGGCATCTCACGAATCTGGATCACGCTGCCGCGCACGATCCGATTCGTCGGCGCCACACCGAGCACAGACAGCGCCAGCGTGACCCACAATGCCGATGGATCGGTCAATGAGGCGATCAACAACAGGAACACGATCGGCGGATACGACTGAATCGCGTCCATGATTCGATTGACGGCGAGGTCGACCGTACCGCCCAACGAACCGGCGACGAGGCCGATCATGGTGCCGACGCCGACGCCAATCAGCGTGGCGAAGAAGCCGATGTAGAGCGACAATCGAGCGCCTTCCGTGACGCGTGAGAACAGGTCGTGCCCGGCGCGGTCGGTGCCAAACCAATGGGCGCCGGACGGACCCTGGAGCGACGCCGACGTCAATGGGTTGTCCGTGCCTGCGGCGAGCAGACTGTCGACATCGACGATCATCCCATCCTGTATCGCGATCTGCTCTTCCTCAACCAGCCAGTCCAGCAACGTGCCCGCTTCAACACGACCCAGCGCGTACTCCACCATCTCATCCTGGACGTTGACGTCGGCGGCGGGCCCGCCAAAGATGCTGGGATCGCTGACAATGTCCCGCAGTTCGTTAGCAGACACGCTGGCGCTGACACCGGCGAGCGCGTCGGCCAGTCGATCATCCGCATACTTCGTCGACGCGATCTCAAAGACATCGCGAGAGTCGTATCGGCCGATTCCGAGCCATCCGCCGCCGTCGCCAACGGTACCGACCGCGATCACGCTCCAGAGGACGACGAGCACGACGCCAGCGACTCCCAACCGCTTGCGGCCGAGCTCTCGCATCGTGCGCCGCAACGGGCTGACTTCTTCGCCGCGCAGGTCGTCAATGACCGGCAGCTGCTGCTCGACCGCGTCCTCTCGCGCTTCACTCATGATGTACTGTTCCGATCACTTCAGTTGTATCGGATACGCGGATCGATGAGGGCGTAACTGATATCGATAATGATGTTGATGATGATCACAAACAACGCGAGGAAGAAGACCATCGTTTGAATTACAGGCGTGTCGGCCTGGTAAATGCGCTGCAACAATGCGAGCCCGACGCCGGGGATGTTGAACAGTACTTCCAGGATGATGTTGCCGCCGACCAATGCGGCGACCTGGAGACCGAACACACTGAGCACGGGTACCAGGGCGTTACGCAACGCGTGCCGACGAATCACAGCGCGCTCTCGCAGCCCCTTGGACCAGGCGGTGCGCACGTAGTCCTGGCGCAACACCTCGAGCAGCTCGGATCGCGTGATTCGCATCAGGCCCGCGCCAGCCGCGATTCCACCCGCGACCGCGGGGATCGTGTACAGCGCGAAGAATCCGTCAACCGACGTGAAGATGCTGCGCGCCTCTTCGTCCGCCAAGGGAATCGACCACAGCCCGCCGTCAAACAGTGATCCCGGTGAGACGACGAAGATCAGCATCGTCGCGATCCAGAATGGCGGCGCCGCCAACGCGAAGATGGCGAATCCTCGCAACAAGTAGTCCGGCGCCTGGTCCTGACGCATCGCCGAGAAGATGCCAACCGGCAGCGCCACCACAATCGCGACAATCAGCGCGTACACGTTGAGATGCAGCGTCCTGGGTAGCGTGCGCAGGAAGATGTCCATCGACGGCTCGTTGGTCTGGAACGACGGTCGGAACTTCAGCCGAATCGTGTCCCAGAGAAACTCCACGTACTGAATCCCGAGCGGCTTGTCGATCCCGAGTCGATTCTTAATCGACGCCTCGGTGATCTCACGCGTGGGAGAGATGAACTTCTGGCCTGGCAGCAGCGGCGTGTCAATGGTCAAGCTGCCGTCCTCATTGGCGGGCGTGCCTTCGAGGTTGACGTTGACGTAGTCGTCAGGCGTGACGCGATTCAGCTCGGCCAGCTCGCGCAGCGTCGTGCTCGCTCGGAGCGTCAAGATTTCGCCAGCCGGCGCGAACGGTTCGCCGCTGACATCGCCGAACTCCACTTGCGGATTGCGCTCGAGCAGCAACTCCACGCCGTCCGCCGTGTTCTCCGGCAACGCCATCCGCGCCTGCCTGGAGATCGACGACAGCAACTCGCCGTCGATCACGACAATCGTCGATCCTGGACGCAACTCGGAGTCGACGTCCAGACTCGGGTTGTTGCGGGCGAGGTCATCAACGGTGACGCCGTATGTCAGCGCGATCGACTCAAACGAATCGCCGCCAACCACACGGTGGAGCGTGCGCTGCACTTCGTGCTCGCCGATGATCTCCGCTTCGATCTTGGTCGCGCCCGTCGCTTCCAGGTTCGCCAGCTTGATCGTGACGTAGTCGCCCGGCAAGAGGTTGAGGCCGATGAACAGCAAGGAGATCACCAACCACAATGTGGGGATCACAAGCAACAGACGCCGGATCAGGTACTTCTGCATGCTGCTCAGGGACCTCGGCTCGTGCTGGCGCACAAGCGGGGTTCCGCGTGAGCTGCGGAACCCCGCTCAGGTTGTCGCAAACCGATCCGCTTAGGCGGGGAAGTCGGGGTGCGTGGTGTCGATCCAGGCGGTGTCGAAGTTGTGCGAGTCGTGCGCGAACTGCCACGTGTGATCGGGGCGGTTCACGTACGGCCACCAGATGGTCGGCGCGATGCCGTTCATCACACCGAACCAGCCGAAGATACCTTCGAGACCGTGCTCCTCGTCGACGCCGAGGCCGATCCGCTGCACCCTGAGCGCCATGTCGCGGCGCTGCTCGGTGTCGAGCGTGACCTGCATCTCGTCGACGATGTCCTCGACCGGACTGTAGTTGTACTGAGTCAGGTTCGAGGCGCCGCCGACTTTCAGCGACAGCGTGAACTGCGCCGTCGGGTCGAGGTCGGCCGGCGGGTTCGTCCACGTCGGCGCGCGGCCGGGGAACGTCTTGTTGTCGTAGCGGTCCTGCATCACCGTGTAGGGCTGAATGTCCAGCTCGACGTTGAAGCCCAACGCCTCGTTGTACATGTTCCGCGTCGTCTCGGAGATGCCCGGGTAGGTCGTCTCCCAGAGGTCGGGGATGTAGATCGTGACCGTGCGGTCAGTGTCGAAGCCCGAGGCGGCGATCAGCTCGCGGCAGAGCTGGATGTCCTCGTCGCGGTTCAGGCGGAAGCCCGGCACCGTGCGCAGCTCCTCCGGCGGAATCGTCCAGTAGGTCGAGAACCAGGGGCAGAAGTGCGTCGCCGACGGCTTGGCCGCGCCCAGGTAGACCGCGTCGATCAGCAGGTCGCGGTCGACCGCCACCTGCATCGCGTAGGCGAATCGGCGGTCGAGATACGGGTTGCCGAGACCGTCCGAGCCTTCCCAACCGGGCTCATAGGTACCCATGACCGTGACGATCGTGAAGCCGAACGCGCCTTCCTCGACCGCGTGGTTGGGGAAGTCGCTGGACAACTCGTCGACCTGCACGGATGACAGCGGGAATCCGCCGATGTCGATCCCGCGGCCGCGGTAAGCGGCGTCGACTGCCGTCGCGTCCGTCAGGTTGACGAACTCGACAGCGTCCGGATAGGGCAGCTGCCCGCCGTCGGCGCCGTTCTTCCAATAGTTGCCGCTGCGCTCGAGGTAGATGCCGATGTCAGGGTCGTACGTCTGCGGAATGTACGGACCGGTACCCGACGAGAGTTCGACGTTGGCGGTCTCATCGCGCCAGCGAGTGCCGAACTCCTGGATGCCCTCGGGCGAGGTAATCCACGAGAAGGGCCGCAGGATCGTGCCGCCCAGATAGGTGGCGTCGGGGCCGTCCGTGCGCGCGATGAACGTGACGTCATCGACGGCCTCGTGGGACGCCGTCTTCTTAAAGGCGTCCTGACCGCGGAAGCGCGCGTCGGGGTTGCCTTCGGCGTCGAGCGCCGCAATCTGGCGATCGAAGTTGACCACGATGTCGCCGGCCGTGACGTTGCGGCCGCCCTCAGTTGGGTATTGGTCCCAATATCGCGCGCCGCGGTCGACGTTGAAGATGTACGTCTCGGCATCGGGCGTCTCGGGCAAGGAGGTGATGTCCTCCTCGACGATGCCGTTCTCTTTCGAGGCCCAGCGGATCATGTAGTTCATGTAGAACCCCATCCAGTACTGGGTGGGGCCGAACACGCCGCGGTGCGGGTCGAAGAAGTCGTGCGTCGCCGCCGGAGTCGAGAACTTCAGCGTGCCGCCGTACTTGCTCGCCGTCGCGACCTGCTGCTGCTGTTGCTGCATGGCCTGCTGCTGCTGCGGCTCGTCTTCCTGCTGATCAGCCTGCATGGCGTCCTGGTCAGCTTGCTGTTGCTGCTGCATCGCCTGCTGCTGCTGCATGGCCTGTTGCTGCTGCTGAGCGACGGCCTGCTGGCCATCGTCATCGTCGTCGCCGCAGCCGACCAACGCGAGTCCGGCCGCGCCGACGCCGGCGCGTCCCGAGGCGCGCAATAGCGCGCGTCGACTCATCCGATTGCGCTTCATGCGCTGCCAATAGTTGCGATCGCTCATAGGATCTCGCTGCCTCTCAAGCGGCGTGTCGAGCCGCGATTCCGATAGTGTAGCGCAGCTGCGTTGGGGCGCTCGCGGGCAAGGTGGAGGGAGCCCCCTCCGTCACTACGTGACACCTCCCCCAGAGGGGGAGGGTTGAGGAGAGACTTTTCGAACCTCCCCCAGAGGGGGAGGTCAGAGAGCGGATTAGCGGCTGCCGCGGAGGCGGGGGTCGAAGACGTCGCGCAGGGCGTCGCCGAGGACGTTGAAGCCGAAGACCAGGCTGGTCAACGCCAGACCGGCGAAGAGCGATGTCCACGGACTCTGCACGATGAACTGGCGACCGTCGGCGATCATCTTGCCCCAGGAGACGTCGAGCGTGCCCAGACCGAGGAAGCTCAGCGTCGCCTCGGCGAGGATGAACGCGCCGATCGTGATCGAGAAGATCACGATCAACGGCGCGACGATGTTGGGCAAAATGTGCATCAGCATGATCCGCGCGTTGGTCGCGCCAAGCGTCCGCGCGGCCTCAACGAACGGCATCTCGCGCAGCGCGATCACCGCGCCGCGCACGATCCGCTGCACCGGCGCCACCGCCAACACCGACAGCGCCAGCGTCACCCAGATCGCCGACGGCTCCGTCACCGAGCGCAGCAAGAGCAGCAGCACGATCGCCGGGAACGAGAGCAAGGCGTCGATCAGACGACTGATCGCGAGGTCGATGTAGCCGCCCAGCCCGCCGGCGATTAGCCCGATCGCGGTCCCGGCGACGACGCCAATCAAGGTCGCGAAGAAGCCGATGTAGAGCGACAGCCGCGCGCCTTCGGTCACGCGCGAGAACAGATCGTGGCCGGCGCGGTCGGTGCCGAACCAGTGTTTGCCCGACGGTCCCTGTAGCGACGCCGTCGTTAGCGGCGTGTTGGTGCCGGTGGCGAGCAGATCGTCGACATCGCGAATCTGTCCGTCGGCGATCTCGATCTGGGCGGGGTCGAGCTCGGCCAGGTGCGTGAGCACCGTGCCGCTGTCGATCAGCCCTTCGACGTAGAGCAGCATGTCGGGAAGCACGCCCGAATCGGCCGCGAGATCGCCGTAGACCGACGGCTCGAGCAACAGCTCGCGCAGCCGCGCATCGGAGATGTCGGCCGATTCGCCGTCGAGCACGTTGGCCATCTTGTCGTCGGCGAAGTTGGTGCTGGCGATCTTAAACACGTCCTGCGAGTCGTAGCGGCCCAATCCCAGCCAGCCGCCGCCCGAACCGACCGTGCCGACCGCGATCACCGACCAGACCACCACGAGCAGGAGTCCGCCGGCGCCCAGCGGTTTGGTGCGCAGGAAGGAGAGCAGCGCGCCGGCGATCATCCGTGGAGCGCTGCGCTCCTCGATCCGCAGACCTTCAGCCTGCGCGTACTCCTGCAGCTGAGTCGAAGCCTGTTGGTCGTCGCTCATGGCGCGTCTCCGGGGCCAACGGCCCTCTTGATGCGAGTTAGTTAAAGCGAATCCGCGGGTCGATCACCGCGTACGAGATGTCGATCACGATGTTGACGAGGATGATGAAGAAGGCGAAGAAGAACACCATCGTCTGCACGACCGGCAGGTCGGCCTGGTTGATGCGCTGAATCAGCAGCAGTCCGATGCCGGGGATGTTGAAGAGCAGCTCGAGCACGATGTTGCCGCCGACGAGCGCGGCGATCTGCAGGCCGAGGATGCTCATCACGTTGACGAGCGCGTTGCGCATCGCGTGTCGACGAATCACCGTGCGCTCGCGCAGCCCCTTCGACCACGCCGTGCGCACGTAGTCCTGACGCAGCACCTCGAGCAGCTCGGATCGCGTAATCCGCATCAGACCGGCGCCGGCGGCGATGCCGCCCGCGACCGCGGGGATGCTGTACAGCGCCAGGGCGCCCCCAAAGTCTGAGAAGATCGATCTCGCCTCCTCCGAGGTGAGCGGGATCGCGAAGATGCCGCTCTCAGAGATCCCGCCCGGCGTGACGACGAAGATCAACATCGTCGCGACCCAGAACGAGGGCGCGGCCAGGGCCAAAATCGCGAAGCCGCGCAGTCCGTAGTCGAGCGGTCGGTCCTGCCGCATCGCCGAGAGCACGCCGACCGGCAACGCGATGATCAGAGCCACGATCAGCGCATAGACGTTCAAGTGCAGCGTCCGCGGCAGGGCGCGCAGGAATATGTCGAGCGATCCCTCATTGGTCTGGAACGATTCACGGAACCTAAAGCGAATCGTCTCCCAGAGGAACTCCAGATACTGCGTGCCCAGCGGCTTGTCGATCCCTAGGCGATGACGAATGTTCGCCTCGGTGATCTTCGTCGTCGGCGTGACGATGCGGTCCGACGGGATCAACACCATCTGACCGGCCTCGAGCGGATCGGTCGCTCCGATCCCGCGGTTGGCCGACGTCATCGCATCGATGTCGCGCCCGAAGGCGGCCGCGATCCCCTCCAGCGTGTCGCCCTCCTCAACCTCGATCAGCGCCGTGGGCACGAGCTGCGTTTCAGCGGTCAGCTCGCCGTCGGGATTGCTCTCGCTGCCGGTCGGATTGACCGCGAGGATGTCGCTCGCCTCAATCCGGTTGACGTACGCCAGCTCAGTCAGCGTCTGACTGGTGCGCAGCGTCAGGATCGTTCCCGTTTCGGCGTACGGTTTGCCCTTGTAGAGCGGGAAGTTGATCTCAGGGTTGCGATCAATCAGGAGTTGGACTCCCAACTCCGATTCTTCAGGCAACGACACGCTCTTCGCAATCGCCACCTGTTCCAGCAGCTCGCCAGGAATCAGCACCACCTGAGTCCCAGGCCGCAGCTCGGCCGATGTGTCAAGGTCGGGATTCAACGCCAGCAGATCGGAGACCGTCGTCTCCTCGCCCAGCGCGATTGATTCCAGCGTGTCGCCGGCGATCACGCGGTGGGTCGTGTCTTCGATTTCGACGAAGCCGATGATCTCCTGCTGACGCTGCTCGGCGCCCTGATTTTCGAGATTCGACAGCTTGCGCGTGACGAAGTCGCCGGGCAGGGCGCGCAGCGCCAGGAAGAGCAGCGAGATCACCAACCAGAGCGTCGGGATCACGAGGATCAGGCGTTGGATGAGATATCGCTGCATCGCGCTGTCCGCTCCGTACGGTTCCGTTCGTGGCTGTTAGGCCGGGTAGTCGGGGTGCGTCGTGTCGACCCAGGTCTCGTCGTAGCGATGGCTCGCGTGGGCGAACTGCAGCGTGTCAGCGCTGCGCTCGACGAACGGCCACCAGATCGCCGGCGAAATGCCGTTCATCACGCCCGGACTGTTGGCGATCCCGTCCAATCCGTGGTCGGGATGCGTGCCCAGGAGGATGCGTTGCGCCTCGTGGGCCAGCTCCTGCCGACGTTCCTGATCCAGCGTGACCTGCATCTCATTGGCGATTTCGGTCGTGCGCCAGTAGTCGTAGGCCAGGTTGTTGGTGCTGCCGCCGGGCACGTAGTTGTTGTTGTACGACGTCGTCGGATCAAGGTCCGACGGCGGGTTCGTCCACTGCGGACCTTGACCGGGGTACGTGCCCTCGATCCAGCGCTGCAGAATGACCGTGTACGGCTGCACGTCGAAGCGCACCTCGAGATCGAGCGCCTCGCGGTACATGTTGACCTCGGTCTCGAGGATGCCCGGATAGGTGCCTTCCCAAATGTCGGGAGCGATCAGCGTCAGGCCGCGGCTGCGGTCGTAACCGGTCGCGTCCATCAGCGCCCGCGCCTCGGCGATGTCGGCCTGGCGATCAGGTCGATAGCCGGGTGTCTGCAGCAGCTCATCCTCGGGGATCGCCCAGTATCCGTTGTACCAGGGCGTTTCGCCCATGCCCGAGGGCTTGCCCGAACCCAGATAGACCGCGTCGATCATCAGATACCGGTCGACGGCCACGTGCAGCGCCTGGGCGAAGCGGCGGTCGAGCCAGGGATTGCCCAGGCCGTCTTCGCCGGGCCAGTCGGGGTTGTAGTTGGCGCCGCCCGTGATGATCGTGAAGCCGAACGCGATGCTGCCCGAGCCATGGTCGGGGAAGTCGTTGAGGATCGATTCAGCCTGCACCGTCGAGAGCGGGAATCCGCCGATGTAGATGTCCTTACTGCGGTACGCCGCCTCAACAGTTGTCGGATCGGGAATGTTCGACAACGTCACACTGTCGTAGTACGGCAGCGGCTGTCCGTCGAGGCCCATCTTCCAGTAGTTGTCGTTACGGATCATGTCGATCCCGATGTCGGGATCGAACGACTGCGGGATGAACATCCCCGTGCCCGAGGAGAGTTCGACGTTGGTCGGCTCGTCTCGCCACTTGTCGCCAAACTCAGCGATCGCCTCGGGACTCGTGATCCAGCTGAACGGTCGCAGCGGCACGCCTAACCAGGTGGCGTCGGGACCGTCAGTCCTGGCGACGAAGGTTGTGTCGTCGGGAACGTCCATTGAGGACGTCTTCTGGAACGACGACGCGCCGAGGAAGGTGCCGTCTTCGACGCCCGTCGCGTCGACGGCGTCAATCTGCCGTTGAAAGTTCTGGCGAACGTCGTCGGCGGTGACCAATCGACCGCCCTCGGTTGGGTACTGATCCCAATAGCGCGCGCCTTGGTCGATGCGGAAGATGTAGGTCTCGTTGTCGGGAATCTCCGGCAATGACGCGATGTCTTCCTGCAGGATCCCCTGTTCCTTGTTGGCCCAGCGAATCAGGTAGTTCATGTAGAAGCCCATCCAGTTTTGGGTGGGCCCAAACACGCCGCGGTGCGGGTCGAAGTAGTCGTGCGTCGCCGCCGGCGTCGAGAAGCGCAGCTCGCCGCCGCGGACAATCGGGCTGACCGTCTGCTCAACCGTTTGGTCTTCAGGCTCCTCTTGCCTATCGGCCTGATCGGCTCGCTGGTCGGGATCGGGTTGATCCTGCCCGCTCGGCTGCCCCGCCTGCTGGCCGCCTTGCTGATCGGTCGGCTGGTCCTGCGTCGTGTCCTGCTGCGTCCTCTGCGCGACCGCCTGCTGGCCGTCATCATCGTCATCGCCGCAGCCGACCAACGCCAGTCCCGCCGCGCCGACGCCGGCGCGTCCCGAGGCGCTCAACAAGGCGCGTCGACTCAGCCGTCGACGCCGCATCCGTTGCCAGTAGTTGCGCTCGCTCATCCGTCACCTCCAGTTGGCTCGCTCAGGTTGGGATTGACAGAGTGTAAGCCAATTGACACCATCGGTGTCAATCGATCCACAGTGAGTTGCTGATGGGAGAACTACGGGAAGGCGCGAGAGGACCTGAAGACGCCGACGCGCCCAGCTCTCGCTGAGCGCGTCGACGATTCAGCGCAGAGCAGACTAGGCGGGGTAGTCCTCGTGCGTGGTGTCGAGCCACATGTCCTCGACGATCTTCGGACCCTGATGCGCAAACTGGTAGCCGTCAGGCTGCACGTGGTAGTACGGCCATGAAGCCTCGTTCGAGACCGGATTCATCACGCCCAAGCCCGGCGAGAGCGACTCCCAGCCGTAGTCGGGGTGGATGCCCAGCTGCAGCTGCACCATCTCGCGCGCCAGCTCGCCCTTGGCCTCGATGTCGAGCGTGACCTTCATCTCTTCGGCGATCTCGGTCACGCGCGCATTCTCGTAGCTGTAGAAGTTGGCCGACCCGCCCGGCACGCGGCCGTTGAGCCAGTAGCTCGTCGGGTCGAGGTCGGAGGGCGGGTTGGTCCAGCAGGGAATCTGCCCGGTCGAGGTGCCGTCGACGAGCCGCTGGAGCAGCACCGTGTACGGGTCGATGCTGATCTCGATCCCCACGCCGAGCGAGCCCTCGTACATGTTCTTCGACGTCTCGACGATGCCCGGGTAGCGCTGCTCCCAGACGTCGGGCGCGAAGAGGTAGATCGAGCGGCCCGTGTCGCGGAAGCCCGAGGCGTCCATCAGCTCGTTTGCTTCCTGCAGATCTTGCTCGCGGTCGGCGCGGAAGCCGGGGATGTCGGTAATCTCCTCGCCGCTCGGCGACCAGAAGGTCGAGAACCAGGGAATCTCCTCCAGCACCGACGGCTTCGCCGAACCCAGATAGACCGTGTCGATCATCAGGTAGCGGTCAGTCGCCAGGTGGAAGGCGGCGGCGACGCGGCGGTCGAGCCACGGGTTGCCTTCGCCGTCCTCACCCGGCCAGTCGGGGTTGTAGTTGGTGCGGATCATGATCGTGAAACCGCCGCCGACCGTGTTGCGCTGCATCTGCGGGAAGTCGTTGAGCAACGACTCGACGCGGCTGATGTTCAACCAGGCGCCGTCGAGCTCCTTTGACCGCACGGCCGTCTCGATCGCCGTCTCGTCGAACAGGTTGTAGTACTCGAAACGGTCGATGTAGGGCAGCTGCCGACCCCAGGGGTCGTCCTTCCAGTAGTCCGCGTTGCGATTGGCGACGAAGACTTCCGTCGGCTCGAAGCTTTCAGCGATGAACGGTCCCGAGCCCGCCACGCGCAGCGTGGTCGGGTCGTCGCGCCAAACGTCCGACTCGGTGCCCCACTCGCGAATGCCCTCGGGCGCCGCCATCCATCCGAAGGGGCGCAGGAAGGTCGCCGAGAGATAGGTCGAGTCGATCCCGTCCGACGTCGTGCGCAGGGTCAGGTCGTCGACTGCCTCGACTGAGGCGATCTTGCGCCAGCTGGAGAGTCCGAGGAACGAACCATCCTCCGCGCCGGTCGAGTCGACGCCGGCCGTGTTGCGGTCGACGTTGACGACGATGTCCTCAGCCGTGATGTTGCGGCCGCCTTCGGTCGGATAGGCGTCGTGCCAGCGGGCGCGCGGGTTGATGTTGAAGATGTAGGTCGTCTCGTCGGGGTTCTCGGGCAAGGACGCGATGTCGGCTTCCATCTCCGACTTTTCCTTGTTCTTCCAGCGAATCAGGTTGTTGTAGAGCAGCGAGTGCATGAACTGCGTCGGACCGAACACGCCGCGGTGCGGGTCCCAGTAGTCATGCGTCTCGATCGTCGACGCGCGCCGCACGATGCCGCCGTATTGCGGCTGCGGACCGTCCGACACAACCTGCTGTTCGGGTTCGTCGTCCTCTTGCTGATCGGCGCGATCCGCCTGCTGGTCGGCGTCGCCTTCTTGCTGCATCGCTTGCTGCTGCTGAGGTTGCGACTGCCCCTGCTGCTGCATGGCTTGCGGCTGTTGCTGTTGCTGCTGAACGACCTGCGCGACGCTGTCGTCATCATCGTCGCCGCAACCGACCAACGCGAGGCCCGCCGCGCCGACGCCGGCGCGTCCCGAGGCGCGCAACAGCGCGCGCCTGCTCACCCGATTGCGGCGCATGCGCTGCCAGTAGTTTCGCTCTGCCATGTGACTCCTCCTCGCGCTCGCCTGGAGCGGATACAAGTGGGCGCAATTGTAACCACGATTACCCCTGCAGAGCAAACCACGACACAGGAGGCGACCGAAGTCGCCCCCTGTGTGGAGTCTGGCCGACCCGTCCGACGACGGCCGACTAGGCCGGGTAGTCGGGGTGCGACGTGTCGAGCCAGCCCGTGTCATAGCGGTGTCCCGCGTGGGCGAACTGGTAGATGTCCGGCTCGGGGTGGTACCAGGGCCAGTTGACCGAGTGCGAAATCGGGTTCATCACGCCGATCGACGGCGCGATGCCGTCCCAGCCGGTATCCGGGTGGACGCCCATCATGATCTCGACGATCTCGTCGCCCATGACCTTCTTGTCCTCGAGGTCGAGCGTGACCTTCATCTGCTCGGCGAGCTCGGTCACGCGCGGGTGCTCGTAGTGGTAGAGGTTCGACGAGCCGCCCGGCACGCGGCCGTTGAGCCAGGTGCTGGTCGGATCGAGGTCGGCGGGCGGATTCGTCCAGCTCGGACCGTCGCCCGGATAGGTGCCCTCCACCAGCCGCTGCAGAATCACCGTGTAGGGCTGAATGTCGATCTTGAGCTCGATGCCCATCGCCGACTCGTACATGCCCTTCGTCGTCTCGGTGATGCCCGGGTAGCGCTCCTCCCAGACGTCGGGCAGGATGATGTCGAGCACGCGTCCCGTGTCGCGGAAGCCGGTCGCGTCCATCAGTTCGCTGACCTGCTGCAGCTCCGCGTCGCGGTCAGGCCGATAGCCCGGCCAGGTGATGAGGTCTTCTTCCGACGGCGCCCAGAATGAGCTGAACCACGGCGTCTCGGGCAGGGCCGACGGCTTCGCCGAGCCGAGATAGACCGTGTCGATCATCAGATAACGGTCAGTCGCGATGTGGAACGCGGCCCACATCCGACGGTCGAGCCAGGGATTGCCCTGGCCGTCTTCGCCGGGCCAGTCAGGATTGAAGTTGGTCCGGCACTGAATCGTGAACCCGCCCGGTGTAACGCGCCGATCGAGATCGGGGAAGTCGTTGACCAGCGAGTCGACGCGGGCGATGTTCAGGCCGACCGTATCGATCTGCTTGGAGCGGAACGCCGTCTCGGTCGCGGTCTCGTCGAACAGGTTGACGTACTCAAACGCGTCCGGATACGGAATCTGGTTGCCCCAGGCGTCGAACTTCCAGTAGTCCGGATTCCGCCGCACGCTGAAGCGCTCGTTGGGATCGAAGAACTCCGCGATGTACGGCCCCGAGCCGGCGACGCGCAGCTCGGTCTGTTCGTCGCGCCAGAGGTCGGTGTCCAATCCCCAGGCCTGAATCCCCTCGGGAGCGGCCTGCCAACCGAACGGGTTCAGGAACGAGGCCGAGAGGAAGGTCGAGTCGACGCCGCCGGAAGTGATTCGCAGCGTCGACTCGTCGACGGCCTCCTCAGACTCGATCTTGCGCCAACTCGTTGACGAGAGGAAGGTGCTGTCCTCGACGCCGGTTGAGTCGAAGGCGTCTTTCTGGCGCTGGATATTGAAGCGCAGGTCCTCGGCCGTGACGGCGCGACCGCCCTCGGTCGGGAACTCGTCGTGCCAACGAGCGCCGTCGGTCACCGTGAAGAGGTAGGTGGTCCCGTCGGGGATCTCGGGCAGACTGGCGAGGTCATACTCCATCTCCGCCCGTTCCTTGTTCTTCCAGCGGATGATGTAGTTGTAGACCCAGCCGTGCATGAACTGCGTCGGACCGAAGACGCCGCGGTGCGGGTCCCAGTAGTCGTGGGTGCTGACCGGTCCCGAGACCCTCAGGGTGCCGCCGTATTGCGGCTGCGGAACGTCCGAAACAACCTGCTGTTCGGGTTCGTCGTCCTCTTGCCGCTCGACCTGATCGGCCTGCTGGTCGGCGTCGTCTTCTTGCTGCATCGCTTGCTGCTGCTGAGGCTGCGCCTGCCCCTGCTGCTGCATGGCTTGTTGCTGTTGCTGTTGCTGCTGGACGACCTGCGCGACGCTGTCGTCGTCATCGTCGCCGCAACCGACCAGCGCCAGACCAGCTGCGCCGACGCCGGCGCGTCCCGAGGCGCGCAGCAGCGCCCGCCTGCTCATTTGCCTGCGTCGCATCCGCTGCCAGTAGTTGCGTTCGGTCATGATCTGCCTCCCGGAATGCAATCGACCTAAACCAATTGCGCGGAGGCTAGCGCCATTACCACACGATCACAACGCAATCAACGCCCGCGCTAGGCCGGATAGTCGGGATGATTGACGTCGATCCAGGTCTCGTCGTAACGGTGACTGGCGTGCGCGAACTGGAGACTGTCCGAGCTGTGGTGCACAAAGGGCCACCAGAGCACGGGCGAGATGCCGTTCATCACGCCGGGCAGCGTAGTGATCCCGTCCAGCCCATGGTCGGGATGCGTACCCAACAGGATGCGCTGCGCCGTGTGCGACATCTCGAGCCGCGCTTCCTTGTCCAGGGTGCGGCGCATCGTCCGCGCGATGTCGGCCATTGGTTCGTAGTCGTAGTACAAGGTGTTGACCGAACCTTCGGGCGTGAAGAAGTCGTTGTAGGGCGCGGTCGGATCGAGTTCCGCTGGCGGGTTGCCCCACTGCGGACCGCTGCCCGGATAGGTGCCATCGACGAACCGCTGCAGAATCACCGTGTACGGCTGCACATCGAACTCGACCTCGAGGTCGAGCGCTTCTCGGTACATCGCCACCTCAGTCTCGAGCACCCCGGGATAGGTCCCTTCCCAAATGTCAGGAGCGATCATCCGCAGGCCGCGGCTCTTGTCGTAGCCGGACGCATCGAGCAGCGCCCGCGCCTCAGCCACATCAGTATCACGGTCAGGACGATAACCAGGCGTCTGCAGCAGCTCTTCCTCGGGAATCGCCCAATAGGAGCTGTACCAGGGCGTGTCGTGCAAGCCGGTCGGCTTGCCGGAACCGAGATAGACGGTGTCAATCATCAGATACGGGTCAACCGCGACATGCAGCGCCTGCGCGAAGCGCCGATCGACCCAGGGATTACCCAAGCCATCCTCCCCCGGCCAGTCAGCGTTGTAGTTGACCAGCGTGATGATCGTGAAGCCGAATGCGATCTGGCCGTTGTTGTGATCGGGGAAGTCCTCAATGATGCCCTCCGCCTGGAGCGTCGAGAGCGGGAAGCGTCCATTGAGAATCTCACGGCCTCGATACGCGGCTTCGATTGTCGTCGGATCTTCCATGTTGGCCAGCGTCACGCTGTCGTAGTACGGCAACGGTTGTCCGTCGACCCCCATCTTCCAGTAGTTCGGATTGCGCGACATGCTGATCCCAATGTCGGGGTCGTAGCTGTGCGGGATGAACATACCCGTGCCCGAAGAGAGGTCGACATTGGCCGCCTCGTCACGCCAACGGTCGCCAAACTCACTGATCGCCTCCGGGCTCGTGATCCAACTGAACGGCCGCAGCGGCACGCCGATCCAAGTGGCGTCGGGACCGTCCGTTCTGGCCACCCATGTGGTTTCGTCGGGCACGTCCATTGACGTAGTGCGACGGAAGGCGCCGGCGCCGAGGAAGGTGCCGTCTTCGGCGCCCGACGCGTCGACGCCGTCAATCTGGCGTTGATAGTTGACGCGAATGTCCTCTGCCGTGACCAGACGACCCCCTTCAGTCGGATACTGATCCCAGAATCGCGCGCCCTGATCAATCCTGAAGATGTACGTCTCGTCATCAGGAATTTCGGGCAGTGAGGCGATGTCGGGTTCGACGATGTCCTGTTCTTTGTTGCGATAGCGGATGAGGTAGTTCATGTAGAACCCCATCCAGAACTGCGTCGGACCGAAGACGCCGCGGCCGGGGTCAAAGTAGTCGTGGGTCGCCGCAGGTGTGGAAAATGTCAGATCGCCGCCGCGGACAATCTGCGAGACCGCTGCCTGTCGCTGCGCCTCCGCGGACTCCTCGGCCGTCTGTTCCTGCGCATCCGCCTGACCAGCACGCTGCTCGGCATCAGCCTCCGCCTGTTGGGTGGTCTCCTGAGTGGACGCAGCCTGTTGCCCCTGTCGACTCTGCTGGGCGACCTGCGCGGCGCTGTCGTCGTCATCGTCGCCGCAACCGACCAATGCCAGACCCGTTGCGCCGACGCCGGCGCGTCCCGAGGCGCGCAGCAGCGCCCGCCTGCTCATTTGCCTGCGTCGCATCCGCTGCCAGTAGTTGCGTTCGGTCATGATCTGTCTCCGGGACTGCATTCGATCTGAATCGGTTGCGCGGAGGCTAGTCCTCATAGCACACGATCACAAGACAGACAACGACTGCGGCCGCACTGGCTCAGATGCCCCTCACCCCTGCCCTCTCCCCGCAGGGGAGCGGGGACTCCCCGTTGCCCAGAGCGTCAACCTCTCGCACCCCCTCCCCGCTGACGAGAGCGTCAACCACTCGCAGCCTCTCCCCGTTGGAAAGGGAACCAGCCAGCCATACCCTCTCCCCGTTGGGGAGAGGGACAGGGTGAGGGGTCTCCGCGCGGCGCCGACGATGTCGCGATAGCCTGTCGGCATGACCCAACCGCCCGCTCAGCAATCACCTGAACACGCTGACGACCGACTCGCCGAGCTGCGCCAACAGGTGCTCGACGGTTGGCAGCGCGGCGCCGACTTCTTCGACGAGCGCTGGGGCGACCAGGGCGACGAGTTCCATCACGGCGTCTTCGCGCCCGCCGCCGAGCGGCTCCTCGGACTCGAGCACGGCGCAAGCGTGATCGAATTCGCCTGCGGCAACGGCGGCTTCGCCCGTCGCCTCGGACGCCAGGGCATGCGCGTCGTGGCGACCGATCTGGCGCCGGCGCTGATCGCCCACGCCGAACGGCGCACCGAGACGATCGCCGACCAACCTGTCGACGTCAGCTACGAGGTCGTCGACGCCACCGACGAGCGTGCGATCGTCAACTGCGGCGGGCCGTTCGACGCGGCCGTCTGCATCATGGGCGTGATGTCGATGCCGCTGCTGCGACCGATGTTCGGCGGCGCCTGGCGCGTGCTCAAGCCGCGCGGCGCCTTCGTCGTCGTGACGCTCCATCCCGGCTACGCGACGGCCGGCTACAAGTTCGCCAAGTCAGAGAGCGACGACGAACCGCACGGCCTGACGATTACCCGCTACTTGTCGCGTTATGTCACGCATGGTGTGACAAACACCGCCCAGAAAGAACCGCAGATCTACTTCCATCGGCCGCTCAGCGAGATGCTCAGCGACGCCTTCGCCGCCGGACTCGTGCTCGACGGCATGGAAGAACTTGCCGCCCCGCAACAGTCGATGGAGGACTCGCGACTGATGTGGAATGTCCTGCCTGAAATCCCCATGGCGGTCGCGCTGCGCTTCCGCCGCCCGGCGTAGTCGCTGCTGAGCTCGAAACGGAAACGCTGAGATGCTCGTCATCGCCCTCGGTGAGATTCTGGTCGTCGTCCTGCTGCGGCCGCTGCGCTTCCTCTTCGGCGGCGATCGCACCTTCGCCGGCCGCGGGATTCACCGCGTCGAAGAGTGGCTGCTGCGACAGCTGCACGTCATGGGCGCGGAGTCGGTGATGCGTCATGAGCTGGAGATGCACGGCGAGGCGTCGGGGTTCCTCGCCGACAGCCTGACCGACAACACCAGCCTCGCGCCCAGCACCAGCGACGCGATTGAGCGCGCGCGTCGACAGACCGGCGCCGATGTCGAGGCCTCCCAACGCTCGGACGAGTTCCACCGCGCCGCCGAGTTCGGTCGCGGACGACGACAGGTCGAATCGCGCGGCGGCGACCGCACCGCCGACATTCATGAGGCGATGCTGGAAGCGCAGCGTCGACAGAACCAAGCCGCCGAACGTTCGCGCCGACGCCGTTCAAGCTGGTCGAACCGCTCAGACTGAGCGATCCCACTTGAAGGTCAACAAGGCCAAGGCAAGCCCGCCCACGATCCAGACGCCCAGTACGAGCGCGGCGAGTTCGAGCTGCCAGCTCATGCCCGGCTCAGCGAACTTGTAGCCGTCGGGCAGAAACACTGATCGCAGACCCTGCGCCAGCCAGCGCAACGGAAACATGCCTGCGATCCATTGCAGCCAGGTCGGCAGTGACGAGAGCGTGAAGAACACGCCTGAGATGAACTGAAAGACCAGAAACGGCAACTGGATGATCGCCGGCGCGGCGCGGATCGACGGGATGATCGCCGTAATCGCGACGCCCATCACGCAACCCGCGGGCACGCCGAGCAGGACGATCCAGACAAGCGTCAGCCAACCGTCGGCGTCGGGCAGTTGCACGTCGTAGGCGACGACGCCCAGCGTGATCATCACGACCAGCTGGAAAAACGTGTAGACCAGCGCCGTGCCGACCAGTCCCATGAAGAACGAGGTCTTGGGCAACGGCGTCGCCGCCAGCTGTTTCAGCGTGCCGTCGAACTGCTGAATCGCGAGCGTGTTGCCCAACAGGTTGAACGAGGTGCCGAAGATCGCCACAGCGATGATCCCGCCGACGAAGTACTGGCTGAACGTGAGGGCCGCCACCTGACCCTGCGCTTGTTCGGGGATGTCAAGCTCGAAGGTCAGAAATGAGGAGAAGATGATCAGAAACAGAATCGGAAAGAGGACGATGAAGAACGCCGCGGCCGGCTCGCGGTAGATGAACTTCAAACTGAGGTTCATGTACACGAACCCCAGCCGAATCGTGCGCCAGATGTTGCCGGGACTCATCAGTGGGCGCCTGCTTCGCCCGATTCGACGAGTTCGAGGTACATCTCCTCAAGGTCGGGCCGCTCGACCTGGAGGTCAGGGATCTCATCGATGCCGCGCTCGCGCGCCCACTCGATCAGCCGCGCCACGTGGCGCGTTGGCTGCTGTGTCGGCAGCGCCAGACGACCCTCGCGATCGCGCCGCAAGGTCGACCACTCATCGGGCAGCTCGGACAGATCGAGGTCATCCGGCGGACGCCAAGAGATGCGCGTGTCCGTCTCCAACTCCCGACGCAGTCCCTCGATGTCTCCCTCGTAGATGATCCGCCCGTCCTGAATCAGCCCAATTCGCTCCGCCAGGTGCTCAGCCTCGTCCAGATAGTGCGTGGTCAGGATCACGGTCGCGCCGCGCGCCGTCAGGCCGCGCACGACCTCCCACGCCTGTCGCCGCGCAGTGACGTCGAAGCCGGTCGTGGGTTCGTCGAGGAAGATCAGCTCCGGATTGCCGATCACGCCTGTGGCGAGATCGAGCCGACGCTTCTGTCCGCCCGAGAGCTTCGATCCGCGGCGGTCGGCGTCTTCGGTCAGGCCGACCAGCGCCAGCGCTTCCTCGGGATCCATCGGGTCGTCGTAGAGCTTGGCTGTGAACTTGAGCATCTCGCGAGGCGTCAAGCCCTCCATCGGCGTGCTGCGCTGCAGCACGATGCCGACGTGACGATTCAGATCGCCGCGCTGCCTCTGCGGATCAAAGCCCAGCACCGATACCTCGCCGGCATCGCGCTGCCGATAACCCTCGAGGATCTCGATCAACGTCGTCTTGCCCGCGCCGTTGGGACCGAGCAGCGCGTAGATCTGGCCCGCTTCGATCTCGAGGTCGACGCCGTCGATGGCGGTCAGCGAACCGTATCGCTTGGTCACGCCGCGGATGCTGATCGCTGAGGTCATGCTCGTCAGCCTACGCGAACGCCTAGACTTGCCGCACTTGATTGACCCCGAACGGAGCGCCCAATGAGCACGCTAAATCAGGACAAACTGCAGGAGCTGTTCGACTACGTCGAAGGCATCGTCGATGAGGGCAAGGCGCCGGCTGCGCAGATCGCCATCGGCCTCGACGGCGAACTCGCCGGCATGCGCACGTTTGGCAAAGCGCAGCAAGGCGCGAGCGTCCGACCCGCCGACGACGACACGCTGTTTTGCATGTTCTCGTCGACCAAGGCGATCGTCGGCGTAGGCGTCTGGAAGCTGCTCGACGAAGGCCAACTCGATCTGGACGAGCGGGTCGTCGACATCATCCCCGGTTGGTGCGCCGAGGGCGGCGGCGAAGTGTCCTACGCCGACGTCACAGTCCGGCAAGTGATGCTGCATACGGGCGGGTTTCCCTACGCGCCGATGAATCCGCGGCTGTGGGAGGATCGCGACGCGCGGCTGCGTCGGATGATGGGCTGGCGGCTCAACTGGACGCCCGACTCGCAGTTCGAATACCACGCGACATCGGCGCATTGGGTCCTGGCCGAGATCATTCAGCAGAGAACGGGCGAGGACTTCCGCGACTGGCTGCGCGCCAATCTGCTCGACCCGATGGGCGTCGACAACCTCTACGTCGGCCTACCCGATGAGGAGCACGATCGCGCCGCATCGATCGTCTACACCGAGGAACCGCTGCCGGTCGCCGGCGGCGAGGTGTTCCCGCAGACGATTTTGCACTTCAATCTGGCCTCACAACGACGCGCGGGATGCCCAGGCGGCGGCGCCTTCGCTACAGCCGGCGATGTCGCCATGTTCTATCAGGGTCTGATCGCGCCGCCGTCCGACGGACCGCTCAACGCCTCAGCGATCGAGCTCGGCACGACCGTCGGCACCGACCCCGATCGTCACACCGATCTGCTCAGCGGCATCCACGTCAATCGCGCGCTGACCGTCGTCGTCGCCGGCGACGATGGATTGACCGAGGAGCGCGGCTTCGGCGCCAGCGCTTCGCCGCGCGCATTCGGTCACGCGGGCGCGGGCGGTCAGATCGCCTGGGGCGACCCGGAGACCGGGCTGTCCGTGGGATTCCTGACCAACGGCTTCCAACAAGACGAGCACATCCGCGAGCGGACGTCGGCCATCGGCGGGATGGCCGCGGCCTGCGTCGACTGACGCAGCGCCGGCGTACTTCGCTATTCGTCCTCGGTACCCGGCAGCAGCGGACCGTCGGAGATCGCCGGAAACGCCCGCGTGATCGCCAGCGCGGCATCGGGGTCAGCGAAGCTGAGTCGCTGAATCACGGTCCAATCGTCCGACTGCCAGCGCTGTCGCATCTGCGCGCCTTCGGGCGCCCATTCGCAGACGACATCGATCAAATGCGCAAGCAGCGTCTCCAACCAGTGGAACATGCCTAACAGCGACGCATCGAGCGCCTCCGCTGCGGCGATCGTTTGTTTCGCTGACGCCTTGAGCGCTTCCATGCGCTGATCCTCGGGAGCGCGGTCGAAGTTGGGATGGTTGGTGATCAGGTAGACATTCGGGTCATTGGCCAACGGCAGCGCCGAAAAGTCGGGCTGCGCGCCGATCGTGGGACTGGCCAGCGTCTCGGCCCATTCGGGCAAGCGACCATCGGGCGCAACGATCTCGGCCATTCGATTGTCAGTGTCGGCCAAGGGACCGCGAATGAAGCGGCGCAGATTGCCGCGCCCTTCGTGGAGCGCCGAGCCCGCATCGCCGTAACAGGCGGGAATCACGGTCGAGACGTGGTCGAGCATCTCGGCGAGGTACGACGCGGCGAGGTCGACCTGAATCGGCGTGCGTTCGACTAACTCAACAGTCAGTTTTTCTTCGATCGCGCCGACGGTCCGATTCTTGAGGTCCTCCATCGGCATCTGCATCGACTGCAGGGCCAGCACGATCTTGGTCCCAAGCTGACGCAGCCGCACGGCGGCATCAGTGAACGCGTCATCGACATCGACGTAGGCCGTTAGCTCCGAGGGCCACCGACAGATCGCCAGACGAATCTCTGGCTGCGGCATGCGCGACACGTCGCGATCACGTCCGGCCTCGACGAACGTGCCCCGAGGCGGCATGTAGATCCCGTGGCGCCGCAGTGTCGGCGTGGTCCGCAGACTCTCGGGCGTGTCAGTAACCGGCATCTCGATCCACCACATCTCGCAGCGGCTGTCCATCGATGAACCGCCGCAGATTGTCGGCGAAGCGGATCGCCGCCTTGCCGAAGTAGTTGGGTTGCAGTCCGCTGTTATGCGGGGTGATGAACAAGTTGGGCGCGCTCCACAGCGGATGACCGTCGGGCAGCGGCTCAGGCGATGTGACGTCGGTGTACGAGGCTCGCAGCTGGCCGCTCTCCAGCGCCGACACCTGCGCGTCCCAATCGACGACCTCGCCGCGGGCGATGTTGATCAGCGCCGCGCCGGGCTTCATCGCGGCCAGCTCGGCTGAGCCGAACAGTCGGTGCGTCTCCTCGGTCAGCGGCACGGCGAGTACGGCGTAATCCGACTCGGCCAGAACGTCGTGCAACCGCTCGGGCGGCCAGACAGCTTCCACTGACGTCGGGGCGTCAGACGGCGGTCGACCGTCAGCCGTGGCGCGTCGACGAATGCCGATCACGCGCGCCCCGAAAGCGTCGCAGAACCGGGCGATCTCGGCCCCGATCGCGCCGTATCCGATCACCGCCACCGTCGCATCCTCGAGCGTGCCCGGATCGCTGCGCACCCACTCGCCTCGACGCTGCGACTCGAGATGACCAATCATCCCCTTCGCGTCCATCAGCATGAAGGTCAGCACCCACTCGCCGATCACGCGAGCGGCCAGACCGGGCATCTTGGTGATCAGCACGTCGTCGGCGATTGGCCGGTCGAGAATCTGATTCGCGCCCGCCGAGGCGAGTTGGATCCACTCCAACGCCGGCGCGTCAGCGGCGACGTCCCCGCTGAAGAACGTGAACCAAATCTGATCGCGCTGCCGAATCTCCGCCTGTTCCTCAAGCGCCGAGCCGGCGTCGATCTGCGGATGCTCAGGCTCGCGAATCCAGCGCACGAGATTCTGCGAGACGTTGTGGATCTCGATTCGCGAGTCGACCGCGCGGATTAGGTCGAGTGACTCCTCAGGCACGGGCAAGAAGTTGGCGATGTGAATCGTGTCCATAGGCTCAGAATACGAGGTGCAGCGGTAGACTGAGGCTATGTCAGAGACGGATCCCCAGCTGACGCTGATCTGCAACGACGCCGAGGCGACGCGCAGCGTCGGCGCGGCCATCGGCGCGATCGCCCCAGCGGGCTGCGTCGTGCTGCTGCAGGGCGATCTGGGCGCGGGCAAAACGGTCATGGCGCAAGGCATCGGACGCGGTCTCGATGCGCCGACCGTCGTCAACTCGCCGACCTTCGTGCTGATGAACGAACACCTCGGCGGACGCCTGCCGCTGCGCCACGCCGACCTCTACCGCCTCGACGACCTCGATCTGATCGCTGAGCTCGGTCTTGATCAGGCCGCCGACGGCGGCGTGCTCCTGGTCGAGTGGCCCGAACGCGCGGCGGACACGCTGCCAGCCGACCACGTACTCGTGCGGATTGCACAAGCCTCGGACGAGTTCTCCGAAGACCAGCTCGACGCCTCGCCTCGCCGAATCTCGCTTACCGCGAGCGGCGAATCGGCGCGCCGCTTGCTGGATCAGCTAGCGCCGCTCGTCAGTCGATTCGCCGTCGACGAGTCTGCCGTCGACCAATCGGCCGTTGACGAAGCGCAGCCTGCAGCCGTCTCGTCCTGATGGAACTCTCGATCGACACCGTCGGCGAGCAGTCCAGCGTCGCGGTCAGCGAGCGCGGGCGGCTGCTGACCGAAATCAGCTGGCATTCAGGCCGACGGCACACGCCCTCGCTGACGCCGATGATCGACCTCGTCTGCCGACAAACGGGCAACGCCGACATCGTGCGTCAGGAACTCGAGGCCGTCTTCGTCAACGTCGGCCCTGGCGCGTACGGCGGCATCCGTTCGGGCATGGCTGCGGCCGAAGGACTCGCGGTCGCGCTCGATCTGCAGTGCGTGGGCGTCGGCCGATTCGAGATCGAGGCCTTCCCACACGTCGCGAGCGGCCTCGCAGTGTCGATCCACCATGCCTCGCGATCGACCTGGGCCTGGCAGGCCTACTGGGGACCGCTCGAACGCTGGAAACCGCTCTCCGACGCCAAAACCGGATCCGTCGCCGAGCTGCTGCGTGACCTCGGCGACGCCCGGCGTTTCGTCGGACGTCCAGGCGTGATCTGCGGCGAGCCATCGCGACTCGACGACGACGCGGCGCAGCGGCTGCGCGACGAGCAATGGTCGTTCGCGCCAGAGTCGCTCAACGTGCGGCGCGCCGGCATCCTCGCCGAGCTCGGTTGGCGGCGACTGCAATCAGGCGGCGGCGTCGCGCCGGCCGCGCTCGAGCCGCTCTACCTGCGCGAGCCGGCCATCGGACCGCAGCCGCCCGCCTGAGTGACTTGAACCACGGCGCAGACCGCGCCGAGCGACACGCAACTACCATTCCCAGAACTTGGAGCAGCGCATGTCCACCGAACGCACCCTCGTCCTCGTCAAGCCCGACGGCGTCCAGCGCGGACTGATCGGCCAGGTGTTGTCGCGTCTCGAGCGCCGCGGGCTCAAACTGATCGGGCTCAAACTGATGCAGATGGACGAAGCGCTGGCCAATCGGCACTACGCCGAGCACGTCGAGAAGCCGTTCTTTCCCGGTCTGCGCGACTTCATTACCTCGGGTCCGCTGGTCGCGGCCGCACTCGAGGGCGACAATGCTGTCCAACTGGTGCGCAACACAATGGGCGCGACCAATCCGCTCGATGCCACGCCGGGCAGCATCCGCGCCGATTTCGGCGTCGACCTGGGACGCAACGTGATCCACGGCTCCGACTCTCCAGAGTCGGGCGAGCGCGAGCTGGCGCTGTTCTTCGACGCGTCCGAGCTGGTCAGCTGGACCCGCGACGTCGAACCCTGGGTCTACGAGTAGCCCTGACAATCGCAGTCGATATCGTGAGGATCAGGCGTCACTCGACGCGCAGCAACGTATCGGCCTGGGACCAGAGTCCGTCGAGGTCGTAGTAATCGCGCGTATCGCGGTCAAAGATATGCACCACCACCGAGCCGTAGTCACACAGCAGCCAGCCGCCCTCGGACCCGCCTTCGCGACGCGGATAGTCGGTGCCGGGCACGTGCCGCAAAGCGTCTTCAAGCGCGCCGAACTGCCGACGCGAGGTGGCCGACGCGATCACGAAGTAGTCGGCGAGATCGGTGTGCGGCTCGACGTCAAGCAGCACGATCGCCTCAGCCTGGCGCTCGTCGAGCTGTTCGACGATCGCGCGGGCGAGAATCTCAGCGTCGGCTTTGGTGGTACGCGCGCGATCGGACGAGGGCGTGTTCAAGTCCATCGCGTTGCTGGTCACGACGATCATGGTAGCGCGGTGGCATCAGGCGAGGCTCGGACGCATGGTTGAACGAGCGGAATCCAGCGCCGAGCGCGCCGAGCGCGTGGTCGTGGGCATGAGCGGCGGCGTCGACTCGTCCGTCGCCGCGGCGCTGCTCGTCGAGCAGGGCTTTGACGTGATTGGGATCACGATGCGGCTCTGGACCGAGGCGCGGCCCGAGGACTACACGGGACGCAGTCAGTGTTGCGCGATCGAGGACATCGGCGACGCGCGGCGCGTCACGCAGCGACTCGGCATCCCGCATTACACGCTCAATCTCGAGCGTCCCTTTCGGCGCTTCGTCGTCGACCAGTTCATCGACGAGTACGCGCGCGGACGCACGCCCAATCCTTGCCTCAACTGCAACACCTTCATCAAGTTCGACGCTTTTCTCGAGCGCGCCCGAGCGCTCGGCGCGGACTGGATCGCGACCGGCCACTACGCGCGCGTCGAGTCCGCGGACAACCGCGCGCGCCTGCTGCGCGGCGTCGATCGCGACAAGGATCAGTCCTATTTCCTCTACACGCTGACGCCCGAAGCGCTCTCGATGACGCGCTTCCCCGTTGGCGGCCTGCGCAAGGACGAGGTCCGCGCCGTCGCCGAGCGTCATGAGCTTGCCGTCGCCGACAAGCCCGAGAGCGCCGATATCTGCTTCGTGCCCGGCGGCGACTACCGCAGCGTCGTCGCGACTCGCGTCGCTGATCGCTCGGGAATGATGCTCGACACCGAAGGCCGCCAGATCGGTCGCCACCGCGGCGTGCAGCATTTCACGATCGGCCAGCGCAAAGGACTCGACATCGGCGGAGGCGGCGACCGCCGATTCGTCACCGCCATCGATGCCGAACGCAACACGGTCACTGTCGGCGGCGCCGACGACCTGCTCGTCGACCGCATCACGCTCTCTGACATCCAGTGGCTGAGCGAGCCGACCGACCGCGTCGAGGCGCAGCTGCGTTACCGCTCGACGCCGCTATTGGGAACGCTCCACGGACAATCGCTCGCGCTCGACCAACCCGCGCGCGCGGTCGCGCCCGGTCAGGCGGCCGTCTTCTATCGCGGAGACGAAGTGCTCGGCGGCGGCACGGTCGAGTCGACCACGTCAGCTACGCTCAACGCATGATGCTAAGCACGATCACCGACATCCGCGACATCGTGATCATCGTCGCCGGCATGCTCAGCGTGGTCGCGCTCGGCGTGATGATCCTGGCCACGATCATCGTCGGTTTCCTCTCTTTCCGACTGCTGCGCGCAGCGCGTCGGACAATCGAGGAGGGCGTCCCGCCGCTGCTCGAGAACGCGCAAGAGACCGTGCGCACAGTGAAAGGCACGGCCGAGTATCTGGGCGATTCAGCCGCCGAGCCGGTGATTCGCGCCTACGCGACGGCCTCAAGAATCCAGCGCATGTTCGACGTGCTCAGCGGGAACTATCGCGGTCGAGGCGGTTGAGATGGGTTTCTGGCGCGGTCTCAGGTGGGGCGTGTTCCTCGGCGTCGTAGGCGCGCTGGTGGGCAGGATCATGAGCGGCGAGAACAACGAGGCTCAGTGGCAGCAGGCCAAGATAGCCGGCAATCTAGCCGCCGCCCAAACCGAGTCAGACCAACGCGAAAAGTTCGAGCAAAAGCGCCGCGGGGACCTAGACTCTCGTTGACTCAACTCAATCGTCAAGCTTCATCCTGCCCTGAATACCTTTGGCAACAGCAAACACTCCTGCAGCGATCGGCGCGGCAACTTCTGCGCCCTTCTTGTTTGACGCACCAAAGAGCATCGTAAAGAGTGAACCATCACTGGCCGAACCCAAGGTCCTCTCAGGGTCAACAACTTCAAAGAACACTTCCTGCAGCCGCCGACCATAAGCCACAACGATTTCCCTATCGCCACCCTTGCGCACTGCATTCGAACCAGACACTTCGTATAGGTCCTTCCAAGAGTCGTCACCAAAGAACCGCTGTAAAGCTACCTGGTGGCTATGCGGCGGCCAATCGTAACGCTTCAAGTTCCTTCTCAAAGCCATGAGCGGAAACAGCATTAGCAAGTCACATCGCTTGGTTTCGGCAATGGCTGCAATGGTCTCCCAGTGCACTTCCATGGCAAACGGGTCAAGAAACACAAAGGCCCTATGCATTTTCTGCTGACGCGCGCCGAGCCACTTGCAGAATGCTTGTACTGCCTCATTGGCGTCATCGTTGTGTACATTCGCTCTGGATGAGTCTCCTCTACTGTCAATGAGCGCCTTAAGGGCTCGGACATTTTGGATGCTTTTATCGATGAACAACAGTTGGTCGAACGGCTTGTCAACGATGTCGAGCGCAATCCGTGCAGAGCCTCTAACTGGCATAGCTTCGTCTTTGCCTGATGTTAAGCTCACTTCCCCTGCTCCTGCAAAGCCATCGACATAGTGTAAGGTGAATTTATCCGGGGAGCCTCGTGGCGCGTCCTTTAGCGCTCTCGTGTAGGTATCAGCGTATCGACTTAGAGCATCAAGCTTCTCTATGGTTGCGCCGCTTCCATAACTTGGTGTTTCACGTTCCATGTTTACCTGCTCCAATGACTTCGTCGAAGTACGCTCCATCCAACAGACGGCCGGCTCTCTTCTTGCCTACTCGTTGACCTTCGGCGTTGTGGGCGCCCCATTGCTTGAAGAAGAACGGCACACTCGACTCTGAGCACTGATCGCGCACGCCGCGGACCCAGTCCGGATGCATCGGACGCGCGCCTGGGCCGCTTTCGCCGCCCGCGATCACCCAATCGATACCGCGCAGATCGAGCTCCAGCTCGCCGAGCAGCGGCTCGCAGGAGAGAAACCTGATCTTCGCCGGAACCGTTCGCAGATCGTCGATTCTGTCGGTGAATCGCTGGCTCTCGACCGATACGCCCATCCACACGTTCGACGGCCAAGGCAAACTCAGCGCCAACGACGCCAACCGCTCCGAGCGTTTGGTGAGCACTTGAAATCGATGCTGGCTCGCCTGCTCCATGACTTCAAACACGCTGCGGACATATGCATCAGGCACCTCAGGGTGAAACAGATCGCTCATAGAGTTGACGAAGATCGTGCGCGGCGTCCTCCAACTCAAGGGCTGACTTAGTCGCTCTGGGCGAAGCTGGAGATCAAAGCCCCGCTCATACGGATGACCCGGCACCCCGCGGAATCGCTCGGCGAACGTCTTGGCGTAGCAATGGGCGCAACCGGGACTAATCTGCGTGCAGCCGGTGACGGGATTCCAGGTCGCCTCGGTCCACTCGATCGGCGAACGTTGCATTGGACTCCTCCGCGGAGTCCACAATAGAACAGATATGCGTATATGTCTATAGACGCTGGCGGAGAGGGTGGGATTCGAACCCACGAGGGGCTTGCACCCCTACACGCTTTCCAGGCGTGCCTGATCGTCCACTCCAGCACCTCTCCGAGAGAGTCGTTCGCCCGATGGCTGGCGGAGAGGGTGGGATTCGAACCCACGAGGCACGTCGCCGCACCTACCGATTTTCGAGATCGGCTCCTTCGGCCACTCGGACACCTCTCCAACGCCAGTATACGCAGCGATCCGACCCGCACCGACCGCCGCTGCCGATAGCCTGTATGCAGTTTGACCAACGATCCCCCCATGCCACAACGGAGCGCTTGTGACCCGCGACCCATCTCAGGCCCGAACTCTCACCGACCTGCTCGCGCCGATCGACGGCGGCGCGCCCGCGCTCGGCGCGCCCGACCGACCCGAGCTCAGCTTCGATGGCCTGCGCGACCAGATCGCCCAGACCGGCGAGCAGCTCAACGGCTTCGGCCTGGGTCGCGAGGACGGCGTCGCCATCGTGCTGCCCAACGGACCCGAGATGGCGGCCGCCTTCCTCGGCGTCGCCAACGCCGCCACCGCCGCGCCGCTCAATCCCGGTTACCGCGAGGAAGAGTTCGAGTTCTACCTCAGCGACCTCGAGGCCAAGGCCGTCGTGGTTCAGGTCGGCGTCGACTCACCCGTGCGCGCCGCCGCCGCGCGACTCGGCACTCCCTTGATCGAACTGGAACCGCAGCTCGACGGTCCGGCCGGCGCATTCACGCTCTCGGCTGACTTGCGCGGGACGCCCGACCGGCCCGGCGCGGCCGGGCCCGATGACGTCGGCCTGGTGCTGCACACGTCGGGCACGACATCGCGGCCGAAGATCGTCCCGCTGCGACAGCGCAATCTGACCGCGACGGCGCGCAACATCCGCGAGACGCTCAGTCTCTCGAGCGCCGACCGCTGCCTCAACATCATGCCGCTGTTTCACATCCACGGTCTGATGGCCGGCGTGCTGGCCAGCGTCGGCGCGGGCGGCTGCACCTGGTGCTCGCCGGGATTCAACGCGCTGCAAGTGTTCGGCTGGCTGAGCGAGTCGAAGCCGTCCTGGTACACCGCCGTGCCGACGATGCACCAGCTGATCCTCACCCGCGCCGCGCGCAACGCCGACGCGCTCGCCGAGACTGACCTGCGATTCATTCGCTCATCCTCTTCCTCGTTACCCCCGACCGTGATGGCCGAACTCGAGCAAACTTTCGACGCGCCTGTGATCGAGTCCTACGGCATGACAGAAGCGGCGCATCAGATGAGTTCGAATCCGTTGCCGCCGCTCGAGCGCAAACCGGGCAGCGTCGGACTGCCGGCCGGACCGGAGATCGCGATCATGGACGAGGACGGCGCGCTGCTGGCGATGGGACAACGGGGCGAAGTCGTGATTCGCGGCGACAACGTCACCGACGGCTATCGCAACAATCCCGAAGCCAACGCGACCGCTTACACGCGCGGATGGTTCCGCACCGGCGACCAGGGCGCGCTCGATCCTGACGGTTATCTGAGCATCACCGGTCGGCTGAAGGAGATCATCAATCGCGGCGGCGAGAAGATTTCACCGCGCGAAGTCGATGAGGCGCTGCTGCGTCATCCAGCGGTCGCGCAAGCTGTGACGTTCGCCGTCCCGCATGAGCGTCTGGGCGAGGAGATCGCCGCGGCCGTGGTCTTGCGCGACGGCGAAGAGGCGGACGAGCGCGGTATCCGCCGATTCGTCGGCGAGTACGTGGCCGACTTCAAGACGCCGCGCACGATCGTCATCCTCGACGAGATCCCCAAAGGCGCAACCGGCAAGGTCCAACGCATCGGCCTCGCCCAGCAGCTCGGCCTGACTGAGTAACGCAGATGCCGGCGCGCCAACCGCCACGTCGGTCGCGCCGGGCTTGGGCGTTACTGTGCATTGTCGGCGCGGGTCTACTGCTCTTCGCAACCAGTTGTAGCCAGCCTCCTCCGATCGAGTGGCAAACCGAGCCGTATCCAAACAAGTGGTTCAGCTACTCGTGGCTTACGAGCAGCCTTGTGGTCAACTACCACAGCGAGGTCAATCAACGCATTGAGGGGGAGATCGCCTGGTGCGAGGAACACCAGTTGGCGCCGCCGCCCGAAGAAGAGTGGGGCAACACGTTTGCGCCAAACGCCGACCGTGAATTAACCGAAGACATCTTCACCTATCTGGAGGGTGAAGAACTGGACGCTGTCATCGTGATGGTTAACGAGCTATCTCAACGGCGGGAACTGACGCTCGACCCATTGCCCACAATCCGACTGATCGACCCCGACACGTATCGACGGCTCAGCTGTTGGTACATGTTGAACCCCGATCCCTCAGTCGAGAGCGACGAGGAGGAGATCGACGCATGGTGGCAGTTCGAGCGGATCGTCGGCTACATCGAACCAACATGGACAACTGAGCAGCTGGGCCACTTGAGCAGTCTGACAACGGTCGCCTGGTACCACGAACTCGACGGTGATGCGGCCGTCACCATGATCTCATCGTCGCCGCTGCCTCGTGATCGGCTGGCGGCGCTGTCGCACGAACTGGTTCATGCCATGCAGGACCGTCTGCTCGAGTCGGGCCTGATGGACTCACTTGAAGATCTATCCACAGATCAGTCGACTGCGGCGCGATGGGTCATCGAAGGCGACGCCTCATTGATGCAGCTCGCGGAAGATGACGAGTTTCTGCTCGAGCTCACTGAGTCGTACGACTGGGGCGAACCGGAACAGGGCCCCTGGGAACTCGCCGGCGTAAACATCGCCGAGGTCGGCATACGCGGAACCTTGGTCTATCAGCCGTACATCGATGGCGAAGAGTATGTGTCGAGCGTGTGGGACGAATCGGGTAGCGAAGGAGTCAACGCGCTCTTGCTCGACCTGCCCGCCAGCTCGGAGCAGATACGTCACGCTGATCGGTTAGCCAAACGCGAAGCGCCGCTGTCAACCGAGCCGCTGCTTGACTTGCGCAATCGAGTCCTCGGCAGCGACGACGACCTGCCTCACGACACGCTGGGCGAGGGCCGTTTGGCGACGCTGATCTGGTTCACAACGCAACACACCGCTCGTGCGGCCGAATCAGCGGCCGGTTGGGGCGTGGACGTGTTCTCGGCGACGACGGACTTCGACGGCGACTCGGAGGTCGTCGTGCTCTGGCAGATCGCCATGGACCACCCAGCTGCGCACGCGCGAGCCGTGATCGGACTGCGCGAGTGGCTGCGCAACACGTCGCAGTTCCAGGCGGTGTCTTCCGTCGACGACCGACACGCCGCCTGGGATTGGGAACGCGGCTCGGTGCGCATCGTCGATCACGCCAATCTCGTCTGGCTGGTCGCGACGGAGTCGGCAGACGTCGCCGATCTCGTGACCAGACGCATCCTCGCGTTGGACGAGCCGCGCGAGTGGTGGCAGCCTGTCGCCAACGACTCGTGACTATCCGTGACGACTGGCGACGACTTGTGAGAGGGAGCGGATAATGGAGTTTGGCATTCACCTGGTGCAGCAGAATGTGACGATCGCCGAGTGCCGCGATCTCTGGCGCTGGGCCGACACCGCCGGATTCACCTGGGTCGACGTCTCGGACCACTTCTATGAGTCGCCCATGACCGAGAAACAGGGGCCCTATCTGGAATGTCTGGCCGCGCTCGCGGCGCTCGCCGCCGATACTGAGAACGTCCGCGTCGGCACCTGCGTGATCGCGATGGACTACCGCCATCCCGCCGTGCTCGCCAATGCGCTTGCGACCGTCGACCAGCTCTCTAACGGTCGGCTCGACGTCGGACTCGGGGCGGGCTGGAATCAGCAGGAGTATGACGCCTACGGCATCCCGTTCGACCGTTTGGGACGCCGCTTCGACCGACTGGAGGAGGGCATCCACGTGCTGCGCGCGCTCTGGGAACAGCCGCGCGCCAACCACCGAGGCGAGTTCTTCACATTGACCGATGCCCTCTGCGAGCCCAAGCCGGCGCAGTCGCCGCTGCCTGTCTGGATCGGCGGCGTTGGCGAGAAGCGCACGCTGCAGCTTGTCGCCCGATACGCCCAAGGCTGGAACGCGCCGTATCTCAACGTCGATGACTGGCGCCGACGCTCGGGAGTGCTCGACGACTGGTGCGAACGGGTCGGGCGCGACCCGTCGGCGATCCAGCGCGACGTCAACCTCTCCTTCCACATGGCGGCCGCCGAGTCGGATCGCGCCCGCGCCGAGGCGCATTTCGCCGAAGTCTTCGGCCCGGCCGGCGACGCCTTCCGTCAGCGCGGCGCTATCCTGGGCACGCCCGAAGAGGCGGTCGAAACCCTGAGGCCGTACGCTGAGGCCGGCGTCGACCGCGTCAACATCACGCTCCGACCACCATGGGATTGGGCGTCGCTGCGGGCCTTCGCGTCGGAGGTGCTGCCGCACTTCCAGGGTTAGGACTAGTTCCGACATGTTCTCTCTGATTCGCAAGCTGTTCTCGGGGATCTGGCGTCTGTTCCAGGGCATTGCGTACGCGATCGCGGGGATCTTCCTGACATTCGTGATAGGCGATTCAAATGCGCTCGACACGATGCGCAAGCGGGATCCTGCTCACGACGAGGCCAAAGGCAATCGCCCTCGTCGCTGAACCACTCTCCCGATACGCCTTGGCCACAGAGGGACTGGCGGTCAGCCCTCGATGATCGCCGAACTGTAGGACAGTAGGCGTTAGCCTTCGCAGCACGAAACATCGTGGGAGGCCGCCTCATGCCCGTTGATCAGACGCGCGAGTCGTGGAAGCCAGGTCAGGACTGGCAAGGCGCGATCGAGGAAATCAACTACATCAAGGATCTGGCCAGCGAGATGGGCGGTCCCGACCGCGTCGCTCGCCAGCACCGCGGCGGCCGCTACACGATTCGCGAGCGGATCGACAAGTTCCTCGACCCCGACTCATTCTTCGAGGCCGGGCCGCTCGTCGGCGCGTACGAGTACGACGGCGACGGAAACCTGCGCGACTTCACGCCAGGCGCGTTCGTGATGGGCATGGGACAGATCGACGGCCGCAACATCGTCATCGGCGGCGACGACTTCACAATCTCGGGCGGCTCACCGCACAACGTCTCCAAAGGCGCGTCGCAGTTCGCCACGCCGCTCGCGGCGCAGTACGGACTGCCTTACGTGCAGTTGATCGAAGGCGTCGGACATAGCGCCAAGCGCGACGAAGAAGAAGGCCGCATGGCGCTGCCCGCCGGACAGACCTGGTGGCGTCACCTGAATCTGCTGGACAAAGTGCCGGTCGCCTCGGGGATCATGGGCTCGGTCGCGGGCGCGCCGGCCGCCTTCGCATTGCTCTCCCATTTCACCGTGATGATCAAAGGGCAGTCGCAGATCTTCCCCTCGGGCCCGCCCGTCGTGCGACGCGCCATCGGCGAAACCTTCAACAAAGAAGAACTGGGCGGTTCAAAGGTTCACGTCTACCGGAGCGGCCAGGTCGACAACGAGGCGGAGTCGGAAGAAGACGCGTTCGACCAGATCAAGCGCTTTCTCTCGTATCTGCCCGACACGACCAACGACGTCACTGAACGTACCCACACGAGCGACGACCCGAATCGGCGCGTTGAGGAACTGCTGCGGATCATCCCTGAGAATCGCAAGCGCGCCTACAACCCGCGGCAGCTGATCAAGCTCGTCGTTGACGATCGCGAGTTCTTCGAGATGCGTCCGCACTGGGGCGGCGCGATCATTACAGGATTCGCCCGCATCGGCGGCTATGCGGTGGGCGTCGTCGCGTCGGACCCGCTGGTGATGGCGGGCGCGATGAACGGCGACGCGGCCGACAAGTTCACGCACTTCGTCGACCTCTGCGACGGCTTCAATCTGCCGATGGTGATCTTCCTCGACATGCCCGGCTTCATGCTCGGCTCGCAGGCCGAGCTCAATCAGACGATGCGTCGCGGCACCCGCGCGCTGATCGCCGCCTACGAGGCCAAGGTGCCCAAGGTCGAGTTCAACATCCGCAAGAGCTACGGCGTCGCCGCCGACGCGCCCAATAGCATGGGCGAGCCGATGGGCGTCAACCTGCGCTTCGGCTGGCCCGCCGGCGAGTGGGGCGGCATCCCGATCGAGGGCGGCGTCGCCGCGGCCTACAAGCGCGAGATCGAATCGGCCGAGGATCCCGAGACGCACCGCGAGATGATCGAGAATCGTCTGCTGCGTCTGCGTAGTCCGATGAAGGCGGCGCACAACTTCGACGTGATTGATCTGATCGATCCGCGCGACACGAGGCGGATCGCGTTCCGCTTCATCGAGGCGGCCCAGCCAATGCTGAAGCGCCTCGCTCAGCGAGACAAGCGCATCATCCGCCCTTAGGCGCGCGGGATCTGTGGCGAGTCAGCGCGATGGCGCGTTCGCTTATGCGCTGATCTTCATGCGGGCGTCGGCTCGACCCTCACTGGAAGAGCGGCGTCGGGACGAGCGGGAACTGAGAGACTCGCGAAGATTCTCGATGATCTCTTTTCTCGTGAAGAAGTAGCGGGGATGCGAGCGACGCAGCGCATCTAGAGACTCCGCGCGGAACAACACCACTTCCTGTTGGTCTGATTTGGCTAAGGTCGCATCCAAGTACGCAGCGAAGGCGCCGTCTGAGTCGGCGTCCGGAAACTCGGTGGTCTCAACCGTCGGCGGGTACGTCGCGTGGTCGGCAGTCAACAAAATCCACTTCATATCAGTTCTCCTCCTCTAGGTTAGCGCCCGGCATCGGGGAGTACTCGAATGCCTCAGTTTCCCAAAGAAATCCGTCCACCAACCGTCGGTGGTTGTACTCGGCAACGCCAAGCAAACTCAATACCGCTTCCACGTCGTGTGTCAGCTCATGGACTAGCGGGTTTCTTTGTTCGCGCTCCAGCAAGAACTCCAACAGCTCTTGGTGACCATACGACGCCGTTTGCAGCATCTCCCGACTCTCGTCGATCAATCGTCCTTGCTCTGAGAGTCGCTCAAGCTGCTCGCGCAAATCTTGAGGTCCGCCTCCCGCCTTGATCAGGCGATCGTGCTCGTACGCCAGCGTTTCCGACATGTTGGCCCAGGCGTGCTGCACCTCGGTACGAAGTTGGATCTCAACTAAGTAGCCGTCGTCCATGCGAACAATCAAGTGGACAGCGCGATAACCGGCCTTTGAGTCACGCCGGTAGTCCTTGACTCACCGGACATTCAACTGCTCTTCCAACTCGTCTCTCACGACTTCGAGGTCGAACAGATCAGGCACTGTCAATCGGCAGCCGGCAATGTCCTGCATGTCTCCAAGCGACGCCTCTTTCCGGCGCAGCTTGCCGACCACCGAGTCTGTCGCCTTGATCCGCGAACCGACTTCACGAAACTGAGGAGGCAGGCGCTCCGCCGAGTCTCGAACAACGGCGACAACAGCCCTCAACGCGTCCTCAAACCCCTTGGCATAGTCAAGGTACAGCCGTAGATCCTCATCAGTCGGCTCGCGGCTGAGCCGCGAGCCGAGCCGATCTATCTCCGCGCGAGAGTGATTCCTCATGCATCCACTGTAAGCAGACGCTGGAGCGTCACTCTGCGACGACTGTGTTTTCGACTACCCCCGGCCGTGGCGCAGGAGCTTGCCTGGAGTGGCGCCCGTTTCCTCGCCGTCCTGCATCGTGACCTCGCCGTTGACGAGGATCCAGCGATAGCCGTCGGGGCGCTGCACGCGTCGCCACTCGCCGCCGGGGAAGTCGTGCACGATCTCACCCGCCCATTCAGGCGTCAGGCTGAGCGCGTCGAGGTCGTAGACGACCACGTCCGCCGGCGCGCCCTCGACCAGCGTGCCGCGATCGCGGAAGCCGGCCGCTCGCGCGGGCAGATAGCTCAGGCGGTAGTGCGCCTCCTCGAGCGACAGCCGACCCGTGTCTCGCACGAGCCACATGAGGAAGTCAGTCGGATACGAACCGGCCGTGAGGAACTTCGTGTGCGCGCCGCCGTCGGAGACACCGGGGATGCAGTACGGATTGGTGATCATCTCCGCCATCCACTCGTCGTTTTGCTCGCGCATCGGCGTCAGGAACTCGGCCGCGAGGTCGGTCTCGACCGCCAGGTCGAGCATCGCCTCGACCGGGTGACAGCCGCGAATCTCGGCCACCTGACCAACGGTCATGCCGACATACTGCTCCAGCTCGTCCATGTGGGCGAGGTCCTGGATCAGCAGCTCCTCGATCGGTCCGCCCAGCGCCTGGGTTTGGCCGAGCTTCTTGATCGCCTCATCGATCTCGTCAATGATCCGACGCCGCACATCCGGGTCGGCCATCTTGGCCTTCTTCTCCACGTGCGTGCCGGTCGTCGCGTGGTTCCAGGCAGGCGACGAGTCATAGAGGTTCCAGTCCTCGAGCGTGAACGTGAACGAGGCGCGAATCGTCGCCGCTTGTCCGAACACGCGCTCGCCGCGCGCGTTGCACTCGTCAAGCCACTTGAGCCGGTCGCGGTGGACGCTGGCGTTCTTCGGGCTGACCGCGACCAGATTGTGCAGGATCGGACGCTTGGCCGTCGCCGCCAGTTCCGACTGGAATGCCAGGTCTTGCTCGAGGTCGCCGGTGAACTGCGTGATCTGGATGAAGCCTTCGTCACGCTCGGCGAGTACCTCGGCCAGAGCCAGACACTCGTTGTCCGACATGATGTCGGTCACCATCGGCGTACCGTCGTAGTCGGCCTGGACTGAGTTGACGCCCAGCCGCTGAGTCGACCAACCGCAGGCGCCGGCGTCCATCGCCTCGCGCAACAGTTGCTGCATCTCCGAGATCTCGTCGTCGGTGGCTCGACGTGACTTGGCCGCCTCGAGTCCCATCACCCAGGTCATCAGCGGCGCCAACGGCATGTAGGACAGACAGTTGACGCCCTTGGGAATGCGGTCGAGCGTGTCGAGCCACTCGGGGAACGAGACCCAGTCCCAGATCATGCCTTCCTTCATCGAGTCGAACGGAATCGCCTCGGTGCGCGACATCGTCAGCATCGCGCGGTCGCGCTCCTCGGGTCGGACGGGCGCAAAGCCGAAGCCGCAGTTGCCGAGCACGACGGACGTCACCCCGTGCCAGCCCGAGATCGTGCAGTAGGGATCCCACTGAATCTGCGCGTCGTAGTGGGTGTGCAGGTCGACGAATCCCGGCGCGACGATCAGGCCGTCAGCGTCGAGGACCTGGTCAGCGTCGGCGGGATCCATGCGTCCGCCGACTTGGGCGACGACGCCATCTTTGATTCCCACATCGGCCGCAAATCGGGGGACACGGGTTCCATCAACGACGGTGCCGCCACGAATCAGAACATCGAACTTCGCCATCAGAGTCTCCAAGCGATCCAGACAATGCGCCTACGCGCAACTCACTGTTGCGCAGAGGATAGAGAAATCAACACCGCCCCGCATCCCCTATACTGCACGCCATGACGATGTGTGTGTCTGGAGGAGTGAACCCGCGGGCTGTTGCCCGCGGCGTGCTCGTGGCCTGATGGGAGGCCGCCGAACGAACGGCGGCCGCGTCGTCAACTCTCTTCGCTTCACCTCTGACCACAGGAGCACACACCATGGCTGACCGAGTCCGAATCTTTGACACCACCTTGCGCGACGGCGAACAGGCCGCCGGCGTCTCGTTCTCCGCCGAGGAGAAACTGCAGATCGCCAAGCTGCTCGAACGCATGGGCGTCGACTGCATCGAGGCCGGCTTCGCCGCCGCTTCACCAGCCGACTTCGACGCCGTCAACCGCATCGCCCGCGAAGTCCGCGGCACGCAGATCGCGACCCTCTGCCGCGCCGTGCCCAACGATGTCGACCAAGGCTGGGAGGCGATCCGCGACGGCGAGAACCCACGTCTCCACGTCTTCCTCTCATCGTCCGACATCCACATCGCGCATCAGCTGCGCAAGGACCGCGAATCGGTCCTCCAGCAAGCGCGCGAGATGGTCGCTCGGGCCAAGCAATACGTCAGCGACGTCGAGTTTTCGCCGATGGACGCGACTCGCTCCGACGTTGACTTCGTCCGCCGCATGCTGCGCGAGGTGATCGAGGCCGGCGCCACAACGATCAACATTCCCGACACCGTCGGATACGCCATTCCGGACGAATTCGGCCGCTTCATTGAGAGCATCCTCGAAGACGTCCCCGGGGCCGACAAGGTGGTCGTCTCGGTGCACTGCCACAACGACCTGGGACTCTCGACCGCGAATTCGCTGGCCGCCGTGCGCGCTGGCGCGCGACAGGTCGAGTGCACAATCAACGGCCTCGGCGAGCGCGCGGGCAATACCTCGCTGGAAGAGACCGTGATGTCGATTCGCACGCGGGCCGACCATCTCGGCGTCGAGATCGGCGTCGACCCGCAGTACCTCGTGCCCGCATCGCGCATGGTCCAGGACTTCGCCGGCATGCACGTCCAGCCGAACAAGGCGATCGTCGGACTCAACGCCTTCCGACACCAGTCCGGTATCCACCAGGATGGCGTCGTCAAGATGCGCGAGACCTACGAGATCATGGATCCCAAGGAAGTCGGCTGGGTCGAGGGCTCGCAGTTCGTGCTCTCCAAGCTCTCTGGCCGCGCCGGCTTCCGCTCGCGGCTGGAAGACCTTGGCTTCGAGCTCGACGAGGAAGAGTTTGGCCGCGCCTTCACCCGGTTCCAGCAACTCGCCGATCGCAAGACCGTCGTCGACGACCGCGACCTCGAAGCGATCGTGATGGATCGCCTCGGCCAGACGACTGAAGGCTGGGAGCTGGTCTCGATCGACATCACTGCCGGCACGACCGTGACGCCGTCGGCGACGATCTCGCTGCGCTCACCCGACGGCGAGCTTCGCGAGGGCGCCAAGACCGGCACGGGACCAGTGGACGCGATCTACCAGACGATTCGTGAACTGACCGGAGTCGATGACGAGCTCGAGGAGTACAGCGTCTCGAGCGTGACTGAGGGACTCGACGCCCAGGGCGAAGTGACAATTCGGATCAACGTCGACGGCGCCACGCACACCGGTCGCGCCTCCGACCAGGACATCCTCGTCGCCTCCGCGCGCGCTTATCTGCACGCGATCAATCGACACGTCGCGGGGGCCGTGGGCGCATCAGCCGCCGCGACCCAGGAACGCACCCCATAGCCGATTGGCGCCCTCGCACGTCGCCGCCAACCACCACCCATGCCGCCAAGCAGCCACGTACGCATCGTTCGCTGAGGAGTCTGAGATGGCCGGACGCACCGTCGCGCAGAAAATCTGGGACGAACACCTGATTCGCCGAGTCGAGGGCGAGCCCGACTTGCTCTACATCGACCTGCATCTGGTGCACGAGGTCACCTCACCGCAGGCCTTCGAGGGACTGCGGCTCAGCGGGCGTGGCGTGCGTCGGCCCGACCTGACGCTCGCCACGCAAGACCACAACGTGCCCACCGACACGCGCGTCGAACCGTTCGCCGATCCGCTGTCGCAACAACAGGTCGAGGCGCTGCGCGCCAACTGCGCCGAGTTCGGCGTGCCGCTCTACGACACGCTCGATCCGCGTCAGGGCATCGTCCACATCATTGGACCCGAACAGGGGCTGACTCAGCCCGGACTGACCATCGTCTGCGGCGACAGCCATACGTCGACTCACGGCGCCTTGGGCGCGCTCGCGTTCGGCATCGGCACGTCCGAAGTCGAGCATGTGCTCGCGACACAGACGCTGCCCCAGGCGCCGCTCAAGCAGATGTCGGTCGAGGTCAACGGCGTGCTGCCCGAGGGTTGCTCGGCCAAGGATGTGATCCTCACGATCCTCAACACGATCGGCACCGGCGGTGGAGTCGGCCACGTCATCGAGTACCGAGGCGACGTGATTCGCAATCTGACCATGGACGGTCGGATGACGGTCTGCAACATGACCATTGAAGGCGGCGCTCGAGCGGGGTTGGTCGCGCCTGACGAGACGACGATCGCCTACCTCAAAGATCGACCGCACGCGCCCGCCGACGAGGCGTGGGACGAAGCGGTCGAGCGCTGGCGCGAGCTGGTCACCGACGATGACGCCGTCTTTGACTCCGAGGTCGTGATCGACGGCGCCGACATCGCGCCTTACGTCACATGGGGCACGAATCCGGCCCAGAGCGCGCCCGTAACCGGCGCGATTCCCGATCCGGCCAGCCTCGATACGGCCTCCGCCCGAGAGTCGGCCGAGCGCGCGCTCGCCTATCAGGGTTTGACCGCTGGCACGCCAATCACCGACATCGCCATCGACCGTGTGTTCATCGGCAGCTGCACCAACGGGCGGATCGAAGACTTACGCGCCGCAGCCGACGCCATCGGCAGCGGCCGCGTCGCTGACGGCGTCAATGCGATGGTCGTGCCGGGCTCAGGTCTGGTCAAAGCGATGGCCGAGTCGGAAGGCCTGGCCGATCGCTTCCGGGACGCGGGCTTCGAATGGCGTGACGCGGGTTGCTCGATGTGTCTGGGCATGAACCCCGACATCCTCAGCCCGCAGGAGCGCTGCGCCTCGACCAGCAATCGCAACTTCGAGGGCCGCCAGGGACCCGGCGGTCGGACGCATCTGGTTAGTCCCGCCATGGCCGCCGCAGCCGCAATCGCTGGCCACTTCGTCGACGTGCGACAAGTCTGACCAGCGTGACGGGTGTAACATCGCACTATGGACAAGGTCTTCATCTACTGGGACAACTCGAACATCTATCACGAGGCGCAACGCCTGGCCGAAGAGCGAAACGGCGCCCCGGGAGCTCGATACCTCGTTCGAATTGAATTCGAGCATTTGCTGGAGTTGGCCCGCGCAGGTCGTGAGATTGCGAGCGCGATCGCGGCCGGGTCCGTTCCTCCAGAGATGAGACAGCTGTGGAATCGTCTCGAGAGCCTCGGAGTTGAGGTGCAGCTGTTTGACCGTGGAAATGCCGGCAGCGGCGAGCAGGAAATGCCAGACCGCATTTTGCAGCTCAGGATGCTAGAAGACGCACTGGACAACAATGGCGATCCCGGCATCGCCGTGCTCTTGACCGGCGACGGCGCAGGATACTCAGAGGGCGCAGGATTTCATGCGACGCTAGAGCGCATGCACCGTCTCGGTTGGCGGATTGAAATCCTCTCGTGGGCGCACGCCACCAATCAACGGATGCGGCGATGGGCAGAAGAGAACGGGGTGTTCGTCGCGCTCGACGACTTCTACGATTCGATCACATTCAGAGAACCCTCACGTCCCGGTCATGAGCTAGCGCCGCGACGGGATGCCATCCCGCTTGACTTGTCCAAGCGGCCAATGGCGTAGCGACCGAAGGCGGCCACTTCGTCGACGTGCGAAACTCTTAGCATCCGCTCTTGACCCGCAAGGGAGATGCCATGCCTCCAATCGTCGACACCTCGTATGGACGAGTGCAGGGACGAGAGGAGGACGACCTCGTCGTCTTTCGCGGCGTTCCCTATGCGGCGGCACCGGTCGGTGACTTGAGATTCCGCGCGCCTCGCCCGCCTGAACCCTGGTCGGGCGTGCGCGAAGCGACGGAGTACAGCGCCGTCGCCATGCAGGTTTTCGAAGAGGGCATCGACCTGATCGGCTTCGACGAGATGCCGATCGACGAGGACTGCCTGACGCTCAACGTCTGGACGCCCGCGCTCGACGACGCCAAGCGACCGGTCATGGTCTGGATTCATGGCGGCGCGTATGTCGCCGGCACCGCGGCCGCTCGACTCTACGACGGACAGCATCTCGCGCGACGCGGCGACGTCGTCGTGGTGACGATCAACTATCGACTGGGCGCGTTCGGCTTTCTCTACCACGAATCACTGATCGACGAGTCCGACACGCGGAGCGGGAACTATGGAACGCGCGACCAGCTCGCGGCCCTCGAATGGGTGCGCGACCACATCGCCGCGTTCGGCGGAGACCCCGACAACGTGACGATCTTTGGCGAGTCGGCTGGCGGTATGAGCGTGACGACGCTGATGGCCGCTCGGGAGGCGGAGGGACTGTTTCGCAGGGCCGTGCCGCAATCGGGCGCGGGACATCACGCGTTGCCGCTCGACATCGCGCAGGAGATCGGACGTCGATTTCTGGCGGTGCTGGAGATCCATCCCGACGACGCGGCGACAGTCTTACGCAGCGTTCCGGCCCAGGACCTGCTCGACGCGCAGAACGCGATTCTGGGGAGTCCTGACACTCTGCCGCTGACCTGGCGCTACAGCATGCCGTTCTGTCCGGTGGTCGATGGAGACTTCCTCGAGACAGTTCCGATCGCGGCAGTGCAGAGCGGCGCCAGCAAGAACGTTGACCTGTTATGCGGGACGATTGAGGATGAGTGGACGCTGTTGGCGTCGTTCTACGGCTTCAATGAGATCACAGAGGACCTGGCGCGTCAGACGCTAACGCTGCGCACCGGCAGCAGTGAGACCGCCGACTTGCTCTACGACCACTATCGCGACGCGCGCGCGGCTCGCGGCGCGGCGACCGACCCGCTCACTGTGTGGGACTCAGTATTGACCGACTTCGTCTTTCGCATTCCGTCCGATCGACTGCTCGACGCGCACAGCGCGAGCGATGGCTCGGGCAACACATACGCCTATCTGTTCAACCAGCAGTCGCCGGCGCTGAACGGCCGACTACGCGCGCCGCACGGGATCGACATGCCGTTTGTGTTCGGGACCAAACATCACACGCCGGACTTCGTCGGCGACGACCCGCAGACCGATCAGCTTGAGCGCTACGTCATGGACGCGTGGCTCAACTTCGCGCGCACAGGGAACCCGAGTACGCGGGCGCTACCCGGTTGGCCGCAGTATCGGTCAGATAAGCGCCACACAATGCTCTTCGGGCCCGACGTGAAACTGATCCGCGAAGACCGAGAGGTCGAACGATCGATCTGGGAGACACTACCGCGCACGCTGCTCGATTAGCGCGCGCTCATGTTCACTCGCGGCCGCTCGCCGCTCGCCGCTAGGCGAGCAGCTCAGACGTCCAGATCTCGCGCTCGACTTCGCGATCCTCGCGGACCGTCTTGACATCTGGTCCCAGCACCATCGTGTAACGCTGGTCGGCGCGGTACTCGGGCCAGCCGGGCAGGGCGTTCGTGCTCGGGTTACCCGTGCGGGCGAAGTTGATCCACGCGTCCATCGTGAAGCCGGCCAACTGATCGGTCTGCGGATCCTCGCCGACGAACACGCGCATCTCGTTGCACGTGCCCCAGACGAAGGGAATGTCGATCGCGTGCGGCGCGCGCAGTCGGCCGTTCAGCGCCGGCGACTGCTGGTTGAACATGTACGCGTACGTCTTGCCTGTGCCGTCTACCGCGCTGTGCGCATCGAGCAGTCGGTCGGACGGAATGCGGAAGACGTAGTCGGTCATCACCGAGTCGAACACGGTGAGCGGATCGGACGCCGCACCGCGAGCCGCGCGCGCGTCGCGATAATGGTCGTAGAGCTGATTCGCCGTGTCGGCATCACCCGCTGTGACGGCGAGCGCGCCTCGCGCGCCGGTCTCGTCCAGCTCGTTGACGCCATTCAATGCAGCGAGCAACGTCCACTCGTCCTCAATCGTCCCGCAGAGCAGGTCGACGTCTTTGCTGCGGCCCTTGCGGACCTCTTCGATTGGCAGGGTCTGGAGGAAGCCGCCATCGGCGACCGGCGAGAACGCCATAAGCAAGTGTCCGGTCAGAGCGGCCGTCTCTGGATTGGCGACGAGAGCGTTCTGCGCGTCGAGCATGTCCTGCGCGGGAATACTGCGCAGGCTGGCTGCGTCGTCGGGGCTCACTTCGAGCACGGCGCAGTAGCGTCGGCAGACTTCCTCGGCCAGGTCGGTCGGCAGCGCGTTGTGACTGGCGCCCGACTGCGGGATCGCTCGGTGGAAGAGGCCCTCGGCCTCGGCCGCGCCGAGCAGCACGCCGACGCTCATGCCGCCGGCTGACTCGCCGAAGATGGTGACGTTGTTCGGGTCGCCGCCGAACTCGCTGATGTGATCTCGCACCCACTCGAGCGCCGCCACCTGATCGCGCATACCGTAGTTGCCGCTGTGCGGATCGTCGGCGTCGGTCAGCGCCTGGTTGTAGAGATATCCGAGCGCGCCGAGACGATAGTTGATCGTCACGACCACGACATCGCCGCGCCGCGCGAGGTGTTGTCCGTCGTAGATCGGCGTCGCGCCCGAACCACCCGAGAATCCACCGCCGTGAATCCAGAACATCACCGGCCGCTTGGCGTCGTCCAGCCCGGGACTCCAGATGTTGAGCGTCAAGCAATCCTCGTCGACGGGCATCTCCCATGCGCCGAGCAGCTCGAGGCCCTGGACGAAGGTCTGCATTGAGCCGAAGCCGACCTCAGTCGCGTCGCGGACGCCGTCCCAGGCCTCGGGAGGTCGAGGCGCGCGGAAACGCAGCTCCCCGACCGGCGGCGCGGCGAATGGCACGCCGCGGAAGACGTGCAGATCATCCTCTGTCCGACCCTGCAGCTTGCCGTACTTTGTGTTGACGATCGGTGGCATCGGTTCGTCGCTTTCTGACTTGGCCCCATGACGAGGTAGCCTGCTCTGGCTGGATCGCGGGATGCAGACCGGACACAGACTCAATTGACAGACATGATAGGCGGGACGCGATGGCAGTCGGACAGATTGGACTGGGGCTGGACTTCTCATTGGGGATGACGTTCGAGGATCAACGCACGCTGGCGCGTGAGGCGGCTGACTTGGGTTACGAGTCGCTCTGGACGCCGGAGGGCGCCGGACTCGACTCGTTCCAGCTCTGCGCAACGCGCCACGAGGCCAGCGGACTCGCCACCGGCATCGGCGTCTGCCCGATCGCCTATCGCTCGCCCGTCGCCTTCGCCATGTCAGCGGCGACCATATCGGGGCAGAGCGGCGGTCAGTTCACGCTGGGCATCGGCTCGGGCGGAATCTACCGAGCCGAGACGCGTCGGCAGCTCGGACTGCCGAGACGCTCGACGTTGGGCGTCATGCGCGAGTACACGACTGCAGTTAAGGGTCTCCTGGCCGGCGAGAGCGTCAGCATCGCAGGCGAGTCCGTTCAGTACGACGGCGTGCAGCTGGGTTATCGGCCCCCGCCGACGCCTGTCCTGGTCGGCGCGCTGGGTCCGCAGATGATCCAGCTGGGCGGCGAGGTCGGCGACGGCGTCGTGCTCAACTGGTGCGATCCGGAGCGCGTCGGCTGGAGTCGGGAACGACTGAACGAAGGCGCGGCCCGCGCGGGCAAGCGTCCGAGCGATGTCCAACTCGTCGAGTACATCCGCATCTGCGTTGACGACGACATCGAGACGGCGCGGCTCGCGTATGCGAAGTCAATGCTGGGCTATGCGCTCGGCCAGTCAGTGCCCACCGAGCGCCTGCGCAAGTTCGCCTATCGCGCCCACTTCGAGCGGATGGGATTCACGGACGAGCTGGCCTCGCTCGACGATATGCGTCGACGCGGGGCATCGGCCGACGAGGTCGCCGGCGCCGCCTCCGAGGAGCTGCTGACACGCGTCGGCTACTACGGCGACGCCGCCGGTGCGCGGCCCGCCTTTGCGGCGTTAGCCGACGGTCTGGACACCGCGATCGTCCGAGTGGTCGCGGCGAGGCCCAACCTCGACGCGGTTCGCGCGGTCATGCAGGCTTGCGCGCCGAACAACTAGGGCCTCAACTCGTCGCACCCGCGTCCGCCGCGGGAGTCTCGATCCACCCGCTCCTCACCTCATCACACCCTGCTGATATCGTCGGCTCTAGGCTGTGCTGCACGGCTGCACCTCGACACGGAGCTCACTCCCGATGGCTGAGTCGAACTGGCAATCCGGCACGATCTGGACTGGCGACTGCCTCGACGTGATGCGCGGGATGAACTCAGAGTCGGTCGACCTGATTTATCTCGATCCGCCCTTCAACTCCAACGCCGACTACGCCGCGCCGATCGGGTCGACGGCCGCCGGCGCCGCGTTCAAGGACACGTGGTCGCTATCGGACATCGATGTCGAGTGGATCAATCTGATTTCGCTCAAGCAGCCTGCCGTGTATCGAGTGCTGTTGGCGGCGTTGTCCGACTCAGACAAGTCATATCTGGCGTACATGGCGACTCGCCTACTCGAGATGCCGCGTTTGCTCACTCCAACAGGATGCATCTATCTGCACTGTGATCCGACGATGAGTCACTATCTCAAGCTGCTCATGGATGCAATCTTCGGTCGCCGCAACTTCCGCAACGAGATCATCTGGTGCTATTCGGGAGGCGGACAACCACGCTTCGACTTCCCCAGAAAGCACGATGTCATACTTCGCTACTCACTGGGTGACAGCTATAAGTTCAACCAAGACTCTGTGCGCGTCCCGTATGACTCAGACTATCGAGCGACCGTGTTTGCAGGCGAAGATACAAGGGCTCCAGGAAAAACGTACGAGCCCCATCCTGAAGGAAAAGTGGTCGAGGACTGGTGGCGCGGGATTCCTCGGCCATACGGGAGAGAACGCACCGGATATCCGACGCAGAAACCGCTCGCGCTGCTTGAACGTGTGATTCGCGCATCAACAGACCTTGGCGATTCCGTGCTCGACCCGTTCTGCGGTTGCGCAACCGCACTCGTCGCAGCCGACAGACTGGAGCGGCAATGGGTCGGCATTGACATCTCTGAGAAGGCTGCTGAACTCGTTGTCCAACGAGTCGAGGCCGATCAAGGCTTGTGGCGCAACATCGTACACCGACGAGACGTGCCGCAACGTACTGATCTGGGACCGCTTCCGCGTTACAACTCAAGAGAGAATCGCGAGTCGCTGTACGGTCGCCAGGCCGGGGACTGCGCGGGCTGCGGAACGCACTTCGAGCTGCGACACCTGGAAGTCGACCACATCATCGCCATCTCAAAGGGCGGAACGGATCATGTCAGCAACCTGCAGCTGCTCTGTGGCAACTGCAATCGGATCAAGGGCGACCGCGGCATGGAGTATCTGCGGACCAAACTGCAGCTACATCCGATCAACGTAAGCTAGGCGCAAGCCTCGTCGTCGAGCGACCATCGGTTGTACTCAGGATCGGGCTGGTCGGCCAGCGCCGCGCGCGCCTCAAGCCACATCTGTCGCCAGCGCGTCGCGTCGGCGAGCACCGCGTCGGGATCGCGGCGACTGCGCGCGACGAAGCCTGGGAAGGCGTCGCGGCCCGTCGGCTGGCCGATCGGGTGGTAGCGCAGATCGAAACTCCAGCGAATCCGCTCGCTCAGATTGGGCAGCGCCGCGTGCACGGTGCGTCGATGCAGAAACAGGCAGCCGCCAGCGGGCAACGGCACGGCTCGCGCGGTGTCCTCGCCGGGCAGGATCGACGACGGAATCATCAGACCTTGCACGCTCGAGCAATGGGTCAACACTTCGTCGCGGTGCGAGCCGGGAATCACCTGCAGACAACCGTTCTCGACGTCTGTGTCCATCAGCGGGAACCAGACCGTGAGCATGTCGGTGTCGTCGGCCGAGGCATTGACGACGCCTGAATCCTGATGCCACGGCGTCGCGCCGTAGATCACGTTGCCGTCGGCGTCGCGCGGCGCGATCGACTCGGGCACTTTGACTCGAACATGCTGGACCGGGTTTGAGTAGATCTCAGGACCGATGAAGCTCTCGACCGTGTCAAGCAAACTGGGATTGGTCAGCGCGTGGAACACGGCGGGACCGGCCCAGAACGGCGTGTCGGCGGTGATGCCCCGCTGCGGCAGCGAGAAATCGAAGTACTGCGCATGCACGCGCTGCGACTCGGCGTAGACCTGACAGACGCGCTCGGCGAAGGGCAGGTCGGCATGGGTCTGCGAGATCGCGCCGGCCTCGAACAGCTCGGTGGCCAGCGTGTCGAGCACGTCCGCGTACTCGTCGATCACTGGCGCGATCACTTCTTCGGGATCGAAGACATCGTCGACGGCGAGGAATCCGTACGTCTCGAAGTGCTCAAGTTGTTCGGCGGTCAGTTGAGGCATCGTGTTGATCCAGGGGCATGCAGCGGCTGCGAACGTCGTGTGAAGGTCAGGGTACCGCCTGCTCAGCCAGAGACAGGACCGGCCAATCAGGCGTCCCTGAGCTTCTGGATCGCCGAAAGTGTCCCTTCGCCTCGCAGCTCGGCCGATCCGACTGGCCAGTTCACGTTCGCTGCGGTGATCGCCGCGGCTGACACCTCGGTCAGGAAGAGCCACGAGTAGTTGTCGTAGAAGGTCACGTACAGTTGCTCGAGCAGCCGCGCGCGTTCGCCCGGATCGAGCGCCTCGTTCTGGGCTGTGTAGAGCTCGTGGATGTCGGTCTCGGGATAGACGCTGACGGCGTAGAAGCCGTTCTCGCTGACGCCCGATCCGAGCACCGTCTCGGGCTCAGCGATCGTATTGGTGAAGAACCAGAACATCCCCGGCAACTCAAACGTGCGAACGGTGCGGAAGTACTCGGAGCTCAAGTACTCCTTGATCGTCGTACGGATGCCAACCTCCTCGAGGTACTCCTGGACCGGCAAGGCCATGATCGGCACGATTGGCTGGAAGTCGGTGACGATGTGCAGATCGATGTCGAGACCGTCGGGGTAGCCGGCCTCGGCCAGCAACGCCCTCGCGCGGTCGGGGTCGTAGCCGTGATAGCGCGACTCCAACGCCTCGCCCGGATAGCCGATGGTGCCTCGATAGGGACCGAACGCCGGACCCTCGGAGCCTGTCAAGAGACCGTCGATGATCTCCTGACGATTGATCGCCAGGTTGGCCGCCTCGCGGACGCGAATGTCGAGGAATGGATTAGGTACGCCGTCTACCTCGGCGACCGAGTCATGCGTGTTGAACATGATGTAGTGAGTCGGCTGGCCTGAGGGCTGATAGAGCACCTTGAAGCTGGGATTGTCGCGATAGGGCTCGGCGACGTCGGTCGGCAGGTTGTAGACCGCGTCGACTTCGCCGGCTTCGATGCCCGCGATCTGCGCCAGCGGCTCAGGGCGAATCTGAACGTCGAGATCCTGGTACCAGGGCAACCGCGGATTGGTCAGGCCCTCGCGCGGCTTGTGGTAGTCGTCATTACGAGTCCATTTCGCGCCGACATCAGGGTTTGACTCGAGAAATCGGAACGGACCCGTACCCATCGCGAAGACCGCGTCCACGTGCGCGTCACCGTACTCCTCGACGTATGCCTTGGAGAGATGTCGCACAGCGCCGGACATGATCGAACCGGCCAGCGAGGCGTTCGGCGCCGGCGTCTCGACGGCGAACGTAAGATCGTCAATCACGCTGTAACTGGCGAAGTTCTGCGTGCCAAAGGTCTGTCGCGCTGACTGCCATTCGTTCGGATGATCGCTGGTCTCGCCGCCCTGGTGATACTCGGCGGCCGAGGACACGCGCTCGAAGTTGAATTCGAGGTCGTGCGCGGTGTAGGGCGTGCCGTCATGGAACATGACGCCGGGCGTGACGCGGAAGATGATATTGGTCGGGTCGACGATCTCCGGCAGCTGTACCAGGTTGGGTTGCAGCGCGGCGGTCTCGGGATGATTGGACATGCCTGAGTCGAACGTGCAGGCGCCGTTGACGTAGTTGGTCTGCGAGCCAGAACGCTGCGGGTCGAGACCGGCGGTGTAGCGACCGATGGCGACGCGGACGGTCGCGTCCAGATCAACCTCAGGCGCCGCAGCTTGAGCGTCCTGCTGGGCTTCCTGGCGCTCGATCGCCTCGACAGTGCCCTCCTGCGCCTGCTCTTGTTGCTCAGCCTGCATCGCCTGTTGTTCAGCTTGCTGCTGCTGCATCGTCAACCGTCGGCTCTGGGTGGCTAGTGGAGGCTGGTCCTGTTGCTGCTGTTGGACCTCCATCGCGGCCTGACCGTCGTCGTCATCGCCGCAGCCGACCAACGCCAGACCAGTCGCGCCCACTCCGGCTCGGGCGGAAGCGCGCAATAGAGACCGACGGGACAGATGGCGACGGGACATGCGGGTCCAATAGTTGCGCGTTGACATGAAGGCTCCTGACTCAATGAACACTTGCGTCCAATGGTTCGACGAAGGCTAGTGACTCTGAGTCGGCTTTGCCTGAGAACGCAACGACGTGTCTCGTTATGTCAGCCGAGATTGCGGAGGCGCGGGTCCAACAGGTCTCGCAGCCAATCGCCGACGAGATTGCCGCTCAGCGCGACCAGCATCAGCGCCAGACCGGGCATCCACATCACCCACCAGGCGTGCGTCAGATAGTTGCGCGCTTCGGTGATCATCCGACCCCAAGTCGCTTGTTCGACCGGCGCGCCGACGCCGAGGAAGCTAAGCGACGCCTCGGCCACAATCACGATCGGGATCTCCAGCGTCATGATCACCACGATCGTGTTGAAGACATTGGGCAAGAGCTGCTTACGCATGATCCACCAGTTGCCGCCGCCGGCTGCCAGCGAGGCGATGACGAACTCTCGCTCCTTGAGCGAGAGCACCTCGGCGCGAATCAGACGCGCATACACCGTCCAGGTCCAGACCAACAAGATGATGATCACATTGCGCAGCGACGGTCCAAGCACCGCGCCCAGCAGGACGGCGAAGAGGATTGCCGGCAGCGCCAGCTGGACGTCGACGTATCGCATCAGCAGCTGGCCGACTATGCCGCCGCGCCAGCCGGCGATCAGCCCGATTGCGGTACCGAACAGCGCCGCACCCGGCACGACGATCGCCACGACGATCAACGACACGCGAGCGCCATGGACGATCCGTGTCCAGATGTCGCGCCCGACGTGATCAGTGCCAAAGGGGTACTCGCTCAGTCCGCCCGAGAACACGGGTGGCTCGAGTCGGTACAGGACATTGGTGTCGCCTGGGTCGCCGGGCGCGATCACGTCGGCGAAGATGCCAAAGACGACAAACGCGATCATCACCAGCATCGGCGGAATCACGAACAGATAGCGACGGCGGCGAGTGCTGATTCGCCAGCGGCGACTGCTCTGCTCCTCCAGAACGACTTCGGACGCTTCTGCGTGCGTCGCCATCAGAGCGCCGCCATGCGAATGCGAGGATCAATGACTCGATAGGAGAGGTCAACGAACAGATTGCCCAGCGTGATTGATGCGGCAATCACGACCAATCCAGCTTGCACCGTTGGGTAGTCGGACTGCAGGATCGACTCGATCATCAGTCGTCCGATGCCAGGCCAGGAGAAGACGACCTCGATGATCACCGATCCCGCAATCAGCCGGCCGAGCTCGATGCCGAGGATGGTCATCACCGGGATCAGCGCGTGGCGCAGACCATGGCGGAGGATGACGGTGCGTTCGTTGAGGCCCTTGGCTCGGGCCGTGCGGATAAAGTCGGTGCTCATCACATCGATCATGCCCGAACGGGTGAGTCGCATGAATCCCGCCGCGGACAGCAGGCCCAACGCGAGCGCGGGCAGTACGAGCGAGCGGAAGCCCTCAGCGCCGGCGGTTGGGAACCACGAGACCTTGGTGGCGAGAAAGAAGATCAGCATCAGGCCGAGCCAGAAACTGGGCGTCGCCTGTCCGAAGACCGCGATCAGGCGCGCCAGCCAATCCAAGGGCGACCCGCGCCGCAAGGCGGCGAAGACTCCCAGTGGCAGGCCCAGCACCAACGCCACGACCAGACCCGATGCGGTCAGCTTGACCGTGTTCAGCACCTTGTCACCGACGATGTCGATCGCCGAGCCGACGCGGTGATATGAGTAGCCCAGGTCGCCTTGCAGCGCGTCGCCGAGGAATCGACCGTATTGCACGATCAGTGGATCGTTGAGGCCGAGTTTCTCGCGTATCCGCTCGTAATCCTCATTGGTCGCGTCCCAGGGCATCAATGAGGTTTCGGGATTGCCGATCAGCCGAGAGACGACGAAGACGATGCTGACGACGACCCAGATGACGAGGATCGACTGAAGGATGCGGATCAAGAGCAGATTGGCGAACTGCATGGCAGACCTCGTGACGCCAGATGCTCAACGCGTCGCGTTGGGCGGCAGTCTAAACAGTCTGGAATGACGAGCCGCGCTCGGCGGCTCGGCGGTTACCAGCTGTCGATGTAGGGCCGCCTGCCTTCGCGGATTGGATCGGGGTTGGGCGCGGCGTCGAGCATGCGCGTGATCCACTGACGCGTCTCAGCGGGGTCGATTACATCGTCCGACTCGAGCACGGTGGCGGCGTTGATCGCGTTGCCGCGCTCGTAGGCGTCGGCGACGAGCTGCTCGTAGACTCTGCTGCGCTCCTCGAGGTCTTCAATCTGCTCCAGTTGCGCGCGAGCGCCGAGCTTGACGCCGGCCTCAAGGTTCATGCCGCCGTACTCTGCCGTCGGCCAGGCGAGGTTGAACAGCCCGGCCTCGGTGCTGCCGGCGACCATCGCCAGACCGCCGAGTCCGTAGCACTTGCGCAGCGTGATCGTCATCTTCGGCGTCGTCAGGTTGGCGAGCGAGACGAAGACTCTGTGACAGTGCCGCACCAGCGCCGTCTTCTCAACCTCGGGTCCGACCATCATCCCGGGCGTGTCGACCAGCGTCACGACGGGGATGTTCCAGCAGTCGCAGATTTGTGCGAAGCGCGCGAGCTTGTCCGAACCGGGACTGTCGACCGCCCCGCCGAGATGCTTGTTGTTGTTGGCGATCACGCCAACCGGCCGACCCTCGACGCGAATCAGCGCTGTGATCACGCCGATGCCGAACTCGGGCCGCAACTCGAGCACTGAGTCATCGTCGGCCATGAGATGGATCACGTCGCGCACGTCGTACGTGCGCAGGCGATTCTCGGGGATCACGTGGCGCAGCTGCCGCTGGTCGGGACAACTCCAATCCGAGACTCGGCCCTGGAAGTAGGAGAGGTACTTTTTCGCCGCGTCCATCGCTTCCGCTTCGTCCTTGACGAAGATGTCCACGACGCCATTGGGCACTTGCTGCGACATTGGGCCGAGCTCTTCGGGCAGGAACAGGCCGAGCCCGCCGCCTTCGATCACTGCGGGTCCGCCCATGGCGATGTTGGAGCCCTCAGTCGCGATGATGATGTCGCACATGCCGAGCATCGAGGCGTTGCCGGCGAAACACCTGCCGGCCGTGATTGAGACCATCGGCACGCGGCCCGAGAGCTCCGCCAGACGCTCGAACGTGCGCACGGCGCGTGCGGCGACGCGCGTGTAGGCCCAGTCGCTGTCACCCGAGCGGCCGCCGGCGCCCTCGGCGATGAAGATCAAGGGCGTCAGGAGACGGTGCGCGGTCTCGATCATGCGGTCAGTCTTCTCGTGTCCGCGGCCGCCCTGCGTGCCGGCCCAAACGGTTTCGTCGTAGGAGATGATCGCGGTTGAGGCGAGTGCGTTATCGAACAGATCGGCGTTGACGGTGCCCAGGCCGCAGATCAGGCCGTCGGCGGGCGACACCTGGCGCAGCTCCTCCCACGATCGATTGCGCCGCTGGGCGGCGACGGCGAGCGGCATGTACTCGTTCCAGGTACCGCCCTCAACGAGTTGGGCGATGTTCTCCCGCGCCGTTCGCTTGCCTTTTGCGTGGCGACGCGCGATCGGCCCCGGTCGATGCTCGTCGAGCAGCGCCTCATGCAGATCGACGCTGAGCTGCAGGTCCGGGCGGATCCGATCGAGGTCGATGTCTCCGGAACCGTCATCGGCCGATGCGTCGACGTCGGCCGGCTCGATGAAGACGAGCGGGTGACCTTCCCAGATGATGTCGCCCACGGCGACCGTGATCTCACGCACGATGCCGCCGGTGTCGGCCGCGAGCACGTGCTCCATCTTCATCGCGTTCATGATCATGATGTCCTGGCCGGCGGCGACGCTGTCGCCCTCGCCAACGAGGATTTCGATGATCGTTCCCTGAATCGGCGCCCGCAGCGCTTCGGTCCCGGGCGGCCCGATGATCTCCGGCGCCGGGAACCCAGCGCGGTCCTCCTCGAGTCCGCGGTTGACGTCAAGCGAGGCTGCGCCCGCGCCCTGACGGAAGAAGTCGAGCGCCGCGAGGGGATCGGTGACTTGATTCTCGACCTTGGCCCCGGCCCAGGCCGACTGATCGGTGAGCTCGGCGTCATCAGAGGTCGCGGCCAACTCGCTGATCCGTTCGTCGATCCAGCGGGTGTGCACATCGCCCGAAACGAACTCGGGATGGTTGAGGATGTTGCGCAAGAAGTCGAGGTTGGACTCAGGCCCGTCGAGTTGAAACTCGCTCAGCGCGCGGTTCGCTCGTCGTACGACATCGCCGAACTCGCCGCTGGGGTGTCGCGCGATCACTTTGGCGATCAGCGAGTCGAAATTGGGATTGGCGGCGTAGCCGGGATAGCCATACGTGTCGACGCGAACGCCTGGCCCGGCAGGAGGTCGGAATGCGCGCAGCGCGCCCGCCGCGGGCCGGACGTCACCGTCCTCGCGCATACGCTCGAGGTTGACCCTCGTCTGGATGGCGAAGCCCTGCGGCTGAGGCGGCGAGTCGAGCCCGAGCTCGGCCAGACGGGCGCCCTCCGCAATGCGCAGCTGACACTCGACCAAATCGATCCCGGTCACTTCCTCGGTCACGGTGTGCTCGACCTGGAGTCGTGCGTTGGCTTCAATGAACGCGAAGTCGTTGTTGTCGATGTCGACGAGGAACTCAAACGTACCCAGGTTGGAGTAGCCGCCGGCCGATGCGAGCTCAAGCGCGGCCTCAATGATCTGGCTGCGCAACTGTCCGCTGAGGAATGGCGACGGCGCGATCTCGACCAGCTTCTGGAAGCGACGCTGAATCGAACATTCGCGCTCGCCGACGTGCGAGACCTGTCCGTGTTGGTCGCCGACGATCTGCACCTCGATGTGTCGGGCGCGAGGAATGAAACGCTCGACGAAGAGGTCGCCGTTGCCGAAGGCGGCCTGCGCCTCCCGCGTGCAGCGCTCGAAGGCGTCCTCGATCTCGTCAGCCTCGTAGACCGCGCGCATGCCGCGTCCGCCGCCTCCGGCGACCGCCTTGATCACCATCGCCTGACCGTTGAGCGAGCCGAGGAAGTCCCGCGCGCCGTCCAGGTCGACGGCGCGATCAACTCCGCTCAGCACCGGCACATCGCTCGACGTGGCGAGCGCGCGCGCCTGCGCCTTGTCGCCGAACAGCGCCAGCGCGGCCGGCGTCGGGCCCACGAAACTGACGTCGGCCTCTTCGCAGGCGCGGGCGAAGTCCGCGTTCTCAGACAGGAATCCGTATCCGGGATGAATGGCGTCGCAGTCGTGATCGCGAGCGCGCTCGACGATCTGCTCGATGTCGAGGTAGGCCGCGGCGCCGATGCCGTCGAGCGCGACTACCGCGTCCGCGTGGTTGATGTGGTCCGACGCCGCGTCGTCCGATGAGTGGATCGCCGTAGTTGAAATCCCCAGTTCGCGAGCGGTGCGAAGGACACGAACAGCGATCTCGCCGCGATTGGCGACCAGCAAATGTCGAATAGTCATGCGGAGAGTCTAGGCGAGCATCGCCCAGCTCTGCCCTAGCGCTCGGCGATAGCGGTGGCGATCAGGTCGCCGAGCGCTTCTGTGCCGAGTGAATCCTCGCCTTCGGAGGCCAGGTCGGCCGATCGGTGGCCCGCGGCCAGGATTCCTGCGACGGCGGACTCGATGCAGCTGGCTTCCTCCTCGAGGTCGAGCGAGTAGCGCAGCATCAGCGCAGCGCTGAGGATCATCGCCATCGGATTGGCAATGCCTTGCCCGGCGATGTCGGGCGCGGTGCCGTGGATCGGCTCGTAGAGCCCGAGCGTCGAGCCGTTCTCGCCCGCGCCGAGTGATGCCGAAGGCAGCATGCCCATCGATCCGGCCAGCATCGACGCCTCATCGGTGAGGATGTCACCGAACATGTTCTCGGTCACGATTACGTCGAAGTACGACGGATGCCGAATCAGATCCATCGCGCAGGCGTCGACGAGACGATGCTCGAGCGTCACGTCGGGATAGTCGCGAGCCACCTCTTCGGTGATTTCGCGCCACATGCGCGAGGTGTCGAGGATGTTGGCCTTGTCGACTGACGTGAGCAGCTTGCGTCGACCGCGGGCGGTCTCGAAACCGAGCCGCACGATGCGCTCGACTTCGTGCTCGGCGTAGGACAACGTGTCGACGGCCTTGCGCTGACCGTCTTCCTCCCAACGACGTTGCGGCTCGCCGAAGTAGATGCCGCCGGTCAGCTCGCGCAGGACGACCATGTCGACCGCCTCGACGGTCTCACGCTTGAGCGGCGTCGCGTCGGCGAGGATCGGCAACATTTTGACGGGACGGATGTTGGCGAACAGCCCCAGTCCCTTTCTGAGTCCGAGGATGGCCTGCTCTGGCCTGACCGACGCTTTGGGGTCGTCCCACTTCGGCCCGCCGACGGCGCCGAAGAGCACGGCGTCCTGCGCCTGGCACATGGCTAGGGTTTCGTCGCGCAGGGCGACGCCGTGCGCGTCGATCGACGCGCCCCCGACCAGGTCTTCCGTGTACTCAAAGGAGTGATCGAAGCGTCCGCCGACGGCGTCGAGCACGCGCACGGACTGCTCGATCACCTCGCCGCCGATGCCGTCGCCGGGCAGCAGGGCAATCCTGAAATGGGCCATGTGAGGCGGCTCCTAGTCTTCAGCGCGGTCTGATTGGTCGGAGTTGTCAGTGTTGTCGGAGTTGCGCTCACCCTGAGCGCGCTCGGCCGAGATTCAACAGCCGGGATCGCCGTAATTGCCGCAGCAGTTGTCGCGACGCTGCACTTTGAGCCAGGCGTTTCGGGCGAACCCGCGCGCGGCCTCCAGTGGGTTGTCCGCGCCTCGCAGATTGGCGATCACATCGCCCAGCGACGGAGTTGGATGGTCGGACATCGCCGGCTCCATTCGTTGTCGCCTCAGGTGTTTGAGGGGGAAGCGACAGATTCAGGATAGGCGGGCCGGCGCGGCCAACCGTTTAGCTCGCGCTCGCCTGTGTGACCGGCTTGGTCGACGGACGCCGAGACTCGAAGTCGGCGATCAGATCGTCGTGCTCGAGCGTCAGCGAGATGTCGTCGAGCCCGTTCAGCAGTCGATGCTTGACAAACGGCGCGATGTCGAACGAGCGTCGCCATCCGCCAGGAGCGGTCACCGTCTGCTCGGCCAGATTGACCGTGATCGGCGTACTCGACTCGGACTCGACGAGGCGCATCAGCTCCTCGACATCCGGTTGCGAGAGCCGAATCGTGAGCAGGCCCATCTTGGCGGAGTTGTTGCGGAAGATATCGGCGAAGCTGGGCGCGATCACCGCTTTGACGCCCATGCCCTGAATTGCCCAGACGGCATGCTCGCGCGATGAGCCGCAACCGAAATTCGGTCCGGCGAGCATGATGCTCGCGCCGTCGTACTGCGGCTGATTGGTGACGAAGTCGGGGTCTTTGGCCCAGGCCTCGAAGGCGAATGGGCCGTAGCCGGTGCGTTCGATTCGCTTGAGGTACTTGGCTGGAATGATCTGATCGGTGTCGACATCGGCGCGGTCGAGCGGTAGTCCGGTACCGCTGAACGTGGTCACGGGATCCATCGATTGCATCTCCTCAGTTGCACCGACGCTGAGGTCGGATTCGGTCGCGATCGTGAGCGTATCGGTCACGGTTCAATCGGCGAAGAACTCTTTGAGCGCCGCCTCGGTCTCGTCTGGCGCCTCTTCGGGCAAGAAGTGCCCGCAGTCCATGCCGATGCCGGTCACATTCGTCGCCCAGCGATGCCAGGTCGCCATGAATCGCCCGCGGCGATTGGGTTGGCGAGCGGCGCCCCAGATGACGAACAGCGGGCACTCGATCTTCCGGCCGGCCGAGCGATCCTCGCGGTCGAGTCGCAAATCGAAGCGCGCGCCGGAGCGATAGTCCTCGCACCAACTGCGGACGGTTTCGGGATCGTTGGCGGCTTCGAGGTACTCGGTCATCGCGGCCTCGGTGAAGACGGTCTGGTCGTCCTCGCCGGCCCAGCTACCGAGCATGCGTTTGAGGAAGAACTCGGGCGCGCCGTTGATCAGCGTCTCGGGCAGCGGCGACGGCTGGGCGAGGAAGTACCAATGGAATCCGCCCAGGCCGCCGGCGATACCCATCTGCTCGAACTGCTCGGCCGTGGGCACGATGTCGAGCAATGCCAGCTTGCTCACCCGCTCGGCGTGATCGAGCGCGAGTCGGTACGACACTCGGCCGCCGCGATCGTGTCCGGCGAGCGAGAACCACTCGAAGCCGAGGTCGGACATCAAGGCGACCATGTGACGCGCCATCGCGCGTTTCGAGTAGGCCTCGCCGCCGCCGTCTCCGGGCGGCGACTCGCTCGCGCCGTAGCCGAGCAGATCGGCGACGACGACCGTGTGCTGTTCGGCGAGTCCAGGAGCGATCTTGTGCCACATGGCGCCGGTCTGCGGATAGCCGTGCAGCAACAGCAGCGGCGAGCCCGAGCCGCCGACGCGGGCGAAGATCGGTCCGCTGCGGTGCTCGCGGAAACCTGGAAAGAGTGTCGCCGTATCAGGCATGTTAAGTTCCTACAGTGCGACCGTGCCGCTGATCGCTGGCTGCTTGGGATCGCAGATGTAACGAATCTCCGGCAGGGTGACGTTGGCGGTCGTGTAGCTGGCGATGATCGGATAGACCGGCCGCAGCATTGGCGCATCCCAGAATTCGTTGTCGAAGGCGTCGATCTGCGCGCGGCCGCGATCGGCGCGGCTGACCTCGAAGTCAGGATCGACCTGGACTAGCCAGGTCGATGTCTCGCCGTCACGCGCGACCTGCGCTACGTGCATACCGGCCGTGTAGAGCAGGTCGCCGTTGCCGATCGGCACAGGATCGATCAGCTGCGCCGCGAGCACGGTGACATTGCCGTCGGAGACCTCGATCGACTGTCGGTCGTAGCGTTGACGCAGGACCGGCTCGCCGGTGGCGATCGGGAATCCCCAACGCTCTCTGAGCGCCGTGGCCGCATCGCCGGGGGTGCAGACGGCTCGTGTGGGCAGGCCGCGCGGTCGGACGGCGGCGCGGCAGCCGACGCGCACGACGGCGAGCGTGAATGGACCCAGCGGTCCATCCTCGGCCTGCATGCCGATCACGTGCATCGTCGGAGGAATGGTCGGGTGCAGCGCCGGCGGCAACATGTCGGCCATCACGGCGTCGTCGATTTCGTAGACGACCTGCAGCACCTTGACATCGGGCAGCGTCAACGCCTCGGTATCGAGGCTTGCCATCGTCGGGGCGTAGCGGGTCAGTTGGCCGGGTTCGGCAGTGCCGGAGATTGGCATCGGCGGCCTCTCGTCTTCGGCGGCGAGATGCCGCCTTCAGCGTCGGCGGCGAAGGGCCGCGTTCGGCGGTGTGTGTGTGATGCCCAGCGTTAGTCCCCCGCCGGCGCAGCGGCGAGCTCGCGCTCGTCGGACGTCGTCGCGGGTTGATCGTCGGCGAAGTGCGGCATGACCTGCTCGCCGAAGAGGCGCAGACTGTCGAGCACCTGCTCCTGCGGGATCGTCTCCAGCGCGTTGAGCAGGAAGTTGATCTGGTCGACGCCGCAGGCCTCCCACTTCTTGATCTCTTCTACCAGGCGGTCGGGGTTGCCGATGCAGACGCCCTCGGGCGCCGAGGCGCCCTCGCCGGGATTCTGCGCGGCCTGCTGACGGCTGGCCGCGAGCAGACCTGGGTTGGGGTAGCTGCGCGTCGGGTGTACTTCGCGGACTGGCAGGAGCTGCGCGGCGAGGTAGCCGAACGATCCCGTCAGGCGGCTGCCCGTCTTGATCCCGGTCTCGTTGTCGGGATGGCAATAGAGGAAGTTGACCGTCGCTACGCGCTCGTTGACGAACGCGCCGGCCGGTTCGCAGTCGGCGATCCGACGGCGGTACTCCTTGACCTTGTGCTCCTGCTCGGCGAAGCCGCCGAACGTGAGGCCCAGCGATCCCATGCCGCGCTCGGCGGCGTCGATCTCGGTGCCCGGCGACGACACGGCGACCCACATCGGCGGGTGCGGCTTCTGGTACGGCTTGGGCAGCACGGCGCGGGTCGGCATGCGGAAGGCGCGGCCTTCGTAGCCGAAGCGCTCGTTCGTCCACATCTGCGGAATCGTGCGGGTGTACTCGTCCCAGGTCTCTTTGGTCTCATCGGGATTGGCGTCCATCCCGCCGAGCTCGGTCCAGGTCGCAGAGCGGCCGGTGCCAAACTCGAGCCGACCGTCTGAGAGAATGTCGAGCACCGCGGCGCGCTCGGCGGCGCGAATCGGATGGTTGAACTGCGGCACGCAGACGACGATCCCGTGGCCGACGCGAATCTGTTTGGTCTGCATCGCGCAAGCGGTGAGGAACAGCTCGGGCGCTGAACAGTGCGAATACTCCTCGAGGAAGTGGTGCTCGACCGCCCAGACTGAGTGGAATCCGAGCTCGTCGGCCAACCTGACCTGTTCGAGGCAGCGGTGGTAGACCGTGTGCTCGATGTCGTTCTCCCACGGTCGGGGAACGGAGATTTCGTAGAAGATGCCGAACTTCATGATCCTGATCCTTGCCTGAACGCGTTCGCGATCATGCTAGTTGACCGTGACGGTCAGCGGTTGAGCGAGGTCAACGGTCGACGGAACGGGGCCTCAGCTGCGTTGGCCGAACTCACGGCTGGTGTCGACGACGGCGATCGCGGCGACGCCTTCTTCGGCGTTCATCACTTTGACACCCTTGGTCGAGCGACTGTACTGGCTCAGCTGCTGGACCTCGGTGCGCAGAATCTTGCCGCCGGTCGAGATCACGACCAGCTCTTCCTCGCCGTGCACGACGGCCATGCCGACGACGGGGCCCGTTTCGTCAGTGATTCGGTGGCCGATGATGCCTTTCGCGCCGCGACCCTTGGTCGGGTACTCGGATTCAGCCGTGCGCTTACCGAATCCGCCGGCGGTGACGGTGAGGACTTCGGCCCCAGCGTCGACCGTTTGCAGACCAACGAGCGCGCCGCCAGTCGGGATGTTGATGCCGCGCACGCCGCCGCTGATCCGCGACGCCTCGCGCAGCGAGTCGACGGCGAAGCGCGCGGTGCGGCCGTCGGCGCCGGTGATGATCACGTCGTCGCCGGCCTTGGCGAAGGCCGCTTCCACCAGCGCGTCGTCGTCGCGCAAGTTGAACGCGAGCAGACCGCTGCGCCGGACGTTCATGAAGTTGCGCAAGCGCGTTTTCTTCACGTAGCCCTGGCGCGTGCCAAGGATGATGTAGTCATCGTCGGCGAACGACTCGACAGGGATGATCGTCGTGACCTCTTCGTCGAGCTGCAGCTCGACCACATTGCGCACCGGCAGACCGCGCCACTCGCGCGAGCGCGCCTCGACTTCGTGCGCGGGCAGTCCGTAGACGCGTCCGCGCGAGGTGTAGAGCAGCAGGTGGTCATGCGTGTCGCAGGCGACGAGGCGGTGCGGAGCGTCGACGGCGGTGGCGCCGTTCTTGCGCTCGATGCCTTTGACTCCCTTGCCGCCGCGACGTTGCGAACGGAAGGCGTCAACCGGTTGGCGCTTGATGTAGCCGTGCCGCGTGAGCGTGACGACTGACGATTGATGCGGCACGAGGTCGGCCTCGCTGAAGGCCTCAACCGACTTGGCGATCACGCGCGTCTTGCGCTCCTCGCCGAAGGTCTCAACCAGCTCATCCATGTCCTCGGCGATCAAGCCGTCGATCTTCTTCTCGTCGGCGAGCAGTCCTTCGAGATATTCGATCGTCTCGGTCAGCTCCTGGTACTCCTCTTCGAGCTTGCTGCGCTCGAGCTGCGCCAGGCGTCGGAGCTGCATCTCGAGCACGGCCTGCGCCTGCCGCTGGGAGAGATCAAACGGATCTTCCTGCAGTCGGTCGCGGGCGGCCTCGGCCGACTCCGCCGCGCGGATGGCGGCGATGATGGCGTCGATGTTCTCGATCGCCTTGAGCAAGCCCTCGACGATGTGGTGGCGGTCTCGCGCCTTCTCGAGTTCAAACTCGGTCCGACGCGTAATGATTACGCGTCGGTGGCGAATGAACTCGCGCAACAGCTGATAGAGCGTCAGTGTGCGCGGTCGATTATCGACCAGCGCGACAAAGTTGCCGCTGTACTGCACTTGCAGCGCGGTGGATTTGTACAACTGCGCCAGAATCGTCTGAACGTGACCGTCGCGGGTGAGTTCGACGACCAATCGCATTCCGTGACGATCGGACTCATCGCGCAGGTCGCGTATGCCTTCGATCTTCTTGTCACGCACCTGCGCGGCGATCTGCTCGATGATCCGTACTTTGTTTGTTTGATAGGGAATCTCAGTAAAGACAATCTGCACGCGATTGCCGGTCGACGTTTCTTCGAGATGTTGCTGCGCGCGAACTGTAAAGCCGCCGCGACCGGTCCCGTAGAGTCGTCGCAGATCCTCACGATCCTCGCCGGCGAAGATACTGCCCGCCGTGGGGAAGTCGGGGCCTTCGATATGCTGCAGCACATCATCGAGCGTGGCGTTGTCATTGTCGAGCAACGTCTTGATCGCGCCGGCCAGCTCCGAGAGGTTGTGGGGCGGGATGTCGCAGGCCATCGCCACGGCGATCCCGGCCGCGCCGTTGAGCAACAGGTTGGGCGCGCGACCGGGCAGGACGGTCGGCTCGTTGAGCGACTCATCAAAGTTGGGCGAGAAGTCGACCGTGTTCTTGTCGAGGTCGGCGAGCATCTCCTCGGCGATCCGAGACAGCCGCGCTTCCGTATAACGCATCGCGGCGGGCGGATCGTTATCGATCGACCCGAAGTTCCCCTGTCCGTCGATTAACGGATGTCTGAGCGAGAAGTCCTGCGCCATACGTACCATGGCGTCGTAGACGGGTTGGTCGGAGTGCGGATGATACTTACCGAGCACCTCGCCGACGATTCGGGCGGACTTGCGATGCGCCTGATTGGCGCGCATGCCGAGGTCGTCCATGGCGTAGAGGATGCGTCGCTGCACGGGCTTGAGCCCGTCGCGCGCATCTGGCAGCGCGCGAGAGACGATCACGCTCATCGCGTAATCGAGATAGGACGAACTCATCTCCTCGACGAGTGTACGCGTCGGTAGATCCGGGGTGGTCGGTTCAGTAACCAAGCAGAAGCTCCAAGGCTCGGCAGATGACCGCCATTATATCACGAGTCGTACATAGATTCGTAGTCGATCGCGCGTCCAGGATCGTCTCGTCGAACCCTGCGCCAGCCACTCGGCGCGGCATGTTCGACGCCCTCGCTGAGGTCGAAATCGACTGCCGACTGACGGCGGTAGACGTCCAACCACGCGGTCTCTCCGCGGCGCTGCAGCAGCGAGTCGAACCACCAGGCGTAGACAGCGAGAGGCCGAGGCCAACGCGGCTGCATCGTGAGCAGTGAGGCCAACGGGCGGCCTCCGACGAGGTCGTATCGCGGGCCCTCCGTTGCGGAAATGATGTCGAGCTGCTTGGGCGTCAGCCACTGCATCCAGGTCAGACAGACCGCGCCGGGCCGCGCGGCCAACGTGACCGGCGCGTAGCCCTTGCGCGAGCGCACGGGGCACCAGGCGACGTCGACGTCGCGCAGGACGACGGGAATCGTGTCGACGCCCTCAAGATCGGCCGTCGAGCCCGAAAACTTGTCCGAGAGCTGTCGCGGATAGGCGTTGCTGCCGACGGCCAAGACCGCAAACCGATCGGCGGTCTCCGGTTGCCCAGTGAGCGGCCAGGTTCGGCCCTGTCGGTAACGAAACGGCCCACGGTTGGATCGATTGCGCGCGTCGGGGTACAGCGCCGGCAGTTCAGCCAGACTGGGCCAGCTGCGAGTCAGTGTCGGTCGCGCGGAGGTCGTCATTGGCACACGCTACCGGGGAGTGAACGTAACTCAGTCCGCTCCTAGTCTGAGCGCCAACGTGCGCGACGCCTGGAATGAGGACGACGGACGATGATGCGATACCGCAAGCTGGGTCGGACGGGACTGATGGTCTCGGAGATCGGGCTCGGCGGGGGCGGCATCGGACACGTCTGGGGTGAGACGACCGACGAAGCAATCGCAGAAACGATCGCGCACGCAATGGCGGAGGGAATCAACTTCTACGACGTCGCGCCCACCTACGGCGCAGGCGCGGCCGAACGCAATCTCGGTCGAGCGCTGCTCGAAGCGCCCGAGGGTCGCGGAGGACAGATGCTCGTCGCGACCAAAGTCTCGCTCAGCGAGGATGATCTGACCGACATTCCCGCAGCCGTGCGTCGCAGACTCGACGAGTCGCTCGAGCGGCTGCGCCGCGAGCGGGTCGATGTCTTTCAGTTGCACAACACGATCACTCCGACGCGCGGCGAGTATCGCCGCTCGGTCAGCGTCGCCGACGCGATGCGCGCGCTGCAGACGCTGCACCAACTGAAGGCCGACGGACTGACGCGATTCATCGGCATCACCGGCATGGGTAATGCCGAGTCGGTACGCGAGGTGGTGCGTGCAGGCGACCTGGACACGGTGCAGGTGTACTGCAATCTGCTCAACGACTCGGCCGCGAGGGAGTTGCCGAGCGGATCGTCGCTGCACGACCACGGACAGTTGTTGCCGCTGGCGGCCGAGTTGGGGCTGGGCGTGATCGGCATTCGCAACCTCGCCGGCGGCGCGCTCTCGGACGGCGTCGACCGCGACGTCGACCCTGACTCGCTGGTCGCGCACGACGCCCGGCGGGCCGAGACACTGCGCTTTCTCGAGGCCGACGGGACGCCGCTCTCGCGCTGGTCGGCGCGGTTCGCGCTTGAACAGTCCGCCATCTCCAGCGTTGTGCCTGGCGTCAAGAACGTGGACGAGCTCGCGGATCAGATCGCGGCGGTCGACCTGCCGCCCATCTCTGACGCCGACCGCGGCCGCATCGACGAACTGCGCGAACGCGACTTTGGCCTGCGTCAACCGTCGGACCGCGTGCTGTAGCTGGCGGACCCGATCGCGCGCCCAATCTGATGGCGGCGCAGATTCGCAATCTGAGAGTGCTCGGATTCCGCCGAGACGGTTGTAGCCTGAAGAGCAAGCGCTGACGCCTGTTGCGGGAGCACTCGACCGGGACGGTTATGTGAACGAGACCGAGATTCCCGACATTGTCATTCGTCGATTGCCGCTCTACGCGCGGGAGCTCGGATTGCTCGCTGGCGAAGGGCGCAGCAACATCTCCTCGCAGGAGTTGGGCCATCGACTCGGCGTGACGCCGGCGCAGATTCGCAAGGACCTGTCCTACTTTGGACGCTTCGGCAAGCGCGGCCGCGGATACGAAGTGGTTGCGCTGCGCGAGCAGCTGCGCGGGATTCTGGGCCTCAATGGACAAGTCAAGGAAATGGTGCTCGTCGGCGTCGGACAGCTTGGACGGGCGGTCCTGGGCTACAGCGGATTCCGTCGCGGCGGCTTCGAGGTGGTGCGCGTCTTCGACTCTGACCCGCAGCAGATCGGTCAGACGATCAGCAATCACCAGGTACAGGACGTCAGCGCGCTGGCCGAGTTTCTGCGTCGCAGCAACGTAGCGATGGGCATCGTCGCGGTGCCGGCCTACGCCGCGCCTTCGGTGATCGACACGCTCGTCGACGGCGGCGTGCGCGCGATATTGAGCTACGCGCCGGTCACGACCAGCGTGCCGCCCAGCGTCCACCTGCGACAGATCGATCCGGTCATGGAGCTTGAGAGCATGGCCTATTATCTCGGCGAGCCGTTCGACGGGTACGTCGGCAATCATGAGACGGACGTCGCGGCGGACTGACGTCCGAACGTCGATCAGTGCGGTTCTGCGCCGCTGAGCACGCTCTCCTGCACAACCAGGTTCGGCCCAACAATGTCCAGATTGTCGAGCGCCTCCGCCGCGCCCAGCGCGACGGCGTCTTCCGCGTTGTCGGCGATCGTGACCGGAATGCCGATCTGATCGGCGAGGTAGGCGTCGACGCCTCGCAATCGAGCCGCGCCGCCGGCGAGCAGCATGCCGCGATCGATGATGTCGGCGGTCAGCTCGGGCGGCGTGCGTTCGAGCGTGCTGCGCGTCACTTCGATGAACGTCTGCAGCGTCTGTTGGATCGACGGCACGAGCTCATTGGCCGTGATCGTCACGCTGCGCGGCATGCCGGTCGACTGGTCGCGGCCGCGCACTTCAGCGCGCAGCGGCTCGTCGACTGGGATCGCCGATGCGGCTGCGAACTTGAGCTCCTCGGCCGTCGGTTCGCCGATCAGCAAGCTGTGGCGCCGCTTGACGTGGTCGCCGATCACTTCGGTCATCAGTTGTCCGCCGACGCGCGCCGATTCCCAGACGACGACGCCGTACATCGAGAGCACGGCCGCCTCAGATCGTCCGGCGCCGAGGTTGCCGACCAACGCGCCGCGCGCGTCGATCATCGGCACGCCCGCGCCGATCGCCGCGGCGAGCGGGTTGGCGATCAGGTGCGCAGGTCGGCTGGCGCCTGCCTGTTCGGCGGCGTCGCGGACGGCGCGCTGCTCGACATTGGTGACGCCGGCAGGGGTCGCGATCATCACCTCCGGTCGGACCAGATTGAATCGGCCCGTGACGAGTGACATGTAGTAGCGCAGCAGCGCTTCAACAATGCGGTAATCGTCGATCACGCCTTCGCGCATCGGATTGACGACGCTGACCGACTCGGGCGCTCGGCCAATCATGCTGGCCGCGTCGCTGCCGGCTGCGAGGACCGCGTTCTCCCTCGCCGAGAGCGTCACCACGGTGGGTTCGTCGATCACGATGCGTCCGCCGCGTCCGGGCGTCGCGATGCGTAGCCGCGACGTGCCCAGATCGATCCCCAAGCGTTTGGCGAAGAGCATGTCGTCCCCTGGGACTGGTCGGTTGGCGAACCGCGTTCAGCGTCGTCCGACCGTTAGTGTATCTGCGTCCGTTACCAGCTCGACCTGAGCGCCGAGCGTCCGCAGCTGGCCAACCAGATCGGCGTAGGCGCGGTCGATATGGCGGACGCCGTAGATGCGGCTTTCGCCTTCAGCGGCGAGCGCGGCCACGATCAGCGCCGCGGTGGCGCGAATGTCGCCGCCGCGCACGACGGCGCCCGAGAGCGATGTCGGCCCGATGATCACCGGCGCCGCGCCGCCAGCGATAATGTTGGCGCCAAACTTGCGCAGCTCATCGAGATGCTGCATTCGGTTCTCAAAGACGCGCTCGTGCACAACTGACGTGCCCTCGACCTGGGTCAAGAGCGCCGTGATCGGCGCTTGCAGATCGGTGGCGAATCCGGGATAGGGCAACGCTTGCAGGTTGGTCGCGACGAGGTTGGCGTCGGCGGCCGAGGCGAGCTCCACATGAGCTTCGCCTTCGCGGACGGTGCAGCCGATGTCCCGCAGTTTGCCCAGCAGCGCCTGCAGATGCTGAGGCTGCGCGTCGAGCAAGCGCACATCGCCGCGGGTGGCCGCGGCGGCGATCAACAACGTGCCCGCCTCGATCCGGTCGGGGATCAGTTCGTGGTCGGCGCCCGAGAGTCGCTCAACGCCGTCGATGGCGATCGTGTGCTGTCCCGCGCCGGCGATGCGCGCGCCCATGCCGTTGAGCATGTCGGCGAGGCAGACGATCTCCGGTTCCATGGCCGCGTTGACGATCTGCGTGCGGCCGCGCGCGAGGACGGCGGCGAGCAGCAGGTTCTCTGTGCCGAGCACGCTGGGGTAGTCGAGCACGATCGTCGCGCCGCGCAAGCCTTGCGGCGCGCGGGCGATGGTGCGGCCGCCGACGGACTCGACGTCAGCGCCGAGCGCGCGGAAGCCGGCCAGGTGAACATCGAGCGGTCGCGCGCCAATCACGTCACCGCCGGGCGCGCCGCAACTCGCCTGACCAGTGCGCGCGAGCAGCGGTCCCATAATCAGAAAGGAGGCGCGAAGTGAGGCGGCTAGCTCGTCGGGCGGCGATCCACCGCAAACGCCCGAGGGCTGCACGACGACCTCGCCGTCGTGCAGCTCGGCGTCCGCGCCGAGTGAGGCGAGGATGCCGATCAGTCGGCGCACGTCCTGGATGTCGGGCGCCCGGCGCAGGCGCGACGGCTCGTCGGAGCACAGGGCGGCCGCGAGGCAGGGCAGCGCGGCGTTCTTGGCGCCATTGACGCGCACTTCGCCGGTGAGGCGTCGGCGACCCGTGATACGCAGCCAGGGATCGGCGTCGACGCTCATACCCAGACTGTAGCCGTAGGAGCTGTGGCGCCGGGGCCTATGCCGATGGGCGCGCCATGTCGCGTCCACTGCCGCCGCGGCGGCGTCGGTGTTCGATCACGCGTAGTCGCTGCAACGAGCGCGACAGCGCCGCCTGGGCGCGGGCGCGATCCGCGTCTGAGGCCTGCTCGAGCCGTTCGACCGCGCGTTGCCGCGCGGCCTCGGCTCGCTCGACGTCGATCTCCGAGCCGTGCTCGGCGGCGTCGGCGAGGACGGTGACCTCGTCCGCGTGGACTTCGAGGAAACCGCCGGCGACGAAGAACTCTTCGACCTCGTTGCCGGTCTTGACGCGCAACTCACCGGGCACGAGCGATGTGATCAGCGGCGCGTGGTTGGGCAGGATGCCCAGTTCGCCGAGCGAACCCGGCGCGATGACCTCGTCGACATCTTCCTGTCGCAGTAGTCGACGCTCGCCAGTGATGATCTCGAGCGTGAGCGGCATGATGGCGTCCTCTGGATTCCAAGCTCGAGCCTGGTGTCGGAGTGTCTAGGCGGCGGCCTCTTCGGCGATCCGCGCGCCCTTTTCGACCGCCTGCTCGATTGTCCCGACGTTGAAGAAGGCCTGCTCGGGCAGCCCGTCGTGGGTCCCGTCGAGGATCTCTTTGAACCCGCGCACGGTGTCGCGCACCGAGACATACTCGCCGGTCAGACCGGTGAACTGCTCGGCGACGAAGAAGGGCTGCGTCAAGTAGCGCTGGATGCGTCGCGCGCGGGCCACGGTCTGCTTGTCTTCCTCGGAGAGTTCGTCCACGCCGAGGATGGCGATGATGTCCTGCAGGTCCTTGAAGCGCTGCAGCACGCGCTGCACTTCGCGGGCGACGTCGTAGTGCTCCTGACCGACGATCTTCGGGTCGAGCGCCCGACTGAACGAGGTCAGCGGGTCAACGGCGGGGTAGAAGCCCTGTGATGCGATCGCGCGCTCGAGCGCGACCACGGCGTCGAGGTGACCGAAGGTCGTGGCCACGCCGGGGTCGGTGTAGTCGTCGGCCGGCACGTAGATCGCCTGGAAGGAGGTGATCGAACCGCGGTTGGTCGAGGTGATGCGCTCTTCCAGCTCGCCCATCTCGGTCGAGAGCGTGGGCTGGTAACCGACAGCCGAGGGCATCCGGCCGAGCAACGCCGAGACTTCCTGGCCGGCGAGCGTGTAACGGTAGATGTTGTCGATGAACAGCAGCACGTCCTGGCCCTGCTCGTCGCGGAAGTGCTCGGCGAAGGTGAGACCGGTGAGCGCGACGCGCAATCGTACGCCGGGCGGCTCGTTCATCTGGCCGAAGACGAGCACGGTCTTGTCGAGCACGCCGGACTCGCGCATCTCGTGCCAGAGGTCGTTGCCCTCGCGCGAGCGCTCGCCGACGCCAGCGAAGACCGAGTAGCCGCCGTGCTCGGTGGCGATATTGCGGATCAGTTCCTGGATGACGACCGTCTTGCCCACGCCGGCGCCGCCGTAGGCGCCGATCTTGCCGCCTCGAGTGAAGGGGCAGATCAGGTCGATGACCTTAATGCCTGTTTCGAGGATGGTCGTCTCGGCGGCCTGCTCCTCGAACGTGGGCGGGGTGCGGTGAATCGGCGAGCGCAGACCGTCGGACGGCATGTCGCCGAGACCGTCGAGCGGCTCGCCGAGAACGTTGAACAGTCGGCCGAGCGCGACCTCGCCGACGGGAACCGCGATCGGCTGGCCAAGGTCGGCGGCCGTGTCGCCGCGCTTCATGCCATCGGTCGAGTCCATGGCCAGGCAGCGGGCGCGGTTGTTGCCGAGATGCTGCTGCACCTCGGTGACGACGTCGCTGCCGTCGCCCATCGTGATCGTGACGCCGCTGAACAGCGCCGGCAGATTGTCGGGCGGGAACTCGACATCGACGACGGTGCCAATCACCTGGACTACTGAGCCATCAGCCATGAGGGTCTCCTAACTGCGAGCTGTCTCGGCCGAGCCGACCAGCCGCGCCGCGTCGGCGGACGGCGAGTCGCTCAGCCATTTGAGATCGAATTGTGTCAGATCGTCAACCTGCCAGTCGGCGGCGAGGTCGAGGTCATCGGTGAGTGGGCTGCGCACGAGCGCAACGCGCATGCCGGCCGCTCGGGCCGACTCGACGCCGGCCGGCGCATCTTCGATCGCGATGCAATCGCTCGGCTTGACGCCGAGTTTCGATGCGGCCTTGAGGTAGATCTCGGGCGACGGTTTGCCTTCGGACACCTCGTCGCCCGCGGTTGTCTGCGTGAAGTACTGGCGCAGGTTTGCGCCTTCGAGCGCGGCGTCAACCCAGAGTCGGTGCGAGGAGCTAGCCACAGCGATCGGCACGCCCGCAGATTGCAGGCGCTGCGCCAGGTCGCGGGCGCCGACGATCAGCGGCGCGCCCGCCTGATAGTGCGCCAGCACATCGGCGTTGTAGCGCGACTCGAACGCTTCGAACGACATCGTGATCGGGTGGCGCGAGCTGAGATCGTCCCACGTAGTGGTCAACGTGGTGCCGAGGTAGCGGTAGTAGTCCTCAAGCGGGAAGTCGATGCCCTGTTCGGCGAGCAGTCGACGCACGGCCTCGTAATGCAGCGGCTCGGAATCGAGCAGCACGCCGTCCATGTCGAAGATGACTGCAGCCGCCATGGGTTAGCCCTTGAGCGCCTCGACGCCGCCGGTGATGTCGAGCAGTTCGGATGTGATCTGCTCCTGGCGGGCCTTGTTGTAGACGAGGGTGAGGTCGGCGATCATATCGTTCGCCGCGTCGGTAGCGTTGCGCATCGCGACCATGCGCGCCGACTGCTCAGATGCGGCCGCCTCGAGCACGGCCTGGTAGACGAGCAGATCGACGTAGCGCGGCAAGAGGTCGGCGAGCACGTCCTGCGGCGACGGCTCGAAGATGTACTGCGTTTCGCCTGAGGCGTCTTCGTCGGCGCTCGGCGGCGGCTCGACGGGCAGGATCGGCACCGTCACCGGCACCTGCGAGACGGTGTTGATGAATGAGGCGTAAACGAGCAGCACACGGTCGACGCGGCCTTCGGTGTAGTCGTCGATCGCGATGCGCGAGATCGGCTGCGTCTCAGCCAGACCCGGATAGTCGCCGAGTTCCTGGAAGCTGGCGCGGAAACTGATCCCGAAACGTTGGAAGTAGTCGCCGCCTTTGCGGCCGACGGGGATCATCGAGATGTCGCCGCTGCCGCCCGCCTCAGGACCGAGCACGATCTCCCCTGCGTGTCGCTCGAGATTGGCGATCAGCCCGCCGCAGAGTCCGCGATCGGGCGTGATCAGGATCACGGCCGTTTCGTTGATCTCGCGGCGCTGGAGCAGGGGATGCGCCGTCTCAGGGTCGGCGGCCACGGTTGAGAGCTGGCCGAGCACCGACTGCATCTTCTCAGCGTAGGGACGAGCCTGCAGCGCGCGATCCTGGGCGCGTCGCATCTTCGACGCGGCGACTAGTTGGATCGCATTAGTGATCTTGGCCGTGTTCTCGACCGAGCGAATGCGTCGGCGGATTTCTCGGGTGTTGGCCATCGACCGTTGCCACTCTCCGTTGCGCGCTCAGTGCGCCTGCGCGGTTCGCGCGACTCGTCTATATCCAGCTCAGTCGGCTAGAAGGGGACGGTGTCCTTGAACGTCTGCAGCGCCGAAGTCAGAGCCGACTCATCGTCGTCCGAGAGCTGTCCCGAACTGTCGATGCCGCCGAGCAGGTCGCGATGCGAGGTGTTCAGATACTCGCCGGCGCCGTTGGCGAAGTCGTTGATTTTGTTGACGGGGATGTCGTCGAGGATTCCCGCGTTGGCCGCGTAGAGCAGCGCCACCTGAGTCGGCAACGAAAGCGGCTGCTGCTCGGGCTGGACCAGCAGCGCCGAGAGGCGCTGACCGCGCTCGAGCTGTCGACGGGTCGCCGCGTCAAGGTCGGACGTGCCGAACTGGGCGAAGGCCTGCAGCTCGCGGAACTGCGCCATGTCGATGCGCAGCTGTCCGGCGACGGAGCGCATGGCGCGCTTCTGCGCCGATCCGCCCACGCGCGAGACTGAAATGCCGGCGTTGACGGCGGGTCGCTGACCAGCGTTGAACAGGTCAGCCTCGAGAAAGATCTGTCCGTCGGTGATCGAGATCACGTTGGTCGGGATGTAGGCCGAAACGTCGCCGGCCTGAGTCTCGATGATCGGCAACGCCGTGATTGAGCCGCCGCCGTGCTCGTCGGAGAGCTTGGCCGCGCGCTCGAGCAGTCGAGAGTGCAGGTAGAAGACGTCGCCCGGGTAGGCCTCGCGACCGGGCGGTCGACGCAGCAGCAGGGAAATCTGGCGATAGGCCCAGGCGTGCTTGGAGAGGTCGTCGTAGATGATCAGCGCGTCCTGGCCGCGTTCCATGAAGTACTCGGCCATGGCGACGCCGGAGTAGGGCGCGAGGTATTGCTGCGCCGCCGATTCGGCCGAAGCGGCGTTGACCACGATCGTGTGGTCCATGGCGCCGTGCTCTTCGAGCGTGGCGACGACGTTGGTCACCTTGGCCTGCTTCTGGCCGATGGCGACGTAGATGCAGATCAGGTCCTGGCCGCGCTGATTGATGATCGTGTCGATTGCGATCGACGACTTGCCTGTCTGCCGGTCGCCGATGATCAGCTCGCGTTGTCCGCGGCCGATGGGAATCTGCGAATCGATGGCGAGGATGCCGGTCTGCACGGGCGTGTCGACGGAGGCGCGGGTGACGACATTGGGCGCGATCCGCTCGACCGGTCGCGTCTCACTGGCGCCGATCGGGCCCTTGCCGTCGATTGGCTCGCCGAGCGCGTTGACGACGCGTCCGATCAGCTCGTCGCCGACCGGCACCTCGGCGACGGTGCCGGTGGAGCGCACCTCATCGCCCTCTTCGATCACGCGGTAGTCGCCCATGACCACGGCGCCGACGATTTCCTCTTCGAGGTTGAGCGCCATGCCCATGACGGGATCGGCGCTGCCCTTGGGTCGAAACTCGAGCAGCTCGCCCGAGAGCGCCCCGGCGAGGCCGTAGACGCGGGCGATGCCATCGCCGGCTTCGACGACCGTGCCGACCTCAGCCGAGACGACCTGGCTCTCGAAGCCTTCGATCTGCTGCCGAATCAGCGCGGCGACTTCTTCTGGTCGGACAGCCATATTGCTGACTCCTTTGTCTGTCTAGCCCTGCGCGAGCGAGCGACGCATACTGTCGAGTCGCGTGCGGACCGAGCCGTCGATGATGCGGTCGCCGATTTGCACGACGGCGCCGCCGATGATCTGTTGATCCACCGTCTCGTGCAGCTGTACGGTCTGCGCGGCGGTGTAGCGATGCACGGCCTCGGCGACGGCCGATCGCGCCTCGTCCGAGAGCGGCACGGCGCTGGTCACGGTCGCCTCGGCGATGCCGCGCACGCTGTTCAGGCGTTCGCGGAAGGCTTCGATGATCTGCGGCGCGAGGTTGGCGCGACGCTTGCGCACGAGCAGCTTGGCGAAGTTGGACGCCACCGGCTGGACATCGGGCAGGGCGTTGTCGAGCACCTGCTCTTTTTCGGCCTGGGCGATGCGCGTCGACGAGATGAAGCCGTAGACCGTCTCGTCGCTGAACAGCGACGCGATGTCGTCGAGGTCGGCCAGCCAGCGATCGTGCGAGGCCGTGTCGTGCGCGATGCCGAAGACGGCGTCGGCGTATCGACGTGCGGCGGGGTCGCTTAGCGCCACGATTCGCTCCTGCTCACTTGCCTGCTGCGCGCGCGCCGGCTGATCGACTAGTTCTGCTGACTCGAGGACGAATCGGCGAGCACGTCGGCGATCAACCGCTGGTGGTCATCGGCGTCGAGCGACTGTCCGATGACGCGCTCCGCGGCGGCGATCGCCATGCCGGCGAACTCGTCGCGCAGTTGCTGCACGGCCTGATCGCGTTCCTGCTCGATCTCCGAGCGGGCGCGCTCGATCAGCTGTTCCGCTTGGACGACGGCGTTCTCGCGCGCTTCGGATTCAATCCGCTGGGCCAGCTCCTGCGCTTGGGCGACGAGCCGTTGGGCCTCGTCGCGGCCTTGCTGGATTTCGGCGCGCGCCTCGGCGCGGGCCTCTTCGGCCGCCTCCTGGGCGCGTTCCGAGGCGGTCAACCCCTCTTCGATCCGTCGACGCCGCTCATCCATCACGCGACCGAGCGGTCGGTAGAGCAGCAGAATCAAGAGGAAGAAGAGGATGCCGAAGCTGATGAAGTGCGTGATCAACCCGGCCGCGTTGATGCCGAGACCATCCATCGTCTGCCTGCCCTTCGTGCAGCGCGATCCCGCTACGAACGGGTCATAGCATCGCGCCTGCGACTGAGCGCGCGGTTCGCTAGAACACGAACCCGATCATCACCGCGACGACGAGCGAGTAAATGGCGATCGCCTCGGTGAACGCGATACCGAGAATCATGTTGGTCTGAATCACCGGGGCGGCGTCTGGGTTGCGGCCCAGCGCTTCCATCGCGCGACCGGCCAGCAGACCGATACCGAGCGCGGGCCCGACGGCGCCGAGCGCCATCGCGATCGCCGCGCCGATGTACTTCATCCCGTCGTCGCCGATCTGAGCAATCAAGTCCATGCTGCAGTGTCCTCTCTGAGCGGTCGTCCCTGGACCGCCTCGATGCGTGGTTGCCGCGGCCGCCGGCTAGTGACCCTCGGCCGCTTCGTGGTGTTCGTCGTGGTCGCCGACGGCCGACGCGGCGAAGACCAGCGTCAACATGGCGAACACGAACGCCTGGATGAAGCCGATGAACACCTCGAGTCCGAAGAACACCGAGGGGATCACAAAGGCGACCAGGAACATGGAAACGAAGAGCACGACCTCGCCGGCGAACATGTTGCCGAAGAGTCGGAAGGTGAAGGAGACGATGCGGCCAATTTCAGAGATGATCTCGAGGATGCCGACGAACAGGCCCATCGGTCCTCGCACGACCGCGTGCGAGCCAACGCCGATGTACTTGCCGAAGTTGTTACCCCAACCGATCCCGCGCACGCCGAAGTACTGGACCATGATGAAGGACCAGAGCGCGATGGCGAGAGGCAGGTTGAGGTCGGTCGCCAAAGGCCGGAAGAAGGGGAAGATGTGCCCGACGGTGGCGCCCGCGAAGCCTTTCTCCTCCAGCCGCAGGATGAAGCCGAGCTGCGAGGTGTTGACCGTCGTCGCTGCGACCGCGCCGTCGCAGGCCGCATCTTCTTGCGGCAGACAGACGGCGCCGGCGGCGTCGATGTAGACCGGCTCGGCGAATGCGTCGTAGGAGTAGTCGCGCGGCTCGTCGAACAGCGTCCGCGGTGGGATCACCTTGAATCCGCCGCCCGACAGAATCGGCCCGACCGCGCGCACGAGTTCGGCGTCGGCGGCTGAGAGCGGCAGGTTGTAGAGCATCGCGTACTTGACTTCGTCGTGGCCGTGGTCTTCGACGCCGGCCGCTTCGAGTCGCGACTTGATTGCCTTGCTCAGGCTGCTCGCGGCTGTGTCCGTCGGAATCGGATTGGCCGCGAACTCTCCGCGCACGCTCTGTTCGAGTTCAGTCAGCTGTTGAGCTCGAACCCGGGCGATGTGCTCGTCGCCCTCGTCCTGCTCGTCGACGTAGTAGGGGATCGGCTCGAAGAAGTTCTCTGCGAAGGCCTGGTTGATGGCGTCGATCTGCGCGGCCGAAATCTCGCGCTCGCCGTCGTCCAGCTGCTTGACGACATCGTCGACCGAATAGCGCATCTCGCTGTGGTAGTGGTAGCGGTAGTTCTCGACGCGGCCGATGACGTTGTTCCAGGGGAAGAGGCCGAACCAGTTGCCGGCCAGCAGGAAGATGAAAATGGTGAAGACGAAGGGGAAGAACGCGCGCGCATTGCGCTCGCCGGCGACCTGTTGGGCGACGTTGAAGAAGGCGTCGTAGATCGCTTCGACGACGTTCTGCAGTCCAGAGGGCACGAGCGCGTCTTCGACGTTGCGAGCGCGCCGACGGATGATGAAGGCGCCGACTAGCAGCAGGATGATCACGGCCCAGGCCGACACCATCGTGTTGGTGATCTCCATGAACCCGATGTCGACCACTGGCTCGGCGGCAATTGCGATCACGGGCGCGGGCGCGCGCATCAGGAAGAATCCGACGACGGCCAACACGAGCGCGCCGATGATCGCGAGTCGGGTCTTGCTCACGGCCGCTCCTCGTCACCTTCCTCGGACTCTGCCTGGTCGGTCCGCGCCTGGTCGGTCTGCGCTTGGTCGGTCTGCGCCTGGTCGGATGGCGCTCGTTGCCGCGCTTGAGCGGCGAAGAGGTCTTGCAGCATTCGGTAACCGCCCCAACCAGCCGAGGCCAGTCCGAGAGCGAGCCCGACCAGGGTCAGAGCGAACTCCGTCCCCAGTTCGTCGTCCAGCAGGACTCCGCCGACAACGCCCAGCACGATGCACGTGGCGACGTACCAGCCGATGCCCATGAGCTGCATGGCCGGCGGCCACTGTCTCACGGGGAGCCCCCTTGCTGGAGCCATGCGAAGATTATCACAACCTTCACTTGCGACAAGGCGCAGCGCTAACTGGCGCAGCGCACTCGTGGATGACCCCGAGGATTGTGTCGCGGGTTACTCGAAGTTGGCTTACTCGAAGTCATCCATGTCGAGCGACTCGATGAAGTCGCGGAAGGCCGACATCTTCTCCAACTCCTCAGGCTTGACCGGCTCGGGACGGCCTTCCTCGTCGCCGCTGACCAGCCCTTCGTCGTCGAGCAAGACGCCGGCCTGATCGATCACCTCGTCTTCGACGAAGATCGGGGCCTCGGCGCGCACCGCCAGCGCGATCGCGTCGGACGGGCGCGAGTCGATCTCGACCTGCTCGTTGTTCACGTCGAGGAAGAGCCGCGCGTAGTAGGTGTCGTTGCGCACCTCAGTGACGACCACTTTGGTCACGCTGGCGCCGAGTTCCTGCATCACGTTGGTCATCAGATCGTGGGTCATCGGCCGCGAAACGGAGACGTTCTGCAGTCGGATCGCGATGGCGTCGGCCTCGGCCGCGCCGATGTAGATGGTCAGGTAACGGTCGGCGTCTTTCTCCTTCAGCACCACGACGCGGTTGTAGTTCATCAGCGAGACGCGTAGCGCTTCGATCGTGACTTCCTTCATGTCGTGTGCCTTCCAGACGCGCCAGACGGCGGCCAGCGGTATCTGCGGTTTCAGATTAGCGTAGGCAGCGCTGCGCTCGCGCCGCCCGTCGAGTCATGATCAATCGGACGACAGCCGAGGCGGCGCCTGCGGTGGTCCGCGTCGACCGAGCCAGAGCGACGCGATCGTGATCACGAACAGACCGCCGCCGAGCAGGAAGAGTCCCTGCCGCACGCCGGCGGCGTCGGAGACGCCGCCGACCAGCAGCAAGGCCAGCATCGAGACGGCGTTGGCGAGCATCATCTGCGACGAGAAGATGCGGCCGCGCATCTCGGGAGGGACGCGCTCCTGGAGCAGCGTTTGCGCGGGCGCGTTGACCATCGCGTAGGCGACGCCCAGAGGGAAGGCGAGGAACAGCGTCGGCGCCAGCAGCCAGTCGTCAGACTGATTGGCGCGGAGAAAATCAAGCACGCCGAAGATGGTCACCACGACCGTGATCACAGCCAATCCGATCGAGGCCATGCGGGTGATCCCGACGCGGTGTCCGAAGCGCGGCACGAGCACGAGGGCCAACAACGCGCCGGCGCCGGTGGGCCAGAAGATGAAGACCGCGTCCTCCTCGGCCCGACCGAGCACGTCGCGCACGAACTGCGGTACGAGCACGGCGAACATGAACAGCAGCATCACACCCGAGACCAGCTGGATCATGGCGACGGCGGTCAGTCGGTCGCGCCAGATCATCGTGGCAGTCGCGCGGATGTCGTGCAGCGTGGTCGCCAGAGCAGCGCGGATCAGTCCGACGTCCTCGGACACGCGGTGAGGCTCGGTCGCGGAATGCAGCGACTCGAGCCTGGGCAGCGCGGCGAGCAACAGCGCAGAAGAGAACAGCGCCGCCGCGCTGAGGATGTAGGAGAGATCGAAGCCGAGCACCTTGAGCATGATCGGCGCGAGCATGACGAGGCCGATCAACTGGGTCGACGTGGCCGTGAACTGAAACGCCGAGTTGGCCGCCAACAGCTGCTCCTTGGCGACGAAGCGCGGCAGCGCCGCCGCGCCGGCCGGGACGGCGAACTGTCCCGCGGTCGCCGTGCCGAACGCGACCGCATAGACCGCGCCGACCGAGACGTTGTCGGCCAACAACAACAGCGCGGTCAGTCCCGAGCGGACGATCACGGCGATGATCAGCACGCGTCGCTTGTCGAGTCTGTCGAGCAGCACGCCGGCGACCGCGCCCATCAGCACCGGCGGCGCGGCGAGACAGATCACGAGCAGCGTCGCCGCGAACGGCGACCCGGTCTGCTCGAGCACCCAGATCAGCATGACGAACTGCAGCGCCGAGTTGATCGTCAGCTGAATCCCGGTCGCCGACCAGAGTGCGAGGAAGGGTCGATTGCGAAACAGCGGCCCGACCGGCGGGTCGAGCGCGCTGACTTGGCCCGACGCCGGATCAGCGCTCACGAGGCGTCGCGCCCGCCGCGGGCGGCGTTGGCGGCGGTCCTCAGACGCTCGGCCTCGGCGCGGATCTGCGCGGCGTCGCCGGCGTAGATCACTGACCGCGAAGCCGAGACCAGCAGTCCGCCGCCGGAGGCGTCGACGCCGGCCGCGACAGAGGCCTCGAGATCGCCGCCTTGAGCGCCGATGCCGGGCAAGAGAATCGGCAGCTCCCGACAACGGGCGCGAACCTGCGCTAACTCCTGCGGCCAGGTCGCGCCGACGACCAGACCCAGGTTGTGATGATGCGCCTCGCCCCATTCGCGCACTCGCTCCGCGACGCTGAGGAAGAACGGTCCACCGCTCGCGAGCTCGAGCGACTGCAGGTCGCCAGCGCCCGGATTCGAGGTTCGGCAGAGCGCGAACGCGCCGCGATCGGGACGCTTGAGGAAGGGCGCGACCGCGTCGCCGCCGAGATAGGGATTGATCGTGACGGCGTCAGCGTCGAACCAGTCGAACGCGGCCGACGCGTAGGCCTCGGCCGTGTGGCCGATGTCGTTCCGCTTGACGTCGAGGATCACGACCGCATCGGGCGCAGCCGAGCGAATCAGCGTGATCGTCTCCTTGAGCGCTCGCCAACCGATGTCGCCGGCCGCCTCGTAGAAGGCGGATTGCGGCTTGTAGGCGCAGACGATGTCGCCCGTGGCGTCGATGACGCGCCTGTTGAAGTTGAGAATCTCCTCAGCCGGCGTGCGCGGGGGTTGAGGATCGAGGCCGACGCAGATCAGAGAGTCGGCGGCACGCATGGCGGCGTCCAGACGATCTCGGAACGCGGGCCGCGATCTTGAAGTCATTGAGTCCGACGTTGACATGCCGCCAGAGTATCCCCGACGGCGGCTCGTCGTAGTCTGCCTGCGTGTCACACAACGATGCAGAGGCTGAGCTCGAGGTCTACCTGCAGCCGCCGCCGACGGCGGCCGTCGCCGACTCAGCCGCGATCGTGCTCGACATCTTCCGCGCGACGACGGTCCATGCGGCTCTCTTCGAGGGCGGCGCGCGACGCGTGTATCCCGTCGCCGATTTCGCCGACGGCGTCAGGCTGCGAGATGAACTGGCGGACAGCCGCCTGATCGGCGAAGTCGACGCCTTGCCGCCGCCCGAGGCCGACTTCGGCAACTCGCCGACCGAGTTCGCATCGCTCGATGTGCGCGACTGGACGGTCGTCCACGTGACGAGCAACGGCACCCGAGCGCTGACCGGGGTCGCCGACGCCGAGCTGGCGCTCTCGGCCTGTTTGCGCAACATGACCGCCTCGCTCGAGCACGCGCTGAGCGCGGGAGCGTCGCGCATCGCGATCGTCTGCAGCGGCGACCGCGGCGGCGCCGCGCCGTCGGTCGAGGACGCATTCGCCGCCGGCGCGTTTGTATCGACGCTGCGTCGGCTCGCGCCGAACGTCAGGCTGGCGGGCGGCGCGCGACTAGCGCTGAAGCTCTATCAGGCCTACAGCCGGTCGCCCAGCCGCGCCTTCGCCGATTCGCCGCACGGCGATCACTTGCGGCGTCTGGGATTCACGGCCGACTTCGCCTACGCCGGCGCGGTCGATGCAGACTCGACGGTGATCGCGCTTGACCGCGATCAGCTAGGACGGCCCGTCCTTGAGCGAGTCCCAACTCTGCTGCATTGAGTTCAGCTCGGCCTCGCTGGGCGGTCGGCCTCCGTAGCGGAAGGTGCTGAACGCCGACGAGATGCGTCGCGGCGTGGGGCTGCGATAGGCCCGCTCGAGCGCTTCGGCGAACTGCAGCGGCGTGCGATGGATCGCGCGGATTTGGCCTCGACGCTCGGCGTGATCGAGCACGTCGAAGTACAGCTCCGCAATCGGCGCATCGGGCGTTCGCTGATCGCGGCGACGGCGGAAGCGGTCGCCCAGACCACGCAGGCCGGCGGTGAGATCGCCGAGCAGGTCGGCCTCGCCCCAGAGCGATTCGCGTTCCTCTTCGAGTCCCGGGTCGCGGCGGACGAAGCGTCGGAAGAGGTAGAAGACCAGCAACGCGAACACCAGCAGCGCGCCGATGCCGCCGAACACTCGCACCAGCACGATGCCGGGCGTGTTGTCGCTTACCTGGGGTTCTGCCTCAGGCTCGTCGACTGGCCCGCCAAATCCCTCGCCAATCTGCTCTATCTGTGTTGGCGTTTCCGGGGCCAACACCTCGCGCAGCTCGGTGACCAACCAGAAGAGCGGCCAGAGGATGTACGAGATGGCCGTGATGATCGCCCGCAGCACGATCCCGATGGCGTCGAGCACGGGATCGACCACGCCAGAGCCCGCGACCAGGCCCACTACTCCGGTGACCAAGAGCAGAAAGATCGCCACGCCGATGATCAGCGCGCCGAGCGTCACTGCGATCGAGGCGCCGGTCTGCACTGCGCCGAGGCCCCGCACCTGATCGCTGCTGGCGGCCGTACGCAGCGCGACGGTGACCAGGCCAACCACAACCCAAACCAGGCTCAGCGCCCGCACGTGGTCGACGACGCCGCCGTTGTCGGCCAGAGCCAGGGAGATCGCGATCAGGACCAATCCTCCGACGGCGTAGCGCGAGAAGGTGCGCTCGAAGAGCGTGTCGGAACCGAGCGCCACGCCGCGAAACCAGATCGGCACGAGCGTGAGCGCGGCGATGAACTGATCGAAGTCGCCCGGAACTGTCGAGCCGTCGGCGAGCGTGATCGCTTCGCGCCAGATTGGGCTCGACGGCCGACCCAGTTCGAGCACCCAGGACATGTTCCAGAATCGGGCTGACTCGGAGAGGTCGATCGATCCGATCACCTGCAGCGCAATCAATGTCGTGAAGAGGCCATACCAGAAACGTCGGCTCATGCTCAGCTCGGCGCGCGCCAACCACCGTGAGACGAGAAATCCCAGTAGCAGCGTGCCGCCCACGGCCCAGACGGACAGCGTCTCGCCCCCGTCGTATGCGATCACGCGCGGGAGCAGTTTGGCCAGAATGATCAGCAGGATCGTCTCGCCGAGCAAGAGCGAGATCGTGAAGGCGAGTTCGGCGCGTCGCCCCATCGGCGCGGCGACCAGACCAGCGACCGCGGCGCTCATCGCTCGTCTCGCGGTCGCGCCCAGGGACTGGTCGGCTCGGGCGGCCGTCTTGCGGAGGACGGCTCGGGCGGCCGCCTGGCAGTGGTCGGCTCGGGCGGCCGTCTTGCGGAGGACGGCTCGGGCGGCCGCCTGGCAGTGGTCGGCTCGGGCGGCCGTCTTGCGGAGGACGGCTCGGGCGGCCGACGGGCGGCGCTCGCCGGCGGGGGCGCGGCGGCAGTCGCGACCCGTTCGACTCCGCTCGACGACAGCGCGTGCTCAGCGTCTACGTCAGGATCAGGGTCATCAGTGCTCGAGCCCACGAATGTCGGCAGGCTGACGTCGTCGGCCGGCTCGGGAGGCGGCGCGTGGCTATCCAGTCTGTCGCTGCGAGCCCAGGGACCGGCCTCGCTGACGCGTTCGAAGTGGAGACCCTCGAGCGCCGCGCGAATGTCGTAGACGGGCGACTCGGCAAACGTCGCCGGCGGGTCATCGATGCCGACGTAGATCAATGCGACCTGCGCGCCGTGGCGTTTGAGTCGGAGCAGTGAGGACTCCAACTCGGGCGTCAACACCGCCGTCACCAACGCCAGGGTCGAGCCGTAGGTGAGCCGTTCTTCGGCCAACATCCGCTCGATCCGCACCAGCGTGAACACGTCGGCCATCGCCAACGCCTCGAGGATGCGCGTCATCTGACCGGGCGCTCGCGAGGGCGGCACGCGAATCGCCGTGTCGTGACCAGGCCAGGTGCAGTTGGCGAGCAGGCCCACGGGCACGCGCTCATTGGCGAAGTCGCTGGCCAACGAAGCGGCCACCGAGACGGCGCGCTCGAAAATGTCGCCGTAGAAGCCCTGCCACGCGTGCGGCAGCGTCGACACGTTGAGCGCGACCACGGCGATCAGGTCGCTCGAGGGGTCGTAGACGCGCGATTGCAGCGCCTGCCGCCGCGCCGTGGCTTTCCAGTCGACCTTCTTCAACGCATCCCCGGGGCGATAGTCGCGGATCGTCTGCAGACGCGTGGGATCTTCAAACAGGCGCTGGCCGCCGCGCTGATCGCCTTGCGGGCGTAGGCGCGGCAGACTGAGTCGATCGAGCGAGACGACCTCGGGATAGATCCAGAGCGTGTGCTCGGCGTCGTCGGTGCGTTCGCGTCGGTAGACGTTGAAGAGGTCACCGGAAATCAGATCAATCCGCGCGACCTGGAAGTGTCCACGCGTGAGCAAGGGAATCTGAAACCGCCAGATCAGCCGCTCGTACCAGCGCATCGAGGTCGATCGCACCACGACGCCCTCTTGCGGCGCGGACTCATGCAGTCTGCTGAACGGCTCATTGGATGGCTCGAGGATCTCGGGCAGATTGATCCGCACCTGCAGCCCGGTGAGCGGCAGGACTTTGCGATTCTCCAACGTCAGCGACAGGTTGATCGTCTCGCCGACGAACGCGTGCGTGTGGGAAACCTCGACCCGAGCATCGAGTCGGTGCAGCGCGTAGCGCGTCCAGGTCCAGGCGGTCCATCCTGCGATCAAGACGGTCGCGGCGACGAGCGAGACGATGATCTCCCCGGTCCCCACGCCGAGCAGCACGACCAGTACCGTCAACGGCGCCCACAGGCCGCGCAGGACGCGGTTGTCGTGACGGATGCCCCACACGCCCGCCTTGAGTCGTTGGCCACGCTCTTTGAGCCGCGCCTGCGCTTCAGCCTCGACGAGCATGCCGCCGCCCATGCCACCCAACATCGACATGGCGGACCTCGTCGACTAGCCGCTGGCTGCAGCGGCCTCGATCGGCACCGGGACTCGGCTGAGCATCTGCTCGAGCAGCGACTCTGGAGACGACGAGCGCAGTCGCGCGTCGGCCGAGAGCATCAACCGGTGCGGCAAGACGACGCGCGCCATCTCCTGCACGTCGTCGGGCAGGACGAAGTCGCGGCCGCGAATCGCCGCCAGCGCGCGGGTCGTGCGGAGCAGCGCCAATGAGGCGCGCGGCGAGGCGCCGAGCTCGAAGGCGGGCTCATCACGCGAGGCCTGCACGATCGCGACGATGTAACCCCGCACCGACTCGCTCACGCTGACCTGCTCGACCGTCTTGACCATCTGACGCAGGACGTCTGACTCGACGACGGGCGCCAGCTCCTCGAGCGGTTGCGCGCGCTCAAACCGCTGCAAAATGGCGTCCTCCTCGGCAGCGTCGGGATAGCCCATGCGCAGCCGCAGCAGGAAGCGGTCGAGCTGCGCCTCGGGCAGCGGGAAAGTGCCTTCAAGCTCGACCGGATTCTGCGTCGCGATCACGAGGAAGGGACGCGGCAACGCCATCGTCTCGCCTTCAACGGTCAGTTGACGCTCCTCCATCGCCTCGAGCAGCGCCGCCTGCGTGCGCGGCGAGGCGCGGTTGATCTCATCCGCCAGGACCAGCTGAGCCAACAGCGGTCCGGCGCGAAACTCGAACTCGCCTGTCTTCTGGTTGTAGATGTTGACGCCGGTCACGTCAGAAGGCAGCAGGTCAGGCGTGAACTGGATGCGGCGGAAGGAACAACCGATTGATCGGGCGAACGATTTGGCCAGCATCGTCTTGCCCAGGCCGGGCACGTCATCTAACAGAATGTGACCCTCAGACAGGATCGCCGCGAGCGTGTAATCGAGCACTTGCTCACGCCCGACGATTACGCGGCCGACGTTGTCGCGCACGCGGGCGGCGACATCAGCCACGTCGGCAAGGCTGGGTGTGGATTCGTACGTGGTCATTGAGCAAGGCTATCAGCAGGTCAGAGGCCATCGGTCAGACGCTGGCAGGTAGCATCTGACCGATGTAGACATAGCGAGACGAGGACGACATGCGAGCGGAAATCATCAGCATCGGCACCGAGATTCTGATGGGCGAGATTCTCGACACCAACGCCAACTACGTGGCTCAGCGGCTGCCGGCGATGGGCATCGACCTCTACTTCATGCATCAGATCGGCGACAATCGCGAGCGGTTGGTGGAGTTGATTCAGACCGCGCGCGGCCGCTCGGACGTGGTGTTGCTGACCGGCGGACTCGGCCCAACCGAGGACGATGTGACGCGCGACGCGATCGCTGAATCGGTCGGCGAGCAAGCATATGTGGTTCCTGAACTTGAGGCGCACTTGCGCAACTTCTTCGAGCGCCGCGGCGGGCGCATGCCGGAACAGAACATCAAGCAGGCCACGATCATCCCGTCTGGCGAGTCGCTGCCCAATCCGCGCGGCACCGCGCCCGGCTGGTGGGTCGAGAAGGATGGCGCCATCATCGTCGCGATGCCTGGCCCGCCGGCCGAGATGACCGGCATGTGGGAGAACGAGGTCGCGCCGCGGCTGCGCGAGCGTTCAGACGGCGGCGTCCTGATCTCGCGCACGCTCAAAACGACCGGACTGGGGGAGTCGATGCTCGATGAGCTGCTCGGCGACCTGCGGCAGTCACCTGACCCGACCGTCGGCGTCTACCACAAGGCCGACGGCGTGCATGTGCGTCTCGCCTCCAAGGCGATCTACGAGGACATCGCCCACGAACGCATCGCACCGGTCGAGCAGCAGATTCGCTCCATGCTCGGCGAGGCCATCTGGGGCGCCGACGCCGATACCTTCCAGGAAGCGGTGGGCGGCCTGCTCAAGGAGCGCGCTCTCACGGTCGCCGTGATGGAGTCGTGCACGGGCGGTCTCCTGGCCAGCACGATTACCGACGTGCCCGGCGCAAGCAGTTACTTCCGCGGCGGACTCGTCACCTACACCGCCGAGGCCAAGATCCAATACGGCGTCGACGCCGACGTGATCGACGAGCACGGTGTCGTCTCCAACGAGACGGCCGCCGCAATGGCGGGGGCGGTGCGTCGACAGTTCGAAGCGGACATTGGCGTTGGAATCACCGGTGTCGCCGGGCCCGAGCCGCATGGCGGCCAGCCGGTCGGCGCGGTCTGCCTGGGCATTGAGACGGCGGAAGAGAGCTATGCGACCGGCTACACGTTCGCCCAAACGAGGGCCGCGATCAAAGCGCGCGCCGTGACGTCGGCGCTCACGCTCGTGCGGCGAGCCGCCTTGGGCGAGCTGATGAGCGGCTCTTCAGGCGTCTACCGCCGACTCTAACCATGCCTCAGAGCGAGCAATCGCCTGCATCCGAAGCTGACAGAACGCTCGACCTCGCTGCGCTGCATCTGCAGATGCTGCTGCAATCCGTGGCCAGTTTCGACGGCAAGATCATGTTTCTCACGGCGCTGAACACGGCTGGCATGAGCGCCTTGATCGGAATCTGGATCACGTCCGCGCCAGTTCTGTGGTTGATGTACCTGGGAATGGCGCTCTTGGTCGTTAGCGTCCTGGCCGGACTGGGAGTCCTGTGGTCAACCCACCTGCTTCAGTTCCCATCGCCCGTGGAGCTGATCGCTGCGAAACGACTGGCCGGCGCACAGCAAAGAGGCCTGACTCAGCGTCACTTTGACGCCATCACGCAGTCCATTGAGCTGGCAGAGAACGTTCTTCGACTCCGCATTCGTACTATGCGCACGATGCTGGTGTTGACGCCCATCGCGCTGGCGCTTGTCCTATGGACTGCGCGCACAGCAGTGGGTTAGCCCATCTGGAGGACTACAGGTAGACGCGCCCACGTTTGCGATGAGGATCGTCCTCGGGGGCGTCTTCCGCAAGGCGGCGCTCCATCTTTGACGTTGGACGCGCAATCCACCACCAGAGCAGCAACTCAACCGCGTTCTTCAGCCAGGCTCTCATCTTGCTCTCCTACAGACCTCATCATATCGACTCAGGCCAGCTGAATGGTGACAAGGCCATCCCGCTCAACCTCACTCGCTTCGCCGCGCACAACGAGTGCGTCAATGTGTCCCGTCACCTCTGCCATCGCCTGCCAGAGTCGACGGTCAGGTAGCCGCTTGAACAAGTGCATGAGTAGTTCGTACGGCGTCTGCGGTCCATCTTGAAGCAGCTCACGCAGTTGTCCCTGACGCTTGCGGTGATGGCGTCGGACACGTTCTATCTCGGCATCCACCTCGTCCGACGGCTCGCGGTGACCCGGATACAGCCGCGCGATGTCGAGCTGCTCGATGCGATCGAGCGAGTCAGCGAAGGCGGGCAGGCTGCGGAATCGCTCGGGCGGCTCGACCGAGATGTCCCAGTGCCAACCAGGATTGGAGTTGAGGCCAGGGATGATCTGGTCGCCGCTGAACAGCGAGCCCGTGTCTGGTTCGTAGAAGACGCAGTTGCCCGGCGTGTGTCCGGGCGCCGAGACCAGGACCACGCGCCGCTCGCCGAGACGAATCTCCGCGCCGTCGGCCAGCGTCTCGTCGGCTCGGAACGGCGTGCCTCGAATCAGCCCGGGCCAGCGTTCGCGTCGGACGCCGCCGCCGGTGTTGTCGCCGGAACGGTACGCCCGGCGCATCTGCTCTCGCGCCTCGATGAAGCCGCTGATCCGTTCTTCAGGCGCCCCGACGCGCCGCATGTGATCGAACACGTATTGCGTCTGATATCCGATGATGTTGCGTCCGTGCAGAAACGACTGCGCCTCGAGCTCGGAGGCGACGACCCGCACGCCCGCTTCCTGCCAGCGATACGCAAGACCGCAATGGTCGATATGCGCATGAGTCACAGCGACGCACTTGACGTCGTCGATGCGCAGTCCCGCCGCATCAAGCTGGGCCGCAAGCGTCTCCCAGGCCCCGTCATAGTCGGGCCCGGCGTCGATCAGGATGATCCCGTCCGACGAGGGCAGGGCGTAGGCCCAGTTGTCACCGAGCGCAATCGGCAGCACGCCGTCATCAGTGAGCATGGAGTCTGTCTGCTCTGAGGGCATTACTCGTCCAGTGTCCGCTGGACGCCCTGCTGTCGAGTTCGACGCGGCGCCCTGCGGAAAGTTTGCGGCGCAGCGTATCGCGGGTACTCGGGCTGCGCCCCTTCGAGCAGTTGCTCAATGGTCATGATCTGCAAGGCCGGATAACTGTCGCCTGTCAGACCTTCCGGCTCGTAGAATCCAGCCCCGATCGCCTCCTGGCGCATCGGCTCGGTCGGCTCTTCGAGCGTGATGAAGATGCCAATCGACGCCTTCTCGCGCTCCATGTCACCCTTGAGCGTCGCGATCATGCCTCGATTCACGTGTCCGCTCTTGACCTGAACGATGATCCGCTTCGCTTTGCCCGAGTTGTCGTCGAAGAAGTTGATGAACCCATCGACGCCCGAGTCAGCGCCCTTCTTGCCTGTCGCCGGCCGCGCATCAACGAGCCCCAGCGCCCAATACTCGAACTGATATCGCCCATCGTGTTCCGACTCAGTCGCAAGCGCGCGAGCGCTGGCGACATCCTCAGGTAGTCCGATGACCTTGTAGTCCGACAGCTCTGACCCGAATGTGTCATGCAATCGGTGCTTCATCAGGGAGATGGCGATATGGGTGATATCAATGCCGATCCAACGCCGCTTCTGCTCTTCTGCTACTGCAATGGCAGTCCCACAGCCGCAGAACGGATCCAACACAACGCCGCCCTGATCGCTACTCGCACAAATGATGCGCCTTAGCAAGCCTTCGGACTTCTGGGTCGGATAACCGAGCCGTTCTTCTTTGTCCCTGGGCAGAATCCATCGAACGTCCTTGTCAATCTCATCAGGCGTGCCGTGCAGGGTTTCTTTCGTGTGTGGTTGATAAGCCCAGATGTCTTGCACGAGTTGTCCTGGACTGTCCTTCAAGTACTGTCGGTAGGTTGGTAGCCCAGACCCTCCATTTGGTAGATCAATCAGACCGAGCTCGTACAATGCATCGAGCTTCTCGTGTTGTGGAAGGTCGTGACTGATGCCAACAGACTCGACCAAAGAACGAGACACGGCCCAATGCCTACCAACAGCTGTGGGATCGTATCCTCTCCACGGCTCTCCGCTAACGCCGTGTCTTACTCCCGCACCGTGAATGGAGTTTGTCCAGTACCTGCCGTTGTCGTCTTCTTTCTTGAAGAAGGTCTCGACGTGGCCCCGCATGTATGGTCTGAAGACAGGCCTGTGCCTGTACTGTGCCGAGCGCGCGTAAAACAGCAATATGTCATGAATCGGACCGAAGCGATTCGCAGAGTTATGGGAACCAGTCCGACGCCAGACTATTTCATTCAAAAACCTATCGTAACCGAAGACGGCATCCATCAGTAGCTTCAGATAGTGACTCGCCGTCGGATCGCAATGCAGATAGATGCTGCCTGTGGGCTTTAGCACTCGATGCAACTCCGCCAGGCGTTGAGCCATCATCGTCAGATACGCCATCATGTCGTTCTGACCCAGAAACTCCCGCATTGCGCCGAGTAACTTGCCCAACTTGTCTGGGCCTTCAGTCACCACTTCCTGGAAGGCGCGCTCAGAGTCGATTGTCCAGTGCCAAGTGTCGTCAAAGGCCGTAATCTGCGCGGCCGAGTCCTCGCCCGAGTGCTCCTTGAACAGCACGTTGTAGGTCGCGTTGGAGTTGAACGGCGGATCGAGATAGATCAGATCCACTGACTCGTCGGGGATGTGCTCACGCAGCACGCTCAGGTTGTCGCCGAAGTACAGCTGATTCGTCCAGTCGCTCATCGCGGCCTCCGATTGTCAGCCTAGGGGACGATTGTCAGACCGGGCTACGCCGTTGGAGGCTGCTCTTCCTCCTCCGACGCTGGCTCCGGTGCGGGCTCTGGACCTCTTGAACTCTCGAGGCCGGGAATGTTCTTGATGCTGCCCACGATGTCGATGCCCGTCAGCGACTCGATCACCTCCGGCACCTGCGCGACCGTGCGCGTGATGTCTCGCGTCAGACCGCTGGCGCCCGTGCCGCCGCCGTCTCCGCCGCCGAACATGACGATCCGATCCGTCTGGGCGAGCGGCTTCGATACGGCCTCGGCGACCGCCGGCAGCGTCTCGAGCACCTGCTGCACGACCGCGGCCTCGCCGTACTCCTTCCAGGCGTCGGCCTTCATCCGCATCGCCTCGGCCTCGGCGAGGCCTTTGGCGCGGATCGCCTCCGCCTCCGCAGCGCCGGTGAGCCGAATCACCTCAGCCTCCGCTTCGCCCTGACGACGAGTCGATTCAGCATCGGCTGTGGCCTGCGCGACGACGGCGTTGCGGTTGCCTTCGGCGATCGTCTCGAGACGATACTTTTCCGCCTCGGCCGGCTTGCGCACCGTCGCCTCGAGCTCGCGTTCGCGACGCTGAATCTCCTGTTCCTGCAACTCAATCTGTTTGGATCGTTCGACGACCTCGATCTCAACCTCTTCGCGGCGAATCTCCTGCTGCGTCTTGGCGCGCTGCAACTCGTCGGCGAGTTCAGCCTCCGCGCGGCGCGCATTCACCTCCTGGTCGTATGCGGCTTTCTGCACGTTGAATCCACGCTCTGACTCGGCGATCCGCGTCTCGGCCTCGTAGGTCGCGGCCTCCTGCGCGCGCTTGGCCTCGGCCGAGCGAATGCCGGCGTCCCGTTCGGCTTCGGCCTGACCGATCGTGGCGTCGCGGCGCACTTCGGCCGTTCGCCGCACGCCGAGCGCGTCGAGGTACCCGCCCGGATCTTTGATGTCTCGGATCGTGAACGAAACGATCTCCAAACCCATTCCTGCGAGGTCGGGTGAGGCGACGGTACGCACCTGGGCGGCGAACTTCTCGCGGTCGCGATAGATCTCCTCCACCGTCAGCGTGCCGAGGATCGCGCGCTGGTGACCCTCGAGCGTTTGCAGCGGCACGTCCATGACCTCGTCCGTGGTCTTGCCCAGAAACTGTTGCGCAGCCGTGCGGATGGCTTCCTCCGAGCGCGCAACCTTGACCTGCGCCACACCGTCGACGGAGACGGCGACGCCCTCGCCCGTGTACACGTTTTCGGTCTTCACGTGCAGCGTCATCACGCTCAGCGGCAGGCGCTGCGCGCGATGAAAGATCGGGACGACCAACGTGCGTCCGCCGACCACGACTTTCGGTTGCGCGCCGCCGCCTGAACGGACCAGCGCCTCATTCGGTCCCACCGTTTGAATCACACCCACGTCAAGTCTCCTTTCGCCGTCCAAGCAGCGACGCCAGCGACCAGCGCGAGACTCGATCGCGCCAGGTCCGCTCGATCACTGACTGATCGGCATCTTCGGGACGTACGACCTTGAGCACTCCGCCGGCATAGACGCCGGTGACGAACACCGCAGCGCCCGCTTCGATGTCGTCGCCCTCAGTCATCGCCGTCCAAACGCCACCATCGATCGCGACGTCGCCGCTGGGATCGAGCATAGTGACCACTGCGCCCTGGCGACCGAGCAACTCGCGTTCGGCGGGCGGGATGAATCCCTCCGACTGACCGCCTCCGCGGCCAAGCAACCAGAAGATGGCGATCACCGACAGCGTCAGGCCGGCGAACACGCCGAGTACCCAACGCGAGATCTCGAGCGGATCATCGAGAGCCGTGGGCTCGGGGAAGATCTCGCCAAAGAGCAGGAATCCAGCCAACAGCCAACAGATCACCGCGCCAATGCCGGCCCAACCGAAACCGTCCAGCTGCGACTCGAGCAAGAGCAGCAAGATACCGGCGACGATCAGCACCACGCCCGTCAGATTGACGGGCAACAGACCAATGCCCGAAAAGCCGAGCACCAGGCCGAGCACGCCCAGGACGCCAGGGCCGAAGTTGCCTGGGTCGCGGATCTCGAAGATCACCCCATACGTACCGAGCAGGATCAGCGCATAGGTAACGTTGGGATCGGTGAGGATGTCGAGGAAACGCTCGAGCATCGAGCGCCCAACCTCGTCCAGCGCCGCGCCGCTGACGCGCAGGATGCGCTCGCCATCGCGAGTCTGGACCGCGCGGCCATCGACAGCGTTGAGCAGCGACTCCAGGTCGACCGAGACCTCATCGATCACGCCGAGTTGCAGCGCCTCTTCGGCCGTGTACGCCTTGGCCTCCAGCACCGTTCGCTCGATGGCGTCGTAGTTGCGGCCACGCAGAGAGGCGATCGAGCGAATCAGGGCGGTCAAGTCTTCGTCGATCTTCTTGCGCAAGGTCGGCGGCAGGTCTTCGCCCGTACCCGAGATGGGCGCGGCGGCGCCGATGTTGGTCCCCGGGGCCATCGCCGCGACGTTGGCCGCGATCGTGATGATCGTGCCCCCCGATGCCGCTTGCGCCCCGGCCGGTTCGACATAGGCGATCGTTGGGATCGGCGCGTTGAGCAACAGCTCAACCATCTTGCGCATCGAGACGACCAGACCGCCTGGAGTATCGACACGGAGCAGCAGCGCGTCGGCCTCGCGCGAGTCGGCGTGCTCAATCGCTCGTTCGAGGTAGCGCTCGGTGATCGGGTCGATGGCGCCGTCAATGTCGATCACCACAACGAGCGGTGGTTCGTCGCCAGGCTGCGCCTCGACGCCGCTGCCCAACTGGAACGCGGCGAGCGCGAACAACGTCAGCGCGGCGAGGCGGGTGACTCGACGGGTGACGCCTGATCGGTTCATGGCGCAGCAGTCGACTTCGCGATGGCCTGTTCTTGGTCCTGCGCTATCCGGTCTCGGCGCGGATGGCGTCGTGCAGGCTCGCCAGCTGCTCGATCATCGCGTCGATCGATCGCGCGCCGGCGACGAAGACGCCGGTCACGTTGACCGCGGCCCAGCCAAAACCGGCCTCCTGCGCCGCCGCGGCGGTCGCGGCGACGTCGGGCGTGCGCGCCCAGTAGCCGCGCGCGTCGGTGTCTTCCGGGCGCGGCGGCGTCGCCAGCTGACACTGGAAGCCGAGCGCGTCGGGATCGCGTCCGTGCCGCTCGGCCGCCTGCTTGACGGTCGCGATCGCGTTGATCGCGGCCTCGCCGAGCAGACCGGAGGCCATCCAGCCATCGCCGACGCGGCCGGCGCGCTCGAGCGCGGCCTGTGATCCGCCGCCGATCCAGAGCGGAATCTGGCCGCCCGATGTCGTCTGCGGCGGCTTCGGCTCCATCGTCATCGCCGTCGACCTGAAGTGTTCGCCGCTGAAGTCGATGCTGGCATCGGTCCAACAGGCGCGCATCAGGTCGATCGCCTCGTCCATCGCCGCGCCGCGCGTGCGGAAGTCCATGCCCAAGGCTTCGTATTCCGACTCCTGCCAACCGACGCCGACGCCGGCGCGCACGCGTCCGCCCGAGAGCGTGTCGAGCGTGCTGAACTGCTTGGCGACCAGCACCGGCTGTCGCTGCGGCAGCACGAGCACCTCAGTGCCAAGGCCGACGCGCTCGGTGACGGCCGCGATGTAACCCAGCGTGACCAGCGCCTCGAGCAACGGCATGTTGGCCGGATACGGCCCGGACTCGCGATCGGGATGCGGCAGACCCATCACGACGTGGTCAAAGATGTCGATCTCGTCATAGCCGATGTCTTCGATCGCGCGTGCCAGACGGGCGATCTCGGCCGGGCCGTCGCGGTGGATCACGGACGGAAACTCAACGGTCAAACGCATGGCGGCATCTCTCACTCGAGCTCGGATGTTGATGCCGATTATGCTAGTCCTGACGTCGCGACATCCGGCGCAGACGTCGAACGCAGGGAGACGCGCCATGCCAGAGATCACGATCAACGCCAACGGACCGATCCTCATCTCGACCGAGGAGCTCACGCTCAAGGCGAGCGATGGCTCCGACATTCCGCTGCCCAAGGGCCGCGCGGTGGCGCTCTGCCGCTGCGGCGCGTCGGACATGAAGCCCTTCTGCGACGGCTCGCACAAGTCCTGCGGCTTTGAGCACGATCCCTCGACGGCGTAGATAAACGAGTGGAAGCCGAGCGGGTCCCCGAGTGAATCGGGGACTGGCCGGTTCTCAGTCCCCGACTTGACCGGGGGCTTGATTGGGCGCCTCCCAAGCGGGCCCCGAGTTCATCGGGGGCTGGCGAGTTCTCAGTCCGCGAATATGTCGGGGACTGGTAACGCCGTCTAGTGGGATGCGCGGAGGATGACGCGTGACGCAGCCGTTGATCTTGGGCTGGCTGGACGAAACGGTCATCGGGATCGAAGTCTGGCAGTTCATCGGCCTCGGCGTGATGGCGCTGATCATCGTGGTCCTGCGCTTCGCCATCGTCATGGCGCTGAATGCGGCGATCAATCATCGCGTGTCAGCCGAGCGACGCGAGTTCTGGCGCTACGAGGTTGGGCGACTGCAACGTCCGCTGCTCTTGATGATCGGCGCGCTGACGCTCGCGATCGGCTTCCCGGTGCTCGACTTCGAAGCCGATATCGAACGCGTCGTCGACATCTTCGCCAACTTCGCCGCCACATTCGCCGGCGTGCTGGTCGGCTTTCGACTGGTCGACGTCGGCGCCGACTATTGGCAGGAGGTCGCGGAAGAGACCGAGTCGAAGCTCGACGACCAGCTCGCGCCGTTGGCTCGAACTTCGGGCAAGATCTTCGTCGGCGCCATCGGCGCCGTCTTCGTGCTGCAAAACCTCGATGTCAACATCACTTCGCTGATCGCCGGGCTCGGCCTGGGCGGACTAGCCATTGCCCTGGCGGCGCAGGACACGATCAAGAACGTGCTCGGCGGCGCCACGATTGTGGCCGATAAGCCGTTTCAGGTCGGCGACTGGGTGATCGTCGGCGACATCGAAGGCACAGTCGAGCAGGTCGGCTTTCGCTCGACGCGGATTCGCACCTTCGCCGACTCTCTGATCACCGTCCCCAACGCGCGCATGACCGACACCGCCGTCAACAACATGGGCCAACGCACCTGGCGTCGGTACTACACGACCGTCGGCATCGCGTACCACACCGATCCCGACCGCATCCAGGCGTTCGTCGAGGGCATTCGCGCCATCGTGCGGGCCAATCAGCAGATGCGGCACGACTACTACATCGTCGAGCTTCATAGCTTCGGTACGTCGTCGTTGAACATCATTGTCTACACCTTCATCGGCGCTGCGAGCTGGAACGAAGAGCTGCGCGCGCGGCACGTGTTCAATCTCGACATCATCCGGTTGGCCAAAGAGTTGCAGGTTGAGTTCGCCTTCCCGACGCAAACGTTGCACATCGCGAGTCAGATTGAAGGTGAACCGCAGCTGCCGCCGATTCGCGACCGCGACGACCTCGGCCAAACGATCGACGCCTTCGCGCCTGAAGGCGACTTGGGTCAGCGCGCTGATCGTCCGATCAGCAGGGGCTACGACAACGGCTAGCTCGCCTCGCGGCCCAGGCTCAACGCAGCTCGTAACGCTCCAGCGCCTCAGGTAGAAACTCGAAGCCGAGACCGGGCGTCTCGGGCAGGACTAATCGACCGTCGCGAACTTCAGTCTGCCGATCAATCACGTTGCGGAAGTTGTGCACCTGGTCGTCGGGGAAGAACTCGACGTACGTCGCGTTCGGCGATGCCGCCACGAGGTGTCGATGCAGATCGTGAAACCAGTGCGGGCAGATGGAGACGCCGTACGAGGCGGCGGTGTGCGCGACGCGGCGAAACTCGGTCACGCCGCCCAGCACCGCGGCGTCAGGCTGCAGGATCATCGCGGCGTCCTGATCCATCAGGTCTTTGAACCGCCAGCGTCCGACCTCAATCTCGCCGGTCGCGACGGGCACGCCGGTGCGCTGGGCCAGTTTGGCGTGCAAGGCGATCGCATCGGGCGAGAACGGCTCCTCGATCCAATAGGGATTGGACGGCTCATAGGCCGACATGTAGCGCAGCGCGTCCTCGAGATTGGACCAGGCGTTGTTGGCGTCGAGCATGATCTGGACCTCGGGTCCGACCGCCTCGCGCGCGGCCTGCATGCGTGAGGCCTCCTCGCTCACCGAGAGTCGGCCGACCTTGATCTTGACCGCGTCGAAGCCCATCTCGACGTAGCTCAACAGCTCCTGCTGCAGACCCTCGTGACCCTTGCCATCGAGGTAGTATCCGCCCGACGCGTAGGCGGGGACGGTCTCCTCGTAGTAGGCGCCCAACAGTCGATAGAGCGGTAGGCCGACCGCCTTGGCGTTGTGATCCCAGAGCGCGATATCGAGCGCGGAGAGCGCGCGCATCGTCGAACCGGCTCGTCCGTGCAGCAGCGACTCCTGATACATCCGCGTCCAGAGTCCCTCGACGCGAAACGGATCCTCACCGATCAACAACGGCGCGAACAGCTCATCAACTGCCGAGGTGACCAACTGACCGTTGGAGTTGCCCGCATAGCAGAAGCCAATGCCGACCTGTCCGTCATCGCACTCGACCTCAACGACCGGATGGTCGCGGTGGTAGACCGTGCGGTTCGAGAACGAGGTCGGATGGTCGAGCGGGATGCGCAACATGCGCGAGCGAACCGCGGTGATTTTGGTCATCTGGCGCTCCTGTAACTGGTCGACGTGATCGTAGGCGCGGCGCGGCGGGGCTAGCGACGGTTGGCTGTGAATCCAGGCCCGCGGCCGGGTTCCCAGACGTGTTCGCGGGCAACCTGTTCGTTGAACTCGATCCCCCAGCCGGGCGATGTCGGCAGCTCCAGATGGCCGTCAATGATCTCGAGCGCGCCGCCGCCCAGATCGTCCTTCCAGGGCACATCGTCGATGTCAATCTCCATGATTCGCACGTTGGGCACGGTCGCGCAGAGATGCAACGCATGCATCGTCGCCAGGTGCGAATAGTAGTTGTGCGGCGCGCAGTTGAGCTCATAGCTCTCGGCCAACAGCGCGACATCGCGTGAACGGGAGAAACCCTGCCACGGCACGTCGATCATGACGTTGTCCATCGAGCGATGGTCGAAGTACGGACGATAGTCGCGAATCGTGTACAAGTTCTCGCCTGACGTGATTGGTACTGAAGTCTGACGGCGCAGATCGGCGAGCGCTTCCGGCTCGTACATGTCAATCTCGACCCACATCATCTCAAGTCCCTCGAGCGACTGACAGATTTGCCGAGCGACGAGCGGCGTGCAATTGAAGTTGAGGTCGAGCGCGATCTGGACGTCGGGACCAGCGCCCGCCTTGAGCGCGCCGATGTACTCGGGGATGTGTCGCAACAACGCTGGAACGGCGTTGCGATCAATGTTCTCAGTACCGCCCCAACCGGGACCGTAGACGCCGGTCGGGTCGCCGGGGAAGACGATGTTGGTCTTCAGCGCGTGGAAGCCCTTCTCGCGTACCTCAGCGCCGAGCGCAGTCACATCGTCCATGGTCCGCAGCGGCGGCGCGCCCACAACCCAGTCATGGCCATTGTTCCACAAGATCTGCTCGTGATTCCGCGCCCGCGACGATCCGCAGTGCGACCAGTAGACCATCTGACGACCACGGGTCGGTCCGCCGACGAGCGAGTACACCGGCGCTCCCAGCGCCTTGCCCTTGATGTCCCACAACGCCAGTTCGACGCCGGCGATCGCCTTGGCCGCAATCCCGCCCGGCGACTGCCGCGCGAGACGATACATATCCCAGTATCGGGCCTCGACGGCGCGCGGATCGCGGCCAAGCAGGATTGGCTCCATGTCAGTGACCGCGCCCACAATCGCGTACGGATTGCGGCCGTCCGACATCTCTCCATAGCCCGTGATGCCATCGGATGTCCGTACCGCCACGAACTGCCACGGCCGCCAACCGGCGTCGACCACGAACGTTTCAATCTCGGTGATCTTCATGCGTCTTGTCCTCCAGCGAGCATCAACGCTCGGGCCATTGATTGTGACTCAAGGTGACTGTGACTCAAGGCAACTCTTCCGCGACGGCCCCAGCTTCGATCAGCGCCTCAATCTCGGCTTCGCTGTAGTCCAACTCGCCGAGTACTTCGCGCAGGTGCTCGCCGAAGGCGGGAGTTCGCTCGGCGGCGCGATAGTGATCAGCGCCGAACTTGAGCGGCGCCTGCGCCATCAGCGTCGGACCGACGGCTGGGTGATCGAACTGATGCACAAAGCCATTGGCTCGGGCGTGGTCACTCAGCAGCGCTTCTTCGAGCGATGCCAAGAGCGCGCAGGGCACGCCGCCGGCCTGCAGCGTGTTGAGCAGTTCCTCGCCGTCGCGACTACGCACGACCGCTCGGATTCGGTCGCGCAGGGCCAGAAAGTGCGCTCGCGGATCGTCGGGCATTTCCCAGTCCGGATCGTCGGCGCTCGGATCGTCAAGCTCGAGCAGCTTCAGCATGCGCTCGAAGCCGAGCTTCGTCGAACCGAGCGTGATCCATCGGCCGTCGCGGGTTTCGTAGAGTCCGCCGACCATCACCGCGGTCTGTTCGCGGCGCTTGGCCGCCGCGTCTCGCGGATGCGGACGCTCGCGGGCGATCCACTCTGGGAACTCACGCTTCCAGCCATCGACCGCGTCAAACAGATTCGCCGTCGCGGTCTGCAGCGAGAGTCCGGCCTGATAGAGCGATGTGGTGACGCGTTGGCCGCGACCGGTCTGCTCGCGTCGAAAGAGCGCCCCGGCGATGCCGAAGGCGAGCAATGTGCCCGCGTGGATATCGCTGAGATAGGCGTCGACGAAGCGCGCTTCCTCGCCGTCGAAGTTGGCCGTCGACATCGCCAGTCCCGACGCCGCCGCAGCCTGGAAGTCCGCGCCGAGATGCATCCCCATCGGCCCCTGCTCGCCCATCGCCGAGATCTCGGCGACGATGATCCGTTCCTGCTCGGCGCTCAATGAGTCGTAGTCCAAACTCAGCCGCTCGAGCGCGCCCGGTCGCATGTTGGAGATCACGACATCGCTGCGTAGCGCCAGCCGACGCGCGAGCTGTCGCCCCTCTGGATGAGCCAGATTGAGCGGAACGCCGCGCTTGCCTCGCGCCTTGATGATGTAGTGCCGACCCTCGCCCGGAACGATCGTGCTGTTGAAGCGCGTCGCGTCGCCGCTGACCGGTTCGACCTTGACCACGTCGGCGCCACCGTGCGCCAGCAGCTCGCCGGCGTACGGTCCGGCGACGAACAGTCCGAACTCGAGCACGCGCACGCCCGCGAAGATTCCGTGACCTGTCCCAACTCCAGCCGTAGTCATCTCCGCCTCGATCCTCAGCTGCCGCTGCTCAAGAATGCTAGCGAGCGGCTCTCACGGTCTCAGCTGCTTCACTATCTTGAGCAGCGAACCGTGCAGAGTGAGCGAATCGGGGACGAGCCCATGAGCGCAACAGAGCAGTTTGGCGGCGTAATCGGCCGCACCTTCCGCGAGTCCGAGCCCTGGTGGCCCGAGCTGACGACCGCGCCGCAGGACCGACCGAACGTCGTCATCATCCTCTTCGACGACACCGGCTTTTCGCACCTCGGCTGCTACGGCTCGACGATTGACACGCCCAACATCGACCGCCTCGCCGCGGGAGGCCTGCGTTTCACCAACTTTCACGTCACGGCGCTCTGTTCGCCGACGCGCGCCTCGCTGCTCACGGGACGCAATCACCATGCCGTAGGCATGCGTTCGATCGCGAGCTACGACCCCGGCTATCCCAACATGCGCGGCGCGATCTCGCGCAACGCCGCGACGATGGCTGAGATTCTGCGCGACGAGCGCTACGCCACATTCGCGGTCGGCAAGTGGCACTTGAATCCGTCCGAGACCTGCTCGCAGGCGGGACCGTTCCACGATTGGCCGCTGCAACGCGGATTCGATCGCTTCTACGGCTTCCTCTCCGGCGAGACTGACCAGTTCTATCCCGATCTCGTCCGCGACAACCATCTGATCGAGCCGCCGCGCACGCCAGAGGAGGGCTATCACTTCACTGAAGACATTGTCGACCAAGCGACCGGTTTCCTGCGCGACCATCAGTCGATCTATCCCGATCAACCCTTCTTCCTCTACTTCGCATTGGGAGCGACGCATTCGCCGCACCAGGCGCCCGCCGAGTACATCGAGCGCTATCGCGGCAAGTTCGACCAAGGATGGGACGAAGTGCGTCAGGAGTGGTTCGCTCGGCAACAAGAGCTGGGCGTGATCCCCGAGGGCACCGCGCTCGCGCCGCGCAATCCCGGCGTCAAGGCGTGGGACGAGTGTTCGCCCAACATGCAGCGCTTTCTGGCGACGTTCCAGGAGACCTTCGCCGGCTTCCTCACCCACACGGACGAACAGATCGGTCGACTGATCAGCTACCTCGAGGCCTCAGGTCAGCTCGACAACACGATTCTGATGCTGATGGCGGATAACGGCGCCAGTCAGGAGGGCGGGCCGCAGGGTGTGTCGGACACGGCCCGCTACGGACAGCCGCTGCTCGACGACATTGATGAGGCGCAGTCGCGCCTGCATCTGATCGGCAGCCCTCACAGCTCGCCCAACTATCCCTGGGGTTGGGCGCAGGCGGGCAACACGCCGCTCAAGTGGTACAAGCAGAACACCCACGGCGGCGGCGTGCGCGTGCCGCTGATCGTGCACTGGCCCGATCGCATCAGCGATCCGGGAAGTTTCCGTCGACAGTTCCACCACGTCAGCGATGTGCTACCGACCGTGCTCGATGCCGTCGGCGCGAGCGCGCCCAGCGAGTACGCGGGACACGAGCAGATGCCGGTCAGCGGCGCCAGCTTCTCCTACGCCCTCGACGATCCGCACGCCGAAACGCAGAAGGAGGTGCAGTACTTCGAGATGCTCGGCCACCGCGGTATCTGGGTTGACGGCTGGAAAGCCGTCACGCGACACGAAAAGAACGACCCCTGGAGCGACGACGAATGGGAGCTCTATCACGTCGCCGAGGACTTCTCCGAGTCCGTCAACCTCGCCGCTGAGGAGCCCGAGCGACTGCGGCAGCTGATCGATCGCTGGTGGATTGAGGCTGGCCGCTACGGCGTGCTGCCGCTCGACGATCGCAGCTTCCAGCTGGGCGGACCAACGCAGCGACCGGGCGGTCCGCACAACGAGCTCAAGTATCGTTACACGCCGCCGGTTTCACATCTGCCTGGCGAGGTCGCGCCGGCGATCGGGATGGGCTCGTGGACGCTCGAGGCCGACGTCGAACGGGACGGCCTGGGCGACGGCGTGATCTTCGCCCGCGGATCGGTGATGGGCGGATTGAGTTTCTATATCCAGAACAATCGGCTGCGCTTCGACTACAACTCGTTCACCGACATCACGCAGATCGTCGCCGATGTCGAACTGCCCGACGGACGCTGCGCGATCGGCGTGAGCATGGACGGCGAGGCGCCCTCTGCGCCTGGCAGGGTCACGCTCAGGCTCAACGGCGAGGTCGTCGGCGAGGGCGGCGTCCCGTTCCTCGTGCGCGGAGGATTCGGCGGTCGCGGCGGCGCAGACATCGGATCTGACCGCAAGTCGCCGGTGTCCGACTCGTACGACGCGCCCTTCGAGTTCGAGGGGACGATCCACTCGTTGGAGGTCGAAGTCACGCCGTATCCAAAGTCGGGCGCGGCGTACGAGGCTGCGAGAAACGCGTTCCGAGAACTGATGGCGCAGCAGTAGCGCCATGTCCGACTGCTGCGCAGCGTCCAGAGGCACGGGCGAAGAGGGCCCCCTCCGTCGCTCCGCGACACCTCCCCCTTTCAGGGGGAGGCTTGAGATTGGACGTTCAGCAACACCTCCTCATGACGGGGGGATGTCTGCTTTAGGGAGTTCGGCGACACCTCCGCCAGGACGGGGGAGGTCAGGATCAACTCTCCCCCCTCTGGATGGAGATACCGGCTCCTCCTCAACTCTCCCCCCTCTGGATGGAGATGCCGGTTCCTCCTCAACTCTCCCCCCTCTGGGGGGAGATGCCGAAGGCAGAGGGGGGCCTGCCGCCGCCATCCCCGCCGGGAGCTTCATCATGGGCGCCGTCGACGACCTCGCGTATCCCACCGACGGCGAGGGACCGCTGCGCGAGGTGGCGCTGTCGGCGTTTGCCATCGACGCCTGCGCCGTCTCGAATGCCGACTTCGCCGACTTCGTCGACGCGACCAACTACCAGACCGAGTCGGAACTGATCGGGTGGTCATTCGTCTTCGCCGGACTCCTGCCCGACGACTTTCCGCCGACGCGCGCCGCTGCCGACGCGCCCTGGTGGCGACAGGTCGAGGGGGCGTCATGGCGCGCGCCAGAAGGACCGGACAGCGACATCGAGGCTCGACTCGACCATCCGGTCGTCCACGTCAGCTGGAACGACGCTCAGGCCTACGCCGAATGGGTCGGCGCGTCGCTGCCGACCGAGGCACAGTGGGAGCGCGCCGCTCGCGGCGGACTTGAGTCTGCGCCGTATCCCTGGGGTCGCGAGCTGACGCCCTCGGGCGCGCATCGGATGAACGTCTGGCAGGGAGTGTTCCCGACCGAGAACTCACTCGACGACGGTTGGTACGGTACCTGTCCGGTCGACACGTACGAGCCGAACGCCTTCGGTCTCTACAACACGACCGGCAACGTTTGGGAGTGGTGCGCCGACTGGTTCGACGTCTACCACGACGAGTCGCAAACGGTTGACCCTCAAGGCCCGCCCGACGGCGATCTCAAGGTGCTCAAGGGCGGCAGTTATCTCTGCCACGAGAGCTACTGTCTGCGCTATCGGACATCGGCGCGCATGGCGCTCACGCCTGACAGCGCGACCAGTAACACCGGCTTTCGCTGCGTTCGTCCACTGCAATAGCTGAGAGAACTTCGATAGCGGAGGGTTCAGATGACCACGAACAATGAGTTCCAGGGCGCCATCGGACGCACCTTCCGCGACTCTGAGCCGTGGTGGCCGCCGCTGCCGACTGCGCCGCAGGATCGACCCAACGTGATCATCATCCTCTTCGATGATCTCGGCTTCGCGCACCTCAACTGCTACGGGTCGACGATTGAGACGCCGAACATCAATCGTCTCGCCGCGGGCGGCCTGCGTTTCACCAACTTCCATGTCACGCCGCTCTGCTCGCCGACGCGAGCGTCGTTGCTGACTGGGCGCAACCATCACACGGTCGGGATTCGAGCCGTGACGCAGTTCGACCCAGGGTTTCCCAACATGCGCGGCGCGATCCCGCGCAATGCGGCGACGCTCGCCGAGCTGCTCTCCGACGAGCACTACGCCACCTTCATGGTCGGCAAGTGGCATCTCTGCCCGGTCGACGCCATGGGTCAGGCGGGACCGTTCCACGAGTGGCCGCTGCAGCGCGGCTTCGACCGCTTCTACGGCTTCCTCTCCGGCGAAACCGACCAGTTTTATCCCGAACTCGTCTACGACAACCACCTGATCGAGCCGCCGCGCCGACCGGAAGAGGGATATCACCTGACCGAGGACCTCGTCGATCACGCGCTCGGATTCTTGCGCGATCATCAGTCGATCTACCCGCAGCAGCCCTACTTCCTCTACTTCGGACTCGGAGCGACGCATGCGCCGCATCAGGCGCCGACCGAGTTCATCGACCGCTATCGCGGCAAGTTCGACGTCGGCTGGGATGCGATCCGCGAGCAGTGGTTCGCGCGACAGCTGGAGATGGGCATCGTGCCCGAAGGCACGCAGCTCGCGCCGCGCAATCGCGGCGTCGAGGCCTGGCGGGACATGCCTGAGAATCAACGCAACTTCGCCGTCGCCCTGCAAGAGGCCTTCGCCGGCTTCCTCGAACACACGGACGCCCAGCTGGGTCGACTGTTCTCGTACCTTGAGTCGTCCGGTCAGATCGACAACACGATCATCCTGCTGCTCGCCGATAACGGCGCGTCGCAGGAGGGCGGACCGCTTGGCGTCACCGACGAGCCGCGGCTGTTTGGACCCGCCGACGACCTCGACGAGGTGCAGTCGCGTCTGCACGAGATCGGCGGGCCGCGCTCTGCGTCGAACTATCCCTGGGGCTGGGCGCAAGCGGGCAACACGCCCTTGCGTTGGTACAAACAGAACACGCACGGCGGCGGCGTCCGCGTGCCGCTGATCGCGCATTGGCCCAACGGCATCGCCGAGCGCGGCGGATTGCGTACGCAGTTCACGCACGTCACTGACGTCGTGCCAACCGTGCTTGAGACGCTCGGCGTGGACGCCCCGGATGCACGCGCCGGCGAGGATCAGATACCGATTGCCGGCGCCAGTTTCGCCTACGCATTCGACGACGCCAACGCGCCGACGCCGAAGCAGGCGCAGTACTTCGAGATGCTCGGACACAGAGGCATCTGGGTCGACGGCTGGAAGGCCGTCACCTGGCATCGACGCGGACGTGAATGGACGGACGATGAATGGGAGCTGTACCACGTCGACAAGGACTTCTCGGAGACCAACAACCTCGCCGCTGAGGAGCCTGAGAAGTTGCGCGAGCTGATCGACCGTTGGTGGATCGAGGCCGGTCGACACGGCGTGCTGCCGCTTGACGATCGCACGCTCGAAATCAATCAGCCCTCGCAGCTCCCTGGCGCGCCGCACGCTGGTCTGCGCTATCGCTACACGCCGCCGATCGCGCACATGCCGGTCGAGACCTCGCCGGCGCTCGACCTCGGCTCATGGACGATGCAGATTGCGCTGTCGCGGTCGTCGACAGCGGAGCAAGGCGTGCTCTTCAATCGCGGATCAATCCACACCGGCGTCACTTGCTACATCAAGGACAACCATCTGCACTTCGACCATCACGCCTACGACGACTGGGCGCGGATTCGCTGTGACGGCACGCTGCCTGAAGGAGATCTGGTCGTGGGCATCTCGTTTGAGAGCGATTCGATCAACGGTCCCGCGACGGTCACCCTGACCGTCAATGGCGAACAGGTCGGTTCAGGCTCAGTTGAGGTGCTGCAGCGACGCGTGCTCTTCGCCCACGGCGAGTTCGATATCGGCGCCGACCGCCGCTCGCCGGTGGGCGACAACTACGAGCCGCCGTTCGAGTTCGAGGGCGAGATTCAGACCGTCGACGTTGCAGTCACGCCGTTCGAAGACGCGGCGGCCTACCACGCCTCAGCCGAGCGGCAGCGCCAGACGATGGCCCGCCAGTAATCCCGCGCCAATAGTCCAGCAGTTGACAACCAAGCCGTGGCGATCCTAGCGGTGCCGCCGATGCGGATCGATCGCTTCGACGACGGAGTCGGCGAGGAAGTTCAGCGAGAGCAGGATCAACGACAGTCCCAGCGTCGGGAAGAGGACGAACCACCAGTTGCCGGCGAACAGCCAGCGACGGCCGTCGCTCAGGATGATCCCTAGCGTCGGCGTCGGCGGTGATGCGCCGAGGCCGAGGAAGCTGAGCGTCGCCTCAGCGATCACGGCGAATGCCATCGCGAGCGCCGCCTGTACCAGCAGCGGCGGCAGGGCATTGGTGGCGATGTGTCGACCGACGATCCTCGGCGGCGACGCGCCCAGGCAACGCGCCGCCAGGACGTAGTCGCGTTCCTTCTCCGTCAGCAGCTGCGCTCGCGCGATCCGCGCGAAGACCGGAATGTTCGCGATCCCCAACGCCAGCGCCACCTGCGACGTCCCCGTACCCAGAATCGCCAAGACCGCGATGCCCAGGAGCAGAAACGGGAAGGCGAGCAGCGTGTCGACGAGGCGCATCAGGATCGCTTCGACCCAGCCGCCCGCGTAGCCCGCGGTGAACCCGATGATCGTGCCGACCGCGCCTCCGCCGAGCACGCCGGCGATCGACACGTAGAGCGAGATTCTGAGACCGAACAGAATACGGCTGAAGATATCGCGAGAGAGATCATCGGTGCCGAACCAGAACTCGCCCGAGGGGGCAAGCAGGCGCGCTCCGCGAATCTGCTCCGCCTCGCCGTAGGGCGCGAGCAGGTCGGCGAAGATCGCGATGAAGATCAGCCCGCCGAAGACGACCGCCCCGATCGCGCCCTGCGGATTGCGCACGGTCCGATAGAACGCGTCGACAGTGAGCGACTGATCGCGCATGCGCCGCAGCCAGCCTTGGTTAACGGGCGGCGCGTACTGTGATTGGGCCTGCAACCTGGCCACGATCAGCTCGCCAGCCCAGAGACGCGGATGCGCGGATCGAGATAGCCGTAGGTGATGTCGGCGAGCGTGTTGGCGGCGACGAAAAGGAAGACCAGAATCGCCAGCATCGCCTGGATCAGCAGATAGTCGCGTCCGGTGATGCCGTCGATGATCAGGAAGCCAAAGCCGGGCCGAGTGAAGACGATCTCTACGACGATCGCTCCCGCCAACAGGTTGCCGATCTGCAACGCCGCAATGGTCACGATCGGGATCAGCGCGTTGCGCAGCGCGTGATTGATCACCACCTTGCGCGCCTGCAGTCCCTTGGCGTGGGCAGTGCGAACGTAGTCCTGAGCCAACGCCTCGGCGACCGATGTGCGCACGAATCGGGCCAGCACGGCCGCGATCACCGATCCTGCGGCGATCGTCGGCAGGACGAGTCGATGCACGCCGGCGACAAAGTCGTCGAAGACGCTCACTCGTCCCGATACGGGGAAGAGGTCGAGCTCAACGGCGAAGATCCAGAGCAGGAGGATGCCGAGCACGAAGTTGGGAATCCCGAGCGTGAAGAGATTGAACACGCTGGCGCCGTAGTCAGGCGGTTTCTTCGCCCACACAGCGGCGGCGACGCCTAATGGCACGCCGACCGCCAGCGCAAACAGATACGACGCCACCGCCAGTTCGATCGTCGGCGGGAACGACTGCGCGATCAGATCGCGGACGGGCACGCGTTTGGTGAACGACTTGCCGAAGTCGAGCTGGACCACGCCGCCGATCCAGTTGACGTACTGAGACAGGATCGGATCGTTGAGACCGAGCTGTTCGCGAATCCGTTCGACGTCTTCCGGCGTCGCGTCGTCGCCGGCCAACTGCTGGGCCGGGTCGCCGGGGATCAGGCGAATGATCAGAAAGATCACGATGCTGGCCAGGAACACGACCAGCAAGCCTTCGAAGAATCGCCGAACCAGGTATCGCCCCACGCGCAGCCGCCCTCCTCGTTACTCAGTCATTGGACGCGATTGGCTGCTGCAGCGACCGATGGACGCTGCGGCGGTTACGTCTCGTCGAAGTACACGTGATGCAATCGCGGGATGCTCATCACGTCGTAGTACAGGTTCTTGACCTTGTTGGTGTAAGCCCAGATTTGCACGGTCGTGCAGATCGGCGAGACCCAGGGCTCCTCGGCCAAGATCGTATTGAAGTCGTCCATCAGCTTCTGACGCTTCGCGTCAGTATCGGCCGTCGGCCAGCCGTCGATCATCGCCTGGTAGTGCGGCGTCTCATAGGCGCACGAGTTGGGAATCCGCATCTGGTAGTTCATCACCGGCAACGACTGCGGATGCATCGCGTAGAAGCCGTAGAAGGAGAGATACGCCCCGGGATGCGTGCCGCCGAGGAAGCGGTCGGTCCAGACTGCCGCCTCGACTGATTCAGGCTCCAGATTGATGCCGGCGGTTGCGGCGTCCTGCTGGATGATCTGCGCGATCGAGAGCGCCTCCTCGTTGTTGCCGAAGCATGCGATCTTGATCGTCGGCGTGCCGTCGGGATAGCCGGCCTCGGTGATCAATCGCTTCGCCTCGTCGAGGTCAAAATACTGATAGTCAGCCGAGGCGTCATAGGCGGGCGAGAATGACGGCCAGAGCACGTTCTTGGTCTCCGACAGGCCCTCGAAGATTTCCTCGACGATCCGCTCACGGTCGATCGTGCGATAGATCGCTTGTCGGACGGTCGGGTTGTCCATCATCGGGTGACCGCCGCCGCGGCCCTCGCCGACCATGCCCAGCACCCAGATCGACCCCGTCGGCGGCGCCAGCAGCACGTCGAAGTCGTCGCTCTGGCTGAAGCTCTGATGCCAAGCCTTGGGCAGGTGATGGGTGATGTCCAGTTCCCCGCTCTGCAGCGCCAGGGTCATCGACTCCCAGTCCTGGAAAATGTTCCACTCGATCGCATCGAGCGCGGCCGGGTCATAGAAGTTCTCAAATCGTTCGGCGCGCGCGAACACATCGACCTGATACGAGTCGACATCGAACTTGAACGGACCACTCGCGTTGACCCGCGTGTAGCCGTCGAGCTCGGCGATGTTGTCGGCGTCGTGAATCTGGGCCCAGTTGAGCACGTCGAAGATGACTGTGCCCGGCCAATCGAGGTCGAACCGAATCGTGGTCTTGTCGATCGCCGTCGCCTTGCCGACGTACTTGTTGTAGATGCTGCGCACCTGGCTGTTCTGGACGTCTTCGTCGTCCATGCGCTCCAGGCTCTTGACGACCTCTTCGGCCGTCATTGGCTTGCCGTCGTGAAACTCGAGTCCCGGCCTCAGCTTGAGCTGCAGCATCGTCTGGTCGTCGTTGAACTCCCAGCTCTCGGCGAGGTGCGGCTGCGGCTCGAGCCCGTCGGGGCTGTACTTGGTCAGCGTGTCCCAGAGCGCGGGATAGAAGATCGTCTCCGGCGTGGCGCCGTACGGCGCCTGGTGCGTCGCTGGAGAGCTGCCCGCCCAGCCGGCCCGCAGCGTGCCGCCGCGCGGACGCTCGGTCGGCTGCGCCTCAACGACGACCTGCTGCTGATCCTGCGGCTGTGCTTGCTGCGCGGCCTGATCCTGAGGTTGGGCTTGTTGCTGCGCAACTTGAGCGGTCTGCGCCTGCTGCTGCGCGTCGTCGCCGTCGCCGCAGCCGACCAGCGCGATCCCGGCCGCGCCGAGACCGGCGCGACCGCCGGCTTGCATCAGTCCGCGGCGCGACAGTCGCTGTTGTCGAACTCGTTGCCAGTAGTTTCTGTCGGCCATCGGATGGCCTCCTCTCCCTGTCTCCATGTCCAACGTCCAAGGGCCAGGGAGAGTATGCCTATCTGAAACTGGCGTCGCAACTGAACGCAGATGTCGCGGCGCGCTAGCCGACGTACTCGATGCGCTGCATCGAGGGGATGCTCAACACGTCGAACTCGATGCCGGTGAAGTTGCTCGACCAGGCCCAGATGTCACTGCGCGTGACGATCGGCGCGATCCACGGCTCGTCGTCGAGCAGCGTGTTGAACTCTTCCAACAGCTCGTTCCGTTGCGCGTCTGAGTCAGCCGTCCCGAAGCTGTCGATCAACGCCTGGTAGTAATCGGGCTCGTATGCGCAGGAGTTGGGAATCCGCATCTGGAAGTTCATCACCGGCAGCGTTTGCGGGTGCAGCGCGAAGAACGCGTACGACGAGAGGTACGACTCATGCTTCGCATTGAGGAAGCGATCACGAGCGACCGCTGGCTCGTAGAGCTTGATCTCAATGTTGATCCCCGCTTCGGCGGCGCCGGCCTGGACGACTTGGGCGATTTCGTTCGCTTCGCCGCCAGCGTGGCCGAGCTCAATCGTGAGTTCGCCGGGTCCATAGCCGGCTTCGGCGACCAGCGCCGCGGCCTCTTCGGGATTGAAGTAGTCGCGATCGCGCGCCTCGTCGTAGCCGGGAGAGAACGACGGCCAGAGGATGTTCTTGGGCAACGCCAAACGTTCGAACGTCTCATCGGCGACGCGTGTTCGATCGATGCATCGATAGAGCGCTTGGCGAATCTTCGCGTCGGCGAAGGCTGGGTGACCGCCGTTCTCGTTCGGCAGGACCATGCCCAACACCCAGATCGCCAGGGTTGGGGGCGCGACCACGACCGTGAAGTCGGGATCGGAGTTGAAGCGCTCGTAGTCGGGCTTGGGCAGTCGATTGGTGAGATCGATCTCGCCCGCGCCCAACGCCAGCGACATCGCGGTGGCGTCAGGGAACTGATACTGCTCGATGCCGTCCAACAGGGCCGGCTCGTAGAAGTTCTCGAAGCGTTCGCCCGAGGCGTACTGATCGACGCGGAACGTGGACGGATCAAACTTGAACGGGCCCGAGCCGTTGAGCGAGGTGTACCCCTCGAGCGCGGGGATGTCGTCGACGTCGTGAATCTGGGCGTAGTTGAGCACATCGAAGACTGGCGTGCCGCCCCAGGCCAGCTGCAGCTGCAGCGTGACATCGTCGATCACATCGACCGACGAGACGTACTTGGTCATGATGCCTTTGACTTGGTTGTTGGCGACGCCTTCGTCATCCATCGCCTCGAGGCTGCGCTTGACCTCGGTCGCGTTCAGCGGTTTGCCGTTGTGAAACTCGAGTCCAGGACGCAGTTTCACCTGCAGCATCGACTGGTCGTCGTTGAACTCCCAACTCTCGGCCAAATGCGGTTGCGGATCGAGGCCGTCGGGCGAGTACTTGGTCAAGGTGTCCCAGAAGGGGATGTAGAGCGGAATGTGCGCGGAGGAAGACAGATACGGACCGTTGTAGGTCGAGAGGCCGAGGTCCGATCCGATCCGCAGTACGCCGCCGCGTCGGGCGTCGTCGCTGACCTGCGCGACCTGTTGCGCGGCTTGCTGGTCGGCGGCCTGGTCCTGCGTCTGCGCATCCTGGGCCTGATCGGACTGGGACGTTTGCGCGTCGTCGGCTTGCTGTTGCTGTTGGGCGACCGACTGTTGCTCGTCATCGTCGCTGCCGCAACCGACCAACGCCAGGCCGGCTGCGCCCAATCCGGCGCGCGCGCCAGATTGCAGCAGTCTGCGGCGGCTCAGCTCCTGTTGTCGCAATCGAGTCCAGTAATCGCGCTCACTCATGTCATCATCTCCTCAGGTGTCGCCGAACAAGTCGGGGCGAATCGGATCAAGCTGCGCCAAGTATGGCGATGCTGGCCGACAATCTCAAGCCTGAACGCGGTTGGCGGTCTCGGCTACGCTGTTCGCGCCTCTCATTGACGGAAACAGGAGCATCGCATGCGTGGAGTCGGCGTGATCGAGTTTGGCGGACCTGAGGCGCTGCACGTGGTCGAGCTGCCTGAGGTTCATGCGGGGGTCGGCGAGGTACGGTTGCGCGTGCATGCGGCCACGGTAAATCCCACCGACACCTTCACGCGAGGCGGCGGACGAGCCGAGCAGCTGCGTCAGGCGGGCCCGCCACCGTACATCCCGGGCATGGATGCGGCCGGCGTGATCGATGAGATCGGCCCCGACACGGAGACGGACCTCGAAGTCGGCGATGCGGTGATGGCGATGGTCATTCCGAGCGGCAGCCACGGAGCGTATCGCGAGAGCATTGTGCTCAAGGCCGACGCCGTTTGTCAAGCACCGGCAGGCGCCAGCCACGCCGAGGCCTCAACGTTGCCGATGAACGCGCTCACCGCGCGCATGTCGCTCGACCAGATGGGGCTCCAACCTGGGCAGACCCTGGCCGTCACCGGGGCCGCGGGATGCTACGGCGGATACATGGTCGAACTGGGCAAGGCCGATGGCTTGACCGTCATCGCCGACGCCGCCGAAACAGATCGCCAGCTCGTCGCTGACCTTGGCGCTGACATTGTCGTGCCGCGCGGCGACGACATCGCAGAACAGATTCGTCAGGCGCTGCCTGAGGGCGTCGACGGACTGGCCGACGGCGCGGTCCAGAACGAACGCACGCTGGGTGCGATCAAGGACGGCGGCGCATACGCCAGCGTTCGCGGCTGGAGCGGACCCGAGGGCGGTGAGCGCGGGATCAACTTCCACGTCACGCTGGTCGTGCATTACGACCGCCGCGCCGACCTGCTCGATGCGCTTCGTCAACAGGTAGAGGCCGGCCAGGTCAGCTTGCGGGTCAACTCGACGTATCCCGCCGAGCAGGCTTCGGAGACTCATCGGTTGCTTAAGGAAGGCGGCCATCGCGGCCGCTTCGTGATCACGTTCGACTAATCGCCGCTGGCAATCGCGGACCTCGCGCGTATGATCGAGCCATGACAACACGCACTGAGTATCACAACGAGACCGCCGACGAGTTTCTCTCGAGAGCACGCACGTATCTCGAGGCCAGCGATCTGCTGCAAGCGTCAGAGAAGGGTTGGGGCGCGGCCGCCCAGGCGGTCAAAGCGGTCGCCGAGGCCAGAGGCTGGGATCACAACGGCCACCGCCAGCTGCATCAGACAGTAGATCGTCTGATTGACGAATCAGGGCAGACTCAGCTGCGAAACGGATTCAATGCCGCAAACACGCTCCATGCCAACTACTACGACGGCTTCCTGTCGGCTGTCGCGATTCGCGCGAACCTCGAGGAGGTCGAGCGCCTCGTCGACGACTTGCGGCCACTTTCGTCGCAGGTATGATCGAGGCCATGACGACACGCACCGAGTTTCACAACGAGACCGCGGACGAGTTTCTCTTGAGGGCGCGCGCTTACCTCGAGGCCGGCGATCTGCTGCAAGCGTCAGAAAAGGGTTGGGGCGCGGCCGCGCAAGCGGTCAAAGCCGTCGCTGAGGCCAGAGGCTGGGATCACAACGGCCATCGCCAGCTGCACCAGACGATTCGCCGCCTCGTCGATGAGGCCAATCAGACGGACTTGTTTGACTGGTTCAGCGCCGGAAACACGCTACACGCAAACTACTATGACGGATTCCTCGAGGCGGAAGTCATCGGTCAGTATCTCGACCGAGTCGAGCGCCTTGTCGACGATTTACGGCCACTATCGTCGTAAGTCTCACTCACCGCTCTGACTAGGCCTTGGCCGCCTCGGCGACGGCTCGGGCGACCGTGTTCGCGTTGACAACGCCGTGCTTGAGGAAGTCGCTGACGACTCTGGCGTACGCCGATGGCACCTCGCGCGGCACGCCGTGGCCGACTCGACTGAACACATGCAACGTCGCGTTGCCCAGGCGCGCGAAATCGGCCAGGTTCGAGGTCAGCAATCCGTCCGCCGCCCCCGCGAGCAGTAGCGTCGGCGTCTGAATCTCACCCAGTCGGTCGCCCTTGCGATAGTTGACCATCGCATCCCAGCAGCCGTCGTAATGCCCGACCGAGACGGACAGCTGACGGTCGACCTGATGCGGCACGTCGTCGTGAGCGCTCTCGCGCGGAACGCCGGCGAGCGTGGTGCGGATCAGAAGATCGCGCTCCTTGTTCGCCCAACGCGCGCGCATCGTGTCGCGAGCTGACTGTGGCATCGCGATGCCATCGGCAGGCGCAGGCGCCGAAAGCGACAGGCTGAGCAACCGCTCGGCGTGCGACAGCCCCAGCTCGAACCCAATCAGACCGCCCATGCTCTGTCCTGCGTAGTGGAAGCGCTCGAAGCCGTGATAGTCGGCCATGCCGACGACGTCGGCGGCGAGCTGCTCGATCGTGTAACCGTCATCGGGATGCGACGAGTCGCCCGCGCCTCGACAGTCCATCGCGATGCAGCGGTAGCTCGCGCTCATCCGCTCGATCACGCCCGACCATCCGTCGTGCGACGCGGTGTAGCCGTGCTGAAAGATGATCGGTTCGCCTATGCCGACGTCCTCGTAGTACAGGTCGACGCCGTTGATGTTCGCCATGGCCATGGTGACTGCTCGTTCCTTCAATCGTGGTGCATTGCCTAGCGGGCCGTGTAGCCGCCGTCGACTGGCAACGCGATGCCGTTGACGAAGCTGGCGTCATCGGAGGCGAGGAACGCCGCGGCGGCGGCGATCTCCTCCGGTTGGCCCAGTCGACCCATCGGGTGCAGCGATGCGAGGAACGCTTCTGCGCCTTCCATCTCTCTGATCGGCGCGGTCATCGGCGTGTGGATGTATCCCGGACAGACCGCGTTGACGCGCACATTGCGCGGTCCGTAGGTGACCGCGAACTGTCGCGTAATGCCGACCACTCCGTGCTTGGCGGCAACGTATGCGCCGGCGCCTTCCTCGACTTCGAGGTCGGGATCGCGAGTCGAGGCGCCGCTGATCAATCCGTTCAAGCCTGCGATCGAAGCGGTGTTGATGATCGATCCGCCGCCGCGCTCGGCCAGCGACGCGCAACCGTGGAAGGTCCCGTAGTAGACCCCGCTGAGATTGACCGAGATCGTCTGATCCCAGCCGAACTGGGCGCCGCCGATGCCGGCGTTGTTGAAGATTACGTCCAGGCCGCCGAGCACGGCTACTGTCTGGGCGAGCGCGTCCTTGACGTCGTCCTCGGACGTGACGTCGAGCTCCATCGTCGCCGAGCGACCGCCGTGCTCGGCGATCTGCGCCGCCGTCGTTTGCGCGCCCTCAACGTTGACGTCGGCGCACATCACCGCCGCGCCTTCGGAGGCCATGCGAATGGCCGAGGCTCGGCCGATCCCCGACCCAGCGCCCGTGATCAGCGCGACACGTCCATCAAGTCGATCAATCGCCATTGCGCCCTCTTCCAATACCTGCTGCTCAGTGCGCACAGTCTACGTCGGTCGATGCGCGACCGATCATGCAGCAACTCGGGCGTTAAGCTGAGCAATGCAGAACACCGCACCGACACTGCGCGCAGCGCGCACAGCTCAGGCAGCGCTTGGCGCACGTCAGAATTGAGGAGCATGAGATGCCGATTGCACAGGGCGACACCTTGCCCGACGTGAATGGAACCGTGATCGCCGACGGCCGACCCGGCCCGGTCAGCCTGCGCGAGCTTGTTGGCGACAAGAAGACCGTGATCTTCGGCGTCCCCGGCGCGTTCACGCCGACCTGCACCAACGATCACCTGCCGACCTTCGCCGCCGGCGCCGATCAACTGGCCGCCGCTGGCATCGAGCAGACGATCTGCATGTCGACCAACGACATCTTCGTGCTCCAGGCCTGGAACGCGGCCCACGGCGGGGAGCACATCACGATGCTCGCCGATGGCTCCGGCGACATTACTCGCGCGCTCGACATCGGCCTTGACCTGAGCGGTCTTGGGCTCGGATTTCGCTGCACGCGCTTTGCCATGCTCGTCGAGGGCGGCGAGGTCAAGGCGTTCCAGACCGAGGAATCACCGGGCGTCTGCGCGCTGACGTCAGCCGCCGCGATTCTCGAGCACGCCTGATTCCGAGGGGCTCGGCCCAAGCATCGGCGCTCGACGTCATGACCGAGGCCAATCCTGTCCCGCCTGGCGTCGATCGACTGCGTCCGCGCGACGCCGAAGCGCTGTTGCGTTATCCGGGCGTGCGCAGCGGGCACACCTATGACGCCTCCTGGTACCACAACGCGACGTTTGTCTTCCCGCTGATCGCGGTGATCATCGCTGGCGTGGTCTGGATTGTCACCGGCAGCGGCGAGGCGGGCGGCGCGGCGATCTTCTTTCTGATTGTGACTGGCGCCATGTTGCCGGTGGTGTTTGTCACCTGGCAGCGTCAGACGACGGCGGTGATTGTCCACGATGGCGGCGTCACGGCCCTCCATGTCGGATTCGAGCAGGAGTCGATCGATTGGCAAGACTTGCGCAGCGTGCGGCGAGTCGAGACGATGGGCAACGTTCGCTGGTACATCGATGGCCCGGAGGAACGACACATCGTGATCGAGGGAGAAATCGCCGATCGCGAGGCGCTGCTTGATACCGTGCAGGCCGAGATTGAGGCTCGCAGCGAGCCGCCCGACTAGTCGAGACCGAGCTCGACAGGTCAGCCGCCGCCGGCTCCGCCGGGGGGCCCGGGCTCGGTCGAGTTGAGCGTGGGACGCGAGTCGGCCGGCAACGCGATCGCCGCAATCGCAGTCTCCCCATCCTCGTCGAGGATGATCGTCACCGCGGCGCCCGAGCCGATCGCGGCGGGACCGACCCGTTCCAACCGCAGCAGGAACGTAGTCTCATCGGTCAGTTGGATCGCCGCGACGCCGGTGGCGGTTTCGACCATCAGGTATCCATCGGCGGCCGAGACGACGCGTCCGGTCAGGACTTGGCGGCCTTGCAGACCCTCCGAATGGCCGAAGGGGCTGAGGCCGCTCGCGCCGAGCACCAAGGCGGTGTTCGGGTACGCGGAATCGTCGATGTCGATCTGCAGTCGGCCGGCGACCACGCTCTCGGCGATGACCAGATCCTCATCGCTCGGTTGCGTCGCGACGATGTCGCTGCCGACGAACCAGCCTCCAAGGCCGGCGGCGGCCAGCGCGCCGAGCAGGAACACCCAGCCGGCCAGTCGGCGCATCATTCCGCGGCGTCCTGATTGACGGCATCGTTGACGGCGTCGCCGACAACCGCATCGGCGGCTGGAATGACCACGATGCCGGTGGTGATAAACGTGTTCACGTTGTCGTCGGTCCCGCCGACCACTACCCAGTCGCCGGGCTGCACTTCGTCGGTCCAGATCGGACGCATCGATTCGATCACGGCGCCGCGCTCGAAGCTGACTGTGCGTTGACGGTCGCCGACGCGCACGATCCACTCGGCGCCCGAGCGCTCGGCGACGAAACCGGTTAGGTCACCCGATGGGGCGCCATCGCCGCCGATGCGTCCCTGCTTGGAGGGCTCATAGACCCGCACGGCATCGGGAGTCTCGGGCGCGCCCCACTGATAGCCCGCGCCGAGCGCGGCGGCGAAGACGATGCCGGCCAGCGGGATCAACAGCAGCCGCGTAGCCAGACCGCTAAGTCGATTGCGCACGTGGGGCCAGTCCAGTTCAGTGCTTCGGCGTGTGTATCGCCGTTGAGGTCGGCGGCCCGAGTGACACAGAGAGGGCGGACCGCAGCCCGCCCCCTCTGCAAGTGCCGCTGGATCGCCGTTGGCGCGACCTTACACGGCCAGAGCGTCGGCGACATCGGAGAGGCCGATCGACTCGAGCTTCTCGCGGCTCGGCAGACAGGTCTCGGTGTCCCAGTCGCAGGCCTTGAGGAAGTCGGTCTCGAGCGTTTCGATGTCGAGGATGACATCGGCCAGCGGCCCAGTCTTCTGGACCGTGCCCTCGCCGCCCCAGAGTCGCGGCGGCGCGAAGCGCTGACGCGGGTTGTCGCCCTCGCGGACGGTGAAGGCCATGCGCAGGTTGGCGATGCGCTCGCCGGCTAGCTGCAGGTCTTCGCCCGAGAGGTCCCAACCTGTGACCGCGTTGATCCACTGCGGGAAGCGGTCGGTCGGCGCGGCCATCATGATGAACTGGCACATGCCGGTCGAGTTGGAGATGTGCATGTACTCTGACGCGCCCTTGTGGTGCTCGCCGCGGTTGGCGTAGTCCTTGAAGTCGCGCGGCGCGGCCGGGTACTCGGGACCGCCGTAGCGCGAGTTGCCCTCGTACTGCGTGTGTCGAGCCGGGGTCGGGTCGAGCTTGTAGGTCGTCCAGTACTCAGGCTGGAGCTTGGCGTCGTGCATCGGCAGTTCCTGGCCGCCGACGTCGGTGCGGAACTCCTGCGCGCGGCTGTCGCCGTTCTTGGCGTCGATCTTCTCCGCCGCGACCTTCATGCCGTCGGCGAGCAGGTCGCCGAAGCCTTCGCGCTTGCCGATCAGGTGCAGCATCTCCATGATGCCGTCGTCGTTGCTCCAGGTGAGCTCGACGCCGCCGGTGTCCTCGAGGTCGATCAGACCGTTCTCGAAGCACTCGATGGCAAACGAGATCGTCGTGCCGGCGCCGATCGTGTCGAGGCCGTACTCGTTGCACCAGTGGTTGGCGGCTTGCATCATGTCGATGTTGGCGGAGAGGTTCATGGTCCCGAAGGAGGCGACGGTCTCGTACTCGGCGCGGTGGGTGTCGACCGGGTACTTGAAGACGCCCTGCTCGTGCTCGGCCTCGGCGAGGCCCGGCGCGACGGTGCCGTGCGGCGACTCGATCGACTCGGCGCCACAGGCCATCGGGCAGCGCCAGCAGCCATAGCTCTTGTGGCGGACCGCCTTGCCGTTGACGTCGACCGCGCGCGGCGCGGGCGAGTGATTTGGGTCGATCGGCGGCATCCCGGTCTCGGGGTCGATTTCGAGTTCGGCGTGGGTCATGCGCGTGGCGTTGAACGCCATGCCGGACATCGAGTCGACCTCGGGGAACACGTCGACGCCGACGCCGCCCCAGTTGCGGACGGGGGAGTCGCCGTTGTGGGCCGAACCTGTGCTGATCCCGGTGGTGCCGAAGCCGGCGAAGAAGTCGCGCAGCGGGGCGATGAACTCGTTGCGCGACTGGCGGGCCAGTTCACGGATGTCGGAGTCGCTCGAGAGCAGGTTCTCGCGCGGCGTGCCGCCGGCCTTGACGACGACCGCCTTGACCTTCTTGGAGCCCATCACGGCGCCGACGCCCGAGCGGGCGGCCAGTCGGCCGTGCTCGTTGCAGATGCCGGCGAGGTACGAGAGCTGCTCGCCGGACGGACCGATGCAAGCCACCGACGTCTTCTTGCCGTACTGCTCTTTGAAGGCGTTCTCGACCTCGATCGCGCCCATGCCCCAGTACTCCGAGGCGTCCTCGACCGACACGTCGTCGCCGTCGATCAGGATGTAGACGGGGTTGTCGGCCTGGCCGTAGAAGAGGATGCCGTCCCAGCCGGCGAACTTCAGATACGGGCCGAAGTCGCCGCCGCAGTTGGCGTCGCCCCAGCCGCCGGTCGACGGGCTCTTGCAGACGGCCTGAAAGCGATTGCCGAAGATCGGCGTGCCGGTCATCAGACCGGGCATGAGGCCGAGTACGTTGTCGGGGCCCAGCGGGTCGGCGCCAGCCGGGATGCGGTCGAAGAGCAGCCGCGCGCCGATCCCGTAGCCGCCCAGATAGTCCTTGTACATCTGCTCGGGCAGGTCTTCGCGCTCGACTCGACCGTCGCCCAGGTGGACGTTGATGATCTTGCCGTTATAGGCGACTTCGCTGGGGCTCCACTCCTGATTGGCGAAGGGATCTGCGGTTTCCGCTGCTTCGCCGTTTTCTGCGCCGGGAACGTTGGCCATGGTGCACTTCCTTCTGCATCACTGTCAGTCACGCACACGTTGCGCGATGTCACGCTGGAGACTGCGCAGACCTCGCCGCCGATCGCCGCACAGGCGCAGGCGCCCCGATGTCGCGCCTCACTAGCCTAACGATTTCCGACTCTGAGCGCTACGCAACAGAGTCCACCGTCGGAACGCCGAATCACAGCTGCGGAACTTATTTCGCGTAGCGCGAAGCGTCTGCCGCGCGTACGCTGTCGATGGTGTGATGTGCGGTTGTGGATGTGTCGTGAGTTTTCGAGCGGCGAGCCGCCCGCTGGCGGACATGCCGGGTAGACAGGGCGAATGAGACAGCTGCAGCGTACGTTCGCCGCCTTCGTGGTCCGCGACTTCCGATTCATGTGGGGCGGTTCGCTGCTCTCGGTGACGGCGTTCATGACGTCGTTCTCGCTGATCCCGTCGGTCGCCTATGAGCTAACCGGGAGCTACGCCGCGGCCGGGATCGCGATGCTCGGCTCGGGCATCTCACAGACCCTCCTGGGGCCGATCGGCGGGGTGATCGCCGACCGCTACCGCAAGAAACCGCTGGTGATCGCCGGTCAGGCGATGCCCGGCGTGTTGCTCGGCATCCTAGGCACGCTAATCGTCACTGACCTGATTTCGATTCCGCTGCTCGTCCTCTCGACCCTGGTGATGGGCGCTGGATTCTCGCTGATGGGTCCGTCGCGGCAGGCCTGGACCGGATTCATCGTGCCGCGCCGGTTGCTGCCCAACGCCGTCGCGCTGCAGCAGATGTCGATGAACACGGGGCAGGTGCTCGGACCGACCCTGATCGCGGTGTTCTCGATGTTCATGGTCCTTGAGGGTCAGAACACAGGCGTGCTCTTCCTCGTCGTGGCGTCGTTCTTCGCCATCGTCGTGCCCTTGACCGCCTCGATTCGTACCGAGGGTCCAGCCAAACCGATCGAAGAGCGCCGCGCGATGACGGTCGAGCTGGCCGAGGGCTTTCGCTATCTGCGGCGCAATCCGCGACTGCGCATCCTCTGGGCGTACTTCCTGCTGATCGTCGCTTGCGGCTGGGGCTTCCAGACGTTGCTGCCCGGCGTCCTCGATAACGAGTTCGGCCGCGCGCCGACCGATGTCGGGCCGACGTTCATGATCTTCGGCGTCTCCTCGCTGGTCATCAATCTGCTGCTCGCTGGCGCGGTATCGGGACGCTGGGCCTGGCCCTTGCTGATCGTGATGGGCGGGGTGATGGCGGTCGGCTTTTGGCTTGTCGCGATCGCGCCCAGCTACGGCGCGTTCCTGATTCTGGGCGCGTTTATCGGCGCTGGACGCTCGGGCACGATGCTGGTCAACCAGTCGCTGATGATGTCGAACACCAATCCCGCCTACTTCGGACGCGTGATGTCGTTCGCGATGATGGCGTTCGGCTTCCAGGCGCTGTTCGGACCGATCTGGGGAGTCATCGCCGACTACGTCGGCGGCCCCGAGACGATGGCGCTGATCGGACTGATCGCGGCGTCGGCGTCCGTGCTGATGCTCTTTGGCTGGTTGCGCACCCGCGATCTGCCGCTCGAGGCGGGCACGGCCGCGGCCAGCATGGGTCGCCGCGTCGGCGCGACGGTGCAGCGTCCCGAGCCGTCGCCTTCTGGGGCGGCCAACGGCGCAGCGTCGCAGCCGACGTTCGCCGCTCAGCTGGCGCCGGTTGCGCTGATGGACGGGCAAAAGCCCTGGGCGCAGCTGCGCAGCGGCGATTAGCCGCGCATAGATTCGATTAGCCTGAAGCAAATGGATCGACTTCGCGTAACATTCGCTTCGCTCGCCGTCCGCGAGTATCGCCTGCTCTGGTCAGGATCGCTGCTCGCGACGACCGCGTTCATGACCACGTTCATCCTCGTACCGATCGTCGCATACGAGATCACCGGCTCGTACGCGGCGTCGGGCCTTGCGCAGGCGGGCATGGTCTCGCAGTTGATCTTCGGGCCGTTCGGCGGCGTGATCGCCGACCGCTACAAGAAGAAGCCGCTCGTCCTCGGCAGCCAGATCATTCCCTGTGGGATCATCATCGTCACTGGCGTTCTGATCGTCACTGACCAGATCACGGTGCCGATGCTGTTCGCATCGACGTTCCTGATGGGCGCGACGTTTTCGCTGATGGGACCGGCGCGTCAGTCGTGGGTCGTCGAGCTCGTCCCGCCGCGTCTACTGCCCAATGCGGTCGCGCTGCAGAACATGTCGATCAATGTGGCGGCCGTCCTGGGACCGATGATGGCGTCAGTCCTGGTGCTCTCGATGGGACTCAACTCGGGCATTTTGTACTTGCTCGTCTCGGGGCTGTTCGTAATCGTGCTGCCGTTGACATTGATGATTCGCGGCTCGGGCGCGGCGACGCCCAAAGACCAGCGCAAAGCCGTGTTCTCCGAAATGAGCGCTGGGCTCAGATACATCACCAGTCGACCGCAACTGCGCAGTCTGTGGCTGCTGTTCCTCTTAGTCGTGGTCACCGGATTCGCGCTGCAGACGTTGATTCCGGGCGTGCTCGATCGGGAGTTCGGCCGCTCGGAGCAGGAGGCGACGGTCGTCGCCATGATTTGGGGACTGACGGCGCTGCCGATCAACCTGGTGCTGGCCGGCCTTGTGGGTGGACGCCTGGCCTGGCCCCTGCTCTTCCTCTCGGCGGCGGCGATGGCCGGCGGCATCTGGCTGACGGCCGTCGCGCCGACCTATGCCGCGCTGCTGATCGTGTCCGCCGTGGCGGGCGGCGCGCGTTCGGCGGTGATGCTGCTCAACCAGACGATCCTGATGGCGAATACGCGTCCCGAGTACTTCGGCCGCGTGATGAGCTGGGTGTTCATGGCGTTCGGCGTGCAGGGATTGCTCGCGCCGGTCTGGGGCATTGTCGCTGACACGATCGGCGGTCGTGAGACCCTCTTCGTCGTTGGCCTGATCGTGGTCGCGGGCACCGTGATGATGCTCATGTCGCGGGCGCGGACGCGTCACATCCCCCCTGAGATCGGCACCGCCGCGGCTTCGATCGCCGCCGAGCAACCGGAGATCGAGGACTCACCCGAAGCGGCGCGAGCGGCGCCGAGCCCCGCCGCCAGTCCGCTGTTTGCGGCGCGCCTGGCGCCGGTTGTGTTGATGGAAGGTCAGAAACCGAGGTAGGCGAGATAGCCGCGATCAGGTGAAGACGGCGAGCATGCTGCCGAGCAGCGCGCCGATGGCGATCAGGTTCGTGACCAGCATTCGCTGAATGCGCCTCTCCGACTTCATGCGCTCATCAAGGACATAGATTTGACCCTTTAGCCCCTGAAGTTCCGTCTTCATAGAGCCCACGCGGGCTTTGAGATCCTTGAACATCTCGCCATGCTCGTCGAGGCGATTGACGAGCCCTTGCAGCGCCAATTCGTGTCGGTCGAGGCGCGCGAAGACCTGCTCAAACAGCTGATCGTGGCGGTCGAGGCGGCCGGAGATCTGCTCCAGCAGCTCGTCGGTTCGGTCGAAGCGGGCGGCGAGGTGGTCCAGCGCGTGGACCACCTGAGGCGGAGTCTCCGACACGGTCGAGACGAGCTCGACGAGCGCGCGGGCTTGCTCGTCGGCGAAGCCGGTCTCAACAAGGCGGTCGTAGTCGTGTAGCGTGTCGCTCGTCATGTCAGCTTCCTACCAGAGAGCATATCCGGCAGGGTAAACTCTCGCGATGAACGCTCAGGAGCGGATATGACCGCCGAACAGAACCACGACCTCGCCGCGCTTCAGCCGACTCCTACAGCGGCGCCTGCAGCCGAGCCGCCTGGACTGTTCGCAACGAGCGGTTACCTTTGGCTTTGCGCGCTTTCGTTTCTGTTAAGTAGCGCGACCGGTGCGTTCACATCTGGTCAGACTGCGCTGGCGAACTCGACCGATGATGCTCTCAGCGCATTCAGGTACATTGCCTTTGCCGTCGCGATCGGTGCGTTGCTTGGATATGGAATCGTCACACTGTACGCGGATCGCATCGGTAAGCGTTTACTGCTGCGTCGCACACTTGCCTTCACTATGATTTTGTGCATAGTAGTCGCAATTGTTGCAGGATTCGCCCAGTCAAGCGTAGTGGCGCTCTATGTGTTGTTCGCCCTGGTCAGCGGTGTCCAAGGCTTACTGACAGTCGCTCTCTGGAGTTGGACTGCTGAGCTCTTGCCTCGGCGCTTGATTCCACGAGGCATCGTAGTTCTGAGTCTGGTGTCGTTCGGGTCTGCGCTCGCGCCGATATTGCTGTCGTTCACTTATCCCGATTTTGCGCTGACGATTCATCTGATGAGCGGAGTAGCGCTCGCGTGCTATGCAATAGCTGCACTCGTTACATCCCGCCTTCCAGCTTCGACTCCTTCCGTTCCGACGAACGACTCGCCCGTCGCTTCATTCAAGGCGGGCGCCGCACATGTGTGGAGTCACGGCAGCATTAGACCAATCTTGTTGTTTACGATAGTGTTCGTCGTCATTCAGATGTTCGCCTACCTTGCGCAAGTGAGTTGGTTCTACGAGGTCGCTGCTGTGTACTCACTAGACTTCGCTTGGCTGGCCCTCTCCAGTGGCGTCGCCAGTATTGTCACCTCGCTGGCTCTCGCCTTCTGGATCAACCAGCATCGAAGCTGGCCGCTCATCGTCGGTGGTTCGTTTCTCTTTGCAGTCAGCCTCCTGGCGATGGCATCCGTCTCAAACGATTCGCTGCTGATCCTGTTGGGTGCGCCTTACGGCGCGGCGAATGGGTCCGTATTGCTGCTCGCGAGCGCGATCGTATTGACCGAGTCCCGCTTTGGCTTTCACGGACGCACAATCGCGATTCTGTTCTTCGGCCAAGCCGTTGGCGGCCTCGTGGGAACGAGCGTGCTGCAAACAACGAATCTTTATGGCCACGGACAGTCGATCCTGGTTGCCGGTGGTCTCGCGGCCTTCACGTTGGCGCTCTGGCTGTTGCGCCACTGGAGACGTCACGGCGGGTCGCCGCCAGACTCGGGGCCGCAAGACGCCGCCCTCGCGCTCAACCCGCTTGTCGACAGCGCGGCGCCGCAGAAACGGAGCTGAGTACCTAGTCGCCTTGCGCCAGCTCGCCGAGGAAGCTTCGCGTGCGCTCGATGTGCGACTCGGCGTCGTCGACCAGCACCACGATCGCCGCCAGCATCTCGTCGACGCCGTAGTCGTCGTGCATTGACCGCACCCGATCGCCGACCTCGGACTCTGAGCCAGAAATGATCAGCGCGTCGGCCATGCGATCGGTGAAGTCGGTTCCCGCAGCCTCGTCATAGCCGGCGTCCTGCAGCATCTGCGAGTAGTACGGCAGGCGCTGGTAGAAGCCGAACTGACGCTTGGCAGCGGCGCGGATCGCTTCCTGATCCTCGCTGAGGATGATCGGCGTATGCACGACCATCGCCGGACGATCTCGACCGGCCAGGTCGGCGCCGGCCTGCTGTGCGGGCAGCGCGACATCGCGGATGTAGGGCAAGGGCGACATCCAGGAGATGCCGCCGGCCGTGATTTCGCCCGATAGCGACCAGGCCTTCTCGCGCAGCGCCGAGATCATCGTCGTTACCTGGGTCGGACCGCCGGGCAGTTGAGCGCGCGCCGTGATCAGCTCGCCCTCGTGACTGACTTCGCCCGTCTCGAGCAGCGCGCGGCAGACGGTCACGTACTCGCGCAGATGCGAGAGCGGCTTCTCGAAGGGGATGCCCCAGGTGCCCTCGATCGCCGGCTTGTGCGAGGGTCCCAGACCGAGGATCATTCGACCCGGCGCGATCTGGTCGACCGAGGCCGCGCCCTGGACCATCGAGATCGGGTGTCGAGGATATGTGGGCACGATCGATGTGCCGAACGTGATCCGCTCCGCGCCCGAGAGCGCCGCGCCGACGAACACGGCGAACGGATCGGGCGCCGGCCCGCCGACGGTCAGCCAGGCCGTGTCGAGCCCGTCGCGGTCGGCGGCGACGATGCCGTCGATCAATGACGGCGCGCTCATCATCTGGATGTTCTGCAGGGCGATGTGGACGCCGATGCGCATGTTCTTCACGGCGAGACTCCAATGTTAGGTGTCAGGTGTCAGATGCTGGATCAGTCTGAGGATAGCTGCGCACTCAGATTGGTCGGGTGCTCTCGCGAGAGCGGCGAGCTCAACTGCTCGACGAGGTCGCGATACTGCGATTCGTCCATCGGGGGACCGACGAATCCGGGGCAGGCCAGATCTCGCAGCACGATCGTCGTCTCGCCTGGAGATTGCTCCAGACGAAACGGATAGCTGCGGCAGCCGTTCGGGCGCGCCTGATACTCGGCGCAGCGCAGGTCGTCGCTGAGCAGGACGCAACGGTCATCGATTTGGCGCATCAGCGCCATCGAGGCGCGCTCGTCGAGCACCTCGTCAATGGCGACGACGCTCGCGAGCCGAGCGACCTCGTCCTCGCCCAAGTCAACGCGATACGGGTTGCGACAGCACATCGCGCCGCATTCGTCGGCGAGACAACGAAAGGCGGCTGTGCCGACTCGGACGACCCGTTCGTCGCTCTCGACCGGGTTGGTCGAGACCGTCGACACGACGTTCGGCCGGCTCGACCTGCTCAGAGTCCAGCCGCGGCGGAGTCGAGCAGTTGCACGGCGATCTCGGGGCGCGACCAGGGCGAGCCCTCTTCGGCCAACAGCTCGCGCATGCGCTCCTCGTAGAAGAACTCGCCGCCTTCGGCCGGTTCCAACTCATCCAGCCAGCTGGCGGTGTCGGAGTACTTGGCGAAGAACGGCTGACCAACCCAGTCTGGGTCGCGGCCCTGGAGGAATCGCAGGACGATCAGTTTCTCGCCGCGGTGCTCGGTCACGCCGAGGATCTGCACTTTGCCCGGCGTCGCCGACATCGACGGTCCGCGCACGGTGCGCGCGATGCCCGAGACGCGCTGGTAGGCGCCGCGGAAGATCTCCTGACATTCAACCAGGGGCAGCTCGAAGTAACGCTTGGCGCCGGTGTCGCGAGCGACGAACAGGTAGTAGGGGACGCAGCCGGCCTGGGCCTGCTCGGCCCACATGTCGGCGAGCAAGTTGACATCGGCGTTGATGTGGTTGAGCAGCGGCGTTTGCGTGCGAATCTGCGCGCCGGTCGCGCGGATTCGCCGCACCGCCTCAAGCGCGACGGGCGTGCGCAGTTCGGCGGGGTGATTGAAGTGCGCCATCAGCGCCAGCTGCATGCCGGCGTCGGTGACCTCCTGGAACAAGTTGAGCAGATCCTCCGCGTCGTCGTCGTAGATGAATCGGTGCGGCCAATAGGCGATCGCTTTGGAGCCGATCCGAACGGTGCGCAGATTGTGGCCCGCGTCAGCTTTGGTGAGCGGCTCGATGTACTCGCGCAGCGTCTTGGTCTTCATGATCAGCGGGTCGCCGCCGGTGAAGAGCACGTCCGAGACCTCGTGGTGCTCGGCCAGGTAGCCGCGCAGACGCTCGCCCTCGCGCATGGCGAACTTCTTGCCCTCGAGTCCGACGAACTGCGGCCAGCGGAAACAGAAGGTGCAGTAGGCGTGACAAGTCTGACCCTGAGAGGGGAAGAACAGCACGGTCTCGCGGTACTTGTGCTGCATGCCGGGCAGCGGCTCGCTCTCGAGCGAGGGCATGTTGTATTCCATCTGGCCGGCCGGATGCGGATTCAGCGTCATCCGAATCTCGTCGGCGACGACTTTCAGCTCGCGCGCGTTCTTGCCCGAGTCGATCGCCGCGGCCATGCGGTCGAAGTCGGCCGCCGCCAGCATGTCCTTCTGAGGGAAGGTGAGCCGGAACATGCCGTCGTTGAGCGCGTCGGACCAGTCGATCAGGTGGTCGACGACGTAGCGGTTCGACTTGAACGGCAGCACGCGGCCGACGACGTTGATGTTGTAGATCACGTCGTCGGGCAGCGCCTGAATCTGCTCGAGCTGCTCGAAGTTGTGGAGGTTGATGGCTTGGTACTGCTCCGAGGAGAAGTCCTCGGAACTGAGCTGGTTGACGTCGTACGGCTGTGTGACCATATGTCGATTCCTCTGCAACACCCTGGCGCAGAGGCGACCGACGACAATGCGCAACGGGCGAATTTCTTCTCATTCGCTCAGATTCATGCTAGCAACTTGGCCAGATGGGCGATTTCAGCGTCGTTAACCGCTTCCGACTCCATGTTTCAGTGTGTAGAGCCCAATCTCCGGTCGGCAGGCGAAGCGCAGCGGCACGTGCGCGGTGCCGAATCCTCGGCTGACCACGACCTGCGCGCCCTGTATCTCGAACACGCCCGCGGGCCGCTCCCGACTGACCAGCCTGGAATGCCGCAGCGGCGCGCCCCAGCCCGGCACGCGAATCTGTCCGCCGTGCGTGTGTCCCGACCAGACAATCGACGGACCGCCATCGACGCGAGCGGGCATCCGCAGCGCGGCATCGGGCGAGTGCGTGAGCAGCATCGAGAATCCGCCGGCGGGCGGAATCGCCGAGTCGAGCCTCGCCATGCCCGCCGAGTCGTCGCCCGCGCCGCCGATGCGTACCAGCTCACCGCCGATCTCGACTGAGCGCCACTCGTTGCGCAGCACTTCGATGCCCGCGGCGTTGAGTCGTTCGACGAACGGTTGCGGGCTGACAAACTGGCGAGATTCACCGCGCAGGCGGGCCAGATGTTCCCAGACCCACTCGCGCGGCGTCCGCACCGGCGCCAGGTAGTCATGCGCGCCAAGCGTCGCGTAGACGCCGAACGGCGCTCGCAGCTGCGTGAGCGCGTCAGCCGCGGCGTCCCAACCGGCCGAGGTCTCGACGTAGTCGCCGGTGCAGCAGACGAGGTCGTAGTCGAGATGCCAGACCAGCTCAAGAAAGCGACCGACCGAGTCGCCCGAGGCTGGCACATGCAAGTCGGAGACGTGCAGCACGCGCAGACCGTCGAGTCCGGTCGGCAGATCGGGAATCGCCAGGCTGCGCTCGGTCACCTCGACCGCGGTCGACTCCCACCAGGCGTAGAGCGCTGCGCCGACGCCGATCGCGCCGCTTAGCGCGGCCAGTCGCGGCCAAGTCCTGTTGGGTCGCAAGTCTGTTAGCTCAGGATGTCGTCGACGGCGGCGAAGTCGTCGGGCGACAGATCCCAGCTCAGCGTCGAGGCGACGTTGGCTTCGATCTGCTCAGGCTTGGTCGCGCCGGCGATCACCGAGGACACGGCGCGGTCGGACGCGAGCCAGCTCAGGGCCAGATCGAGGATCGTGTGGCCGTGATCGGCGGCGAAGCTCGCCAGCGCGTCGAGCTTGTCCCAGTTGGCGTCGGAGGTCAGGGCGTCGATTCTGGCCGGCATCGCCTTGGACCAGGCCGCCAGACGCGTGCCTTCTGGCAGATCGGCGTCGCGCGTGTACTTGCCGGTCAGAAACCCCGATGCGAGTGGGAAGAATGGCAGCTGTCCCAGGCCGAACTGTCGACAGGCGGGCATGATCTCGGGCTCAATCTTGCGCTCCAGCAGGCTCCACTCGTTCTGCGCTGACACAAATCGCGTGTAACCCTTCGACCGCGCGGTCCAGTCGGCGTCGGCGATCTGCCAGCCCGTGAAGTTCGAATGTCCGACGTAGCGCACGACGCCGCGATGCACGAGGTCGGAGAGCGCCTCCAGCGTCTCCTCAATCGGCGTATCGGGATCGGGCTGGTGCATCTGGTAGACGTCGATGTAGTCAGTACCCAAGCGACGGAGTGATCGCTCGACCGCCTTCTCGATGTAGTGTCGCGAGCCGCCGCGCGTGAACTGTCCTTCGCCAACGGGCATGCCGAACTTGGTCGCGATCAAGACGTCTTCGCGCCGCGAGCCGAGGGCGCGTCCGAGGAACTCCTCCGATTTGCCGCCGCCGTAGATGTCGGCCGTATCGAAGAAGTTGATTCCGGCATCGAGCGCCGCGTCAACGACCGACTTCGAACCTTCGTAGTCGAGCCGCATGCCGAAGTTGTTGGTCCCCAATCCCGCCAATGAGACTTTGAGTCCAGAGTCACCGAGGCGTCGATATTGCATCCAGTCATCCTCTCGTCGAACTCGCGCCGATTGATCATGCGCGCTGAGCAGTTCAGGCAATTCCTGATGTCCTGATGGTACGACCAGGCGGGCAGCGTTGCGGGCGGCGTGCGCAGCGCTCGGACATCATGGCTAGAGTGAGTCGAGGCGCGGGACGGAACTCCAGATAGTCATATGAGCGCGACATCGCTGCACGCCGCCCAGCAACTTCGGCTGCTGTTGATCGCCTGCGCGACGCTCACCGCGTTCGCGGCGGTCATGCTGGTCGCGCGACCGATCCAGGCCGAGAGCGGCGTGCCGATTCCGGCGCCGGCGGGCACGACCTGGAGCATCATCGCCGGCTACAACACCGGCACGCATGGCGATCACGACGGCGGCGACCCGCACGCCATTGACATCGTCCGCACTGACGCAGCGACCGACTGGACCGCCGTGCTCGCGCCGATTGATGGCGCAGTCTCTTGGCGCGGAGACAACTGCCTGACGATCGCCGACGCCGCCGGATACGCGCACCTGCTCTGTCACCTTGCGCCCGCAGCGCACATCCAGCGCGGCAGACGCGTCACGGTCGGCGAGCAGGTCGGGCAGGTGTTTCCGGCCGGCTATGACGCCAATGGCGGCGTCGCCCACATCCACTACGCCGTGCACGCCACGCACGGTGGCGGACTGCTCGCGCGCAGCATCCCGTTCAGCGGCGACTACGCGATTGAGGGTCACGAGCTCCACTGGCGCGACGAGTACAACCTGCATAGCGGTCTTGAGTTCGTCTCGACCAATCGCGCAGGCTGGCAAGCGCCCGATGCAACGGTTGATGTTGACATCAATGTCAATGTCGATGCGGGCGCTGACGATTCAGAGCCATCCGACTCAGCGAGCGACGCGCTGCCGTCCGCCGCGCAACCGGCGTCGAGCCCCGCGGTCCCCGCAGACGCGCCCGTGGGCGGTTGGCGAACCATCGCCGTCGAGCGCAATACGTCGGTCGCCGGACTGTACTCGCTGCTCGATGCGCCGCTGCGCCGCATCGTCGTGCACGATCCCAATCGCGACGCATACGACACGTTCGATCCGACCAATACGTCCACGTCTCACGTCGCGATTCGCTCGATCCGACGGGGACAGGCCGTGTGGGCCGAAGTCGAGCCCGATGCCGCCTGGCTGCCGCCCGCGCCGACTGCTCCCGAGCAGGTCACGGTCGGCCTGCGTCGGGGCGCCAATCTGGTCGCCTGGCTCGGTCCCGATCGCAATGTCGCGAGCGCGCTGCGCAACGTCGTGCATGTGAGTCACGCCTATCGCTACGATCCAATCGCCGACGAGTGGCGTTTCTGGTCGCCCGACGGCCCCGATGCGCTCAACACGCTCGAGACCTTGCGCAGCGGCGACGCGTTCTACGTGCACGTCCGCGCGGGGTCGACGTGGACTCAGTTGCGCTAGTCGGAGCATGCGGGGACGCCCTCACCCTGACCCTCTCGCCGTTGGGGTGAGGGGACCGGAGACCGAGGGGCTCAGGGCGAGAGCCAAGGATCGTTGAAGCCTAGCGACCCTGGAAGTTGGCTTCGCGCTTCTCGAGGAAGCTGTCGATGCCTTCTTGCCGGTCCTCGCTGTTGCTGGTGATGCTCAGACCCCAGGCCTCGCGTTCGACCTGCATGTCGAAGGTGGGCGCCAGATCGTTGACGAGCCGCTTGGTCAGCTCGACCGCCAAAGACGGCCCGCGAGCGATCTTCTCCGCCAACGCGATCGCTTCGTCGACCAGGATCTCCGGGTCGAGCGTGCGATTGGTGAGTCCGTAGCGCTCGGCGTCCTGGGCGTTGAGCGGCTCGCCGGTGTACATCAGCTCGAGCGCGCGTCCCTTGCCGATCATCTGCGGCAGGTAGTACGTACTGCCCGTGTCGGGCGTGATCGCGCGGTGCACGAAGGCGGAGATGAAGCGCGCGTTCGAGGAGGCCAGGCGAATGTCACAGGCCAGCGCCAGCGACATCCCCGCGCCGGCCGCAGCGCCGTTGACGGCGGCGACGATCGGTTTGGGGTAGTCGTTGAGCGTCGAGAACAGCACGCCAAAGTGGCCGATCGGCGCTTCACGGTGTCGGCGAAAGCTGTCCGCCTCGTCAAGCTGGCGCGAGAGTTCCTGAGCCTCACGTCCGCCCGAGACGTCAGCGCCAGCGCAGAAACCGCGTCCAGCGCCGGTCAGCACCATCGCCTTGACCGAGTCGTCGTGACGCGTCGACTCGAGCACGTCCAACAGCTCATGCACGAGTCGAGGGCCGATGGCGTTCATCTTTTCGGGTCGCCGCAGGGTCACAATGGCGACCCCGCCGCGTCGTTCGATTGAGAGATCCTCGTAGTCCATGTGCGCATCCTCCGCTTTGCGCTGAGGATAGTGGCAATCGCGAGGCTTCCCCTTCCGATCCGATCCCCTCTCCCCTCGGGGAGAGGGTGAGGGTGAGGGGGCTCCCCGACAGGGAGCATCCCCCGTTGGTGTAGCCTGCGAAGAGTTTCACTTGATGTATCGAGGAGTAGTCCTGTGGCTGAACTGAGTGGTGCCCAGATCGTCGCCAAGTCGTTGGCGACGCAGGGCGTTGAGGAAATGTTTGGGTTGGTCGGCGTTCCAGTGGTCCCAATCTCGGTCGCCTGGATGCAAGAAGGCAAGCCGTTCATCGGCGTGCGCCACGAGCAGGCGGCGGGGTACGCGGCGCAGGCCGCCTCGTACATGCGAGGTCACCTGTCGGCGGCGTTGGTCGTCTCGGGACCGGGCATGACGAATGCGATCTCGGCGCTGGGCAACGCCCAGGCCAACTGCTGGCCGATGATTTTGATCGGCGGCGCGGCCAACGTGACGCTGTCGCAAATGGGCGATTTCCAGGACGCGCCGCAGGTCGAAGCGGCGCGGCCGTTCGTCAAGTGGTCGGACCAGGCGCGCGACGTACGCCTGATTCCGCGTCTGATCGCGCAGGCCACGCGCGCGGCGATCAACGGTCGACCGGGACCGGTCTACCTCGATCTGCCCGGCGACGTGATCGACGCTGTGGTCGACGAATCCGAGGTGCAATGGGCCCCGCGAGTCGAAGAACCGCAGCGTCCGATGGTCTCGGGTGAGTCGGTCGAGGCCGCGATCGAGGCGCTGAAGACAGCCTCGAATCCCCTCGTCATCGTCGGCAAAGGGATGGCCTGGTCAAAGGCCGAGCAAGAGGTGCAGGAGTTCGTCGACAAGACGGGCATCCCCTGGATCGCGACGCCCATGGGCGCTGGCGTGGTTCCCGCCGATGCGCCCAACAACGCGGCGGCGGCTCGCACACACGTTTTGCGCAACGCCGACCTGGTGGTCCTGTTGGGCGCTCGGCTGAACTGGATCCTGCACTTTGGTCGACCGCCGCGCTTCAAGGAAGGCGTGCGCGTCATCCAGCTCGACATCGAGCCGGAAGAGATCGGCACCAACGTGCCGACCGAGGTCGCGCTGGTCGGCGACGGCAAGGCCGTCATGGGTCAGCTCAACTCGTACCTCGACGAGCACCCCTGGCAGTTCGAGGACACGACCGAATGGGTCGCCTCGATTAACGCCGAAATCGAGCGCAAGGCGGTCGAGCAGGCCGAGTGGGCGTCGTCGGATGAGTCGCCGATGAACTACTACCGCCCGCTGAAGGAAATTCAGGACCGCATGCCGCGCGATGCCGTGTTCGTCACCGAGGGTGAGAACACGATGGCGATCGCGCGTCAGGTGATTCAGTCGTACGAGCCGCGCAAACGTCTCGACGCCGGCACCTGGGGCACGATGGGCGTCGGTCCGGGCTTTGCGCTCGCGGCGCAGGTGGTCAATCCGGGCAAGCGCGTGATCGCGCTCGAGGGCGACGCCGCCTTCGGCTTCGGCCCGACCGAGGTTGAGACGGCCGTGCGTCACAAGCTGCCGATCACGTGGATCATCTTCAACAACAACGGCATCGGCGGCGGCTCGCCCGAGATGCCCGAGGGCGGCACGGGCGAACTCCCGCCCAACCAGCTCGTCCCTCTGGCGCACTACGAAAAGATCATGGAAGCCTTCGGCGGCAAGGGCTACTACTGCCAGAGCCCCGACGAGCTGGTCGCGGCGCTAGACGACTCGTTCCAGCAGGAGGGCTCGACGCTGATCAACGTCGAGATCTCACCGCAGGCGCAGCGCAGAAAGCAGCAGTTCGGCTGGCTCCAGCGCTAGCAGTTCCCGGGAACCTTCACCCCAACCCTCTCCTGAACGGAGAGGGGGTAACAGTCCTCCTCTTCCTTCCGATCCCCTCTCCCCACCGGGGAGAGGGTTAGGGTGAGGGGGCTCCCTGCAGACGGTCGCAGAGAGTCCTCACCTTGGCCCTCTCACGCGAAGAGGACAGGGAAGTCGAGAGAGACTGTTATGCCCACGATCACCAACGTGAAGCTCGACGTCTTCAACTGGCAGACGCCCAATTGGCGCGTCGGTTCAGGGATGCGATTCGGCGGCGCCAACCAGCTCGCTGTGTTGACCGTCGAGACAGACGTCGGCGTCAATGGGCACGCATTCCTCTCGCGGCCACAGCATCACGCGCAGCCGCTGCTCGACGTGCTCAAGCCGCGGGTGTTGGGGAAGAACGCGCAGGACATCGGCCGCATTTGGGCAGACCTGTACAAGCAGAATCGGGCCGTCTCTCACGCCGCCATCGGCGCAATCGACATCGCACTCTGGGACATCAACGGCAAGCTTGCCAACCAGCCGATTCACCGCCTGCTGGGCACCTGCAAAGATGAAGCGCCGGTGTACTCATCAACAGCCTGGTGGGAGACGCCTGGGGAGTACGTCGAAGAGGCGCTCCGATTCCAGGCCGACGGCTGGACCGCCCACAAGATTCATCCTCACGGCGAGCAACAGGCCGACATTGAGATTTGCCGAGCCGTACGCGAAGCGGTCGGCGATGAGATGATCCTGATGCTCGACAGCATGTGGTCGTATCAGTACGAAGACGCTGTGCGCGTTGGTCGGGCGATCGAGGAGCTGAACTACTACTGGTACGAAGACCCGCTCGCCGAAGAGGACATCTACAGCTACGTCAAACTGCACCAAAAGCTGGACATTCCGATCATGTCTACCGAGTACGCGCCGGGTCGCTACTACGGCATGACTCAATGGATCACCCAATACGCCACCGACATCCTGCGCGGCGATGTCGCCGTGACCGGCGGAATCACCCCGCTCGTGCGGCTTTGTCATTTGGCAGAGGGATTCCAGATGAAGTGCGAGATCCATCACGGCGGCAACAGCCTCAACAACGTCGCCAACCTGCACGTCACGATGGCAGTGCCCAACTGTGAGTTCTTTGAGTACTTCCCGTCAACCGGCGGCTTTCTCTACGGGCTGGTCGAGGATATTGACATGAGCGGCGGCACGGTTTCGGCGCCGACCGAGCCGGGGCTCGGCTACGAAATCGATTGGGAGCTAATCCGCCGGGAACACATCGCGACGCTGGAGTAGGCCTCGGAGCCCCCTCACCCTAACCCTCTCCCCGAGAGGAGAGGGGATCGGAGGGGGAAGAAGGGATCAGGTCCCCGAATAAATCGGGGACTGGAACTCGGGGTTGTCGCGCGGCCAGCGCGCCGTCGATTACACGTAGACGATCACGCCTCGGCCGTCCTCGCCGCGCGCGAGCGCTGCGAACGCTTCGTTGATCTGCTCTAACTGGTAGCGGCGCTGGACGATGTGATCGATCTCGATTCGGCCAGTTACATACATGTCGACCAGTTTCTGGAACGTCCGGTGCGGTGAGGCTGAGCCGTAGTACGAGCCGACCATCGTCTTTTGTTTGCGCACCATGTCGACGAGGTCAAACGAGCCCACCGCCTCGGTCGGCGCGAGCCCAACGATCACGCCGGTGCCGCCTTTTCCCAACGATTCGAAGGTCTGGTTGGCGGTCACATCGGAGCCAAACGTGTCGAAAGCGAAGTCGACGCCGCCGTTCGTCAACTCACGCACAGCCGCGGCGGCATTCACCTCGCTGGCGTTGACTGTGTCGGTCGCGCCGAAGCGGCGTGCGAACTCGAGTTTGTGTTCGTGGATATCAACGGCGATGATCCGCGACGCATTCAGCATCCGCGCGCCCTGGATCGCGTTGAGTCCGACGCCGCCGGCGCCAATCACGGCGACCGTCATGCCGGCTTCGGCGGTGGGCTGATTGATCACCGCGCCGACGCCGGTCGTGACCGAGCAACCGATGAGCGCGGCCACCTCCATCGGGATGGACTCCGGTATCGGGAAGCAGGCCTGTTGGGCGGTCACGACATACTCGCCGAAGACGCCCAGCTTGCCCATCTGGAAGATCTCGCGGCCGCCCTGGTCGTGCAGGCGCACCGTGCCATCGAGCAACCGCGATCCGGTCGCCTGATGCAAGTCGCAGAGCTGCGGCGTCCCCTTGCGGCAGGTCGGGCACTGTCCGCATGGCGTGACGAAGGAGAGAATGCAGCGGTCGCCGGGCTTGAGTTCGGTCACGCCGGGTCCGACGGCGTCGATCGTCCCCGCGCCTTCATGTCCCAAGACCGAAGGCAGCGGAAACGCCGCCGTGCCGTCGATCACATGATGGTCCGAGGCGCAGATTCCGGCTGCGCCCATGCGGACGCGCACCTCTCCGTGTTGCGGTTCGTCCTGGACGAGATCCCAGATGGTCATCGGCGTGTTCGGCGCCTCAAGCACGGCAGCGCGCATCGCAGTCCCTCCCAGAGGTCAGTGTTTGGCCCGATGGTACCGTCTCCGCAAACGCTCCCCCAAAATGGGAGAGGTCATTCCCAAGCCTCCTCACCCTAACCCTCTCCCCGAAGGGGGGCGGGGACCAGAATGGCGCCTTTTCCCTCTCTTACCCTCTCCTGTCAGGGAAAGGGGAACAGGGTGTCCCAGCCCCGATTCACTCGGGGGCCTGCTTGGGAGTTCGTCAATGCCCCAGACAGGTCACCGAACAAGTCTGGGACTAGGGGAGCGGCGGATAGTCGCCCCTAGTCGTCTTCCTCCTCAACCAGAGTCCAAATGCGCTTCAGTGGGACCTCGTTCTGGATGTCCTCTGGCAACTCTTCGTAGTATTGAAACACAGCATCCAAGAGATCATTGCGGTTCCAGAGGCGCATGGAAAAGAAGTTCAAGCGCGCCATTTGGCGTGCGTCGCTTGTGTAGTCGCTCCAGCTGACGAACAGGCCCTGATCGGCTCCGAACTGGCGCATAGCGCCGTGCAACTGCTGCACATCGGGTTGCCCGATTCGCGAGCTCGTGTGCTTGACTTGGACGCAGATGCGGGGGCGATCGAAGCCAAGAGGTCCGTGACCGGCCAGTACATCGACGCCTTGATCTTTACCTGGCTCTGACTCCTGCACAACGAATCCCTGGGCTTCGAGCAGAGCCGCAACGAGATGCTCCAAGTTTCGATCGGGAAACCTTGAGTGGATTCGCTCCACAATCTGGTCGCGAGCAGACTCCTCCACGTCAAAATCGGCTGACCCGGCGTCAGGCTCGTCAGACTGAGTTATCGATGCTCCAGTCCACTTGCCAGCGTGCGCTAGTCGCAACCGTTTGGCGATGCTGGTGTCGCGGATCCGGCTGATGGTCATCTTGGCGACTAGGTAGTGAAAGGCGTCAGCTCCAAAGTCAGCGCGCGCAACGGTGTCTGGATTCCATACCACCGGCCGCGTGTGACGCATCGCGCCATCAATCTCTCGAAACTGATATCCGCCGGCGACTGTGCCGAGCGCCAACTGGCCCTGCTGCGTAACCAACGGGCTGGCGATGACATCACCAACTTGCATGCGCAACGCAAACGACTTCATCATGCCAGCCACAGCGATCTGCGCCCGAGTCGAACGCGATCGATACGGTTCGACCCGCGGAATCAGCGCCTCAATCTCCTCCTCGGACTTGCCGGTCAAGTCCGGGACATTCTGAAACCCCAAGAGCGCAAGGCTCAGATCAAGCGCTCTGTGTTCGTACTCTCCATCCGAACCATGGGCCATCAGCCATACAGTCGGTGCCCCGGTGGACTCATTGGACATGCCATCTTTTCCTAACGCATTGCGACTTCGGGGTCGGTTGGGCGGGGGAGCTCGTACCAGGACTGGTCGCAGAACTCGAGGTCTTCATTGCTGAGCTCGATTTGGTCGTAGCTGAGCGAGTCGACGATCTGCTCCGCCCTCGAAGCGCCGACGATCGCTGAGGTGACCCCGTCCTGCGCGAGCACCCAGGCGATCGCCGCGTGCGTGATCTGCTGTCCGCGTTGGGCGAAGTAGTCCTGGAGCCGCGCGACCTGCTCGAACTGCGCCTCGTCCCAGTAGCGCTTGCGATAGCGCGGACCGGCGCTGCCCAACGTGAAGCGCGTGTCGTCGCGCAGGTCTTGAGTGTTCTGGTACTTGCCAGTCAGTAACCCGCCCGCGAGGGGGTTGTAGGCGATGATCCCTACTCCCTGGTCGCGGCAAAGCGGCAACAGGTCATCTTCGATGTCTCGCCAGAGGATGTTGTATCGCGGTTGGTCGCACTCGAATCTCGTGATGCCGGCGCGATCCGACGCACCCAGCGCGAGCGCGAGTTGCCAGGCGCGGTAGTTTGATGCGCCGACGTAGCGCACCTTGCCCCAACGCACGAGATCATCGAGCGCCTGCATGGTCTCCTCGATTGGCGTCGACGGATCGGGGCTGTGCAGCTGGTACAGGTCGATGTAGTCGGTGTCCAACCGACGCAGGGATTCGTCGACGGCTGAGAGAATGTGTTGGCGCGACGCGCCCGCCTGGTTTGGATCACGTCCCATCCGGCCGACGCACTTGGTCGCCAGTACGACCTGATCACGCGGCCGTCCAGCGAGCCAGCGTCCGACGATTGACTCTGTGGTGCCCACCTCATCGGATCCGAGCGGGTAGACGTCGGCGGTATCGATGAAGTTGACGCCGCCGTCAAAGGCGGCGTCCATGATTCGCGACGCCTCGTCGGGCTCGGTTTGGAAGCCGAAGGTCATCGTCCCCAGGCAGATTTCTGAGACGCGCAGTCCTGTTCGTCCCATGCGTCGGTAGTGCACGTGTCCTCCTCCTTGAAGTTGCTTGACAGCACTCTATACGACGTGTCAGCTGTGCTCCAACGACACCACTGTTGGATACTACGTCATTGCCTATACTCTGTGATGATTGAAGTTGATGGCACTCTGTGGCAGTATTGCTTGCGCGGCGTCGTGCAGACGTGAGTCTACCGTAAGAATGGGGCGTTCGACTGACAACAACGAGAGCATCGCGGCGTCGGTTAGTCCCAGCCAGCGAAACTCGGGCCTCCTAACTACATCGCGGCTGGCGGCGACTAACTCAACGCTCATGAGTATCACATAGCGAAGCGTGTCTATGAGCGTTCGATCTAACGAACGTGATGAGTCGCGTTGTGTATTGAGTAGGGTGTATGTCTCCGTCACCGTATTTGGCGTCACGTACACGCGGCGACTGGCGAGTTGCTCCTCTAGCAGCATGAAGTCACTGGGTTCATACTCTTTGAGGCGCTTGTGCCGGCCAATCAGTTCAGTGTCGGCGAGTCCAACGACCCAAAGCGTCAGGAGATTTGAGTCGATCAGAATTCCTGTGACGGCCATTCTAACTTCCGCTAAGCGCGAGCCGACGGTCCGTCACTTCCAGCATTGCGCCATCTGCATCAGCAAGGGAAATCACCTTATAGACTCGGTGTCTTGGAGGCGCGAGCGCCTCAGCGATTGGGTCACGTTGCGAATGCCAGTTGTCCCAGTCGGTGGACGCGCCTTTGCGTGTAAATCCGATGGTCACGGTCCAGACAGCCGCTTGTTCATCAAACCGGATCTCCTCCAACAACACATCCGTGATCGTCTCATCGCTGAACAAGTCTCTCACGTGCCCTTTGGCCACCGCCGCCGCATCCCTGGCTTCCATGATCCGGTCCTTTCACCTTCCTCAGCCTACACGAATGCGGCGACCGTCCGGCCTCGTCCGCGAGCGACGCTGATGCTGCGGCCAGACTGTTCGACCGTTCAATCCGCGATGGTACCCTGACCGCTGGCGCCGCCCCGCTTGCGAGCCAGAACACTTCAGGAGACTACACAGACATGCGCGTACTTGTAATGCCGGGACTCACCTTGCCTGAAGTGTCGGAGAGCCAACTCGACGACATCCGCGCCGCGGCTGGTCCCGAGGCGGACGTCGTCGTCGCCAACAACCGCGAAGACGCCATGGAGATGATCGCCGATGCTGAGGTCCTGCTCGGCTACCTCACGCCCGAGCTGTTCGCCGAGGCCAAACAGCTCAATTGGGTACACGCGACGGCGTCAGGCGTCGACGGTTACCTGTTCGACGCATTCAAGGACTCCGACGTTCCGCTCACGGGCGAAAAGGGACTCGTTGGACCGCACCTGGCGGATCACGCCTTCGCGCTGCTGTTGGCGCTGGCTCGATCGCTCAAGCCGGCCTTGACGCTCAAGGGCGAGGCTTGGGGCTCGCGCGTGCCGATGCGGCGCGCCGCCTTTGAGCTCTCCGGTCTGACGATGGGCATCGTCGGTTTCGGCGGTACCGGTCGCGCCATCTCCGAGCGCGCCAACGGCTTTGGCATGAGCGTCCGCGCGGTCGACGCCGTGGCCGTGCGCGGCACGCCGATCGTCCCGGTCGTCGGACACATGAATCAGCTCGACACGCTGCTCGAAAAGTCGGACGTTGTCGCCGTCTGCACGCCGCTGACCGAGGAGACGCACCATCTGTTTAACGCCGAGACAATCGCCAAGATGAAGCCAGGCGCCGTGATCGTCAACGTCACCCGCGGTGAGATCATCGACCTCGACGCGCTGATCGAGGCGGTCGAGTCTGGCCACCTGCGCGGCGCGGCGCTCGATGTCGTCGAGGGCGAGCCGCTGCCCGCCGACCATCGCGCGTTCGAGGTCGACAACATCGTGATGACGCCGCACACGGCTGGCGCATCGCAGTTGCGAGCGGGACGCAACCTCGAACGATTCTGCGAGAACCTGCGTCGTTACCGCAGCAGTCGCGAGCTGGTCGGTCTGGTCGACAAACAGGCTGGATTCTGACAGGTCGAGATCTGACAGTCTGACAGGTTGAAGACTGAACGGCGACGTGTCGTTTCGCGACGAACTCGAGGCGGCGCAGGAAGCCGCCCGTCGCGGCGGCGCGATCTTGCAGCGCTACCGATCTTCAGGCGCGCGCTACGGCTGGAAGCCGGGCGGACAAGGCCGCGGCTTCGGCTACGAGGTCGTCTCCGAGGCGGACGTCGAGGTCGACAACGCGCTGCGCGAGTCGCTGCTCGACGCCTTTCCCGATGACGCCTGGCTCTCGGAGGAGGCGCACGACGATCGCCAGCGACTGCTGCGTCGGCGCGTCTGGATCGTGGATCCGCTCGACGGCACGCGAGAGTTTCTCCAGGGCGTACCGGAGTACGCCGTTTCGATCGCGCTGGCGCACAACGGTCGCGTCGTACTGGGCGTGGTCTACAACCCCGCCACGGACGACATGTTCGCGGCGATCTGCTCGGACGACGACCCTAAAGATGCGGCCGGTGACGACCAGTTTCGGCTCGCTGACGCCGACGCGCTGGACGACGGGTTCATGCTCGTCGGGCGAGGCGAGTGGCAGTTTGGCGATTTGCCGCCAGTACCTGACGGGACGCAAGTCATGCCCGTCGGCTCGATCGCATATCGGATGGCGTTGTTGGCGACCGGGCAGGGCTGCTTGATCTTCACGGCGGGACGACGCAGCGAATGGGACCTCGCAGCCGGGGCCGCGCTGCTTGAGGCGGCGGAGGCCGTCGTGACGGACATCGACGGTCGACCGTTGCAGTTCAATCAGGCGCAGCCGACGATCAAGGGTCTGATCGCCGCTCGGCCTGAGATTCACCGCGACGCGCGGCAGATGTGGTTGGACTCCGGCTGGAGCATTCCCTAGCTGGAGCATTCACTAGGCATGGATGTTGAGTGTGGACGCCGAGCCTGGACGCCGAGCGTTGAATGCTAGGTGGGCGAGTAGAGTTCCAGCTCGCCGCGCTGCAGATCCTCGCCGACAAGTTTGAGGATTCGCTCAAGCTGATCGAAGTCCCACTCGCCAACGAACGAAATCGCCGATCCCTCGGCGCCGGCTCGACCTGTACGTCCGATGCGATGCACGTAATCCTCGGGCGTCTGCGGCAAGTCGAAGTTGACGACGTGCTGGACATCGGGGATGTCGAGACCGCGGGCGGCGACATCCGTCGCGACGAGGAACTGCAGATCGCCCGAGCGGAACGCGCCCATCACGCGGTCGCGCTTGCGCTGATCGCGATCGCCGTGAATCGCGTCGGCGTTCAGTCCGCGTCGACGCAGTCGATCGACGAGACGGTCAACGGTCACTTTCATGTTGCAGAAGACAAGTGTCCGACCTGAGAGCTCGGGCAACAGTTCCTCGACGGCGCGAATCTTGTCGCGGTCGGCGACCTCGAAGTAGCGCTGATTGATGCCTTCTGCGGTAGCCACTTCGGGCGCGATGTGGACGTGCTCGGGCTCGTGCATGAACTGGTGGATGAGCGATTTGATCGGCGTCGGAATCGTGGCCGAGAAGAGCGCTGTCTGTCGATCGTCGGGACAGCGACGCAGTATGCGCCGCATGTCGGGGTAGAAACCGATGTCGAGCATGCGATCGGCCTCGTCGAGCACGGCCATGCGCACGCGACCGAGTCGCAGCGTGCGACGCTCGAGATGATCGATCACTCGACCCGGCGTCCCGACCACGATCTGCGGTCGGCGTTCAAGGTTGGCGAAATCATCGCTGAGACGTCGGCCCCCCATCAACACGGTCGCCTCGAGTCCGCCGGCGCGGGCGAAGAAGTCGAGCACTGAGCCGACCTGCTGCGCCAGTTCGCGCGTGGGAGTGAGCACGATCGCCTGGCACTCGCCAAGATCCGGATCGCAACACTCGACAGCGGGCAGACCGAAGGCGACGGTCTTGCCTGTTCCGGTCTGCGCCTGTCCGACGACGTCGAGTCCATCGAGCAGCAACGGGATCGACTGTTCCTGAATTGGCGTGGGCTGCGCGAACTTGAGGGCCGTGAGCGCGGAGAGCATGCGGTCCGACAGTCCAAGCGCTCGAAATGGCTCAGGCCAATCTTCAGGCGCGACGCGGTCGAGCTCGTCCAGCGCGGGCAGCTGGTAGCCGCCCGAGAGGAGCGCCTGCTGCGTCGCGCTGAGCGGCGCGGACTGTCGAGCGTCCGAGCCGCCTCCGCCCGACCTGCGGCGATTGCGTCGTCGACGCTTGCCTTGACCGGCCGACCTCGCAGGCTCGGATGCGTCGGCCCTAGGCGCCGCGGGTGTCGTGGGCGCCTCGCGCGGAGCGGCTTGGGACATCGCCGGTCGAGCCGAGCGAGGCTTGCGCTTGCGCCGTCGCCGACGTGGAGCGCCGTCAGATCGTTCAGATCGCTCAACGCCGTTCGAGGATGCGGAGCGATTGGATGGGGAAGCTGGGGAAGGAGGAGAGCTGGATTGAGGACTTGCAGATTCTGTCGATCTGCCCATCAAGCGCCGAAGAAGACTCAAACGTTCCGCCGCACTATGCGCTGTTCGCGCCGATACTCATGCTGCCGTCGTGCATGCTTATGTCTGTTGTAGATCAGCCTATCAGGACATGCCTGCAGATTACTCAGACTCGCTCGGCGACAGCGCCACCAACGGTATCCGCCGTGACGTTTTCTCCTGGTATCCCGCGTAGGGGGAGTACATCGACGTGAGCCGTTCCCAGATCGCCTCGCGTTCTTCGCCCTCGAGCTCCGAGGCCACCATCGATTCCGCGCCCCGCGCCGCAGACCAGATCCGACAGCGCGGTTCGACGAGCAGGTTCTTCCACCACTCAGGATGCTCTGAGTGTCCGCCGAAGGACGCGACCACAATCACTCGCGGTCCGTCCTCGAGGTAGAGCAATAGGACCGCGCGTTCGCGAGCTGAACGGCGGCCGGTGGTCCACAGACGAAGCGTCGGCGGTCCCTGCAGACGCCCTCGCATCAACGTGAACAGCGGCTGCTGCAATTGCGTCAGCGCCTTGATCAGCCGAGGTCCCATACGCCCACCCTCCATTGACGTCTAGTGCGGAAGATATCGATCCAGCAGCTCTCTCGGAGACCGAGCATCGCCCGTCCGCGTGTGCGCGGCGACCACGCCGTCGGGGCGGACCAGCACTGCCTCAGACGGCGCATACGGCGTGTTCGCGGCGTGCCGCATCTGCTCAATGCGGATGGGGAAGCCGCGTTGGCGGACGTCGTCGACGGCCGACTGCCAGTCGGCGTCGTCTCCCTGACAGAGCATGACCACGTAGTCCGTCCCGAACCAGTCCAACGTGGAAGCGACCCGCTGCGGATCCAACCAGGCGTGCGGCGCGCGGCGGCCGCCGCGCACGACCGGCACGAAGTCGCGGTGCTCGTTCTCGACCTGAGGCGGCGGCTCGGAATCCGCCTGGCAGAGCGCCGAGCGGTACTCGTAGGCCATGATCATGCCCTCGTAGCTGCCGTACTGATGGCAGGCCAGCTGGGCCGCCGTCATGTCGCCGCCGGCCTGGTAGGTACGCACGATGTTGGCCGCGAGCGTACCGTTCTCGATACTCAGCGCGACGCGGTGTTCGGCGATGCGGCGGTGCTCCTCCTCGTAGCTGTCCAGCAATGAGGGCGGCGCGCGACCTTGCAGCACGTAGGCCAGCTTCCAGATCAGATTGTGCGCGCCCGAAAAACCCGTGTTGCTGCCCATTCCGCCCGTGGGGATGAAGGCGTGCGCGGCGTCGCCGGCGAGGAAGATGCGTCCGCGCGAGAAGCGCTTGGCCAGTCCTGCGATGAACCGCCAGGGGCGGATGCTTTGAATCTCCAGATCCAGCTCCGACGCATCCACGCCGACCGCCTCCACGATGTACTCGCGCGCCGTCTCGACGGGCAGATCGCCGCGCTCGGGGTCCCAGTTGGGCAGCTGGACGCGCCAGCGCAGCGCCCCGTCCATCGGTTGATACACGCCCATCCCATACGACGTGAGCATGAACAGCAATCCGCCCATGCGGTTGCCGACCCAACGCGAGAGGTCGGCCTGGAAGAGGATGTCCTGCATGAACACGTTGAACGTCTGGCCGTCCAGGGGACATTCGATCAGCTCACGTGTAGCGCTGTTGACGCCGTCGGCGGCGACCACGAACTGCGCGCGCACGGGCGTCAACTCGTCGCTGTCGCGATCGCGCAGACTTGCGCTACAGCCGTCTTCGTCCTGCATCAGATCTTCTGCGATGGTGTGGAAGCGCACATCGGCCGCCGACTGCTCGCGCGCCGCGTGCCAGAGCGTCTCCTCAATCAGGTCCTGCGCGCCCATCACCGGGATGCTGGGGCTGTAGTCGACCGGCGCCATCTGGAACGACTCGGTCGGCACCTCGGCGATCTGTTCGCCGGCCAGCGAGTGAATCCAGCGGTTTTGGCGCGTCCAGAGGTCGCCGATTCCCGTCGCCTCCACGTCGGCCGCGACGCCGAAGCGTCGCAGGAGCTCCATCGTCCGCCGGTCATACAAGCGAGCGCGCGGATGGTCGCTGGTGTGAGGCCGTCGATCGACGAGCACATGCTCGACGCTCAGGCTGGACAGCAGCAACGAAGACGTCAGCCCGATCAAACTTCCGCCGATCACGAGCACCTGCGTCTCGAGCATCAGTGGGCTCCTCGCTGGGGCAATGGTAGTTGGCTGAGAGGCCACTCTGAGGTCTGCGGGGAGCCCCCTCACCCTAACCCTCTCCCCGCTGGGGAGAGGGGATCAGAGGCTCCCTCTCCCTTTCTTCCTCCCTCTCCCTTCAGGGAAAGGGCTGGGGTGAGGGTCCTGCAACATTGCTGAAACTTGCGCGCAACTCAACCGACATCTGAGCGCAACTGCGGCGAAACCTGCCTGGCGCCGCTCCTGCATACGTTGCTCAGCAGACCGGAACTCGGGAAGGGAGGCTTTTGTGTCATTAGCCCGAATGGTCAGGACAACGCCCGCCATGTCGTTTGGCGCTGTCCGCAAACCTGGACTGGGGTTGTTCCTCGGCATCTTGACTGGCATGTTGGCCACGCTGGGCGTGGCTGGCGCGCAAGAGGTGGAGGAGCTGGCGGACAGCCTCGCCGATATCGTCCTCGCCGTCGACACGATCTGGTTCGTGATCGCAGGCATCCTGGTGTTCTTCATGCAGGCCGGCTTCGGATTGCTCGAAGCGGGCTTCGTGCGGGTCAAAAACACCGCCAACATTCTGATGAAGAACGTGCTCGACGCGTCGCTCGGCGCGGTCGTCTGGTGGGCCGTCGGCTTCGGCTTCGCCTTCGGCGGCTCGCAGGGCGGATTCATCGGCGGCGACTCGTTCTTCCCCGCGCTGGGAGGACTGACGGAGACAGACGGCGTCTCTGAGGCGGCCGTCTTCTTCTTCCAGTGGGCCTTCGCCGCGACCGCCGCGACGATCGTCTCCGGCGCGCTCGCGGAACGAACCAAGTTCTCCGCATACCTCTTCTACACGGTGTTCGTGACGGGCATCATCTACCCGATCGTGATTCACTGGGGCTGGGGCGGCGGCTGGCTCACTGAGCGTGGGTTCATGGACTACGCCGGGTCGACGCTGGTGCACTCCGTCGGCGCCTGGGCTGGACTGATGGGCGCGATTCTCGTCGGACCACGGATCGGCAAGTACGTCGGTTCCGAGGTGCGCGCGATTCCCGGCCACAACATGACTCTCGCCACGTTGGGCATGTTCATCCTCTGGTTCGGCTGGTACGGGTTCAACCCCGGATCGACGCTGGGGCTCTCGGGTGGACTCGCCACTGAAGCCGCCTGGATCGCCATCAACACGACGCTGTCCGCCGGCGCGGGCGCGATCGTCGCGGTGTCCGTCGCCAAACTGCGCTACGGCAAGGCCGACCTCGGCCTGACGCTCAACGGCGCGCTGGCCGGATTGGTGTCGATTACCGCTGGCTGCGGCTTTGTCGAGCCATGGGCGGCGCTCCTGATCGGCGCAATCGGAGGCGCGATCGTCGTCTTCTCAGTCGAGATGTTCGACCGCATTCGCGTCGACGACCCCGTCGGCGCGATCTCCGTGCACGGCGTCTGCGGCGTCTGGGGGACGATGGCGGTTGGACTCTTCGCCACGGCCGGCGCGGCCGAGGCCTGGGGCGCTCCCGGTTACGGTCTGTTCATGGGCGGCGGCGCCCGAGCCCTGCTCGAGCAGCTGATCGGCGTGCTCGCCATCCTCGGTTGGACGACCGTGACCGCCGGCATCCTGTTCTTCATCATCAAGAACACGATCGGACTGCGCGTCTCGGAGGCCGAGGAGCTGGCTGGACTCGATGTCCAGGAGCACGGCATCGGCGCCTACCCCGAGTTCCCGACGGTCGCGCCTGGCGTCGCCGTCGAGGTGTCGGCCGGCGAAGAGCTGCCCGCGGCCAGCCCGGCCAGCGGTGGAGACTGACGACAACATCGCGCGTCTCGCGGCGGTGCGACGATTCAGCGTCCACCGCCGCGGGAGACTCGCAGTACACGAGGAAGGAACAGGATCATGAAGATGGTGATCGCCATCATTCGCCCGGAACGACTCTCCGTCGTCCGCACCGCACTCGAGGACATCGGCATCGTCTCGATGACCATTTCCGAAGTCCGCGGTCGCGGAGCGCAGAAGGGCGTTGTGCAGGAGTTTCGCGGACAACAGGTGCAGGTCGATTACCTGCCCAAGATCAAGATCGAGATCGTGATCAACACGACGCCGCTCGACGACGTGATCGACGCCATCGTTGAGAACGCCGCGTCGGGCCAGATCGGCGACGGCAAGATCTTCGTCCTCGACGTCGAGGACGCCGTCCGTGTGCGCACCCGTGAACGGGGACCGGCCGCCGTCTAACGACCGACGGTCCATCCCCCTCCGCGGGGACCGGTTGGGGCGAGGGCGGCTCGAAAGAGTCGTCCTCGCTTCACGTGTGAGCGCCCCCTCTTCCTCGCAGGGAAAGGGAACTGGAAGAGCTCCCCCTTCGGGGGAGCTGTCGCGGAGCGACTGAGGGGGCCTTGGCGTTGATGAGGAGGCCCCCTCCGCCCCTTCGGGGCGCCTCTCCCAGAGGGGGAGGTCTCTCTTACTCCCTCTCCCCGGAGGGGAGAGGGGATCAGAAGGGGATTGGGGATCAGCGGGGGTGAGGGTTGGGGCTACGCTGACAACCCGATGACGTTCACGATTGAGCTCCTGCCTGATACCGCGGCCGCCGACCTCCGACTGCGACAGCTGGCCGCCGAGCGCTCATCGCCGCTTGAGCGGCTTAATCTGCTCTGCGGCTCGGGGCTGCAACGAGTCGCCAGTCTGCGCATGCTCGCTGAGGCGCACGGCGGGGCCGTGACGGCGATCTACGGGTTCACGCCGGTTGACCTCGCGCAGGCGGCGGCGCAGCGTGGCGACGCTCCCTCGCGACAAGCCTGGCCGCCCGGCGCTGACCTTCTGGCGCTCAGACGCCTCCTGCGCGAACTCGACCTTGAGCGCTGGCGGCCTGACGCGCCCGGGCTCGACGCAGCGCTGTTGCGCAGCCTGACCGATTTGCGTGAGGCGGCGCTCTCGCCAGACGACCTTCCAACCAACGACTCGACGCCGTCCGATCTGAGACGGGTGTACGCATCATGGCGGGAGCTGGTGACCCCGATCGCCGATCGCACCTCGCGCTACGAAGACGCTGTGAGTCCGACGACTCCGACGTCCGCGTTTCGCGAGGCGCTCGACGGCGCGCCGTTGATCGTCAGCGGCATCTACGATCTGACCCGAATTCAGCGGCTGATGCTTGCGCGCGTCGCCGACGCGGTCGATGTCCAGATGCTGCTCGTCGCGCCGTCCGACGATCCATCGGCACTTCCGCTTCGCACCGTTGACGCGCTACGGCGCGAACTTGACGTCCGCGTCGAGCGATCCGCGCTCCGCGCTTCGCCGCCGTCGGTCGAGCGCTTCTTCAGCGCCGGCGATCCGACTGCCGAGGCCGACGAGATCGCTTCACGCATCCTCGACCTGGCCCGCGACGACCTGGCGCGCGATGGTGTGGCGGCGCACCGGATCGCGGTGTTGCATCAGCAGGGACCGTCCGCCGACGACCGCATCTGCGCGGCGCTCGACCGCGCCGGACTGCCCAGTTGGCGAATCGCTGGGCAACCGCTGCGACAGACGCCGATCGGCCGCGCGGCGCAGGAGTTGTTCCGAGTGCTGCTCGCTCCGGACGAAGTTGAGCGCAGCGATCTGATCGACTGGCTGGCGCATCGTTCACTCACGATTCGGCCGCTCGGACACCGTCGCGAGGTCGCCGTTTGGGAACGAGTCTCGCTCGAGGCTGGGCTGGCTCGGGGACTTGGATCCATGCGCTCACGGATCGAGTCTTGGCGCGAGACACAGGGCGATCCGAGCGTTGCATCTCTCGCCGATCTGATCGCCGACCTCGACGACCGGTCGCGTCGATTGGCGCAGTCTCCAGACTGGGACGCGGCGGTCGACGAGCTCCGCAACGCGCTCGATGGCTACGTTGGCGATGTGGTCGACGATGTTGATGGCTCGGAGCGTAATCAGACGGTCGACGCCGAACTCCACGAGGCGCTGCGCCAGACTCTCGAGCAGCTGAGGGCGCAGGATGTCCTCGGCATCGAGTGGTCGACGACGGAGGCGTTGGTCTGCATCGAACGCGCGATCGGCGCTCGCGCCGTTCGCGATCCGCGCCGTCTGGTCGGCGGCGTCAACGTCGGCGCGGCGACGGGTCCGGCGCGCGGCATTGCGTACGACGCCGTCTTCCTGGCTGGAGTCGCAGAACGCGTCTTTCCGGCGCTCGGTCGATCTGACCCGCTGCTGACCGACGAAACGCGCGAAGCCGTCAACCGTCGCACGCCCAATGCGCTCGCGCTGCAGCGCGACCGAGCGGAGAGCGATCGCCATGCCTGGGCGCTCGCACGCGCCTCGGCGACGACATGCGTGGTCGCGAGTTGGAGTCGGCGCGGGAGCGCCGTCGGCGGACCGGCGCAACCGTCGTCGCTGATCCTCGAAGCCGCAGCCGTGTCCAGCGCCGAGATCGAACGTATCGGCGGATCGACTGATTGGAGTCGCACCCTTGAGGCGTCCGACGCGCGAGCGTTCGATCTGGCCATGCTCAACGCCGCCGAGATCGACACTCACTCGCTGCTGCCGTTGCTCTGGCCGCAAGCCGAAGCGGCGTCGCATGCGCGGGAGCAGCGCAACGCGCCGAGATTCACCGAGTTCGACGGCATGATCAACGCGGAGGCGCTCGCTCCAGGCGGCTGGCGCCCGCTGGAGCGTTCCTGGTCCGCAGCGGCGCTCGAGACGTACGTCACCTGTCCCTACCAGTTCTTCCTCAGGCATGTGCTCGGCGCGCGCGGAGGCGGCGAAGCGGCGATGATCGCCGAGCGACCCGATCGGCCGCAGCGCGACGCAGTCGGGCGGCTCGTTCGCCGCATCTTCTCGAGTTGGGTTCGGGAGTATGAACACGTCAGAGCCGACCGCACCTGGTTCGAGTACGCCGATCAGCCGACGTATCTACACACGCTCGCGCGGCGGTTTCTCGATGCGGCGGCCGAGGCGGGCGCGCTGGGACCGTCGGCCGAGGCCTCGACGCTGCGAGGGGAAATCTTGAATGATCTCGACCGCGCGCGTCGGCGCGAGGCGAGTGATGCGCGCAACGGTTGGCGTCCACTGGAGGTCAACGTCGGCTTCGACGACGCGCCGATCCGAATTGTCGGCGATCGCACGTTGCGACTGCGAGGGATGGTCGATCGAATCGACGAACACGTCAGCGGACGCCAACGCGCGCTCATTCTGTTCGCCGCTCGAGGTCTGGCGCCTGTGCACGGCTATCGCAACGGCTCGTCGTTCCTCTCCGTGGCGAGCCTCGCGATGCTCCAGCAGCGCGGCGTGTCGATTGACCAGGCCGAGGTCGAGCATCACTCGGTGACCAGGGCGGGCGACTTCGAGTCTGAGACCCTCGCTGGCGCGTCGTTGACCGCGCGCGGAGGGTCGGGCGCGCCCAGCGACGGCGAGCGGCTGCGCGACGCGCTGGCCACGATCGTCGACCAGCTGGAGGCGGGCAACTTCGCGCCATTTCCAGGCGAACCGCTGCGCGATCGGCCCAACTGCGTCCGCTGCGAGTACGAGTCGTGCTGCAGCGTCGACCTGGAGCGTCGCTACTCGCACAAGCGCAATCGCGATCCGGAGTCCGTACGCGCGCTTGAGCAACTGCGGCGACAGCTCGTGTGAATTCTCATGTCCGACGCTCCAATGTCCGACCCGCGCGCAGACCAGCCAGCTGATCAGGATGTGCGCGAGCGGATCGTCAATGATCTGAACACGTCGTTCTTCCTTGAAGCCGGCGCCGGCTCGGGCAAGACGTCGGTGATCGTCGCACGCGTGGTCAATCTCGTCCGTCACGGACGTTCGCTGCGCGAGATTGTGGCGATCACGTTCACGGAGAAGGCGGCGGCCGAACTGCGCGAGCGGATTCGCGCTGAACTTGGCCAAGCGGGACTCAAACACGCTCTGCGCGACGTCGACGCGGCGCCGATACAGACGATTCACGCCTTCGCCGCGCAGATGCTGCGCGAGCGAGCGCTCGACGCCGAACTCGATCCTGACGTTCTGGTCCTCGACCAGCTGCAGGCCGACCTGCGGTTTGCGCAGTCTTGGCGTACCTGGTTGTGGAGCGACGCATCGCCGCAGTCAGAACTGCAGCGGGCGCTCGAACTGGGACTCAATCTGCGGGAGCTTCAGTACGCCGCTGAGCAGTTGTCGCGACACCGGGACCTGAACGGAGCGGACGCCGAGTCCGAGCAGGCGGAGGAGGCGTCGGACGAACAGCGTGCTCGAAACGATGTCCTGGCCAGGTTGATGCCGAGTCTGCGCGACTTCGTCCAGCGGGACGCCGACCAGCGGCGTCGAGACGGCGTGCTGACATACGACGATCTGTTGCTCGAGGCGCGCGATCTGCTGGTTCGCTCGTCAGCGGCTCGTCGGGCGTTGCGCGAACGCTGGCGCGCCATACTGATCGACGAGTTTCAGGACACCGACCCGTTGCAGGCGCAGATTGCGCTCTTGCTCGCCGCTGAGTCAGAGACCGACGACTGGACAGAGGCTCAACCGGGACCGGGGCGTCTTGTTCTCGCCGGCGATCCGAAACAGTCGATCTATCGATTCCGTCGCGCCGACATCGACATCTACGAGCAGGTCCGCGAGTTGTTTGCATCGGCGACCGAGACCGCGGACGTCGTCGGACTGACTGTCAACTTCCGCGCCCGACCGCAACTGAGTCGTTGGCAGAATCGCGCTCTCGCAGGTGTGGTCAAAAGCGACACCGAGTTTCCGCGCGCGCAGGCGCGCTGGACGCCGTCAGTTGCGCATCGCTCCAGCCCGCGCGTCGCGGAGCCGGCCGTCGCCGTGATTTCCAGCCAACGCGAGTTCGACCGCGTCGGCGAAGCTCGCCAGGCGGAAGCGTCGGTGATCGCGAACCTGATCGCGCACATGCGCGACGGGGCGTCCGCCCTGGGCCAGCTTGACAGCGTCGATGGAGACCAGGGCGTCCGGCCGCCTGAGTACCGAGACATCGCCATCCTCGTGCGGACTCGCGCTGGCGCGGATCTCTACACGGCCGCGCTCGACGTTGTCGGTATCCCGTATCACTTTGACAGTGGGCAGGGGTTCTATCGGCAGCTCGAGATTCGCGAAGTCGCGCAACTGCTGCGCGCGTTGGATGATCCAACGGACGACGTCAGCGCCGTCGCTGTGCTCAAGTCGCGCCTTGTGGCCGCCTCCGACGACGAGCTCGCCGAGCTGCGCGCGGCGCTCGGCTCAGGTCCGATCGCGCTCAGAGCCGATCTGATTCCCGACGCCTACGACGGTCGCCTGCGCGATCCGATCCTGGCGCTCGCGGCGTTGCGCGACGACGTGCGATCGCTCAGTCTGCCAGAGCTGGTGGACCACGTGATCCGCGCCTCGGGGCTGATGCTCGCTCAGGGCGTCGGCGTGCGACCGGAGATCATGCGTCAGCGGCAGGCCAGCCTGCGCATGTTGGTGCAGCGCGCGGCGCAGTTTTCCGAACACAGCGACAGTCTGCGGCCGTTCGTGCGATGGCTCTCGCAGCGCGGCGTGCGCAATCTGCCTGAGTCTGAGTCGCCGACGACCGAAGCCGATGACGACGCGGTGCGAGTGCTCACGATCCATCAGGCCAAGGGACTCGAGTTCCCCATCGTGATCCTACCCAAGCTGCAGGATCAGCCGGGCCGAGGCGCTGACGTGGTCGTCGACCGTCAGCGCGATCGGTTGGAGTTTCAGCTCGGCGACGAGCGCGCCCCCTTCCGCACGGCCGGATACCAGCGAGCGCTGCGTCGCGAACGCGTCTACGCCGACGCAGAGGCGCGACGCATGCTCTATGTCGCCGCGACCCGCGCGCGTGACTGGCTGCTGCTGACCTCGTTCCCCGCCGAGAGCATGTCGCGGGGCGAGTCGTTCCACACGTATCTCGAGGAAGCGGTCCCGCACTGGTTGACTCGCGACGCCGACCGCGACGCTCAAGTGTTGCATCCGCGCGCCTTCGACGCCGCGGCGCCGTCGCGACCCCAGCTGCGACAGGTCAGCGTCGAAGAACTTGACGATCTGCGAGAGCGTTGGCGCGAGCGCCGCCGGGAGTCGCTGCGCCGAGGCGTGCGCGCGATTGAGACCCGCACGCCCTCGGCGCACGTGGAAGCCAAACCGAGCGAGTCGTCAGCGCTCGACCGCGATTTGGCGGGTGATGAGCCCAGCTTCGATCCGCTCGACTTCGGACAGGCCGTGCATGAGGCGCTTGAGGCGGCGGACTTCTCTGACCTCGAGCGCACGCAGCGGCGCGCCGTTCGCATCTGCGAGGTCCGTCACGCGCCAACGGAGGAGGTCCTCGCACACGTCGAACGCGCCCTGCACTCTGACCTGCTGCGAAGAGCGAGCCAGGCCGCGGCGCTCCACCGTGAACTGCCGCTGACGACCATCGCCAACGTCGACGAACAGACGACGATCACCGAGGGCGTCGCCGACCTGCTCTTCCTGGACCAGAGCGGTTGGGTGCTGGTCGATTACAAATCGGACGCATCCATACCGTCCGAACGGCTAGTCGCATACCAGCGACAGCTCAGGCTCTACGCCGCAATGCTCGCCGCGGCCGGCATTGAGGTTGCGGAGGCGCACCTGTTGTTGACCGCGACAGGTGAATCGATCAATGCGGCCCTCGATTCGGACGCTGCCTCGTAGCTGGAGCGGCGGCTATCGTCAGAGCGGCTCCCACCGTTAGCCGACTTGCCCTCGCCACTGGAGACTCGCATGGCTGTTCAACCGCCTACCCCTCAACAATTTCGCGACGACCTGCTCTTGCGACGCCAGAAAATCGTCTCCGAGATGGGCTCGCCTGAGCGCATCGCGCGGCAGCACGATCGCGGTCGCCTGACGATCCGCGAACGTCTCGACCGACTCTTTGATCCCGGCAGTTTCCGCGAAATCGGCACGTTCGCCGTCTCCGAGCAGCTCGACGTCCGAGACCGCACGCCTGGCGATGGCAAGATCGGCGGGTGGGGCGCGATCGACGGTCGACCGGCGGCCGCCTGTGGCGATGACGTGACCGTGTTGCACGGATCATCCTCCGTGGTCGGCGGCAAACGGATGAAGCGCATCTACGAGCAGGCGCTGCGGCAGGGCGTGCCGTACGTCTATTTCGGCGAGACCGGCGGCGCGCGATTGCCCGACGCGCTCGGCTCGGAGGGCTTCAGCAAGATTCCGGCCGGCATCGAGATGGGCCGCCGGCGGCGGCGCATCCCGCTCGCCACGGCGATCGTCGGCGAATCCTTCGGCGGCTCGAGTTTCCACAGCGCATTCTCCGACTTCACGGTCCAGGTGCGCGGTTCAGCGCTCAACGTCTCTTCGCCGCGCGTGATTGAGATCGCCACGGGCGAAGTGATCTCGCTGCAAGAGTTGGGCGGCGTCGATGTCCACCTCGATCGCACCGGTCAGATCGATCGCGCCGCTGATGACGAAGACGACGCGATCGCGCAGATCAAACAGTTTCTCTCGTTCATGCCCAACAACTGTTGGGAGTCTCCGCCCATCCGCGACGGCTACGACCACGCCGCGCCCGACCCCGAGCTGGCCGAACTCGTACCGACTAGACGACAGCGCGCATACGACATGCATCGCGTGCTGCGACGCATCGTCGACGATGGCGAGTTGCTTGAGATGAAGCCGCGCTTCGGCCGCTCGTTGATCACGACGCTGGGGCGCATCGGCGGTCAAACGGTCGGCATCCTGGCCAGCAATCCGATGTTCAACGCGGGCGCGCTCGATCCCAACACCTGCGACAAAGCGACGCAGTTCCTCTGCATGTGCGAGGCGTTCAACATCCCTACGGTCTGGCTGCAGGACGTGCCGGGCTTCATCGTCGGTTCGCAACCCGAGCATGCGCGACTGCTGCACAAGGCGATCATGTTCCTCGAGGCGCTGGCGTTGATGACCGTGCCGCGATTCACCGTCGTGCTGCGCAAGGCGTTCGGGCTCGCCTACTTCTCGCTCTCGGGCGGCAGCATGGACAACGCGCTGGTCACCGCCTGGCCAGGCGCTGAGATCTCGTTCATGGATCCCGGCGTCGGCGTCAACGTCGTCCACGCGCGCGATATCGCCGAGGCCGGCGATCCCGACGCCGAGCGGCAGCGACTGATCGATGAGTGGACGCTCGGACACGAGCCCTGGGGCGCAGCCGGAATCATGAACCTGGACGAGATCATCGATCCGGCGGATACCAGGCGATGGCTGCTTGAGGGCATACAACGTTTTCCTGTGACGCCTCCGCCACGCGGTCAGTACAAAGAGCTCGCCAGCTGGCCCACCTGCGTGTAGAGGGGCCCCCGCACCCTCACCCTCTCCTTGAAGGGAGAGGGGATCAGAGGCTCCCTCTCCCTTCAAGGAGAGGGCTGGGGTGAGGGCTCTGGGCGTCAGCGGCGCCCTACCGCTTGCGCTTCGCCATGCGGCGTTGCATCGCCTCGGAGGGCCTTCCCTGTTTGTGGCCCGTCTCGAGCTTGTTGCGGACCTCACGAACGACGCGCGGCGCCAAGCGGTCTTCTCGCTCGGTGATGAACTGCAAGGCCGCTTCGGGATCACGCAGGCCAAGCTCGCGCAGGGCCCAGCTCAGCGCCTTGACATGCAGGTCGGCGCGCTCGTCGACGAACAGCTCACAGATCGCGAGCGTCCGCGCAGCGTCACCGCGGCCGAGATGACGCTCGTTGAGCGCGATTGTCGAGACCAATCCGACGCGCCGCCACCAGAAGTCCGCCGAGGTCGCCCACCGACGTACCCGCGCGTCGCTGATTTGACCCCGCTGCCAGGCCGGACCGCTGAGCTGACGGGCGAAGTGATCGACGGACGCCCAACCGTCAAGCGTGCGTCCGAGCCGCTCCAGCCAACGCCAATCGAGCGCCTCGCGAGCGGCGCGGTGTCGAAAGACCAGCTCAATCGCTGCGGCGCGGGCGCCGTCGGCGTCGTGATCGATGAGCTGGTCAGCGATTGCCAACACGTCGTCGGCAGAGCGTTCGCGCAAACGACGCGCGGCCGCTCGGGCGACGGCGCGCATGCCGGGCGTCCGCAGCGGCTGCGGCGCAGCCGCCAGTCCGTTGAGGATGCTGTCGACCTCAGCGTCCGACATCTGGTTGTTCCGTCGCCGCGCTGCGACCGGCGAGTCGACCGAACACGCTGCCAGCCATTAGTCCTGACCCGCCGGCGTAGTTGTTGTAGAAGAGGCCGCCGACCAGTTCTCCGGCGGCGTACAGTCCGCCGATCGGTCGATCTTCCGTGTCCAGCACCTGCGCGCTGCGCGAGTCGATCTTGAGTCCGCCAAACGTAAATGTGATCCCGCAGGTCACGGCGTATCCGAGATATGGCGGCGAGTCGTACGGCAACGCCCAGTTCGACTTTGATAGTGCGAGCCCGTTGGTACAAACGCCGTCTAGCGTCGACGGATTGAATCGATCGGCGCCGTCAGCTGGACAGGCTGCGTTGTAGGCCTCGATCGTACGCCCGAGGCCGACGGCGTCGACCCCCAACGCCTCGGCCAACTCCGCGATCGTGTCGGCTTGCGCCATGGTGACCTGTCGGACGTGGTACTCGTCGCGCAGCAGATGCGCGGTGCGCTGATCGAACAGCTGAAACGCGGCTCGTTGCGGCTGAGCGAGAATCGCCCGACCGTAACGCGCATAGGTGTAGTTGCGTAGATCTGCGCCTTCGTCGACGAATCGTTCTCCGTCGAGATTGACGATCAATCCATACGGATACGAGTGTTTCTGGTACAAGTCGGCCACAATGCGGTTGCCCGTCGGCGGGGCGTTGAGGTCCCAGGCGACGGCGTGCGCGCCTGACCAGTTGCCATAGGGCTGCGCGCCCGCGTCGATCGCGGCGCGGATGGCGTCGCCGGTGTTGAATCGGCTGCCGCGCACTTTGGCCATGTCCCAACCGGGACCGAGATAGCGGGTGCGCATCTCGGCGTTGGCTTCGAAGCCGCCGGCGGCGAGCACGACCGCGTCGGCCTCAAGCTGCTCGACGGCGTCGGCGGTCCACAACTCGACGCCGGTGATTCGTCGACCGTCGCGCAGCAGATCGACCACTTTCGCGTCGTAGCGGACCTCGCAGCCGGAGCGTTCGACCGCGGCGAACTCCTGATCGGACAGTCCCTTGCCCGCGCCGACGGCCTCGACGGTGAGGCCGCCGTAGAAGACGAGCTTGCCATCGACCTCGTTCGCCTGGCGGCCGGTCATCAGCGCGAAGCTGACGCCCTGTTCGTGCAGCCACTGCATCGTCGGCGCGGACTCGCGCACGAGCGTCGTCGCCATGCCGTCGTCGATCAGGCCGTCGGTGACCCGCGCCAGGTCGTCTCGGAACGTCGCCGAGCTGTAGGCGCCGACATCGACGCGCGCAATCTCGGCGTCTGAGAGGTCGGGGATGAGCCGTTGTATGTCCGCCATGCCGTCGTAGGGGAAGCGAAACCCGCCGCCGGTGAAGTAGGTGTTGCCGCCGCGCTCGCCTTCGGGGGCCTTCTCGAGCACGGTCACGCGCGCGCCCTGTTCGCGAGCCGCCAGCGCAGCGCAGAGCGCCGCGTTGCCCGCGCCGACCACGATCACGTGTCGTCGATCTTGCTCGTTAAGCTCGTGTTGCTCGTTTGATTGATCGGCGCTCACGTCAACTCCCTCTCCACTTGCTTCGCAGGTTGCGAAGACTCGCGGCCGTTCGCCTCCACGCTCGCATCCATGTTTGCTCTCCGGCCGCGCCCGTTGCTGGATCGCTCTATCTGGCGATCGTGCAGGGACGCCTTCTGTCCGCGAACGAGCGGCACCATGAGCGCGATCTCCTGCTCGATCGCCTCGCGGATAACCTGAGCGCCCTGAGACGCCTTTTCCGCAGCGGCGCGGACGCCGCGTTGTCCACCGACCAGGGAGAACAGGATCGCCGGCGCGGTCGCGATCGCGGCGACGAGCAGCGCCACGCGGAAGCCGTCGATGATCAGTCCAGGCTGCCGCACCTCTTCGCCGACTGCGCCCGCTACTGAGACGAAGATCGCGACCCAGACTGCGGCGCCGATCGCGTTGCCTATCGTCCTGGCGGTCGTCTGCGCGGCCGACGCCGTGCCCAGCTGCTGCGGCGGCACCGCCGACATGATCACCGACGTATTGGGCGAGCTGAACGTCGAGGTGCCGATTCCGAGCAGCAACATGCGCAGGCCGAAGTCGATCGCCGAAGTCTCAGCCGTCGTGCGCGAGAGCAGGAACAACGCCGCGCAGACCATCACCATGCCCGCGGTCGTCAGCGGGCGCGAGCCGAGACGGTCGGAGAAGCGGCCGACACGGGCGACCAGAGCATCATCGCCATCGGCATGGGCAGCATCACAGCGGCGACCTCGATCGGCGTGAATCCGCGTCCGAACTGCCAGAGCCAGGGCGTCAGATAGAGCGATGCGCTCATACCCATGAACTGCAGGATCGCGGCCGAGACGCCGAAGCTGAAACCGCGGCCTTTGAACAATCCAAGGTCGACCACTGGCGACGAGGCGCGTCGCTCGACGACGATGAACCCAATCAGACAAAGCAAACTCAACGCAAACACGGTCAGCATGAACGGGGATGTCCAACCGACGCTGCCGCCGCGATTGATGCCAAAGGTCAGGAATCCCAAGAGGCCGAAGAGCAACAGCGCGCCGGGGATGTCGAGGCCGCGCGGACGGTTTTCCGCCGGACCGTCAATCAGCAGCCGCCAGGCGAGAAACGCGCCGACGAGTCCGAACGGCACGCGGGTCCAAAAGATGGCGCGCCAATCGAAGAGGTCGATCAGGACGCCGCCCAGAGCTGGTCCGGCCATGGCGCCGGCGCCCACGGTCGAGACCATCAGCCCAAGCCCGGTGCCGCGCTTCGACGGCGGAAACGCGGCCGTGATAATCGCCGCGCCATTCGCCATAGTCATCGCCGAGCCGATCGCCTGCACGATCCGCGTGCCGATCAGCTCCTCGAGCGAGCCCGATATCGCCGACAGACCGGTCGCCAGCGTCAGGATCACAAAGCCGAGCACGTACAGCATCTTGCGGCCGTAGAGGTCGCCCAGCCGACCCATCGTCAACGAGAGTCCCGTGCTAACGACGATGAACGAGAGCGCGACCCAGATCACGTCGTCGGTCGGTCGACCGAACTCGGTGCTCATCGTGGGCAGGGCGATGTTAGTGATCGAGTTGTCGACGACGCCGAGGAAGGTGCCGACGCAGACCACAGCCGCGGCGACCCAGTAGTACGGAACCGGGCCGAGCGATGGACCGCTGACCAGGGGTCGATCGTCGTCGGGGGATGGCCGTCCGTCCGGGCTGGCGTCGACCGCCGGGCCGCTGCCATTGCGCTGGGCCATCGCCGCCTCTTCACCGACCGGTCCGGCGCCGCTGCCGACGCGTCGCACCTGCCAGTCTAGGCGTCCAGACAGCCAAATCCTGCTTGCGGCGCGCGGTTAGACTCAGCCTCATGACCACGTCAACTCGCACGCACACGATCTCCGACGAACTCTCCGCCATCGACTGGTGTTATGAGCAGGGCTGGACCGACGGTCTGCCCGTCGTCCCGCCCGTCCGCGAGCGGGTCGAGCGATTTCTCGCCGCCGCTGGTCGGCCGCCCGAGGAGGTCGTCGCGCGACACTCAGCGACTGGGCGAGAATGCGACGTGCAGTCGGCTGCGATCAACGCGGTCATGGCCGGCTGTCTGCCGCAGTACTTCCCGACCGTGCTGGCCGCGTTGGAGGCGATGAACGAAGACGCCTACAACTTCCACGGATCAACGGCGAGCACCGGCGGCTCGACGCCCGCAATTGTCATCTCGGGCGACATCCGCGATGAGATCGGCATGAACGCCAGCGTGAACGTGTTCGGTCCTGGCAACCGCGCCAATGCCACCATCGGCCGCGCGGTCCGACTCGTGATCATGAATGTCTTCCAGATGATCCCCGGCGTCTCTGACCGCTCGACCACCGGCTGGCCGGGCAAGTTCGCCTGCTGCATCGCCGAGAACATCCTGAACAGCCCCTGGGAACCGCTGCACGAGAGCCTCGGTTTCCCGCCCGAGGTATCGACGGCGACTGTGTTCGCCGCCTCGGGCTTCTACAACATCGAGAATCACTACACGAGCGATCCGAATGCGCTGCTCAACACCTTCGCCGACGCCATGGCCTCGCTCGGCGCGCTGACCGATGGGCAGTCGCTCGTCGTGATGTCGCCCGAGCATGCGCAGATCGCCGCCTCGGGCGGCATGTCTCGAGCGGACGTGCAGCAGTATCTGTTTGAACATGCCAGTCGCGGGTCAGACGAACTGCTCAACTCGGGCAAGTGGCCCGACGGTCAAGTGTCTGACGGGCTCGCCGAGGGCGAGCGCGCAGTCGCAGACGGCCGTTTCCATCGCGGGCGCTCGCCCGATGACATCCTGCTCGTCGTCGCGGGCGGCGAGGCGGGCGGACATTCCGCCTTCCTACCCTCGTGGAGTCGGGGCCGCAATTCGATCTATCAGACCAAGGCGATTGGCGTTTGTCTCGACTGCTGACACACGCTCGTTGATGACTCGCTGACGTTTAGTACGGAGACGGTAATGTCGCTGGAACTGCTCGACCCGACCGGCCAACCGACCCCGACCGGGTTCAGCGCCGCGCCGCGCCTGCAGACGATTGAGGGGCTGCGCATTGGCCTGTTCTCCAACGGCAAGGTCAATGCCGATCGGTTGTTGCGCTACACGGCGGAAGTGTTCGCTGAACGGGAACGCTGCGAGGTAGTGGTCGACAGCGGCAAGCGCAACGCGAGTCGGATCGCCGAGCCGCAGGTGCTGGAGCGGATCGCCAACGACGTCGATTTCCTGATCACAGCGGTGGGCGATTGAGGATCTTGCTCGACGTGCAGTGTGCACGACGGCGTGTCCTTTGAGCAGTACGGCAAGCCCAGTCTGGTGCTCTGCACGCAACCGTTTGACCCGACCGGTCGGATGATCGCCAAAACGTTGGGTATGCCTGACTTCCGTTACGCGCTGGTCGACCATCCAATCGGCAGCGCGGACGCGGAAGGTCTACGGGCAAGAGCCCTGGACGCCTATGGGCAGGGCCGCAGCATCCTGCTGGGCGCCCCCTCACCCTAACCCTCTCCCCGCTGGGGAGAGGGGATCGGAAGGAGGTTCATCCTCAATGGTCTTACTCGGGGCCGATCAGTTCTCGGCCGATCAGCATGCGGCGCACTTCTGATGTGCCGGCGCCGATTTCCAGTAGCTTGGCGTCGCGCACGTAACGCGCGACGCGGCTCTCGTTCATGTAGCCGTAGCCGCCATGAATCTGCACAGCCTTGTCGGCGACGCGGCTTGACATCTCGGCGGAGTACAAGATCGCCGCTGCCGCTTCCTTGTTGCTGCGAACACCCTGCGCGGCCGACTCTTCGACCAAATGCGCTGTGCGATAGACCAACCAACGAGCCGCTTCAAGCTCCGTATACATGTCGGCCAACATTGCTTGTATCAGCTGAAAGTTCCCGATGCGCTGTCCGAACTGCTTGCGCGTGCGCGCGTATGACACGGCCTCATCAAGCGCGGCCTGGGCGATGCCCAGGGGCTCGCCGGCGAGAAACGCTCGCTCGACGGCCAGACCTTGCATCATCACGCCGGCGCCCTGTCCCTCGCCGCGCAGCACATTGGAAGCGGGCACGATGCAGTCATCCAGGAGCAACTCCGCAGTCGGCGACCCTCGATGTCCTACCTTATCGAGCACCTGGCCGACGCTGAAGCCATCGAACGACGACTCAACGATGAACGCCGTCACACCACGCGATCCAGCGTCTGCTTCGGTCTTTGCGTACAACACGAAGGTATCGGCGACTGAACCGTTGGTAATGAACATCTTACTGCCGTTGAGTCGATACACATCGCCGTCGCGCACAGCGGTTGTACGAATGCCCATCGCGTCGGAACCCGCCTCAGGCTCAGTGAGCGCCAACGCGCCGATCTGTGAGCCGTCACATAAGCTTGGCAAGTACTGCGCTTTCTGCGCCTCGCTGCCATTCGCTGCGATGTTGTTGGCGCACAAGTTGGCGTGCGCCCCGTAAGACAACGCAACAGACGCGCTGGCGCGAGCGATCTCTTCTGTCGCTAGCACTCCCGCCAAGAGACCGGCGTCCGACCCGCCGTACTGTTCTTCGATCGTCACGCCTAGCAGTCCGAGATTACCTAGCATTGGCCACAAGTGTCGGGGAAACTGATCGTCGCGATCAATATCATCGGCGATCGGATCGATCGCTCGACGCGCAAAGTCCCGCACAGTCTGCTGCAGCAGCCGTTCCGCCTCAGAGAGTTCAATCATCGTCCGGTCTCCATCTCCGCGCTCGGGCTCTGCCAGTGCGTCGAGCATACAACCACTTCTGTCGGCGGCATCCCGGTCAACTGCTAGACTGCTCGCATGACCACGACAATGGACCAGGTAACGCAGTTTTTCGAGCGCCTCGAGGGCGCGCAGGGCGAGTCACTGCGTTGCAGCTCCTGGAGCGAGTTGTGGGCTTATGCGCATGCGCTCAGTAACGAACAACCGGTAGTGTCGCCCGATGCGTACAACCCGCTGCAACAAGGTGAAGTACCTGATCATACTGATCCGTTAGGTTCGGTCGCGGATCGCGCTGTCGGCATTACGGTCGCGGCGCTCGGCGTCGCCGAGACCGGTTCGGTGCTGCTGGTGGAGCCGAGCGCGGCCGATCGAGCGGTGTCGTTGCTGACGCATCATCTGATCGTGGCGCTGCGGGAGGTGGACATCGTCGACACGCTCGCCGAAGGCTTCGCCTGGCTCTCGACACAGCCGCGCGCCGCCGCCTACGCGACGTTTGTCACTGGCCCATCGCGGACGGCTGACATCGAGCGGTCGCTGACGATCGGCGTGCAGGGGCCGAGCCGTCTGACTGTCGCGGTGCTGCCGTGATTCGCCCCTTCCGCGAGCGCTATCGACGTTCGCTCGCCGATCCTGAGCTTGCGCCTCGGCTGCTGGACTTTCAGCGATCCTGGCGCGAGAGCCGCGACGCCCAGGTGCGTCGCCTCGAACAGCGGACCGAGCGGTCATTCGATGATCTGCGCCGAGAGTTCGCCGCCGTCAAGGATCGCACGCTCGAGCGGCTCGACGAGACGATCGCCGAGTTTCGCGGCCACGCCGAGGCGGCAGGCGCCACGGTGGTCGAGCTGTCGACGGCGCAGGAGGCGGTCGAGTACATCGCCGATGTCTGCCGAGCGCGCGGCGTCGACCTGGTCGTGAAGAGCAAGTCGATGGTCTCGGAAGAGGTCGACCTCAATCACGAGCTCGAGCGGTTCGGAATCACCGCGATCGAGACGGACTTGGGCGAGTGGCTGCTGCAGCTCGCCGAGGAGCGTCCGTCGCACTTGGTCATGCCGGCGATTCATCAGAAGCGTCAGTACGTGGCCGAGATTCTAGGAGAGGAGCTGGATCGCACGTTTGATCCAGACGACATCCCGGCCATGGTGTCGAGCGCGCGCGAGGGTCTGCGGCGGCACTACTTGTCGGCTGGGGCCGGGCTCACGGGGGCGAACGCGCTGATCGCCGAGAGCGGCAGCATCATGGTCGTCACCAACGAGGGCAACATGCGTCTGGCGACGTCGATGCCTGACGTGCACTTCGTCACGGCCGGGATCGAGAAGCTGATTCCGACCTGGTCCGACGCCGAGCGTCAGCTGCAGCTACTGCCGCGCTCGGCGACAGGTCAAACATTAAGCACGTACACGACGTGCATCACCGGCGCGCAGCCGGGCAAAGAGATGCACATCATTCTGCTCGACAACGGGCGTCGGCGGATGCGAGACGCGGGCGTGATTGGCGAGGCGCTGCGCTGCATTCGCTGCGGCGCCTGCGCCAACGTCTGTCCGCCGTACCAGGTGGTCGGCGGACACACCTTTGGCCACATCTACACGGGCGCGATTGGGCTGGTCAACACGAGTTTTCACCACAGCGTCGAAGAGGCGGCCGGCCCGCAGGGTCTGTGCGTGTCCTGCGGCGCTTGCGAGACGGTCTGCCCGGTCGCGATTCCGTTGCCAACGCAGATTCTGCATGTGCGCCGCCGAGCCACTGCAGCGGGGCACGCGCCACTGTGGGAACGGATCGCGCTCAGGGCGTGGGCTCGTCCTCGTCTCATGCGGGCGTTGTTTGGAACCGGCGCGTGGCTCTCGACGCTCGCTCGAACGTGCGGTTTGGTTCGGCGCGAGCATCTGCGCCTGCCGCTGCCGCGACGTCAGCGATGGCGTCGCATACCAGCGTTGCCGCTGCGGCCTGGACGGTCGCTGGCGCGCAGCCGACCGATGCAGCCGGCCATCGCCGAGACGCCCGCCAGCGGCGCCACAGTCGACCTGTTCGCGCAGTGCCTCGCCGATCGACTGCTGCCCGCGACGGTCGAGTCGACCGCGCGGTTGATCGAGGCGGGCGGCGCGTCGGTGTCTATCCCGGAACGACAGCACTGTTGCGGCCTGCCCGCGTTCGACGCGGGCGACTGGGATCGCGCACGGACGATGGCGGAACACACGATTGAAGCGCTGGAGGGCGACCGCGACATCGTGACCCCGGCCCCGAGCTGCGTGATCGCGATGCGCGAACACTGGCCGCAACTGTTCAGTGACGATCCAGAGTGGCTCGCGCGAGCTGAGGCGGTCAGTGGTCGCATGCATGACTTGGCTGAATGGCTCGATGGTCCTGGACGCCTACTTGATGGGTGTTTGGGAGACGACGGCGTCGACTCGGCGGCGGTGCATCGGTTTTGTCAGGCGTCGAATCGCGGCGATGCGTTCGCGAGGATCGACCAGTTGGTCGAGCGCCTGACCGGCGGGGCGACGCTGCCGCTTGACGAGGCGGAGGTTTGCTGCGGCTTCGGCGGTCTGACGTCGCTCGCCGCACCCGAGGTCGGCGCGGGCATTTTGGGTCGCAAGCTCGACTGCGTCGCTGCGACGGGCTGCGACACGCTGATCACCAACAATCCTGGCTGCGCGCTGCACATGCGGGCGGGCGCGGTCGCGCGTGATGCTGAGCATGAAACCACGCACTACGCCGACTTCCTCGCCGCGCGTTTACCCGAACGTCCATCGGGCTGATGGAGCAAGTAGAGAGGTGCGCAGATGCCGACCGTGATTGACGTGCATGTTCACCTCTGTCGGACGGCAGAGCAGGAGGCAATCGTCTTTCCTCGACCGGGCCTGCCGCTCGAGTGGCGCTGGGCCAACGGCGACGATTGCGGCGAGTACATGACGCGCAACGACGTTGAGGCGATCGTTGGGCTCAACTACATGGTCGTGCCAGAGATGTTTGAGCAACAGCGCGCGCGTCGACCGCAGGCGACCGACCAAGAGTTGTACGCCATGCTGCGTCAGCGTGTGCGCGACTTCAACAGTTGGACGTTGGCTCGTCAAGCGGATGACTCCAGAATTCGCACGTTTCTGTGTTGCGACATCGGCACGTGGGGCGAGACCGAGCTGATGATGGAGGAGTTGGAGCGCGGGGTCGCGTTAGGCGCGCGCGGCGTCAAGATGCATCCGGGCCTGGGACGCTACTTCCCCGCCGACGAACGCATGATGCCGCTTTACGCGCGACTGGAGGAGTTGGGCTTGCCGATTCTCAGCGACACCGGGGCGTTGCGCGGCGGTCCCGGCGACGACGTCTACGGCATGCCAGACCACTTCATACCTGTGTTCGAGCGGTTTCCGCGGTTGCAGTTCATCATGGCTCACATGCCAGGCGCGTACTGGGATCAGCGGCTCGACATCGCGAAACGATTCTCGCAGGTGCTGTTCGACACTGCCGGTGGCTTCAACGACGGGCGTTTCGCCTGTCGCGACGGTCGCCGCGCGTGCGCCTTGGAGGACTCGGCGCGTCTGATTCGCACGCTTGGCGTCGAACGGGTGCTGTTCGGCTCCGACGCTCCGGGCGCCGATCAGCAGCCTCAAGTCCTGCAGCTGCTGCGCAGCGGACTGACCGATCACGAGTTGGAGCAAGTGCTGTGCGCCAACGCTCGCCCCGTCCTGGGGCTGGCGTGAGTCCTTGACATCGGATCGGACCAGAGTAGAATCGGAGGTGCAGGTGGGCGAGCGCTTCTAGCCGCTTTGCTGGTGGCCAGCGGGAATCGTCCCCCGCCTTCCTGCCACTCGCACTCTCGGACGAGTGCCTTGTATCTCCTCTATCTCGACGAGTCTGGCTCAGTTCACTCTGACTCCGACTACTTCGTCGTGGGCGGTGTAGCGCTGCACGAGCAGGACTGTTGGCCGTTGGCGCAGGCGGTTGAGGACATCGCCCAACGACTTCCGGCTCCTGTCCAGGGCGCTGAGCTACACGCCAGTCCGATGAGCACTGGTCGTCCCCCTTGGCGGCGCATCGGCAAGATGGAGAGCTATGCCGAAGTACCTCTCTTTGTAGACAGCAAAGTGAGCCGCCTCGTTCAACTCGCGGATTCTATCGCCTATTGGACTCACCCGGCATACATGCACGGCGACGACTCCGTTTTGACCCAACTTGTACCTGCTCTCAACGGCAGCGAAGGTTCCCGACTGGATGGCCTGGTGCGCCTCGTTAAGGATTACGGCAGCTGCAACTGCGTCGCTTGCCGGTCGCGGCGGTGAGGGCGGCCTAGACTCCTGGTATGAGCGACCGCAGCGAACTCCGCAATCTGCAGGACAAGACCGCCATTGTCGGCGTTGGCACGACTGAGTTCGGCGCCATTTACCGCGACCTCGACCCTGAGCGTTCGGCGTACGAGCTTGGGCTGATCGCTTTCCGCGAGGCGCTCGCTGACGCCGGACTCAAGCGCACGGATGTCGACGGCGTGATCGTCTCGCGATTGCCGCATTACGGCCGGATGTGCGAGATGATCGGGCTACGCCACCCACGCTTCGTCAATGTGCTACCTGGCGAGGGCCGCCAATCCGGAATCGCGCTGCAGTACGCGGCGTTGGCCGTCGCGAATGGCATGGCTGACGTCGTGGCCTGCATCTACGGCAACAACGGCCGCTCGGCGGGCGCGCGATACGGCGGTGAGAATCGCGGCGTCTCGACCCAGGCGATGTTCGAAGCGCCGTACGGCATGACATCGCCTGGGGCTGTGACGTCGATGATGTTCCGACGGCACCAGTATCGCTATGGCACGACGACCGAACCGCTCGGGCATCTCGCGATATCGAATCGGGCCAACGCCGCGCTCAATCCGAATGCCGTGATGCAGCGGCCGATCACGATGGATGACTACAACGGCGCGCGCTACATCGCCGAGCCGTTGTGCCTGTTCGATTACTGCCTGATCAACGACGGCGGAGTCTGCTTCATCGTTACGTCGGCCGAGCGGGCGCGCGATCTCAAGCACACTCCGGTGCTCGTGCATGCGACGTCTCAGGCGTCGGACATTACGCCCGTCTATGTAGCCGATGACTTCTGGCACGAGCCGATGTCGCAGATCGCCGATGATCTGTTTGCGGTGTCAGAGGCGCAGCGAGACGATCTTGCGTTCGCTCAGCTGTACGACAACTTCACGCCGACGATCCTGTTTACGCTCGAGGGCATGGGTTTCTGCGAGCGCGGCGAGGGCGGCGACTGGATTACGCCCGATCGCATTGGTTTGCATGGCGAGTTGCCGCTGAACACGGGCGGCGGTCACACCAGCGAGTCGTACATGCAGGGCTGGGCGCTGCACGTCGAAGCGGTGCGTCAGCTGCGGCATGAGTGCGGCGAGCGCCAGGTCGCAGACGCGCGGTACGGTCTCTACGCCTGCGCCGCGCCGCTCGCGACCGGACACATCCTGAAGCGGGACGATCGATGACTACCCCCTCAGCCGACGCATCAAACGCACGGGTCGAACAGAAGCCGTTGCCGCCAGTCACGGCGCTGACCAAGCCATTCTGGGATGGCTGTCGCGAGGGCGTGCTGCAGATTCAGTTTTGCAACATCTGCGACCTGCCCTGGTTTCCGCCGGCGGAGGCTTGTCCGCGATGTCTGCAAGACAACTGGGAATGGCGCCCAATCTCAGGTACAGGCACGGTATGGTCGTGGATTCGCATGTGGCAGAAGTACTTCCCCGGCTGGTCGCCGGAGGAGTACCCCTACACGGTCGCCTTGATCAAGCTCGACGAGGGCCCTTACATGTACTCGACGCTTGTGGAGATTGACGACGCAGACGTCAGTTGCGATCTGGCGGTCGAAGTCGACTTCCGCAAGGTCAACGACGAAATCACATTGCCGGTCTTCCGACCGGTTCGGACCTAACCGACTCTCGGTTAGTCCTGGAGTTCGGCCAAGATTTCCGACTGGTGTTCGCCGAGCCTTGGCGCGGGCCTTCTGATCGTCGCCGGCGTCTCCTCGAAGTCCCATGGCGGAGCGACCTGCTCAAGCATTGAGCCGTTGCCTTGGTCGACCGACGCGATGGCGCCGACTGCGGCGACCTGCGGGTCGCGGCTGAGCCGCTCATAGTCGTGCATCGGAAAAGCCCAGCCGCCGTGACGCTCGACGATGTCGATCACACGCTCGGCGTCGTGTTTGGCGAATCCCCGCTCCCAGAGCGGCTTCAGCTCGGCCGCGTAGCGTCCCGCACCGCCCGCGCCGTCTGTGCGCAGGCGATCGAAGTCGGGATGCGACCTAGCCCAGCTCATGCCTAGCTCATCGAGCAGCGCCTCGAAGGCATCGCCGCGGGTTCGGGCGAGCGAAAAGTAGATCGGCAGGTCGCGGCACTGATAGCCGTGGTCGGGCGGTTTGACGTATGAGTCGAGGTGGAATCCCCACCACTCGTCGGGATTAGAGAGCGCGACCCACAGGGTCGAGCGCATCGCCAGGAGGCTGCCGAAGAGTGACACTTCGACTCGTTGTCCACCAGTCGGGCGCGACGGGTCGGTGTCATCACGAGCGTAGAGCGCGGCGCAAATGGCCTGGATGGCGTAGTTCGCCGCGTACATCGAGCCGATGTCGCCGCCGTGCCGCACGGGCTCTTCGCCGAGCACGCCGAGGGATGCAGTCGCCTCGCTCGCGAGCTGGGCGGCGAGCTCCGATGCCGGACGCGCGCTCCATGGACCCTGGCGGCCGAAACCGGAGAGCGCGCAGTAGACCAAGCCTGGAGCGTCGAGCGACTCCCATTGCAGCTTCTCGGGAAGGTTGCGCTTGTCAACGATGGCGACATCCGCCTGAGTCAACAGCCGTTGCGCGATGTCGATGTCGGTGTTGGATGACCAATCGAGCGCGATGCCCCGTTTGTTCCGATTGAGCGCTTGAAACAGCGCGGAGTCGCCGTTTGATGTTTGCGGCGCCCAACCACGCGCCCGATCGCCAGTGGGCGGCTCAATCTTGATCACGTCGGCGCCGGCGTCGCCCAGGGACATCGCGGCATATGGTCCGGCGACGCCTTCGCCGACTTCGACGACTCGGTAACCATCCAGGGGGCCTGGCATCCTAGTCGCCGATCGCAGGGGCTGGGTCGGCCGCGCCCGTTCGGCGTTGCGAGAGTTCATCGAGGATGTCGCCCGTGTGCTCTCCTGGCAGGGGCGTACCGAACCACCTTGCCGGCGTGCGCGACAGATCCCAGGGCGGGCCGCCGGTCCAGACGTCGCCCCAACCTGAGGTGCTCACTTCGCGCAGGTAGCCGTTCTCGATCGCTTGCGCGTGATGCTGGAGCGACTCGAATGAGATCGGGAAACCGCAGGGCACGTCGGCGTCGACGAGACGCAGCATCCAGTACTGTCGCGGGCGCTGACGAAATGCGTTCGACAGCAGAGCCGCGAGCTGATCGCGTCGGGCGACGCGGTCGAGGTTGGTCGCGAATCGCGGGTCTCGAGACAGCTGATCGAGTCCATCCGCTTGCGCTTCGGAGGCGCTCATCGCCTGGCAGAGTCGCAGCCATTCGTCCTCGGAAGTGGCGGCGACGCCGATCCACTCGCCGTCCTGACACTGAAACGCCTGATCGGGCGCCGCGGCATAGCCTGCGGAGCCGAGCGGTTCGTGCTGCGCTCCAGTGGCGAGATGTTCAGCGATCCGTCCGCTTTGGAGCGCCATGCCTGCTCGCAGCATGCCGACATGAATGCGCTGTCCGCGCCCTGTGCGTTTGCGGGACAAGAGTCCCATTAGTGTTGCTTGTGCGGCGACGTTGCCGGTGCTGGCGTCCATTTGAGTGAAGTGTCGATAGACCTCAGGCCGTCCGTTGCGTTTGCCGTTGACCGACCAGAAGCCCGTGAAGTACTGACACTGCACGTCCGCGCCAGGCTTGTCGCGCATCGGGCCGACTTCGCCCCATCCGGTGATCGCCGTGTAGATGATCTTCGGATTGATTGCCGCAACCTGTTCATAGCCAACGCCCATGCGTTCGGCGGCGCCGGGTCGCATGTTGATCATGAAGACATCACAGGATTGCAGCAGCTCGTATGCGATCTGGCGATCGCTGGCCGACTTGAGATCGAGGAACAGTCCTCGTTTGTTCATGTTCCAAGTGATGTAACCGACTGAGGTGCCCTGAATCGCCGGCGGGACGCCAGCGCCGAGCGTTCGCGGGTCGACGCCGGGCTGCTCGATGTGAATCACATCAGCGCCGAGCGCGCCCAGCTGCATCGATGCCCAAGGTCCGACCATCCACAAAGTGAGGTCGAACACTCGCACGCCGTCGAGCGGTCCCGGCATGTGGCTCTCCAGAGTTCGCTTACGTCCGTCGCCATGATAGGTCTGGCATAGGCTGTCCGCTGGAGGCGTGATGGCGGAACAGGTCTTCTACGAGGTAGCCCGCTGGCGTCTCGACGAACAGTTGGCGCAGATGCGTGAGCTGAACACCAGACTCGCCACGGTGTTTACTGCGGCAATTGCGCTGGTCGTGTTGTTCTCCGCATTGGGCAGCTACGAGAACATCATTGAACATCCTGCAGTGCTGTCGCTGTTGCTCGCTGGCGGCGCGGTGTATGTGGTGTTGGTTGCTGTGACGGCCTATGGACTGGTCAACCGAGCGCTGTTTCTGGGCCCCGCGTTGGAAGACGCGCGGCAGCTCAGCCGTACGGCGAGCGAAGACGAGCAAGCAATATGGGCTGCCGAACGGATCACCCGCGCAGTCCGCGCGAACGAGCGTGCGCTGAGGGCCAAGGGACGATTCGCCGCTACGGCGGTGTTGCTTTGGGCGGGCGACGTATTGCTGTTCGCCGCATCCGCATTGCTGCTGGCGGTATAGCGCTAGATCCTAAATCGACGATCGTCTTTGCCGAACAAAGACTTGATCAACTGCCAAGGCGACATGAGACCGCGTTGCACAACAGCGAGGTCTGTCGGAATCTGATCGAAGTCATCGGAGTCGAGCCAGTCACCAACCTCAGTAGGGTCTTGGATGTTCTCAGACGACCGGTCGTCGTCAGTGACTTGCTGTGTTGCGTGGCTCGCCTGAACCATAAGAGCGCCCCCGTCTACGCCTCAGAATACCTGCTCAGCCGCCGCCGCGGTGGGCTTTGCGCATGAAGCGCTCGAGCAACTCGTCGAGGGCCGCCTCTGACTCGGCAGTGAAGACGAAGTGATGCTCGTCCATCTTTGTCGGCAGACGCGGATGGATGGCGCGCTGCTCGCTGCGCCAGAGGACCATCCAACCGTCGCCGGCCATGGCTGCATCCGCGCGGACGACGCCGTCCGGATCGGTCGGGCCTGGCGGCGGCGGCTCGATCGGACGCGCGCCCAGCTGTTCGAGATACTGGCGCAGCAGCCAGATCGGCATGGCGCGAAGCGTCAGCTCTCGGACGGCGCGAGGCATACTCGATTCCCTCGCTATTCCTTCGCCGAGGCGTGATATGCGTACCGCAGACGCAGGTTCTGGTGTATCGTCGCACTTTACGAGCCGTCCGCCAGGTGGGCGCGGTCGGCGCACGAAGGAGAGCACGATGAGCGAACGATCCTATTGGCAGCGCATGAGCCGCCGCAAGATGAGTCGACGCGGCATTCTGCGCGCCTCGGCGCGGGCCGGCGTCGGCGCGGCCGGCATCGCACTGGTCGGCTGCGGCGACGATGATGACGACGCCCAGGCGGTCGCGCAGGTCCAACAGCAGCAGCAGACGGACCAACAGGCCATGCAGCAGCAGGCGATGCAGCAGCAGGCCGACCAACAGGCCATGCAGCAAGAGACGCAAGAGCAAACGACCGAAGAGCAGGCCGAGCAGCAGCAGGTCATGCAGCAGCAAGCGATGGTCTCGGAGAAGAAGTACGGCGGCTACCTGATTGAGCAGTCGGCCAACGTCTACGAGACGTACGACGCGCAGCGGACCGTCGCCTCGCCGGTGCTGCAGGTGCTGGCGCGGGTGCAGTCAAAGCTGCTGCGCTTCTCGAACCCGGACACGGGCGAACTCGTCGGCGACCTCGCCGAGACGTGGGAGACGCCCGACCCGACCACCGTCGTGCTGCACATGCGCGACGGCGTCAACTGGCACGCGGAGGGCCCGGGCGCGAACCACCCGGCCGCCGCTCCTGGCCGCGCGCTGACCACGCAGGACATCGTCTGGAACATCGACCGCCAGCGCAACAAGCTGCTTGAGAGCGGCGAAGAGGCGGGCAACTTCGGCCGTTCGGCCTACTGGGGCGGCGTCGCCTCGATCGACCAGGCCGACAACAGCGTCACGCTCAATCTGGTCGAGCCGGACGCGACCTTCGTCCAGGGATTCGCCAACGAGTTCAACCTGATCAACCAGCCCGAGCTGGTCGGCGGCACTGAGGACCAGTACACCGAGGTCGACGCCTCCAAGGTGATCGGCACCGGTCCCAACATTCTCACCCGCTGGGACCCGGGCGAGGGCATCTCGGCCGTCAAGAATGACGACTTCTACGGTCTGCCCAACAAGCCTTACCTCGATGGCTGGGTCTGGGTGCAGACCTTCCAGGACCCCAACGCGTATCGGATCGCCTTCGAGCAGAAGCAGGTCGACTCGATGACCGACCCGGATCCGAACACGATTCTGGCGATTCACGACGACCTGATTGACGAGACCTACTTGACCTACCAGGGCGTCGCGAACACGGTGGCGATCTTCACGCCGTCGAACAAGCCGCCCTGGAACGACCTGCGCCTGACTCGCGCCATCGACCTGGCGACGAACCGACGCCAGCTGATTCAGCAGCTGCACAACGGTTTGGGCAAGGTGTCGGGTCCGGTCAGCTGGATGCAGGAATCGTGGGCGATCTCACAGGAAGAGCTCGAGACGATTCCCGGTTACCGCGTCGACAAGGACGCCGACATCGAGGAGGCCCGAGCGCTGTGGAACGCCGCCGGCGGTCCCGACCTGGGTCAAATCGACTGGGTCACCTCGGAACTGTGGGCATCCCGCGCGGCATGGTCGGCGACACCGGGCATCATCGCCGAGATGTTCAACCAGGCGTTCGACACCGACCAGTTCAACGGCATCACCAAGCCGTACCTGGAGATCATCCCGTCCTGGATCGCCAAGGACTTCGACCCGTTCTTCAGCTGGATCCCGAACATCGAGATTCCCGACGCGCGGGCCGACATGATCGGCGCCTTCACGACCGGCGCCGGTTCGAACTACTGGGAGGTCTCCGACCCGTACATCGACGAGACGCTGATCGCGGCCAAGCAGGAGCTCGACTACGAAACCGCGAACCAGATGATCCGCGATGTCCAGGACTACGTGATGGAGCGCGGGCAGTTCGGTCGCAGCATTTGCTACAACTACATCTACCCGTGGATCGGCTACAACTACAACAAGATCGAGACAAAGTCGGACGAGGAAGGCTGGAACTTCCTCGCCGTCAGTCTCCAGGCGATGGAGCACTACCTCGATCTGGACGACCCGTCAGCGGCGACCCGCCAGGCGTCAACGCCGGTTCCGCTCTGATCCAGCTACCCTGCTCCCGGCGAGCGCGCCGCATGTCGCGCGCCTCGTCGGGAGCGGTTGCCGAATCGCAACACTCCGTCTGTAGGGCGGAACCCTAACGCGGAGCGATCGCGTCGATGCAGGCTTACATCATCCGCAGAGTGATCGGCGCGATCGTCGTCGTCTTCCTCGTCGGCACGTTTTCGTTCTTCGCGATTCGCGTGTTGCCGGGCGACTTCGTCGCCGCCTCGCTCGGCCTTGATTCCGGCGGCGCGTCGGCCGCAAGCCTGGAGCAGCGACGCATCGACCTCGGCCTTCACCTGCCGATTTGGGAGCAATACGCCAACTGGCTGTGGGACACGGTGCGGCTCGATCTGGGCACGTCGTTTCTGACGCAGAACTCGGTCTGGTACGAGATCGGGCGCTCGCTGCCCTACTCGATTGAGCTGGGCATCCTGATCATGATCGTCGGCTTCACTGTCGCGATTCCTGTCGGGCTGATTTCGGCGATCTTCCAGGACAAGGCGCTCGACTACGGGCTGCGCGGTCTAGCGATCCTGGCGCTGGCGGCGCCGGTCTTCTGGACGGCGGCGATCGCGTCGCTGCTCGTGCTGCAGTGGGATCTGTTCTTGATCGACGTGATCGGACAGCCGCATCTGTGGGAGGACCCGGAGAAGGCGATCACCTGGTATCTGATCCCGATGTTCGCGGGCGGCTTCGCCGGGACCGCGACGACGATGCGTCTGCTGCGGTCGCAGATGCTCGAGGTGCTGCGTCAGGATTATGTCCGCACCGCCCGAGCCAAGGGTCTGCGCGAGTCGGTCGTGATCATGCGGCACGCGCTGCGCAACGCGCTGTTGCCCGTGCTGACCGTGATGGGGGTCACGGTCGCGACGATCATCGGCTCACAGGTCATCCTTGAGAACATGTTCAACATCCCCGGGATTGGCAACAAGGTGCTGACCTCGCTGTTCGCCCGAGACAATCCCGTCTTCCAGTCGGTCGTGCTGATCATCGCGGTCTTCACGGTGCTCACCAACCTCGTCGTTGACGTCCTCTACGGCGTCATCGACCCACGCATTCGGCTCTCGTAAGGAGGGTCGCAGATGACTCAGATCGTCGATCCCACCGTCGTCCCATTGCGGGATCCCAGCCTGCTCGACCGTGTGAGCAACGCGGCGCTCGCCCTGCTTCGCTTCCTGCGCTCCAAGCCGTTGGGCGGCTCAGGGCTGATCGTCGTGTTCATCTTCATCATGATGGCGCTGCTCGCCACGGTGATTGAGCGCCACGACCCTGACAAGATTTTCGAGACGGAGAATCCCGACTACAAGGCCAATCCGACCGTGATCGAGTTGTCTCGCAATCCTGATGTCGGCTCGCCGGTGATCGTCAGTCAGTTCATCGAGCCGTCGGGCGGACACTGGTTCGGCACCGACAAGTTCGGCCGCGACATCTGGTCGCAGGTGATTCACGGCTCGCGGCTGAGTTTGATCGTCGGGCTCGGCGCATCGGTGATCGCCGTCGTTGGCGGACTGATCATCGGCATGATCTCGGCGTACTACGCCGGCATCGTCGATCTGCTCATTCAGCGCCTGGTCGACATGCTGCAGGCGATTCCGTTCCTCGTGCTGGTGCTGGTGTTCACACAGATCACGGAGCGCTCCGTTCTGAATGTGGTCTTATGGCTCGGAGTGGCGGGACTCGCGATTACGACGCGTTTGATTCGCTCAGCTGTGCTCGGCGTGCGTGAGAGCGAGTTCGTGCTCGCGGCGCGAGTCGTCGGAGCGAGCGACTTGCGGATCATGGTGCGCCATGTGCTGCCCAACGTCGTCGCCGTGCTGATCATCGCCTTTAGCATCGGTATCGGGGCGTACATTCTCGCCGAGGCGTCGATCTCCTTCCTCGGCGCCGGACCGCAAGGCATTCCCAGCTGGGGCCAGATGGTTCAGGCGGGTCGAGGATCGCTTGACCTGCATCCCTGGCAGACGGTCTTCGCCGGCGGCGCGATCATGCTGATCGTGCTGGGCTTCAACCTCCTGGGCGACGCACTCCGCGACGTGCTCGACCCGCGGCTGCGGGGCGCTTGACGCCGTCGGCCAAGGCTCGGGCGAGGCGTCGGAAGATCAGTATGTGCAGCGGCCAGAGCGCGTACCAGTAGAGCAATCCCCAGGTTCCCGCCGGATGAAAGCGCGCCTCGAGCCGCGCCATCGCGCCCGGCGCTGACGTATCGGCGCCATGCAAGGGTTCGACCGACAGCTCAAGCACCGCTGAGCCGGGTAGTTTCATCTCAGCGACCAGCGTCAGGCTGCGTCGCGGCTCGATCGCTGCGACACGCCAAAAGTCGAGCGGATCGTCGACGCGCAGCTCGGTCGGATGCCGACGTCCGCGGCGCATGCCGACCCCGCCGAGCGCTCGATCGATCAGTCCGCGCAGCTTCCACAGCCAGGTGGTGAAGTACCAGCCGCGTTCTCCGCCAATCGAGCTGATGTCATTCCAGACTTGCGCCGCCGACCGATCGGTCGCGGTCTCGACACGGACCGACTTGCCGTACCAGGAGACGTCGTGGCGTCGGCGGCGGTAGCGAAATCCGCCTTCGGTCCAGCGAATGGTCAGCGCCGCCGACTCTTCCGCCTCGAGCGCCTGAGCGACGGCGTCGCGGTAGGAGCGTTGCGCGATCGGAATCAGCTCCCGCAATGCGTCGGGCTTGTCCGAGACCAGGTCGTGCTTGAGTCCGTCAATCAGCGGTCGCGCGATCCTCGCCGGTACCGCGGTGACCAGGTCGAGCCAGTAGGAGGAGAGTCTGGGACTCAGCACGGGCAACGAGATGATTCGTACGCGCTCGCCGACGACCTCGCCGAACTGGCGCAGCAGATCGGCGTATGTCAGCGTTTCCGGGCCGACGGCGTCGTAGATGGCCGAGCTCTCGTCGTCCTCCACCGTGAGCAGTCCGACGAGGTAGTCGAGCAGGTCTTCGAGCGCGATCGGCTGACTGCGCGAACCGACCCAGCGCGGCGCGAGCATGACCGGCAGGTGATAGACGAGGTCGCGGATCACTTCGAACGCCGCCGAACCCGGTCCGACGACGATACCCGCTCGCAACTCGGTGACGGGCACGGAACCGCTGCGCAGGATCTCGCCGGTCTCGCGCCGCGACGCGAGATGCGGCGACGCGCCGCTCTGCGGCTGCAGTCCGCCGAGGTAGATGATCCGCCGCACGCCGGCAGCGGCGGCCGCGTCGCGGAAGTTGGCGGCGGCGCGCCGGTCGAGTTCGCTGAAGTCGTTGCCCGAGGCCATCGAGTGGACGAGATAGTAGGCGACGTCGACGCCTTGGAGCGCCGCGTCGAGCGAGTCGCGCTCGAGCGCATCGGCGGGGACGCACTCGATGCCGTCCCAGCGTCGCGCCTGGAGCGCTTCTATTCGTCTCGCGGCTGCGCGGACCGCAAAGCCGTCAGACGCCAGTCGAGGCGCCAGATGCGCCCCGACGTAGCCGCTCGCGCCCATCACCATGACTCTGGTCATGGCGTTAGCGTACGTTGAATCTCACGTCCCGTTCGAGCTGGTCAAGCACGCGCCATTCGATGCGCGTCTCGCCCAAGCCTTCGGCCACCGACGCCGCGCGCATCTGCGCCACGACGTCGAGCTGACCGTCGATCCAGCCGGCTCGAAATCCTCTGGCCCAAGGCGTGTCGGGACCATCGGGCTCTTCACCGATGAGCTCGCGCAGGCGTTCCGCATAGGCGATCTCGCCGCGGCGCTCGTATTCGCGTTGCCACTCTTCGTTGTAGCGCTCTTCGAGCGCGGCCGGGTCGCGAGTGAGGTCGGGCACGCCAGGCCCAACACTGAACGCGCCGACTACGACGCCAATGATCAACGGGAGCGCGATACCGAGGGCCGCCGCAAACGCCGTATGCCACCCGATCCAGTCCCGTTTGCGGCGATCTTCTACTGTGGGAGGTTGCCAACCCGACAGTCGCTGAGGACGGCGCTCGCTCATCGGAGCAGTTCAATCCACTGCGTACCTTCTGCTGCGGCGACGCCTTGCAGCGGCGCTCGCGGGATCGCCTGCCAGATGATCATGTTCCAGGACAGGTCGTATCCGGAGAGGTATCCGGCTGATTCTGCGCCTCCAAGCAGGTTCGGCAGAGAATTCTGCGCGGTGTCGAGTCCCTGATTCCGTCCCTGGATACCGCCGGCGATGATGGCCGCGCTGCGGTTTGCGTCGTCGTTCTGGTATTCGGAGAGGGAATTGACGTTGAAGGTGTCCGCGTTCTCACCTGCGTCGATCGCAAACGCCAGCGCCACGACAAGAGTCGCGAGCGCTGCAGCGGCGAAGAACGCAATCGTCGACTGGCGAAACAGGTCGCGCCGCCAAAGTGCTCTGAGCCTGGACGTTACGGCGCGCATGCTCGGGCTACTCTCGCGAAGGCGTGGCGTCCAATACGCGAAACTCGGTGTAGTTCGATGGTAGCTCTTGCGCCTCGGCGGCGGCGCGCATCGCGGCCAACGCCTCGTTCCAGCCGGCGCGCCAGGCGTCGCTGAACTGCTGGCCGTACGCCGTCTCAGCTCCTTGTCCTCGTCCGACGATCAGCGCGCCCAACTGCTGCACCTCGCCGTAGGGCAGACCGTCGGCGTATCCCTCGGGTTCAATCTCGCCAAAGGCGACCTCGAATGCGGCCTCTTCGGCTCGTCTCAGGTCGTCGGCGGTGCGCAGATTGAGCGGGTCGAGCGTTGCGCCGATCAGCGCCGCCAGGGCGACGCCCAAGACGGCCGCGACCATCGTGTGTCGACCGATCGGATCGTAGCCGCGACGCCACCACGAGCGTTCGCGCTCGCCCGTGCCCCAAGTCTGCAGCGCGGTGCGACGCTCACTCATCGGCGCAGCGCTTCCCAGGACTCGAAGGCGGACTCGACTTCGAGTTTGTCACGCTTCGATCGCAGCAAGACCAGATCAATGGCGTCGTTCCAGGCGAAGTCGTAGGCGAGGCGATACGCGCTTTCGGGGTCGCCGGAGGCGAGCAGCTCGGGCAGTTCGAGCCGAGCGCGCGCGGCGCCGTCAAGTCGACCGCGCTCGAAGGCTGCGTTGTAGCCGTCGATGCGGCCCTCGCGCGTTCCACGAATCTCAGCGCGGACGATTTCCTCTGGCGTGACCTGGTCGAGCGACGAGATCAGCCAACCGATCGCCGCCGTGACGCCCATCGCGACGAGGAATGTGATCAGCACCTGCCGAGGCAGGTCGTATCGCAGCACGCGCAGCGGTCCAGGGAGTCGCACGTCCGAACGCTCAACCGCGCTCAGCCGCCCGCGACTGGCGGGAAGATGTCGAGTTCCGTTTCGCCGCTGACACGAGTCTGCAAGCCGTCGACGTGGCGGATGTCCCGGCCGTCGACCATGATCGCGACAAATCGGCGCACGCTGCCGTCCTCGTCGAAGAGCTGCTCATTGAGTCCAGCGTACTCGGCGCATAGGCGTTCGAGCACGCCGCTGATGGTGTCGGGCGGGTCGGACAGTTCGACGCTGCGACCGCCGACGAGCGGCCGCAGCGTCGCGTAGAAGCGGATGATCACAACGCGCGATTCGGCGGCGTCGAGCGGCTACGAGATGATCTCGAGCTCGCGCAGCTTGGCCTCGCCGACGACGCCGTCGTCCCAACCGCGCGCGTCGTAGTACTGCTCTTTCATCTGGTCGAGCTCGCAGACGTGCCCCTCGGCCGGACCGCTGCCTGGTTCGGTGAGGAAACGCTGCGGCAAGGAGTCGTCGCTGCCGTCGAAGCCGGCCAGGTTGTTGTAGTAGCGCTCGAGGTTGTAGATCCGCTCGCCGGCGGTCATCACGTCCTCTTCCGACATCGGCAAGCCGACGACGGTCTCGTAGAGCGCCGCGTACTCGGGCGCGCCGACGGCGAAGGCGGAGAACTTGCACAGGTCAAGCGAGTCGGAGAAGGCGTGCAGGTCCTGGAAGATCTTCAGCAGCGGACCCTTGCCGTCCCAGTCGAGCGGGTCGGTCTTGACGGGGATGCCGAGCAGCTCAGAGGCGGGCGTGTAGCCGCGCAGATGGCAGGCGCCGCGGTTCGAGGTCGCGTAGCCCAAGCCTTCGCCCTTGATCCCGCGCGGATCGTAGGCCGGCACGGCCTGACCCTTGACGGTCATCGAGATCTCGGGGTGTCCCCAAGCGGCGGCGGCTTTGGCCGTGCCTTGGGCGAGCGTCTGACCGATCGACGTCGAGCCCATCGCCAGTTCGTCGGTCACGCGGACCATGCCCGCGCCGTCGCCCCAGTCGAGCGGCGTGTCGACGTAGCCCTGCTCCGACGCTTCCATGTACATCGAGATCACGTTGCCGATCTCGATCGCGTCCATGCCGTAGTCGTTGCACTGGTCGATCACCTTGGCGATCACAGCCGGGTCGTCGTTGCCGCAGTTGGCGCCCAGCGACCAGGCCGGCTCGTACTCGAACGACTCCATCTTGAGCCCGGCGTGCGGACCCTCGGTGATCTCGACTTCCTTCTTGCAGGCGACGGGACAGGCGTGGCAGGTCGGCTCGGCCGTGAGGAAATCGTCGCGCATGCGCTCGCCGGAGACCGCGTTCGCGCCTTCGGGCGTCGTTTGCGTCGACTGCGAGTTCTTCGTGCCCAGGCCGCCGACGGAGTTGACGGCGTTCATCAGCACGTTGGTGCCGAACGCCGAGAGCGCGCCCGAGCCGTCCTTGAGCGAGCCGTCGTCGTTGGTCGACGAGGGCGCGGTCACGGGCGACTCCATGATCAGCTTCAGGTGCGCGCCCTGCGCCTCGCGGAAGCGCTGCCGCGCTTCCCCCTGTTCGGGACGCCAGCGACCCTCGCGCGTGCCGCGCACGACGACGCACTTGAGGTTCTTCATGCCGGCGACGGCGCCGGTGCCGCCGCGGCCGGCGGCGCGATCGTCCTCGTTGAGGAACGACGCGAAGAGGACGCCGTTCTCGCCCGCCTGACCGATCGCCATCACCGAAACGTCGGTGCGATTGCCCTTGTCCGAGCCGAAGTGGTCGACCGTGTCGTGGATGCCCTTGCCCCAGAGATCCGAGGCGTCCTTGATTGCGACTTCGCCGTTCTCGACCTCGAGGTAGACGGGCGAGTCGGCCTTGCCCGTGATCAGCAAGGCGTCGAAGCCGGCCCAGCGCAGGCGAGCGGCCGACCAACCGCCCATGTGCGAGTCGGTCACGGTGCCGGTCAGGGGCGACTTGGTCACGAACGCGAGCCGACCCGACATCGTCACCTCGGTGCCGGTCAGGGGACCGTTGACGAGCGCGAGCATGTTGTCGGGCGAGCTCGGATCGACGTCGGGGCCGTTGTCGAGCAGGTACTTGACGCCCAGTCCGCGCGCGCCGATGTACTTGCGCGCATCGTCCTCGTTGATGCCTTCGTAGGCGACCGTGCGGTCGGTCAGATTGATTCGCGCCACGCGATTCGCGAAGCCGCCGAGTGCCATGATGTGTCCCTTCGCCCAGGCTCCTGTTGTAGGCGTCAAGGGTAACTGATTGATCGCGCACATCCTCTCCCTTCAGGGAGAGGGCTGGGGCGGGGTCCCTCTGAGGTGCGCGGGAGCCCCCTCACCAGCGGAGCCCCCTCACCCTAACCCTCTCCCCGCGGGGGAGAGGGGACCAGAAGGGAGAGAGGGAAGGGGAGAGTGGAGAAGTCGAGGCGCTATCTTCGATAGACGCTGACTACACCCTTGGGAGACTTTCCATGCCGACCTCCGCCATCAGCATTGAGCCTCTGACGCCGACGATTGGGGCGACCGTCCACGGCGTCGACCTGACGCAGCCGCTGGACGAAGAGACCTTCCAGTTCATCTACGACGCCTGGATCGAGCACCTCGTGCTCTTCTTCCGCGACCAGCCGATGTCGCCCGAGCAGCATCTCGAGTTCGGCCGACGCTTCGGCGACCTGCACGTCCATCCGGCCGCGCCCTACGTGCATGACAATCCCGAGCTGATGAAGATCTACACCGACAAGGACTCGTTCCGCAACAACGGCGAGCGCTGGCACTCCGACGTCTCGGCCGACGCCGAGCCGCCGATGGCGTCGATCCTGCACATCCACCAGATTCCGACCAAGGGCGGCGACACCTGCTGGTCGAACATGTACGCCGCCTGGGAGGGGCTCTCGCCGCAGATGCAGGCGCTGCTCGAGCCGCTGACGGCGCTGCACGCCTCGGACTACGCGGGACAGTACGGCGACCACAAGCCGCAGCGCGAGTCGCCGCGGGCCGTGCACCCGATCGCGCGGACGCATCCGGTCAGCGGGCGCAAGGCGTTGTTCGTCAACGAGAGCTTCACCAAGCGCATTGTCGAGCTGCCCAACGACGAGAGCAAGGCGCTGCTCAACTTCCTCTTCGACCACGTCAAGAACGTCAACTTCCAGTGCCGATTCCAGTGGGGCGCCAACTCGGTCGCGCTGTGGGACAACCGCTGCACGCAGCACATGGCGATCTGGGACTACTACCCCGAGACGCGCAGCGGCATCCGCGTGACGATCAAGGGCGACCAGCCCTTCTAGCGGCTGCGAGCGCCTGGCGATCCTGCGCTAGGCTGGACTCCCCGGGGCCGTAGCTCAGCCGGGAGAGCGCCGCCCTTGCACGGCGGAGGTCAGGGGTTCGAATCCCCTCGGCTCCACCACCGAGCCCCCTCACACGCGGCGCTCCCTCACCCTAACCCTCTCCCCAAGGGGAGAGGGGATCGGAAGCTCCCTCTCCCTTCAGGGAGAGGGCTGGGGTGAGGGTCCCTCTGTGCTGATTGCGGGGAGCCCCCTCACCCTAACCCTCTCCCCAAGGGGAGAGGGGATCGGAAGCTCCCTCTCCCTTCAGGGAGAGGGCTGGGGTGAGGGTTCCCCTGAGGTATGCGGGGAGCCCCCTCACCCTAACCCTCTCCCCGAGGGGAGAGGGGATCAGAAGGGAGAGAGGGGATCAGAGGGGCTGGGGTGAGGGTCCCTCTGAGGTTTGCAGCTCCGTGAGAATCGCCTCGGCTACTGACTCGATGTCGCTGAGGACTTCGTGATTCCAGAATCTCATCACCCGATAGCCCTGTGATTTGAGGTACTGACTGCGATCGTCGTCCGCTTGCGACTGCGATTGGTGTTGGCCGCCGTCGACCTCGACGACGAGGCGCTGATCCTTGCAGACGAAGTCGACGACGTAGGGTCCGATTGGTTGTTGTCGTCGGAACTTGTGTTGTTCGAGTTGTCGATTGCGGAGGAGTCGCCAGAGCGCTTGCTCGGCGTCGGTGGAGTCGCGTCGGAGTTGGCGGGCGATGGGGGTGAGGCGGTTGGGCATGGTATCTCCGGCGCCCCCTCTCCCTTCTTACTCCCTCTCCCTTCCAGGGAGAGGGCTGGGGTGAGGGTTCCCCTGAGGTCTGAAGGGGGAGCCCCCTCACCCTAACCCTCTCCCCGCTGGGGAGAGGGGATCAGAAGGGAGAGGGCTGGGGTGAGGGTCCCCCGCACACACGAAAAAGCGGGGGCCTTGCGGCCCCCGCTTTTGTTGCTCTGTCGAGCTGGTGCGTTTTACGCGCGGTTGCGCGCTCGTCGCACGCCTAGGCCGGCCAGGGCGACCGCGCCGAGCGCGATCATCAGGCCGATCAGGCCGGCGGACACGCCGCCGTCGGCGAGACCACCGCTACCCGTGCTCGGGAAGCCGTTGTCGTCGCCCTCGTCGCCGCTGTCGGCGTCGCCTGAGTCGTCGGTCTCGTCCGGGCAGTCGGTTGAGGCGTCGGAGTCACCACCGAGCAGGTCCTCTTCCTCGTCCGGGCAAGCGGCCGAGTCGCCAGCGTCGCCGTCGCCGTCGCCGCTGTCGTCGGGCTCGGACATGGCCACGACCAGGTTGCTGACCGCGGTCTGGCCGGCGCCGGTTGACGCGGTGTCGGCCGAGGCGACTTCGCCGTTGACCGAGAAGACGACGTCTTCGGCGGCGTCACGGTCGACGTCGACGAACCAGGCGCCGCTGTCGTCGGCGGTGGCCGAGCCGAGCAGGGTCAGGCCGTCGTCGTTGGCGTGCACGCCGATCGAGTCGCCGGCCGTCGCATCGGTCCCGTAGAAGCGGTGCGGCGGCTCTTGCTGCGCCGACGTGGTGGCCAGCGCGGCGAGCGCGACGAACGCGCCCAGGGCCAGCACAGCCAGCCGGGACATCACACTCTTTCGAATCATTTCAGCGTCCTTTCAGCGGTCGCTGTCTGTTCTATCTGGGTGAGGGTTTGCGAGCGAAGGGGGGAGCCCCCTCACCCTAACCCTCTCCCCGAGGGGAGAGGGGATCAGAATCCCCTTCCCCTCTGCGTTGAAGGGTGAGGGGATCAGAGCCCCTCTCCCTTTCTTGCTCCCTCTCCCTTCAGGGAGAGGGCTGGGGTGAGGGTCTGCGGGCGAAGGGGGGAGCCCCCTCACCCTAACCCTCTCCCTAAAGGGAGAGGGGATCAGAGCCCCTCTCCCTCACCCTCTCCCCCGAGGGGGAGAGGGGATCAGCGGCCTTAGTTGCTGACGTAGAGGATGTCGTTCGCGGCGACGGTGAAGTCGCTCGAACCTGGCACCATCGCGCCGTCAACGACCGAGTAGCGGACCCAGGCGGAGCCGTTCCAGAGGTGGAGGGCGCTCGCGCCGCGAGCCGAGATCAGGGCGAAGAGCTCGGAGGCCGAGCTGTCGCCTGAGCAGGTGTAGGTCGCGAAGCCGCTCAGCTCGCTGAGGCAGCCCAGGCCAGTGCCGGCGGTGCCGTCGGCGCTGTTATCGAAGACCGTGACCTCGACCACGTTGTTCGAGGTCACCGTGATCACCGCGCGGCCGGTGCCGACGACGGCGAAGCGCTCAGAGGCCATGCCGTCGGTGGTGCCGGAGACGGAGACGCCCACGGTGGTCAGGATCGAGTCGTCGCTCGACTTGATGTCGATGGCCGTCTTGTCCGAGACGGCGTTGCCGTCCTTGTCGGTCAGCGACGCGTCGACGGTGACGATCTCGAGACCGCCGTTGGTGGTCTCGCTGGACTGGCTGAGCACGATCGAGGCGGTCGGGCCGGCGACGGCGAAGCCGACTTCGGCCTCAAGGTCGCCCTTCTTGGCCGACAGCGTGTAGGCGCCAGGCGCGAGCGGCGCGGCCGCCGTGCCGGACTCGTTGGTCAGCGTGATCTCGATGGCGGTCTGCGCCGCGTTGGGCGTCGGCTGCGAGCGCGAGATGTTGGTCGCGCTGACCGGCTTGTCGTCGGGACCAGTGATCCGCAGCGACCAACCAGAGGTCGGCGGGGTGACCGCGTTGCCGGCCGAGTCCTCAGCCGTCACGACTAGCTTGATCGTGTCCTTGACAGTCTCGTCGTTGCCGTCACTGTCGGTCTCGATCAGGTTGACCGAGCGCAGGGCGTCGGCGGATTCGGCGATCGAGGCCGAGTCGGCCGGACCGGTGAAGGTCAGGTCGATCGAGTTCGAGGTCGGCGAACCGTCGTTGCCAACCACGACCGCGTAGAGCGTAACCGTGCCCGGCTTGCCATCGGTCTTGGTGACCCTGACGAACATCGTGTCTTCGACTTTGGCCGCGTCAGTGACCTGAGCGCTGTTGTCGCCTGTGGCCAGCGCCGTCGCCAAGTCGCCGTCGTCGTCTGTCGTGGGTCGGCCAAGGGCGGTCGCGCTGTGGATCCCATAGGTCCCACCGGCGCCGATCACTGACATGCTCTGGAGTCCAGCCTTGTTGGCTGCGTTGCCCAACGAGTTGCTCACTGACAGCTTGAGCATGACGTCACCGTCGCTGGCTGCTTCGCTGCCGTCCTCGGCCTTGGTCTCGTCCGCAGTCGTGGCGGGGTTGTCATAGACGGAGAAACCGAGCTCAAGCTCAGCCGCCGCGGCGTTTTGACCGGCAGCCTCGACCGTGATCGTGGCCTCGCCGTCGTAGGACGTCGTGGCGTTCTGGCGGTAGCGCACCGAAATGCTGTACTCACCGTCGGGAGCGGTGGTTGGGATGACCAGCTTGGCAACATTTGCTGTGCCGTCGGCCTTGAGAACACCGTTCCGTCGCAAGTCGTTGGCGCCAGTACCGGCATCAAGAATGATTGCGTTGCTTGACACGGTGACCCAAGAGAATTTTGCCTCATCGGCTGTGGGCGCGTTCTCAAAGTTTTTGAGCGCGACCACTACGTCGTACTCGCCACCGGCCTGGACGATGCCGTCGCTGTCGCCGCCGATGGTCACGGAGAGTGAGACCGGCTTGATGGCGACCTCGGGATCGGTCGTGCCGTTGGGCGTGATCGAGACGGTCTTGCCGTGCTGCGGTCCTCGATTGTCTCGATCGCCGGCGTCGCACGTGATGTTGACCTTGGTCACATTGTCGCCGTCAACTTCACTGACCACCTGGATGATCGTGGTGCTGCCCGCTTCTGCGATCACGTTGCCGGCGTCGCCACAGTAGCCACTGGTGGCGTCTACGTCACCGACCGCGTTGGCGGTGGCACGGGGCAGAACGGCGAACATGGCGGCGACGAGGGCGAGGATTGCCGCGAGGGCCACCAGGTTGCTGCGCTTGCGCGCGATTGTTCCAATCATGTTTTGCCCTTTCATTGGGCTGTTCGGGCGCGCGGGCGGTTTGCCGGCGCGCGGTGTTCGGAGTGGCGTGGTCTGGGCGATGGCGCCTCCTTCGCATGCGAACCTGGGCGGTGGCCTCCACGCAGGCCCCGCCCGCGCATGGTTCGCCCTCGGTGTGTGGTCTTCACGTCGTGATCTTCTCGTATGAGCGGTGGTGTCTGCAAGGGTCTGTGGAGCGTCTGGGTGGTGATATTACACTCGGGCAACATTCCAGTAGGCGGCGCCTTTCTTACTCCCTCTCCCTTTCTTACCCCCTCTCCCTTCCAGGGAGAGGGCTGGGGTGAGGGTTCCCCGTCTGAGGTCTGCGCGGAGCCCCCTCACCCTAACCCTCTCCCCGAGGGGAGAGGGGATCAGAAGGGAGGAGAGGGGTTGGCAACCTCCCTCTCCCTTACTTACTCCCTCTCCCTTCCTTACTCCCTCTTCCTTTCTTACCCCCTCTCCCTTCCAGGGAGAGGGCTGGGGTGAGGGTTCCCCGCTGTGCTGCTTGTGGGGCGGGCCCCCTCACCCTAACCCTCTCCCCGCTGGGGAGAGGGGATCAGAGGGGGAGAGGGGAGGGGATTGGACGGGGAGCTCTTTGGATCATCCGAACACGGCGTAGAGCAGCGCGCCGAAGGTCGCTGACCACATGCCGAAGCCCAGCATCGCGAGACGCCAGACTGTGCGCTCAAGGGTGACGTGGCGGTCGGTCAGGTCCCGGCGCAGAGCGGCGTTGTCTTCCTTCAGTTCACGCCTCATCTCTTGCAGAGCCTCGTTGAACTCGCGCCTCATTTCGAGCAGACGCTCGTCGAGCTCCTGCCTCATTGCCAGCAGGCTGTCGTTGAGCTCTGTCCTCATTAGCAGCAGGCTGTCGTTGAGCTCTGTCCTCATTAGCAGCAGACCTTCGTCGAGGTCGCTTTTGGTTGCGAGTTGGACGACTTCGTCGCCGAGCTTTTCGGCGGCGGCGCGCGCGTTGTCCTCGGAGGCGCCGGCTTCGACGAGCGCCTGCTCGAGCTGGTGTTCCATGTCGCGCGTGGTCACCATGGACGGCCTCCTGTTGGGTCAGTGTATCGCGTGTCGGAAGACCTCACGGTCACGGGGAGCCCCCTCACCCTCACCCTCTCCCCGCTGGGGAGAGGGGATCAGAGGGGAGAGGGGATTCTGGCCCCCTCTCCCTTCCAGGGAGAGGGCTGGGGTGAGGGTTCCCCTCCGTGCTGCTTGGGGGAGCCCCCTCACCCTAACCCTCTCCCCGAGGGGAGAGGGGATCAGAGGGGAGAGGGGATTCTGGCTCCCTCTCCCTTCCAGGGAGAGGGCTGGGGTGAGGGTTCGGCGTCTGAGGTCTGCGCGGAGCCCCCTCACCCTAACCCTCTCCCCGAGGGGAGAGGGGATTCTGGCCCCCTCTCCCTTCCAGGGAGAGGGCTGGGGTGAGGGTTCGGCGTCTGAAGGTCGCTACGCCACCACGATGCCGTTGGCGATGGCTGGGTGGCCCTGGTGGTTGCGCATCTCGAAGAAGATCAGCTGCTTGCCGTTCTCCTGGCGCTGCTCTAGTGCTGAGACTTGAACCTGCTCGCCGGGGATGACCATGCCGCGGAACTGGCCGGCGAAGCGTTGGACTCTGGTGGGGTCGCCCTGGAGGCTGCGGTTGATCACCTCGCGCAGGGCGATCGTGATGTTGGCGGAGCCGTGCAGGATGATGTCGGGCAGGCCGGCTGCTTGGGCGACTTGGCGCTCGGTGTGGATGGGGTTCCAGATGTCGGCGCACTCGGTGTAGATGTGGGGGGCGTGAGGGCTGATCGGGATGGCGGCTGTCCAGACGGGGTCGGCGTCGTTGGTGGCGCGTTGGGGGAGCGGCGGCGCTGATTCGAGCTCCTGGTCGCCGCCGACGAGTGTGGCGTCGCGGGTGACGCCGCCGGAGTCCATGACGGCGACGGTGTCGCCGCGGCTGTCGCGCATCGTGTAGCGCTGGGCGCTGAGCACGCCGGAGCGGATCTGTTTGACGGCGATGGCCTGTCCCTGGCAGGTGATCACGTCGCCGGCGCGGGCGTGGCGCTGGAAGCGGACGTCGACCCAGGCGTGGACGCCGCGGCGGACGAGTTCGAGCGGGTACTCGACGTCGGGCGTGAAGCGGCTGTTCCATTGCCAGCTGAAGACCATGCCGGGATGGGCGACGAGCGGTTCGGCGCGGTCGTCGTGGAAGTAGACGGGGTTGTAGTCGTCGACGCCGGCGGCGAAGGCGGTGATGGCGCGGGCGGTGACTTCGAAGGATTTGGCGACGGTGAAGTGTCCGACGTCGGCCTGGATGCGGAGGTCGGGTGTGTCGGGCGCGTCGAGAGCGTCGGTGGTCATGGCGGCGGCTCTCAGCTCTTTAGCTGGTCGAGGCGTCGAAGCGGTCCCAGTGGAGGACGTCGTCGAGCGGTCGGCGGCGGATCGGTCCGAAGTTGCCGGTCGGCCAGCCGAGCGGGACGAGGACCATGGGCACGATGTGGTCGGGCAGGTTGAGGACTTGTTGGGCGCGTTCGCGTCCGTCGCCGACGAAGGCGAGGGTGGTGGGCACGCTGCCGACCTCGAGCGCGCGGGCGGCGAGGAGCAGGTTTTGCACGGCGGGCCAGACTTCGGTGGCGGCCGCTGCGCCCTGGTTGAAGTTGTCGGCGGGCGCGCGTCCGAGGTCGGCGCAGGCGATCACGATGGCGGGCGCTTCGTGGAGGTGGTTCATCTGGTGCTCGACGGCGGCGAGGAAGCGTTCGCGTCGGGCGGCGTCGACGTGCGGGTTGGCGGCGTCGCGGTTGTGTTCGAGGTAGCCGCTGACGCCGGCGCGGTTGAGGTCGGCGAGCTGTTGTTTGACCTCGGGGTCGCGGACGACGACCCAGTGTCGGGCCTGTCGGTTGGAGCCTGAAGGTCCGAGGTGGGCGGCCTCGATCAGTTGGACGAGCGTGTCTTCGGGGATCGGATCGGGCTTGTAGCGCCGCATCGCGCGGGCGCTGCGGATGACGTCGAAGAAGTCCATCGGTTCACTCCTTGCTCTGATGTAGCGGTGTTGCTCGCTGATCTTGTTGGCGCAGTCGGGTTAGGCGCCGTATGAGATCAGTTCGACGAGGTTGCCGTCGGGATCGCGGGTGTAGACGCTGACGCCTTCGTCGGCGCCGTGGGAGCGTCCGCCGACGCGCGTCGCGGGTCCTTCGATGACTAGGGCGCCGGCGGCGGCGATGGCGGCGGCGGCGGACTCGGGCGTGTCGTCCCAGACGAAGCAGAAGTCGCCGCAGCCGGGCTCGGCGGTCGGTCCGCGCAGGTCGAAGTTGGGGTTCTGCCAGAGTCTGGGGTCGTGGACGTTGATTTTCTGGTCGCCGCAGGCGATGGCGAAGATGGGGAAGTCGCCGGCGCGCCACTCGTCCTCGTGGACGATGGTGAATCCGAGCGCGCGGTAGAAGACGATCAGCGCCTCGGGGTCGCCGGCGGGGATAGCGGCGTGGTCGAGGCCGGTGACTGCCATGGCGGTGTCCTCTCGATGATCGCTGACGGAGATGTTGGTCAGAGGCTAGCTGGTCGAGTTGCTATTCTTGCCTCGCCTGCGGAGGCTCAATCCCAACTATCGCAGTGAGCAGGAGCGCCATGCCGGACATTTCAGCTGAGGATACGTTTCCGCGTCAGCGGTTGACGATCGGCCAGACGACGATGGCCTACGTCGACGAGGGCGATGCGGACGGCGATCCGGTCGTGTTTCTGCACGGCAATCCGACGTCGTCGTACCTGTGGCGCAACATCATGCCGCACATGTTTGAGTCGGCGCGTTGTCTGGCGCCGGATTTGATCGGGATGGGCGTATCGGGCTCGTCGCCGACGGGTTCGTATCGGTTCGTCGATCACGCGGAGTGGCTGGACGCGTGGATCGAGGGGATGAACCTGGGCGATCGGATCACGTTCGTGATTCACGACTGGGGTTCGGCATTGGGGTTTCATTGGGCGAATCGGCATCGCGATCGGGTCAAGGGGTTGGTCTACATGGAGGCGATCGTGCGTCCGGTGACCTGGGACGAGTGGCCGGAGGCGGCGGCGCGGGTGTTTCAGGGGATGCGCTCGGAGGCGGGCGAGGAGATGGTGCTGGAGAAGAACGTGTTCGTCGAGCGGATTTTGCCGGGCAGCGTGCTGCGCGGTCTGACCGAGGAGGAGATGGAGGTCTACCGCCTGCCGTATCGGGAGGCGGGCGAGTCGCGTCGGCCGACGTTGACCTGGCCGCGCGAGATCCCGATCAGCGGCGAGCCGGCCGATGTCGTGGAGATCGTGCAGAGTTACGCCGACTTTCTCGCCTCGGACGAGTCGGCGTCGATCGCGAAGTTGTTCGTCAACGCCGAGCCGGGCGCGATCCTGCAGGGCGCGCAGCGCGAGTTCTGCCGCAGCTGGCCGAATCAGTCTGAGGTCACGGTGGCGGGCAATCACTTCGTCCAGGAAGATTCGCCGCACGAGATCGGCGCAGCGATCCGCGACTGGTACGCGGGGATCTAGCGAGGACGGCTCAACATGACCGAGAACTCCCAAGTTACGAACGCTGAAGAGGCGCGCGCGGCGCTTGAGTCTGGGCGCGAGACGTTTCGCGAGCTCGTGCTCGGGCTGAGCGACGAGGAGTGGTCGAGCAAGAGCGACAACGGCGGTTGGAGCAACGGTCAGCTGTGCTGGCACGTCGCGCTGACGACGGGCGGCGCGAACACGTACGTGTCGCGGCTGCGTCGGAACAAGGGCTTCAGTCCTCCGAGACCGATGATGGCTATGTTCCACATGCTCAGTCTGATGATGGTGCGCATTCGATCGCGCGGCGCGACGCCGGAGTCGGTGCTGGCGCTCTTCGACGAGAGTCACGGCAAGGCGATGGCGTTGATTGACACGGTCGCGGACGACGAGTGGGGCAACGGCGGCGTGTTCCTGGGCGAGCAGATTACGGTCGGCGGCGCGTTTGGTCTGTTGCGCGATCACGTCGACGAGCACGCGGCTGAGATACGCCGCGGCTGAGCCAGTTCGCGCGCTGCTTGCTGATGGCCGACGACATCTTCGAGCGTTATCCGCCGCTGCGCGAGATGCAGGCGGTGGCGTTGTTCGGGGAGCTCGGCTATCGCTTCACCGACGCCGGCGAGGGCTGGTGCGAGATCACGTTGTCCGCGTCGGCGAAGACGCACAATCTGTACGGCATCGTGCACGGCGGCGTCTGGCTGCTGGTGGCCGACTCGGCGATGGGCGGCGCGCTGGGAACGATCCAGGCCGAGGGCGAGCGGGTGATCACGGCGCAGTCGGAGTTTCGCTGGTTGCGCGGTCTTGAGGGTGATGTGATTCGCGCTCGGGCTGAGGTGATTCGTCGGGGTCGCACGTTGAGTCACTGCTCGGTCGATCTGTACGACGAGCAGGGTCGGCATATCGGTCACGGCAACGGCACCTATGTGATGCTGCCGCCGGAGTCGGGCTGAGGGACATCACCTCGTTCGCAGCCACTACCCTGACGACTCAACTGGCAGCTGAGTAGCTGGAGCTCGAGAGGTGCAGCGGCATGAGCGGACGACTTGACGGCAGAGTGGCGTTGATCACAGGTGGAGCGCGGGGACAGGGCGCGGCCGAGGCGACGTTGTTCGCCGAGGAGGGCGCGACGGTCGTGATCACCGATGTGTTGGACTCGGACGGCGCCGCGACGGCCGCGTCGAGCGATCAGATTCGCTATCTGCATCACGACGTGACCAGCGAAGACGAGTGGATCGCGGTCGTACAGGATGTGCTCGAGGATTACGGCAAGATCGATGCGTTGATCAACAACGCGGGCATCTTTCAGTCCCGACCGATCGCCGAAACGAGTCTCGAAGAGTACCGGCGGATCATTGACGTCAATCAGGTCGGCGTGTTTCTCGGTCTGAAGCATGTGGGTCCGGCGATGTGCGCGTCGGGATCGGGGTCGATCATCAACATCTCTTCGGTCGCCGGTCTGCGCGGCGGCGCGGGGATGGTGTCGTATGTCGCTTCGAAGTTCGCGGTGCGCGGCATGACCAAGGTGGCGATGAACGAGTTTGCGCCCTCGGGCGTGCGCGTCAACTCGATCCATCCGGGCCTGATCGAAACGCCGATGTTGCATCAGCTGCCGGCGATCGAACAGGGGATGGAGGATCAGCTCGTGCGACGCATTCCCTACGGCCGCGTCGCGGATGCGGTCGAAGTGGCTCGGCTGGCGCTGTTCCTCGCCTCGGATGAGTCGGAGTACATGAACGGGGTCGAGTTCATCATTGACGGCGGGCTGTCGCAGGGGCTCTGAGGCGTCAGCGAGCAGCGAATCGGACGGTGTGGTTGTCGGCATGAGCGCGCCCTCGGTTCAGTACACGATGACGTCGGATCAGGTGGCGATCGCCTGGGCCGAGCGCGGCGCGGGCAAGCCGTTGGTCGTCTCGACCGGGCCAATACTGCCGCTCAATCTCGGTTGGGAGCCGGGCGGCATTTGGGATCGGTTGTCGCAGTCGTTTCGCGTGGTGCGTTTTGATCCGCGCGGCTGCGGTCTGTCGCAGCGCGATGGCGTGTTCGGGTCGTTTCACGACGAGGCGGCGGATCTCGCTGCGGTCGTGACGGCGATCGAGGAGCCGCGCGTGGCGCTGCTCGGGCACTATCTGGGCGCGCCGTCGGCGGTGCTGGCGTTGCTCAACGAGCCGGAGCGGTACTCGCATCTCGTGCTGCACTTACCGGTTCCGTTGGCCAGCGAGTACAACTCCTCTCCGTCAAGTCCCAGCGCCCTCGGTTCGCTGTCGCGCGCGCAGCTGGAGGAGTACTCGGATCTCGTTGACCAGGCCGTCACGAATCTGCTGCGCTTGGGTTGGAAACACGGCGAAGAACCAGCGCGACGGGCGCTGTTGACGTTGATCGCGCCGACGGCGCAAGACTCCACGCTGCGCGAACTGGCCGACATGATGCACTCCTACCCGACCTATGAGCGTCTGGCGCAGATCGTGCCTGAGATGCGTAGTCTCAATCTGCGCGACGAGCTGCAGAACGTCAGTGTGCCGACCTTGCTCTCGATCCCTCCGGACACGCGCGGCGGGTTCGCGCAGGACTGGATGCGCCTCTTTCCGAACGCGCGGTTGATCGTCGCGCAGGGCGACTCGCCGATCATCGTCCATGGCTCACCGGCGGTCGACCATCTAGTCGAGGCGCTGGAGGAGTTCATCGGCGTCGAGCTGACCAGGCAGACGGCCGGCCAAGCGACCCGAACGGTGCTCTTCACTGACATCGAGGAATCGACCGCTCTGGTGGACAAGCTCGGCGATAGCCAGGCGCGGCAGATTACACGCGAAGTCGAGTCGCTCACGGCGCAGGCGATCTTGGAGCACGAAGGCGTTCAGATCAAGGCGATGGGCGACGGGGTCATGGCCTGGTTTGCAGCCTCATCGACGGCGCTCGCCGCCGCCGTGCAGATGCAGCGCGAGCTGCTTGAGCGCGAGGGGTTGAGCGAGATTCAGTTGCGCATCGGCCTCAGCGCCGGGGAACCGATCGCGGAGTTCGGCGACTTATACGGCGCGACCGTGAATCAGGCGGCGCGGATCATGGCTGAGGCGCAGGGCGGCGAGATTCTGGTCAGCGATCTAGTGCGGGGATTGACATTGGGTCACGGTTATCGATTCATCGACTATGGCCGACGAGAACTGCGCGGCTTCCGAGAGTCGGTGCAGCTGTATCGAGTTGACTGGCGATCACTGGCGGATTCAGACTCCGCGATGGCTCTGGAGAGGACAGACTGATGACCGAGATGAGTAAGAAAGAGCGCGTGCGCGCGGCTATCGCGGGCGAGCCGGTCGATCGAGCGCCGGCGTCGCTTTGGGGTCACGACTTCCTGCGGGAGTGGAGCAACGACGAACTCGTTGGCGCGACTTGCGAGCAGTATGAGGCCTATGACTGGGACTTCATCAAGGTCAATCCACGCTGGACAATGTTCCCCGAGGCCTGGGGCGCGGTCTACGCGCCGCCCTCGGAGCAGACCAATCCGACAATGATCAGCGCTGCGCTGAACGAGCTCGATGAGTTGCACGATGTGGTCTCGGTGCATGCGGAGCGCGGCGTCTTTGGCGAACACATTGAGTCGACTCGACGGGTCGTCGAGCGAACCAATGGCGAGGTCGACGTGCTGCAGACCGTCTTCTCGCCGATGTCGGTGGTTGGATTGATGTTCGGTCATCCACGCGCGTTCAAACAGGCCGCGCGAGAGGCGCCGGCGGCGGTGCATTCGGCGATCGGCCGAGTGACGGAGACGATCATTCGTTACAGCCGCGCCAATCTCGGCGCGGGCGCGTCGGGCGTGTTCTACGCGCCGCTGCAGTGGGCCAGTTACGACACGTCGACGCCAGACTTCTATCGGGAGTTTGGTCGTCCTTACGATCTGCAGGTGCTGGATGCCATTCGAGACGCTGAGTTCAACATCTTGCACGTGTGTCACACGAACAACATGCTCAGGGATCTGCTCGACTACCCAGTCGAGGCGATCAACTGGGACGATCGCGACGAGACGAACGCAAGCTTGGGCCAGGTGTGGTCGCAGACCGACAAAGGGGTCATGGGCGGCGTGAGCCGCAGCGGTCTGGCCGAACTGAGCGCCGAAGAGATTCGGGCGCAGGCGGCAGACGCCGCAGCAGTCGGCGACACACGCGTATTCGTCACGGGCGGCTGTTCAATCCCACCGCACACGTCGCACGAGAACCGCGCCGCCGTCGCCGCCGGCGTCCGTGGAGGCTAGAGCGGATTACGCCAACGCAGGCCGTCGAACAGGTTAAAGTCGCTGTCGTTGGAATGAACTTCAGCATGGTGTTCGATCGCCAGTGCGGCGATATGAGCATCAGTAACGAAGTCGCTGTTCCCCGTCCCGGCAGTCAGCGTCTGACTCAGAAGTGTCATGTGCTGTGGTCCGGGATTCAGTGGCGATACGTGAAGCTGCCGCATCCAGTCATCAACGATACGTTTCGCCTCGGGAAGATTAAGCGGGTCGGTCATGACTCTGGGGTTCGTGGACAAGCGAATGAAACCAAGGACCACAACCCAGGGGATGCCTACGGGTTCAGAGCCGGTCAGCAGGCTTTGCCACCATTGCTGAGCGGCCTTGTGGTGAGGCGAATCTCTGAAGTACCCGTAGAGCAGCAGATTTAGGTCGGGTACGATCACCGACCGCGGTCCCGCACAACCTCATCAATCTGCAACTGGGCGTCGAGCTGCTTGAGCTTCAGCGGGTCGACCTCAGCCCGGAAACCCCCGGGAAAGCTCTTGACCGACACAGCTGCCTCTTCTGGCTGCTCCGTTGAATCCATCTTGTGACGCAGCAATTCGTTCGCAACTTTCCGCAACGAGACTCGTCGAGCTCGTGCCCGTGCTCTCAGCATCGTAGCGACATCGTCATCGAGATGTAGCGTCGTCATGCGGTCATTGTGATTGGCGAATCCACCGATGTCAACACTGCGTTGTTGATTACAGTGGCTCGGGCGACAACGGTGCAGGGCATGAGAGTCTCCCGCATGCCCGGCGTCCGTGCAGGCTAGGCGTTGGTCGGGATGCGGTAGAGCTCCGAGGCGTTGGTCTGCAGTACGGCGGTGCGGACCTCAGGATCGAGGTCGCCGAGGACGTTGGCGATGTGCTCCTGGCTGCGCGGGTAGAGACAGGTCGGATGGGGGAAGTCGGTCTCGAAGAGCACGTTCTTGACGCCGATCTGTTCAATCACCTTGCGCGGGCCGAAGTCTTCGAACCAGAAGCAGGCCCAGATGTTGCGGCGGAACTTCTCGGTCGGACGCAGCTCGTGATGCTTGACCTCGGTTGGCACCATCTCGTCCCACTGATACTCGCAGGCTTCGAGCAGGAACGGGATCCAGCCGATGCCACTCTCGACGGAGACGAACTTGAGCCGCGGGAAGCGCTCGAGCACGTCGCTGTAGAGCAAGTTGGAGATCATGCGCGCGTTATCGATGTAGATGTTGGCCGCGCCGATCGCGAGTTTGCGCTCGGGTCCCATCGACTCCCAGGGCGAGGAGACGAAGGGCGAGGGCGCGCCCTTGGCGCCGCCGGAGCCGATGTGGAAGTTGAGCGCGACGTCGAGGTCCTGGGCGAGTTCGAAGAACGGATCCCAGTGCGATGTGCCGTAGTCGGGCAGATCGAACTTCTCGGGCGTGTCGCAGATTGTGTAGCCGCGAGTGCCGTAGGTTTCGACGGTGCGGCGCATCTCGGCGAGCGTGGCGTCGAGGTCCCAGAAGGGGAGCAGCGCCTGGGGGAAGAGTCGGCCCTCAGACTCGGTCTGCCATTCGCCCATGGCGTCGTTGTAGGTGAAGACGCAGGCGTTGCGTAGTTCGATGTCAGGGATGTCGAGGAAACGGGCCGAGGCGAAGCCGGAAATGTTCGGGTAGACGATCTGGGCGTACAGTCCGAGTCGCTCCATCAGATCGAGCCGCGCCGGCACCTCGTAGGCGGCTGCGTCGAGGCGGTCGAAGTCGTGCACGCCGAGGATGCCGAGCACTTTGTCGCCGCTGGTTTCGACGACCGACAGTCCGACCGGACCAAGCGGCACGTCGCCGTCGACGAACCAGTGGTGTTCGCCGTCGACCTTGCGCAGCTGCGGCATGCGGTCGCGCAGCGTCGCCGGCGCGCGCGAGGTCCACAGGTCAGGCGGTTCGGTCACGTGCGAGTCGCAGTCGATCACCTGGATGCCCTGGATGGCGTTCAGCATCGGGTTCTCATGGACGGTTGGATTGGCGCTGACCATGTCAATTCTCCGTAGTTGATCGAGGGCGCGGCAGATGTCGCAAAGGGTAGCGTCGCGAACAGCGCGGCGCCTCGCGCGATCTCATCGGCGGCCGCCTACCCTGTCGTGAGCGAGACGGGAGAGGACATGGGACAGCTCGACGGCAAAGTGGCGATCATCACGGGCGCGGCCTCGGGGATTGGACTTGCGACTGCAGAACTGTACCTGTCTGAAGGCGCGCGAGTCGCGATGGTGGACCGCAACGCCGACGGCGTCAACGAGGCGGCGCATCGGCTTGGCGACAACGCTGCGGCGATCACGGCAGACGTGACTGACGAGGCGGATGTCGAGGCCATGGTCGCCACTTGCGTCGAGCGTTTCGGGCGGCTGGACATCGCATTCAACAACGCTGGCATCGCGGGCGTGGCGGCGATTCAGGATCATTCGCTGGAGCGCTTCCAGCAGGTGGTCGACGTCTGCCTGACTGGCGTGTTTCTGTGCGTGAAGCATGAATCGAAACACTTGATCGCGCAGGGGGCGGGCGGTTCGATCATCAATACGGCGAGCATCAACGCCACCCAAGCGACGGCCGGGCTGGTCGCCTATTGCTCTGCGAAAGCTGGCGTCGTCATGTTGACCAAGGTCTCAGCGCTGGAGTTGGGTCCGCACGGCATACGCGTCAACGCGATTGGGCCAGGGCACACCAAGACGCCGCTGACGCTCAGAGCGCGAGACGTGACGGGATTCGACGAGTCGATGATTGGCGCGACGCCGCTGGGTCGGCTCGGTGAGCCGGAGGACATCGCTCAGATGGCGCTCTTTCTGGGCGGCGACGCCAGTCAATGGGTGAGCGGGCAGCTGCTCTATGTCGACGGAGGGATCACGGTCAACGAGCTGCCGCCAAGGTTCAACATGCTCGAGTCGCAACGGCCCTGAGGGCGCGCCGCGCACTCCTCGTTGCACACGTCCGGCTAGCCTGCGCCCACAGGAACACCAGCCTGTAGCAAGCACCAGGGAGGCAGTGATGGGACAGCTCGAGGGCAAGGTGGCGTTGGTCACTGGCGGCGCATCGGGGATTGGGTTGGCGGCGGCGCAGCTGTTCGCTGAGGAGGGCGCGCAGGTCGCGCTCGCCGATCGCAACGCCGACGGCGCCGCGGAGGCCGCGCGCGAGATTGGCTCGCAGGCCACGGCGATCACGGCCGACGTGACCAACGAGGACGAAGTCGCGCACATGGTCACGGCGGCTGTCGAGCGTTTTGGTCGTCTCGACGTGGCGTTCAACAATGCCGGCATCGGCGGATTTGCGCCGATCCAGGACTATCCGCTGTCCCAGTTTCAGCGCGTGATCGACGTCTGTTTGACTGGCGTCTTTCTCTGCATCAAGCACGAGTCGAAGCACCTGATCGCACAGGGCGCGGGTGGATCGATCATCAACACTGCGTCGCTGAACAGCATCCAGGCGACAGAGGGATTGTCGGCCTACTGCTCAGCGAAGGCGGGCGTGGCGATGTTGACCAAGGTGTCGGCGCTCGAGCTTGGACGCTACGACATTCGCGTCAACAGCATCGGCCCGGGACTGATCCGCACGCCGCTAACTGAGGGGATGCGATCAATCGCCGGGCTCGAAGAAGCCTTCGTCGAGGAGGCGCCCTTGGGTCGAATCGGCGACCCGGAAGAGGTTGCCCAGTTGGCGTTGTGGCTCGCGTCGGATGCGTCGTCGTTGATGACAGGCCAGACCGTGCAGCTCAACGGCGGCGCCGACATCAACAAGTACCCGCCGCTGTTCGACTTCTTCGGACAACAAGCGCAGTAACCAGAAGGAGTCGTCATGCGAGAGTTCGCGGGCAAGACAGCCGTCGTCACCGGCGCGGCTTCGGGCATGGGTCTCGCCTTTGCGCGTCGCTTTGCGTCGGAGGGCATGAACGTCGTGCTGGCCGATATCGAAGAGGAGGCGCTCGACGCGCAAGTCCAGCAGTTGCGCCAGGAAGAGCGCAATGTGCTCGGCGTCGTCGTCAACACGATGCGTCGCGAGGCGCTGGGGGATCTGCGTGACCGTACGATCGCCGAGTTTGGCAACGTGCACATTCTCTGCAACAACGCCGGGGTCACCGGCGGCGACGATGCAGGCTTCGACCCAACGGGCAACGTCCGCGGCAGTTGGGAAGTCCCAGATGCAACCTGGGATTGGGTGCTGGGCGTCAACTTCTACGGCGTGTTGTACGGCTGCCAGGTGTTCATTCCGCACATGCTTGAGCATGGCGAGGACGGTCACATCGTCAACACCGCCTCAGTGGCGGCGCTGATGCCGGGCGGCAGCGTGTACAGCGTGTCGAAACACGCCGTGTTGACACTGACGGAGGGCTTGTATCAGCAGTTTCGACAGATGGGCGCGAACCTGAGCGCGTCGGTGCTCTGTCCGGGGTTGGTCAATACGCAGATCGGTCTCGCCGAGCGCAACCGACCGTCGGAGTTCGGCGAGCGGATTGATCAATCAGCGGAGGAGGGACAAGCGCTGCTGCAGATGCTCAGTGAGGGCATGGATCCGAACGACGTCGCCGATGTGGTCTTCGACTCGATCGTCGAACAGCGCTGCTACATTTTGCCGCACGATGGCTGGGACAGAATCGCGCGGGAGCGCGTGGAACACATCGTCGCGCGAGGCGCGCCGCTTGTTGTGGACTTTGAAGAGTTGATGCGTCGGCGGGCGGCCGGCGAACAGGTGTAATCGACCAACCAGGTGTAGTGGACCAAGAAGGCGAAAGGAGCGACGGGTCATGCGTGACTTCAGCGGCAAGACGGCGGTGGTGACCGGGGCGGCGTCGGGCATGGGCCTGGCGTTTGCGGAGCGATTCGCGGCCGAGGGGATGAACGTGGTCCTGGCCGACATCGAGACCGACGCGCTGAACGCGGCTGTGACGCGACTTGAACAACAGGAGCGCAATGTCCTGGGCGTCGAGGTCAACACGATGCGTCGTGAGACGCTCGAGAACCTGCGCGATCAGACGATCGATCGGTTCGGCAAGATTCATGTGCTCTGCAACAACGCCGGGGTCGCGTCGCGCGAGGACGGCGGACTCGGCGCCGGCGAAGGATCGTTGGCGGTCTGGGAAGTGCCTGACTCAACCTGGGAGTGGGTCATGGGAGTCAACTTCTGGGGCGTGTTGTACGGGCTGCAGGCATTTGTGCCGTCGATGCTCGAGCACGGCGAGACGGGGCACATCGTCAACACGGCCTCGTTGGCCGGATTGATTCCCGGCGCCTCGGCGTACAGCGTCTCGAAGCATGGCGTGCTGACGCTCACCGAAGGATTATGGCATCACCTGAGGTCGGTGGACGCGAATGTGTCGGCGTCGGTGCTCTGTCCGGGGTTCGTCAACACGGGTATCGGCAACGCCGAGCGCAATCGTCCCAGCGAGTTCGGCGACGCCATCGAGTCGACTGCCGAGCAGCAGGCGGCGACGCAGATGTTCCTCGGCGGCGGCATGGCGCCGTCCGCGGTGGCTGATCTGGTCTGGCAGGCGATGGTTGACGACCGTCTCTACATTTTGCCGCACGACGGCTGGCGCGACGTGATCCGCGGCCGCGTCGAGGCGGTGCTCGAAGGCAAGCAGCCCGTGGAGATTGACTTCCAGGGCTTGATTGAGCGTCGGACTCGCGGGGAGCTGATCTGAGGCTGGAGTTTCGTCCCACTTCCAGATGTCGGTACTGTGAGAGTATCCTCAGCTCGGGCACACGGTGCGCCAACGCCTCGGAACGGAGGTCGCGATGACAACTGCGCCATTTATGTCCTTTAGCTTTGACAACGCCCAGTTCAAAGAGCTGATTGTGCTCATTTCCGAATTGTGCGCCACTGATCCAACGTACGGTTCGGTCAAACTGAACAAGATTCTCTACTTCGCGGACTTCATGGCATACCGTGAGCTCGGCAAGCCGATCAGCGGCGCGACTTACCACAAGCTGCCTGAAGGCCCTGCGCCGCGACAACTGCTCGCCGCACGCAGAGAACTCGTCAGCGAGGGACGAATTACGATTGAGCATCGACCGTACTTTCAGGGAGTCCAGAAGCGACCAGTTGTCACAGGTTCAGGCTCCGATCGCGCCTTATTCAGCGACGACGAGCTGAGCATCGTGACTTCAGTCGTCGAGTACTTCCGTGGCAAATCTGCGCGTGACGTATCAGACATCTCGCACAGAGAGCCCGGCTGGATCCTTGCGGAGGATCGAGCTGACATTCCGTATGAGACGGCATGGCTGAGCCAGGATCCGGTGGATCAGACCGACGAGGCGCTTGCGCGCCAAATGGCCGACAACTACTTCCGCTAGGGAACCTTGCGTGTCGCCAACTGCCTCTGGTCCGACGTTTGGCGACGGTTATGAGATTGTAGAATCCAGTGTCTTCCTAGAGCGCATTCAAGAGACCATCGGCGACATTCGCAGATGGGACGAGCTCAGGCGTGGGCTCGACGCTTGGATGCACCGAATGCCAACGGCGTTGCCATTCTCCAGAAGAATCAGGGACGATCTGTGGTTCGTGCGAGTCAAGGTAGACCCGCTGATGGTCCTGCTTTACCAAGCAAATGAGGCGCAGCGAATCGTCACGTATCTCGATCTTGAAGTGTTTCACGACGAGGTTGAGGGCTTAGATCCAGCCTTCGATGATCTGCCCTGAGTAAGGAGAGGCGCCTACGCCTCGTCGCCGGACTGGAGTTGGGCGGCGAACTCCTTGCGGCCGACGCGCTCTTTCTCGGTTTGGGCGAGGATCGTCTCGGGAATCCAGAAGGGAAGGTTCTGGTCGGCGCGACTCGGCGCGAGCAGGTCGTCGAGGTCCATGACCAGCTCGCGACGGTCGTACTTGGTCTGCTCATGGCCTTCCCACATGGGCAGCATGGCGATGGCGTCGAAGGGGCAGACCTCGACGCAGATGTTGCAGCGCATGCAGCGGCCGAAGTCGATGTAGAAGTCGTCGATCACTGACTTGTGATTGCTCTTGCCGGCGGCGTGGGCGGGATTCTTGGTCAGCGTCGTGGTCATGCAGTCGACGGGGCAAGCGGCGGCGCATTTGCCGCAGCCGGTGCAGTTCGGCTCTTCGAGCTGGTGATTCCAGATCAGGTAGGGGAACGTCCGCGCGCGCTTGGGCAGCTGCTTCTTCTCGTACGGGTAGTGCACGGTGACGGGGCCGCGACTGAGCACCTGCGCGCCTCGACCGATGACCTTCAACACACCGCGCATGAACCGCTCCCGTCGTTGCCGCGCTACTGAATCAGAATAGCGCACGACGTGTGCGCATCGGTCTGAGGAGCTTAGAGCGACATGTCGGATACATCGCTCGATGTGTCGAGCGCCGCGCCGGTCCAGCGTGCGACATCCTCGATTGTGACACCTGGCGCCGTCTCGCGCAGCACGAGGCCGCCGACGGTGACGTCAATCACCGCGAGGTCGGTGATGATCACGTCGACGCAGCGCTCAGCCGTGAGCGGATAGTCGCATATTTCGACAATGCGCGGCTCGCCATCGCGTGTGACGTGCGCCATGGCGACGATCAGGCGCCGAGCCCCGACAGCGAGGTCCATTGCTCCGCCTACGCTGCCGCCGCCGCGGGCGGGTACGTACCAGTTGGCGAGATCCCCCTGTGCCGACACCTGCAGTCCGCCCAGAATGGCCGTGTCGATGTGTCCGCCGCGAATCATGGCGAACGAATCGGCCGTGTCGAAGAAGCTCGCGCCGGCGACGAGATTGACCGGCTGTCCGCCGGCGTTGATCAGATCGGCGTCGAAGTCCGACTCACTGATGCCCGAGTATCCAAGAATCCCGTTCTCGGCCTGGAAGAGGATGCCATCGGATGGATCGACGAAGTTGGCGACGAGCGTTGGCAGCCCGATGCCGAGATTGACGATCGAGCCTGGCGCGAGCTCGCTCGCGGCCCGCATCGCGATCAGTTCTCGGCTGAGTCCGCTCGGAGGCTTGGATGGCGCCACGCTTAACCGCTCCAGCGGACTGCAATCGGATCGCAGCGCACGAGACGGTCGACGTAGACGGCCGGCGTGCCGACGGATTCGGGCGGAATCTGGCCTGGTTCGACTAGCTCTTCGACCTCTGCGACGACCAAGTCGGCGGCGGTGGCCATGATGGGATTGAAGTTGCGGCCAGCCAGTCGGTACTGGAGATTGCCCAATCGATCGGCGCGCCAGGCCTTGATCAGCGCGACATCGCCGCGCAACGGGCGTTCGAGCAGCCAGCGTTCGCCGTCGAGGTCGATGGTCTGTTTGCCTTCAGCGATGATCGTGCCGAGTCCAGTGCGGGTCAGGACGCCGCCGAGTCCGGCGCCCCCAGCCCGCAACCGTTCGATCAGCGTGCCCTGCGGCGCCAGCTCGAGCTCGATGTCGCCCGCTCGGTAGAGCTTCTCGAACTCGGACGTGCGATCACCTGAGGCGCGAATCGCGAACGTCGCGATCACCTTGGCCAACTGGCGATGTTCGCAGAGTTCGTCTAGCAGGTCACCAAGGCCGATGTTGTTGGCCACCGCCGTGAGATCGGTCTGTCCATGTCGCTTAATCGCCCGAATCAGATTGGACGGCGTCCCGGCCGAGACGAATCCGCCGACGAGGATGGTGACGCCGTTGGCGATGTCGGCGACCGCGTCGTCGGGCGTGTCGAAGATCTCCGCTGGCATGCGCTGATCGTATCGTCCGCGCGCCTGGATCATTCGCTATCCGATATCGTGCCTGCATATGCGCATTCGCGCTGAAGGAGCCTGATCATGCCCGCGCCGCTCGAAGGAATCCGCGTCGTCGATTTCACTCGCTACCAGAATGGCCCTCACGCGACCGCGATGTTGGCCGACATGGGCGCCGATGTGCTCAAGGTCGAGATGCCCGGTAACGGCGACCCCGGTCGACAGTTGGGCGTCGCCGAGGATGGCTTCTGCTCGTATTTTGAGGCGCTTAACCGCGGTAAGCGCTCGATGACGCTCGACCTGCGCGCCGAGGGCGCGATCGAGGTCGTGCACAAGTTGATCGCCGACGCTGATGTGCTGGCGGAGAACTTTCGCCCGGGCTATCTCGACTCGATCGGTCTCGGCTACGACGACCTGAAACAGGTCAACCCTCAGCTGATCTACGCGACCAACTCAGGCTTCGGTCCTGAGGGCGAGTGGGCCTCACGCGGATCGTTCGATGTTGTCGCGCAAGGCATGTCGGGCGCGATGATCGCCCTGGGCGGCGGACCGGGCCAACGGCCGATTACGGCGCCCTGGGGTCTCGCTGACCAGACTGGATCGCTGCTCTTCGCGTACGGCATCGTCACGGCGCTGTTCGCGCGGGCGCAACACGGCGTGGGTCAGAAGATCGATGTCTCGCAGCTAGGCGCGATGCTGACCTTGCAGGCGCTCAATCTGCAGCAGTTCCTGCACAGCAACTTCCAGCCCACGCTCAAGCCGGGCAAGTCGTTTAGCGCCACATTCTCGTGGTATCAGGCCGGCGACGGCGAGTGGTTGACGATGGGCCTGCTCGATCCCAAGTCGTGGCCGGGACTCTGCCGCGCGCTCGAGCGTCCTGACCTGCTGGAGGACAACCGCGCGGTCGATCCGTTCGCTCGCAAGGACAACGAGGAGTGGCTGCGCGAAGAGCTAATGTCGACGTTCCAGACACGCTCCCGAGACGAATGGCTCGAGCGGCTGATCGCCAATCGAATCCCCTGCGGTCCGGTCTACGACTACGCGCAGATCGCCGATGACGAGCACTTCTGGCTCAACGGCTATCTGCAAGAGACCGAGCATCCGCACTTCGAGCACCACAAGGTCGTGGGCATTCCGGTCAGCTTCAGCGAGACGGAGACGCGCGTACAGCGGTCGGCGCCGGAACTGGGTCAGGACACCGAGCTCGAGCTGCTCAATCTGGGCTACGACTGGCCTGACATCGAGCGTCTGCATGACGCCGGGATCACGGCAGTCAAGCAGCGCGGCGCGGCGGCCGCCGGCGACTAAGCGCGCCGGTCGGCCAGCTCACTGAGACCTAGGCGTCGAGTAGCTGCGGCAGGGCGGAGCGCCAGGCGTCTGATGCGTCGTTTAGCGCCATGTCGATCGGTCCGATCATCAGGCGGTCGCCAACGACGGTACCGAGTTTCGTCGCTTCGACGCCTCGCTGAATGGCCAGCTCGACCAGGCCCGAGGCCTGGCTGGGGCTGACGCTGACGACAGCGCGAGCGCCCGCTTCGCCGAAGAGCGCGGCGTCGAGTCGGCCACTTGGCGTGCGCTCGATGCGTACGCCGATCTCTCCAGCGATGGCTGACTCGGCGATGGCGACGGCGAGGCCGCCGTCGGAGCAGTCGTGCGCCGACTTGAGCAGGTTTGACTCGGCCGCCTCGACGAGCGCGTCAACCAACGCCAACTCGGCGTCCAGGTCGACTTCAATCGGTCCGGCCGAGATGTCGTGCAGCGTGGCCAGATACTCGCCGCCGCCGAGCGAAGCAGCGCGTTGCTCGAGCGCTGCGCCGAGCAACCAGACCTCGTCGCCCTCGTCCTGAAACGCCATCCGCACGGCTTGCGTGACATCGGAAATGATGCCGAGCATGCCGACGACCGGGGTCGGAGTGACCGGGCCGTCGTCGGACTCGTTGTAGAGGCTGGCATTGCCTGAGACGACGGGCGTCCCGAACACGCGGCAGGCGTCGGCCATGCCGCGGATCGACTCGCTGAGCTGGTAGTAGATCGGCGCGCGCTCGGGATTGGCGAAGTTCAGGCAGTCGGTCACGGCGGCCGGTCGCGCGCCCGAGCAGGCGACGTTGCGCGCAGCCTCGGCGACGGCGCGAGCCGCGCCCGCGTACGGGTCGAGCTCGACTGCGCGACCGGGTCCGTCGGTGCAGAGCGCCAGCCCTTGTCGGATGCCGCGAATCCGCAGCACTGCCGCGTCGGCGCCGGGCGTGACGACCGTGTTGGTCCCGACCATGTGGTCGTACTGTCTGTAGACCCAGCGCTTGGAGGCGATATTGGGCGACCTGAGCAGGCGCAGCAATGCGTCATTGGCGTCGTTTGCGGTGAGGTCGGGCAGTGTGGATGGATCCCAACTCGCGCGACCGGCCGCGTCATTGTCACGCGACGCCTCGGGCGTGTAGGCGGGCGGCTGCGTCAGCAGCGAGACGGGCGCGGCGGCGACTTCGTTCTCACCGTCGAAGACTCGCGCGAGTCCGTCGTCCGTAACCTCGCCGATCACCTCGGCGTGCAAGTCCCAGCGCTCAAACCAGGCCTGGACGTCGGCGACGCGCTCGGGCTTGACCGCGGCGATCATCCGCTCCTGCGACTCGGAGAGCATGACTTCGTAGGGCGTCATGCCGGTCTCGCGGCGCGGCACGTGACGGGTCTGGATGCGGATGCCGGCGTCGGCGCGTTCGGCCATCTCGACCGTCGACGAGGTGATCCCCGCCGCGCCGCAGTCCTGCAGACCTTCGAGCCAGTCGCGGTGTTCGCGCACAAGCCCGACGCATGCATCCATGAGCAGCTTTTCGAGGAAGGGATTACCGACCTGGACGGCCGGGCGGCGCTCGGCCGACGACTCGTCGAGTTCGACCGAGGCGAAGGTCGCGCCGTGCAGACCATCGCGGCCGGTGTCCGCGCCGACAATCATCAGCTGGGTGCCGGGCGGTCCGGCGGTCGCCGAGATCAGCGATCCTTGCGGCGCGATGCCGAGGCACATTGCGTTAACCAAGGGATTGCCGCTGTAGGCCTCGCCGACGACGAGTTCGCCGCCGACAGTGGGGATGCCCAGGCAGTTGCCATAGCCGCCGATGCCCGCGACGACGCCGACGCAGAGGCGGCGGTTGCGGCGCTCGTCGAGCGGTCCGAAGCGCAGCGAGTCGAGCAGCGCGATCGGTTGCGCGCCCATGGCGAAGATGTCTCTGACGATGCCGCCGACGCCAGTCGCCGCGCCTTCGTACGGCTCGATCGCGGAGGGATGATTGTGCGACTCGACCTTCATCACCGCGACCCAGCCGTCGCCGATGTCGATGGCGCCGGCATTTTCCTCGCCGAGGCGAGTCAGGATGCGCTCGCCCTCGGTGGGGAAGTGATGAAACAGCGGTCGCGAGTGCTTGTAGCCGCAGTGTTCGCTCCAGAGCGCGCCGATCATGCCTAACTCGACATCGGTGGGCGCGCGGCCGAGTCGCTCACAAGCGAGTTCGTACTCGTCGCGGCTGAGCGCGATCTGGGCCAGCACGTCATCGTCGACCTCAGCCGGAGACGCGTTGGCGGGCTCAGGCGCGACAGTCACGCTAGCCCCACCGCTCGATGATCGATTGCCAGATGTAGTTGCCGTCCTCGCCGCCGAGTATCGCGTCCGAGGAGCGCTCTGGATGCGGCATCATGCCGAGCACGTTGCCCATCGGACTGATGATCCCGGCAATATCGCGCAGCGAGCCGTTGGGGTTGTCGCCGTGATAGCGAAACAGGACGCGGCCGGCGTCTTCGAGTTCGTCAAGAACCTCGGTTGTCGCAAAGTACTGTCCCTCGCCGTGCGAGATCGGCAGTTGGACGATTTGGCCTGGCTCGCAGGCGCCGGTGAAGCCAGTGTCGACTCGTTCGACGCTGAGCAGTTGCGGTTGACAGCGAAACTGAAGCGATGCATTGCGCAGCAGCGCGCCGGGCAGGAGGCCGGCCTCGCAGAGAATCTGAAAGCCGTTGCAGGATCCGAAGACGGGTTTGCCGCTGGCGGCGAATCGGTCGAGCGCCGACATCACGGGCGAAAATCGCGCGATCGCGCCGCAGCGCAAGTGATCGCCGTAGGAGAAGCCGCCGGGCAGGATGACGCCGTCGAACTCGTCCAGGTTTGCGTCCTTGTGCCAGACGCGCTCGGCCGCTTGGCCCAGGTCCTCGAGCGCGTAAACGCAGTCCCAGTCGCTCCAGGTACCGGGGAAGACGAGGACGGCGAAGCGCATGCTGCGATGCTATCGCGGGCGCCCGTTATGGCCTGTCGCTACATCACCAGAACGCATCACTCAGGCGCTTGTCCAGATGGCGCCGCCTAGGCGGTGGGTTCGGCCGCCGAAGACTCGCGCGGGGCGGCGCGGAGTTCGTCGGCGGCTGCGGGCGGATACTCAATCCGCTGATGATGCACGCCGACCAGCGTGTGCTTGAAGCTGGCCGAGATTTGACGCAGCTCGCTCAGCGTCAGATCGCAGTGATCGAGCTGACGCTCGCGCAGGCGCTCGTCGAAGACGCTGTCGACGATCATGCCGATGCGCTCCGGATCGTTCTCTCCGCTGGCGCGGACGACGGCTTCGCAGCTGTCGGCGAGCATGACGATCGCGGTTTCGCGAGACTGCGGCGGCGGGCCGGGATAGGTGTAGTCGCGCGCGTCGACGCGCGGATCAGCCATTGCCGCCTTGCGATAGAAGAACGCGACGCGGCGCGACCCGTGATGCTCGAGGATGAAATCGCGGATGCGCGGCGGCAGCCTGTCGCGCCGCGCCAGCGAGTCGCCGTCGGTGACGTGTTCGATGATCACCCGCGCGCTCTCGTTCGGCTCCAATTGGTCGTGCGGATTCTGTTCGTCCTGGTTCTCGATGAACATCGCCGGACGACTGAGCTTGCCGATGTCGTGGTAGTACGCGCCAACGCGGACGAGCAGCGGGTCGGCGCCGATCTGCGATGCGGCGCGCTCGGAGAGGGTCGCAACGAGCAGGGAATGGTGGAACGTGCCCGGCGCTTCTTCCTGCAGCCGACGAAGCAGCGGTCGCTGCAGTTGGGCGAGCTCGAGCAGTCGCATCGGCGTCGTAATGCCGAACAGCGCGCCGAGCAGTGAGAACGCGCCAATGGTGATCACCGAGACGAGCGCGGCGGTGACCAAGGCCGCGAGCGCCAGCCAGCCCAGCTGATCGGTGATGCGCGCGGGGTCGAGCAGCCAGATCGCCGCGCCGGCGACGAATCCGCAGAGACCGGCCGCGAGTCCAGCCAGTCCGTACTGCGCCAACGCCTGGGCTCGTGTGGCGGCGATCACGCCGCCCATTGAACTGGCGAGAAAGAACGCCATCGGCCTCAGGGCCAGGACGCCGGCGGGCTCGGCGCCGTAGTCGGGCAGGACGATGGCCGCAAGGCCGACGAGGATGGCGATGAGCACACCGGTCGTGACACCCAGTCCGGTGCTGAGCAGCGCGGCGACGAGTACGGGGCCAGCGGCGAGCGGGAGCATCAGGTCGAGCGATTCCTCGACGCCGCCGGGCAACGCGAACTCGAACCAGAATCTCGCCGCCGCCACCGAGAGCAGGATCAGCACGGCGAGCAGCAGAATGCGGCGATCGCTGGCGACCTCAGCTGGCCGCCAGATGAGCAGATAGAGTCCGAGCGCGGCTGAGGCGCCGACGCCGATGATCACGATGGCCGCGAGCGACTCCGCCGCGATCCCGGCCGAGCGCGGCGTCAGGCGCTCGAGCGCTTCGACGGCGAACGCGTCGACCGTGTCGCCTCGCGCGACAACGAGCTCACCTTCGCCTACTGTCCGCGAGACGTCGGCCACTTCGCTCGCGGCGCGGTCGCGGGCTTGCTCGGTGAGCGCCGCCGACTCGACCATCGTCGGACGCAGATAGGCGCCGACGAGCGAGGCGACGAGCGTGGTCTCAGTGAGCGTCAGCGCCGGTTCGATGCGATCGTGAAGTCCAAGCCGCACGGCGTCGAGCTCGGCTTCGAAGAGCCGTTCGACGAGCAGCGTCTCGAGCAGCGCTTGCGACTGACGCTCGATGTTCGCGAAGAGCGGGTCGGACACGGCGAGCAGGAACGCCTCATCGCGCTCGGCCAGTCGCGATCCCTCTACGCGACCGGGCTGCGCGGTCTCAGTCGAGTCATCGCCTGCGGTCGTCTGTTCGTCGTCAGATGATGTCGCACGATCGTCGCCGGTAGGTTCGTCGGTGACGACGGGCGCGCGGCGCGCGGCGCGCTCGGCAGTGACCGCGTTGAGATAGATGCGCAGCGCTTCGAGCTGCGCCGGCCGGACGTCGGGATTGAACTCGAACTGCGGCTCGACCTGAGCACCCGCGGCCGCGCGAGCTCCTTCCGTCAACGTTGGGCTGATGAAGGTCGCCTCGTGCGCGGCCACGACATCGCGCTCGGCGACCTCTCCGAGGGATGGGAATTGCTCGGTCGGTTGGAATGGCGTCAGCGCGAGCACGATGCCGACAGCCAGCGCGATGGCGAAGACGCCGACCCGCAAGGGCGTGAAGTACGTTGGTCGGCTCATCAGACGATCACTGGCGGTGGCTCGCCGTCGCCCGGCGCGAGGATCGGCTTCGCGAATCCCACAGATCCAGCATACAGACGAGGCTGAGTCGCCCTTGAGCAATCACTGAGGCGATGACGGGTGCACTCGGTGCGAACGGTCGTTGCGCGCTCAGGACGATGATTCGAGCAGCTCGCTGACGACGGCGTTGACCATGGAACCGTCGGCTTCGCCGCGCAGCTCGCGCATCAGCATGCCTATGACCTTGCCGCGATCGTTTGGTCCCGAGGCGCCGGTTTGCTCGATCACTGCCTGGGCGCGCGCGACGACTTCATCGCGCGAGAGCTGGCGCGGCAGATACTGTTCGATGATCGCGATCTCGGCCCGCTCGGTCTCAGCCAGATCTTCGCGTCCACCCTGGACGAATTGATCGATCGACTCGCGACGCTGCTTGACCTGTCGCTGCAGGATGGCGAGGATGTCGGCCTCGGGGAGTTCCGCGCGGCGCTTGTCGATTTCGGCGTTCTTGATGGCCGCCTCCAGCATGCGGATCGTGTTGCGGCGCGGGACATCACGCACCCGCATCGCGTCGCGCAGGTCGGAGCGCAGCTGCTCTCGTAGACCGGGCATCGGCCGATACCGTTCGCTGGTTGAGTCGCGTGTGGCCGCTGGATCGGCGTGGCGACTGGTCGCTAGTCGGCCGAGGGCAGCACCTTCGGCTGCATCAGTTCCATCTCGCGCTCGTCGACCTTGAGGTCGCACTCACCGGGCTTGATGCAGAGCACTTCGATGCCTGACTCTTCGTCGCGGTAGCGTTTGCCTAGTTGGACTGCCATGTCGTTCCCTCTTCGCTCGGCGGCGCCATCCTGGCCGACCTTGACCCTTGATGTGTGAATTGCGGGTGTCGGCCGGTTACTTCTTTTCCTCAAGCGGCGTGTCGCCGCATTTGAGCTCTGCCTCGCCGCCGCGCGTGACGATGAATTCCGCGCCGCAGCTGGGACAGAAGTAGCGTTTGCCGGTTTGCGCTGCTGCCATAGTGATCTCTCCTGACCCCGCTCAGCTCGCAGCGGGGAAACTACACGTACGAACCTGACACAATGAGTAGCGTACCAATGAGCCGCAGTTCATTCTGCGCCGGCTGCCCCGACTCGGCTCGAGTTATGACGACTCGCCGTGTCCACTGAGCCAGTCAGCGAGGTCGGCCGAGGTCTGACCGCAAGTGTTTGAGGTGACTTGGGTCGCCGGGGTGGGTACCGGCAGACCAGCCGCGAAGCGCTCTTCGGCAGTGACCAGGTTTTGTTCGGCAGTTCGGTAGTCGCTTGCCACCTTGAGCCAGGCGCGGTTCAGCGCGACTTCCTGTTCAACGGCGGAAGCGGCGCCGAGCGTCGCTCTCGCCCCGGCGACCGCGGCGGCATCGTCGGATGTGCGAGCGGTCACGGCGGCCAGCACGAGCGCCGTGTACTGTCGCTCATACTGCGTGAGCGCCTCTTGCGCCTCGGCGAGGCCTTCGCCGGACTCCTCAGCGTCTGCGATGGCTGACCGTAAGGCGACGAGCTGCCCATCGGCCGCTTCGGCGCGGGCGACTGCGCCTTCGGCGGCCTCGAGGTCGGCGAACCAGCCGGATGCATCGAGCGTCTCCTGCGCGGCTGCGAGCGCGGTTTTGAGGTTTTCGATCGAAAGTTCGTCCTCGTGGACGGCGTGCTCAACGGCCTTCTCCCAGGCGTTGCCGGCGTTGGTCGTGATCAGAGTGACCAGGTTGTCGATCTTGAAGCTGTCGAGCGAGCCGCCCTGATCGAGACTCCAGGGAGGCATCGGCGTGCCGTTGCGACCGCAACTGATCGTGTAACGGAAGTCGTTCTGGAGCGCCTCGAGCTGTCCCTGGTTGTCGGTCAGGAAGGCGTAGGTGTTGTTGGGATCATTGAGCGCCACACCGACGAGCGAGGAGTTGGACGCGGTGCCGCGGCCGTCGTTGCCGTGACACTCGCGACAGTTACGCGAGAAGATGAAGGCGGCGCGTTCAGCGTCGCGGGTGAGGATCTCCGAGCGCGCCTCGGTGCGGCGCCCGTTGTCGAACCACGTGTATGCGCCCAGCGAGGCGACCGACAGCACCAACAGGATCACCATGGCGAGAATCTGTTTCTCGGTGTTCTGTCCGCTCATCGCGCTTCGTCCCCTGCCTGATTCTTCTGCGCCCGAGTGGCGGGCGGCGCACCCTGCGGGTTAGCCGTGTCTAGCTGTACGAGGTGGTCCGTTGTGGATTGTCTTCGCCGCCCTTTTTGATGCTCCCGGTGTCGACGGTCAACGATCCGTCGCTGTTCACGGTGATATCCATCGTGTCCATTGGACGCGGCGCGGGTCCGAAGACGCGGATGCCGGCGCGGGAGTACGTCGAACCGTGACAGGGGCAGCGGAACCAGCCGGTCTGACCCTCGAAGGGGAAGCCCGGCAGCCAGGGGATGGTGCAGCCGAGGTGGGGGCACTTCCACCAGAGGGCGAGCAGCCCTTCTTCGCCCTCCTGGCCGAAGCCTGCGTGCGTGCCTTCGCCGGCGCGCAGGTGCGAGAGGTAGAACTTGCCGATCTGCACCGCGGCGGGTTCGTCACCCGCCTCGGGCACGGTGTTGGCGGCGACGGCGATCCTGCCGCCGAAGCCGGTCACGCCGCGCGGCCAGAAGTTGGACAGGAATGCGCCCAAGGCGCCCGTGAGTCCGAAGCTGAAGAATCCCCAGAACGAGACGCGCAGGAGCTGTCGCCGCGAGACCTGTCCGCGCCGCGCGCCGCGGCGCTGGGCGCGCGTGACCATGGCGCGCGCGCCGTCGCCGCCCTGGACGACGCCGGCGCGAGTCTCCGTGCGCAGGTGCGGCGCGCGTTGCGGTCGCGATCCGCCCGACGGCTCGGCCGCCGAAGGCAGACGCCGCTGCGGGCCGCCCTCTCCAGTGTCAGGTGTGTTGCCGTTGGCCACCGGTTACTCCTCCAGCACCACGATGTCCCAGGGCGGTTTGAGGTCCTGACCCTGGCCACGGAAGGCGGTTCCGACGATCGTCGTCGTCAGGTACACGCCGATGAAGGCAGAGAAGATCAACAGCGCGATGTCGCGCCGCGTGTGGATCCAGCCGAGCATCTTGCAGAAGACGACGAACAGCACGGGCAGTCCGACCATCGTCGCGACGGGCACGATCTGCTGCGAGAGGAAGGAGGGGAAGTTGAGGTTGAGCAGCCACGGATCGGTGGTCGTGCCGGGGATGCCGAGCGGGATCGCCCGCCAATCCTCGAACATGGTGAAGCCGCCGATCGAGAAGCCTATCGACTCCCATGGTATGCCGGTATCGAGACCTCGCAGGTTGCGGAACCACTCGAGTCCGCCGGGCCAGGAGAAGTCGCTGTTGAGGCCGAGGCCGCGGATGATGTTCTCGGTCCAGATCACGTGCAGGGAGCCGTCGTAGATGATCAGCAGGCTGGTCACCATGACGGAGGCGGTGAAGCCGAAGACGGTCAAGCGGCCGGCGAACTTGGTACCCAGCCAGACGCCCTGTCCCTCGGTGTCGCGGTCCCAATAGGGGATGGCGGCGAGCAGCACAAGCGCGATCGTGGGGACGATCACGCCGGCCCAGGCTGGTTCCATGTGGAGCAGCAATTCCTGCAGGTTGAGGAAGTACCAGGGCGCTTTGGAGGGGTTGGGCGTGGTGTCGGGGTCGGCGCGGTTGAGCAGCGGCGCGTTGACCATGGCCGAGAGCACGAGCAGCGCGATCGAGAAGATCAGCGCCGAGATGAACTCGATGAAGACCAGGTCGGGCCAGACGAGGACCTCGGCCTCGCGCTCGCGGCGCGGGCGCGTCCGGATTGCGGCAGCAGCGCGGCTGACCATCGATTCGTCCTCCCCGCTACAGCGGCCGCGCGAGGCCGCCGTCGCGACGGACTCGCCAGAAGTGGACGGCCATGAAGATCGAAATCACCAGCGGCAGTCCGATCACATGCAAGGTGTAGAAGCGGATCAGCGCGTTCGGCCCGACGGAGAAGCCGCCGAGCAGGAGGAACTTGGACTCATCGCCGAGCACCGGGGCCGAGCCGACCATGGTCGTGCCGACAGTGATCGCCCAGAAGGCGAGCTGGTCCCAGGGCAGCAGGTAGCCGGTGAAGGAGAGCAGCAGGGTGAGGATAAACAGCACGACGCCGACGACCCAGTTGAACTCGCGCGGCGGCTTGTAGGCGCCGGTGTAGAAGACGCGCATCATGTGCAGCAACACGAGGATGATCATCGCGTGCGCCATCCAACGGTGCATGTTGCGCAGCAGCTGGCCGAAGCGGACGTTGGCCTCGAGCGCCTGGATGTCCTGGTAGGCGCGCTCGACCGAGGGCACGTAGTAGAACATCAAGAGCACGCCGGTGACGGTCAGGCCGAGGAACATGAAGAAGGACAGCCCGCCGAGGCAGTAGGTGTGGGTGATCTTGACGTGGGTGCGGTGGATCCGCGTCGGGTGCAGGTGGAGGAAGACGTTGGTCGCCACGGCCAACATCTGGTTGCGCGGCGTGTTCGGGTAGCCGGTGCGGAAGATCGACTGCCAGACGTAGTTCTTGAAGATCAGGTCGTAGATCAGGTCGTTGAACGACTTGCGCGGCGCGCGCTCCAGATTGGCCATAGTCGACTAACGCTCCCACCATCGTCCGAGGATCACCAGAGCGCCGAAGCAGAACAGCATCGTTAGCCCGACGAGCGGCAGCTCCATGATCTCGGAGCGAAATGGAATCGTCACAAGGGCGGCTGTCAGCAGGTCCACCAGCTACCTCTTCCCACGATTATCCCGCGCGCCCTGTCGCGACGCGCTGTAGAAATGTACGCCCGCTCGGAATTGTGGTCAAGGTTGAGACTCTCATCCTCGCGCGCCGTTGACGCCCAGTATCGCAACTCGACCAGATACGGACGAGTCCCGAGGCAGAATTTTCCCGATCCGACGCGCGCGAGGCGCTGCGGCGAGGACGCTATCCACATCCTCAGGCGCGACCACGACCGCCATGCCCAAGCCCATATTGAAGACGCGGTACATCTCGTCCGAGGACAGGCCGCCGCGCTCGGCGATCAAGCCGAAGATCGGCGGCGCCTCCCAGCGGGATGCGTCCAGCTCGACGTTGACATGGTCAGGCAGGACGCGCTCGACATTGCCGGCGATGCCGCCGCCGGTGATATGCGCGATCCCCTTGAGCTGGTCGAGCGCGCCGCGCAGGTCGGGCCAATAGGACAGATGCGGACGCAGCAATGCGTCGGCCAGCGACTCGCCGAGGCTGTGCTCGACGGCATCGAGGCGAGCGCGACGCTCGGCCCATGAGCCGTCCTCGGGCCTGAGCCCAAAGACCGAACGCGCCAGCGAATAGCCGTTCGTGTGCAGTCCATTGGCAGGCAGTCCGAGGACGACGTCGCCGGGCGCGATGCGCTCGCCCGTGATGTCACGGCCGCGCTCGAGCACGCCGACGATCGTGCCGGCGAGGTCGAAGTGTCCCGACGGATACAGATCGGGCATGTCGGCGGTTTCGCCGCCGAGCAGCGCGATGCCGCTCTCGCGGCAGGCCGCCGCGACGCCGGAGACCACCGAGACCTTGTCAGCTTCGGACAACTCGTTGGCGGCCAGATAGTCGAGGAAGAACAGCGGCGCGGCGCCGGCGCAGAGGATGTCGTTGACGCAGTGATTGACCAGATCGCGCCCGACGCCGTCGAGCCGGCCGGCGAGCGTGGCGATCATCACCTTTGTACCGACGCCGTCGGTCGACGCGGCCAACACGGGACGCTCGAAGCCGCTGAGGTCAAACAGTCCGCTGAAGGCGCCGACGCCGCCGACCTGCTCGGGTCGGGAGGCGCTCAGCGCAAGTTCGCGGTAGCGCGGAATGAGCCGGTCGTTGGCGTCGACGTCAACGCCGACGGCCGTGTATGCGGCGGCCGACGCGGCCGTCTCGGCTGGCGCTTCTGCGGCGAGCTTGGCGTTGGGCATCGGCTAGCGGCGCTCCGGGGCGAGCGCCACCATCGTCTCGGCGGCGCGAAGATTGCGCTGCGGGCTCAAACTGCGGCCGTTGCCGTTGCCGTTCCCGTTGCCGGACGGCGATGCGGTCACGAGCGGCGCGCTCAGGGTGTCGACTTCAAAGTCGGTTTGCACGGGCACCGGATAGTCGCCGTTAAAGCAGGCCAGACAGGTGGTCTTGCCTAGCGACAGCGCCCGTTGCAGACCGTCGTGACTGAGGTAGCCGAGCGAGTCCGCGCCGAGATGTTCGCGAATCTCCTCGATCGAGTGGCGCGCGGCGATCAGTTCCTGCCGCGTCGCCATGTCGACGCCGAAGTGGCAGGGATGCTGGATCGGCGGAGCGGCGACGCGCAGGTGCACTTCGGACGCGCCCGCATCGCGCAGCAGCTTGACGATCCGCGGCGTCGTCGTGCCCCGCACGATCGTGTCGTCGACGACGACGACGCGACGGCCAGCGAGCACCGAGGGCATCGGGTTGTACTTCAGATGCACGCCGAGATCGCGCAGACGCTGATCGGGAGAGATGAAGGTGCGGCCGACGTAGCGGTTCTTGACCAGACCTTCCGAGTAGGGGATGCCCGATTCGAACGAATAGCCGATCGCGTGCGCAGTGGCGGAGTCGGGGACGCCGATGACGACATCGGCGTCGACGGGGTGCTCGCGGGCGAGCTCGACGCCCAGTTGCGAGCGAGATTGCCAGGCGGCCTGGCCGTCGAGGATTGAATCGGGACGGGCGAAGTAGATGTGCTCGAAGACGCAGCCCGCGGGCGGCGCGGGCTCGGCCGCCTGATACGAACGCATTCCGCGCTCATCGATCGTAACCAGCTCGCCCGGCGCGACTTCGCGCAGGAGTCGAGCGCCGAGCTGATCCAGCGCGCAGGTCTCGGATGCGACGACATAGCGCCCGCCGACGTCGCCGATGCAGAGCGGCCGCACCCCGTAAGGGTCGCGCGCGGCCATCAGTCGATCGGGGGTCAGCAGGACGAGCGAATAGGCGACTTCGATGTGCCGCATGAGGGCGCTGAAACGAATCTGCCACAGCTCATCGAGGTCGACCGCGTCGTCTCCGTGCAGGAGCAGGTACTTGGCCAGCACCTCGGTATCAGTCGATGTCTCGAACGCGACGCCGCGCTCGGTCAGCTCGACGCGGACGGACGCCGAGTTGACGACATTGCCGTTGTGCGCGAACGCGACCTGGGCGTCCGTGAGTGGATCGTCGATCAGGATCGGCTGAGCGTTGCGGAATCGGCTCGCGCCGGTCGTGGAATAGCGCGTGTGTCCGATCGCGGCGATGCCTTCGAGCTCGGCGGCGCTCTGCTCGTCAAAGACCTGCGCGACCAGTCCCATTCCGGTCTTGACGGTCAACGTGCGGCCGTCAGTCGTGCAGATGCCGGCGCTCTCCTGGCCGCGGTGCTGCAGCGTATGGATGCCGTAGAACGTCTCAACAGCGACATCGACCTCGGGGGCCCAAATGCCGAACACGCCGCACGCCTCGCGCGGGCGGTCGTCGATTTCAGGTGTGGTGGTCCTGAGCGGCGCGGAACCTGGCTCGGAGTCGGTAATCGGCTGCTGCACGCGGTCCTCGCGTTAGTCGATTCCGTCTTGCACGTTCAGGCTAACGCAGCGATCCCGCCGAGGCCAGACGTCGATGCTCGACCATCAGACATCGGTCTTCAACGGCGAGCAGCCCAGCCTGGCGCGCTCGCTGGATCCCACTGCGATTGACGATGCCCAACTGCAGCCAAACGTGTCGCACGCCGTGCGGCTGAGCGGCGATCGCCTCGTCGATCGGGCGGTCGGTGTCGACCGATCGGCGGAAGACGTTGACGGTGTCGATGTGCGCGTCGCCCATCGCCTGCTGCGCTTCGTCGAGCGAGGCGTAGACCCGTTCACCGAGAATCTCGCCGCCCGCGGCGGCGGGATTGATCGGAATGATGCGGTAACCGTGGCGCTGCATGTAGGCCGAGACGCGGTGCGAGTCGCGCTCGGGCCGCGGCGAGAGACCGATCACGGCGATCGTCGACATGTCAGCCAACGATGCGTCGACGTCGTGGTCGATCTGCTCATTCCAACTGTCATGCTGATCGCTCATGTGTTGCTCCCTGGGCCTTGCTGTGTTCCTGATCGTTACCAGATCGGCCCGCGAATCTCGGCGCCGGTCAACGCTGAGAAGGCTTCGGCGACTTCGAAGATCTGTTGCAGGCTCTCTTCCTCGTACTGACGAGGGCTCGAGACGGAGCCGAGCACGTGTCGCGTACCGCTCTTCTTGACCAGGACGAGTTGCCACTGGGCGATCTCTTCGGCTGGGATCTCGCCTTCGGCTCGGGCGATCGCTCGGCCTTCGTCCTCGACCAGCAACTCGCGGATTTTCCAGAAGGGGATCAGCTCGTTGGTGCCGATGCCGAGTCCGAGGAATCGCTGCTTGAGCGACACATTCTGTCCGCCCAAATCAGCGACGATGTTGGCGCCCATGAGCGCGTAGACCAGCGAAATGCCAGAGAGCGGCAGCAGCACGACGGCCGCGAGCAACAGGACGCCCATCAACCAAAAGGGCAACGAGTCGACCGACGTGCCCAGCAGCGCCAACAGGCCTGCGGTGAGCGCGACGCCGAGCAATGGCACGATCACGGCAGAGCGCGGCGGTCGAATCTCAATTCGCTGAGGCGAGATCGTGACGACGCGACGGTGCAGGAACAGCGTGCGCCGTGCAAGCGGTTCGTCGACTGTGTCGGGCCGAAGGAGTTGGCGTTCGCCGAGTCCGTCGTCGGCCTCGGCGAGCTGTCGCTCGATTTCGTTCACCTGCGCGGCGTCGGTTGACTCGGTGGTCACATTGCCAGACTATCAACGGCGATATGATCGCTTCATGGCTCCGATGGATCGAACCCGCCTGACTGGCTTGACGCTCATGATCGCGGCCGCCTGTCAGGCGCTCTGGTTCCTGATCGGTCTGCGCCGACGCAGTTATGTCGCCGTTGCGATCCCCGCTGCCGCGATCACGCTGACCGCCGCCGTGATGCTGTTCTGGGTCGGTTGGACGACATACGAGCTCGAGGACGACCTCGAAGGTCTCAACTTCGCTCCCGAGCCGCTCGATGACTTCTAGCCGCCGCCAGCGATCGATCGGTTCAATCAGCCCAGTCCTCGCCTTTGACTCGGCGTAGGTCGTCCTGCGCGACAGTCGTCAGCAGCTCGCCGACGAGCGATCCATCGGGCAGCGTCAGACCAGGCGCGAGATCGGCCAGTGGTCTGAGCACGAAGCTGCGCTGCGTCAGATAGGCATGCGGGACAGTGAGTCGCGGGTGATCAATCCGTTGATCGCCGTACAACAAGATGTCGATGTCAATCGCGCGCGGCCCCCAGCGGCGATCGCGGACGCGTCCCAGTCGATGCTCGATCGCCTGAATCCCGTCGAGCAGGTCGAGTGGGTCAAGCTCGGTGCGTCCTCGGGCGACGGCGTTGAGGAACGTGGGTTGGTCGGTCACGCCCCATGCGGCCGACTCGTACAGCGCCGACACGCGCACGTCGACAGCGAGTTGGCGAATGCCATCGACCGCGGCGCGCATGGTCGCGCGTCGATCACCAAGGTTCGCGCCTAGTCCGAGGAAGATGTTGACCGACCGACTCATCTTCAGTTCCGGGATCGATCAGCGACGCACGATGTCGTCGGTCATGCGAACGACGCGCGACATTTTGGCCACGTCGTGCACGCGGACAAGATCCGCGCCATTGGCGATCGCGAGCGCCGTCACGGCCGCTGACGCCTCCAGCCGCTGGTCGACGCTCCAGCCGAACTGGGCGCCGGTCATCCGTTTGCGCGACATGCCGACCAGGATCGGTCGGCCGAGTTGGCGCAACTCGCCGAGCCGTCGCAGGATCTCGGCGTTCTCGGCCAACTGCCAGCCGAAGCCGAAGCCGGGATCGAGAATCACGCGCCGACTCTGGATTCCGTGACGATCGGCCTGCTCGAGCGAGGCCTGGAATCCTGCGCAGACCGCGTCGAGCGGATCGGAGGCCGCTTCCCGGCCGCGCTGGTTGTGCATCGCGAAGACCCAGGCGTCATGGGCCGCGATGACATCAGCGAGCGCCGGGTCGCCGCGCAGCCCGCAGACGTCGTTGACGACGGTCGCCCCCGCACTGAGCGCAGCGGCGGCGACTGCGGCTTTGGTCGTGTCTACCGAGATCGGCGTCTGCGGCAGCAGCCGCGCCAATCCGCTCACGACAGGGAGTACGCGCGCGCACTCTTCGGCGGTCGGCACGGGGCGAAATCCGGGACGGGTCGACTCACCGCCGACGTCGATCAGGTCAGCGCCGTCGGCGACCATCTGTTTGCCGCGCGCGAGCGCGCGATCGAGGTCGAGCACTCCGTCGCCCGAGAACGAGTCGGGCGTGACGTTGAGAATGCCCACGATCAGCGTGCGCGATCCCCAGTCGAAATCGTCAAGGATCACGACAACGCCGTCTCCCGCACTCTCGGGCGACCGTCGACTTCGATCATCTCGAGCTGCCGACGCTCGCCGCCGCCGTCAGTGATCAGCAGGTCGATCTCGGCCGCGACGACCGTGTCCGGCTGGTCGCCGTCGTCGATCCGCCAAGCGCGCACTGAAGGCGGATCGTCGGCCAGCGAGACGAGCACCCAGTAGGGCCACTCGGTCGCGCCTTTGTGCAGTCGAGCGATGTTGAGGTCGGTCGGCGAGGGCCGCGCTTCCGAGGCGACGTGCGAGTGATAGATGACGAGCAGATCGCCGTCGGCGGCGTCGATCGCGTTGTAGAGATGCAGCAGCTGCTGCGCGGGGATATTGAACCGCCAGGGCGAAGCCTGATCATTTGTCGCGCGCCAGAGCGTCAGCGCGCCGTCAGAGGCGCGGCCGATGACGCCGCAGCATTCGTTGGGCAGGTCGTCACGCGCGTGCGCGACCATGTCGTCGACCAACGTCTGCGGCAGTTCGAGACTCATGAGCCGGCCACCTCCCAGAATGTTCGCTCGGTTTGTGGATGTGCGACGCCTTCGCCCCAGACGGTCCAGCCCGGCAGCCTGGCGTCACGCGCGAAGAGCTCGACTTTGCGTTGATCGGGAAACATCAACTCGATCCTACGTCGTACTTCGGCCGGCTTGCGCGAATGCGTCGAGCGGCGTTCGGAAACCAGTTGACGAACGTTTCGCGCTCCGCGCGGCGCAGGGATGCGGCCGCGTTTGAAGACCAGGCAGAGCTCGCACTGCGACATCGTGTAGAAGCCGGGATTGACGCGCTGCTTGTCCCAGACGAAGGCCACGGTGGCCCAACTGAATCCCCAGGCGACGCCGAGCTCAATCGCCTGGTCGAGGTGCGGCGAGGTCGCCCACATGAAGAGCAGCGCATCGTCGGCGGCGATGCCAGCGACGTCGAGCTGCTTCAGATCGTCGAGCGTGACGGTGTCATAGTGGCGGATCGCGCCGCCTGAGTCGCCGCTGCCTGGGCCGGCATGCTGCAGCTGTCCCTTGTAGTCCCAGGGCGGGTCGGCGTAGACGATGGCGAACCGCTCGTCAGCCGAGAGCGTCGGCAGAGGCGGGAAGTCAATCGTCACAGCGACGCCTCACGCGTTCAATCGCGCAACAGGCCATTGGCGGCGTGTTCGCCAACCGTGCCGACAGTGCTTACGCCAGCAACGCAAGCGCGGCGATCAGGACACCCAATGCTGTGCCTACAGCGCCAAGTGCGGTGTAGACCACGCGCTGGAACCGCTGGTAGCGCTTCTCCCACATAAGCTCTCGCTCACGCTCGCGGTCATCCCGCTGACGTTCACGCTCGTCACGCTGGCGTTCGATCTCTTGCATCGAGGTGACGAAGTCGCGCATTTCGCGTGCCAGGCGAGCGTCACGTTCGGCGAGTTCACGGCCGAGCTCAGAGACCGTGGATTCGAGTCGGGCGATTCGCGCGTCGATTTGCGCGAGGCGAGCGTCGAACTGGTCTTGCCCGACGCTGTCAGCGTCGCCCGACTCGATCTCTTCCGCGATCACAGCCGCGACGCGCTGCGCGGCCTCGTCCTCGCAGACGCCCTCACGCACGAGACAGGCGCGAATTCGCTCTTCGGTCACAGAGGCCATCTGCGCGCTCCCAGAGGTCAGGCTATCAGTCTGAGACGTCAGAGCTGTCTGAGATCGGCGGCGTCCAATCGCGCAGCGGGCCGTCGTCGTGGCAGGCGCCAGGTTGCAGCGTCATCTGCAGATAGGCGCGGCTCACCTCGGGCGCAAGCAGATGCTCGAGCCAGTGCGCGCGCTCTGACTCCGGAATCAGCGTCGCCAGATCGCCGAAGCGCAAATGGATCGTGGAGTCGTCGGCGACGATGCCGAAGTCGATCACGGCCTGCCCTGGCTGCATCAGCCGACCGACAGTGTCGGAACGCAGAATCTTCGCGCCGCGACCGATGTAGCGGTTCAGCACCGTCACCGCGAAGTGAATCGGCAAGGCGGACGCGTCGCCCGAGCTGGTCGCTCGGGCGACGGTGCGCTTCCAGGCTTGGTCGGCTGGCATGAGAGCCTAGGCGCTGGGGTTGTCAATCGGCACGCCGACGACCGAGCCGTACTCGGTCCAGGAACCGTCGTAGTTCGACGTGTTGTCGATGCCCAAGAGGTAGCGCAGCGCGAACCAACTGTGCGACGAGCGCTCGCCGATGCGGCAGTAGGCGATCACCGGCTGGTCGCCCGTGATGCCTTGCGATTGGTAGATCTCGCTCAGCTCGTCGGCCGTTTTGAACGTGCCGTCTTCGGCGACGGCCGTGACCCAGGGAATGTTTGATGCGCCGGGCACGTGACCCTTGCGCTGGGCGGTCTCGGGTAGACCGGGCGGCGCCATGATCACGCCGTTGAACTCGTCGGGCGAGCGCACGTCGACCAACTGACCGCCGGCCTCGACATGCGCGAGCACGTCGGGCAGCTTGGCGCGCAACGTCTCGTCGCGTTCGCCGACATTGATGCTGCCGCTCGCGGGCGCGGGCGCGTCAGTCGACATCGCGCGACCCTCGGCCTCCCACTTGGCGCGCCCGCCGTTCATGAGCGCGGTGTTGGTCACGCCGTAGAGCTCGAGCATCCACAGCGCATAGGCGGCGAACCAGTTGTTGTTGTCGCCAAACAGCACGATCTGCGAATCGTCGTTTGCGCCGGCGCTCCGCAGCAGTTCGGTCACAACCTCGCGTGAGGCGACATCGCGGGAGACCTGGTCCTGCAGCTGCGAGGTCCAGTTCCAGGCCACAGCGCCGGGCGGGTGTCCTTCGTCGTAGGCCGATGTGTCGACATCAACCTCTATCAGCACCACGTTGGAGTTGTCGAGGTTATCTGCGACCCAGTCGGTCGAGACCAGCTTGTCGGGGTGGGCGTAGTCGGCCATGTTGGCGTCCTTTCAGGGGACTTCGATCGGTGGAGTGCGGTGGGTTACCACCAGAGTTTGCCTTCGATCTCTTCGTCGCCGGCGATGTCGTCGTATTCGCGGTTCCAGAGGCCGGTGGAGATGTACTTCCAACCGCCATCGGCGAGCAGGGTGACGATGTGCCCGGATTCCAGGCGCTCGGCGGCGCGCTGGGCGGCGCGGATCGCCGCGCCGCAGGAGATGCCGGCGAAGATGCCTTCCTCTTCGAGCAGACGTTTGACGACCGCGAACGAGGTGCGCGAGTCGACCATGATCCTCGCGTCGAGCACTGACTCGTCGAGCACGGGCGGGATGTAGCCCTCATCCAGCGATCGCAACCCCTGCACCAGGTCGCCGGGATGCGGCGCGGCCGCGACGATTCTGATGTCGGGATTTTGCTCCTTGAGGTAGCGTCCGACGCCGGTCAGTGTGCCGCCGGTACCGAGTCCGGCGACGAAGTGCGTGATCTCGGGGCAGTCACGCAGGATTTCGGGACCGGTCGACTGATAGTGCGCGCCTGGGTTGGCGGCGTTTTCGTATTGCATCGGCATGAACACCGAAGGATCGGCCTCGTAGATCTCCTTGGCCATGCGCACAGCGCCGTTGGAGCCGGTCTCGCCTGGCGAAAGCACAAGCTCTGCGCCGAAGAACGACAAGAGGTCGCGTCGCTCAACCGAGACGGACTCGGGCATGACGCAGCGCACTGGATGACCGCTCAGTCGTCCGACGAGCGCGATGGCGAGTCCCGTGTTGCCCGACGTTGGCTCGAGGATCGTCTGGCCCGGCTTGAGCGATCCGTCGGCGTGCGCCGCGTCGATCATCGCCTTGGCGATGCGGTCCTTGACCGAGCCGGTCGGATTCTGACCCTCGAGCTTGGCCCAGATCGTGACGTTGGGGTTGGGCGACGTTCGCTGCAGCCGCACTAGCGGCGTGTCGCCAATCGTGTCGAGGATCGACTGATAGCGAACGGGCGCGGCGGTCACCATGAGCGAGCGCCTCCGGCGAGCGCAGGCAGGATGGCGAGCACATCACCGTCCTCAAGCGCGGTCTCCATGCCGTCGAGGAAGCGAATGTCCTCGTCATTGAGGTAGATGTTGACGAAGCGCCGCAGCTCGCCATCTTCCAGCAGTTGCGGTCCGATGCCCGGATACGACGACTCGAGCGTGTTCAGCAGCTCGCCGACGTTGTTGGACTCCAGGCGGACATGCTTCTCACCATCGGTGAACTTTTGCAGCATCGACGGAACACGTACCTCAACAGCCATCTCGCGAACCTCCAGTGTTGACCTCAGACGGGCGATAGCCAGGCGACGAGGGCAAGGCGCCGTCGCCGCTAGTCTCCGCCCGCGGCGGCCGCGGGACCCTCGTGGAAGGGCGAACCGCAGAACTCTTCGTAGTCGATCAGTTCGGTTACGGTCGGCGCGTCGCCGCAGAGCGGGCAGCCCGGATCGCGGCGAATCTTGACCGTGCGGAAGTCCATCGCCAACGCGTCATAGAGCAGCAGCCGATTCTTCAACGGCTCGCCTTGTTCGAGCAGGACCTTGATCGCCTCGGTCGCCTGGATCGCGCCGACGGTGCCAGGCAGCACGCCGAGCACGCCAGCCTCGGAGCAGGACGGCACCATGCCCGGAGGCGGCGGCGACGGATAGAGGCAGCGATAGCAGCCCTCGCCGGGGAAGAAGGTCGTGACCTGACCCTCGAAGAGAAAGATCGAGCCGTCGACCAGGGTCTTCTCGGCCAGGAACGCCGCGTCGTTGACGAGGTAGCGGGTAGCGAAGTTGTCAGCGCCGTTGATGATCACGTCGTACTCGGGGATGATCTCCATCGCGTTGTCCGACGTCAAGGGCGACGTGTGGGTGACCACGTTGATGTTCGGATTCATGTCCAGAATCCGGTCCTTGGCCGAGTCGACCTTCATCCGCCCGATGTCGGACGTGCCGTGAATGATCTGCCGCTGCAGATTGGAGCGATCGACGACGTCGAAGTCGGCGATGCCAATTGTGCCGACGCCCGCAGCGGCGAGATAGACGAGCACCGGCGATCCGAGTCCGCCGGCGCCAACGGCGAGCACCTTGCCGTCAATCAGCTTGCGCTGACCCAGCGGTCCGACCTGGTCCATGATCAGGTGTCGCGAGTACCGCTCGACCATCTCGGGCGTCATCGCCGCGCCGGCGCCGCCGGCGATGGCGGGAATCACGGCCAGCTCGTCGCCGTCTGAGACGGGGGTCTCGGGACCTTCGAGCGAGGCGATTTCGTGGTTGTTGACGTAGACGTTGACGTGCTCGAGCAGCTCCTGCTCGCTGTCGAAGACCATCTCGCCGAAACCGGGGAAGCGCTGGTCGAGATCGCGCAGCACGCCATTGACGTCAATGCCTTCGGCGTCGACGAAGGTGCGGTTGCCCGTAATCTTGCGGAACGGTGTGGGGATGTAGACCTTGACGCTCATGGTTAGTCCTCTCAGCTCTGCAGCTCGCCGGTCAGCTCGCTCGTCAGCTATCGCTCAACGGCATCGACAGATACCGCTCACCTGTGTCGCAGATCGTCGTCACGACTCGACAGTCAGGCCCCAGGCGGCGCGCGACGATGCCGGCCGCGAACACGTTGGCGCCCGACGATATGCCGCAGAGAATGCCCTCTTCACGGGTCAGTCGGAGCATCATCTGCTCGGCGTCGCGGTCAGAGACGCCGAGCACTTCGTCGTAGACCTCGCGGTTGAGCACGCCCGGCACGAACGACGCGCCGATGCCCTGAATCGCGTGAACCGCAAAGCGACCGCCCTGCAGCACCGGCGAGCGCTCGGGCTCGACGGCGGTCACGGTCAGGCCTGGTTGCCGCTCACGCAGGACCTCGCCGACGCCGGTGATCGTGCCGCCCGTGCCAACGCCGGTGACGAAGGCGTGCAGGCGCTGACCATCGGCCAGCTCGCAACCCTCGAGCGCCGACCAGATCTCGAGGCCGGTCGTGCGGCGATGCACCTCGGGGTTGGAGGGATTCTGAAACTGCTGCGGCATGAAGCAACCGTCGTCCTCGGCGAGTTCTTGCGCGGCAAAGACGGCGCCGGTCATGCCTTCAATCGCCGGAGTCAGAATGACCTCCGCGCCGAAGCGCTCGAGCAGCCGTCGACGTTCGTGCGACATGTCCTCGGGCATGGTCAAGATCAGGCGATAACCCTTGACCGCGGCGACCAAGGCGAGTCCGACGCCCGTGTTACCGGAAGTGGGCTCGACAATCACGTCGCCCGGTCGCAGCGCTCCCGAGCACTCGGCATCCTCAATCATCGCTTTGGCGATGCGGTCCTTTACCGATCCGCCGGGGTTGAGCGACTCGAGCTTGGCCATGATCTCCGCGCCGCCCTCGGGCGCGACCCGGCGCAGCGCGACCATCGGCGTCGCGCCGATGAGATCGAGTACGGATTCTGCCAGGGGCGCTCGAGTCAGGCTCAACGTGGTCGTCTCGTCAGTGAAGAGGGTGTCGGGCTAAATCTGGTACCGACCCCCGGTCGGCGTGCTGAGCAGTGCGGATGCTGCGGCCAGATCGGCGATCGTGCGCTCGGCCAGGACATCCAGTATGGCGGCGCGCACGTCGTCCCAGAGGGCGACTTGCGCGGCCGCCCCGGTACAGCGCTCGGAGGCGCGCCCGTTTTGCGCGCCGCGTTCGAGGCAGGCGGCTAGTGCGAGTGGCCCTTCCAGCGCCTCGACGACGCGGTCCAGGCTGATCTGCTCTGCCGGCTGGGCCAGTTGGTGTCCGCCCTGCGCGCCCCGAGCCGATGAGATGAAGCCCGCCGCGCGCAGACGTCCGAGCACCTGCCCAGCGAGCGAGCTGGGTATGCCCTGTCGCTCGGCGATCTCGGCTGAAGTAATCGGCGCGGCCTCGTCGTGCTGGGCCAGATCGACCAGGGCGCGTATCCCGTAGTCGCTGGTCGACGACAGCTTCATCATCTGCTGGGCGTCCTTCCGAACGATGCGCGGACAATCTTGACCAAAATAGTAACATTTCCTGCAGTATGGGGACTCTCACAGCGGAGGATGCTGATGTCCACTCGCCCCAGTGCAATCGACGCCACAGAAGTCGCCTCCATGGCAACGCGGCTGACGCGCGCCCATCCGGCGGACATTATCGCGGAGGCGCTGGCCAGCCATGATCGAACCGCCGTCTCCTTTAGCGGCGCGGAAGATGTCGTTCTGATCGACCTCGCCGTGCGTGAGGCGCGGCGGACAGGACGCGAGTTTCGCGTCTTTTCGCTCGACACCGGACGACTGCATCCCGAGACGCTGGAGTTCATCCAACGCGTGAGCGATCACTACGAGATCGCCATCGAGACCTACTCACCTCAGGCCGGGGCGGTCGAGCGACTCGTGCGCGACAAGGGATTGTTCAGCTTCCGAGTCGACGGTCATCAGGAGTGCTGCGGCATTCGCAAGGTCGAACCGCTCGGTCGCGCCCTGGCCGATGCCGACGCCTACATCACGGGACAGCGCAGAGACCAGTCGCCAAGCACCCGGGCCGAGATACCAGTCGTGCAACTTGACCATGGATTTGGGCGAGAGCTGCGTCCGTTGGTCAAGTACAACCCGTTGGCCAATTGGAGTTCAGCGCAAGTCTGGCATCACATCGCCGCGTACGACGTTCCCTACAACCACCTGCACGACCAGGGGTTTAAGTCAATTGGCTGCGCACCCTGCACGCGAGCCACGAATCCCGGCGAGCACGAGCGAGCCGGTCGTTGGTGGTGGGAAGAGGCGACGCAAAAGGAGTGCGGCCTGCACTCGATCAATCTGCAGAGTGAGTCGGATGACTCGAGTCGTTGACCGCGAGGATCGCGTCGACCAGCTCGCTCGTCACGATCGGCGCTTCAGCCAACAGCTCGCCACTCGATGTCGTCACGACCGGCGTCAAATGACGGTCCTCACCTTCGCGCTCGGTCCAGTCGAACTGCATCGCGGCCGAGAGCGACGCCATCAGTTCGCGGGCGCGATCGCAGGCTTGACAATCGGCGCTGACCCAAAGGACGAGTTCGAGCGCTTCAGCCACGGCCGAGCCCTCCGCGTCGACTGCCGCGATGGGTTACGCGCGCCGGGCGAGAGGAACGATCGGCGCGCGCCGATCGGAAAGGCGCGCCAGTCGGCGTCGGCGGTTGCGGATGCCGACGCAAGTGCAGCGCCATCCAGACCGCCGCGGCGGCGGTCACGATCGCGAGCAGCTGCGGCACGCTAAGCGCGCCCGCGATCGCCGCCTCGTCAGTGCGCAACAGCGACAGCGATCCGCGCACGACGGCGTAGCCAAAGACGTAGAAGGTGAATCCCCAACCAGCGCCGACTCCGAGCCGACGCAGGAAGAACAGTCCGCCCAGAATCATGAAGTCCAGGATCGGCTCGTAGCCTCCCGCGACGGGGTGCACGGCGACGGGCGCCTCGCCTTCGAATCCTCGCGATCCGCGGTACCACTCCTCGACGCCTGGCGCCGACCAGGGGCCGTCGGTTTGCGGATGCGTGTAGCGAAACGCCCAAGGCAGATCGGAGGCGTTGGCGAAGTGCTCGCCGTTGATCAGGTCGCCGAGGCGGCCCACGCCCTGACCGAGAATCATGCCCGGCGCGGCGACATCGAGCGCGACCCACTTGGGGAACTCGCGTTTGAACAGCGTCACGTAGACGAATCCGCCCACCACGCCGCCGATCATCGCGCCGTAGATCGAGATGCCGCCGTCGGTCAGCGCGAAGACGTCGCCGACCGAACGAATCTGATCGGTGTGTTCAAGCACCCAGAGCAGCCGCGCGCCGATGATCCCGGAGATCACCGAGACGACGGCGATCGACATCGCGTCGTCCTCGGAGATCCGCGCTCGTCGCGCCAGCCGCACAGCGAGCCAGACGCCGAGCGCGATCCCGACGGCCGTGAACAGGCCGTGCCAGGTGAGCTCGAAGCCGCCCGTGTCAATCAGTACGGGATCGATCCCGATGTTGATGATCGCGACCAGATCAGTCATCGACGCGCCTCACATCCTCAGCATGAGCGTAGTCCTCGCGGAAGCGTTCGCGGCCGCCGAACCAGCGTTGTCGACGCTCTCGTCGGTCGTCAGGTTGATCGTCGAGCAGGCGTGAGAGTTCGGCGCTGTAGTCGACACCGTGACCTGCCTGCCCGGCCAGTTGGACTCGATCACCTGCCACGCGCGCCCAGAGTCGTCGGCGAGGCATGAAGAACGTCGTCGCCATGCCGGCGATGCCTAGTCCGATCCCGACCCAGAACGCCATCGCCCCTGGATCGCGGCGAATGTTGAGTCCGGTGAACTCGCGCGGGCCGGCGAAGTGATAGCGCAGTCCGCCCTGAACGACCTCTTGACCCTCGTCCAGCGCAATCGGCGCGACGCCTCCTCCGAGGCCGAGCGTGAGCTTCGACCGGCGTCCCACCTGCCCGCCGGCTGATGTGTCGTTGGTCGAGCCGACCGCGAGCTGAACCGACTCGCCGCCGAGCGCGTCGAATCGCTCAGCCGTGCGCGCCTGACCGAATCGCTCGAGCGCCACCAAGGCGTCGCCCTCTGCGCCTGGGATGTCGGGCAGGATCTGGTAAAAGACGGACTCCGCGCCGAGCCAGGTCAGCTCGATCGCGCCGACTGTGCGCGTCTCGCCGACGTCGAGCGCGCCTTGGAACGTGTCGGCCGGCTCGGGTCTGACATACGTCAGCGTCGCGCCGCTGGCGAGATCGACGCGCTCGCCCGGCGCGAGCACGCCGCGATCGTCCTCGAGCTGCGTTGAGTAGTAGAAGAACCCTTCGCCAGCTTCAGCATCGCGGAACCCGAGATACAGCAGGTGCTGTTCGTTCAGCGGTAATGCGGCCAACATCGCCTCGCCCTGAGACTGATCGAGCGGGACCACATCGGCAAAGACGACAGCGCCGTCAACCGCAATCTCGATGCGCGGCGCGAGCGGAGGTTCCTGCTCGACGCCGAGTTCGGCGAACGTCAGCCGCGATGGATCAGCCGGCGTCGGCATCACCCGATACCAGAACGCGTAGGCGTCCGGCGTCGGCGTCATGGTGATGGCCAGCGAGCGTCCGGCGTCGAGCGGGATCAAGGAGTAACCCGATGGGCGCTGATCCTCCGACCTCGGATCGATGACCTCATCGGCGACGGCGAACTGCAGCGATAGCACCTCTTCCGAGATCAGCGTCTCGCCGCGCTCGACGCGAATCCGCGGTCCGACGAAGACTTGATCGAGCAGGTGCGTTTCGGCGTACAGCAGTTGACCGGTCGCGTGGTCAGAGATGCGCAGCTCCGCGCCATGCTCCCAGTAGGCGGCCTGATGCACCCGGTAGCCGGCTGCGTGCAGCGGACCGTTGACGGTGACCTCGCCGGCGCGCACCTCCTCACCGCCCTCGGCGACTCGGACGAAGCTGCGAAAGTCGAGCGCCTGACCATCGTCAGCGAAGCGCGCCACCGCGTCGTCGACGATGACCTGCACCTGGGCTCGATCATCGCCGGGCGGAAAGAGCACGTGCGACTCGCCCTCGGCGACCCAGAACTGGTACTCCTCGCCGGCGAACTTGGTCGCCAATGTCGCGCCAAGCAGCAGCAACAGTGCGAGGTGCGTGACGAAGGTCGCCAGCTGGGCCCAGCCGTAGCGATCGGCGAAGAACCACTGCTCGCCGTCAGGCGCGTCGACCGCCTCCACGCGATAGTGCGAGGCTCGCAAGCGTCCGACTAGTTGGTCAGTCTGGGCTTCAAGCTCGAGGCCGGTCGAGCGCGGCGCCGAGGCTCGATGGCGGGCGCGGTCGAAGTAGGCGGCATTGACGCGCTTGGGCGGTCGACGCACGGTGCGCCAGATTGGCGGCGCTCGACTGACCGTGCAGACCGAGATCGCCAGCGCGACGAGCGCCACGACCGCGTACCAATAGGGCTGCTTGTATAGGTTGAAGATGCCGCCGTTGGTCTCGTAGAACCAGGGGAACTCGGCAAGCACGTCGGTGAACGGTCCCCACGTCCCGCGTTGGGCCTCGATGTGCTGCTCAACTTGCGAGGGAATGTCGGCGAGCTGCGGCGGGACCTGAGGGATCACGACGCCCACAGCTGAGAACAACGCGGCCGCGAGGATGAGGCCGATCGCCCACTTGACTGAGGTCAGACGCCGCCAGATCCACCAGGCGGGGTCAGGCAGCGACTGCCGCCACATCGTCCGCTGCAGGGTCCGCTGCTGCATGGTCCGTTGCCGCATGGAACTCAGCGTATCGGCGGACCCTTGAGACCCGAGCCCGTCAGCGGCGCGAGTACTCGCTCGCCCGCTTCGATGACGCCGTTCACGCGCAACCGCTCGAGTCCGGCCAGCGAGACCGCCGCCGTCGGCTCAACGTACAGTCCGCGCCGGCCGATCTGCTCGTGGGCGGCGCGAATCTCCGCTTCCGAGACAGCGACGGCGGTCCCGCCGCTCGCGTGGAGAGCCGCGAGCATCTCAGTCTTCCGCGGCGGATCGGTCACCGCGATGCCCTCGGCGACCGTTGACGCCGTCGCCGATGTCCGCCCGAAGTCGTGACCGCGGAAGGCCGCGATGAGCGGAGACACGGCGCTCGACTGCACGGCGTGCAGCTTCGGCAGTCTGTCAGTCGCGCCCAACTCGGCCAGCTCGGTGAATCCGCGCCAGAGGCCAATGAGCAACGAGCCATTGCCAACCGGCAGCACGATCGAGTCGGGCAAGCCGTGAGCCGCGATTTCGGCGGCCGCAATCTTCATGCCCTCAGAGAAGTAGGGGGATCGATTGTGCGAGAGAAACGGCAACCCCGTCTGTCCCGCGAACGAGGCGGCGGCTTCAGCAGATGCCGCGCGGGGCCCGGCAATCGGATGCACGACGCCGCCAACGGCCTCGACCTGCGAGCGCTTGCCTGCGCTCGCCGTGGCGGGAAGGAAGATGTGAGCGGTCATCTCAGCCGATGCGCCGAAGGCGGACAGCGCGGCGCCGGCGTTGCCTGAGGAGTCCTCTACGAATTCGCTCACCGCGAACTCGCGCGCGACTCCGATGAGCGTCGCCGCTCCGCGATCCTTGAACGATCCGGTCGGAGCGAGAAACTCCAACTTGACTTCCAGCTCTACATCGAGCGGCCATTCGACCGCGAACGTCGGCGTTGAGCCCTGGCCCAGAGACCACGGCTCGACCGGCTGACGGACGCCACCGACGGGCGGCGAGTCGTACTCGACGGCGAACAGCCCGCCGCACTCATGACATTCGAGATCAAGCGTCGGCGCGGCTCTGCGCCCGCAGTCGAGGCAGCGCAGCCGATGCGGCGTCATTGCGTTAGCTGAAGAACGCGCGCAGGTCGTCGAGCAAGAGGTCTGGCGTCTCCATGGCCGGAAAGTGACCGCCCTCGGGGAACTCAGTCCAGCGCGTGACGTTCCAAGCGCGCTCGCACCACGATCGCGGCGGCAGCGGCGTGCCGCGCCTGAGCTTGACGAATGCAGTGGGAACGTCCACTCGCTCGCCCTCGCCCAACCGGACGCGGCCGCCGACTTCGGCTTCGACATCTGCGGCCGGACGCATCGCCTCGCGATAGATCCGCATCGCAGACGACTGGGTGCGTGTGAACCAGTAGATCGCCACCGTCGCGAGCAACTCGTCGCGCGTGAAACGTCGATAGAGGTCACCGTCGACCGCGCGCTCGCCTTGTCGCACGATGTCGGAGAGCCGCCACCACATGTCGACGATCCAGGCCATCAGTCCAACGGGCGAATCCTCGAGCGAGTAGGCCAAGGTCTGGAACTTCGTGCCGTGAATTGCGCGATGCGTGGCGTCGTCGCGGACGTATGGCTCTTGCACGTCGGAGAAGAATCGCCGCTCCGCTTCGTTCTGCGGCCGAGCCGCGTCGCCGGCCGGCGCTACGGCTGCCGCCGTCAGATGGATTCGCGGGATCCGCGTCGAATGGCGCAGCGCGAGCTGTCCGCCGACCGCCGCGCCCCAGTCTCCGCCGTGATAGAGAAACTGCTCGTATCCAAGCCGCGGCATGAGCTCGACCCACATGTCGGCGATCGCCGCGGGCCCGATACCCGCACGGGTCGGAATCTGCGACCAGCCGTAACCGGGCAGCGAGGGCGCGACGACGTGAAACGCTGGCGCATTGGCGTCAGTCGGATCGGCCAACTCGTCGATGATCTTGTGAAAGTCGTAGATCGACGACGGCCAGCCGTGCTGGATCATCAGCGGCTGCGCGTCGTCGCGCGGACTGCGGCGATGGACGAAGTGAATCGCCAGCGACTCGCCGTTCCACGCCTCGAGCGTGGTTCGGTACTGCGGAAATCTGTTCAGCAGCGACTCAATCGAGCGCCAGTCAAAGTCGCGCGCCCAATATTCGATGAGGTCGCGAGCGAACGCGAGGTCGACGCCGTAGCGCCAACCCGAAGCGGGAACCTCTGTCGGCCAACGAGTCGACCCAAGCCGTGCGCGCAGCACGGCGATCTCGGCCTCGGGTACCGAGATCTGGTACGGCTCGACCAAGCTCATCGCACACTCATCACAGGCTCAACATTGAGCCCGACTCAGCGCAATGGACGGAAGAAGTCGCGGATGTCCTGGACCAGAAGCTCCGGCTCCTCGAGCGCAGCGAAGTGTCCGCCGCGGTCGTGTTCGGACCACTGCGTGATGTTGTAGCCCGGCTCGCACCAGCTGCGCGGCGCAGTGATGATTTCACCGGGGAAGATTGAGAATCCGGTCGGCGTCTCCAGTCGTCCGGGCAGGAAGTTCTCGGCCTGATTCTGGCGCATCTCGTAGTAGTAGCGCGTCGACGAGTTGATGGTCTGACCGAACCAGTAGATCGAGATGTTGGTCAGGATTTCGTCCTTGGTGAAGCGCTTCTCGATGTCGCCGTCGCAGTCCGACCACGAGCGCCACTTTTCGGTAATCCATGCGGCGAGGCCCGAGGGCGAATCGGTCAGTCCGTAGGCCAGCGTCTGCGGTTTCGTGCCCTGGATCGCCTGATAGCCGGTTTCCTGCGCCTGCCAATGCTCCATCTTGGCCGCGACCGCCTTCTCCTGGTCGGTCCAGTCTTCGGGCGCTCGATCCTCCGGCGGCCGCCCGATCGGCATGTTGATCTGCGCGCCGATGCAGTTCTCCGGGTGCTGATAGGCGACTTGCGCCGTCACGATCGCGCCCCAGTCGCCGCCTTGCGCGCCGTAGCGTTCGTATCCCAGCTGATCCATCAGCGCGCCCCAGAGCAGCGCCGTACGTTTCTGACCGAAGCCGCCCGACGTGGGAATCTGGGAGAAGCCGTAGCCGGGCAACGACGGCGCCACCACCGTGAAGGCGTCGGCCGGGTCGCCGCCGTGAGCTGCCGGATCGGTCAGCGGACCAATGATCTTGGTCACTTCAAAGAACGTCCCCGGCCAACCGTGCGTGAACACGAGCGGCAGCGGATTTGGTCCCTGGCCCTCCTGATGCACGTAGTGGACGGTGTAATCCTCGACGCCGTCGGCCGAGACTTGGGTCGTGAACTGCGGGATTCGATTGAGGTAGGTCTCTTGTACACGCCAGTCATAGCTCGTCCGCCAGTAGTCGCAGAGCTCCTGCATGTAGGCCAGGTTCGAGCCGTACTGCCAGCCGGAGTCGGTCACCTCCGACGGCCAGCGCGTCTGGGCGAGTCGGCGCTTGAGATCGCGAATCTCGGTGTCGGGCACGGCGATCGTGAATGGCTCAGGCATGGCGAAGTCCTCTCAAGAGGGCGAGTCGGTCGCTGATTGCGGCTCGGTTGCAGTCTGGCCGCAGTATCGCACGATGCGACGAGGTCGCACGCGGTTGCAAGGGACTGTGAGGGAGGACTAGCTCTCGACGACGTCGCCGGCGACGGGGTCGATTCGCACGCCCTTCGACTCGACCCAGGCGAGCGCGCGATCAATCTCGTCGTGATCGCCATCGAGCTCCAGCACGACCCAGCCGAAGTCGCGCTCGACATCGGCCATGCGGATATTGGTCACGACCTTGAACTCGTGCCCGACCAGGTAGATCACGGGCTCGGTCACGGCCTCACCCTCAAATGTGAAGCGCACGCGTCGAGTCGCCATGCTCAGCCTCCCACTCCAGCGGCCTGCGGCGCTTCGGCGAACGCCTGCTCGAAGGATTGCAGTGTGCCTTCGACGGGGATTGGCTGGGTGACATGGTCGACCACCGCGTCGGCGGTCTTCAGTCCGCCGCCGGTGATGAACGCGACCGTCGACTCGTCCGGATCGATCTGCTCGTTGGCGATCGCCTGACGCAGTCCGGCGATCGTGACGCCGCCGGCAGTTTCAGCGAAGACGCCCTCGCACTCGGCGAGCAGGCGAATCCCTTCGACCACTTCGGCGTCAGTCACCGCCGTTGCGCCGCCGTCGGTGCGCTTCATCGTCTTCAGCGCGTAGTAGCCGTCGGCCGGGTTGCCGATCGCGAGCGACTTGGCGATCGTGTCGGGCTTGACCGGACGGATGTTGGTCGTGTCGTTGCGCCAGGCGGTCGTGATCGGCGAGCAACCCTCCGCCTGCGCGCCAATCATCCGAATCGGCGTTTCGTCAATCAGGCCGTAACGCTGGAACTCCTGAAAGCCTTTGTGAATCTTGGTGAACAGCGAGCCCGAGGCCATCGGCGCCACAACCTGACGCGGGGCGCGCCAGCCGAGCTGCTCGGCCACTTCGTAGGCCAACGTGCGCGAGCCCTCGGCGTAGTAGGGACGCACGTTGATGTTGACGAAGGCCCAATGGCGATCGTCTGCAAGTTCGGAGCAGAGCCGATTGACGTCGTCATAGGAGCCGTTCACGGCGACGATGGTTGGGTGATAGATCGCCGATCCGAGCACCTTGCCGGCTTCCAGGTCGTGTGGGATGAAGACGATGGCGTCCATGCCGGCTCGAGCCGCATGGGCCGAGACGGAGTTCGCCAGATTGCCGGTCGAGGCGCAGGCCAGCGTCCGAAAGCCGAGCTGTCGCGCCCGCGACGATGCGACGGCGACCACGCGGTCTTTGAATGACCAGGACGGATTGCAGGTGTCGTTCTTGATCCACAGCTCGCGCATGCCGAGTCGCTCGGCCAGGCGATCTGCGCGCAGGAGCGGCGTCCAACCAACGTTGAGGTCGACGATGAAGTCCTCATCAACGGGCAGAAGGTCGAGGTAGCGCCAGATCGAGCGCGGGCCGGACTCGATTCGATCGCGGGAGACGCGCGACTGTATGCCGTCGTGGTCATAGGCGACTTCGAGCGGGCCGAAGCAAAAGTCGCAGACGTGCAGCGGCTCCAGCGGAAACTCGCGCGCGCACTCACGACAGGCGAGGCTGGTGGCGTAGGTCATGGGGTCCAGGGGCTTTCGTTGAGGGGTCGGTAGTACTTGCGCAGGCCCGTACCCCTCAGGCGCGAACGCGCCTAGCGGGGCAGGGCCCCAGGCATCGCCATGCGGCCCAGCATCATTGCGGCCATCGTCATACGCTTCGACATCGCGCTCAGCCTACACCAGCCCGAACGACTAATCCCACACCTGCGACATGTCAATCACGAGACCCGCGCAGACGTCCTCGCCCGACAGTGTGTGCGGGTCATCCAGTTCGGTCACTTCGCCATTGGCCCGATAGACCCAGACCGTGCGCTCGAACGGATCGATCAGCCAACCGAGTCGCGCGCCCCCTTCGATCCACTCGACCATCTTCTCCCGCTGACGCCGCACCGCCTGACTTGGCGAGCGCACTTCGACAATCAGATCACCCACGATGTTGAAGTTGGTCCGCCAAGGCCTGGGCGTTGCAGGCATCTGTTCAGGTGACACCCAGGAACAGTCCGGATACTTGCGGAACCCGGAAGGCAGGTCGTACGCATTAGCGCTCTCCAGGGCCATGCCGCCACCGCCGGCCTCGATCCAAGACCAAAGCATGTGCGTGATCTTGGCGGAGATGTACGAGCCTTCGGAAGACACCATGACGATCCGCAACTCCCTGTCGGGCGTCAGTTCGATCCGAACGTGACGATGTTCGTCTCGCAGCCGCTCCCACCACTCGTCGGTCACCTCAAACCCGTCTGGCAGCGGCGCCAGCAACTGTCCCTCTACCCGATCAGGTATCGCGGGCGCCCAACCGTACGTGGCTGTCGCTTCACCGACCTTAGTCATGTCGCGCTCACCTCAGACTTGAGGATATCGATTGCCGCGCATGCGACACCCGTCACCGTGGGGATACCCCCGGGAGGGGCCCCACGCCATCAAGTTCCCAGAAACTCGGCGCAGCCTCCGTCAGCTACCCGTAGCGCTCCTCGCGCCACGGATCACCGTGCATGTGGTAGCCATCACCGTGGGGGTACCCCCGGAGGGGCCCCACGCCATCAAGTTCCCAGAAACCCGGCGCAGCCTTCGTCAGCTACCCGTAGCGCTCCTCGCGCCACGGATCGCCGTGCATGCGGTAGCCATCACCGTGGGGATACCCCCGGAGGGGCCCCACGCCATCAAGTTCCCAGAAACCCGGCGCAGCCCTCGTCAGCTACCCGTAGCGCTCCTCGCGCCACGGATCGCCGTGCATGTGGTAGCCATACATCTCCCAGAAGCCCGGGGCGTCCTTCGACATGAACTCGATGCCGCCCACCCACTTGGCCGATTTCCAGAAGTAGAGCGACGGAAGCACGCCGCGCACTGGACCGCCGTGCATCGGATCGAGCGGCTTGCCGTCGTGCGCGACGGCCAGCATGGCGTGGTCGTCGGCGAGGATGTCCGACATCGGCACGTTGGTCGTGTAGCCGCCGTAGCAGTGGAACATCACGTGCGTGGCCGAGTCCTTGACGCCGAGCTCGGCGAACAGATCTGAAAGCAGCACGCCCTGCCAGGTATTGTCGTATCGCGACCAATGCGTCACGCAGTGGATGTCGTTCTGTTTCTCGCTGACGCCCACGTCGAGGAACTGCTCGTAGGAGAGAATCCGCTCTTGCTCGACCTCGCCCCAGACCTGCAGATTCCAGTCCTCGGTCTCGACCAGCGGCGTGCCGCCGTAGGTCAGGACCGGCCATTCGCGTACCAGCCGCTGACCGGGCGGCAAACGATCGTGCCCGGTCTCTTTGCGTCGACGCTGCAACTGCGAAAACGTCGCGCTCGCCAATGTCTCCAGTGTGTCGCTCACAGGCCTGCTCCCGCTCGACTCGCAACCGCTTCAGATTATCCGAAAGCTCAGCTTGCGCGTGTAACCTCGATGCATGGCTCGCCTGACCCCCGATCTGGAGCGCGATGTTGCGTTCGAGGCCGATGCACCGCGGTCTCGGCCGCGACGGCTTCACCGACGCTTCATGTTCCTCGCGCTGGCGATCGTCGTCTTCGACCAAATCACCAAGGTGATCCTGCGCGAAACGCTGGCGCTCGGCGATCGCGAGTGGCTGGCCGAGTTCTTCGCCTTTTCGCACGTCGCGAACGACGGCGGCGCGTTCGGCATCTTCGGCGGACAGAACACCGTGCTCGCCGTCTCGGCTGTAGTCGCGATCGCGGTAGTTGCGGTCTACTACTTCTTCCCACCGCTCGACCACTGGCTGATTCGCAGCGGACTGGCGCTGATTCTCGGCGGCGCGATCGGCAACCTGCTCGACCGCATCTATCAGGGTCATGTGACCGACTTCATCGACTTCATCCACTTCCCGGCCTTTAACGTCGCCGACGCTGCGATCAATGTCGGCGTCGCCGCCGTCGTGATCGCCATGCTCTTCCGTGACCAACTCAAACGCGATCCGCGCTCGCCATGACAGACGTATACGGCTCTGTTTCGCCAGCGCTTGAGTTGATGGCCGATCAGGACGGCGAGCGGCTGGATCAGTTCCTGGCGCGACGGCTCGACGGCGCCTCCCGCAATCAGGCCCGACAACTGATTGACGACGGCTTGGTCCAGATCGACGGCCAACTCGAGCGTCCCGCCTACAGGTTGCGCTTCGGCGAACTGATCAGCGTTTACCCGAGGCAGTCTGCGCCGACCGAGACGGCTGAGCCGATTGAGCTTGAGGTCGTCCACGAGGACGAGTCCCTGGCCGTGATCAACAAACAGGCCAAACTGACCGTGCATCCGGCCCCAGGTGAGACTCAGCCAACTCTGATCAGCGCCATCCTGCATCGCTGGCCCGAGGTCGCCCGGATCGCCGATCAGGACTCAGAGGCCGACCCGCTGCGGCCCGGTCTCGTGCACCGCCTCGACCGCGACACGACAGGCCTCCTAATGATCGCCAAGACCGCCCCTGCTTTGCAGTCGCTGCGCGAGCAGCTGCGTCAACGCACAATGGATAAGCGCTACCTGGCCATCACAGCGGGCGCGCCTGACCCGCCGGCGGGCCTGATCGATGCCCCGATCGGGCGCGATCCCGCTGACCCGCGACGGATGGCGATCCTTGAGCGCGGTCGACCGTCGCAGACCGGCTACGAGACGCTCGAACGCTTCTCCGACGCAGCGCTCCTTGAGAGTCACCTAATCACGGGTCGTACGCACCAAATCCGCGTCCATCTGGCAGCCATCGGACACCCGATCGCAGGCGACACGATGTACGGACTCGCCACGCCTTGGATCGACCGGCAGGCGCTGCACGCGCGGTCGCTGACCTTCGAGCACCCAGCGACCGAGCAGTCACTCTCGCTCGAGGTCGAACCGCCGTCGGACTTCCGACGCGTGCTCAGCCGGCTGCGCGAGGGTGAGCTGTTGCTCGGTGATCAGCCTGCAGCGCAGAACCGCGGCGGCGCGACTGATACCGTGAAACGACAGGCCCGATCAACTCGACGTCAGCGGCGACGTCGCACCCAGCGCATCCGCTGACACGGCCCGACCGCGACCAAGCACTCCCGGGAGACCCTGCCATGAGCGTTCGGGTTCGCTACGGCCCCTCGCCGACTGGCGAACCGCACGTCGGCAACATCCGCACGGCGCTTTTCGACTGGCTGCTCGCCCGACGCGAGGGCGGTCAGTTCATCGTCCGCATCGAAGACACCGATCAGTCACGCGCTGTCGAGGGCGCCGAACAGTTGATCCTCGACGCGCTTGAGTGGCTCGGCCTGGACTGGGACGAGGGCCCTGACAAAGGCGGTCCGTTCGCTCCCTATCGACAATCGGAGCGGCTGCCGATGTACGTCGCTGCGGCGCGGCGCCTGATCGAAGATGGTCGCGCCTATCGCTGCAGCTGCTCTCCCGAGCGGCTCGACGAGCTGCGCAAGTCGCAACAGCGGGCCAAACAGGCGCCGGGCTACGACCGGCGCTGTCGCGAACTGCAAGTGTCGGCCGACGAGCCGCACGTCGTGCGACTCGCCATGCCGCTCGAGGGCGAGACGATCGTCAACGACTACCTGCGTGGCGCCGTTTCGTTTCAGAATCCGCTCCTCGACGACCACGTGCTGCTCAAACGCGACGGATTTCCCACCTATCACCTCGCCTCCGTCGTCGACGATCACAACATGCAGATCACCCACGTGATTCGAGGCGAGGAGTGGCTCTCGTCTGCGCCGCGACACGTTCAGACGTACGCCGCCCTGGGTTGGGACGAACCCGTCTGGGTGCACATCCCGATCATCCGTGGACCAGACAAGGGCAAGCTCTCCAAGCGACACGGCGCGACCTCGATCCGGCAGTACGCCGAAGAGGGCTACCTGCCCGAGGCGCTACTCAACTTCCTCGCGCTGCTTGGCTGGTCCAAAGACGAATCGACCACGATCATGTCGCGCGATGAGATCACGGCCGCATTTGGCCTGGAGGGACTCGGCCTGTCGTCGGCCATGTTCGACATCGAGCGTCTGCAGGAGATGAACGCGCGCTACATTCGCGAGCTCGAACCGCTTGACTTCCTCATTCGCGGTCGACCATTCCTCGAAGAGCGGCTGAGACGCTCCATCGATGACGCCGACCTGCAACGTCTGACTTCCATTGCCCCGGCGATTCAGGAGCGCGTCAAACTGCTGCCTGAGTTCGCGGATTACACCGACTTCTTCTTCACGGACGGTCCGCTCGACTACAGCAACGCCGAGCTGATGGGTCGCGGCTTCAAGAACAAGCCCTGGGCCGCGCTCGAATCGGTGGAAGCGTCGCTTCAGGCGCTGCGCGCGCTCGACGACCGCGATTGGACTGCCGAACGTCTCGAAGCGGCCTTGCGCGACCTGGCCGTGGAGCGCGGCGAGAAGCCGGGCGCGGTGTTCACGCCGATCCGCGTCGCCGTCACGGGCAAGCGGATTGCGCCGCCGCTGTTTGACACGCTCGAAACACTCGGCGCCGCGACGACGCTCGAGCGGCTCAACGACGCCGCAGAACGACTCGCCCGACCCGATGACTAGCGTGATAGAATGGCGTTTCGTTGGGGATTGGTCTAGTGGTAGGACGGCTGACTCTGGATCAGTTAGCGGGGGTTCGAATCCTCCATCCCCAGCCAATCATCAAGGCCAAGCAGTCGTCATCCCGTGGGGCATTCGTCTAGCGGCCAAGGACACCGCCCTCTCAAGGCGGAGATCAGGGGTTCGAATCCCCTATGCCCTACCAACGTCTACTGAACTCGTAATCTAGAATCGGTGCATTGCGCGCTGGGTAGCAGGGTGCTGCTCGGCTTCCGCTTCTGGCAGGGAGTGGAGACTCGTCCATCCCTCTGCTAGTGGATAGTCGGGTGGGGAGCTGGTATGAGGCTCTGGTCGCTGCACCCGAAGTACCTGGACTCCAAAGGACTGGTGGCCCTGTGGCGCGAGGGCCTGCTGGCCCAGAAGGCGCTCAGCGGCGAGACGCGCGGTTACCGCCATCATCCCCAGTTGCAGCGTTTCCGTAGTCATCGGAGTCCTTCAGCGATGATCGCCGCGTACCTGGATTCGATCTGGGAAGAGTCCAGACAGCGAGCTTACCGATTCGACCGCGGAAAGATACGTCCCTACGAGGGCGGGTCACTACAGATTGAAGTTACCGATGGTCAGCTGCGCTACGAACTCACCCATCTCTTAAGCAAGCTGGAGCGGCGCGACCCGACGCGAGCTGAGCGTCTTCGCGGAGTTCATCTACCGGACCCACATCCATGCCTCATACTCGTCGAAGGCGAAATCGAGTCCTGGGAGCGGGTCTGAACTAGATGCTCTCGCTTGCGTCGCGATCTCGAAACAGATCCAGGCTCTGTCAGACTCGGCGGCGGCGGACCGGATCCAAGCGCTCAGTCAGTACATCGCTGAGGAAATTCAGCGCCGTCAACATGAGGGCGAGAATAATGACCGGACCGAGCACGAAGTGCGGCGCGTCTCGCATGAACGGTCGGCCCTCTTGCATGATGGCGCCCAGCGTCGGATCTGGCAACTCCGCTCCCAGGCCGAGAAAGTTAAGCGCCGCCATGATCAGTACAGAAGCGACGATGGCGAGCGGCACTTGTACGGTGAATGCGCCGAAGGTGTTTGGAGCGACGTGACGGAACAGTATGCGCCGACCTGACAGGCCGAGGCAGCGTCCGGCGAGCACGTAGTCACGCTCTCGTTCGCGCAACACGCCGGCTCGAGCCAGACGAGCGGAGCCTGGGATGTTAAAGAACGCGATGGCCACCGCGACGCTGAAGATGCCTGATCCCATGATGGTAATGAGCAAGATGGCGAAGACAATACCAGGGAACGCTAAGAGCACATCGACGCCGCGCATGAGCAGCGTGTCAGTGCGTCCTCCGCGCCAACCGGCTGTGTAGCCGATCGTGATGCCGACGAGCCAACCGACCAATACAGCGGCGAAGCCGTGTTTGATCGTGCGCCCCAGTCCAACGGAGTTGCGCGCAAGCAGGTCGCGGGAGATGTGATCGGTGCCCATCGGGGCGTCCCAACTGATGCCGCCGTTCTTGGGTCCCGAGCCGGGACGATTCGGATCGGTGGGGTCGAGGAGCGGAAAGATGAACGCGAAGAACAACAACACGACGAGTACGGTGATGGCCAATGCGCCGCGAGGCTCTCGCATCATGGCGCGCAACTCTGAGCCGATGCTGCGCAGCAGCGGGTAGCGATCGGCGCGATCCGCGATTGGCACGGTTGCTACGCGACCTGACACGCTTACGCCTCCGCGCTTTCGCCGATTCGGATTCGCGGGTCGAGGCCGACATAGACCAGATCGACAATGAGATTTACAACGACAAAGACGAAGACCAACAGGATCGTCGTCGCCTGAATCACGGTGTAGTCGCGGTTGTTGACGGCGTTAATCAACGCGCGTCCGAGTCCGGGCCAGGTGAAGACGGTTTCGATCACAAGCGTGCCGCTGAGGATCGACGCCATCTCCAGTCCCATAATCGTGACGACAGGAATCAGGCTCGGTCGCAATGCATGTCGGATGATGACGGCTCGATTCGTCAGGCCCTTGGATTGCGCCGTGCGGATGTAGTCTTCGGTCAGCGTGTCGAGCAGTGACTGACGAGTGAAGCGACTAATGTTGGCGGCGACGATGCCGCCAAGGGCGAGGCTTGGCAGGGCGAGGTGTTCGAGTGCGCCGAGCACATCTTCCGTCAGGGGAACGCGGCCGGAGACCGGGGTGAGGTCGAACCAGACGGAAAAGACGATCAGATAGACCAGTCCGGCGACAAATGACGGTACGCCGATGTTCCATCCGGTCCAGAGGGCGGCGAACCAGTCGAAGAAGCCTCCGCGATTGATGGCGGCGAGGACGCCCAGGGTTAAGCCCAGGGTGAAGCCGATGATGATCGCGAGGCCGGCGAGCTCGACGGATGCCGGAATCGCGTTCCAGAGAATCTCGGTGACTGGCAGTCCGGTGAGCGACTGGCCGAAGTCGCCGTTGAAGATTCGGCCGAGCCAGATCCAGTATTGCTCATACATGGGCTTGTTGAGCCCGAGTTCCTCCTTGAGCTGCTCATAGACCTCGGGATCGGTGTTGCCCATCGCGTCGCCGATTGCGCCGGCGACCGGGTCGCCGGGAATCAGGCGCACGGAGGCGAAGATCAGGATCGAGGCCAGAAAGAGGACTGGGATCAGCTGCGTGACCAGTCGACGGAGTACGTAGGCCATCGGTCCCCTACGGCGTCATTCCAGATCGCTGGAGCTGGGAGGCTGTGATGGGGCGACAAGCCGAGCGCCCCTCATCCGCCGTTGGCATCTCCTCCGTAGACGAGCGCGGTAGTGTCCGCTGGGCACACCCTGACGGCGGACCGTGAGGTTGACGGCGCCGACTACGTCTGTTCGAGCCAGATCGATTGCGGGTTGATGGTCGTGGGACCGGGGTCAGGTACATGAACGCGGTTCGTATAGAACTCGGCGCCGCGTTGACGCGCGATGGCCTGGGCGAACATGACCTCGTGGAAGGTCTCGTTGAACGAGCGCCAGTACTCCTCGGTGTCTTCGTGGTTACCCGTTTGGACGTCGACGATCATGTCCAGCCAGTGGAAGTAGTTGTCCATGTAAGGACGTTCGCGCACGGGAATCGGGTTACTGGCGTCGCCGCCGCGCTTGGCGTTGCCTTCGCCATGGAGCGCGTCCTGCATGACCATCGCCAACGCGGCGGATTCGGGTCGAATCCAGTTGCCGAAGCCGATCAGGAAGTTGCCGAAGTCTCCCGCTTGCTGTTTCTCGATCATCACGTTGTACTCGGTGGGGTCGAGTTCCAGCTCGATGTCGAGCGTGGCCAGCTCTGCCTGGAGCAACTGCGCGAGCGCGGGCGCGTAGGGGCGGATCGGCAGCGTGCTGGCAGTGAGCACGCTGCCTTCGCCGACGCCGGCGGCGTCGAGCAGTTTGGCGCCCTCGGCCGGGTCGTAGTTGGGTCGATCGAGGTCTTCGATGTAACCCTGCGACCCACGTTGGAAAAACAAGCGGCCGGCGTCGTCGTAGGGACCGAAGTAGTCGCGCACGACGCGTTCCTGGTCGACCATGCGCCAGACGCCGTGTCGCGCGCGCGGGTCGGTGGTGGGCTCGACATCGATGGCGAAGCGGAAGATCTGGCCGCCGAGGCTGGTGCCAGCCCAACCCCAGTGCTCGTCGCTCGCGATCAGGCGGTTGATGGTCTCGGGATTGTTGAACGGAATGCCGTTGTGAGAGTCAATGTCGTTGGCTTCGAGGGCGATGCCAATGGCGTCGGCGTCGGAGAAGATGGTGTAGTTGATCTCCTCCATGTTGGGCGGACCCATGTGGCCATCGGCGAAGGGCACGAGTCGCCAGCCGGTGTTCGGGTCGTAGCTGTCGGTGTCGAACCGCCAGGGGCCGGTTCCAATCAGGACGGCTTCCTCGTTGCGCGCGACGTCGCGCGCCGGGGAGCTAGGCGAGCCGGTCGTCTCGGGATGGCCCATGCGGACGTAGGCGGTCAGCGCGCCGGTGAAGCCGCGCGGCTCGCCGAGGTTGAGGCGGAAGGTCAAGTCGTCGATCGCCTCGGTGCCGGCGATCACCTTGCCGAGGTTGAAGGCGGGTGAGCCGCCTCCTGAGACGCCCTGGTCGCGGATCGCTTCATAGCTGTGAGCGGCGTCGTCGGCGACGAAGTCACGACCGTCGTGGAACTTGACGTTGGGTTTGATGTCGAAGACCCAGGTGAGGTTGTCGGGAGTCTCCCAGCCGGCGGCGACATCGGGCTTGATCTCCCAGTCGGGGTTCGCGAACTCCCAGAAGCGGTCGGCGGTCTCGTTCAACTGCACGCCGCCGTACTGCGTCAGGCAGTTGTACATGTAGCCGGTCGAGTCGATCGTGCCGTTGTTGCCGGCGGAGTTCCAGGGGAAGCGAATCAGCGTGAGCTGGGACGCCGCGGCGCGATTGAAGACGCCGCCGGTCTGGATTGCGTTGCCCTGGCTGTCGACCATCGCCTGGTCCTGCGCCTGGGCGACCGCGGCCTGCTGCTGTTCTTGCTCTTGCTGCTGAGCCTGCGCTTCCTGCTGCTCCTGCTGCATGGCCTGTTGTTGAGCCTGCTGCTCCATCGCCTGCTGTTGCTGCTGAGTTTGGGCGGCGGCCTGCTGAGCGTCGTCGTCATCGTCGCCGCAGCCGACCAACGCGAGGCCTGCCGCGCCGACCCCGGCTCGAGCGCTCGCGCGGAGGAGTGAGCGACGGGAAAGTCGTTGCCGCCTCATTCGTGACCAGTAGTTGCGTTCCATGTTGCTCACTCTTTCTCCACTTCGATCGGGCGGGCAGCTCCGCCCAATCTTGAGATACCTGACCACAATAGCAGAGATTGCTCAACGGCCATGGCAACGCTTGAATTTCCTGCCTGAACCGCACGGGCATGGGTCGTTTCGGCCGACGGTCTCTGTGGCTAGATTGATCAATCCCGCGTTGATCAACGGCGGCAAGTCGCGCTCCACAATTGTCCTGAGGCCGCGCGCATTACCGACACTGTTTCGCTGATCGACCGTCGACACGATGTCGCCGAGCGTCGTGCTTCCGTCCATCATGCCGACGCAGGCGGCCATGACGGCGCTAATCGGATACGGCTCCGATTGATTGCCATCGGTGACGACCACCAGCTGAAACGCCTCTCGAAAGTCGGCGCCTGTCAGGGCCCGACGCTGCTCCAACCTGATGTGACTCGGCAACGAGGGGATGGAACGAAACATCGCGCCGGGATCGCTGGTGATCGCCTCGGTCGCGAGACGGCGGCGCTCGGCGCGGTCATCGCGCCGCCGCACTTCCGAGGCAATCTCTGAAGGCAGCTCGCCATGTTCAATGACCGCGCGTTCATAGCCGTAGGGCGGCTGGCCGCTGACGACGCGCACGAACGCCTCCTTCGGAGTCTTGTCGTCGTCGCCCAGGATCCGCCGCGCCTCCCAGAAGTAGGAGTCGGCGCTGCGGTTGGTGCCGTAGAAGAGTTGGGCGGTGAGATGGAAGTAGTCGTACTGTTTGCGGTACAGCGACTCGTAGATCTTTGCGGCCTGCGTCCAGGTATCGGGCTGTTCGAGATAAGACTTGACGTAGGTTGCCGCCAGCGCGGCGCTGCCGAGCGCGAGGTGCACGCCGGACGAGAACAGCGGATCGACAAAGCAGGCTGCGTCGCCGACGAGCACGTAGCCGTCGCCGGCGAACCGCTTCGACGTGTAGGACCAGTCGCGCTCGACGTTGGGTTCGTCGACCAGGGCGGCCACAGCGAGCAACTCCTTCGTGTGGCGCGATTGGGCAATCTGAGCTTCGAGGAACGATCGAGCGCCGAGTCGGCGCAAGCCATCTTGGCCGAAGTCTCTGTCTACGACCGCGCCCACGCTGGACACGCCAGTGTGCAGCGGGATCTTCCAGAGCCAGCCGTGCTCATACGACTCGATGAAGATGTTGCCGTCGTTTGGCGGGTCGAGGTGCTTGGCGTCGCGGTAGTAGCCGTAGACAGCCAGATTCTTGAAGTGGTCATCCCACTGATGCAGATTCAGTTTGCGACTCAGCACGGCCGCTTGTCCGCTTGCGTCGACGACCATCCGACATCCGATGTCGCCTTCGTCCCCGTGCTGGATGAATGACACGCCGCAAGCGCGTTCGTCGAGGAAGTGGACGTCGAGCGCCTGATGCGACTCGCGAACGTCGACGCCGTGTTCGGCGGCGTTGCGGAGGAGGATGTCGTCGAACTGGGCGCGGTCAACCTGGAACGATGTGGGGCGTTGTCCCGGATCGTCAGCGAAGTACCAACTCCAGGGATCCGGGCTACTTCCCCATACCAGCGTGGCGCCTCGTTTGACGACAAACCCGGCCGCTTCAATCGCCGGCATCACGCCAATCTGCTCGAGCACGGGCAAGCTGGCCGGGAGCAGCGACTCTCCAACGTGTTCGCGCGGAAACGTCGCGCGCTCGAGTAACGCGACTTGGTAGCCCTGGTCAGCGAGCATGGTCGCGCAGGCCGCGCCTCCAGGGCCGCCGCCGATCACGACGATGTCGCACTCATCTGTCTTTGGAGTCTTTGGAGTCATTGGGCCTGCTTCCAGCGGAGGCTAGCGGAGAGGTCATGAAGCGGTGGTCGACCCTGAACTCCGCCGTCTGGTCGCTGGGTAGGCTTGAATGAGGAACTGGGGAGGCTCCAGATGAGACTGTTGGCAGCGCTGATCGTGACGTTGGTTGGATTGACCGTTGCAGTCGCCTGCTCGTCGGCGGCTGATCGAGCTGATCGACCTGATCAAGCCAATCAACCGTCGCCCGCTGACACGGACTCGGTGTCGAGCTCCGATCCGCCGGCGGCCGCGCAGCCGACGCCGACGGTCCCTGAGGACAAGGTCAAGGTGCTGGCGCCGATTGAAAGCCTCGAGATCGCGATCGCGGAGTCGTTTCCACCGCAGTACTTCGCGCAGGTCGTCGTGGGGCTGCCCAATGGCTGCGTGGAGTTCTTTGGCTCGGAGCTGTCGCGGTCGGGCAACGAGATCGAAGTGACGGTCTACAACCTCGCGCCCGCGCCCGACGCCGATGTGATGTGCACGGAGCGCTATGGGACGCACGAGCAGGGCATCGCGCTGGGGACCGAGTTTGAGTCGGGTGAGCTGTACACGGTGTCGGTCAACGGAGTGAGCGAGTCGTTCACGGCGCAGTGAGGCTGTGAGCTGCGAGTCCGCGGGCTGAGGCGGCGCTCGTTGGTTGCTTCGAGTGGGCACTATCCTTGCATCCGCGCTGCGCGGAGCGGTCAGGCCGGCGCGAGATGACAAAGGATGGATGATGGCACTCGATCCCGCGACGACGATGTTCATTCAGCAGATGGCGGAGGGCGCCGACCCGAACGCGAAGCCGTTGCACGAGATGTCGCCCGACGAAGCGCGGGCGTTCGGCGGCGCGTTGGCTGATCTGGCGGGACCGGGACCGCAGATGGCGCGGGTCGAAGAGCACACGCTGTCGCGCGACGATGGCGAGTTCGCGGTGCGCGTGCTGGTTCCGATTGAGCCGGCCGCAGGTGTGATCGTCTTCTATCACGGCGGCGGCTGGGTGTTGGGCTCGATCGACGAGTCTGACACGATGGCGCGCAAGCTGGCCGAGCGAACGTCCTGCGCGGTGGTCCTGGTCGACTACCGTCTGGCCCCTGAGCATCGCTATCCGACGGCGGCTGACGATTGTTATGCGGCGCTGGAGTGGACGGCGGCGCATCTGGGCGAGATTGCGTCGGCTGATGCGCCGCTGTTCGTGGCGGGTGACAGCGCGGGCGGAAATCTGGCGGCGGTCGTGGCGCTGCGCGCGCGCGATCGCGGCGGTCCCGAGATCGCGCTGCAGATTCTGATCTACCCGGTGACCGATGCGGACTTCGAGCGTGCGTCGTATGTCGACCCGGAGAACGAGCTGCTGCTGACTCGCGAGGCGATGGTTTGGTTCTGGGATCACTACGTGCCCGATCCGGCGCAGCGCGCTGAGCCGGACGCATCGCCGCTGCAAGCGGCTGACCTGTCGGGCTTGCCGCCGGCGGTCGTGATGACGGCTGAGCACGATGTCCTGCGCGACGAGGGCGAGGCCTACGCGCAGCGCCTGAAGGAAGCGGGCGTGGAAGTCGACTTTCAGCGGCATCTGCGTCAGATGCACGGATTCTTCACCATGCTGATGCTGCCGGGAAGCGAGCGCGGTTTCCAGCATGTGGTCAGGGCAGTGCGGGCGAGGATAGTACGTCAGCGACGCGCGGCTTGAAACGGCTAGACTTGCTCTGATTGAGTGTTTCGCTGAGACGAAGGAAAGAGTTACGACCATGTCGACCGCAACGGCAACCAGACAAATCGATGCAGTGGTGGTGGGGGCGGGATTCTCGGGTCTCTACATGTTGCGCAAGCTGCGCGACGAGCTGGGCATGACGGCGCAGGTCTATGAGGCCGGTGACGGCGTCGGCGGGACGTGGTACTGGAATCGCTATCCGGGCGCGCGCTGCGACTCGGAGAGCTACATCTATTGCTTCTCGTTCGACGACGACCTGCTGCAGGAGTGGAACTGGAGCGGGAAGTATCCCGAGCAGCCGGAGATTCTGCGCTATCTGAACCACGTCGCGGATCGGTTTGACCTGCGCAGTGGGATTCAGTTCAACACGCGCGTGACGTCGGCGCATTTCAATGAGTCGGACGGTCGTTGGCTGGTCGAGACCGACCAGGGCGAGCGCGTCTCGGCGCAGTACTTCATCACGGCGATCGGCTGCATCTCGGCGGGCCAGATTCCGCAGATTCCCGGGCTCGACAGCTTCGAGGGCGACTGGTACCACACAGGCAGTTGGCCGCACGACGGCGTCGAGTTCGAGGGCAAGCGCGTAGGCGTGATCGGTACCGGATCGAGCGGAATTCAGGCGATTCCGGTGATCGCGCGGGAGTCGAAGCATCTGACGGTCTTCCAGCGCACGCCGCAGTACACGATTCCCGCGCGGCATGAGACCGTCAACCAGGAGTTCCTCACAGAGGTCAAGGCCAACTACGACGAAATCATGCAGAAGTCCAAGGCGTCGGCCGCGGGCATGCCGTATGAGTACTCGGAGGTCTCGGCGCTGGACGTGTCGGAGGAGGAGCGTCTGGAGACCTATGAACGACTCTGGGAACAGGGCGGCTTCCGCTTCATGTTCCAGTCCTACTTCGACATCGCGGTCGACCGTCGAGCGAACGACACGGCGTCGGAGTTCATCCGCAGCAAGATCCGCGAGATCGTCAAGGATCCCGAGACGGCCGAGAAGCTGTTGCCGCGTGACCACCCGTTCGGCTCGAAGCGGGCGTTGATCGACACGAACTACTTCGACACGTACAACCGCGACAACGTCGACCTGGTCGACATCCGGCACTTCCCGATTGAGGAGATCACGCCGACCGGTCTGCGTACAGCCGACGGCGAGGAGTACGAGCTCGACATCATCGTCTTCGCGACGGGCTACGACGCGATGACGGGCACCTTCTTCAAGATGGACATTCGCGGTCGCGAGGGTCGCGAGCTGAAGGAGAAGTGGAGCGACGGTCCCAAGACGTATCTCGGTCTGGCGACGGCTGACTTCCCCAACATGTTCATGATCACGGGCCCGGGCAGCCCCTCGGTGCTGAGCAACATGCCGGTCTCGATCGAGCAGCATGTGGAGTGGATATCGGACTTCGTCGAGCATCTGCGCGAGCGCGGCGTCGACGTGGTCGACGTTGAGCCCGAGGCTGAAACCGAGTGGGTCCAGCACGTCAACGACGTCGCCGATCAGACGATGTTCATGTTGGCCGACTCGTGGTACCTGGGCGCGAACATCCCGGGTAAGCCGCGCGTCTTCATGCCCTACGCGGGCGGCGTGGGCGTGTATCGCGATCGCTGCGACGAGATCGCAGAAGCGGGCTACGAAGGCTTCACGATGAGCGACGCGGCCGAGCCGGTGTTGGCGGACTAGCTCCCTTCGCGACCATCTCAGGCGGATCAATCGACGCGCCGGCCCGCGGGCTGGCGCGTCGGCGCATCTGAACAATCGGTCAGTTTGGCAAATGGTTAGGAGCGAGGCCATGTCGTCGTTGCTCGCGGGCATTCGGGTCCTCGATTTCACGCAGTTTCAGCAGGGGCCGTCGGCGACGGTGCTGCTCTCCGATCTGGGCGCGGAAGTGATCAAGGTTGAGCGGCTGGGCAGCGGCGATCCGTCGCGACATGTCGGCAAACGGTCGGACGGGTTTTCGCAGTACTTCCATACGCATCACCGAGGCAAGCGGAGCATCGCGGTCGATCTGCGCTCGGACGCCGGTCGCGACGTGATCTATCAGCTGGTCGAACTCGTGGATGTGGTGACGGAGAACTTCAAGCCCGGCGTGATGCAGCGATTGGGTTTGGGCTGGGACGATCTGCGGACGCGCAATCCGCGGCTCGTCTATGCCAGCGCCAGCGGATTCGGGCCGCGCGGCCCGCGGGCGCGCTCGACATCGTGGGCGTCGGTCGCGGGAGCGGCTGGGGGCGGAATGTGGCCGTCGGGCGTGCGCGAGGGCGCGCCGAACCCGACGGTGGCGGCGCCCGATCCTGATCAGACGGGAGGAATGATCTTCGCCTTCGCGATCGCCAGCGCGCTGGTCGCGCGAGAGCGAACCGGGGAGGGTCAGCTGGTGGAAACGTCGCTCTATGGCAGTCAGATTTGGGGCAAAGCGCCAGCGATCAACGCGATCGCCAACGGCAACATCGTGCCGACAGCGTCGAACCAGCCGATCGACAACATGTTCACGTTGCAGGCGCAGGGCTCGGATGGCGTCTGGCTATTCGTCGGTTACATCACGGATCGTTGGGCGCCGATGTGCCGAGCGATCGAGCGCGAGGACTTGGTCGACGACCCGCGATTCGCGACGGTCGTCGATCGCAATCGAAACATGTCGGAGTTGCGCGCTGAGGTCTCGGCGGCGATCGGTCGACGTCCGGCGGCCGAATGGCCGGCGCGCTTTGACGCTGAAGAGGTGCCGAGCTCATTGATTCAGGACTACGCGATGATCGCCGAGGACGAGCAGGCGGCGGCGAATGAGTACATCGTGCGGGTTGAGGACCAGCGCTTCGGCGGGCTGGCCGTGGTCGGCTCGCCGATTCGCGCGAACGGCGAGCAGGGGCAGGTGCGCTGCCTGGGTCCCGAACTGGGAGAGGACACCGACGCGTTGCTCACGGAGATCGGCTGCGCGACGGACCAGATCTCGCAGCTGCGAGAGGCCGGTGTGGTCGGCTGAGGTCAGTTCTCCGAGGGATCCTCCGGTCAGTCCTGGACTCGGGCGTAGAGGAAGTGGTCGATGGTTTGGCCGTCTTTGGTGATGCTGTTGCGCACTCGGGCCTCGAGCGTGTAGCCGGCCTTTTCGAGCACGCGGGACGAAGCCGGATTCCACTCGTAGACGATGGCCTCTATGCGGGCGAGATCGTGATGCGTGAAGGCGTAATCGGTGACGGCGCGCAGCGCATCGGTCGCGATGCCGCGGCCCCAGAAGGGTTCGCCGATCCAGTAGCCGATCTCAGCTGAGCGGCGCTGGACGTCGTCGCGCAGGGTGAATCCGATGCCGCCGATTACCTCGGTCGCGGAGGCGATGGCAAAGTTGGTTTGGACTTCCGCCGCGGTGGCCACGATGATCCACGCCTGGGCGTCAACGAGGGTGTAGGGGTAAGGAAAGCTGTCGCGCATGTTGCGCGAGATTCGGGAGTTATTGGCGTACTGAGCGATTGCGGGCGCGTCGCTCTCGACGAAGCTGCGGACTTGGTAGTCGCCGATCGGAATGCGGATCTGTTCGAAGTGTTCGGACAACGCGATGCGCCTTCTGCAGGATGTCTCAGGCTCAGGGGATGGCGCCTGTCTGCTTGAGGTGGCTGATCTGATCCCAGTCGTAGCCGAGTTCCTCGAGGATGAGTTCTGTGTGTTCGCCGAGTTCGGGAGCGCTACGGGTGTTGCGGCTCGGCGCCTGGTCGAGTTGGAAGGGCATGCCGACGACGCGCAGCTCGCCTCCCGAGCGATGCTGCATTGGCTGCACGTAGCCGTTGGCCGCGGCTTGGGGATCGCTCGCGATCTCGAGTTCATCGGCGGCCGGCGCCCAGGGGAAGTCGCGCGCGTCGAAGATGGCGGCCCAGTGGTCGCGCGGCTCCTGGGCGATGCGTTGTTCGATCAGTTCGATGGCCTCTCGCGTGCGCTCCCGGCGCTGTTTGGGATCGGCGAAGCTCTCGTCGTCCACAAGTTGGGGCAGATTGACCGCGTCGGCGAATGGCGTCCAGAAGCGCTCTTCCTCGATCATCGCGAGTTGCAGCCATTTGCCGTCGGCGGCGCGGTAGGAGTTGTAGAGCGCGTTGAACGAGCTGTAACGGTCGCCGCGGGGGAACGCCTCGCCGGTCGCGAGCGCGCCCTGGATTGCGAATCCGTTGGCCCAGATGCCGCCTCCGTAGAGCGAACAGGTGAGGAACTGTCCGCGGCCCGTGAGCTCTCGCTGATAGAGGGCGGCGAAGATGGCTGCCGAGATGTTCATTGAGCTGGGCAAGTCGCCCATCGCGCCGACGAGTCGGACTGGCTCGGAGTCGGGCGGACCGAGAATCGACATGAATCCGCCGCGGGCCCAGTAGGCGAGTTCGTCGTAGGCGGGGCGATCGATGTCGGGGCCTCCCGTGCCGTAGCCAGTGGCGTGGGCGTAGATCAGCCGCGGATAGTCATCGCGCAGAGAGGCGTAGTCGATGCCGAGACGATCGAGCGCGCCGCGTCGCAGGTTGACGATGAAGATGTCGGCGTCGGCGAGCAGCGTGCGCATGACGGCTGCGCCGTCTGGTTGCCTGATGTCGAGCGCGATGCTGCGTTTGTTGCGATTGGCGAGCTCCCAGATCCAGTCGATGTCGCCGCGGACTCGGGGGATCAGCCCACGCATGGGGTCGCCGTCGTGGGCTTCGACCTTGATCACGTCTGCGCCGAGCTCGCCCAGCACGCAGGCGCTCATCGGCGCGAAGAGCCAGGTCGCCATCTCGACGACTTTGAGTCCGCTGAGCAGCGGCCGGGTCGGTTCGTGATCAGCGGGCATCGGCGCTCGATCCTCGCAATCCTGAACAAAGCCTAACCATCTGAAGCGTGGATCACGGCGCCCACTGATAGCTAGTTGAGTTCAAGGGGTGCATCGTCATTAGCCTCCATGGGGAAGTGATGCTGGAGCCAGTCGAGTTCGGTGCGCATGTAGGCTTCGTCGCCGTCGCTGAGCTTGAGCAGGTGCCAGCCTCGCTCGACGGTGACGAGTTGGGCGCCAGCGATCTCTCCGGCTGTGTGTTCGGCGTGTTCGTAAGGCACGTCGCCGTCGTGCGTACCGTGGACGACCAGCGTCGGAGAGCGGACATTGGCCAGAGGCAGCTGATCAATGTTGCGGAACTGCTCGAGGTCGTTGTCGAAGCCGGCGCGGAGGCGCTTCATCGGCGGGTTATCGCCGAGCAGACGTTGCAGCCAGCGCAGCTTGTCGGGTTGGGCGACGATGTTCGCGACGACGCGGGCGCGCTGTTGGGCGTCGAGCGTGCTTTCGACTCGGAGCAGCTGGTCTATGGCCAATCGCGGCGTACGGATCATCATTTGGTCCATGATCCAGCGGGCGAGGGAACTGAAGGCGAGCGCAATCATGAGGTCGGAGATTGGCGGTCGAAACGATTGGGAGACGGCGGACTCGAGAATCAACGCGGCGGCGCGGTCAGCGTGTCGGGCGGCGAACTCGATGCTGCTGGGTCCGCCGCCGGAGATCGCGTAGACGGCGACCTGGTCGATGTTGAGCGCGTCGAGCATCGCCGCCATCGCATCGGCCTGTTCAGCGAAGCTGCGTCCGGTGTCGATCGGAGTGCGCAGGTAGCCGGGCCGCGAGGGCGTGAACGTGCCGTATCCGGCGGCCTCGAACGGTTCGCCGAACGTTGCGGCGTGATGTCCCTGGGGCGTGCCGTGGACGATCAGGACGTAGGGCGGATCGCCTCGGCGCTGGACCTCGACGGGTCCGCGAGCGGTGTCGACGACTTCGGCCGCGGCGTCGAATCTGTCTCCTGCGTCGGCGCGTCGGAAGGCGGGCATGATCGGCGATTAGCGCACTCGCGCCTACTCGTGGTCAGCCCATGCAGAGGGCGGCGATGTCGCGGGTGGTCGCGCGAGCGAGGTCGGTGCAGGGCAGCACTGTGAGGTCGCCGCCGTGGATCGTGCCCATGATCTGTCGGCAGCGGGCTGATTGTCCGGCGCGCAGCAAGAGGCGGTAGAAGGCGATGCCTTCGTCGCGCAGCGGGTCGCACTCGTTGACGCTAATCACGGTCTCGGGGAAGCCTTGCACGTGCGCTTCGGTGGCGAACAGCGGCCAGGCTTCGGGGTCCTGCGCGTCGAAGGCCTCCATGCCGTAGCTGAGCGCGGCGAAGTTGCTGTGCAGGTCGAGGAAGATGCCGTGGTTCTCTACTGAGGAGGGCAGGTCGTCGCGCGGCCAGCTGCCGGCGATGTAGGGGCACATCGCGTAGAGGCCGCGGACTAATCCGGCGTCGCCCTCGCGGGTGAGTCTGAGACCCACGGCGAGCGTGAGGTTGCCGCCGCCGCTTTCGCCGGCGACGACGATGCGATCGCGGTCGAGGCCGAAGTGATCGGCCTGGTCGATGATCCACTTGAGGCCCGAGACGCAGTCGTTGAGGCCGGCCGGATAGGGAGCGATCTCGGGCGCCGACGAAGGAATGACGCAGTTTCGGAAGTCGACCATCGCCACGGCGACGCCGTGGCCGGCGAGCATGCGTCCCAGAGCCTGATAGATGAGGTCGAAGGTGGAGGCGAAGGCCATGCCGCCGCCGTGGATGTAGTAGACGGTGGGCAGCGGCTGATCTGACTCGGGACGAATCAGGAGCAGGTTGATCGCGTTGCCGTCGGGCTGGGAGACGAAGGTCTCGGTGGTGATCGTGAGGCCGTCCGAGGGCGCGACTGCTTCGGCTTCCGCTTCGCTGAACAGTTGCAGACCGTCGAATGCGGCGACGACTTCGGGCGAGTTCATGGCCGCGACGAGCTCTTCTCGCGAGTCGAAGCTGGGCAGCACGACGGCAGGCAACTCGCCGTACATGCGCTTGAGGCGAGGATCGATGCGTGGGTCGTTGGCGATCTTGCTCATGGTCTGCTCCTGTAGGGTCGCTGGCTGTGTCTACGAGTGCGCTTCGGACAGTAGCTCTTCGAGGACGGCGTTGTACTCGGCCGGCAGCTCCCAGTAGACGGAGTGTCCACCTTCGGGTACTTCGATGTAACGGGCGTGGGGAATCATTGCGGCGGCGCGTTGGACGATCGCGGGCGGGACGAGTTCGTCCTCTGCGCCGGAGAGCAACACGACGGGCATGTTGAGATTGTTCAGTTCGTCGTTCGAGGCTGCGCCGCCGTCGACGCCGAGGCTGCCTCGCAACAGGCGATCGAGCGGAGGATTGAGCGCTCGAATCTGGTTGTAGAGGAAGACGCCCTCAAGCGAGCGTTCGCGATAGGCGGGTCCGACCATGCGGTTCTGCTGGAGGACCTGGGGCGCGTTGGCGGCTTGCTTCTGGAATTCGGAGACCAGGCCCTCATCTCCGAAGCCGATGATCGTACCCGAGAGGAGGAGCGCCGAGACGCGGTCGGCGTGTCGCACGGCGTAGGGCAGGACGCTGAAGCCGCCGAGCGACTGTCCGCAGAGAGCGGCGCGTTCGATCTGGAGCTGGTCCATCAGTTCAGCGAGGTCGCGAGGGTGGGCGGAGACGCCCTCGTTGGAGCGATCTTCAGTTTGGCCGAATCCGCGCGTGTCGTAGACGACGCAGCGATAGCGGCCTTGGAAGTGGGGGACTTGATTCCACCAGCTGAGATGGTTGCCGCCGCCGCCGTGGACGAAGACGATCGTCTCGGGTCCGTCGCCGAACTCGTCGTAGCAGATTCGTCCGCCGGTGACGTCGATCATCTGGGGCATTCGTCGCTCCGTCTGTTCGATGTGATCTTGGCTAGAGGCTACAGGCCGGGACATCGCGGTGAGTTAGCGCCAGTCGTGGGCTGAGGGCATGCGGATGTCGGCGCCGATGGCGGTGATCCGCTCGGCGACGATGTTGGTGGTGCCGTCCCAGCGGTCGATTCGTCCCTCGAGCAGAATCAGCTGGTTGGAGAGCGCGCGTCGGCACTGGGCGAATACCTGGGGCCAGATGATCGACTGGACGTCGCCGGTTTCGTCTTCGATCGTGACGAAGACGGTGCCGTCCTGGCCGCGCGGATGCTGACGGGCGATGGGCCAGCCGGCGACGCGAATGCGCGCGCCGTCGGCGCAGTCGTAGACCTCGGCGGTGGTGAGGACGTTGGCGTCGAGCGTGGGTCGGATGAATTGCATCACGTGTCCCGAGGGGTAGATGCCGAGCACGCGGTACTCGCCGACCATCTTGTCGAAGTCGCTGATGTCGTCGAACCGGGGCGGCGGCTCGGCGCTGGCGACGGGGAAGGCGCGCTGTCCGGAGCGCGAGGGGCGAGTCGCGAGCCCGGCCTCCCAGAGCGCCTGTCGACGGTTGGGCGTGACGGCGTCGAAGGCGCCGGCCTCGACGAGCGATCGCATGGCCTGGGGTTTGAGTCCGCAGCGGCGGACGAGTTCGGCGGCGTCGGCGTAGGGTCCGTGACGCTCGCGCTCGGCGACGATCAGTCGGGCTGACTCGGGGCCGATGTCCTTGATCATGCCGAGTCCGAGGAGGACCCCCTCAGCCTGCGGCAGCTCCCCCTGCAAGGGGGAGCGTTGGGATGGGGCTGGCAGCTCGGCCTGCACATCGCCGTGCAAGGGGGAGCATGGGGAGGCGGGCATGGCGCGCACCTGACTGCAGTTGACGCAGGGGTTGTGGAAGGGGACGCCGAAGCGGCGCGCGTCTTCCTTGAGCGTCTCGACGGGATAGAAGCCCATCGGCTGATTGTTGATCAACGTGACGAAGAACTCGAGCGGGTGGTAGCGCTTGAGCCAGGCGGCCTGGAAGGCGGTGATCGCGAAGGCGTGCGAGTGCGATTCGGGGAACATGTAGTGTCCGTTGATTTTGGCGAAGATGCGCTCGGCGATGTCGTCGGGGACGCCGTTGGCGCGCGCGCCGTCGAGGAACTGCAGACGGTAGCGCTCGATCAGGTGGTCGCTGTTGGCGCGAGCGAAGGCGCGCCTGACCTCGTCGGCCTGAGCGGCCGACATACCGGCGACGTCCATGATCAGTTGGACGACCTGTTCTTGCCAGACGATCACGCCGCAGCCGCGCTCGAGCGCGCGCGCCTCGAATGGATGGTCGTACTCCCAGGCGACGCCGTGTCGGTAGCGGTCGACGAACTGCGAGACGGCGCTGCCCTGCGTGCCGACGCCGGGGCGGATCAGGGCGACCTGGTAGGCGAGGTCGAGCAGGGCGCGCGAGCGCAGGCGTTGGCCCATCTTGAGCTGGGCGGGCGACTGGAGGAGGAAGACGCCTTTGGATTGACCGGCGTTGATCATGTCGTAGACGCCGTCGTCGTCGGGGCTGATCTGGCTCAGATCGGGCCGCGCGCCCTGGCGCTGTTCGATCAGGTCGAGGGCCTCGTCGAGCTGATCGAGGACGGGCAGCGAGAGCAGGTCGATCTTGGCGAAGTTGGCGTCGGCGACGCTGTCTTTGTTCCAGTCCATGATGTATCGACCCTCGATCGCGCCGGCGCGGACAGGGACAAGCTGTGGGATCGGCTCGGAGCTGAGGATCATGCCGCCGACGTGTTGGCCGAGTCCGCGCGGCGCGCCCATGAGCTGCGGCGCGAGCGTGATCAGGTCGCGCCAGCCGTGCGCGTCGACCTTGTTGCGGAAGGCGGGCAGCTGGGCCATCTCCTCGCCCAGCCGTGCGGCGTCGTGCGAGTGAATCTGTTTCGAGAGCAGGCGCAGGTCGTCCTGGGGCAGTCCCAGCGCCTTGCCGAGGTCTTGGATGATGCCTTTGATCGAGTAGGTGGAGACTGCGCCGGTGAGCACGGCGAAGTCGCGGCCGAAGTATTCGTGCACGCGCTCGATCAGTTCGTCGCGCAGGCCGCGGGGAAAGTCGAGGTCGATGTCGGGCAGCGAGGCCATGTCGTCGGGCAGAAAGCGCTCGAGGGTCAGGTCCCACTTGAGCGGATCGACGTGGCTGATGCCGATCAGATAGCCGACCAGGAGCGCCACGGAGGAGCCGCGTCCGCGGCCTGGCGGTCGCCGCTCGAGCGGCGTTTCGGGTTCGATGAGGCCGCGCTCTTCCATGATCCGTTGCGCGAGCCTGACGATCTCGCGGTAGAGCAAGAGGAAGCCGGCCAGGCCGTGTCGGTCGATCAGCTGGAATTCGTCATGCAGTCGCTGTTCGACGTCGGGCGTGACCGAGCCGTAGCGTCGCGCGGCGGCCTCGTCGCAGAGTCGTCGGAGGTAGGTCTGCGGCGTGTAGCCCTCGGGCACGAGCGGCTCGGGCAGGGTGTAGCCGAGGTCGGCGCTGAGGTTGAACTGACACTGTCGGGCGATGGTCTGGGTGTGATCGAGCGCTTCGGGCAGCTCGCGGAAGAGGGCGGCCATTTCGGATTCGGGCTTGAGCGAGAGATGGTGGTTGGGCTGGATGTAGCGCAGGGCCTGGTCGATGGTGGTGTTGCAGCGAGCGGCGACCAGCGCGTGTTGGAGCCGGTAACGCTCGGGCGCGTGGTAGTGGACGTCGCCGGAGGCGACGAGCGGCGCGTCGAGCTGGCGCGCCAGACTGACGAGCTCGCGGTTGCGCACGGTGTCGCCGCGTAGGGCGTTCTGTTGCAGCTCGACGTAGACCGAGTCGGCGCCGTAGCAATCGCGGTAGCGTCCCAGCAGGTCGCGCGCGGCGGCGGCTTGACCGTCGAGGGTGAGTTGGGAGAGCGCGCCGTGTCGTCCGCCGGCGAGCAGGACGAGTCCCTCGGCGTGTTCGGGCAGCTGGTCAGGGTCGAGTCGCGGCTCGCGCCGGTCGTGTTCGTTAGCGAGGGTGAAGAGTCGGGAGAGGTTGGCGTAGCCCTGTCGCGTCTTGGCCAGCAGGGTGACGCGCGAGTCGTCGAGCAGGGTGAGTTCGCCGCCGGTGATCGGCTGGATGCCGAGGCTGTCGGCGAGTCGGGCGAACTCGAGCGCGCCGCAGAGGTTGGTGTCGGTGAGCGCCATCGCCGGCATGCCGAACGCGGCCGCCTGGGCGAGCAGTTCGTGTCCATGCGATGCGCCGAGGCCGAAGGAGTGAAAGCTCTTGGCGTGCAGTTCGATGTAGGTCATGCGGTCTCTATGTCAGTCGGGGGAGGGTTCCAGCCCCCGATGTATTCGAGGGCCTGCGTTGGTTCGCCCGAGCGGGTCCCCGAATACATCGGGGACTGGGAAGCGGCTTAGGCGGTTTGTTGGTACCAGCGGTTGGCGGATTGGTCTCGGTAGATGGTGCATTGCTGGCCGTCTTCCTGATTGATGCGGTAGTAGGCCCGGTTGATGGGCGTGGGGCGCCACCAGAGATCGAAGCTCCAGTGGTCTTCGATGCTGGCGACCTGGCGCCAGCGATTGGCGATCCGCACGGCCTGGGGCGCCTGGTCGGGGCCCTCGACGACCTCGACCGCGTTGGGGCTAGTCAGCGGCTGCATGCTGTCGGCGGCGGCGGGGTCGATGGAGACGCGCAGGGTGCGCAGCTCGGGCGCGGGATGCCAGGGGGCGACGTCGACCAGGCGGTGCAGCGCGCGCGTTCCATTGAGGCGGGCCTGGAGCTGGCGCTCGACCGCGAGCAGGCGACGCTCGCGGTCGGCGCGGATGTCGGGGAAGAGCGAGAGCTGCACGCCGCTGGCGCCGCTGAGCTGGGCGAGGGTGAGCGTCATCGATTCGACCGGCGCGGTGGGATAGTCGTGTTCGAGTCGGCTCTTGATGATCTCGGCGGCGCGCCGCCAGCCGCCGACGGCGGTCTTGAAATGGATGCGGCGCTCCCAGCCAGATGTCGAGCTGTGGGCAGGACTGGGCGCATCCTCGAGCGTGCAGGAGAGCGTGGCCGAGCCGGCGTAGCGACCCTGCATCTGCGGGTCGGCGAAGACCCGTGTGCAGAGCGTGTCGACCGCGATCCGCAGCAGCTCGAGCGAGACGGAGGCGGTTGGCAGCGTGACCGTCTCGCTGATCGACGTCTGCGGACGGCGCGCTTGCAGCGGACGCTGATCGATGCCGCGGGCGAGCTCCCAGGCGCGGCGGCCGTCGTGTCCGAAGCGGTCGAGCAGCGCGTGCATGTCCTGGGCGGCGAGGTCGCCCAGACGCTGCAGGCCGAGGCGGCGCAGATCGTCGATCAGGTCGGGCGGGGCGATCGACGCCGGCAGCAGGTCGATCGGGTGCGGAGCGAGGAAGGCGGCGGTATCGCGGGGGGCGCTGGTCAAGCCTGGCGCGCGGCAGGTGTGAGCGGCGACGAAGGCGGGGAACTTGCCCGCGGCGACGCCGATACGGACGGCGAGATGGTCGGGCGGGGCGGCGCAGAGCGCGTCGAGCAGCGCGCGTTCGCCGCCGTACATCTCGGCGAGCCCGTCGAGCCCGACGTAGGCGACGCCCAGCTCGCCATCGCGCTCTGCGCTATCTGCGCTGCCTGCACTCTCTACGCCCTCGACGCGGTCGCTGACGTCGTCGAGGGCATCGAGCAGGCGCTCGAACTCGCGTTGGTAGTGGGGTTCATCGGCGTCGAGCGCGACGGCGTCGGGCTCGATCGAGAGCGCCTGTTCGAGCGTCATCCCAGCCGAGAGGGCCGCAGTCTCGGGCCAGCAGTCGATGACCAAGGGGCGCTGGCCGGAGCGATCGACGATCAATCCCGCGCGGTGGGCGAGCTCGGGGCGCCGCGCCAACTCGAGGCGGGCGCGGAAGCGCGGCGCGAGGACGCAGGCGACCGAACGGGTCGAGACAGTCGAGCGGGCGTCGTCCATATCTGGTCAGACCTCCATCGCGGGGAGGTCATGATACAGAACTGACGTTCGGTATACAAATCGAGATGCGTTCAGTCGCGCACTTCGAGCAAGTTGGTGGTGGAGTCCCAGAGAACAGTGCGGGTCGGGATCAGCGCGGCCAGCTCCTCGGCTGCATCGAGCGCTCGCGCGGCGCCGGAGATCAGTACGACGAACTGGGCTGAGGCGGGGACGGACTTACGGCCGCCCTCGGCAGCGGTCAGGACTCGCGCAGCGAGCTGCGGCGTAATCTCGTCGCCGAGTTCGGCGGCGGCGAGACGGGCGACCAGCTCGGGGCGGTGGACCGTGCGCTCGTCGAGCGGGCGCCCCAGCGCGGCGGCGCCGAAGACGGCCGCGACGACGTCGACCTGAGCGGGCAGGACGGGCTCGTGATCGGCGGGGGCTTTGAAGGGTCGGCCTTTGGAACCATCGGCCTCGACGGCGACGAGGTTGGCCAGGCCGGCGTTGAGCGCTTGACGCGGCCAGGCCGGGTCGACGCCGAGGACGCGTTCGCGGTCGCCGCGTCCGCTGCCGACGACGGCTGAAGCGAGGCCGCGCGAGCGGATGTCGTCGAGCGCGCCGGCGCGAAAGGCGTCGTCGCGTCCGATGGCGAGCGGCAGCTGTCGACATTCACGGGGGATGGTCATTTTGGTGGTGCTGGCGAGCACGGTGAGGCCGTCGCCCTCGGCTGCGGCCCACTCGGCGGCGAGCGCGAAGAGGACGGTGGTCTTGCCGCCGCCGCCGACGGAGGCGAAGACGGCGGGGCGTTCGATGCCGAGGGCTCGGTGCAGGGGCAGGACGTCGGGGTCGGGCATGCGGGGTCCTCTGGTGGATAGGGTAGGCGGGGCTTCAGCCCCCGATGTACTCGGGGACCTGCTTTAGTCCGTCCGAACGGGTCCCCGATCAAGTCGGGGACTGGGCCGAGGGCGCCGAGCGGGTCCCCGAATGAATCGGGGACTGGGGCGCGAGCCCCCTCCGCCTCTTCGAGGCGCCTCCCTCGAAGGGGGAGGTCTTGATGGGGAGAGCGGCGTAGACTCGGGGCATGGCTGAGCGTTATTCGGTGATTGTGTTGGCGGGCGGGTTTGGGCGTCGCCTGGGGCGCGACAAGGCCTCGGCGATGGCGGGGGGACGTCCGCTGTTGCACTGGAGCGCTCGCGCGGCGGCCGCCGTCAGCGACGACATCGTGGTCGCGCGACGCGCTGATCAGCAGTTGCCGCGCGCGGATGGCATCGACTGGCGCGAAGTGATTGACGAACGGTCAGAGCGCGGTCCGTTGGCCGGCCTCGAGGCGACGTTGCCGCTGATCAGACATGACCTGGCGCTGGTTGTCGCCTGTGATATGCCGCTGCTGCGTCCGACGCTGTTGCGCGCGGTCGCTGACGCTTGCGCTGAGGTTGAGATCGCGATGCCGCGGTTGGACGGCGTCGCGCAGCCGCTGTTGGCGGCGTACCGGTCGTCGGTCGCGCCTGTGGCTCGGCGACTACTGGACCAGGGCGAGGGTCGACTGCGGGCGCTGTTGCCGCTGGTGGAGCATCGTCTACTCGAGGCGGACGAGCTGCGCCGGCATGATCCTGAGCTGGGGTCGTTCACGAACATCAATCGACCTGAAGATCTGGCCCGCGTCGACGCGGCGTTGCGCGCGCGGTCGACTGTCGAGCCAGAGACTTCTCAGGCGCATTCGTGAAGACGCATTTGTGAAGACGTCACCGTCCAGATAGTTGAGGGAGCGCTCTGATGCCGATGTTTCGACGAGTCCTGACTGGTCGCGTGGCCCCGGGCAAACATGGCGAGTTCTTGCGTGCGGTCGAGGCGGCGCTCGATTATCAGGCGCAGCGCGGGATCGAGGCTCGGTTCTCGGTCTGGGATGCGATCACGGGACAGGCCTCGAACGTGGAGATCATCGCCGAGTTCGAGGATCTGAAGGAGCTCGAACAGTTCGAGGAGCTGGCTGCGCAGGATCAGCACTTCGCTCAGCTGCGACGCGCCGTGCGCGAGGCGATGGTCTTCGAGTCGGCGACGATCAACATCTACCGCAATCTCATCTAGCTGCTTCGACAAGGGCGAGGACAGGTCAATGGTGCGAGTCGACCCACAGCGTCAGGACGAGTATCGGGCGGCATGGGAAGCGTGGCAGAAGCAGCTCGCTCGGATGCACGACGTGTTTCTCGGGGGTGAGCGGCTGGAACCGCCGCAGCTGAAGGGATTGCTGAATCGCGAGGCGCGAGCCAAACAGCGCTACGACGCAGCGCGCGAGTCGCTGTTGGGCATCGGCGGCGCTCTGCCGACGCCGTCGGCGGATGCTCGCATTGGCGGCGTTGGCGGCGCTGGCGGTATTGGACGCTCTCGGTCGGCGTCCATAGACTCTGAGTGAGCGGGCGATCGTCGGCGCCGCGCGCGTCGAGATACGCGCGGCAAGCGCGGGTATGACGGAATAGTGACGGAGCGCGAGCCGGGGTTACTGAGGTCTCGATGAGCGACGACTATGGCGTCGATCTGGATGAGATTCTTCGCGTGATCGATCGCGCGGCTGTGTTGATCGTGCGGTTTGAGGTCCTGGAACAGAGATTGTTGATTGACTTCCGCGCCGACCCGCCCGACATGCCGATCATTCGACTCGTCGACCGCGTCAACTCCGCTGAGGAGCGTTTTCGGCATCTGAAGTCGCTGCGTCCGCGGATGCCGCTGCCCGAGCGGATTATGTCGTTTCCCTGGCCGCGTGCGATTCGCGCGTTTGAGGAATCGGGCATCTGGGAGAAGATTGAGGCGCGCCTGATCGACCTGGGCGCCAACGAGGAAGATCTGCAGCGCGTACGTCAACAGCTGCTCGAGGGCGAGCGGGCGGTCACGGTCGCTGCGATTCGGGGCGGCGAGGGATTCCGCACGATCTGGGAGCGCACGGCCGAGCCGGCGTGAGGTTGGGAAGGGGATCGCCGTGACGACGAACCAAGATTCAGAACGGGCGCTGATCGATCTGCGCTCGGACACGGTGACCAAGCCGACTCAGGCGATGCGCGAGGCCATGTTCGAGGCCGAGGTTGGCGATGACGTGTTCGGCGAGGATCCGACGGTCGCCCGGCTGCAGGAGGAGGCGGCCGAACGCACTGGCAAGGAAGCGGCCTTGTTCGTTTCGAGCGGAACGATGGCCAATCTGGTCTCGCTGCTCTCGCAGACGACCGCGGGCGACGAGTTGCTGGTGGGCGATCGGGCGCACATCGTGCGGGCCGAAGCGGGCGGCGTATCGCGGCTCGGCGGCGTGTTGGCGACGACGTTGCCCAACGAAGACGATGGTGGATTCGACCCGCAGTTGATCCCGGGCGCAGTGCGGCCGGACGATATGCACCAGCCGCGGACGACGCTCTTGGCGCTGGAGAACACGCACAACTTCTGCGGCGGCGCGGTGGTCTCGATGGAGCGGACGCAGGCGATCGCCGATGTCGCGCACGAGTTGGGACTGCGGGTGCATCTTGACGGGGCGCGAATCTTCAACGCGGCCGTCGCGACCGGGCGCAGCGTCGCCGAGCTGGCAGCGCCGGCCGACAGTGTGGCTTTCTGCCTCTCGAAGGGACTGGGCGCGCCGGTCGGTTCGCTGATCTGCGGCGACGATGCGTTCATCGCCGAGGCGCGTCGGGTGCGCAAGCTGGTCGGCGGCGGCATGCGCCAAGCGGGAATCGTCGCGGCGGCGGGATTAATCGCGCTCGAGCAGATGGTCGAGCGTCTGCGCGACGACCACGCCAACGCGCGACAGTTGGCGCGTGGCCTGGCTGAACTTGGGTTCGACGTCAATCCTGAGTCGGTCGAGACCAACATTGTCATCGTCCAACTGGACACGACCGATGATCCGTCGCCGTCGCCGTCAATGCGTGACGCGCTGGCGGCGATCGGGGTCTTGGTCACGACGCCCGACCGCACCAAGATTCGTCTGGTCACGCACGCCGACGTGAGCAGCGACGACTGCGCCGAGGCGCTGCGTCGGATCGCCGATGCCGGCATCGGTCCCGCTGGCGGCGGCTCGTGAGCGTCAGCCTCGGTTGGCGCGCCGCGCTGGCGATGTTGTTGGCGCTCGGTTTATCCACTCTCGCGGTGACGGGTTGCGGATCAGAGAGTGAGTTCGACGATCCGCAGAATCCTGTTGCGCAGATTCCCTGGCCCGACCATGAGCGTTTGTACTACGACATGTTTGATCAGACGGATACGAAGTTGGGCACGCTGGTACTGGAAACGACGCGCGTCGACGACCAGTACGAGTTATCGCTGCGCTTCCGGCTCGATACGGAGGACGGCGAGGTGCGCGACGAGGTGACGATCCGGGTCGACGCCGAAACGCTGCGGCCGATTAGCTACGCGCGAGAGGCGGAGTCGTCGGAGGAGATGCTGTTGGCCGAGGGTACCTATCGGACGAACGCCGAGGGCGAGACTTCGGCCGATGCTCGGGTGGATGACAACGGCGAGGTCGAAGCGGAGACGGTCGAGGCGGGTCAGTTCGCGTTTGACAACGACTCCTCGGCCTGGCTTTGGCGGACGCTCGCGTTTCGGCAAGACCTTGAGCTGACCTATCGCTCAGTCAATGTGGTGCAGCGCCGCAGTCAGCTGGTTCAGGTGGCGGTGCGCGGTCAGGACACGTTGCGAGGTCCGGAGGGTGATGTGGTGGTCTGGCAGGTGGTGGCGACGCCGGGCGTCGAGGTCTCGCGGGCGTGGTACGAGATCGACCCGCCGCACCGATTGATCCGTTGGGATCAACAACCGCGGCGGTTCATCCTGACGCGAATTGAGTCAGATCCGTAGACGTTAGTCGTCGCGCGGGCGGGCCCAGGTCGGACGGTCAACGCCAGGCGGCGGGGCGAAGTTCGCCTCTTCTTCGCTGGGCGTTTCAGGCTCGGGGATCGTCGGTTGCCAGGACTCGTCAGTCGACCCCTCAGGCGCGGACTCGCTGTCCGCGTCGGGCGACCCGTCGTCGGTGAAGACGTGACGGGCCTGGGCCTCTGAGAGTTCGGGATGCGCGGCGCGTTCGGCGGCGACGCGTTCTTCGATGGTCGGGGCGAAGTCGGCGCCGTGCGATTGCACAGCTGAGACTTCTTCCTGGATATCAGTCGGCAGTTCGGCGGCGAAGCGCGAGCGTTCGTCGCGGACGGTGTAGCGGAAGAGCTCCTGCGCCTCGGGCTCGAGCAGTCGACCGTCCCTCATCTCTTCGACGCGCGGCACGAGCTCCATCACGGTGCGGTCGTGCGTCGTCGTGATGATCGTGACGCCTTGCTCGACAACCAGGTCGTGCAAGAGGCGGAAGATTGAGACCGCCGTAGTCGAGTCGAGCTCACCGGTCGGCTCATCGGCGAGGATCAGCGCGGGCGAGTTGGCGAGCGCTCGGGCGATGGCGACGCGCTGCTGCTCGCCGCCTGAGAGTTCGTAGGGTCGGTGTCGGGCGCGGCCGGCGAGTCCGACCGCTTCGAGCAGCTCTTCGGCGCGTCGGCGACGCTCGCGGATGCCGGCGCCGGCGATGCGCAGCGAGAGCTCGACGTTTTCGTAGGCCGAGAGCAGCGGCAAGAGACCGAACGACTGAAACACGAATCCGACACGGTGCCGTCGCAGCTGCGTGAGTTGGCGCTCGTTGTACTCGGTGATGTTCTCGCCGTCGATCGTGACGTGCCCTGAGGTCGGCGCGTCGAGCCCGGCGATCAGGTTGAGCAGCGTGGTCTTGCCTGAGCCGGAGCGTCCGATCAGGGCGACGAACTCTCCACGCGCGACCTGCAGCGAGACATCGCGGACGGCCCAGATGTCCTCGCCGCCGACGACGAACTTGCGCGAGACGCCGCGCACATCGACGACCAAGTCCTGACGCTGGTCTCCAGGAGGAGCGGTGACGCCGGCGGCCGCCGTCTGAACTGTCTGGGTGGTCATCGCTGCTCCGCCCCTTCCTCGCCGCTCTCGGCTTCGTGCGCTGGCGTGATCACGATTCGCCCGTCGCGCGAGTCGACGTAGGCTCGACGGCCCAGCGCGACCTGTTCGAGCAGCGGCTTGGGAATTTGCAGGCGTCCGGCGCCGTCGACGACGGCGAACTCCTCGTGCACGACTTCGGCGATCTCCGTGCCGGCGTTTTCGACGCGGCGCACAGTCTCGGTGGCGATCGTGCCGTCGCGGATCGCGACGACGCGGTCGACGCGGGCGGCGATCGCGGGGTCGTGGGTGACGACGATGATCGTCAGACCGAACTGGTTGGAGAGATTGCGAAAGAGGTGGAAGATCTCTTCGGATGTGTGCGTGTCAAGTTCGCCGGTGGGTTCGTCGGCGAGCAGCAGCGGCGGATCGTTGGCCAGCGCGACGCCGATCGAGACACGCTGCTGTTCACCGCCCGAGAGTTGGTCGGGGCGTTGGCGGCGTTTGTCCATCAGGCCGACGGCTTCGAGCAGCTCGAGCGCGCGCTCGCGGGCGTGTTTGCGCGAGCGTCCGGCGAGAATCATCGGCACTTCGATGTTTTGTTGCGCGTTGAGGTAGGGGATCAGGTTGCGGCCGGTCTGTTGCCAGACGAACCCGACCTCTTCACGGCGATAGTCGACGAGCTCTTGTTCGGTCAGCGCGAGCAGGTCGGCGCGGTTGACGTAGGCCTGTCCGGCCGAGGGCACGTCGAGTCCGGCGAGCACGTTGAGCAGGGTCGACTTGCCTGAACCGGAGGCGCCGACGATGGCCAGCACCTCGCCGCGCGCGACGGTGAGGTCGAGTCCGCGCAACGCGACGACCTCGAGGTCGGCGATTTTGTAGATCTTGAACAGGTCGCGGCAGATGACGTGTTGTTCGGCAGCCATCTCGTCGGGACGGATCGGCGGAACTGCGGCGCTGGTCGTCATGTCAGATCTCCGCGTCTCACCGTAATGCGCATCGATGCGCACGCGTCATTCAACCTATGAGCAGGATACTGCCAGATCGGCAGAGTTAGAACGGTCCGCTGACGAAGTCCCAGATCGCCTCCGCCGCCTCGAATGCGGAGAAGTCGTCGAACCATCTGCCGGTGTGCAGCGTGTACTCGTGGAAGATCTTGAGCGCAGCGAGGAAGAGCAGCCATCGGACGGCCTCAGCGCGCGTGAGAGGCGCGGGCGCGCCGTCTGCGGCGGCGGCCCAGCCGGGACGCAGTCGGGCGGGCCAATGGGGTCGCGCGACGACGAACAGGAACCAGAACTCGAAGACGTGGGGGAAGTAGATCAGGATGTCTCGACCAGCGCCGGCGGCGAAGGCGGCGAAGCCGATCAGTCGCCAGCTGAACAGCCCCATCGCGACTCGTCGCTCCCAGCCCGACCAACGCAGCGCGACGACGAAGAAGAGCCAGATGTAGACCTGATCGACCCACTTGTCCCATTCCTGGTAGTTGGAGAGTCCGCCCAGGTCGATCGCCTGGCGCAGGAAGAGGTCGGAGAGGTCGACGAAGACGGCGATCAGTCCGCCGACGAAGGCCCAGCGCAGGACGGGCAGCGACCCCGCGACGCGAATCAGGCCGATCACCAGGGCTTCCATGGACGAAGGGTAGGACGCTCTGATTCGACCTTCGGCCGACGCTATGCGTCGGCGTCGGGATCGAGGTCTGTATCGCGTAGACGCTCGAAGCGGCCGGTGACCTGGAAGATCGTGCGTTCGCAGATATTGAGCGCGCGGTCGCCGATGCGCTCGAGATTATGCGAGCACCAGAGCACATGCGTGATCGCATCGAACTCTTCCGCGCCGCGCTCGACGCCGGCGAGTCGGGCGATCAGGCGTTCGTGAATCTCGTTGTACAAGTCGTCGACTTCGTCATCGCGCTCGGCAGTGACGCGCGCGAACTGTTGGTCGCGGTCAAGGAACGAGCGCGTCGCTGACTGGAGCATCTCGCGGACGACGTCGGCCATGCGCCAGAGGTCGGGCTCCGTCGCGGCGACGGCGTTGTCGCCGAGGAAGACGGCGATTCGCGCGATGCCTTCGGCGTGTCCGGCGATGCGCTCGAGGTTGTGTGTGATGGCGACGACGGACATCAACTCGCGCAGGTCGCCGGCGACGGGCTGCTGCAGGGCGATGATGCTGGTGACCGCTTCTTCGATCGAGTAACGCACTTGCTGGGCGTCGCTGTCGGCCTCTGTGACCTGGCGAGCGAGGACGAGGTCTCTGCGCAGGAGCGCCTGCATGGCGTCGACGATGGAGCGGTCGGCGCGGGCGTGTTGGAGGCGCAGGCGGTCGAGGAGGTCCGCCCGATCGGCGCTATACGTCAGCCGAACGGTCGACATGTCCACCTCGCAAGCTGCCCGCGCCCAGCACGGAGGTGCGGCGCGCCTTCCATGGCAGGTTAGCCATACCTGCCCGTAATGTAGTCTTCCGTGCGCTGATCGAGCGGGTTGGTGAAGATCTCCTGCGTGGGTCCAAACTCGACGAGGCGGCCGACGCGTTCTTCACCGGCGAGCAGGAACGCGGTGTAATCGGAGACGCGGCCGGCTTGCTGCATGTTGTGCGTGACGACGACGATCGTGTAGTGCTCGGCCAGTTCGCGCATCAGATCTTCGATCTTCAGCGTCGCCACGGGGTCGAGCGCGGAAGCGGGCTCGTCCATGAGGATGATCTCGGGCTCGACGGCGATCGCGCGGGCGATGCAGAGTCGTTGCTGTTGACCGCCCGAGAGCGCGAGGCCGGACTTGTCGAGCTCGTCTTTGACTTCGTCCCAGAGCGCGGCGCGGCGCAGCGACTCTTCGACGAGGCGGTCCATGTCGCCGGCGAAGCCGTTGATCCTCGCGCCGAAGGCGACGTTCTCGTAGATCGACTTAGGGAACGGGTTGGGCTTCTGGAAGACCATGCCGATGCGTCGGCGGACGTCAACGGCGTCAACGGCGGGGTCGAGCAGATTCTGGCCTTCGAAGTCGATGTGGCCCTCGACTCGGGCGCCGGGAATCAGGTCGTTCATACGGTTGAGGCAGCGCAGCAGCGTCGACTTGCCGCAGCCGGAGGGACCAATCAGGGCGGTGACGCGGTTGCGCGGGACTGGCAGCGTGATGCGGTCGACGGCCTGAAAGGCGCCGTAGAAGGCGGAGACATCGCGCAGTTCGAGCGCCAGCTCGATTTCTTCGCTGAACTCATGACGCACGGCGTCGATCGTGGGATCGAGGTGGACGTCGACGCTCGCTGCCGAGTCCTGCTGTATGTTCAGCGGCGGTGGCGGCGCGGTGGCGACGGGCGGGGCCGACTCACTCGGCGCGGCTGCGCTCGACTTCATGATCGTGAAGAAGTTCCGTGGCACGTCATGCTCCTCCCGCCTGTGTCTTCGATGGTAGGGCCACGATGCTGGGCGTAGCACGGCTGACATCACCAGTCCGTGCGCGTGCGTTGGCGCATGATGATCGCGGCTGAGTTCATCAGCAGCAGAATCAACATGAGCAGGATGATGCCCGAGGCGGCGACCTCGTGGAATCCGGCTTGCGGTCGGGTGACCCAGTTGAAGATCTGAATGGGCAGCACGGTGAAGTCGTCGGTGGGCGAGTCGGCGAGGAAGGCGATGAAGGTGAGCGCGCCGATGGCGATCAGCGGCGCCGTCTCGCCGATCGCGCGAGACATGGCGAGGATGTTGCCGGTCAGCATGCCGCCGAAGGCGTAGGGCAAGACATGATGCCGGACGACTTGCCAACGCGTCGCGCCGACGGCGTAGGCGGCCTCGCGCATGGAGGGCGGCACGGTGCGCAGGGCTTCCTGGGCCGAAACGATGATGATCGGCATGACCAACAACGCCATGGTGCATGCGCCCGCCAAGACTGAGCGCTCGAACTCGAGCACGCGGACGAAGACCTGCAGGCCGAGCAATCCGTAGATGATCGAGGGCACGCCGGCGAGATTTGAGATGTTGACCTGGATCATGCGCGAGAACCAGTTGCGCCGCGCGTACTCCTCGAGGTAGACGGCGGCGCCGACGCCGAGCGGAAAGGCCAGCGCGGCGGTGATGGTCATCATGTAGAGCGTTCCGGTGAGGGCTGAGAAGAGTCCCGCCTCTGCGGGCTTGCGAGACGGATAGGAGCTGAGGAAGAAGGGATCGATGAACAGGTAGATCACCCAGGCGATGATCACGATGGCGGGTATCAGCAGCGACGGTCGACGCAGCTTGTGGGCCCAGAACCAGCCCATCGCCAAGAAACCGACTGGCAGCACGATGCCGACGACGATCAGACGTACGAACTGAAAGCCCGAGGCCTCACCGAAGAGCTGGACGATGTTGCCGCTCGCGCCCTCGATGTCGACAGCTTTGGCGTACTCGATGTAGTAGGCCGATTCGAAGCGCACGTAGAGCAGGTGCACGAAGGCGGCCGTCGGCGCGACGACCATGAGGCCGACGAATCGCTCGATCGGTACGGCGAGCGGCGGCATCATGACGCGCAGGAATCGCGGTCCGACAAACGGCAGCAGCACGGCGACGGGTAACGCCCAGGCGAGCCAGCCCATGCCTTCGGGCGTTGGACTGTCGATCAGGGTTGCGCCGCGCGACTCGAGTGTCACTGCTCCACCGTCGGTGAAGAGTCGCGCCGCGCCATCGATCGCCACTTCCACGATCAGCACGCCGAGCATGATCATCGAGACGGTGATCGCGAGCAGCGCGACGATCATGAATCCGATCGAGAAGCCTCGTCGTAGGCGAACACGCGGCGAAAACGCCGCCGCGCCGGCGCTCGGCGCAGTCGGCATGGTGGGCCTTGCGGCGCTCATTCGTACTCCTCGCGGAAGCGGCTGGAGATCCACTGCGCGACGATGTTCATGCCCAGCGTGAGCACGAAGAGGGTCATGGCGACGGCGAAGAGGACTTTGAACTCAATCGACGTCGTCGGCGTGTCGCCGAGTGAGAGCTGGACGATCATCGCGGTCATAGCTTGGACGGCCTCGAGCGGACCGACGCCGAACTGTGGGTTGCCTCCGCCGGCGATCGTGACGACCATCGTCTCGCCGACGGCGCGCGAGGCGGCCAGGATGATCGACGAGACGACGCCGGAGAAGGCGGCGGGCAAGACGACGCGCAGCGAGACCTCCATACGCGTAGAGCCGAGCGCGTAGGCGCCCTCGCGCAACGATCGGGGGACGGCCCTCATCGCGTCTTCGGAGAGCGAGGCGATGATCGGCACGATCAGGATGCCGACGACGATGCCGGCGGCGAGCGCGTTGTAGATGCCGACGTCCTGGCCGAAGATGGTGCGAATCGCGGGCGACACGGTGAGCAGCGCGAAGTAGCCGAAGACCACGGTCGGCACGCCGGCGAGTATCTCGAGCATCGGCTTGACGACGGCGCGCACGCGCGGCGGCGCGTACTCGCTGAGAAAGACGGCCGCCATCAGGCCGAGCGGGATCGCGACGATCAGTCCGATCAGGGCGATCATGCCCGTGCCCCAGACGAGGGCCCAGACGCCGAACTGCTTCTCGGCGAAGAGTGCCGACCAATTGGTCGAACCAAAGAAGTCGAGCAGTGGCACTTCGCGGAAGAACTCGACGGTCTCGAAGATCAAGACGAGCACAATGCCGACTGTGACGAAGGCGGACAAGGTCGCGGTGAGGAAGAGTCCGCCGTGGATCAATCGGCCGACCGGGGTCTCGCGGCCGCTGCCGGGGCGAGATGGCTGCAGGCGGTCGCGCCAGAGCTCGGCCAGCAGCGAGCGCACCGTGTCTGCCTGCGGTCCGCCGGGAGTCTGTGCTGCCATGCGCAATCACTTCGCCGCTCGAAGGCCTGCGCTCGCCTATCAGCTGGTGTCAGCCCTCCGACTCGTTGACGACAACGTATGAGCGGTCCTCGCCGAGTCGGTTAACGATGGGTAAGCACAGTCAGTCAGCAATGCGCGAGTGTTCGTGAAGCACTTCCGAAGCGCAACGGGCAAACGGCGAGGCGCCCCGACCGCATGGCCTAGGGGCCATGCCGTCGAGGCGCGGGTGTTGAGCGTTCACTCACGCGCCTTCGTGCGAGAGGGGGGGGGGTTACTCCGCGCCGAAGATTTGCGCCAGGGAGTCGCCTTCGCTGGCGGCTGCCATGGCTGAACCCGTCTCGAGACTCTTGACGCGTGACAGGGCCGCTGCGTAGATCGCCTCCGGCAGCTGCACGTAGCCCACCTCTGGCTCATCAATCAGCCAGGCGCCATCAGTCAGGTAGTACTCGACGAACGCTGCAACTTCGGGGCGCTGCAGCGAGTCGACTGAGACGTAGATCAACAGCGGTCGCGAGAGCGGGTTGTATGACCCGTCATTGATCGTCTCGTTGGAGGGAGTCACCGCCGCGCCCGCGTCGTTGACCACCGGCACCGCCTTGAGCGCGTCCGAGTTGTTCGCGTAGTAGCTGAAGCCGAAGTAGCCGATCCCGCCGCGATCCGACGACACGCCCTGGACCAACACGTTGTCGTCTTCGGAGAAGGTCGTGTTGTCCGAGCGATGCGCGCCGCCTTCGCCATTGATCGCCTCGGTGAAGTAGTCGAACGTGCCCGAGTCGGCGCCCGGCGCGTACAAGGCAATTTCCAGGTCCGGGAACCCCGCGCGCACGTCAGCCCAGCTCGTAGCGAAGTCTTCTGGACGGAAGATGTGGTTCAACTCGTCGACCGTGAGGACGTCGACCCAGTCGTTGTCGGGGCTGATGACCACCGTGAGACCGTCGAACGCGACTGGCACCTCAATGAACGCGATGCCGGCCTCGCCGCACAGTTCGACCTCGGAGTCCTTGATCGGGCGAGATGCGTTCGACACGTCAGTCTCACCCGCGCAGAAGCGCTTGAAGCCGCCGCCGGTGCCCGATACGCCGACCGTCACGCGCACGCCGCGCTCGGTCAGAATGCCAAACTCCTCGGCCATCGCCTCGGTGATCGGGAACACCGTGGATGAACCGTCCACAGCGATCTCGCCCTCGAGCGCCGCCAGCGCACTGCTCGAGGACGCACCGTTGCTCGCCGCCGCGCCGCCAGCGCTTGATGGGGCTGCCTGATCCTGTTGCTGAGCGTCGGCGTCAGCCATCTGAGACTGGTCGCTGTCCTGGTCTTGTTGCTGCATGGCAACGGACTGCTGCTGTTGAGCATCGTCGTCACTGCTACATGCGACGAGCACGAGCGCGCTCGCCAGCAGGGCGACGATCAACAGCGGCATCCACCGCGTCGACAGCCTGAAGTGAGTGAGTTGCAAACCGATCACGCTCCTCTCGCTCAACCTGAGCGTATGCCGCGGAACTCCGTGCGAAGTTCACAACGCCAAGTTTCGGCCGAGAGCTGGTCGACGCGTTAACCAAGCGGCTAACGCGCAGTTAAGAGTGCGTTATCCCCGTCATGTTGTGGCAACGTGGGAATCAGCTCTGTTGCGACAAAGGCACGCTGAAGCTAAACGTTGAGCCTGCGCCCGGTTCGCTCTGCAGCGTGACCGCGCCGCCGTGGACTTCGGCGATGTGCCGCACTACGGCGAGTCCGAGTCCGGTGCCGCCGCCCGACTGGCGGGCGCGGTCGACGCGGTAGAAGCGTTGGAAGATGCGGCTCTGCTCGGCCGGCTCCACGCCGACACCCGTGTCGCGTACGCGAATCCAGACCATCGGCGCTGGATCGGACGGGTCGCCGAGCTCGGCGCGCACCTCGATCTCTCCGCCGCGAGCGGTGAACTTGACGGCGTTGTGGAGCAGATTGAGCAGCGCCCGTTCGACCAACTCGGGGTCGGCCGAGATTAGTGTGGCGGCAGCGTCGTTGGACTTCGCGTGACTCAAGGTCAGCCCTTCGCGCTCGGCCTGGGGTCGGATGCTCTCAACCGCGTTGACCATCAACGACTCCAGCTCTACGACATCCATCTCGGGCTCGGTGAGGCCCGACTCGAGTCGCGCCAGGGCGAGCATCTCTTCGACGAGCTGGCCCATGCGCTCGGACTCGGACTGAATGATGGCCTGAAAGCGTCGCTCGTCTTCGGGCGTGCGGGCGAGTTCGAGCGTTTCGGCCGCGGCTGAGATTGAGGCGAGCGGCGTACGCAGCTCGTGCGAGGCGTTGATGAAGAAGTCGCGTCGGGCGATTTCGGCCTCGTAGAGGTCGGTGAGATCATGCATCGCCAGGACGACTGACCAGGGGCCGGACTGAGCGATGGTGGAGAGCGGCGCGACGACGGTGCGGAAGCGTCGCTCGGCGCGCAGGACGACCATCACGGCCGAGGCGCCTTCGTCGATCGCGAGTCGCACGGCGCGGTAGAGGTCAGGGTCTTCGACAGCGTCGAGCAGCGGTTCGCCGAGCGGTTCGCGACCGTCGGCCTGGAGCGTCAGTTGGGCGGCGGGATTGAGGTAACGAATACGGGCGTCGCGGTCGAGCGCGATCACCATGTCGCCAGTGGCGGCGAGCGCGCGCTCGAGTTGGTCGCGCTCGGCTTGACGGGAAGTGAGCTGCGCTTCGAGCTGCTCCGCGGAGCGCGCGTGTTGAGCGGCCTCGCGGCGCAACGCATCGACCGCTTCGAGGCTACCGCGCAAACCAAACAGGCTGAGGATCAGACCAATGCCGAGACTGATCCCGCCGCCGAACGCGGATAGCCCGGCGGCGAGCAGGGCGACTCCGAGCAGCAGAGCGGCGATGCCGAGAGCGAGCGTTCGCACGGCTAGCGCTCGAATCGATACCCCGCTCCCCGCACCGTGATCAAATGGCGCGGCGGGCCGTCGGGATCTTCAATCTTCTTGCGCAGCCAGCGCACATGGACATCGACGGTCCGCGTGCCGCCGGCGAATGAGATTTCCCAGACATCGTTGAGCAACTGGTCGCGAGTGAAGGCGCGGCCGTCGCGTTGAGCCATGTAGGCGAGTAGCTCGTATTCCTTGGGACGCAGCGCAATGGGCTCGCCCTGTTTGGTCAAGAGGCGACGGTTGAGGTCGAGAGTGAACTCGCCGAACTCGAGCTCGCGCGGCTCGACCGAGACTTCCTGCTTGCGTCGTAGGTGGACGCGCACGCGCGCTTTGAGTTCGGCTAGCGAGAACGGTTTGGTGATGTAGTCGTCAGCGCCGAGGTCGAGACCTTTGACGCGGTCAGCCTCGGATGTGCGCGCGGTGAGCAGCAGGACAGGCGTCTGGGAATGTTCGCGGATGCCGCGCAGAACGTCGAGACCATTGAGTCGCGGCAGCATGAGGTCGAGCAGGACGAGGTCGGGTTGCAGCGCGCGAGCCATCGAGAGACCTTCGACGCCGTCCTCGGCCGTGCGCACGCGGTAGCCCTCCATTTCGAGGTTGAAGCGCAGCGTCTCGGCCAGGGGACGTTCGTCTTCGACGACCAACAGGGTGCGCATGAGGCGGCCTCTCGGGCGAACGAACTCCGCAGACTCAAGCCATGAACGCGATGGCCATCAACTCGGCAGCGTCCTGGCCGTCCGCAATCTGCCGACCTCATGCTACGCCGAGTGGACAGCGTCATGTCGTTGCCATTCAGTTAACCAATGCTCGCGCGAAGAGGGCGGGACGATGCGATGTCGGTAGCCTGAGCGGGCTGGACGACGTCACAGTGACCACGAAGAACAGTAGGGAGGAACTCGCCCATGCGATTTGGATTCTGGCCTGGAGCATCAAACCCCTGGGCGGAGGTGTTGACCGTCGCCCGTCATGCTGAGCAGACCGGTTGGGATCGGATCTGGTTCGCCGACCACTTCATGCCCAACAAGCCGGTCGGCGAGGACGCCTCGGACGCGCTGGTGCATGAGTCGTGGACGACGTTGGCGGCGTTCGCGGCGCGGATTCCGCGCGTGCGTCTCGGCCACATGGTCAGCGGCAACACGTACCGGCATCCGACGCTGACGGCGAAGATGGCGGCGCAGATCGACATCATCTCGGGCGGACGCTTCGTGCTTGGCTTGGGCGCGGCCTGGCAGGAGAACGAGCATCACGCGTACGGTATGCACTTCGGCACGCTCAAGGAGCGGATGGATCGCTTCGAGGAGGCTTGCCAGCTGATCACGGAGATGTTCCGCTATCAGAAGACGAACTTCACCGGTGAGTACTATCAGCTGACCGACGCGCCGCTCGAGCCGAAACCGATTCAGACGCCGTTGCCGCTAATGATCGGCGGCGGCGGCGAGCGTCGCACGCTGCGGATCACGGCGCAGTACGCCAACGAGTGGAACGTCTGGGGCACGCCCGAGGTACTCACGCAGAAGCAGTCGGTGCTCGACGCGCACTGCAGCGACGTGGGTCGCGATCCGTCGGAAATCGAGCGCAGCGCCTGCACGCTGCTGATGATGACCGACAACGAAGATGTGCTCGGGCCCGCCCGGGCCAGCGGGCGTCCTGTGCTGGGCGGCTCGAACGACGAAATCAAGCGCACGGTGCAGGCCTACATCGACGCCGGCGTCGACGAGCTGATCCTGCCTGACTTCACGCTGGGCTCGAACGCCTTCCAGCGCACGGAGCAGATGGATCGGTTCATCGAAGAGATCGCGCCGGAGTTTCGTTAGCCCGCAGCAGACGAGGGAGGAACGGTCTTGGCGCGGGGGTGACGGATGGAGGAGTGGAACGACGTGAGCGACGATCCGCGAACGCAGTTTCGTGCGCAGTTGCTCGATGATGCGCGGCAGCTTGATTGGGGAGAGATCTGGCTGCGCATGGCGCAGGCGCGATTTGCGCTGCTCGACGCGGTGGGCGACGTCGATCAGAGGCAGGCCGACTGGTCGCCGCGGGGCGCGAGCGACGCTGCGGATGAGTCGACCTGGAGCATCTCCGAGGTGATGCGGCACATCATTACGGCTACGCCGAACGTCACCGAGATCATTGTCGCCACCGCCAATGGTCGTACTGCGCCGAAGGACCCGCCGGGCGCGATGACCGCGCCGGCGGCCGATGTCGATGAGTTGCGCTCGCAGTTGACGCGGGTCAGCGAGCGATTGCTCGGCGTCGGCAATGCCTTCCCGGATGAGCTCGACAACGAGACTACGGTGCGTCACGCGTTCTTCGGCGAGTTGCCCTCGATGGCTTGGCCGCTGTTTCAGGCCTTCCACGACGGCGATCACCTGGCTCAGATTGCGCGCTTGAAGTCACACGACGAGTTTCCCCGGTCGGCGAGCTCAGGCTCCTCACATGCCTGAGCCGCCGCTAGCAGAGCTCGAACGCATCCGCGAGCAAGTCCACAGCGACGCCGAGACGTTGTCGACGTATGAGATTTGGCAGCGCAGCGCGAGAGCTCGCACGGCGCTGATCGAGCAATTGCTCGATGTGAATGACGCGCAAGCAGCCTGGCGCCCGCCTGGCGATGACGATCCAAACTGGACGATCGCCGAGGTCGCGCGTCACATCTTGACGAGCGGCACGGTGGATGTCATCGAAGCGTTGCTCCGCGGCGGTCACGCCGAGAAGGAGCCGCCCAGCGCAATCGATGTCGCGCCGGCGCCGATCGAGAAACTGCGCGACCAACTCGTCGCCCAGTCTCAGCGCCTACTCTCGGCCGAGCTGCGAGCGTCAGGGCCGATCGATCACACATCGACTGCGGAAGCATTCTTCTTCGGCCACTTGACCGCTCGCGGATGGACGCTGCTTGAATCGCTGCACGATCAAGAACACGCGGCCCAGATTGAGACGATCAAGGCGTCGCCTGGCTATCCCGACTGAGACGCGTCGGGAAGTGTCTCGCGCGGCGCAACGATGTAGCCGTGCTCGTCCCCGATCATCTCCCAGTTAGACGGCTGCGACCAGATCAGCCAGGCGGCGACGGCGCAGGTGAGGCCGTCGAGCGTGTCGTCGAGCCGCTTCAGCGCCGATCCGCGAGCCTGCTGCGCCGTATCTGGGGCGAGCGCTCGCTCGACATCGCGATGTCCAAGCACGCCGGGGCAGTTTCGGCGAATCAGGTCTCGGAGATGCAGCTGATATGTCTGCATCACCTGGCGTCGGGTGGCGACGGGGCCGCGCTTGTAGGGGAGACGCTCGGCCAGGCTGAACAGTCGAATGTGGATGGTGTGTGGATAGATTTCAAGCGCGAACCGCACATCGCGGTCACCGTTGAGCAGCGCCGTCGGGTCGAGCTGGAATCCGCGCGGCGCTAACGCCTTGCCCAGATCAATTCCAGCCGTGTAACCCTGCTTCACCGCGTGGTGCGCCGAGTGCGCGGACGCCTTGTACCGCCCGAACCGCCGCGCAATCTCGCGCTCCGCCCAGCGTTCCTCCGAGTAGCGGACGGGGGCGTCGATGGCGACCACGGCGGGCAGCGCGGCCGCGACCTGGTCGGCGAGGTCCTCAGTCGAAACGACCGCCGCCTCCAACCGCGTGCAACGGAGGTTGGAGGGGTCATCGCCAAACAGGAAGCAGATGCCGCTCTCGTTCCTCGTCGTCCATGCGAGGTCAAGTCCGACGAAGGCGGGCATTTGCAAGCAGCCGATTTCCCGTGCTCCGACACGGGCGCCGAGCTGGTCCCCGCGTGAAGCGGGTAACGGGGCCTAGCGGTCCCGCGGCGCTTGGGAGTAGTCGCCGAAGGGGCCGTCGCGCCAGGCGAGCGCGCCCTTGAGGCCTTCGTCGCGCATGCGGCGCGCCCATTCGTAGTGCTGCGACGTGAACGTGCCGACCGCGTCGAGGTCGGTCGAGGAGCGCAATGACGAGTAGATGCCCATGTTTTCGTAGAAGCGGTTCATGTGCACTTTGAGTTGGGCGAGATGGTCGGCGGGCAGATTCGAGACCCGCTCGGCGAGGGCCAGCGTGCGCTCCTCGAGCTCGTCGCGCGGCACGGCGTAGTTGATCAGGTTGAGCTCGGCCGCCTGCGTCGCGCGGATTGGGTCGCCGGTGTAGAAGAGCTCTTTGGCTTTGCGCATGTTGGTCAACAGCGGCAGGATGGCGGAGGTGCGCGAGCCGGCGAAGCGCAGACCGGGATGGCCGATCTGCGTGTCCTCAGCGGCGACGACGAGGTCGGCCATCATCGACAGCTCGAAGCCGCCGGCGATCGCGTAGCCGTGCAGCTGCGCGATCGTCACTTTCTGCATGTTCCAGAAGTAGAGCCAGATGTCGGTCACCCGAGCCATACCGCCGCGGATACCCATGATCAGCCGATTGCCGTCGTCGTCGACGGTGCGGAAGCGTCGGTGGATGGCGTCGGCGCCGTAGCCGGCGGCCGGGGTCAGGTCATACCCGGCCGAGAAGGTGCGTCCCGCGCCCTTGACGATCAGCACACGCACGTCGTCGTCGGCCTCAAAGTACTCGAGCGCGTCGCGGAAGTCGTAGATCAACTCCTGCGAAAGCGCGTTCATCTTCTCGGGACGATTAAGTGTGATCACGCCGATGCGGTCGTCGGTGCCGGTGCGATTGAGCAGGACGTTGTCGAATTCGGGCAGTGGCATGGCCAAGTCTCCCTGGTTGGATGTGGTTCGGAGCCATGCTACTTGACATCGAGAGGGCCGCCGCGGAGGGCGGGCATGACGGCGACTGGGCGGCAGCCACCGGCGTCTCGCTGTGTTCTGCCTTGACCGCGCCTCGACATCTCGCGCGCAGATGTCTATGTTGCCTCAAATGGCAGGCCGTTCATCAGTCCGTGGAACGGCGACCGCTTGAGGAGTCTGACGATGGTGACCGTTGACAAACTTGGTGAACTGCAGCTCGAGCCGGAGACGCCTCAGCTCGACCTGTCCTGGCTGGACCTGGACACCGAGTGGGGCGTTTCGGCGGAGCCCGGTCGCAAGGGTTTGACACTGCAGCAGATCAACAAGTCGCTCTACGGAGATGTACCCGCTTCGACCGTCGACAGTTCGGCGCGCCCGCGCGGGGCGGCTCCTCCCGAGGGCGCGACGCCGCGCATGTCGCCGTGGGTCTTGGGCGATGCAACGGAGACGTTCTCCGACTCGGCGGCGCTGCTCTACGACGAGGCGGTCTCGCGACAGTGGTCGTCGGCGACTGACATTCCCTGGGACACGATGGACGAACTGCCCGAGGACATCGAACGCGCGATGGTGCAGCTCTGCACCTCGCTGACCGAGGTCGAGTTCATCGCCGGCGACGTGCCGGGCAAGTGGCTGCCGCGGATCGCCGCCGACCACTTTGAGTCGGGACTCTTCCTGATGTCGCAAGTGATGGACGAGGCGCGTCACACTGACGTCTTCCGCAAGCGCGCGCTGGCCAACGGCGGCGGACTGTTGCTGCAAGGCGGCGGCGGCGGGCTGCGTCAGATACTCGAGGCCGAGGACTTCACGCAGATGTCGTCGATGCTGCATATCCTCGGCGAGGGCTTCGTGCAGTCGCTGTTCCGCCTGGGCGAGCTGATCGCCCACAACGAGGCGGAGAAACGCATCTTCCGCCTCGCCGCGCAGGACGAGTCGCGACACGTCGCCTATGGCGTGACGCACCTCAAGTACACGCTCGAGCACGAGCCGGAGAAGGCCGAAGAGGTCCACTGGACGTTGGACATGTTCGAGAACACGCTGGTCGACCCGGATCAGCAGAATCCCGGACTCGCCGGCGCGTTGGTCTATCTGCTCGGCGACGGCGATGTCGACGAGGGCTGGCGACTGTTCTGGCACGTGCGCCGCAAGCAGGTGCTCGAGTACCTGCATCGACTGGATGTGGCTGGTCTGGGCGGACGACTCGAGAGCGGTCGCCTGCACGCATCGCTCTCGGGGGCGCTCGACAACTAACGTCGCTTGCGCTCGCAACGCCATGTGGTCGATCGCCAGGTGCGTCCCGCTGGGGACGGCTGACGGGGGAACGCCATGCCCGACAACGATGTGATCGCCGCCGCCAAGGCTCGACTGGAAGAGTCAGGCTTGCCGTCCGACTGGCTCGACGTACCGGTCCACTGGGGCGTCAAGGCGAAGGAGCAGGCGACGCCGGAGAACGGCGGCCTGCGCTTTGCCATGCTCAACGTCGACGTCTACGGCGAGGTGCCGGAGCATTGGGACAACAACACCGAGATTCCGCGCGGCGCGATTCCCGACTCGCGCACCGAGCAGATGGGCTATTCGATCTTCGAGAAGTCGGAGGTCTGGTCGGACCTCTGCGCCGAGCTCTACGAAGACGCCATCGCCGATCGCTGGAACTCTTCCGCCGACATCCCCTGGGACACGCTCGAACCGATCGGTTCCGACCTCGAGCGCGCGGTCTGCCAGATCGCGACCCTGATGTCTGAGTACGGCTGGACCAAAGCGCAGACGACAGGGCGCTGGCTGCAGGAGATCTCGTACGGCTACATCGAAGTGAAGCTGTTCCTGGGCACGGTCGTCTTTGACGCGGCGCGGATGTTTGAGGTCTGGCGCAAACGCGCGTTGTCGAACGGCGGCGGCATGGGTCGCGGCGGCCGCAACTGGAAGTTCCTGCCACTGACGCAGAGCTATACGTTTTCGGAGTTCGTCGTGGCGTCGATCATGCACGACTCGATGCTGCTGACGCTGCTGCGTCATGGCGAACGATTGGCGCAGACGGCGGCCGAGCGCTCCATCTACGAGCTGTGCCAGCGCGACATTGAGCGTCACTTGGCCTACTTCGTCGATCACATGCGATATCTGATGCTGAAGGAGCCAGTGCGTCGCGAGGAAGTGCATCGCTACATGAACAAGGCCGAGTGGTACCTGGCCAAGGACGGCGATGACACGTTGTACGGCGCGCTCGGCGTGATCTTGGGCGAGGGTCGAGAGGCGGCGGAAGAGGCGATGGCCGATGTCGCCGAGCTGCGACGGGAGCAGATCGAGACGTATCTCGGTTATCTGCGGCAGTGTCACCTCGCCGATCGCGAAGATCGGCTGAATGAGGACTTGCGTCGTTGGGCGGGCTTGGTCGAGGCGGAGGAAGAAGAGAAGATCCCGGTCTAACGCCAGACTCCCGCGGCAAGCGCGGGTATGACGAGAGCGACGATCAGGCGAGGCAGCGGAGTGGCTGGCCTCCGTTGTACTCCAACATCTCACTGAAGGCGGTGTTCATGTCGATCTCGGCGCCGTTGGGCTCGCCGCGAAGTTCGCTGTAGGCGCGATGCAGATTGCCGACGATGCGCTCGCCGTCGGTCCATTCGCCGAATCGGCCCAGGTCGAGATCGCGGGCGGCATCGAGCGGGCTGACGCCGGCGTCGAAGGCGGACTTGGCTGAGGACTGAACGAACTGTAGATACGCATCGACTTCGTCCAGCACCGAGGCGTCGGCGACGGGGCCGTGACCGGGAATGACATGTTCGATCGGCAGCTCGCGCAGGCGCTCGAGCGCGATGCGCCAACCGGCGACCGAGCCCATCAGCGCGAACGGCGTGCCCTGGTTGAAGATGATGTCGCCGGCGATCAGTACGCGACGCTCGGGAATCCAGACGACCGCGTCGGTGTTTGTGTGCGCGGGGGAGACGTAGATCAGCTCCAGCTCGAGATCGCCGGCGTAGAGCGTCAGCGTGTCGTCGAAGGTCAAGTTGGGCGCGACGGGCGACAGATCGCCCCATTCGACGCCGGGGAACATCATGGGCGCGCGGGCGCGAATGTCGGGCGCTTCCGCCAGCACCTGCTCGCGGCACTTGCGGTGGCCGACGATCACCGCGTCGTCGGCGAACAGGCAGTTGCCGAAGGTGTGGTCGAAGTGGGCGTGCGTGTTGACCAGGGTGCGCACTGGATTGCTGGAGATGCTCGTAATCGCCTCGCGAAAGAGTCGCGTGCGACGTTCAGTGGCGCAGGCGTCGATCGCGATCACTTGATCGCCGACATCGACGAAGGCGGGGTTGTTGAGGCACCAGGAACCGTCGTGTTGGACATAGGCGAAGATGCCCTCGGAGACCTCGACGATCTCAGGATCAGGCAGTGTCGCGTTGGCGGGGATCTGTTCAGTGCTCATTGGGCATAGCCCTTCCTGGTCGCTCCTGGTCACTCCTGGCTAGTGAAGAAGTCGAAGTCTTCCATGATCCGCTGATAGCGGCGCTCGACGTGCGATCGCAGCTGGGGATGTGTGAAGATCAGGCCTCGGTTGGCCTTGACGCCGCGGATGACGACGCGTCCTACCTCTTCGGGGTCCATCTGCCGTGCCATGACTCCGCCCTCGAAACCTGGCGCCGGTTCAGAGGACGGGCCGCCGAACTCATCTGGGCGGTTGCGGGTGGACTCGCCGATCAGCGTGGCGACGCCGCCTGGACAGAGCGCTGAGACGCCGATGCCCTCGGGCGCGAGTTCGTCGCGCAGTGACTCGGTGTATGCGATCGCGGCGTGCTTGCTGCTGCTGTAGACGCCGAGCTCGCGCTGTTCGTTGAGTCGCAGACCGGCCATTGAGACGGTGTTGACGATGTGCGCCTCGCCGGCTTGGACGCGCATCCGAGGCAGAAACGTCTGGATGCCGTTGACGACGCCGAACAGATTGACCTTGAAGGTCCAGTCCCAGTCGGCCTGGGTCGCCTGGCTGACCGGACCGGCGGTCATGACGCCGGCGTTATTGACGAGCAGGTTGAGCTCCCCGAACTCCGCGTAGACCTGATCGGCGATCGACTCCAGCCGGCGCTGGTCGGTCACATCGAGGTCGAAGGCGAGTGCTTGTACTTCTTTGCTCAGGACCTCAGCGGCGACGGCGCTGGCTGTGCCGGGTTGGACATCGGCGAGGACGACGTGCATGCCCTCATCGGCGCAGGCGAGCGCGATGCCGCGGCCGATCCCCGAACCTGCGCCCGTTACGAGCGCGACCTTGCCGCTCAAGTCGTCCATGTTGAGCCTCCTACGGTTGGAGGCTACAGAGCGGAGCGAACGCTGACAACGAACCGAGCGCGCAGCGAGGCTCAAACAGGATCAGCGCCATGATCTGCTGTCGAACCCGCGGTACCCTCCTCTCATGTCTGACGCGACTGACACGACTGACGTGACTTCGGCGGTCAGTACCGACCAGGCGCCGCTCGCGCTCGAGGGCATGACCGTGGTCGAGGACGGCGGCGGGATCGCCGTCTCGTACGCCGGCAAGCTGCTCGCCGATCTCGGCGCCGACGTGCTCAAGGTTGAGCCGCCGGGCGGCGACTCGGTGCGTCGGATGCCGCCCGCTCCAGGAGACGAGCCGCATCGAGAGCGCGGCGGACTGCACCAGTTTCTCGACACCAACAAACGCAGCTGCACGCTTGATCTCGAGACTTCGGCTGGTCGACGCATCTTTGGCCAACTGGCGCAACGCAGCGAGGTTGTGATCACGTCGCGGCCGATCGCCGAGCAACGGCGGCTTGGTCTGACTTGGGACGACCTGGCGGTGATTGCGCCGACAATGAACCAGGTCTCGATCACGGTGTTCGGCATCGACACCCAGCGAGAACGGTGGCAGTCGACGTCGCTGGTCGCTTCGCTGGCCAGCGGCATCTCGTATCGGATTGGCGACCCGGACCGCGCGCCGCTGGGCTTGCCCTATGACGCGCCGCAGTATCAGGGCGGCATCCACGCCGCGATCGCGGCCTTGCTGGCGCGTCGGGCGACGCGCGCCGACGGCGTCGGGCAGCACGCGTGGCTCTCGATCATAGACATCATGAGCAACGTGATGGCGGGCGCGGGCGTCGCCGCGTATGTGTTCACCGGCCAGTCGCGGGGACGCGCCGGCACGCACATGAACGCGTTCTATCCCTGGCAGGTGACGCCAGTGAAGGACGGCTACTACGAAGTGATCACGATGGTCGATCGGCAGTGGAATCGGTTCATGGAGCTGATGGGCGATCCCGAGTGGCGGCACGATGAGCGCCTGCAGAATCGTTGGTTGGCGTTCCAACACGTCGACGAGCTGGACGCGTACTGGCATCCCTGGATGGCCGAGCGGACCAAGGCCGAGCTGATGCAGATCTTCGGCGAGAATCACATCTCATTTCAGCCCGTGCACACGATCGACGAGGTGGCGGAGTCGGAGCAGCTCGAAGCGCGAGGGTTCTGGGCCGAGGCGTCGCATCCCGACTTCGACGCGCCGTTGAGACTGCCCGGCGCGCCGTATCAGCTCAGCGAGAGCCCCTGGTCGATACGCCGATCCGCGCCTCGGCTGGGCGCAGACACTGCGGAGACGTTGTCCGCCTGCGGCGTCGACCGTCGCCTGTTGGTTCAGTTGCGCCGCGCCGGAATCGTCTGACGCCGAATGGTCGAGTTGGCGATCAGGCCGCCAGTCGATCAATCGAGCATCGAGCGAACGATTTGCTCAACCGCGTCGGCATGGCGCTCGAGCGAGTCAGCGTCGACGCAGCGGTCGAAGGTGTCGAGCGGCGAGTGGAAGTACGGATGCCCGCCCAACAGCGAGACGAAGCGTCCGCCGATCTCGCCGATGTTGCGCGCCTCGCCGAAGCCAGTTTGTCCGACCGGGAAGGGCTCTCGCTCGATCGAACTGGACTCGAGCGCTGCGCTGGCGAGCTGGAACAACTCGTCGTCGGAGGCGGCGTAGCGCGGACTGCCGTTCTTCGAACCGATCGACGCGCCCAGATGCATCCAACAGTGGACTCGCTCGGCGTCGTCGCCGAGTTCGCGGATGTAGTGGTCGAGTCCGAGGTGATGCAGTTCGTGTCCGCTCGAAGCGACGAGCTGCAGCGTGCGTCGACCCGAAGAGGCGGCGATCCGTCCGGCGACCTCGATCCAGATCGCGATGCCGCCGCCGCGCTCGGCGGCGCAGCTATACCAGCCCGACTTGGGAGTCATCAGCACGACGGGCTCAGCCGATGGATCGGCGCCGGGGATGCTCGCGACGACATTGTCGGCCGGCGCGTCGACGCGGCCGCCGTCGACGATCATCGTCGCCTCAGAGTCGATCGCGTCGAGCAACGGGCCGGCGTTATTCGGGGAGACTTGCAGAATCGGCAGCTCGACCGGGTCGAGCGGGCGCTCGGCGTTGCGCAGGACGGGCTCGCCGTCGGGGTCGCCCATCACCAGAATGATGCCCTCTGCGCCGTCCTGACGGGCCAGTTCGAACGACGTGTAGATGCCGGCCGCCATGCGATCTTGGTCATCGGCGGCGAACTCCCAGACGACGATGCCGGGGCCGTTGTCGCGCCGCAGTTGGCCGCTGACGCCGCGATGGTCGGTGAACGCGCAGTCGTAGGTCGGCACCGCGGGGATGTCCCAGCCGCCGAAGCGGATCGAGGCGTCGTGGATCTCAACGCGCGGAAATCGCCAGGTCTGCCGATCCGCCTCGACGCCGACGCTGGCCAGCTCTTCGATCATCCAATGTGTCGTGATGTCGTCGGCCTGGCGGCCAGTGCGATGTTCGCCCATCTCCTCATAGGCGCGGATGCGTCGTTCGGCGGCGTTCATCGGCAGGCTCCTGCTCAGTCGGCGACGGCGGCCGCTGACTCAGCGGCGTTCGAGGCGGCGTCGCGCCGCGCGACCTCGTCGCGAACCATCGGGATCAGCTCACGGCCGTAGTCGATGGCGTCGGGCAGTGGATCGAATCCGCGAATCAGGATCGTGCTGACGCCGAGGTCGATGTACTTGAGCAGCACTTCGGCGACCTGCTCGGGCGTGCCGACCAGCGCCGAGGTGTTGCCGGCGGCGCCGGTCGCGCCCGCGATCGGCATCCACAGACGTTCGTCGTGGACATCGCCCTGGGCGGCGAACTCGAGCAGCCGCTGCGAGCCGCGCGACTGCGGTCGGAAGTCGAGCGGCTGTTTGGCCAGCTTGTTGACCTTGTTCAGATACTGATGCGCCTTCTCCCAAGCCTGCTCTTCGGTCGGCGCGATGATCGGTCGGAACGAGACCGACAGTCGCGGCTGACGACCGTGCACGGCTGCCATCTGCCGGACGCGGTCGATCGTCGCCGCGATCGACGCGCGCGGCTCGCCCCACATCATGTAGACGTCGGCGTGCTTGACGCCGATTTCGAAGGCGATGTCGGAGGCGCCGCCGAAGTAGAGCGGGATGCCGCCCGGCTGCGAGGGCAGCACCTCGGGATTCTGCCCGACGACGTGGTAGAACTCGCCCTCGAAGTCAAATGGCTCTCCCTGCGCGTCGTGCTCCCAGGTGCGGCGCAGGATGGTCAGGTACTCGTCGGTGCGGCGGTAGCGCTCATCGTGGTCTTTCCAGTCGCCGTCGCGGCGCTGTTCGACGTCGTGTCCTCCGGTGATGATGTGCACCGAGACGCGGCCCTGGGTGAAGTAGTCGAGCGTGGCGAACTTGCGCGCGGCGAGCGTCGGCGCGACGAATCCGGGACGGTGGGCGATGAGGAACTTGATCCGCTCGGAGCAGGCGGCGGCGGCCTGGGCGACGTGGAGGCCGTCGGCCGAGCCTGAGGTGTAGCCAACCAGCACGCCGTCGAAGTCGGAGTTCTCGTGCGCCTGGGTGAATCGACAGAGGTAGTCGTGGTCGATGCCGCCGCCGATGATGTGGACGGCGGCGTTCTGCTCAGACGGCTTGACGCCGATCATGCCAAGGAACTCAACGGGCACGGTGTCACCTGCTCTCGGTGGTGTCAGAGGAACAGGATAGGGGAGTCTCGGAGGCCTATGGGGCCATGGTTGGCTTCCAGCTATCGAACTCAGGCGGGAGAAGCTCCATGAGAGCGTCACTCTTCATGCCATACACGTCGTACGTGCGCTCGAGCTGATCCAAGACGCGGAACAGGTGCCGAAGGCCACCGGGCCCATGCCCGAATCCTCTCTTATGCTCTCCGTGGTCGGTGTAAAGAGTGAGGATCAGCTGGACAACGCCGACTGAATTGAAGACCCGAGATGAGGAAAACACACGGTCGGCAATGTCGCGGAAACTGTTGATGGGCTCATCAAGAAGATAGTCAGCGTCGGGATGCGCTTGCGCCAGTCGCCAGGCAGACCACAGGTAGTGTCGATATCGCCGCTGGTATGACTGTTGCTCACCATCATGAACGACAAGGGTCTCATCAAGTTTTGATAGCCGGAGCACTCCTTCTGAATCTCGTGGCGCGGTTTGCGCGAAGTAGTACATACCCAGCCACGACCAGAAACCGGCGTGATCCGCGACTTGGCGCTGAATCGGCACAAGTACTGAATGCAGGTAACGCGCCGCATCGCGCCTGGTAACGAACGGTTGTCGACGCAGGTCAGGCGCGTTTGGAATCCGCTCGGTATGGATGCCATCGAATAGTATTTCATCAGGAGGCTCGGCGTCGACCGTAGGATGTTCCCGCGTCTCAGCCAGAAACGCGCGCGCCCGCTCCAGGCCAGCCGGTGTCAAGCTCCTGGCACGGGTCATGATGTCATCCTGGCCTGAGCGTACGCCTCGCGAGCCTCGACCTTGACCGCTGCAAACTCGGCTACAACTTTGTCAACCCACTGACTCGCCGCGTCAACGTCAGTACCCTGTTCACGCGGACCAAGGCTTGGAATGTCTTCGGCGAGCAGTGAACGCGCCAGGTTCAACCACCCTACCCACCAGCCGCCGCCGTCATCGTCAGGGTCCTCTCGCTGCTCAAGGATGATAAACCTAAGCACCGACCGCAGCACTTGCGGCATGACCAAGGCGCGAAACTGGGCGTCGGACCGAACAGTTTCGCTAATCATCTCCAACTTGCTGTTAACCTGAAGCTCCGGCTGGTCGTCGGCGCTCAGATTGACTCTCCATACTTCGTCGCCGAGATCCTTAGGAACAAGCGGAATCAATGACTCGCGGGGCAAAGTCGGCTTCAGTGCCTGACTCGCCCCGAAGAGTCGGCCTGACCCATCGCCGGCAACGACCAACACTTTGAATAGTGCAGTTTCCGACACCTCAGTCAGCCGCCGCTCTTGGTCACTAGGCATCACAATGTTACCGACATGACCAAGACTCCAGCGCTGGACCGCAATGGACCGCGATGCCTCTATGCGCACTGTCGCGTCACGCGGAAACTGATACCGATCAAGGTCCAACACAACATCAAACACCGGTTGGGACTGCGATGCATCATTGCGAATTTCCACGTTCACATCAGCCTGGTGAATTGTCTTACGTCCAGTGGAGTTGAAGTGGCGAATCAACTTCCCACGCCTTTCACCTGATTGACCGCGATTCCGGGCTCGGTGGCTTCCTCAGGCTTAAGCTCTACAAGAACGTCTCTCGTATCGAAGCCGAGGATTGCGGCCTCGAACTGCGGACGCTCGGCAGTAAGGATCAACTCGTTCGGCCTGACAACCTCGTAGCTGCAGCCCATGGCATCAACGCGAAGCGAGTCACCGAGCGAAAAGTCGGGCACGCCGTCCTTGACCCCGCGTTCGAACCTCGTAAACGCCGCGTTCTTGCCGCCTCTCGCCAACTCATATGCGAACCGTACCCGCCAGCGATCGCCCGCCGCGCCACGCTGATCGCGGCTTGAGACACTGAAGCCGCCTTGGACCTGCCGTAGCTGAATGGGCGAAGGATTGCTCAGTGGCGGCACAATCGGCGCCAGAGTCTCACCACTACCGCGTCCCCGCGGGGACGTAGGGGAACCCTCCCGGGCGACATCTGCAGGGAACAGGTCGGCGAGGGCATCCATCTGGCGCTCGGCCGGTCGCTCGACCAGTGCTTGGACTATTCTGAGGGGCGCTCGCCGAATGTCGCTGATTCGAGTGCTTGCCCCTCTGGCCCACTTTTCTTTGACCCGCTCCGCCTTGTCGTGCCAATCCACGTGCGCAGGTCCCTCAGCGTCTCGAAGCAAGTGGCCTAGTTCGCTCTCGCCGTCCACAACCAACAACGCCCGCGCCCGTTGTGAACTGAGGTGATCAATGTTAGGAATTCGAAGTCTGCCACGGACGAAGTAGTCGTGCCCTTTGTCAAGCTCAGGGGCTTGCTCAACGAATATGCGACACGACTGGCGCGACGGCGCATGTGCGCTGGTCCGCTGTACCTCGCTGTGTACTTCAAATGCCAGCCGCTCGCCACTGACAAACTGTTGGCGGAGGTGCTCGACGTCTATGTTCGAATCGTCTTCTTTCAGGACGTTCCGGCGATTGGTCGGCAACGGGATTCTGATGACTCCTGCACCTCTATCGTGTTTCATTGCCCAGCGGGTCAGCCCCAATAGGCCTCGAAGGGACTGTTCGGACTCGTCGTCGCGATCTGACTCCTCAATCCAACTGAGCTCGTCTTCGATCAAGTCTGAATCGATGACTCGCACTTCCTCTTCAGGATGCTCAATCACGACTTCCAATTCACCTGCCAGGATCGGATAGAAGTATTGCGTGACTACTGCTCGAGCAAGTGTGCTGGGCGTCAGCTCGTCATGAGGCCAGAAGATGATGATTGACAGGCCGCTCTGTGTTCCACGCTCGAGGCGAAATCGGCGAACGGTGTGCGCCAAGAACTGTGGCGAGTCTTCTGCGCGCACTGGCAGCTGAAACCACTCCTGATCGTCGGCATCGTCAGCTTGCGCGAAGTGCCCATAGGCCGGATATCGCTTGCCGTCGAGTTCGTGAGTCTTGAGCATCGACAGACCCATCACCATCGGGTGCGATTCGCCATGGCGACGCGTGACGGCGATGAACGAATTGACTTGAGACGCATCGGGGAACACCCACTTGCCCAGTCCCCACGAACCTGCTGCGTCCTCGTCCTTTGTGCTGACTCCGACCTGTCTGAAGAAGCCCCAAAAGTTGTTGCCGTCCTCTCTGGCGCCGTTTGCCTCTATGTCACCGGTTAAGCCATGAGTGCCGAAGTCTTCGATTGTTAGCCATTGGAGTGGTTCATCAAACAGCCGGTTGGCCCTGTAGATCGCAGCCTGCTCGGCAACTTGCTGATCCCCGCCAAGCGCTGTCGACCGCATAGTTTCCACGGCGACGGCCTGCCAATGATCCTCGAAGCCGTCGAGGTACTGGCTCGCCTCCCTCGGCTGTAGCGCATCACGGTTTCCGCTGAATGCAAACCGGACTCGAACTCTCTGGTCCGGCAATGCGGCATCCATTGAGTTCTGGATCGCTTCGCGAACGAGGCGCTCTGGCATGTCCGCCGCCGACGTGAAGAACTGCCCCTGAACTGGGTTCTCGGTGATCTGGCCCGGGGCCATCGCCGCAAACCGCCATTCGGGTAACCACTCAGCCATCCTGAGACCTCTGCCAGCCTTACTCGCTTATTGTTGGCAGAGTTAGTTTCCGGACCTGAGCCGGTTCTGTCAATGGGGAACTGACTGCGGTTAGGCGCCCTGGAATTGGGGGCGGCGTTTTTCCATGAAGGCTTGGCGGCCCTCTTTGTAGTCCTGACTGGCGAAGCAGGCCTGGACCAGCGCCTCGACCTCGGACAGGTTGCGGCGCTCGGGGTCTTTAGGGATCTCCTGAATCGCGTGGCGGATGGCGCGGATCGTCATCGGCGCGTTCTGGGCGATCGTGGCGGCGAGCTCGTGCACGGTCGACTCAAGCTCGTCGCGCGTGGTGACGCGGTTGACCAGGCCCCAGCGCGCGGCGTCGGCGGCGGGGAAGCGCTTGCCGGTGAGCAGGATCTCCTGCGCGGCGGGGAAGCCGACGAGGTCGACGAGCGTCTTGACGCCGCCGTAACCGTAGCCCAGGCCGAGCCGCGCGGCGGGGACGCCGAACTGACTGTCGTCGGAGGCGACGCGCAGGTCGGCGCGCAAGGCGGTGAGCAGTCCGCCGCCCATGCAGAATCCCTGAATCATCGCGATGATCGGCTTGTCGAGCTCGCCGTAGGCGCGTCCCGCGGCCGCGGCGATTTCGTCGTACTTCTTGATCGTCTCGGGGTCGGAGCGGCGCGACTCGAACTCGGAGATGTCGGCGCCCGAGACGAAGGCGCGCTCGCCGGCGCCGGTCATGACGACGACGCGCACGTCGGGGTCGTCGCGGAAGCTGTGCAGGATGGTCGGGATGGCGGCGTTCATGGCGACGCCCATGGCGTTGAGCTTCTCGGGGTTGTTGAAGACCATCCAGCCGATGCCGTCTTCGGACCAGGCGAGCATCTTGTCGGTTTCGAGTTCGATGTGTTGTTTCACTGAAGTCTCCATTTGTCTGGGATCGGGGACACCCTCACCCTAACCCTCTCCCTGAAAGGGAGAGGGGATCAGAGGGACAATCCCGACTGAAGGGAGAGGGATCGGAGGGGACCAGAGAGACAATCCCGGCTGAAGGGAGAGGGGACCAGAGGAGATCAGATGGGATCAGACGACGCCGCGGGTGCGGAGGTTGGCGATGGCGGACTCGCTGTAGCCGAGATCCGTGAGTACGTCGTCGGTGTGTTCGCCGAGCTGCGGCGTGGGCAGTCGCATGCGTTCGGGTTGCGGCGTGCGGGTGAGATTGATCGGCTGGCCGACGACGGTAATCTCGCCGCGCTCGGGATGCGGCGCGGGTCGGGCGATGCCGAGGTGCCGCACCTGTTCATCGTCGAACGTGGCGGGGATGTCGTAGATCGGCCCGCAGGGCACGCCGGCTTCGTTAAGCCGCTCGATCCAGTGCTCGGAGGTGTTGGCGCGGGTGCGTTGGTTGATCGCCTCATTGAGCGCCGCGCGGTTCGCCGATCGCAGCGTCGACGTGGCGAAGTCGGGATGGTCGATCAGCTCCTCGGCGTCGATGGCGCGGCAGAGTCGGGTGTACATGACGCCGCCCGAGGCGGCGATGTTGATCTGGCCGTCTGAGGTGTCGTAGACGCCGGTGGGCATCAGCGTGGGATGGTCGTTGCCGGCCTGGGGCGGGACTTCGCCGTCGATCGTCCAGCGCGTGGCCTGCAGGTCGAGCATGGCGATCTGCGCCTCGAGCAGCGATGTGTGGACCCATTGACCCTCGCCTGAGCGCTCGCGCTCGAGCAAGGCGATCAGGATCGCCTGGGCGAGGAAGTTGCCGGCGGTGAGGTCCGCGATCGGGATGCCGACGCGGACGGGTCCGCCGCCGGGCGCTCCGTTGACCGACATGATGCCGCCGAGACCTTGCGCGATCTGGTCGACGCCGGCGCGCCAGGCGTAGGGGCCGTCCTGTCCGAAGCCGGAAATGCTGCCGTAGACGATGCGCGGGTTGCGCTCGCGGCAGGCGTCGTAGTCGATGCCGAGTCGGCGCTTGACGTCGGCGCGGTAGTTTTCGACGACGACGTCGGCGCGCTCGACGAGGGCGAGGAAGATCTCGACCGCCTCGGGCTCCTTGAGGTTGAGCGTGAGCGAGCGTTTGTTGCGGTGCAGGTTGAGGAAGTCGGACGACTCGCGGGCGCCGGTGACGCCCTCGGGCGCGCCGGGCGCGTCGGGTTGCTCGACCTTGAGCACGTCGGCGCCCCAGTCGCCCAGCTGTCGGGTGGCGGTGGGACCAGCCCGAGCGCGCGTGAGGTCAAGGACGAAGAGGTTGTCAAGTGGGAGTCTGGTCATGGCGGATAGGATAGGCGTTGGAGTCGTGGAGTCGCCCCTGCCTAACACAAAACGGATAATGCAGCAGATCGAATACGAGCCACACGCACTCGAGCGAATGCAGGAGAGGGAAGTAGGCAAGGAAGCCGTCGAATTGACGGTGCGAGAGCCTGAGCACAGACGCCCGGCTATTCTTCGACACGAACCGTGTACGATTCACTTGCGGAGATTCGGTTCACGGACCTGCAAGGCATATGTCAAGGATGGATCCGATCCGCCACGAGTCGTCACTGCCGCATGGCACGGCGAGTGATGGAGACGAAAATGACCGATTCAGTGAAGTTCAACGACGCAGGTGACATCCTCTATGTACGCCTCCGCGAGGGCAAAGTCGCAACGACTAAGGCGTTTGGAGATGATCGGCTAGTCGACCTCGATGAGAAGCGCGCCGTGCTCGGGGTGGAGTTCATAGGAATCGAGCGGGAGATTGACATCCGAGGTTTGCCTGACTACCACCGCCTTCACGAGACGCTGATCTCTGGAGGGCCTCCAAATCTCATCATCCAGACGGACTTGACGGCGAGCAGCGGATCGGTCGCCTTCGGAAGAGGAGGCGTGTCATGCCTGCCTTCCAGAATCACAACTAATGGTCGGACCATTCCTCAAGACACGGGTGAGAGGCTTCCTCGTACTTCAGGACCTGTGCCTATCAACGTTTCTCGATAGGGGACCCTAACTTGATTGAACCAACGTTCACTTTTCTCTGCGATGGTGCGATCGAGACAGATGGCAAGCTAACGGCAGTTGGTGTCGGGATCGACACACTGGGCTCGCAAGAGGTTCCTTTCCAGCATTCTCGCCTCTGCTTGGTGATTGGCTTTCATTACGAGCCTGAAGACGCGGGTCGGCGTAGACTTCGCCTGCGGATTGTCGAGGCTGATGGTCGGGACATGGTCCCGAGCCAAGAGGCTCCAATAGAGTTCCCTGTTCCCTCTGAACCGAAAGCCACCGCACGTTTTATGTCCGAGTTCAATGGACTTCAGTTCAACTCTTGGGGAATGCACGAGTTTCGGATCTACCTGGACGCAGTACAGGTTGCGGCCGTTCCCCTCAACGTGATCCAGTTGCAGCAATCGACTGAACCGTCAGACTGACGCTCTGCTGCACCTGCCGCCGCACGGCAGTCACTCACGGTTTCGGCTTACGGTCGGCATTACTCCCCCTTGAATTCGGGCGGGCGGCCTTCGGCGAAGGCGCGGGGGCCCTCCTTGCTGTCGGCGGTTTGACCCACGATCCAACGCAGACTTGCGCCGAACCGGTTGGCCTGGCTGAGCGTCATGTCTGTTTGTGCGTTGATCAGTTCTTTCATCGCCCGCACCGCGATCGGCGCGTAGCCGGCTACCTGCGACGCCATCTCCTGCGCCGTGGGCAACAGCTCATCCTGTGGGACGAGTCGGGAGATGACGCCCCATTGCAGCGCCTCGGACATGCTCAGTCGGCGACCCAGATAGAGCATCTCGTTGGCGTAGGCCTGCGGGATCGCGCGCGGCAGACGCATTGGTCCGCCGGCGAGCGGGAAGAAGCCGAGCGTGATCTCGGGCAGGCCGAGTCGGGCGCGGACGTTGTCTGCACCGATGCGCATGTCGCAGATCAGCGCGATCTCGAATCCGCCGCCCAGCGCGTGGCCGTTGATGGCGGCGATCAGCGGCTTCTTGGCGTCAAACTCGTCGAAGCGCTCGCCTGGGCTCGTTGGAAAGTGACCGGCCGGCCCAGCGGAAGCAGCAGGGCCGTCGCCCTGTGTGAGATCGGCGCCGGCGCAGAAGGCGCGGTCGCCGGCGCCGGTGATCACGGCGCTGCGGATCTGGTCGTTGTTGCGCACTTCGAGCAGCGCCTCGATCAGTTGCGAGCCGAGCGCTGAGTTGATGGTGTTCATTTTGTCGGGACGATTGAGCGTGATGGTCGCTACGCGTTCAGAGACGTCGAACAGCACTTCATCGGCCATGGGGAGCTCTCCTTGAGCGGTTGCGGACACGTTTCGGTTGATGCGCTCAAGCTAACGGCTGCGGACTATAATTTCGCCCACGCTCGGCGATGACGACTGTTCGACCGCTGCGGCGTCGGGAGGGGAGCTGTCGCGATGGCTGAACCAGTGGCTGACACGCAGACACCGTTGGAGTCGCTGCGTGCGCTCGCGCTCTCACTCGGTGAGTCGCCGTCGGATCAGGAGCTGGAGCAGTCGCTGCCGCTGGTGACGCGGTTGCTCAAGACGTCCTGGGGCCGCAGCGCTGCTCCTGATCTTGGCGTGACTGAGCCGGCGTTCGGTTTGCGATTCGACTTCGGTCGCGTGCGCGGCGATGGAGGCGGCATCGATGGAACATCGTGAACCGTACAACCTCTCGATCGTCGAGGCGGGCGCGGCGCTGCGTGATGGCTCGCTGACGTCTCTGGCGCTGACTGAGTCGGTTCTGGGTCGGGTCGAACAGACTGAGCCGCTGCTCAACGCCTACATCACGGTGACTGCTGAGCTTGCTCGCGAGCAGGCGGCGGCGGCTGACGATGCGCTGCGGGACGGGCGAGACCTGCGTCCGCTGCACGGCATCCCGGTGGCGCTCAAGGACCTGGTCGACACGGCCGGGATTGTGACGACGGGCGGCGGCGGATTTCTACGCGATCGGTTGCCTGAGCGCGATGCGACGGTCTACACGAAACTCAAGGCCGCCGGCGCGGTGATGCCGGGCAAGCTGAACTTGCACGAGTTCGCGTTCGGGACGACGAGCAACAACGCGCACTTTGGCGCGGTGCGCAATCCCTGGGACACGAGCCGCTCGCCCGGAGGCAGCAGCGGAGGGTCGGGCGCGTCGGTGGCGGTGGGATCATCGCTCGGGGCGTTGGGATCGGACACGGGCGGCAGCATTCGCATTCCCGCGAGCCTCTGCGGCGTTACGGGACTGATGGGCACATATGGACGCGTCTCCCGCACGGGCGTGTTGCCGCTCTCGTGGACGCTCGACCATGTCGGTCCGTTGACCAAGACAGTTGAGGACGCCGGGCTCGTGCTCAATGCGATCGCTGGATACGACCCCAGCGACCCGGGCAGCGCCGACGTGCCGGTCGACGACTGCAATGCGACGTTGGTCGAGGGAGTCGATGGGATTCGTATCGGCCTGCCGCGACAGATGCTCTGGCAGGGATGCGAAGAGGATGTGATCGAGCACTGCGAGATCGCGGTCGATCACCTGCGCAGCATGGGCGCGACCGTGACCGAGGTCGAGATGCCGCTGCAGACGGGTCGGCCTCGTGGACTGACGATCATCGCCGAGGCGGCGGCGTTTCACGAGACCTGGCTGCGCGAGCGGCGCGACGAGTATGGCGATGTGCTCGACCGAATCGAGGCTGGATTGGCCATCTCGGCGGTCGAGTACATCAACGATCAGCGTCTGCGGCGCAAGTTCATCGAAGAAACCGCTGCGGTGCTGGAGGAGGTGGACGTGTTGATTTCGCCCACCTGCTCGCGCACCGCGCCGCTGATCGAGGATGGAGATCCGACAGCTGAGCTGGCTCGCCTGACGGCGCCCTACGACGTGACCGGGATTCCCGCCATATCGATTCCTTGCGGCTACGACCGCCGCGGCCTCCCGATCGGTCTGATGATCGGTGGTCGGCACTTCGACGAAGCGACGGTCTGCCGCGTGGCGCACGCGTACGAACAGTCGACCGACTGGATTCTGCAGCGTCCTGAGCTCGAGGTTGGAGGAGAGACAGCCGACCGCTAGCAGTCGGCTAGAGGTCGGCGAGGAACGAGCTGAGCGCCTTGGCGACAGCCGCGGACTGCTCGACGACCAACGCGTGACCGGCGTCATCGATGACCCGCGCCTGAGCGCCGGCCGCATCGGCGAGCAGCTGCGCATGCTCGGGCAACACCAGCACGTCCTCAGCGCCATGGAGCGCGAGCATCGGCTTGTCGAGCGTTTTGAGTCGCTCGAGCGGATCGAACACGAGCGCCGACTGCAGCGGTCCAAGCGTGGCGATCATCGGCGCGCCCTTGCTGCGCTTTTCGACCGCGTCATCGAGCATGTCGGGATGTTCGTCGATGAAGTCGGTGGCGAAGAGGATGTCCATCATCGCTGCAGCGGCTTGCGGGACGGGCAGCGACGCACCGCGCATCATGTACTGCATCGTCTCGGGCGGGGTCGGCGGCCCGGTCGGCCCTGCTGAGGTCGCGCAGGTAACGATGCCGCGCACCAGTTCGGGCGCGGCAAACGCCGTGGCCATGGCGACGCTGCCGCCAAGCGAGTTGCCGACGAGCACGGCGGGTCCAGCGTCGAGCGTGCCGATCAGATTGACCGCATCAGCGGCGAACTGTTCGACGGTGTAACCATCGGTTGGCTGATCCGAGTCTCCAATGCCTCGCTGGTCGTAACGGACGACGCGGAAGCCGTCGGGCAACGCCTCGGCAACGGGAGTCCACTGGTCCATGTCCATGAATCCGCCGGCGATGAGGAGCACCAGCGCCCCCTCGCCGCGCTGCGCGACATCGAGTGAGAGGTTGTCCGAGATTTGCAGTCTGGTCATGGACGGAAGGTAGCGTAGCGAGCGCAGGAAGGGCAGCGTCGCTGAGAGCGCGGGCGAGACTGCGAGTCTTACGGCGAGATTGCCGCGGCAAGCACGGGTATGACAGGGGGTTGTCCTCGGCATGCCGGAGCTATGCTCTGCAGTGATGCCGACTAAAGCGGTTGTTGAAGGCGGCCCCCTCAGTCGCTTCGCGACAGCTCCCCCGACGGGGGAGCTCTCAACCACTAACTCGTGACGGCGCCGCGGTGGGCGCCGGAGACTAGCTTGGCGTACTTGGCGAAGACGCCGTTGGCGTAGTTGGGCTCGGGGGCGGTCCAGTTGGCTCGGCGGCGGGCGAGCTCGGCTTCGTCGACGTTGAGGTTGAGCTCGCGATTGGCGATGTCGAGGGTGATCTCGTCGCCCTCTTCGACCAGCGCGATCGGTCCGCCGACGAAGGCCTCGGGCGCGACGTGGCCGGCCATTAAGCCTCGGGTGGCGCCCGAGAAGCGGCCGTCGGTGAGTAACGCGACCGACTCGCCCAGGCCAGCGCCGACGATGGCGGCGGTCACGCCGAGCATCTCTCGCATGCCGGGTCCGCCCTTTGGGCCTTCGTAACGGATTACGACGATGTCGCCGGCGTTGATTTCGTTGTTGGTGACGGCCTCCATCGCGTCCTCTTCGCGTTCGAAGACGCGCGCAGGACCGGTTTGCAGCTGACGTTCGTAGCCGGCGACTTTGACGACGCAGCCGTCGGGCGCGAGCGTGCCTTTGAGGATGACGAGGCCGCCAGTTTCCTTGAGCGCCTGGTCGACAGGCAGGATGACGTCCTGGCCGGACGTTTCTTCGGCGTCGGCCGACGCTTCGGCGAGGGTCTGTCCGGTGACGGTGATGGCGTCCCCGTGGAGCTTGTCGGCTTCGATCAAGCGTTGGGCGAGGAGCGGCGTGCCGCCGGCGCGGTCCATGTCGAGCGCGACGTAGCGGCCGCCAGGTCGCAGGTCGCCGATCAGCGGGGTTTGTTCCGAGACGCGGTCGAAGTCGTCGATGCTGAGCTCGACGCCGGCTTCGCGGGCGAGCGCGAGGAGGTGCAACACGACGTTGGTGGAGCCGCCGGTCGAGGCGGCGCAGGCGATGCCGTTTTCGAAGGCGTCGCGCGTGAGGATGTCGCGCGGCCGCAGCCCGCGGCGGAGGACGTCCATGACGAGTCGGCCGGCGTCTTCGCCGACGTTGTGTTTGCGCGGATCGGTCGCGCCGACGGTGGCGGATCCCATCGGCGAGAGTCCGAGGAACTCGAGCGTTGTGGCCATCGTGTTGGCGGTGTATTGGGCGCCGCAGGCGCCGGCGCCGGGACAGGCGTTGAGCGCGACCTGGTGCAGCTCGTCGTCGTCGATCGTGCCAGCGGAGTGTTGGCCGACGGCTTCAAAGACATCCTGGATGGTGAGGTCGCGGCCGTCGTGGTGTCGGCCGGGGGCGATCGAGCCGGAGTAGAGGGCGACGGCGGGGATGTTGATCCGCGCCATGGCCATGGCGGCGGCGGGGATGGTCTTGTCGCAGCCGCAGATGATGACGGCGGCGTCGAAGGCGTATCCGACGGCGCAGAGCTCGATCGAGTCGGTGATGATCTCACGCGAGACGAGCGAGGCCTTCATGCCCTCGGTGCCCATCGTGATGCCGTCGGAGATGGAGACGGTGTTGACCTCCATCGGCGTGCCGCCGGCTTCGCGGATGCCGCGCATGACGTCCTGGGCGAGCTCGCGGTGGGAGAAGTTGCAGGGCATCGTACCGATCCACGAGTGGGCGACCATGACCAGCGGTTTGGCGAGCGCCTCGTCGTCGAAGCCGACGGAGTAGAGCTGGGAACGCGCGGCGGCGCGGCTGGGACCGTCGACGAGGACGCTGGATCGTTGGCGTAGTGGGTCAGGAGTGGTCATCGGGATGCCTGCTCAAGGTGGAGTGACTGCGGTGTTCGCGGATAGCGTACCTGCAGCTCTGGGCAGGGTGGTTGGGAAGGCCGTAGCATAGTGAGGATTGAGCAAGTGAGGGCAGGGTAGATGCTGAGACAGGTCATCACGACGCCGTTCCGTCCGCTGACGCCGTTGTTCCCGGCAATGGAGTACCTCGAGTATCGGCGGATGTTCTACGCGGCGGGCCTGTCGGCGGTCTCGCTGTGGGCGATGATCACGGCTCGGGGCTGGTTGGCCTATGAGCTAACGGGCAGCGCCTCGGGCACGGGCATCGTGACGTTCGCCGCGATCGGGCCTTGGGTGTTGGCCCCGATTGGCGGGGCATTGGCGGACCGATTCGACCGCGCGCGGATCGTGATTATCTGTCGGTTTGGCGCGCTCGTCTGCGCTCTATTGTTGGCGTTCCTGGCGTTCACCGATCAGATCGCTATGTGGAATCTGGTTTTGATCACGCTGTTCTCGGGCATCATTCGGTCGGGCGAGATGCCGGCTCAGCAGGCGCTGTTGCCGAACACGGTGAAGATGGCGGCGCTGCTCAGCGCGATCACGATGGCGTCAATGATGCAGTTTGGCTCAAAGGTGATTGGCCCGGTCGCGGGACCAGTCTTGAAGGAATACGGGGCCGAATGGGTGTTCGCCGCGTCGGCTGTGTTCCTCTTGCTGTCGATCGTGCAAATGACGCGGATGACGACGCGCTCGACGGGCGGGATTCAGGGACACACCGGTGGGCTGTTGCGAGACAGCGCTGGACACATTCGCGATGGGTTGCGTTACCTGGGGCAAGCGCCGTCGGTGCGGCTGATGATCGTGATGGTCTCGCTGCACTGCATGTTCACGATGGCGTTCGACTTCTCACTGCTCCCGGCCTACGCCGACACCATCCTCAATGGCGGCCAGTCGGAGTACGGCTACATGCTGATGGCGATTGGCGGCGGCGCGCTGGTCTCGACCGTGGCGTTGTCGATGATGCCGATCGGCGCGATCCGAGGACGGGTGTTCATCGTGGTGGGATTGGTATCCGGACTATCGCTGGTCTGGGTCGGCGTGGCGAACAGTTTGGTCATGGCGCTCATTGGCGGGGCGTTGGCGGGGGCGAGTCAGGCTATGTACATGGCCTTGACGAGCGCGATGATTCAGGCCGTGGTGCCTGACTCGTTGCGCGGTCGTGTGATGGCGCTGTACGCGATGTTCGCCGGCGGCATCATGGCGGTGATGATCCTCGCCAACGGACTTGCGGCCGATTACATCAGCATCCGCATCTTGCTGATCGGCCCGGGCATCATCTTTGCGCTGGCGATGATCATTGCGCTGGTGTTGCCGCGGATTCGCTCGATCATCCGTCATGGCGCGATCGTCGAGGAGGGTCGGCGGGTGGCGCAAGAGGTGGTGCGTCAGGCGGCTGAGACCGCGGGCGCGGCCTTGCGTCCGGTGTCGCTGGCGACGCGCGCCGCGCCACAGCACAGTGAGGTAGAGGAGCGCGCAGGCGCAGGAGGCGGCGGCTGAGGGTCTGCGGGCCGCGGTCTGACCTAGTCGGATGCGTTCAGCTTTGCCTTGAGACGCGCGAGGCTTACTGCTTGCTCAACCCTCTTGGCGCACGCAGCTCGGATCGTCTCGCAGCTCTCCCAGCGATGGACCTCGTACTCGTATGCACCAATGCTTGCGACTGCGTCGGCTGCAAAGCCCTCTACGAGCGCCGGACGCTCCGCATCGCCTGGTTCTTGTGATGGATGGATCCGATACCAGCGCTCCGCTCGATTAGGGTCGAAGAACTTGACGAGTTCTGTATAGAGTCCTAGAGGCGGGCCGCTTGGAGCCTCAATGCAGATCACAACGTCAGCTTCTTCAATCGCTGCCGTTTCGATGTCTTCCACATGGGCAGTCGGATTCTGAACGTGTAGGTCCTCTGGCAGTGTCACATCCTCAATTCCGGATATGCCTAGCAGGTGCTCCTTCACAGTTCGTCGCTTGCCGAATCCCGGCTGGCCTTTACCATCCCCGAGGACTGTGACGACGAGCTGCACCGAGTCTTCGATTTGACGACGCTCTTCGACAAGCTTTGACAGACGTCGCTCTGTCCGAGTGGGCGAGCTCACTCAGAAGTGCCCTCGGCCAACAGGTCCTCTACGAAGTTTCGCCCGTCGAGAGAGAGGGTGAACATCGAGCCAAGGTCTTCGATATAGCGGCAACGCTGGAGCCGCGAGAACGCGATCCACTGTTCAGGCGATTGAAGCCACTCTTCGAGTTCAGTCGTCGAGGCGTGGCCGAGGTCATAGAAGCGACCTAGCAGGCCAGCAGCGACCTCGTCAAAGCTGATGTCGGCGCGTTCGAGTTCGAGGGCCGACTGGAGCCTGCGCTCTTGTGGAGGCAACAGGGGCCATCCTGCCACAACTGAAACGCTTTGCTGCATCAGGTCGGAGAACCAAGTCGGTGCAACAAGCGGGAAGGGAGTCCTGTCAGGCTCAGTCAGGTCGCCGAGACCGATTACGAAAGGTCCCCCAACCGCGTTTGGGATCGGGCCTTCGGCCTTCGTAGTTGAACTCTCGAACGTCCAGGCTTGAGGGTCACTAAGAGAGCTAGATGGGGCTCGATCGCCTACGCGACGAGTGGCGCTCGAGCTCTCCTGCAACAGCTGCTCAGACCCAGCTGACCTCTGCTTCGTTGCGGTCGCTGACACCATGGACTCCTCCGCTCTCGGAATCTGCTGCTATCGAGTCAAGCCCGTTACCAGGGTATCGACCTCAGCCCAAGCACTGTTGCCAGATTCGGCCAGCTCGGCAAGTGAGAGGCGTCTCTCAAAGTGGACGTTCGCCGTGAATCGCAAATCTGGTTGCTCATCCCCGTCCTGCAGCTGGAGGGTTAGGGAGAGTTCGTCGGCAGAGTGAGACTCTCCACTGACCTGAATGACAGGGATAGACCACTCACGAGCACCGTTCGTGGTCATCGCAGCCTCGATCAACGACTCGTTGACGAGTTGCCGCAGCGCCTCAACGGTAGTAATCCCTGAAACCAGACCGGTGAAGTTCCAACCATAGGAGGTGACTGTGTAGCCCCGCTGATCCAGCAGTCCAACGACATTGGTTACCAACTGGACGACCGCTCCGCGGACCGGAGGCTCCGACGAGTGATCAATAACGACCAAAGACGGGGGTGAGGCCAAGAGGCTGATCTGGGTGGACGGATTGATTACGCGGCCTCCGCCTTCCGCCAAGATTCCATTGGGCACAAGAGGGAGGAGATCGGTAGAGCTGATCGTCAGCGGTCCGTTCTCGGTTACTTGACCCGGAATTAGAACAAGGTTGTGTTCCAGAATCTCCAGGCGGTCGCTCATCCTGAGATTCCCTTCCGCGAAGCCTTAGAATATCCCAAAGCCTATCGCGACGGGGCTGATGCGGGGCTAGTCGGCGCCGATGCGGAGGATTTGGCCGATCGTCATGCGCATGTAGAGGGCGACGATAATCGCGATCGCGCCGAGGAAGACGAGACCGAGAATTCCGTACGCTCCGCCGATGGTGGCCCAGTCGGTGACGGTGACGAATGGCGGCAGGACGGCCTCGCCGGTTTCGACGAAGCCGACAAACTCGAGCATCATTGTGCCTAGTTGCAGTCCAACGGCGGTGCCGAGCGCCATCGAGACCACGATGATTAGGATTTTCTCGATGCCGACCACGAGCAGCACCTGGGGCAGGGAGAATCCCACGGTGCGGAGGACGGCGAACTCGCCCTGTTGCTGTTGAGCGACGAGCACTGAGGCGACGAGGAAGCCGAGCGCGGCGAGCAGCACGATGGCGATGAAGGTGAGGAAGAGCAGGCCTTCCCAGCCGGCGGCGACGAGCGGATCCTCGTCTTGCAGGTTGCGGATGGCGTCGATGTCGTAGGCGTCATGGTTCCAGGGCGGCGTGACTTCGAGGTAGGTGCGCAGCTGGCGCAGTCCGTCGTCGCTGGTCGGTTCGATCCAGACTTCGTTGGGAGTAGCTGCGCCGATGGTCGCGGGGTTGCGGTTGATGCGGTAGGAGAGCGAGTCGCGATCGGCGATGATCAGCGAGCGCGCGTCGGCGGGGTCCCAGGTGGGGAAGAGATCGAAGCTGCCGACGATCGTGACGGGCACGTAGATGCTGGAGAGGCCGAGGCGGATGGTCGAGCCTTCGTCGAGCGAGGCTTCCTCGAGGAAGTCGCGGCTGACGACGACGGGCACGGGCTGGTCGGGACCGACGAGCCGAATGCCGCGCGGCAACCCGCTGCGCGCGTCGCGATTCCAGCGGTAGCGCATGCCGAACTCGCCATCACGCGCTTGCTCGGCGGTCAGGCGCGCGTCATCGGGCAGGGGACCGGCGCGTGAGGTGTCGGTGAAGACAGTCCAACGACCCTGTTGTTCAAAGCTCTCGATGATCACGCCGCTGTCGAAGCCGCTGTTGATGACGTCGTCAGGCAGTTGAGGATCCGTGGTGTATTGAATTGCGTCGTAGCCGGCAAGTCCGGAGAAGTTCGCCGCGCCGGCGGTGCGGATAGCCACGGCCTGCAGCGACCAGGGTCCGACGTGCGGTCCACCGGCGCCTTGAGAGAGATCGGCGTAGAGGAAGCGCCAGCCCTCGTCGATGCTGCCGCCGAATCCGCGCGACCTGGGCAGGCCGACCAGGCTCACGTCGCGGTATCGCCCCTGACTGTCGAGCAATCGCAGGTTGGGTCTGAGCGCGCCGTCGGTCTGCGGCACCCAGAACCACATGCCGACGTAGGTTGCGTCGGCGGGGATGGCGATTTCCTCCACGGGGGCGTCTGTCGAAGCGACGCGACTGACTAGCTCGCTGATGTCGTCGAGAGAGAAGTCCTCGCGGTACCAGAGCACGTCGTTGAAGCTCTCGGGGTCTACGCCGAGCACGGTGGCGTCGGTCACGTCGAGCGCGCCTCGGGAGAACGAGGCGTTTTGGCGGGCGACGTAGGACGCGTTGGCGATGCCGGGCGCGTCTGCGAGGTCTTCCTTGAGCATGTCGACCGATGCGCCGCTGCTGCGCAGATCGGCGAGACGCAGCTGGGCGCCCGATTGATAGGCGGCGCGATCGTCGAAGGATTTGTCGAGGGTTGCGCCGAAGGTGCCGCCGAACATGCCGAGTGAGGTGGCCATGATCAGCAGCAGGGCGAGTCGGCCTGGTTGAACCGGCGCGCGCGTCAGATGCCAGAGCACCATCTGCAGGGACGCGCCGCCGAGAACTCGCGCGATGCCGCCAAAGGCCGAGAGCAGCAGCGGGAAGAGTCGCAGGAAGAGCACGGCGACCGTGACGACGAACACGGCCGGCGCGATCAGCAGCAGCGGGTCTTGCTGCAGTCCGCCGAAGAGGTCTTCAGTGACGAGCGAGCCGGACTCCTGCAGCTGGAAGAAGAGCAACGCGCCGACGCCGACGACAACGAGGTCGAGGTAGTAGCGCTGGAAGATTGGTTTGTCCTGCGGGCGGGAGGTCGAGCGGGCGAAGTGGACGACGGTGGCGCGGTTGGAACGCCAGGCGGGCCAGATGAGGGCGATGAAGCTGAGCGCTGCGCCGACTGCGGCCCAGATGTAGACCTCGCCGGTGAGCTCGACGCTGAGTCTCGCGCCGCCGGTGAGTCCCTCGAAGGCCGGCGAGTAACCGAGGAAGGCGATCGCTTCGCGGGCGACGATTGGGCCGACGCCCAATGCGAGGCCGACGAGCAAGAGACCTTCGAGCGTTGAGATCGACATGATGTGGCCGAGTCCGGCGCCGCGGGATTTGAGCAGCGCGACTTCGGCCGATTGCCGCTCGACGACCATCGTCGACACGAGCACCAGATAGAAGAGGACGATGCCGACGATCTGCAGCGTGAGCACGAGCAGCGGGATCGAGGAGAAGAACTCCTTCGTCTCGTAGTCGGAGAGCACGGTGACGATTTCGGTCTCGACGCGGGCGCGGTCGATCTCTTTGGCGATCGCTTCGAAGGCGGCGCGGAAGCGGATCGCGGCCAGGCCGGCCTCGTCGGCGACGAATGCGGAGCGGTCGACAGTGCCGTAGACCTCGAGTCGAGCGCGCAGCTCCTGCATGTAGCCGGCCATGGCGTCGATCAAGGTGGCTCTGGGCGCGAAGAAGGCGAATGCGTCGGTCTTTTCCTCGGGGACCTGGAAGTGGTCTCGGCGGACGCCCCAATAGCGCTCGGTGTAATCGAGCGGTCGGACGAACCCGACGATGCGGATCTGGATTGGATCGGCGTCGTCGCGCCAGGAGGCGTGGATATCGCGCCTGTCGCCCAAGGCGAGCCCGCCGGCTTCGGCCGCGGCGAGGCCGATCGCTACGTCGATGGTGGGCGGGGCGTCAGGCGTCGCTGGCGGCGCGGGGTCGGGCCACTGGCCGTCGACGAGCTCGATGTGTTCCTGCACGCCTTCGAACCAGAGCACGCGCGCGCGGTCGCGCGGATCCTCTTCGGGCGGGACGCCGCCGACGTCGGTCATGAAGAACGTGGCCGAGGTGAGCGAGTGTTTGACGTCGGCGAGGTATGCCTCTGGGATGCGCAGGCGGCGGTCGATGGTATCGAAGGACTCTTCCGCCAGACCGTGTGAGAGTCCGTGCGCGGCGTTGAGCACGCGGACATCGAGGTCGGCGTCGGAGATACGGCGGAGATCGGTCTGCAGACCGAGGTCCTGCAGCGCATTGCGGTAGATCGAGGTGGAGGCCATCAGGGCGACAGCGAGCACGACGCCGATCGCGACGGCGGTCATCAGTCTGCGATTGCCGTTGAGCCGTCGCACGGCGATGCGGAAGGCCGTCGGCAGAGAGCTGAAGATGCCGCGCATATCGCCTCGACTGTCGCCCTGTCAGTGACCTGGCTGGTGAGTTGTCTGCACGCCTGACGGCGTCAATTGGGGCGCGTCAGGGGTATGTTCGACCGCCCAGCCTTCGTAGACTACTAGGCATTGTGAACAACACAGCGCGTCCACGGCGCTGGCGGCGTCCGAGCTTGCGGCGTTTCGCCGGACGCGGCTGGCGAGCGGACGGGTAGCGGGGGTCTGGGTGGAGTCGTTCGGGTCGGTACTGGGTTTTGTGCTGCGTCGCATGCGCGACAGCTGGCGACTGCAACTAGTGATTGCGGCGGGCATTCTCGTCGCGGCCGTGTTGATGTCGTCGACGACGATCTACACCCGCGCGGTGTCCGACCTGTCGCTGACCGTGAGTCTGCGCGAGGACCTGACCGAGCGTCGGCAGATGTTCACGTTGCTGCCCAACGTGCCGCTCGCGGGCGGACCCAACGATTCGGCTCGGGCCTACGCCGAGGAGTCGATTGAAGAGCGTTTCGGCGAGTTGGAGTCGCAGCAGCTGCGCTTCCGCTCGACGGTGGCGACGCAGATCGATCTGCCGTTGCGCCAGGGCCAGGTGATTCCACCGTCGAGCTACTTCGCCGCGTTGGACGAGGCGGAGTTGCACGTCGAGCTGATTGACGGGCGCTTCCCCGAGTCGCCGACGCTGACCGATGGTCGTGAGCTCTCGGGACCGATCGAGGTCGCCCTGCCGGAGGCGGCGGCGCGAGCGTACGGCGTCGGCGTCGGCGCGCAGCTGCATCTAATCGATGCCTTTGACGAATGCGATCGCGAGCCTGCGCCGCCGCCGGGTGGTCCGCCGCCGCCTCCGCGTCCGCCCTGCGAGCCGACGATGTTGGTGCAGCGATTGATTCCGCTCGAAGTGACCGGTTTGCTCGCGCCTGACAATCTCGACAGCCGCTTTTGGTCACGCTTGCCGCAGGAGATCTCGTCGGGCGTGTACGTCTCGTCGCCACGGGCGCAGGTCGTACCGCTGATTGTTCCGTCGACGACGTTCGATGACGTGCTGCCGTTGGTGATGAGTGGGTACCTGGTCAACACAACGTGGATTTCGGAGATTGAGACTGACCAGCTCAACGTCGCAGTGCTCGATGACACGCAGGCCTCGTTTGATCTGCTGCGCGAAGACCTGCGTTCGATCGGCGGCGCGGTGCGATCGCCGATCGAATCGCGGCTCGACTCATTCGTCAAAGATCTCAACTTCACGCAGGTACCGATCCTGATGCTGCTCGCGCAGGTGGTCGGGATCGCGCTGTTCTACGTCGTCATCGTCTCGGGCGTGCAGGTCGCGCAGCGACGCGAGGAATTGTTCTCGATGCGTTCGCGCGGCGCGTCGATTCTGCAGGTGATCTCGCACACGGCGATCGAGGGCGTCCTGCTCGCCATTGTCGCGGCTGCTGTCGCGCCGTTTATCGCAATCGGCGTGATCGGTTTGTTGGGCTACACGCCGGTCTTTGAGCCGTTGACGGGCGGCGCGCCGATTGCGACGACGCTGACTGACATGGCCTTCCTGCTCTCGGCGGCGGGAGCGATCGTTGCGGTGGCGTTCACGCTGGCGCCGTTGGTGGCGGCGAGTCGGACGCGCGTACTGTCCGAGCGCCTGCGCAACGTCTCTCGGCCGGCTGGACCGAATGCGTTACAGCGCTACTTTCTCGATGTGGCGCTGGTGCTGGTCGCGATCGGGCTGATCTTCGAGGCCGACCTCAAGGGCACGGTCTTCGAGCGCAACAGCGTGGGCGGGCTGTCAGCCGACCCGCTATTGCTGAGCACGCCGATCCTGTTCGCGCTGGCGGCGACGTTGGTGATACTGCGCTTCCTGCCCTACTTCTATCGCTTCTTCGCCTGGCTGACGTATGACCGCTTCCCGCTCTCGGTCGCGTCGACGCTGCGCTACGTGAGCCGCACGGTCGGACCGGCAGCGCGATTGACGATCCTGCTGATGCTGGGAGCGGCGCTGGGCACCTTCGCCGCGTCCTATGCCGACACGGTCGAACTCTCGCTGGCGGAGCGCATCGAATACGACAACGGCGTCGAGTTCCGCGTCGAGCTGGGGGCAAGCGGGTACTCGACGGCCAACGGGGTGCGCACGCGCCTTGGACAGCTCGACGGAATCGACGGCGTGGCGTCGATTCATCGCAGCAAGGTGTCGGCGGGGCGCAGCGTCGGCACGGCGTCAAGCGTCTCGCTGCTGGGTCTGGAGCCCAAGGCGGCGGTCGAGATGATGTGGTTCCGCGAGGACATGTCGCTGCTGACGTTTGAGGAACTGATCGGCGAGATCGATGTGCCGCCGGTCGGTCGCGGGGTCGGCATTCCAGCGGAGACAGAGACGCTGCGCGTCTGGGCGCGATTGGGTGATGGAGAGTCGGACCAGTCGTTCTGGATTCGGGTGCGCGACGGCGACGGTGTCTACTACACGGGCGGCGGTCTGGAGATGCCAGCGCCGAACTCGACGTGGACCGCGTTGGACATCGACTTCCAAAGTGAGATCATCGGCCTCGGCGCGAGCGGTCCGTTCACGTTGCACTCGCTGGTCATGAGCGAGCCGTTCGGGCTGTTTGCGTCGGAGCCGGCGACGATTTACTTCGACGCGGTGACGGCGATTCAGCCTGACGGCCGCGAGCTGATCATCGAAGACTTCGAGAATCGCGGCTGGGTGGAGTACTTGCAGCGCCGCAGCTCGGGCGATGAGATCGAGTTTGAGCAAATCGACGACCCGGTCTCGGGCGAGCACGTGATGGCCTTCTATCCCAATGTCGGGCCGAGCCCGGGCCGCCGCGCGGCGCACTTCGCCGATCCGGCGTTCTGCAGCAACACGCGCTGCACGATCCCCACGATCATCAGCGCCGACTTCGCCCAGCGACAGCTGCTTGAGGTCGGCGACCGCTACACGTTGCGGTTGGACGAACTGATGGTCGCAGCGCGGGTGTCGGCGATTGTGGAGCTCTTCCCCACGCTGCGTCCCGACGAGCAGTCGTTCATCGTCGCCGACTATGATGCGCTCTTCCATATTGGCTCGGTGACAGCGTTGCGTCCGAGCGTGACGCCAACGGAAGCCTGGCTCAACCTTTCGGATGACCTTGAGACGCGCGAGGCGATCATTGAGGAGCTGAACCGACCGCGATACTCGTTGGGCTCCACGTTGGATCGCGAAGGTCGGCTCGACGCCAGCGGCCGCGACCCGCTGACAACGGCGGGCGGCTCGGGAATTCTGTTGGTCGCGTTCATCGCGATATCGCTGCTCTTGGCGCTCGCCTTCCTGGTCTCGATGGCGGTCTCGGCGCGGCAGCGCCGGCTCGAGATGGCGCTTCTGCGCACCGTCGGCGTGGGCAACGTGAGCATTCTGATTCAGCTGTTCCTCGAGTACGCGATCATCGTTGGCACGGGTTTGGTGTTGGGCGTGTTGTTGGGCAACCGAATCTCGCAGCTGCTGTTGGCGTATCTGGAGATCGACGAGACGGGACGCACCGTCTTGCCGCCTTTCCAGATCGAGACCGACTGGCAGATTCTGGGGATTGCGTTTGCGGTCTTGATCGGCGTGCTGGTACTCGGCGTGTTGGCGACCTGGCGCTGGTTCCTGCGGCTTGAGCTCAACCGCGAGCTGCGCCTGACCAACTAGTCGACCAAACCGTCAGAGGCGTCGCAAAGTTCTTCGGCGAGTGAACCAGCTTCTGATTTCGGGCGCGGCGAGCGTCGCAGCGGCGGCGGGAGCTCCCCAGGAGATGCAGGCGACCCCGCACGTCGCGCCTGAAGCGGCGACGCCGAGCAGGCCAACGACGATCGCCATCGGCGCCAGCGCGAACCATGGCGCGGCCGGGCTGCGTCGGCTGCGCGCGAGCTGCAACAGCATGAGCAGGAGACCGGCGGCTGCGATGGCGGAGCAGATGATGTAGAGGCCTGTGGAGTCGTGATTGAGTAGTGTCGCGACGAAGGCGGCGGCGATGGCGGCGGCGGTCAGCGACGCTGCGGTGGTAGTCATTGAGTCATGGTAGCGGGCCCTCACCCTAACCCTCTCCCGCAGGGAGAGGGGATCAGAAAGGCTCCGCCCTCCAGAGGGAGAGAGGATCAGAGGGAGGGGGGCTGCCTCGCAGGGCCTAGCCGGTGAGGCGGCGGTAGAGCGCGGGTAGGCGGCGAGGGAGAGACTCGATGTCGGCGACGACTTCGTAGGCCATGTCCTGACACATCTGCTTGAGATAGTCGTGGCCGGCGCGGTCGACCGTCAGGGCGAAGGGCACCATGCCCTCGCGGCGCGCCTCGGTCAGCGCCATCTTGGTGTCGTGGATGGCGTATTCCTTCTCGGTGCGGTCGCGTCCGTAGCCGTGATCCTGCGGTCGGCCATCGGAGAGCAGCATCAGAATCTTGACCTTGGCGTCGGTGTTCTGCAGTTTCCAGATGCAGTGGCGGATGGCCGGACCCATCCGAGTCGAGCGGACCGGCGCGATTTTGTCGATGCGCTCCTTGATCTTGTCGCCGAACGGCTCATCCATGTCCTTGTAGACGAAGAACTCGACGTTGTCGCGTCCGTAGCCGGAGAAGCCATAGACGCCGTACTTGTCGCCGATCGTCTCGAGCGCCTCGATCAGCAGCACGACGGCTTCCTTTTCGAGGTCGATGATGCGCTTGCCGGGATGACGGGCGGCTTCGGCTCGACGCTGCGCCCACCAGCTGAGGTACTTGCGCGGATCGTCGTCGAACTGGTCGTCTTGACGCTGGTCGTGGTGCTTTTGGATCTCTTCGTCGGTTGATGCTGAGACATCGAGCAGGAACGCGACAGCGACATCGCGCTCGACTTTGTTGCGTCGGTAGAAGAGCTTGGTCTCGGAGGTGGCGCCGGCGATCTTCTCGGTGTACCACTCGATCACGGCGTCGAGATCGTAGTCCTCGCCGTCGGTGAGGCGTTTCATCTTGCGGAAGAGCTCGGGGCGCAGCATCTCGAACTGCTTGCGCGTCTCCTGGACGAGCTGCGTGTGTTCGTGCAGGGTCTCGGTGTAGTACCCGGTCGTGCCTGATTCGCCGCGTTGCTCCTGGACGCGGCACCAACGCGGCTTGTAGTCGGCGGCGCGGAAGTCCCACTCGTCGTAGAAGAAGGACTGCGCCTCGACGGGCAGTTCCTCGCCGTCCTCGGCGCCGGTCGAGTCGTCGCCCATGGCCTGTTGGCCTTCCTGACGCTCGCCCTGGATCTGATTGACCTCTTTGAGCAAGTTGTCGAGGAACATGCCTGACGACTCGGCCAGATCCATGTCCATCAGTTCGTTGATCGAGATTTCGACAGATTTCTCGAGCAGTTCCTGCAGCTGTTCCTTGGACAGCGGGATCGGCGGCGCGTCGCCGGAGCCGGTTTCGCCTTTGAGTTTCATCAGCAGCTGAACGAGCTCGGGCTTGAAGTCGCCGCGGAAGTCGACCGGGTCGGGACTGTCGTAGGGCTGCTCCTCGGAGCCGGGCATGAACGGCATGAACGACTCCTCGAGGCCGGAGGAGCCAGAGCCGGGCATCATGTCCGTGTCTTCGCCGCCGTCGGGATCGCCTGACAGTTCCTGTTCGAAGTCAGACCAGTCTTCAGAGTCGAGTTCAACGTTGGGGATCTGCGAGAGCCACTCGTAGAGCAGCACGGTCGCGGCGGCGGTGTCCTGGACGGTGGCGCCGTCCTGGCGGATGCGGTTGAGGATGCGCAGCGGGGTGCGCAGCTCTTCGGCGAGCTCGTTGGGCCAGCGGATGCGTCCGACCTCGTCGAGCGAGGCGCGGAGCAAGTTTTCGACCATCGCCTGACGCGCAGGCATGTCCTCAATCGGGCGGCGACGATCGGCGGCGGCTTGTTGCAGACGCGAGAACGCGCGGCGTACGCCGGCGTACTCGCGCTTGACGATGGTGTCGATGCGCGTGTCTTCGACGATCGTGAACAGGTCGTGCGCGAGGCGGCGATCTTCGAACTGGTCGAAGAATCGTTCCATGTCCGTGTGGATCTCGGTCGGCTCGTCCTCCGCGCCGGCCGCGCCGGCGCCGTTCGCCGTCTGCGTCGCCGTGCGCCCCGATTGTCCGTTGCGGACTGATTCGGATTCTGAATCGGGGAAGAAGCCGGAGTCGATGCCTTCGGCGTAGTCGAACGAGCCGAACTCGAGCCGTCCGGCCTGGTGCGTGGCGAAGACCTTGTAGACGGCGAAGTTCTCGTCCTTGGTTGGGTAGCGCTCGACGTTTTCGGGCAGGTAGATGGTCGTGCCCTCTGTCGTGGGGCTGCTTTCGTCGACCCAGCCGACGCCTTTGGCGGTCAGCTCTTCGGAGGCTTTGACGCCGACGTCAACGCCGGTCAGAGCCTTGCAGTACATTCGAATCAGCTCGGAGACGCGGTCGAGGTCGACGCGGCTGCTGAGCGCCTCCATGACCTCTTCGCCGCGGGCGGACTCGAGGCGGAAGAACGCCTCACCGCCGTCGCGCGATTGCTGGAGCACGTTGAGTCCGAACTCCTGCCAACGCGCGATGTCGTCAATGCCGAGTCGTTGAGCGACGCGGGGCGAGGACTTGAGGAACTCCATGGCGGCGTCGCCGGAGTGTTGAGCGAGCTGTTCGGAGAGTTCGAGCAGGCCTTCGTGAATGTCTTTGTCGACCTCGGACAGCGCCTGGGCGGCCTCGATGAAGTAGGGGTGTCCGAGTCGGCCGACCTGCATGGCGACCTGTCCGGCGAGCGACAGATAGCGGGCGCGCTGCTCCTCGCCGACCTGGCGCAGCGCGCTGGGTCCGCGCTCGAAGTAGACGCGGGCGTCGACCCAGGCGGTGTGGGCGACGATGCCGCCGAACTCGAGAAATGGGGCGCGGTCGGAACGGTCGAGCTGCGACAGGACGCCGGGGGCCATGCCCAGACAGGCGGATGCGAGTTCGTAGGAGTGGGAGGCGAGCGAGTCGATCAGGTCGACGAGCAGGCGCATCTGCGAGAGCGGCAGGTGCGGCAGAATCTGGGGCGAGACATCGAAGTACTGGGCCGAGAGCGAGCCCGATTTCCAGGTGCCCTTGTAGAGCGATTTGCCTTGGGCGGCCCAGTCGTTGGCTTGAGGCACCGAGAGGTGCGGCAGTACGGCGGGCGAGGCGCGGAAGAGCGCGCCAGAGAGCGCGGGCGACGTTTCCATGAGCTCGATGCCGACGCTGCACCACTCGCGCATGCGGTCGTAGGTGATCTGCTCGAGCACGGGTCCCGAGGCGCGGAAGTACTCGGACGATGCCTCCCAGCTGCGTAGCGAGTGGCGGGCGATGTCGAGGCCGTCGCGCAGCCACTGACCGAGTTCGTCGGGCTCGAGGATCGGCAGGACCGCTTCGAGCGCAGTCTCGAACTCCTGGCTCAGAGCTGGCGGGAACTGGCGAAGTCCCTCGCGCGCCTCTTCCACGAGCGTGTTGGTCTGGTTGGCGTCGGTCATGGGCGTCTATCCAATTGGCGCGAGCGCGGCTCGTGGGCCGAGCTGCGCCGTGGTGGGCTCTCGGTCAGTCGAACCGGATCTGTTCGATCTCGGCGTGATCGTCAGAGGTATCGAGCACAGCATAGGTCAGGATCTGTTCGCTGCCGCGCATCTCGCCGGCTGAACCGGGGTTAACGATCAGCGCGCGGCCGATTCGCTTGACCATCGGCGCGTGGGTATGTCCGTAGATGATGAAGTCCGCCTCTTCCTCGGCCAGCCGCTGCAGTTGCGGATCGTGCGGGAAGAGGTAGTCGCGGTAGGGCGCCCACGGCGTGGCGTGAAACATGAGCAGCGACTTGCCGCCGATCTGGGTGCGAATCAGGTGCGGCTGGTCGCGAGTCCACTCGAGCAGTGAGCGGTCGACGTTGGCCGACGCCTGGGCGCGCGCGCCGGCTTCGGAGAGCAGAATCTCTTCGTGATTGCCGAGTACGTAGCGGCCGCCCAGGTCTTTCAGTCGCTGGGCGACTTCGTTGGAGAAGCGATACTGGTAGCAGGCGTCACCGGCGCAGAGCAGCTCGTCGATGTCGCCCATCTGCTCAACCGCGCGGTCGAGCGCGGCTGCGTTGCAGTGGATGTCGGAAACGATGCCGATCCGCACGCTGGATCCTGGGCTGCCGGGTCGGGCTGCGTTCTAGTCCTCGAAGATTGAGGAGACGACTTCCTCAATCGAGCGCTGGACTTCGCCGTCGTCGGTCAACGGCCAGACGATGGAGACCTGGCAAGCGCGGCGCGGCGAGACGCCCTGGGCGATCATGCGGCCGGCGTAGATGAGCAGGCGCGTCGATGCGCCTTCGGCGAGGCCGTGCTCGCGGAGGTTGCGAATCTTCTCGGCCATCTTGGCCAGATTGAGCGCGACATCGGGCGAACAGCCGGATTCGTGCTGGACGATCTCGGCCTCGGTCTCGCGCGGCGGGTAGTCGAACTCGACGGCGACGAATCGCTGGCGGGTGGACTGTTTGAGGTCCTTGAGCGCTGACTGGTAGCCGGGGTTGAAGGAGATCACGAGCAGGAAGCCGTCGCGCGCCTGGAGCAGCTGCGACTTCTTTTCGACGGGGAGGATGCGTCGGTGGTCGGTGAGCGGGTGGATCAGGACCGTGGTGTCCTTGCGCGCTTCGACGACCTCGTCGAGGTAGCAGATGGCGCCGGCCTTGACGGCGCGCGTCAGCGGACCGTCGATCCAGACGGTTTCGTTGCCCTCGAGCAGGTAGCGACCGACGAGGTCGGAGGCGGTCAGGTCTTCGTGGCAGGCGACGGTGACGAGCGGCAGGTTGGACTCGTCTTCGATCTCGGTCTTGCCGTCGCGAACGACGGCGAGCGGCCGATTGAGGTGATAGGCCATGTACTCGACGAAGCGGGTCTTGCCACAGCCGGTCGGGCCCTTGAGGAGGACCGGGATTTTGTTGTTCCAGGCGGCCTCGAACACCTCGACCTCGTCGGCGACGGGGACGTAGTACGGCTCTTCTTCGAGGCGGAATTCCTCGACGGCCCAACTGCGGTATTCGGTGATCGGTTCGGAGGCGGTGGTCATCAAATGTTCTCCCGCTCTGCCGCGCGACTGGCGGCGAGTGTGTCTCCTGGTTTGTTCCTCAACCGGTTCATTCCTCAAGCGCCGCACGAGTCCGCGCGAATGCGCGGTCGGGTACGGGGAAGCGGCTTACGCGTCAGCCTGTAGACCGGCCCAGGCGCGCGCGACGCGCGCGGCGGCGGTCTCCATGCTGCAGTCGTTGGAGATCAGCACGTCGGCGTGCTTGAGGCGCTCGTCGTTGCTGATCTGTGAGTCGATTCGCTTGTCAGCCTCCTCGGCGGAGAAGTTGTTGCGCGCCATCAGGCGTTCGCGGGCGGTGTCACGGCTGACGGCGACGACCCAGACTTCGTCGACGAGGTCCTGCCAGCCGGCCTCGATCATGACGGCCGCCTCGAGCACGGCGACCTCGGCGCCTGCGGCGTCGAGTCGAGCCAGTTCGGCTTCGGCCAAGGAGCGGATGCCGGGCCAGACGATGTCAGTCAGGCGCTTCATACCGTCAGGATGGCCGAAGACTTTGGGACCGAGCTTGCTGCGGTCGATCGTGCCGTCGTCGGCGACGAGGTCCTCGCCGAAGGCGGCGACAACCTGCTTGAAGGTGTCGGTGCCCGGTTCGTAGGTCTGGTGGCCGAGGATGTCGGCGTCGATTGTGGCGGCGCCGAGTTCCTGCAGCTGTTTGACGACGGTGGACTTGCCTGAGGCAATACCGCCGGTGAGTCCGATTGAGCGCATGGTGCGTCTGCGTCCCCGCATCTGTGGCGTCGTCCAGTCGCCTCTAACCAACTGCCTTCAAGCGACGGATAGGCAACCGGCCATGCGGACGCACGCTGCAGGACAAGGCTATTGGCGGCATGGGCAGTGGTCAACCGAACATGCGGGGGCGAGGCGGGTCGGGTTGAGAGGCGCTGTGGAGGGGGCCGTTCTCTGTATTCCAGTCAGCAGGAACGCCTCGACCAGATTGCTAGGGTTAACCATCAATTGACGAATCGAGCGGTTGTCGCTCGGCCGACACGCTAGGTCGAACGGCGCCTGCATTGACAATTCGCGGAGACATCAAGATCGCGTGACGATGTCCCCCGCAACCACCGCGCACTCCGAACGACACAGTTCACTGCGCCTTCGAGGAGCCTCCGATGGTTGTTGCACACGCCAAATCCGAGACGTACGACTGCACCGATGGGCGCACTTGCCTGCTGGAAGCGGTCGAAGGCCTAGCGGAGGAGGCGTTTGACATCCCCAATGTGGTGGGGGTGTGGAGCGTGCGCGACTGTCTGGCCCATCTCGTGGGCTGGGACGCGTGGGTGATCAACGCGTTCGACCGCTCGGCGGTCGGCATGGCGCTGGGCCCGTTTCCGAGCGAGCGCGAGATCAACGAAGCAGCGCCGGGCGACTGGGCCGAGCGTCCGATCGCCGAACTGCTCTCGATGCTGCGGTCAATCCGCGACACGTTGGCGGAGCGCGTCAGTCAGCTGACCGACGAGGAGCGGGACGAGCAATCGTTGGAGATTGACGGGACCCAGGCGTCGGTCAATGAGTTGATTGACGGCCTGATCGAACACGATATGGAGCACGCCGGCCAGATTCGCGCCTGGCGTCGCACGCAAGAGATCTGAGGAGAGTCCATCGCCGCCTAGTCGATGGCGGCTGCGAAGGCGGACTCCAGGGCTGGCAGCACCTTCTTGTAATCGTCGACGATGCCGAAGCGGCTGAAGCTGAAGATCGCTGCGTCGGGATCTTTGTTGATCGCGACGATGTTCTTCGAGCCGCCGCAGCCGGCCATGTGCTGACTGGCCCCGGAAATCGCGATTGCGAGATAGAGCGTCGGCGAGACGACGGTGCCAGTCAGCCCGACCTGCTGAGACGGCGGATACCAGCCGAGATCGCAGGCGGCGCGCGATGATCCGACGGCGGCGTTGAGCACGCCGGCCAGGCGCTCGAGGTCGGAGAAGGCCTCAGGACCGCCGAGTCCGCGTCCACCGGAGACGACGATTTCGGCGTCCTCGAGACGAATACCTTCGGTCTCGGCCTGTTCTTTGCCTGTCGTGCGGGCGCGCAGGGTCGGCTCGGCGACATCGATCGCGATCACCTCGGCCGAACGCGAGGCATCGGCCTCAAGCGGGTCCTGAGCCTTGGGGCGAACCGTGATCACCTGCGGATCGGTCTGGACGGTGACGACTTGTCGCGCATTGCCGCCGTAGCAGCTGCGCGTCGCCTTGACGCGTCCGCCGTCGACCTCGAGCGCGAGGGCGTCCATGATTGCGGCTGAGCCCAGTCGCGTCGCCAAGCGCGGCGCGAGGTCGCGGCCCATGCTCGACTGCGAGAGCAACACGACCGCGGGACTGTCCTGTTCGACGATCTGTTGCGCGATCGGCAGAACGCTGTCGGTCTGGTACGTGGCGAGGCTGTCAGCCTCGGCGGTGTAGACGGTGTCGGCGCCGGCCGGTCCGGCGGCGGCAGCGGCGTCGGAAAGACCCGAACCGATCAGCGCCAACGCGACGCCTCCGCCGAGCTCGCCGGTGAGGCGCGAGGCTGCGCCGAGCAGCTCCAGCGTCGGGGCGGTCAGGCCTGTTTCGTCTGTTTCGCCGATGACCAGAATGTTTGCCATGATGATCGATTCCTCACTTGTTGCGCAACGGAGCGGAGACGGTTGAGTCGGTTAGAGAATCTTCGCTTCGCGCAAGGCGCTGACGAGGCCAGCGGCCTTCTCTTCGGGCGTGTCGCCTTCGATGATCTCGACTTCGACATCGCTGGTGGGTTGGAAGAGCGCATGCATCTGAACGCGCGCGCCAGCCGCGCCGACCTCAGAGGCGTCGAGTCCGAGATCGGCGGCGCTGAACTCGGTGACCTGTTTGCGAGCGGCTTGCATGATCTGTCGCAGCTGCGGGTAGCGCGGATCGCCGAACTCGTTGGAGATGGTCAACACGCATGGCGTCGGCAGCTCGATCGTCTCGAAGCCGTCAGCGACGACGCGCGAAACAGTGATGGCGCCGTCAGCGGTCTCGACGGCGCGCAAGACGGTGGCGGAGGGCAGGTCGAGCAGCTCGGCGACGATGCTGCCGACCGAACCCTGGTCCCAATCGGCGGCCTGTCGGCCGAAGATCAGGACATCGGGCACGCCGAGGTGCTGGATCGCCTTCGACAGCGCGAGGGCCGTCGTCCAGGCGTCGCCGCCTTCAAAGGCGTCGTCGTTGAGGTGATAGCCCTCGTCGGCGCCCATGGCGAGCGAGTGCTTGATCGCATCGCGTGCGGAGTCTGGTCCCAGCGAGATGACGTTGACGGAGCCGTCACCGGCGGCGTCTTTGATTCGCAGTGCAGCCTCGACGGCTTGGGCGTCGAAGGGGGAGATGACGGGCGAGATGCCCTGCGCGGGCAACACCTGCATCGCCTGTTCGTCGACGCGAAAGGCGGCCGCGGGCGTTTCGGGGTCGGGAATCTGCTTCACGCAGACGATGACATCCATCGGTTCCTCACAGACTTGGGGAAGCGTTCGACCAAGGGGAAGGATCGAACGGGGTTCGGGTCAGGCGTCCAATTGGCGATTGTCCCGCCGCGAAGAGGGTAAGGGCAGTCAGCTACGCTACAGACGGCGACGGTAGGGGGTCGAGAGGCTCTGAGCCTAGTTTCAAAGCGATATCGTGAGGTTCTGGAGAAGAGCGATGGCACAAGAGCAGAACCCGTCGACCGAGCCAACGAGACGGGCGTCGCGCCAAGGCCGTCGGTCGTCGGCTGCGCAAGCAAAGCGCCGCGAGATCACTCGTCGGCTAGTCGCTCGACGCGAGCAAGCGTACCGCGAGCTAGCCAAGCACTAGGCCATGCCTAGGCTGACCTACCTTGATGAATCAGACACGGAGTTCCTAATCGCGGTTGCTGGGGGACTGTTTCCAGGTGCCCCCGCGTTTCACCAAGACCCGTCCCGGCATGGCCTTCTCTCGAGCGCCATGGCTGTTCCTCGCCAGCCGAACTATCCCAGACTGCCGGCCAAGGCGGCCGCATTGCAATACCACCTCAATATGAACCACCCGTTCATAGACGGCAACAAGCGCTTTGCTGTCGCGGCGATGGAGTTGTTCCTGTTGATCAACGACGCAGCTCTGCTTGCTCCTGATACTCGGATCGTTGACGTGAGCCTGGCCGTGGCCAGCCATGAGTGGGGCAAGGAACAACTGATTCACTTTGTCGAGGAGCGGACGTTGCGTTCGACGTGGAGCGATGTCAGGCTTGCGACTTGGTTTTCCCGACTGTCGACTGATGCTCGGGCTGACGTCAGGGAGGCGATTTGCGAAGTTGGGGCTGAGCAAGAGCCGCTGTATCGGCGTGTGGTTTCCGTGCTCGGGAGTCAGTTCAGTCAATCGAGACCCGGGGGTGTAACCCCCTCACCCTAGCCCTCTCCCCGACGGGGAGAGGGGATCTGAGGGTCCAGGCTGCGATTTGCTGGACGTCCCGCTCAGCTGCTCAGTGGCGGATCCGGGCAGGTCCCCGAACGAGCCGGGGACTGGAGCGCGGCGGTCGCCGAAGGGCCCCTCACCCTACCCCTCTCCCCGCAGGGGAGAGGGAACCAGAGGGTTCAGCCTCAGATCGGAGAGGGGATCAGAGGGTTCACGCCGCGAGGCGAGAGAGCTAGGTTGGGGTGGTGGCCGCGGCCTGGAGGAGCTCGGCTACGTCGAGGACTTTGAGCTTGTCGTCGTCTTCGACGTCGAGCTGCACCGTGCCGATGCCGGAGTCGAACATCTGAATACAGAACGGGCAAGCCGTGCAGGCGGAGTCGGCGCCGGTGGCGACGGCTTCCTCGACGCGAACCTCATTGACGCGGCTCTTGCCCTGCTCCTCCATCCACATGTTGCCGCCGCCGGCGCCGCAGCAGAGGCCTTGCTCGCGACTGCGCGGCATCTCGACCAGCGTGACGTTGGGCACCTGCTCGAGGATCCGACGCGGCGCTTCGAAGATGTCGTTGTGTCGACCGAGGTAGCAGCTGTCGTGATAGGTGATCGTCTGCTCGGGGCCGTCGTCGCGAGGTACGAGACGTCCGGCGTCGACGAGCTGCTCGAGTAGCTGCGTGTGGTGGATCACCTGGAACTTGGCGCCCATCTCCGGGTACTCGTGGAGGAACGTGTTGAAGCAGTGCGGACAGTGCGTGATGACGGTCTTCTGTTCGTCGTTGACGCCGGTCTCGTTGAACAGTTCGATCAGACCCTCGGCGAGGATTTGGTAGAGATACTCGTGGCCCAGTCGACGGGCGGGGTCGCCGTTGCATGACTCCATGCCGGCGAGGACGCCGAAGGAGACGTCGGCCTCGCGCAGCAGCGAGACGACGGAGCGGGTGATCTCCTGCGCGCGGTCGACGAATGCGCCGGTGCAGCCGACGAAGTAGAGGTAGTCCTGTTCGCCGGTCCACTCGGGCACGTCGAGACCCTCCATCCACGACTCGCGTGTGTAGGGCGTGCCGCGCCAGGGGTGTCCCTGACGTTCGAGCGTTTCGAGCGTGCCCTGGACGGTGTCGGGCATGCGCGCTTCTTCCATCACGAGCGAGCGTCGCATGTCGACGATCGTGGGCACGTGCTCGATGAACACGGGGCAGGCTTCGACGCAGGCGCCGCAGGTGCGGCAGGCCCAGAGCGACTCATCGCGGATCACGCCGCCGACCATCGGTGGCTCGTCATCGAGGCCGAGGTTGAGATCGTTGCCCTGGACGAGGTTGGCGACTTTGCGCTCGCCGACGGCGGTGGCGTAGGACTTGAGGTCCTGGATGATGTGCATCGGCGAGAGCGGTTGGCCGGCGATGTCGGCGGGGCACTGGTCGGTGCAGCGGCCGCAGCGCACGCAGACGTCGAGCTCGAAGAGTTGTTTCATTGAGAAGTGCTCGAGCTGTGAGACGCCGAAGTGCTCCTGCTCTTCGATGTTCTCGATCATGTCGAGTTTGCCTGGCGCCGATGTGCGCTTGAGGAATGCGTTTGCGGGCGCGAGCAGCAGGTGGTTGAGCTTGGAGTAACCGAGCAGCGAGATCCAGGAGAGCGCGCCGATCATGTGCACCCACCAGAGCGCGGTGTGGATGTCGAGCGCGGCCGAGACTCGCACGCCCGAGAACATCAGCGCCACGACGTAGCCGACCGGTGACCAGTAGGACCACTCGGGGTTGACGTCGATCTCTGATGTGTGAATGCGCAGGCCCTCCACGAGGAAGCCGGTGATCAGGAGGCCGCCGAGGCCGCCGAGGATCAGCCAGTCCTCCCAAGTCGGCAGCCAGGCGGTGCGCGGACGGACCCATCGATGGGCGACAGCCATGCCGACGCCGATGATGCCGACCAGTCCGAAGATGTCGGCGACGAGCGAATAGCCGAGATAGCGCGGTCCGACGAGGATGTCGACGGGAACGTAGTCATCGATCGCGAGCAGCGCGGTGACAAGGAAGAGCACGATCATCGACGACATGATGCAGAGGTGCATGACGCCGGAGTAAGGGTCGCGCAGGACGCGCTCGGTGCCGCCGCCGCCCTTGACGAGTCGGCTGAGGCGAAGCGGCAGGTTGTCGAAGTTTCCCTTGAGCAGCGCGGTGGGGGCGCCCAGTCGCCAGACCCGAGAGCGACGGACGAGTCCGTAGATGATGATCCCGACCACGAAGGGGAGCAGCATGTAGAGCACCCAGAAGTGGTCGATGTTGAAGAACAGTTCGCGGTGGGCACCGGTCACGCGGACGGTCTCGGCGCCGGAGACGAGCAGGATGCCGCCGAGGGGCAGCCAGGCGGGGATGGCGAGCGCGGAGACCCGCTTGGTGGTGGAGGCGGGACTGCTGGGTCGCTTGCCGTCGGTTGGTCTGTTCACCGCGTCACCCCTCTGGAGTCAAGGTCGTTGCAACCCATTATCGCACGAGGGCGCGCGCGACCCAGGGTGATCGATTGTCTCGAGGATCGAGCTAGTCGGTGGGAAGCGATGCGCTAGCGCAGACCGCTCACGAAGCGCTCGCCCGTCCCGGAGTGACGCTTCATCTCGCTGTCATCGGCCTCAGTCGTAGGGCAGAGCATGAGTTCAAAGTCTTGGCCGAGTCTGACCACGATGTAGGCGGATTGACCAAGAGTGGCGATCTGATTGTCCGTGACGATCCTGCTTGCCTGCTGTGGATCGCCGCCCTCGAAACGTGACAGATCGCATGCCTCGGCGCTGCTGAGTCGAAGGAGGTGGACTCTGCTTGATCGGATTGACCCGACTCCTTCAGGCAAGGCGCCGGCATGTCTCCGTCCAGCTTCGAGCATCACTGCGCCGTCGGTTCCCTCGGGCATCGTGACGACGAGATAGTTGGTTTCACTGGGCTGCGGCTGGACTGCGCCGACGGACTGTTGTGTCTGGTCGTCGCCGCCGCAGCCGGCAAGAGCGACGACTAACCCGCCCAGGAGCGCTACAAGAAGCATCGTTCGAAGTGGTCTGGAGAGAGTTGAAGTGGCCATGTGGGTGCGCATTCTGCCATGGTGTCTCAGTTAAGGGCATTATGCGCCGCGCGTTTTCGGATCGCAACCTGGTCGCTGCATGGTGAGAAAGCGACCTTGCCACTCGAGTTCGCCAATCGACTTCCTGTGTCCTCGGCGACCAGCAGACCAAGTTTGGGATGTAGCCCGACTTGCCCCACTGGTGGCTGGGTGCGCCGATCATGGCTGTGGCCGTCGGGCCTCGGAGGAAGCAGTTCGTGTTGGTCTGTTCACCACTTATACATCCAGCGTCAAGGTCGCTGCAGGCCACATGCGCAGGAGCCAACGAAGCGGCTCTCTTGGGCAGCCTTCTCCAGTCCTTGAGCAAGTTTGTGCAGACGACGCGAATCCACTTTCCTCGATGAGATGTGGACAGTTGCGGAAGCGTTATTGCTCACCTGCTATAGCGATTAGTCTGGATCAATGTCACAGAGGAATCAAAGACCAGATCCGGCAGGAAGCCCTTTGGATGGTCGCCAAGGCCTCGCATTGGAAGAAGCGGATCGGCTACTAGCTCTTGTGGAGTCTCATCTCCGGCACATGGGCCTAGCAGAAATCGAGTTAGGTGTCGTACGCGCCGAACTTGCTGCCAAGAGGCGAGAGGTAACTGGCAGTGGGTCGCGACTGCCGCCTGGCCCAAGGAGATACAAATCCAAGAGAAGCCATTCGCGCCGTCGAAGACCAGGAACGGATTGGCTGCTGTTCATCGACGAATCTGGAAGCTGGCAGCCGGCGACTGATTCCGTTCAGGACGATTGGTTCGCCCTTGGCGCCGTTGCGATGACGAGAGACGCCACCAGTCGATATGAGGCTAACGCGGATGCCATCAAGATGGCTTTCTTCGACAGTCCTTTTGTCACACTTCACGAGCCTGAGATGCGTCGCAGAGAAGCGCAGTTCAACTTCGGTGGCAACGAAGCGAAGAGGATCGGATTTGAAGCTGCAGTCAATCACTTAGTTTCGGAGGCCGAGTTCGCGGCTTTCGCGGTCGGAATCCGAAAGCGAGCGCTCGCAGACGGCGCGACGGATCTGCCAGAAATCTCGCACCTTCCACTCCTGCCCTACCCATTAGCTCTTCATCTGCTCCTTGAGCGATTCGTCGATTACCTCGCCTATCTGCCCGGCCGGCCTCGGGCATCAATCATCATGGAGTCTCAACAATCCCACCTCGACGCGCTGCACCAACTGACGGTAGCCGAGACTATTGCATATGGAACGCGGTATGTGTCGTCTCGGGGCTTTCAGAATTTCCTGAATCCTGGTGTCTCCTTTGTAGAAAACGAGGCTCCCATCCCACCGAACTCGCAGACATGTTGGCTAGGGACTTGTTTGAGTGGATTCGAAGCGACTGCCTGGTTGATCCGCCTCGATGGAATCTGTTTCGGCAGAAGTTCTATAGGCGCGGTGACCTTAGACAAGGCAAGTTTGGACTAAAGGTGTTTCCTGACTCGGACATCGCCAAGCAGATAGCCAACAATCGAGAGCGAACCGGAAACCAAAAGGCGCCGGCCTCCACAAAGGGGCCGGCGCCGATTGCGTTATCGCAACCAACTACCCACACGATAACGCAGATTTAAGTCAGATGGCTAGTCGACTGTGTGCTGAGAAGCTCTCGAATGACTCGCCCTTCGACTCACCCATTGACGGGTTCGCCGTGGGTTTTGCGGAGGTCGTTCTTGAGCACCTTGCCCATGTGATTGCGGGGGAGGTCGTCGACGATCGCCAGATAGCTGGGCGCCTTGTAGCTGGCCAGCTGACTCTTGGTGTGGTCGACGGCTTCTTCGAGCGTCAGGCTCTGGCCCTCGTGCAGGATCACGACGGCCTTGACGACTTCGCCCCACTCGAGGTCGGGCGCGCCGATCACGGCGGCCTCGGCGACGGCTGGATGTCCTTCGAGCACCTGCTCGATCTCGCCGGGGGCGATGTTCTCGCCGCCGCGGATGATCAGGTCCTTGGTGCGGCCGGTGATGAACAAGTAGCCCTCGTCGTCGATGTAGCCGACATCGCCGGTGTGCAGCACTCCGTTGCGGATGGCTGAGGCGGTCTCGTCCTCCTGCTTCAGGTAGCCGCTCATGATGCGGTCCCCGCGAACGCAGATCTCACCTTCTTCGCCGGCGGCGACTTCGTTGTCGGACGGGTCCATGATCAGCACGTCGATGTCGGGCATGACTTTGCCGACGGAGCGCAGGCGGTGCTCCTTGACGGCGATCTCTTCGGGCGTGCCGACGAGTCGGTGGTCGTCGGGACCGAGGAACGAGATCGTGCTGGTCGATTCGGTCTGGCCGTAGGCGTTCATGAAGCCGACGTTCTGAGGGAAGACGTCGACGGCCGCTCGGATGACGTCGTAGGGCATCGGCGCGGCGCCGTAGGTGAGAACTTCAAGCGTCTCTCCCTTGAAGTTGGCGAAGTGGTCGTCTTCCATGGTGCGCTTGAGCATGGTCGGCACGACCATCGAGTGGGTGATGCCGTGCGTGTCGACGGCGTCGATCCAGGCAGCCGGCGAGAACTGGGGCAGGATGACGAGGGTGCGTCCGCCCCAGACGGAGGAGATCATGGTTGTCGCGCCGGCGATGTGGAAGAGCGGCACTGAGAGCAGCGTCTTGTTGTGCACGCCGGTGGGGTCGGCCATCTCGATCGTGTTCATGGCGTAGCTGCTGAGGTCGCCGTAGGTGACCTGGACGCCTTTGGGCATGGCCGTGGTGCCCGAGGTGTAGATGATCACGGTCGGGTCGTGGTCTTCGACCGGGGCGAAAATGAACTCGTCCGAGCCGGCGGCCATCAGATCGCTGTAGCGCTGTTGGCCCTCGGCGACTTCTTGCTCGAGGGCGATGTAGTGCTCGACGGTGGGGCAGTCGGCTTTGATCGCGCTGACCAGCGGTTGGTAGCGGTCGGAGACGAAGATCGCCTTGGCCTCGACCATGTTGACCATGTAGGTCAGCTCTTCCTGCTTGGCTCGGTAGTTGAGCGGCACGAAGGTGACGCCGATTTTGGCGCAGGCGTAGTAGATGATCACGTACTCGGCGGAGTTGACGGACATGACGCCGACGTGGTCGCCGTGAGTGAGCCCGAGCCCTTGCAGGGCGTTGGCGAGCACGGTGACGTCGGCGGCGAGCTCGGCGAAGGTCTTGCTGTTGTCCTCGCAGTGCAGGGCGACGCGGTCGGGCACATTGGCGGCGGCGATGTCGAGCATGTCAGCGGTGTTCACGGGTCGGGCTCCTTGCGTCTTGCGTGTTGCTTCTTCCAGCGGGTCGGTCGCGCTGACGCGCGGCGAGCGACCCGCTCGGCGAGATCGTGTTAGCGATCAGACAGTGTATTGGCCAATCGCCGTGCGGTCAGCGCATCGCGCTGGATTGCGGTCGAAAGCGGCAGATCGAGGCCGCGCCGGATGCTCTGTTTGACGGCGGCGACGAGCGCAGGGTCGACCTTGGCGAGCCGCCCAGCGGCGGCGAAGGCGACGTCGTCGAGCTGGTCGGGCGTGGTGACGCGGTGCACGATACCCCAGGAGAGGGCGCGGTTGGCGTCGATTGGCCCGCCGCTCAGGATCAGTCCGCGAGCAGCCCCAGGCGGCGCGATGCGGGGCATCAGCTGCGTGCCGCCGGCCGAGGGGATGTAACCCAGCGTGACTTCGGGCAGAGCGATGCGGGTGTCGTCGGCCGCGATTCGTAGATCGCAGTAGAGCGGCAGCTCGATCCCGGCGCCGAAGCAGAAGCCGTGCAACGCGGCGATCGCGGGCAGAGGCAGATCTTCGAGCAGCGCCCAGAGGTCGCGAAGACGACGCGCCTCGCGCGAGGAGTGCAGCGAGGGCGCGCTGCCGAACTCGGAGATATCCGCGCCGGCCGAGAACGCGCGAGGCCCAGCGCCGCGGATGACGAGCGCTCGCACGTCGGGATCGAGCGCAGCGGCCTGGACGAAGGTCCAGAGCTCGTCGCGCATAGCCAGGTTGAGGGCGTTGAGCGCCTCGGGACGATTGAGCGTGATGCTGGCGACGCCCGAGAGCGGTTTGTCGTATTCGACCAAGGCGGCGTCGGTCATGTCAGTGTCGGGCCCGGAACGGGCCGACGGGCGCGCCTGAACTTAGCGCCAGTCGGGCTTGCGGATTTCGCTCTTGCGGCGGACGTTCCAGAGGCGTTCGATGTCGGCGTTCATCTTCTCGTAGAGCGCGTCCATCTCTTCGCGGCCGGGGCGCATTTCACTGGATTTCCAACGGCGGATGGCCGCTTTGTCGGACTTGTGCAGGTCGACTTCGTCGAGCATGTGATTGACGACCTGGCTGAACACCGCCCAGGCTTCTTCGATGTCGAGTTCGACTTTGACCATGTGGATCGTTCCTGTGCTCCAGCACCGAGTGGCGCGTCGAGTGTCGTGTGGTGACTTCGGAGATGCTGTCCAAGTTGTTTAGCGCACGGTGCGGTAGTAGTCGCGGCGGCGGATGGTGCGGGTGAGCTCTTCGTCGATGGTGTTGCCGAGGGCCTCGTTGATGCCCGCGGCCATGGCGTCCATGGCGGCGTTACCTTCGACGACGCCTGCGCGCCAGTCGCGGATCTGTTTGACGGCCTCGTCGGACAACTCGACCTGATCCAGCACCTGGGCTGTGATCAGCGTCATCAACGACCACGATTCTTCTTCGTCCAGGATTAATCGCATCGGTTGGGTCTCCTTGCTGAGCTGCGCTGAGCTCTGGGTGGCATTGGTCGAGGGCGGCTAGTGGCCGCTGAAGACGGGTGTGCGTTTGCGCACGAAGGCATCGACGCCTTCGGCGCGGTCGGCGGTGTCTTGCAGGAGGATGGTCAGTTCGGTTTCGTAGTGCAGCGCCTGCTCGAGCGGCATGTCGAGACCGTGGCGAATGGCGTCCTTCGCGTAGCGGGTGGCGATCGGTCCGCGCGAAGCGATCGCGCGGGCGAGATTCAGCGCCTCGTCGAGCGGATCGACGGCGGCCGCATTGACGAGTCCCCAGTCGAGGGCGGTGACGGCGTCGATTGACGTCTCTAGCATCAGCAACTGCGTCGCGCGAGAGCGGCCCAGGGCGCGGGTCAGACGCTGGAGTCCACCGGCGCGAGGAAACTCGCCAGCGAGCGAATCGAATCGGAGCTCGACGGCCGAGGCGGCGACGCGCAGGTCGGCGGAGAGGGCAAGTTCGAGTCCGCCGTTGGCGGTTGGGCCCGAGAGCACGGCGATCGTCGGTTGGGCGAGCTCGGCAAAGGCGGCGAACAGGTCGCCTGAGCCGGTGTCGCCGTGGTAACCGAGCCAGACCGAGGAAGCCGGGTTGAGCAGCACGACACGAACGTCGTCGTCGAGCTCGGCGCAGCAGTCATCGAGCTGCGTGAGGAACGCGGCGTCGAGGCGCTCGCCGCCGCTGATCACGGCGATCTGGTCGCGGCGCTCGAGTCGGAGCGGAGTTGATGCTGTCATGCGGAGATCGTCTCGCTTGCGCTTCAGCGTTTCAGTGTACCGAAGCTTTAGGCAGCAGCCGTAATCTTCGCACGCGATGCGCTGGCGAGGTGCGCGCGGCTGCTTCGATCTCGTCGCGATCGCGCAGCAGGGGCAAGTAGCGTTCTTGACGCCAGGCGTCGGTCAAGGGGCCGTTGGCGCGCAGCGGATCGTGAATCTGTTCGCCGGCGAGCGCGAAGCGGGCCTGGTTTGGCTCTCCCAGTTCGACGATGAGACGCAGCGCGGAGATCGCGCTGACGTCCTGGGCGAGGTCGAGTCCGAGCACGCCAGACTGAGAGACTGTATCGGCCTCGCCGCCGTACTGGAACGGTCCCGGCGAGAGCAACGCCCCAATCAGGGGCGCTTCGGCGAGCCCATGACTGAGCGTCAACGAGCGGCAGCGTCCCCAGGTCCACGTGGAACGATCGGCGCCGAATCGCTCAGACAACGCGGCAATAGCCCGGTCGTGAGCGGCCGCGAGGCGTGGAGTCGCTCGTTCGGGGTCGGCGTCGATTCGTTGCAGCGCCCATGAGGTGGCGCGGGCGGCGAAGATGTCGAGCGTTGGAATCGCCAGCATCGGCGCGAGCAACGCCGCCCCGTCGGTTCCGAGCAGATCCTGCAACTCGGCGCGTCGATACTCGATAAACGTCGCGGCGACGATCGCCGCCTCGACCGAGTCAATCGACATCTCGCCGTTCCAGTCGGCGAGGCTGTCGTCGGGAATGTGCGCGGAGAAGTCGCGCAGCGGCAGCGAGACGCGGTCGCACTGGATGTCGGCGAATGTGTTGGCTGTGTGCTCGGTTGATTCGAGTAGTCGCTGCCGGACTCGTGTGGCTCGGGCGGGATCGAGATACTCGGCGCCGAATTGGCTCTCGGCGACGGGCGCGAGCGGCGCATTGGCGCTCACCACGACGCCGCCGGGCGGGTCGACGACATGCGGCAGATCATCGCCGCTCAGCGCCGACGTCGGTACGCCGCCGCGGTCGGCCGGCGCCCAGCCGGCGACGGGGAAGCGCAGCGCGGCCATGTCGCCTGCTGGAACGTCGGCGCTGACGCGCAGGCCGACCTGGGAGCGGTCGGCATAGGCGTAGCAGAGATTGAAGTCAGCCATGTCGGCGGCGGCGGCGCTGAACTCGTCCCAGTCGCGGGCCGAGAGCATGTCGGCGATGCCGCCGCCGCCGTGTCGCGGGGCGAGCACGCGCGAATGCAGCGACAGCGCCTGATCCTGCGACCAGCGCTGACCGAGATCGTCGGGAAGGATGTCGCTGACGATCGGTCCGTTGACGGTCTCGCGCAGTGTGAGGCGCTCAGACGGATATCCACGCACGTGGACCGTTTCTTCACGTTCCGCGATGTCGACCCAGCCGTCGGGCGTGAGCGAACGTGCGCCGTCGTCGGAGAGTCGCTCGACGACAGCGAGGTGCATCGACATCAGGGCTGCGGTCGGACCCCAGGCGATGTGGTCATTGAAGCCCCAGACGATACCGGGCAGACCGGGCACGCTCGCCCCGGCGGCGTTGAACTGGGGACAGTGCAGGTGGACGAAGTAGGTATGCGGCGGCGTGACCGGGTTGAGGTGCGGATCGCAGGCGAAGAGCGGCGCGCCGGCGAGCGTGTGTCGTCCGTCGACGGCCCAGTTGTTGGAGGCGCCCGTGCGCAGTCCGAGCAAGGACGCCGCCGCCTGGGCGGCTTGGTCGAGCGGGGCGGCGAGGTCTGCGTAGGGCGCATCAGGTGGAACTGCAGCTGTGGTATCGGGCGAGAGCGGAGGGTCGAGCTCGCGCAGGGCGTCGAGGCCGGCTGCTTCGACAATGCGCGCGCGCATGAGTTGTTGCTCCCAGGCGGGCGAGAGCAAGGTTGAGAGCAACTTGCCCCAGGCGATGCTGTCGGCGGCGCTCCAGCGACCGATCCGATCGCCGAGCATCTGCGCTTCGAAGGGTCGCGGCGCGCGCTCGATGGCGGCGTTGACGCCTGCGATGTAGGGCGCGAGCTGCTCGCGTTGCGTTGTCGGCGTCTCGTCCCAGGCGGCCTCGGCGGCGCGGCCAATGCCGAGCGTGCGGCAGAGTCGGTCGACGGGCAGCGCCTGCGGACCGACGATCTCTGAGAGCCGACCGAGCGCCGCGCGTCGATTCCACTGCATCTGCCAGAGTCGGTCTTGCGCCTGCACATAGCCGAGCGCGAAGAGCGCGTCGGCGGCTGACTCGGCGAAGCAGTGCGGGACGTCATAGCGGTCGCGGATGATCTCGACCGGCGCGTCGAGGCCGTCGACGGTGGTTTGGCCGCGGCGTTGATGCGTCTGCGGTCGTTGCAGCGCCTGCGACAGCGTCGTCCCGGCGAGCGCGCGGGCAAGCGATCCCGCCTGACGAAGCGAGAGCGCGATTCCGCGCCAGTCGATTGCGGGTGATGTTGACTCGGGCATGCCTTGAGCCTACGCCGTCGCGGCGTGTTTGCTTGCGCAAGTCATGGCCGCCTACAGCGGCGGCAATCTCGACGAATCGGAGGATGGAGCTCGCGCCGCGAGATGCCCGCGACGGGCGCGGGTATAGCGGTAGAGTTGGGCGCGGGTGTAGCGGAGCGCATGAGGAGGCAAACATGGACCTGGGACTGGCCGGCAAGCGCGCGTTAATCACCGGTGCGTCGGATGGGATTGGTCGCTACTGCGCGCTGGCGCTCGCCGCCGAGGGGGTCAGCGTCTCCATTTGCTCGCGACGAGCGGAGGCGCTTGAGGATGCGGCGGCGGAGATTCGGTCCGTCGCAACCGACGACGCGCGATCGCATTGGACGGCGGTCGACCTGGGCGACCCGCAGGCGGGCGAGCGCGCCGTGGCGGCGGCGGTGGAGGCCCTAGGCGGGCTGGACATCTTGATCAACAACATGGGCGTCTCGCTGCGCGGCGAGGGCGACGACGTTTGGCAGGAGATGTTCGATCTGAACCTGATGGCTGCGGTGCGCGCGACGCGAGCCGCCTTGCCGCATCTGGCCGAAGCGGCTTCGGGCGACGGCGCTGACAGCGCATCAATCATTCACATCGGATCGATCTTTGGTCGCGAGGCGGGCGGATCGGCGCAGTACAACGCGATGAAGGCGGCGATGCACAGTCATGCCAAGTCGTTGGCGCTAGAGCTTGCGCCGCGCAACATTCGAGCCAACGCGGTGGCGCCAGGCTCGATCGCCTGGCCGAACTCTCGTTGGCAGACGCGCTACGAGGCGGATCCAGAGGGGATTCAGCGCACCGTGCTGGACACGATTGCGTTCAATCGCTTCGGCCGACCTGAAGAAGTGGCTGACGTGGTCGCGTTTCTCTCGTCGCCGCGGGCGAGTTGGGTCACGGGCGCATGCCTGAACGTCGACGGCGGCCAGACGAGGTCCAACATCTAGCAGCGCCTAGACTGGTGACCGAGTCAGAGGTCGGGGGAGGCAGCGATGGACGGGCATCAGTACGAACACAGTCGAACTCGTCTCGGGGCTGCGCCCTCGCGCGCCTGGGACGTGATGAGTCAGCGGATGCTGCGTCCGCTCTTCGGCGGCGCGGTGGGCGCAGCGATTGTGGTCTTGTTTCTCGCGATTCGCGGCGGCACGGCCGTCGAGCTGAACGAGCTCACGGGCACGGCCTGGGGCGGCTGGAGCCGACACGCCGACGTGCACTTGCTGATCGTGGTGAACGCGGCGGTCGCGGTCGCGATTGCGGTCAACTTCGCCGCGGAGTGGGTGCGGCATTGGCTGTACATGCTGCTCAGCCTCGTGACGGCCGGCATTCTTGTGGCGCTGCGGCAGCTGGCTGACGTCGATGGCGCCGGGGGCAACATCATGTTGGGACTGATCGCGCTGTTCGCCTTCGGCGCTGTCGCGATCGCCGCTTGGGACGTGTGGATGTATCGCAGCCGCAGCGGCTACTGAGGCATGGGGCCTGCGCCGTGATACGCGCGCTCGCGGCGAGCATCTCGACGACTGTGTCGCTGCGCCTGTTCAGCGCGATCAGTCCTCGGTGACCTCGGTGACGGAGTCACGGCGGGTGATGGCCAGGTGCGACATCGGCGAGCCGGTGTCAGCGGCGCCGTGATAGTGTTCTTCGCCGGCGGGAATGATGGCGAAGTCTCCGACTGAGATCGTGTGCTCCTCGTCGGCAGTGCCGACCTTGCCGATGCCGGCGACGACGTAGAGCATTTGCTCCGAGCTGTGGGTGTGCATCTTCGTCCGCGCCCCGGCGCCGAACTGAACTACGGCCAGGTTGAAGTCGGCGTCGTCGGCCGCGTTCTGGCCGCCGATCGAACCGGCCAGGGCGCGTACCCAGACATCGCCGCCTGTGAAGATCGGCGCGTTGGCCTGGTTGGTCTGACCGTCGGATGATTTGGTGACACGCATTCGGGCTCGCCTCTCTGCTGTGGTTGTGTTGGGTTACTCGCCGTGACTGAGTCGACTCAGGAGTTGCTGGCGATGAAGTTCTGGATTCGCCGCCATGCGTCGTCGCAGGCGTCGACGTGTTCGTCATAGCTGCGGTCGAAGAAGCTGTGCGGCGCGCCGTCGTAGGTGATTAACTCATGCGCGACGCCCTGCTCTGTGAGGCCGGCGTCCCACTTGGCGACTTCCTCAGCGGGGATGCCTTCGTCGGCGCCGCCCATCAGTCCGAGTATTGGGCAGGCGACGTCGGCGACGCGATCGAGCGGCGAGGGGCCGCCGTTGAGTCCTTGCCGCGTCGGGTGGCCGTAGAAGCCGATGGCGCCGGAGAGTCCGTGGCCCATCGCCGACTGCAGCCAGCTGTTGCTGCCGCCGAAGCAGAACCCGACGGTAAAGATTGCGCGGTCAGCGTCGTCGGCTCGGAGTACGGCGGCGGCGGCCGCAGTGTCGGCGGCGATGCCTTCGGCTGAGGTATCGCGGACGTGCGGCCAGAAGTCGAACTCGGCGTCGCGCTTGGAGACGCCGGCGGTGCGGCCGAAGTAGTCGATCGCCACGGCGTCGATGCCGATCTCGGCGAAGCGAATGGCGAGTTCCTCGTAGAAGCGGAAGAGTCCGCGCACGTCGGGCAAGATGACCATGCCGGGCCCTGTCGGTTGATCGGCGCGGGCATGGAAGGCGGCGAACTCGACGCCGTCGGAAGCGGTCAGGGTGAGGTCAGAGACGTCAACAGCTGCGCCGGCGATGGGCGTGATCGCAGGCAGCGCTTCGTATCGATGGCACATGTGCAGGCATCCTCTCAGGCAGGGTGTCGGACTCGCAGGATAGGCGAGGCTCGACCAACATTGGGAACCAGGTCCGTTACAGCTGCATCGACACCGCTTCGACACACCTGCGCTCGCCGCGGGCATCTGGAAGTAGAGGCGTCGTCGACTTGACCTTGAGAGTGCGGCCGCAGAGGGCGGCCATGACGTGGCGCCATGACGTGGTGTGGTGCGCAGTCACGGACATGTCGACACGGTCGGCTAGATGATGCCTGCGTCGCGGAGCTCAGTCTGGTCCTGCTCGCTGAGGCCGAGGAGCTGGCCGTAGATCTCGTGGTCGTGTTCGCCTCGGTTGGGGATTGGCGCCCTCAGAGCGGCTGGCGTACGAGCGAGCTTCCAGGGAGCGCCCGTGTAGAGCGCGCCGCCGCGCACCGGGGCGGCGGCGTCGGCGCTGAGGTCGATTGCCGCGTTGCTGAGCGCGGCGTAGTCGTCGTCGATCAGCAGCGACGTGGGATCCATCAGTGGAACTGCTGGCACGCCGAGGCCCTGCAGTTCGATGCTCAGTTCCATGGCGTCGTGCTGACCCGTCCACTCACCGACGGCGGCGTCGAGCGCGTCTTGGTCGGCGAGGCGAGCGCTGGCGGTTGCCCACACGGGGCGGTCGAGCGTCGGCGCGATCCGGCAGAGCGCGGTCCAGTCTGCGTCGTTGCGCGCGACGATCGCCAGCCAGGCGTCGTCGCCGGCGGCAGGGAAGACGCCGTGCGGGGCCATGGCGTGGTGTCGATTGCCCCGCGGCCCGGCGACGCGCCGGTTGAGCAGCCAATCCATCAGCGGCGCGGCCGCGCGTTGCAGCGTCGCCTCGCCCTGCGCGAGGTCGATGAATTGTCCGCGACCCGTGCGTTCGCGATACTCGAGCGCCGCGAGCAACGCGACGAAGGCATGGCCAGCGGCGGTCGGATCGAGATCGGCGGTGTCTTCGCGCGGCTGCGGATCATCGGGATAGCCGAGCAGCGACTTCAGTCCGTACAACGCAGCTAGCGAAGGTCCATATGTAACCAGGTTTCGCCAGGGACCGTCGGTCGCGCCAGCTGCAGAGAGGGCGATCATGATCAGCCGAGGGTTGACCTCGGACAACGTGTCCCACGAGAGCCCGAGCGAGGGCATGACGCGGGGGGAGAAGTTCTCAAGCACGACATCGGCCTGCTCGACGAGGCGCAGGTAGAGTTCCCGTCCGCGCGGATCGCCGAGGTGGATGGCGATCGACTTCTTGCCGCGGTCGAGGCCGTGGAAGGCGCGCGGATCGTCTGCGTCGGTCGAGCCGCGGTCGCCGCCGATCGAGCCGACGGGCGCCTGCTGTCCACCGATCGAGACGCCGGAGCGTCGGTGCGGCGCGCCGACCTTGATCACCTCAGCGCCGAGGTCGGCGAGGAACATGCCAAGCAGCGGCCCAGCCCAGACATGCCCATGGTCAAGGACGCGGATTCCCGTGAGCGGCGGCATGTGTCGGAGTCTAGCCTTGGCCGTGCTCATACGTGGCGCGACCGTCTTCGATTCTCAGCAGCAGCGTGGCGTTCTCGGATACCCATCGATAAGGAATCGATCTACGGAAGCGCTGTTCAGTTGGCTCAGCATATGGCTTGTCATCAAGCCACTTGTCGAGATACTGAGCAATGTCATTGCCTTCACAGTGAAACACTTCGACGACACTCAGGTTGTCACGGTGAGAAATGTAGATGTGGTCCGCATCACGATCAGCTTCAAACTTCGCCCGCCAGGAGCGCTTGTGATATTGATATTCAAAGCCGCCCTGATCTTGAGCGGACTTCACTTCGTACCCTACTAAGTCGACACCAGCGTTGCTTTCAGTGCCTGTAGTGCGCACAAGTATTGCAGCGAACACTTCCCAGTCACCTGGCATTGTGATTCGCGGATGTAGGCCGCGGCGTTCAAACATCCTCATCTTTCCAGGCAACGGGCTATACATGTATGCATCGAAGTAAATGAGCGCTGCTTCAACATCGAGCTGATCAGGCGGCGGCATAACTACGGCTTCAACGCTTCGAGGCCGGTCGGTGGACAGGGACTAGTGGATGCATGCACTGCTTCCTGGATCTGATCCCCTACGGCCTGAACGTCTTTCTGCACATCGCGATCTGTCACTCTGATCACTGTCCAACCAAGTTGGCTCAACTCACGATTGATCCGGCGATCTCGGTCGACATTGCGCTGAAGTTTTCGCTGCCAATACTCGGACATCTGTGAGAGTCGTTCTTCGCTCAGTTTCTTGCCGTGCCAGAACTCACCGTCGACGAAGATTGCGAGCTTGCGGCCGACCATAGCGATATCGGGACGCCCTGGAGCCTTGGCGTAGTCCACTCGATAGCGGAGGCCGCGACGATACAGCTCACGACGCAGCGCCAGTTCAGGTTTGGTGTCCTTGCGGCGAACTCGACGCATCGTGTCGGAGCGCTGCTCGGCCGTGAGGGGATCACGTCGGACCATGCTCGATCAGCCTCCTGCCGCGGCTGGCCAAGCCGCTCGGCGCTCTGCGAACCGCGCCTGAACGGATGTATGCATCGAATACTCCTGTAGCAGAGATCCAAGAGCATGTCGGACAAGCCAGCGGACAGCCGGTACGCAGACGGCGTCGCCGAATGCGCTCTGCGCTTGTCGGCGGCTGACGTGGATTGGGAAGCTGTCTGCTCCTTGCAGGCGCGCGTACTCGAGTCCTGTCAGCGGACGAACTCTCGCTCGTCCCGATCGGCAATCGACGAGAAACTGAACGCTGCTACCTCCATTGGCGGTTCGCAAGCATCCGGCAATCGTGTCTCCGCGCAGCTCTCCAACCGTGCGACCTTGACGGACGCGACGGTACATAGTGGCAACGCCGTCCCGTTTGCCGAGCACGAGCTCGCCGACTCGCATCGCGTGACGAGGATGCATCGCGTCGATCAGCGACTGTACTTGGGCGTCCGGCCACCACGAGTCATCTTCCGATGAGACGTGCTCCAATGCGTGCACAAGTCGTTGTGGCGCGGCGTGCGGAGGCTCTGGAAGTCCGATTTCAAGAAACGGAATGTGTTGATGACTGTCCTGGAATCTGCGGATCGACGCAGTTCTTACTCTTGAGACTTCGCCCGTAGGCGGCAAGGGCTGCGCGATCAGATCTTGCCGCAATGCAATTGCGAAAAGCCGCGGCCGACTCTGCGGCGTGAACCACTTGGCGTCGACGACGACAAGATCGATGAGGTAGCCGAGCTGGCCGATTCGCGCGCACACTGCCTCGAGGTCGCGGCCGCCATGTGACGTGACGAAGCCGGGGACATTCTCCAACAGCAACGCCTGCGGCGGCGTCCGTTCAGAGACCAGGTTGGCCGCAAGATCGAGGAACGGCCAGATGGCGCCTGAATGCTCACCTGCGAGACCCTTGCGATTTCCCGCCAACGACAGATCGATGCAAGGAAACGAGGCCGTGAGGAGGTCGAGGTCATCTGGTAAGTCGGCCAGGGACAGGTTGTTGATGTCGTCTACGACCACATGGTCGGCGCCAAATCGCGCTGCGTACATGTGAGCCTTGTCGACGGCAATGTCGTTGGCAAACGCGCAGGTCCATCCAAGCGGCTCTATCGCCTCTCTGACGAGGCCAATACCGGAAAAGAACTCGGCGAACCGCGCCATTGCCTGCTCCTAGATGAGCAGGATAGCGAGGACAGCTAATACAGAGCAAATGTTCTGTGTCATGCAGGGTAGCCTCTTGGTGAGAGGGCAAGCGATGCAGATCACCTTTCTTGGCTCGGGGGCTGGAGCTGCGGTCAATCCTGCTCGGGGGGCGGCATCGCTGCATCTGGCGCATGGCGACTCGCAGATCCTGCTCGATACCGGGCCGGGATTCATGGAGCGCATGGCGACAAGCGGGCTTGATCCCGACGCCATTTCCGACGTCGTGCTGTCGCATCTGCACTTCGACCACGCGATGGGCGTCGTCGAGCTGTTTTCGCGACTGATCCGTCGCAGCGGCGCGCCGGTGACCGTCTATGGCCCGCACGATACCGACTCCTACATCGCGGCGGCGCTCGACTTCGCGCGCGTCAACGCGACCAGCGAACGCACGCTTGAGTGGCTGAACGGCGTCTCGGTCGAGTTGACCCGTCCCGGCGATGCGCGAGAGCTGGCCGGCCTGCAGGTGCGCTCCGTCGAGGTGCCGCACGCTCCCGGACTAGAGTGTTTGGCGCGGCGGTTCGAGGCCGGAGGACGCTCGCTGGTCTACTCGGGCGACAGCACGTACGCGCCCGACGCGATGGCGCCGCTCGCCGATGGCGCCGACGTGCTCGTCCACGAGGCGTACACGGATGCGGCGTTGGATCGCAGAGCGCAGGGATTGCCCGAGCATCAACGTGAAGGACTGTACCGAGCCATGCGCGCGGTGCATTGTCGCGCCGAGGACGCCGCGGCGATCGCTGCGGAGGCCGGCGTGCGAACGCTGGTCCTCACGCATCTCGTGCCTGAGGAACGCGAAGCTGAGTTGTTGGCCGCCGCGCGGAGCAAGTTCGACGGTACGATTCTGATCGCCAGCGACGGCCTGGCGTTCGAAGTCTGAGCTGATTGATCCGAGCAGGCGTACTGGAGCAGACCGCACTGTTCGGCTAGAGGGCGTTGGGAGCGCGTGGAGGTCCGCGAGCTGACGATCATGGTCGGCACTGACCAGCCGGAGGCGATGGCGCGCTTCTACGGCGAGACGCTGGGATTGAAGCGGATGGCCCGCTTTCGCGACCCGGTCTTCGCTGCGGCCGGCGGGTTCATTCGGATTTTGGATCACTCGTCGATCGACGGTCCAACCCAGGAGCCGGCGCGGATGCAGATCAACCTGTTCGTCGATGATGTCGAGGCGGAGTATGCGCGCGTGAGGTCGAACGATGCTGCGGTGCGGGTGCATCGGCCGCCCGAGCGCGAATCGTGGGGCGGTCTGGTGACGACGCTGCTCGATCCGGACGGCAACTTCGTACAGTTGCTGGAGCTGCTGAAGCCGACCGCGGAGTGACGGGTCAATCAGCGGATCAGTGGATGAATGCGGGCGCGTCGTCAGTGTCGGCGGCGATCAGGGCCATGTCGTCGGCGTCGAGGTCGTCGAGCTCGCCCTGTCGGTAGGCGTCGTAGAGGTTGAAGAGCTCCGTCTTATGCGGGCGTTTGCGCCCAATTGGGCAGGCCTCCCAGGCCTCGTAGTCCTCGTCGCAGTAGCCGAGTCTGCGCTCGCCGCACTTGGGCTGCAGCTGCCTGCCGAGCTCGGGCGCGACTCTGACGACTTCGGCCCGCATGAGCGAGACGACCTTGCGGAACTCCCATTGCGCGCGCGTGCAGAGTCGGAGGTCGGCGATGTGCAGCAGCGAGGCGAAGTTGACCGTGATCTTGAAGTTGGTGTTGGTCGCGTTGGGCAGGAGGAATCGCGCGTCTTCAGCGGGGACGCCGGCCTCGACCATCTTCTCGTAGAGCGCGCCCGCCTGAGCGAAGAAGGCCGCCATGTCGTCGCCGAGTCCTGCGCGCTCGACGGTGCGCGGCACGGTGAAGGGGAACTTGCCGCCGGGGAAGGTGACATAGCGTTGGCTCTGCTGCTCGAAGCTGATCCCAATGCGGTGTCGGACGAACTGGTGCGAGAAGGCGCGGGAGACGCCTGAGATGCCGAACTCGAAGTGCACCTGTTCGAGCGGCGACATGTGTCCCGTGAGCAGTCGCGCCTCGACGAATTCGAGCATTTTCTCGTGCGAGATGCGTTCGTCGTCAATCCGGTCGAGCACCTGCTGGGGCGTCAGAGCGGAGTAGCAGACGCGGTAGGCCATGTACAGCGCCCGGATGGGATCGGGCGTGTGGTCAATCAGCTTGACGGAGATTGCCAACGGGCGGTCCTCGCAGGTGTGTCAGTTATGTTCTGCGAGGCTACCCCCGCCTGATCGAACCGTCCACTAGCGGTTGAACACACGCAGATGTCTGCAGAAATCTCTCGTTTCCACGATCAGTTTCCGTCAAACCCGCGCTCGCCCGCGAGTATGGCGGTGGGCGGGCTATGGCGTCCGAACGGCGAGACGGCCGTCGCGGCGCAGGGCGGCTATGACGCGTTAAGCGAAGGTCGTCTCGACCGAGGAGCTCGCGTCGAAGAAATCCTGCAGGGTCTGGTTGAAGCGGTAGAAGAGATCGCGGCGGTTGTAGTCCTCGCCTTTGGCGAGCTCTTCCGGCGTCTCGAGGTCGATCGTGTTCAGCGTGTGATGCAGGTCGGCCTGGCCGTTGGACTGGATGTTCTCGATCATCTCGCGCCAACGCTCTTCGGGCATGACGAGCGTGAAGTCGAGGTCCTCGTCCTCGGCGCGGTTGGAGATGTCGGCGATTTCGGGGATGTCGTAGCCGTCGAAGACGAGTTTGATCGTCGTGTCGCCGACATTGACGCCCATGGCGCAGTCCATCATTCCGAAGTTGCGCCAGTGCGGGTCGTCGGAGACGGTGTCGCGCACCGCTTCAAACCACTCGACGGAAGGAAACTGCGGCATGTTGGACTCCAGTCATCGGGCGCACGGGGCGCGCGTGAGCGTTGGTCGTTGTCGTCTGAGTGATCTTAGCAAGGGCGCGGCGTTACTCGGTCCAGTCGTTGTCAGCGGACCTTGCCGGACGGAAGAGCTCACCCAACGCGATGACGCCGGCGGCGGTGGCGGCGAGCACGGCCAGGGCCTTGATGTGCAATCGTCGGGCGCGGCTGAGATCATCGAGGTTGGGCGTCGGACGTTGCCAGCCAACCGACTGTCCATTCCACGACGCGCGGCGGTCGAGCGCGACGGACATCGCCGTGACGGGCATGGGCATATCGGCGCCGAGCGCGAGCTCTTCCAGCTCGGGCGGTTCGAGCTCGGAGCGACCGCGCGCGGCGAGCGTTGCGGCGGCGGCGACGGCGTCGCGGCCGCGTCGCACCGATACGAGTCGGCGTCGCGGGTCGAGCATCGCGGCGAGCGGTCCGTCGGAGCCGGGGCCGGCCATCGGTCCGCCGAGCGACTCGACGGCGGCGTAGGCGACGGCGCCTGAGAGGTCGAGCGCGGCGTAGGCGGCCCAGGGCCCGACGACGCTCTCGTTGGGGGCGTTGGCGAGGCGTCCGATCTCCGCCTCGATGCGATCGCTGTCGTGCGCTGTGACTGGTTGACCTTGCGAGTCCACGGCGGTCTGGCTGAGCTGGCGTTGGGCGGCGTCGACGCTTCGCAGACCGCGGTAGGCGTCGAATGTGGCCGCGAGCGCGAGCGCCTGGAACAGGATCGAGACGGCGCGACCAGCGCCGCCGGGGCGTCCGCGCTCGATCAGCGCGGCGGCGCGGATCGCCGCCAACGAGGCGGCGAAGGGCGCGAAGACTCGCAGCCGCGGGGGCAACGATACGAGCTGTCGGCTCTTGGCCAGCGCCCAGGCGAGCCAGGTTGGTCGACCCTCCGGCGGCGGCCCGAGGAAGTAGTGCGCCGCGGCTTGTAGCAGCAGGGCGAGCGCGAATACAGCGAGTCGGTCGGAGGTGCGTCGCATTGGAGTTCGAGCATATCGGCAGGCGGATTCGGGGCCGTTGGCGGGATGTAGTGTGTCACACGACACATATTGGGCCCACAGCAGTGAAAATCACATGGCTGAGTGCGCGTCACAAGGGGGTGGCGAAGGTGGAGTTGGCGGCCTGAGCTCGGGACCGGTTGACAGCCGCTGAGCGCGAGGTCCATAATGTGCATTGTTTCACAAACTTCTCAGAGCCCGGCTCGTGCGCAGATTCACAAGCGCGGATCGCACGAGAGAGCGGGCGAGAAAGCGAGTTCGACCGATGCCAGTGACTCCTCCGTCGAAGTGTCCCCGCTGTTCGGGCATGATGCTCGTCGAGTCCGACGCGCACAGCGTGTACTCGAGCTGCCTGTCATGCGGATACGTCTACGAGAGCAACATCATCTCGGTCTTTGAGCTCGAGCGTGAGCAGGCGGTCGAAGAAGGTCGCCAGCGCCGCCGCCAGCCGTCCCACGGCAAGCTTCGCCTCTAGTCCTGACGGGCCCCTCAGCCCAGTCCCCGACTCGTTCGGGGACCTGCTTTGTTGCTATCGGGCAGCTCTTGTAGCGGTCCCGGGCAGGCCCCCGATTGAATCGGGGGCTGGGACCCTCACCCCAACGCTGTCCAACGCTGAGGTCGAGGGCCCCCTCAGTCGCTCCGCGAAGGATCCCCAAACGGGGGAGCTCTCAGAACAGGTCCCTTCGCCCTGCGGGGAGCGGGTTAGGGTGATGGGGCGCGCGCGGCCGTCGCGCGTGGTGTGCTGAGGGCGCGTCGGGTGGAGATTCGCGAGTACCGCAAGGCGACCCGGTGCGACCATCGCCGTCGGCTGCGTCGCTGTCGCGAACCGATGATCGGCCAATGCCAGTACTGCGCGAAGGGGTTCTGCGCTCGACATGGCGTCGTGCAGGACGACGGCCAGGAGATCTGCGTCGAGGAGCGCTGCGAGATGCGGCGGGTCGATGTCGCGCGGCATTTGGTGTTCAAAGCCGAAGCGGCGGAACGCAACCTGGCGCGGCGCTGCGGCCAGCCGGACTGCGCGCAGCCGCACACGCTGCTCTGCGAGCGCTGCACTCGCCGATACTGCGAGGATCACGTGCGGCAGGTGATCATGACTGTGACGCGCGGCGGCGAGATGCAGACCGAGGCCGTACTGATCTGCGACCACTGTCGCGAGCGTCTACCGCTGTGGTCTGATGAATGAGCGCAAGATGTCGGCGTCGTGGGAGAAGACGAGCGGCGGTCGACGCTGGGGCGGAAGCAGCGGAATCCAGGCCGCTGCGAGCGCTTCGGGACCGGGTCTGAGCTCGCCGCCGCACGCGGTCGCGCGATACGCGATCACGATGACCTGTTCACCACTCGCCGACCAGACGCCGAGCATGTCACCCACCTCTATTTCGACGCCAGTCTCCTCGCGGACTTCGCGCGCGGCGGCGTCTTCGACTCGCTCGCCGGCGTCGACGAATCCCGAGGGCCAGCTCCACTGATACATGGCCGGTTCGTGGTTGCGACGGATGTAGAGCAAGCGGTCGCGCTCGTCAGTGGCGAGCACGACGACGGCGACTTTGGGATCGAGGTAGTGGACCCACTCACAGCGCTGACAGCGCAGCTGCGGCTGGCCGGACTCAAGCGGCGCGCCGCACTGCGGACAGAAACGGGGTGGCGGCGGCATCGGGGCGTCCAGCTCGGTTGAGTTTCGCCGGACGCCAGCCTCTAGAAGACAGGCAGCGAGACGCGTTCGAAGTGCTCGTAGTAGCGTCCGTCGGCCGAACTCCAGCGCTTCTCGACGTTGGCGATGAAGTCTTCGCCGCGGTCGCCGAACTGCGAGACGTGCCGAGTTAGCGCGCGGATCTTGGTCTGGATGACCTCAGTGATGTCGATGTCGAAGTTGGCGTCGCGACTGCCCCAGATGAAGAGCTCGGCGACCTTGTGACACTCGAGACCCTCGTCGAGATGCTCGGGAAAGTTGAGTCGATCGCGAGCGGTGGGATAGACGGCGTCGAGCGTCATCTCGCCGGTGCAGCGATGGTCGCGATGGTTGATGAACCCGCGCCATTGCGACAGCGGATCGGATGGATCGGCCTCGAGCGCGCGGCGATGGATGTAGTCGGTGGCGTGCGTGAAGACGGCATGGGGCTGCAAGCGACGGATCGCTTTGACGATCCCGCCGAGGTACTGGCGTTCGTACTCCAGCTCGCCGTCCTCGGCGCCGAGGAAGGTGCAGCTGACGACGCCGAGTTCGTCGGCCGCGTTGCGTTGCTCCTGTTCGCGCATCGGCACGAGGCGCTGCGAGGTCATCTCGGGATCGGCGCTGCCTTTGGCGCCATTGGTGACGACGAGGTAGTGCATCTCCCAACCGAGCGTGGTCCACAGGGCCGCGGTGCCGCCGGCGCCAAAGTCGGGGTCATCGGGATGCGCGGCGACGACGAGGCCGACCTTGTTGTCGGTTTCGGGAGGCATGGTCATGGAGCGGTCCTTCACGGCGAACTGCAGCAAACAAGAGAGCGTTCTTGACAGGATCAGCCTATACGCGCAGAATAGAGGTCATGACGCAGAACTGACGTTTCGCACACCTGCGCGGCACTTTGTGCTACGCTCGCGTTATGTCGGGTAGGAGCGATTGCGCCAATCTTCACACAGCGTTCGCGAACGGACAAGTCGCGGGCGACGTCTGGACAGGATGCAGACCATGACTGAACGGACCACGACCATGACCACAGACGAGATGACGTCGGAATCGGCGACGTCGCGTCGACGCGGAAAGCGGGGACCGCGCTCGGACAAGCCGGAGCGCATTCTCGCCTATCTGCGCGACTATTTCGCCAAGTACCACTATCCGCCTTCGGTGCGCGACATTGTCGAGGGCTGCAATCTCTCGTCCACGTCGGTGGCCGACTACAACCTGAAGATCCTCGAGCGCGAGGGTCACATCCGCCGCGACCGCGAGCGGGCGCGGACAATCTCCTTGATTCAGCCGATCGAGCCTGCCGTGATTGAGCCGAGCGCCTCCTCGCTCAGCGTGCCGCTGATGGGATCGATCGCCGCCGGCACGCGCTCGTTGATGCCGGACGGCGTCGATGTCGATCATGCTGAGAGTCGGATCAGCGTCACCTCGGACATGCTGGCTGGACGCGATCCCGAGCGCGTCTTCGCGTTGACCGTCCGCGGCGACTCGATGATCGACGCGCTGATCGCCGACAGCGATACGGTGATTCTGGAAGAGACGCCCAACGTGTCCAACGGGCAAATGGCGGCCGTCTGGCTGCGCGAAGAGAACATCTGCACGCTGAAGCGGATCTTCTACGAATCGGGTCAGGTGCGGCTGCAGCCTGAGAATCCGACCATGGATCCGATCTACACAGATGAATCGAACATGATGGTCCAGGGCCGCGTGGTATCGATCATTCGCCGACCAAGCTGACCACTGCGTCGGAGGCTCACCGGCCTCGGGCGCGCGCATGCTGCCTAGACTGAGTGCGTGGCTCCCGTACTGACCATTGACGACGTCAGCATCGAGTACCGCACGCGGGAAGCGCCGGTGCGCGCCGTGCGCGGCGCCAGTCTGACGTTGGAGCGCGGCGAGATCGTCGCGTTGGTCGGCGAGAGCGGTTCAGGCAAGACTACGCTCGGGCTCGCCATTCTGCGCATACTGCCGCGCAACGCCGAGCAGACCTCGGGGACGATCCTGTACGACCGCCGAGACATCGGCGAAATGGATCGACGCGAGCTGCAGCAGATTCGTGGCGACCAGATCTCGATGATCTTCCAGGATCCGATCGCCGGCCTGAATCCGATCATCACCGTCGGGCAACAGGTTGAGGAAGTGATCACGTCGCACCGCGATGTGAACAAGAAGGAAGCGCGCGAGCGCGGACTCGAGGCGCTCAACTCGATGCAGCTGCCCGATCCGGTGCGGATCGCCAAGTCGTACCCGGGCGAGCTCTCAGGCGGCATGTGTCAGCGAGTCATGATCGCGATCGCGACGGCGCTCGACCCGCAGGTGTTAATCGCCGACGAGCCGACGGCGTCGCTGGACGTCACAGTGCAGGCGCAGATTCTCTACGAACTCGAGCGGCTGCGTGACGAACGCGGTACGGCGATTCTGTTGATTACGCACGATATGGGCGTCGTCGCGCAGATCGCTGAGCGGGTAGCGATCATCTACGCCGGTCGGATGATGGAGGTTGACGAGGTCACGCCGCTGTTTCGCCAGCCGCGGCATCCGTACACCTGGGCGATGCTCGACACATTGCCGCGCCTGGATCGCCGGCGCGGGACGCGACTGCGGCAGATTCCCGGGGGTCTGCCAGACCTGACGAGCGAAGACGTGGGCGAGCACTGCGCCTATCTGGAGCGCTGTCCCAAGGCGCTGACGCAATGTCGCTCGGAGGCGGAGCCGCCACTGAGCGAAGTGGCGGGCGGGCGGATCGGTCAGCGGGTGGCGTGTTACAACCCGGTGCTCGAGGTCTGACGCGGGCGAGTTCGCTGATGGCCGGCGCCGGCGAGCTCGGCCACGAGTAGTTCGACGGCGACTTCCTCTGTCGGGCCGCCGCGCCCCAGTCGATAGTCAATGATCGCGGTCTCCGCATCAAGAATCCGCCCCAGAGCGGCGTCGGCTGTTCGTTGCGAATAGGCCTGGGCCTGTCGACGAACGCGCCGGGCGAGCCAACTGAAGTTGGTCTTCAGCGCCTCTTGAATCTGATTGTCTTGACCGCCCGCATCGAGCACTTCGCGGGCGACCACGATCTGCCGGTAGGTGCGAGCGAGCATGTGGATAATGCGCTGTTCGGTCTCGCCTTCGGCGCGGACGCCGTCGAGCGCGCGCATCGCGTCGGCCAATCGCCGCTCGGCGACGGCATCGACGAGATTGAAGATGCTGACTGAGCGCTGGGCCGGCGTCATCGCCTCGACGATTGTTTCGTCGACGTTGGCCTCGCCGGCGTAGAGCGAGAGTTTGTCGACGGCCTGGGTCAGCGCGCCGCGGTCGCCGCCCGCGCGCTCAACCAGCATTTGCGCGGCATTGCGGGTCATGTGCAGACCGCGACGTCGGACCTCGGCGCGCAGCCATTCGGTGGCCTCGGCCGGCGCGAGGCGCGCGAACTCCCGCGCATCGGCGAACGGCTCGATCAGGCGTCGCATCGGATTGTTGCGGCGCAGTTCGTCCTCGACGAAGACCAGCACCGTGGTCGGTGGCGCTTGGGACAAGACGTCGGCGAGCTGGTCCCAGTCACCGAGTTGACGGGGCCCGCGTCGAGCATCGCCGAAGCGCGCGCAGAGGCCGTCGACGCGGACCCAGCGCACGCCGCCGAGGAAGGGCGCCGCGGAGACCGTCGCGCCGAGCTCGCTGAGCGTGAGGCGCGCGCCGTCGAAGCTCACCGAGTTGTTGGCGAGCGCGCCGTCGGAGTCGTGCTCACGGCGCAGCGCGGCAACCGCTTCCAGGCGGGCGAATCGATCCTCGCCGTGAAACAGATAGATCGCCATGCCACGAGCCTAGCGAGCGTCGAGCAGATCGGTCCGCGAGGTTAGCTGGCTGGGGCGGTTGGTTGAGCGCTGCGGGCGAGCGCTGCGCGGACTTCGCTGATCGCTTCTGGGAGATCTGAGACCTCGCGCGCTTCGTCGGCGTGCAGGAACAGCAGCAGACAGCGGGCTACGGGTCGGTCGAGCGACGCCTCGAGCATCAGCGCGTAGGCCGCGGCCTGCAGGCGATAGCGTTGCACGGCTTCATCGACCGCTTCACCCGGCGAGAGCGCGTCGGTCTTGTAGTCGACGACGACCAACTCACCGGCGTCGGTCTCGTAGAGCAGGTCGACGAAGCCTTCAAGGAGCACACCGTCGATCTCGACGGCGGCGTAGAGCTCGCGCCAGTAGCGGTCGGCGGCGACCGCCTCGCGCACCGTTGCGCTTCTCGTGGCGCGCAGGGCGAGGCGTTCGACCTCGGCGGCCGCAGCGCCGCTGAGCGACTCGGCCGCGGCCTGGGCTCGAGCGGCGTTGACCAACGCAACTGGATCGGCGCGTTCGAGATCGATGACCTGCAGCACGCCATGTGTCGCTCGGCCGATGGCCGTGCCCGCCCGCCCGCGCCGCCAGGGGGGCAGATCGTCGCCCGGTTCGAGATTCAGTCGCGGAGCCGGCGCTTCGCGCCCTGAGTCAGCGAGCGCGGCGACGCCGGTCGCGGAGGCGCGCGGTGAGGTCGCCCAGCGTCGCACCGCCTGTTCGCGCTGCGCCAGCCAGCGGTCGCGATCGAGGGGTTGCGGGGCGGCGTCTGGCGCGTTCTGCTCCTCGGCCAGCGGCGACGCGAGGGGAGTGTCGTCGTGGCTGAGAAGTCGGTACGGCGCGCCAGGATGGTGTTCGCCCAGCGCCTCAGCGACGCGCTGAGCGTCGTTCTTTCGCTTGGACGCTGGACCAGTCGACTTTCGGTACAGGCTGACGACTAAGTGGTCGCGAGCGCGCGTCGTGGCGACGTATTGCAGTCGCACGAGCTCTTGCAGCTGCAGCAGCTTGTCACGCTCCCAAAGCTCGGCGAAGCCGGCGGTCTCGAGACCTCCGCCGAGTTTCACTTCGGGCCGACCATGGGGCTGCCAGAGCAATGTCGGTGGTCGATCGGGACGGTTCACGTTGAGTCCGCAACTGACCACGATCGGGAATTCAAGCCCTTTGGCCGCGTGGATCGTCATGATCCGCACGGCGTCGTGGTCGGCTTCGGGGACGACGGACTCGTCGACGCGCGTGTCCATTTCGGCCTGGTGCCGAGCCCAGGCGAGGAACTCGGTCAGAGTGGCGCCGCCGCGGTCGCTGAAGGCGCGCGCCTGGTCGTGGAGGAAGCGGTAGCGAGCCCAGTGCTCGCGAGGCTGTCGCGCCGTCGCGGCCAGCTCCATGAGACGGCGTTCGCGGATCACCTGTCCGACGAGCGCGCTGACGGTTAGCTGCCATCTTCCAGCGGCGGCGTCGCGCAGCCAGCTCATCGCCTCGGCGACGGGATCGTCGGGCCTGAGGCCGGCCGGCGCTGACTGGCGATAGTCCCACAGGCCGCCGGCGCGCTTCCAGTGGTAGAGATCGTCGTCGGCGCAGGCGAAGGCGGGCGAGCGCAGTGCGGCGAGCAGCGCGATCTGGTCGGTTGGGTCATCGATCGACTGCAGCAGGCTGAGCAGCTGACGTACCTGCTCGGAGTCGTAGATCAGCGAGCGGCTCTCGAGGCGGTACGGAATCTGTTGCGTTTCGAGCTCTGTCAGCAGCTGCTGGAATCCAGAGCGAGACCGTGCGAGGACCGCGATGTCGGCGAAGCGCGCGTCGCGCCAGCAGTCCTCGGAGCGGTCGTACACCTGCCAACGAGAGGCGACGGCGTCAGTGATCATGCGGGCCAGCGCATCGGCCTCGATGCGCCGCACTTGAGCGGCCGAGACCGACTTGTCGAACACCTCGTCGAGCACCGTGACCACAGGCGTCGAATCGTCGTACGGCGTGCGATAGGGATGCAGCTGGTCCCACTCGGCCTGTCCGTCGATGTCCACCAACTGCGCGGCGGACCCGTCGCTCGCGGGGTCGACCTGGACTCCGCCCATGAGCTTGCTGAAGACCTGATTGACGAACGTGGTCACGCCTGGAGCTGAGCGAAAGTTCTGCGTCAGCCGGGTCAGTCCCGCTTGCTGTTCGTCTTTGACGCGATTGAACTGCTTGATGTCGGCGCGGCGGAAGCGGTAGATCGACTGCTTGGGGTCGCCAACATAGAAGGCGCGTCCCGCCTCGCCTTGGGTGATGGCGTCAATGATGCCGGTCTGGAGCGGGTCGTTGTCCTGAAACTCGTCGATCAGCAGACGCTGAAAGCGCTCGCGCAGGGCAGCGGCGACGGCGTCGTTGGACTCGAGCAGCGCGCTGGCGCGGACGAGCAGGTCCTGAAACTCGAGCACGCCGTCGCGGCGGCGCTGCTCGGCGTCGTTGAGGACGAACTGGCGGATCGCGTTGACGACGGGCGCGCAGCCGCTCTGCAGGAGTTGGGTTCGCAGCTCATCGCGCATCTCAATGAGGCTGAGGATCCGTTCGCGTATCTGCGGCAGTTCGCCGTCGGGCCAGTGTTTGTTGTTTCCGACCCTGGTCACTTTGAATGCCGGCGCCCGCTTCTCGGCGAGCAGCTTGAGGAAGCGACCAGGGCGATCTCGGACCGCGATCAACCGCTGCAGATACGCCTCGTACTCGTTGAGCCGCAGGTAGAGCTTGTCTTCTTCGCTCAGACAACGATGTCGCTCGCCGATCACGCTGCGCAGCCGGCCGAGGAACGACTCGGCATCGACAGGCGACGCGCTCAGTTCGGCTTCGGGGCGCAGGGCTCTGTCCCAGTTGGCATGCAGGGCCTGGGCGACTGCCTTGAGACTATCGAGCGTCACGCCGGCGTCGAAGGCGAAGAGCAGCGAATCGGCAAGCTCGGGATCTTCGAGGATGGCGTCGAGGCCGTCGTTCCAGCGTTCGTTGAATCTGAGCGATGCTTCCGAGTCGTCCAGCATGCGGATCGCGGGCGGCAGACCGGCCTCGATCGGGTGCATGCGCAGGATGCGTCCGGCGAAGGCGTGCAGCGTCTCGATCGCCGCCCGGTCAAGTTGGGCGGCGGCCTCGGCGAACAGCCGTTGTCGGGCGGGGTCGTCGCTGCGGGCGCGTTCCGTGTCGAGCGCCTCGAGGACGCGATCGTAGAGCTCGGCGGCGGCCTTCTCGGTGAAGGTGATGGCCGCGATCGCGCTGGCGGGGACGCCGCCGTCGGCGATCAGATTGACGATCCGTTCGACGAGCTGGTGCGTCTTGCCGGTGCCGGCGCCGGCTTCGACGAAGAGCGTCTCGTCGAGGCTGGTCTCGATCCGCGTGCGGGCGTCCTGGTCGGCGAGCGTCATGACGCCGACGCATCCTGCTCGGGGGCGAGCGTCATCTGAACGTAGCTGGCGATCTGCGGATCGTCCTGAATCTGCTCCCAACGTCGGCGCCGGCTGACGTCGCAGACGGCGTCGAAGCTGCATGTACGGCAGTGCGCGCCGCCGTTGCTGGAGCGACTGTCGTCATCGCCTGGGTTGGCCGGGAATCGGCCATCGCGGATACCGTCGACGATGGTTTGCAGCGTCGCGGCGAAGCGCGCTTGCGCCGGCTCGTCCCAGACCACTTCGTTGAAGGCGAACTCCCCTCGCTCGGTGATGAACCAGTACGCGGAACGCAGCGGGGCGTCAGCGCGAAGTCCATAGAGCTGCCTTGCGGCATGCGCGTAGACAGGCAGCTGGAGATACGTCCCGCCGACGACGGGATCTTTGTTCAGATCTGAGCCCTTGGGGCTCTCTTGTCCAGTCTTGTAGTCAATCACGAATAGCCGTTGAGGGCCGAGTCCGTCGCCCACTCGGTCAACGCGATCGATGATCCCGCGCAGACGCATCGCTGTGCCGTCGGGGAGAGAAAGCTCGACGTCGCCGCGGCTGTCGGGCAGGTCGCCGAAGACGAGTTCGCTCTCGATCTGGACCGAATTGAACTCTGTTCGCTTGACGGCGTCTTCGGCGAGCAGGCGCTCGAAGTCGTCGAGGATCTGTCGGCGGTCGCCGCGCCAGAGGATGGCTCGTCCACTCAGTCCGCGCTGCTCGACGCGCTCGAAGTGTCGTTCGGCAATGTCGAGCAAGCGCTGGTGATCACGATTGGACCAGGGAGTATCGGCGCCGGGCGGCGAGGTTGAGTCGCGGAAGAACTGATCGAGGATGCCGTGGATCAGGGCGCCTCTGTCGAGCGCTGACATCTGGTACTCGTCCCGCAGCGTGTCGCGCTCTTCGATCTGCAATATGCGCGAGAGGAAGTAGCGATATGGGCAGATCGCCCAGTCTGCGAGGGCAGAGGCTGAATGCGGTCTGGTCAACGCTTCCGACGCGCCGCCGGCGACGAGCCCGTCCCAGCGAGTGAGCGATTGGCGTCGCTCAACGTCGCGGGCGAATCCGCGCGCCAAAGCGGGAAACCGTCGCGTCAACGGGTGACGCGCGGGCTGTCGACTGAGTCTCAGGCTTTGCAGGTCATATTCGTGAATGTCAGACGGCATTGCAGTCGTGCGCAACCCGTGCTCGAACGAGGGCATGACGTTGACGATGTGAGGTGCAACGTCGTCGATCGACGACGCGTAGACTCGCTCGCCCTGGTTGAGCGCTGTGGCTGACTCGAGCAACCAGCGACTGGGCAGCTGCGCCCGCTGCGAGCGCATATCGACGCGTGGATAGCTGAGCGTTCGTCGCCGACCGGCGTGCAGGGCGACGAGATAGTCGCGACGTTCCGCCCGCAAGTGGTCGATGCTGAGGGAGAGATTGGCGCTGGCGCGCAGACGGTCGTTGAGCAGCGGGTCGTCGGGTCGAACCTGCGGCAGGGCGCGCTCAGCGACGCCGACGATGTGGACTGACTGCCAATGCATCCCGGCCGTCGAAGCGATTGAGCCAACGTAGACTCCGTCACCGATGCGGCCCTGGTGACCGACGGTGCGTTCGAGACCGCGTCGAACGGCGGCGGCGAACCGCTCTGGCGTCGCCGGCTCGAGATCGTCGAGCGCGGCGAGCTCGGTGAGCAGCGACTCGACGTCGTCCCAACGGGCGAGCTCGCGGTCGTCGTCGCCCGTGATCTGCGCGGCGAAGACGGAGCGATCGCCGAGCAATCGCGCCAACAGCTCGCGAGCGAGCTGCGCGAATCTTGACCAGCGCTCCTCGCCGCGGGCTCGGTGGATCTCGTTGACCAGTTGTCGGACGAACTCCGTGAGCGCGTCGACCTGGGCGATCTCGGCCTCGATCCAGCGCCGACGACCGGGGCGATCGTTGTCGGCATCTCGCGCCAGCTGTTCGAGGTCATCGCGACAGGTTCCGCGATAGCGGTCGAGCCGCTCAAGCCAGTCATCTGGGCCGCGGATCAGATGCGCGCGCGTGGCGAGCTGGTTCCATCGCGCGGTTGGCGCCAGTTCGCGCTGCGCGTCGCGGACTGGGGCGGCGCCGATCCATGATGCGATGTGCGTCGTCCATATGGGATTCGCGGCGGCGAACAAGTCGGCGAGCCCGGCCAGGACGCGTCCCGCGATCGACTGTCCGAGCGTCTGGGTGAGGTGTCCGTTCCAGACGAGGCCCGCGGCATCGAGCTGCTCGGCGCAGATGCGCGCGTAGGGATCGGCGTGGCGGTAGAGGATGGCTTGCTGATCCAGCGGCAACGGCTCCTCGGCCAGCAGTGATTGGACGATGTCGCGGATGGCCGCGCGCACTTCTTCTTCGGCATCAGGCGCCTGGATGATGCGATCTGCGGTCGGCAACGTCGCCGTTGAATCGGGGCCGGGCGGGTCAATGTCAGACTCAGCGCTCCAACTGGCGATCACGTGGTGATCGACAGATTCGGCGTCGCCTGTGAGTCCGAGCAGCACCTCGACGTCGGTGAAGCGCGACAAAGCGTGAAGGACGTCTCGCTGCGACGGGCTCAGCTCGCTGGGCAGATAGACGATCACCGATCCGATGTCGCGCAGCACGGGCAGAGGCTCGCGCAGCGCTTCAGCGGCCGAATTGGCCAGATCGCGGCGGCTGTAAAACTGGGCCGTTCGCTCGAGATAGGCGCGATAGCGATCAACGAGCCAGGCGGCGAATTCGTTGCCGGAAGCGATTGCGTCGAGCTGGGACTGGTCGCACTGGTCGAACTCGTCGAAGCGTTGGCTCAGACTGCGCAGTACTGCGCCCTCGACAGGCACGTCGCCGAATACGGGGTTGCCGGCCTCGGCGACGGCGCGGATGGCTTCGCTGCGGTAGCTGTCGGGTAGCGGTCGACGCCCCTGTGCGGCGAGCGTGGCCGAGCCGATGAGCTCGAGCAGGGCCTGCATCGGTTTGACCTGCACATTGACGATGCCGCCACGATTGCCGCCGTCGCCCGTTCGGCGGCCGAGCGCTCGGCGGATGTGATAGCCGGCCGAGGCCGATGGCGCGACGATCGTGACGGGCGCGAGCGGGTCGGGCGCGCCGCCTGGAGTCTTGGCGCGTTCAAGCGCCTCGTCCAGCGCCTCGCGCGCCGCAATTCCGTGGGCGTGTGCCGATACGGTCAGCGCCACGCCGCACCCCCCTTTCGAGGCGTTCACATTGACGAGCGCACGTGGTCAGCAGCGAGGTAACTGCTCGATCAGGTCAGCGCCTGCGTCAGGATCGCTGCGCACGTACTTGCCTTTCCCGCCGACGCTGACCACGACGTCGATCTTCCGACCTCGCGCTCCGCTGACAACGTAGCGGTAGCGGCCGCCCTCGATGTCGTCGACGAGGTCGGTGACGAAGACTTGCCAGCGAAACGGTTGATCGCCGCAGTAGCCGAGGATTCGTCCGGCAGGATCACGAACGACGCCGGTGATTTCGAAGCACTCGACGGCCGACATACGAGACTCGAGGCTCGACAGTTGTCAAGAGCGCCTCAAGCGTCCTCCCATTGCACGAACATCGGCATCAGCACGTGGACATAGTTATCTCGCCCGACGACGCGGAAGACGCCGGGATTGCTGGGACCGCTGGTTTCCATGGCGACTTCTGCTGGGGCGGCGCCGCTTGCGATTTGGAGCACATCCTGCAGGTAGCGCACGTTGTAGGCGATGCGTGAGTCTTCGCCTTCGATCACGGCGTCGACGCGTCCGCGGTGATTGCCGAGCTCTTCGGCTCGCGCAGTCAGCGTAATGTGCTGGTCGGAGTCGGCGCCCTCAAAGATTAGGCGGATGATGCCGCTCGACTCGCGCGCGAACACGGCAGCCGAGCGCACGCCGCCCTGCAACACGGGACCTGGCAGAATCGCGCGCGTGGAGTACTCGGATGGGATGAGTTGGTCGAAGCTGGGGTAGTTGCCCTGGATCAACTGGGCGGTCATCTGCACCGACCGCACGTGGAAGCGGACGTAGGTACGGTCGTGGTGGATGTACATCTCGACCGCAGAGTCGTCGTCTGTGAGCAGACGTTCCAGTTCGGTCAGCGCTCGACCGGGAACCGTGATCTCAAGTCGCTCGCTGAGCTCTGACGCGACGTTCATGTCGTAGACGGCGAGACGGAAGCCGTCGGCTGCGGCGAGCGTCATCTTCTCGCCTTCGAATCGGAAGTGCACGCCGGTCAACACGGGTCGCCCGTCGTCGGTGGCGGCGGCGAAGACGACGTGCCGCAGCGCGTCGCGCAGTTCGTGCGCGACGATCTTGACCCAGTCGCCATCGCCGACTCCGGGGATATTGGGATAGGTCGTTGGCGACATGCCGTGGATTGAGGACTCGTTGGCGTCAGAGGCGCGAATCTGGGCGACGAGCGACTGGTCGGCGACGTCAATCGTGATTTCCGACGAGGCCAGGGCGGAGACGAGATCGTTGATGAAGCGATGCGGCACGGTGATCGCGCCGGGCTCGGAGACGACTGCGTCGATGCTGCAGATCATCGCGATCTCGGTGTCAGTGGCGGTCAGGCGAACGCCTTCGTCGTCGGCTTCGACGTGGACATGCCGCAGCTGGTCGAGGGAGTGTCGGGCCGCGACGGCACGAGAGACAACGCTGAGACCGTGCTGTAACGCCGCCTGTGAGGTCTGAATGCGCATTACGCCGCTCCTGAGTCGGTTGGCTACCGCCTGTAGTCCGATTCAACTATTGATCACTTAGGTGATCGATATGTGAGTATTCTATCTGATCGTTTGCTGAACCACGTGTCAGGTGGGACGAGCGGTGGACATGCTGTGGACAACCAGCCACATGTCGTCGCGGCCGCGGTGCGGACATCGAGTCACCCGCGGCGAACGAGCGGATGTGCGGAGTTCAGTTAGCTGGCGGGCGCGGTCGACGGGAGGGCGTCGAGGATGCCGGTCAGGTCCTCACCACTCCAGGTTGGGTGGTAGCGCATCATCTGCTCGCGCTCGGGATCGGGGTAGCGCGAGACCCAGTAGACGGGCATGCCCGCGTTGTTGGCGCCGGTGACGTCGGCCCAGGGACTGTCGCCGACGTAGAGCACTTGGCAGGGGTCGAGTTCCAGACGCGCGCAAAGCTGCTCGAAGAATGGCTTGCGCGGCTTGTAGCTCTGCGCCTCCTCGGATGAGAGCACGAGCTCGACATCGATGCCGGCGTGCTCGAGCGCATGCTCGAGGTGGTCATCGTCGGCATTGCTGCCGATCGCGATCCGGTAGCCCCGGGCCCGCAGCTGAGCGAAGACCGTCGCCACCTCCGGATAGGCGGGCGCAACCGATAGCACGTCCCAGAGATGCTGGAACGCGGTCGCGGCCGGGATTGTCTCGACCGAGTGATGCTTGAAGGCCTCGCTGAAGAAGTAGGGCCAAGTCTCGGAGAACGGGCGAAAGGTCGGCTCGGGGCCGTCGAGCGGGCGGTCGGGATTACGGCCTTCGCGGCGCGACATCTCACGCGAGGCTTCGAGCCAGGCATCCCAGACCTGCTCGCCGTTGGCGTGATCGACGCCGTGTTGCTGCAGCATCTGCTCGATCAGCGATGCGAACTCACGCTCTTCGAGTTGGAGCAGCGTGCCGTAGCAGTCGAACGCGACGGCTCGGACGCTGCGCACGGCCTCGTCAGCGCCGATCGTCGCCGGAGCGGGCGAGGTCGGCGCTGCAACGGCGTCGTCGACGCTAGTTTCTGTCATGGCGCTGCCTCTCGCTGAATCGTGAACGGCGCTGGAGCATGCGCGGTTTGTCTTGGACTTCGCACAAGCAGACTAATCGGCGCGACGCGCGAGCCAACGAGCGGCGTCTTTGGCGTGATAGGTGAGGATCATGTCGGCGCCGGCGCGACGGATGCCGGTGAGCAGTTCGAGCACGACGCGCTCTTCGTCGATCCAGCCATGATTGGCCGCCGCCTTGAGCATCGCGTACTCGCCGCTGACGTTGTAGGCGGCCAGCGGCGCATCAGAGCGCTCGCGCGCCTGGCGGACGAGGTCTAGGTAGGCCAGCGCCGGTTTGATCATGACGATGTCCGCGCCCTCAGCCAGGTCGCGTTCGATCGCTCGCATCGCCTCGCGGCCGTTGGGCGGATCCATCTGGTAGGCGCTGCGGTCGCCGAACTGCGGGGCTGAGTCGGCCGCATCGCGGAAGGGTCCGTAGAAGGCCGAGGCGAACTTGGCCGAGTAGGCGAGAAGCGTGCGGTCGGCGTGGCCGGACTCGTCGAGCTGGCGCCGGATCACGCCGATGCGTCCGTCCATCATGTCCGAGGGCGCGATCACGTCGGCGCCCGCGTCGGCCTGGCTGACTGCAGTGCGGGCGAGGAGTTCGACGGAGGCGTCGTTGAGCGGCGAGCCATCGTCGCCGAGGACGCCGCAGTGGCCATGGTCGGTGTACTCGCAGAGGCAGACATCGGTGACGACGATGAGATCGGGTTGCGCGTCTTTGAGCGCCCGCGCCGCCTGTTGGATGATGCCGTCTTCAACCCAGGCGCCGCTGCCTTGCGCGTCCTTGGACTCGGGCAGTCCGAAGAGCAGCATGGCGGGAATGCCGAGCGAGCGCAGCTCAGCCGCCTCTTGCGCGAGCAGATCGACTGATAGACGCGACTGCCCAGGCATTGACGGGATTGGCTCGCGACGGTCGCGTCCGCTGGTGACGAATACGGGATAGATGAGGTCGCTGGGCGCGAGACGGGTCTCGCGCACCATGCGCCTCAGACCGTCGGAGCGACGCAGTCGCCGCATGCGGTGAGTCGTGGCGATCTCACTCACGTTGGCGCGCGCATGAGGATCGGAACCAGTCGTCATTGTGACTCCGCTCAGCCCGCCGTCGCCAGGTGGTCGGAGCGAACGAACTCCTGGACCGCGTTGATGAGCCCAGCCATGTTGTGAACTTCGGCAATGGCGGCGACGCGAAACCCCAATGCCCGCGCCGCCTCGGCCGTCACCGGACCAATGCAGACGGTCTGCAGCGAGTCTAAGTCGCAGACATCGCTTGAGGCGTTGATCATCGCAGCCAGACCCTGCGCGGTCGAGGGAGATGTCAACGTCACCACATCGACGCCGTGTCGCAGATGCTCCCAACCCATTGGATCGGGATTGGGCGTGATCGTGTCATAGAGCGCCAGGTCGTCGACCGTAGCGCCCGCGTCGCGAAGCCGTTGGCGGATCTCTCGGCTACCGCGCGCGGCTCGCGCAAGCAGGATGCGTTGACCGCGTACATCACTCCGGAGTAGCGCGTTAGCCAGCGCCTCGGATGTGTAGACCTCAGGCACAACGTCAGCGACGAGGCCTCGCTGCTGGAGCGCGCGAGCCGTCTCGGCGCCGATGGCTGCGATGCTCGCTTCTGCGCAGACGCGAGCATCGAGGTTGCGCTGTCGCAGCGCCCGCCAGAACAGGTCGACGCCGTTGACGCTGGTCAGCGCAAGGACGCGGTACTCGCCAGCGGCGAGGCGATCGAGGGCTGCGTCGATCATCGAGCGCGAGTCGTCGTCTTCAAGCGGGACGATCTCAATCGTCGGCAGAGCGATCACTTCTGCGCCAAGCTCGGCAAGTCGGCGAATCAGTGAGTCGGCCTGGGCGCGGGCGCGGGTGACGACGATGCGTCGACCGTGGAGCGGTCCCTGAGTTGGTTCGCGGGCGAGGTCAACCGTAGGTCCGATCACGACCGTGACGGGCGGCTGCAGATCCGTCGCGCGTTCACCGAGCGCTGCGATCGGGGCGCGGATCGCTCGTTGATTGGGAGTGGTGGCGCGCTCGATGGCGGCGGCGGGCGTGTCGGGCGCGAGGCCGCAATCGAGCAGACGCTCGACGACATCGTCGAGTTGTCGCCAGCTCATCATCAGGACGATCGTGCCGCCGACCTGAGCGACGGCGGTCCAGTCGATCGGCGGCGCGCCGCCGTCGCCCTCAGAACCGGTGACGATCGTCAGAGCCGAGGCCGCGCGGCGGTCGGTGACGGCGATTCCCGCTGCGGCGGCGGCCGCGGTAGCGCTGGTGACGCCAGGGATGATTCGCCAGGGAACATCGGCATCGGAGAGCGCTTCGGCTTCCTCCCCGCCGCGACCGAAGACGAACGGGTCACCGCCTTTGAGCCGCACAACGCGCTGTCCGCGTCGGGCGCGGTCGACCAGCAAGTCGTTGATCTCCGCTTGCGACTGAGATGGACCGCCAGGACGCTTGCCCACGTCGACAAGCTCGGCTGCCCGCGCGATCCGCAACAGTTCTCGACTGACGAGTCGGTCATGGAGCACGACATCGGCCTGACGCAGCGCCTCGGCGCCGGCGAGCGTGATCAGATCGGGGTCGCCGGGACCGGCGCCGACCAGCAGGACGGGATGCTGGACGGGATGAACATCGATCATTGAGCGGCATCCTCATCGATCATGCGCTGCCCGCCGCGCTCGAGCAGCGTCTCGGCGACTTCACGGCCGACGGCTTCGGGGTCGGGGTCAGAGCGCTGCAGCTCGATGCGCTCGGAACCATCGACGCTCAGGAGTCGTCCGGCGAGGACGACTTCGCCGCCGCGGACGCCGGCCAGCGCCGCGAGAGGCAGCGAGCATCCGGCCCCGAGCGCGCGCAGCATGGCTCGCTCGGCGCTCACCGCCTGGGCGGTCGCTGTGTGATTGATGGATTTGAGGGCGTTGAAGTCGGCGCGTCGACACTGGAGCACAAGCGCGCCCTGTCCGGGCGCGGGCATGACCAGATCGATCGGCAACAGCTCAGTCGGCGGGAGACCGAGCCGTTCCAGACCAGCGACGGCCAGCATGACCGCGTCGTACTCACCGCGTTCCACTCTCTTGATGCGTGAGTCGATGTTGCCGCGGATGTCCACCATGCAGAGGTCGGGCCGGTATGCGAGCAGCTGTGCGGCTCGGCGTCTGGAGCCGGTGCCGACGCGCGCTTCCGCGGCCAGTCCGTCGAGTCTTCCTGCACGGCTGACCAGCGCGTCGCGCACGTCTCCGCGGCGCAGGTAGACCAGCTCGGTGCTCTCGTCGATGCGCGGCGGCACGTCTTTGGCCGAGTGCACGGCGACGTCGATCTCGCGATCGAGCAGCGCCGACTCGACTGCGCGGACGAAGACGCCCTGCCCGCCGATGTCGCGCAGGCTGGAGACGCGATCGCGGTCTCCTTGTGTGGTGATCGGAACAAACTCGCTCTTGACGCCGATGTCGCCCAACGCCTGGGATGCCAGTTCGGCCTGAATCAGAGAGAGGGCGCTTGCGCGTCCGCCCAGCCTCCAGACGCGCGACATGCGCGAGCTGCGTGACATGGTCAATCGCCCGTCGTTGGCTGTTCGGTCGCACTCAGCCGACAGCCAAGTCGAGCCAGCAGCAGCGCTTTGGCCTGACCCCGTCGCCGCTGGGCGAGCAGGATTCGCAGCTGTCCGTCCATCGCGCGTTGCCACGCATCGGGCGTGATCGGTTGGAAGACGCTGAGCCGACGCAGGTCGGCGCGGACCTCGGCGACTAGATCGGCCATGCTGGACGTGTCAGCGTCGAGATAGTCGGTCAGCTCTTCGCGCAATCGACGAGCGATGGCGGGACTGCCGCCGCCAGTCGAGATGGCGAGGGTCACGGGCGCCTGCCGCACGACCGCGGGCAGGATGAAGTCGCAGTGGTCGGGGTCGTCGGCGGCGTTGAAGGGTACGCCAATGGCGCGCGCGTCGGCCTGCAGTGCGGCGTTGCGGAATCGGTCCTCAAGCGCGGCATGATCAGCGCGCGTCCCTGCATGTCGCCTGACCGATACGCGCGGTTGACGTGTTCGATCTCGCCGGCGTCGCGCAGTGCCAGGAGTTCCGCACAGAGATCAGGCGCAACGACCGTGACGCCAGCGTCTGCTGAGAGCAGGCCGCGCACCTTCTCGAGGGCCAGGCGTCCGCCGCCGATGACGAGCGCGGAACGATCAGTGAGGTCGAAGAAGACTGGGTAGTACGCGCGCGCCACGGGGACTCAGAGTCCGCAGATCATCGGCTCGAGAACGAGTCGAGCTGAGCGATGCCGATGCCTCGCTCACCCTGGACGGTGTAGAGCAGATAGACGTCGTCGCCGTCCTCAAAGACAGCCGGGTCTCGCAGTTCGTGTACGGGTTGCGGCGCGAAGCCGCGCACGCTGGGCGCGATCGGCAGGTCTGCGCCTTCCCAGTCGTAGACGGGACGCATCAACTCGCGCGCCGGTCCGGCGCGCCACGATCGCCAGTCGCCGGTCAGATCGATTGGCGAGGCGTAGATGCGCTCGGGCGCGTCGCCGACATTCGTCCACAGGACCCAGAGCGAGTCCTGGCGTCGCAGGAGCGCGCAGTGTCGCATGCTGTCAGGAAAGAGTTGCGGTCCCTGTTCAAAGTTGCTCAGTCCGTCGGTCGAGCGGTAGATGATGCCCGGCATCGACATGCCGTACCACCCGGGATCATCGACATCGTCGAGCAGGACCATGCGCAGATAGCTGGTCGAGAGGACCTCGCCGCGCGGCTCGAAGTCGACTCCATTGGCAGAGGTTGCGACGCGCGAAACCTGCCGACCGTCGGCGAGTTGTCCGTGGAAGTAGAGCCGAATCTGCTGCGCGTCGTCGTCAACGACAGCGTCGGGCGAGGCGATGTGCGGGTAGGCGTGACCGCGACGCAACGCGTCGGCGAGGTGGGGCTCGAATGCGTCCTTGGAGTGAGGGAACGCGGTTTGTTCGAGACGCAGCGATCCCGGCTCGTGCGTGCGCCACGGTCCGAGCAAGTCGTCAGCCGCGGCGAGACGAATGTAATCGCCTTTGTGGTCGGCGAAGTAGAGGTAGAACTCGCCGAGTCGATTGGGCAACCATTGCGGGGCGCGGATCAGCGACGGGCCGTTGATGTTGTCGCCCATGCGCGAGTCCATGTCGGGGCGGATGATCGGTCCGGCCGTGGACAGACGAACGGCTCGCATTGTCAAATCTCCGTACACACTCGCGGGCGACGGCGAGAGGTCGCGTTTGATCATGGTACGCGCGGCTAAGCTCGTTCGTATGGGACGCTCGGAATGAGTCTGCGTTACGGCACGCTGCGCGAGATCATCGAGACCGCGATTCTTGGGTTAATCGTGTTCCTGCTAGCGCGAGAAGCGGTGCAGAACTTCCAGGTCGAGGGCCGCTCGATGCAGCCGACGTTGGCCAGCTCGGAACTGGTGTTAGTCAACAAGATTGGCTACTGGGAGGTTGACCTCGGCCCATTCGACGCGCTCTTGCCTGGACGCAGCAACGGCGACTTCCTGATCTCAGGCCCCAGTCGCGGCTCGGTGATCATCTTTCATCCGCCTTATCGGAGCCCGCACGACTTCGTGAAACGCGTGATCGGCCTACCTGGCGACACGGTCGAGATCACGGGCGGCCGCGTGTTCGTCAATGGCGTCGAGCTGAACGAGCACGACTACATTTCCGAACCGCCCCGATATCAATGGGGTCCGGCGGTGATCCCGCCTGAGCATTACTTTGTGCTCGGAGACAATCGCAACAGCAGCCAGGACTCGCATGCGTTTGGCCCGATTCACGAAGATCAGATTGTGGGCGAAGTGATGTTTCGCTGGTTCCCGTTCGACAAGATCACGAGTGACATCTCGCTCGAGACGACCGATTACGAGGGCAACGAGGCACCATGAGCGAGGGCCACGTCACAGACGGTCAAGCTGACGCGATGGCGCTCCTGGAAGCGGCGGGCGCGCTGCTGCGCGGGCACTTTCAGTACGCATCGGGACGCCACGGCGAGGTCTATGTGGAGAAGTTTCGCCTGCTCGAGCAGCCGTATGTGACTGAGTCGCTTTGCCGTCAGATCGCCGCGCACTTTCACGACCGCTCTCCCGATGTCGTCGTCGGCCCGACGACGGGCGGGATTCTCCTCGCGCACGAGACCGCCAAACACCTAGGCGAGTCGGTCAAGGCGTTCTTCGCCGAGCGGGGCGAATCGGGCGGGCGTTATCTGGGTCGGGGCTTCACGATTGAACCCGGGCAGTCCGTGCTCGTGGTCGACGACGTGCTGACGACGGGCGGTTCAGTGCGCGACACGCTCGACGCCGTCGCAGAGGCGGGCGGCAGCGCAGTCGGCGTCGGGCTGGTCATCGACCGCACCAACGGCGCGACTCGATTTGGCGAGCTGGAGTCGTTCGCTTGTCTCGCGATCGATGTGGCTAGCTACTCGCCCGAGCAGTGCGAGCTCTGCGCAGCTGGCGTCCCGTTGACGATCACCTAGCTGGTCCAGCCGCACTTAGCCAATCGCGTGGACGAAGACTCCCGCGCCGACGCCGACGAGGTCGGCGAGCAGCGAGAGCGCCAGCGCGTAGACGCCGAAACCGAGTCCGACGCTAATCACGGCAGCGCGGTCGTCGGCCTCGGGCGCAGCGGCTCGCACCGCGAGTACGGCGAGCAGCACGCCGGCGATGGTCGTGATCAGGCCTACGGCGAAGCTGGCCGGCCCGGCGAACAGACAGACTTGCCAGACGGCGAAACCGCCGACGAGCGCCATTGTCCGCGCCTGCGTCGGTAAGTCAGCCTCGACTGCGAAGATTGAGCGCAGCGCGTGCCAGCTGACGCCGAGCCACAGCGTCCACGCGGCGAGCGCGGCGAGCGATCCGAAGAGCAAGACGCGCAGCGCCGCGCCGCCAATATCTGCGCCGCCGGTGTTGAGCACGAGCCAGAGCCAGGCCCCGAGACTCGCCGACAGCAGGCCGAGCGCGAAGACGGCGAACGCTGGACGCGCGTCGGACTCGTCGCGCGCGACCTCGCCGATCACACGCAGGTCGCCGCTCAGCAGTCGACGCAACAGACTGATGGCGCGACGACTGTCGATCGATGCGCCGAACTGTCTCAGCAGCTGCGTGGATGGCAGGCGCGCGCCGCGACCCAGGTTTCGGGTCAGCGTCGCCGCGGGATACGGTCGAATCTGCATGATGGGGCCAACTCTGGACATCGCCGCGCCGCCCCTTCACTATGGCCGCATGTCGACTGAGCGTGATCTCCGTGATCCCGAACTGCGTAAATTCGAGCTGGACCAGCTGGACCAAGAGGTGGCGTCTTGCCGCGCCTGCGCGCGGCTGGTGCAGTGGCGCGAGCGGGCCGCGCGAGAGAAACGCGCGGCGTTCCGCGACGACGACTATTGGGGACGAGCGGTGCCGTCGTTTGGCACGGCCGACGCGCGGATCCTGGTCGTTGGTCTGGCCCCGGCCGCGCATGGGGCGAATCGGACCGGCCGGATGTTCACTGGCGATCGCTCGGGCGACTGGTTGTATCGAGCGATTTGGTTGGCGGGACTGAGCAATCGGCCCGAATCGCGCTCGGCTGAGGATGGATTGGCACTGCGCCGTGTGCGAATCACGTCGATCGTGCGTTGCGCTCCTCCCGAAAACAAGCCGACGGTCGGCGAGCGCGACCAGTGCCTACCGTTCCTGCGTCGGGAGCTTGAGATTCTGACGGAGTTGCGCGTGATCGTCTGTCTGGGCTCGTTCGCCTGGGACAACTGCGCGCGAGAGCTCGGCGTGCGACTGCGACCGAGGTTCGCGCACAGTCTTGAGCATCAGGTGGAGGGTCTGACGTTGCTCTGCTCGTATCACCCGAGTCAGCGCAACACCTTTACTGGCCTGCTGACTGAGGAGATGCTTGCCCAAGTGTTTGAACGGGCGTCGGAGCTGGCGGGATTGGGAGGGGAACCCTCACCCTAACCCTCTCCCCGGTGGAGAGAGGGGATCGGAAGGGAGAGGGTCCCACTCTTACCCGCTCTCTCCCAACTGGGCAGGGCGTGGGGCTAGCCGACGCAGAGGCCGCCGTCGGCGCAGCAGTCTTCGAGGCTGCCGTTGCCTGCGGCGGCTTCGGTCAGAGGAATCAGGTTCGCGGCGCGGGACGCGTACGACGCCTCCGGCAGGTCGTCGGTGATCGTGTAGACCTCCCAGCGCGTGCCGGATGGATCGTTGACCCAGACCTTGTCCTGCTCGGCGTGGCAGCAGACGACGCCGTCCTCGATCTCGAGATCCAGTCCGAGCTCGCCGAAACGCTGCGTTTCGGACGCGACCTCCGCGGTCGTCTCGACCTCGACGCCGAGGTGATTGAGCGGCGCGGCGGCCGATGGATTTTCGATCAGGACCAGCTTGAGCGGCGGATCGGCGACCTCGAAGTTGGCGTAGCCGGGACGCACTTTGTGCGGCTCCGTCTGAAACAGCTGGCTGTAGAAGTCGATCGCCGAGTCGAGTTCGGCGACGTTGAGCGCGAGTTGGACGCGTGACATGGAGGAGCTCCGTTCCTGTCGTTAGTCGGCGACGGCGAGCGCCGGCGCGTCGGCGTTGGTCGCTGCGCGGTCGCGGTTACGCTCTTCGACGATCGGCATCACCCAGTCGCCGAAGCGCGTCGCTTCTTCGTCGTGCGGGTAACCGGATAGGCAGAACTCGGTACAGCCGATGTCGATGAACTCCTGCAGCGTGTCGGCGACTTGCTGCGGATTACCGACGATCGCGAGTCCGGCGCCGCCGCGCACAGTGCTGAGGCCGCTCCAGAGATGCGGCGCGATGCGGAAGTCGTTGTCGCGCGATTCGTCGGCCAGTTGCCACATGCGGCTGTCGGCCTGCGAGTCGCCGCGCCACTTCTTGCGCACGCTGCGTTGAGCGTCGGTGGTGCCTTCGATCAGGCGATGCGCCGCGTCCCAGGCCTCGTCCTCGGTTTCGCGCACGCAGACTTGCATGCGCATGCCGAAGCTGATGTCGGGCCGTCCGAATCCTGCCGCGCGCTGACGCACGTCGACGACCTTGGCCGCCGTGCGCTCTGGCGTGTCGCCCCAGAACAAGTAGCAATCGGCGTGTTTGGCGCCGACGTCGCGGGCGGCGTCGGATTCGCCGCCGATGTAGAAGCGCGGCCACGGATTCTGCAGCGGTTTGGGATAGGCGTGAGCGCCGACGAGATCGAAGTGCTTGCCCGACCAGTCGATGCGCTCGTCCGTTGTCCAGAGCGCCTTCATGATCTGCACTGACTCGTCCATCACTTCGTAGCGTTCGTCGTGACTGAATGTGATGCCGTCGCCGGCGAGTTCGCGCGGGTTGCCGCCCGCGATCAGGTTGATGTAGACGCGGCCTTCTGAGAGCTGGTCGAAGGCGGCGATCATACGCGCCATCTGCGAGGGCAAGATGTACCCCGGTCGCGCGGCGACGAGCATCTTCAGCTTGGTCGTCTTGGCCGACATCATCGATGTCGAAATCCAGGCTTCCCAACAGTTGGGCGTGACCGGCACGAGCGCGTACTCGAAGCCGGCCGCCTCGGCGGCCAGGGCGACGCGCTCGAACATCTCCATTGAGGGCGGCCACTCTTCGCGAGGCTCGCCGAAGCTGCTCAGGTCGCCGTGGGTGGGGATGTACCAGCCAAATCGAATCGGGGAATCGCTCATGTCTACGTCCGTATCCATGCGCTCGATGGACGCGCACGCCAATGGTACGCCAGCCTCGAGCGCTGCGGGAGCGGGCTTTCGGCTAGGGTCACAGATCAAACACGCAGAGATCGCGCTGAGTCGCAATCGTGAATGAGGATCAGAGGCAATGGCGGGCAAACTCGATGGCAAGGTGGCGGTGATCACTGGCGGCAACAGCGGCATCGGAGCGGAAACCGGTCGACTCTTCGCCGCCGAAGGCGCGCGGGTGATCTTGATGGCGCGCCGCCAGGCGGAGGGTGAAGCGATCGTGTCCGAGATCAGGGATTCGGGCGGCGAGGCTTCGTTTATCGCCTGTGACGTCGGCGAGCACGAGTCCGTGGCGCGGGCGGTTGACCAGGCGGCCGCGACGTATGGTCGGATCGACCTGCTCTTCAACAATGCCGGCGGCGGGGCCGGAGCGTACTTTCCCAACGAGCCCAATGAGATGTGGCTGCGTGTGATCAACGTCAATCTGACAGGGACGTTTTACGTCAGCCAGGCAGTCTGGCCGCACCTCGTCGCCGCGGGCGGCGGCGCGGTCGTCAACATGTCCTCCTTGGCTGCCCAGCGCGGATTCTCATCGCGCATGCAGGATGAGTTCGGTACCACGTCGGCCTCGTACTACGCGGCCAAAGCGGGCGTCGATGCGCTCACGCGCTACATGGCCGGTGTCGGGGGTCGGGACAACATCCGCGTCAACTGCGTACGTCCCGGACAGATCATCACGCCCGGCGCGACCGGCGGAACGTTCGACGATCCCGACGGCGGACACCACGTCTTCGAGAAGATGTTCGATTTCGCCCAGATCGTTCAAGGACCGGGCTATCCGGTCGACGTGGCCAACTTGGTTCTGTTCCTCTGTTGTGACGATTCGCGCTTTATCTCTGGCGAGATCATCAACATCGATGGCGGCGTCGCAGCGAAGATCTAGAGCCAAGTCAAGGGCGGCCGCGAACGTCGCGATCACCCAAGTCGAGCGACTGGCTGTAGCGCCCGGTGCGGATCATGTTCTCCGTGTGGTCGTCGGCAGTGAGCGGCATGGGTCGTTCCATTCAGGCTGGTTTGGGGCCCCGATAGGGACCCGCTTAGCCTTGGTACTCGGGGTCGCGTCGCTCCGCGAATGCCCGCACGCCTTCGCGCGCGTCTTCGGAGCTGAACGCGATCCGTTGATACTCCTGATAGAGGCGCAGTCCGTCGGCCAGCGACATGTCGCGGCCGCGACGGGCAAGTTCCTTCGTCAGGCGAATCGCCTGCGGGCTGTTGACGGCGATCTGGCCGGCGATGGCGTTGGCCGTGGGCAGGAGTCGGTCGGGCTCAACGACTTCGCTGACCAGACCAATGCGCAGCGCCTCGGCGGCGTCGATGAACTGTCCCGTGAGCAGCAGGCGCATGGCGTCGGACGAGCCGACGAGGCCTGGAGTGCGAAGCGCGCCGTATCCGTGCAGGATGCCCCAACGCGGCTCGGGCGAGCCGAACTGCGCCGTCTGGTCGCAGATGCGGATGTCGCAGAAGAGCGCCAGTTCGAGTCCGCCGGCGAGGCAGTAGCCCGTGATGGCGGCGATCGTCGGTTTGGCGGTCTCGAGACCGGTGTCGAAGCGTTCCCCCGACCAGGGCATCCAGCCTTGACGGTCGCCAAACTCGCCCATGTCGTGTCCCGATGAGAAGGCGCGTCCCTGTCCGCTGATGATCACGCAGCGCACTTGCGGATTGGCGTCAGCCTCGCGCAATGCGTCGCCGATGGCGAGATACATCTCGTTGGTCATCGCGTTCAGTTTTTCTGGTCGCGTCAGTCGCACCGAGGCGATGTGTCCCTCGACGCTGTAATCGATCTCATCCATGGTGAGGCTCCTCACGTCGGGCGAGTCTCAAGATAGGCAATCGCGTTTGATCCAGGCAGCCGCGAACACGGTCACATGGCGCTACCTATACTCAGCGACAGATGGGCCTCGGACGACGCCGAGGCGCGGAACCAACGGGGGAGCGGACGATGCAGGTTCGAGAACTCGGTCATGCGGTGATTAAGGTGCGCAATCGCGAGCGCTCAGAGGCGTTCTACGGGGGCGTGTTGGGCATGAAACTGGCGGCGCGGCACGAGCAGATGCCGATGACCTTCTACACGCTGGGCAACCATCACGATCTCGCCCTCCTCGAGGTCGGCGAAGATGGTCCCGAGACCGCCGATCCCAAAGCGCCGGGCCTGTATCACCTCGCCTTCTGCATTGGCGACACACTGGACGAACTGCGCGAGGCGCGTGACGAACTCGAAGCCGCAGGGGTCAAGGTGTACGCCACGATCGATCACACGGTCTCGCAGTCGCTCTACTTGAACGACCCCGATGGCAATGGCGTTGAGTTGTACGTGGACGGATCGGACGTTTGGAAGACTGATCCGCAGGCGGTCGCCGGCGGCGAGCCGCTGACCCTGTAGACGCGGCTGCTCGCTTCGGCGCAGAATCGGAACGAATGCCGGCTTGTGACGTCGACGTACGGTTCGACGGCTGAGGAGCGCGCCGCGCTGCTCGCTGCGGCGGAGCGGATCGCGCCACAGCTTCGGGAGGCGTCGGACGAGATTGAATCGGCGAGACAGCTGCCGCGGCGGATCGTCGAGCTGCTGCGCGAAGCGGGCGCGTTTCGTCTGATCCAACCGCGTTGGTTGGGTGGATGCGACGCTGATCCGGTCACGCAGATTCTGTTCATCGAGCAGATAGCGCGCGCTGACACGTCGGCCGGCTGGTGCGTGATGATCGGTTGCGATGGCGGCTTCGTCTCGCGTGACCTCGAGCCCGATGTGGCCCGCCGGATGTACGCAGATATCGATGTCGCTACCTGCGGCGCGGCGTTCCCTCCCGGTACCGCGCGTCGGGTCGAGGGCGGCTATCTGACGAGCGGTCGTTGGCCGTATCTGAGCGGGGTGACGCACGCGGAGTGGGTGCAGTACCCCTGCCGGGTCGAGGAGGAACTCGGCGCAACCGAGCCGCCGAAGGTCTTGCGCTTCGTGGCGCATCGCGATGAGGTCGCGGTGATCGACACGTGGACGACGACCGGAATGCGCGGTACGGGCAGTCACGATGTCGAGGTACGCGATCTGTTCATTCCCGACGAGCGCTGTCTGCCGCCGCGCGGACCGCGCGGCTCGGTGTTGGGCGACCCGCTGCGTCATCCGGCCTGGCTGTTGCCCAAACACATGGGCGTCGCGTTGGGTTTGATCGGCGCGGCGCACGACGAGGTCTTGGCGATCGCCAAGGATCGCGTCGCTCTGCGTGGCGCGTTGCGCGACGACGCGTTGACGCAGTCGACGCTTGGCGAGACCGCGGCGCGGATCGCCGCCTGCCGCGCGTACGCGCTGTCGGCCGCGGACCATGCCTGGCAGGAGGCCTGCGAGACGGGCGACATCTCGGATGTGAACCGCGCTCAGTTGCGGCTCGCGATTACGTTTGTGCATCGTGAGTCGATTCAAGTCATCGAGCAGCTTTACGCGGTCGCCGGTTCGTCGTCGTTGTACACGGAGCGCTCGACGCTCGATCGGCGGTTGCGCGACATGCATGCGATGAATCAACACGTCGTGTTAGGCGCATCGAACTACGCCGCCGCGGGACGGGTGTATCTGGGAATGCCGCCGCAAGCGCCGTTCTGGTAGGTCGCCGGCGCCTCTTCATAGCCGGCCCCAGGGGCGGGCATCTCGCCATGTCGAAAGTCGGCGTTGACTCGGCGAGATACCCGCAGCAAGCGCGGGTGTGACGGACCGAGATCGCGCGGCCTAGACTCGCCCACAACCCCACCGCGGGTGAACGACCTGGAGGGACGAACGATGTCCGACCAGCAGGCCTATGCGACGATCGAGCATCTTGCGCCGCGCATTCAATCTGGCGAGCTGTCGCCGGTCGAGCTGACTGAGGCGCAGCTGGCGCGGATTGAGTCGTTGGAGGGGCGACTGAAGAGCTATGCGACCGTGATGGCGGCCTCGGCCCTGGAAGAGGCGGAACGGGCGCGGGATGAGATCGCGTCGGGCGGGTATCGAGGTCCACTGCACGGCGTGCCGGTGGCGGTGAAGGACCTCTGTTTCACCGAAGGCGTGCGCACGATGGGCGGCACGAGGGTGTTGGGCTCGTTCGTTTCGGACTTCGACTCGACGGTTGTGGCGCGGCTGCGCTCGGCTGGCGCTGTGATCTTGGGCAAGCTCAATCTGACTGAAGGGGCGATGGCGGGCTACAACCCGGACCGACTTGTTCCTGTCAATCCATGGGCCGCCGACCGTTGGACGGGCGTCTCGTCCAGCGGTTCGGGCGTCGCAACGGCGGCGGGACTGTGTTACGCATCGCTGGGCAGCGACACGGGCGGTTCGATTCGCACGCCTTCGGCGTCGTGCGGCATCGTGGGTCTCAAGCCGACCTGGGGACGCGTGAGCAGGTACGGCGTGCTCGACCTGGCGCAGTCGCTCGATCATGTGGGGCCGATGTGCCGATCGACCTGGGACTGCGCAGCCGTGCTCGAAGCGATCGCCGGCGCCGACGACAACGATCCATCGACGCTGCCTGAGCCGGCGCCGTCCATCCTCGAAGGCATCGACCGCGGTGTGGACGGCATGCGAATTGGCTATGACCGCAGGTACGCAAGTGAAGATGTGATCCCGCCGATCGCGACGGCGATCGAGCAATCGGTCGAGACGTTGGCTTCGCTGGGCGCAGAGATCGTTGAGGTCGAGTTACCTGATTTGCGTCCTTACATGGCCGACTGGCCGACGCTCTGCTCGGTCGAGGCGTTGCATGCGCATCGTGAGTTTTACCCCGAACGCGCCGACGATTACGGACCCTGGTTCCGCAGTTGGCTCGAACAGGGCGCATCGGTGAGCGCGCTCGACTACGCCGACGCCTGCATTCGTCGTGAAGAGCTGCGCGGCACGTTGGACCGCGCGTTCCAGGGCATCGACATGCTCGCCTGTCCTGCGATGGCGGCGCTGCCGCATCGGGTGACCGAGCAGATGATGTACGAGGACACGCCGGGCAACTTCGATCCGGCGCGAATGGTCTTCACCGCGCTCTGGGATATGAATCGGGCGCCGACCCTGACCTTGCCCAACGGCTGGAGCGATCAGGGACTGCCGATGGCGCTGCAGCTGGTCGGCGGACTTGGCAGTGAGGCGGCATTGTGTCGAGCGGGCTACGCCTGGGAGCAGGCGACCGACTTTATCCGACATCCGGAGCTCTGACAGAACCTGGAGGCGCTGACATGGAGCCGTTGCAACCGATGGCCGACGCGATCGCTGAGATGTTGATCGAACGCGGCGAAACGGTCGCGATCTGCGAAACGACGGCGGGCGGACTCGTCTCGGCGGCGCTGCTTGCCGTGCCGGGCGCGTCACGTTACTACCGCGGCGCGGCTGTGACGTACACGGGCGTGGCGCGCTCCTCGTTTCTGGACATCGATCTCGACGATCATCCCGGCGTGCGCTCGAGCAGCGAGCCGTACGCGCAGTTGATTGCAGAGACGATTCGCGAACGGCTCGGAGCGACCTGGGGCATCGGCGAGACCGGCGCGGCGGGTCCAACGGGAAATCCGTACGGCGACGCGGCGGGTCACACGTGCATCGCGGTCGTGGGTCCTGCGTCGCACGTTGAGACGCTGGAGACGGGCGATGACGATCGCGAGGCGAACATGTGGCGCTTCGCGCGTCGGACGCTGGAGGCGTTCGAGGAGGTCTTGCGAGGCGCGGTCTAGTTCCAGCCCTGACTTGTTCGGGGGACTGGGGAGGCCGATGCGCTTCAGCGCGAGCCGGGGACTAGGCCTCGGGACGATGTTTGGATGCTGTAGAGGCTGGTACCAGCGGTCATGTAGAGCGTGCTGAAGTCGTCGCCGCCGAAGGTCAGATTGGCCGCGTGCTCGTCCATTTCGAAGACGCCGAGATACTCGCCCTCTGCGCTGTGCACCGAGACGCCGCCGGCGCCGGTGGTCCAGAGGCGGCCTTCAGAGTCGATCTTCATGCCGTCGGGCGCGCCGCGGCGCTGGTCGGCAGTTTGGTCGACGAACAGCGTTCGGTCGCCGAGCGTGAGATCGTCGTTGACCTCGTAACGCCAGACCAGCCGCTCCTGCGAGTCGCCGATGAAGAGCGCCGATTCGTCAGGATTGAACGCGAGTCCATTCGGTTGTGAGAATCCGCTCGGCGCGACGAGGTGCAGCGAGCCATCGCCGTCGATGCGGTAGACGCCCTGGAAATCGAGCTCCTGCTGCTGGCCTTCGCCGCCGAAACGAGGCGTTCGTCCGCTGTCGATGCCGTAGGCCGGGTCTGTGAAGAAGATCGCGCCTGAGGAGTGCACGACGAGGTCGTTGGGACTGTTCAGCTGCCGACCCTGCCAGCTGTCGGCGAGCGCGACCTCGGCGCCGGGCTCGTCGTACGGCGCGCGCGAGACGCGTCGGCCGCCGTGCTCGCAGGCGAGCAGCGCGCCCGAGTGGTCGAGCGTGAGGCCGTTCGACCAACCGCTGGGCTCGCGATAGATCTCCGCCTTGCTCTGGCCAGGTCGCCAGCGATGCTGTCGATTACCCGGGATATCGCTGAAGACCAACGCGTTGTCGGATGGGATCCAGGCCGGTCCCTCGATGAACCCAAATCCGCCGCAGAGCCTGGTCTCTTGGCCGATCAGCAGATCGGAAATGCCGGCGTCGTCTTCGATGCGCATGATGGAGCGTCCGTTTCCAGATCAGAGGAACAAATGATGTGCAGGAAGGCTAGGCCAACGGGCGAGATGCCGCGTGCGATCAGCCGCGACCGAAGAGGGGCATCTTGGTCGCCATCACAGTGATGAAGGGCACGTTGGCGTCGAGCGGCAACTCCGCCATGTAGAGGACGGCATCGGCGACGTGTTCGACATCGAATGTCGGTTCAGGCGCGCGCTCGCCCGAGGGTTGCGGCACGCCGCGACCCATGCCGCGCGTCATCTCAGTGAGCGCGTTGCCGATGTCGATCTGGCCGCAGGCGATGTTGTGCTGGCGGCCGTCGAGGATGGTCGACTTGGTCAGGCCGGTCAGGCCGTGCTTGGTCGCCGTGTAGGGCGCTGAGTTGGGACGCGGCCGATCGGCCGAGATCGAGCCGTTGTTGATGATTCGCCCGCCGACGGGGTCCTGCGCCTTCATGATCCTGAACGCCTCCTGCGTGCAGAGGAAGGCGCCGGTCAGGTTGAGGTCGACCACGCGCCGCCACTGCTCGAGCGTGAGATCCTCGAGCGGCACGGCGGGCGCGCCCGAGCCGGCGTTGTTGAACAGCAGGTCGAGACGCCCGTAGGTCTCGCGCACGTGAGCGAAGAGCGCCGCGACGTCGTCGGGGTTGGAGACGTCGCCGGCGACCGCGAGCGCGCGCTCGGCCTGATCGCCGGCCAACTGCTGCGTCTCCTCGAGGCGCTCCATGCGTCGACCGTTGATCACGACATGCCAACCGGCGCGCAAGAGCGCGAGGGCCGCTGCGCGGCCGACTCCCGAGCCGCCGCCGGTGATCAGCGCAACTCGGGTCGTCACTGAGTCAACCATCCTGATCATCCTTCGTTGGCGCGTTGAGACTGTTGCCGAATCTGGGCACGTTGGCATGCTACGTTGCGGCCTCGATCTGAGTGTGGCCGGGCTGCGGTTCGATAGTCTGGCTTGCGACAACTGGCGCAAGGCGAGCTCCGACGTCGGAGCGGCTGAGTGGAAGGGCGTATTCGTGAAGTCCAGACAGATTCGCTCGATGGTGACGAGCGGCGGCCAGCTCGAACTCTCGATCGCGGAAGTAGAGGTCCCCGAGCCCGGTCCAGACGAGGTCGTGCTGCGCGTGGAGGCGTCGCCGATCAATCCGTCCGATCTGGGCCTGTTGATCGGTCCCGCGGATATCAGTCAGGCGACGCAATCGGGCTCTTCCGATCGACCGGTGGTCAGGGCGCCGATCCCACAGCAGCTGTTAGCTGCGCAGGCGGAGCGCTTCGACCAATCGTTGGCGGCGGGCAACGAGGGCGCCGGCGTGGTCGTCGCGGCGGGCTCGGGCGAGGCGGCGCAGGCGCTGATGGGCAAGACCGTGGCCTCGTTCGCGCGCGAGATGTACTCGCAGTATCGGGTCGTGCATGTCTCACAGTGCCTGCTGCTGCACGAGGGCACGACGCCCGAGGAGGGCGCGTCCTGCTTCGTCAATCCGCTGACCGTGTTGGGCATGGTCGAGACGATGCGGCTCGAGGGTCACACGGCGCTCGTGCACACCGCGGCGGCGTCGAACCTCGGCCAGATGCTGCAGAAGGTCTGCAACGACGAGGGCATTGAGCTGGTCAACGTCGTGCGACGTCCCGAGCACGTCGAGCTCTTGCGCGGGATCGGCGCGCGATACGTCTGCGACACGAGCGCGGCCTCATTCGAGGACGACCTGGTCGCGGCGCTGAGCGAAACCGGCGCGACGCTGGCCTTCGACGCCACCGGCGGCGGACCGCTGGCGAATCAGCTCTTGCATGCGATGGAGGTCGCGGCCAAGGCCAAGAACCCCGGCTTCAATCGCTACGGATCGAACGTGCACAAGCAGGTCTACATCTACGGCGGACTTGATACCTCGCCGACGGTGTTGCATCGCAGCTACGGCCTCGCCTGGGGTCTCGGCGGATGGTTGCTGACGCCGTTCCTCGAGCGGGTCGGTCCCGAGGCGGCCGACCGATTGCGTCAACGCGTCGCCGACGAAGTCACGACCACGTTCGCGAGTCAGTACAGCCAGGAGGTGTCGCTGGCCGAGGCGCTCGATCCGCAGCACATCGAGGTCTACAACCGACGAGCGACGGGTGAGAAGTACCTCGTGAAGCCGAACAAGGATCTGTCGTAGGCGGCGCGACGACTCACAGAGGCAGATGAACGATGCAGTTTCGAGACCGCGACAAGGATGCGATCGGCCGCGGCGAGTTGACGCTGACGTTCCGACGCTGGCGGCGTCCACAGGCGCGGACGGGCGGACAGTACCGCGTCGGGGCGTATGTGATCGAAGTGACGGCGGTCGACGAGATCGAGCCTGAGCAGATCACGATCGAGGACGCCCGCGCGGTCGGTCAGGACTCGGCGCAGGGCGTGCTCGACGCGGTGCGCCGCGAGCAGCGCTCGTCGGGCGACCCGAACGCGCCGCTCTATCGCGTGGCCTTTCGCAGTCTGGGCGAGCAGCCGGACCCGCGCCGGGTGTTGGGCGCCGACGCCGACCTCGACTCCGAGGAGCTGGCCGAGATCGTTGGTCGACTCGCGAAGATGGACGCTCGCGCTCGGCAGGGTCCGTGGACGGGCGCGGCGCTGGCGGCGATCGCCGCTGCGCCGGGCAGGCGAGCGGCGGAGCTGGCGGAGGCGCAGGGACGCGAGACGGCGAAGTACAAGGCCGACATACGCAAGCTCAAGGCGCTCGGTCTGACGAACAGCCTCGAAGTGGGCTACGAGCTGTCGGCGAGGGGTCAGGCGGTCCTGCGGGCGATTGAGGGGCCCCCCTCACCCTAACCCTCTCCCCGGAGGGGAGAGGGGATCAGAGGGGTGTGGGTTTTCCTAGTAGCTGATGTAGAGCACGTCGTTGGTGATCACCTGGAAGTCGCTGGAGCCGGGAATCGCCTCGCCGTTGACCTCGGAGAAGCGCACCCAGTTGTCGCCGTTCCAGGCGTGGATCGCGGTTGCGCCGCGGCTGGAGACCACGTTGAAGATCTCCGCCGCCGAGCTGTTCGCGTCGCAACGGTAGGTCGCGTAGCCGTGGTAGCGAGTCAAGCAGGGATCGCCGTTCTCCCATGACGTGCTGATGCCGCCGCCGGCGACGTTGGGGTCGCCGCCGCTGTTGTCGAAGACGACCACATCAACCACGCCGTTGGACTCGCCGATGATCGTCGTGCGGCCCGTGCCAACCACGGCGAACTGGCTGGATGCCGAACCGTCGGTGGTACTGGTCGCCGCCACGCCGACTGGTGACAGGATGGTCGCGTCGCCGGCGGTGATCGAAACGGGCGTCCTGTCCGAGACGGCGTTGCCGTCTCTGTCGGTCACCGTCGCCGTCGCGGTGACGACCTCGAGGCCGCTGTCGCGCGTGTCGCTCGACGAACTGAGCGACAAGTTCGTCGACGGACCGGCGACCGCGAAGCCGACTTCGGCTTCGAGATCTCCCTTCTTCGCCGTCAGCGTGTAGGCGCCAGGCGCGAGCGGCGCGGCCGCCGTGCCCGATTCGTTCGTCAGCGTGATATAGAACTTGCCGTCCGCGGCGCTCTTGGTCGGCTGCGAGCGGCTGATGTTGGTCGAGCTGACCGGCTTGTCGTCGGGTCCAGCGATCCTGAGCGCGTAGCCAGAGAGGTCCGGGTCAACCGTGTTGCCTCCTTCGTCAACTGCGGTGAGTTCGAACTTGATCTCATCCTTGACGGTCTCGTGTTCCTCGATCACGTTCACGGAACGCAGCGAGCTGCTGGACTCGGCGAGGGTGATCGCGTCGGGCGGGCCCGTAAAGTACAGCGTGATTGAGTTCGACCTGGTCGAGCCATCGTCGCCGATCACAGTTGCGTACATCGTGACCGGACCGGGCTTCTTGTTGGCTTTCTCAACTTTGATCCACATCTTCCCGGTCAGGGGGACGTTGTTCGTTGGCGCGGCGATCGCGCTGTTCTCCCCTGTGCCGTCTTCGATCGCGGTCCTGCTGGGAGCGTCGTCGGCGGTGCTCGGATAGACGGTGAACTTGCCGCCGGCGCCGATTACTGACGCGCTGGTCAGTCCGCTGCCGTTGCCGATGTTGCCGAGCGAGTTGATGACGGACAACTCGACCCATATTTCGCCGTCGGATGCGGGCGCGGTGTCGGTTTCGGGCGTGGTCTCGTCGGCGTATGTCAGAGGATTGTCGAATACGTAGAAGTCACGTCGGCCAAGTCTCGCCTCGTGTGGTACTGAACCCAGTGCAAGCTCGGCGCTGGAGACGTTGATTCCCGGGTCGCCCACCGTGATTGTCGTTTCCCCGTCGTAGGGAGTCGCCCCGCCGTTTCCAGTCCCAATGATGCGCGCCGAGATCGTGTATTCGCCGTCGGGCACGGTCGAAGGAATGATTAACGTGCCACTTGTGAATGACCGACTAACAACGTGACCGTACTTGTCGACAACTTCGTCGCCCTGGGTCAATTGAAGCTCGCCGCCTCGCGCCAATAGGTAACTGCTGTTGTCGCTGTCGAATGTCATCTGGCTGGACGAAACGGTAATCCATTCCAATGGATCCGGCGGGATCGAATCGCCGAGATAGTAACCCGCCACGGCCCTTGAGTATCGTCCCTGATACCAGTTTTCCATTTCGACCGTGACCGGAAGCTCCATTCCGGCGCCGACGATGCCATCGCTATCACTGTCAAACTTGATGTTGAGGAACAACGGCAAGCGCTCGACTTCAGGATCCTCGGTGCCGTTCGGTGTGATGCTGAAGATGTCCTGGCGGTGTTGGGAAGAACAAGGAATGTATCGGTCGACAAGGGTTCCGTCACCGTTGTCACTGGCGGCCTTCACAGTGACGACACGGAGCTCGTTTACCCCTGTTCTCGGATAGATTACGGCGAGCTTCCAGACACTATCGTTGATGTCTCGGATACACCAACCGACCGGAGAGGAGACATCGCCTATCGCGGGCTCAGCGGATGCGCGGGGGGGGGGGTGACGACGAGCATGGCGGCGGCCAGCGCGAGCAGGACGGTCAAGCTCAGCAGGCTGGTCCGGCGTCGGGTGAGGATTCCGGTCATGGGGTCGCCTTTCGTGGGGGATCGGTTATCGCAGCAGTGTGTCGATTCTGGGGTGTTGGCGCAAGCGGGGGCGTAACGGTCAGTTAATCTTTGGGACCCTCACCCCAGCCCTCTCCCTGGAAGGGAGAGGTGGTCAGAGGGGCGATCTGATCCCCTCTCCCCTCGGGGTTAGGGTGAGGGGGCTTCGCGCATACCTCGGGGAACCCTCACCCCTGACCTCTCCCTGGAAGGGAGAGGTGGTCAGAGGGGGGAGAGGGTTAGGGGGGCTTCGCCGACAGCGGAGACTAGGGCGAGGGGTGTTCGCCCGTTAGCCTTGCGCTGGAGTGATCAGCGCCATGAGACTCAACTACACGCTCACCCAGTTCCGCGGCGACCTGTTCGGAGGCATCACCACCTCCGTCGTCGGACTGCCCATCGCCCTCGCCTTCGGCGTCGCGTCGGGGCTGGGGCCGATCGCTGGTCTGTACGGCGCCATCGCGGCGGGGTTCTTCACCGCCATCATCGGCGGCACGCGAGCGCAGATCTCCGGACCCACGGGCCCGATGAGCGTCGCCATGGCGGTGATCGTGACGATGCACTCCGAGGGCGACCTGGGCAAGGCCTTCACAGTCGTCGTGATGGCTGGGCTGATCCAGCTGCTGCTGGGCGTCCTGCGCATCGGCCGCTACGTCGCTTACACGCCGTACTCGGTGATTTCGGGCTTCATGACCGGCATTGGCATCATCGTGATGCTCGTCCAGGTCGCGCCGTTCGTCGGCGCGCTGCCCGAGACGGGCGGCGTGATGGACAAGATCCAGGGCATTCCCGACGCGCTCTCCTCGGCGGAGCTGCACGCGGTGATCGTGGCCATCGTCACGCTGCTAGTGGCCGTGCTCTGGCCGAACCGGTTCCGACGCTACCTGCCGGCGCCGCTCGCGGCGATGATCGTCGGCACCGTGCTCGGCATCGCCTGGCTGACCGAGCTGCCGATCATCGGCGACGTGCCCACGGGTCTGCCGAGCATCGAGACGCCCGTCTTCGACCTCGGCTTCCTCGCCGGGGCGATCGTGCCCGCGCTGATCATCGCCCTGCTCGGCGCGATCGACAGTCTGTTGACGTCGCTGATCGCCGACTCGCTGACGCGGACCCGCCACAACGCCAGCCGCGTACTGGTCGGGCAGGGACTCGGCAACACCATGGTCGGACTGATCGGGGCGCTGCCGGGGGCCGGCTCGACGCTGGACACGGTGGTCAACATTCGCTCGGGCGGACGCTCGCGCGTGGCCGGCATCATCCGCGCGGTGATCCTGCTCGCGCTGGCGCTCGGACTGGGCCAGTACGTCACCGAGATCCCTCACGCCGTGCTGGCTGGAATCCTGATGAAGGTCGGTTGGGACATCATCGATTGGCGGCTGATCAAACGCGCGCACCGGATCCAACGCGACCACTTCGTCGTGATGGTGATCACACTCGGGATGACGGTCTTCCTGGACCTCGTGACGGCCATCGCCACGGGACTGATCGCGGCCGGCATGTTCGCCGCGCGCAACCTCGAGCAGGACGAGTTGGACGCGGTCGTCTCGACGCCGCTGCTCGACCGCACGTTCCTCTACGGCCCGTCCGAGACGCCGTCGGTCGACGATGTCGAGGACGCTGAGGAGATCGACGAGTATTCGGCCCGCGTCGGCGTGTTACAGATGCGCGGCCGCTTCTCGGTGGCCTCGTCGAGCAACTTGATCAACGCGATCGGCAGCGACATCAGCGAACACGACGTCGTGATCTTCGACTTTTCGGAGACGCAGCAGATGGACGACAGCGCGGCGATGGTCGTTGAGCAGATGATCGACATCGCCATCGAGGAAGACACGGAGTCGATCGTGATGGGTCTCGACCGTTCGCCGGCCGAGCGCAACCTGCGGGCGCTGAACGTGCTGAGCAAGGTGCCCGAGGAGCGCTTCGTCACAGACCTCGATGGCGCGCGCCAGGTGTCGAGAGAGATTCTGGGCTTGGCGCCCTCCGCCTCAGAAGGCGCCCCCTCACCCTAACCCTCTCCCCGCGGGGGAGAGGGGACAATCCTTGCGGAGATCCCTCACGCTGACCCTCTTCCCGGAGGGGCGAGGGGATTGGGAACGGAGAAGGAGAGGGTCCGAGTGGGGCCGCCGAGTGAATCGGGGGCTGGATTACGGTCCAGACAGGGGGAGTCATTGGTGGGCCCTCTGGGACTCGAACCCAGGACCTTCGGATTAAAAGTCCGCTGCTCTGGCCAACTGAGCTAAGGGCCCAGAGCCAGTGTATGCGGGAGCTGAAGTGCGGCGATCAGCTGTTGTGATTGAGGATGGCCGGCTGCTTGGGGGTTACTGCAGTGCGCCTGAGGCTGCAAGGTTGGCGATCTGGTCGTCGCCGTAGCCGAGCAGGGTTCGGAGGACGGCGTCGTTGTCGGCGCCCATGAGCGGCGCGGCCTGGGGCGCGCGGGCGGGCGTGCGGCTCATGACGATGCGCGCGCCCTCGACGACGGAGCGTCCTTGCGTGGGATGTTCGAGCTGGACGAAGTGTTGTCGATGTTGGAGTTGGGGGTCGGCGAGGCAAGCGGCGGCATCCTGAACGGCGTGGGCGGGCACGCCGACGGCTTGCAGCGCGCGCATGGCGTCGGCGGGCGCGCGGGCGGCGGTCCAGGCTTCGAGCGGTTGGCCGTCGAGGACGGCATCGAGCGCGGAGCGGTCAGCGTCGTCTCGGCACGCGATGGCGATCCATTGGTCGTCGCCGGCGGCCGGGAAGACGCCGTGCGGCGAGTGATGCGGGTCGTCGTTGCCGTTGGTCGGCCAGAGCTCGCCGGTGAGTTGGTATCGCAGGAGGGCGGGCGTGAGGAAGTGGATGGCGGCCTCCATTTGGGAGACGTCGATGTATTGACCGCGACCCGAGCGTTCGCGCTCATGCAATGCGGCGAGCAGCGCGGCTGAGGCGAAGCGCGGCGCGACGTAGTCGGTGTAGGCGCCGAAGGGTCCGGCGGGCGCGCGGTCGGGCCAGCCGCAGAGCGGGGTGAATCCGGCGAAGGCGGCGGCGAGGTTGCCGAAGCCGGCGAACTCGGCGAGCGGGCCGTCCTGGCCCATGAGGCAGGAGGAGAGCATGATCAGGCGGGGGTTGGTGTCGTGGATTGTGGGCCAGGCGAGGTCCCAGCCACGCATGGCGCGAGGCGTGAAGGACTCGACGAGGACGTCGGCCCAGCGGACGAGGTCGAGGATCAGTTCGCGGCCCTCGGTCGTGGCCGGATCGACGGTGATCATGCGTTTGTTGGCGTTCATGTTGTGGAACATGGCCGAGCCCTCGGGCTGGGTCGGGTCGTCATCGATGAACGGTTGCAGGGTGCGCGCGGTGTCGATGCGCGTGCTGGACTCGACGCGGACGGTGTCGATGCCGAAGTCGGCGAGGGCGCGGGTACCGGCGGGGCCGGCCATGACCCACATCAGGTCGAGCATCTTGAGATCGCTCAAGGGCGGGTCAGTGGGTGAGTCGGAGTTGGCGCCGCTGGCGGTATCGGCGCCGTGCAGGCTGGCGGTCGGCGCGGGCGAGCTGCGCTGCGACGACAGCTCGGCCAGGATGTCGTCGGTGTGCTCGCCGAGCAACGGGGCGGGGCGGTTGTATTCGATCGGCGTTTCGGAGAGGCGGGCGAAGGGTCCGGGGAACTTCAGTGTCTGACCCTGGCGCTCGATGTCGCGCCAATAGGAGCGCGCGGCGAGGTGCTCGTTTTGATCGAGGTCGTCGACGGTGGAGACGGGGACGAGGAGGAGGCGCCGCTCGAGGGCGACGGCGAAGAGTTCGGCTTTGGTCTTGTCGGCGCAGAGTTGGCCGACGACATCGCAGCAGCGCAAGTACTCGCTGATCGGCTCCTGGCCGGCGAGCAGCAGGTTGGTGTAGTTGAGCCAGTCTTTGTCGCGGGTGGCCTCGTCGCAGTAGCCCTCTTCCCAGGCGTATTGCATGAGGCGGGCGGTGAAGGGTCCGATGGCTGCGCCGAAGAGGTAGGTGATAGCGACGTAGCCGTCTTTACAGGGCCAGAAGAGTTGCACTTCGAGCGGTCCCATGCGGATGCCTTTTGCCGAGCGGGTGAACGGCGAGGCTTGGTTGGCCGCGCTGAGGATGCCCGACTGCGAGGCTTGGGCGTAGGCGGCCTGGGCGGAGACGTCGACGAACTGTCCGAGTCCGGAGCGTTGACGCTCGTGCAGGGCCATGAGGACGCCGAGCGCGGCCTCGGCGCCGGCGTGAAGGCCAGTTTGCGGCAGTCCGACGCGCAGAGGCGGACGGTCGGAGTCGCCGCTTTGGGTCATCGGCCCGGCGGAGGCGGCGACGGTGATGTCTGTGGCGGCCCAGCCGGCTTTGGGTCCGCTCGAGCCGAAGGGCGTCACGGCGACGTAGACGAGTTGCGGGTTGATTGCGGCGAGCGTCTCGTAGCCGATGCCGAGGGCGTCCATCGCGCCGACTTCGGCCGATTCGATCAGCGCGTCGGCGTTTTGGGCGAGTTCAAGCAGACGGTCGCGGCCGTCTGGAGTGTCGAGGTCGAGCATGATTGAGCGCTTGCCGCGGGCCCAGGACTGCCAGATGAGCGAGTCTTCGGGTCCGCTGTTGTCTCCGCCATCGACAAAAGGGGCGCGCCGGCGCGCGGCGTTGCCGTCGGGCGGCTCGATGGCGATCACGTCGGCGCCGAGGTCGGCGAGGATCATGCCGGCGATGATGCCGCGGTCATCTGTGAGGTCGAGGATGCGAATGTCATTGAGCATGGGGAGCTCCACGATGGAGGAAGGGGCGTCGGAGTGGAGTCGATCGTAGCGAACCCAGGAGTGGGTGCGGCGAGATACCCGCGGCGAGCGCGGGCATGACGGGGTGGCGACGTCAGGGGTTGTAGGCCCACTGGGCGGTGAGGAGCTTGGCTGCGGCGTCGCGGACCTGGTCTTGGGACTGGATGAGGGCTGCGCGGAGGTTGGCGGGGTCTCGTTGGAGCGTTTCGGCGAGGCCTTGGGCGGCGGCCTGGTGGAGCGCAGTACCGACGTTGATTTTGGCGACGCCGAGCTCGACGGCCCGCTCCAGCTCGGCGTTGGAGAGTCCGCTTGCGCCGTGCAGCACGAGCGGGATGGCGACGGCGTCGCGGATGGCTCGCAGGCGATCGACCTGTAGTCCGCCTGGGGCTGGTCCGCCGTGGGTGTTGCCGACAGCGACAGCGAGCCAGTCGATCTTGGTACGGGCGACGAACTGCGCGGCCTGGTCGGGGTCGGTCCAGGCAGGTTCGCCGATCGTGACGCCCGCTTCGTCGCCGGCGACATGGCCGAGTTCGGCTTCAAGCGGCAGCTGCGACCAACTAGTCAATCCGCGGGCTGACTCGGCGAGCGTGAGGTGTTGGTCGAAGGGGAGCGTTGAGCCGTCGATCATGACGGAGCCGAAACCAGCGTTGATGGCGCTGGAGAGTTCGTCGAGAGTGTCGGCGTGGTCGAGATGCAGGGCGATCTTCGCATCTGAATGTTCGGCGATCGTTCGCACGGCGAGCGCGGCGAGATCGACTCCGCCGAACTGTTGCAGTCCGGAGCGGTTGAACTGGACAAGCAGTGGTCGACCTGAGTCCTCGGCCGCGCCGACGACGCCGCGCAGCATCTGGATGGTGGAGATGTTTGCGCCGACGACGGCGCGTCGGCAATCGTGCGCCTGTGCGATGATGAGTCGTGGATCGACGAGCGGCATGGCCGCAGTGTGCCACAGTCTCTGAGTCAGGCAGTGGGCCAGGCAGACTGTGGGCGAGTAGGCTCGGTGAGGGCGACAGCGGGGAGCGGTTTGGTGGACCGGTCTGGCAGCCCACACGATCTCGGCAAGCTCGACGACGACGAACTAGTCGGCATTTCGCTCGACGGTCGGCTAGATGCATTCAATGTACTGGTGCTGCGTCATCAGTCACGCGTGCGCTCGACGTGTCGCGGGATTGTGGGTATGGCGGAGGCGGACGACCTCATGCAGGAGGCGTTCATCAAGGCGTGGGAACGTCTGGGCACGTACCGGCAGCGGGGGAAGTTTCCGGCTTGGCTGGGCGTGATTGCGCGGCGCGCCTGCTTCGACCACTTGCGCAAGCGTCAGCGTCGACCGACGACTTCGCTCGATCGGCTGACGGAGTCGCTGGGCGATCAGTTTGCGCCGCCTGCGCCAGATCGCTCGCTGGACGAGCATTTGCTCAACATTGAGCTGAGCGGAACGCTGCGCGAGGCGCTGTCGTCGCTGCCGGAGGAGCAGCGCCGAGCGGTGTACTACCGCGATGTCGCGGATATGGAATACCGTGAGATTGTGGATGCGACGGGCTGGTCGATGGGAACAGTGAAGTCGAGGATTAGTCGCGGTCGGTCGGCGATGCGGGAGTACATGATCGCCCATCGCGAGGGGCGGCGCTAGATGATCCTTATGAGTCGAACTCAATGCGCGATCGAAGAGCTGTGCGGCCTGGCGTCGGAGGCTGGTGTGCGGTTGGGCCTCGAAGATGATTCGGTTGACGGAACCATTCCGCTGTTGGGAGCGTTAATCTTGGTAGGCGGGAGCCACGGGAGTCAATCGCAGCCCGGCGGCGGCAGTGCCATGAGTATCTGGACTACTCGGAAGTTTGAGGGTTCGTTGCGATGAGCTGGCGACTGCGTGTCGTGCCGCTGCTTCGGCGCGCCGATTGGCGCGATGAAGTATCGGCATATCTCGATGGCGAGCTCTCGCCGGCTGAGCGGATACGAGTTGAGGGTCGCTTGGCCAGTTCTGACGAGATGCGCGCGTATCTGGCCGATCTGGAGCAGATGCGCTCGGTGCTGAAGAGTCTGGAGCCGACCGCGGCTCTGGCGCCGTTTCAGCTGACGACCGAGATGCTGGGCGGCGTGTCGCGCACGGTCGCGCGGCCGTCACAGGCGACTCGGGCGCTGCGTCTGTCGATGACGACAGCGGCGGTTGGGGTGGCGACGTTCGGCGCGGTGATGATCTTTGATGTGATCGACTCGCCGACGGTACGCTTTGCGACGTCATCGGCGGATGACGCGTCGACACTCGTGCCGACAGCGCAGGTCGTGACGGACAGCGCGCAGGCTGAAGCAGAGAGTGAAGCATCGGCTGAGGCGGCGCCTGCGACGGTGAGGTCGGTCACTGTTTTCGCAGCGCCGGCAGACGGCCAAGCAATGGAGGCCGAGGTTGAGGAACAGCCACAGATGGAGAGCGCGTTCATTGCGCGGGATTCAGATAGCTGGCAAGAGCGAGAAGAGTCGGCGCAGTGGGCCGAACTTGTACTTACGGACGAGCAGGCCGCTGTGGACCCGGCGCGGCGCGCTTTGACCTCGGGGACTTCGAGTCAAGGGCACGATTCGGCCGAGGCCGAGGAGGTAACGGCCGCCGATGTCGTCGAGCGTCCCGAACAGAGCGCAGATGCGGAAGCCATGGCGTCCATTGCGGAGGACAACTCGGCAGCTGAGACATCGGCGGGCGCGACGGCTGAGACGGACGATGCCGAGCCGACGAGCGACGCTGCGCCGACTTCATCGACGGCGCAGGCGTCATCGGACGACGCGAGCGAGCGCGCAGACGCGCAGTCGACGGCCGGATCAAGTGCACGATCAAGTACGCAGGTGGTGACGACATCGGTGCGTCAGGTGGAATCGGACTGGCCGTTGGAGCAGCGTCCGCGATCGGGCACGGTGGTGTTGGCGACTGATCCGAGCTGGGAACGTCCGGTGCAGATTGCGCTGGCCGTGATTGCGATCGGCGCGACCGTGGTCTGGCTGGCGTTGACGATCGTTGACCGTCGACGACGGACATGAACGAATCGTCCGCGAGCTGCTCTCGCCTGATGGCCCGGGCGTTCGAGCTCGCGCGATCAGCGCTGGGAACGACGAGTCCGAATCCAGCGGTTGGCGCGGTCATTGCGCATGGATCTGAGATCGTTGGCGAAGGCGCGACGCAGCCTCCTGGACCTGTTGGTGGGCCGCACGCCGAGGTAATGGCGATGCGCGCGGCTGGCGACTTGGCTCGCGGCGCGACGATGTATGTGACGCTCGAGCCGTGCGCGCATCACGGACGCACGCCGCCGTGTACGGATGCGATCATCAAGGCTGGGATCGCGCGCGTGGTCGTCGCGGTGGGCGATCCTGATGCCCAGGTTGACGGTCGCGGCCTCGAGCGGCTGCGCGACTCTGGGATCGACGTCAGCATCGGCGACGGCGCGGCAGTCGGGACGGAACACTACGAGGCGTACGCGCATCATCGTCGCAGCGGCAGGCCGTTCGTGACGGCCAAGTTTGCGGCCTCGCTTGATGGCAGGATCGCCTCAACGAGCGGCGATTCGCGCTGGGTCTCGGGTCCTGAGACGCTGCATTGGGCGCACCAACAGCGTCCGACGTTTGATGCAATCTTGGTCGGCGTGGAGACGATCATTGTCGACAATCCGCAGTTGACGGCGCGGCCTGAACGATGGCATGGTCCCGTGCCGCAGCCGTTGCGCGTGGTGCTCGACAGTCGCGGGCGCACGCCGCTCGAGAGTCGCGTGTTGGCAGGAGTGGAGTCGTCAGCGACGTTGATCGCGACGACGGAGGCGTCGGAAGCATCGTGGCGCGAGGCGCTATCGGCGCGGGGCGTTGATGTGGCTGTGTTGCCCTCAGACGAATCGGACGGCAGAGTCTCGCTGACTGCGCTGTTGGAGCATTTGGGGCAGGACTGCGGAGTGGTCAGTCTGTTGGTAGAGGGGGGCGGCGAGGTGTTGGGTTCGTTCTTCGACCAGCGTCTGGTGGACAACGTGACAGCGGTGGTCGCGCCGATGATCATCGGCGGCGACGCGCAAACGGCGGTGCGCGGTCGCGGGGCGGAGCGCATGCGCGATGCCCTGCGGCTGAGTCGGATGCGGGTCGAGCAGTTGGGCGGCGATCTGCTGGTGACTGGATATCCGAACGATCCTGATCGAGAGCTGGAGATTCGCGTTCGGCCGGCGGGTCAGGCTGACCGCGTGTCGTTGGAGGCGCTGCTCGCGTTGGCTGATGGGGAGTCGCGGTTGGCGGACGAGTTGCTTGCCGAGGCGCGGGCGGGTGAAGCAGTGCTCTGGCTGGCCGCTCAAAACGTGCCAGGGGCGTCGGACGACGCACTGGGAGTTGCGGCGGTGCGATTCGACGAAGGCGCGCGCGCATCGATCAGCGTGTTGGCGTTGCGACCCGATGCGCCGGATGTCGCTGCTGAGCGTTTGCGGGCATCGTGTGAGGCATCGGCGAGCGGGCGCGATTATGAGTGGCTGACATGCTCGCCGTCGGCGTACGGACCGACGGCGTCGCAGCTGCGGTCGGCGGGGTATCGCTACTTTCGCCGCGATAGTGACGGTCGGGAGCTCTTGATCAAGAGGTTGTCGGGGGGTGGCTGAGGTCGGATCGCGCGCGTCGAGATACCCGCGGCAGGCGCGGGTGTGTTGGAAACACTGGGCGTCGGGGTAGCATGAGTGGTAGCCGCGCTGGCGGCCATTGTGATCGGTGTGTGCGGTGTTCACCGGCATCATTGAAGAGGTGGGCGAGGTCACGGAGGCGGCCGAGGGGCTGTTGCGGATCGCTGCGCCGTTGATTCTTGAGGATGCGCAGCTGGGCGACAGCATTGCGATCAATGGCGTCGACCTGACGGTGACGCAGATTGAGTCGGGGCAGTTTCTGGCCAATCTGATGCCGGAGACGTACCGGCGCTCCAATTTGGGTGAGCTCGGGGTGGGCGATCGGGTGAATCTGGAGCGCTCGGTGCGCCCGATGGATCGATTGTCGGGGCACATCGTGCGCGGCGTGGTGGAAGGTCGCGGCGCGTTTCGATCGACGCGGCCTGAGTCGGAGGCGATCGTCGCCTGGTACGACGCGCCGGCAGAGTTGCTACGACACATGATCGTCAAGGGACCGATTTGCATCGACGGCGTGTCGCTGACGATCATTGAGAAGGATGAGTCGGGCTTTGCCGTTTCGTTGGTTCAGTACACTCAGGAGCACACGAACCTGCTCGATCGACGGCCGGGAGATGCGATCAATCTGGAGACCGACATCCTGGCCCGCTATGTCGACGAGCTGCTGACGATGAGGCTTGAGGAACGGCTCAACCAATTGCTGGCGGAGAGGGAGCGCGATGAGCGAACGTAACCGAACCGCGCCTGACGTCAACAACGAGCCGGCAGAGGCGGCCGCGGAAGCGGTCGATGGGGCGACGCCGTCGCGCAAGCCGCGTCCGGCGCGACGGCGAGCGAGTCGGCGCAAGTCGTCGCCGTTCTGCACGGTTGAAGAGGCGATTCAGGCATTCGCTCAGGGCGAGCCATTGATCATCACCGACGACGAGGATCGTGAGAACGAGGGCGACTTGGCGTTGCCGGCGCAGTTCGTGACCTCGGACACGATCAATTTCATGGCCACGCATGGTCGAGGACTGATCTGCGTAGCGATGGACGGGCAGAGTCTGGATCGTCTGGGCCTGCGGCTGATGGTCGATCAGGGGTCGAACACCGCGCCGTTGGGCACGGCGTTTACGGTCTCAGTTGAAGCGCGGTCGGGTGTGACGACGGGCATCTCGGCGGGCGATCGAGCGCGCACGGTACAGGTGTTGATGGATCCGAACTCGACTGCGGAGGATCTGGTTCGTCCTGGTCACATGTTCCCGTTGCGGGCCCGAGACGGCGGAGTGTTGGTGCGAGCTGGACAGACGGAGGCGTCAGTCGACCTGTGCCGACTGGCGGGGTTGCAGCCGGGCGCGGTGATCTGCGAGATCATGAAGCGCAACGGCGAAATGGCGCGGCTGCCGGAGCTGGTGAGATTCTCGCGACGACATGATCTCAAGATCATCTCGGTCGAGCAGATCATCCAGTATCGGCTGCGCACCGAGCAGCTTGTTGAGCGCGTCTCAGAGGCGAAGCTGCCCACGCCGATGGGCACCTGGCGACTGATCGGCTATCGCACGGCGGACAAGATGGAAGAGCACGTGGCCCTGGTCATGGGCCGTGTCGAGGGCGCGGAGCCGACGCTCGTGCGCGTGCACTCGCAGTGTCTGACGGGCGATGTGTTCTCCTCGCAGCGCTGCGACTGCGGCGAGCAGCTCGACATCGCGATGCGCCGCGTCGCTGAGGAGCGTCGCGGCGTGATCGTCTACATGGCGCAGGAGGGTCGCGGGATCGGTCTGCACAACAAGATCGCGGCCTATGCGCTGCAGGACGAGGGCATGGATACGGTCGAGGCGAATCTGGCGCTCGGGTTCGCCGCGGATCGTCGTGACTATGGGATCGGAATGCAGATTCTGCGCGACCTGGGCGTGCAACGAATCAAACTGATGACAAACAACCCGGCCAAGCGGCACGGTCTGGCGGGCTATGGCCTGGAGATAGTCGAGCGGGTGCCGGTGATCGCGCCGACCAATCCGCATAATGTCCGGTACCTCTCAGTCAAGCAGGAGAAGATGGGCCACCTGCTTGACGCTGACGGCGCCGTCGAGGATGAGTCGGACGACGACGGTTCGGCGCCGACGCGTCGCTCGGCGATCGGCTGACGAGCGAGCGGTCGGCGATGCCAACGGTCCACGACGGCGCGGCGAATCCAGACCCTGAGCACGGCCCGGCGAGCGGCTTGCGGGTTGCGATCGTGGTCAGTCGATTCAACGACTTCGTGACGGCGAAGCTGCTCGATGGTTGCGTGGAGCATCTGGAGGAGCACGGAGCGGACTCCGATGCGATCGACATCTATTGGGTGCCGGGCGCGTTTGAGATTCCGATCGCCGCCCAGAAGTGCGCGCGTACGGGTCGCTTTGACGCCGTGATCTGTCTTGGCGCGGTGATCGAGGGTGAGACGGACCACTACCGCTTGGTCGTTGATGGGGCGATGCAGGGCATCGCCCAGGTTGGCTTGGATACGGGCGTGCCGGTGATCTTTGAGGTCTTGGCGACGCCGACGGTCGCGTTGGCGATGGCGCGAGCTGGGGGCTCGGCCGGCAACAAAGGCGAAGAGGCGGCGCAGGCGGCGATCGAGATTGTTCGATTGCTGCGAACGATCGAGTAACGAGCTTCGGAGCCACAAGATCGAGAGGGCCGCCGCGGAGGGCGGCGATGGCGGGCGCGCCCCCTTGGGGCGGCGTGGGTGAGCCGAGCGGGTCCCCGCTCGGGGGCGGGGACTGGAGCGTTCTTAGCTGGTGTTTGCGGCGGAGGCGTATTCGTGCAGGCCGAGTTGGTTGCGCCAGTCTTCGCTGGCATCCTTGGTGTAGTCGTCGAGCGGGATGCCGCACCCGTCGGCGATGCGCACCATGCGCTGGAAGTTGGCGACGACGCCTGAGGCGTCGACCAGTTGCTGCGGGCCGAGGTCGGCCGCGATCTGTCGGCGCAGCGCGGGAAGCGCCTCGCTGCGTTGGACGGCGGCCTCGGCGAAGGCGATCAGCAATGCGCCGTCGGGGACGCCGCTGTCGAGCTGCGGGTCGACGGCGCCGAGGATTTCGAGCGTGTCGAGGCTGCCTGATTGTTGGCTGCTCTCACGGAGCATGCGCACGTGCGAGGTCGTTCAATAGAAGCACTCGTTGAGCGCCGAGACTCGGGAAGCGATGAGCTCGATTTGAGGTCGAGAGATGGAGCGCAGCGGGTCGGGTTGGCGCATTTCCTGGAAGGAGAGGTAGTGGCCTTCGGAGAGGTCGTGCAGCCAGCGTACGTTCTCGGGCACGAGCGAGAGGGCGGAGATGACGTTGGCGCCCCACTCGAGCGGTCCGTAGAGTTCCTGGTCGCCGGGGTTGAGGCCGTCTCGCGGGACGATCGGCGGCCAGGAGGCGCGCTGGGCGGCGAGCGTCGGACGCTCGCGAGTCGGTTTGCCGTCGATCGGTTGGGGAAGCGCTTCGAGCTCGAGCCCGAGGGCGCGGTGGAACTCGTCGATCGAGAGCGCGTGCACCGTGACGGCGACGAGCTCGACGTAGCGGTCTTCGGACATGCCTGGAGCTGCGATCATCGCCTCGTACCACTCGCGGGAAAGGTTGGCGTTGTCGACGACCAGTTTCTGCACAGCGTGGACGGCGGCTTCGGGGAGGAGCTCGCTATCTGCCGCGCCAAGGTCGCGCGCGGCGCGTCCGATGCGTGCGATCTCGACACGCTCGGCGCCGCTCCACCAGCGGCCGGGGCTGGAGATGATGCGCCAGCTCTCTTGTTGCGACGAGATCGTCTTGGCCCGAATCGGCAGGTCGACATCGCTGTACTCGAATGGCATGGTCGCCCCTCCCTGGAGTTGCGGCCTAGCCTAGCGTTCACGCCAGGAGTCGCTGGTAGCCTCGGCAGATGCGCGAGGCAGATGCACGAGGTCGTGCCGGCGCTTGAGTGGAGGCGGAAATGACGTACCACGAACTGATCTATGAACCGGGTCCGGTCGCGCGGGTAATCATGAATCGGCCCGAGTATCGCAATGCGCAGTCTCGGCTGCTGTTGGAAGAGATCGACGCCGCCTTTCAGGAGGCGTCGGATGATCCTGATGTGTCGGTGATCGTGTTGTCGGGAAACGGGCCTGATTTCTCGGCCGGGCACGATTTGGGGTCGCCGCCCGAGGTCGCCGATCGGGAGATTCGCGGCTGGGCTGAGGATCTCGTCGGCGTGTTCGATCGTCAGCGTGACACGCGGATCGCGAACACAATGCGTTGGCGCAACCTGCCCAAGCCGACGATCGCCATGGTGCAAGGCAAGTGTATTTTCGGCGGTTGGATGGTCGCGGCTTCGATGGATCTGATATTCGCGTCGGATGACGCGTTGTTCTTGCCGTCGCACACGCAATACTTCTCGGCGCCTTGGGATCTGGGCGTGCGCAAGGCGAAGGAGATTCTGTATCAGAACCGCTTCATCCCGGCCCGAGAGGCGCTCGAGTTGGGGTTCGTCAATCAGGTCTATCCGCCCGAGGCGTTGGAACGCAAGACGCTGGCGTACGCGCGAGAGGTGGCTGAGCGATCGCCGATCGCGCTGCGGCAGATCAAGCATTCAATCAACAACATGCAGGACGGCCAGGGATTCACGACGCACATCAACGCGAGCTTCATGACCTATGCGGTGGGCGCTCGATTCGGGCAGCCCGATCCGCGCATGGTTGCCGGTCGACGGCAGCTGTCGCCGGTCGCCGAAGCGTTGGCCAAGCTGCGCCCGCAAGTGGGCTCGGCACAGCAGTCAACGGGGCAGTCGGGAAGAGACTGAGCTGCGATGGCGCGGGCGTGGGACACCGCTGACGAGGCTGGCAGCGGCGACTTGCTCCGCGGTCTGCGCGTGGTCGAGTACAGCCGAGACGCGCCGGCGGCTGCGTGCGCGCGAGAGTTTGCGCGTTGGGGCGCGGACGTGTTGACGGTCGAAGCTCCGGACTCGAGGCTGGCCGCTGCACCGCCAATCGTTGTGCGCGACGGCGAAGCGGTGTCGTTGTTGCGCGCGTCGTTGATGATCGGCAAGTCGATGTTGACCGGTGCGAGCGGAGGAGATTGGCGATCCGCGCTGGCCGATGCGGACGTGTTCGTGACTGACGCGCCGATGTCGGAGTTAGTCGGCGTCGCCGAGGCGCATCCGCAGCTCGTCGTGGCGCACTCGACACCGTTCGGTTCCAGCGGGCCGTATGCCGGATACCTGGGCGATGACTTGGTGATTCAGGCGCTGTCGGGCTTCGCCGGATCGAACGGGCTGGCAGGCCGCGAGCCGTTGGCTGCGCCAGCGGCGATCATCCCGCGCACCATCGGAATCCTGGGCGCGGTGGCGGCGTTGGCCGCGTTGCTGGAGCGCCTACAGTCTGAGCGCGGCGAATGGATCGAGCTGTCGTCGCATGAGGCCTGTTCGTCATTGATCATGTCGCTGCGATCGGAGTTTCTCGGCGCCGCCGCGCCCCGCGTCGGCGGGCCTGAGGGATGGGCCGAGACAATGCGGACGGTTGACGGTTGGGTGACGTTGTCGCCGTGGTCGAAAGAGACCTTGCGCAACGCGCCGATTGCGTTTGGCGTCGAACCGCCGGCGGATGAGTTGTTGGCAGGCGAAGGCCGATTCGCGGAACGAGAGGCATCGCGAGAGTACGTGCGTCCGCTCGTTGCGGGGCGCGACGCGGAGACAATCTGGAACGGGCTCTCAGAGCTTGGTTGCGTGATGGCCTGGCATCGGACGGCGCAGCAGCTGCTGGATGATCCGCAGCTGCGAGCGATGGACTACTTCGCGGAGACAGACGGCCTGATGCGCGCTGGCCGAACGATGCGCGTGCGCGAAGTGGCGAACAACGTTGACAGCGCGAGTGGGCGCGGTGAACGCTTCCCGCGGCGTGAACGGCCGGGCGCCTCGAGCGGCCCACTCGCCGGGCTGCGCGTCGTCGACTTCACGCATGCTTGGCTGGGGCCGTATGCGTCGGGCCTGCTTGCGAGTCTGGGCGCGGACGTGATCAAGATCGAGGGGCCGAAACGTCCCGATCTGTGGCGCTATGACGCGCAAGAACCGGCGCGCGTGGCGTCGCCCGACGCTCATCCGCTGAATGTCCGGGCCAACTTCAACATGGCCAATCGAGGCAAGCGCACGGCGTCGATTGCGCTCGACACAGAGCGCGGCCGCGAGTTGGCGCTGGGACTGATCGAGCGGGCGGACCTGGTGCTGGAGAACTTTCGTCCGCGCGTGCTGGAGAACCTGCGCTTGACGCACGACGACATGCGCGCAGTAAATCCGCGGGTCGCGCTGGTGTCGTTCTCGGGATTTGGCGTTGGCGGACCGTACGACAACTATCGCGCCAACGGCGGAACGACCGAGGGTAACGCGGGCTGGGACTTGCTCATGGGTTACGCCGATGGTCCACCGATGCTGTTGGGCACGATGCAGGCCGATCCGATTGTCGGCGCGCAGATGGCGGCGGCGGCGCTGGCCGCGGTGTGGCGCACGCAGCAGGATGACTCATCGGTGCACGTTGCGGGATCGATGTTCGAGTCGGCCGTGGGCTACATCGACGAGTATCTGATGACGGCGTCGGCGGGGCTCGAGCAGCCTCAACGCAACGGCAATCGCCGAACAGATGCGTCACCGCACGAGTGCTTTCGTTGCGCCGACGCGGTCGGCGGCGGCGAAGAGTGGATAGCGGTCTCCGTGACTGACGACGCGACCTGGCTGCGTTTGGCCGAGCTGGCGGAGCTTGATCGTCCCAAGTGGCGGACGCTGGCTGGGCGGTCGTCGGACGAGGCGGAGCTGGAGCGGGCGCTGACGGAGTTCACGCGCGGCTGGGATGCGCGCACGTTGCAGGAGCGACTGCAGTCAATCGGCGTACCGGCGGGAGCGGTGCATTCGACGTTGAGTCATCTGCGCGATCCGCATTTGGCGGCTCGCGACTGGTGGTTGTATCTGACGCATCCTGACACGGGGACGCGGCAGTATCAGGGGTTTCCCTGGCGGTTGAGGCGGCGGCCGGCGGCGTGTCATCGTCCAGCGCCGCGTATGGGCGAGCACACGTGCGAGGTCCTTGGGGAAACACTGGGCCTGGGCGATGCGGAGATTGAGGAACTGATTGCTGCGGAGGTCGTCGCGGGGTTGACGGCGCATCGGGCGCCTGGGGAGCCGAATCCGACGCCGATCAGTCCGCGGTGAGGGTGGTCAGCCCAACAACCAGGAGATCAAAGACTCAGCCGCTCCAGCGCCTAGGCCGACGATGAATGCAGCCAGCAGCGCCAGGAGAATCTCTCGCCAGGCCCATCGCAGGGCGCGGCGGACCGGCCCTGGGACCGACTGGTTGGACAGGTCAGCCGCGCTTGAGGCAACCACTGGATTGTCGGATGCCTGAAGGTCTTGGACGCTGACTTCTCGGTGCTCACTCATGTTCGCCGGGGTCGCCGCTCACACTCCAGGCAAGGTTCCAGCGGCCGGTCAACCAGTCGCCGTTTATGATCGTCCGTTTGAACGTGACCGTACCGTCGCTGACGTCGCACTCGAACGTCGTCGTATTGAACACGCGCATCAGCTCTTGCAAGTGATTGATCAACGCGGCGACGCCCGCTTCCTGAACGTCATTCTCAGTAGCGCTCAAGCGCTCAATCAACGACAAGGCTGCCAAGTGCAAGGCGCGATTATCCATCTCATCGGGAGAGATGTTCTGCGGCAGTGGGAGAACCTGAGGGACGGCTTCTTTGGTCGTCATGCTTCGCCTCGCGTGGGGTGATCGCATGCTACTGCTGGGCATTAGGCTCGACGAGGCCGAAGGCCTCTAGGTACAGCTGGCGCGCTTCGGATGGCGTCAGACCTTGACCGAGCCAGCGCTCGCCGACGCGGATTTCAAAGTGCAGATGAATGTCAGTTCCCGGCGCGGCGTAGACCTCTTGCTGGCCTGACTCGCCGGGGTAGCCAATCACTTGTCCCCGCTCGACTTGCACGCCTTCGGCGATGCCGCCGGCGATTGCCGAGAGATGGGCGTAACGCGTGATGACGCCGCGGCCGTGGTCGATCCAGATCTGTCGGCCGCGCAACTCGTCGAGGATCGCCTCGCCCTCCCAGTTAGCGGCGGCGAAGCGGTCCCAGTCCCCGGGGGTGATGTCGACATAGTCGCCGTCGGCGCGGATGACGACGCCGTCTTTGGCGGCCAGGATTGGCGTCGCGCCGTTGACCTGGACGCAGGCGGCCCATTCATAGAAGTCAAGTCCCTCGTGGATGCCGTTGTTGCGATAGGCGCGAGTCGCGGCCGGGAGGTGACCCTCGAACTCGGTGATACACGCGCCAGCGATGGGTACGACGAAGCCTCGCAGTGGATTGCCGGGCGCGTCGCCGACGACGGTCGGCTGAGCGGGCTGCGATGCCAGCTCGGCGTCGGACGACTCGACGAAAGCTTGCTGCGCCGTCTGCTGCGCGGACGGCGTAGTCACTTGCGCAGCGTTGACTGTATTGCCTGCGGCCGTCGAATTCTGCGCGTTGGTCGTGGCTGTGGCCGTCGATTGGGCAGCGGCTGCCGCTGGCTGGTCGGAACTGGTCGCCTGCACGATCGCCACGGCGGCGGCCACGACGAAGACTATGAGCGCGGCGGCGAGGTACAGCCAGGTCGGACCGACGAGCCAGCGATCGCGTTTGCTGAGAGTTCCGACTCCGCCGAGCCTCGACAGGTCGGTGGCGCGGCGCGGCGGAGGCTGCGAACTCCAGGGGCTATCGGAGCGGGGGATAGCCTTCCTCCTCCAGTGCGGCGTCAATCTGGTCGGGCGAGGCGGCCTGCTCGTCGAACTCGATATCTACGCGCTGTTCGTCAACGTCGACTTTGACCGAGGCGACGCCGTCGAGCGCGCTGAGCGCGCTGGTGATGGCGTGCGCGCAGTGATCGCAGGAGATGTCGGGCGCGGTGCGGGTCAGACTTACGGTCGCGGCCATGGCAGTTCCTCATTCATCTGGTGATACAACGACTGTACGCGACCTGACCGCATCACGAGCGAGCGTGCGACGTTCGCTCTGTGGACACTATTGCAGTCGACGTTGGAGCGCAGAGTCATAGGTTGTTAGTGTGGCGTGCAGCGCCTCGGCGTGAGCGCGAGTCGCTGCGCGGTCATCGAGCGGGGCGAGATCGACCGGATCGCCGCCGGTGCGTCGGCCCAATGCGAGCGCAATCAGTCGATCGGCGAGTCGGGGATTCTTGGGCAGCAGCGCGCCGTGCATGTAGGTGCCGAACGCGTTGCGGACGCGCGCGCCCTCGAGTCCGTCGCCGCCGTTGTTGCCGAATCCGCTAACGACATCGGCGAACGCCTCCTGGCCCTCGTTGAGGTATGTGCGTCCGCCGTGATTCTCAAATCCGACGACGGTGTGACCTTCCCAGAGCGCCACGACGTTGCCAACGCAGCGCGCGACCGAGGGTCCAGGATGCGCCGCGACGGCGTCGAAGACGCCGATGCCGGGAATGACCTCGCCATCCCAGCCTCGATAGTGGCGGCCAAACATCTGAAAGCCGGCGCAGACGGCGAGGGTGACTCCGTCGTCGTCGACAAAGTCTCGCAAGGCCGGGCCGCGTCGTGACAGGTCGGATTCCACGCGGCGCTGTTCGCGGTCCTGTCCGCCGCCAATGAGGACGATGTCAGCGCGCTCGGGCGACCAGTCATCGCCAATGTCAACGCCGATCACATCGATGTCGATCTCGCGTGCGGCGCAGCGTCGCTCGAGGGTTCGGGCGTTGCCGCGATCCCCGTAGAGATTGAGTAAGTCGGGATAGAGCACGGCCACCTGCAGCGGCGACCGAGCGGTGATGTCTCGCGGCCTCATCATCGAGCGACATCCCAGAGTCGCGACGCGCCCATGCGTCCCAAACGCTCTCGGACTTCAAGCATGGCGGTGTATGTGGGCAAGACGACGAGCGGCTCTTCGGGCGGCGTGGCCTTGAGCGCGCGCCGCAGGGCCTCGCCGATGTCTCGCTCTATTGGCGTCACGGGCGGCGGGAATCCGGCGTACTCGAGTCTGAGCGCCATGTCGGCAGCGCGTCGGCCGCCGATGCTGAGCGACTGACAGTGGGGGGCCTGCGACTCCCAGTCGACGTCCCAGATCCAGGAGACGTCGGTTCCATCGGCGATGCCGTCGTTGAGCAGGACAAGCAGATGGTGTCGCTGGCCGGGACGTTGCAGCGTGCGCAGCGCCTGATTGAGGCCGGACGGATTCTTGCCCAGCAGCAATCGGACCCGGCGCCCGTCGACTGTGATCTCTTCCTGGCGACCGAAGGCGGCCTCGTGTGAGGCGAGGGCCTGACGAATGACGTCAGGCTCAACGTCGAGCGCGGTGGCCGCCGCGGCGGCGGCGAGGGCGTTGTAGACGCTATAGAGTCCCTCGGCGGGCAGGTCGATTGCGGCGGCGCCCTCGGGGAGGCGCAGGAGGAACGACATTCCGGACTCCGTGGTCGCGATCTGGTCGGCGGCGACGTCGGGCCGGGTTCGGCGAGCGCCCGACGCCGTGTACCAATGTCCGAGCTGGGCGAAGTAACGTCGCTCGTAGAGGAACGCGTCTTGCGTCTCGGGATCCCAGATGGCGTCGACGATCTCTCCGTCTGGAGCGGACGGAATCTCGTCGTCATCGATGCCGAAGGTGAGGCAAGAGCCTTGCCAGTTGGCTGCGAGCGAGGCGATCAGTGGATCATCGACGTTGAGCGCGAGGGTCGATGCGCTCGGGAACGAGGGCACAGTTTCGGCCCAACGGCGAGCGATCGATTCGATTTCGCCGTAGCGATCGAGCTGATCGCGCATCAGGTTCGTGAAGACCGCCACTTGCGGAGGCGCGACTCGGGCGATCGCCGGTAGGGCGGCCTCGTCGGCTTCGAACACGGCGGTGCTCTCCGCTGGCAGTTGTCCCCAAAGCGAGACGGCCTCGACTAGTGCAGCTGTGACTCCACGCATCAGGTTGGACCCTGAGCGATTGTGAACGACATATCGACCATCTGCGCGCAGGATGCGGGCGAGCATGGCCGCGGAAGTGGTTTTGCCGTTGGTGCCGGTGATCAGCGCGGTCGCGCGGATGCCGCGGGCGAGCCGCTCGGCGGTGTCGGCGTGGACCTGTTCAGCGACGAGCCCGGGTAGGGCGGTGCCGCCCCAGCCGAGCGCGCGAGCGCCGAAGCGGGTCGCTTTACCCGCCAGCACGGCTGCCGCGAGCCGCGACGCATCGCCGACACCTCGCACTGGCCAGCTCACTTCTGCTGCGACTGTATCGACTGCAACGCTCGCGCTTGGCTAGTCGGCATCAGGCCCCGGCAGACGGATCGAGTCGCGGCGTCGGACCTTGGCCGAGCGCCTTCACGATCTGTTCGAGTCCGACGACGCCGAGCAGGCGGCCGCGCTCGACGACGGGTAGGACGAAGGCGCGCTCTTTCTGCAGTCGGCGCAGGGCTTCGTCAGCGCCGGCGTCGGGTTCGAGCGGTTGCACCTGACCCGCCTCGAGCATGATGTCGCGTAGGCGATCGGCTTGGTAGCGATCTTCATCGAGTAACAGGATCTGCACAGCCGAGGCGATGCCGACAGCGGTACCGGCCTCGGCGACGATGAAGACATCCTGTTGGTTGAGCTGCGCGCGAGAGGGAGCGAGGATGCGCAGCGGCAGGTCGGCTTCGGCGGTGCGGGCGGCGGGCGGCGAGAGCATCAGTTCGCCAACGCGCAGGTCGGCGAGGTCGCGCTCGAGCTCGGCCGCTTTGACGCCTTGGCCAGCCTGCGAGATAAGCAGGAAGCCGATCAGCGCGACCCAGATCGAGTTGAGTCCGCTGTTGAAGACCGCGGCGTCGGTGAGGATGCCACCGATGCCGTAGATGATCATCAATCCGCCCAGGAGTTGACCGAGTCGCGCCGACGCGCGGGTGGCGCGGTGTCGAGAGCCGGTCACGCGCCAGATCAGAGAGCGGGCGACGCGGCCGCCGTCGAGTGGGAAGCCGGGCAGCATGTTGAAGGCCGCGAGGAAACAGTTGACCGCGCCGAGGATGAAGACGACATCGTTGAGGGTCGTGTCGGCGGGCAGCGCGAAGATCGCGATCAGCAGGAAGCCGACGCCGATCAGCAGTGACGCGAGCGGCCCGACGACGGCGATCCAGAACTCCTGCCGCGGACTGGCGGAGTCTTCGCGAATCAGTGAGACGCCGCCGAAGAAGAAGAGCGTGATCGCGGTCACTTCCATGCCGTAGCGACGGGCCATCAACGAGTGCGCGAGCTCGTGAATGAGCAGCGAGACGAAGTAGACAATGCCGGCGATGACGCCGTAGACCCAGCGTTGCGCGCCGCCCCAGCCGTCGAGGTCGTCGGGCAGGATCTGGGTTGAGATCAGGAAGACGAGCAGCGCGAAGACGAAGAAGAAGGAGAGATCGAGACGGATCGGAATGCCGAGGATCCGACCGACCTTGATGCCGTTGCCGCCGAACATGCCGAATGTCATGACTTCAGCATATGGAGTTGTCGGGGTGTTGGGAGCGGCTGGCGGTCAGAGTCGAGCGCTCAGGCCGGCGAGACTTGGTTGGCGGATGTCGGGCGTGATGGCTTGGTCCTGTTTGTCGCCGACGAGCACGCTGAGTGCGAAGCCAGCGTGCTGCGCGCCAAGGATGTCGGCCTCGGGGGTATCGCCGACGAATGCCGCCTCGTCGGGGCGGACGTTGAGCGCTGAGAGCGTTGCGGCGAAGATTGCCTGACCCGGCTTCCAGCTGCGTACCTCGTCGGACCAAATCCAGTGGTCGATCCAGCGGTCGAAGCCACGGGCGCGGAGGGCGTCTTCGACGTAGCGCCCGGGCGCGAGGCCGGTGTTGGAGACGACGGCGAGTCGTAGGCCGAGGGCTTTGAGTCGATCGAGTTCGCGGGCGACGCCGTCGATCAGGTCGGGCGGTTCCCAGCGCGCGCTGTCGCAGACGGCGATTTCGATCTCGCGGAACAGCGCGTCATCCTCGACGGTGTCGGGGCACTGGTCGAGCATCGAGCGTCGCAGCGCTTGCAAGCGTTCGTCGCCGGAGAGGTCGATGTTGGATTGGTGCGCGACGACGAGCGCATCGATGGCGGCGCGTATGGCTCGCGGGACGGCCTCGGCTGCATCGGGGCCGGCGCCGGCGCGCTCGTAGGCGCGGGTGAGTCGGCGTTCACGCTCGCGCATTCGTCGCCGACCGCCACCCTGGGCGTCGACGATCAGCGTGCCCCAAAGGTCGAGGGCGACAGCGCGGAGACGAGAGATAGATGCCAAGGCGGCTCGAGGTGCTCGGCGTCAGGCGGACGACGGTTTGTCGTCGTCAGACGCCTGGGAGGAGACGCGGACCTCATCAGAGTCTGATTCGGCGTCCTCGCCGTCGGCCGGGGCGCGCGCCTCTTCGCGGAACTCGCGCAGCCCGGTGCCAAGCGCCTTGCCGACGCCGGCCAGGCGACCTGCGCCGAAGACGACCAGAACGACGACGACGACGACGATTGCCTCGACAGGTCCAAACCCGATCAGTGCCATCTCGAACTCCTGCTGCGCCGCCTTCGCTCAGCGCGCGCCGCTATTCGAGCGTGGCGCGTCGCCTCGGACTACCCCGCCGACGCCGTCAGGCTGGTTACAGTCGGCAAGGCCCGGTACGGGCGGCTGCGTCTTAGCTTACCAGTGATTGCGATGGTCGTGAGCGCCGCGCGATTAGGCTTCGAGGCGTTCGACGAAGATGCGCATGACGCCGCCGCAGATCTTGTCCTCGCCATCGACCGGTTCAGTCAGGTCGACGGTGACCATGCGGGCGGCGCCGTCGTCGAGCGCGTCCATCGCTTCTTGCCAGACTTCAGCCTCGCCGCAGCCGCCGCCGATCGTGCCGACGAAGCTGCCGTCCTCGCGGACGAGCATTTTGGCGCCGGTCTTGCGCGGCGTAGAGCCGAGCGTCTGCGCGACCGTCGCGAGCGCAACCGGCGCGCCCCGGTCGAAGGCGCTCGACATCGCTTCGTAGACTTCGTCGTGTGGCATCGTGATCCCTCGTTGTGTGACGGGATTCAGTTTAGCGTTCGCCCGCAGCGAGCATGCGGCCGTGCTCGGACATCGGTTGCGCGCCGCCGCCGCGCCGGACGAGGATGATCTCGCCGAGGACCGAGACGGCGATCTCTTCGGGCGTCTCGGCCCCGATGTCGAGGCCGATCGGCGTGAAGACGCGTTCGAGCGCTTGGGGGTCGACGCCGTCCTCGGCGAGGTGTTGCAGCACGGTGCGGGTACGCCGTTTGGATCCGATCATGCCGACGTACCCCGCGCCGCGCTCGGCGACTGAGCGCAGCGCGAGTTCGTCGACCTTGTGTCCGCGCGAAACGAGCACGATGTAGGTGTTGGCGCTGATCGGAAAGCGCTCGAGCTCGTCGGCGAAGTCGCCGCAGATGACCTGCGCCTCGTATGGGAAGCGCTCGGGGTTGGCGTAGTCCTCACGGTCGTCGATGATCGCGACCTCCATGCCGAGCATCGCGCCGAGCTGTCCGACGGCGAGTCCGACGTGTCCACCGCCGACCACGAGCAGCGTGGCGGCGGGCTCGACGACTTCGATGAGGACTTCGACGACGGCATCGGCCGACTCGATCGCTCGGCGGCCTTCGATGAGCTCGCCCTGAGGCGTGAAGGCGCAGGTCTGGATCAGGTGACGAGGGATGGCGCCGACGGCGAAGTCGATGACGGCGGCTTCGAGCGGGCCGCCGCCGATATCGCCGAGTTTCCGATCTTCGAAGACGAGCAGCTTCGCGCCGATCTCGATGTCGACGCCATCGGATGCGCCCATCACGGTGCAGGATGCCAGCGCCGGCCCCTCGCGGGCGGCGCTGAGCAGGGCGCGGGCGATCGCCGCTGCGTCGGTGGCGTCGTCAGGCATGTGTCAAGGATATGGGCAGCGGCTGCCGTGGCTGTGCTGACGGTCAGACGTTGAAGAGGATGTGCAGCACGTCGCCATCGTGGACTTCGTAGTCCTTGCCCTCGGTGCGAGACTGTGCGCGCTTCTTAGCCTCGGCTTCAGCGCCCGAAGCGCCGACATCGCGGCCGCAGGCGAGCAGGTCGTCCCAGCGCACGACCTCGGCGCGAATAAAGCCGCGTTCGAGGTCAGTGTGGATGCGTCCGGCGGCTTCGGGCGCGGTGTCTCCAGCGCGCACGGTCCAGGCACGGCACTCGTCAGGCCCGACGGTGAAGAACGTGCGCAGGCCGAGCAGGCGGAAGGTCTCCTGCAGAGCTGTCTCGACCGCGCCGGCGCCGACGCCGAGTTCTTCGCGGTAGGCGGCGGCCTCGTCCTGGTCAAAGCTGGACAGCTCTTCTTCGAGTCTGGCTGAGAGCGCGATGCCGGCCGATACGGATTCCTGATGTGCCGCGCCGAGCGCGTCCTCATTGACATTGCGGATTGTCAGCAGGGGACGTTCGGTGAGGAAGCGGTAGTGGCGCAGGTCAGCGCGCTCGAGTTCAGTGATTGGCGCGTCGCGCAGCGCGCCGCCGTCGGCGAGATGGCTCTGCAGTCGAGAGAGCAGATCCGCCTCACGGTCTGCGGCGACACGATCGGCGGCCTTCATTGACTTGGTTTCGTCGGCGATTCGAGCGAGGCGTTTTTCGATCAACGCGAGGTCGGCGAAGGTGAGTTCGAGCTGCATCGCTTCGATGTCGGCGGCGGGATCGATGCGCTCCGCGGGATGCGGGACCGCGTCGTTGTCGAAGGCGCGCACAACGTGGACGAGCGCGTCGAGCTGCGAGAGCTGGTCGAGCAGCGCGGTCGAGGGCGGCTCGCCGCCGCCCAACGCGGCGGCGAATCCGGCGCCGGGGAAGTCGACGATGTCGAGCACGGCTGGAGTGGTCTTCTTCGGTTGATAGAGCTCGGAGAGTTGCAATAGGCGGGCGTCGGCGGCCGGCACGACGCCTTCGTGCGGCGTCTGGTGAGTGGTGAATCCGGTCGGTCGTCCGGCCCCGGTGAGCGCGTTGAAGAGCGTTGTCTTGCCCGAACGTTCGAAGCCGATCAGTCCAATCGATGTCATGGACTCATCGTCGCACGCTCAGGCGCGACGTTCATGTCTCGAAGATGCAGAAGGAGGAAGTGCCGACAGCGCCTGAGGGTCGAGGTCGGTGAGACCGAGACCGGGTCGATCGACGTTGGCCAAGGCCTGACCGACGAGCCGGATTGAGTCTCGCATCGCAGCCCAGTCGACGAGTTGGGCGGCGGCGGCGGGCCGTTCCCAACGCCAGGCCTGATGCTCGTCGGAGAGCGACGGCTCGGCGTCGCGTTTGGTCAGGGCGACGAAGGCGGGGACGAAGTAGATCGTGTCGTTGTCGGGGTTGTAGAAGGACTCGGGCTGGTCGATGCGGAACCATCGCTCGATGCTGAGCGCGGTTTCTTCGTCGAGCTCGCGCAGCGCGGCCTGCCAGGCGGTTTCGCCGCGTCGTTCCTCGATGTGTCCGCCGACGGTCTGCCACGCGCCGGCGAAGCGGTGATCGTCGGGACGCTGGAGCAGGAGTAGTTCGATGCCGTCGGTCGATGGTCGGACGACGTAGACGGCGACGATGTTGCTGCGCAATCGCGGCATTGCGGGGTTACTCGGCCCACTCGGGGATCGTGGCGTCGAAGGAGTCGTAGAACGTGACATAGGGCTTGACATCGAGGATCGGCGTGCCGTTGACGAGGTCGAGGCCGATCACTTTGGCTACGGCGCCATCGACCGACTCAAGCGGGCAGATGGAGATCGAGATCGGATTCGGCCGATGGGCGGTTCGGGTGGCGAACACGCCGACCTCTGGCGTGTCCTCGCCGCCGGAGGGATGGAGCCGCAGGAGCGCGCGCCCTTCGTCGGTGACGTCGCCCATCCAGCCAATGACGAAGAGGTGAGAGAACCCTGAGAGTCCTTCAAGCGCGGGGGCGAACTCGGGACGAAAGACGAGCTCGGAGCGGACCTGGGCCCAGACGCGGCCGGTGGTGTCGTTGATCCCGTTACGGACGACGGCGACGGGGGCGAGGTCGTCGATCCGATCGGGCAGATCGTGGAGCGCGGCATCGCGCGCGATCGAGGGATCGACAAGTCGCAGGCGCTCGCGCCAGCTGGTCATCGTGGATGCTCCTGACGTCAGCTGGCCGGCCAATCGGGGCCATGTACTCAACGTAATGTTGGTGATAGTGTGGACGGAGTCAGAGTACCGCCTCGACCTCTGGGATCGAACCTTGTTCGCTGAGCCACGCAGGCCAGGCGTATCGGGGGCCAGACGCATCGGGGCGTCCTCGTCAGGACACAGCACCTTGACCCAGCAGGACACGGCCCAGTCTGAGTTGCCTCTCGACCAGCCGATGACGCCGCCGGAGGCGGCGGCCGACCGCTACGACGCGGCCGACATCGACGTGCTTGAGGGCATCGAGGCGGTGCGCCGACGGCCGGGCATGTACATCGGCTCGACCGGTCAGGCGGGTTTGCATCACCTGGTCTATGAGATTGTCGACAACGCAGTCGACGAGGCGATGGCGGGACACGCGACGCGGATTGAAGTGTCGTTGCAGCCCGAGGGCTGGGTGCAGGTGCGCGACGACGGCCGAGGGATCCCCACGGATCAACACGCGAAGACGGGCCGCTCGGCGCTGGAGACCGTGCTGACGGTACTGCACGCGGGCGGCAAGTTCGGCGGCGGCGGATACAAGGTCTCGGGCGGGCTGCACGGCGTGGGCGCGTCGGTCGTCAACGCGTTGGCCTCGCAGCTAGAGGTCGAAGTGCGGCGCGACGGTCAATCGCACACGCAGAGTTATGTCCGCGGCGTGCCGATCGGCGAGGTTGAGCGTAGTTCGATGCCCAAGGACGCGGCGCCGCCAACCGGCACGATGGTGCGTTGGGTCGCCGACGCCGAGGTGATCGACCATCTGGAATACGACTTCCACACGCTGGCGCAGCGGTTTCGCGAGATTGCGTATCTGAACAAGGGACTGTGGATCTGTTTTCGCGACGAACGGCAGTTTCCGCCTGACGCATCGGATGACGAGCGTCTGGCGCTGTCGCCGACAGCGGAAAAGAACTTCCACTTTGAGGGCGGGATCCAGTCCTACGTACGATTTCTCAATCGCGACCGCGAGGTGCTGCAGCCGCTGCCGTTCCACCTCGATCGCGAAGTGGCGGGCAATGGGTCGCCGGTCGCCGTCGAGGTGGCGATTCAGTACAACGGTGACTTTCAGGACTCGGTGTACGCGTTTGCGAACACGATCAACACGCACGAGGGCGGATCGCATCTGACGGGATTTCGCTCCGCGTTGACGCGGGCGATCAACGACTTCGCGCGACGCAACAAACAGTTGGGCGACAAGGATCCCAATATCACCGGCGAGGACACGCGCGAGGGGCTGACCGCGGTCGTTTCGGTGAAGCTGGGCGAGCCGCAGTTCGAGGGACAGACGAAGACCAAGCTGGGCAACCCTGAGATCAAGGGGATCGTCGAGTCTGCGACGGCCGAGGCGTTGAGTGAGTATCTCGACGGACAGCCGCGCGAGGGTCGGCGGATCGTAGAGAAGTGTCTGACCACGGCGCGCGCGCGCGAAGCGGCGCGTAAGGCGCGCGCGATCGTGCAGCGCAAGGGGGCGCTCGAGGGCGCGTCGTTGCCGGGCAAGCTGGCTGACTGCTCCGAGCGCGATCCGGCGCTGTCCGAGTTGTTCATTGTCGAGGGCGATTCGGCGGGGGGCTCAGCGAAGCAGGGGCGCGACCGGCGTACGCAGGCGATCTTGCCGCTGCGCGGCAAAGTGCTCAACGTGGAGCGGGCGCGGCTGGACAAGCTGCTCGGACACGAGGCGTACCGCACGTTGATCACAGCGTTGGGCACGGGCATTGGCGAGGACTTTGACTTGTCCAAGCTGCGCTATCACAAAGTCGTGATCATGACCGACGCCGACTCTGACGGAGCGCACATCCGCACGCTGCTGTTGACCTTTTTCTTCCGCCACATGCGCGATCTGATCGACGAAGGCAAGTTGTACATCGCGCAGCCTCCCCTGTACCGGGTGCAGGCTGGACGACAACAGGCGCAGTGGCTGTACTCCGACGCCGAACTCGACTCGTTCATGGAGAAGCAGAGCGAGGGCCAGAAGAAGGTCTCAGTGCAGCGCTATAAGGGTCTGGGCGAGATGAATGCAGATCAGCTTTGGGAGACGACGATGGATCCCGCTGCTCGGGTGTTGTGGTCGGTTGCGATCGCCGACGAGCACGCGGCCGACGACCTGTTCGTCAAGCTGATGGGCGATGACCCGGCCAAACGCCGACACTTCATCGAGCAGCACGCCGACATGGCCAAGATCGACGTCTAACCGGTGCCCCGCGCACGTTCGACTCCGCCGTTGGTGGCGATTCCGCCGCTGTGGCGTCGGTGGTGGCGCGGTCAGCCGAGGCTGGCGTTGGAGGATTCGCCCGCCGCGCAACTGGTCTCACTGACGGCGATGGCGCCGGTCGAGCGACTGCTCGTGATCGGTCCCGATGCGCCTCCGCTGGCAGCGCTGATCGCTGACGCCGCCGACCTCGAGCCGACGCCGATCGCCGTCCTCACCGACGACCACGCGCCGGTCTCGTTAGCGGGCGTCAGCGCGCTGCGCTCTGAACCGCACCGCCTGCCGCTCGATGACGGGTCAGTGGATTTTGCCGTTGCGCCGCATCAGCTGCGCAACTGGGACGACGAGGAGGCGGTGCGCGTGCTTGAGGAGCTCTGGCGCGTGCTGGCGCACAACGGCGTCGCCGTGCTCTGGGAGATCGCACCGTCGCGATCTGGCGCCATCAACGCGGTCTGGTCGACGTTGCTGCGTCGCGGGGACGAAGGACCTCGGTTGCGGTCGTTCGCCGAGATCGGCCAGCTGGCCTACGACGCCGGATTCGCCTGGGTGCAGACGCTGCCCTTGCGCCCCTTTCTGTTTCCGCCGGGGCCTCGAATCACGGTGTTGGCCCGCAAGGAGCGCTACACATCCGAACACGTGCGGCGCGCCTAGTCGGTCGCGAGGCCGTAGAGCCCGTGCTTGCGGGCGTAGTCGAGCACCGAGGTCGGCACGTCGCCTGAGACGTCGTCGCCGCGGGCGATGCGCTCGCGCAGGTCGGAGGCTGAGAGCTCGATCGGCGCCATCGGCACCCAATCGAGCCAGCGGCCGAGACCGGGGATCAGTCGATCGAGCCTGCGGCGGTCGAGTTCCGCTCCAGGCCGAACGGCGGCGGCGATGCGCGCGCAGGTGAGAATCTCTCCGGCTCTGTGCCAGTGGGGCAAGTCGAGCACGGCGTCGGCGCCCATAATCCACCAGAGCTGCTGCGCGCCGCTCTCGCGCAGCTCACGCACCGTGTCGAGCGTGTATGTCGGGCCGCTGCGCCGCACCTCGATGTCGGAGACTTCGAGCCCGCCGCCGCGCGCCTCGGCGGCGGCTTGCGTCATCGCCAAGCGATGTTCCGCCGCTGTGACCTGACGGTCGCGTTTACGCCAGGGGTCGCCGGCGGGAACGAGAATCAATCGATCCAGCTCGAGGGCCTGCGCTGCGGCGTCGGCGAGGTGCAAGTGAGCGCGGTGCGGCGGGTCGAAGGTGCCGCCGAGCGCGCCGACTCGCTCCTGGGGTTCGAACGAGAGCTGGCCAGAGTCGGACCCCGGCGTCAACGCTCCCACTCCCAGCGGATGCGGGCCTGGCCAATGCGGACGGTGTCGCCGGGTTCGCAGCCGGCCCGCTCGAGGGCCGCAGCCACGCCGCGCCGGTCGAGCCAGCGAAACGTCTCGGCCAGCGCCTCGTCGTCGTCGAGCTCCATCATCGAGACGAAGCGCTCGACCTGCGCTCCCCGGACGCGGAACTGTCCTTCGTTGAGCGGCTCGACCTCGAAGCGGCGCCCGTCTTGGCGCGGTCGGACGACCGGCAGCTCGCGCCTGACGGTTGATTCCTCAAGCGCGGACTCTTGCTGGCGCAGCTCTGAGAGCGCGCGGGCGCAGGCCTGGACGACTTCGTCAGCGCCTTCGCCGCTGGCCGCTGAACAGAACAGCGGCGGTTGCTCGAGCGCGGAGAACTGCTTGGTGATGTCGTCGCGGAAGAGGTCCACTTCCTCAAGGTCGACCTTGTTGATCACGACGATCTGCGGTCGCGCGGCGAGTTCGCGCGAATAGCCGGCGAGCTCGCGGTCGACGAGCGCCTTGGCGGCGAGCGGGTCATCGTGCGAGCCGTCGATCAAGTGGAGCAGTAGGCGCGTACGCGAGGTGTGGCGCAGAAAGTCGTGCCCCAAACCCGCGCCCTGGGACGCGCCCTCGATCAGGCCCGGCAGGTCGGCCATGACGAACTCGTCCCAGCCCACGGAGACGACGCCGAGGTGCGGCTCGAGGGTGGTGAAGGGATAGTCGCCGACGCGTGGTCGGGCGCTGCTGAGGCGCCGCAACAAAGAGGACTTGCCCGCGTTTGGCAGCCCCACGATGCCGATGTCGGCCAGCACGCGCAGCTCGAACCGGAGCCGGTGGCGCTCGCCCGCTTCACCGCGCTGCGCGACGCGCGGGGTCTGGTTGGTGGCGCTGCGGAAGAACATGTTGCCCTGACCGCCGCGACCGCCCCAGGCGACGACCAGCGACTGGCCGTCGGCCTCAAGGTCGACCAGTTGTTCAGACTCGCCGCGGGCCAGCCGTGACACGACGGTACCGACCGGCAGTTCGAGCAACAGCGAGGCACCGCCGCGGCCGCGCTGCTGATTCGTCCCGCCGTTTGCGCCCGACTCGGCGCGGAACCGCCGCTGGCGGCGGTAGCGCCTGAGCGTGTTCAGCTGCGCGTTAGCGACAACCACCACGTCGCCGCCGCGGCCGCCCCGGCCGCCATCGGGGCCGCCGCGAGGCACGAACTTCTCGCGCCGAAAGGAGACCGCGCCGCGGCCGCCCGAGCCCGCTTCAACTTCGATTTCGACCATGTCGATCATGGATCGAGTGTATCCACACGCTCCAGGCCGCCTCCGGATCCGATCATTGATCTAGAGATGTTGAGTTAAGGGATCTGATGCTGTTGTTGTTGGTGCGCTGGGCAGTGTTGACAATTGCGGCTGAGTCAGCGCTGGGCGGGCCTTGCGCGCGCTGGAGGCGTTGGCTGCTCGTGGATGATCGCTGGGGCGCGTGGGATGCGTTGTGGACGTGGCGTGGAGCGAATCGGTTACGGACGAGACGAAAGGGCGTCAGTCAGCGGCGGCTGGCGGTTTGTCCACGGCGCTGTTGGGAAAGACCGCAGTCGGCGGCCTGGGCGCGCTAGAGATGCAGCCGCGAGCGGAGCTCGGCCACCTGCTGGACCCACCACTGGGCGTCTGCGCTTGAGGGGTCGGCGAGCAGTTGCTCGACTTTGTCGCGTCCGTGCAGGACGGTGGAGTGGTCGCGGCCGCCGAGCGCCTCGCCGATGGCATTGAGCGAGAGGTCGGTGTGGTGGCAGGCGAGGTACATGACGAGCTGCCGCGCGCGCGCGGTGCGGCGATCCTTGCGCGGCGCGGTGAACAGGTCGGGGGCGACGCCGGTTAGATCGGAGGCGGCGGCGATCAGCTCGGGCACGGTCGGCTTGGCCTGGCGCGACTCCTGCGCCAGGTAACCGGCCAAGGCTTGCATGACGATGTTGGGCGATACGGCTGAGCGCTCGATCTCGGCATAGACGCGGACGCGCTGCAGCGCGCCGAGCAGCGAGCGCACGTTCGTGCCGCCGCGTTCGGCGATCATCTGCACGACCGCAGGGGGAACTTCGAGTGACCACTCGCGCAGTTTGCGCTGGACGATCGCCATGCGTAGCTCGAGGTCGGGCTGGTTGATCTCAACGACGAGGCCGCCTTCGAAGCGCGTGACGAGTCGCTCATTGAGCCCGGTCAGCCGGCGCGGGGGCGTGTCGGATGCGATCACGATCTGCCCGCCCCGCCGATGGAGTGCGTTGAAAACGTTGAAGAACTCTTCCTGCGTCTGGACCTTGCCGCCGAGCAGCTGGACGTCATCGACAATCAAGACTTCGGCCGACTCGTACTTCTGTTGGAAAGCGGCGCGGACGCCATCGCTGACGCTCTGCAGGAACTGGCGCAGATAAGTCTCGGTGTCGATCAGGACGGTGTAGTGCGAGCGCATCGTGATGTGGGCGATGGCGTGTAGCAGGTGAGTCTTGCCGAGCCCCGAGCTGGAGTAGATGAAGAGCGGGTTGGCGTCTTCGCCGGGATGGAATGCGACGCGGCGGGCGGCGGCGACGGCGATCTGGTTGGAGGCGCCTTCGACGAAGCGCTCGAATGTCGCCTCGCTGGATACGGACGGGCGCGTGCGCTGCGGCTGGATCGGCTGGTGACGGCCCAGGTCGCGGTCGGACGGACCGAGCGCGTTGGGCGCCGGGTCGGGATCGGGCGCGACGGCGACACGGAATTCGATCGCCATTTTGCGCCGCGCGGCCCGTTCAACCGCCTTTTCGATCTGCGCGTACATGCTGGATCGCAGGGTTTGGGACTTGATCGCCGTAGGCACGCCGACATGGAGTACGCCGCCGCGCACTTCGATTGAGTGCGTGTCGGCGAAGTACGTCTCATAGACGTTGGGTTCGCACGTGTCGCGCAGCAGTTCAAGCGCCCGCTGCCAGATGGCGCGGTGATCCGGTCGCGGGACTGGTCGGTCGGAACCGGTTGCCATCCGCTGGTGTCTCCTCGCAGGCGGCGACCGAGGTTGGGCCGCGAGATTGTGGTTGTCGTTCGGCCGCTCAGGAGCGGCGCTGTTGCATGGTCGGAGCGGGCGCTTGCGGGAACATACTACCCAGCACGCGGACTCGCACAACAGCAGTCTGTCAGACGCCTACAGAGTGCTCATGACCAGATAGACACTCCACATGTTCCCCAGTTTGTCCACGCCCGACGCTCGCGCTCTTGACAGTGGTGGCGGAGGGTCCTCCGACGTCGCGGGTGACGCCAACTGGCATCGACGTTGAGGCGGGCCGATCCCGCGTAGAATGCGCACGAGCGCCGTGCGGGAGAATCGTGGGCGCTCACTGGCGGGACGCCGGAAGCGTCCGGCCAAGCGTTGGGATCGAATCGGCGGGGGAGAGCGTCATGTTGATTGCGATTGACATTGGCAATACGACGCTGCAGGTAGGCGTGTTTAACGATCGTAAAATTGTCCACACGTGGCGTCTTGCGACGCAGCACGACCGTCTGGCCGACGAGTACGGCATCTTCGTCGCCTCGTTGCTGCGCTACGAGGGGATCAGGATTGAGGAGATCGACGGCGCGATCATCTCCTCGGTCGTGCCGGCGCTGGCGCCGATCTTCCAGGATGTCTGCCGCAAGTTCTTGCGCACCGAGCCGTTGCTCGTCTCGACGCACATGCGCAAGCCGGTGCGGATCGGTATTGAGCACACCGAGGAGCTAGGCGCTGATCGGATCGTCGACGCAGTTGCGGCGCTGTCACGCTACGGTCCGCCGCCGCTGATCGTGGTCGACTTCGGCACGGCGACCGTGTTTGATGCGATCAACGAGCGCGGGGTCTATGTCGGCGGAGCGATTGCCCCTGGGATCGGGATTTCGACTGATGCGTTGTTCGATCGCGCCAGTCGCCTCGCGCGGATTGATCTAGAGCGACCCCCGGCGGCGATTGGCACGCGCACCGAGACGGCGCTGCAGAGCGGCATCTTGTTCGGCTATGTGGGCCTGGTCGAGGGCATCATTCATCGCTTCCGGGCCGAGCTCGGCCAGGCGCGGGTCGTCGCCACGGGCGGGTGGGCGCCGAGGATTGCGGAGGAGACGTCGATTCTCGATGTGGTTGATGAGGACCTGATTCTGTGGGGTCTGCGCGAGCTGTACTACTACAACGCCGAAGGCACGCCGTGAGCGAGCCGCCAGCACCGCAGCCGCTAGCCGGTCGACGCGTCACGCTGGGGGTGACGGGATCGATTTCGGCCTACAAGAGCGTCGAGGCGGCGCGGCGGCTGGAAGATGCGGGCGCGATCGTCGACGTCGCGCTGACGCCATCGGCGGCGCGCTTCATTCCAGCGCTGACGTTTCGATCGTTGGTACAAGGCGAGGTGGCCGCGGATCTGTGGGATCCGTCGGCCCCGTCGGAACAGCACGTGGCGATGGGTCGACGTGCCGACGCGATGTTGGTCGCGCCGGCCTCGGCGACGACGATCGCCAAATTGGCGCAGGGCATTGGCGACAATCCGGTCACGCTGACCGCGTTGGCGACCGAGGCGCCGCTCGTGGTCGCGCCGGCGATGGATTCGGTGATGTACGGCCAGCCGTCGGTGCAGGCCAATCTCGAGACGCTCAAGGCGCGCGGTGTATTCATCGCTGGACCGGCAATCGGCCGTCTGGCCTCGGGCGGCCGCGGCCTCGGTCGACTGATCGAGCCAATTGAATTGACCGCCGCGGTGCGCTCGGCGATCGGGCGTACCGTGGGCGATCTGCGCAGTCGGCATGTGATCGTCACTGCGGGCGGCACGCGCGAGCCGATCGATCCGGTGCGCTTCGTGGGCAATCGCTCGAGCGGGAAGATGGGCGTCGCGGTGGCGGAGGCGGCGCGCGACCGGGGCGCGGCGGTGACGCTGGTGACGACGCAGGCCGCGCCTGAGGGTCGATACGGAATCGTCGTGCGCTCGGTGGAGACCGCGCTTGAGATGCAGGAGGAGATTCAGCGCGCCGCGCGCGGCGCGCACGCGCTGGTGATGGCCGCGGCCGTGGCCGACTACCGTCCCGCCGAGGCGGCTGAGTCGAAGCTGAAGAAACAGGACGCCGAACAATCAGGTATGACGCTTGAGCTGGTCGAAAACCCTGACGTGGTCGGCTCGATCGACGCGCCGCACTTGCTTAAGGTTGGATTCGCCGCCGAGACCGATGACGTGATTGCGAACGCGCAGGCGAAGATCGAGCGGAAGGGCCTGGCGTTCATTGTCGCGAACGACGTGACGCAGTCGGACGCGGGATTTCAGGTCGATACGAATCGCGTGGTCCTGCTCGACGCATCGGGCGAGCCTGAGCGTCTGCCGCTGTTGCATAAGTACGACGTCGGCGTGGCGATTCTGGATCGGCTATTGCGGCATCCCGACTGGCCGACTCGGGTGTGACGGATCGTCGATGTCGCGCTAGTCGAGTTTGACGGCGGTGCCGTAGATGTAGACCTCGGCCATGTTTTGGCTGATGTCGGCGCTTTCGATGCGCACGGCGACGATGGCGTCTGCGCCGAGGTCAGTGGCGGCCGACTCGAGTTCGGCGAGCACCTGTTCGCGCGTTTCGCGCATGAGGCGCTTGTAGGCGTGAATCTCGCCGCCGAAGAGGCTCTTGATACCGGCCAGGATGTCGCGACCGACGTTGCGTGAGCGGACGCTGTTGGCTGAAACCAGGCCGAGCACCTCGGTGATTTCGCGATTGGGCACGGTCGACGTGGTCACAGTCAGCATCGTTGACTCCTTTGCGCAGCGGCCGAAGGCAAGTGGTCCTTGACGGCCGTTTCAAGCGTATCTGCGCCGTCGCCATGAAAGGAACGCATGCCGCAATCGACGACCACGTAGGAGTCGTTCGAGCAGCTGGACCAGCGCCCAGGCGATGGCGCAGAGGGCGATGCCCGCGGCCGCGTCGAGTGTCCAGTGGTTGGCGGTTGCGACCACCGCCCAGGACTGTGAGAGCGGGATCGAGATGGCGAACATCCGCATCGCCGGGTGCGGCGACGATCGCCAGACTGCGATACCGGCGAGCAGCGCCCAGCCGACGTGGAGCGAGGGCAGCGCAGCGTAGGGATTGACGAACAGGCCGACCTCCTGCGCCTGATATGCGGGCGCGGCGCGCAGCGCGAGCGTGTCGATGTAGCCCAACTCAGGCATCAGTCGGGGCGGCGCGGTTGGGACGAGGAAGTAGCAGAGCATGCCTGCCGCGGCGGACACGAGCAGGGCGTTGCGAAAGCTGCGCCAGATGTCGCGGTGCGATCGCCAGAGCCAGATCGCGAGCACGATCAGCAGCGGCATGTGACCCCAGAAGTAGGATCCGTTGGCGAGGTCGATGAGCAGCTTGGAGTCGAGGATCGCCTCGTGGATTGCGCGTTCCCAATCGAGCCCGAGGCTGACTTCGAGCTCGAGCAGATCTCGGGCGCGCGCGAAGGCTTCGTCGGCGCGATCGCGTACCGCGCCGCGCACGAGGTAGTAGACCAGCGCCGCTACGGCGACCGCCGCCAGCTCGCGCAGGAATGATCGCATGCGGCCACGGTAATCGGGACTGCCGCGGCGGATGGGCCCGGGTCGCCGCGTTCGCTGAGGCGAAGCGGATAAACTGATGCCCGACGTGCAATCTTCCGGTCCGACAGCGGCGCGCAGCGTCGGGACCGTCTGAGAGAGTTACATGGACATCACTGCCAGCGCTCGGCCGATCCTCGAGAGCGAGGCCGATCATCTGCTGATATTCGCGACCAAAGGCGATGACATCCTCGAGGGCGGCGCGCTGCGCCAGCTCAATGATGCGCTCGACGGAGGTCTCGTTCCGTTGGTCGCGTCGGGCGAGCTCTCGGGCGCGGTCAATGAGACGGTCGTGGTGCACACGTTTGGTCGTATGCCAGCGGGCCGAGTTGTGATCGCCGGGCTCGGGCCGGCCGAGAAGATGGGCCTCGACGAGATTCGCCATGCGGCCGCGACCGGCGCGCGGCGCGCTCGCGGGCTCGCCTCAGGCTCGCTCGCTGTCGCAGTCGATGGGGAGTCCTGCGGGTGTACGACGGAGGAGATCGCCGGCGCGATCACGGAGGGGCTCGACCTGGGGTTGTACCGCTTCGATCGTCATCAGACGCCAAAGCAGACGCCGAACGCGCTGGAGCGCGCGGCGTTGCATTCGGAGCGCGCGTCTGCGGTCGAGGCCGGCATCGCCGAGGGTCGCGCACTGGCGCGGGCGGCGAACTTTGCGCGCGATCTGGCCAATGAGCCGTCGAACGTACTGACGCCGACCGAGCTCGCCTCCCGAGCAGAGGCGTGGGCGGATGCGCACGGCGTCGAGATTGAAGTGTTGGACGAGGCTGCGGCGGCTGAATTGGGCATGGGCTCGTTTCTCGGCGTGGCCAAGGGATCGCATCAACCGGCGCGATTTCTGATTCTGAGGCATCGCGGCGGCGCGGATGAGCCGGGGTTGGGGTACTGCGGCAAGGGCATCACCTTTGACACGGGCGGCATCTCGATCAAGCCGGCGGCCAACATGGAAGCGATGAAGCAGGACATGTCGGGCGCGGCCGCGGTCGTGGCGTCGATGGGCGCGATCGCTGATCTTGAGCTGCCGATCAATGTGACTGCGCTCGCGCCTTGCACCGAGAATATGCCGGGCGGCAACGCGATCAAACCGGGTGACCTGTTGACTGCGATGAACGGCGCCACGATTGAAGTGATCAACACCGATGCCGAAGGTCGGCTCGTGCTGGCCGACGCTCTCTCGTACGCGAATCATCTTGGGCTCTCGCCGCTAATCGACGTGGCGACGCTGACTGGCGCCGTCGCGGTCGCGCTGGGTGATGTCGCGACGGGCGTGATGGCCAACGACGACGATTTGGCGGCCGAGGTGATCGAAGCTGGAAAGCGGGCCGGCGAGCGATTCTGGCAGCTGCCGATGTTTCCCGAGTACGACGAGCAGATTCGCAGCCAGGTGGCTGACGTGAAGAACACGGGCGGTCGGCTGGCTGGCGCGATTACGGCGGCAAAGTTTCTGGCGCGCTTCGCCGGCGACACGCCCTGGGCGCATCTCGATATGGCCGGCACTGACGACGCGTCGAAGACGCGCGGCACGCAAGTCAAGGGCGCGACGGGCGTACCGGTGCGCTCCCTGGTGCGCTTCGCCGCAGCGCGAGCGGCGGCCTCTTAGGACCGCCCGTAGATCCCCTTGGCGAATGCAGTCGAAAGAGAATCATCATGGCTGAATTTGAGCGACTGACCGAGCTGCCCGAGGCGGAAGAGCGCGCGTTGCGCGATCAATACCGCGCCGAGATGACGGAGCTGGCGGACAAGTTCTGCGAAGAACGCGGCTACATCCTGATGAACGCCGATCAGACGATCGAGGACTTCGTCAGTATGCGTCTGCGCTTCGGCAAGTTCTATTGCCCCTGTCAGCCGGCGAATAACGACGACACGATCTGCGTCTGCGAACCGGTGCTGAACGGCTTGGTCGACTTCGAGGGCACGTGTTTCTGTAACTTCTTCACGTTGCCCGAGGGCAAGACGCCGATCAAGGAAGAGGTCGACGTCGACCTGTAGGCGTTCAGCTGTGACAGAGTGGCGCTGAGTTCGTCATAGCCGCACCGCGCGGCAACCAACTCGGTGTGTCGGACCCGAAGGCGGCGAGATACCCGCGCTTGCCGCGGGTATTGCGGAGTTGCGCCCCGCAGGTCTGTCGGATCGAGTGAGTCAGTTTTGGTGCTGGAAGATGGGCAGCGGGGCGAGCGGGGCGTAGATTTCGACTGAGAGCTCGTAGACCTGGTCGGCCCAGGTGTCCCAATCCCGACGGGCGACCTGGGCTTGCTCGGAGGCGAGCGCGGATTGGACGACGGTTTCGTCCTCAAACGTGTAGCCCATCAGGTGCGCGCCGGCGATCGGTTCATTGGCGCGCACGCGGAAGGCCGAGACGATGCCTGGAATTTCCAGCACGTGGGGCAGATGCGTCTGACGATGCCAGTCCTCGAACGCCTCGAGCGCGGTCGGGTCGAGCCGCGCGCGGACGATCATGATCGGATGACGCATGAGCACGGTCATGTGCGTCAGTGTCGCATATGCGACCATCAAGTCGGACGGGACGCTCGGCGCGGGGTGCTGAAGCGGCGCGTCTGATATCGTCTAGGCAGCGAAGACAGAAACACGATCAGTCAGTAGGAGCAGGCGGCGCAGCGGCGGAGCGCGGAAGGACCGCGCCGCCGGCGAGCGCGAGGCGAGCGGGGTTTGTCGGACACACTCCTCGTCGTTCGCGCCAACTCGCCAGCGTGAGGAGATCGCCAAGACGCCGGGAGCGTCGTGCGCGCCTGCCGAGCAAGGAAGAGCATGCTGAGCAAGGAAGAAAAGGCCGCGATCGCAGAGCGATTCGGCCAGCACGAGGGCGACACCGGATCGCCCGAAGTCCAGATTGCGCAGTTGACCGAGCGCATTTCGCGCCTGACTGACCATCTGCGCGAGCACCGGCATGACTATCACACGCGGCGCGCGTTGATGAAGCTGGTCGGTCAGCGCCGACGGCAACTCGCGTATCTCAACCGCGAGGACGTCAGTCGTTACCGCACGCTGGTCGCGACGTTGGGGCTGCGCCGCTAGCGCACGAGAGTCGCGAGATTCGCGTCTCAAGCGACGCGGTGAGCGAGCCAGCCCGTCTCTTGTCGCGCCTGAATGAGGCCCATCACACACCGACGAGCTGCCGCCTGACGTTGAAGACGCAACGCAGGGCAGCTCGATCAACGATCGACACCAGGAAGTACAGGAACACCGACAGACATGGAAATCACCAGCCACGCCGTCCAGCAAGAGATCGCCGGACGCACATTGACGATCGAGACTGGCAAATTGGCCCACCAGGCCGGCGGCGCCGTCACCGTGCGCTTTGGCGACACGATGATGTTGGGCACCGCGACAGCCTCGAAGCCACGACCGGGGATCGACTTCTTTCCCCTCTCGGTTGAGTTTGAGGAACGACTCTACGCCGCGGGTCGTATCCCGGGTTCGTTCTTTCGGCGCGAGGGCCGACCGACAACGACAGCCGTGCTCTCAGCGCGGCTCACGGACCGTCCGATCCGCCCGTTGTTTCCCAAGGGATACAACGACGACACGCAGTTGATCATCACGATCTTTGCGGTCGACATGGAGAATCCCCCCGACACATTGGGAACGATCGCGGCCTCGGCGGCGCTCTGCGTATCAGATATTCCCTTTGACGGTCCGGTCGCGTCGGTGCGGATCGGCCACGTTGACGGTGAACTGGTGCTGCAGCCTACGTTCGCCCAGCTTGAGGTGTCGGACTTAAATCTGGTCGTGGCCGGGACCAAAGACGCCATCACGATGGTGGAAGCAGAAGCGGGCGAGGTGCCGGAGTCGTTGCTCGTTGAGGCGCTGGCTCTGGGCCAAGAAGCGATTACGACAATCTGCGAGATGCAGGAAGCGTTGGCTGGCGAGGTTTCGCCGACCAAGCGCGACTACACTCCCGAGTCCGTTGACACGGGCGTGTTGGAGACTGTCGAGTCGCGCGTCGCTGACGACCTTGGCGCCGCGCTGCGCGAGGCGTCGGACAAGGCGGATCGCGACAGTCGCCGCGCCGCGGTCAAGGCCTCACTGCTTGAGGGTTTGTCTGAGGACGACGACGCCGACGCGCATGCCGCCGCGTTTGACGCGCTGGAGAAGCGCATCGTGCGGCGCAGCATTCTGGACGACGGCGTGCGGCCCGATGGTCGCGGACACGCAGAGCTGCGACCGCTGTCGGCGGAAACGGGGCTCGTCCCTCGGACGCATGGTTCTGGGCTCTTCCAGCGCGGCGAGACGCAGGTGCTGAGCTTTACGACGCTGGCCGGGTCGGGAATGGCGCAGCGGATCGACGACCTCACGCCTGAGGACTCGAAGCGGTTCATGCATCACTACAACTTCCCGCCCTTCTCGACTGGCGAGACTGGGCGGGTGGGCAATCCGTCGCGGCGCAGCATTGGCCACGGCATGCTCGGCGAGCGCGCCATGGCCGCGATCCTGCCGCCGTTTGAGGAGTTTCCCTACACGATTCGGATCGTCTCCGAGGTGCTCGCCTCGAACGGTTCGACATCCATGGCTTCGGTCTGCGCCTCGGTGCTCTCAATGATGGATGCCGGCGTGCCGATCAAGACGCCAATCGCGGGCATCGCGATGGGGCTGATCAAGGAAGAGGATGACGTCGCGATCCTGACTGACATCGTCGGCATGGAGGATCATCTCGGCGACATGGACTTCAAGGTGGCGGGTTCGCGCGAGGGCGTAACGGCGCTGCAGATGGACATGAAAGTCAAGGGGATCGACCTGGAGATCTTGACCCGGGCGCTGGACCAGGCGCGGGACGCCCGACTGCAGATCATGGACGTGATGACTGAATGCATCGGCGAGCCGCGCGAACAGATGTCGCCGCATGCGCCGCGCATTCTGCGCATCGATGTACCGCAGGACAAGATCGGGCAACTGATCGGCCCGGGAGGTCGCAACATTCGCGCCCTGCAGGACGAGACTGGCGCGGACATTTCGGTCGAGGACGACGGCGCGGTGTTTATCACCGCGGTCGACCAAGCCTCGGGCGAGTCGGCTTACGAGCGCATCTCGGCGATGACGCGCGACATCGAGCCTGGCCAGATCTACACGGGCAAGGTCGTACGCATACTGCCGTTCGGCGCCTTCGTCGAGATGGTGCCGGGCAAGGACGCCTTGGTGCACATCTCCGAACTCGCCGACTACCGCGTGGACAAGGTCGAGGACATTGTCAGCGTGGGCGACGAGATGCAGATCATCGTGATCGAGGTCGACAATCTCGGGCGCGTCAACGCCTCCCGCAAGGCGTTGCTCAATGGCGACTCCGACGGACCGCCGCGCGGTCCTCGCGAGCCGCGGGAATCTCGGGAACCGAGAGAGCGTCGCAGCCGAGACGATCGACCGCCTCGGCGAGAGCGTGAGGCTCGAGGGTCTCGCGACGACGAGTCGGATGGTCCGCGGGAGCCGCGACCGCGTCGAGCGCGGGCGCCTCGCGAGGCGCGTGAGGCGGCGGAATCCGAGCCGGTCGTGAACGAGGTCGAGGACGCGGTCGCGACTGAGGTTGTCGAGCCAGCGACCGATGCCGAGGCGCCGGTCGAAGCGGTGAGCGCAGATGCTCCCGACGAGGCGCCTGAGAGCCCAACGGGCGAACCAGCGAGCGAACCCCTCGGCGATGATCTCGACTCGGCGGCTGTCGCGCCCCCGCGAGAGGGCCAGCAGCGTCGACGACGCAGGCGTCGTCGTCGTGGGTCCGGTCAGCAGTCTTCGGGAGACGGCTCGTCAGGCGGATCGGCATCGAATCGCTCCTCCGAGCAGCAATCGAACCAACGCTCGCAGCAACGCACCCAACAGAGCGAGCAGTCCGAGGGCGAGGAGCGTCAGCCCGACAGCAACGTCGCGCCCCGACGTCGGGGCGGAATTCTCTCCCGCGTCAACATCCGCCGCGGGCGCGAGGAAGGTGACGGTCCCCCGCCCCCGCCTCCGCCGCCGCGCAGCGACTTCGGCGCGCCCAGCCGCTAAGCAGCGGTCGGACGACTTGATCCGGCGGCAGCAGGGTGATTGCATGAGGTAGGTCGCCATGATCCGCATCGTGATGAGTGGCGCCGGCAATATGGGTCGGCAGATTATGGCGGCCATCGAGGCAGCCAGCGACCTTGAACTGGTCGGCGCGTTGGACGGCCTCGCGAACGAGGACTCGATCGAAGTCGCTGGCCGCGCCGTGCCGCTCAGTCGTGACTTAGGCGCGCTTGCGCAATGGTCGCCGGATGTGGCAATCGACTTCTCCCATGCCGACTGGTCCGCCCAGTTGATCCCTGCGGCGATCGATGCCGGCGTGCGTCCGGTGATCGGCACGAGCGGACTCTCCGATGCCCTCATCGCCGAGGCGGAGCGGCGCGTCAGCGCTGCGGGTCTCGGAGGCGTCATCGCGGCCAACTTCGCGCTCGGCGCGGTGCTGATGATGCACCTGGCGAATGTCGCCGCGCCGCTGTTCGACTCTGTTGAGATCATCGAGCAGCATCACGACGGTAAGGTTGACGCGCCCTCGGGCACCGCTGTCGCGACGGCGCAGTCGATGCGCGCGGCTCGCGAGACGGACTTCACGCGCAAGGATGCTGAGCGTCACAATGTGCCCGATCATGACTCGCGCGGCGCTGAGCTGGGCGGAGCGTCGATTCACTCGGTGCGGTTGCCAGGACTGGTCGCTCATCAAGTGATCGTCTTCGGCGGCAACGATGAGACGCTGACAATTCGTCACGACTCGATGAGCCGGGCGTCGTTCATCCCCGAGATTCTGCGCGCGGCTCGAGCCGCGCCCGAGCTCGATCGGCTCGTTGTCGGCCTCGACCGCCTGCTCGGCCTGCGCAGCGACTAAGCGACTAGTTGCACGGGACAACAGTGACGAACAACAGCCAAGCTTGAGACAGATGTTGAGTCACCTAGGAGTCAGACCGTGGGACGTGAACTGACCGTCGCCCTTGTGGGCGCGACCGGCGTTGTCGGGGCGGAGTTTCTCAGATGTATGGAGGAGCGCCAGTTCCCGGTCAAGGAGCTCCGTCTACTCGCGACCAAACGGTCGGCCGGTCGCGAGCTGACGTTTCGCGGCGAGACGCATGTTGTTCGTGAGACGACGCATGACGCCTTCGACGGCGCTGACGTGGCCTTCATCTCGGCCTCGACGGCCGCGTCGCGAGAGCTTTGCCCAGTCGCCGCCGAACGGGGCGCGGTCGCCTTCGATGACTCGTCAGCGTTTCGCCAGCAGGAGGGAGTGCCGCTAGTCGTGCCTGAGGTCAATGCCGAAGACCTACGCCAGCATCGCGGGATCATCGCGACGCCCAACTGCACGACGGTGCCGCTGGCGCTCACGCTGCATCCGCTCATGCGCGACCGCGCGGTGACGCGGGTGATCGCCGACACGTATCAGGCCACGTCGGGCTCGGGCGGCGCCGCGGTGACGGAGCTGCGCGCGCAGAACGAGTTGTTGGTCGGCGGCAGTGAGGTTTCAGGCGGACAGATCAGCGAATATCCGAAGCAGATTGCGAACAACGCGTTGCCGCAGGTCGATGTATTCCTCGATGACGGGTACACCAAAGAAGAGTGGAAGATGCTGGCCGAGTCGCGCAAGATTCTGCATCAGCCGGAATTGCCGCTCTCGGCGACTTGCGTGCGGATCCCCACGGAGCGCGCTCACGCGATCGCGGTGCACGCAGACTTCGACCGCCCGATCACGGTCGAGGAAGCGCGTCAGCGCTGGACGGCGCAGCCGGGAGTCTCGGTGATCGACGGTCGCGCCGACGGCGAGTGGCCGACGCCGCTGGACGCCGACGGCATCGACGACACGCTGGTCGGCCGCGCGCGGGTCGATGTCACCAATCCCAACGGTCTGGCCTGGTGGGTCGTGGCCGACAACCTGCGCAAGGGCGCGGCGCTAAACATCATCCAAATGGTTGAGTGGATGCTCGACGATGGATGTTTGTAATTTCGAACGCTCCCCCTCCGGGGGAGATGTCGCCGAGCGACTGAGGGGGCCCGCCGCCAACCGCTCGCGCATGTATCTCCTCACGGGGACCCTCACCCCAGCCCTCTCCCAAAGGGAGAGGGGGCCAGAAGGGGAGGCGAGAACGTGGATGCCGAGCGGGTCCCCGAACGAGTCGGGGACAGGGAAGCGCTTCCCTGTCACCATTCGATCCCCTCTCCCCTCGGGGAGAGGGCTAGGGTGAGGGGGCTCCGCCTCCGCTTCGCCAACCTTGTAGCCTGAGTTGTCTACGCATTCCGACGGGAAGGCCCGCACCATGACCTTGTCGACCAACTGGGGACGGCTGTACACCGCGATGGTCACGCCGATGACCGAAGATGGTGGAATTGACGTCGAGCAAGCGCAGCATCTGGCGACGGCGCTGCTCAAGTCGGGCTCAGACGGCGTTGTCGTCGCGGGCACGACGGGCGAGTCGCCGACGTTGACGCACGAGGAAGAGCGGGTGCTGTTTCGCGAGCTGACGCCATTGGTGCACGAGGCGGGCGGCACGCTCATTGCGGGCACGGGTTCGAACAGCACCGCGACCGCCGTTGACGCCTCGGAGCAGGCCGCGGAGATCGGCGTCGACGGGCTCTTGCAGGTCGTGCCCTACTACAACAAGCCGTCGCAAGAAGGGCTGTACCAGCACTTCCGTGCGGTCGCCGAGGCGGTGCCCGAGACGCCGATCATGCTCTACAACGTGCCCGGTCGCACGGGACTCAACATGACCGCCGAGACGACGGTGCGGCTGGCCGAAGATTGCCCCAACATCGCGGGCGTCAAAGAGGCGTCGGGCGATCTCGAGCTGATTGCGGAGATCATTCGCTCGGCGCCGCCCGCGTTCAAGATCTGGAGCGGCAACGACGGCGACAACCTGGCCATCCTGGCGATGGGCGGGTACGGAGCGGTGTCGGTGCTGTCGCACCTGGTCGGCGGACAGATCGCCGCGATGTATGAGGCCTGGGAGCGCGGCGACACGGCCGAGGCAGGTCGGTTGCAGGTGAAGATCGCGCCGCTGGTCAAGGCGCTCTTCCTGATTGGCAACCCGGCGCCGGTCAAGTGGGCGCTGAACGACATCGGCTTCAACGCGGGACCATTGCGCGCGCCGCTGGTCGACCCGGATGAAGGCGTGCAGGCGACGATCCGCTCGGCGCTCGACGCCGCCGGCGGCCAGGACCTGATTTAATCGCAATGCGGTCGGACGCCGCCGAGGCTTGGGGCTATGCGCTGCTGCTGACACGTCGGGTGTTGACGACGTCGTTGGCTGGCGCGACCGAGTCGCAGCTGCATGAGTCGACCGTGCTGGGATCTTTGGCCGACTGCGCGAGCCAGGCCTGCGATGCCGAGGCGTCGCTGATTTGGCCTGAAGATCTCCCGCCGGCGCAGCTTGATCCTCCCCAGACCCCGGTGCAGGTCCTGTACGCGCTGGTTCGCCATCGCGCAGTGACCGAAGAGGTGCTGATGGAGGCCTCGGACGAGACGCTCGAAGGGGTCTGGTGGACTCGGGCGAAGCGATTGGCGCAGGATCCTGAGCAGACGTTGTCGGCGTCGCTCAAGCAGCTGGCGCTGCAGGAGTTCGCGTTGGCGACGAAGGCGTCGATGATCCGCACGAGGATTGACGCGTCCTGGCAGCAGCAGGAGGAGCTGCAGGAGCGCGCGCATCGGGCGATCGTGGCGGCGTCAGGCTGAGAAGTCGGCCATGGCCGGCGTCCGCGATGGCCATGTCGCTGTTCGGAAGAAGGAGACAGCGCGGCGAGATTCCCCGGCAATCGCGGGCATGACGGAGCGACTGGACGCGTACATGACGGACTTAGTAGTCGCCGCACCGGTCGAGGTTGGGCTGGATTGGCGTGTTGAACACACCGCGTAGATCAAACACGGCTGAGATGTAGTTGTCTCCATACGGCAGACGAATGAGGACTTGCTCATACGCCTTCGAGGTGGCCATGAAGAACACCCCGTCGGAGTGCTGCGCAGAAGTGTTGTCGAGAAAGTTAAACTCCAGATAATGGTCTTGGCTACTTGTCGAACTGTCGAACACAGCGCTGGCGGCAAATCCTAGATCTAAGTTCAATGGAGCGGCGATGTTACGTCGTTCGCCGTCATACGACGGATACGCTGCGGCCAACACCCACAACCCGATACCCGCATCACAGATGTACTCGAGACCCATCATGTCAAACTCGGTGTTATTGGTCTCGGCGAACACGGCGAGAGCAGTGCGAAACCCATAGGGTCCATTTGGAGTCGTCTGATAGTCCAGCCAATCGAATCGATCTGGGTCGTTGGCAACGACCGGCAAGCCGAGCTGTCTCGAGGAAGACGCGGTTCGATTGGGGGTCCCTGCGTCAGGGCTCGCCGATTGCTCTCTTGATTCCGCGGGGTCAGGCTCTGGTTCGTCGGTCGGTTGTTGTTCGGCTGTAGGGGCGACCGGAGGGTCAGGCTCAGGATCGGCTTCGGCGCAGGCGACCACGGTCAGGAGGAGCCCGCAGAGAAAGAGCAATAGCAGCGCCGGTCGACTAACCCACTGCATTAGGCGCCGCGCCGGCAGATGTAGCTCAGGGTTGGCATCAGAAGCCCTTCGGCAGCCTGCGTAGGCTACACTGTGAACTGAGACCTCGAGGCGCAAGGCTATCGCCGAGGGCTCAAGGGCGGGCGACGTTGGTTTGACAGGGTTCGCACCAACGCCGCCCTGCCGCGACGGGCAGGTGGCCTAGATCCGCCCGTCGCGCTCGCCCCACTCTAATCCCTGATCGCGGAAGCACCCTGGCGCTGGCGCCATCGGCGCACCTTGAGTGCGCGTACCCTGCGAACACTGTGCGCACGCAGGAGGATGAGCCATGACGTGGGAAGCTGAGATCGCTGAGATTGCCAAGCGCAAGGAGTTGGCCAAGGCGCGCGGCGGGGCCGAGGGCGTGGCTCGACAGCGGCGGCGCGGCAAGCTGTTGGTCAACGAGCGCATTGACGGGCTGCTCGACCCGGGATCGCTGCAGGAGTTCATGTCGCTCGTCGGACGCTCGGAGTTCGACGAGTCGGGGGAGCTGATCGGCTTTACGCCGAAGGGCGCGATTGAGGGGTTCGGCAAGGTCAACGGCCGCAAGATCGTCGTCTCGGCGGGGGATTTCACGGTGCGCGGCGGCTCGGGCGGCGGCGATGGATCGGACGGGCTGGGGTCGGAGAAGCGCTCCAATCAACGCGCCCTGGAATGGCGGACGCCCTACGTGCGATTGCTCGATGCGGCGGGCGGATCGGTGCGTGGATTCGAGTCGTTGGGGCGCACGTATCTGCCCGACGGCAACATGTGGTCGACGGTCGACACCGAGCTGCTGCGCAGCGTGCCGGTGGTGTCGGCCGTGATGGGCTCAGTCGCCGGGTTGCCGGCGGTCAATGCGTGTATGGCGCACTTCACGATCATGGTGAAGGGCATTTCGCAGCTGTTTCCCGGCGGACCGCCGGTGGTCAAGGCGGCGCTCGGTTACGACGTGACGAAGGAGGACCTGGGCGACGAGCGGATCCATGTCTATCAGTCGGGCTCGGTCGACAACTTGGCTGAGGACGAAGAGGATGCGTTCCGTCAGATTCGGCAGTTCCTCAGTTACTTACCGCAGAGCGTCTACGACCTGCCCGCACGGGTTGAACCAGATGACGATCCGAATCGCCGCGAGGAGCGGCTGCGTCGACTGGTGCCGCGCGATCGTCGCCGCGCCTACGACGGTCACAAGGCGATCAGGTGGAGCGTCGACGAGGGGTCCTTCTTTGAGATCGCGCCCTTCTACGGCCGCTCGCGGATTACTGGTTTAGCGCGGATCAACGGCTATCCGGTCGGCGTGATGGCGAACAATCCGATGCACGAGGGCGGCTCAACAGACGTCAAGGGTGGCAGCAAGGTGATTCGGCTGATTCAACTGTGCGACACGTTCCACTTGCCGCTGATTTCGTTCGCCGACGAGCCCGGCTTCATGGTCGGCGTGGAGTCGGAGAAGCAGGGCATCGAGCGGGCCGGGGCGAGACTCGTGATCGCGACCTGTCAGTCGCGAATGCCCTGGGCGACGGTCGTCATGGGTCGACTGTTCGGCGTCGCGGGACAGTGTCAGCATCGACCGACCGGTATGTTTCAGCGATGGGCCTGGCCATCGGGCCGTTGGGGGTCGATGCACATTGAAGGCGGCGCGCTGGCCGCCTATCGGCGTGAGATCGATACGGCCGACGATCCTGAGGCCAAGCGCGAAGAGATCGAGCAGCGCCTGCGCGACCTCGCTTCGCCGTTTCGTACCGCCGAGGCGACGGGTCAGGACATCATCGATCCGGCCGACACGAGGCCGTTGCTGTGCGACTTCGTCGAGGATGCGCAGTCGATCCTGCGGACGCAGCTAGGCCCGAGTCCGTATCCGTACATGCCGTAGGCGTCGAGACACCCGCGGCAGCAGCGGGTATGACGGGTGTCTCGGCGGGGCTGGCGGATTAGGCTGGGCTGATGGCCAGGGCTCGGACTTCGCCGAACTCTCGATCGAGCTTGCGCCAACTCTGGCCGCCGTCGCTGCTGAGGTAGATGTAGCCGTAGAGCGTGGCGGCCGCGATTGTATCGGGAGCGTCGGGATGGCTGGCGAGCCAGTAAACGACCGAGTTGGGGGCGACGGGCAGGTCGCACGGCGCCCAGTTGCGACCGCCATCGACGCTGCGCTGGATGGCGCCGGCCGAGCCGGGAATGCCGTCGCCGTTGGCGACGAACAAGGTCTGAGGGTCGTCGTGTTTGACCAGCATCCCGCGGCAGTACGAGCGCTGCGCGCGCTCGTTGAAGGGCGGGAACTCGTGCTGACGCCAGGACTCGCCTTCGTCGTCTGAGCGGGCGATGCCGTAGGGGCTGGTGGCGAAGGTGGCGGCGCCTTCGGGGCCGTTCGAGCGCGACATGCAGTGAATGTCGGCCTGGAAGGTCTCGGGGCCGAGCGGATTGCCGCGTGTCCAGCTATCGCCCCCGTCGATCGACTTGTGTACGCCGTCGACTTCGACCCCGGCGTAGATGCGTCGCGGGTTGAGCGGGTCAATCACGACGACCGTTGTTCGTGGGATTCCGATCGGACACTCCTCGGCGATCTGGACGGGCAGGTCGTCCCAGGTCTGTCCGCCGTCGCGCGAGCGGCGCAGTCCGGGTCGACCGCCGGCGAAGATGGTATTCGGGTCGTTCGGGTCCACGGCCAGCGACCAGGTTTGGCGGTCGGGCGTGTAGCTGTCGACCATTCGCCAGCTGGAGCCGTTGTCGTCGGAGGCGAAGAGGCCGTCGTCGGCGCCGGCCAGCAGTCGATCGGACTGGCCGGGCATGACGGCCAGGGAGCGCACCGACTGCTCGCCGACGCCGCGTCCCTTTTGCCAGACGCCGCCACCATCGGGAGAGCGCCAGAGTCCCTGCCCGATCGTGCCAATGTGCAGTGTGATGTCGGACATAGGAGGCTCCATTCGGTGTCAATGCAGGGTAGAAGTTGTCGACTGAGCCTGTGGCTATGCCGCTGACTGACCAAGTCCGCCATCTGGGCGCCAACGGACTCAGATTGCGGGGTACAGTGAATCCTCAGCGAAAGGCGGTTGGGTATGCGATCGTGGCTCCGAGTTCGATTGGCAATGGCGATAGTCGTCTCGGCGTTGGCGACAAGCGCGGCGCTCGCGATTGGTTGCAGCGACGACGCGCCGCCGGTCATGTCGGAGCAGCAGGAGGCGGCGACTGAGCGTTCCGCATCGACCGCTTCGAGCGCCACGTCTGAGACGTCTGACCAGGGCCAGGCGTCGAACGAGTCGAACGAGTCGGCGACGACGCAGCAGGCGCAGACCGACTCACAGGAGATGGCGTCGGTCGCGAGTTCGTCGCTCGCTGAGGCGGAGGCGGCCTACCTGGCTTGGTCGGAACAGCTCGAAACGATGGTGATGGACATCAGGCTGGATCTGAGTCTCGGCGTGCTGTCGACTGAGCTGCCGGGCTCGATCTCGATGCAGGTGGAGCCACTGGTGATGTTGGTGAGCCTGGACGCCTCTGGCGTGACGGGCATTCTGATGCCGACCAACGGCGAAGACGAATCGGCTGACTCGCTGCTGATGCACGTTCTGATCAGCGAGGATGCGGCATACATGTCGATGCCGGAGTTGGGCGGCTGGATCGATCTGAGCGCCGACCTCGAAACAGCCTTGAGCGGACTCTCAGCGACGCTCGGCGCTGACCCGACCTCGTTGGTCGACGCGGATCAGCTCGCGCAGGCGATCCAGTGCGCGGCGACGGTCGGGGGCGACGTCACTGTTGCGCAGGTCGACGGTGAGGACGTGTGGGTGATCGATTGCAGGATCGACGCTGAGGCCATGAATGAGGCGTCGGCGGATCTGTTGGCGGAGTTTGGCATCGATCCAGTAGAGGCGGGCATCGAGTCGCTGAGCTTGAGCATGATCGTTAGTCAGGAAACCGGCGCGCCGCTGAGGATGGAGTCGGTACAAACACTAGACGACAGTCTCAGGTTCGGCATGGCTGGCGATGGCGCCGAGGATGGGGATGAGGGTGAAGAGAGCGGGTTCTCGGTCACGACCGTGATGACACTGCGCAGCTTCAACGAGCCTGTGGAGTTTCCCTCGCCAGAACCGCTGATCGATGGCTCGCTGCTCGGTCTGGGCGGTGATTCGCAGAGCGCCGAGGGCGCTGGGAGTCCCGGCAGCGACGAGTCATCAGGCGCCGATTTCGACGAGTTGCCGTCTGCGGATGCGCTCTACGACTTGGCTGAAGCCTGGGCGATGAGTCAGGACGAGCTGCACATGGAGCTCGTCGTTGATGCGTTGATCGACGGCGATATGCGCACATCAACTTCGGAGGTGCTGAGCTCGCGGACGCAGGGCAAGTTCGAGACGGTCGTGCACGTCGACGAGAACGGACCGTTTCGGCTGCTCTGGACTCGCGATGGGATTTGGACCAGCGACGCTGATGTCGCCGGCCAACCGAGCTGGGTGGCGTCTAGTCCGGCGCTGCTCGGCTTCGACGGCGCGTCGGTCGACGACTTTCTCGCCAATCCTGACCGACTCAACCTCGAGCCGTTGCGGCCGCTGGTCGGGCAAGCGTGGGTGAGTCGCGAGATCAAGGGCGATGAGCCTCCGCTGTTTGAAGTCGGCATCGAGTGGGGCTTCGTCGAGTCTGACAGCCAGCACTTCGATCGTCTGGCGGATGTGCTGAAGGGCGTGCTGGCGGAGCTGTTGGCCGAGAGCATCGTGATCGAGTCGATCGACTACTACTCAACCACGCTCACGATGGTCGGAGACGCCGGCGAGGTGTCAGGTCAGGTAACGACGGCGGAGATCGTGTCGAATGCCGGGCCGGTGCAGTTTGATGCGCAGTTGCGGATGCTGCCTGGCCGACCGGTGTCGTTCTCCCCCGCACCCGAGTAGCGGCGGAGAGAGATCTCTCTAACAACTGGCGACGTGTTAGCCTGCAGCGCAGTTTGATGTCGCGCGGAGTGAGCGTCGTCGAAGTAGTCATTCGCTGACGAGGCGCGCTGATCGAAAGGGATGGCAGATGACGACTCGGAACTACTGGCAACGGATGCGCCGCAACAAGATGTCGCGGCGGTCGTTGTTGCGCGCCTCGGCTCGAGCTGGAGTCGGCGCGGCTGGACTGGCGTTGGTCGGTTGCGGCGACGACGATGACGACGCGCAGCAGACGGCGATGCAGGTTCAGCAGCAGCAAGATCAGCAGCAGGCCGCGGCCGAGCAGGATGCGATGCAGCAGGATCAGCAGGATGCGCCCGCTGATCAGCAGCAGGACCAGCAACAGGCGATGGTGTCGCAGGATGCGCCAACCGGTCCCGCTCTTGCGCCGATGTGGAACGCGGGTATCCACCTGAACACCACGTCGCTCGACCCACACACGGGCACGTCGGGCACGGATGCGTACTTCTTCCAGCCGTTCCATGACTATCTGGTCATGCACGACACGCAGAACGTGCAGATTAGCGAAATCTCGCTGGCTGAGAACTGGGAGTTCCCGGACAACACGACGATCATCTTCTCGCTGCGTGACGGCGTGAACTTCCACAACGGCGCGCCGTTCACGTCGGAGGACGTGCGTCTCAATCTAGAGCGCGTGACTTCGCACCCGGCCTCGACGCCGAAGGCGAACTTCGAAGTCGTGCACACGGTTGAGACGCCCGACGAGCGCACAGCGACGTACCTGCTGAGCGAACCGTCGGCGGCGGTCATGCATCTGCTGGGCGACCGCGCGGGCGCAATGATTCACGTGCCGACGGCGGACGAACTGGGCGACTCTTACGGCCTTAACCCAGTCGGCACGGGCCCGTACTCGTTCGTCGAGTGGGTCGATCAGTCGCACGTGCTGGGCAAGCGCAATCCGAATCACTGGATGCGCGGTCCCGAGCCTGGCGCGGCGACGGGCGGTCAGGTGCCGTTCTTCGAGGAGATGCGATACGACATCATCACGGAGAACTCGACGTTGATCGCAACCGGCCTGTCGGGCGACCTCGACACGATGTTCATCCCCGAGCCGCAGTTCATTCCTCAGGTTGAGGAGGATCCGGACTGGCGCATCGTCAAGATGGAGGGTGCGTTCGTCTCGGAGATTTTGGTCTTCAACTCGAAGAAGCCGCCATTGGAAAACATGAACCTGCGTCTCGCGATCATGCACGCGGTGCATCCTGAGGCGGTCAACCAGGCGGTGCACGACAACCTGATGATCCAGGCGTTGGGCGGTCAGTGGCCGAACGGCACGCTGGCCTACAGCGAGGTGCCGGGCAACCCGCAGGTGGCGTACCCGGCGATCGCGGACCGACGCGAGCGGGCGCTTGAGTTGCTGGCCATGTCGGGCGTCGACGTTGAGGCGATCAACGCAGACGGCGGCCTGAAGCTGACGACGTATGTCAACCAGGTCAAGATCGACGCCTGCCAGATCTATGCGCAGCAGATCAAGGAAGTGCTGGGCATTGAGGTCGTCTTCGAGCCCCTGGAGCTGGTCGAGTTCATTCCCGCCTTCTTCGAGAATGGCGAGTATCACATGACGATCACCGGTTGGTCTCGCTACCCGGAGCCCGACTGGATCGCTTCTTTGGCGTACACCAAGAGCGGCGTCTACAACCCGACGGGGAACCAGGAAGAAGAGAGCCCGATTCACCCAGAGCTGGACGAGTTGGTGGCCAGCGCTCGGTCGACGTTCGATGTCGAAGAGCGTCGTCAGCTGTACGGCCGCGTGAACGACATCATCGTCGGCGAGGGTCACTTCTACACGATGCTCTACGGCGTCAACTTCACCGGCGTGCGGAACCCGATCCAGAACGCGGAACAGACGCTGTTCAACGGCGAGGGCAAGTGGCAGAGCCGCTGGCTGTGGAGCGACGAGGTCTAGACGATCCGCGAGCCTCCGCCGCAAAGGCGGAGGCTCGCGTCGACTGTTTCGCTGAGCTATCGGCGAGCCGAGCCCCGCTATTGGACTACATCCCACGATGAGCGGCTGAAGAGACGAGCCGGAACGCACGTATGTGGACGTACATCACGGTCCGTGTCCTGCAGTCGATCGTCGTCGTCATTCTCGTCGCGATTGCGTCGTTTGCGATCTTCCGCGTATTGCCGGGCGATCCGGTCGCGGCGCTCTCGGGTGAGGGTGAGGCGATCTCAGAGGAGCGACGCCAGCAGATCGAGGAACGTCTGGGGCTGAACAAGTCTGTGCCCGAGCAGATGATCAGCTGGATGGGCGACATCCTCACCTCGGGCGACTTCGGACAGTCAACGTTGACCAATCGGGCGATCGGTCCCGAGCTGGTGCAGCGCTTGCAGAACACGCTCCATGTCGGTTTCGCCACAATCATTGTGGGCATGCTGATCGGCATACCAGCCGGCGTGTTGTCGGCGATCAAGCCCAACTCGCTCGCGGATCGCTTGGTGACGATGCTGTCCGTGGGCGGCGTCGCGATCCCGGACTATCTGACCGGACTGATCCTGATCCTGCTCCTGGTCGTCACCTGGGACGTGCTGCCCGCAGCGGGCTTCGAACGCATCTGGGTCGACCCGGTGGCATCGATCAAATCGTTGATCATGCCAACGATTGTGGTTGGTTGGGTGCTTTCGGCGATCGTGGCGCGGCAGACGCGCTCGTCAATGCTCGAGGTGATGCGTCAAGACTACGTGCGCACGGCGCGGGCGAAAGGCTTGCGCGAGCGTCGAGTGATTGCGCTGCACGCCCTGCGCAATGGTCTGTTGCCGGTGGTCACTATCGTCGGCCTCTTGTTGGCGCGCGTGTTTGCGGGCGCGGTGATTGTGGAGCAGATCTTCAACATCCCCGGGATGGGTCGTTGGCTTGTTCAGGCGGCGTTGCAGCGTGATCTGTTGATTGTGCAAGCGATGATCTTCATCATCGCGATCGCGATCGTGATCGCCAATCTGCTGACTGATATCTCGTACGGCGTGCTCGATCCGAGGATTCGCTATGGCTGAGCAGGCGACTGCCCAGGCGGGCGAACAGGCGACGGTCGGCGGGTATCCGATTCCTGAAGCGGCGGGCCGCTTCGAGCCGCTGCGGATATTCATGCGTCGATTCGTTCGCGTGCGACTGGTCAAGCCGGCGCTGTTCATACTGATTGCATTTGCGTTGGTTGCGATTTTCGTCGATGTCTTCCCGGTTCCCGGATACGAACAGCAAGCGACGGACGAGGACGGGCTCTACGTCTCATGGAACTCGCCGAGCTGGGATCACCCGTTCGGTACCGACAAGATTGGCCGTGACACGTTCTCGCGCGTCTTGCACGCGACGCGCGCGGCGCTCGCCGTAGGATTCGGCGCCTCGCTGTTTGGCGCGATCTTCGGACTGCCGATCGGCATCGCGGCGGGCTACGCCCGCGGCGTGATCGATGAGGCGCTGATGCGACTGATGGATGCCGTGCTGGCGTTTCCCGGTCTGATTCTGGCGCTGGCGCTGGTTTCAGTGCTTGGTCGAGACATCATCAACATCATCGTCGCGGTGGGGATCGCCAACATTCCCTGGGTGGCGCGGATCGCGCGATCAATGGCGCTGTCGGTGAGGGAGCAAGACTATGTGCTCGCCGGCCAGACGATTGGCGCGAGCAACTTGCGGATCATGATGCGTTACGTATTGCCCAACAGCTTCCAACCGGTGATTGTGCAGGTGTCGCTAGGGGCAGGCTTTGCGATCATCGCCGAGGCGGGGCTTTCGTTCTTGGGATTGGGCATTCGACCGCCCGAACCGACCTGGGGCGGCATGGTGTCTGAGGGCCGTCAAGTGATTATCACCGGCAACGGCTGGTGGCTGTGGGTGTTCCCTGGCGCGTGCATTGCGTTGCTCGTCTGGAGCTTGAACATCATTGGCGATGGTCTGCGAGATGTGCTCGACCCGCGCCTGCGAGGGGCGCTCGAGGGCGATTGACGCCTGCAGACTCAGATCCCGGAGACCGCGAGTATTCGCCAGACGCCGCCGCGCTGGCCGACCAGCGCCAACGCATTCTGCGCGACGGCGTCGCGCTCGACAGTGAAGGTGACGTTTGCGCCGCTGCGGCCGCAGTTGACGATCCGCGCTGAGCCTTGTGAAGCACCGAGAGCATCGTCGCCCGCGCCGCGCATCGCCACAGCCATGTCGTCGGGAGTGGCGATTTCGAAGACGACGCCCGGCGGGCCGATCAGAGTGAATGGATAGGCGAGCGCTTGAGCGTACGCGTCCACATCGCGAGCGCCAAGCAGCGCGAGCGCCGACTCGACGGCATCGAGCGCGGCTCGCTGAGCGTCAGCGAGGTCGTCGTTGGGATCGAAGCTGTCAGTCTTGAGCTGCGCTTGCATGCCCCAGCCGTCGTCGGAGCGCGTCATCACGTAGACGATGCGGTTTGACGCCTGTTCGCGACCCTGGGAGTCGATGCGCGTCCAGCCGCCGGCGAGATGCGCCTTGACCGCCGACGATTGCGCAATCGTCGGCGGCAGCGGCTCGGTGCGCGCCCAACCGGTTGACGCAAGCTCGTCCCAGAGCGGGGCCGAGACGTACTCGGCGGCGTCGTTGAAGATGCGCGTGGGCGGTCGCCAGTGGATGCGCTCATCGGGATCGGCGGCAGAGACGCGCGCGTGCGGCCACGCGTTGACCGCCGCCCAGCCGTCGGCGTCGCGCGCGTTGAAGCGGTCGAAGAAGGCATGGTAGACCGCCTCGGGAGAGTCGAGTTGCGGCATGGGGTTCAGCCCTGTCCAGGCCCCTTAGTCCTCTGGCCGAACGGCGGAGACGGCGACCGTCGCCCAGACGCCGTCGCGCTCGACCATGAAGAAGACTTGCTGGAAGGCGTCCTCGCCATGTTGAATCGACTGCTCGACGAGCGCTGCCGATGGTCCGACGGCTGTGACCTGCGATTGGTGAGTGATCGGGCGAGCGTCGCTGGCCCAGGCTCGATAGGCGGCGTCAGTCGCTTCGCGCGTGTCGAAGGTCTCGATTTGTCCGGGCCCGAGAATCAGGGTCATTGGAGCGTGAAAGCACTCCAGCCACTCATCGACCTGACCGCGCTCGAGGGTGCGCATCGTGCGATCGAGCAACGTCATCGCGGCCGACCGTTGCGCGACGCCATCGTCGCCGCTGAGATCACCTTCGACGTCGAAGGCGCACTGAATGCCCCAGCATCCATCAATCTTGGATGCGATGTAGAGCAGTCGACTGCTGTTGATCACTGATTCGTCGGCGCGCAGCCGCGTCCAGCCGCCGGCGAAGTGCACCTTGTCGGACGAGTGGTGCACCACGCGCGGTGTGATCGGTTGGGTACGAGCCCAGCCGGCGCGCTCGACGGCCGCCCAACTCGCATTGGCTTCGAGTGCTTCGGGCGTCTCGTGGACGGTTGCGACAGGCTGCGAGGCCCAGATCCGGACGTGCGGATAGGACATGACCGCTGCCCGGCCGGAGGCTGACTTAGCGTTGAAGGACTCGAAGAATCCCCAGTAGGCGGACTCGGCGGTGTCGTACTGCGTCACGTGACGTCTCCTTCTTGTTCATTCGGCAGGACGGAGACTGCGGCCAGCTTCCAGTCGCCTTCGCGCTCGATCATGAGCAACACTGCATCACGATCGACGGTGTCGACTTGGACCGTGCAGGCGACGTTGACGCCTGTACGTCCGGCGTTGGCGACGCTGGCTGCGCTGATGGCGCCCACGCGGCTACCGGCGGCGCGTCCGGAGAAGTTGGCGATGAGGTCTGCCGTTGATTCAAGCTGCTGCACGCGCCCGACGCCGACGATCGTGAGCGGAAACGAGATGCGCCGCGCGAACTTATCCAGGTCGTCCTTGGCCAAGTCCGCGACCAGCTCGCCGACTGCCTCAACGGCGCCCGCGGCTGTGGTTGAGAAGTCGTCGGAATTGGAGTAGCTGTCGACGCCGAACCGGGCCTGGATGCCCCAACCTTCGTCGGTTCGGGTGAGCACGTAGAGCACGCGGTTGGAGATGATCTCGGAGTCGTCGGCGCGATGACGCGTCCAGCCTCCGGCGAGGTGCGCTTTCGTCGGTGAGCGATGCACGACTCTCGGAGTGACGCCCTGCGTCCGCACCCAACCGGTGACCTCGAAGCGCTCCCAGCCAGCGTTGCGGGCCATGGCGGCGTAGTCGTCGGCGGTCGGATAGTAGCCCGACGCGGTGCGTGGGCTGACCTGTCTGGCGGCCGCCCGAGCCGTTGACGCCGCCGCTGAGACGCGTACGTGCGGATAGGACATCGCGCCGGCCCAACCGACGGGGTCCTTGGCGTTGAATCGTTCGAAGAACGCCCAGTAGGCGGCGGTGGGCGTCGGGTGCGCACCCATACGCGGCTCCTCTACTCGAGGCTTGAGGATAGCGTTGGGTCGGTTAGGAGGCGCGAAGGCCCGAGGTTACTCGGGAGGCAACGTGGTGAAGCCGGCGTACTGGCCGATGTTTTCGTGGCCTATGGCCTTACCCTCGGGGTCCACCAGAGGGTCAACAGGCGCGATTGATTGCAGCCAGGTCCAGACGTCAAACAGGTCCTGAGTCGTGACCACCTCATACGTCTGAATGGGCATGACGTCGCCATCGCGCTGCCGACGATACTGGGCAGAAGCGCCAAGCGGATCCAGTCCGGTTTGAGCGATGGTCGGTCCGACAATACCCTCGCCGGCCTCGCCGTGGCAGACCTGGCAGCCGTTGGCGACGTAGAGCTCAGCGCCGCGGTTCGGGTCGCCGACGATGTCCTCGGGGAACTCGTCCAGCGGCAGCGGCTCGAGCGCGGCGCAGGTCTCGGGTGGGTTCTCGGAGAGCGAAAGCGACGGGTGGTCTTCCTTGCCCTCTTCGATGCAGAAGAGTCCCGAGTCCCAGCCTTCGGCGCCGGCGTGCAAGGAGACTGCCTTGGCCTCCACGACGCTGCGGTCGGCGCCCTTGTGAATCGCGAATCCTACGAGGCCCAGGACGCCCGCGAGGAGCAGGGCGTAGACCATGATGATTCCAAACGACTGCGGTATCCCGGTGCGGCTGGGCATAGATCCCTACTTCGATCCCTGCATCGTCTCGCTTCGTCAATGCGACGAGCGACTCCGAGATATCCTACCGCAGCATCGTCGTAGGAGGAATGCTCGGGAGGTACTAGGTGGTTGGGTGCCGGTGTGGCGATTACCTCACTGTGAAGGTGTTGAGGGGCGGGACTTGGCTGCGCCGTAGTCCTCGAAGGGGCCGTCGCGCCAGTCGAGGGCGGCCTTGAGACCCTTTTCCCGCGCGATGCGGCCGAACTCGCCGGCGGAGTCTCGGAAGGTCGAGAGCGCCTGAATGTCTGCGCCGACCTGCAGCGCGGTGCGGAAGCCCATCACTTCGTAGGCTCGGTTGAGTCCGCGTTTGGACATCTGGATCATGTCGGGCGCGATGTTGGCGATGCGTTCGCCCATGCGCTCGGTCTCCTCGGCCAGGCGTTCCACGGGAAAGGCTCGATTAGCCCAGCCCAACTCGACCGCTTCGAGGCCAGTCACCGAGTCACCCGTGTAGAGCAGCTCACGCGCCTTGCGCATGCCCATGTGCCAGGGGTGGTAGAGGATGTCGACGGTGGTCATCGCGCGCACTGGTGGATAGCCGATGATGGCGTCTTCGGCGACGTACATCAGGTCGCACATGGAGGCGAGCTCGGACCCGCCGGCAAGTGCGTAACCATGCACCTGGGCAATGACAGGCTTGGTGAGCTCCCAGATTTGCCAATAGCCGGAGAGTAAGTGCTGCGGCCATTGACCTTGTCCGGGATGGATCGGTCCGACGGAGGGCAGGCCAGAGCGATAGTCGAGATAGTCCGACTCGGACAAGTTGGGGACAGGCGTGATGTCGTAGCCGGCCGAGAATGTGCGGCCGGCGCCGCGGATGATCACGACATGGACGCCGTCGTCGGCTTCGGCCACTTTGAGAGCGTCGAACAGCTCGGCGCGCAGTCGGTGACTGAGGGCGTTCATCTTCTCGGGACGATTGAGCGTGACGATCGCCAGCCGACCCTTGGCTTCGTAGAGGATGTCTTCGTATTCGCGCACGGGGAGCTCCTTGGCTGTGTGTCCGCTCAGATTAACCGACGGCGGAGGGGGCAGCGTGGCTATCGCGCCTGTTCGATCGCCTGGCGCACGATGGAGATCGGCGCCGCGCCGCGGATCGCGCTGCGAAACGCGCCTTGGGCGTCGAGCACGATGATCTCGGGCAGTCCGTCAACTCGGTAGTGACGCGCGACCGATCCGTCGGCGTCGACGAGGTGGAGTAATGCCGGCGCGAAGCTGGAGGCGAGTGTTTCGGCATCGGCGGAGGCGAGTTCGTAGACGTTGATGCCGATCGCCGAGACGCCGGGATCGGCGCTGGCGACGCCGTCGATCAGGGACCAGGTGTCCTCGACGAGCGGCGCCCAGGACGACCAGAAGACGAGCAGCGTGATCTCATGACCGCGGCGCGCGGTTGAGAGCGTCAAGAGCGATGAGTTGTTGCGTCCCAGTTCGGGCAGCTGGAAGTCGGGCGCGCGTTGACCGAGTTCGAGCCGTGACGCGTCGTAGGATGGGCCGGGCACGGCGCTCCAGAGTTCTGGATGGGGCTGGGCCGGCAGATCGAGCCTGAGCGGGGCGGTCTGTGTCCAGCGTTCGAGGGTGATCTCTTGCCAGTCCAGCGACCACGAGGCGCCGCGGACGTTGCGGTTTTCGCCTTCGAGCGAGACGCCGATTCCGAGCTCGACGCTCCCATCGTTCTTGCGGGCCCTCACCCACAGGGACATCTCGGGCCCGATGTGCAGGGTGCGCGAGCGCAGCCAGCGCCCTTCCGGCGCGCGATCAAAGCTGAGCACGCGTCGCTCCGGACACTGTCGCGCGTCGCGCGTGTTGGCGCTGCGGAGGTCGATGCAGAGGTCGGCTTTGTTGTCGCTTGATTTCCACACGGCCACGCGAGCGCTGAGCGCAAAGTTCTGGGCGTCGACGGTTGGCCGGGTCAAGGTCTCGAGTGCGACGACGACGCTGAACGCGCCGAACGCGGCGAGCACGCCGAACGACGTCAGGAAACGGGCCGACCTCGGCAGTGGGCGCATCAGCTCGGCAACATCAGCTCGGCAGCATCGAGAAGTTGTGATTGCCCAGGAACGCGCCGGCGCCGGCGACGAGCAGGGTGAACAGCAGACCAGTGACCGAGAGCGCAATAGTGATTCGTCGCACCCGAGCGAGCTCGGACGTGTCTTCGTCGGCTGCGGCCGTTTCGCGCGCCAGCTCGAGTTGGCGCGGTCCGAAAACGAACTGATGCAGACCGATCAGCGCGATCATGACCGCCCAGAGCGCCATTTTGATGACGAAGATGTAGCCCCAGCGAGCGTCGTAGATGTCGGGGCCGAAGTTCTCGGCCTGGTCGAGTCGCGGGTCGACCATTGCGCCGCCGGTGATCACGATCACGACCATGGCCAAGATGCCGATGCGTCCGAAGCGTCGGGTGAATCCCTCGAGCGCAGAGAGCCAGATCGAGCGGTCGCCGACGGCGCGCAGCGCCGGAATGACGCATGCTGCCGTGACGACCTGTCCGCCGAGCCAGATCGCGACGCCGACGACGTGCAGCGTCACGAGGATAGAGATCACCGTTTCCGACATGGCGCTGAGCTCTCTCTGTCGTCGGCGGTTCGCTAGAGGATCGGATCCACGATAATCGCCTGATCGCGCTCAGGGCCGACGCTGACCAGTGCGGCGGGCGCGCCTATCAACTCTTCAATGCGGCGCACATACTGTTGGGCGTTGGGGGGCAGATCGTCGAAGCGTCGGCAGTGGCTCGTGTCGGCCTGCCAGCCGGGCAACTCTTCGTAGATTGGTTCGGCCGCCTCGAGCGCGAGGCGCGAGCTGGGAAACGCGTCGACGCGTCGGCCATTGATGTTGTAGGCGACGCAGACCTTGAGCATCTCGAAGCGGTCCAAGACGTCCAGTCTCGTTAGCGAGATGCTGTGACAGCCGTTCAAACGAATGGTGTATCGACCGGCGACGGAGTCGAACCAACCGCAGCGACGCGGCCGGCCGGTGGTCGTGCCGAACTCCTGCCCCGCTTCACGCAGACGGTCGCCCTCGGCGCCGAAGAGTTCGGTTGGCATCGGTCCGTTGCCGACGCGCGTCTGATAGGCCTTGTAGACGCCGATCACACGGTCGATGTCACGCGGAGCGATGCCTGAGCCGACAGCTGCGCCGCCGGCCATTGAGGTGGGAACAGACGAGGTGACGTAGTCGTACGTGCCGGCGTCGAGATCGAGCAACGACCCTTGAGCGCCTTCAAGTAGGATTCGCTCGCCGCGGCGCAGCGCTTCGTGGCAGAGCAGCGATGTATCGGTGACGTAGGGAGCGAGACGCGCCCAGTACTCACGGTAGTCGCTGAAGACTTGGTCGAAGTCGAGCGGCTCGAGCTCGTAGAGTTTGGTCAGGATGGCGTTCTTGTAGTCGAGGACGAGCCGAAGTCGTTGCATGAAGCCCTCGGCGTCGGCGAGTTCGGAGAGTCGGATGCCCCAGCGCCCGACCTTGTCCGAGAATGCGGGGCCGACGCCCTTGCCGGTCGTGCCGACAGCAGCATCACCGCGCATGGACTCTTCCTGTTGGTCGATGATCGGATGCCAGGGCATGACGAGGTGAGCGCGATCGGAGACTTTGAGCCGATCGGTGCTGACGCCGCGCGTCTCGAGCATGGTGATCTCGTCGATCAGCGCTTGTGGATCGATCACCATGCCGTTGCCGATGATCGCGGTCTTTTCGGAGTAGAAGATGCCGGCGGGGACGAGATGCAGGGCGAACTTGCCTTTGGCGTTGACGATGGTGTGACCAGCGTTGTTGCCGGCTGAGTAGCGCACGACCATCGTCGCCTGACGAGCGAGCAGGTCGACGACGCGACCCTTGCCTTCATCGCCCCATTGGCCGCCGATGGCTACGACTGCCGGCATCGTTGCGCACTCCAGCTCTGGCGCTGCGCCGGAAGGCGCGAGCGATCGTTGTTGCGAGTTGCGAAGGGTGAACGTGTAGTGTTCCGCAATTCGCAGGCAAGCCTATCACGATGCCGTTCGGCTGTTCTGATTTCCTGTGTCGAACTGGCAGGGCTGGCTCGGCAGAATCGGCTTGACTGAGTTGACTCTGCTGCGCCGACGCAGGGGCGGTTACCCTGACGCTCATGAGCGCCACTCAGGACACGGAAGGTCTGCCGCAGCCGCCGACCGAGGAGTTGATTGAGCGCAAGGTTGGTCTCGACGGGAAGGTGTTGGAGTTTCGGCTGGAGCGCTGGTTGGCGACGCCAGAGCTGATCGTGGGGCGCTGGGTCGCCGATCGTGATCCGCGCGCTGCGAGTCGCTTTCCTGGCGCGAGCGGCTATACGAGTTGGGGCGTCTGGTGGCCAAGGAGGCCGTACAGTGCCTATCGCGTGCACCGACCGGATGGCGATCTGCGCGTCTACCGACTCGATGTCGTTGACCAGGTGCTGTTCGACGGACGCACGGTGGAGTTTCATGATCTGTTGCTCGACGCGTTGATCCGTCCAGACGGCGAGGTCAGGATTGAGGACGAAGACGAGGTCGCGGAAGCGATCGAGGCGCAGCGGCTGAGCCTCGAGCAGCGTTGGCGGATCGACTGGACGCGGCACATGTTTGAACAACGTGCGGAGCTGCTGACGGCGCGCATCGACGAGGCGATTGCTCAGGCGGTGAACGCGGTGCGGAACGGCGGCGTCTGACAATGGCCAAACCGTTTCTCAAGTGGGCCGGCGGCAAGCGATCGCTGTTGCCGCAGCTGCTCGCGTTGGCGCCTGGACGGATCGAGACGTACTACGAGCCGTTTCTCGGCGGCGGCGCGTTGTTCTTTGCGCTTGAGGCGGAGGGCCGATTTCAGCACGCCGTGCTGTCGGACAGCAATGAAGAGCTGATCAATGCGTACATTCAAGTGCGTGACCGTGTCGACGATGTGATCGACGCGCTGTCGGTGCATCAGCGTAAGTATGATGCCGCGTCTGACCGCGCAGACTATTACTACACGATTCGCGCCAAGCGTCTGACCTGCGATCTGGGCGGCGCGGCGAACCTCATCTTCTTGAACAAGACGTGCTTCAACGGGTTGTATCGAGTGAACAGTAAGGGCGAGTTCAATGTGCCGCACGGTCGTTACACACAGCCCGCGATCTGCGATGAAGCGATTCTTCGGGCAACATCGCAGGCGTTGCAGGGCGCCGAGTTACACGTATCGGATTTTGATGTCGCCGAGCTACGAGCCGCGAGCGGAGACTTCGTGTACTACGACCCGCCTTACGTACCATTGAGCGATACGGCGAACTTCACGAGCTACACCGCCAAAGAGTTTGGCGCGTCGGAACAGCGGCGCCTGGCATCTTCGGCACGGACAGCGAGGCGAAACGGCGCGGATGTGCTGCTGTCGAACTCGGCTCACCCAGATGTAATGCGGCTGTATGAGTCTGAGATGTTCCGCCTCGAGAGAGTGCAGGCCAGTCGCGCGATCAGCGCCCGCGCTTCGGGCCGCGGGCGCACGGCCGAGTATCTGATTCAGTCGCGTTAGGCGCCGCCGTTGAGGAGCATCTCAGTTTGGCGGGCGTTGTTGTTGGGTAAGTCAAAGAACTCGGTTAACCACTCGGCGAGGTCTTCGAATGGAATGGCTTTGCCCTTGCCCTGGATGTAGGCGGGGAAGTTGGTTGAGAAGCCAGGGCCGTGAAAGACGACTAGTCCGCGAAATGGCCAGGATTCGATGTCCTCGATAGTGGCCGGGATCTTCTCCTCCGCTGTGCCTGCGACTCCCTGGTACTTGCATTCGATGCCGAGACGCAGCCGCAAGTCGGGACTCCGGAGAACGACGTCAATGTGACGTCGCCCTTCCCAGACGCGACGGCCGATTTGCACTTGCGTGCGAACCTCAAGTCCCAGTGCTCTTCCCATGGCGGCGACAGCGCGCTCCAGTTGCGGTCCCGAGTTGACCTGCATCATGGCCTCAGCTTACTTGGGGGCGCTTGGGGATCATGACGGCGCGGTGAAAGGAGAGCACCTCGACGCTTTCTTGATTGGCCGCGGTGGTGTGGACCGTGACGATACCGCGGTCGGGTTGACTCTTGCTCTCGCGCACTTCGAGAACTTCGGTGCGCGCTTGCAGAGTGTCGCCGTGAAACACGGGCGCGGTATGGCGCAGCTCCGTCGTAGCCAGATTGGCGATCGCCTTGCCCGAGATTGTCGGAACGGTCATGCCGAAGACGAGCGAATAGACGAACGGGCCGGAGACGATGCGCTGGCCGAATTGCGTGTCTTCGGCGTACTGTTTGTTGGTGTGCAGCGGATGATGATTCATCGTCAGCATGCAGAAGAGCAGATCATCGGCCTCAGTCACAGTGCGCGCCGGCCAGTGCTCGATCACTTCGCCCACGGCGAATTCGTCCAGGTAGCGTCCGAACAGTTCTTGGGTCGGCATGGCGGGCCTCCTGTGATATGAGCCGTCAGTTGATTGGCTACTCGACTGCGTAGAGCTCGAGCAGTCGACGGGCGATCACGATGCGTTGAATCTCGTTCGTGCCTTCGGCGACGGCCATGAGCGGGGCATCGCGGTAGAAGCGTTCGACCGGGAGTTCTTTGGTGTAGCCGACGCCGCCGTGGACCCGCATCGATTCGAGGCTGCATTCGAGCGCCACTTCGGTGGCGAAGAGCTTGGCCATCCCGACGTCGAGGTCGGAGCGCTGGCCGCTGTCCTTCTTGCGCGCCGCGTCGCGCGTGAGCAGTCGCGCTGCGCGAATCTTGGTCGCCATTTCGGCAAGTTTGAGCTGGATTGCCTGGTGCTCGGCGATCGGCCGCCCCATGGTCTCGCGGCGTTGCGCGTAGATGATGGCTTCGTCGAACGCGGCCTGGGCGACGCCGGTCGCGCGCGAGGCGACGTTGATGCGGCCGATCTCGAGACCTGAGATCATCTGCTGGAAGCCTCGGCCTTCCTGGCCGCCGAGTAGGTTCTCGGCTGGCACACGGGCGTCTTCGAGGAAGAGTTCGGCGGTCTCGGGGCCCTTGTAGCCGAGTTTGTCGATCGTTCGCGCGACGGAGAATCCGGGAGTGTCCTGTTCAACGAGGAAGGCGGAGATGCCTCGGTGACGGGGCTGCGCGGCTGGTTCGGTCTTGGTCATGGCGAGGTAGACATCGCCGCGGTCGCCATTGGTGACGAACAGCTTGTTGCCGTTGAGGATGTAGTCATCGCCGTCGCGCGAGGCGGTGGTGCGAATCGCCTGAGCGTCGGAGCCGGCGTTGGGCTCGGTGATCGTAAAGCAGCCCTGTTTCTCGCCGCTGGCGAGACCGGGTAGGAAGCGGTCCTTTTGGTCGTCGGTGCCGTATTCGTCGATGATCCAGCCGTCGATCACGCTGGTGTTGATGATTCCCGCGAGGCCCATCCAGCCGCGGGAGATCTCTTCGATCACGGCGGAGTAGGTCTCGAAGGAGAGGCCGAGCCCACCGTGTGACTCGGGGAAGGTGATGCCGAAGATCCCCATCTCGCACATGTCGGCGTGAATCTTGGTGGGGAACTGGCCTGAGTGTTCAAGCTCGGTGGCGTTGGGGATGACCTGCTCGTCGACCCAGCGGCGCACATTGCGGGTGATGTCGATGCCGGTTTCTCCGTCACCGGCGATGATTTCGCGCACGTCACTGACACTGGCCATTACTGCCTCCAGGGGTCGGATTTGCGTTGATCGTCAGTGTACGACTCGACTTGAGGCTCGACGAGGCGCACCCGGCGCTGGCGTTCCCTCGGCGGTACGCTGACGATTGGACCCTTTGCGACGGCGTTGATGACAGGGGAGCGTCTGATGAACAGCACGGAGCTCGCGGAGCAACGAGCGGCATGGCGGGGACGGATCGACGGCGTCGCCGAGACGCTGCGCGGCGAGTCGGCGACCAACGAAGAGTTGCGATGTCTATCGCCGCGTACGGTGGAGGCCTTGCGCAGCGTGCAGGCATTTCAGCTTTGCGCGCCGAGCGAGCTGGGCGGACTCAATTTGCATCCTGTGTTGCAGACGCAGGTCGTGGCGGAGATCACGTCGCACGACACGGCGGCCGGCTGGTGCTCGCTGATTGGATCGCACGAGTCGGCCTGGGTCGCGACGCGCCTCCCTGATGGGTCAGCGCAGCAAGTGTTTTCCGGAGCATCTGAGCATTGGCCAGTGACCTGTGGGTCGATCAAGCCTGACGGCGTCGCGGAGCCGGTTGACGGCGGCTGGCGGGTGAACGGCCGTTGGGGGTGGGCGTCGGGCATTCATCACAGCGACTACGTGCTGGCGCAGTGTCGAATCCCATCACGCGAGCCGCAGCCCGGGCAGCCGCCGCCGATGGTGGTGGTGACGGCGCCCAAGTCGGAGGTCACGGTCGAGGACACATGGCGCACGCTGGGCATGTGCGGCACGGGGAGTACGCACTATCGATTCGACGATGTGTTCGTTCCGGAGGAGATGTGTTTGGCCGGCTTTGAACGTCCGCCGCTGCGCGGCAACGGCTGGTTGGAGCGTCCTGTGATCACGTTTCTTACAGCGGCGGGATATGGCTTTCCGCTGGGCGTGGCGCGTCGGGCAATGGAGGAGATCACGCGTGTGGCCACGGAGTACACGCGCACTGGTCAGGGATCGCCGCTGGCGGAGCAGCAACACTTCCAGGCTGACATGGGCCGCTGCGCCACGTTGCTCGACGTCATGGAGGGGTTCAGCGAGCGGTTCTTCAGCGAGTTGATGCACGCGCCGGTGCGCTCGCTGGAGGAGTCGGTGCGGATGGACGATCGCGCGCGATCGGCTCTGCGTTGGGCGCATCAGTCGGCTGAGGACATCGTGCGCACCGCGCATGAGCACGCCGGCGGCGGGGCGGTGTACAGCGACAGCGTGCTCGCCCGATTGCTGCGCGACATCCAGACGGCGAGTCAGCATGTGATTCAGGTCGAATCGGTGTACATCCGTCGCGGGCAACATCAGCTGGGCCTACAGGTTCGTCCCGGTCTGTAGCCTCTCTCCAATCACGGACGGAGTGGCCGATGAGTCGCGCGAGCAGCGAACGGCAACGCGAGCGCTCGGAGTGGATCGAGCGCGCCGAGTCGGTTGGTCCGACACTGAGCGAATTCGCCGACGCCTCAACAGAGGCGAAGACGCTGGCGCCTGACGCGGTAGCAGCGCTCGAGGATGCGAGCCTGTTTCGGATGGCGTCGCCGCTCGAGGTTGGCGGCCATGATGTGCATCCAGCGACTCAGGTTGAAGTGTTTGAAGCGCTCGCCGCTGTTGATGTGTCGAGCGGTTGGGTAGCGATGATCCAGGCGGAGACGCCGGGCATGGCCGGCTCGCATTTGCCTGACGGAAACGGACTCGAGACGGTCTTTGGACGGGGCTTCCCGCGTGTCGCTGGTACGGCGAATCCTGAGGGACGGGCGACGGCGCTCGCTGATGGCAGGTTTCGACTCAACGGACGCTGGTCGTTCGCGAGCGGCATTCGGCACTGCGATTGGGTGTTGGCGAACTCAGTGGTCGTGCGAGAGGACGGCTCTCCGCCCGAGCCTGACGACGGCCTGCCGCCGATCATCGGCGCCGTGATCGAGCAATCACGGCTCGTGGTCGAGGACAGTTGGGATGTGATGGGGCTCGAAGGCACGGGCAGTTGTCACTATCGGGCGCACGACGTGGAGGTGACGCCGGAGTTCACGACGCCATTTGGCGGCGTCCATGCCGAGCGGGGCGGCGCGTGGTTTCACCAGCCGACGATTTCGTTCCTGAGTCCGGGCCACACGGGCGTCGCGCTCGGCGCGGCGCGGCGCGCGCTGGAGTTGCTGACAGGCGAGATTGGTCAACGGACGCGATTCGGATCCACGAGCGCGATTGCTGATCGTGGGTCGTTCCAGCGGGACTTTGGTGAGATGTCGACGCGCCTGGAAGCGGCGCGCGCGTACGCGCTGGCGACGCTCGATGAGTCGATGGCGTACTGTGAGACGGGCGAGACGCTGTCGCCGGCGCAAGACGCGCGGATCCGGGCGATGGTGACCTGGGTGACCAATGTCTGCGTCGATGTCGTGCGATTCGCGCATCATACAGGCGGAGGCGCAGCGGCGTTTGTCGACAGTCCGTTGCAGCGGTTGCTGCGCGACATCCTGGTCGCAAGTCAGCACATCTATGTGGCCGACTCGGCCTACGAGCGCTCGGGCGCATTTCGCTTGGGACGCCGCCCGTCAGGGGCGCTTTAGCGTTCAGATTCCATGGCGGCGATTTGGGTGGCTCGGGCGAGGACGTGTTCGGCCTGTTCGAGGACCGGCTTGTCGATCATTTGGCCGTCGAGGGCGACGGCGCCGAGATTCTGCGCAACGCCGTCCTCGTAAGCCTCGACGACGCGGCGGGCCCATTCGACATCTTCGGCGGGGGGCGTGAAGACGCGGTTGGCGGGCGCGAGCTGGTCGGGGTGGATGCAGAACTTGCCCATGAACCCGAGGGCGCGCATGCGTTGCAATTCGTCTTCGTAGCCTTCGGGATCGCGGATGTCGGTCCAGGGAGTGTCGAGCGCGGCGATGCCGGCGGCGTGCGCGGCGTTGACCGCGGCGCGGCGGGCGTAGCCAAGCTCGACGCCCTCTTTGGTGCGTCGCACGCCGATGCTGACGGCGTAATCTTCGCCGCCGACGCAGATGCCGACCAAGCGCTCGGAGGCGGCGCAGATTTCGTAGGCGTTGGCGACGGCGTGCGCGTTCTCGATCCAGGCGGCGATCTTGACCTGCCCGTCAGCCAGGCCGCGGGCGCGCTCGAGGAGCGTGAGGTAATCGTCGATGCGTTGGACGTCGCGAGCGGTCTCGATCTTGGAGACGCTGACGCCGTCGAGCCAGGGTTGGACGATGGCGTCGAGTTCCTGCTCGATGAGACCGGTGTCGTAGCCGTTTGTGCGCACGAAGAGCCGCCGCCCGCGTTTGGGGAAGTCGGGCAGGACGCGACAGAGCAGCTCGCGGGCGGCGGGCTTGTCGTCCCAGGCGACGGAGTCTTCGAGGTCGAAGCAAAGCACGTCAGCCTCGGCGTCGCGGGCTTTCTCGATGAATCGCTCGCGAATGCCTGGCACGGACAACATTGAACGCATCACGATTGCGGTCACGCTGACTCCTCCTCGGAATCTGGTCGGTCGAAGATGGCTTGCAGCCGGTCGAGGTCGGCCAGGTCGTCGGTGGCGCAACCGCGGAAACCGAGCGCCGCAGCCTGATCAGCGGCGTCGGGCCAGCCGTAGACGACCGGCAAGTTGAACGCGGCCGCCGTGAGGACGGCCTGGGCGCTGGCGAGCTGAACGGTGGGGCTGTCGGACTCGACGCCAAGCTCCTGGGCCAGCTCGACGTGGTTGAAGGCGATCCAGGTGAGCCGGTCGGCTGAGTCGCGCATGGCTCTGAGCGCCTCGGACATGATGTCGAGCGCGCGAGGATGCTCGAAGCCGACGGCGATCGCCGTGAGTCCCGGTCGGATATCTGCGCGTCGTTCGAGGTCCTCAAGCAGCCCTTCGAGATAGCGCAGCTGGTCGACGCTGGCGGGCGCGTGCATGGCGACGCCATAGACGCCGGGCTGCAACGTCTGGCGCAGATAACTGAGTGCGAGGCCGGTGTCGATCGGGGGGATGGCGAGGTAGACCGGCGCTCCGAGTTTGAGCGCGGCCGCAACGCGATCGCGGGCGGCTGGGAACTGGTCCTCGTCGTCGGGCGGTACGAGGACGATGGCGTCGGCGTGTTCGACGCTGTCGGCGTCGGGGAGTTCGACGTCGGGCAGGAGAATCAGCAGCGCGCGAACGTTATCCATCGGCTATGACTCGGCTGACTGATAGCTGACTGATAGCTGACTGATGTTCATGCGTTTAGTTGGGCTCGAAGTCGAGCACCCGCTGTTGCAGATCGTCGCGTCGTTCGAAGGGTCCGACGACTGCGGCGGCGAGATTGTCGTGGCGGAACACGCGCTGCGCGACTCGTTGGATGTCGGCGGCGCTAGTCGACTGATAGCCGGCGATGGTTTCCTCGACTGGCTCAATGACGCCATTGGCGAGCAGCATGCCACCAGCTCGATGGCACCAGCTCGCGGCCGCGTCGAGACCGAGTCGGAATGAGCCGATCACGTGTTCTCGGACGCGTTCGAGTTCGTCGTTCGTGACAGGCTTGTGAGCAAGCTTGCGCAGCTCGTCGAGGGCGACGTCGACGGTTTCGAGCACGTGCTCGGCGGTGACGCCGGCCATGATTGAGAGGTGTCCGGCGTCGTCGAATGCGGTTGGATGCGAGCCGACAGAGTAGGCGAGGCCGCGTTTCTCGCGAATCTCGGTGAAGAGTCGCGAGGTCATGCCGCCGCCAAGGACCTCGTTGAGCAATGTCATGGCGTAGCGGTCGGGATCGAGGCGCGGCATGGATCGCAGGGCGAGGGCGAGATTGCACTGCTCGAGCGGGCGCTGCTCGACTCGGGCGAGGTCGTGGGACATGGCGGCGTCGGCTGCTTCGCGGCGAGGCGACGGCGTGGAGGCGTCCTCAGGCCAGTCGGAGCCCCAATGTCGGTCGGCGAGTTCGAGCACTTGGTCGCGTTCGACGTTGCCGGCGACCGAGAGGACGATGTTTGAGGGGCGGTACCAGGCGTCGATGTGATCGGCGAGATGATCGCGCGTGATCGCGTCGACGGAGTCGAGGTCACCGGCGATCTCCCACCCGAGCGGCTGTTCGCCGTAGGCGGCCTGCGTGAGCAGTTGGCCGGCGCGCTGCGCGGGTTGATCGTGCGCGCGACGAATCTCAGAGCAGATCACAGTGCGTTCGCGCTCAATCTCCGATTCCGCCAACAGGGAGTGACGGACGGAGTCGGCGAGCACGTCCATGGCGAGTGGGAGTCGGTCGAAGGGAACGCGGTTCCAGTAGCAGGTCAGCTCACGGGAGGTGAAGGCGTTGAGCGATCCGCCGGCGCCCTCGATCGCCGCCGAGATGGCGGTGGGCTCGGGGCGTGACTCGGTGCCCTTGAACAACATGTGCTCGAGGTAGTGCGAGAGTCCCAACGTGTCGCGCGCCTCGTCGCGGGAGCCGACTCCGACGTAGGCCGCCAGGACGGCGGCTTGCGAGTGCGGAATGGCGGTGACGACGACGCGCAGCCCGTTACCGAGTTGGTCGATGCTGGGCGCGACGGCGACGGGGTGGCTGGACGTCTGCGGCATAGGCGGTTTCAGGATACTCGCGGGCATGACCTGCCATGTACGCAGTTCTTATGCTCATGGTGAGTAGCGGCGAATCCAAGCTGACGTCAGTCCTGGGAGGTTGCGAGGGCAGGTGCAGATATTCGTCGAGGCGCGCTATGAGTATCACTGGGCGCCCTTGGTTGGCTGTTTGGTGGCGCAGTTGGATCATCTGGGCTTGGGCCAGCCCAGCTACCGTGTCGGCGCTGTGACTGGATTGAGCTATCAGCGACCGGGAGTTGACGCGTTGCCGAGTGTTCTGGCAGCGGGGCTAGAGGCCTTGGGCGCAGACGTGAAGCTGGTTGATCGCAAAGCGCCTAGTCGACTGCAGCGCTGGCGCGCGCGACGATTAGTCCGTCGAGAGTTGCGCGCAGATCGAGCCGTGGCTGCTTTTGGCGTCGGCGAGTCGGCTTTTGGACCGACGTATGGGTTGATTGTTGGTTGTGACGACGAGCGGGCGGCCTGGCGTCGCGATGGGCCGTTAACTGAGCAGGTCTCGCCGTGGTTGGCGGAGGCAGTGTTCGATCAATCGCCGCGACTGACACTGATCGCGTTGCGGCCCGCCGCTGAGCATCCTACCTCGGCGGACCTCGCTGAGCGCGCTGGTGAAGCCCTGTCGCTGTCGCTGGAGCGCGCTCGGCGTGAGTTGGAGTGTCAAGTCAGACTGCTTGAGGGATCAGACGAACTGGCGCCGCAGCGTCACGCATACGAGGCGCAGACGTGGGCGGCGTGTTGGGGCGAAGCAGCGCAGTTCTGGCGGGAGCAGGCAGACTCTCGATTCGCGCAGAACCAGCGAGTGACTCAACAGGTCGCGCTGTCGATGTCTCGATATGCGACATTGTTTCCGTATCCGATGGGCGGGCAGCCGAATCATCGAGGCGTGCGGGTCGCAGCGGCGAGAGCGCTCAGAGAGGCGCTGGCCGCCTGGCAGTGACTCAGACCGAGTCGACGACCGTTGATACACTCGCTAGCAACGACCGACGGAGCCCGATATGGCCATCAGCGTCAAACTGTTCATGACACTCGTCCCGTTGTCGAAATCGAAGCAGTCGAATCTGAGCGTCGACTGGTTTGATGGGATTACTGCGGAGCACATTCTGGATGCGGAAGAGTTTTCGGAGCAGGATCGTGAGGCGATCGCGGTAGTGATCAACTCCGTGCAGGCGCAGCCGGACGACCCGCTCAATGACGGCGACGAAGTGGATCTGCTGGTCAATCTGCAGGGCGGTTGCGCAATCGGCCTGGATGCCGATTTGCACAATGGTCTCGCAATCGGCCTAAAGGACGATTTGCACTATGGTCTTGCAATCGGCCTAGAGGACGATTTGCAGGCTGGCTGCGCGGAGACGCAGGAGGCTCAGACCACGGTCGGACTGTGTAGCCAGTGAGCCTCGACGCCGCATCGCCGAAGTACATCTTCATCACCGGCGGCGTCATCTCTTCCGTCGGCAAGGGCATCACGACCGCATCGTTGGGGCGGCTGTTGCAGTCGCGCGGATTGTCGGTCACGGTGCAGAAGCTTGACCCGTACCTGAACGTCGATCCGGGCACGATGTCGCCATATCAGCACGGTGAGGTGTACGTCACCGACGACGGCGCCGAGACTGATCTCGATCTGGGTCACTATGAGCGCTTCCTGGATCAGAATCTGACGTCGGCGTCGTCGGTGACGATGGGTCAGATATCCGCCGAGGTGATTGAGCGCGAACGTCGCGGCGACTACCTCGGCGGCACCATTCAGACCGTGCCGCACGTCACGGATCTGATCAAGGAGCGGGTGCGAGGCTTGGCCGAGGCGTCGGGTGTGGATGTGCTAATCGTCGAGGTTGGCGGCACGGTTGGCGACATTGAGGGTCAGGCGTTCCTCGAAGCGATTCGGCAGATGCGTTACGAGGAGCCGCGCAACGGCGTGCTGGCCATTCATGTCACTCCGTTGTTTCATCTGCAGGCGACGGATGAGTTGAAGACGAAGCCGACCCAGCACTCGGTGCGGACGCTGCGCAGCATGGGCATCCAACCGGATGTGATCATTTCGCGCACGGACATCGCCGCTGACCGCTCGATCACCGAGAAGCTGGCGTTGTTTTGCGACGTCCCCGCCGAGGCGGTGATGACCTTGGAGACGGCGTCGTCGATCTATCAGGTGCCGGCGATGTTGGAGCGCGCTGGACTGACTGACTTGACCCTGGATCGCCTGGAGTTGCAGCCACGGACTTGTTTGCCGCAGCGATCATTCGGCGCCTGGGCCGAGTGGACGGAGCGTTTGTCGCGGACCGAGCGCGTCTGTCGCGTTGCGATCGTCGGCAAGTACGTCGAACTGCGCGACGCGTACCTGTCCGTCAAGGAAGCGTTAATCCACGCGGGCGCGCAGCGATACGCGGCAGTTGACATTAGCTGGATTCAGTCTGACCACCTCGATCATGCGGGCGAACCGGAGATCGCAGCGGCGTTGGCCGATGTCGATGGCGTGATCGTGCCGGGTGGATTCGGCGAGCGCGGCATCGAGGGCGAGGTGGGCGTGGCGCGCTTTGCGCTGGAGCAGGGGATTCCATACCTGGGGTTGTGCCGCGGGATGCAGAACATGGTGATCGCGTTTGCCCGGGCTCGGCTGAACTTGCCCGACGCGAATACGACTGAGGCTGACCCGGCGACCGATGCACCTGTGATTGCCCTGCTTGATGAGCAACGTGAGCTGACGCAGATGGGCGGCACGATGCGACTGGGCGCGTATCCCTGTCAGTTGGCGCCTGAGTCACGGGCCTGGTCGTTGTACGGGTCCGAGTTGACTAGTGAGCGACATCGTCACCGATGGGAGTTCAATCCGCAGTATCGCGAGCGATTCGAGCGTGCTGGTCTCGTGGCGAGCGGCACCTCGCGCGATGGCGCGCTGGTCGAGATCGCCGAGGTCGCAGACCATCCCTTCATGCTTGGGTCGCAGTTTCATCCTGAACTCAAATCGCGTCCCGAGCGGTCGCACCCGCTGTTTCTCGGCTTCATTGATTCGGTCTTGGCTGAGTCGGAGACGGCGTTGCGGCATCCGATGGGCGCCGTCAGTTCAGTCAGCTAATGGCGTCGACGAGCACTTGCGCGGGCATCTGCGGGAGCACGGGGCGGAGCTGGCATGGCTGAGGACGACATCTTTCGGTTTCTGACGATGCTGGCTGCGTTCGTCTATGCGGGCGGCGTGGCGTCTTTGACCATGTCACTGACGCGCGCCTGGCGGACTGATGACGCGGTCGAGCGCGATGTGCTGTTCCGTTCGGCAGATCGCGCGCACACGCGTTTACTGTTGCCGGGCATAATCGCGACTGGTGTGCTGGGCGCGATCTGGGGCATCCGCGCGGAGGCGGTCGATCCGATCGAGACGGGTTGGCTGCTCGCGGTTGAGATTCTCTATCTGGTGGCGTTGTTCGTACTGGTGCCGGGGATGTTCGCGGGCGTGCGGCGGGTGCGATTGCTGTCGCTGCAAGCGCGAAAGACGGGACGCCTATCGGAGGAACTGACGGACGCTTTGAATGATCGCGGCCCGTTGGTCTTCGCCGTGTTGATGTCGACGTTGCTGCCAGTTCAGATCGCGCTCGTTACCCTGCAGCCATAACGGGCGTTTGGGCCGTTGCGTCAACTGTTGACGACGTCGGTCCACGACGTTTGGGAGAGCCAACGGAAATGCGACGACATGCAGATCTTCCTTGATACCGGTCGCCTGGACGAGATTGCGCAAGCCGTGGCCTGGGGCGTTTGCGACGGGGTGACGACGAATCCATCGCTGCACGCCCGCGCCGTGGCGCACGAGGGTAGTGGGGCGCTCGAGTATCGCGATCGCATCTTGCGGATCGCTGAGATCGTCGACGGGCCGATTTCGGCCGAGTGTGTGTCGCGAACGACGAAGGAGCTGTTGGTCGAAGCGCGTGAGCTGGCCAGTTGGCATCCTCGCGTCGTGGTGAAGATCCCCATCGACGGACCGGGGCTGGCGGCGATCAAGGCGCTCTCGCAGGAGGGCGTCCGAATCAACACGACGCTGATCTTCTCGCTCAATCAAGCCCTTCTTGCGGCGCGCGCCGGTGCGGCGTACGTGTCGCCGTTTGTCGGTCGGCTCGACGACATCGGCGAGAACGGGATTCAGCTCGTGGCGGACACCGTCAATCTGCTCGATCGGTTCAACTTGCCGACGCAAGTGATCGCCGCATCGCTGCGGAACACGGATCATACGGCCGAGGCCGCGCGGGTCGGCGCGCATATCGCAACGATTCCCTTCGCGGTGCTCGAGCAGATGCAGCAGCATCCATTGACCGACAAGGGGATTGAGGCGTTCTTGGCCGACTGGCGGCAGGCGCAAACCCAGCTGACCGCGCAGCCGGTGGCCTCACGCGTGAGCTGAGTTCGAGTCAGCGGACAACGTGGCGCGGCTTGCCTATCGGCGTCAGACGAGGCTACGATTGAACCTGTCCGCAGAGATCGATTGTCGCGCCTTGCGCCATCCAGTGGCTCCGGCGCCGTCGAGCGTGAACATCGTCGTTCGACCGGATACCTGTCCAGTTTGATCGTCCCTGACCACGTCCACGCATTGCAGATTCCGCGACGCTTCACACATTCGACCAGGTCCACTTGCGTCCACAGCAGAGGTTGCCCATGACGAGTCTGAACATCCCCGAACTGGAAATGCTGACGCGCGAGCAGTTGCTCGACAAGGCGCGGGAGCTCGAAGTGAGTGGTCTCTCGGGCCTGAAGAAGCAGGACATCATTCTGCGCCTGCTGCAGGCGCAGTCGGAAGCTGAGGGGCACATACTCTCGGGCGGTGTATTGGAGGTGGTCGACGACTCCTACGGCTTCCTGCGCGGTGAGTCGCTGTTGCCGGCGCCGACGGATGTGTACGTGTCGCAGAGTCTGGTCCGGCGCGCGGGACTGCGCACGGGCGACTATGTGATCGGCTCGGTTCGACCGCCGAAGCAGGGCGAGAAATACTACGGGCTCTCGCGCGTGGATCTGGTTAATGGCGTCAGTCAGGATGAGGCCGCGGCGCGACCGCACTTTGAGAATCTGACCGCCGTCTTTCCGCACCAGCGTTTCGAGTTGGAGACGAATGATCCCGCGGAGCTGTCGGGTCGGGTGATCGATCTTGTCGCGCCGATGGGTCGAGGGCAGCGAGGCCTGATTGTCAGTCCGCCCAAAGCGGGCAAGACGATGCTGTTGCAGTCGTTGGCGAATGGGGTTACGACCAATCATCCCGAGGTGCACTTGATGGTCGTGCTGATCGGCGAGCGGCCTGAGGAAGTGACCGAAATGAAGCGCTCGGTGCGGGGCGAAGTGATCGCCTCGACGTTTGACGAGCCGGTCGAGGAGCATACGCGCGTCGCCGAGCTCGGACTGGAGCGCGCCAAGCGGCTGATGGAGATGGGCCGCGATGTCGTGATTCTGCTCGACTCAATCACGCGCTTGACTCGCGCCTACAACCTCGAGATGCCGTCGACCGGGCGTACGCTATCGGGCGGCATCGACCCGGTCGCGTTGTATCCGCCGAAGCGATTCTTCGGCTCAGCGCGCAAGGCTGAGGAGGGCGGATCGCTGACGATCATCGCGACCTGTCTGGTTGACACGGGCTCACGACTCGACGATGTGGTCTTCGAGGAGTTCAAGGGCACAGGTAACTGGGAAGTGCGGTTGGATCGCAAGCTGGCTGAGCGCCGCATCTATCCGGCGATAGACATCGCCGGCTCGTCGACGCGCCGCGAGGAGCTGTTGCTGTCGGGCGAGGAGCTGCAGCGGGTGTGGTTGCTGCGTCGGATGATGTCGGTGCTGGCTGGATCAGGCGGCGGCGCGACCGAGCCGACGGAGCGTCTGCTCGATCGTTTGGCGCGGACGAAGTCAAACACGGAATTCCTCGAGAATCTGACCGCGGCGGAGGCCTAAGGGGCGAGACGTTGGAGTGCTGATCTTGACACAGCGCGATCGAACTCTTGCGTCGGGACGTGCGGCATGAATCGCGACGCGGTCGCCGACTTGTGTGAGTCTTTGCCGGGCGCCTGGCCTGACTCGCCCTGGGGAGAGGACGATCTGGTCTACAAGTTGGGTCAGCGCAATGCGGAGGGCAAGGGCGGAAAGATCTTCTGCTTCCTGGGCGGCGGCACGACCGAGGGCGCGCCGCACGCGATTTCAATCAAGTGCGATCCGGCGATTGTGCCTGCGTTGCATCAACAGTACGAGGCGGTCAGTTCGCCTCGATACCTGAACAAGTCGCACTGGGTGGCGATCAGGCTTGAGTCAGATTTGCCGGCGGAGGAGCTCGAGGAGCTGGTCATTGATAGCTACGAGCGCATTCTGTCGAGTTTCAGCAAGCGTCAACAGCGGCTAATCCGGGCTGAGGAGTAGCCGAGGTTCGCCCGATACTGGCTAGGTCGGCAGCACGGAGAGCTCGAGGCGGGAGGCGTGGTTGGCGTTGTGGTGGACCGTGTTGAGCGCGGCGCGGGTGTGCGTGTGTTGGCCGATTGACTCGCCGGTGTTGGGGTTGATGTCGAATCGCGGGTAGTTGGATGAGGAAATCTCGACCGCGATCCGGTGGCCAGTGGCGAAGACGTTTGCGGTTGGGTAGAGCTCGATCGTGAGCTCGACGACGTCGCCGGGCGAGACGAACTCCTCGCGGTCGTAGCCGTTGCGGAATCGCAGCCGCTTGATGCTGTCGCTGATTCGCAGGCGATAGCCCTCGGGATAGTCGGCGTTGGGTGGATAGCAGTCGAGCAGCGCGGCGGTGAAGTCGGTATCGGGCGCATCTGTGGAGACGAACAGTCGGACAGTGATCGGACCAACTACTTGCAGGTCGTCGCTGAGTGGTTCTGAGCGGAAGGAGATCACGTCGGAGCGAGCTGCGGTGGGCAGATACGGCGGTTCTGCGCCCATGACGTCGGGTCGTGTGCGCTGATCGGCGCCGCCGGGCAGGATCAGCTCGCGCGAGCGCTGAGTGGGAGGCCAGATCTGCTGTCGGAGCGTTGGATCCTCGGGCGCGAACTCGCGCAGAGAGGAGACGTTGGCCGAGATTGAAGGTGTGGGATTGTCTGGATCGAAGAGGTAGCTGGTCGAGCCGCCGTCTTCGCCGGCTGGATCCATACTGAGGTCGCCGCCGGCCTGGAGGAACCAATCAGTCTGTTGCGCCTCGGCGGGTGGCCACTCGGCCGCCTCGCGCCAGACGCCGCCATGATCGAGGCGGCCAGAGACGATCTGTCGGCCGCCGCCGCCGCCCATGAGAAACATTGTGACGGGCGGCCGCTGGTCCCAACCGCTGTCGACGCCGCGCAGGGCGTGATCGAAAAACTGCAGCCGGAGGTCGGAGATGCTGGCGGCGAGATTGCCTGACGTTGGCGCGGTCGGGCCAAAGTCGACGTCGCCGGACCAGCTGCGGTCGAGCGTGACCTCGCCGTGGGTCCAGGGACCCATGAGCAGGTACTGAGGCGAGGTCATCGCCTCGGAGAAGGCCATGAACGACTCGCACGTGGCGCGGGTGTAGCTGTCGTACCAGCCGCCGGAGTAGACCGTAGGGACGTCCGCAGTCTGATCGATGAACCGCTCGAAGTTCATCGATGGCAGTTGCCAGAGCCAGTCGTCCTCGCGTGCGAGGGTGAGCAGGTCGATCGCCCAACGCTCGTAGTCTTGGGTAAGCGAGAGGGGCGTATCGCCGGGGCGCCAGGGCAGTCGATCAAGGTAGCCACGCAGATCGACGGCGGCCTGGTCGAGCGCCGCGTAGAGCGTGGAGTCGGCGGTCGCTTCAGGGCTCACGGGGGCGTTCCAGAAAGCCCAGGCGAGCCATCGCAGCTCGAGCGCGCCGCCTTGTCGGAGGGAGGAGGTGAGCCCGTTGAATGCGCCCTGGTTGACCCACATGGCGGCCAAGTGAGGAGGATGCTGCGTCGCGGCGGCGGACTGCACCCAGCCCATGTACGAGGTGCCGACGGTGCCGACCTTGCCCGTTGACCAGGGTTGCGCGGCGAGCCACTCGATCGTGTCGTAGCCGTCTTCGGCCTCATTCTTGAGCAGATAGAAGTCGCCTTCAGAGGCGAATCGGCCGCGCACGTCCTGAATGATCCGCGCGTAGCCGCGACGCGCCCACCATTCGGCGTCGGCGGCGAAACCGAGCTTGTCGTATGGCGTGCGAGTGAGCAGCGTGGGCCAAGAACCGTCGAGCGGGGCGCCGTCTCGGGCAGGCAGATAGACATCGGTCGCGAGCGTGACGCCGTCGCGCATGGTGACGCGTCGATTGCGCTGAATGACGACCTCATACTTGGGTTGCGACGGGCGTAAGGATGACAAGGTCATGTCAGGCTCCTCGGGCAAGCAGCGCGCTCACGGTCGGCGCGGTGGGGATCGACGATCGGGTGACGTTGACGTGGTTGTCGCTGGGCGCGTCGACGCTGACACCGAGTTCGCGTACCAGTTCGGCGAGCGGCTCGAGTCCGGTTTGGATCTCGCCGGCCTGTTCCGGTTGGTAGAGCATGGGGATCACGATCGGCGCGGCGATCGCGCCGGCGACGCTTGCGGCGGCCTGGGGCGAAAGGTGCGAGCCGCCGCCGCAGGGCAAGAGCACGACATCGGCGCGCTGGAGCTCTTCGAGCGCTTCGCGATCGGGCATTGCCTGGATGTCGCCGAGGTGGGCGACGATGATGTCGTCGATCGTGATGACGAAGGCGACGTTGCGTTGCCCCTCGGGTCCCGGTGTGGGGACGCCGGTCGCGAGCACACGCTTGATCTCGTACTCGCCAGGTGCGTCGAGGCGGCGTTGCAGGCCCGTTGCTTCGAGCGCGACGCCTTCGATCCAGTTGTGGGCATTGTCGCCAGCGCGCGACACCGTGACGATGTCGGCGGCCGGACGATTGAGGCGAAAGCCGCTTTCTGGCGGGCAGGGATCCATGACAACGGCCGCTTCACGTCCGCGCAAACGGAAGGCGGCGTGTCCGTACCAGGCGATGTCCATACGCACAGAGTAGGAAGCGCAGCGTCTACGCGCTCTGAACGGTCGCCCGCGCACGAGATGGCTCAGTTGATCAGCACGGGGAGTGCGTCGCCGGGTTCGGCGCGGTGCGGCATCATCACGAGGGCCGCGTTCTGACCGTGCGCGCCATAGGCGGCGACGGCCGCGCCGACGATGCGATCTTCGTAGAGGCGCTGCGTTATGCCCAGGTTGCATGCGATGTCGGGCTCGGCGAAGGTCGCGTGCGGCGGGATCTGTTTGTGTCGGACGATTTGGGCGGCGGCGACGGCTGAGAGCGCGCCGGAGGCGCCAATGGTGAAGCCGAGATTTGGTGAGACGGCGGTCGCGTACATGTCGAGAGTGCGGCGGCCGAAGGCGCGCTCGATGATGTCGGTCTCGCGTTCGTCGCCAAGTTTGGAGCCAATCCCAGCGGTGACGACGACGTCGATGTCGGCGGGCGAGATTTCGCCGCCGATCATCGCTTCGCCGCTGGCGCGTCGGGCGACTTCGACGTCGGTTGGCGCCTGGCCGTCGCCGAGGGGTCCGGATGTCAAGGCTTCACCGCTGATTTCGGCGTAGATGGGCACGGCTCGTTGGGCGGCGAGTTCGCGGTCTTCGAGCATCAGCGCGGCTGCGCCTTCGCCGAGGATCATGCCGGCGCGTCGCGCGTCGAAGGGGCGCTGCGCGTCGAGCGCTGCGCCGGGATCGAGTAGGCCTGCGGACTCGTAGGCTCGCCAGACATCCGGCCGCAACGGGGCCTCTGCGCCGATGGCGATTGCCGCGCGAATGACTCCGGCTCGGATCAGCTGCGTCGCGAGGACAACGGAAGCGAGTCCCGATGCGCCGCCCATGGAGACGGTGAAGACGGGACCGGCGATGTTGAGTCCGACGGAAGCGCCCGAGAGTCCGGAGCCGAGCGCGGCCCAGCTCTCGCCGTCGCCGGGGTGGGCGATGCCGCTGACGGCGCCGACGACGAAGGCGTTCTGTTGGTTGAACTCGATGCGCGCGTCTGTCTGAGCCTGGATTGCGGCGTCGAGGGCGAATTGGGAAGCGCGGTCCATACGGTCGGTGAGCCAATCGGGCACGCCGGCGGGCCCGCTCCAGGTGGAGTCGATCTGTCCGGCGGCGCTGGGTCGGGGCGGATCGAATCGAGTCAACGGCGATGTGCAGACGCGGCCGTCGCCGAGGGCGGTCCAGAAGTCGTCGGCGGTTGGCCCGGCCGCTGAGATCGCGCCGATGCCGGTGACGACGACGCGTCGGCGATGGCTGGGGTCGGTGTCGCTGGCGTATCGCTGAGGGCCGCCGCTGACCATGCTGCGTCTCCCTGACTGTTCTCTGTCTGGGTCTGGTTGGGCGTGTCGCAAGACACGTCGGGAGTGTTGATTGCGTTTTGCCGAATCAGCCTGAGGCTGCTACGATCTCACTGTTAGCACTCTATGGTGGAGAGTGCTAACGACCAACAGGCGGCAACCGCAGAGTGGGAACCCGACGTGACAGAAGCGATGTCCTCTCAACGGTTGCCCGAGCGTCGCGCGGGCGTGTTGCAACTTGTCATACAGGATTACGTCGAGACCGCGACGCCGGTCGCGTCGAGGCATGTGGTCGAGAAGTACGCGTTGCCGGCGTCGCCAGCCACGATACGCCATGAGATGCACGCTCTTGAGCAAGAGGGGTACCTGACCCACCCGCACACGTCGGCGGGTCGCGTGCCATCCAATCGCGGCTATCGACACTTCGTCCAATCGCTGATGGGACATGCAGAGCTGGGTATGGCTGAGCAGGCCTCGGTTCGGCACCAGTTGTTCCAGGCTGCGCCGGCGGTCGATGAGTGGGTGGAGTTGGCGGCCAATGTGTTGGCTCGGTCGCTGGGGTTGTTGGTGATCGTGGCGCCGCCGCATCCGGAACGACTGCGCGTGCGGCAGCTGGAGCTGATCTCGCTAAACGAGCTGTTGGTGCTGATGATCGTGGTCGTGCAAGAGGCGCGGATGATCCGGCAGTTGATGCCCTTGCCGCAGCCGATTGAGGTAGACGAGCTTGACGATCTGTCCAATCGTCTGTCGTGGATGTTGCGCGGCCACTCGGCAGCCGAAGTTCGCGAGGCGGCGCGGCAGAGCGGCGATGGCAGTGACGGTCACCCGGTCGAGCAGTTTGTGCTCGACACGTTGGCCCAGGTGTTAGAACGCGATGTCCAGCGCGCCGGCGCGCCGGCCTTCGCTGGATTGAGCGGGATGGTGGCGCAACCGGAGTTCCAACAGGAGCCGATGCGCTCGCTCGAGTTGATTGAACTGGTGGACCAACAGGCGACGGAGGATCTGATACCTGCCGCAGTGATCGACGAAGCGGCCAGTCGAGGCGACTTGAGCGGCGCGTTGCATGTGCTGATCGGCGACGACCACCCGACCGAGTTGCTGCAGGACTGTTCGTTGGTGTTGGCGCCCTACCGCTCGTCGTCGACGGCGTCAGACGCGCCTGAGATTCCCGGCTATGTCGGGATTATCGGACCGACGCGGATGAACTACCCGCGCAGCATTGCGGCTGCGCGGTTCTACTCGCAGTTGCTGCAGGAGATGATCGACGCCGTGTATGGAGTCAACCGATGAGCGCGGACGGTCTCTCTACGGACCAGGTCGAGGAGCCGTCGGCCGCTGAAGCGACCGTCGCTGGAGGCGACGCGGTTGCGTCTACGTCGCCATTGAGCGAACTAGAGGCGTTGCGCGAGGAGTCGGCGCGCAACTACGCGGGTTGGCAACGAGCGCAGGCCGACTTCGAAAACCTCAAGCGTCGTACGGCGCAAGACGTTCGCGATCGCGTGCAGCAGTCGCAGCGGTCGATCCTGCTCGATCTGCTTGATCTGGCCGACGACTTCGAGCGGGCCAACCGCGAAGCGCCGAACGAGGGCGCGAACGGCGACGATCCGTGGCGCGAGGGCGTGGCGTTGATCTCCCAGAAGCTGCATGCGCTGCTGCTGCGTCAACAGGTGCAGGCGATTGAGACCGTCGATCAGCCGTTTGATCCAGAGCTGCACGAAGCGGTCGGGCAGTTGCCCGGCCGTGCGAGCGAGATCGTGGCGGTCTTGCGAACTGGATACATGATTGGCTCGCGCGTACTGCGCGCGACTCAGGTGATGGTCGGCGATGGATCGGTCGCGTCGGACGAGACGTCTGACGGGGCGTCGAACGATGTCGACCAGGCGAAGACGACAGACGAAGTCAAGTAGAACGTTCAGGTTCTGACCGAGTAGGAGCATCCCATGCCCGGACGAGTGATAGGCATCGACCTCGGCACGACGAACTCAGCAGTCGCCGTCATGGAAGGCGGCGAGCCGACGGTGATTCCCAACGCCGAGGGCAACCGCACGACGCCGTCAGTGGTCGCGTTGACGAAGACCGGCGAACGGATCGTCGGCACGGCGGCCAAGCGGCAGGCCGTGACCAATCCCGAGGACACGCTGTTTTCGGTCAAGCGACTGATGGGCCGTCGATTTGAAGATCCGAACGTGCAGGGCGCGATCGGTCGGCTGCCGTACACGGTCGAGGCGGCCGAGAATCACGACGCGCGCGTGCGCATGGGCGACAGTCCCTACTCGCCGCCCGAGATTGCCGCGATGGTGCTGCAGAAGCTCAAGGCCGACGCGGAGGCCTATCTGGGCGAGTCAGTCTCGGAGGCGGTGATTACGGTCCCCGCGTACTTTGACGACTCGCAGCGCAACGCGACCAAGGACGCCGGTCGAATCGCTGGATTGAACGTGCTGCGGATCATCAACGAGCCGACCGCGGCCTCGCTGGCGTACGGGTTGGAGAAAGAGAACGACCACTACATCGCCGTGTACGACTTGGGCGGCGGGACGTTTGACATCTCGATCCTCGAGTTAGGCGAGGGCACGTTCCAGGTGCGCTCGACGAACGGCAACACGTTTCTCGGCGGCGACGACTTTGACCAACGACTGATGGATTATCTGGTCGACACGTTCCGCAAGGAGCAGGCGATCGATCTGTCGCAGGACCGAATGGCGCTGCAGCGTCTGAAGGAGGCGGCGGAACGTGCCAAGGTTGAGCTGTCGACGACGCAGTCGACGGAGATCAACCTGCCGTACATCACGGCTGACGCTTCGGGTCCCAAGCACTTCACGCACACGCTGACGCGGGCGCAGGTCGAACAGCTGGTGCTTGACCTGGTCGAGAGCACACTCGAGCCATGCCGTAACGCGCTCGACGACGCGGGCATTACGCGCGATCAGGTCGATGAAGTGGTGCTGGTCGGCGGCCAGACGCGGATGCCATTGGTGCAGCAGAAGGTCGAGCAGTTCTTCGGCAAGGAGCCGAACCGCGGAGTGAACCCGGACGAAGTGGTCGCGCTGGGCGCGGCGATCCAGGCCGGCGTGCTGCGCGGGGAGGTGAAGGACGTCCTGCTGCTCGATGTGACGCCCTTGACGCTGGGCATTGAGACGCTGGGCGGCGTCTCGACGCCGCTGATTCCGCGCAACACGACGATCCCGACGTCGAAGTCGCAGGTGTTCTCGACCGCGGCGGACAATCAGTCGCAGGTGGAGATCCACGTGCTGCAAGGCGAGCGTGAAGTGGCCGGCGGGAACAAGTCGCTGGGCAAGTTCATTCTCGACGGGATTTTGCCAGCGCCGCGCGGGATGCCGCAGATTGAAGTGACGTTCGATATCGACGCCAACGGCATCCTCAACGTGGGCGCGCAGGACAAAGGCACGGGCAAGGAGCAGCGGATCACGATTCAGGGTTCGTCGGGGCTCTCGGAAGACGAGATTGCGGCGATGCAGCGTGACGCTGAGGAGCACGCCGAGGAAGACCAGCGTCTGCGCGAGCTGGCGGAGGTCCGCAACCGCGCCGAGACGACCGCTTACGAGGCGGAGAAGGTGTTGACCGACCAGGAGGACAAGCTCGACGACGAGTTGAAGTCCGAGATGCAGGGCAAGATTGACGCCTTGCGCGGGACGATCGAGTCGGAGGATCCGGCCACGATTCAGTCGGCGCTGGACGATCTGAACACGACGCTGATGAAGGTCGGCGAGCGCGTCTACGGTCAGCAGGAGCCTGCGGGCGCCGCAGCTGGAGCGGGCGGCGCGGGCGCGCCGCCTCCGCCTGACGACGACACCGTCGAGGGCGAGTTCCGCGAGGTGTAGTTCAGCTCAGTGCCGGCTGTACAAGGCCGCTGTCTGCGCCGACCCTTGGGTGCGCCATGCATCGCGCTGGGCGATGGACAATGCAATCAGGTTGGCGGGGTGATCCGTCTGCGAGTCGATGCGCTTCTTGGGCATCGTCGCTCGGGAGAGCACGCCGAACGCCACTCCGTATGCGAGCAATAGCGCCAACTGCCAGATTTGCGGTTCGAGCCTGACGAAGAGCCCGCCTAGCAGCGCCGTGAACATGGCAACATCGAACCACAAAGGAACAACGATCAGCGGGTGCGTCGTGCCGCGCATCTTGTACCAGAGCCATAGACCCAAGCCATACAAGATCCAAACAGCCGCCCCAGCGATGATTCCAGCCGAGGTCAGGCCGTTGAGCATCTCTTGCATCAGCAGCCACACAGGTAAAACCAACGCCATCGAAATGGCCGCTTCAAATCCCGGCGACTCTCGATTGCGTCGGATTCGCTCGCGCCACTCTTGCATTCGAGGTGTTCGCAATCTCCTGGCGGGTCCGCTGAGTTCCATAGAGCAGTCAGACTCGCTGAAGCTGCGATTCTAAAGAGCGGGCAAGTGTCTCGTGCGACCGTGCGCTGACGGCGGGCGGCGCGATACTCTGTTGGCTATGGCGCAATCGGATGACTTCTATGAGATTCTGGGGCTCTCTCGCGAGGCGTCGGCGGACGACATCCGTCGGGCGTTTCGCAAGCTGGCGATGGAGCATCACCCTGACCGGGTGACGGATCCGGCGCAGAAGGAGGCCTCGGAGGCGACCTTCAAGCGGATCGCGGCGGCCTATGAGGTGCTGTCGGACCCGGAGAAGAAGGCCAAGTACGACCAGTACGGCTCGGCGGCGGCGTTTGCGCAGGGGACGGGGTTTGAGGGCTTCGACTTCGGCGGCTTCGGCGACATCTTCGACGCCTTCTTCGGCGGACGCCGCGCCTCGGGGCCGACTCGCGGCAGCGATCTGCGGATTCAGATTGAGTTGGATTTTGAGTCGGCGGTGTTCGGCTCCGAGGAGGAGATTCGAGCCTCGCGGCTGGAGCACTGCACGATCTGCGGCGGCTCAGGCGGCGAGCCGGGCACGCAACGCGTGCCGTGTACGGTCTGCGACGGGTCGGGCGAGATTCGACGCACGCAGAGCAACGTGTTCGGCCGCTTCGTCAACGTCGCGCCGTGTGAGCCGTGTGAGGGCGAGGGTTCGGTGATCGAGCACCCTTGCCAGGCCTGCGGCGGCGTGGGCCGCGAGCAGCGTAATCGCCGATTGAAGGTGAAGATTCCCGCCGGCGTCACCGATGGCGCGCAGATGCGACTGTCGGGCGAGGGAGACGCAGGCTTGCGCGGCGGACCGGCGGGCAATTTGTATGTTGACATCGGCGTCCGACCGCATGCCTTCTTCCTGCGCGACGGAAACGACTTGCTGTTGCCGTTGCATCTTAATGTCGCCCAGGCGGTACTCGGCTCCGAGGTCGAGGTGCCGGGCATTGACGGGCATCCGCAACCGCTCGACGTACCGGCGGGCACGCAGCACGGTCACGAGTTTCGCTTGCGCGGACAGGGTGTTCCGCACCTGCGCGGGAGTGGTCGAGGCGACTTGCGGGTGCAGGTGGTGGTGGAGATTCCGCGCAAGCTGACATCCGAACAGCGCGAGCTGTTCGAGCAGCTGGCGGAGGAGTTGGACGAGCCGAGCGTGTCAGGAGGCGACGACAACGGCGTCTTCTCGCGCATTCGCGGCGCGTTCTCCAACTAGGTCCAACGAGCTCCGGCTTACGAGTCCGACTGTCCGATGGCCAAGCTGTTGCGTGTCGCGATCGCGGTGTCGGCCGACGAGGTCGAGCAGGCGATTGTCGCGTGGGAACTGGCAGGGGTGCGCAACTCGAGCGTCGAGTATCTGATTGGCGAGCCGACGGAAGAGCCGTGGCCTGGGCACGACAACAGGACTGAGCGCGCCGAAGTCGCGGCCTACCTCGAGGATGGGCAATGGCGCGGACTGGAGCCAGGCCTGCGCTCGCGTTGTCGGGAGCTTGTTGGCGCTGGCGTTGACATCGTTGTCAGGAGAATGCCCGACCGAGATTGGCGTACGGCTTGGCACGACTACTTCGATCTCGTGCGCGTGCCTGGTCGTCGAACGATTGTGGTGCGGCCGCCGCAGATTGCGTATGAGGCGAAGCCGGTTGACGTCGTGATTGATCTAACGCCTGGACTGGCGTTCGGTACGGGGCAGCATCAGTCGACGCGGCTTTGCTTGAGGATGCTCGCAGACACGGTCGGCGCTGTGGAAGGCGGCGAGCGTGCGCTTGATGTCGGCACCGGGAGCGGCATTCTCGCGGCGGCGGCGGCAAAGCTTGGCGCTGCGAGTGTCCTGGCGACGGACGTTGATCCGCTTGCGGTCGACGCCGCGCGTCAGACGGCGCGGCGGAACGGGCTGCGTGATGTGATTGATGTGCGTGAGGGCTCAGTCCCGATTGGCGAGATGTTCGATCTGATCACGGCGAATCTGACGGCGGACATCTTGCAGCATCTGGCGTCAGACTTGGCGTCGGCGCTGCGCCCTGGCGGCACGCTGATCGCAAGCGGCCTGATCGCCGCGCGCGAGCGGGAGGTCGTGGAGGCGTTCGAGCGAGCGGGCCTGCAGCATCGACGCACAGAGTCAGAGGACGAGTGGCGAGGTCTGGCGATGAGTCGGGGATGAGAGGCGGCCTTACCACATGGGAGAGGCGCCGCCGTCGATGTTGATGGCGCAGCCGCTGATGAAGCTGGCCGCGCCTGAGGCGAGGAAGACGATCATGTTGGCCGCCTCCTCGGACGTGCCGATGCGTTTGACGGGAATGCCCTGGCCGACGGAGTCGAGGAACTCTTCGTACGTGGCGTCGGGCATCCGAGCCTGGTGGAAGCCGTGCCACTGAGCGGAATCGACGGAGCCGATGCAGGCGGCGTTGACGAGGATCTGATCGGCGGCGACCTCTTTGCTCAGCGCTTTGGTCATGGCGAGGCCGGCCGCCCGAGAGGCGGCGGTTGGCATCGAACCTGCGCCGGGCGTCTTGCAGCCGATGTTCAGCAGATTGATGATGCGACCGCCGCCGCGCTCGCGCATGAGCGGGATGCAGAGGCGGGCGAGGCGCAGCGCGCCGTAAAGCTTGAGGTCGAGGTCGACCGCCCAGGTCTCGATGTCGTGACTCTCGATCAGGCCGGAGGATGACTGTCCAGCGTTGTTGATCAAGATGTCGACGCCGCCGAAGCGTTCGACGGCGCTGTCGACGAGTTGGGCGCAGTCGGCGTCGGAGGTGACGTCCATTGGGACGGCGAGACACTGTCCGCCGACGGCCTCGACGGCTGCGCGGGCGTCCTCGAGCGGTTCCGGTCGGCGCGCGCCGATGACGACTGATGCGCCCTCTTGGGCCAAGACCACGGCGGTGGCTCGACCGATGCCTTCGGAACCGCCGGTGACGATGGCGACTTTGCCGCGTAGATCGAGTTCCATGACTGTACGTCCGTTCCGGTTTGATTGGTATATCGTGCCTCTTTCGGCGGAGTGTACTGCTGGGTCGGCGAGCGCTCGGCGTTGACCGATAGCAGTCGCGAAAGGCTGGGCGATGACGCGTCATCGCGACGATCAGCTGCTGGACGAGCAGCCTCCGACCGGCCTGACGCCGCGCTACTTCCTCGACGACGCTGCGCGGGTCGACGATGAGTCGGTTGTGATTTCGGGAGGCAAGGCGAATCGGTTGAAGCGGGTGATGCGCGTACGCCGCGGCGATCCGTTGGAGCTGATTCACCCGCCGAGCGACTGTCTATTGCATGCTTGCGTCGAGCGTGTGACCAACGACGAGGTGTTCTGTCGGATCGCTGAACGTCGTCCGCGTCGGGCGCTGCCGCCGCCTCGGATCGTGATTTCGGCGGCGCTGATTCGTCCTCAGCGCTACGACTTCATGATCGAGAAGGCGACTGAGTTGGGCGTCGACGAGATTCGGCCGGTGTGGTCGCAGCGGGCGTTGATTCGCGGGGAGGCGACGCAGCGGTTGCATCGCTGGCGACGTCTGGCGACCGAGGCGGCGGAGCAGTGTCGGCGGGAGTATCGCCCACGGATTCATCCCCTGGTCGATGTCGCTGACCTGATTACTGAGCCGCCATCTGAGCGCGGTCTGCGCTTGCTGGCATCGGCGATCGAGCCCGACCAGCGGATCGGTCCGCTGTTCGAACAGCTGCGCATCGACGGGCTGCCCTTGCCTGGGCGCGTGCATCTGTTGGTTGGCCCTGAGGGCGGGTTCACGCGCGAGGAGGCAGACCTGGCGCGTAGCCACGGTTGGCGTCCGATCTCATTGGGCGAGCGTCCCTTGCGCGCGGAGACGGCGTCGATCGTGGCGATTGCGTTGACGCAGGAGGCGTCGCGGGGGTGACGGTCAGCCGCGGGCGAGGTTGGTGGCGGTGATGGCGTTGGCGGGGTTGAGCTCTTGCGCGGGGTCGGGGAACTCGAGCAGGCGCAGCCACGGAAGCGGGTTGACGGTGACCCCGCGGACGACGACCTCCCAGTGGAGATGGGGGCCGGTGGCGAGCCCGGTTGCGCCCATGCGGGCGATCAGATCGCCCTGGTCGACAACGACGCCCGGCGTCTGAAGCACCTCGGAGAGGTGGTAGTAGCCGCTGAAGACGCCGGCGCCGTGGTCGATGATGACGCCGTTGCCTCGGCGCCGAGTACGGCCGACCCAGCTGACGATGCCGCTGTTAGCGGCCGTGATGGCGGAGCCGGTCTCCCCGCCGAAGTCAATGCCGGTGTGGTATTCGCTGATCGGCCCGCCGTTGAATGAGCGTTGCTCGCCGTACAGCGCTGTGATCAGGCCCTCAGCTGGAGGATCGAAGACGCCGAGCCAGTGCAGCTGCGGCGTGAGGGTTGACTGGAAGGGCGATCGTTGCGTGTGGTCGGCCTCGCGGATGGCGGGTTCGAGCAGCGCGGCGTTGGGACCGTCGATCTGAATGTCGTCGACGGTCCACTCGACGCGTGTGACTTCGATGATGGTCTCTTGCCAGAGCAGTTGTTGGCCGCGCGATCCGGTGACGGCGATGCCGAGGGATTGCGGACCGATGGGCGACTGAGCGTCGATGCCGAGAAAGCCGAAGAAACGGTCGCCGTTGCGCAACAAGGTCAGGGTCTGTCCTTGCCAAGACATCGAGGCGACGTCGCCGCCGGGCGCTTCGATCAGAACGAGGACGGTCTCGCCCTGTGACGCGGGGCTCGGGATGACGTAGACGAGCGGTTCAGGGGGGTCGTCGACATCCGCCAGGCTCTGGGTGGCTTGGGCGTCAGACGAATCAGCTTGCATCTGTTCTGCGTCGCTGGCTGTCGACTGCTGATCGATAGAGTCCGGTTGAACGGCGTCTTGCGCGTCGTCTGGTTGGGTGGTTTGGCTGCTCCCTTCGTCTGGGTCTGGCGTAGGGCTGAGCGCGAAGGGGTCGAGTTCGTCGTCGCCGCAAGCGATCAGCAGGGTGCCGGCGCTGGCGCTGACGATGGCGCGTAGCAGCGTCCGCCGACTGAGGCGACGGGGTCGCGCGATGCGAGGCCAAGCTGGGGTTGATGAGGTCATGGCGGCGGTTTCACTTTACACGTATCAGTTAGGCTCTCAAGAAGCGGGCCTTGCGCGCCCATGGTGCGAACGAGCGGTTGACGAGCAAGCGGAGAGCTGCCCGATGGATGATCCCCGAACCGTCCTGCTCAGCGTGGTTGCCAACGTCGAGCGCGTCATTCTTGGCAAGACTCGAGAGGTGCGACAGGCGGTGATCGCCCTGGTCGCCGATGGCCATCTGTTGATTGAGGACGTTCCCGGCACGGGGAAGACGATGCTGGCGCGGGCGTTGGCGGTGTCGACGGGCTGCACGTTCAATCGGATTCAGTTCACTCCCGATCTGTTGCCGTCGGACGTGACGGGCGTGTCGGTCTACAACCAGAAGACGCAGGACTTTGAGTGGCGGCAAGGGCCGATCTACTCGCAGATTGTGCTGGCCGACGAGATCAATCGCGCGACGCCGAAGACGCAGTCGGCGCTGCTCGAGGCGATGGAGGAGCGTCAGGTGACGGCAGACGGCGTGACGCGTCCGTTGCCGCCGCCGTTCATGGTCATGGCGACGCAGAACCCAGTCGAGTACGAAGGTACGTTCCCGTTGCCAGAGGCTCAGCTAGATCGTTTCCTCTTGCGCATTCATTTGGGGTACCCCGACGCGAACGACGAGGTCGCGGTTCTGGAAGGTCAGCAACAGCAGCATCCGATCGAGGCGCTGAGTCCGGTCACGTCGCCGGAGGACGTGCGCGAGATCCATCGCGTGGCGCGGGAAATCTGGGTCGATCCGCAGCTCAAGCAGTATGCGGTGCAGTTGGTGGCGGCGACGAGGTCGCACGAGGCGGTCTATCTGGGCGCGTCGCCGCGCGGGTCGCTAGCGCTGTTTCGCTGCGCGCAAGCATCAGCGCTGTTGGCCGGTCGGGACTACGTAATCCCTGATGACATCAAGACGCTGGCGCACGCGGCGTTGGGCCATCGCATCATCCTCAGTCCGTCGGCGCAGGTTCGCAATCAGGACGCGCGCACGGTGATTGACGATGTGCTCGAGCGTGTCGCGGTGCCGGGCGCGCGGGCGGCATCGTGATCCCCTTGGTTGCCGGGAGGGCTTGGCAGATGCCGACGGACGGCAGATCGGACTAACTCGTGCGCGGCTTCGGCGCAGCACTGGCCAGCCCTGTTCGCCGCGCGTGGCGGGCGACGTTTGGCACACGGCGATCGTTGAGCATCGTCGTGACGTTGACGATTGTCGCGTTTGCGGTCGGTTTCGCATCCAACTACTGGCTGCCGCAGCGGTTGGGGTACACGCTGCTGTTCGGAATCGCATTGGCGGGTTTCTGGACGTGGTCCGCAGGACAGGGCGTGCGCGTGCGGATGTCGCGATCGCGAGATCGCGTACAGGCGGGTGAGTCGATCATTGAGCGCTTTGAGGTGATCAACGACTCGGTCTTTCCCAAGCTGTGGCTGGAAGTTGAGGAAACATCGGACCTGCCGAACCACACGGCGCGATTTGTCACGTCGCTGGGTCGCGCGGGTCACCGCAACTGGCGTGTGCAGACGGCGTGTCACCGACGCGGGTTGTACAACCTGGGTCCGATTACGGTGCGCAGCTCCGACCCGTTCGACATCTTTCATCGTGAGATGCGGTTTGGACATCGACGCGGATTGGTCGTCTATCCGCGAGCGTTGGAGCTGCCGAGATACTCAGCGCCGCCGGCGAATCTGCCTGGCGAGGGGCGATTTCGTCGTCGGACGCACTATGTGACGCCGAATGCGTCTGGTATTCGGGACTATGAGGCGGGAGACTCGGTCAATCGGATTCACTGGAAGAGCAGTTTGCGAACGGGTTCGCTCAAGGTCAAGACGTTTGAGCTTGACCCGGCATCTCATCTGTGGGTGATCCTTGATCTCTCCAGTCAGGATCACATTGGCGCTGGTGACGACGCGTCGATTGAGACGGCTGTAACGGTGGCGGCGTCGGTGGTGCGGTTGTTCATCAATCAGAATCGCTCGGTTGGACTGATGATGTTCGGCGAGCAACTGGACGTGATCGAGCCCGATCGCGGTTCGCAGCACTTTGGCCGCATCCTCGAGTCCCTGGCTGTGGCGCAGCCCATCGGGGCGGTGCCGGTCGCGTCGATTCTGTATCAGCAGTCGCGACGTTGGGGTCGGCACACGACAGTGATCGTGATTACAGCGTCGACCGATCCGCGATGGCAAGGAGCGATCCGGACGCTGACGCAGCGCGGCGTCAAGGCGGCGGTGGCGCTGCTGGACCTTGAGTCGTGGGGCGGACGCAGCGGCGCGCCGGCGACGGCGGTCGAACTGCGCGCCTTGGGCGTGCAAGTCAATCTGATTCGACGCGGAGATCACATTCCTTCAGTGATGGTTGGGCAGATTCCAGGCGGGGCCGCTCCAACGGGAGCGGCGAGCGTGGCCGCAGTCGGCGATACGCCCTCGAATGGCGCTGATGGAACGGCTCGCGCCGCCCAGTCGCAAATGGTGATGGAGGAGGCCTGGTCGGAGGGTGAGCGGTCTAGTGAACGGTCGGATGCGGCAGCGTCTTCGGCGAGCAACGAAACGACGGCGTCATGAGTGAGCGGCGTTTCGATTCGGGCGCCTCGGAACCAGTCACGACATCGGTCGCAGATGCTGAACGTCGGTTCTTCGCTCGTCGCGCGAGCGCTGAGACGCTGGTGGTCTCGGGCGAGGAGCGTCCGCAGACGCTGAGTCAACGCGCCTTTGAGACGACGGTCACGTTCGGGATTCTGATGCTGGTGGCGCTCTCGACGGCGAACAGCATCTACATCGCCCGCTGGGTCGCGGAGATGCCCGACTTGCGCGTGACTGCGTCGGCAGGAGTGTTGCTGGCGATCGCGATGGGTCGCACCTCCTGGCTGCGTTGGCCGCTGGCGATGCTGTTGGCCCTCGTGATCGGCGGGCTGATCATCATGGCTCAGGTGACGCAGCTTGAGTCATTGGGCGGACAGCCGCTGTTCTGGGATCGGTTTACTGACTTCGGCTTCCGCTTTCAGGACTGGTTCAATCAGGCGTTCAGCGCGGGTCTGACGACTGACAATCTGCCGTTCGTCTTCTTCACGGATGTGTTTGTCTATGCAGCGTCGTTCTTGGGCGCGTATGCCGTCGCGCGCTGGCGGAACGCCTGGGTGGCGATCATCTTGTTGGGCGCGTTGCTCGCGGTCAACGTGTCATACCTCTCGGACCGACAGTGGAATCTCTCGTATGGGTTCTTCCTGACTGGGGCGATGCTGCTGTTGATGCGCGCGTCGCTATTGCGGCGGATGGATCGCTGGCGGGCGCAGGGTTCGGCCTATCCGGACTGGATTTCGCTCTCGTTCCTCGGCGCAACGATGATCGCGGTCGTGCTGTTGCTGACCCTATCCAGGGCGATTCCGCGGCCGGATGAGTCGCAGGCGCTCGAGGACGCCTGGGCGGCGATCGCGGAGCCCTTTGAGGGTCTCAACGATGACTTCCGTCGACTGTTCAGCGGGATCGACTCGCGTCGCGGGGTGCCGGTGCACTCGTTCGATGACTTCCTCGTGCTGCAGGGCGACGTCGATCCTGGCGATGGGATCGTGATGCGCGCGGCCGCGACGGAGCCGGGCCTGTTACGTGGGGCTGTCTACGACAGGTACACGGGACGCGGTTGGCAACAGTCAGACTCGGTCGCGCGCACGGTGCCTGAACTGGAGCCAATCAGCGGTGAGGCGGCATCGGACGAGACATCGATCGAGGATGACCTCAGCGGCGTGACCATTGACTATCTGGACCGACGGCCAGTCGCGGCGCAGATTTCGGTCGAACGCTCGCCGGCGGTGCTGTTTTCGTTCGGCGCGCCGTTAATCGCGAACAAGGACACGCGCGTAGACACGCTGGCTTCGGTCGAATTCGATGTCGACTTCGCTGAGCCAGATCGGTTCATCGGTACCGATCTCGAGCCCGCGCTGGATGCGATCGGCCAGCGAATTGCTGACGGCGCCGCTGATCCGGAAGACGACGTCGAAACGCCGTCGGCGGACGAAGTGGCATCGTACGTGCCGGCGCAGTACACGTTGCTCAATGTCAACATCGACGCGCGCAGCGGCGTCCCTGTCGGGTTGCAGCTGCGGTCGGCGCCGGAAGAGACGGATGTGCTTTCGTTGCGGCCGACGCAACAACGCGTGCGCGCGGGGTTTACGTATCAAATCACGGGCACCGTGTCGGGCGCGAACGAAGAAGCGCTGTCGACGGCGGGTCATGACTATCCGTTGTGGGTCACCGAGACGTTCCTGCAGTTGCCCGATTATGAGGATGAGGAGTTGGCCAATCTTGAACGACTGTTGCTCACGATCGGTCGAAGCTTCCAGCTTGAAGCGGACTCGACGCGAAGCGACGGTGGCTACAACCCCTACGCGGTCGCTGCGGCGATTGAGGGATATCTGCGGTCAGCGCCGGCGGTCGACGAGAGCGGCCGCATCGTATACGACGATGAGGGTGAGCCCCGACAGTTGTACCCCTTGACCACTGAGATTGACTTGCCGCCGGCGAAGTCGGACGCGGTGCATTGGTTCCTGTTTGAGAACACTGAGGACGGACTGCCACTGGGCGGCTACTACGACTACCACGCCTCAGCGATGGTTGTGTTGCTGCGGATAGCGGGCGTTCCCTCGAGGATCGCGACAGGGTTTGTGCTCAGCGTCAACAATTTCGACGATCGTACGCAAAATTACGTCGTCCGCGGGCATGATGCGTATGCCTGGGTTGAGGTCTACTTCCCTGAGTATGGCTGGGTCGACTTCGATCCTACGCCGAGCACATCGGCCGATGAGGCGTTGGCGGCGATCGCGGGCGGCGCGGCCGGTGGACGCCGGATCGCCGCGCAACGTTTGGCTACGCCGCGGATTGACCTGCGTCCTGGCGTCGGCGGCGCAGGATTGACCGAGGATGAGTTGACCGACATTTTGCAGTATCTGGCCGCTGGCACGCTGCCGGGCGAGGGCGGGGAGCTGGCGCAGGGCCCCAGCACGTGGCTGTGGCTTGGTCCGACGATCGGGGCAGCGGCGTTGATCGGTGCGCTCATTCTGTTGTGGCTTGCCTGGCGGGTGTCGCTCCGAGGACTGGAGCCCTCGGCGCGAATGTGGGTCTCGGCGAGCCGGTTGGCGCGTTGGACAGGCATTGAGAGCGATCCCTCGACGACCCCACAGGAGCACGCACGGCGGATCGATGACCTTTTGGGCGGCGGACCGTTGGCGATGGGTCTGGCTGATCGATACACGGCGGCGCGATTCGGTCGCAAAACTGCGAGCGATGAGGAGCGTCGCGCGGGAGCGGGCGAGTGGCGAGCGCTACGCGCCGGTCTGATTCGTCGGGCGTTGCGAGTTCCTAGCGGAGCGAAGGAGACAGACGAGCTGGAGCTCGACCCGACTGCGCCGGCGCCGGCTGGCGACTAACCGCCTTCAAACAGGCGCGGCAGGACGTGCCGTTCACCAGTCCATGGGTTGCTCACGAGCCGTGAGCCGTCCGGCCGCGAGCCGCTCTCCGGGGACGGCGCGGAGCGCGTCGAGGACGGCGAGCGCCTGCTCAAGGCTGGCCTCCTCGAGCGGCAGCTCGTCGAGCGCTCGTTGGAGCGCTTCCAGCGCGGCTTCACGACGAGCGGGCAGCGATTCCTCAGGCGCGAAGCTGGGCGTCATTGGGGCTCCCTGGAGTTCCTGGGCGCTCGCCGACGCCTCGCCGTTGAGGGCGTCAGGCGCTGAGTTGGCCGACTGATCGGAGCCATCGGCGTCTGGCTCTGCCTCGCCAGGATCTCCGGATTCTCCGGGTTCGCCGGATGAGCGTTGGCCGTTGTCGGCGCTTGATCCGTCGTCTCCGCCCGCGGGTTGCCCGTGACCCTCCTGGGACGCGTTCAACTGTTCTTCGGTCTGTTCGTCGGGTCCGGCGAGTAGTCGATTGACCAGCTCGAGGTTCACTTTGGCGTCGAGCAGCGCGGGCGACTCGCGCAACGCCTCGATGTAAGCGAGTCGCGCGCCGAGCAGCTCGTCGTCGGCCCAGCGGTGGTTGCCGACGTGGAACCAGGCCATGGCGCGAATAGCGGCATCTTCGGCGCGCAGCGCGGCGAGAGTCTCGGTCTCGGCGCGAGCCCACTGGCCGAGCTGATGCAAGGCTCGGCCCGCGTTGAGATGAAGAAGAGGATCGATGCCGGCGTCGGTGCGGAGGGCGAGGCGTTGGGCCTCGCGCCACGATTCGAGCGCGGCTTCGTACTCGTTGGCGTTGTAGCGCTCGATGCCGTCGCGATTGGCCTGCTCGATGCCGCCAGTCGCACAGGCGCTGATGACGAACACCGCCGCGAGCAATGCGCCGATTGAGGCCTGAAGTGAACGGTCGCTGAGCGCGGCGACGGCACTACTGAGCGCGGGAACTCTAGCGCGTCGGAGCGCGCGCGTCGAACCCGGGAAGACTCGCAGCGCGATTGAGGCGACGAGCATCAAGGCAGCCGCGCCGGCGAACCACTGGAACTGTTCGGCGCGAGCGGTATTGATCACATCGAATCCGCGGACGCGATCGTATGCGGCGAGGTCGGCGCTGAGATCGGCCATCGCGCCTGGCGCGTCGAGCTCGATGTAGCGCCCGCCGCCGAGCGCCGCGATCTCGCGCAGTTGAGGCGCGTCGAGCCGGGTGATGATCGCCGCGCCGGTGTTCCCGTCCTGCTTGAGCTCGCCGAAGGGAGGCAGTGGGATACCAGCGCCTGAACGCGAGCCGACGCCGATGGTGAAGATCTGGAGCCCTTGGGCGCGCGCATTGGCTGCAGCCGAGGCGGCATCGCCGATGTGGGTTTCGCCGTCGCTGACCAGGGCGACGGCGCCTGTTGCGGAGATGCCGTCGCCGTCTCTGGGATTGTCCGCCGCTGCGCGAGTGATGGTGGCGGCGGCGAGCGTGATCGCCGCTTCAATGTTCGAGCCGGGACTGACCAACGCTTCGCCAGGCTGGAGCGCCTCGAGCACTTGCAGCGCGGCCTCGTGATCGCGCGTCAAGGGGAAGCGCAGGTAGGCGTCGCCGGCGAAAATGACCAGTCCGACGCGATCGCCGCGGCGACTGTCGATCAGTCGGCGGACCTCGGACTTGGCGGCGAGGAATCGGCTGACTGGCGGGCCAGTTGCGGACTCGACGTCTTCGGCGGCCATACTCTGCGAGACATCGAGCGCAATGACGAGCGAGAATTCCGAGCGTCCGAGCGTCTGCTCGCCGGCGCCCCATTGCGGTCGCGCGGCGGCGACGGCGAGCAGGATCAGAGTGAGCGCGAGCGCGAGTCGGGCGGCGATAACGCCTGGGCGTCGGCCAGCGATGGGCGCGCGGACGGACAGTCGGTGCAGGCGGCGGGCTCGCCAGAGCCACCACCAGCCGATCATCGCGGCGGGCGCGACAGCAAGCAGCGCAAGCATCGCAGGCGAGCCGAGCGCCATCAGGGAAGCCTCCGCCAGCGAGTTGCTCGCGCGGCGATCTCGACGAGCACGAGCGCAGCGGCCGCGAGCAGGAACCAGGGAGCGAGTTCAGAGGTGGAGAGGAAGACCTCGTCGCCGACGCGTTCACGCTCGAGCTGAGAGATGGAGTCGTACGCGTCGGACAGTTCACGCGCGTCGGTGGCGCGAAAGTACACGCCGCCGGTCTCGTCGGCCATGTAGACGAGCGTGAGTTCGTTCAGTCCAACGCCGATTTGCCGAGCGCTGGCAGGCAAACCAATTGTGTAAAGGCGCACACCGGTGGCTCGGGCGACCGCGGTGGCTTGGTTGGGTGAGATGTCAGGGACGTTGTTTTCGCCGTCGGTGAGGACGACGACGATGCGCGAGGCGGCGCTGGAGTCGCGCAGCAGGTCGACGGCCTCCATGGTCGCGATACCGAGCGCCGTGCCGTCGGGGATCAGGCCGCTGCGAACTGAGAGTTCGACCATGTCATCGATCGCGTCGAGGTCGAGCGTGAGCGGGCTGAGCACGAGCGCTCGGCGTTGGAACATGACCAGCCCAATGCGGTCCTCGCCATTTGCCTGCCGTTCGGCGACGAAATCGCGCGCGACGCGTCGCGCGGCTTGGAGCCGGGTCTCCAGATCGCTGAGTCTCGTGGTCGCCATCGAGGACGAGGTGTCGATGACGAGCACGATGTCGATGCCCTCGGCGGGGCGGACGGCCTCGACGGTGGTCGCCTGCGGTCGGGCGGCCGCAATCACAATGAGGACAAGCGCCAGGGCGCGCAGGAGTCCGAGCAGGGGAAGCGATCGAAGTCGTCGACTGGGCGGCGCGCTCTGCGGCGGCGCGCCGATGAGCTGCGGCAACAGATATCGCGGACGGGGCAGTCGCGCCTCGCGCGCGAGGAGCCAGAACGCCAAGGGCAGCGCGATCAGCAAGGCGAGGAGCGCAGGATCGTCGAATCTCACAGCGATGCTCGATCGGACCAGATCGCCTCGGCTTGGCTCAAGTACCCGCGGAGTCGTTCGAGAGTGGGCTCTTCGCCGCCGTACTGGACACGGTCGCAGGACTCGAGAAGTTGAGTCGCACGCAATACCACTGAAGCCGAGGCGCCGGCTGCGGCGAGCGCCGGACCAATCTCTGATGTCGTCAGCGCGGTTGCGGGTAGCGACCAGTCATCGCTGAGGCGGGCGCGGACTGCGGCGGCGAGCTGACGGCAATTCTCTGTGGCGGTAGCAGAGTCGTCCATCGCGAGGGGTGGCCGCGAGTGCGACTGGCCTGCCTGAGGTTGCGCTGCAACTGCCGCGGTCGTCACTCGTCTCCATCGTCTGGCGACGCGCGCGAGCAGGAAGCCTACGGCGATCCCGATCAATGCGACGATCCAGGGGGTGTAGCTGCGATCTCCGCCGGCCAGCACGTTGGGGGCGCTAAGAGGTCGTGGCTGGGACGTGTCATCGAGGACTGAGGTGATGGTGATCATGATCTTCCCGAGCGCCAGCTCGACCAGTGCGCCGTCGGCGCGTTGCAGCTGGACTGGCGGCAGATCGAGCTCAGCGCTGCCGGTGTCGAAGCCTCGGGTCGTGTAAGTAAGCAGGGTCTCGCGTTCGTTGATCTCTGAGACGACCGGCGCGGCTGGTTCGAGTTCTCTGAGCCGCACAAGTGAGCCGTCTTGCAGGACGCGATCGCCGGGGTCGTGCTTCACGGTGATTCTGATCTCAATCGGATCGCCGACGGTGGCATCGTCTGCGGGAGTGACCGTCACGCTCGCACTGGGATCCTGAGCGGAGACGTCGCCGAGCGAGCTGATCGACACCGCTGATACGGCGATTGCAGTCACGAATGCGCGGATCACTCTCGTCATGGACGGCTCCGACGTTGGCGGAAGAGGGCAATGAGCTCGCCTGTCCAGTCGTCGCTCGTGTCGATCATGAGGGCGTCGCAACCGCACAAACGCAGTCGGCTGAGCATCTGCTGACGCTCGGTCTCGAGCGCCAGTTGTTGCAAGTAGGCATCGGCGATATCGGTCAGCAGCGGGTCGTCGCGCTCTGCGCTGCTCCAGTGCACGAGTCCGCTGTGCGCCGAGTCCGACAGCTGCGTTGCACGCGCGTCGCGCAGGCAGATCGCGACGACGTCATGGCGGCGGCTGAGCTGCGCGAGGGCCGGTTCCCAAGAGTGGTCGGGATGTGCGGCGATGAAGTCGGAAATGACGATCACGACGCCGCGTTTGCGCATGACGCGGCCGGCGTAGCGCAACGCGCGGGCGAGTTCGGTGCGGCCGCTGGCGGGCAGCCGCAACAGGTCGCGAATCATGCGCAGGACGTGGCTCGCGCCCTTGGCGGGCGGTACGGCGAGCACGACTTCGGTGGAGAAGGCCGCCACACCGATGAGGTCGTTGGCAGCGGCGGCGGCCAGTCCAAGCACGCCGGCGACCTCGACGGCGCGGTCGCGCAGCGACGGTCCTGAGGCGGAGTAGGACATCGAGGCAGAGACGTCGACCAAGAGCAGGATCGTCTGCTCGCGCTCTTCGACGTAGCGTCGCACGACAGGCGAACGCAGGCGGGCGGTCGCCTTCCAATCGATCGTCCGCGCATCATCGCCGGGGTGATACGGCTGCAGCTCGGAGAACTCGAGGCCGCGACCGCGGAAGGCGGTGCGGTACTCGCCCGCCATCGCCTCGCGCAGGGCGCGACGGGCGCGGACTTCGATACGCCGCACCCGTCGACGTAAGTCGTCGACGCTCGGCGCCGGCGCTTCCGCCTCGTGGACGGGCGGGACGATCCACTTGCGAAGTCGTCGCAGACGGGACATGTTGCGGCTACGGCAACGGCAGCGCGGTGAGCAGTTGGCCGATCACATCGTCGGCGGCGACGTCGTCAGCTTCAGCTTCGTAGCTGAGTACGACACGGTGCCGCAGCGCATCGCGCGCGATCGCTTTGACGTCGTCAGGCGTGACGTAGTCGCGGCCGCTCATCCAGGCGAGGGCGCGGGCGCTGGTCGCGACCGCGGCGGTCGCCCGCGGTGAGGCGCCAAACTCGACGTACGCGCTGAGCTCTCGCGCGTGTCGGCCTGGCGAACGCGTGGCTCGAACGAGCTGCACGACGTAGTCGCGCAGTCGTGGTTCCATGCGAACTTCAGAGACCGACTCGCGCGCCTGTAGGACGTCGTCAAGGCGTACGACGGGGTTGACCGCGACGGCGTCGCCGCTGAGCGTGCGGTCGAGCACCTCCCGTTCATCAAGCTCGCCGGGGTAATCGACGCGCACGTTGAGCAGGAAGCGATCGAGTTGCGCCTCGGGTAGCGGATATGTGCCTTCCTGCTCGATAGGATTCTGCGTTGCGAGCACGAGGAAGGGCCTGGGCATGGAGAAGGATTCGCCGCCGATTGAGACCTGGCGCTCCTGCATCGCCTCGAGCAGAGCCGACTGCACTTTGGCGGGGGCGCGATTGATCTCGTCGGCGAGCAGGACATTGGTGAAGATCGGACCGCGACGGACCTCGAAGCGCGACTCGGCGGCGTGATAGACCTCTGAACCGGTTAAGTCAGCGGGCAGGAGGTCGGGCGTGAACTGGAGCCGCGCGTAGTCGGCGTCGAGGCAGCGCGCAAGCGTTGAGACGGTCAGTGATTTGGCGAGTCCAGGCACGCCCTCGACAAGGCAGTGTCCGTCGCAGAGCAGCGCAACGAGCAGCCGAGTGACCAGCTCGTCCTGCCCGACGATGACGCGCGCGATCTCGGCGCGCAGTTTGCCGAAGCGTTCGCCGGATTCTCTGGCGTCGTTGGATTCACTGGCCGGCGCAAGCGCAGGCGGAGGATTCGAAGATGAGTCGGCGAGCGGCGCCTCTGATGCCGTGTTCTCCGACGACGCCGGGCGTGGTTGGTCGGTTCTCTCCCATTGCGACATGCGCCGCCCGACCTTTCCGCCTCGGCGCCCAGATAACGGTCAGTCTATCGGCGAAGGCCTACCATTCACGCACAGACTGAGGATCAGATGAGGATCGGATCAGGGGTTGCTATGCGTTTCGGCGTCACTGTCGGCAACATGAACGGATTCAACGACGAATCGGGACCGAACGCCTGCATCGATGTCGCGCAGGCGGCTGAGGATCTGGGCTTTGACTCGGTCTGGACCAACGACCACATCGTCGTGCCGACTCAGATTGAATCGCGATATCCGTACAACGATCTGGGCGAGTTTCCGGCGCCGTCAACGATTCAGTGTTTTGATCCGTTGGTCGTGATGTGCGCGTTGGCAGAGGCGACGCAGTCGGTCGAGATCGGCTGCTCGGTGTTGGTGATTCCTTATCGGCATCCGGCGGTGGTGGCCAAGATGCTAGCGGCGGCCGATCAGATTTCGGGCGGGCGGATCGTGTTGGGTGCCGGCGTCGGTTGGATGCGGGAGGAGTTTGAGGCGCTGGGATTGCCAGAGGTTCACTATCGTCGGCGCGGCGCGGTGACGAATGAGTATCTGCGCGCGATGCGCGAGATGTGGACGAATCCGGGTCCGTGCTCGTTCAGCGGCGAGTTTGTCCAGTTCGACAACGTCGGCGTCTATCCAAAGCCGGTGCGGCGCGAGGACGGCGGCGTGATTCCGATTCTGATCGGCGGCAACGGCGTCAACGCCTGGCGCCGCGCATCGCGCTACGGCGACGGCTTTCACGCCGCCTTCCAGACGGTGGAGCAGTTGGGCGTCGAGGTTGAGGGTGTGCGCGGAGCTTGCGAGCGTGATCGCCGCGACCCGGACGAGCTGGAGATTCAGATGCTGCAGAATCTACGCCCGTCGACAACGCCGCTGGACGAAGATGATCGTCCACTACTGCACGGAACGCCAGATCAGATCGCGTCAGATCTCTTGGCTTTTGGCCGGGTCGGATTGGAACATCTGATTGCGACGCCGATGATGGTCGAACCGGTCGGTGACACGACGGTGGAGCGTGTGCTCAGCAGCATGCAGTTTGTCGCCGACGAGATTCTGCCGGCGTTTGCATAGGTTGCACTGTCTTGCGGGAAGTACTGGTTGCATCGAGCGATGGGGATCGAAGGAGGCGCAGGATGAGATTCGGGATACCAATCGGCAACTTCGGCACGGCGGGCAAGTTCGGCGACATCAACGATGTAGTCGAAATCGCGGAGCGCGCTGAACTGCTGGGATACGACTCGGTCTGGGTGCACGATCACATCTTCATGCCAGCGCGGATCCAGTCGCGCTATCCGTACAACGACTCGGGCGTGGCGGGTTTCGCGTATCACCAGGACATCATGGATCCACTAGCCGTGATGTCAGCGGTTGCGGTGCGCACGTCGGATGTGCAGATCGGCACCTCGGTATTGATCGTGCCGTATCGTGATCCGCTGTATCAGGCGCAGGCGATCGCGACGATCGACAGGCTCTCGGAGGGTCGGGTGCTGCTCGGCATCGGCGTGGGTTGGATGGAGGAGGAGTTCGAGGCGCTCGGACTGGGCGGGGAGCCGTTCACGCGCCGAGGCGCGATGACGGACGAATGGATGACGATCGCCATCAGCGCCTGGACGCACGGGTCAACTCGGGAGCCGATCACGCATGAGGGTCACTTTCGCCAGTTCGACGACCTGGGCGGCATGTCGGCTTGTCACCAGCAGCCGCATGTGCCGATCTGGGTCGGCGGCAAGGGACGCATCGCTGCGCGTCGCGTAGCTCGATACGGCGCCGGCTATCACACGATCACGTCGACGCCCGACCAGATCGGCGAGGAACTGGCGATTGTCGAAGAAGAGATGGAGCGCGTCGGACGGTCGATGGACGAGCTGGAGATATCGATGCTCGGTCCGATGGTGCTGCTTGACGGCGACGTCGAATCGGTGCGTGGCTTTCCCGCCGTGGTCGGCGGGTCGCGCGACGAGATCGTCGATACCTTGGGTCGATACGAAGCGGCCGGTCTGGATCACGCACTGACGATTCCGGCCTATCGCACGCCCAACTGGGATGTTCCGCCCGAGCAGCAGATGCAAGCGATGGCCGAGCTGGCCGAGATCGTCGACGAGCTGCGCTAGCGGCGCGCCTGGGACTGGAGAAGAGCAATGTCGAAGCCAGTAGTGATCGAGGCCGCGATTAACGGGGCGACGCCACAGTCGCGCAACCCGCATTCGCCGCGCAGCGTGGAGGAGATCGCAACCGACGCCGTGCGCGCTGTCGACGCCGGAGCGGCGATCGTACACAACCACAATGACGATCCAGTGGTGGTCGACGGCGCCCGTTCGACGGCTGGTTGGCACGACCCGCAGCCGTACATCGACGCCTGGCGCGAGGTGCTGTCGCAGCGGCCTGACACGATTTTGTATCCGACGATGGGTTCCGGCGGTCCTGACACGGAGATCGCGGTGCGTTACTCGCATCTGCCGGCGCTGAACGAAGCCGGCGTGTTAGGGCAGGGGTTGATTGACCCAGGCTGCGTCGCGCTGGGCGGCGGAGATGACCACGGTCTGCCGAGTCCCAACGACCGTGTATACATCAACACCTATCGAGACGCGCGGTACATGTTCGAGACCTGCCAGCGGATGGGTCGGGGCGCGTCGATCTCGATCTTCGAGCCGGGATTCCTGCGTGTGGTGTTGGCCTATCACGCGCGCGGCCTGGTGCCGCAGGGCGCGCTGGTCAAGCTCTATTTTGGCGGCATGGAGCGTGGACCGCTGGGCTTTGGGATGTTCCCGACAGAGCCTTGTCTCGACGCCTATGTGTCGATGCTCGAGGGGACAGGGTTGGAGTGGTCGGTGGCAATTCTGGGCGGCGACTGCGTCGGATCGGGGTTCGCCCGTTTGGCGCTGGAGCGCGGCGGACACGTCCGCGTCGGGCTCGAGGATTTCTACCAGGGCGATCGAAAGCCGATGAACACCGAGCTATTGGAGGAGCTGGTCAGTCTCTGTGACGAGGTGGGCCGTCCGGTGGCGTCGCCGTCAGAGGCGCGTGAGCTGCTGGGGTTGCCTTCAACGCCGTAGTGTCGAGATCACCCCCAGCACAGGGAGACATGACGGAGCCAGGCTCAGACCAAGAACGCGTTGTGTCCTGGGGACACTGGGTCGGGGCTGATGGACACTTAACTTGTCGACCAGGCGTGTTGTCAAGCGGAGGGCTGAACCATGTACGAGATGAGCGCTGAGGTTTGGCGAGAGGTGCTTGCCTGCCCGACCACTGCCGTGCTGGCGACCGTGCGGCGGGATGGCAGCCCGTACACGATCCCGCTCTGGTTCCTCTGGGAGGGCGAGGTCTCCGATGGCGTAGATCCGGTTGGCAATCCACCAGTCGGGCACGTCTGGTTTTCTGGGCAGACGACCAGCACCTGGGCGAGGCACTTGCAGAGCGACCCACGCGCGTCGCTCTGCATCGATGTCGAGGGTCCGCCCGCCAGGCACGTCGGCATCGACGGGCCGGTCGAGTGCTTGACGGAGGATGTGTACGATCCCAAGCCCATAATGCGTCGGACCGTGGAGAAGTACGTGGGGCTGGGCGATCCGGCCAATGACGAGGCGGTCGAGCGCTACATGGAGATGACGACGTCGATCGCGCAGGTGCACTTCAAACTGACGCCAACGAGATGGCGCGCGATTGATCTGTCGTCGTTTGATCCGCGCTGAGCGGGGTGTGACGGACAACGCAGACTCCGTCATCGCCGTGCTCCGCCACGGCCATCTCGCTGTTGGGACGTCGGAGTGGGTGCGTCGAGATTCCCACGGCAGACGCGGGTTTGACTGGGTGAGCTTCGCGCGGGTATGACGGAAACAGTTGCGCGGGTGTGACGGAGGCGGGGTTGGGGCGGTTACCCTCTGAGCAGTTAAGCAAGAGGGAGATGATTGAGGAGTTGAGCGATGCCTCGGATGCGTGGGGATGCGTTGCGGGAGTTTCTTGAGCAGCCGCTCAACGGTGTGCTGGCTTCATTGCGGCAAGACGGCCGACCGTACACGATTCCGATCTGGTTTCTCTGGCAAGGAGAGGTCGATGATGACGCGCATCCCGTGCGCAATCCCCCGCGGGGACACCTGTGGCTGACGGGCACGCTCAGTCGGGTGTGGTGTCAGCAGTTGATGCGCGATGGTCGGATGTCGTTTTGTATCGAGAGTTCGGGACCGCCGGCGCAGCATGTCGGGATCGACGGCGCGGCGGAGGCGTTCACGCTGCCTGAGTTTGACATTTGGCCGATCTCGCGGTTGCTGGCAGAGAAGTACGTCGGTCGCGGCGATCCGAGTAATGCCGAGGCGGTGGACGCGTTCTTCGCCAACATGCAGTCCGAGCCGCGGATGCTGTTTCGAGTGACGCCCGAGGTCTGGCGGGCGATCGACTTGACGGTCTATCGAGGCAAGCGCGCCGATCGGGAGTTCCAGGCCCAGAGCCAACAGGAGCCGCGGGCGGTGCGGTGAGCCTGTCAGTCGGTTTGCGCGGCCGCTCACGCGGCGGATTGCTGCAGAACTCGGGATTTCGTCGCGTCTGGGCGGCTGGCGCCGTCACCGGCATGGTGCGCTGGCTGGACATGCTGGTGTTGACCTTGTTCGCTCGCGACCTGGCCGAGGCGGCGGGATTTGTCGCGCTGGCGTTTCTGGTGCGCATGGCGCCGCGGCTACTGTTCGGCATGTTCGTCGGCGCACTGGCCGACCGCTTCAATCGCAAGAAGATCTGGATCGGCGCGCTGCTGATTCTGTCGGTGATGTACTTCGCTTTGACGGCGTGGGTGATGCTATTCGGGATCGACTTTTGGTTGCTGTTGGTGTTTGTCTTCATCGCGGGAACTGTCTGGTCGGTGGAGTTTCCGACCAGGCGGGCGATGATCGCCGATGTCGTCGCGCCGCACCAGGTCGGTCGTGCGGTGGGGTTGGATTGGTCGACTGATTCGATTGTGCGCATTCCGGGTCCGTTGATCGGCGCGGGGCTGTTGCAGGAGTTGGGGGCGGAGTGGGCGTATCTGTTCACGGGCTGCGCGTTCATTGTCTCGGCGGCGATCGCTTCTACGTTGAGCTATCAGAAACCGCTTCGTCCGGCAGGGGCGGAGGGCTTCGTCGAGGTCGCTCGTGAGACATGGCGAGACATTCGCGAGGGCTTCAGCTACATCCGGCGCAGCGAGCTTCTGGTCGGCACGCTGATGGTGACGTTGGCGTTCAATCTGCTCTTTCCGGCGTACAACGCGGCGCTGCCCGACATTGGTCAGGACCTGTTGGGCGTCGACAAGCTGCGTATCGGCGTGCTGGAAGCGTTGGTTGGCGCCGGTTCGTTCGTCAGCGCGCTGGTGATCGCCGGTTGGAGCAGCTGGGGGCAGTCGGGACGGATCTACTTCGTCGGCACGGCGTGGTTCCTACTGTGCGTAACCGGGATGGCGCTCTCGCCGTGGTACGAGCTCTCGTTGCTGGTGGCGTTTTGCATGGGCTTTGGCTTTTCCGCCTTTGCGATCATGCAGACAGCGCTCTTGGTCACGCGTACGCCGGCCGAGATGCGCGGTCGGGTGATGGGCGTGCTCTCGATGGTGATTGGGATGGGGCCGTTGACCGGTCTGCAGGTGTTTGTGATGTTTGATTGGTTTGGGATTCAGGGCGGCGTGATTTCGGTCGTGATCGAGGCGGCGGCGCTGATGCTGTTGGCGATGCTGGTCTGGCCGGTGATCGTGCGTCGCTTGTCGGGCTCGGATCCGCGGATCGCGGCGAGTTATGCGCCGCAGCGCGCTCGCTAAGTAGGCTGGGGACGAGTATGGCAAGGTATCGGAGCGCGCAATGACGACGATGCGTCGGCGACAGCAGTATCAGGCCGAGGTGCTGACGACGCGCGGTTCGGTTCTGACTGAGTGTTATGTGATCATCGACATCGAGACGACGCGAATCGGCGACGTGCGCGAGCGCGTCTGGCGCGGAAAGATCTCGTCGCTGTCGAATCCGGAGCACTCGCTGGGCGGCGCATATCGACTGCGCCCGCGAGGCGAGGATGGCGAGGGCGCGCGCATAGAGATCGTCGATGGATTCGAGGAGCGTCTAGGCGTGACGTCGGATGAGTACGGGTTTCTCGGGAGCGGCGATCCGCCGCGCGCGCCTGAGCGTCGGCGGCGGCGTTGATCCGGCAGGCCGACTACGATCAGTTGCAAGAGACTCGAACGAGGAATGGACTGAGAGCATGGCGACAGCGCGAGCGGTGGATGCGTCGGCGGAGCTGCGACAGCAGGTCGAGGCTGCGCGGGCGGCCTCGCCGGCGCTTGGCTGGGCGACACGGCAGGATAAGGACGCCGTGCTGCGCAGCGCTGCGACCTTGTTGCGTAGTCGCGCAGATGCGATTGTGACGGCCAACGAGGAAGACGTCGCTGAGGCGCGATCGCACCTGAGCGCGGCGATGATCGATCGATTGGCGCTCGATCATGCTCGTGTGGAGGCGTTGGCGGCGTCGTTGGAGGATCTGGCTCAATTGGACGATCCGGTCGGAGAGGTGATCGACCGACACACGACAGAGACGGGGCTCGAGGTTGAGCGCGTTCGCGTGCCGTTGGGCGTGATTGCGTCGATCTATGAGTCGCGGCCGAACGTGACGATCGACATTGGCGCGATCTGCCTGAAGTCAGGCAATGCGGCGGTCTTGCGGGGCGGCCGCGAGGCGCTGCGTTCGAATCGCCTGTTGGCAGAGGTGTTGCGTGACGCGCTCACGGAGCAGGGTCTCCCGGGCGACGCGATTCAACTCGTGCGGAGCCCCGATCGGGCGTTGGTGGGGGAGCTGATGGCGATGAACGACCTGATCGATCTGATGGTGCCGCGCGGCGGCCAGGCGTTGATCAATCGCGTCCGCGCCGAGGCGTCTATGGCGGTCGTCGCGGGGGGTGTGGGGATTTGTCACACATACATCGATGCTTCGGCCGACCTGCAGATGGCGCTCGATGTGGTCGACAACGCCAAGCGTCGACGAGTGAGCATCTGCAACGCGCTTGACGTGATGCTGGTGCACGAGGCGATAGCGCCTGAGTTCCTGTCAGAGCTGGGCAGTCGCTGGGCGGCGGATGGTCCCTCGGAAGTCGAGTTACGAGCGGACGCGCGGGCGCGCGCATTGCTCGAGCGGACTCCAGCGAGGGTGAGCGCAGCGGGCGCGGACGACTTCGATACGGAGTTTCTATCGCTGACGGCTGCGGTCGGCATGGTTGACGACGCTGATGCGGCATTGGCGCATATCGCTGAACACGGCAGCGGGCACTCGGAGGCGGTGATTACGTCTGACCGAGCGCTCGGCGAGCGATTTCTTCGCGAAGTGGATGCGGCGGCGGTGTACGTGAACGCTTCGACGCAGTTCACCGACGGCGGGGAGTTTGGGTTGGGCGCTGAAGTGGGCATCTCGACAGGCAAGTTGCACGCGCGCGGTCCGATGGGTCTGCGCGAGTTGACGTCGTACAAGTGGGTGGTCCGCGGAGACGGTCACATTCGTCCGTTGTAGCCGCAACGGGAGGAGCAGCGACGATGTTTCACTACGAGCGGGAGAGCCGCACAGCACAGTCGGAGTGCTTCATCGTCGAGAACGAGACGGGCTCCCGCGGGCGGGTTGATTTGCACTTCGCGGCGCCGCTCGTGTACGCGACGCTCTGCGTGCCCGAAACCTGGGCTGAAGAGGACATCCAGGACGTGATCGCCGATGTCGATGATCGCTGGGCGCTGACCGCCGATCCATTGCGCGATGATCTGATCGTGACGGTCTGGCGCGGTCAGGAAGTCGGCGTGTACTCGCAGGAAGAGGGAGGCGACGATGACTGAGGACGAGCTCGTCGTCGACGAGATGGAGACCGACGCCGTCACTGAGGCTGAAGCGGCCGACGCGCTGCAACAGCTGTTCGACGGTCACGTCGACGTGATGTTGCCGCCGGAGGAGCTTGAAGAGTTCCACGATTTCATCCGCGAAGAGGCTCTGATGAGGCGTCGCTTCGCCGTTTCGTTTCGGCTCGAGTGTCGCTGCCTGGCTTGGATCGGATACTCATTGGCCAATGTCGTTACTCACGAGGACGGCATCGAGTTCTCGGCTCGGCCGATGCAGACGTACGTGCCCGACCACGAGCCCGATGTAGAACACCCGGAGGGGGCGACAGAGGATCCGCCCGAGCAGTTTCTCGATTGGCCGATCTGGCCGCTCGAGATCTATCAGGATGAGTTGGAAGACGAGCTCGCCGAAGAGGAGGCGGAGTGAACGCTGGCTCTGGCGGCGCCCTTGACGGCGGCGGACGCTTCGCCGCGGTGTTCTTTGATCTCGACGGGACGCTGGTCAGCGAGCGCGTCGGCGTGCGTGAAGCTCGGATCGCCATGGGAGAGCAGCTGATTGAGTTTGGCCTGTGGCGCCGCCCCGCGGCGGCGTTCGTCGATGTCGTGGAAGCGGTGATTGAGGGAATACTGCATGACAACGATGGTCAGTGGCCGCTGTGGCTCGGGTCGGAACAGTGGTTGCGACAATCGCTAGACGCAGCCGAGGTTCGGGTCGATGAGGACGAGTTCAGCGCGTTGGCCGACGTGTATCGCTCAGAACGCACAGATCGCGCGGAGGCGATCGATGGTTGGCGCCGAGCGCTCGAGTCGGCGCGTCGACATGGGCCGGTTGGCTTGATTACGAACTTCGGAGACGGTCGGATGCAGCGCGAGAAGATTCGCGGCGCCGGGCTTGAGGGTCAATTCGACGGGGTGTACATATCGGGCGAGGTCGGAGTGTGGAAACCGGAGCCGGGCATCTTTGAGCACGCGGCGCGGGACTTGGGCGTCGATATGAGCGATTGTGTGCACATCGGCAATTCAGTGGTGTCGGATGTTGAGGGCGCGTTGGCCTCAGGGATGCGCGCCGTGCTGGTCGAGGAGGACGATCGAGCGCGACCGAATGATCTGCGCGACGAAGTCGTCTGGTGCGAAAACCTGCACGGCGTGGCCGGCTGGCTGGACGGATAAGGAATCGTTACTTGCGCGCGATGGCGCGTTGGGCGGCGTCGACGACGGCGTCGGCTGTGAGTCCGTAGGTTTCGAGCAGGGCTTGCCAGGGTCCGGACTGTCCGAAGCGGTCGTCGATTCCGACCTGCTCCATGGGCGTCGGACGATGCAGCGCTAGCGCGCGCGCAACGGCCGCGCCCAAACCGCCGATGACGTTGTGTTCCTCGGCGCAGACAATCGCTCCCGTCTCGTCAGCGGCTCGGACCACGGCGTCGATGTCCAGCGGTTTGATCGTGGCCATGTTGAGTACGCGGGCCTCGACACCTCGCTGCTGGAGTTGTTCTGCGGCGCGCAGGGTCGGCTCGAGCATGAGTCCGCAGGCGATCAGCGTGACGTCGCCGCCGTCGCGGAGTTGATCGGCTCGTCCGAGGTGAAACGACGCGCCGTCGGTGTAGACGATGGGCAGTTTGGGGCGACCGAGACGGATGTACCAGGGATCGTCGTCCTCGGCGGCGCCTCGGATGACGGCGTCGGCCTCGACGGCGTCGCAAGGGACGACGACGCGCATGTTGGGCAGTGAGGTCATCAGGGCGAGGTCTTCAATGGCCTGCGCCGATGCGCCATCCTCGCCGACGGAGATGCCGCCGTGGGAGGCGACGAGTTTGACGTTCATGCGCTGTTGCGCGACGTGCACGCGAATCTGGTCGAAGCAGTGTCCGGGCATAAAGACGGCGAAGGAGGCGGCGTAGACGGTTTTGCCGGTTGAGGCGAGACCGGCTGCGATGCTGATCATGTTGGCCTCTGCTGCGCCGACGGTGAACCAGCGCTCGGGGAAGGCCGCAGCGAGCTTGTTTCCGCCGGTCGAGGCGGAGAGGTCGGCGTCGAGCGCGACGATGTCGTGTCCGTCCTGAGCCAGCTGGACGAGCGCGGGGCCATAGGCCTCGCGGGTGGCGGCTGGTGGGCGCGCGGCGCTGGTTGCGGCCGTGGTCATTGCAGCCCGGCCTCGATTTCGTCGAGCGCCTGAGCGAGCTGCTCGTCGGACGGTCCCTTGCCGTGCCAGGCGGCGGGATTCTCGGCCATGAAGGAGACGCCGCGCCCTTTGACGGTCTCGCAGATCACGACTTGCGGCGCATCGCGACGGGAGCGAGCTTCGAGCAAGGCGTCGCGCACGGCGACGACATCATGACCATCGACGTGTTGCACGCCCCAACCAAATGCTGCCCACTTGTCGCCGACTGGACCGATGCGCATGATCTCATCGCCTGGTCCGTCGTTCTGAAAGTGGTTGCGGTCGAGGATGGCGGTGATCCGCGAGAGGCCGAAGTGTGAGGCGGACATGATGGCCTCCCAGTTCTGTCCCTCGTTGAGTTCGCCGTCTCCGACGACGACGAAGACTTGCCCTTCGTCGTCCGAGATGCCGTCGAGCTGGTGGCCGAGCGCCACACCGACGGCGAAGGAGAGTCCCATGCCCAATGCGCCGCCGGACATGTCAACGCCGGCTGGTCTGTTGCGCACGACGTGTCCTTGTAGCTCGCTGCCGAGAGAGCGGAAGGATGGAATCAATTCAGGGCTGAAGTAGCCGGCTTCGGCGAGGGTGGCGTATACGACCGGCGTGGCGTGACCCTTGCTGAGGATTACGCGGTCGCGGTTGGCCCATAGCGGGTTGTTGGGATCGTGACGGGCGGCGCCGCCGAAGTAGAGGGCGGCGAAGATCTCGGTCGAAGAGAGCGAGCCGCCGGGATGTCCCGACTGCGCGGCGTGAGTCATTTCGACGATGTGTCGGCGAATCCGTTTGCAGACGTCGAGCAGCGCGTCGCGGTCGGCGGCGGGCGCAATGGAGGTGGTCATGTCGAGTTGTGTTCGCGATCCAGCTCGCGGGCGTCGCAGACTTGCACGCCCAACGTCATGCTAGACGCCGATCGCGATTGTCGATACTGACCTGTGGAGAGTCGAGGTGAGGGGGTGCGTCTGTTTGTCGAAGCAGTGATCGACGAGGCTGCGTTGGACTCGGTTTGGGCGGTGGGCGAGCGGCTGCGCGCCGAGCGATCGGCGCCTGATCGCGTGTTGCGTTGGATACGACGTCCAGCATGTCACCTAACGCTTCGATTTCTCGGCGAGCAGCCAACCGAACGCGTTGCTGAGCTCTCGGCAGCGCTGGGAGCTGCTCGCTCAGCTGGGCCGATCGCGCTCACGCTGGACCATTTTGGAGCATTCGGCGGCCGACGACCGCGCGTGATCTGGGCGGGCTGCCGTGAGGACGACGACCACAAGCGCCTGCTCGCGTTACGCGCGTCGCTCGACGATGCGTTGGCGCATTGTGGCATCGCGCCTGAGCGTGCGTCGTATCGGCCGCATTTGACGTTGGCTCGAGTGCGTCGCCATGCGACGGACGATGATCGTTCGGCGCTTCGCCGCGTTCTTGATTCGCCGCCGCCCTTGGAGGTGTCGGCGACTGTGGATGCGCTCGCGCTGGTCGAATCGAGATTGTCAACCGATGGTCCGCAGTATCACCGTTTGGCGATGCGCGAGTTGTAGGCTGGCAGTGAGTCGAGACCACTCGGGAGCGGTGACCGAAGGAGTTGAGTGATGCAGAGCAGCCTCATCTCGAAGATTGAGAAGGCCCGCATCTACGCGGAGGATCCAGAGCGATTTCAGTTGCTGTCGCTGCGCTGCGAGGTGCGCGGCGACTCGAGGACGCACACGGCGGAGCTCGGTCCTGACGGCTGGGATTGCGATTGTCATTTCTTCCAGGACGCGAAGACCTGTTCGCACACGATGGCGCTGGAGCGCGTCTTCGACCAGATGCTGCCGGAGGCCTATCGGCCAGCGTTTTCGAGTGCGACCTAGGTCACTCTCGAGCGTGATGAGGCGTTAGCTGAGGCGTCGGAAGACGAGGCATGCGTTTTGGCCGCCGAAGCCGAATGAGTTCTTGAGCACCGCATTGACCTGCGTCGTGCGAGCCTCGTTGGGGACGTAGTCGAGGTCGCAGTCCGGGTCGGGAGTGGCGTAGTTGATCGTCGGGTGGACTTGACCGTCTCGGATCGACTTGATCGCGGCGATCGACTCGAGTCCGCCGGCGCCGCCAAAGATGTGGCCGATCATGGACTTGGTCGATGAGATCGGAATCTGCTGCGCGGCGTCGCCCAGCGCTTGTTTGAGCGCGCGGGTCTCCGAGGCGTCATTGAGCGGCGTCGAGGTGCCGTGAGCGTTGACGTAGTCCAGCTCGTCAGGCGCGATGCCAGCGTCTTCGAGCGCCCAGTTGATCGCGCGCACGGGGCCTGCGCCGTCTGCGTCGGGCATGACGAGATGATGAGCGTCGGCGGAGGAGCCGAAGCCGGCCAACTCGACGTCAACGTCGAGTCCTCGGCGTCGGGCGGATTCTTCGGACTCGAGGACAATGATGCCTGCGCCTTCGCCGGGGACGAAGCCGTCTCGATCGGCGTCGAAGGGTCGCGAGGCGCCTGTTGGATCGTCGTTGCGCGAGCTGAGCGCTCGCATGACGGCGAATCCGCCCAGCCCGAGCTGGCAGAAGCCGGCCTCGGCGCCGCCGGAGATGACGATGTCGGCGAGGCCGTTACGGATGACGTTGGCGGCATCGCCGAGGGCTTGGGTGCCGGCCGCGCAGGCGGTGACAACGGTGGTGTTGTAGCCCAACAGTCCAAACTGCATGGCGATGTTCGCGGCGGCCATGTTGGGTAAGACCTTGGGTAGGAAGAGCGGGTCGAGTCGCATGCCGCCGCGATCGAAGAGCGTGCTGGCGGTCGCCTGGATCTCGGGATAGCCGCCGGCGCCATTGCCGAGTACGACGCCGACGCGGTTGCGGTCGAGGCTGTCAAGGTCCAGCCGAGCGTCCTCGATCGCTTCACGCGCGGCGGCGACCGCGAACTGCGAGAAGCGCGCCATACGCCGGGCCGCCTTGCGCTCGATGAAGTCGCGGGCGTCAAACTCGCGAATCTCGCCGCCGATGGTGCAGCTAAAGCCGGAGACGTCGAAGTTCTCGATCGGCTTGATTGCGCTCTCGCCGGCGAGCAGGCTGCGCCATAGCAGGTCGACGCCCGGTCCAAAGGGAGAGATCGCTCCCATACCGCTCACGACAACTCGGGTTCTCGAAGTGGGATCAACAGAAGTCATAGAGTCGGGTCCTCGGCGCGGCGTGCGATGGCAAGTTCGGCTGGCGCGCTGAGCAGGCGGCGCGCATCGGCGGCGAGCGAGAGTGAACCGAGTACGAGAATGATGTCGCCGGCGCTGGCCTGTTTGGCGGCGTCGCGCAGCGCGGACGCTGGATCGGCGTGGACAGCAGTTGCGCCGTTCCAGTCGGGATCGACAAACGCGTCAGCGACTTGCTGCGGCGGTCTCGCACGGGGATGGTCGGACGTGGTGGCGTAGACATTGGCGCTGCGCGTCTGGATGACTCGCGCCATGTCGGGCAGCGCCTTGTCGCCGAGGACGCCAAACACGACGTGCAAACGCTCGTGCGGGAAGTACTCAAGGCAGGCGTCGAGGGCGCGCTGGACGGATTCCGCGTTGTGCGCGCCATCGATGACGACGGTGGGAGTCGGTCCGGGATTGTCGGCGCTGATTGTTTCGGGCAACTCAAAGGCCTCCATGCGCGCCGGCCAGCGGACAGACGCAAGCCCGCGGTGCAGCGCCTCGGAAGGCACAGCGACAACGCCGGTGGCATTGAGCGCGTCGATCGTTGCGATCGCAGTGACGGCATTGTCGATCTGGTGTCGTCCCAGCAAGGGGAGCAGATGCATCGCCTTGGCGGGCTCGCCCGGTCGTGGCTGTCGACGATTGAGTCGGAACCACTGACCCCAGGATTCGACCCCGGCAGGCTCGCTGGCGTAGTTGGCGGCGACGTCGATGAGCGAGGTTGGCACGTCGTCGGCGGCGTTGCGCACGACATCCGCGGCCTCGACGAATCGCTGCGGCGCGAGCACAGCCTGTCGACAACCGGCGGTGATGATGCCTGCCTTCTCGGCTGCGATCTGGGTGATTTGGTCGCCGAGGATGTCGGTGTGTTCATGCGAGAGCGAGGTGATTACGGCCGCGTCGGTGCGCGAAAACACATTGGTGCAGTCGAGCCGACCGCCGAGGCCGACTTCGACCACCTGGACATCGACATCGTGCGCGTGGAAGGCGTGGAAACTGAGCGCGGTGAGGATCTCAAAGGTACTGATGTGTCCAGGTTCGTCGGCCAGCTCGGCCTCGATGACGTGGCGCAGCTGTTCGCAGAGTCGCGCGAACTCGGGTTGCGCGAGCGGAACGCCGTCGATTCTGATGCGCTCGGTGAAGTCCTGCAGATGGGGGCTGGTGAAGAGGCCGGTGCGGAATCCCGCCGCGCGCAGGATCGATTCCAGCATTGCCGCGGTCGATCCTTTGCCTTTGCTGCCGGCGATGTGGATCGTGATGCGTCCTTGTTGCGGGTCGGCGAGACGCCGCAACAGCGATCGGATGCGGTCGAGAGCGAAGTCGGGCCGCGAGCGACGCGGTCCGGAGCCGCGTTCAAAGTCGGCGAAAGACATCAGCCAGTCGACGGCCTGTGGATAGTCGACGATCGCGGTGTTTGCATCGGGTGTTTGGTTCGGTTCGTTTGGCATCGCGTCGCCCAGTCGCCTCATCTCATCGCAGCTCAAGTCGGTCCGCGCTCGCTTGCGCGCTCTTGGTGTCATCCTGTTGGAATCATCGTACGCCACTTGATCAGGCGGATTGAGGCTGCGACGATCCGCGCAACGGCGGCGCGAAGGCGCAACGCTGCAGGACAGGCGGGTTGCTATGTCAGAGGCGGAGCAGTCGGACGAGAGGTCGGCGGCGTCGGTTGGTCGCACGCTGGCTGAGACGATCGCTGATACTGCGCCGGCTGAGTTGGTCGAAGATGGGTTTCTGACCGTTGTCGACGCTATCGCAGCCGGAGCGAAGCAGGTGGACGCGCTGACTCGGCGCGCGGCGTTGGCCGGCGTTCTAGGCGATACGGGCGAGACCAACGTGCAGGGCGAGATTGTGCAGGTGCTGGATGAAGCCGGCACCGACGCCTTCGTGAACTCTCTGCACGATTGCGGCGCGGTGGCGGCGCTCGCTTGCGAAGAGCTGGAGGAAGCCGTCTTCGTTTCAGACGCGGAGGATCATCCGTATCTGGTGTTGTTCGATCCGGTCGACGGCTCGTCGAATATCGATGTGGCGGTGACGATCGGTTCGATTTTCGCCATCTATCGTCGAGTTGACAAAGGAGCGGTGACCGAGGCCTCGCTGCTGCGGCCTGGCCGCGAACAGTGCGCGGCGGTGTACGTGGTGTACGGCTCGTCGACTGTGCTGGTCGTGGCGACGCCGGGTCGGGTGGATGGTTTCACGCTGGATCCTGGTTCAGGTGAGTTTCTACATTCGCACGACGATGTGCGGATTCCCGCCAAGTGCGCGGCCTACTCGGTCAACGAAGGCAATCAGGGCGCCTGGCATCCTGAGATGCAGGCCGCGGTTGCCGAGCTGCGGACGGACTATGGGTTGCGATACGTGGGTTCGTTGGTGGCCGATTTTCATCGCGATCTGCTCAAGGGCGGGATATTCCTCTATCCGGGCGACGTGAAGTCGCCGGCGGGCAAGCTGCGGCTCGGCTATGAGGCCAATCCACTCTGCTACGTCGCTGAGCAAGCGGGCGGCGCCGGTTCGACCGGCCTTGAGCGCATCCTCAATGTCCAACCTGAGCTGTTGCACCAACGCACGCCCTTGATTGTGGGTAACGCCGACGTCGTCGAGCGCGTGGTTAGGCGTCTGGCCGTAGCCTCTGGATCATCCGCGTAGCGACGTTCAACATCAGCACACCCCGATCTGGTCGACCGCACCCGACCGCAACCCGAGAGGTAATGTCCCATGACGAACTCATTGCACGAGACAGCGCGTGCGCTGGTCGCGCCAGGTCGCGGCATTCTGGCCGCCGATGAGTCGAGCCCGACGATCAAACGGCGCTTCGACACGATTGGACTTGAATCGACCGAGACGAATCGACGCGACTGGCGACAGCTGCTGTTCACGACCGAGGGAATCGGCGATTGGATTTCGGGCGTGATTCTGTTCGAGGAGACGCTGGCGCAGGATGCGTCGGACGGGCGTTCGCTGGTTGAGGTGTTGACCGCCAACGGCGTGATTCCCGGCGTCAAGGTGGACAAGGGGGCCAAGGACCTGGCCGGATCGCCGAACGAAAAGGTGACGGAGGGGCTCGACGGTTTGCGTGAGCGGCTTGAGCTGTATCGCGGGCAGGGCGCGCGGTTCACCAAGTGGCGAGCGGTAATCGACATCGCGGAAGATCGACCGACAGCCTACTGTCTGGACGTCAACGCGCACGCGTTGGGTCGCTATGCGGCGCTGTCGCAGGAGGCGGGTTTGGTGCCGATCGTCGAGCCTGAGGTGCTCATGGATGGTGAGCACGACATCGCCGCCTGCGCGGCGGCGACGGAAGCGGCTCTGCACGCGACGTTTGACGCGTTAGCGACCCAGCAAGTCGACCTCGAGGGCGCGTTGCTCAAGCCCAACATGGTGCTCTCGGGGAAGAGCGCGGCGCAACGCGCCTCGGCCGAGGAGGTCGCGGCGGCGACCTTGCGCGTATTCGCCAACACAGTCCCGGCGGCATTGCCGGGCTGCGTCTTCCTGTCGGGCGGGCAGTCGGACGAGGAAGCGACGATCAATTTGAATGCGATCAATCAAGCGGCGGCGAGATCGTCGTCGGCGCCGTGGGAACTGAGTTTCTCGTATGGGCGGGGATTGCAGGCGACGCCGCTACAGGTCTGGGCCGGTCTGCCCGAGAACGTGCCCGCCGCGCAGGCTGCGTTTCAGGATCGAGCCCGACTGACCGCGGCGGCTCGGCGCGGCGAGTACGTCGGCTGAGCTGGGGCGTCGCGCGGCAACCATGGCGCATCGATTGCTGATTGCGACGGGCAATCCAGGCAAGTTGCGCGAGTTTCGCGAGCTGTTCGCCGCCCACGTGACGTCAGTTTGGGATCTGGTCGCCCCGGCCGAAGTTGGACTGAGGGAATTCACCGTCGTTGAGGACGGTCTCACGTACACGGAGAACGCCGGCCGGAAAGCGCGCTCATACGCCAACGCCGCCGGCCTGCCCGCGCTGGCCGATGACTCTGGACTGGAAGTCGACGCGCTCAACGGCGCGCCGGGGCTCTATAGCGCTCGATATGCTGGAGAGGCGGCTGACGACGCAGCGAATCGGGCGAAACTACTCACAGCGTTGGCGGACGTGCCGTTGGGTCAGCGCGGGGCCCGATTTCGTTGCGTTGTGGCGCTGGCCTTTCCGTACACGACTAATCTGCGCGTGGGCGAAGGCGTCGTGGAGGGATCGATCGCGATGGACGAGCGGGGTGATCTGGGGTTTGGATATGACCCGTTGTTCACCTTGTCGGATGGACGACGGATGGCGGAGCTCGACATCGCCGAGAAGAACCAGATTTCGCATCGCGCCCGCGCGTTGGCGCAGGCGTCTTGGGCGCTCGACGTGATGGCCCAGACCCTTGACCGAGCCGAGGAGCGTCGCCAATGAGTTCGCCCGTGGATGCGCCTATCGATCGGCTGGGGCGCCGATTCGCCGACCTGCGCGTGTCAGTCACGGATCGCTGTAACTTTCGCTGTCCGTACTGCATGCCTCGGGAAGTGTTCGGGCCGGGCTACGAATTTCTGCCGCGCTCGGCAATATTGAGCTTCGAAGAGATTGTGCGGTTGGCGCGCGTGTTCGCGCGGTTGGGTCTGCGCAAGCTGCGCTTGACCGGCGGAGAGCCGACGGTCCGCGCTGAGTTGCCGACGCTCGTGCGGATGCTGCGTGAAGCGCTGCCTGAAGTCGATCTGGCGTTGACAACCAATGGCTCACGATTGGCGACGCTGGCGCCGGAGTTGGCTGACGCAGGTCTTGACCGCGTTACCGTCAGTCTGGACTCGGTCGACGCGGAGATCTGTCGAGAGATGAACGGGGTCGATTTCCCGCTTGACCGGGTCCTGGCGGGCATTGAGGCGGCTGCTCAGGCGGGACTGGGGCCGGTCAAGATCAATGCGGTGGTCAAGCGTGGCGTGAACGATGACGGACTCGTCGAACTGGCGCGCCACTTTCGCGGCACGGGACAGATTGTGCGCTTCATCGAGTACATGGACGTTGGCGCGACCAACGGTTGGCAGCTGGACGAAGTCGTGCCGGCGCGCGAGATCATCAAGCGTTTGTCGCGCGAGGATGAGCTGGAGCCGGTCGACGCGGCATACACCGGCGAAGTGGCCAAGCGCTGGCGCTGGAAGGATGACAGTGGCGAGATCGGCGTGATCACATCGGTGACTGAGCCGTTCTGCGGCGACTGCACCCGCGCGCGACTGTCGGCTGAGGGGTCGCTGTACACGTGTCTGTTCGCTACGGAGGGGCAGGATTTGCGCAGTCTGATGCGCGACGGTGCGAGCGACGACGAGCTGTACGCGAAGATCGCAGGCATCTGGACGGCGCGTGAGGATCGCTACTCGGAGCTTCGCGCAGCGAACACAGACGGGTTGCAGCGACTTGGTCGAGTGGAGATGTCGCACATTGGCGGCTGAGCGCGCGGGATCGACAGAGTCTGGCGGTTTGAGCCACGTTGACGGGGGCGGCCGCGCGCGCATGGTCGACGTTGGCGACAAGGATGTCACAGAGCGTCGAGCGGTGGCCGAAGGTCGGGTGTTGATGCGTCCGCAAACGTTGGCGCTGATTCGCGACGCGGCGTTGAAGAAGGGCGATGTGCTGACGACTGCCGAAATCGCCGGCGTGATGGCGGCCAAGCGCACGCACGAGTTGATTCCGCTGTGTCACCCACTCATGTTGTCGAAAGTGCTGGTCGAGCTCAGCGTGGTCGACGATCCAGCTTCGATCGCGATTCGCGCTGAGGTGCGCTGCAATGGACAGACGGGCGTCGAGATGGAGGCGCTGACCGCTGTCTCGGTGGCGGCGCTGACGGTCTACGACATGGCGAAAGCGGTCGATCGCGAGATGCGGATCGACGCCGTGCGGTTGCGCGAAAAAGACGGCGGCCGCTCAGGTTCGGTGCGGCTCGAGTAGTCCTGTGTGACCAGGAAGTCGCCTGCGGAGCTTAGGCCCCGACGAGCTGCTCGAACTGTTGATTGCCACGCAGGTTGTCGAAGTGGTCGTCGGTGCGAGCGGCTTCGGCATAGCGCGGATTCAGTGTCGTCGCCTGACGCAATGCGGCGACCGCCTGTTCGTCCTGTCCAAGTTTGGCGGCGGCCGAAGCGAGGCCGTAGTGCGCGCCGGGCTGATCGGGCTCGAGCTGGACTGCCGACTGGAATGACTCGAGCGCTTCCTGAGCGCGGTCCTCATAGAGCAGCGTCAGTCCGAGGTTCGTGTGCGCGGCGCCGTCGTCGGGCCGCAGACGGAGCGCGTGACGGAAGTCGCCCTCTGCTGTGTCGAAGTCTCGTCCAAAGAGGCGCAGCAACCCGCGGTTGACGTAGATGTCGGGGTCGTCGGGTGCGAGCTCGATGGCGCGTTCGTAGTCGTTGGCGGCTTCGTCGTTGCGGTCGAGCCGGACGAGCGCGTTGGCGCGGTTGTAGTAGGCGGCGGCGGAGTTGGCGTCGAGGTCGATGGCTCGGGCGTACTGGGTGACGGCGGCGTCGTAGTTGCCGGCGCCGAAGTAGGCGTTGCCCTCATCGAGATACGAGGCCGCGGTGCGCTCGGGCGCTGGGGGAGCCTCGGGAGGTGCGGCGGGCGCGTCGGCAACGGCCGCGGCGGGCGCAGCGGGCTGCGTGGCTGACGCTTCCGGCATTGCGGCGGGCGGCGTCGGAGCTGGCGGTGGCGGCGGAGGTGCACTGGGCGCAGCAGCGGGAGGCGCCGCTGGAGGAGGCGGCGCTGGCGCAGCGGCTGCCGGTGGCGCTGGAGGCGTCGGCGGCGCTGCCGGAGTTGTTGAGGCTGGCGCCGCTGGCGCCGGTTGAGGCGCTGGAACCGGCTGCGGGCGCGTCGGCGGCGGGGCGCTGAGCGCGTCGTTCGCCGCGTCGGCGCCACCGGCCTGGGCGATCTGGCGAGCCATCAGTTCGGCCTGCTCGCGACGCGCGCGCTCGTTGCGCAGCTGCAACTCGAGGTGGTCGATGCGTTCTTCGGTCAGCTCGCGTTCGAGTCGTTGTTGCGACTGCAGCGCTCGGTAGATCCAGAGGATTGCGGCCCAAGGCAGGAGGACTCGAAGAAGAATGGCGAAGATCTGCAAGGTGGGCTCCTCTGCGTTACGGCGCTCGATCGCTCGTGATCAGAATCGTTCTGAGATGTTGGCTTGGCGGGTGGTTAGAGTCCCGACCGTTTGACGTCGCGAACGTGTCATGAGTCGCGTTGGTCGCTGAGCACGGCGCTGACGGCGTCGAGACCGTTGAGGGCCAGTGTCAGTCGGTCCTGCGGCGACAGGTTCTCGAGTTCGACCAGTGTTTCGTCACGCATCGAGACGGGGTCGGTGGCGCCGAGAATGGCGGCCGGACCGTCATCATCGAAGGAGAGCTGGAGCTCGCGAAGGTCGCCGGTCTCGGTGACGATGACGCAGCCGATGTCGTTGTCGCGCAGGCCGTCAGGTTCAACCTCGACGCCCATCGTAAAGAAGGCGCCGGGAAAGGGCGGGAACGGTCGCAGCTCGAGCGCGGCTTCGCGGAGGAGCGCCTCGACCTGTTCAGCGGCGGCCGAGAGCGCCTCTTCGGCCATCCGTTGTCGCAGCTGCGTTCGTACAGCGGACTGTGCGGGCGGACTCGCGGCGGCTGATTGAGTGGCGCTGGCCGCAGGGCCGGCGGGGCGATCTGAATCGGACATCGTTCTGGCTTACGTGTTCGATGAACCGTAGATTTCGGCTCGCTGAACCTATCGCTGACCTCTGAGTATACGCACGCCGACGGATTTAGGCTCAGCAGGCTCGCACGCCTCGCGACGCAGGCAGGCGTCGCTCACGTGGGCAGCCAGAGCGAGCTAGGGACGGTGATCCGCTGAGTACGATGGAACGCGGGGGCCTACGGCGAATCGTGGACGAATGGAAGAGGCGGCGATGAGCGACTCTGCCGAGCAGTGGAACGCGCAACTGCGGATTCTGACGGGTCGCGCGGTGGAGGAAGCGCCGCAGGTGGGCTTCTCCGAGCAACTGGATGGTCGTGGTCGATTGGTGCGACTTTCGATTCTGGCCGAGTCGACCTCGCCGCGGGCGGATGAGTTCATTGATCAGTTTGTGTCGCGCGTCGCGGAGCTGTTCGATCCGGCGGCGCGTTCATTGACTGGCGCATTGCGCCAGTCGCTCGACGTGGCGCACGACGAGCTGCGCGCCTGGAATGACGCGCGCATGCCGACTGAGCACCTGCGCTACGGCGTGTCCTGTTTGATCCAACGCGACGATCAGCCCGCGCTCCTGGGTCAGGCCGGGCCGTCGCTGGCGCTGATCGCCGGCGACTCCGGAACCGCCGGGCTGCGCCCGCTGACGCTGCACGCTCACACCGAGGCCGCCGCCGCTGGTGCTGACACCGCCGACGTTGTCGCCGCGCCAATCGGCGGCGAACGGCCGACGACGCTCGCGTTTGCGCCCGCGCCGGACGCGAGCGACGGTTGGGCGCTGCTCCTGACCACGAACGCAGCCGCGTTGCTCGATGCCGAGCGGCGGGTGGCGTTGAGCCGACTCGGTGGCGAAGAGACGCTGCGTCAGCTCTATCCGGCGCTGTTGGATCTGCGCGACGCGGCGGCGCTGGCCGTCAAGCTGGGACACGGGGAGGGACCGGGTGAGCCGTCAGCGAACGGCGAGTCGACAGTGGCCGAGACAGATTCCGAGGCATCGATGCCGGCGTCGGGCCCAGAGCGCCAGCTTGAGATCGGTTCAGACAATCAGGCGCGACTTGGCGCGAATCCGCCGACTGCCGACCGCTCACTCGACCACTCACTCGACAGGGACTCACCCTCCGAGACGCCGAACGAGTTGCAGACACTGGTCCCGGTCCCGCTGGCGCAACCTCAGGCGGTGGATTGGCCGCTGAATCCGTTCGCGCTCACGGTCGCCAGTCCGATCGCGCCGCGGGCCGCTGTGCGCGGCTCACCTCTGGCGCCGGTGGCGCGGCCTCTGCTCGAGTTGGGCCAGGCGTTGCCCTCGCTGCTCGAGCGGCGGCGGGAGCTGATCGCTGATCGACCGCCGATCGCGTCACCCGGTTCGGGCTTGCGACCCGCCTCGGCGCGACACGCCGGTGTGGCGCTACTGGCCATGTTGGTCATCCTGGCCGCTGTCACATCGATTCTGTTGGGGCCGTCGCTGTTGCGCTCGGATGAGGATCAGTTTCAGTCCTATGTCGAGCAAGCGCGCAACGGTTTTGCCGCATCGCAGCTAGCGCCTTCTACAGAGTCGGCGCTGTTGGCGCTCGACGAGGCGTTGTTGGACGTCGAGGCGGCGTTGGGGATTCATCCGCTTGACTCCGACGCGCTGCAGCTGCGTGACGAGATTGAGGTCGTCCTGGCTGAGTTGCGCCTGGTGCAGTCGCCCGGTGAACTGAGCACGCTGGCGGATCTGTCGAGCGACGGCCCGACACTCGCGCTGGGTACGATTCGCGTCGGCGGCGGTCGCACGTTCGTGCTCGACGACGCGGGTGGACGGGTGTTGAGCGTCAGCGACGAGGGCGCGGTGACGGTGATCTATCTGGAGGGCGAGCTACTCGGTCTTGGCGGACAGCTTCGCGCCGGCACGCCGATCTCGATCGCCTGGCAGGGACCGACTGCGAACGACGAGGCGGCGGCCGGGTCGGCCGAAGAAGCGCTCTGGATCCTCGATTCGCACGCGCGTCTCTATCACTGGACGCCGACGGGCGTGCTGCTGATTCCGATCCCCGATCTGTCGCGGCTCGGTTCGGTCGATGCGGTCGCGGCCACCGCTGGCGGCATCTACCTGCTTGACGCGGCGGGCGGCGCGGTCTGGCGCTATGCGGTTGAGCGAGCCGAGCTGGCCCAGCCCGTACGGGCGATCGGCCGCACCGACCTGCTTAACGCCCGCGAGTTGGTCGCCAGCGTCACGGAAACGGGCGAGGTGGAGTTTCTGGTCGCCTCGAGCGATGGGCGGTTGCGGAGATTCAGCGCCGATGATGAGCTGCCGCTCGCCGTTGGCTTGGCGCGGCCGCTGATCAGTCCGGCCTCGGTGTCGCGTGGCGAGCAGTCGGGCTTGATCTACGTCGTCGACCGGCAGGCGGGGCGGATCGTCGCCGTGGCGGCCGACGGCGCCGTGGTCAGTCAGATTCAGTCGGCCCAGATCGCCGAACTGCGGGGCGCGTGGGTAAACGAGTCGCGCGGTGAGATCGTCTACGCCTTGCCCGACCGACTGCTGATCGGTCGGTTGCCCGGCGCGGGAGTCGCCGCCGAGTGATCGCCTGGTGATCGCCGGGTGATCAATGTGCGTCTCGCGGGTCAGCCTTGCGCGTTCAGGGTGCGCGGGAAGCATTGACTGACCTACGCTGGAAAGCGCCGACGGGCAGCTAGCGCCATTGATCCTAGATGCAGCTGCGCCCATCTGAGTAGGACTGAGCGAGAGGTGAGCTGATGGTCTTTCGGGTGCTGGCGCTGGAGTCGTCTTGTGACGAGTTCGCGGGAGCGGTGATTGCCGACGGGATCGAGGTCTTGTCTTCAGTCGTCGCGTCGCAGGCCGGTATTCACGCCCGATTTGGAGGCGTCGTACCCGAGGTGGCCGGCCGCGAACACTTGCGCAACCTGGCCCCGGTGATGCAGGCGACGTTGGAGTCGGCTGGAGTGGGCTGGGAGGAGTTGGACGCGATTGCGGTCACGCAGGGGCCTGGACTGGGTGGTTCGCTGCTGGTCGGCGTCAATGCGGCCAAGAGCGCAGCCTGGGCGCGAGGACTGCCGCTGATTCCCGTGCATCACATCGCCGGTCACCTGTACGCCAACTGGTTGCAGCCGGCGCGCGATGAGTGGGACGACGCGCCGCCGCCCTTCCCGCTGGTTGCGCTGGTCGTCTCGGGCGGGCATACGGAGCTCTTCTGGATGGAGGACCATGACCGTGTCGAACGGATCGGACAGACGCGCGACGACGCGGCCGGCGAGGCCTTCGACAAGGTCGGTCGGCTGCTCGGTCTGCCCTTCCCTGGCGGGCCTGAGATTGAGCGCGCCGCCAAGGAGGCGACCCCCGCCCGAATCGCGGCTGTCGAGCCCCTACCCCGCGCCTGGATGCCCGGCACGCACGACTTTTCGTTCTCGGGACTCAAGACGGCCGTGCTGCACCGCGTGCGTCGGGCGGAGACCGCCGGCGAAGCGGTCGATGTGCCGGCGCTTGCGGCGCACTTTCAGGAGTCGGTGACCGAGGTGCTGGCGGAGAAGACCGCTCGAGCGGCGGAGTCCCTGGGGGCGAGCTGCGTGATCGTGGCCGGCGGCGTCGCCGCCAACGGGGCGCTGCGCGACGCGTTGCGCGCCCGCTGCTCGGTGCCGGTACGGGTACCGCCGCCGCGGCTTTGTACGGACAACGCGGCGATGATCGGAGCGGCTGCGTGTTATCGACGGGCCGAGGCGTCGCTCGACATCGACGTGTTCAGCACGTCGGGCCCCGAGGTGTTCTCGGCGGGCAACTAGGCGCCGCTGGGCCGTCGGGTGTTCATCTCGCTCGAGCGAGCGCGCCGAGCGGGCAGATGCGGCAGGCCCAGTACCGGCAGCGCGTGCGTTCCAGCTCCAGCAAGGCCTGCGTCTGAGGGTGTCGCCAGCGCAGACTGGCGCCGGTTGACGACGAGGGCGCGCGGTCGAGGCCGTCATCGAGCCGGTCGCGGAGCTCGTCGCTGCGCAGGTAGCGAGCGCCGGGCAGTTGAGCCCAGGCCGCCCAGGCGCCGGTCAGGGGATAGACGGCATCGGCGAGGAGTTGGGTGGCGCGGCCGCGCCCCAGGCGCTTGGGAATCTGCAGCTCGCGCAGAGCCTCGGCGAGCGGCAATGCCGACAGTCGCTGGACGCTCGCCCAGGGGCTGGCGGCGGCCGCGTTCCAGCGCGTGAGCAGCGTCATCCAGACGCCGCTCACGCCTGCGGCTGTGCCCAACGCGCCGCGACCTCGTCGCCAGCCGTCGGACGGGATGGTGAGCTGGACGTCTGCCCAGTCGACCTGGTCGCTGAGCGCGCGCGCGGCGGCGGCTTCGGTGATCTCGGCGTGGCGCGGCTGACCTAACGCGCGCGCCGCCGCCAGCAGCGCACGTCGATCGTCGTTGGATCCCGGGCCGGGCGGCGGCTCGATCGCGGCGAGCTCGAGCGCTTTGCGCTGAAAGCGCCGCCGCGCGATGAACCGCAGGCGCGCGTCGACGGCGAGGACGCCAGCCTGTTCGACGACGCGAGTGCAGGGCGGCGGAACAGGCGCGTCATGCGAGTCAGGCTGTTCGGCAGGCAGTGTGGTCGCGTTGGGGATGCGCGGGTCAGCCGTGACTGCGCTGTCGATCGCTGTGGGCGCGCGCTCGACGAGATGCAACAGCAGGTTGTCGTACGCGTGGTCGCCGTCGTGTCCGTGCGCGAGCCAGGCGGACGGATGTAGATGCAGTTCGATATCGCCGCGCCGCGCGCGGCCGTCGACATCGAGGATCTGGGCGCCGCGAAAGTCGGGCCCCGGTCCGCGATTCCACCGTCCTGGCGTGATGATCCGCACTTGACCGCTCAGCGGATCGCTGTGGTCAGCCTCCGAGGCGGGCGGGACCTCAAGGAATGGCGTCGGCCAGCGCGATTCGGCCCAGCGCCGCTGCATGGCGCGTTCGCCGGTCTCAGGCGGGCGCTCGTGGCGGCGGCCGGGCTGGGGTGTCATGAGTCGGCTTCGATGGCGTCGATGTCGGCGATGTCGTCCGACTCGGACGATGAGGCTGAGTCCCGACTGTGTGATTCGGCGTCGGCTGACGCAGACTGTGACGACTCCCCGCGGAAGGGGAACTGCACGTCTTCGGCGACGCGCGTGAGCAATCGCGCCGCGGTGCCGCGCGGCGAGTAGGCGCCGCGTTCCCATTCTGAGATCGTCTGTTGACGCGAGTTCAGCTCGTCGGCGAGCTGCTGCTGGCTGAGCCCGGCGTGGCGGCGCAACCGGCGGATCGCGTCACTGTCCCAGCTGGCGTCACGTTCGCGTCGGTCGTCTTCGATGCCCACATCTGCATCCTTCGCGTCCGGCTCGATCAGCGGCTGCCGGGCGGACGCCATATCAGCGATCGTCAACTCTCAGTCTACACGTTACCGTGTACCGCCACATGTAATGCCAGCGACGCGCGCGCTGACTCACAAGTCGGGGCGGCCATTCGATTGACGCAGGCGCAGAACCGGCATACGATAGTGCCTCAACCCATGCCCCAGCATGTCATGGCCACTGCATGTCGCGCGTTTGCCGGCCACGGTCGGCCGTCGCGCGGCCGCAAGCGATCGCGCAGGATGACGCGCCGACGAGTCGACAGGCTCGCCTGCGCCAGCTACGTCAATTCGGTACGTCGATCGCGAACCGCAGCCGTCGATCTGGTATCGGCGTCAGCTGCGCTCGAGATGCGGAGCTTACGCTCGATCGGCTGGGGCGGCTCGCGTTTTGAGGAGGCTGGCTGATGGTACTGGCGCCAATCGGGGACCGCTCGGGAGACAGCGCGGCGACGCTCGACGGCGATGTCGTCGACTACTCGCGCCTGCCCGAGACGTACCCGCTGCCGAACCTGATCAAGCTGCTGCGCGACTCCTACGACTGGTTCCTCGAGGAAGGCCTGCGGGAACTGCTTGAGGAGATGTCGCCGATTGAGGACTTCACCGGCAACCGCATGCAGCTGTACTTCATGCACGATGGTGAAGACGATGGCAGTCCCGGCTACGAGTACATCGCGCCACAGGAGACGCCGCTCGAGTGTCGTCAGAAGGACAAGACGTACCAGGGCGAGCTGCGCGTCAAGGTCGGTCTGACTTCGCTCAAGACGGGCGAGAGCAAGCAGCAGTGGCTGTACTTCGGCCACCTGCCGCACATGACCGAGACCGGCACCTTCATCATCAACGGCGCCGAGCGCGTCGTCGTGTCGCAGCTGGTGCGTTCGCCTGGCGTCTACTTCGGCGCCTCGGTCGACCCGGCCTCGGGTCGCACGCTGTGCGCGGCCAAGTTGATCCCTTCACGCGGCGCCTGGCTCGAGTTTGAGTCTTCTAACCGAGACGTCCTCACGGTCAAGGTCGACCGCAAACGCAAGATCGCTGTGACGACGCTGCTGCGCGCGCTCGACGACTCCGACGACCCGCAGTTCTACGAGAACGGCGACGTTGAGCAGGGCAAGAAGCTCGAGCATCTGCTGGGCACGGACGAGCGCATCCTGAGCATGCTCGAGGGTATCGACCTGGAAGACTCTCAGCACCAGTTTCTCGCCACGACGCTGGAGAAGGAAGCGCCCGGCGTGGCGCCTGAGGCGCGCAACAAAGAGTGGGCCATGATTGAGGTCTACAAGCGCTTGCGCCCAGGCGATCCGCCCACGCTTGAGGCGGCCCGCTCAATGCTCGAAGGTCAGTTCTTCAACATCAAGGACGGCGCCCGGATAGAAACGCCGCGACGCTATGACCTTGGCCGCGTGGGACGCTACAAGGTCAACACGCGACTGCGCGCGACGTATGAGTCTCTGGGCGACCGCTGCGCGCGGCTTGGGCTTGACAGGCAGTTGGACGACGCGACCGAGCCGCAGTTGCAGGGGCTGTGGATGCGCGACCTGCTGGCGATCATCTTCACGCAGGTAGCGATCAACAACGGCATTCAGAGTGACGACGACATTGACCATTTGGGCAATCGACGCATTCGGGCCGTGGGCGAGCAGCTGCAGAATCAGTTCCGCATCGGCATGGTGCGGATGGAGCGAGTGATCCGCGAGCGGATGACGATCATCGATCCCGATCAGGCCGCGCCCTCGGCGCTGGTCAACATCCGCCCCGTGCAGGCCGCGGTCAAGGAGTTCTTCGGCGGTCACCAGCTGTCGCAGTTCATGGATCAGACCAATCCGCTGGCTGAGCTGACGCACAAGCGTCGACTCTCGGCGCTGGGACCCGGAGGGCTGAGCCGCGACCGAGCGGGCTTCGATGTGCGTGATGTGCACTACTCGCACTACGGGCGCATCTGTCCGATTGAGACGCCTGAGGGTCCCAACATTGGACTGATTGGATCACTGGCCACGTACGGCGTGTTGAACGATTACGGGTTCATCAAGACGCCCTATCGGATCGTCGTTTCGCAGCTGCCGCCCGATCATCCCGATCTGATCGGTCGGGTGTTGGCCGAGCCAGTCGAGGGCGATGACGGCGAGCTGATCGCCGACGAGGGCGACGAAGTCACGGTTGACCTGGCCGAGCGCATCGCGGCGGCCAACGACGCGCCCGTGCGGATTCGGCCCTTCGTGTCGGATGATGTGGTTGAGTTGACCGCCGACGACGAGGCCGACTCGGTGATTGCGCAGGCGAATGCGCGTCTCGATGCCCGCGGCTACTTCCTCGACGACCGCGTTGAGGGACGGTTGGGCCGGCGCTTTGAGGAATTCGCCCGCGATGACATTCAATACATGGACGTCTCGCCCCGACAGATCGTGTCGGTCGCCGCGTCGCTGATTCCCTTCCTCGAGCACGACGATGCGAACCGCGCGCTGATGGGCGCGAACATGCAGCGCCAGGCGGTGCCGCTGGTGCGACCGGAGGCGCCGCTGGTCGGCACCGGCATGGAGCAGCCGGCCGCGCGCGATTCCGGTCAGGTGCTCTCGGCCGAGGCTGACGGCGAGGTGCGGGCGGTGACCGCTGAAGCGATCATCATGCACTACGACGAGCCCGTGCGCGGGGAACAGTTGCACAGCTACTCGCTGCTTAAGTTTCTGCGCTCGAACCAGGGCACCTGCATCAATCAGCGCGCGATCGTCTCTAGCGGCGACCGCGTCACGGCCGGTCAGCCGCTAGCCGACTCATCCTCGACCGATCAGGGCCAGCTCGCTCTTGGGCAAAACGTGCTCTGCGCGTTCATGTCCTGGGAGGGTTACAACTTCGAGGACGCGGTTATCGTTTCCGAGCGACTCGTGCAGGACCACAAGTTCACCTCGATTCACATGTCCAAACACGAGGTCGGCGCGCGCGAGACCAAGCTCGGCGTGGAAGAGATCACGCGCGACATCCCCAATGTGGCCGATGAGTCGCTGGCTCAGCTCGACGCTGACGGCATCGTGCGGATCGGCGCCGAAGTGGGCCCCGGCGACATCCTGGTGGGCAAGATCACACCCAAGGGCGAAACCGAGCTGACGGCCGAGGAGAAGCTGCTGCGCGCCATCTTTGGCGAAAAGGCGCGCGAGGTGAAAGACACCTCGTTGCGCGTCTCGCACGGCGTGCGCGGCGTGGTCGTCGACGTGCGCGTGTTCAATCGCGACGAAGAGGACGAGCTGCCGGCGGGTATGCAACAGCTGGTCCGCGTCACGATCGCCGAGCGGCGCAAGTTGCAGGTCGGCGACAAGATGGCCGGTCGGCACGGGAACAAGGGCGTGATTTCGACCATTCTGCCGGTCGAGGACATGCCTCACCTGGAGGATGGCACGCCAATCGACGTCGTGCTCTCTCCGATCGGCGTGCCGTCGCGCATGAACCTGGGCCAGATTCTGGAGACGCAGCTCGGTTGGGCGGCATCGCAGCTTGGCTTCCGCGCGATCACGCCGGTCTTCGACGGCGCGTCGGAAGAGGAGCTGCAAGACGCCCTTGCGCGAGCGTGGATCGTGCGCGCCGCGCATGGCGACCGCGAGCAGAATGGCGCGGGCGCCGGAGCTGATGGCGTCGAGGCCGAGTCTGAGCGGGAGCTGGCGGCTTCGGTGCTCGGCGCGGGCGCCGATGGCCGCAGCGCCGCCTGGCTGCAGGAACGCGGCTACGACGAAGAAACGATCCGCGTCGCATTCGATCGCCAGGACCGTGATACCACGGGCGCGGCCAGTCGAATAGCGCTGGCCGAATGGCTGATTGAGCATGGTGAGGCGCGCTCGGCGCGGCACTGGAACGAATCCACGCTGACCGAACGCGCGACGCGCATCGAGCGGCGACAGCGCGTCGCTCGACCGGTGTTCGGCAAGCAGCGCCTGGTCGACGGACGCTCCGGCGAGCTGATCGACCAACCGGTGACCGTGGGCTACATCTACTTGCTCAAGCTGTCCCACATGGTCGAAGACAAGATTCACGCTCGATCGACCGGGCCGTACTCGTTGATCACCCAGCAGCCGTTGGGCGGCAAGGCGCAGTTTGGCGGGCAGCGGTTTGGCGAGATGGAAGTCTGGGCGCTCGAGGCGTATGGGGCGGCCAACATTCTGCAGGAACTGTTGACGATCAAGTCAGACGACATCGTCGGGCGAGTGAAAGCCTATGAGGCGATCGTCAAGGGCGAACCGGTGACTGACGCCGCGATGCCTGAGTCGTTCCGCGTCTTGCTGCGCGAGTTGCAGAGTCTGGGTCTGCACGTCGAAGTGCGCAACCAGGAAGACGAGGCGATGGTGCTTGAAGTGCCCAGCCGCGACGAGATGCCGCAGCTGGGACTCAACCTGTCCGGATTCGAGGGAGAGGATGTGACCAGTGCTTGAGACCCGCAGCTCGGAGACCATGCAGATCACGCTGGCCTCGCCAGAGAAGATCCGCGACTGGTCGTACGGCGAGGTCCTGAAGCCGGAAACGATCAACTACCGCACGCTCAAGCCGGAGAAAGACGGACTCTTCTGCGAGAAGATCTTCGGCCCGCAGAAGGACTTTGAGTGCGCCTGCGGCAAGTTCAAGCGTGTTCGCTACAAGGGCGTGATCTGCGACAAGTGCGGCGTCGAAGTGACGCGTTCGAAGGTGCGCCGCGAGCGCATGGGACACGTCGAGCTGGCCGCGCCGGTCTCGCACATCTGGTTCGTCAAGGGCACGCCCGGACGTATCGCGCTACTGCTCGATCTCTCGCCGCGCAAGCTTGAGAAGGTCATCTACTTCGCGCAGTACATCATTACGCATGTGAATGAGGAAGAGAAGGCGAAGGCGATCGAGTATCTGCGCATGGACGCGGAGGACGCGATCGAAGACTTTCGCGAGAAGTCCGTCGAGACGCAGGAGAAGTTGAGCCAGGCGCGTGAGCGTCTGCTGGCTGAGATTGGGCTGCGCACCGAGGCCGACACGGCCGAGGTGAAGGAGCGAGTCCGCGCCGTGGTCAAGGGCCTGCGCGACGATGCCGCCGGCTTGCGCGACGTGATAGCCGAGTTTGACGGCAAGAAGGCTCGTCGCAACCTGAAGCTGGGCGATGATCTGTTCGCCAAGCGCGGAGACCCGATCATCTCCGAGGTGATGCTGGACGATCTCGACGTGCAACTGGCGGCCGCTGTGGCCAAGCAGCAGGCGATCGGCGACGAAGAAATCGCGCAGATCAACGCGCTGGCCGAGGCTGAGCAACGTGAGGTGAGCGAGAACGTCGCCGAACAGGAAGAGCGTCTGCGCGAGCAGCTCGAGAACGTCGAGCAGCGCGCGGAGGAAGAGCTCGAGGCGCGTATTCGCGAAGATCTTGGGCCGCTCGTCGACCCTGTCACGACGGGCAATTTCGACGCCGCGATTCTGCCGGAGCAGCGCGCCGAGGAGTTGATGGAGCGTTACCCCGGCGTCGTCCGTTGCGAGATGGGCGCGGAGGCGATTTTGTCGTTGGTCTCGCGCATGGACCTCGACGCTACGGCGTCGGAGTTGAAGCTCGAAGTCCAAACCAAGGCGGGACAGCGGCGCAAGAAGGCGATGAAGCGTCTCAAGGTCGTTGACGGCCTGCGCAAATCGACCAACTCGCCGCAGTGGATGTTCTTCCGCGCGCTGCCGGTACTGCCGCCTGATCTGCGGCCGATGGTGCAGCTCGACGGCGGCCGCTTCGCGACCTCTGATTTGAACGATCTGTACCGTCGGGTGATTAACCGCAACAACCGACTCAAGCGCCTGATCGAGTTGGGCGCTCCCGAGATCATCATCCGCAACGAGAAGCGCATGTTGCAGGAGGCGGTCGACTCGCTGATCGACAATGGTCGACGCGGGCGGCCGGTGACCGGCTCTGGCAGTCATCGATTGAAGTCGCTGTCCGACATGCTTAAGGGCAAACAGGGTCGCTTCCGTCAGAATCTGCTGGGCAAACGGGTCGACTACGCCGGTCGCTCAGTCATCGTGGTGGGTCCCGAACTCAAGCTGCATCAGTGTGGTTTGCCGCGTCGGATGGCGCTGGAGCTGTTCAAGCCGTTTTTGATGTACTCCCTGGTCAAGGAAGAGAAAGCAGCCAATATCAAGTCGGCCAAGCGAATGGTCGAGCGCGGACATGAGGACGTCTGGGAAGTGCTCGAGAGCGTGGTCAAGCAGCGACCGGTGCTGCTCAACCGAGCGCCAACGTTGCACCGATTGGGCATTCAGGCCTTTGAGCCGGTACTGGTTGACGGTTCGGCGATTCAGATTCACCCGTTGGTCTGCTCGGCGTTCAATGCCGACTTCGACGGCGACCAGATGGCCGTGCATGTGCCGCTGAGTCACGAGTCGGTGACCGAGGCGCGGCAGGTGATGCTGTCGACCAAGAATCTGCTCTTGCCCTCCAACGGAGAGCCGGTGGTCGCCCCGACCCTAGACATGGTGATCGGCTGCTACTACTTGACGCTCGAACCCGACGCGGCGCCGACGGCGCTTGTCCAGGGCAATGGCGCTAGCGAGTCTGGCGACGATGCGTCGTCCGAGGAACCGCGCCAGTTCCCCTCGTTTGAGGACGTGCGGCTGCACTATGACCTGCACGCGCTGGGGCTGCACGAGCGAATCCTCGTCCGAGATGCCGAGCGCACGGGCGGTGAACTGGTCGAGACGACAACCGGTCGCGTGATCTTCGACTCAGTGATCCCCAACGCGATTCCGTTTGAGGAGATCAATCACGAGCTGGCGAAGAAGTCGCTCAAGGATCTGATCACGACATGTCACCGACTGCTGGGACCGGAAGAGACTGCGCTGATGGCCGATCGGATCAAGTCGATCGGTTTCCGCTACGCGACGCAGTCGGGTACGACGATGGCGATTGACGAGTTGCGCGCGCCGGACGCCAAGGCGAGCTTCCTGGTCGATGCCGACAAGCAGGTCGAAGCGATCCGAGATGACTACGGTCTCGGCCTGATGACCGAGGACGAGCGCTACGCGGCCACGGTCAATGTGTGGCAGACGGTCACGCAGCAGGTCAAGGACAAGATTGATGAACAGCTCAACGAGCCGGGCTCGCTGCGGCTGATGGTTACGTCGGGCGCCAAGGGCAACCTGGCGCAGGTAACGCAGATGGCCGGCTTGCGTGGCCTCATGTCCGATCCTTCGGGACGGATCATCGAGCTGCCGATTCGCTCGTCCTTCCGCGAGGGCCTGTCGGTGTTGGAGTACTTCATCTCGACGCACGGCGCGCGCAAGGGCCTGGCTGACACGGCGCTGCGCACGGCCGACTCGGGTTACCTGACACGCCGACTGATCGACGTCTCGCAGGACGTGATCATCCGCGTTGAGGACTGCGTCGCCGACGGTGAGATGATCCCGGGAATCACGATCGAGGATCGTGATGAGGATCGCGAACGCGTGATCACGAAGTTCCGCGAGAGCGTGATGGGACGCTACACGGCGGCGCCGGTGTACAACCCCGACGATGCCTCGGAGGAGTTGTTGGGCGCCAACGAGATGCTCGACGAGCCGACTGTTGAACACCTGGTGATGAACCACGGCGTGAAGTCGTTCCACGTGCGTTCACCGATGGTATGTCGCGAGCAGAGCGGCCTCTGTCAGTGCTGCTACGGACAGTCGTTGGCGACCGGTGAGTTGGTCGAGCTGGGCGCCGCGGTGGGCATCATCGCCGCGCAGAGCATCGGCGAGCCGGGTACGCAGCTGACGATGCGCACGTTCCACACAGGCGGCATCGCTGGCGTGTCAGACATCACATCGGGTCTGCCACGCGTGGTCGAGCTGTTTGAGGCGCGTTCACCGAAGGGTCAGGCGCTGATCGCTGAGATTGATGGACGCGTCGAGGTGCTCACCGACGGTGAGTTGCGGCGACTGCGACTGACAGCTGAGGAAGTCCACCGTGACGAGTATCAGCTGCCGCTGAAGACTCGAGTGTTGGTCAAGGACCTGGAAGAGGTCGAGGCCGGTCATCTGCTGGCGCGACTGCCGCGCTCGGGCGACGAAGATGAGGAACCCGAGGCCCGTCAGATTCGCGCCCGCGTCGGCGGTCGCGTGAGTCGCAAGCGGGGATCGCGGCTGTTGACGATCTCTTACGAGTCCAGCGACACGCGCGAGTACGAGTTGCCCGCCACGGCGCGGTTGCGCGTCGCCGACGGCGACGAAGTCGAAGCTGGCGAACCGCTGACTGAGGGTCCATTGGACCCGCAGGACATGCTGCGCATTCTCGGCGAGGGCGCCGTCCATCGGTACCTGGTGACTGAGGTGCAGGATGTCTACCGGTCGCAGGGCGTCGATATCCACGACAAGCACATCGAAGTGATTGTTCGCCAGATGCTGCGCAAAGTGGAGATTGACGACCCAGGCGAGTCGGACGAGTGGCTCGCAGGCGAGCTGGTCGACCGTCACAAGTACGAGCAGCGCAACCTGGCCTTGGCCGCAGAAGGCAAGCAGCAGGCATCGGCGAAACCGGTTCTGTTGGGCGTGACCAAGGCATCGCTGTCGCAGGACAGCTGGCTCTCAGCGGCTTCGTTCCAGGAGACGACGCGAGTCCTGACCGAGGCGGCGATCACGGGTCAGGTCGACGAGCTGAAGGGCCTCAAGGAGAACGTGATCATCGGCAAGATGATTCCCGCTCGTGCGAAGATCGAGCTGCCGCCGCTGCCCAAGCCGGAGCCGCTGCCTCTGGCTGCGGGTCTGCCTGGGGCAGCTCCGTCGGATGTGTTCGGCGGAGACGAGGACGAACTCGACGACTTCGGCTTCGGTTTGGAGGACGAAGAGGATGCCGACCTGATCGGCGTCTCGTCAAGCGGATTCGATGAGGAAGGCGGCTACGTCGCGCTGCCCGACGAGTAAGCCTGTCTCAATCGTCAGCGCGCGGGCACTTCCTGCTGCGCGCGACGCGACAACAAAGCGGGGCGCCCATTAGGGCGCCCCGCTTCTGTAATTGGACCGAGTAGGTCGCTTGGACCTAGTAGTCCATGCCCATGTCGGGCATGCCCGCCGGCGCCATCATCGGCGCTTCGGGGATCTCTGCGACGAGACTCTCAGTGGTGAGCACCATGCCGGCGATCGAGACGGCGTTCTCGAGCGCCGAACGGGTCACCTTGACCGGGTCGACGATGCCGTAGTCGATCAGGTTGCCATAGCGGTCGAGCTTCGCGTCATAGCCGTGGGTGTCTTCGTCGACCTTGCGGATCTTGCCGATCACGACCGAGCCCTCTTGGCCGGCGTTGAAGGCGATCTGCCGAATCGGCGACTCGAGCGCGGTGCGCAGCAGTCGCACGGCAGTGCGTTGGTCGCCGGTGGACTCAGACTCCATTTGCTCGAGGGCGCGGTCGGCGCGCAGGAGGGCGCAGCCGCCTCCGACGACGATGCCTTCCTCGACGGCCGCACGGGTCGCCGAGAGCGCGTCTTCGAGCTTGGCCTTCTTCTCCTTGAGTTCGACCTCGGTCGGCGCGCCGACCTTGATCACCGCGACGCCGCCAGCCAGCTTGGCCATGCGCTCCTGCAGCTTTTCGCGGTCGAAGTCAGAGGCCGTGACGTCGATCTGCGCCTTGATCTCCTTGATTCGGTCCTGAATCGCTTCGTCGGAGCCGGAGCCTTCGACGATCGTCGTGTCGTCTTTGGAGGAGACCATACGTCGAGCGCGGCCAAGGTCGGCGACCTGGGTCTGCTCGAGCGTGCGGCCGAGCTCTTCGGTGATCAACGTGCCACCGGTGAGGACGGCGATGTCTTCGAGCATCGCCTTGCGTCGCTCACCAAAGCCGGGCGCTTTGACGGCGAGCACGTTGACAGTGCCGCGCATCTTGTTGACGACCAGCGTGGCCAGCGCTTCACCATCGACGTCGTCGGCGATGATGACGAAGTTCTTGGTGATCTGGAGCAGCTTCTCCATCAGCGGGACGACGTCCTGGACGGCCGAGATCTTGCGGTCGGTGATCAGGATGTAGGGGTCGTCGACTGCGGCTTCCATGCGTTCGTTGTTGGACACGAAGTAAGGCGAGACGTAGCCGCGGTCGAGCTGCATGCCGTCGGTGAACTCGGTCTCCATGCGGATCCCTTGTCCCTCTTCGACGGTAATGACGCCGTCTTTGCCGACTTTCTCCATCACGTCGGCGATGATGTCTCCGATTTCTTCGTTGTCGCCGGAGATCGTCGCGACTGCGGCGATTTCCTCTTTCTTTTCGACCGGCTCGGCCATGTCGCGCAGTTCGTCGACGACGGCGCGCAGGCCCTGGTCGAGGCCGCGCTTGAGCGCCATCGGGTCAGCGCCGGCGGCGACGTTGCGCAGGCCTTCGGTGACAATCGCCTGGGCGAGCACGGTGGCGGTGGTGGTGCCGTCACCGGCGACATCGTTGGTGCGGATCGAAACTTCTTTGGCGAGCTGCGCGCCCATGTTGCGGAAGGGCTCATCGAGTTCGATTTCACGGGCGATGGTGACGCCGTCGTTGATGATCAGCGGGGCGCCGAACTTCTTGTCCAGCACAACGTTGCGGCCGCGTGGGCCGAGGGTGACCTTGACGGTGTCGGCGAGGGCGTCGACGCCTTCGCGCAAGGCCTTGCGCGCATCCATATCGAATGCGAGTTGCTTGCCTGCCATGTTTGCTCCTCAGTCGGTGCAGACTGTGTGGTGGGCGTCGACGCCCGCGCTCGGCGGACGACGACGAGTGGGTGCTGATCTAGACGATCAGCTTGGCGAGGACTTCGCGCTCTTCGAGCACGATCAGGTCCTCGTTGTCGATCTGGATTTCCTGGCCGGTGTACTTCTTGTAGAGGATGCGGTCACCCATCTCGATGTCGAGCGGGACGCGGTTGCCGTCGTCATCGCGCTTGCCGGGACCGACGGCGACGACCTCGCCCTGCTGCGGCTTTTCCTTGGCCGAGTCGGGGATGACGATGCCGGAGGAGAGCACCTGCTCTTGTTGGAGGGGCTTGATCACGAGGCGGTCGTTGAGCGGCTTGAGCTCGGTGGCCATAGTGCGACGTTCCGTTCTCTGTTGTCTGGCGGTTCTTGCCGTTGGTTGGACGTTAGCACTCGCACGCTGTGAGTGCTAACGCTTGCATCGTAGGCAACGCCGTCCTGTGCTGCAAGAGATTCGCTGCGGTCGAAGCGGCAAGCGCGGCGTTTCGTAATCCACACAACTAAGCGCGGCGGGCCGAGGCGGACGAGTGAGGCAGCCCGAAGCTATCCACATCAGCCACAGTTCAGCTGGAAGGTCGAAGCCCTCCAGCGGCTGGCGACATGCGCGTGGGAGGTCGGTGGGATAACTTGGCTCCAGTATCCCAGCCGTAGGAGCCAGAGGATGAGTCGATACGTCGGTGATCCGATCGTGTTTTCGGGCAATGCCCATCCGCAGCTCGCCCGAGACGTTTGCGTCGCGCTGGGTGTCGAGCTGGGCGAGGCGAATGTGTTCGACTTCGCCAACGGCAACACGTTCGTGCAGTATCTGGAGAACATTCGCGAGCGCGATGTGTTCCTGATTCAGCCCGGCGCGCGACCGGTCAATCATCACCTGGTCGAGCTGTTGATCATGATCGACGCGGCGCGGCGCGCCTCGGCCGGCCGCATCACGGCGGTCGTGCCGTTCTTCGCTTACGGTCGATCGGACAAAAAGGATCAGCCGCGGGTGCCAATCACGGCGCGTCTCTTCGCTGATCTGATTCAAACGGCGGGGGCAGACCGGATGCTGACGATGGATCTGCACGCCGGTCAGATTCAGGGCTTCTTCCACATCCCGACGGACGAGCTGACAGCGCAGCGGCTGTTGGCTGAGCACTTCCGTTCACAGGGGTTCGATGGCGTGGTGGTGTCGCCTGATTTCGGGGGGGCCAAGCGGGCGCGAGCGATGGCGGATTTGCTCAACCTGCCGGTGGCGATCGCGGAGAAACGGCGGACGGGCAACGACGACCGTGCGGAGATGCTGCAACTGATTGGCGAAGTCGGCGGGCGTGACGCGCTGATCATCGATGATGAGATTGTCACGGCCGGCACGCTCTGCGAAGTGGCGGAGTTGTTGCGCAGTGAGGGCGCGCAGCGGATCCGGGCGGCGGCCATCCACGGGATTCTGTCACCTCCGGCTCTGGAGCGGTTGGCGATGAGTCCGATTGCTTCGGTCGTGCTGACCGACACGCTGTCGTTGCCCGAGGATGATCAGGGGGCGGAGTTAGAGACGGTCTCGGTCGCGCCGCTGTTGGGCGAGGCCATCCGCCGGATCCATGAAGGCGACTCGGTCGGGGCGCTGTTTCGCTAAGTGCGGAATTTCCAACTGAGTATCGGTCGACAACGCCGCTAGACTGGGTGTGTATGCCCGGCGTCGCGGATGCGCTCCGGGGGGTTGATCAAGGACGCTTGGATGGGCTTGCTGGATCGGGCGAAGAAGCGCGCGGGCTCGCTGATCGGCGACGCCAACGCTCGCGAGGTGAGTCGGTTGCAGGGCGCGGTGGCGGCGGTTGCGGAGTGGGAACCGAGCATCGAACGGCTGACTGACGAAGAGCTGCGGGCGAAGACGCCTGAGTTCATCGCGCGGCTCGAGGCTGGCGCGTCACTCGACGACATCTTGCCGGAGGCATTCGCTGTGGTCCGCGAAGCGGCGCGGCGTCGGGTCCAGATGCGTCACTATGACGTGCAGATCGTGGGCGGGATCGTGCTGCACCAGGGCAAGATCGCCGAGATGCGCACAGGCGAAGGCAAGACCCTGGTAGCGACACTCGCGCTGTATCTGAACGCGCTCGAGGGCGACGGCGCCCATCTGATCACGGTCAACGACTACTTGGCCAAGCGCGATGCCCAGTGGATGGCGCCGATCTATCACTCGCTCGGCCTGTCGGTGGGCGTGCTGCAGCATCGCGCAGCGTTCATGTTCGATCCTGAGGCCGACTCGACGGTTGATATCGAGCAGCCCGAAGCGCTTGACGCGGAGGAGCTGCAGCGTCGGCGCGAGTTGGGCGATCTCAAGATGCTGCGACCCGTGACGCGTCAGGAGGCCTACGGCGCGGACATTACCTACGGAACGAACAACGAGTTCGGCTTCGATTACTTACGCGACAACATGGTCATGCAGGCATCGGAGAAGGTGCAGCGGCCGCTTGCGTATGCGATCGTCGACGAGGTTGACAACATCCTGATTGACGAGGCGCGCACACCGCTGATCATCTCGGGCCAGGCTGAGGAGTCGCTGGATACATACCGCGTCTTCGCCAATCTGGTTCGCGGTCTGCAGAGCGAGACGCACTTCACGCCCGACCCGAAGACTCGCACGGTGGCGATGACCGAGGAAGGCATTGCGCGAGTCGAGGACGCGCTCGGCATTGACAATCTGTTCGAGGGGGAAAACGCGAGATTGACGCGCTTCCTGGACGCGGCGTTGAAGGCGCAGTTTATGTACCAGCGCGATCGCGACTACGTGGTGCGCGGCGGCAAAGTGGTAATCGTCGACGAGTTCACCGGACGGATGATGGACGGTCGGCGCTATTCCGAGGGGTTGCATCAGGCGATCGAGGCGAAAGAGGGTGTCTCGGTCGAGCGTGAGACGGTCACACTGGCGACGATCACGTATCAGAACTACTTCCGCATGTACGCCAAGCTCTCGGGGATGACCGGCACGGCAGCGACTGAGGCTGAGGAGCTGCACAAGATATACGGTCTCGATGTGGTTGTGGCGCCGACGCATCGCGAGATGATTCGCGACGACCAGGCCGACCTCGTCTTCCGCACCGAGCAAGCGAAATTCGAGTCGGCGATTGACGAGATCGCCGAGCTCTCTACGTCCGGCCGGCCCGTGCTGGTTGGCACGGCGTCGGTTGAGACGTCGGAGCGGCTCTCGTCGATGCTGAGGCGCCGGCGCGTCGCCCATGAAGTGCTGAATGCCAAACAGCACGAGCGCGAGGCGCACATTATCGCGTCGGCGGGCGAGCCGGGCGCGGTCACGATCGCGACCAACATGGCTGGTCGCGGGACGGACATCAAGCTGGGTGAGGACGTCGCGTCACGGGGCGGGCTGGCCGTGATCGGTACCGAGCGCCACGAGTCGCGCCGAATCGACAACCAGCTGCGCGGCCGTGCCGGACGCCAGGGCGATCCAGGCTCGTCCCGCTTCTATGTGTCGTTCGAGGACGGGATTATGAAGCGGTTTACGCCGGACTGGTTGCCGGGGATGCTGGAGAAGGCGGGGCTCGAAGACGGGACGCCGCTGGAATCGGGCATGGTCGGCAAAGCGTTGGAGCAGGCGCAGCAGAAGGTCGAGACCTATCACTTCGACATCCGCAAGCATCTGGTCGACTATGACGATGTGATCAATCGCCAGCGAGAGGTGATCTACGCCGAGCGCGACAAGGTGCTGACCGCGACGGACGACCTGCCTGAGATCGTCGAGGACATGCTGTTTCGCACGATCGAGGACCTGGAGGCCTCGTTCGCGCACGAGCTATGGGACGAGACGACGGCGGACGAGTTTTGGCGAGAAGCGGCGCAGCTAATGCCGCTCGAGGGACTCGACCGCGATTCGCTGGTCGGTGCGGAGCTTGACGAGTGCGTCGAGGGGCTGCGCGATCACGCCGGCGCGGAACTACAGCGACTGGCCGAGCGGATCGACGAGGCCACGGTCGACGGAACAGCGGTCGAGCTGTTGCGCGGGATGGTTCTGCGTACGATGGATCGCCTTTGGATTCGCCATCTGACTGAGATAGACGGACTACGTCAGGGCGTGGGTTTGCAAGCGTATGGTCAGCAGGATCCGTTGGTGACCTACAAGCGCGAGGCGTTTGACATGTTCGACCAACTCGTGGCCGCCTTACGCCGCGAAGTGGCGGCGTCGGTGATGCACGCCTCGCTGCGGGTCGAGGATGGCCGTGAGCGAGGCGGCGCTCCAGGCGCGCGCCGCGCGCGCGCCGCGTCTCCGCCGCAGCGCGGCGATCGAGTCCGCGTCAGCAACGTGCGAGAGTCGAGCGGCGGCGTCGCAGTGGCCGCTCGGCCGTCGGCCGCAACGGGCCAGAAGGTCGGTCGGAACGCGCCGTGTCCCTGTGGCAGCGGCAAGAAGTTCAAGCGATGCTGCGGCAGAGCGGCGTAGCGGAGGCAGGCTGAGCATGGCGACATCGCGGGCGACGCAAGCGGGTCAGACTGCCGAGGTGGATGATCTGCCGTTTCCGCATCTGGCCGGTCGCGGGTCCGACGATGGCCCAGTCGATACCGGCTTTGCGCCCGACGTAGAGGCGGATCGCGAACGTCACGGGGACGACGCGTCGGATGGCGTGTTGATGGAGCTGGGACCTGATTCGCAGCTGGCCGCCTTTCATGCGCAGCTCCGCGCCGGCCGAGCCTGGTTCGATGCGCTGCTCGATTGCATCCGCGACTGGGACTTGCCGCGCGAGACGCTCAACGGTCGCGAGTATGTCTACCTGATCGAGCAGGAGGCCTTCGATTGGCTGCTGCTGGCTGAGCGGATTTGCGACTCTGCGCCACCTGGTTTGTTGCCGAGCGACGAGGTCGAGGCGCTACTGATCGACGAGTCGTCGCCGGAGTTGTTGAGCGAGGTGGAGTTTCAGGAGCGACTGGGGACCGCCAAGTATTGGGCGCACCTGAACTTTCTCTACGGCGTGCGCGTCGAACAGGCGCTTCACCTGGCGGTTGAGCGAGTCTTGCTGAAGGAGCGCAGCGGACTGGCGTTTTCGCACGCGCGGCGCGAGCTCGATAGCGACGTGTTCGGTCGCATCTACGGCGCTCGACAGCCCGACCTCTTACGTGAGTACCGGGCGACAGTGGGCCGCGAACAGATCGACCCAGAGCGGCTCGAACATGCTGAGTGGCAGGCGTTCACCTATTGGCTCTTCCGCCGTCGACTGGAGCGACAGGATCCGGCGCGTGTGGCGAGTGACACGCGGCAGGGTCTTGACATGTTGTACGAGTTAGAAGCGGCGCGGCAACGTCGCCGCCGGCGGCGCGAGCGCAATCGCGAGCGGCCTACCGACGAAGCAGAAGTGATCGACGGCGTGCTGGTCGCCGTAGGCTAGGTTCGGCGCGCGCCCTGGCGCCTACGCGCCGAACCTGAGACGTTTGACCGGCCAGTCTGTTCCGGTTTATTCGCGCCCTTGATGCAGAACCTTGATACATGCGGAGTTCAGCTGTGAGCGACACGACGGACACTGCCGTGAACACGGCCTTTGACCTGACCATTTTCGACGAACTGAGCGGCGCGTACGACGCCTCGGTCGTAGAGGATCCGATCTACGCCTACTGGGAAGACGCCGGTTGGTTTCGGCCGACTGACGCCTCGGAGACGGATCTGGAGCCGTTCACGGTGATCATGCCGCCGCCGAATGTGACGGGCGTTTTGCACCTGGGCCATGCGGTGACGCTGACGATTGAGGATGCACTGATTCGTTGGCATCGCATGTTGGGCGAACCGACGCTTTGGCTACCGGGCCTGGACCACGCCGGGATTGCGACCCAGAGCGTTGTCGAGCAGCAGTTGGCGCGTGAGGGGCTCAGTCGACACGATCTCGGCCGAGAGGCGTTTGAGGAGCGCGTCTGGGATTGGGTCGGCGTGACTCGTCCGCGGATTACGGCGCAGGCTCGGCGGATGGGCGCGTCGTGCGATTGGGAGCGGACCGCGTTCACGCTCGATCCAACGCCACGGGACGCCGTGCGCAAGACCTTCGTCGACCTCTTTCGCGACGGCAAGATCTACCGCGGCGCGCGGATCATCAACTGGGATCCGCAGATGCTCACCGCGCTCTCGGACGTCGAAGTGGAGTACGAGGAGGAAGACGGCAACCTGTGGCATGTGCGCTACCCATTTGTGGATGATCGCGGTCGCGAGCTTGAAGACGGCGTAGCGATCGCAACGACGCGGCCCGAGACGATTCCCGCTGACGTCGCCATTGCGGTACACCCCGACGATGAGCGCTGGCAGCCGCACCTGGGCCGGCTGGTCCGACTGCCGTTGCGCGGCTTTGATCGACTGATCCCCTTGATTGCCGACTCAGCCGTCGATCCCGAGTTCGGCACGGGGGCGCTGAAGATCACGCCAGGTCATGATCAGTTGGACTTCGAGATTGGCGAGCGGCACGACTTGGAACCGATCCGCGTGGTCGATTGGGATGGATCGTTGACGGTTGAAGCGGGGCTCTATGCCGGCATGGATCGTGACGAGGCGCGCGAACTGGTCGCGCGTCACCTCGACGAGGACGGCTACCTGGTTGAGACCGAGGCGCATGTGCACAACGTCGGGCACTCGCAGCGTTCGGGCGTGGTGGTCGAGCCGCTCGTGTCGAACCAATGGTTCGTCGATACCGACGATCTCGCCGCCGAGGCGGCGCGCGTTGTGCGTAACGGCGACGTGCAGATTGTGCCCGAGCGTTCGACTTCGGTGTATCTGCAGTGGATGGACAACATCCGTCCGTGGTGCATCTCCCGTCAGCTCTGGTGGGGACACCGCATCCCGGCCTGGTACTGCGCCGTTTGCGATGCGGACGCAATCATCACCGGCGACGACGGTCAGATCACAATCGACGAGGGATCGCATCCGATCGTCGAGCTCACCGATCCGACGAGTTGTCCCGAGTGCGGCAGCGTCGAGCTGGTGCAGGACCCAGACGTGCTCGACACGTGGTTTTCGTCGGGTCTGTGGACTCACTCAACGTTGGGCTGGCCCCACGAGAGCGATGATTTGTCACGCTTCTATCCCTCCTCTGTGATGGAAACGGGCTACGACATCCTCTTCTTCTGGGTCGCGCGGATGATCATGCTGGGCTGCTACAACATGGGATCAGCGCCGTTCCACACGGTGTATCTGCATGGCCTGGTGCGCGACGCGCAGGGTCGCAAGATGTCGAAGTCGCTCGACAACGTGATTGACCCGCTCGAGAAGGCCGACCAGTACGGCATGGACGCGCTGCGGTTCACGCTCGCCACGGGCTCGACGCCGGGCAACGACATGCGGCTGACTGATGAGCGTTTGGAGGGGTCGCGCAACTTCGCCAACAAGCTCTGGAACGGCGCCCGGTTCGTACTTGGGGAGGTTGCGCAGGCTGAGTCGGCGATAGACCGTGCGAGCGCTGTCCGGTCGGAGGCGCTTGAGGATCGCTGGATCCTGTCGCGGTTGCAGTCCCTAACCGACAGCGTCGACGAGCTGCTTCATCAGTACCAGTTGGGAGAGGCGGGTCGGCAGATTCAGGACTTTCTCTGGGGAGAGTTCTTCGACTGGTACGTAGAGGCGAGCAAGGTGCGGTTACGCCAGGGCGATCAATCGCCGTTGGCGGTGTTGATCACGGTGCTCGATGGCGGCCTGCGGCTGCTGCATCCCTGGATGCCGTTTGTCACCGAAGCGATCTGGCAACAGCTGCGACCGCACTTGGGCGATGCGGCCGACACGACGGCGCTGATCGGCGCTCGATATCCGCAGCCGGGCGATTTGGCGCGGGACCATGAGTCTGAGTCCTCGTTTGAGGCCGTGCAGGAGGTCGTAACGGCGATTCGCCAGCTGCGGGCCGACTACCGCGTCCCGGCCGGTCAATGGGTTGAGGCGTACGTGGCGCCGCGCGCAGATGTGGCGCGAGCCGTCGAGGCGTCGAGCGCCATTGTTGAAGTACTGGCGCGGTCCCGACCCCTCTCGATTGTCGCAGAGCGCGGCGCTGCGCCGAGTGAGCAGATCGCGTCGGCTGTGTTGCCTTCGGCGGAGGTCATTCTGCCTTTGGGCGGCCTGATCGACCTTGACCAGGAACGGGCGCGGCTGAACAAGGATCTCGAGCAGATCGGTAAGCGTCTACGCGGCGCGGAGGCGAAGTTGGCGAACGAGGGTTTTCGCCAGAAGGCGCCCCCCGCCGTCGTGCAGCAGGCGGAAGAGCTCGCCGCCGAGCTGCAGCGTCGACAGGCCGATCTCGAGTCGCGCATCAGCGCACTGGGCTAGGTCACGCTGCCCGCCAAGGTCTGGCTGGCGCGTTAGAGCTGGAGCTCGCCGAGTGCGGCTCTGAACTCAGGTACGTCGGTGCGGAAGTCGTCAGCGTTGACGTCGTCCTGCGCGGCCAAGCATGCAGCGAGCAACTGAGCGGGCACTGCCGCGGCGATCGGGAGCAGCGGCGGCGCCAGATCGTCGAGTTCAAAGGTGCGTGAGGTCTCGGGCGCAACGACGCCGCGCGGCGCGATCCAGGCCGACGAGCAACCCATGTCGATCGTCAGCTGAGTGATTGCGCGCGTGCGTTCGGCGTCCGCACGAGCGGCGAAGGTCAGAATTCGGTCGGAATCGACGATCTGCACGGCCGGTCCGTGGAGGAATGACTCGGGCTCCTGATGTCGGATGGCGCGTCGTGAAGCCTCGGCGATCTTGATGTGCGCTTCTTCGGCCGCCGCCAGCATCGGTCCTGCGCCAAGCGCGATCAGCGCGCCGCTCGACCATTCGGCGGCAAGGTCAGCGATGCCGTCCTCGAGCGTGAGCGCCGCGTCGAGCGCGCTCGGAATCGCCGAGATGTCGCCCAGTGAGCCTGGCTCGATGCGGTCGGCGATCATTGCGGCGGCGGTCATCGCCGTCGTGTGCGAGACCGTGTACATCGCAGATGGATCCTGGGTCGTCGTATGCAAGACGGTGACATGGTCGGGAAATGAGGCGAGGTCGAACTCGGTGTCGACCTTCGTGACGACGACGGTCGGCGCGCCGCGCTCGATGCAGTGCGCTAACGCCCTACCGCTGTAGGTCTTGCGGCCGGTGTGTGCGAAGAGCAGCACGGCGTCGCCGCCGGCGAGCGGCGGCCAAGTAGCGAACTCGAAGCTAGTCAACGGGCGCGCTTCCAGGCCGGCGGCGCGCAACATCCAGCTGGCCGCGTTGGCGGCGTTGAAGGATGTGCCGATGCCGACGGTCCAGACGCGGGTCGCCTCCGCCAGGGTATGCGCGGCGCGATCGAAGGGTTGTGCGCTCGAGAGCAGCTTTGCGCATTCGGAGGGCTGCGCCTGAATTGCGGGATAGAGTCGATACTCGTTGATTGAGCCCATCTGTTGCGCACCTTCGTGGCGCGGAGCGCGCACTGCGCTCCGCGTCGGATCTCCGCCGATCGGCGACGTTGGTCGACTGGCCGCGCCTTGACTTACGCGACGGCGCCGGCGGTCTTGAGCTGCTCGCCCTGGGATCCGTTGAGGCCGATTTCAGCGAGGATCTCGTCAGTGTGTTCTCCGGGATACGCGGGCGGACCCTGGATTTCCGACTTGGTCCTGCTGAATCGCGGCGCGGGCGCTGGTTGGACGACGCCGGCCACCTCCTCGAACGCGCCGCGCGCTTTGGCGTGCGGGTGGTTGGGCGCTTCCCAAGGCTCAAGCACCGGCCCGAAGCAGACATCAGAGCCTTCGAAGACGTCTTCCCACTCGGTACGGGTTTTGGTGCGGAAGATGGCGCTGACGCGCTCTTTGAGCTCGGGCCAGCGGGTGTTGTCCATCTGCTGCGGCAATGGCTCGTCCTCGAGGCCGAGCAACTGCAGGAGTTCGGCGTAGAACTGCGGCTCAATCGAGCCGATCGAGACGTACTTGCCGTCGAGGGTTTCGTAGGCGTCGTAGAAATGCGCGCCGGTGTCGAGCACGTTGGCGGCGCGTCCTCGCCGCCAGCCGCCGCTGGCGAGTCCGGCGTGGACCGAGGTGATCAGCGATGAGGCGCCGTCGACCATGGCGGCGTCAACGACCTGTCCTTTACCTGATCGTTGCGCATCGATGAGCGCGCCGAGCATGCCGACAGCGAGGTACATGCCGCCGCCGCCGAAGTCGCCGACCAGGTTGAGCGGCGGCACTGGGGCCTGGCCTTTGCGGGCGATCGGGGCGAGCGCGCCGGCGAGCGAGATGTAGTTGATGTCGTGTCCGGCCATCTGCGCGTAGGGGCCTTCCTGTCCCCAGCCAGTCATGCGTCCGTACACGAGTTTCGGATTGCGTTCGAGGCAGACATCGGGACCCAGCCCGAGGCGTTCCATAACTCCTGGACGGAAGCCCTCGAAGAGCGCGTCGGCGCCTTCGATCAGTTTCAGCGCCACCTCGACGCCTTCGGGCTGCTTGAGATCGAGCGCGATGGAGCGTCGGCCGCGCGCGAGCAGGTCGCCTGGCGGTCGCGCGGGCGCCTCCGAAGGCGCGTTGGACGCGCGGTCGATACGCACGATGTCCGCGCCCATGTCGGACAGGATCATGCCGCAGAACGGTCCCGGCCCGATGCCCTGAAACTCGATGATGCGAATGCCGCTGAGCGGTCCCATATCGTTCTCCTCACAAGCTTGAGGTTGCCGAGCTGATCGTCTCAGCTCATCTCAACTCGTCCAATATGCGCAGGGTAACGCGCCATGAGCCATCGGATTGTCGCTGCTGGCGTGGAGCAGGCTGGCGAGATTGTTGAGCTGATTCATCGAGTCTTCGATGAGTACGGCTTCATCTGGGCGCCGGAGGAGGAGTTCTGGGACCTGATGGCAGAGGGCACGCGGTTTCCCTATGTCGAACCGCGTGGCGCGATCTGGGCGATGCGCGATGCCGACGACGAGGTGGTGGGGTCAATCGCCGCTGAACGCCTCGATGGTCCCACGGTGGAGCTGCATCGGCTGTATTTGGACGCACATCTGCGTGGTCGCGGGCTGGGTCGGGCGCTGATCGAAGTCGCTGTCGACTGGGCGCTCGAGCAGGGCGCCTGGCGCGTTGAGCTGTGGTCGGATACCCGTTTTCTTCACGCGCATCGGCTGTACGAGCGCATGGGTTATGTGAAGACGGACGAGCGTCGGCTGAATGACGTCAATGAAACGGTCGAGTTGAAGTATGAGCGCGACCTGACTGATCGCTGACGCGTGGCTCGCGTTCGAAGAGCGCGGAGCTTCGCGGTCGATTGATATCCATGTGGCTCAAACATTGACCCTGCTCGTAGAGCGCGGGTACGATCTGTGCGCACCTGGAAATCTGGTCCCGCTCGACAAGGCTGGTGCGACGACGCGGGCAATGGCAGGTCGACGTGTCGGAACTGTTCGAGAACTACGGCGCGGTGTTGGTCGCCATTCCGGTCGGCGTCATGTTGGTGTTGACGGCGCTGCTGGCGAGCAAGCTGCTGGCGCCGCAGCGTCGCACAGCGCTCAAGGGGCAGGTCTACGAGTGCGGCATGCTGCCGATCGGACGCAACTGGGCTCAGGTCCACGTGCGCTACTACACGTATGCGCTGCTGTTTCTCGTCTTCGATGTGGAAGTGGTCTTTCTCTTCCCCTGGGCCGTGTCATTCCTCGAACTGATGGGCGAGCCGGACTGGGGCAAGGTGATTCTCTGGCAGATGGTGTTGTTCATCGGCACGTTGCTGGTGGCGCTGGCTTACGCTTGGCGCAAGGGCGTGTTTGATTGGCAGCGCAACTGACTGAGCGAACGATCGAGCAGCAGATCGTCGAGATCTGCGCTATGGCGATAGAGACAGAGAACGGGTAGGACGCGGCGCATGACGCAATCACCGCATATGAGCGATCCGACGCCGGCGATCATCTCGCCGGAGTCGTTGCGATTGCAGGCGATCGATAACGCGCCACCCACGGTGCCCTACAAGGTGGTCCTGCCGGGCGTGATGCAGGCCCCGGCGGAGGCGTTGATCTCGGCCGCGCGCAAATCGTCGCTCTGGCCGATGACGTTCGGTCTCGCCTGTTGCGCCATTGAGATGATCGCGACCTACATGGCCAATCACGACCTTGACCGATTCGGCATCGTGCCCTGGCCCTCGCCGCGGCAGTCGGACGTGATGATCGTGGCTGGCACGGTGACGAAGAAAATGGCGCCGGCGGTCAAGCTGCTTTACGAACAGATGCCGCATCCCAAATGGGTGATCTCGATGGGCGCCTGCGCGACCAATGGCGGTCCCTACACGCAGTATGACCGCGTGGTGCAGGGCGTCGATAACATCGTCCCGGTCGACGTGTACGTGCCGGGTTGTCCTCCCCGACCGGAGGCGTTGATCGATGGCCTACTGGCGCTGCAGGAGAAGATCGTCGAAGAACGCGCGCGGGGGTACTGACCAACCATGACCTCACGTCGCGCGCCCGCTACGACCGCTGAGCCTGAGAGCAACGAGCCGCCTCCCGGGTCAATCGCTGATCTCTATCGCGAAGTGATGCCGCTGATCGGCTTTGAGGCGGCCCTGACCAAGGGCGACGATGTCGCGCTGACGATATCCCCCGACTCGATTCACGAAGTGCTCGAGCGCAGTCGAGACGATGAGCGTCTGCAAATGAACTTGCTGCGCAACCAGACCGCCGTCGATTGGGAGGATCGCGGACTGGAGCTCGTCTATCACCTGTATTCAATTCCGCTGCGTCAGGCGGTGACGATTAAGGCCTGGCTGCCGTCCGAAGGCGCCGTCGTCGAGTCGGTCACCGACCTCTACGAGATGGCCAACTGGGCGGAGCGCGAGTGTCGCGAGATGTTCGGGATCGAGTTCATTGGGCATCCAGACCCGCGCAATCTTCTGCTTGACGAAGACATAGACATCCATCCCTTGCGCAAGAACCACCCGCTCGCGCCGATCGAGATGGAGCAGGGCGTCGACGTCGAGTTCTTCACCAAGGCGTATCCGCCGCCCGAGCCTGTGGTCGAAGCAGAGGAAGCGGCGAGCGACTCGGCAGCGGCTGCGCCGGAGCGCAAGCGCGTTGAGGACATGACGGAGGAGGAGCGGGAGGCGCGACGAGCCGAGCAGGCTGAACGCGTCGCGCGGGCTCGCGAGTTGGCGGCGGTTCGTCGGGCAGAGCGGCTCGCGGGCGCGCCGCCGGCGGGCGGTCCACGACCTGAAGGCGCTGCTCCGCCCGCGCCTCCTGCAGCGCCAACGCAGGCTGCGCCGGCCGCGGCGGAGCCGGTGTCGGCGAGCGCGCCGATACAGGACGATCGACCGCCTGCGCCGCCACCGCCGGAGTTGCCCAGCATCCCCGATGCCGAAGAGGATCCAGAGGGTCGCGCCGCCGCACAAGCGGAGCGCGTGCGTCTGGGTCGAGAGCTGGCTGCGGCGCGTCGAGCCCAGCTGCGCGGCGAGTAGTCGGCCGGCGCGCGCCGACCGGGCAGTCGATCAGACGCCGCAAGCGAGTCGACGAGGAGCAGGGAGGAAGCCGCATGGTTCAACGCACCGTTGAAGGTGAAGTCCTGACTGAACCGGTCGTCGTCGAGCGCGAGTTCGAGACGGTCGACATGAACATCAACATCGGTCCCCAGCATCCGGCGACACACGGCGTGTTTCGGATGGTCTTGACCGTTGACGGCGAGATCGTCAAGGACGCGATTCCCTACATCGGCTACATGCATCGCGGCGGCGAGAAGCTCTCAGAGAATCTGGACTATCGCGGGGCGCTGGGCTATCAGGACCGCACCGACTATCTGGCCGCGTTCAACTCAGAGTGGGTCTACGTCAACGCCGTCGAGCGCTTGGCCGGCATCGAGATCCCTGAACGCGCCGAGTATGTACGGCTGATTCTGGCCGAGTTTAATCGGCTGTTGTCGCACTTCATGTTCATGGGCGCCTTCGGCACGGATGTCGGTTATTTCGGCACGGCGTTCACCTGGACATTCAAGGAGCGTGAGCGGATCCAAGACCTCTTCGAGGCAGTCTGCGGCGACCGCATCATGTACAACTACTTCCGCGTCGGCGGATTGGCATGGGATCCGCACGAGACTTTCGTCGAGGACTCGCATTGGGTGCTCGATCAGGTCGAGACCGGCATTGCCGATGTCGACGAGCTGATGACCAACAACGAGGTCTTTGTCGCGCGTTGCCGAGATGTCGGCGCGATGACCGCCGATGAGGCGATCTCATTCGGCGTGACCGGACCGATGTTGCGCGCGTCGGGCGTGCCATTCGACCTGCGCGTTGATGAGCCGTATTCGATCTACGACCGCTTCCATTGGGAGATTCCGGTAGGCGAGCGCGGTGATGTCTACGACCGCTACCTGGTGCGTCTGGAAGAGATGCGTCAGTCGGTCACGATTCTGCGGCAGGCGCTCGATCAGATGCCGACTTCGGGACCGATCATGCCTGAGCGGATGCCGGCGCGTCTGCGGCCGGAGCCGGGCGAGATCTACATGCGCCAGGAGAATCCACGCGGCGAGTACGGGATCTACATGGTCTCGGACGGAACGGACCAACCGTGGCGGGTGAAGATGCGCTCGCCCTGTTTCCACAATCTGTCGTCGCTGAGGCCGCAAGTGGTGGGAGCTTACCTCGCCGACGCTGTCGTCGCCCTGGGGTCGATCGACATCGTGCTCTGCGAGGTGGATCGCTGATGGCGCAAACTCACGGAGACCTCCGCGCCGCGCCAGAGTTGGGCGGTGACGTGGTGGGCATAAGCCTGATCACGTGTAACCTGCGTGGGCAGCCTGCGGGCAGTCGAAGGTGTGGCCCAACATGGTCCTGAGCGAGTTCGCCGGCGTCAGTATGCCCGACTGGGTTGATGCGCTGCTGCGCATCGTCTTCATCGTGGCGCTGATGACGATCAACGCCTTCGCTCTGATCTATCTCGAGCGCAAGATTCTGGCCCGGCTCCAGGCGCGTGTCGGCCCGACGCGTACGGGGCCGATCGGCACGCTGCAGTCGATCGCCGACGCGCTCAAACTGGTGACCAAAGAGGATGTGCGTCCGATCACGGCCGATCGCTGGGCGTTCGAGCTGGCTCCGTATATCGCGTTTGTGCCCGTGTTCCTGATCTTCGTGCCGATGCCGTTCACCGAGACCTGGTTCATCCGCGACCTCAATCTCGGCTTGTTGTACGTCTTTGGCGTGCTAGGACTGAACATCGTCGGCGTGGTGATGGCGGCCTGGGGGTCCGACAACAAGTACGCGCTGCTCGGCGGCGTGCGCGCCGCGGCGCAGGCAATCTCGTATGAGATTCCAATGCTGCTGATCATCGTCGCGGTAGTGATGGTCGCGGCTGGTCGACTGGCTGCAGACGGTGACGCCTCGCTGGCCGCATCGATCAATGCGATTGTTGGCGATCAGACGACCACGCCGTACATCCTGCTGCAACCGTTGGGCTTCGTGATCTTCCTGATCGGCGCCCTGGCGGAGCTGCATCGACCGCCGTTCGATATGCCGATCGCGGAGTCGGAGGTTGTGGGCGGTTACTTCGTCGAGTACTCCGGAATGCGCTGGGGCATGTTCTTCCTGGCCGAATACACGGCGTTGTTCCTGATGGTGTTGTTGGCCTCGTCGCTCTTCCTGGGAGGTTGGAACTGGCCATTTGGCGCCGACGTTGGATTGGGTCTACAGATTGTGCTGACACTGGTCAAGACGTCGGTGATGATCGTGCTTGTGATCGGTTCTCGGGCGCTCTTCCCGCGTCTGCGCATTGACCAGCTAATGTCGTTCTCGTGGAAGGTGCTGCTGCCCTTCGCCATTGTTCAAGTGATCGCCAACGGCATCATCATGGCCTATGGCGGAGCGGACTGGGTGCTGGGGCTGGTCTCATTGGCGTTGCTCGTCGCGCTGTCGGGATTGGTCTACACCGTGATGCGACGAAAGCAGGGCGAGGGCGCCCGAACTGTGCAAACCACGCCGGCGACGCCGCGCGTGATCACATCGCCTGAGGTCACTCCGGTCGAAGCCGGCGGCGACTAACCGACGCTGCAAGCGTCGCGGAGCAGTTACGGAAGAGGAGCAACCACGTGGAGGACGGCGTTACCGCCACCCAAGTGGTGTTCTGGATTCTGGCCGTGGTCATGCTGATCTCTGCGATCGGCGTCGTCACGGCCGGCAACATCGTGTATGCCGCGCTGTTCTTCATCGCCTCGCTGGCTGGCGTCGCTGGGATATATCTGATTCTCACGGTCGAGTTCATCGCTCTCGTGCAATTGCTGATCTATGGGTCGGCGGTTGTGATTTTGATTCTGTTCGCCTTGATGCTGACTCGCGCCCGCGAGCGGCCACAGGCGCTGTTCGGTCGCTCGCGACCGTTGGGCATCGCCGCCTCCTTGGGATTGCTGGCGGCGCTGATTGGCGGCATCGTGGCGACGACCTGGACGACGCCAGAGACTGGCTCGGCGATTCAGCCGGTCGGAATACAGGCGATCGGCGATGCGATCTTCACGATCTGGATCGTGCCCTTCATCATCGTGGGCGTACTGCTCTCGATAGCGCTAGATGGGGCGATCATGCTCGCCTCGCCGGACGAGGACGACAACTGATGCCGTCGCTCGAACACATCCTGGTCGTCAACGCGGTGCTCTTCGCAATCGGAGCGATGGGCGTCCTGACGCGCCGCAACGCGGTGTTGATTCTCCTATCGGTCGAGCTGATGCTCAACGCGGTGTCGCTCAATATGGTCGCCTTTGCGGTCTACGGACATGTCGATTTCGGCAACATCACCGGGATCGTGTTCGCCTTCTTCATCATCGTGATTGCAGCGGCCGAGGTCGCGTTGGCGTTGGGCATTGTGGTGCGGACGTTCCGCAACCGCGCGACGGCCAATGTCGACGAAGTGAATCTGCTGAAGTGGTAAGCGGGAGCGTGCGCTGATGATATGGGCCGACCACGCGTGGATTCTGCCGGCGATCCCGGCGATCGCCTTCCTCGTGCTGTTCGCCGTCGGCCGATTTCTGCCGCGCGGCGGCGACTTCATTTCGGTCGGCGCGGCGCTCGCGGTGTTCGTGCTGTTCTTCTTCGTGCTCGAGTCGCATCTCGACTGGCTTGGCGCTGGTCTGGGCGGCATTCGCAACGTCGGTACAGACTGGATCAGCTTCGACGGCTTCCTGGTGCGACTCGGATTCACGGTCGACTCGATCGCGATCGTGATGGTCTTCGTCGTCTCGACCGTGGCGCTGATGGTCAATATCTACTCGACCAACTACCTGCGTCACCACGGCAAGCCCGAGCCCCGTTACTGGTGGTACTTCGCGGTGCTGTCGCTGTTTGTGGCGGCGATGCTGACTCTGGTCCTGGCCGACAACCTGCTGCTGATGTTCGTCGCCTGGGAGGGCGTCGGACTCTGCTCATTCCTGTTGATCGGCTTCTACTACGAGCGGCGCTCAGCGGTCGAAGCGGCGAAGAAGGCGTTTGTCACGACTCGCCTGGGCGATGTCGGTTTGTTTATCGGCATCATCCTGTTTTGGCGCGCGACCGGCTCGTTCCAGATCACCGACATCATCGCAGCGGCCGAAGCTGGACGCGTCAATGACCTGCCGCAAGTCATGAGCGACGGTTATCTGACGCTGTCGACGCTGATGCTCTTCCTGGGCGCGGCGGGCAAGTCGGCCCAGGTGCCGTTCCACGTCTGGCTGCCAGACGCGATGGAGGGTCCGACGCCAGTTTCCGCGCTGATTCACGCCGCGACGATGGTAGTCGCCGGCGTGTATCTCGTGGCGCGCCTGCTGCCAGTCTTTGAAGTCACGCCGGGCGCATCGAATGTGGTGCTCGCAGTCGGCCTGACGACGGCGCTTCTGGCCGGCATCATGGCGCTCGCGCAGAACGACATCAAACGAGTCCTCGCCTACTCCACTGTCTCGCAGCTGGGGTTCATGTTCGTCGCCTTGGGGGTCGGCGCCGTCGGCATTGCCATGTTCCATTTGCTCACGCACGCATTCTTCAAGGCCTGTCTGTTCCTTGGATCTGGCTCGGTGATCCACATGACCGAAGAGCAGGACGCTCGAAAGCTGGGCGGTCTGTGGTGGCGGATGCCGGTGACCGCTTCAACGTTCATCATCTCGTCTGTCGCGTTGGCCGGGATCCCGCCGCTGTCAGGGTTCTTCTCCAAGGACGAGATCTTCGTCGCGACGTTGGGCGGAGCGAACACGGCGGTCGCGATTCTGCTTGGCTTCGCCGCCTTCCTGTCGGCGCTGTACATGGCGCGTCTGGTGATGATCACGTTCTTCGGCCCGCCCAAGGACCTGGCCGTAATCCGCCGCGCGCGCGAGGCGGCGCCGACGATTCTCTTCCCGCTCGTCTTCCTGACGGTGTTGACCTTCCTGATAGGGTTTGTCGCGTTCGACCAGGTCGGCGACGCGCTCGGCTTCCCAGGCGGGATCAACAGCTACATCTACTTCCCTGAGCCTGAGACATTCCACTTCTACAGTTCGATCGCGGCAGTGACTGGTACGGTCTCGTTGCTGGGCTTCTTCACGGCCTGGTGGTTCTTCTGGGGTCGAAATGCGCGACGCGCCCAGGCGCTGCGCGAGTTTCAACCGCGCCTGGCCGCTGTGGTCGAGAACAAGTTCTACTTCGACGAGGCGTACCAATGGGGCATCGACCGCGCCATGCTGCCGCTGGCTCGGGTCGTCTCCTGGTTTGACCGCATGATCGTCAATGACACGGGAATCAACGCACCGGCCGATGCGACGCGCTATGCGGCGTATTGGCTGCGCTATCACGTCACGGGACGGATTCCCGACTATGCGCTGCTGATGGTCGTCGGCGTGGCGTTGGCCGGCGGCCTCGCCTTCCTGCTGCGCGGCTAACGGACGCAACTGAGACAGAAACGAAGAACGAGAGGCAGATCGAGTGGACGCAGGCGAAGCTCTCCTTCTGCTCTTGCTGATCCCTGGGGCAGCGATGCTGCTCACCATCTTCGTGCCCTCGCGGCACGCAAACGTCGTGCGCTGGATCGCTTTGATCGCGACGACAGCGACGTTGGTCGACTCGATCTGGGTGTTCGCCGTCTACGACTTCGCCGAGGGTGGATACCAGTTCAACCTGCAGTATCCGTGGATTGAGAACATCGCATTCCTGGGCGAGAACGGCATTTCCCTCCATCTCGCGGTTGACGGAATCGCCGCGCCGCTGGTGTTGCTCAACGGTTTGGTTGGGTTTGCCGGCGTGCTCGTTTCGTGGAAGATCACGCACCGCGTGAAGGACTTCTTCATCCTCTTCCTGGCCCTATTCACCGGCGTCTACGGGGTCTACATCGGCCAGGACTTGTTCTTCTGGTTCTTCGCGTACGAACTTGCCGTGTTGCCGATGTATCTGCTGATTGTGATCTGGGGCTCGACCAACAAGGAATACGGCGCGATGAAGCTGACCATGGTCCTGGTCGGCGGTTCGGTGCTGATCTTCGTTGGAATCTTCGCCGTCTTCGCGGAGGCCGGCGCGGGCACGTTTGACATGGCGGTGCTGCGCGAGGTGAACTTTGGTCGCAGTTTCGCCAATACGTTCTTCCCCTTCTTCATGATCGGTTGCGGCATATTGGCCGGTCTGTTCCCGTTCCACACCTGGTCGCCCGATGGGCACGTGGCCGCCCCGACTGCGGTCTCGATGCTGCACGCCGGCGTGTTGATGAAGCTCGGCGCCTTCGGTGTGATTCGGCTGGGTATGGAAATCCTGCCCGCCGGCACCGATTTCTGGATGCCGGTACTGCTCGTGCTCGGAGGCGTGGCGGCGGTCTATGGGGCCATTTCAGCAATCCACCAGACCGACCTCAAGTTTGTGATCGGCTATTCGTCTGTGTCGCACATGGGATTCGTCCTGATGGGACTGGGGACGATGAACACGATCGGCGTCAATGGCGCGGTGCTGCAGATGTTCTCGCACGGCGTGATGACGGCCCTCTTCTTCGCCATGGTCGGCGGCCTCTACGACCAGGCGCATACACGTGACATCCGCGTGTTCGGCGGACTGGTGCACAAGATGCCGCTGTTTGTGATCTTCTTCGGCATCGCCGGACTGACTTCGCTCGGCTTGCCCGGACTGTCGGGATTCGTCGCTGAGTTCCACATCTTCGTCGGCGCGGTCGATACCTTCCCGCTGTTCGCTGCGCTGGGTATTCTGTCGGCCGCACTAACGGCGATCTATGTCCTGCGACTGATGGGCCGCGCGGCGTTGGGTCCGTTCAACCCGCGCTGGGAAAATCTCAAAGAGATTTCGCGTTGGGAGATCGCAGCCGCGATCGTGCTGATCGCGCCGATCATCGCGATGGGTGTGTGGCCTGACCCGTTCATCGATCGCATCGCGCAGTCCGTGGCTGATCTGCCTCAAGTCGAAGAGATCGGCGGCCTGTTCTCGCTCAGTTCGCTGACCGGACGGTGACTCTGATGGATCTTGAATATCAGCTGATCATCCCCGAATTCGTCATGGCCGGCCTGGCCGTGGCAGTCATCGCCGCCGCGTTGGCCTTCCGTCAGGTCGACCAGAAGTGGTTCGGCTACGCGACCGCGGCGGCGTTGGGAATCATCGCCGTCGCAACGGCGGTCGCGTACTGGGACACGAACGATGACTTCGGCAACGTGCTCGCTGTTGATCATTTCACCGTGCTGTTCCGCGTGTTCTTCCTTGGCATCGCATTCTTCACTGTGTTGGCGGCGGTGCAGTTCGCTGGCGAGCGACTCAAGAATCACGCTGAGTTCTACGGCCTGATCGTGTTCGCCACGCTTGGCATGATGTTGCTTGGCGCATCGCGCGAGCTACTCACGGCATACCTCTCGCTTGAGTTGCTGTCATTCAGCTTCTACATCCTGGTTGGCTTCAACAAGCTGAATCCGTTCTCCAATGAGGGTTCGCTGAAGTACATGCTGCTGGGCGCGTTCTCTTCGGCTTTGATGCTGTACGGCATCTCGTTGATCTACGGTGTCACCGGCACGACGACGTACTCGGGCATCGAGCCCGACGGAGTGGCAGCGGGCCGCAACATAGCGGACCAGTTGGCGAGCTTCGCCGGGCTCGGCGGCGGCGTCGATCCCGAGGGCGCCCGACCAGGCCTCCTGATCGGTCTTGTGTTGATTACGGCTGGTCTTGGGTTCAAAGTTTCGGCGGTGCCGTTCCATCAGTGGACGCCTGACGCCTATCAGGGCGCGCCACTGCCGATTACGGCGTTCCTCAGCGCGGGCGGCAAAGCGGCGGCGTTTGCGTTCTTCTTGCGACTGTTCTCAGAGGCCTTCCTGCCGGCCGCCAACGAGTGGGTCTGGTTTGTGGCGATTCTCGCCGCCGTGACGATGATCGTCGGCAACCTGATGGCGCTGCAGCAGACCAACTTCAAACGACTGATGGCGTACTCGTCAATCTCGCAGGTCGGCTACCTGCTCGTCGGTATCGTGGCGCTCAACGCGGCAAATGTGTCGCAGTCGCAGGATGCCGCCTCGGCGCTCGTATTGCACCTGATTGGCTACGTGACCACGAACATCGCGGTGTTCGCGGCGATCATTGCGTTCTACAACCGCACCGGCCGCGACGACATCGTCGATCTGCGCGGTTTGGCCGAGCGTCAACCGATGTTGGCCTTCGCTATAGCGGCGGCGCTCTTCTCGCTGGCAGGGATGCCGCTCTTTGCCGGCTTCGCGACCAAGTTCATCATTTTCCAGGCGGCGTTCAACAACGGATTCCTGTGGTTGGGCGCAGTGGGTGTGACGGCGTCGTTTGTCTCGCTGTACTACTACTTGATGGTGATCAAGCAGATGTACCTCTACGAGCCGGAGGGATCTGACCGGGCGCGGTTCAAGGTCTCGCCGCCGTTGGCGGGCGCGCTATTGGTGTTGGTGGCTGGCGTGTTGTTCATCGGTCTCTACCCGACGCCCTTGTTTGATGTGATTCACAGCTCGACCGAGGGCTTGTTTGAGCAGGCGGCGGCGCTCTCCGCCGCCGTGGGCGGCTGACGGCGGGGCTGGGCCTGGGTTCGGACACTATCGATCGCACAGCGGCGGCGCCCTCGGACACACTCCCATGACAACAGCCTCTTGCTACACTCTGCGCGGGTGCGTGTAGAAGGAATCGACGATGGGTCTGCGACGCATCGCCGCGTCCACCCTGCTTCTGATTGTGCTGTCTGCAGTCGGATGCGCCGGCAGAGACGACGAGGCGCCGGCCGTGCAGGCCGAACCGGGACAGGGTCAACAGTTGTTCGCCAACAATTGCGCCGCTTGTCACGGCGCCGACGCGCGGGGGACGAGTCAGGGTCCGCCGCTGATTCACGACCTCTACGTGCCCAGCCACCACTCCAACGCCAGTTTCGTGATTGCTGTAGCTCGAGGCGTCCGCTCGCATCACTGGGACTTCGGCAACATGCCCGCGGTCACGGCCCTTGACATCGACGCGACGTATCAGGTGATTTGTTATGTTCGCGAGCTGCAGTTGGCGGACGGGTTGATTGACGAGATTCCGACATCCACACCTTGCTGAGTCTTGCAGCGTCTGCGGCGGCGCCGTCGCCAGAGTTGCTGGCCCCTCAGCTGTCAACTGCAGCCGCAGCCCAGGCTCGGGTACTACAGAACGGCCAAGTATCGGCCGAGTTCGTAGTCGGTGACGTGGGAGCGGTACTCATCCCACTCGAGTCGCTTGTTTTGCAGCACGGTTGACCAAACGAACTCGCCGAGCACGTTCTTCATCAGGTCGGAAGAGGCGAACGCGTCGATCGCGCGTCCTTGTGTGGTGGGCATCTCGACGATGTTCCGCTGGGAGCGCTGATGCGGCGTGAGCTCGAACACGTTGTCCTCGGCCGCTGGCGGCGGTTTGAGACCCTCGTCGATGCCGCGCAGGCCGGCTGCAAGGAAGGCCGAAAATGCGAGATACGGATTGGTGGCTGAGTCGGCGCCACGATACTCGAGCCGCGCAGACTCGGAATCGCCAGGCGCGTACTCGGGGATGCGGACCAGATCAGACTGGTTGGCGTGCGACCAGGTCAGATAGACCGGCGCTTCGGTGCCTGGTGCCAGCCGCTTGTAGCTGTTCGACCACTGGTTGGTGATCAAGGTGAACTGCGGGGTGTAGGCGAGCAGTCCAGCCAGAAAGGCCTGTGCGACTTCGGAGAGGCCGCCACCCTCCTTGTGAAACAGGTTCTGTTCGTGATCCCAGAGCGAGAGATAGACGTGCATGCCTGATCCATTGACGCCGTTGAGCGGCTTGGGCATGAACGTGGCATGCGCGCCTTGCTTGATCGCTACCTCTTTGACGACGAGTCGCGTGGTCATGACTTGGTCAGCCATGGTCAGCGCGTCGGTATAGCGCAGGTCAATCTCATGCTGTGAGGGCGCGGCTTCATGGTGGGACGACTCGACGCCGATGCCCATCTCCTCGAGCGTGAGCACGGTTTCGCGACGCAGATCCGTGGCGGTGTCGAGTGGTGAGAGGTCGAAGTAGCCGCCCGAGTCGAGCGGCGAGGGATCGTCGGGCGCACGGAAGTAGAAGTACTCGATTTGCGGCGCGACGTAGAAGGTGTAGCCGCGCTCCTGCGCTGACTCCAGCTGTCGCCGCAGAATGCGTCGCGGGTCGCCTTCGAACTGATCCCCGCCTCGGCGGTACACATCGCAGATCAGCCGTGCGACTCGGTGCTGTTGCGGTCGCCAGGGGAGAACGACGAACGTGTCCGGATCAGGTCGGGCGATCATGTCCGATTCGTCTTGACGCGCGAAGCCTTCAATCGAGGCGCCGTCGAACTCGACGCCTTTCTCGAGCGCGTTTGGCAGCTCGTCGATCGTGATCGCGACCGACTTGAGCTGTCCCAACAGATCGGTGAACCAGAGACGTACGAAGCGGACATCGTGTTCGCGACAGGCATTGAGCACATGTTGATGCTCGCTCGAGGTCGCGTTGACGTCAGCGTGCAGGTTCGTCATCGGGTCCTACGTTCGCCAGCCGGGGCGATCTGGATGATGTTGGGTCACGCTGGGCTGGGTGGGGGCCCACTCTGCCCTCGGCATCTCCTCCAGAAGGTGCGAGCTGAAGGCGGCGATTGGCGCCACCGTTAGATGTGGAAGTAGTGGAAGAACTCCGCTGCCGAGGGGTGCATGAAGACGTCGCGCGACTCTGTCAGTTTGAAGTCCTGGTACTGGTCGATCAGATCTTGCGTGAAGACGCCGCCTTCCATGAGGAAGTCGTGATCATCCGCCAGCGCCCTGAGCGAGCCTTCCAGCGAGTGCGGCACGGAGGGGATATTGGCCGCTTCCTCGGCCGAGAGTTCGTAGATGTCGGTGTCGACCGCATCGCCAGGCTCGATCTGATTGCGGATCCCGTCGAGACCGGCCATCAGCATGGCTGAGAACGCGAGATAGGTGTTGGCTGAGGCGTCAGGCGGGCGGAACTCGATCCGCTTGCTGTTCGGTGAGGACTCATACGTGGGAATGCGCACAGCTGCCGACCGATTGCGCTGCGAGTAGGCGAGGTAGATGGGCGCCTCGAAGCCGGGAACGAGCCGCTTGTACGAGTTCGTGGTGGGCGCGCAGAACGCGAGCAACGCCGGTCCGTGCTTGAGCAGCCCCCCGATGTAGTGGCGGGCGGTGTCGGAGAGGTCGGCGTACTGACCCGCTTGGTAGAAGAGCGGCGCGCCGTTCTTCCAAAGCGACTGGTGACAGTGCATGCCGGTGCCATTGTCGCCGTAGAGCGGCTTGGGCATGAACGTGGCGGTCTTGCCGTGCGCGCGGGCGACGTTGCGCACGATGTGCTTGTACCACTGGGTCTCGTCGGCCTTGTTGCGTAATGTGTTGAAGCGTGTGGCGATCTCGCCCTGGCCGCCAGTGGCGACCTCATGGTGGTGGACTTCCATCTCAATGCCGACGGCGTCCATCGCGTCGGACATTTCCCAACGAAGGTCACCCAGGGTGTCGAACGGCGCGGTCGGCGAGTAGCCCTGCTTCGGAGGAATCTTGTAGCCGAGGTTGCTCTCGTCCTCGTCGCGGCCGCTGTTCCAGTCGGCCTCGTCTGACTCGACGGTGTAGAAGGAGTGGTTGATCGATACCGCAAACTGGACGTGGTCGAAGATGAAGAACTCGAGCTCGGGGCCGAAGAACGCCTGGTCGGCGATGCCTGAGTCGATCAAGTGTTGCTCGGCCTTCGTGGCCACATAGCGAGGGTCGCGGCTGTAGCGATCTCCAGTGAGCGGGTCGTGCACGTTGCAGATGAACTTCAAGGTAGGTACCGACTCAGTCGGGTCAATGCGGGCCGAGTCAAGGTCGGGACGGAGCAGCATGTCCGATTCGTCGATGCTCTGGAATCCGCGCAGCGACGAGCCGTCAAAACCCTGACCGCCCTCGACGAGGTCTTCGTCGACTCGCGACGCCGGGATGCTGAAGTGTTGCCAGCGGCCGATCAGGTCGGTGACCAACAGGTCGACGCGGCGAATGCCCTGATCCTGAATGAGCGCCTGAATCTCGCCAAGGGTTGTCATTGGCTGTTGCCTCTCGTTGTCTGGTGCGCGGGTGGGACCGGTTGGACTCTCACACGGGCGACACCGCATGCCACGCAGTCTCAATGCTTGCCAGTCATATCGTATGGCCAGCGACAGGTAGATCTGGCCGGATTGGGTTACACCTGAGTTACGCGCTCGGCTGGTGAGGCGGCTGCGGGTCTCTGTAGCGCGATTATCGCAGTGGCAGCGCGAAGCGATAGCCGACGTTGCGCACGGTCTCGACGTAGCGCTGTCCGCTCGACTCGAGCTTGGAGCGCAGCCGTCTGATATGCACGTCAACGGTGCGAGAGCCACCGTAGTAGTTGTAGCCCCAGACGCGGTTGAGCAGCGTCTCCCGTGTGAAGACCTGTTGGTTATGCGTCATCAGAAACCGCAGGAGCTCAAACTCCTTGAAGGTCAGCGAGACGGAACGTCCGCCTTCGTAGACCTGGTAGTTGGATGTATCGACCATGAGGTCGCCGGCTTCGAGCGTGTTGCGCGTCAGCGCGCGTCCGTGTCGCCAGAGGACCAGTTGGACCCGAGAAACAAGCTCGATTTCTTGGACGGGAGCGAGGATGAAGTCATCCAACTCGTGCGTCGGGCCGAGCAGGCTCATATCAGTCGGCCGTAGCGCCGCCAGCCGCATGGCATCGGGCCACGCCTGGACTTCGGCCAGCTTCGCGAGCGGCAGGGCGTGTCGCCAATCGAACAGCAAGACGTCGGGAGCTGCCGCGGGGTCTGGTTGATTGCCCTCGGCCGGAACGAAACGCACGACTTGCAGTCCAGCGCGCTCGAGCGCGGGCTGCAACGGAGCGACGAAGTCGTCGTCGAGCGTCGACACGGTGAGGCGGAACATGGTTGCACCATAGGGCAGCGTGGTCGGCGCGGTCGGCGCATCATACGGCTCGTAAGGGACATGACGGCCGGGGCGGTCATAGGGCGCGGAGGTGCGATACGATCTGATCCGTGCTCTGGCCGGCGTAGCTCAGTGGTAGAGCAACGGTTTCGTAAACCGTAGGCCGAGGGTTCGAATCCCCCCGCCGGCTCCAGCGACGCACTGTGGAACTCGTTCGTTTGAACTAGCGCTCGGCCTGGCCGGGCAGCGGCTCGCTGACTTGATCGATGTCAGACTCGCGAGACTGGTCTCCGAGGTGCGAGATTGGCACCGCGGGCATCGTAGTGATCTCGCCTCGAATCTCCGCGGCAAAGGCGATCGACCAACGCGCAGCGGCATCGTTGTCGGGCGCGTCAATGATCGCGGTGAAGTCGTAAGGTCCGAGCACGGCGTAGATCCCCAGAGCGCTCACGTCCGGCACCGAGACCCGGCGCTCCGCGTCCAGCGGCGCCTGGGGATTGTCGACCGTCGCGTCGATTCCTTCGGGCCAGAGTCTCACCAGAACGATGTACTGCATGGAACCACCTGGTCTCGTTCGTTGTCTGCTGAATTCGGAGCGCGGTTTCGGTTGTGCGATTGCCTGCTAAGCCAGTCTGTCGGCACGTAGTATCGCGGCTCTGGCGTCGCGGTGCGATTCTTGAGGTGGGATACACTCCGATCACAATGATCACGGGCGTCAACGTCCGCGGCGCGCTGTTCTGGGCGTATCGCGATCCTGTGAGAGCGACGGGAGCCGAGGCAAGATGAGTGCATTCATGCTGACCGATCGTATGCGTCATCGAGGATGGTTGCTGGCATCACTGTTGGTCGCCGCGGCACTGGTGTTGAGCGCGTGCGACCTGGTCGGCGATGACACTGAGGACGACGAACAGGCCCAACAGAGTCAACAGGGACAGCAGGAAATGGTCGAGCAGCAGGCTGAACCGACGCCGGCCGCGCCGGCTTCCGCTCCAGCTGCGCAAGCTCCCGCTGAAGAGCCCGGTCCCGAGCCTCCGCCTCGAGCCTCCGGCGGTGGAGAAGGCGCGACGGCCTACAGCATTCTGTTTCCGAGTCTCGCCTTCGTCATGAGCGGCGATCGCGTCGCGACAGGGCTCGTGATCAGTCACGGTTACATCATCGTTGACGAACAGGCTCTCGGCGGCGCCAGCGCAGCCGATGCGCATCTCTCAAACGGCGACATGGTTGAGTCGCTTCCAGTCATTGGGCGGGACCAGCTCACTGGCCTGGCGTATCTGGGGCCGTTGGACGGAAATCTCGTGCGGCGACTTCCGGGAGCGCGACTCGGTGACGGTGAAGAGATCCCGCTCGGATCCTCGGTCTATGCGGTGGGATTCGCCGCGTCCGACGTTGAGGGGGCGCTACCGACAGTGCGCTCGGGAGTGCTGAGCGGAGTCAGCGAATGGGAAGATGGCGGCCGCACGTTGCTGCGCACAGATGCCCGCAGCGACGTGGTCACGGGCGGCATGGTGTTGGTCGACAACGACGGCACGGTGATCGGTCTTGCGACTGATCAGTTGGTTTCATCCGGGTTGTACGTCTCTAGCGGCGATCTGGCGCGCAGTTTGCCCCCGGCCGAGCTCGTCAACTCGCAGGTACCCGATCCGACGACGGCGTCGAATGAGCACACGGTGAACATCGGGGCGATGCAGGAGTCGGTTTCGCTCTTCCTGGGCGACGACGCCACCGGTCAGGTCGTGTCGCTGTCTGTCTCTTCCTCGAGCGAGAGCGCGCTCCAAGTCATCGACGCCAACGGCGACACGCTGCAAGAGTCGACCTTGGTCGCCGGCGCGACCATCATCAGCATCGCCCCGGAGACCGCTGGTCCGTACGAACTACGTATCTCGCGCCAACCAGCGATGGTTGACGCAGGCGCGCAAGACGGGTCTTCAGATGACCGGATGTCGTCGATGCGAAATGACGTTGCGTACGAGGTGAGCTCGAGCGCCCCGCTCATGTCGACGGTCGAGGCGGATGCCCTCGCTCCGTTGGTGTTGAACACGCCATTCGTTGGCACGATCGATGTCGCGGGCGAAGAGGATGGTTTCTTGCTGTCCTTGCGAGCGGGCGCCGAGTATGAAGTGACTGTGCAGAGTCTGCTGATTGACAGCCTGGTCATGGTTGAGGGCGCCGGGATTGACTTGGTCGACGACGATTCGGGAGGCGGTCCTCTTGGCCGAGACGCCGCGTTGACATTGGCGCCAGCCGAAGATGGACTCGTTCAGGTGACTGTCCGAGATTATCTCGACGTTGGCACCGGCGCGTATCTGCTCACCGTGACACAGGTTGGCGGGGAGCCGCCTGAGGAAGCGATGGCGATGGAAGCCGACGACGAGTCGGACGCGATGCCCGCGGCGATGACGTTGCCGGCGCCATCGCCACCGCCAGCGATTTCGCTTCGCGGCATCGGCAGCGCAGCAGGTTTGCAGGCGACACTGCTCGGACTGGGTTCAGAGTCGGTTGGTAACGGACTGCTGGTCAACGACGCTGACGGAGCGTTCGAGATCGTCGTATCACTAATCGGCGTTGACGGCGCGTTGGGTCACGTCAGCGTGACCGACCTTGGCAATGAGGTCGTCGTCGAGGGTCGCGTGCTGGTTACCTGCCCCGGTTCAGGCTCGTGTCTGGCCCGTGCGGACTTCCTCGCCAGTGAACCAGGCCCCGGCCAGTGGACGGTCGAGTTGAGCGCCGACGAGCCTGGCATCAGCGAGTGGCAGATCGAGGTGCAGCGCCGAGACTAGGTTCGGCGCCCGCCGTTCAACTTGATTGGCCCGGGGAGCGCGTCGCCGCCTTCTGCGGTCGGGCGAGCACCATGTGCAGCGCGATGCTGATCACGCGCTCGACGCGCGTGCGCACAGGCGCCGGCGGGTCGATGGTGAGTCCGGGTAAGGCGCGGTCGAGCCAACTCGGCATGTACCAGTTGGCGGGTCCGGCGATCTGCATGAAGGCGGGCACCAGGATCAGGCGCACGACGGTGGCGTCGATCAGAATCGCGAATCCCATGCCCAAGCCGAACTCCTTGACCGCGCGTTCGTCGCCGAAGATGGCGAAACTGGCGAAGACGGCCACCAGAATCGCGGCCGCGGCCGTGATCACGCGCGCCGATGCGCCGATGCCGAACGCAACGGACTCGTTGGAATCCCCGGTTTCCAACCATCGCTCGCGGATTCTCGAGAGCAGGAACACTTCGTAGTCCATCGAGAGTCCGAAGAGGATGGCGAACATGAACATCGGCAGGAACGACTCGATTGGGCCGCTGCGATCGAGCCCGATCAGGGAGAGTCCCCAGCCCCACTGAAATATGGCAACGATGAAACCAATGGAGGCGCCGATCGCGAGCATGTTCATGACCGCCGCCTTGAGTGGGACGAGGATCGATCGGAAGGCCATCATCAACAGCAGGACGGAGATGCCGATCACGATCAGGAAGAAGTAGGGCAGGCGCGCGATCATCTTGGCGGTGACGTCCTCGGCCGCGGCCGTCGATCCTGCGATGTACACGCTTGTTCCTTCATCTGCGTCGTTGAGCGCGCGCGGAACAGCGTCTTCGCGCAGTCGAGTGACTAGATGACGCGTGGTTGCTTCTTGAGGCGCGGTCGTTGGGATGATCGTGATGCGCGCAGTTTCGCCGTTGGAGGAGGGATCAGGCGGCAACACAGCGGCGACGCCATCGTCCTGCATCAGCGCGCGGCTGATGCTGTTGAGCTCATTGGAGCTGAGTCGCCGCGACGGGTTGTCGACGACGGCGAAGAGCGCGCCGTTGAACCCAGGACCGAAGGAGTTCGCGACTAGGTCGTAGGCTCTTCGCGAGGTGTAGGTCGACGGTCGATTGCCGTCGTCGGAGACGCCCAGCTCGATGTCGAAGGCTGGAATCGCGAAGAGAACGAGCACGCCGGTACCCAAAGTCAGGAAGACCCATGGTCGGCGTGCGATGCGGCGCGAGAATCGGTACCAGACACCGCGCTCGCCGCCGGCGGTGTAGCGCAGTCCGGGAATCGAGAATCGGTCGATGCGCCGGCCGAGCAGCACCAGCATCGCTGGCAAGAGCGAGATAGCGACGATCATTTCTAGCAACACAACGATGGCTGCCGACAGACCCAGGTTGGCGACCAGCGGAATGCCGATCGCGAACAGTCCCAGCAGAGCGACGACGACAATCGATCCGGCGAAGGCGACGGCGCGCCCCGCAGTGGTGACTGAAGCGCGGGCGGCTTCGCTGGGATCGGCGCCGATGGCGAGCTGCTCGCGGAAGCGGGCGATCACGAAGAGCGCGTAGTCGATCCCGACTCCGATGCCGAGCATCGCGCCAAACGTCGGCGCGACGGTTGAGATGTCGAGCCAAGATGCGGCGATCAGGATGCCGATCGTGCCAACGCCGAGTCCGACGAGTGCGGAAATGATTGGCATCCCTGCGGCCAAGATGGAGCCGAAGCCAATGATCAGAATGACAAGCGCGGCGGCAAGTCCGACGAGCTCGGCTGCCCCGGGAGGCTCGGTCTCGTATTCGCGTACCGGCTCGCCGCCGAACTCAACCTGAAGCAGGGTGCTGCGATATCTCTCGCCGAGCTTGATCACGTCGCCGATGTTTTCTGAGAGGAGTTCGTTGGCGAGCTTGTCGAACACGACACGAACGAGCGCAGTGCGTCCATCGGGAGAGGTGCCGCCGCCTCCATCGCCTGGCAGTCTGACAAGCGCTACCTCGTCCACCTCGGTGGCGCGACGTGCGAAGTCGGCCATGGCGGATTGGACCTGCGCGTCGGCGACGCTGCCGGTTGGTGTGTGGAACACAGCGGACATTTCGGAGCCTGAGCGAGCCGGAAAGCGCTCGACGAGGAGGTCGAAGGCGCGCTGGGACTCGGCGCCGGGGACGTCGAAGGTGTCAGTGAGCGAACCGCCGAATGGTCGTGAGGCGAGGCCGATCAAGACGACGGCGATGACCCACAAGGCGATCACGCGCCAGGGGTGCTCGGCGACGAAGGTTGACCAACGCTCCATCGCTGCTCCGTCCAGGGCGTATCAGTGGCGACGCTGGCAAAGCCTACAGTGAGCTCGGGTTAGATACCCCCAGTCGTCCGCAGACGGTAGCCAGCCGCGAACAGATGGAAGCGGCGCTTGCGAGTGTTACTCGTTCGTGCGTGCGGTTAGCTGAGGATGGAATCAATCGAGGCCGGGCCGGCGCCCATCAGAATCAGCGCGATGCAAGCAAAGACAAGCAGCACATCGAGCTCGTAGCCCTGTTTGTCGGATGAGCCCTGAAAGGGCAGTCCCTCTTTGAACTTGTTGACGTAGGTGGCGACGATCATGTTGATTGCGAGCGGAATGGCGATCCAGGGCACGAGCAGGCCAGCGAGGAGCAGGATGCCTCCGCCCAGCTCGATGCTGGCCACTGCGGGGCCAGCGAGCCGGGGCATGGGCACGCCGAGCGACTCGAGCCAGCCGGAGAATCCGCCAATGCCGCGTCGGAACTTGCCCAGGCCCGCGTCGATGAAGATGATTCCCAGCGCGATGCGCAATGGGATCGGCGCCCACTCGATCACGTCGCTGCCGAACGGCGCGGCCAACCAGTCGCCTACGTCCATCGCGTTCTCCGTTCGCTCGAGTTAGGCTGACAGGCCGAACACTGGGGCCTGAATTAAGCTGGATTGTAGTTGAGCTGACGTCGGCGTCACTCCAGAGTGGTCGAAGCGATGGAGAGAGAGCGCTTGAATGGGCAAGTTGAGTGATGCGATCCGCGATCGGAGGATGGGAAGTCAACGGCGGATGGGTTTCGGCGCCGTCGCGCACGAGACGCGGCCGTCGATGCTCGTCGGTACCGTTGGAGCGGTCGCCGGTGGCGACTTCTGCGTCGCGATCAGCGAGGCGGAGGCTCAGGCGGCAGAGTCGGCAGAGCTTGACTTTTGGGGCGCGCGGCTGGTGGTGCTGACGGAAGAGACCGTGGCGCAGGCGAAGGAACGGGGCGCGGCGTTCGTCGCATTCACGATTGAAGACGCGCGTGCGGATGGCTTGCTGGACGACGAGATTGACTATGTCGTCCGTCTGCCGTACTCGCGAATTGAAGAGTCCGATGCGAGGGCGCTTGGCAGTCTTCGACCTGCTGTCGTCGCTGCGTCGATCAACTTCCCCTTGAGCGTCAGCGGCGTGTTGGAGATTCGTCGGTTGGCGGCATTGACGATGGCGCCGATCGGTGTGATGTGTCCAGCGAACGTGTCAGTTGGAGAAATTCATGCGATGCGGGACTCGGGCGTCGCCGCGCTGGTGCTCATCGATGGCGCAAGCGATGAGGACGTGGCCCGCGTCAAGCAAGCGATTATCGATCTGCCTGAGCGATCGACGCGTCGCGACGAAGACCCTCAGCCGCTGATTCCAACGATGTCGGGCGGCATCCCGGGCGGATCACAGGACGACTGAGCGCAGGTCAGTCGCGGAACACGCTGCGGTTTGTTGGCTCGAGCGAGCTACGTGAGTTGCCGGTCGCCATGCGCAGGAAGTAGACCAGTCCGCCAGCGGCGGCGATGCCGAGCAGAATCGCAATCGTCCAGAGCACCAGCGCCTGACTGGACTTTGCCGTGGCGGGAGCTTCGACGGATTCGCCCTCGTCGGGGGCCAGTGTGTGGTCGACGGTGAATCCGTAGGTTGAGCTGACCCGTAGTCGCTCGCCTTCGCTCTGCAGGATGACCGTGAACGATACGTCAAGCGCGCCGTCTGCCTCAGCTTTGATCGGCACGATGAGCGTGCGCTGACTGTATGTCGAGATGCTTGGGTGACCGTCGTCGACCCTGTTTCCGCCGGCGTTAGTCACTTCGACGTGATGCGCCCCTTGGACTTGAGCCAAAGGACGGTCGAACGTCAGCACGAGTTGGTGCGGCGCCTCTGACACGGTCGCGCCGCGCTCGGGTTCTTCCTGGATCAGGTACTCGCTCGCGTCACCTTGGCCAATCAGTGACAGCGCAGTAGCGATCGCCACGGCGAGTGCAATGAGTACAACGAGCCTGGGCGCAAGGCTTGGGACTCGGTTGGCGATGGTCGTCTGCTTCATGTGAATGTCTCCGATTCTGATCCTACGAACGGATCGAGTTGCCGACAAGGCGTCGAGGCACGCGAGCGGCAATGCTGGTACAGATTTCGTATGGAATCGTGTCCAGCTGTTTGGCTAAGTCCCACGCCGCGAGACGTTCATCGGCGTCGCGCCCGATGATAGTGACGACGTCTCCGACCGTCGCCTCAGGAATCTCAGTGAGATCAATCATGGCGCTGTCCATGCAGATGGCGCCGCGGATTGGCGCTCGCTGGCCCTGGACGAGAAGGTTGGCGCCTGGAGAGAGCGCGCGTCGCAGTCCGTCTGCGTACCCCGCTCCGATGACGCCGATGCGTGAGTCTCTGGGCGCGGACCAGAGGCCGCCGTAGGAGATCGTCTCTCCGCAGGCCACTTCTCGGACCGAAAGCAGCGCCGCTCGCCAGGACAACACTGGATCGAGCAGCTCAGACTCTGCAGTTTCGAAGTCAGGCGCCGGATCGATGCCGTAGAGCGCGATGCCGGCCCGAACAAAGTCGAATGCGCCTTCAGGAATCGAAAACGTGGCGGCTGAGGCTGACGCATGTCGTAGCGGCGCATTGATCTGACCGGCGGTCCTGGCGAAGCGGTTTACCGCCTCGAGCGTCGCGGCGCGATTCGGATTTACGGCGTCAGGAAAGTGTGTGAAGATTCCCTCGAGTTCAAGCGAGGAGTGGGAGCGAATGGTCGCGGCGAGTTCCACGGCATCCTGATGGGCGATGCCGTAGCGCTGCATGCCGCTGTCGACGTTGATTTGCACCCGCAGACGCTGACCGTGTCGCCGGGCGGCATTGGCGGCTTCATTCGCCTGGGTCGTCGAGCAAATGACCACGGCAATGTCGTTGCCGGCGGCGAGAGACGCGTCGCCTTCTAGTAAGGGTCCAAGACACAGGATCTGGGCGTCGATATCGGCCTGACGCAACTCGATCGCTTCTTGGATCGTGAACACGCAGAGCGAGGCGGCGCCTGCCTGAAGCGCGGCGCGAGCGACGTCAACGGCGCCGTGGCCGTAGGCATCGGCCTTGACCACTGCGGCGACATCGGCAGGCGCAGCCTGCCGCCGCAGCACTCGGACATTGTGAGCCAAAGCGTCAACGTTGATCTCTACCCAGCTGGTGGTTGACTGGACGGCCATGAGTCAGCCTGACAGGCGTGATTGATTGGTCATGGGGCTACAGTAGGGGTCAGGCGTGAGTGGGTGTGTTCCGGGGACGATGTGAATCAGGTGAATCGACTGATCGCGGCTCATGGTATCCGTTGGTTGGCTCGAGGTTGGGTTTGCGGTTGGATTGGCCTGTTGTTATCGGTTCTGATGCTGGCGGCTTGTTCGCGCGAGGAGGCTGAGGTCGCTGAGCCTGCTCAGGCGTCCGTTCCAACATCTAACACTGACGACACCACTGCGGGACAAGCGTCATCATCGGGCGACGCCATTCAGGAGGACGCCGATGCGCAGCGTCCAATACGCGCGCCGGCGGGACGTGCGGCGTTGCTCGTCGCCGAGGCTTCGGCGCTTGAGCACAACGGCTACTGGCACCAGGCGCTGGCGGCGCTGGATTCGGCGCTCGACGTTGAGGTCGGCCTCAGCGACGAGGTGGCGGCGGCGCTTGAGCTGAGTCGGATCCGATTGCTGCTGCGAATGGACCGCAACGACGACGCGGCGGCGGCCCTTGCTGGTCTCTCGGCGACCGACGAGCGGCTCAACGATGACCAGGTTCGTTGGCTGACGCTGCTGCGCGCGCAGCTCGCCATGGCGCGATCTGACGACGAAGTGGTGTTTGACTTGCTGGAAGATTATGTCAACACCAGCGGTCCAGCCTGGGCGGTCTTGTCACTTGAAGCCGCATACGCACTGCAGCGAGCGGGCCGGGGTCAAGAGGCGATCGAGTGGGCCGAGCGAGCGTTGGATGGACTCCTGCCATCGCAGGACAGATTGCGGGCGATACACGTGGCCGCCACCGAGCTCGACATTGGCGGCGACTCCGATCGCGCGCTCCAACGTTATGACGAGTTACTCGAGTCCTCGCCTTGGCGCGATGACCAGGCGGCGGCGTTGAGTCGAATTGCGGTCATCCAGCGGGACGCCGGTAATCTCGAGGCCGCTCGCGCCGCCTGGACGCGACTGGTTGAGGACTACAGCGAGCGCGCCGAGGCCTTCGAGGCGGTCGGCATGCTGCTTGACGCTGGCGCTGATGTTGATGAGTTGTCGCTCGGCCTGATTCGGTTCAATCAGCAGCGTTGGGTCGAGGCGCGACGCGCGCTGCTCAACGCGCTGGGCGGCTCGAGCGTGCTGGCGGATCAAGTGGCGGGCGAGTTTTACATCGCCGCGATTCACGATGAGAACGGCGACAGCGAGAGCGCGGCTCTCGGATACGCTGCCGTGATTCGTCGCGACGCCACTGATCCGCTCGCGGCTGAATCGTCGATGCGGCTGGCCGAGTTCGCTCTGGCGGACGGCGACACGTCGGCCGCCGAAGCTCAGTGGCGGCGAGTCGCTGAGGAACAGCCGACGACGCGCCGGGCATCAGAGGCGGCTCGGCGATGGGCTGGAGCGGCCGTCTCACGCGGGGACTGGAGTGAGGCGGCTCAGCGCTATCGGGATGCGGCGAACATCGGCGCGGACCACTGGGGCGACGACCAGCGCCAGGAGTTTCTCTATTGGGCCGCACTCATGAGTCGAGAGGCTGGCGATAACGACGCAGCGGCCGATTTGGCGGCCAAGACGCTGGCCATCGACCCTGCCGGCTACTTTGGGTTGCGCGCCGCGGCGCTGTCCGGTGTTGATTCACCGTCGGCGCTAGATATCTCGATTTCGGATTGGCTAGTACGACTGACTGGAGAGGCGGATCCGCCGGCGCAGCGGCTGGTTGATGATGCGGAGTGGCTCGCTGCGGTCGATCTGCGTTTGGGAGGCTTCGACAGAGCAGCTGACCGTCAGCTCTCAGCTTGGGTGGAGCGGCTCGCCGGCGATCCCTGGGCATTGGCTCAGGCTGCACAGCTGCTGTCAGAGCAGGGCGAATTCACCGCGTCAGTACGCGCGGCGGAGCAGCTGATGGCCCTGTTTGGTCTCGATTGGACCGAAGCGCCGATTGAGCTGTTGCGCTATGCCTACCCGCAACCGTGGCCTGAGGTAATGGCGCTGCACTCTGGTGTCGAAGGTGTCGATCCACTATTGCTCTGGTCGTTGATACGGCGCGAGAGTCTCTACGACGCTGATGCAGAAGGGCTGGCCGGCGAAGTCGGGCTGACACAGGTGATTCCGACTACCGGATCTGACATTGCGCTCGGCTTGGGTATCGAGTACGCGCACGCCGACTTGGCGCGTCCAGAGCTGTCGATTCGTTTCGGATCCTGGTATCTAGCTCGTCAGCTTGAGGGATTCGACTCTGAGCCGGTGATGGCGCTGGCGGCCTACAACGCCGGTCCCGGCAATGCGGCTCGGTGGGAGGACGCAGCGCCGCTCGTGGGTGTGGACGGTTTCCTGTCGGCCTTGGATTATCCCTCGACCCGCAGCTACGTGCAGTACGTGATTGAGACCTGGGCGGTGTATCGGGCGATCGCGGAAGTCAGCTCGGTCGGTTCGGGCTGAAGGCCGGGCTGACGTATACTGACGGCACTTGTTCTGCGCTCTTCGTTGAACGGGCTCGTGTGTCCCGTGACGTGTTGGGGGTTCTGATGCCGAAACGCACATATCAGCCGAAGCGGATTCCGCGTAAGCGGGAGCACGGATTCTTGAAGCGCATGTCGAGCCGCGGCGGTCGAGCCGTGCTCAAGCGTCGACGCGCTCGAGGTCGGCGCCGACTGACTGTCGTCTGACCGCGACGGAGCGCTGAAACGTGATACTGCGTGCCGCGCTCGGGGCGTGGTTGATCAATGTGTTGCAGATGACAATCTGGCAAGAACTCCATGACTGCTGAACAGCGGTTGCGGCGCAAGTCAGAGTTCGACGCTGTGTTTCGCGACGGACTCTCTGCAGCGAGCGGTCCGCTCGCGCTACGCGCGAGATGGCGTGGAGAGGCATGGGCCGAGCAACCGTGTCGCTTCGGATACGCGGTGAGCGCTCGTCTCGGCGGAGCAGTGACGCGCAACCGCATCCGACGCCGTTTGCGAGAGGCAGCGAGGGTCAATAGTCGCGAGGGCAGCTGCCGTGGTCTTGACGTGGTCGTGATTGCGCGAATGGGCGCCGTCGAGGCGGAGTACGCCGAACTCGATGCAACGATGCGGCGGTTGGTCAGCCGCGTGCAGCGTCGTGTATCGCGATCGAGCGAAGGTGGTGTGAGTTGATTCAGTCCGGTTCGCAGTCGAATAGCGGACCACTGAGTTTTGTGACTCGGGCCACACTTTGGGCGCTACGCGGCTACCAACGTGCGCTATCGCCGTTGTTCACGGCGCTCGGTTCGCAGTGTCGATTCGAGCCATCATGCTCGCAGTACATGATCGACGCCGTGCACTCGCGAGGCGCGCTGTTGGGGGTGGCGTGGGGGGTGTGGCGCGTCGTGCGGTGCAATCCCTTGAGCGCTGGCGGCTACGACCCGGCGCCCGGGCCTCGCACGATTGTGGCAACGGCCGAGGATGTGTCACGTGAAACAGGTTGACGCCTGCCAGATGCCGGTGCGACACACCGAAGCATCTTCGGCCAACGGCGAATGTGCCGAAAGCTTGCGGACTCTTCGGCGACTGTTTCACGTGAAACAACTACTGACGCGCGCCAAGAGGCGCCACAGGATTTCGGCAGGGCGACACGCGGTGTCGCGAACGCTGTGGGCGCTGCCGCTCTTGCTGCTGATTCCTCTGCTCGCCGCCTGCGACGTCGCCGACCAGCCCGACGGCTGGGCCGCGCCGACGCTAGATCCCATCGAGCCCGACACCAGGCTGATCGCGCCCACTGGTGAGGATCAGGTGGTCGCGATCGAGTTGGTCGATGGCAATCTCGGCGCCGCCATCTGGGCGTTTCCCGATGACGATGGGCTGTTTCCAGGTCTCGATGGCGAGATTCAGCCGATCGCCTTCTATGCCGACCCGGCCTGGGTTGAATCCACGGATGAGTGGCTGCTCGCTGGCTACGCCGATGGCGCGCTCTACGCCATCCGGCGCGACGGAGAGTCTGCGCGGGTCGTATTTCAGAGCGACGCGCGCCTGGTCGCTGACCTCGTCGTCGACGGCTCGCGCGCGTATGTCGCAGACACGGCCTATCAGGTGCACGCGATCGAGGTTGAACAGCCTGGAGAAGCGATCTGGACCTGGGATGGCGGTTCGGACTTACAGATTTGGGGCGGGCCGGCGTTGGTCGAGACTGAGCGCGGCCGATTGCTCGTCGTGGCTGGACTCGATGGTCGCGTGACGGGTTTGCATGTGGACGGCGAAGAAGCGGGCACATCGGCATGGCAGGTGACGGTCGAGAGCGGCGTCGCTGGAGCGGTCACCGCGTCGCACGGTCTGGTCTACATCGGCGCCCTGGATCGCAATTTGTACGCGCTCGACGCGGCGACGGGGCAGGAAGTGTGGGTCGCCGAAGCCTCCCATTGGCTCTGGGGCACGCCGTTGATCCAAGACGGGACCGTGTTCGCCACTGATCTGCGCGGTAACGTGTACGCCTTCGATGCCCTGACGGGCGCTCGGCGATGGCTGACGCCCTTCGCCGCAGGCGACCGCATTCGCGCGCAGCCGCTCTACGTCGATCTGCAGGCCGACTCAGGCGACGCCGGCGGCATTCTCGTCATCGTCGCCCGCGGCGGTACGATTCACCAACTGAACGCCGCCGACGGTTCGGCGCTGCGGCAGTTTCATCTGGACGACGTTAAAGACCTGATGGCCAACGCCATATTGCGCGACGACCGGATTCTGGTCAGCGATGAAGACGGCGCGTTGTTCGCCGTGTTGCTCGGCGCAAATCAGGCTGTCAAGTTGTATCCGCAGGACTGACACCCACGATGGAAATCTTCGACTTCATCTGGAATGACATTCTGATCGGCCCAATCATGAACGGGCTGATTGTGATTGCGCACGCCATCGATGACAACTACGGCGTGGCGATCATCTTGTTCACGCTGATCGTGAGGGTGATTACGTATCCGCTGACCTTGCGTCAGCTGCGCGCGACGCGGTCGATGCAAGAGATGCAGCCGCGGATGCAGGAGATTCAGAAGAAGTACAAAGACCCCAAGCGTCGCCAGGAAGAGCTGATGAAGGTCTACCGCGAGGCGGGCTTCAATCCGCTTGGCTGCCTCTGGCCGCTCCTGGTGCAGATGCCGATCTGGATTGCGCTGTACCAGGTGCTCAGGCGAACGCTGGGAGACACACCGGAACAGCTGCTGAGGCTGTCGAGCGATCTGTACGACTGGCACTACATCACGTCGGCGATACCGATCAATCGCGACTTCCTCTTTTGGGACCTCGGATCGTCGTCGATCGAACAGTCCTTGCCGCTCGCGATCATGGTCGGCGTCACCGCCTACATCCAACAGAAGGTCTCGACCGCTCGGATGGGCCCGCGCGACGAGCGTTCGGAGTCGATGAACCGCACGATGCTCTGGATGATGCCGTTTATGTTCGGCTTCTTCACGCTGCAAGTGCCAGCGGGCCTGGGATTGTACTGGCTGGTCACATCGGTCTTTACGATTCTGACGTCGTACTACTACTACTTCTACCGACAGGGCATGCGCTGGTCCTGGAAGTGGCTGCTGTCCTCTGAGCCGTTGCCAGCGCCGACCGCGGCTGCCGCTGTTGCCGCCGCAGGCAATCCGGGCAGCGCGGCGGTGGACGCCAGCGATGACGACGCCTCAACAGCCGATACCGACGAAACCGAGGCGGCGCCGACTGATCGGCCGCCGCGACGTTCGAGCAGCGCCGCGCGTCGGCGCAGACAGCGTCGCAGACGGGCGAACCGATCGAGATGACGGATTTCAGGAGTTGACGCGCAGTGTCGACGCGTGGGAGAGGACATCACCGCGCCGTCATGCTGCCGATGAGACGGAGCACTGGCTATGGCCAATAGGGAAGCGATTGAGCAAACTGGGCGCACAGTGGATGATGCGGTCCAGGCCGCGTTGCGCCGACTTGGACTTGCGCGGGCGCAGGTCGATGTAGAGGTGTTGGACGAGGGACGCACCGGCATCTTCGGAATCGGCCACGCACAATCTCTGGTCCGGGTCACTCCACGCGAGGGATCGGCTGGGGCTGGTCGTGGCGCTCAGGAGTCACAGACTTCGGCGTTGCCGCAAATCGATGACTATGCGGACCTGACGGAGCTGGAGCCCGGACAGCGCGGCGGACGTTCCGGCGGCGCTCGCCGCGGATCGGCTCGTCGCGCGACGGTCCAGCCGGATCGCCAACAACGTGACGACGCTGAGGCTGACCGGACGGAAAGTCAACGTGTGGTTCAGCCTGACCATCGCTCGCGCTCGCGCGGGCGACAAGGCGCCTCGAGCGCAGGCCGCCGAGATCGCGGTCGGGGACGATCCGCTGGCCAGGGTCGCGGTCGCGATGAGGCGCGTGAGCGACAACCGGCGCGGCCGCCGCTTGCGCCGTTTGAGCTGCTCGCCGATCCGGACTTTGAGCCCAATGAGGATCCGCGGCAGTTCGCCGTGGAAGTGTTGACCGACATCGCGCATCAGCTCGGTTTTGATGTCGACGTCACCGCGCGCGATCCTGAGACGCCGATGGACGGCCTTGGTCACGCGGTGGCGGTGCTCGACGTGAATCCGGTCGGTGAAGAGGACCTCGGTTTGTTGATCGGCCGGCATGGGTCCCATGTGTCGGCGCTGCAATATGTGGTCAACGTGATCATCAGTCGCGCGCTGACGGGCAACAATCCAGTCACGGTCGACGTCGATGGCTATCGCCGCCGTCGAGAAGAGGCGCTGGTCGATATGGCGCAACGCGCCGCGTCGGAGGTGCGCGAGCGCGGCGAGGACGTCACTCTAGGCGCGATGCCGCCGGCGGAGCGACGGATTGTTCATCTGCAGCTACAGGATGATCCCGAACTGACGACTGAGTCGTTCGGCGAGGGTGAATCGCGCCGAGTGCGGATTCGGTACCGTGACGAGTAACTGTCGCAAGCTGACGTAACGGGTTGACGATATCCTGAGTCCAACTCGGTCGGCTCACGTTGAGGCTGGACGAGACAGGCGGAGACTGGCGGAGAACTGCTGACGTGAGTGTCGTCGCGGTGGCGAATCAGAAGGGCGGGGTCGGCAAGACCACGACGACGGTCAATCTCGCGTCCGCAGCGGCGGAGTTGGGCCATCGCACGCTGGTGATCGACGCCGACGCGCAGGCCAACGCGAGCTCAGCGTTGGGTGTCGAGTCGACCAAGCCGCTGTTCTACGACGCACTATTGGGCGAGTCGACGCTCGCGGACTGCGTAGTGCCGACGCCTTGGCCCAGGCTCGACCTCGCGCCTTCCTCGATGGATCTCGTCGCCGCGGAGATAGAGTTGGCGACTCAACCAGAACGCGAGTATGTACTGCGCCAGGCGCTGACTTCGGTGGCCGACTCCTACGACTTAGTGCTGATCGACTGCGGGCCTTCGTTAGGTCTCATGACTCTGAACGCGCTGACCGCGTCGGATGGCGTAATCGCGCCGGTGCAGTGCGAGTATCTGGCGCTCGAGGGACTGTCAGCATTGCTCGAGACGATTCGGCGTGTACAGGCGCACTTGAATCCGGGGTTGCATCTGCTGGGCGTCGTGGCGACGATGTACGACGCGCGCACTCGTCTGTCTCAGGATGTAGCGGGCCAGCTCAGAACGCATATCAGTTCGACATTCGACACGATCATTCCACGCTCGATTCGCCTCTCCGAGGCGCCCAGCCATCGGCGGCCGATTCTCGATTACGCGCCCAGCTCGCGTGGGGCCGAGGCGTACCGTGAACTGACAGAGGAACTCTTTGTCCGTCTGGACGCGCTGCCGGCTTCGACGTTGTATCGACCTGTAGCAGTTGACGGCGTGTCGGCGTGAATGATCGCGATGCCGCAAGCGCGGAGTCGAGCCCTGGAGGTTCGCCGCTCGCGGCGGAACGGCGCCAGCATCGAGGGCTCGGGCGCGGGCTGGACGCCTTGATTCCGTCAAGCGGCGATGCTGCACTGTCCGAAACGCAACTTCGCGCGCCGATCGGCGCAATTTCGCCCAATCAGTCGCAGCCCCGCCAGGAATTCGACAGGATTCAGCTCCAGGAACTCGCAGCGAGCATTCGCGAGCATGGCATTCTCCAGCCGCTGCTCGTCCGTCGCAATCAAGCCGCGGGGTTCGAGTTGATCGCTGGCGAACGACGATGGCGGGCGGCCGGCCTTGCCGGGCTCGAGACTGTGCCGATCGTGATTCAGGAGGACACGCGCGCGGACGAAGCTTCGTTGACGCTGGCCTTGGTTGAGAACCTGCAACGCGCTGACCTGAATCCGATTGAGCTTGCCTCGGCCTATCAGCGTCTCGTCGATGCAGGATGGACGCAAGCACAGATCGCAAGCGAGGTGGGCAAGAGCCGAGCCGCTGTGGCTAATGTGCTGCGCTTGCAGCGTTTGCCGGCGTCGATTCAGCATCTGGTCGTGTCAGGCGCCCTCGGCGAAGGACATGGACGTGCGCTGTTGTCCGCTCCCAAGGCGCGGCAGCGCTCGCTCGCCCGACGCGCCGCTGAGGAGTCTTGGTCGGTGCGCCAGCTCGAGCAGGCGATCCGAGAGATCAGCGACAAGTCCGAGAAATCCAGCCGACCCGCACCCGCGCGACGGGTAGCGCCGACGTCGGCGGCTATGGCGGCTGCCCTCGAGCGGTTGGAGGCTGCGTTAGGCACGAGAGTCGAGCTGCGAACGAGCGCGAAGGGGTCCTCGGGCGGTGGACGAATCGTGGTGCATTGGTACGACGAGGAGCAGTTACTTGACCTGGCTGCGCGGATCAGCGGCGGCGCGCCGCCAGTGGCCGCCGAGGGGCTCGATGGAGATGAGTTCGGCGTCTGAGGACTCTGCGCGAAACGCGAGCAGCGAAGGCGCCTACTCCGACGTGTCAGCAGGCGGGCGCGACTCAGGTTGATTGACTGGCTGGCGCGAGCGGCGGCGTCGGCGACGCGGTCGGCGCGCTTCCCCGTCCTGTTGTTGGTTTGGCGCCGACTCATTGGCCGTCTGAGGGCTCTCCGACTGGTTCATGACTTTAGGCTGTCGGCGACGCCTACGGCGTGACGAACGCTTGGGTTTGCTCGATTGCGTCGCTTCGGTCGAATCGGCCGAGTCTGTCGTTGACTCGCGGTCGGACTGTTCGTGGGGCTGAGCCGCTTGCTCTCGTCGAGACTGCCCGGATCGTCGCCGCCTTCTGCGAGCAGGCCGTGTTGGTGGCTGTTCAGCATTGCCAGCACTGTCTGTATTGTCAGGGTCATCAGAGTCAAGGGAGCCGGCGGCTTCGGCCGGTGCGGCGGCCCGCCGGAGGTTGGCAGCTCGTTCGTCGTCCTCTCGGCGTGCGCGCTCGGCTTCGACCAGCGCTTGGTTCGGCGCTTCCTCAGTGCGTACGGCCAGGCCGATCTCGTCGGCCGGCACATCGACGCGTTGCGGATGATCGTCGAGTGCGATGGTGACCTGTTGCTGCAGTACGTTGAGCTTGATCACTTTGCCCATCCCGGCAGGGGTGCTGACGCGTTTCCCGACCCGAGGCAGGGCGCCTCGCATCTCGCGGTAGACCTCGTGCTCAAACGTCAGACAGCACAGCAGACGTCCGCAGACTCCAGAGATGCTGTCTGGGTTGAGTGAGAGGTCCTGATCTTTGGCGACGCGAATACCGACTTGGGGGAAGTCAGTCATCCAGCTCGAGCAACAGAGTCGTAGGCCGCAGATGTCGTAGCCATCGACCAATCGCGCGCGCTCGCGCTGATTCACTTGCTGCATCTGCAGTTGTACGTCAAAGCGGTCTTGGACGTCATCGAGCAACGAGCGAAAGTCGACGTGATCGTTGGCCTGAAACCAGACCACGCCGCGCTCACCGCTCAGGTTGAGTTCAACAGCCACGGGATACAGTCCGAGGTTGCTGCGAGCCGAGGCGCTGCGCATCTCTTCCACGATGCGCTCAGCGCGGTCGGCCTGTTCGTTCGCGCGAGTGCGATCCTCTCCGTCGGCGATGCGCACGATGGGCCGCACGTCTCGCGGAACAGGCTGGCCGGAAGCGTCATCGTCGGGCACGGTGACGACCCGCGCGAGTTGATCGCCGCGACCGCGATCGATCACGACATAGTCTCCCTGGAACACTGTTCCTCGCGGTGCGGAGAAGTGGTAGATGCGGGCGGCCTCGCGGGTGCGAATGCCGATCATCACCCGGTCGTCGGCAACCGAAACGCTATCGGCAGATTCAGCAGGATCGTCGCTCGGAGCGTCGACAGGCTGGGCCGCCGGGCCCTCGTTGGTCTCTTGACTCATGAATGCTCCCTGGCAACCGGGATGCTGAGGAGGAGCACATCTAGCGCGAGTCGGGCGTTGACGCCTCGACCGATGAGCGCGCGCGCGCGTTCAATCTGCTCCAGAAACTGGCTCAAGTGTTGTTGATCGTACAGGGCGGCATGCTCCGCGATTCGTTCACGCTGCGAACAGTGAATCAACGCGCTCGTCTGACCGTTCTGCCAGAGCCACAGGTCCCGCCACCAGTCGATCCAGGCTTCGAGGAGCAGATCGAGATTGGCGATCGCCTGCGGCGTCGCGCCACGACCGACGAGTTGCTCGCACCAGTCGAGTCGTTCGCTGCGCGATGCCCGCGCGATGCGGATGGCGTCATCGATCTGGGCGGCGCGCTGGCCAATGGGATCGCCGCCTTGCAGATTGGTCTGCAGCCAACCGGGACGTCCACGCGCGAGTCGGCCCAGCTCATCGCGTTTGTCGGCATCTCCTGGCAACGCCTGGTCAGCGTCTGCGGCCCACTGCTCAAGCCAAATGTCGAGTTGCGCCGTGGGCAACGGTGACAGCGTGAGCGTTCGGCAACGCGAACGGATCGTCTCGGAGAGTTGCGCTTCGCGCGCGCTGACCAAGATGAAGTGCACTCGCTCGGGAGGCTCTTCGAGCGTCTTCAGAATCGCGTCGGCGGCGTCAGCGGTGAGCGAGTCGGCCGGGTCGATGATGAAGATTCGGCGCGGGGCCTCAAACGGCGCCAGCGTGGAGGCATGCTCAACCCGCCGTACCACGCAGATGCCGATCGTGCGCGTGTTGACGTGATCGTGGTCGGACACCGCGCAGAGCGAGCCCGGCGTGATCACCTCGACGTCCGGGTGTTGCGGTTCAAGATGCGGGTGGTTGGGGTCGTGCAGCCGCAGACAGCTGCGGCATGCTCGACACGGTCCGTTGGCAATGCCGTCGCCTGATTGGACGACATCATCGCAGAGCAACGCCTGGGCGATGCGAATGGCGAGATCGCGTTTGCCGACGCCGCTTGGCCCCGCGATCAGCAGCGCGTGCGGTAGGCGCTCGGCCTCGAGCATCGCGGCGAGCGTGCGTCCAGCGGGCGCTGCAGTATGAGCGCCCCATCGTTCGGTCGGTGGCGCGGCAGAGGTCATTGGAGTTCGAGTCCCAACAGATCGTTCAGGGTCTGTCGGCGGCGAACGAGCCGCGCATTGCCGTCGTTGACCATGACGATCGCCGGTCGCAGGGCGAGGTTGTAGTTGCTCTCCATAGCGATCTGATAAGCGCCGCTCGCAGGAATGGCGACCAGTTCGCCGATCTCGAGCGGCGGCAGCTGGGCGTCGCGGACGAGGACATCTCCGGACTCGCAGAACTTGCCTGCGACGGTGACGGTTTGTTCGGGAAGGCGACGCATCTGTTCGGCTGGCGCAGCTTCGTACTGCGAGTCGTACATGGCTGGTCGAATGTTGTCAGCCATGCCGCCGTCGACCGTGACATAATCTCGCGTGTCGGGAATGTGCTTGCGACTGACTACCGAATAAAGCGCGACGCCGGCGCGCCCCACGACAGAACGGCCAGGTTCGATGTGCACCGCGGGCAGCGGCAAACCGTGGGCGTCGCAGGCAGTATGAATGGCGTTCGCGATCTGGACGGCGTAGCGATCGGCGGCGGGAGCGACCCGCTCAGCGGTGTAAGTCAGCGCCATGCCGCCGCCGGGAGAAAACTCGCGCCAGACATAACCGTGTCGTTGTTGCATCTGATTGGCGAACTCGCCGATCGTCGCGATTCCATCAATGTATGGCTCGATGTCGAATAGCGGGGAGCCGAGGTGAATGTGAAAGCCGGTCAGATCGAGAAAGGGCGCGGACATCGCGCGGACGACCGCGGCCTCAGCCTGGCCTGAGGGCAATGGAACCCGAACTTGCTGTCGCGGAGACCGGTGGTTGTCTTAACGTGGGTCTGCGCGTCGACGCCAGGCGTGATGCGAAGCATGATGCGCTGTTCGACGGCGCGCGATTGCGTCAACTCGTCAAGCAAAGCGAGCTCGTCGTCGTTGTCGACGATGATGCGTCCAACGCCGTGATCGAGGGCGTACTTGAGCTCATCGCGTGATTTGCCATTGCCGTGAAAACCGATCTGCTCAGGGTCCATGCCGCCGGCCAACGCGACATGAAGTTCGCCGGCAGAAACGACGTCAAGGCCGAAGCCCTCTTCCACCAAGATTCGCGTCAGCGCTGGACTGAGCCAAGCCTTGGCGGCATAGTGCGCCCGCGCGTCCGGCAGCTGCGCCTGAAAGTCGCGCAGATAGGCGCGGCATGTTTCGCGAATCGTTCGCTCGCAATAGATGTACAGCGGCGTCCCGAAGTTTCGCGCGAGCTTGCGCACGTCGCAGCCGCCGATCTGGAGCACTCCCGAGTTGTCGGCTGCGGCGGTGAGAGGAAGCACGTCGGCGAGGGCGTCAATCGGTGCTTGGTCGGACATGGACGTTCCCCTCGGCTGGCTAGACTGAGGCGACACGGCTGGAGGTTGAGATGAGCATGGAGTTACACGCCGAGTCGCGCATGTTGCGAGTGTATTGGCGGACGGTTGTGATGCAGATGTCGTGGGGGCCGTTCGAGAACAACGCCTTCGTTCTCGTGGACAAGGGCACAGGCGACGCGGCGATTATCGACGCCGTCGCGCAGCACGAACTGGTCATGGCCGGCGTCGAGGCCTCGGGCGCCACGCCCAAGATGGTGCTGTTTACTCATTCGCATCCCGACCACATCAAGTCGTACCACGAGCTACGCGAGCGACTCGGTCCATCAGTGCCGTTCTACATGCACGCATCCGACACCGTGGCCGACGACCAGCATCCCTGGCTGGAACGCGATCTGAAAATTGACATCCACCTGCAGGGCGGCGAGACGATTCTCCTAGGCGGATCGCAGTTTCAGGTGTTGCACACACCAGGACACACCACGGGCTCGGTGTCGTACTACATCGCCGATGCCGACGATCCGTACTGTGTCGTCGGTGACACGTTGTTTCCAGGCGGTCCAGGCAACACGCGCGGGATGCCGCAGGTGACTCAGGAAGTGCGTTCGATCGTGACGCAGCTGTACGGGCTGCCCGAAGAGACGCTGACCTTCAACGGACATGGCGACGATACGACGATTGGCGCGTCGATCGATGAGTTCGTCGCCGGCGCGCTGGCGCACTCGATCGTGCGCGATGAGTCGTCGGGTGACACGACGTGGGGCGCGCAGTAGTGGCCGCGCGCGCCACAGGCGTCCCTCAGATCTCGACCCTCGCCAACGGCCTGCGCGTCCTCTGCACACCGATCGAGTCGGCGCGCTCCGCCTCGGTGTCTCTGTATGTGGGCGCAGGATCGCAATACGAGTCCGATGACCTGGCTGGCGTGTCGCACATCGTCGAACACTGTTTGTTCAAGGGCTCCGAGCGATACCCATCTGCGGCGGACATCTCGACCGCCATAGAGGGTGTCGGGGGATACATCAACGCCGGTACCGATCGTGAGCTGACCGTCTACTACGCCAAAGTGCCTGGAACCGAGTGGCGGACTGCCGTTGACGTGATCGTGGACATGGCCGCGCGACCGCGCTTCGATCGCGACGAGCTTGAGAGAGAGCGCTCGGTCATACTCGAAGAGCTCGCCCAGGTCGAGGATTCTCCCTATCAACTGGTCGGCGAACTGATGGCGGAAGTGATGTGGCGCGGCACGCCGCTGGGACGCGACATCGCTGGCACTCCTGAGTCGGTGCGCCGAATTCCCTTCGACGACACACGTTCCTACTGGCAACGGCAGTACTCGCCCCAGAACGCTCTGGTCTCAGTCGCAGGCGACATTGAGCCCGAGTCCGTGCTGTCGCGCATTGCCGAGCTGAGCGAAGGATGGTCGCCAACCGAAGCGTCATCTCGTCTGGCGGCGCCGATCTCTCTCGAAGGCGACCGCGTCGCGGTGCGAATCAAGGAGACCGAACAGGCTCAGGTCTGCTTGGGCTTGCCGGCTGTGACCGCGACGCATCCCGATCGACACGCCCTGTCGTTGATGGCGGCGATGCTCGGCGATGGCATGAGTTCGCGACTGTTTCTCAAGGTGCGCGAAGAGTTGGGATTGGTCTACGACATCCACGCGTCGCTCGCGCTGCTGCGCGACTCTGGCGTGATGCAAGTATCGATGGGCGTCGACCCAGAGAACGTTGAAGACGCCCTGTCCGCGACATTGGGTGAGTTGGCGCGCCTGCGCGACGGTGTGTCGGAGGATGAACTGCAACGAGCCCGTCGGCTGGCAGCGGGACGAATGCTGATGGGCATGGAGGACACGCGCGCCGTGTCGGCCTGGAACGGCAGTCAGGCGCTGCTGTTCGACGAGGTGCGCTCGGTCGACGAGGTCAACGAGCGTTACGAGGCCGTGAGCACTGCGGACATCCAGCGTCTCGCACACGAACTGCTGCTCGAGGACGAGCTGCGCTTGGCGATGGTTGGGCCCGCGGGTGACGCGCAGCGATATGGCGAGTTGCTGCGCTTCTAAACGTCGCTGGCGCTTTGCTTGTTTCGCTCACTTCGCCCGCTGCAACAGCCCTCGGAGGTGATTAATCTCGCCGGCGTGATAGACATCGTGCACAGCGATCGCGTCGAGTACGCGACGCGTTTCCCACTCGGCGCCCCAGTATGTTGGCCGGAGGGCAACGAGTTCCTGGTCGCCATCGAGCTTGATCACCGAGGCGATCACGTTGAGATGGGCCATCTCGAGCCACTCGAGCAGCTGTTCGAAGGACGCTTCGCCGATTGGCTCATCATGAGGCCAGGTCGTCCAGAAGTTGTAACTGGCGTCGCCGAACGCGTGATTCGCGTGCATGAGCTTGACGGTGCCGCAGTGGATCATCAGGTCCCGCATCGTGCGACCCGCGCCGGACACGACCGTGTCGAGATCGTCCGTCGTAACTGAGGAGAGATTGGCGATCAGCGAATGCTCGGGCTTGTCTCGAAAGGACTGGTCGAGGCTCCAGATAAGGTGTTCCAGCACATCGCGGGACATTTGAGGCGGGTTTCTCTGCCACTTCGTTCGAGTCGGTTCGACGCGCCGTACCGAGCCTAACGCGTGAGCGCTAGAGCACGCTGATGACTGCTCCCGGTTGAGTGCCCTGACTGTCTTTGCCTGCCCGACGCGTTGCGATCAGATCGCCGAGTTTCAACTCGCAGAGCTGGGCAGCGTGTTCCATGCCGCAGACGTTGCATCCACTGCGACAATCCGCCGTGGTTAGTTCGTTCCAGGTGCGCTGCCACTCCTTGCGCAGGAAAGCCTCCGACACGCCTGAGGCGATGTGCATCCAGGGGAAGCGCTCCCACAGATCGCGCTCGCGATGACAGTAGAAGTCGGGATCAAGGCCATGCTTGGCCATCGCGTCCCACCACAAGCGCTCGCGGAAGTGCTCGCTCCAGGCATCGAATCGCGCGCCTCGACGCCAAGCGGTCTCGATCACCGGCGCCAGCCGACGATCGCCGCGCGAGAGCACGCCTTCGAGAATCGACTCTTGCGGATCGTTCCAACTTAGATCGAGGCGCGCCTGTCGCGTGCGTTGCTTGAGCAGCTGATGCTTCGGCTCCAGCTCGGCCGGCGTCTCCTGTCGCGCCCACTGGAACGGCGCGTGCGCCTTGGGTACGTGATTCGAGGTGGAGACGCGCACCCGCGCCCGATTGCCGACGATCTCCCGTCCGATCCGCTTCACCTGCGCCGCCCAGTCGACGATGCCATCGACGTCGGCCATCGTCTCTGTTGGGAGGCCGACCATGAAGTAGAGCTTGATTGAGGTCCAGCCTTGCTCGAAGGCATTGCGCGCGGCATCGAGCAAGTCCTGCTCGTCAACGACCTTGCTGACGGCGTTGCGCAAGCGCTGTGAGCCCGCTTCGGGCGCAAAGGTCATCGAGTGCTTCTTGCGCGGCGCGCACAGCAGCGCGACATCGACGCTGAAACTGTCGACGCGCGTCGACGGCAGCGAGATTCCGATCCCGTCGCCAAACTCAGCCCGAAGCGCTCGGACGATGCCTTGAATCTGAGAGTGGTCCGTGGACGACAATGACACCAGTGACAGGTCGTCGAATCCGGTGTTGCGAAACAGCTCGCGCGCTCCGGCGACGACCTCTTCGGGCGTTCGCTCGCGCAACGGTCGGTAAATCATGCCGGCCTGACAGAACCGACATCCTTGAGTGCAGCCGCGCTGGATCTCGATCCCGGCGCGGTCGTGAACCGTCTGCAAGTAGGGCACGATCGGTTTGGTCAAGATTGGTGGCAGACCCTCGAGAAATCGTTTAACGACGGGGATCGATGCCGCCTCGTCAGTGGCGACGATTTCCGACGGCGTGCCGTCGGCCTCGTAGCGCCACTCGGTGAAGCGCGGGACGTACACGCCAGGGATGCGCGACAGCGCGCGAAGCAGCTCGAGTCGTTCAGCCGACTGCGACTTCGCCTCGTGCAACAGTTCGTTGATCTCAAGGATCACATCCTCGGCCTCGCCAAGCACGAAGGCATCGATGAAGGGCGCCAGCGGCTCCGGAACGAGCGCGCCCGAGCCTCCAGCGAACACGATCGGATCGTCAGCGCCTCGCGCCAGGCTGTGGATCGGTATCCCGGCCAGGTCGAGCATCTCGAGAATGTTGGTGTAGGTCAGCTCGTAGGACAGCGAAAATCCGAGCGCGTCGAAGTCCCGCAGGCTGTGACGGTTCTCAAGCGAAAACAGCGGCTGGCCGTGGCTGCGCAGGCTGTCGGCCATATCGGGCCAGGGCGCGTAGCAGCGTTCGGCCAAGGTGTCCTCGGTGTGATTGAGAGTGTCGTAAAGGATCGCCAGCCCGCCGTTGGATTGACCGATGTCGTAGAGGTCGGGATAGATCAGCGCCCAGCGGATTGATCGTTCGCGCCAGTCGCGCTCGATCACATTCCACTCGCCGCCGACGTATCGGGCGGGCTTGGAGACGCCGCGCAACAGAGGGTCGATATCGACAGTGGGCATCAGAGCAGTCTTCGTGCAGATCTTCGCGTTGGTCTCAACTGCAGGTTCACGCTACCAGAGAGTCGGAAGAGGCAGAATGCGGGGAGATCACACTCGCAAGCGTCGTGGGAGGGCTCTGAAGTGGGTAGCCTTCGCACATCTGGCAGAGCCGAAGGGACCGCAGTGTGTCGTCTTCCCTATTTTCCCCCAGCGACTTTCGGTCGGCATTCCATCCGCTGCCAGCAATCAGCCCGGACGCGCCCAACTGGGGCGAGCGCTTTGCCAAGGAGCTACCGTCGCTGGCGCCGCCCTACTACGGCGTCAACCTGGTCGACGTGCGACGGGAACACTTTGACGCCGTCTTTCGCAATATTGAGGCGCAGGTGCAGGGCGCTGAAGCGTTGTTTGGCGGTCGGCTACACCTCTTCTCCGCGACCGATTATGGAGAAGTCCGGCGCGTGATCTTTGTCATCTACTACGAGACATTCCCCGACTCGCTGGCTGGAGTGATCCCCGGCGTCGACAGTGATTCAGACGAGTTTCCCGATATCTGGAACGGTTCGGAACTCTGGATAGAGTTCACGCGCCTGGCCGAGGGATACACGTGGTGGGTCACGCCGGCGCTAACCGCGGAGGCGATGCCATAGGCCTCGACAGGCTGGACTCCCGCTGCATCACCTCGTTGACCTCGTCGTTTGTAGCGTCCACCGTGTACAATGGAACGGTGCACACGTTTCGACGGTGCGCCAGGATTTATTCGGGCGGTTGACCGCTCTGGACTGATTGGCGGCCGAATGGCCGCCAATTTTCTTTTGGGACGTGTTTAGTGACAGCCGTGGTGGAGGCCGCGCGGCGAGTGATCGACTGGGCGTTGTGGCCGGCGTGGTGGTTGCGACAGGGACTGCTCCGCTCAATCTCGACGCTGGAAATCTTGCTCGGCGGCTTTGGACTGGTCGCAGCGTTGGTGACGGCTGCATTGCTCTCGCCCGTGTTGGGCACGCTGCCCGGGGCCGCCGGCGATTTCGCGCCGATCGGGATGGCGATCCTGCTCGCGCCGATCGGCATCGGTGTCGCCCTGGGACGCCGCTCCGAGGTGGAGCGATTCGTCAACACGGTCCGCGGTCGCGCGGACGAAGTAGCCGAGTCGGTCGCATTTGGACGCCAAGCTGCGCCTTCGGAAGTCATTCTCGACACTTCGGCGATCATTGACGGAAGAATCGCCGATGTCGCCGCCAGCGGCTTTCTGCTTGCCGACCTGGTCGTGCCGCGATTCGTGCTTGACGAGCTGCGACGCGTCGCTGACAGTTCCGATCCGCTGCGCCGCGGACGCGGCAGAGCCGGCCTCGAGCTGCTGACTCGTCTGCAGGCCGCCGAAACGGTAGCGACAGAGATTATCGACGACAACTCGACAGATGCCGACGGTGACGTAGACGCGCGATTGGTGCGACTGGCAGTCGAGCGTGGTTCAGCGCTGGCTCTCACCGATAGCAATCTCGGCCGCGTCGCCGAACTTGAGGGCGTGCGAACGCTCAACCTCAATGTGCTCGCCAACGCAGTAAAGACCAGCGTGCTGCCTGGCGAGCCGCTTCAGATCGAAGTGATCGAGGCGGGCCGCAATGCGGATCAAGGCGTCGGCTACTTGCCTGACGGCACGATGGTCGTCGTTGAACAGGGCGCTTCGGCGATCGGAGAGTCGCGCGAGCTAGTCGTCAAGCGTGTGATTCAGACTCAGGCTGGCCGCATGGTGTTCGCTGAGTTGGCTACCGACGAAGCAACGCAGGCGCAGCGAGCATGAGCGATCGGCGGAGTCGTAGACCGAGAACCGGCGCGATCGTGCTCGCCGCCGGCGCCAGCCGACGGATGGGCGGCGGTGACAAGTTACTCGCCGATCTGGCCGGTCGACCCGTCCTCGCCTGGTCGTTGGCGGCCCTGCACGACTGTGAGTCGATCGATGAGATGGTGGTCGTGACCTCTCAGGCGAATCGGGACGCAGTTGCGGAGCTCTGTAGAGGGCTGTACAAAATACGCGCATTGGCGCCGGGCGGGCGCGAGCGGCAGGACTCGGTGTGGTCCGGTCTACGGGCGATGGCTCAGGTCGACCTGATGCTCGTCCACGATGGCGCCCGCCCACTGATCACCCCTGAGGCGGTGACCAGCTGCATCGAGCGTGCATCCGAAGATGTCAGCGTTGTCGCGGGCGGCGCAGCGACCGACACGATCAAAGTCGTTGATCCCGATGAACAGATTGCGTCCACGCCACAGCGGTCGACGCTGCGAGCCGTGGCGACGCCGCAGGTGTTCAGCGCCCGAACGCTGCGCCGAGCGCATGAGACGGCGCGCCAAGATGGCTTCCTCGGAACCGATGACGCGAGCCTCGTTGAACGACTCGGCGAGCCTGTCATCGTGCATGATCTAGGCGTTGCGAATCCCAAAATCACTTCACCCGACGATCTGGTAGTCGCGGAGGCGCTGCTCGACGCCGGCATAGGCGGTCACTCTCGAGCGCGTCGCCGCGATGCGCAGCTGTGCAGCGGCATCGGCATTGACGCGCATCGTTTCACTGGCGAGCGAGCGCTCGTGCTTGGCGGCGTCACGATCCCTGGCGCCGAGGGCCTGGCGGGACACTCCGACGCGGATGCGTTGACGCACGCAATCATCGATGCATTGCTCGGCGCTGCTGGACTTGGCGACATCGGCGCTCTCTTCGGAACGGATGATCCCGAATGGGCCAACGCCGACTCAGTGGCGATGCTGGCAGTTGTCATGGACCGACTGGCCGAAGTTGGCGCCGCGCCGCAGTCGATCGACGCAACAGTAATCGCCGAGCGTCCGAAACTGCGGCCGTATGTCGACTCGATGCGTCAGCGCCTCGCAGGCGCGCTCAAGCTCGATTCGTCAGCGGTGAACGTCGCAGCGACCACCGCTGAAGGCATGGGCGCGTTGGGGCGAGTGGAAGGTCTGGCTGCGTTCGCTGTCGCCACCGTGCGCGTCGCACGCGATTCGCACTCAGACAGATAGGCTGCTCTCATGGACATCCTGCAACGGATAGGCGAGCGATTCGACGCCTTCGTGGACGACGTCTGGGCTGACGTGCAGTTCACGCTTGAACGCGACCCCGCGGCGACGTCGTGGGTCGAGGTTCTGGTCGCCTATCCCGGGATTCACGCGTTGATGTTGCACCGCATCTCTGGCACGCTTCTACGACTGGGCGTGCCGGTCCTACCTCGACTGCTGTCTCACATCGGTCGGTGGCTGACAGGCATTGAGATCCATCCCGGCGCCCAGATTGCGTCGCCCTGCCTGATTGACCACGGCATGGGCGTCGTGATCGGCGAGACGGCGCGGATCGGTCGGCGCTGTCATCTGCACCAGGGCGTGACCCTAGGCGGCACGTCGACGATGCGCAAACAACGGCATCCGACTTTCGGCGAGGATGTGTTGGTCGGCGCGGGCGCGTCGATCATCGGCGCTGTCACGATCGGCGCCGGCGCGCGAATCGGCGCGGGCGCGGTAGTCGTTTCGAATGTGCCGAAGTACTCGACCGTCGTGGGAGTACCGGGGCACGTGGTCGCCTACTACGACCCAGGCGACGACACCGTGCTGCGTCTGCCCGACCCTGAACACGACCGCATAGAGTCGCTCGAGCAAGCAGTCGCCGACCTGCGGACTGAGCTGCGTCGCCTGCGCGCGCAAATCGACGACAGGGCAGCGCATCCCGGCGAAACGGCCGCAGGCTAGCCCGGCTGCTAGCCAAGTCGTGAGCTGGTCAATCGGTTTCGAGGCGGCGCTTGACTAAGCTCTCTATGACGCTGCGCTTGCTCATGGTTCGCAAGCGCCATGCGCATTGACTGTGACTGCGCACTGCCGGTGATTGGGGTTGGTTTGTGGACCTGTACAACTCGCTTACGCGTCGCAAGCAGCCGTTCGAGCCGCTGGATGATCCGATTTCGATGTACGTCTGCGGCATCACGCCGTACGACGACGCGCATCTGGGTCACGCGATGTCGATCATCATCTTCGACACGCTGCGCCGATATCTCGAATGGCGTGGACGTCGCGTGCGCTTGGTCTACAACTTCACGGATGTCGACGACAAACTGATCGCCCGCGCCGCGCAGGAGGGCATCAGCGTCGCCGAACTGGCCGAACGTCAGATCTCGTCGTTTATGGACGAGTGGCGCGAACTGGGTATCGCCCCGGCCGATGTGCATCCGCGCGCGACCGAAGAGATTCCGCAGATGATCGAACTGATCAGCGGTTTGATCGACAAAGGCATGGCCTATGCGGCAGGAGGCGATGTCTACTTCCGTGTACGTGAGATGCCTGGCTACGGCAAGCTCTCGGGTCGTTCGATCGACGACATGATCTCGGCCGAACCGACCGACATCGGCGTTGAGAAAGAACACCCGATGGACTTCACCCTGTGGAAGGGCGCCAAACCAGGCGAGCCGCAATGGGAGAGTCCGTGGGGTCCGGGGCGGCCTGGCTGGCACATTGAGTGTTCAGCCATGTCGATTCGTTACCTGGGTGAGCAGATCGACCTCCACGGAGGCGGCATGGACTTGATCTTCCCTCACCACGAGAACGAGATCGCCCAGTCAGAAGGATTCTCGGGGCTCGATCCGTTCGTGCGTCATTGGATGCACAACGCCATGATGCAAGTTGGCGGCGAAAAGATGTCGAAGTCGACCGGCAAAATCGTGCGCCTGCGCGAAGGACTCGATCGATACGGCGCCGACGGACTGCGCATGTTCGTCCTCGGCGGACACTATCGCTCGCCGCTGACCTACTCCGAGGATTCGCTTGCAGCGGCAGCTCGGGGCGCGGAACGCCTGCGTACCGCGGCGACCTTGCCGCTGCCTGAGGGCGACGGCGATGTCGATCCGACATCAGCGCGGGAGGCCTTCATTGCCGCGCTCGAGGACGATCTGAATACGCCTCAAGCGCTGGCGGCGCTGTTTGACCTGGCGCGCGAGATCAATCGCGCGCGCGCCGAGGATCGTCCCGCTGGCGATGCAGTCGAAGCGCTCGTAGAGCTGGGCGGCGTGCTCGGCTTAGGCTTCGCCGGGGTGACGAGTGGGGGAGAGTCGGACGCCGCGCCGTTTATCGACCTGCTAGTTGCTGTTCGCGAAGAGTTGCGCGGCGCTCGACAGTATGAGCTGGCCGACTCACTCCGCGATCGATTGACCGACCTTGGGGTCGCGCTGGAGGACACGCGAGACGGCACTCGATGGCGCCGAGTCCAGCCTGAACCAGAGGAACCTGAGGACGAGCCCGGCGCAGACTCGTTGGTCGAGAGCGCGCTGCGCTTCTAGCGCGCGAAGTTGTCCCAGCGCCGACCACCAGCTAGTCGCGAAGCTGCGGGACGAGGCGTCGTCGCTGAGTCAGCCCGAGTGCCGCGAGCAGCAGCGAGCCCGCAGTCGCCGCAGTCGCCATCACGAGCCAGGCGCCGCCGCGGGACTCCTCGGCGAGGCCGCCCGTGCCGGATGTGGGATACAGCTCGGGTATCGGGCCCGATTCGCCTGTCGCGCAGGGAACAACTCGCAGCCCAGCTGGCAAGGTGGCCCCGAATTCTGCAAGTAATCCCATTGCCTCTTGAGCCGAGTAGGTCTGACCCAACAGCTCGACGCTTTGGACCACGCCGCCCTCGCCGACCCGGAGGATGAGGTCGTAGGCGCGTCCGCCCGCAGTCACCGAAGCCTCGTGTGTGCCGGCTTCAAGGTTGAGACAGACATCTGATGACGCAGACGTGTTTGACGCTGAGCCCGCGTCGCACTCAATGATCGCGACGCCTTCAGGCAGCGGGTACGAGTCGGCGCCGGCGAAAATGGTCAAGATTGACGCCGGAGGGATCGACTGTCCACCCGGTTCGATGAACTCCGTCACGACACCGCCAGGCGCGACCCTCAGCGTAAAGGTGACCTCGCCATCTCGATCTCGCGCGGGCGCGGTGATCGAATGCTCTCCGGGCGCGAGCGACATGCAAACCGGGGGTTGGGCGCTGACCTTCGCGCTGGAGGACCACAGCGCGCCGAATAGCAGCAGGGCAATGGCGGAACCCGCGATCACGATGTGTTTCACTGACGGTCCTCACTGTGCATCCTGGGGTCGTCAATCCTCGCAGCCGCGCTTCTGATGCTGGCGACGCATAGGCTACGCACGCGTGTTTGTTGCGTCAAGTGCAACAAACTAGCCGATGCGAAGTTCGGACTACGATGAAGCCACGCCCAGGTGGCGCAATTGGCAGCGCAGCCGATTTGTAATCGGCAGGTTGGGGGTTCGAATCCCCCCTTGGGCTCCAAGTCAAGTCAAACCGCCCTCGTACGCGAGCCGCGGTCTGCGTGCTGATGAACAGAAATCGCGCCTCAATCGAGGCCATTTCCGTGTTCCGATCGTCGTACCGCGCGGAGGGTGGATGTGCGCACACGCGGCGACGGGGTAAGATGGTGAGAGTGTCGGGGTGGGTGAGTGGCTAATACCACCGGTCTGTAAAACCGGCGCCGAAAGGCTTCGCAGGTTCGAATCCTGCCCCCGGCACCAGCATTGATCCAACGTCCGCCGCGACGCCAAGCTGCGTCGACGGCGGCTCTGGTACGGCGCCGACGCATGTCGCGCGACCATACCAAGAAGAGCGGAGCACTGCCCGCATAGCTCAGTCGGTAGAGCGCGTTCTTGGTAAGAACGAGGTCTCCAGTTCAAATCTGGATGCGGGCTCCATCCGTCGCGACGGTCCGCTGCGTCACATGGATGGGCCGCGGATTAGTAGACCAGCGAGAGGAGACACGACGATGGCGCGAGAGGTATACGAGCGGACGAAGCCGCACGTGAACGTGGGCACGATTGGGCATGTGGATCACGGCAAGACGACGTTAACGGCGGCGATTACGAAGGTATTGTCGTTGGCATCGGAGCGGGTGTCATTTTCGAGTTTTGACTCGATTGACAATGCGCCGGAGGAGCGAGCGCGGGGGATCACGATTGCGATTGCGCACGTGGAGTACGAGACGGAGTCGCGTCATTACGCGCACATTGACGCGCCGGGGCACGCGGACTATATCAAGAACATGATTACGGGCGCGGCGCAGATGGACGGGGCGATTTTGGTGGTGGCGGCGCCGGACGGTCCGATGCCGCAGACGCGGGAGCATATTTTGCTGGCGCGTCAGGTGGGGGTGCCGCGGATGGTGGTGTATTTGAACAAGGTAGATCAGATGGATGACGAGGAGTTGTTGGACTTGGTGGAGCTGGAGGTGCGGGAGTTGTTGAGCGATTACGAGTTTCCTGGGGACGAGATTCCGGTGATTCGGGGTTCGGCGCTGGCGGCGCTGGAGTCGGAGTCGACGGAGATGGAGGCGGAGGAGTACGGGTCGATTGTGGAGTTGATGGCGGCGGTGGACGAGTACGTGCCGACGCCGCCGCGTCCGGTGGAGCAGCCGTTTTTGATGCCGATTGAGGACGTGTTTGGGATCAAGGGACGGGGGACGGTGGCGACGGGACGGATTGAGCGCGGGGTGGTGAACAGCGGGGAGGAGATTGAGATTGTGGGGATCAAGGACACGCGGACGACGGTGGTGACGGGGGTGGAGATGTTCAAGAAGACGTTGCCGACGGGGGAGGCGGGGGACAACGTGGGCTGTTTGTTGCGCGGGATCGATCGGGACGAGATTGCGCGAGGACAGGTGTTGGCGGCGCCGGGTTCGATTACGCCGCACACGGCGTTTGAGGCGGAGGTGTACATCTTGTCGAAGGACGAGGGCGGGCGTCACAGTCCGTTTTTTCCTGGCTATCGGCCGCAGTTTTACATACGCACGACGGATGTGACGGGGGAGATTGGTTTGCCTGAGGGTGTAGAGATGGCGATGCCTGGGGACAACGTGCAGATGCAGGTGCGGTTGATCTCGCCGATTGCGTTGGAGGAGGGCTTGCGCTTTGCGATCCGCGAGGGCGGCCGTACGGTCGGCGCTGGCGCGGTGACGACGATCCTCGAATAGTCGACCACGGGCGTCCGAGGAGCGGCGCACAACCTGCGAGACGTGCGATGATGGAAGTCAGGCGTCGACTCGAAACCTTGGGCCGGCGCGACGGAAAGGGAACCGGCGATGGCGAAGGGTGACCGCGTGTTTATCACGCTGCGCTGCCGCGAGTGCCAGTCGCACACGTATCACACGACGAAGAATCGTCGCAACGATGCGGACCGGCTGGAGCTGACAAAGTTCTGCCCTCACTGCCGCTCGCGGCAGGCTTATCGGGAGACGCGGTGATCCGTGGCCAGATCGCGCGATAGCCGCCGCCGACGCAGCCGACGCAGTGGACAACCGCGAGCCGCGGCCGCAACGCCGCGTCCGACGCGGTCGAGCGCGCCGTCGGACCAGCCGGCAATGGCAGGGTCCGTTGATGGCGGCGGCCTGAGCGCGTCAGGCGAAGCCGCCGCGTTGCCGGCGCGCCCGCGTCGGGAGATCGCGGCGTCGCGTCCAACCACAGCCGACGCTCCGCGTGTGCAGAGCCTGTTCTACCGCCTGACGCATCCACGCGCGCTGATGGCCATCATCGATGAGCTGCGAAAGGTGGTTTGGCCATCGCGGCAAGAGACGGCCAATCTTACAGTCGTGGTGCTGGTTGTGGCGATCGCCGTAGGGATCTTCCTAGGCGCGATTGACTTTGGATTGAACCGCGTGGTTGAGGAAACGCTGCTGCCCTGATGACGACTTCACCTGAAACTCAAGATCCTGGAGCGACCGACAGCGGGTTCGGCCGGCGTGAAACCACGGCCGCCGAACGCGAGCTGGAGGAAGTGCTCGCCGCGGCGAAGGCGCTGGGTATCGAAACCGAACCCAACGCACCTGATGCAACTGTCGATGTGACCGCGACCGAGGCGCTGGTTGAACTTGGCCTCGACAGTCCCGTCGAGCAGGAGGCGACGCCGATCGCCTCGTTCCTGCAAAGCGACGACGCTGATTCTGATGATGATGCGCCCGTCGTCTCATTGGAGGGCATCCAGGAGCCGGACGCCGCCTGGTTCGCGATCAATACCTACACCGGCCACGAGAATCGCGTTCGCGATGCGCTCGACCTGCGAATCCGCAACATGGATGCAGAGGAGCAGTTCATCGAGCTGCGTCCCGAACAAGCAGGCGCGAACAAAAAGGGGATGGCCGAGAAGCGGTTCGTGCTCGTGCCGACTCAGCAAGAGGTCGAGATTCGCGGCGGCAAGCGCCGCGAGGTCGAGCGCAAACTGCTGCCCGGCTACGTGCTGTTGCAGATACGCCTCGAACCCACAACGGGCGAGCTCTCAGACCAGTCATGGCACGTGGTCAACGGCACGGCCGGGGTGACGGGATTCGTTGGCACGCGCGAGGATCAACGCGATCGGGCGAGGCCGCTGCCGCCCACGCAGGTGGCCAAGATCATCGGCCAAACTCAGGTCGACGAACCGCGCGTGCGGGTAGGGTTTGCAGTCAACGATTCGGTGCGCCTCACCGATGGACCATTTCTCGATATGGTCGCTGAGGTGGAGGAGATCAACATCGAAAAGGGCAAGGTTCGAGTGCGGATTTCGATGTTTGGTCGCGAAACCCCGCTCGAGTTGGACTTCGACCAGGTCGAGAAGCAGTAGGCTGAACGCTTGCGTGTGCGCGTTGCCGACTCGTAGTCGGTGGCGGATAAGGGAGACAGCCGGATGGCGAAGCGTGTACGAGCAGTGTTGACGCTGCAGTTGGAGGCGGGAAAGGCGAGTCCCGCGCCGCCGATAGGGCCCGCGCTGGGTCAACACGGCGTGGGGATCATGGAGTTCGTTAAGAGCTACAACGAACGCACCGCGTCGAGCGCGGGAGAACTGATTCCGGCGCAAATCACGATCTATGAGGATCGCTCCTTCACGTTCGAACTGAAGACGCCGCCGGCGTCAGATCTGATCCGCCGGGCCGCTGGCCTGGAAAAGGGCGCATCGGAGCCGCGACGCGAGGTCGTTGGCTCGATCAGCTCCGACCAAGTGCGCGCGATCGCCGAACAGAAAATGCAAGACCTGAACGCGAATGATGTTGAGGCGGCCATGAAGATGGTCGCCGGCACGGCGCGATCAATGGGCGTGGAAGTCGAGGGCTAACCGTGCCAAAACGAGGCAAGCGCTACCGCAACGCGCTTGAGGCATACAGCAAGGAATCGCACTACCCGCCGGCTGAAGCGGTATCGCTGATCAAGCAGTTGGCGACAGCCAAGTTCGACGAGACGATCGAGTTGCACATCCGCACCGGTCTCGATGTGCGGCACGCCGATCAGCAACTGCGCGGCACTGCGCGACTGCCGCATGGTCTCGGCAAGCAGATTCGCGTCGCCGTCTTCGCTGAGGGTGATGCCGCCACGGCGGCCAGCGAGGCTGGCGCCGAGATTGTCGGGTCGGACGACCTGATCGAGCGAGTGCAGGACGGCTTTACTGACTTCGATGTCGCCGTGGCTCAGCGCGAACTGATGGGTAAAGTCGGCCGACTCGGTCGCGTGCTCGGTCCGCGTGGGCTGATGCCAAATCCACGGGCCGGCACTGTCGTCGATCGCAATGATGTGGCCAAGGCCGTTGGCGAAGCCAAGGCCGGTCGAGTCGAGTTTCGCACCGATCGAGAGGCCTCGGTCCACGTGCCCGTCGGCAAGGCGAGCTTCGGCGAGGATCAACTACTCGACAACCTGGCCACATTGGTGTCGGAGATCGTCAAGGCGAAGCCGTCTGGCGCCAAGGGCAGCTACATCCGTTCGCTGAACATGGCTTCGACCATGGGGCCGGGTATCAAGCTCGAGCCGCAGTCGACGCTGTCATTGAACGTCGACTAGCGCGCTTGCGCATCCTCGGTGAACGCGGCAATCAAGCTTCTGGTTTAGGCTGGGTGAACGGAAACGGATGCAAGCGAAACGCAGAGCCGCCCAAGACCGCTGGCCGACTCGTCGCTGACGAGTCCTGAATCGTCCAGCGCAGGCAGCAGCCGATGGCAGTCCCAAACATCATTTGGGCCGACGTGTGGTTGCAGGTCTGGTGGTCGAGCAGGTTGGGGCGGACGAGGCGAGTGACTTGCTGGCACGTCGGGAGGCGGCATGGCGACTGAACGCAAGCGAGAACAGGTGGCGCTGCTCGAGGAGCGCTTGGGGCGCGCGTCGATCACGATCGGCTTCGACTATCGCGGGTTGAGCGTCAAGGACATGCAGCTCCTGCGGCGCGGCATCCGCGCCGAAGCACCCGAGACCGAAGTGCGGGTGATCAAGAACACCCTGTGGCGACGCGCTTCGGAAGGCGCCGGCGAGCCTGCGGCGGCTGACTTGGCTCAGGAGTCGACGGCGCTGCTGTTCGGCTTCGGCGATTTGACCGACGCGCCCAAGGCGCTGCAGAAGTACACGCGCGACAACCGCATCGAGCTGCCGATCTACGGCGTCTACGTCGAAGGCCAACTGCAGGACGGCTCGCAGGTCGGCGCCTTGGCCGACGTGCCCAGCCGTCCCGAGCTCATGGCTAAGGTCGCGGGTGGACTGAACAGTCCCGCCGCCGGCCTGGCGGGGGTCCTGAGCGCCGTCTTCCGAGACGTCGCGGCCATCGTCGAGGCTCGAGCCGGACAGCTTGAAGCGGCCGAATCCGAGTAGCGATATCAAGAGCGACAACGTCCGGACGACACCTGGGCGTCACAAACGGGAACAGACGGCCATAGAGGCCGAGTTGGAGTGGAGACAGACATGTCGAAGGTTGACGAAGCGTTTGAGCTGATCAGCGCGATGACGATTCTCGAAGCGCGCGACCTGGTCAAGCGCATCGAGGAAGAGTTTGGCGTCACTGCGGCCGCTCCGGTGGCGGCTGTGGCGGCGGTCGCCAATGGCGCCGCGCCGGCTGCCGAGGCGTCGGAAGAACAGACCGAGTTCGACGTCGTGCTTCAGGCGTTCGGCGACAAGAAGATCAATGTGATCAAGGCCGTACGCGCTGTGACCGACTTGGGTCTGCGCGAAGCCAAGGAGTTCGTCGAGTCGGCGCCGCAGACGCTCAAAGAGGGCGTAACGCAGGAAGAGGCCGACACGATCAAGGCGTCGCTCGAAGAGGCGGGCGCGACGGTCGAGATCAAGTAGTCGCTTCGAGTAACGTCCGCGACCGAACTGACCAGGGTCGAGGACATCGATTCTGGTCAGCTACCTAGCGGGCCCGTGCGGTACTGTTAACGCGGTTTCAGAGTTTCGCGTCAGTGCTGCACGCCTGACCGATCCCGCTGCGGCACTGACATTGGTGTGCGATGTCGCTAGGCAATCCGGTCATCGAACTGTCGAACAGTCGCTGGAAGCGAGATAGTCGCTCGCTCGAACTGGCGGCGGCACTGGTCATCACGGTCGCGGTCGTGGTTGTCGCGGCGCTCCTGGGTCCCACAGCGGCGGATGACGATATCGCGCTGCGGACGGTTGACGCGTTGCCTGCGGCGACCTCGCTGACAGTGGCATCGACGCAAAGGGCTACCGCAGGATCCTCTGCGGCGGCAGCAGATCAGGTCCTCATCGAGCAGACATCGGTCTCCAGCGAGACTGCCGAGTCAACGTTGGGTGTTTCGTCCGCCTCGATTGGTACGAACGCAACGCCGGATGTGACTGAGTTGCCTATGCAGACCGGCATCGTTCCCGGCCAGCCCGATCCTGCTGCACCGGCGCTCCCAGATTCGTTCGAGCGATATCAGGTGCAGCGCGGCGAGTCGCTCTTCTTGATTGCCAGCGCGCGCGGCGTGACGGTCTCGGAGCTAGCCTTCTGGAACTGGCAGCTGGAAGAGGACTCGACCTTGATCCGCGGTGAGTGGATCTGGATTCCGCGCTGGAGCGAATCGTCGGTGTCCGACGGCGCGGACGAGTCGGTCGAAGAAGGGAAGAGCGGCCGTGGCGGAGGTTAGATATGAGGATTTGCTCGGCACGCAAGCGCCTGATCCTCGACGCGCGCGCAGGGGGATCCTGCGTTCGATGATGATCTGGACGCCGGTGTTCGCGCTCTTGACCGCCCTCGCGGTGCTCATGATGGTCGACGCGCTCGGCGGCAACGGCGGGGCCTGGTTCGGCTTTTCGCTGTTTGGCTTGATCGGAGTGTTGTCTGGGTTCTCCGCGCTCTCGGCGTTTCGAGATTGGTTCAGTGAGCCGATCGAGACGACCGGCCAGGTGGCGCGCAAGTGGCGCAAGTTTGATCTCCTGTTCTTCTTCCGCGCTCACTACGTGATGGTCGCGCGCCGCGTCTTTCGCGTCCCGCGGTTGATGTTTGAAGAAATGCCGGAGTCAGGCGGGTGGGTGTACATGCATCACTATCCGCACACCAATGCTGTGGTCTCCTGGCGGCCCTTGAGCGAACGAGAGCGTTCGCCCACGGAAGAGGACGACGAGCCCGAGCGCGGTGTCGAGGAGGCATGGGGAGAGCGCCGTCGCGAACGTGAGCGCGAGGCCGCTCAGGTGCGCGAGACGGTCGATTTGCCTACTTTCGGCGATCGTCGCGACGAGTAACTTCGTGCGCGACCCTCTGGCAGAGCTGGAAGCGGCGTGGGCACAGGAAGACGCAGATCGCGTTCGACCGCCTGAATCCGATCTCGAAGAGGACGATGCCGGCCCGCGCGTCGCGAGCCAGCGCATCGCCGACATGGATCCGGCCGATCGGCCGCGCGAGCGTCTCTTGCGCTTGGGCGCCGACGCGCTGTCAAATGCCGAACTGTTGGCGATTCTGCTGAGCTCAGGGCGTCAAGGCGAAAATGTACTCGACATCTCACGTCGGCTCCTGGCGGAACGTGGACTCGTCGGCCTGTTGCGTTCCGAGGTCAAGGAGCTGATGAAGGTCTCTGGTCTGCGTGAAGCCAAAGTGACTCGCATCAAAGCCGCGGTCGAACTCGCGGCACGCGGCCTGGCCGATGACGAATGGCCGGCCCGCGAGCCGTTCGAGTCATCAACGCAGGTGTTCGAGCGCTATCGCGGCTTGCTTGGCGATCTGGTCCATGAAGAGGTCTGGGTGTTGGTGCTCGATGCGCAGCACTGCCTGATCCGAGAGGAACGGCTGTACAAGGGCATGGTGCACGGCTCGTCGGTCCGCGTCGCAGAGTTGCTGCGGCCCGTCATTGTCCACCAGGGCCCGGCGATGATCGTCGTTCACAATCATCCCTCAGGATCGGCCGAACCGTCGCAACCCGACATCTCCATGACCGCCGATCTGCTGGAAGCCTCGCGGACAATGGGCATCAGATTGCTCGATCACGTGATCGTGACGCGATCCGACTTCGTCTCAATGACTGAGCGCGGCATGATCCCTTCACCGCAGGGCAATCAAACACACTCCACGTAGCGGAAGCGGTTTCAGAGTCTCGGTATCGGCAGAAAACGGTGTCCAGGCATCTGTGTAGAGTGGCTTCGTGCCTGATGTGAATGATGCGGGATTGTTTCTCGGCCTGAGCTGGATCGACTGGGCGATCGTCGTTCTGGCGCTCGGTGTCGGCCTCTGGGGCTGGCGATTGGGCATCTTGCGCGCCGGGGTGGCGCTGGTGGCGATCGTCGTCGGCGTGCAGTTGGCCGGGATGTATCACGAGAACGTGTTCATCGACCTCGCGATCGACGAGTCGCCCAGCGGTGTGATGCAGGCCGCCAGTTTCGGAGCGATTCTGATCTTCGTGTCCGTGGTCGGTTATGTGATCGGGACGCTGCTGCGCGGACTTGCCTCGGCGCTGATGTTGGGCTGGGCGGATCGCTCTGCCGGCGCCGTCTTTGGCGTCCTCTTTGGTTTGGTCTTGGCCCAGGCGGCGATCGCCATTGTCGTGTTCGCTGGCCTTGACGACGCTGATGGGCAACTCGGCGAGTCTGTCTTCGGTTGGGTAATGATGGACAATGCGCCTCTCGTGCGAGCGTTGCTGCCTGCGCAGTTCGATCTCGCGATTCAGGAATTCGTAGCAGAAGTGGACACGCTCAGAACGGGCGCCGACGATTTGAGAAGCGCCCTCGGCGGCGGTTGATTGGCGGCGCGTATCAAGCCTGCCTGAGCGGTGGTACGATCGCCAAGGTGCGATGAGTGTTCTGAACAAGTCGGTGTTAGTTCTCAATCAGAACTACGAACCGTTGCATGTCTGCAACGTCAGGCGAGCCGTTGTGTTGGTCGCCCGCGGCAAAGCCGAGGTGATCGATCAGCTCGATCGGGCCAAGGCGCTGTTGCGGACGGTCAGCGGCGAGTTCGACGTGCCATCAGTGATTCGCATGGTCTACTTCATTCGGCGACCTCGGCCGGTGATGCGATTGTCACGCCGCGAGGTGTTCATCCGCGACCGCTTCACCTGTCAGTACTGTGGACGTCGCACTGCGACCAAGGATCTCACGCTCGATCACGTGATGCCACGCTTTCGCGGCGGCAGCCATACGTGGGAGAATCTCGTGTCGGCCTGCCGAAGCTGCAACCACCGCAAAGCCGGGCGCACGCCGCGCGAGGCCCGCATGCGGTTGCGCAACGAGCCCAGGCGTCCCAGTGTGTCGCCGGTCAACCTCTTTGGCCAGTATCTCGAGAGTCAGCCCGGATGGGCGCCGTTTATCCCCGGCGCCGAACGCTCCTGGGTGGGCGGCTAGACCAGCCGGACGCCGAGAACCGCGATCTGTTCAGCTCTGCTGACACGTACGGCAGAACGACGTGACGCGCCGATTCGGCGAAACCTCCGAGATAGCGTGGCCGCAGACTGGGCATGGTTTTCCGCCTTGTCGATGCACTTGTAGGAAGTCGCGCGGCTTGCGATCGATTCGCGCGCCGATCTCCTCCGACGCGATCGCCGAGGCCCATTCAAGCGTGTCGCTGATTGCTTCATAGAGCGAGACTCGGCGAGGTTCGTCGAGCGTTGAAATCTTCGTGAACGGATGAATGCCGGCTCGAAACAGGATTTCGTCGGCGTAGGCGTTGCCGATCCCGGCAATGAACTTCGCATTGACGACGGCGTTCTTGACCTGTCCTCGGTAACGCTTCAGCCGCTTGAGAAACTCCTGTTGGTCGAGCGCTGGATCGAGAGCGTCCGGTCCTTGCTCATTGAGCACGGGCACCTGTGCGAGTGCATCATCATCGACCAGATAAACCTTGCCCAGATAACGCTCATCGATGTAGCGAATACCCAAGTCATCGTCAGGTTCAGAGTCGGCGAACCTAAGCGTGAGACAAGTCCGGGCGTGCGCCTTGGCGACGCCATCGGGGCCTGAGGTCCATTGGAATCGTCCATTGAGCATCGGATTCACAGCCATGACGCTGCTGCGGTCGGTGTAGAAGAGCAGAAACTTGCCGCTGCGCTGGACCCTCTCAATCTGCGCGCCGAGCAGACCCGCCTCGAAGTCTTCGCGCGGCAGTCGAATCACGATCGGCTTCTGAATGTCGATGTGCATGATCGGTCGCCCGCTGAGACGCTCTGTCAGCACGCGCGCGATATGTTGCAACTCAGGGATCTCAGGCATGACGGATCGCAGTCGTCAACAGCTAGGGTCTCGGTGCCTTGGGATAGCTCCCGACGATCCGCAGTCGCTCGAGTTCAGGCGCCATTTGCTCGAGCGCTGCGGCCAGCGGCGGATCGGAGCGGTGGCCGTCGCAATCAATCAGGAACAGATAGGTGCCGAGCCGTTCGCGGGAGGGACGCGACTCGATCCGAGTCAGATTGATGTTGGCATCGGCGAACTTCTCGAGCGCGCTCAGCAGCGCGCCGGGACGATTAGCTGTCCCGAAGAGGATTGTGGTGCGGTCGTCGCCTGTGGGCTCGTGATCTTGAGCGGCCAGGACGACAAACCGCGTCACATTGCGGTGGTCGTCCTCGATTCCGACCTCGAGGATTGTCGCGTCGTGTAAGGCCGCGGCGCGTCGAGGCGCGATCGCCGCAGCGTGGTCGCCCTGTTCGACGGCGCGGGCGACGGCCTGCACCGTCGACAGGGACGCCTCGGTGCGAGCCGCGGGGAATCGTCGCTGCAGATATCGCTGACACTGCCCCAGCGCCTGGGGATGGGAGTAGATCACGTCGATCCGCGATGTGTCGGCGCCCGTCGGCGCGATCAGGCAGTGCTCGATCGGAATGATGATCTCGTCGCAGATGTAATGCGTCGTGATCTGATGGATGATCAGATCGTGGGTCTCGCCAACCGCGCCCGCGAGGGAGTTTTCAAACGGCAGCACCGCGCGATCGGCCAGACCCTGGGCGGCCGCCTCGGCGGTGGCGGTGATGCTGGGGTACGGCACTCGCTCGACGTGGCTCGCCGTCGGCAGGCAGAGGGCCGCAGCTTGCTCGGTGAACGTTCCAGGCGGGCCAAGATACGCGATCGTGACTGGGGTAACTGAGACGGGCTGGTCGTCACTCACAGCGTCAGGCCTCTCCAGTCAGCGCCTCGCGCACTGCATACTCATGTCGAGGTTCAGTCACGGCGATGACCAGGTCTCCGGCGTGAATTGTCGTGTTCGGGCCTGGTACCTCGGGCTGGTCATCGTCACGGATGATCAAGGCGAGCACCGCGTGCTGCGGCAAGTTGAGATCTCGCACGGCAGATCCAACCGCCGTCGACAGCGGCGGCATCCTGACTTCGACCAGTATGAACGCTGTCGACCGCAGCTGCGTCAGGCGCGACAGCCCGCCACGCACTTCCTCGTCGATCGCGTTCACGATCGAGGCCGTCGCCGAGATGGTGTAGTCGAAGCCGAGTGCTCGAAAGATGCGCTCATTGCGGGGATCGTTGATTCGCGCAATGACTTTAGCGACGTTGAATCGCGTTTTCGCAGTCTGGGCGACGGCGAGGTTGGCCTGATCGCGTCCTGTACAGGCCACAACGACATCGGCGCGATTCATGCCTGCAGCTCGCTGTACATGAATCTCTGCGCCGTCTCCGAGCAACGCCACTTCGCCGAGTTCATTGTTGATTGACCAAGCGGCGTTGGCGTCACGCTCGACGACGCAGACCTCGTGTCCCATGCCGATCAGGTCGCGAGCCGCCCCGCGTCCGACTTTGCCGCCGCCGACAATGATGATGTACACGACTACAGCGCTGTCGATGCGGGCTGGTTTGCGTCGCGAAGCTGGTCCGAATCCTCCGACTGCTCCCGGCCAAAGGCGGCCTCGCGCACCATCTGATCGAGGATGGTGGTGGGATTGACGACGTTGATGCCCAGCTGTCGGTAGACATCGGCGCGCTCGGGGTCGTAGATCCGCGCCACGACGCGCGGCGCGTGGTGGATGTGCTTGGCGACCTGCACTGCCATTGCGTTGCGATTGTCGCCGTTGGCTAAGGCGAGAAAGATATCTGCCTGAGGCACTTGCGCCGCCTCCTGGACCGCGATGTCTTCGCCTGCGCCAACGACCGTGGCGCCGCGAAAGTCGTCGTCCAACCAGTTGAATGCCGCCGCGTCAATGTCGATCACGGTGACGTCGTGTCCCTCGTGGTCAAGTTCGCGCGCCAGGGTCGAGCCCAATCGACCGCAGCCCATGATCACAACGCGCATGGCACGGCGTCCCCTCACGTTCGACGGCTAGCGTCCGTTCGACGCGCCGTTCTGCGGCTGTTCGTGACCGGTGGCCGGCTCGCGCACGACGACAACCTCGCACGGCGCATGCGAGAGGATGTAGTCAGCGGTGTGCCCGAGGTCGATCGCGGCCCGTGAGCGCCGAACCAGCGCCGTCTGCTCTCCGCTGCCTCCGTGCACCGTATTGGCGTGCGAGACGCCCAGGACGAGCAGATCGATCTCTTCGGTAGCGGCCACGTCAACCACAGCCGGCCCGGCGTTGCGGGCCTGGAGCAAGATCGCCTCGCAGGAGACCTTCGCTTCTTTGGCCGCCGCTTCCGCCTCGGCGAGACAAGCCTCGCCCCGGGCCGACGCCTGTGGCAGATCGTGGTCAACCGGATAGGCGCGCTCGACTTCTACGACGTAGATCGGCAGCACGCGTGACTTGCGTCTGTCGACGCGGGCGAGGTGCAGCGCGACATCGAGTCCGCGTCGAGATTCGGGCGAACGGTCGAACGGAACCAAGACAGATACACCAGCCATATGCGTAGAGTATTCGCTGACGCCGACAGACGCGTCCAGCGCTTGAAGGATGCGCTCAGTAGACGTACTTCGGCTGCTCGCGGATCACGTGCGAACCACTCTCGTCGAGCTGTTCCAACCAGGCATGGAGCCGGCCGTCTTCGATCTCGATGAAGCCCAGTGTGCCCAGTCGCGTGTCGAGGTTGCGCGGATACATCGGGCTGCCTGGATTGATCAGCAGGACGCCGCGAATCGTCTCGATCGAGGCGACGTGCGTATCGCCGTGAACGACCACATGTTGCGGGCCGCCGAAGTAGTGGTCCATCATCGATTCGACCGTGCGGTAAGGAGGCCATTCTGGCAGTGCCATGTCGTGCGTCAGGCCGAAACGAAAACCCTCGAACTCAAGCGTCCAGGCCTCCCGTAGGCGCGGATCTTCAGGCTGCACTGGTCGACCGCCCGAGCCGTCGTCGCCATTGCCTCGCGCAACATAAATCGTCGCGACCGTTTCCAGTTTGTCGATCAGCTTGATGTCGTGGATGTCGCCGCCGTGCAGCAGCACATCCGCGGTGCGGATTCGGTCCCACAGTTGCGGCCAGAGTTCAGTACCCGCTTCAGGCACGTGGGTGTCAGAGATCAGTCCGATGCGCATGCTTGGTAGCCTAGCGTGACTTGTAGGCGCGAGCGTACGACGGCGGTCGGCCGGCAACAACGTGGACTGTTCAATCAGCGGAGCGAGACGTGCTGACGCGACGGCTTGAGCGGCTCGCAAGCGAAGGATGGCCTCGCTGGATTGTCCTCGCCGGCCTGATCGCGCTGGCGATGGTCGCCGCCTACATTTGCCGTGTCGACGAAGACATCTCGTTGCAGGCCGGAACCGGCGTGTTGCCCGAGACCGACCTGCGTGTGGCGATGGTGACGCATGGCGGCATTGGAGACCCATTCTGGGACGAGGTCGCGGCCGGCGCCTTCGCCGCTCAGCGAGAGTTCGGGATCGAGTTGTTCTACGACGGCGACGGCAATGTCAATGAGCAAGTGCGACTGGTCGACAACGCCGTGGCTCTCGGCTACGACGTGCTCATCGTCTCGTTGGCCGACCCCGACGCGCTCGAACAGTCGATTCGCTCAGCCGTAGCGGCGGGCCTGCTGGTTATGACGATTAACTCCGGAGAAGAGCGCGGCCGCGAGTTCGGCGCAGTCACCCACTTCGGACAGCCCGACGGAGTCGCTGGACTCGGCGCTGGCGAGCGCATGGTCAGCGCGGGAGTACGCAAGTTGCTCTGTCTCATCCACGAGGCTGGCAACATCGGACTCGAAGCCCGCTGCGCTAACGCCGGCATCGCGATGGAGCTGTCTGACGGCTCAATGGAGCGGCTGTTCGTCACCGGTACCGCGGACCGGGTATCGACTACGGGTGAGATCACCGCAGTGCTACAGGCGGATCCGAGTATTGACGGCGTGCTGGCGCTGAACTCCGGCATCGCGGAGTTGGCGATGTCAGCCATCACGGCCTCGGGATCGACCGCGCGACTGGCGACGTTCGACGTTTCGCCAGCGATTCTTGAGGCGATCGAAGCGGGCGACGTGCTCTTCGCCGTCGACCAACAAGCCTACCTACAGGGCTTCCTGCCGATCGCGTTCGCTTACTTCGGTTCGCTCGAAGCCGACGCCGCAACCAGCGGCATTCTCGCTGGCATGGAACGTTGGGCGGCGACCGGCAGGCTCGTCACCGGCCCGGGATTTGTCGATCAGTCCAATGCACGGCGATTTCCGCAGTTGGGGGCCGACTGATGCGATCTGGTCTCAACACTTCACCCTGTTGGCTCGCGCTGTTGGTGCTGGCGGGGATGGTCGCCGCAGGCTGCGCCGAGGCCGCTCGGGAGCGACTGGGTCTCGGGCTCGCGCCGCCGATGTCGGTAGCGATGATCGTCCACGGAGCGCCCAATGATCCGTTCTGGGATGACGTCCGCGACGGCGCCGAGGACGCGGCGCGGACCTTCGACGTCAACCTGTTCTGGCGCTCCACACCCGATGCTGAAGAACGTGTGCGCCTCGTCGACGAGTCCGTCCAGCAGGGATTCGACGTCATCGTGGTGACGCTCTCCGATCCCGAGGCGATGTCCGATGTCGTCCGCGACGTCGCGCTGCTCGGAGTGACGGTGTATGTGATTAACGTCGGCGCTGACGTTGGCGCCGCACTCGGTGCGGACTCATATTTCGGCCAGGTCGAGACAGTCGCCGGCCTGGCGATCGGCGACCGCCTGGTCGAGCTCGGCGCGACGCACCTGCTCTGCGTCCAGCACGAGGCCCAGAATCTTGCGCTCGAGACGCGGTGCAACCGAGCCGGCTCGCGATTGGAACAGTTGACGACGATCGTCGTCGACCCTGGCGCAGATGTCGAAACGCCGATCACTCAGGCGCTACTCGCCGATGACTCGATTGACGCGGTGCTTACGATGACCACGCCCGTCATGCATGACGCCAGCCGCGCGGTCGATGCCGCGCGCGAGTCGTCCGGCGCCACGCGATCGATCGTCCACGCCGTGACTGAGCTGAATGACGACGTGCTTGACGCGATTGAGGACGGTCGGGTCGAGTTCGCTGTTGATCAGCAGCCCTATCTGCAGGGCTATCTGCCAGTCGCGTACTCGAGACTGGTGCAGTACTCCCAACGCAGCCAGGGCGACGAACTCGCTGACGCGCTACTGCAGTGGATCGCCGGTCGCGGTGTGCTGCTTGGACCGGGGTTCGTCGACGTTGACAACGTCCAGCGTGTGCGCGATGCGATGCGGCGCTCGGAGTCTGCAGCTGAGCGTGGAACGTCCAGGCGGTAATCTGCCCACGACCGCGCAGGAAGGTGGTTGCGGTGTCACAGTTGACCAGGCGGGCATTGGGCGCCGATCGTCCGTGGTTGCGCTCGGCGGTGTTGCGTCCCGAGTTGGGTTCGCTGGTGGCGGCCGCGCTGCTATTCATCTTCTTCAGCATCGCAAGCTCCGGCGCGATGATCGAGATTCCCACCGTCGCCCGCGTTCTCGACACCGCTTGGCCCTACGGAATCATCGCCGTCGCGGTCGGCCTGCTCATGATCAGCGGCGAGTTCGACCTGTCCGCCGGCGTCATGGTCGGCACAGCGGGAGCGATGCTGGGGATCATGGCGACCGAGTGGGGTCTCAATCTCTGGCTCGCGCTGCTGCTCTCATTGTTCGTCTGTCTCGCCCTCGGACTCTGGAACGGCATCCTCGTTGTCTGGACGGGGCTGCCTTCATTTGTGATCACGCTGGGCACATTCTTCGGCCTGCGCGGCGCAAATGTCGCGCTGTCGAAGTACTTCACCGGCGACGCGCTGATCGAGAACATCGACGAGGCGGCCGGCTACGACTCGCTGCACGCGATCGTGGCGACCGTGTTCGGCACCGCGCCGTCTGACTTTCGCGTCTCTCTGCTCTGGTGGGGCGGATTCACCCTGATCGCGACCTGGATTCTCTGGCGGACGAAGATCGGCAATTGGATCTTCGCCACCGGCGGCGATCGCGAGGCGGCGCGAGCTGTCGGCGTGCCTGTTAACGGCACCAAGATCGCACTGTTCATGCTGACGGCTGGGGCCGCCTGGTTCGTCGGCGTGAGCAATGCGGTGCGGTACACATCGGTCCAGGCCGGTCAGGGCGTGGGGGCCGAGTTCTTCTACATCATCGCCGCGGTGGTCGGCGGCTGCCGCATGGCGGGCGGCTATGGGTCGGCGGTCGGCCCGGCGATCGGCGCGCTGATCTGGGGCATCGCCTTTGTCGGAATCCCCCACGCTGGATGGAACTCCGATTGGCGATGGGCCTTCCTCGGCGTACTGTTGTTGCTCTCGACGTTGATCAATCACATCGTCGGCGAGCGGGTCCGAACCGCACGATCCGGGTAGGCGCTGACCAGGGGCGATGACCTGTGATCAGGTGAGATCGGAAGTGGAACTTGTGCACTCCGCAGCCAACTGACGCGCAACAGTCAACTGATCCGCAACAGGCGCCGGTGCTCGAGACTCGCGACCTGGGCAGACAGTTCGGATCGGTCGTCGCCTTGCGCAATGTCAGCGTCGCGCTGCAATCGGGCGAGGTGACCTGCGTCGTCGGAGACAACGGCGCGGGAAAGTCAGTCTTCATCAAGATGCTCTGCGGACTGATTCGACCCAGCTCCGGTCAGATCCTGCTCGACGGCGTCGAGACAGAGTTCGCCTCACCGCGGCAGGCCCGATCATTGGGAATCGTGGCCGTGTACCAGGACTTGGCATTGGCGCCCATGATGTCGCTGTGGCGCAACTTCTTCATGGGCGCCGAGCCGGTCAAGGGATGGGGCGTGTTTCAGCGATTCGACGTCTCGTACGCCAAACAGGCGATGCAGACCGAGTTGGAGAAGCTAGGCGTCGATCTGGGCGACCCCGACCGAGCCGCGCACACGTTGTCGGGCGGCGAACGGCAAGGGCTCGCGATTGCGCGAGCGCTCTACTACGGCGCGCGCGTCCTGATTCTCGACGAGCCGACGTCCGCCCTCGGCGTGCGTCAGTCGGGCGCGGTGCTGCGCCTGATTCGCCGCGCCGCGCAGCGCGGAACGGCCGTCGTGTTGGTCACGCCCAAACCGCAACACGCGTTCTGGGTCGGCGATCGGTTCCTCGTCTTCCAACGCGGCCGTTTGGTTGAGGATCAGCGCAAAGAGACGCTCACGTTGGAGTCGCTCTCGTATCTGATGGCCGGCGGCGGCGAGGTCGAAGAACTCGAATCGGCAATCGTCGAGGCCTAGGCGCAGTGAAACGTGTTCGCGGCGTCCAAAGGCCGGCGAGCAACGCGATAGACTGAGGCCGAACTCATTTGGGAGGGGCACTGATGGTCGTAGAGACGGCGACGCAGACAGTCAAGGCCGGTTTGGCGCAGATGCTCAAGGGCGGCGTGATTATGGACGTCGTCACTCCAGAGCATGCGCGGATCGCTGAAGAGGCTGGCGCCTGCTCAGTGATGGCGCTCGAGCGCGTGCCCTCCGACATCCGCGCAACCGGCGGCGTCGCGCGAATGTCGGATCTTTCGCTGATTCGCGGCATCATCGACGCCGTTTCGATCCCGGTCATGGCCAAAGTGCGTATCGGACACTTCGTCGAGGCGTCGATCCTTGAGGCGCTCGGTGTCGACTACATCGACGAGTCCGAAGTGCTGACCCCGGCCGACGAGGCGTTTCACATCAACAAGCACGAGTTCTCGGTTCCGTTCGTCTGCGGGTGCCGTGATCTGGGCGAGGCGCTGCGCCGCATCGCCGAGGGCGCAGCGATGATCCGCACCAAGGGTGAAGCGGGTACGGGCAACATCGTCGAAGCCGTTCGCCACATGCGGGCTGTGCAAGGTGCGATTCGGACCTTGCAGAGCATGGGTGACGAAGAGCTCGTTTCCTACGCCCGAGACATCGGCGCCCCTGTCGAGCTGGTCCGCCAAACGCGAGAGCAAGGACGACTACCGGTCGTCAACTTTGCCGCCGGCGGCGTTGCTACCCCGGCCGACGCCGCCCTGATGATGCGGCTCGGCGCTGACGGCGTCTTTGTCGGCAGCGGCATTTTCAAGTCGGAAGAACCGGCGCGGATGGCCAATGCGATCGTGCGAGCGGTGACTCACTTCGAGGACGACAGCATTCTGGCAGAGGTCTCAACCGATCTGCCGAAGGCGATGCCCGGCATCGAAATCGCAGAGATTCCCGAACCTGAACTGCTGGCGAAACGCGGCTGGTAACCGGACACCGTTTCGGAATGGGGTCAATGACCGAGTTGACGGCCGCTCAGACCGACACGGTTAGCGTTGGCGTTCTTGCTCTGCAGGGTGACTTCGCCGAGCACGCCGAGGCGCTCCGTCGCGCGGGAGCGCGCCCGCTTGAGGTCCGCACGCAGGCCCAACTCGATCAGGTTCATGGCCTGATCATCCCCGGGGGCGAGAGCACGACGATCGCGCGCTTGCTGATCGCCTACGACTTGCGCCAGCCGATCATCGATCGTGCTCGCGGCGGCTTGCCAATCTGGGGTACATGCGCTGGCGCCATCCTGCTTGCGGAGGAGATCGTCACGCTCGATCGCCCGGGACTGCATCTGATGCCCATGATCATCGAGCGAAATGCGTACGGTCGGCAGATCGACTCATTCGAGGCTGAGCTGGGTCCCGGCCTGCTCGGCGGCGACCCCATGCACGCCGTCTTCATTCGCGCTCCGCGAATTCGCTCCGTTGGCGATGAGGTGGAGGTGTTGCTCAGGCTCGGTCCCGAGTTCGACCACGAGCCCGTCGCCGTGCGGTACGGGTCGCTGCTCGCCACGACATTCCACCCCGAGCTCACAGATGATGGTCGAATGCACCAGTACTTCCTCGGGCTCTGCCAGGCCACGGCCAGACCTGACGAAGTCTCTCTTCCGACAGCGGCGGGAGGGCTGGGCTAATGGCGTATCCGGCATCCAACTGCGCTGAGAGTCAACCGCAACAGCGCGTACACAACGCCGATGTACATAGCGACGACCTTGAGGCCCTGCTCTCGACGCTCCCCGCCGCCATTCGACGCGCCGTCAGCGAACACGGCGACGAACAGCATCTGCTCGAAGTCGTGCTTGACCTCGGCCGCCCGCCATACGCGCGCTACCTCGAAGGCGAAGTCAGCCTCCGCCAGACTGAGGTGACCAACGCTGAGCTGCAACTCGTCGTGGCTGGCCTGGGCGAGTTCGGCGCCGACAACCGAGCGGGCATTCCCCGCACGCTGCATCGAATCGCGTGTATTCGCAATCGACAGCGACAAGTAGTCGGTCTGACGATGCGTGTCGGTCGCGCCGTGACTGGCTCGGTGGCGGTGATCGAGGACTTCGTCAAGGCGGGCGCATCGATCTTGCTGCTGGGTCGACCGGGCGTCGGCAAGACCACGATTCTGCGCGAGGCTGCGCGGGTCCTCGCCGAGCAGGGAAAACGCGTCGTGATCGTCGATACCTCGAACGAAATCGGCGGCGACGGTGACATTCCTCACGCCGGCATCGGTCGAGCCCGTCGCATGCAGGTAGAACGCCCCGAGCTGCAGCACGCTGTCATGGTCGAAGCGGTCGAGAATCACATGCCGGAAGTGATCGTGATCGACGAGATCGGCACCGAGCTCGAGGCGCAGGCTGCGCGCACGATCGCGGAGCGCGGCGTGCAGCTCGTCGCGACAGCGCACGGCAACTCGCTCGCCAATCTGATGCTCAATCCGACGCTGGTCGATCTGATCGGCGGCATCCAGACGGTAACGCTGTCGGACGAAGAGGCGCGTCGACGCGGCACGCGCAAGTCAGTGCTCGAGCGCAAGGCCCCGCCGACCTTCGACGCGCTGGTCGAGATCCAGTCCTTCACCCGCGTCGCCGTGCACTCCGATCTCGACGCGACTGTGGATGCACTGCTGCGCGGCGAGTCAGTCGCGGCCCAGATTCGCGAAGTCGACGACGACGGCGCTGTGCATACGTCGACCGATTCGGTCGAGTCGATCATCGCTGATGGCCCCGCCCTTGGTCTGGACGCCGAGTTCCGCGAGATCTTTGGCCGACGCCTGGGCGAGGGTCAGCTCGACGGTCGTTCGAAAGTCGGCAACGGCGCAGGGCATGAGACAGCCCTGCGACGGCGAAGCGGAGCGCGCCCCGCCTCAACGCAACCCGGACCACATCAGAAGATCTACCCGCTTGGCGTATCGCTCTCACGGCTGCGCGAGGCGATTCGTGAGACCGGCGCCAACGTGTCGATCGCTGAGCGCGTTGAAGAGGCGGATGTGCTGGTGACCCTGCGCGCTGCATTCCGAAGGCGTCCGCCTGAGCTGCGCCTGGCTGAGTCGCGACGGGTACCGGTCGTCGTGCTCAAACACAACACGGTGCTGCAGATGGAGAAGAGTCTGCGCGCGCTCTCGAAAGGGTCTGCGCCGAACGACGCCGTGACCGCCGCGCTCTCAGAGGCCGAGGAAGCGATCTCTCAGATCCACGCAGGTCATCAGTCGTCAGTCGACTTGACGCCGCAGAATCCCTACATCCGTAAGCTGCAACACCAACTGGCGAGCGATCAGGCGCTGGAGTCGGTCAGCCGCGGCCGCGAGCCGAATCGCCGAGTGCGCATCCATGCCGGCTGAGCAAGCTGGGCCTGCTCCCGCCGGCATCTTCATCACGGTCGAGGGCGGAGACGGCGCAGGCAAGTCGACGCTGGCGCGTTCGCTCGCCGACTGTCTGCGTCAGACCCGTGTTCCGCCGTGGAGCGGCGTCCGCCTGACTTTTGAGCCTGGCGGCACGCCTCTCGGCCGGAGTTTGCGTTCACTGGTGCTCGACCCAACGCTCGAGCTGAGCGACTGGGACGAGACCTGGCTGTTTCTCGCCGCCCGAGCTTCGCACGTACATGACGTATTGCGACCTGCGCGCGACAACGGCGAGATTGTCCTGAGCGATCGATACATCGACTCGACGCTCGCGTATCAGGGTTACGGACGCGGCCTCGATCTGAAGCATCTTCGACGTCTCAATGAGGACGCGACGAGCGGCCTCTGGCCAGACTTGACGTTGCTGCTGGACATCTCCGCCGAGGCGGGACTGCGCCGCGCACGCTCACGATCAACAGTCGCAGATCGCATCGGCGAAGAGACGCTGGACTTTCACCGTGGCGTCAACGAAGGTTTCCGCCAGTTGGCCGCCGCGGAGCCGCAGCGAATCCGAGTCATCGACGCCGAACGCAGCGCCGAAGAGGTGTTGCGGGACGCACTGTCGATAGTTGGAGATTGGATAGCCAGCCAGCGAGTCGGCGCATAGAATGAGCGCTATGACCACCGAATCCTGGCCGGAGCGCGCCCAGGCGACGGAACCCTTAGGTCCGATCACGGTACGCGTGCCAGCTTCGACTGCGAATTTAGGCACCGGTTTCGACGCTGTCGGCGTTGCGCTCGAGCGCTATGCAAGGGTCACGGTTGCCATCGCTTCCGGCGAAGAGGGCGAGCGCTCGCCGATGACTCGCCACGTGCGCAAGGCGGTGCGCGAGGTCTATCGAGCGCTCGACCTCGAACGCCCCGAAGCTGAAGAGATCGAAGTCTCCGTGGAGGCTGACATCCCGCTCGGGCGGGGACTCGGCGCCAGCGCCGCGTGCCGTGGTGCAGGACTCGTCGCTGCGAACGCATTGCTCGGACACCGGCTCTCGGACCATCGGGTACTGGAGCTCGGGTCCGACCTTGAGGGCCACGCCGACAACATGGCGCCAGCGCTGTTTGGCGGCTGTCAGGTTGTCGCGATGGACGGCGAGCGTGTCACCAGAGTGGCGTTGCCCGTTGCCGATGGCCTGCGCTTCGTCGGCTTCACGCCCGACTTCAACATGTCGACCAAAAGGGGTCGCAAGCTGCTGCCCAGCAAACTCTCGCGCAAAGACGCCGTGCACAACTCCTGCCGCTCGGCTCTATTAGTCGCCGCCCTCACGACAGGCTCGTGGGGCGCGCTGCAAACAGCTACCGACGATCGACTGCATCAGATTCCGCGCTCTGAACTGTTTCCCTCAATGTTCGAGTTGTTCGCCGCTGTCGAGGACGCCGGCGCCTACGCCGCCTACCTCTCGGGCGGCGGATCGACCTTGATGGCGCTGACTGACGCTGAACGCGCAGATCAGGTACGCGAAGCCTTCGAGTCGGCGGCCGACGTGCGGGGGATTTCCGGCCAGGGGTTCATTACGGGGATTGACGCGGGCGGGGCGCAAATTCTGTGAGGATCGTTCAGAAATACGGCGGAACGTCAGTCGGTTCCGTCGAGCGGTTGCAAACCGTTGCGCAGCGTATCGCCGCGCGCGTGGCGGACGGCGATCAGCTGGCGGTCGTCGTCTCAGCAATGGGCAAGACCACCGACGATCTGATCTCGCTCGCCCGCGAAGTCAGCCCACGGCCGCCGCGACGTGAGACAGACCTCCTGATGGCGACTGGCGAAATGGTCTCGAGCGCCCTCCTGTCGATGGCGTTGATCGAGTTAGGCTGCCCGGCTGTCGCGTTGACCGGCGCCCAGGCCGGCGTGTTCACCGATGACACTTTCGGACGCGCCCGCATTCGCGGGATCGACACCTGGCGCATGGAAGAAGAGCTCGGACAAGGACGCGTGGTCGTCGTGGCCGGTTTCCAGGGTCAGAGCCCGCAGGGCGACTACGCAACGCTCGGCCGAGGCGGATCGGATACGTCAGCAGTCGCCCTCGGCGCGGCGCTGCGCGCCTCGAGAGTGGAAATCTACACCGACGTGCAGGGCATCTACACGACTGATCCGCGCATCGAGCCGCAGGCGCGCTGCCTTAAGGACATCGCCTCCGAAGAAATGCTCGAGGCGGCGCAGCAGGGCGCCGGCGTGATGCATCCACGAGCGGTCGAGTTGGGCCTGCTCTATGACATGCCGATTCTGGTCGCCTCGTCACAGGACGAGTTCGGGTCGGGAGGCGGCACGCTGATCCAGAGGGAGGTCGAGATGGAACCGGATGATCGCGTCCGCACCATTGCGCTTGACCGCGATGTCGCTTCGGTCACGTTGAGAAACGTGCCCGATCGTCCAGGCATCGCCGCGCAGCTCTTCGGTCCGCTCGCCGATGCTGGCATCTCAGTGGATACCATTGTTCAAAATGCCTCCGAGCTGCAACTCACCGACCTCACATTCACGGTGACCCAGGAGGACTGGGAGCAGACTCGGGAGATCAGCAAACAGCTCGCAGCTGAACTTGGCGCGGCCGATGTGATCTACAACCACGACCTGGTCAAGGTGTCGTTGATCGGCACCGGCATGCAATCGGGGCCCGGCTACGCGGCGACCATGTTCCGCTCGCTCTCCGAGGCGGGCATCAACATCGAACTGATTACGACCTCCGAGATCCGTATCACGTGCCTCGTCCGAGCTGAGCACGGCGCCGACGCCGTGCAGGCGCTGCACGCCGCGTTCCGGCTGGATGAAGACGTCTAGGCCGGACACGCAGCCCGCAATCCACAATCCACGTCCGGCATGTTGGAATGTGGATGCACAGCTGACCATCGAGGGCGGTTCCATCAACGTTCGACTAGACGACCTTCCGAGTGTCGTGGGAGTAGGGACGACGCCCGATGTTTGCGCACCTGCATACTCACACCGAGTACTCAGAGTTGGACGGCCTGTCAAAGATCTCCGCGCTGGTCGAGCGCGCCAAATCGCTCGGCCAGGACTCTCTGGCGATCACGGACCACGGCAATCTCTACGGCGCGGTCGAGTTCTATCAGGCTTGTCAGCGCGAGTCGCTGCGGCCGGTCCTGGGCATGGAAGCCTACGTTGCGCCTGGCAATCGCCGCGACCGCTCAGACGGGCGCGAAGCGGCCTCGAACTCCTTTCACCTCGTGTTGCTGGCTCAGAACGAGACCGGCTGGCGCAACCTGATTCAGCTCTCAACCCGCGCGCACTTGGAGGGCTTCTACTATCGACCGCGCGTCGACCGTGAACTGTTGGCGGAGTACTCCGACGGTTTGATCGCGCTCTCGGGCTGTCCCTCCTCCGAGCTGCAGCGCGCGCTGCAGCGCAGCGACGACGCAGAGGCGCGACGCGTCGTTTCCTGGTACCGCGAAGTCTTTGACGACCGCTACTACTTCGAGATTCAGCGACACCAGCAGCTGCAACAGTTTGAGCCTCAGTTGAGCCAGACGGTCGCGTTGGCGCGCGAACTCGACGTGCCCATCGTCGCCACGCAGGACGCGCACTACTGCGAACCGGGCGACCACGATGCGCACGACCTTTTGCTCTGCATCGGCACCAATGCGGTTCGCACTGATGAGAAGCGCTTCCGATTCGACGGCGAGGACTTCTTCCTGACTTCCGAGTCGTACATGGCCGAGCAGTATTCAGATCTGCCCGACGCCGTGACTAACACGCAGCTCGTAGCAGAACGCTGCGATGTGCAACTCGAGTTCGGTCGTCTGCGCCTGCCGCAGCCTGACATTCCGCCGGGCAAGACCGCGCTTGAGCACCTGACTGACATCGCTCGCCACGGTCTCGAGCAGCGCTACGGCAACCCGCCCGCGAGCCATCAAGAGCGCCTGGCGTACGAGCTGCATGTGATTGAGGAAACCGGATTCGCCGAGTACTTCCTCATCGTGACGGACTTCGCTCACTTCGCGCGCGACCGCGGAATCGCGCGCGCCGTGCGCGGATCGGCCGCCGCAAGCCTCGTGCTCTACTGCCTCGAGATCACCGACATCGACCCAATGGCCTACTCGCTGGTCTTCGAGCGCTTCCTCAATCTCGAGCGCCGCGAAATGCCAGACATTGACATGGACTTCGCCGACAATCGGCGCGATGAGGTGATTCGCTACGTCGCCGAAAAGTATGGCCGCGACCGCGTGGCGCAAATCATCACATTTGGCACGTTGGGCGCCAAGGCGGCGATCCGCGACACCGGGCGCGCGTTGGGCGTGCCGTTGGGCGACACCGATCGCGTCGCGAGAATGGTGCCCAATCAGCTCAACATCTCCGTCGCCGACGCCATCGCGCAGTCGCAAGAGCTGCAGACCGCGCGCAACGACGATCCTACGGTCGCTGAGCTCCTGTCTTACGCCCAGCGACTCAACGGCGTCGTGCGCAACACGTCGACCCACGCCGCGGGCGTCGTGATTTCGCAGGAGCCTCTGGCCGAAAACGTGCCGCTGCGCCGACCCGTCAACGAATCGGCTGAGGGCGATTGGATTCCCATGACTCAGTGGGGCATGGACGAAGTCGCCGCCGTCGGCTTGCTCAAAATGGACTTCCTCGGGCTCACCAACCTCACAATCCTCGAGGAGGCCGTGGCGCTCTGTCGCGAGCATGAAGGCGTCGAGATTGACTACGTCAATCTGCCCGACGGCGACGCAAAGACATTCGAGCTGCTCGCTCGCGGAGACACGTTCGGCGTGTTTCAGCTCGAGTCCGGCGGCATGCGCCGCGTGGTCGAGGAGCTACAGCCAACGTCGATTCGAGACCTGGCGGCGCTGCTCGCCCTCTATCGGCCGGGACCGATGGAGCACATCCCTCGCTTCATCGCCAGCAAGCACGGTCGCGAGGCGGTGTCCTACCCGCACGACGACTTGGGCGAAATCCTTGACGACACTTACGGCGTGATCGTCTACCAGGACCAAGTGCTGCACATCGCGAGAAAGTTCGCCGGCTACACGCTGGGACAGGCCGACATCATGCGCAAGGCGATGGGCAAGAAGATCGCCTCGGTGATGCAGGCCGAGCGCGGCAACTTCATCGCCGGGGCCCAGGCGAACAACTACGGAGAAGTCGATGCGCAGACTATCTTCGAGCTGATCGAGCCGTTCGCCGGCTACGCCTTCAACAAGGCGCACGCCGTCTCATACGCCGCGATCGCCTATCAGACGGCCTGGTTCAAGGCCAACTATCCCGCTCCCTACATGGCCGCCGTGCTGCGGGCGGCGGCAGGCAACGGCGACCGCGTCCGCGAGGCGGCAGCCGAATGCGGTCGCCTGGGCATTCCCTTGTTGCTGCCCAACGTCAACCGCTCAGCAGCGACGTTCACCCTCGAGTCAATGGCCGACGGCCGCAGCGCGATCCGCTTTGGCCTGGGTGTGATCAAGAGCGTCGGTCGCACCGCCGTTGAACCGCTGATCGCTGAACGCGAGAACAATGGACCGATTCAAGATGTCAGCGACCTCGCCGAACGGCTGGACGCCAAGTCGATGAATCGACGCGCGCTCGAGGCGTTGGCCAAGGCTGGCGCTTTCGATGACCTCGGTCCGCGAGGGGCGATGGTTTCAGCGGCGGAAGACATCATTCGACGCGCTCGTCGAGCGCAAGAGCTGCGCGACAGTGGCCAGACCTCGATGTTCGATTTGTTCGGCGCCGAAGTCGAGACGCCAACGCCGTCCGTGACTTTGGAAGAAGACATGGAGGCGACACATCACGAACAGCTGAACTGGGAACGTGAGCTGCTCGGCGCGTACGTCTCCGAACATCCGCTGCAGGCGGCGACCCGCGCGTTGCAGGGGCGAGTCGACGCCTCGTTGGCTGAGCTGACCGAAGACATGGTCGGTACGACACAGACTGTCGCCGGACTGGTCGCCAGCATTCGACAACTGACAACCAAGAACGGCGATCCCTTTGCCGCAGTAATGCTCGAAGATCTCTCCGGCACAGCCGAAGTTACGGTCTGGCCGGACCAGTGGGCGGCGACGCGATCGAGCTGGGAGCCGAATCAGATCGTCGTCGCCACGGTCCACATCCGCGCTCGCATGGATCGGCTGACATTGGCCGTGCAGTCGGTCGAGTCCTGGCATGGTCAATCGACCCCGCAATCAACAGAAGACAGCAGCGAGGGCCTACTCTCGGGCTCGCCTCGAGCGGTCATCGTCCCGCCGATCAAGCATGCGCCGCCTCCTCCATGGATGGACAAGCCCCGCATCGCCTTGGTCGATGGGGCCCATGAACCAACAGTCGCGACTGAGCGGACACTCTGGATCACGATTGGAGAGTCGGGCGTCGAAGCGGAGGATGTCCAGCTGATGGAGCGCCTGGAGGGAAGTCTCAAGTCACTCAAGATGATTGCCCCAGGCGAGGATCGAGTCATCCTGCGAATCCGCCAGGGCGAGCGAGAATCGCTGATGGTCTGCTCAGATGAGTGGCGACTCTCGGCCGATGAACAGGCGGTGCGGATGGTCTCCGGTTCCCTCGATAGTCGCGGCAGCGTCGAGATTCGTGACGATGCCGCGACATCCGAGCGTCTGCGAGCCGGCGGCAGCGCGGCCGGACTCTGAGCGGACGGCGCGCACATGTTGCGAGGTCAGTACGCAAGTTCTATTGTGAACGTAGGTTCGATTGTGTCACCGTGTGTTGGGTCGTTCGCGATGTGTCGGTATGGTTGTGTCTTAGGCCTGCAGGATCGAGCGGAGCACTCTGATGAAGGTCGTGTTTTTCGAAGAGGTCGACGGAACGGCCTTGGTCGGCGAAGTCAAAGAAGTGAAGAACGGATTCGCGCGCAACTATCTGTTGCCGCGCGGTTTGGCCGGTCCGACGACGCGCAACAACCTGGTGCGCGCCGAGCGGCTGGCTCAGGCCGACGCGATTCGACAAGAGCGGTTGGACGGCGAAGCGAGCCCGGTGGCGACCGCGATCGACGGCGCCGAGATGGTCTTCGAGGCTCGCGTTGGCGAGCAGGGTCGGCTGTTTGGCTCGATCACCGCGCGCGACATCGCGGAGCGCTTGACCGAGATCGCCTCTGGTCAGATTCCTGGCGCCACCATCGAGCATCGACAGGTCCTTTTGCCACAGTCGTTGCGCTCCTTGGGTACCGAGGAAGTGCGAGTGAGATTGACGCGCAACATCTCGGCTCACGTACAAGTAACCGTCGAGCCCGATGCCGACAGCGTCGACCTGAGCTTCGACGAAGTGCTCGCAGAAGTCGAAGAGGCCGAATCGAACGCCGAGACGGACGAGGTCGAGGCCGACGACTCGCAGGCGACGGAGGCCGAGCCCGTCGAAGCTGTCGAGGCCTAGCGGGACTCGCGCCGCGCGCCCTCCGAGAGGAGGGCGTACGTGGTCAGTAGCGACCCTGCTTTCGAGGAACGCGCTGACGAGTTCGACGGCGCCGCCGCGAACGCGTCACGCTCGGTACCGCGTCGAGTTCCCTATGACCAGGCCGCCGAGGAAGCGGTCGCCGGGGCCATCCTCGCCGACTCGAGCGTGATCAACCGTCTCGCTGGACTGGTCTACGCCGAAGATTTCATGGATCCGCGACTGCGCGCCGTCTTCGGCGCAGCGCAGTCTTTGTTCGAGCGATTCGAAGCCGTTGACCAGATCACCGTCGCCGCCGAACTCGCCGCTCAGGGTCGCCTGCAGGAGGCGGGCGGCCAGGCCTACCTGAACCAGCTCGTCTACGAGTTGCCCGCTGTCGTCGGCGTCGAGCATCACGCGCGACTCGTACGGCACAAGGCGATCTATCGCGATATGATTCGCGTCGCCGGCCAAATCGGCGAGGAAGCGTACGAGGCGCCGGCCAATGTCGGCGACTCACTCACCCGCGCCGTCGAGCTGATCTACGGCATACGCGGCGCCGACCGCCGCCAAGACTTCCGCATGCTCCAGGACTTGCTTGGCGACGTGCTGAGCGACGGCAGTGAGACCGAGTCGGGCATCCAGGGACCAACGCGTACTGGCTTCTCCGACCTCGACGCCTTGCTCAACGAAGGCATGCACGCGTCCGACCTGATCGTGTTAGCCGCGCGACCGTCCGTCGGTAAGTCCGCGCTGGCTCTGTCGATCGCTCGCAACGCCGCGCTCGGCCAAAACCTCGCCGTTGCGATCTTCTCGCTCGAGATGTCAGCCGAGCAGGTCGCCGCGCGACTCGTCTCGGCAGAGTCCGGCGTCGAAAACGCGCGGCTACGCGTCGGTCGACACACCGATGAGCAGGAACGCCGAATCTCGCACGCCATCGGTCTGCTCAGCCGAGCTGAGATCTACATCGATGACACCGCCGGTCAATCTCTGGCCGAGATTCGCGCCAAGTCACGCAATTTGCACACGCGTCTGCAGGACGCAGCCCAGCGGCGAACGTCTGGCCCGGCTGGCTCGGACACCACCGGCGGACTCGGACTGATCATCGTCGATCACATCCAGCTCGTGCACGGATGGTCGCGGGCGCAGGCCGACACCAACCGCGTCAACGAGATTTCCATGATCTCCCGTACGCTCAAGGAGATCGCGCGCGAACTGCAGATCCCAATACTGGCGCTCTCGCAGCTGTCACGCGCGGTCGAGCGTCGGCATCCCCCTGTGCCGCAACTCTCCGACCTGCGAGAGAGCGGCTCGATCGAGCAAGATGCCGACGTCGTGGTCTTCATCTACCGCGAGGACATGTACGACCGCGACGAGTATCAGGACGACCTCGTCGCCGATGCTTCGCGCAGCGGCCAGCATGAGGTGGCCCAGCTGCTCGTGGCCAAGCATCGTCATGGCGCTGTTGGCCGCGTCGATGTTCGCTTCGTGCCTATCGTGGCGCGCTTTGAAGACTTCTATGCGCAACCTGAACCAGGAGTGGACGAGTTCTGATGACATTCGAGGGCTTTAGCTCCGGCGCTCCGGTCTCTCCTGTGCCCCAAGCGTTTTGGCGTGAGTTGGTACCGCAGATGTCCGACCCGGCCGAGCTCTTGGTCACGCTCTACGCCCTGGAGGCGATCGCTCGGGTGCGCCGCTTCCCTCGACGCTTGCGATTGGCTGACTTGCAGGACTCTCGCCCACTGATTGAGTCGCTGGCCCAGCTCTGTTCGCACCGAGACGTCGCGGAAGCGTTCAGCGATGGACTCAAGGCGGCTGTTGCGCGAGGTAGTCTCCTGCGCGGACGGTCTGTCGAGGACGGCGCCTGGATCGACTGGCTCGCCATCAACGACGCTGACGGCCTTCGGGCGCTCGCTGCGACATCGATGCCGCCCGCGTCGCGACACGCGTACGGTCGCGAGCCGGTCGCGAGTTCGACGCCCGAGATGTGGCAGAGTGCGTTTGGGACGACCATGCCGCCCATCCTGACAGAAGAGGTCAGGTCGGCGGAGTCGCGCTTCGGCGTCGAGTGGCTGCGCGATGCGTTCGCCGAAGCCGCCGCGCACAATGTGCGCAGCTGGCGCTACGTGGCGACGATCCTCGAACGCTGGGAATCGGAAGGCCGTGATGAACGAGATGCAACGACTCGGTCCACTGCTGTCGGAATGGAATCGTCGCGCTACCGACACCTCTTCCGTGAGTGAGCCGCTGGAACGCGACGCCTCACTCTGGACGCCCGAGGGCGCGCCCGGCTGCGAGGTCTGCGGGGGCGCCGGATTCGTGCGCTTGTCACGACCCGTCGGCGATCCCGACTTTGGCCGGGTGCAGCCGTGCGGCTGTCAGCGGGCCGAACAGGCTGCGCGCTCGGCGGCCAGACTGCAGCGGCTGAGCAACCTCGGTCCGCTCTCCGAGACGCGCATCTCGCTCGACGAGGCCAGTCGTCAACCCCTCGCCACGGGATGCGAGTTCGCAGACGCGCCCGATGACCAACCGGGTTGGTTGTTGGTCAGCGGGCCTCCTGGAAGCGGTCGCACCTTGCTCGCCGCCGAGATGGCCAATCGACGCGTCGCCGAGGGCCGCGCCGCGCTCTACTTCGTCACCGCCGATCTGCTCGACCGGCTGCGCTCGGCGATGAACGCGTCCAGCGGCGGAGACTTCTCCTACGCGCTGCTCTTCGAGCATGTGCGCGATGCCCCACTCCTCATCCTTGACGATCTGGATCGCATTTCGCCAACCGATTGGGCGCGCGAGAAGCTGTTTCAACTGCTCAATCACCGACGCAACAGCGGACGCCGCACTGTGCTGATCTCGGAGACCGACGACTTGGCGCCAATCGGCTTGCAGTCATTCCTGACCGATTCAGTGCAACGCCTGGAACTTGGCGAGGCGGCAAAGAGTAGCCGCTACCGAGAGTTCGGCGGCATGACCGAGGATGTGTTGCGGTCGTATACCTTCGAAGAGTTCCTAGTCGAAGGACTGGGAGGCCCAGGGGACCCAGAGAATCTGGCCTATATCAAGGACACCGTATTGGGTTGGGCGACTCAGCCGGAGAAGTGGCTAACGTTGATTGGCGACACGGGAGTGGGAAAGACGCACCTAGCGGCCGCAGCCGCAGCAAGGAGACTTGATGCCGGAGATGCGGTCTGCTTCGCTGTCGTACCAGAGATGCTTGACGCGTTGCGTGCCTCCTACCGGGAGGATGGCGAAGCCTCCTTTGATGAGACCTTTGCCGAAATCAAAGGCGTCGATGTTCTGGTCCTTGACGACCTAGGCGCACATCAAGCCACCGACTGGGCGAACGAAAAGCTATACCAGCTTTGCGCATCACGATACCTGCGCCGTCTGCCAACCCTAATCACGATGAACACCGAGCCCGATGCACTCGAGCCAAGGCTGGCTTCACGCATTGTCGATCCTAGACGGGGCTCGGTGTTTGTTTTGAGGTCTGTGGATTTCCGCACCGCTCAAGATCCTCAGCCGTTCAATCAGACGCGGCGTCGACCTCGGCGGCGGGCGTGAGCGAGCCTTCGATCCACTCCTCGCCGTCCGCCCAGACCTCTTTCTTCCAGATCGGGACGATCGCCTTCAGGCGATCGATGCCGTAGTGACAGGCCTCGATGCCCTCGCCGCGGTGCGCTGAGGCGACCGCCACAGCGACCGACGCCTCGCCAATCTCGAGTCGGCCAATGCGATGGTGCATGGCGATCTCAAGCACGTCCCATCGATTGCGGATCTCAGCTGCGATCTGGCGCATAACCTTGGTCGCCATCGCGGGATACGCGTCGTACTCCAGATAGTCGACGTCGCGACCCAGATTGTTGTCGCGCACCACGCCGACAAACAGCGAGATCGCGCCCGCCTGCGGGCTCAACACCAACTCGTGCAGCGCCGTCGGGTCGAGCGCATCAGTCGTAATCTTGAAGAACTCGTCATCATCGCCGCCACTGACCGGCGGAATCAGCGCCACGTCGTCGCAGGCCTCGACCGGATGGTCGGCCGCGACGTACTCGGCGTTGACCGCGAACATGATCGACTCGCGCATCTCCGAAATTTGTGGAAAACGGTCGACGAACGCGTCCATCACTAGGCCGGCGGTGAGCGGCTGGGGCAGGTCGCCCAGCTCCACCTCCCGAGCGCCGCATGTCTCGGCGAGATTTGCGAAGAGTTGTACGGTGAGTCGCATGATCGCAGTCTATCGACCGCTGGGACGCGCTCGAGACGTCCTCGAGACACTGATCGACATCGCCTTGCCCGAGCACTGCGCCTCTTGCGGCGCCGCGGGCGAGCTGCTCTGCGCCGCCTGTCAGACGCTACTCGAGCGTGCCGCGGGACCGCGCTGTCGACACTGCTGGCTCGCCTCGCCACAACCGGTCTGCGACTCCTGCCGGTCGCGCGCGCTGCCGCTGCGAGAGCTGCGCTCCGCCTTCGTCTACGACGGTCCGGCGCGAGCGGCCGTACTGGCGCTCAAGAACGGCGGCGACGGCAGGCTTGCTCGCGCCCTAGTCGATCTGGCCGGCGAGATTCGACCAGCGAGCGACATCAATATGATCGTGCCGATCCCGATTCCGCTGCTGCGTCGTCGCCGGCGCGGCTGGAATCAGGCTGAACGACTCGCCCTCGCCGTGAGCGAGGTTACGGGACTGACGCTCGACGCAGACGCGCTCCGCAAGCGCGGCTGGTGGGGACCTCGACTGGCGCAGGCATCGTCGCGTGCTGCGCGCCGACTGATTGTGGCCGACAGCTTCATCGCCGAGCCTGAACATGTCCGCGATCGCGGAATCCTGTTGATCGACGACGTCGCGACCAGCATGGCGACGCTGAACGAGGCGGCTCGCACGTTGCATGAGGCAGGCGCAACAGCCGTCGATGCCTGGACTGTTTCGCGAGCCGTCTGATATGGCCGAGCCAAGTTCTACGCGCACGCCCGAGTTCTGGTTGACGTATCGAGCGTTCGCAAATGACAGCGACCACAGCGATGTCGTCCGATTGGTCGACGAGGCGCGCGCGGCAGTGGTCGCCGACACCGCCCAGCGCGCCAGCGCGGCCGGCTTTGGACCCGTAAGGGTCCTCTCGACCGTTGACTTGCCGGGTCTGGAGGTCGAGCGCACCGACCCAGACCAAACGATCGGCGACATCGTCGCCGCTGCCGCCAATAGTTCCCCTGGACCCGTTTGCTACGCCGGCAGCGGAATGCCTGCGATAACCGCTGATGACTGGACGCATGTGCTCACGTCAATCGTGAACGGTCAGACCGTCACCAACCGTATGTTCTCCTCTGACTGGCTCGCGACGTCTGATGGACGAGTGCTGAGATCGCTGGCGGGCGAGATCGTCGACAACCGCTTCGCTGTCCTGCTGCGCGATCGATGTGGGCTTGAAGTGAGTTCGTTCGAGCGTTCGGCGCGTTCGCTGCTCGACCTCGACACCCCCACCGACGCCGCTGTGCTGGCAGCCTGCTGCGACGTCGGCTCGCTGCCGATCGGGCCGCAGCTGCGTTCGTGTCTGGCGCTTTGGAACGGACTACTCAATCCTGCCGTGTCACGAGCTGTGCACGTGTTTGAGACGATGACCCAGCGCAGCGCAGAGCTGATGATCTGCGGTCGGGTCAGCGGCGACGACTGGGCGCGCGTCGACCGCGACACATCGTGTCGCGTGCGAGTGCTTTCGGAGGAGCGTGGACTGCGGGCGCGCGACTCGAGCGCCCGATCCATCATGGGCGAGCTGTACGCGTCGCTCGGCGTTGACGCATTCGTCGATCGACTAGGTACATTCGCCGACGCGATGATCTGGGACACGCGTCCGTTCTACTCGCACCTCGGTTGGCGTCCAACGCGAGACGACCGCTTCTGGGCTGACATCGGTGAGTGGCGACAGATCGCATCGCCGCCGCTGCGCGAGCTGGCTGCCCGGCTCGATGAGATGCAGGTCTTGATCGGCGGACACTCGCTCGTCGCCGGCGGCTTGCGAGCGGGGATCGATCAGGCGTGGACGCGTAGAGAACTGCAAGCTTGACCATCGTCAACGAGTCGCGTGTAAGCTGAGCAAGACGAGGTCTGCGTGTGCTGTCGGACGGTGCGGATGGCATCGAACTCGGCGGCGGCCCGACTGGTTCGGGTCTCCAGAACGCGAATGGGTGTGAGATGGCGTTGACGTTGGCAGGCGCCGCCCTGGAGGCGGCTGACGCGGAGATCGCGTCGGCGATAGAGAGTGAAGCCGGCCGCCAGCGCGACGGACTTGAACTGATCGCCTCTGAGAACTATCCCTCCGAGCCAGTGCTCGCAGCCATGGGCTCGGTGCTGACGAATAAGTACGCGGAGGGGTACCCCGGCCGCCGATACTACGGTGGCTGCGAGTTCGTCGATGTCGTTGAAGAGCTGGCGATCGAGCGAGCGAAATCGCTCTTCGGCGCTGCGCACGCCAATGTCCAGGCGCACTCGGGGACCCAAGCCAACATTGCCGCGTACTTCGCGCTGCTCTCGCCCGGCGACACCGCCATGGGCCTCGAACTCAACCACGGCGGACACTTGACCCACGGACTGCCGGTCAACATCTCCGGGCGCTGGTTCGAGTTCGTCTCCTACGGCGTCGACCGCGAAACCGAACGGATCGATTACGACGCCATGGCCGCGACCGCGCGCGAGCACCGACCGAAAGTGATCGTCGTCGGCGCGACGGCGTATCCCAGAACCTACGATTTCGCCCGCGCGGCCGAGATCGCCGAGTCAGTTGACGCCGTCTTGATGGTTGATATGGCGCACATCGCCGGCTTGGTCGCAGGCGGCGCGCATCCTTCGCCGGTGCCGTTCGCGCCGGTCGTCACGACGACGACGCACAAGACTCTGCGCGGACCGCGTTCGGCCCTGATATTGACGAACGACGAGCTGGCGCGACCGATCGATCGGGCAGTCTTTCCCGGAACCTCAGGCGGTCCCCACATGCACACGATCGCGGCCAAGGCGGTCGCACTGAAAGAAGCGGCCGAGCCCGAGTTCACCGAGTACGCCGCGCAGATCGTGCGCAATGCGCAGGCGCTCGCCGACGGATTGCAATCGGCCGGTTGGCGGCTCGTCTCAGGCGGAACCGATAATCACATGCTGCTGCTCGATGTTGGTGTCAAGGAACTAACTGGAAAGACGGCCGAGGCGGCGCTCGACCGCGCCGGGATCACCGTCAACAAGAACACCATTCCTTACGACAGCCAACGTCCGACGGTCACGTCGGGCATTCGGATCGGCACGCCGGCATTGACCACGCGCGGGATGCGCGAGGACGAGATGCGCGCGATCGCCGGATTGATCGATCAAGCGCTCGAGCATGTCGACAACAATGCGCAGCTGGTGAGGATTCGCGCCCAAGTGCGTGACCTTGCCTCGAGTTTTCCGATCCCTGGAATTGTCAGCGAGTAAACCAAACCAGATCTGACGGACCAAGGGTCCGCATTGAGGAGCGAACTGTGGCGACGGAATACGAAATCATGGTCGTGCTGCATCCCGACATTGCCGGCGAGCAGGTCGAAGAGCGCATGGCGCAACTGCGCGGCACGCTGACCGAGTACGGCAACGCCGTCACTGAGGTGATCGATTGGGGGCGTCGACGACTCGCCTATCCGATCAAGCAGGCCTTTGAAGGTCACTATCTGATCGCCCACTACGAGGGCGGTTCCGATGCCAGACGCGACGAGCTGGAGCGCTCGCTGCTGATCGACGAACAGGTCTTGCGGCACCTGATCGTCCGTCGCGATCACTAGCCTGCGGCTCAACAGTTACGAGGAGGCGAGGGGTAGAGAATGGCGAGTCTGAACAAAGTCATGATCATCGGCAACCTGGGCCGCGATCCCGAGATGCGCTTCACGCAAAATGGACAGGCTGTCGCGAACTTTAGCGTTGCCTGCAACCGTCGCTACACGACGCGCGACGGAGAGCAGCGTGACGAGACCGAGTGGGTGCGGGTTGTTTGCTGGGCTCGCCTTGCGGAGATTGCGGGTCAGTACCTGCAGCGTGGGTCGCAGGTCTTCGTCGAGGGCCGGCTACAGACTCGCTCTTGGGAAGATCAGCAGGGGCAGACCCGCTACATGACCGAGGTAGTGGCCAACAATTTCCAAATGTTGGGTAGTAGAGGCAGCAGCGGAGGCGGAGACTTCAGTGGTGGAGGCGGTGGAGGCGGCGGCGACTGGCAGGACGGCCCCGCCGACTTCGGCGGCGGTCCCGACGCCGGCGACCTGCCTTTCGAATAGTCAGCCTGGGCGACCGACGCGCCCGACGAACTGAACAACCTGTGGAGCACGACCAATGACAACCGAGTCCCAAGCAACCAACGAGTCGACCGCGCCGCCTGCGCCGCCGATATCGGCAGTCCCAGCATCCGCGACGACTCCAACGCCGCCAGCGCCGCCAGCGCCGCCGAGAATCACTCCCTCGCCTGAGTCGGGCGAACGGTTGCCGCAGATGATTGAGCGCACCCGACGGCGCGGTCGCCGCCGCCGCGCGCCCGTCTTCACGCCACAAGAAGTGAAGACGATCGACTACAAGGATGTCGACCGTCTGAAGAAGCTGATCTCCGATCGCGGTCGCATCGAACCGCGCCGCAAGACCGGCTTGACCGCCAAGGACCAGCGCAAGATCGCGCGCGAAATCAAGCGCGCGCGACAAGTAGCGCTCTTGCCGTACACGGCTGAGCACATGCGTCAGACTTCGCGCTTCCGTATGGTCACGCGAATGGCACAACGTGCGATGCGAGCGGAGCTCGACGACGCGCCGCCCGCGCCGCCCGCGGACGATGAAGCTCCTGCCGCCGCTGATGCCACTCTCGCCACTCCCGCCACTGATGCCGCCCCCGACGAAGCCGTCGCCGCACCTGAGCCAACGCCTGTCGAGGCCGTCCCGGAGCCGGCAGTCGCCGACGTGTCAACGACAGCGCCTGAGCCCGCGCCTGAAGCGCCGGTTGACGAGTCCTCAAGCGAAGAGTCCGGCGCCTGATGGCCGATTCGCTGGGTATCGGCTTGCTCGGACTGGGCGTCGTCGGACGCGGCGTCTATGAGGCGATTGAGGCCAACGCCCTCGCCTATGAAACTCGCTGCGGCCGTCGACTCGAGATCCGCGCCGCCGCCGTGCGCGACATCGAAGCGCGTCGCGATCTGGCTGCGAGCGGACTCGAGCTGTCCAACGATCCACTCTCGGTGGCGACGCGCGACGACGTAGATGTCGTCGTCGAGTTGGTCGGTGGCGAGATGCCGGCCGCCGACTGCATCGAGGCGGCGCTCTCGGCCGGCAAGTCGGTCGTCACCGCGAACAAAGAGGTGATGGCCAAGCACGGACCATCGCTGCTCAGCATTGCCGAAGCGTGCGGAGGTGAACTGCGCTACGAGGCCAGTGTTGGAGGCGGCATCCCGATCATCGGCGTTCTGCAACGCGATCTCCAGGCCAACGACGTGTCGTCCGTGCGGGCGATCATCAACGGCACAACGAACTTCATGATCACCGCCATGTCGCACGACGGAATGAGCTACGCCGACTCCTTGGCTGAGGCGCAGCGATTGGGTTACGCCGAGGCCGACCCAACCAACGATGTCGACGGCATCGACGCGGCCTACAAGCTCTCCATTCTGGCATCACTGGCGTTTCACGCTCAGGTGAGACCCGAGCAAGTGCACTGCGAGGGCATCCGCTCCCTAGCGGCGCGCGATTTCGACCATGCGCGTGATCTGGGCTATGCCATTCGCATGTTGGCGACGGCTCGGCGTTCTCCCGACGGGCTCGACCTACGGGTCCATCCAACCCTCGTGCCAATCAGTGATCCGATGGCCAGCGTCGAGGGCGTGCTCAACGCCGTCACGGTTTCGGGCGATCTGGTTGGGTCAGTCACCCTCGAGGGGCCAGGCGCAGGCGCCGGACCGACGGCCAGCGCGGTCATCGCCGACCTGCTCGAAGTTGGCAGTCGACTGGCCTCAGGTCAGGCCCCGCGACAATCGAGCCCAATCGATCGCGCCCCGCAGCTAGCGCCGTTGGCCGATGTGCGCGTGCGCACGTATCTGCGACTAGAAGTGCCCGATCGCGCCGGCGTGCTGGCCGAGCTCGGCGCGCTCTTTGCCGCGGAAGGCGTCAGTATCGCGTCGGTACTGCAACAGCCCCATCCTGAACGCGGCGACTCGGCCGATCTGATCATCACGACACACGCCTGTCGAGACGGCGCAATCGACTGTGTGCTCGAGCGGCTCGAACGCTCCGACTCTGTTTTGGAACTGGGTGTCCGACTTCGGATCGAGGATGGGTGTGACCACGACTGATCCAACCAGCGGACCAGGCGGTCGGTGGTTGCGACTGGAGGAAGCGGTCGCCGATCTGCGCAATCAAGCGGCCGACCTCTCGCAGTCGCGCGCGCGCGAGGAACGAGAGCGCGCGGCGATCGATCAGCGGCTGCGCGACCTCGAGGGCAGGGCCGTCACATTGGTCGGCGACGTTGGCGCGGCCTTGCGCCAGCTCGAAGAAGTGCATTCGCTACGTGAACGGATGTCTCGATTCACCAGCGACATCGACGAGAGCAAGGAGTTCATCGAGACCTCGCTGCGCGCAGTGCGTCAGGAGGTTGACGGTCAACGCGAGCTCGGCAGTGAGTCGCAGCGTCGCCTACAGCTCAACGAGAAAGCGGTCGGTGAACTGCGGGAGCATCTCGGAGTGTTCGACGACGCGATTCGCCGGGCAAACAGCGAAGGCGGCGAACTCACCCATCGGCTCTCGCAAGTGGAGAGCAGCCAGGTGGCGCTGGGAGCCAGAATCGCAGCGAACGCGGACGGTCTTCGTCGAGCCTCGAGCGACCAGAGCGGCCTTGAGTCGCGGATCGACGCGCTCGAGCGGCAGCTGGTCGGCGTCACTGAACGGCACGAGCTGTCACAGCAGACCCTACGGCGAGTTCAAGAGACGGCGGAACAGTGGGACGACTTGCGCACCAACGTCGATGCCCTGCGCAGCCGCGTGGATGAGGCGTTGCAGGCGGGCGATGTCTCCAAGGCCGTCGTCTCCTCGGTGCAGCGAGGATTCGAGGCGATCGAAGAACGAATTGGCAACCTCGAGCGCATCGGCGAACAGCTGCGCGCCCGCGACGCGCGTAGGGAGCGCGCCGTATCCTCGCTGAGCGACAAGATCGAGAGCGTGAGTACTGAGTCGGCGCAAGAGCAAGACCGCTTCGTCGCCATGCAAGAGCAGATTCGGCGACGACAGATTGAGGAGTTAGAGCAGGAGATTCGCGAGCTGAAGTCGTACCTGCGGGTGCGCGGCGATGGCTAGCGGATCGCCTGCAGTCACGACCGGCCGCGGCGGCGTCCTGGAACGCTACGCCGACTGGCTGCCGCTGTCGCCGTCGACGCCCCGAGTCAGTCTGGGTGAAGGAAGCACGCCTCTGATTCGCGCCCAGAGTCTCGAACGCGCAACGGGCGCCGACGAAGTTTGGCTGAAGTTGGAACTCTGCAACCCAACCGGATCGTTCAAGGATCGCGGTATGGTCGTGGCCGTGGCGAAGGCGGTCGAGCAGGGAGCGACGGCCGTCTTGTGCGCATCGACTGGCAACACCAGCGCCTCAGCGGCGGCATACGCGGCGCGTTGTGGTCTGCGCGCCTTTGTCCTCGTACCAGAAGGCCGCATCGCTCAGGGCAAGTTGGCCCAGGCGGCGGCGCACGGCGCGCGCATTCTGGCCGTCGACGGAAACTTCGACGACGCCCTGCGCCTCGCCCAGGAACTGACCGAGCGCCTTCCTGTGGCGCTGGTCAACTCGGTCAATCCATACCGCATCGAGGGCCAAAAGACGGCCGCCATGGAGATCGTCGACGATCTTGATGACGCGCCCCATCTGCACTGCATTCCCGTCGGCAACGCGGGCAACATCACGGCGTACTGGCGTGGGTATTGCGAGTACCTACAGGCCGAGCGATCGAGCCGTCGACCGGTCATGCTCGGCGTTCAAGCCGCCGGCGCCGCGCCGTTGGTCCATGGTCGACCGATTGCGCAGCCCGAGACGATCGCCACCGCCATCCGCATTGGCGCGCCTGCATCTTGGGACGGCGCGATCGAGGCGCGCGACCAGTCCGGCGGCGCGATCATCGCCGTCTCCGACGATCAGATCCTCGACGCCTGGCGCGAGTTGGCGAAGAGCGAGGGCGTCTTCTGCGAGCCTGCCTCCGCAGCCTCCGTCGCGGGGCTGCTGCACCATCACGGCGACGGCTCGCTGGCAGGGCAACGCGTCGTCTGTACGATCACAGGGCATGGGCTCAAAGATCCCGAACGCGCAATCACCTCGATCGAAGCTGATGTCGTCGAGATCTGCGCGAGCTATGAGGACGCCGCAGCGGCGATCGCGGAGGGCATGTGATGAGCGCCTTGGTCGATCGCGAGCGCGCTGAAGCGGCCGTGCGAGAACTGCTGCTCGCGCTCGGCGAAGATCCCCAGCGCGAAGGCCTGCTCGAAACGCCGAGGCGCGTCGTCTCAGCTTTTGAAGAGACCCTCGGCGGCCGCGAAGTCGACATCCCCGAACTGCTCTCGGTTGGGTTCGAAGAAGGTCACGACGAAATGGTCATCCTTCGCGATGTCCCATTCTTCTCTACCTGCGAACACCATTTGATGCCGTTTCATGGCATTGCGCACATTGGTTACGTCCCCAACGGGCGCGTGGTCGGCCTGTCCAAGTTGGCCCGTCTGGTCGACGCAGTAGCTCGACGTCCACAACTGCAAGAACGTCTCACAGCGCAGGTCGCTGACATGTTGATGGCAACCTTGCAGCCCCAGGGCGCCGGCGTAGCCGTCGAGGCGGAGCACCTCTGTATGCAGATGCGAGGAATCAAGAAACCTGGCTCGCGCATGCTTACCTCTGCGATGCGCGGCAGCTTCCGCGACCAGGAAGAGACGCGGGCCGAATTCCTCTCGCTGGTGGGGACGCAGCGCTTGTGAGTCTGACGGTCGTCCGCGGAGGCTTCGACGAACTCGGCGAGCGCTGGGACGGACTCTGTCAGACCGTCGACGCCACGCCGTTCTCGACGCCCCAGTTCGCACAGGCGTGGTGGTCGGTGTTTGGCGGCCGAGCATCCACTCAGCTGGAACTGATCGGACTCGAGAACGGCGCCGGTGAACTGGTCGGCCTGGCGCCGCTCAAGCGCGACTCGACGCACTGGACCTTCGCCGGCGACCACGAAGTGTCGGATTACCTCGGCCCTGTGGCTGCCAACGGGCATCATGGAGCGCTCGTTGCAGCGGTGTTGGATCGTCTCGACGCCGAGGCTGCCCGTTCTGCCGAGTTCCGCGGCATCGAGCCTGGTTCATTCTGGGTTGACCAGTTCGCCGTCGCCGCCGAGCGAGGCTGGCGGGTTGAAGTCGACAGCGAAGCCGTCTGTCCCACGGTCGACATCAGCGAGGGCTGGGACGCCTATCTCGGCGCCTTGCGCTCGCGTGATCGCCGCGAAGTGCGCCGCAAGCTCCGACCGTTGCGACAGCTGGGCGCCGCCGTCGAATTCGAGGCGGTCGAATCGCCAGACGCCGTCGCAGCGCAGATGCCTCAGTTCTTCGCCATGATGGCTGAGTCCCGTGGCGACAAAGCAGTATTCCTCACAGACGACATGCGCGCCTTCTTCTCCCGTTTGAGCGCAACGCTGGCCGAGGCTGGGCGGCTGCGCCTGTACATGATGACCGTCTCAGGCGAGTCGGCCGCGATGGTGTTGTGCTTCGTCGCGCGCAACCAGCTGCTGCTGTACAACAGTGGATATGCTCCCAAATTCCGCGAGCTGTCGGTTGGATTGGCGTCAAAGGTGCTCTGCATCCGCGATGCTGTGGAGCGCAGTATGTCCAGCGTGAATTTCCTTCGTGGCGACGAGCCGTACAAGTACGAACTGGGCGGTCAGAACGCTGTCGTCCAACGCCTGCGACTCTTCCGGGAGGCGGCATTGTGACCACCCGCCCAACAGCGGAACTGTCACCTGAGCCTCAGGGCCGGCGGTTGGCCGTGATCTCGACTCATACATCCCCGCTCGCTCGCGCCGGGACGACCAAGGCCGGCGGCATGAACGTCTACGTGGCCGACCTCACAAAGCACTTGGCGACAATGGGCTGGCAAGTCGACATTTTCACGCGCCGAGATCGATTGGACGCGCCTGATGTCGAGCAAGTCGTTCCTGGCGCGCGACTGTTCCATGTAGACGCTGGACCGCCAATCGTCTTGCCGCCGATCGAGATTGCGGCCCACGTCTCAGAGTTCACTCAAGGCGTCGCGCAGATCACGGAAACGGCCCCGCCGTACGACTTGGTCCACTCCCACTACTGGGTCGCCGGACTGAGCGGCATCGAATTGTCGCGTCGTTGGCAGTGCCCGCATGCGGTGATGTTCCACACGCTGGGCGCGGTCAAGGAGCTGTTCCAACAGGCCGAACCTCCATTCCGAGTCGCAGGTGAGCGGCGAGTCGTCGCCTGCGCAGATGCCATCGTCGCCGCCACATCACACGAGCGTGCCTTCCTAATCGGCCAATACGGCGCCGACGCATCCCGCGTTCGAGTCGTTCCCTGCGGCATCGACCTGCAGAGCTTTCATCCCACCGGCGCCGAGACGTCCCGAGATCGCGTTCGAACAGAGCTGCCCGAACTCGGCATCGACGACGGCCCCGGAATCCTCTTCGTTGGACGACTCGAACCAGCGAAGGGCGCCGATCTACTTGTGCGCGCGCTTCCGTTGATCAACGGCCAGCCCGAGGCGCAGCTCTGGATCGTCGGCGGCGACGAACGAGACGACGGGGAACGCGCACGTCTCAGCGAGCTCGCCGCCAGCTGCGGCGTCCAACGCCGCGTCCGCTTCGTCAACGCGATCGACCGACGGCAGCTTCCCGATCTCTACCGCGCGGCCGCCGTCTGCGCCGTGCCCTCGGCGTACGAGTCGTTCGGCCTCGTCGCCGTCGAGGCGATGGCGACAGGCACGCCCGCTGTGGCGACTCGCGTCGGCGGTCTCGCGACAACGATCAGTCACGGGAACACCGGACTGCTCGTCGCCGACCGTCAACCGCAGGCGTTCGCAGACGCGATCGGCCGCCTACTCGCCGATCCTGGGCTGCGCAACCGCCTCGCCGCCGCCGCCGCGCAATCTGTGTCCGCCTACGCCTGGGACCAGGTCTCGGGCGGTATCCTGGAGCTGTACGACGATCTGCTCAGCGAAGTGCAGGTCGGCGGATCGGGACGAGAACCCTGTTGCCCCGACTCAGTCGAGGCGCTGCTGGTCGCAGCCAGCTGAGCGATAGACCGCGACCCAATCGCGCGATTGGGTGGAGGGCAGGATGACTGCGTCGGCCCCTGCAGATCCTCAGCGCGCGCTGGTGGTGATGGCGCATCCCGACGACATCGAATTCACCTGCGGCGGTACCGTCGCCCAGCTCTCCGATGACGGCTGGGAGGTCACGTTCTGCCTCGTCACCAGCGGTGACAAGGGCACCAAGGACCCTGCGCTCGGCCCAGCTGATCTTGGCGCGCTGCGCGAGGCCGAACAGGAAGCCGCCGCCGCGGAGCTAGGCATCTCTCGCTGCATCTTCCTGCGTGTGCCCGATGGCCATGTGGAAGATGGTTCAGAGTTTCGTGGACAACTCGTGCGCGTGCTTCGTGATGTTCGGCCCGAACTGATGATCACGTGGGACGGCTACCGCGGCTTCAATCACCGCGACCACCGCACCGTCGGCATCGCCGCGCTCGATGCGGTGTTTCCGCTGTCGCGCAACGCCAACTCATACGCCGAGCAGGTCGCCAATGGCGCCGAGCCGGTGCGAGTCAACACCGTGCTCCTCGCCGGAAGCAATGAACCAAACTACTTTGTCGATGTCTCGGCGCAGCTCGACCGGCGGATCGATGCGCTCTTGCGTCACGCTTCTCAAGTGCAAGCCGCCGACCGCGAGCAAATGGCCGAGCGGATGCGACAACGCGCCGCACAGGCCGCCCGCGCCGGTCGCGTGCCCTGGGCGGAGGGATTCCGCCGCCTGACGTTCGGTGGCGAGAGTCCGCCGCGCCGCGCCGATGCGCTCAAGGCGGAGGAGCAGGCGCGTGCGGAATGCGATCAACGCGACGATAGGGAAGTGAGTGACTCGACCAATGGATGAAGGAGCGATCTTCCTCCTCTTCGCCAGCTTCGTCGCCGCTTGCTGTGCGGCGCTAGCGTCGATCGTCTACGCGCTGCAGCCTCGTTTCCGCCTGGCCGGGACCGCCCGTCAAGTGCCCGCGACCGAGCCTGCGTTCGCCGCCGAGGCGCCTGCTCCGCTGCGCTCCCCAACGTTGGGTGGGATCGCGACCCTCAGCGTTTGGACCGCCGCGGCGCTCGGCGTCGTCGGACTGGCGATGCGCTCGATCGCGCTCAACCATGCGCCCTACAGCAATCTGTTTGAGTTTTCGATGGCGTTCGGCATCGCGATCGTGCTGTTGTACGGGATCTTTGAGCTCCGCTCAGGCACTCGTCTACCGGGGGCGTTCGTGTTGCCCGTCGCCTGCGGACTCTATGCCTCGGCCCTGGCCTTCCCCAGCGAAGGACAGGAAGTGTTGGTCCCCGCGCTGCAGAGTCCCACGCTGTTGACGATTCACGTTGCGCTGATGATCCTCGCCTACGCTGTGCTTGCCGTCGCCTTTGGCGGCGCGGCGATGCACATCGTGCAGGGGTTTCCAGGGCACGTCGCCGAACTCGGCGGACGATTCGACTGGTTGCCTTCCGCCGATCGCTGCGACCAGATCACCTTCCAAGCCGTGTTGGTCGGCTTCCCGCTGCTGGCCGCCGGTGTCGCCTTGGGGGCGTTCTGGGCCAACGACGCCTGGGGACGCTATTGGGGTTGGGATCCAAAGGAGACCGCGGCGCTGGTCACCTGGTTGATCTTCGCCGTCTACATCCATGGACGCGGCTTGCGACAACTCCGCGGCGCGCGCAAGGCATGGATCGTCGTGCTGGGATTCTTCGCCGTGTTGTTCACCTATCTCGGCGTCAATCTGTGGATTACAGGTCTGCATTCCTACGCCGGCGTTTGATTCGCCTGCCTCGCCTCGTCTCTTCTGCCTCGCTCTATCTGATAGGTGCGCAACACTGCGCCGAGCGGTCCGCCAGACATGCAGCATCGGACTGCAATCATTTCTTGCCAGCTTGAGCTCGACTAGGCTAGGATTGTGGTTCACGCGCCCAGCGCCATAGGCTGCCCTTGCGGGTTTGCGCGTGAAGGGGTCGAGGCCGACCTGCGGTTGATGACCACCGGCACTGCGCCGGTTCGCTCAACCAGCGGCTTTGACCCTGTATTCGTGCCAACGCATGCAGCGTGAGTCTGCGCCAGAGGCAGTGGGAAGCAAACCAGCGTGCCAACGATCAATCAGCTCGCGCGCAAGGGCCGCAAGAAGACGCGCAAAAAGGCCAAAGCGCCTGCATTGCGCTTCCGCTACAACGCGCTGACCAGCCGCACGACGCAGGACACCGGCTCGCCACAAAAGCGCGGGGTCTGCACGGCCGTCCGAACCGTGACGCCGAAGAAGCCCAACTCCGCCTTGCGCAAGGTCTGTCGCGTGCGACTGACCAACGGCATCGAAGTGACGGCCTATATCCCCGGCGAAGGCCACACGCTGCAGGAGCACTCGATCGTGCTCGTTCGAGGCGGACGCGTCCGCGACCTGCCGGGGGTTCGCTATCAGGTCGTGCGCGGAGCGCTCGATGCGCTCGGCGTCGCCGATCGTAAGCGAGGTCGTTCCAAGTACGGCACTCGCAAGACGGCAGGCTTGTCAACCGCGGCCACCCACTAACGGGTGGTCGTATTCACAGGGCGAATCGGCGCCACTCATGAGTGAGTCGATGCGCCAACAGGATGGATGAAGCACCGTGCCGCGACGACGACGGCCCGACCGACATGAAATCCGCCCCGATGCGGTGTATGGATCGCAGCCCATTCAGATGGTGATCAATCGCCTCATGCGCAATGGCAAGAAGGGCACCGCGGAGCGAATCGTGTACCGCGCCCTGGACATCCTCGAAGAGCGGGTCCGACAAGACCCGCTCGATGTGTTTAACCAGGCCCTCGAGAACATCACGCCGCAAATGGAAGTGCGCCCACGACGCGTCGGCGGCGCCACCTATCAGGTTCCGGTCGAAATTCGTCGCGAGCGACGCACGTCGCTCGGGATTCGCTGGCTCGTGACCGCAGCTCAGTCACGCAAGGGTCGACCCGCGCACCTCTCGCTGGCCGATGAGCTGCTCGACGCCTACAGCAACTCCGGCGCCGCCGTGCGTCGTCGCGAAGAAACACACCGCATGGCCGAGGCGAACCGCGCCTTCGCACATTATCGCTGGTAGGTCCCAGAACACGGCCGACCACGATCACCAGAAATCCAGAGAACGGCCTGTTTCGCATTCGACTGTGCTGCGCAACAGCCAATCGGGGCAGAACCAGAAACCGCGTAGGGCGACCGACCAGAGAGAGCTGAGCAGAGGACAATCGAGAATGCCCGCTGACCCGCCCATCTCGTCGCTGCGAAACATCGGCGTCATTGCCCACATCGACGCGGGAAAGACGACCGTGACCGAACGCATCCTCTACTTCACCGGTCGTACCTACAAGATCGGTGAAGTCCACGACGGTACCGCCGTGATGGACTTCATGGAGCAGGAGCGCGAACGCGGCATCACGATCATGGCCGCCGCGACCTCGTGCGAGTGGAACGATCACCGCATCAACATCATTGATACGCCTGGTCACGTCGACTTCACCGTCGAGGTCGAGCGATCTCTGCGCGTCCTCGACGGCGGCGTCGTGGTCTTCGACGCCGTCGCCGGCGTCGAGCCGCAATCCGAAACCGTCTGGCGACAGGCCGACCGCTATCAGGTGCCGCGGATCTGCTTCGTCAACAAAATGGACCGCATCGGCGCCGACTATTGGCGCACGATGGAGATGATCCGCGATCGCCTCGGCATGACGCCCGTGCCGCTACAGATTCCGATCGGTTCCGAAGACAACTTCCAGGGCGTGATTGACTTGATTCGCGAACGCGCCTGGTTCTTCAGTTCCGACCGCGACGCAGCGCCAGTCGAAGGAGACATTCCCGACGACTACGTCGCCGACGCCGGCCGCTGGCGCGAGACCATGATCGAGCGCATCGCCGAGTTCGATGAGCAAGTCATGATTTCCTACATCGAGGGCCACGAGCTATCGGTGGACGAGATCCTTAAGGCCGTGCGGCGCGGTACGATCGGCAACGCCTTCACGCCGGTCCTCTGCGGCTCAGCACTAAAGAACGTCGGCGTGCAGCGACTCTTGGACGCCATTGTCGATTATCTGCCCGCGCCTGATGAAGTGCCGCCCGTCGAGGGCATCGGACCCGATGGCCCCGTCGTTCGCAAAGCCGATGGCTCCGAACCGTTGACGGCCCTCGCATTTAAGATCGTCACCGACCCCTACGTCGGACGCATCGCGTACGTGCGCATCTATGCCGGCACCCTCGAGGCCGGCGCCAGCGTTTACAACTCCTCGCGTGATGAGAATGAACGCGTCGGCCGCCTCCTGCGGGTCCACGCCGACGACCGCGAAGACATCGACCATGTCTCGGCTGGCGATATCGCCGCATTCGTCGGTCCCAAGCAGACATTTACCGGCGACACGCTCTGCGCTCGTTCGGCGCCGGTCCTGCTCGATCAGATCTCATTCCCCGAGCCGGTCGTTTCGATCGCGATCGAGGCGAAGAGCGCCGATGACCAGGACCGACTCGGCGCATCGTTGCGAAAGCTGGCCGAAGAAGACCCCACCTTCAAGGTCGAGTACAACGACGAAACTGCCCAGACCGTCATTTCAGGCATGGGCGAGCTTCACTTGGAAGTCATCGCCGATCGTCTCCGTCGCGAGTTCAACGTGATGTGCAACGTCGGTCGTCCGCAGGTCTCGTACCGCGAGACGATTCGTCGCACGTCCGAGGCCGAGGGTCGGTTTGTGCGCCAGACCGGCGGCCGAGGTCAGTTTGGTCATGTCGTGTTGCGCGTCGAGCCCAACACTCAGGGCGCGGGCTTCGAGTTTGAAGACGAGACCGTCGGCGGCGTCGTGCCTCAGCAGTACATCGGGTCGGTGCGCAAAGGCGTCGAAGACGCCATGCGCTCAGGCGTGGTCGGTGGATTCCCCGTCGTCGACGTCAAGGTGGCGCTGACTGATGGCTCATACCATCAAGTCGACTCGAATGAGATGGCCTTCGCCACAGCGGCCTCGATCGGCTTCCGTGAGGCGCTGCGCAAGGCCGCGCCGATCCAGCTCGAACCGATTATGAAGGTCGAGATCTCAACCCCGAGAGACTACTTCGGCGAAGTCGCCGGCGACCTGTCGAGTCGGCGTGGCTCGGTCCTCGGTACCGAAGAACGCGGCACGGCGCAGATCATTCAGGCGCAGATGCCGCTCGCCAATCTGTTTGGTTACACGACCGCGCTGCGTTCCATGACGCAGGGTCGGGCGACGGCCAGTATCGAGTTCGACCACTACGAAGAGGTGCCGCAAAGCGTGCTCGCTGAAGCGCGCTAACGAACCAACACGCAGAAACGACCGAAGCAATCGGCAACGCAACACAACCAGCCGAACGGCGAGAGCAACAGCGGTAGCGCAAGCGCTACAGGCAGGAGACACGACGATGGCGCGAGAGGTATACGAGCGGACGAAGCCGCACGTGAACGTGGGCACGATTGGGCATGTGGATCACGGCAAGACGACGTTAACGGCGGCGATTACGAAGGTATTGTCGTTGGCATCGGAGCGGGTGTCATTTTCGAGTTTTGACTCGATTGACAATGCGCCGGAGGAGCGAGCGCGGGGGATCACGATTGCGATTGCGCACGTGGAGTACGAGACGGAGTCGCGTCATTACGCGCACATTGACGCGCCGGGGCACGCGGACTATATCAAGAACATGATTACGGGCGCGGCGCAGATGGACGGGGCGATTTTGGTGGTGGCGGCGCCGGACGGTCCGATGCCGCAGACGCGGGAGCATATTTTGCTGGCGCGTCAGGTGGGGGTGCCGCGGATGGTGGTGTATTTGAACAAGGTAGATCAGATGGATGACGAGGAGTTGTTGGACTTGGTGGAGCTGGAGGTGCGGGAGTTGTTGAGCGATTACGAGTTTCCTGGGGACGAGATTCCGGTGATTCGGGGTTCGGCGCTGGCGGCGCTGGAGTCGGAGTCGACGGAGATGGAGGCGGAGGAGTACGGGTCGATTGTGGAGTTGATGGCGGCGGTGGACGAGTACGTGCCGACGCCGCCGCGTCCGGTGGAGCAGCCGTTTTTGATGCCGATTGAGGACGTGTTTGGGATCAAGGGACGGGGGACGGTGGCGACGGGACGGATTGAGCGCGGGGTGGTGAACAGCGGGGAGGAGATTGAGATTGTGGGGATCAAGGACACGCGGACGACGGTGGTGACGGGGGTGGAGATGTTCAAGAAGACGTTGCCGACGGGGGAGGCGGGGGACAACGTGGGCTGTTTGTTGCGCGGGATCGATCGGGACGAGATTGCGCGAGGACAGGTGTTGGCGGCGCCGGGTTCGATTACGCCGCACACGGCGTTTGAGGCGGAGGTGTACATCTTGTCGAAGGACGAGGGCGGGCGTCACAGTCCGTTTTTTCCTGGCTATCGGCCGCAGTTTTACATACGCACGACGGATGTGACGGGGGAGATTGGTTTGCCTGAGGGTGTAGAGATGGCGATGCCTGGGGACAACGTGCAGATGCAGGTGCGGTTGATCTCGCCGATTGCGTTGGAGGAGGGCTTGCGCTTTGCGATCCGCGAGGGCGGCCGTACGGTCGGCGCTGGCGCGGTGACGACGATCCTCGAATAGTCGACCACGGGCGCTAGGCGATCGCGACACCAAGAGCAGAGAGACGGCATCATGGCTCGGCAGAAGATCCGCATCCGACTCAAGGCGTACGATCACCGCATTCTCGACGAGTCGGCGGCGCAGATCCTAGACACTGCCGAGAAGACCGGCGCTGGCGTGGCCGGGCCAATCCCCTTGCCGACTGAAATCCGCAAGTACACGGTGATTCGCTCTCCGTTTGTTCACAAGGACGGGCGCGAGCAGTTCGAGATTCGCACGCACAAGCGGATCATCGACATCGTTGAACCCACCGGCCGAACCGTCGACTCCTTGATGCGGCTCCAGCTGTCGTCTGGCGTTGACGTTGAGATCAAGCTCTAATCATGGCGATACCTGGACTCCTCGGCAAGAAATTGGGCATGGTGCAGGTCATCGGCGATGACGGCTCGGTCGTCGGCTGCACGGTGCTTGAGGTTGGGCCATGTCCTGTCACCCAGATCATGACCGAGTCCCGCGACGGCTATTCGGGTGTGCAGGTCGGATTCGGCGAAACGGTCCCGTGGCGACTCAGTCAGGCCGAACGAGGCCACACGGGGGCCAATGGCGCACTGCGGCATCTGGCCGTCTTCCGCGCTGAGCCCGACGAGCTGTCCGACCTCGAAGTCGGCGCCGTCGTCAACGCCAGCGAAGTGTTCTCGAGCGGCGATCGCGTCGACATTCAGGGCCTGTCGAAGGGGAAGGGATTCGCCGGCGTGGTCAAGCGACACGGCTTCCGCGGCGGTCCCCGCACGCACGGACAAAGCGACCGACATCGAGCGCCTGGCTCGGTCGGCGCGGGTACGACGCCAGGTCGAGTGCTGAAAGGCACGCGAATGGCGGGTCGCATGGGCGGCAAGACCACCACCTCAATGAACCTGCAAGTGGTCGACATCAACGCCGACAGGCACCTGGTCTTCGTCAAGGGTTCAGTGCCCGGCGCGACCAACGGGCTGGTGCGGATTCGTCAGACCAAGCGGCGAGGCGGCAAGCGATGAAACTCCCGCTGATCGACGCACAGGGAAACGCCGCCGGCGAGATCGACGCCGACGATTCGGTTTTCGGCATCGAACCGAATCTGGCAGTTGTGCATCAGGCCGTAACGGCGCAGCGCGCCAACGCGCGACAAGGCACGCACTCGACGCTTGATCGCTCCGATGTGCGCCAGGCTGCGCAGAAGACCGGTCGTCAAAAGGGCGGCGGCCGAGCCCGACTCGGCACGCCGTCGTCACCTACGCGAATCGGCGGCGCCGTCGCCCACGGCCCGCATCCACGTTCGTATCGCCAGCGCCTGCCCAAGCGGATGCGACGCCTGGCAATCCGCTCAATGCTCTCGCAGCGCGCGGCTGAAGGCGGTCTGCGCGTTGCCGCAGCCGACGTCTCATTCGAACCCAAGACTGCAGCGATGGCCGAACTGTGTCAGGCATGGGGCATCGAACGCAGCGCGCTCGTCGTTTCCGATGGCGTTGACGAGGCGCTGGTCCGTGGGACCAGCAATCTGCCCCATGTGCAAGCGATGCCGGCGCAGACGCTGAGCAGTTATCTGATCCTGACGCACGATGAGCTGATCATGACTGAAGCGGCGCTGCGGCGCTGTGAAGCAATGTGGTCACTCGATTCCGAGGGAGGAGGGGAGGCGGCCGATGCCTAAGGACATTCATCCCTACGCGGTCGTGCGACAACCGATCATCACGGAAAAGTCGACCGAGCTCGCCGAGCAAGGCAAGTACGTATTCGAGGTCGATCCGCGAGCGAACAAGCTGCAGATTCGCGAGGCGATCGAGATCGCCTTCTCGGTTCAAGTGCTCAAAGTCAATGTCATCAATGTGCGTGGCGCAACACGGCGCATCGGCCGCGGCCGACCTGGTCGAGAGCGCGACTGGAAGAAGGCGATCATTACGCTCGGCGAGGGCTACGAGATCCGCCTGTTTGAGGGGGTCTGACGTGCCAATCAAACACTACAAGCCCACTTCGCCCGGTCGCCGCAATTCTTCTGGTCACAGCTTTGAGGAGATCACGAAGAAGAAGCCAGAGAAGAGCCTGCTCGCGCCACTGAAGAAGAAGTCCGGCCGCAACAACAAGGGCCGCGTCACCGTCCGGCACCGCGGCGGCGGCCACAAGCGTCGCTACCGAATCATTGATTGGAAGCGTCGCGATCGAATCGGCATCGAAGGCCGCGTGGCGGCGATCGAGTACGACCCCAATCGGACCGCTCGGATCGCGCTGATTTTCTACAGCGACGGCGTCAAGCGCTACATCGTGGCGCCCAATGGCCTGACAGTTGACGACCGCGTGATGTCCGGACCCGAGGCCCCGATCCAAGTCGGCAACGCGCTGCCAATGGCAGCGATTCCGAACGGCACGCAGGTGCACAACGTTGAACTGACTGAGGGTCGCGGGGCCCAGATGGTGCGCTCGGCCGGCGCCTCGGCGCAGATGATGGCCAAAGAGGGCGACTATGTGCTGCTGCGCTTGCCCTCGGGCGAAATGCGTCGCGTGCGCTCCGCCTGTTACGCCACGATCGGACAGGTCGGCAACGTCGAGCATTCCAACATCAAGCTCGGCAAAGCTGGACGTAATCGTCATCGTGGACGCAGGCCGCAAGTCCGCGGCTCGGTGATGAACCCGGTCGACCACCCGCATGGCGGCGGCGAGGGCAAGGCGCCGATCGGTCTGCCCGGCCCGAAGTCGCCCTGGGGTTGGTACACGCTTGGCCGACGCACCCGCGGCAAGAAACAGTCTGACAAGTACATCGTCCGCCGTAGAGGCCGACGGCGCTAACCGAGAGCGCGAGAAGAAACGCGAGGGTTTGGGACGATGTCGCGATCGACGAAGAAGGGTCCATATGTGGACCACAAACTGATGAGAAAGGTGCAGCACGTTCGCTCGTCGGGTGCGCGCACCGTGATTCAAACTTGGGCGCGCGCCTCGACGATCGTGCCCGACATGGTCGGACTCACGATCGCTGTGCATGACGGTCGACGCCACATTCCGGTCTTCGTCACCGAGAACATGGTCGGTCACAAACTGGGCGAGTTTGCGCCAACGCGGACGTTCCGCGGGCACGTGGGTCGCTCGGACCGCGGAACGCGGGTGAGCTGATGCAGGTTCAGGCCACCGCCAAGTTTGTCCGCACCTCGCCGCGCAAGGTGCGACTCGTGATGCAGGGATTGCGTGGGATGCCGGTCGAAGATGCGCGCATCCAGCTCCGCTTTACGCCCAAACCGATCGCGCGCGACGTCGCCAAGGTGCTCGACTCCGCGATCGCCAACGCAGAAAACAACCACGGTCTCGACGCGCGCGACCTGCATATCAAGGAGATCCACGCCGGCGACGGTCGCACCCTTCGTCGTTTCCGCGCCAAGGCGCGTGGACGGGTGGGTCGAATCCTCAAGCGCACCGCGCACATCACCGTCGTCGTGTCCGACGGCCAGGACGCAGAGGACGGATAACGTCATGGGACAGAAAGTTCACCCCACCAGTTTTCGTATCGGCACCATCTACGAATGGCGCTCGCAGTGGTACTCCGACAAGCAGTACGCCGAGCTGCTGGCCGAAGATCGAAGGATCCGCGACTTCATCAACGATCGACTGAGTGAGGCGATGATTTCGCGGGTCGACATTGAGCGCAACGCCAACCAGCTGGGCGTCAAACTGCACACAGCCAAGCCTGGCATCGTGATCGGTCGCGGGGGCCAGAACGTCGAGGAACTGCGGCGCGACCTGGAGATTCTAATCTCGCGACCAATTCGGTTGCGCGTGGATGTCTCCGAGATTCGGGTGCCCGAGCTCGATGCGCAGCTCGTGGCGCGCAACGTGGCCGAGCAGATGGAGCGCCGGATCGCGTTCCGTCGCGCGATCAAGCAAGCCGTGCAGCGCACCATGCAGCGCGGCGCAGAAGGCGCCAAGATCATCATCTCTGGTCGACTCGGCGGCGCCGAGATGTCGCGCCGCGCCCAGGAGATGTCGGGCCGCGTGCCGTTGCACACATTGCGCGCCGACATCGATTACGGCTTCGCCGAAGCCAAGACCGTGTTCGGTCGGATCGGCGTCAAAGTATGGATCTACAAGGGTGAGATTCTGCCGTTCGGCGCCGAGACCGACGCAAGCGGCGGCCCGGCGCAGGCGATTGAGCCGATGGCCGCCGGTGGGCGCGGAGGTCGCTGATGCTGCAGCCAAGACGTGTCAAGTGGCGCAAACACCACCGCGGACGCCGCCGCGGAATGGCGCAGTCAGGAAACTCAGTCGCCTTTGGCGACATCGGGCTGCAGTCGCTCGAAGCCGCGTGGATCGACGGACGGCAGATCGAGGCGGCGCGTCGCGCCATCACGCACTACGTGAAACGCGGCGGCAAAGTGTGGATTCGCGTCTTCCCTGACAAGTCAGTCACGCAGAAACCAGCCGAGACGCGCATGGGCAAAGGCAAAGGCGCACCGGAGAAGTGGGTCGCCGTCGTCAAGCCGGGACGTGTGATCTTCGAGCTCGCCGGCGTGCCCGAGGACGACGCGCGCGAGGCCCTGCGTCGCGCCAGCCACAAGCTGCCCGTGCGCACCCGCGTCGTCGTGCGAGAGGCTGAGGTGGTCTAGCGATGCCCAATCAACTGGCCGACGAAGCGCGCACGATGACCGACGCCGAACTCGGGGAGGCGATCAACGAGGCTTACCGCGAAGTCTTCAATCTGCAGTTCCAACGCGGTACGCGCCAACTGCAGAATCCCATGGCGATGCGTTCGGCCCGTCGTCAGGTGGCCCGCCTGCGCACCATTTTGCGCGAGCGCCAGCTCGCCGAGGCAGCCGGTGAACCCATCGAGCCGCTTGCGCGTGTCGCAGACAGCATGGAAGACGAGACTGAACAGGACGCCCCAGTCGACTCTGATGGCGGCGAAGATGTCGAGCCCGAGGTAAGTTCGGAGACCGAGTCCGAAACAAGCTCGACGAGCGAGGATCAATAGCCGATGACACGCAAACGACGAGTCGGGTTCGCCGTCGCCGACGCGCGGCACAAGACGGTCGCTGTGCGCATCGAGCGCACAGTGCGTCACCCGCTGTACAAGAAAATCATGAGACGCCGCAAGCGCTATCTCGTGCATGACGAACTCAACGACTGCAAAATCGGCGACCGCGTCATCATCGAGGAGTGCCGGCCGCTATCGAAGCGCAAGTCGTGGCGCGTTGTCGAGATTCTCGAGCGACGCGAAGTGGCCGAGATTCAGCCGCAGGAAATCGGGGCGCCGTCACTCGATGATCTGTCGAGCGGCGCGACCGCTGACGACAGCGCCGAATCGCAGCCAGAAAGCGAGGCGTCCGAGTGATTCAGCAAGAATCCTCGCTGCGCGTCGCCGACAACTCGGGAGCGCGCGTGATCAAGTGCATTCGCGTTCTTGGCGGTACCAAACGACGCTACGCAACCGTCGGCGACACCATCGTCGCCACCGTTAAGCAGGCCGATCCAGGCCGAGAGGTGCGAGCCGGTCAGGTCGTGCGCGCCGTCATCGTGCGCGTGGCGAAACAGTATCGTCGCGTCGATGGCTCGTACATCCGCTTTGACGACAACGCGGCCGTGATCCTCGCAGCTGACGGTCAGAACCCGACCGGTACGCGCATCCTCGGTCCAGTCGCGCGCGAGTTGCGCGAGCGCGATTTCATGCGCATCGTCTCGCTGGCGCCGGAGGTGGTCTAGATGCGTCGAGTACAGCGCGACGACCTGGTCGAAGTGCGCAGCGGCAAGGACCGCGGACGACGCGGTCAGGTGCGACAGGTACTGCCTAAGCAAGACCGCGTCATCGTGACCGGGATCAACATGGTCAAGCGACACATGCGGCCGACCCAGATGGGCGCTCCGGCTGGCATCATCGAACGTGAAGCGCCGCTGCACGCGTCAAACGTCGGCGTCGTCTGTCCGGTCTGCGACCGTCCCGCGCGAGTTGGATTCCGCGTGCGCGCCGACGGCGCTAAGACCCGCGTCTGCCGCCGCTGCGATGGGGATATCGACTAATGACGACAAACGGAACCGATGCCTCGATGCCGAGGCTGAAACAACGCTTCCAGGACGAGATCGCGCCTCGTATGTTCGAGGAGTTCGGCTACGACAACGTCATGCGCGTGCCGCGAGTGGTCAAGGTGGTCGTCAACTCGGGCGTCGGTGAGTCGCTCGGTCCAGGCGGCGCCGCAATCCTCGAACACTGCGTGTCCGACATGACCACGATTTGCGGCCAGAAGCCGGTCGTCAACCAGGCCAAGAAATCGATCGCCAACTTCAAGTTGCGCGAAGGCAACAATGTCGGCGTCTCGTGCACACTGCGCGGCGCGCGGATGTGGGAGTTCCTCGACCGCACGATCAACGCCGCGCTGCCGCGTATCCGCGACTTTCAGGGCGTCTCGCGCACTGCCTTCGACGGACGCGGCAACTACTCGCTCGGCATTCGCGAACAGATCGTGTATCCCGAAATCGACTACGGCAACGTCGACCGTGTGCGCGGTCTGCAGGTCAACATCATCACCACCGCGCGGACCGACGCCGAAGGTCGGCGGCTGCTCGAGCTGCTCGGCTTTCCCTTCGAGCGAACAACATGACTCAACTCTCCCAAGCCGTTCACCAGGCGCCTCAGCCGCAGGAACTGTGCTAGCAGGCAGGATTCGCAATGCCAGTGACTGATCCCGTCGCCGACATGCTGACACGCATTCGCAACGCCATTCACGCCGGACATCCGCGCGTCGAGATTCCGGCGTCGAACATGAAGATTTCGATCGCCAATGTGCTCGCTGAGGAAGGGTTTATCCGTTCCTATCAGGTCCGTGACCGCACGGGCAAGGCCGGCCGGGACATTGACGTCGAGTTGCTCTACGACGAAGATGGCGCGTCGGTGGTGACCGGACTCAAACGGGTCTCACGACCCGGCCTGCGCGTGTACGTGCAAAAGCGCGAAATTCCGCGGCCGTACGGTGGACTCGGCGTCGCCATCCTGACGACGCCGCGCGGCGTCATGACAGGCGCACAGGCGCGGCGAGAGAATGTCGGCGGCGAAGTTCTTTGTTTCGTCTGGTAGCGGCTTGAGCATGATGCAGTCGAGCGTGATCGGAGAGCGGCGATGAGTCGAGTGGGGCGATTGCCAGTGCCGGTGCCGAACGGCGTCAAAGTCCAGATCGATCCTGGACATGTCGCCGTGTCCGGGCCGCGCGGTGAATTGCAGCAACACGTGCATCCCGACCTGCACATCGCGCTGGCTGACAACGAGGTAGTCGTCACGCGACCCAGCGATCGACGGGAACACCGCGCGCAACACGGTCTCGCGCGCGCGTTGATTCAAAACATGATCACGGGCGTGTCTGACGGCTGGTCTAAGACGCTCGAAATCCAGGGCACGGGATACCGCGCTGAGATGGACGGCCAAACGCTGGTGCTGCGCGTCGGCTACTCGCACCTGGTTCGAAAAGACCCTCCTGATGGGATCGAGTTCTCCGTTGAAGGACAGCTGGTCCATGTGCGCGGAGCGAATAAACAGGTCGTCGGCCAACAGGCCGCCGAGATCCGAGCGGTGCGTCCGCCCGAGCCGTACAAGGGCAAGGGCATTCGCTATCAAGGCGAATGGGTCCGCCGCAAGCAGGGCAAGAGCGCCATCGGCTAAGCCGACTACTTGGCCAACGGCGTACGGTTGATGTGGAGATGATGAGATGACGATTCGTCGTAAGCGGCGGACAACCCGCGCCGCGCGTCAGCGTCGGCACCTACGGGTGCGCAAGCGCGTGCGCGGCACGGCGCAGCGTCCGCGACTCTGCGTCTTTCGCTCTGCCCGACACATCTATGGCCAGATCATCGATGACGACACGGGCGTGACGTTGGCCAGCGCCTCCGACCTGGGTTCAAACGCCGCCGCCGCTGGCGACGATGATGGTTCAGGCAAGCAAGGTAGCGCGCGCGCAGTTGGCCGACAGCTGGCAGAGGCCGCGCAGGCAGCGGGCATCTCAACGGTCGTGTTCGATCGCGCCGGGTACCGCTATCACGGACGGGTCCGCGCATTGGCCGAGTCGGCGCGCGAAGCCGGACTGGTGTTCTAGGGCCTCGCGGCCCGCTGGACGGGGAAGCAGGAGCAGCGCATGGTGCAACAACGAGACGGCGGGCGCGGACGCGGGCGGCGTCGCGACCGTGACGAACCACAAGACGACATCATCGAAAAGGTCGTGTCAGTCTCGCGCGTGGCCAAGGTCGTCAAGGGCGGGCGTCGCTTCTCCTTCACATCGGTTGTGGTCGTCGGCGACGGCAACGGCCGAGTCGGCATCGGTATCGGACGCGCCAACGAAGTGCCCGATGCGATTCGCAAGGGTTCGACCATCGCCCGACGTGACATGGTCAGCGTGCCGATTCGCAACGGGACGATCCCGCATCCGATCACTGCGCGATTCTGCGCCTCTCAGGTGCTGCTCAAGCCAGCCGCGCCGGGGACAGGCGTGATTGCCGGCGGCGGCGTGCGCGCGGTGCTCGAGGCCGTTGGTCTGCGCAATGTGCTGACCAAGTCCCTGGGGTCGAACAACGTCGTCAACGTCGTCCAGGCGACGCGCCGCGCGCTTGTGCAGCTGCGCGACCCGGTTCAGGTGCGACGCGAACGCCTACGTCTCGCCGGTCGTCTCCCCAGTGAACCTCTCGACGAGCCGTCCGCGGACGCGGCGACAGAGCCCAACGAGTCGGCTGAACCAGTGGACGACAGCGCCGCGCTCGCCAGCGCGGGCGCCAGCGAGTAGGGCGAGATGTCAGCGCTCAAGATCACCTATACGAAGTCAGCGATCGGCTACCGATCGGATCAAGGTCACACGATCCGCTCGTTGGGCCTGCGCAAACTCGGTCAGAGTACCGTCAAAGACGACACGCCGGACGTGCGAGGGATGCTGCAGAAAGTCTCCCACCTTGTCACGGTGACAGAGATTGAAGACGCGTAATGGTCCTGCGCCTGAATGATCTGCGGCCTGCGCCAGGCTCGCGCCGTCGACGCAAGCGCGTCGGCCGCGGCAATGCGTCGGGCAAGGGCACATACTCGGGACGCGGTCTCAAGGGTCAGCGTTCTCGGGCGGGCCGCGACTACAACGCGGTCTTCGAAGGCGGAGCTATGTCGATGATGCGCACGCTTCCGCGGCGCAAGGGCTTCAACGCCCCCTTCCGCGTCGACACCCAACCGATCAACGTCGTGCAGCTGGGCCGTCGCTTCGCCGACGGTGATACGGTCGATGCAGCGGCGCTTGTCGCAGCGGGGCTGCTGCGCCGAGAGACGCAGCGCTTCAAGGTGCTCGCCGGTGGCGAGATCGCCAACGCGCTGCATCTACAAGTCGAACACATCTCCCCAGCCGCGCAAGCCAAAATCGTCGCCGCCGGCGGCAGCGTTGAGGTTATCAATGCAGAGAACGCAGACAGCAGCGGGTCCGACCAGACCTAAGCTGCTGCAGGCGTTGGTCGACGCCTGGCGACAGCCGGACGTCCGCCAAAAGGTCGCCTTCACGTTGGCCATGCTGGTCGTCTTTCGACTGGTCGCCCACGTCCCGATTCCCGACATCAACAAAACCCAGCTCGAAAACGCGCTGGACAACAACCCGGTGCTTGGCTTCCTGAACCTGTTCTCAGGCGGCGGCCTCGACAACCTCTCCATCGTCGCGCTCGGCGTCTATCCCTACATCACGGCCTCAATCGTGATGAACCTGATGCAGCCCATGATTCCCCGGCTGCAAGCTTTGGCGCAGGAGGGCGAGTCGGGCCGCAATCGGATCCAGCTCTACACCTACTGGCTCGCAGTCCCGATGTCGCTCGTGCAGGGGTACGGTCAGCTACTGCTACTCGAGAATGCGCGCGCAATCACCGGCATCGGCTTCGGCGCCGAAGAGTGGTTGCCAACCATCTCAGCTCTGATGACGATGACCGCCGGCACAATGTTCCTCATCTGGCTGGGCGAACTGATCACCGAAAAGGGCGTCGGTAACGGAATCTCTCTGATCATCTTCGCCGGTATCGTCGCCAGCTTCCCAACGCTGTTCAACTCGGTCCGACTTTCCGACATCGGTTGGTCCGGCATCGCCGTCGTCATCGCCATCGCGATCGCGCTCGTCGCGCTCATCGTGTTTTTCCAGGAGGCGCAGCGACGCATCCCTGTCCAATACGCGCGCTCGGTCTTCAGGGGCGGGAGGATGTACCGCCAGAGCGGGCAGTCCTACGTACCCCTACGCGTCAACTCAGCGGGAATGATCCCCTTGATCTTCGCCTTTTCGATCATCATCTTCCCCTCCGTTCTCGCAGGCTGGGTCACCGGCGCCGCCGGCGAGGAGTCGCAGACGCAGGTCGCCGTCGAGCTGCCCTTTACCCGCGATGACACCGACGAAACGCTTGCGACCCTGCTGCCCGACCTAGACGATTCAGGCGAGTTTGTCGTCAACGAGGGCATCATCGAATGGAACAAAGAGAGTGACTCGTTCCAGGACGTGCTCGACCGAGTCAACAGCAACTCCGACTCAAACGTCCTGACGCAAGTGGAAACGACGTCTGATCCGATCTCCGGCGAGACGATCTACGCCTGGCGGATCGACGCCAACGAAATCTCCGAGGACCCGATCCGTCTCGCCGACCGCGAGGGCAACTTCATCGCCGTTTCGGAGATCAAGACGCACGAAGATCCAGTCGACAATCCACTCACGCCCGACATCGCCGAGGGCCAAACACTCGGTGAACGACCTGGCTGGATCATCCGCGCCGCCGACTGGGTGCAGCTCAACCTCTCGCCCGGTCGACCGGCATACTGGGGGCTCTCCTTCGTGCTCGTAGTCGGGTTCACCTTCTTCTACACCTTCGTCACGTTCCAGCAGCAGAATCTGGCTGAGAATCTGCAGAAGCAAGGCGGGTTCATTCCCGGCATCCGACCAGGACGACCGACGCAGGACTACATCAACCGCGTGCTCGCGCGCATCACTTGGGCGGGCGCGTTGTTCCTCGGCTTCGTCGCTGTGGTGCCGTTTCTGGCGACCGAGTTCATCCCCGACTCGACCGCGCTCACGATCTCATCGACGGGTCTGCTGATTGTCGTCGGCGTGGCGCTCGACACCATGCGTCAAATCGAAGCGCAGCTGCTCATGCGCAACTACGAAGGGTTCATTCGCTAAACATGCCCGACCACGCGATGTACGTCATTCTGCTAGGCCCGCCTGGCGCCGGCAAGGGCACTCAGGCCGTACAAACGGCCGAGCGCACCGGCCTGCTCCATCTCTCCACCGGCGACATGTTTCGCGAAAACCTGCGCAATGGCACCGATCTCGGCAACCTGGCCAAGACATACATGGACCGCGGCGAGCTCGTACCCGACGACGTGACCATCCGCATGCTGCTCGAACGCATCAGCCGCGAAGACGCGCAGTCGGGATGTCTGTTCGATGGCTTCCCGCGCACCGTTGCGCAAGCTCGCGCGTTGGACGAGGCGCTCGCTGACAGTCGGCAAGAGATCGCGGTCACCGTGCTGATTGACGTGTCGAATGAGGAGATCACGCGTCGGTTGGGCGGAAGAATCAGCTGCGCCACCTGCGGCAGCGTGTTCCACGAAGTGTTCAACCCACCTGATGCCGACAATCCTTGCTGCGATCAGATCAACATGGTCCAGCGCGACGACGACAAGCCGGAGGCGATCGCCAATCGCCTGCAGGTTTACGCTGACCAAACCGAGCCGCTGGTCGCCTATTACCGCGAGGCCGGAATACTGGCCAAGGTCAATGGCGAGCAGTCGCCAGAGGCTGTCGGCGCAGAGCTCCTCGCGGCGCTGCAACACGCCGGCGCAGGAGCCTAGAAGCCAAAGCGCACGATGTCGAGCTCAGAACGCCCCCGTCAGGTCATCCTCAAGACGGACGACGAAATCGCGCAGATGCGAGTGCCAGGCCAAATGGTCGGCGAGACGCTCGCCGAGCTCAAGGAAATGGTCAAGCCTGGACGCAAACTGTCTGAGCTCGATCAGCACGTGATCAACAAGTTTCAGCGACTCGACGTGACTCCGACCTTTCTCGGTTACCACGGCTTCCCGCACACGATCTGCGCGTCGGTTAACGAAGAGATCGTGCATGGATTCGCCACCGAGCGGGTGCTCGAAGAAGGCGACATCCTTTCGATAGACCTGGGCGCAACGATTGGCGGTTGGGTCGGCGATTCGGCGATCACGGTCGGTGTTGGCGCCATATCGGCCGAAGCGCAGCGCCTCTTGGATGTCACGTCAGAGTCACTCACGGCCGGTATCGCAGTGGCGAGCATCGGTGTCCGTAAAGGCGATATCGGCGCGGCGATTCAGGAAGTGATAGAATCAGCGGGTTACGGAGTCGTACGCGGCTACGTTGGCCATGGTGTCGGTCGCGACATGCACGAGCCGCCCAGCATGCCCAACTACGGTCGACGTGGCGCCGGCATGACCATGCGTCGGGGGATGGTCGTCGCATTGGAACCAATGGCGACGGTCGGCGATCCGGCGACCCATGTGCTGGATGACGGCTGGACGGTCGTCACTGCCGACGGCAGTCTCTCGGCGCATTTCGAGCACACCGTCGCGCTCCGCGAGAGCGGGCCGGCGGAGATCCTGACTCAGGCCTGAGCACGCAAGTATCGGGGGTTCGGTGGCGAGAAATCGGAACACAGGCAGAGGACGGCGCGCCAATCGCACTCCTGCGCCGTCTCCGCCGCCCAAGCAGGACAAGATCGAGGTCGAGGGCGTGGTCAAAGAACTGCTACCCAACGCCACGTTCCGAGTCGAGCTGCCCAATGGCCACGAAGTCTTGGCGCATCTGGCCGGCAAAATGCGACAACACCACATCCGCGTGCTCCGCGGCGACCGCGTGCTCGTGGAACTCTCCGAGTACGACCTGACCCGCGGACGCGTTGTGTATCGGTTCAAGAGTTGAGTCGACCCACACAGTTCAACACCTCCCGCCGCCAGTGCGGCCGCGGACGAGAGGACTAACGGCATGGCGAGAATCTCGGGCGTTGACGTTCCCGACAACAAGAAGGCGCCCTACGCGCTGCGCTACATCTACGGCATCGGCGCGACGCGCGCCAAAGAGATCGTCGACAAAGCCAACATCGACGCGGACCAGCGAATCCGCGATCTCTCCGACGCCGAACTCGCTCGGATCCGCGAAGTCGTTGACCGCGATTACCTCGTCGAAGGTGACTTGCGACGCGTCGTGCGCGGTAACATCCAGCGCCTGATCGACATCAACTGCTACCGCGGGCAGCGGCATCGTCGCAACCTGCCCATGCACGGTCAGCGCACGCGTACCAATGCGCGCACGCGTCGCGGCTCGAAGAAGACCGTCGCCGGTCGACGCCGGGCGGTCAAGCGCTAACTGCCAAATCGCTGAACAGGACGCGTCGACGCAACCTCGTCGAGGACTTGCCAACGGCCGACGACGCCAGAAGGGAACCGGATGAGCACGAGACAACGAGATCGAGCCCGACGTCGGCGCGAACGCAAGAACGTGCCACACGGTCGCGCCTACATCCAATCGACCTACAACAACACGATCATCACCATGACCGATCTGGCCGGCAACACGGTGGCCTGGGCCTCTGCCGGCAGTACCGCCGCGACTCGTGGGTCCCGTAAAGGCACGCCATTCGCCGCTCAGCTCGCGGCTGAAGAGGCGGCCCGCAAGGCAATGGGCCACGGCATGCGCCAGGTCGATGTCTACGTCAAGGGTCCCGGCCAAGGTCGAGAGTCAGCTGTGCGCGCGCTGCAGGCGCAAGGACTGACTCTGCTCTCGATCCGTGACGTCACGCCGATTCCACACAACGGTTGTCGACCGCGCAAGCGCCGACGCGTATAGCGCCATCACCACTCCTACCCCTAACTCGGCCACGCCCTAATCACAGAGAGACTCGCACATGGCTCGATACACCGGACCAGTTTGCCGAATCTGCCGCCGCGCCGGCGAGAAGCTCATGCTCAAGGGCGAACGCTGCGTCGGCCCCAAGTGCGCCATCGACCGTCGCAACCAACCGCCCGGGCAACGCTCGCCGCGCCGACGCAAGATCTCCGACTACGGCGAGCAGGTCAAAGAAAAGCAGAAGGTGCGCAAGACCTACGGCGTGCTCGAGCGGCAGTTCCGTCGCATGTTCGCCGAGGCCAACCGCCGACCAGGCGCGACCGGCGACAATCTGCTGCAAATGCTCGAACTGCGCTTCGACAACGTCGTCTACCGACTTGGCATCGCCGAGTCGCGGGCTCAGGCGCGACAGCTCGTTCGACATGGGCACATCACCCTGAACGGCAAGAAGGCCGACATCCCATCGATCGAAATGCGCATCGGCGACAAGGTCGGCTGGACCGATCGCGGACGCAAGAGCAAGTTCTACGAAATGGCGCGGACCTGGCAGGGCTCACGCGAAGTGCCCGGCTGGTTGCGCATCGATCCGATTCAGCTCGAGGGCGAGCTGACGGCCGCACCTGCCCGTGACGACATCGATATGCGAGTCGACGAAAACGCCATTGTCGAGTACTACTCGCGCTAAGTCCCGCGGGCCTCACCACACCACAGTCCCAGGGAGGGACCCAGCAACGTGATTCTGGCAACCGAAACTCCCAAACTCGCGATCGAAGAAGAGCGCGATGACTACGTCCGCATCGCGGTCGAGCCGTTGGCGCGCGGGTTCGCCCACACCGAAGGCAACGCCTTGCGACGTGTGTTGCTCAGTGGAATCCGCGGCGCGGCCATCACGTCCGTGCGCATTGACCAGGTCCAGCACGAGTTCTCCATCATCCCGCAGATGAAGGAAGACACCACAGAGTTCTTACTCAACCTGCGTGAGATTCGCATCCACGCCATCGCCGACCGTCCAGCCGAGATGCACCTCAATGTGACCGGCGCCTCGCGCATCACGGCCGGCGATATCGAGGTACCTGGCGACTACAAGATCGTCAACCCGGATCTCTACCTCGCCACGATTGACGGCGATGACGGTCGACTCGACGTTGTCATGGACGTCGAGACCGGTTTCGGCTTCCGACCGTCCGAGCAGAACAAAAATGGCGAGCACAAGCTCGGCGTGATCCCGCTCGACGCAGTGTTCACGCCCGTGCGCAAAGTGTCTTACGAGGTGCTGCCAGCCTCGGGCGGTCGCGGCAGCGAGTACGAGCAATTGCTGATCGAAGTCTGGACAGACGGCACGATCTCAGGAATCGACGCTGTCCAGTCAGCGGCCCGCTCGCTGCGCACCGAGCTTGAGCTGTTCGAGACCATGGGGCAGCCAATCATGTCCCGCCAGCTGCCAGCACACGCGCAGATCGGCCTGACCGCGGAACAGTACGACATGCCAATCGAAGAGCTGCAGCTATCGGTGCGCGCCCACAACTGTCTCAAGCGCAGCGGTCTCATGCTCGTTGGGCAGATCCTCGAAAAAACCGACGACGAACTGCTCACGCTGCGCAACTTTGGCGAGAAGTCCTACATCGAGCTGATTGACAAACTGCTCGAGTTCAGTCTGATCGACGAGGAAGACTCACGTGTGCGACGCGCTCGCGATGGCGTCTTCGCTCCCGCGAGCGATGACGTACTCACTACCTTGCCGCCTTCACCCGAAGAGACGACCACGCCGTCGCTCTCTGAAGCGACCGAGACTGAAGCCGAGGCGGCAGAGGGTGAAGCTGAGGATCCGGAGATCACCGGATCCTTGGGCGCGGCGTTGCTTGAAGCCTTGCGTGAAGCTGGCACCGGTGTTGAGGAAGAGGGCAGGAGCGCACGATGAGGCATCGCAAGAGCGGACGCGCTCTCAGTCGTAGTCGGTCCCATCGAACCGCACTCGTGCGGAACCAGGTGACAGACCTCTTGCGACATGAAGCGATTGTGACGACCGAAGCCAAGGCCAAGTCAATCCGACCGGTCGCCGAACGGATGATCACGCTTGGCAAGCGCGGCGACCTGCATGCGCGCCGGCAGGCAAGCGCTGTGCTCACCGATCGCAAAGTCCTGCGAACCCTGTTCGATGAAATTGCGCCGCGATTCTCCGAGCGCAACGGCGGCTACACGCGCATCATCAAACTCGGCCCTCGCCGCGGCGATGGCGCGCAGATGGCGCACATCGAGCTCGTCGAGCGCGCGGCGCCAGAGGTCGAAGAAGAACTTGCCGACGCCAACGCGGACGCCGACACTGAGTCGGATGAGTAGCGCAAGCGCACGCTGGTGAGTCAACGTTGGGCCCTGTTACTGCAGTACGACGGGACGGAGTTCGCGGGGTCGCAATGGCAGCCCAATCGCCCGACGGTGCAGTCCGCGTTGCAAGCGGCCATAGCGTCGCTCAGCGGCGCGACGACGTCCATCTCGATGGCCGGCCGCACCGACGCCGGGGTACACGCTACAGGCCAGGTCGCCTCGTTCGTCAGCGAGATCTCCGCCGACACGATGCCCGCCCGGCGATGGATACGCGGGTTGAACCACTTTCTGCCCGATTCCGTCGCAGTGCAAGCGGCGACCGCCGTCAGCGACGACTTCGATCCGCGACGCGACGCAGTCTCCCGGACCTACGAGTACGAGCTGAGACTCTCCAATCAGCGCCAGCCGCTCTGGACGCGGCGAGCGTGGATTGTGCCGCCGCCTTTCTGCAGCGACGCCGCGAGAGACGCACTTTCCGCCTTGGTCGGCGAACACGACATGGCGGCATTCACCCCGCCTTCGGAGCAACGCTCCACCATTCGTCACATGTTCCAAGCGTCATTGAGCGAGTCCTCCGACACCGCGCTGCTCAGATTTCGCGCCGACGCATTTCTGCAGCACCAGGTGAGACGCATGGTCGGGACCGTCGCCGAAGTAGCGCGAGGGCGCTTGCCGTTGCACCTGTTCAAGCGCGACTTCGCCCGCGCCGCGCCTGGCTCGATGGGCCCGACCGCGCCGCCGCAGGGACTCACTCTGCGCGAAGTGATGTACGATCCGCCGTTGTTCAGTTCAACCAACATGGGAAACATCGTCGACAGCGCATGCTGTCGCGCTCGGGTGCATGAGGGAGTGTGACGAATGTCTACGACTGTTCTTGGATCGGACCAGGTGCCGCGAACTTGGCACCTGATCGACGCCGCCGACCGACCGCTCGGTCGATTGGCGTCCGAAGTCGCCACGCTGCTACGCGGCAAGCACAAGCCTGCGTTCCATCCCTCGCAGGACATCGGCGACTACGTCGTGGTGGTCAATGCCGGCAAGGTCGCCGTTACCGGACGCAAACTTGAGCAAAAGATCTACTACCGACACTCAGGCCACCTCGGTCGTCTCAAGGAAACCACGCTCAAGGACATGCTCGAGAAGCGGCCCGAACGCGTGATTGAGCACGCCGTCCGCGGCATGCTGCCCAAGAATCGCCTCGGACGCACGCAGTACCGACATCTGCGCGTCTATGCAGGACCCGATCATCCACACGCGGGTCAGCTCGCGGCCACGGAAGCGGAGTAATCGATGACCACCGCAGGGCACTACTACTACGGACTCGGCCGTCGCAAGACCTCGATCGCGCGTGTGCGACTCTATCCCGGCAATGGACAGATCACCGTCAATGGCAAGGATGCGTCAGATCTCTTTCGTCGACCCGAACAGCGACGGCTGATCGAAGAGCCGCTGCGACACACCGGCATGCAAAACAGCTTCTCGTCCGTGGTGCGCTGCAGCGGCGGCGGCGTCAATGGTTGGGCGGGAGCGATTCGCCTCGGCATCGCGCGAGCGCTGCTCGCGAGCGACGAGACGCTGCGTCGCCCACTGCGACAGGCAGGCATGCTGACCCGCGACCCACGCGCCAAGGAGCGCAAGAAGCCCGGTCTCAAACGAGCCCGCAAGGCGCCTCAGTACACCAAGCGCTAAGACTGAACAGATCGCGCGACATTCGGGCTTTTCGAGTCCGCTGACAAGCTACGACGAGAGTCCGACTGCCTCTCGCAAGGCGTCGATTTCGTGCGGCTGCTCCCATGGCAAGTCAAGGTCGGTTCGGCCAAAGTGTCCGTACGCCGCGGTCGCCTCATAGATTGGACGTTTGAGGCCGAGACGATCAATGATCGCCGCGGGTCGCAGGTCGAAGTGTTCACGGACATGTGCGATTAGGTCGGAGTCCGGGACACGACCGGTGCCAAAGGTGTGCAATCCCAGGCTGGTCGGTTCGGGCTTGCCGATCGCATAGCTCACCTGCAGCTCGACTCGGTCAGCCAGATGCGCAGCGATGATGTTGCGCGCGGCGTGGCGCGCCGCATAGGCGGCGCTGCGGTCGACCTTGCTCGGGTCCTTACCCGAGAACGCGCCGCCACCGTGTCGGGCCATGCCGCCGTACGTATCGACGATGATCTTGCGACCAGTCAATCCCGCGTCTGCCAACGGCCCGCCGGTGACGAATTGACCTGACGGATTGACGTACACGTCCGTGTCATCATCGATCAGGTCAGCAGGGATCACGGCGTCAATCACCATGTTGCGCAGTGTCCGCGCGATCTCGGCCTGGCCCACACTCTCAGCGTGTTGTGCGCTGACGACGATCGTGGCAATCCGACTTGGTCGGCCATGGTTGTACTCCACGGTGACCTGGGCCTTGCCATCAGGACGCAGCCACTCGACGTCACCTGCGCGCCGCACGGCGCTCAGCCGACGCGTCAGACCGTGCGCGAGCTCGATCGGCAGCGGCATGAGGCTGTCGGTCTCGTCGCAGGCATAGCCAAACATCATCCCCTGATCACCGGCGCCGTGTCGATCATATGGATCATCGCTCCCATACGAAGACTCGCCCGCAAGACCGCGCACGCCGGCGTCAATGTCGGCTGACTGACGATTGATGGAGAGCATCACCTTGCACGTATCGGCATCAATTCCCCAGGCGCGGTCTGTGTAGCCAATCCTGCGCAGCGTGTCTCGCACGATGGTCTCGACATCGAGCTCCGTTTGCGTTGTGATCTCGCCAAAGACCATAACCAGGTCGGATGAGATCGCCGTCTCGCAAGCGACATGCGATTCCCGATCCCCTGCCAGACACGCATCGAGCACGGCGTCAGAGATCTGATCGCAGACCTTGTCGGGGTGTCCTTCGGTTACCGATTCCGACGTCCAGAGGCCGCTGATCGGCTGCCCCGGCGGAGTAGTCGAGTTTGTCGTCATGTGCCTTCGCTCCAGGAGCTGAGGTATCGACGCTGTTCCTCAGAGAGCGCATCGAGCTGCACCCCCATGCTGTCAAGTTTGAGCCGCGCGACTTGCTGATCGACTTCCGCTGGAATCTCATGTACCCCAGGTTCGAGCGGAGGTGCGGCCCGCAACAAGTGCTCCACGGCCAGCGCCTGATTTGCGAACGACATATCCATCACGCTGGCCGGATGACCTTCCGCGGCCGACAGATTGACGAGCCGTCCATCGGCCAAGACCAGCAGTTCCCGACCGTCATTCGTCAAGTGCGCAGTCACGTAAGGCTTCAGTTCCTGTCGCTGCTCGGTAATCTCCGCGAGCGCATCGAGGTTGATCTCGTGATTGAAGTGTCCAGCATTGGCCATGATCGCGCCCGACTTCATGTGCGCGAAGTGCGGCTCGTCAATCACGTGGATGTCGCCCGTCGTCGTGATGAAAATGTCGCCCTCAATGGCCGCCTCGGCCATTGGCATCACCCGATAGCCGTCCATCACGGCCTCCAGCGCGCGCAACGGATCGACCTCGGTGACAATCACTTGCGCGCCCAGTCCATCGGCCCGCGCGGCTACGCCGCGACCGCACCAACCGTAGCCAGCGACCACTACCGCCTTGCCCGCGAGCAGAATGTTCGTCGCGCGAATGATGCCATCGAGCGCGCTCTGACCAGTCCCGTAGCGGTTGTCAAAAAAGTGCTTGGTCGCAGCGTCGTTGACCGCCATGATCGGATACGCGAGCGCGCCGTCGGCTGCCATCGCACGCAACCGAATCACGCCGGTCGTCGTCTCCTCACAGCCGCCGAGCACATCGTTGAGCGCCTCGCGGCGGTCGCTGTGCAGCGTCGAGACTAGGTCAGCGCCGTCATCGATCGTCACCTGCGGCCGACCGTCGATCGCTCGGTGGATGTGCTCGTAGTACGTCTCGTTCGACTCGCCCTTGATGGCGTAGACGCTGATCCCCGCGCGCTCGACGAGCGCAGCAGCGACATCGTCCTGCGTCGAAAGCGGATTGCTTGCGCAGAGCGTCACGTCAGCGCCGCCGGCTTGCAACGCCAGCGCGAGGTTGGCGGTCTCCGACGTGATATGCAGGCACCCAGCGATGCGCAGGTCCTCGAATGGTCGTTGGCTGGCGAAGCGGTCGCGGATCTGCGCCGTGACCGGCATCTCGCGCGCCGCCCAGGCGATACGTTGTTCGCCGAACTCAGCCAGCCCCGAGTCCGCGATATCCCTGGCGAGACGGCTCACGTGTGGACGACCTCCCGCTGTCCGTCCGGTCCGCGTCTGCGCGCGGCCCATCGGCGAGCAGCGGTAATCAGCGTACTGGCATGCCGCGTTGCAGAGGCCTCGATGATCTCGCCAACTTCTTGATATCCCAGATTGCGATACGCGCGCACCGCCGGCGTGTTCTCCGGATCGACCGACAGGACAACCTCGTCGACTTGTTCCAACAGGGCAGCCGTCACGGCTGATGTCACTGCCGTCCCGTGACCGCGACCGCGATAGCGGGGATGAGTGAACACATTGCCCAAGATCGCGATCCGCTGCCGCCGCCCGATCGCGTGCGTACCCGCGACCGCGACCAGACGCTCGTCGTCAACGACGCCCCAATAGCACCCCTCGGCAACGTGCTCGCGACGATAGAAGGTCGGATCGCCCTCGGCGTTGTAGAGCCGATTGACCAGATCGACATGCACGCCAAGAATCGGCTGCGACGGACGGTTGACCGGCCGAAACTGCTCGCGTGTGGTCAGCATGCGACTCATCCGCCTGAGTCTGCGAAAGTCGTACACAGACTCCAACGCCTCCAGATGCTGCGGATCAGCGATCGTGAAGGTGTTCGCGAAGCCCGTGTGCAATTGCAGGATGAGGGCGATGCCGTCAGCTGCTCCCGACGTCGTCGTGGCGAAGCCAAGTCCTCCGCGAGAGTGACAGACGACTGCTAAGCCGCTCGATGTTGAACAGACGTAGAACTCAGCCTTGTCCCAGACGCCGTCGTCCAACTGTGCGAGCGCGTAGGCGGCGTTGTAACGGTCGACTTGGAGCAACGACGCCATTTGGTCCCGGTCGTCAGCGTGAACGATTTCGACCGTCGCACGCGTGGTTGGCAACCGAATTGGACGCAGAGAGAGGGCCATAGCGGCAACGCTAACGGTTGACCAGAGGCGACGTCGGAGCCGGCGCGCCGTCGACAGTAATCCGCCGCGCCCGCTCGCTGACTGCTTCAGGCGTCGCCGAGCAGATGCCCTCGATCCCGAAGCCTTCGATCGCGAACGATGCCGCCGCGCAACCCCAGACAGCCGCCTGCGTGAGGTCTCTGCCGCAGGCGATGGCGCTCAGTAACGCGGCGATGAACGTGTCGCCTGCGCCCGTCGGATCGATGGCATGAATCCCAGGTACAGCGCTCACCTGTGCGCGCCCCTCGGCAGTGAAGATCTCGACGCCGGCAGAGGCTCTTTTGTGAATGAAGATGCTCGGTCCAAGTGACTGAATCTCACGCCAGGCCGCCTGAGGAAGCTCAGGGTGGTCCTCGCCGCCTCGCCACTCGATCAAGTGCGCCGCCTCAAGTGTGTTGATCGAAACGATGTCGGCCCAATGCAACTGATCGCGAAAGTCCTCGCGCCGATCTGCGACCTCACGTTCGATCGTATCGATCGCGACCAACTCTGGACCTGTCATCTGTGACATCGCGCGATGATTCTGCTCCGGATTGCCCGCCGTGAGCAACACAAAGCGCGCGTCGCGGATCGACTCAGGCACGACGATCGGATGCGTGTCATAGACGCCGCTGCGGGTGTACAACGTCTCGCGAGAATCGCCGTCGGCGGAGTAGCGACAACCCCAACGAAAGTTCGGGCCTGTCGCGTGTTCAATGCCGTCCAGCGCAATCTCTCGTTCGTTCAGCGGTTGCAGGAGATCAGGGTCAAAGTCGTCGCCGATCACCGAAACTGGGGCGGGCCTGGCAAGCAGTGAGGCAGCCAGACTGGCATACACCGCTGAGCCGCCAAGGACCTGGTCGTAGTCGCCCGCCTGACTGTGAATCTCATCTAGCGCGATCGCCCCGACGATCGCCAGGTCCACTGTCATGACAAGCGACCCTCGATTAGCAGCGCGTAACGCTCGAGCGTCTCCGCAGGAATTCGCCGCGGGTCAGTCATGATCGCGCCTCGCAGTGCGCCATCAGCAGTTGAGCGCCAGTCAGTCGGCAGATGTTGAGCTACGTCGGCAATGATGCGCTGGGCCGCGTGAACATTCTGCGCCACAATCTCGGCGACAGCGGCCGCCGTGACATCCGCTTCCGACTCATGCCAGACGTCATAGTCGGTCGCTGTCGCGAGCATCGCGTAAGCAATCTCCGCTTCGCGCGCAAGTTTGGCCTCGGGCACAGCCGTCATGCCAATGATTGATGCGCCCCAGGATCGATACAGGTGCGACTCGGCGCGCGTGCTGAACAGCGGTCCCTCCATTGCGACGTATGCGCCGCCTGAGTGCACTGTTTGCCCAACTCGGCCGGCGGCCTCCACGAGTCGTTGACTCAGGTCCGCGCAAAAGGGATCGGCAAATCCAACATGGGCCACAATGCCATCGCCGAAAAATGTCGTCGGTCGATCGGCGCGAGTGCGATCAATGATCTGATCGGGCACGACCATATGTCCGGGGACGACCTCAGCCTGCAGCGACCCGACGGCCGATACCGCCAGAATGCCCTGTACGCCGAGCGCCTTCAGCGACCAGATGTTGGCCCGCACAGGAATCTCGTGCGGCATCAAGCGGTGGCCGACGCCATGGCGAGGCAGAAACGCAACCCGCCGTTCGTGTAGCGTCCCGAGAACTATTGGATCAGACGGTTCGCCAAACGGCGTCGTAGGCGCCCACTGTTCAACGTCCTCCAACTCGGGCATGCGATAGAACCCCGAACCGCCGATCACTGCCAGCTGAGCCGACGGATGCTCGACAGACGAGTTCGTTGAATGTTCGCTAGTCATAACAGTGGCCTTCGCGACACCATCGGCATCGTTCAGTAGACCAGCATCGAAGCGACCTCGTGCGGTGACAGTCGTTCGCGACCATTGAGCGCTTCCAGCTCGATCAGGAAAGCGACTTGGGCGATTTCTGCGCCGGCTTGGAGCACGAGCTGCATCGACGCCTCCGCCGTCCCGCCGGTCGCCAGCAGGTCGTCGACCAGAGCGATCTGCGCGCCCGATCCCAACGCGTCCGCGTGCATCTCGATCGACGCCATGCCGTACTCGAGCTCGTAGGAGCGAGCGATCGTATCGGCTGGAAGTTTGCCCGCCTTGCGAATCGGCACGAATGGTCGCTGCAGCCGCTGCGCCACTGGCGCGCCGAGGATGAATCCGCGCGACTCGACGCCGACAATCGCGTCAGCGCCGTCGCACTGCTCAGTCAGCCAATCCAGCGCCTGAGCAAACGCCGACGGTTCGCCCAACAGCGGAGTAATGTCTCGAAACAAGACTCCTGGCTGCGGAAAGTCAGGGATGGCGCGGATGTACTGGGCGACCAAGTCGCGCGCCGTCGGAGTATCGGTCATAGGCGCAGCCTACAGTCGAGCTGCGTCTCGCGCCTCGCGCACGAAGGCTCACACCTCGGCGTCGCTGGTAGGCTGACCAACAGCGCCTGCACGGGCGAGCGGAGGCTGCGGTGGACGATCCCTTGGCTTGGACAGCCGACGATCAGGAGTGTGCGCTGAAGGCAATTGCGCCTTGGTACGAGCTCGACTTTGGCCCGCTGAGCGACGACATCGACATGCTGCTCGAGTTGCTCGATCCCGGTCTGCGCGTGCTCGAACTCGGCGCGGGCAGCGGTCGAATCGCCGTTCCGCTGGCTGAGCACGGCATCCATGTGACCGCCGTTGACTCATCGCCTGCGATGCTTGAGATAGGCGAATCGGCGATGCAAGATGCCGACGTTGCTGTTGTCCGCGGCGACATGCGTTGTCTGCGGCTCTCAGAACAGTTCGATGTCGTCGTTCTAGGTTTGTCAACCGTGCAGCATCTGTTGCGACGACAGGATCAGCTCTCGACACTCCAGGCCGCGCGTCGACACATGGGCGCGGGCGGTCGCATCGTGATCGACTGGACCGCGCCGCGGGCTGATGACGTCGAACCCTCAGCGCCCGCGTTACAGCTGCAGTGGCTGCGCACCGCATCGAACGGTGACCGGGTCAGCAAGTTCGCCATGCAGGAACTGGCGCTCGAACGACGCTGCGGCGCCGACATCGATCGCGCCTCGCCGATTGCCTGGATCACGTATCAGTACGACGCCCTCAAGACTTCTGGCCAAGTGCATCGCTCACAGGCTCGGTTTCCGTTGCGGGTCAACCTCAATGCCGGCGAGATGGCCGGACTGCTCGCCGAGTCCGGCTGGCGACCGCTCGATTGGTACGGCTCGTGGGACTTTGCAGCAGTCGGCGACGGCGATCGGCTCATCGTGATCGCCGAGGCCGCGCCATGAACGCAAGAATCGTCATCGGCCTGTCGCTGATCTGGCTCAGCGCCATGCTGACCGCGGCGTGCGCATCGAGCCCCAATGAACATGTGCAGTCGAACGAGTTCTTTCGACCTCCGCCGGCGACCGAACAGACGGCGCAGATGTCCGACGAAGCGACAAACGAATCTGAGCCGTCTACTCAGTCGACCCAATCCTCTATCGCTGATGCTGAAACAGACGCAACGGCGAGCGATGACCCACAATCACAGGGCCAAGCGCAGTCCGACCGGGAGAATCAGTCGGACCAAGCCGACCAAGCAGGCCAAGCCGAACAAGCGACAAGCAGTGACTCCGACGACAATACGCCGCTACAAACCTCCGATGATGTCATTCGCCGCTACACGAATCCCTCGTATGGCTACTCGTTCGAACTGATCTGCTCGCCCTTCTGCGATCCCAACTCCAACGGCATCGACCGCGTGTCGTTCCTCTCCGAGACCGGTCGTGCGCTCATCGGCGTCGATGTCGTGTCGGACGGCGACACATCGTCTGAGGCGTTACTGCGATCGACGATCAACCTGGCAGACAACATTGAGCTCTCTGAGCAGGACGATGTGACGACGGTGACCGGCGAGCCAGCTGATCGATTCGACTGGGAAGAAGATCGTCGCGCGACCGGCGGCTTCCAGGTGCGCTGGAGCGCGCTCCTCGTTCGCGTGCAGGATGTAGCCATTGTCCTGAGAGCCGGCGCCGTGCTCGACGACTACGACGCGGCCGCGCCCGCACTGGAACGCGCTTTGACGTCCTTCATCCTGCCTCTGGAGATCGGTGCGCGCCCTGGTCGATACCAGCGCTTCGAGTTTGCGCTCGATTATGACCCGGTCGACACCGCGCAAGAGTTTGGTCAACCGACGAGCAATCCACCTGCCGCCGAGTCCGGCATCCTGGTGCTGCAAACCACCAACGCGCTCAAGGCTGTTCTCACCTGGCAGGTATTGGGCCAGGCCTTCTATGACGGCGACACCGCAATACAACAGTCGCTGCGCGACGCCCTGGGAATCGAGAACGTCGCCGAGTTGCGCGACTGGTCGGACATCGACGGTCAGCCGGCGCGCACCGGCGAGACAGAAACGCAGTTTGGCGAGGGTGTGATGATGATCCAATCGTTCGCTTGGTACTGCCCCGACAGTGGACGCGAGTTCACGCTGCATGTGCTCGATTCAGATGATCCCGTATCTGTAGCGCTACCGTTGATTGAGAGTTTCCGATGCAGCTCTGACTCGTCGGAGGCCGAGTAGCTGAGATTGAATTCAGGTGCCGTTCGTTCGCTAAAGGAGTCATGCGTGAGTCGAACTTCCGGCCGACCGATTACTGTCGCGGTCGACGCGATGGGCGGCGACCATGCGCCTGGCGCCATCGTTCGAGGAGCGCTGAGCGCCGCGCGTGATCCGCAAGTGGACATCATCCTCGTCGGCAGAGGTCGCGAGATTCGCAGCCTGATACCCGCCGCGCAGCGCAACCTGCGAATCCAAGAGGCGTCGGAAACAATCGGCATGGACGCGTCGCCCACGATGGTGCGTCGAATGCGCGACTCGTCAATCATGGTCGGCCTGGGACTCTTGGCCGACGGCGAAGCGGACGCCTTCCTATCCTTCGGCAACACGGGCGCAGTCATGGCCGGGTCGTTGTTCACGCTGGGACGAATCCCGGGTGTCGCGCGACCGGCCCTGGGCGCGCTGTTCCGCAACGGACGCGGAACAACGTCGTTGCTCCTCGATGTCGGCGCCAACGTCGAGACTCGACCAGATCACCTCTGTCAGTTCGCGACGATGGGTCGGGCGTACGTCGAGCGCGTCTTGCGCCACCGAAATCCCAGCGTTGGACTGCTCAACGTCGGCGAAGAAGAGATCAAGGGCGCGAGCCTGCAACAAGAGACGTATCGACTGCTTGAACGGCAGGAGCCGAACTTCGTCGGCAACGTCGAGGGCAACCAGATGGTCGCCGGCGCGGCCGACGTGATCGTCGCGGACGGCTTCACCGGTAACGTCGTAGTCAAACTGACCGAGGGCGTCGCCGAGCAGCTGTTCGGCGAACTGAAGCGCGGCGTCGAGTCCAGCCTGATGCATATGGCCGGCGCCTGGCTCATGCGCGGCGCATTTCGCAGCCTCCGCGCGCACTGGGATTACGCCAAGGTCGGCTCGGCGCCGCTGTTCGGCATCGACGGCGCCGTGCTGGTCGGGCATGGACGCGCCAACGCCGAGGCCGTGACCAGCGGCATCCATTCGGCGCGCAGCGTGGTGCAAGCGGGCGTCGTCGAAGCCATCCGCGATGCGGTCGCGGGAACGTCCACCGTCGACGACCATGCGCTTGAGGAGCTCTCTGGCGATGAGGAAGCGGAGCCCACACGTCAAGATGGTCAGGTGAGCGACACTTGGCGCTACGAGCGACGCTAGTGCGCTCCGAGCAGAGCGCGTATGCGGTACATTTGAGCGGTGCCAGCCACATTTGCACTGAACCTGGCGCGAGGATGTAGCCCAGTCGCCGACTGGTCGCCAACTGACTGAATCGCCTTGGAGGTCTGAGATGGCAAAGCCGCAGGAAGTGACGGACGCGAGTTTTCAGCAGGACGTCAAAGACAACGATCTGCCCGTGCTGGTCGACTTCTGGGCGCCGTGGTGCGGACCGTGTCGCATGGTTGCGCCGATCGTCGACGAACTCTCCGACGAGTACGACGGTCGCGTGGCCTTCTACAAGCTGAACACCGACGAAAACCCGGGCATCGCCACCGAGTACGGCATTCGCAGCATCCCCACGCTGCTTGTCTTCAAGGGCGGCGAAGTCGCCGGTCAGATTGTCGGCTTCCGCCCCAAGAGCGACCTCGCCAAGCGACTCGACGAGGTCCTGGCCTAAACCGCTCAGCTCGTCCAACGCGTTCCTACAGCCGAAACCGGGTCGGCGGCGTCCGCATGACGTCGTCGGCTCGTTTGGCGTATCCTGCGCTGGTCACACACAGAGAACTGAGGATCACATGAAAGTCGGCGTTCACTTCAACTTCCAGAACTACACCGATTGGGATCGGTTCGAAGAGCAGGCGGTCGGGCAAGAGATGCCCGTCTCCGACCAGCAAATCTACGAAGAGGACCTGCACTTAGGCGGCCTCGTCGAACCGCTCGGCTTCGACTCCTACTGGTGCATCGACCACCACTTCTCGCCCTACATCATGACCTCGGGCGCGCTGCAGAACCTGACCTACTTCGCCGGCAAGACTGAGCGAATCGACTTCGGCACGATGGTCATCGTGTTGCCCTGGTATGACCCGGTGGCCATCACCGAGCAAATCACCGTGCTCGACAACATGCTCCAGGGCCGGCAGCTCACGCTCGGCCTCGGACGCGGCGCTGCTAAGCGCGAGTTTGAGGCATTCCGTTCGCCCATGGACGAGTCGCGCGACCGCTTCATGGAGTCGCTCGAAGTCGTGCGCAAGGGCCTCACGCAGGAGTTCTTCTCACACGAAGGCGACTTCTACACGATTCCCCAGACCACTATTCGACCGCGACCGCGCAATCCACAGCGCTTGCTCGACTCGATGCGCGTCGCCTGGATCTCCCCCGAGACCCTGGAGATCGCCGCTAACGCCGGACTCGGCATGCTCTTCACCAACTCCAAGAAGTGGGAGGAGTATCAGGTCGACGTGCAGCGCTTCAACGAGATTCGCGTCGCCAATGGCTGGGAGCCGCGCCAGCCGACCGTCGTCGCCAACGTCGCCTGCTTCGACACCGAAGAAGAGGCCTGGGACGTGATGCTGCAGCACACCGGCGAGTTCCAGGACAGCGTCGAGCGGCACTACCACTTCTCCGATTCGGCGCGTTTCGCTGCGACCAAGGGCTACAAGTACTACGCCGAGTTCGGTAAGACGAACGAAAAGACAACGGCCGAGCAGCGGGCGCGCTTCGCCGCCATGCCGCAGGCCTGGGGCACGCCCGACCAGGTGATCGAGAAGCTCAAGCACATCCAGCAGATGACGGCAGCGGAAGAGCTGATCATGAACTTCCGCATCAGCGGCGGCATGCCGGCCGAGACCGCTGAGCGCAGCATGCGCCTGTTCGCCTCCGACGTGCTGCCCGCGATCCACGAGCTCGAAAGCGACATGCCCGAGGAGCTCTCAGGTCGTACGGCGGCTGAACCGGTCTCGGCTGACTAAGCAGTGCCGACAGACAAGCCCGAGCTGCACGGCGATTGCGACTCGCGCTTCGCCGAGGTTCGGGACGCCTTTGAGGCCAACTGGACCGAACACGGCGAGGTCGGCGCGTCGCTCTGCGTGATCGTCGGCGGGGAGACTGTGGTCGACCTTTGGGGCGGCCACGCCGACGCCGAACGAACGAACCCTTGGGAACGCGACACCATCGCCAACGTGTACTCGTCGACCAAGGGCGTCGCCGCGCTCGCGGCAGCGATGCTCGTCGATCGAGGTCAACTCGATGTCGAGCGACCGGTCGTCGACTACTGGCCCGAGTTTGGCCAGGCTGGCAAATCCGAGATCAAGGTGCGTCACCTGCTCACCCACGAGGCCGGCTTGGCTGGCGTCGACGTCGACCTGCCCGACGGCGCCGCGCTCGACTGGAACCTTATGATCGGCGCGCTCGAGCGTCAGACGCCCATGTGGACACCCGGCGAGGGCATGGGCTACCACGCCATCACCTACGGTTGGCTCGTCGGCGAGGTGATTCGACGAATCGACGGTCGCACTTGCGGCGAATTTGTCCGTGACGAGATTGCGGCGCCTTTGGGTGTCGATTTCTTCATTGGCCTGCCCGAGTCAGAGGATCATCGAACCGCTGACTTGTTGCCAGTCCCTGATGCTCCGCCTCTTGGCACGGGACTGCCGGACAACCTGACCGGCCGGGCATTGGCGTTGGCCGCGCCGCAGTATGCAGGCGATGTCAACTCGCGGGAGTGGCGCGCCGCCGAGCTGCCCGCCGCCAACGGACATAGCAACGGCCGCTCTCTTGCGAGAATCTACTCGACGCTCGCTCAGGGCGGCGGCGCTCAGTTGTCACCTGAGACCCTTGAAACTTGCGGTCCCACGGAGCATGTCGCTCGCGAGGATCTGGTGTTGGGCTACTTCATCCGTCGATCGTTGGGCTTCATCCTGAGCACCGCCGGCGGACGCTACGAGTGGGGACCGAACCCGCGCACGTTTGGCCACTCTGGAGCGGGCGGATCGCTCGGCTTCGCCGATCCCGACGCCGAAATCGGCTTCGGATACGTGATGAATCAGATGTCCGAGGGGCTCGGCGCCGATCCGCGTTGGAAGCCGATGATCGACGCGGTGTACGCGAGCCTCTAGCTGACTCCAAGTCGAGCTCAGGCGGCAAGCCGCGGCGACGCCGCGTTCAGATGATGCCGCAGCTCCGCCATAACACGCTCGCGGCGCGATTCAGTCCATCCCATCTCCTCCGCGATCCGCAACGCTGGACTCCGCGTGCCCGATGCGAACGGGCCCGACGACTCGTGAAACGTGTTGATGTGCACTCGCGTGACGCCGGTCGCAATGATCTGTTGCGCGAAAGCACCAGCGTCATTGAGCGGTAGGAGCGGCGCCACGTTGATCCTGGTGCGGAATCCAGCCTCAGTCAGCCGCGCAATCGCCGCGAACCGACGCTCGATGCTGGCGCACTGCGGCTCGAAGCGCTTGCGCACGTCGTCTGAGTCTGTCGTGATACTGAGCGTGATATTGACGTCGTCGAACTCGCGAAACAGATCGATGTCTCTGGTCACCATCGGACTACGCGACAGCACCGACAATCGCGCGCCGCGCTGAGCCAGAATCGGCAGCAACGAGCGAGTCAGTTCGAGCTTCGCTTCAATCGGCTGGTACGGATCTGTGGCGCTGCTCATCAACACGGTGCGGCCGCGCAGGTCGCGTCGCGAGTTGCGCAGCTTGGCGATCGCATTGGACTTGACCCGCACCCATTGGCCCCATCGATCGCGCTGCGACTCATCGGCGACGAAAAACGCGGCGTAACAGTAACTGCAGGCGAATGTGCAGCCCTGATAGGGGTTGATCACGTAGTCCAGGTCCGCGAGCCGTCCCGTCGGCCGCCCGAGGATCGCGGCCGAGTCGGCGTAGATGACTTCGGCGCCGCCTTGGACCGTTGGTCGGTTGGAGTTCGGATTGGCGTCGAAGAGCGACAACTGCAACATAATCGAATGATACATATGTTCTATCAGAAATGCAACCGAGACGACAATGCCCTCCGCGCGGAGGGCATTGTCGAAGGGCCTATGGGCAGCCGGCGCCGAACTAGCGAGCGCCGCGAATCAGTTGACCCGGCCGCGCGCCAGTCTCCTCGCCGTTGCGGCTAATCACTTCACCACTGACGATCGTCGCCACGTACCCGCGCGACTTCTGGATCAATCGCATCGCGTCGGTGGGCAGGTCATGCACCGCCTGGGGCAACTCGAGCTGCAGCGCGTCATAGTCGATCACGTTGACGTCGCCCTTCTTGCCAACCTCGAGCGTGCCGCGATCGCCCAGCCCGTACAGCTGCGCGGTGTCCTGCGTCATGCGTTTGACGATCCACTCCAGCGGCAGGCGCTCGCCGCGGCTGCGGTCGCGAGCCCAGTGCGTGAGCATGAATGTCGGCATCGACGCGTCGCAGATCACGCCGCAGTGCGCTCCGCCGTCCGAGAGGCCCATGGCGACCCGCGGATGCATCATCATCTCGCGCGTCGCGTCGAGATTGCCATTGGCATAGTTGAACAGCGGCGCGAACAACACGGCCTCGCCTTCGTTCTGGACGAGAACGTCATAAGCGAACTCGAGCGGCGTCTGCCCGGCCGACGCTGCGCGCGCGGCCACCGACTCCTCGGCCGTCGGTTCGTAGTTGGGCGGATCGGTCATCGGATAGAGCTTGTCCCAGCTGATGAATCCGAGCGCTGCATCGGGCGCGGCGACTTCACTCAGGATTCGCTCACGGCGCTGCGGTTCCCGCATTGCCGCTGCGCGCTCAGCCCAATCGAGATCGTCCAGCTCGCGATACGAAGCCGAGTGGATGAACGGGTGCCGTCCACGCAGTGTGAGCAGCAGTGAGATTCCCCGCGCCGCGACCTGCGGGTACAACTCAGCGCCGTCCTCAAGCGCATCCAGCGAGCGTTCGAGCGCCTCTCGCCAAGCCTCTGGATCGTTGTCGTACTGCACCATGGCGAAGCTGACCGGACGCTCGATCTCAGCAGAGAGCTTGCGCATCCAGGCAATCTCCAGATCGGGGGCGTTGGCGTCATCACCGGTCACACCGGCCGGCGCAACCTCGTAGATGCCTGTTCCCAGTTCCTTCAGCGCGCGCCCGATGCCGAACAGCTCGTCCTCAGCGGCAAACGTGCCGGGCACGGGCTCGCCGTCGATCGCGCGGTGCGCCAGCGTCCGCGACGTCGAGAATCCCAAGGCGCCAGCCTGAATCCCCTCTTTGACGATCGCCGCCATCTCCTGAATGTCCTCAGGATTGGCGTCTTCGTTGCGTGCGCCGCGATCGCCCATGACGTATGCGCGAACCGCGCCATGCGGGACTTGAGTGCCGATGTCGATCGCCTTAGGCAGCGTCTCAAGCGCGTCGAGATACTCGGGGAACGACTCCCAGTTCCACTGCATTCCCTCGGCCAGCGCTGAGCCGGGAATGTCCTCAACACCCTCCATGAGGCCGATCAGCCAATCGCGACGATTCGGCGCCGCCGGCGCGAAGCCGACGCCGCAGTTACCCATCACGACCGTGGTCACACCGTGCCAAAACGACGGCGTCAACAGCGGATCCCAGGTGATCTGACCATCAAAGTGCGTGTGGATGTCGACGAATCCAGGTGTGACAAGCATGCCAGCGGCGTCAATCTCCTCGCGGCCGAGGTCATCGACCTCGCCAACCAGAGAGACCACCCCGTCATCGATCGCCAAATCAGCCTCTCGGGCCGGCGCGCCCGTTCCGTCGACAATCAGTCCGTTTCGAATCACCAGGTCGTGCATAGTCGTTCCCTTAGCCAGTTCGTTTCCGGAGACACGCAGCGCCTTCGTCATGCGCTGACAGTATGCCAGAATCAACAGCCGGTCGTCGTAGTGCTAAGCCTTACTCTCGCCGACGATCGGGCGCAACGGCCAGCAGCGGAAACAGCGCGATGAACGTCAGCAGACTCACTAATCCCCAGCGAACTGGATCGCGACCCTTGATGCTCGCCAGCCAGGCCGCGAGCCCGGCGTACCCGATCCAAAGCACGCCCCAAGTCCAGCCCACGGTTTCGGCGAAGTCGTCCGGCTCGTCTTCATCGGTTACGGCCAGCTCACTGGCCTGCTCAGTCGCTTGACCGTCGCCGTCTTCATTGTCGGAGACATAGACGATCAACATGACGACGAACGGCGCCCAGATCAGATAGAGCAGGATGCCGATCGCAAGACGATTGAACGGCCAGAGCCATTGCCGAAGTCGGAGCATTCGCGTCGCTTCCAGATTCAGAGTGCGCGATCAGCGCTGGTGGATCAGCCGCTCGCCCGGAATCGGCGAACGCGCATGGACCACATAGTCACTGCGAATCGAGCCGATGTAGAGATCGCACATATCGTCGCCGCCCCAGCTGACGTTCGTCGGCGCTTGCATGATCTCCCCGTCGAGATCCTCAATCATCGTCACAACCTCAAAGCTCGGGGTGATCGCCACGACCTTGTTGGACATCGGCAGTGTGACCCAGAGGTTGCCCTCTTGGTCGAAGCCGCAGCCGTCAGTCAGGCCGAGTTGTCCGCGCTGTTCCGCATTGAGCGGTCGCATCGCCGCAAGATCGTCAACGCTCTTGCCCAACTGCGGGCCGTAGATCTCCCGCTCGCCCAGCGTGCCGTCGGCGTTGATTGGAAATTTCAGCACGTGACAGCCGGTGGTCGAGCAGACATAGGCGTTCTCTTCCCGTGGGTCGAGCGTGATGCCGTTGGCGAACTCAATCTCAGTCGCCAGCATCGTCAACGAACCATCGGTCTCGATCCGAAACAGAAATCCATCAGGCTCGCCCGAGAAGGCATCAGCCCCCCGACGCGAGGTCGAGTGCGTCACCCAGATGCGCCCTTGCGAGTCGACGTGCGGATAGTTGGAAGCCAACAGCGGCTGGCCGTCGATCTGGTCGGCGAGAATCTCAATCTCACCCGTGTCGACGTCGAGTCGTTGAACTGGACCGGAGTCGCCGTCCCCGTCGAGACCGCCGACATTGGCGATGATGATCCGACCGTTGGCGTCCATGTTGTTGCCATTCGGCGAGCCGCCCGCGTTCCCGACTCGTCGCAGCGAGCCGTCAGGCATCGCCTCAGCCGCCGCTGAGGCCTGGTCGGACATCCAGATGCGTCCTTCGCGGGAGACCACGACATCCTCGGGACGCTGCACGCCGATTCCGACTTTGCTCAGTCGGTCTTTGCGAATTGGTGTCAACGGCATAAGGGACTCCCTCGCTTGCTCAACTGGGTCAATAATGAGCTGCAGGGTAGGCGACGACGCGACCGCGGGGAGGCGTGAGTCGGCACATGCCTATCCGACAAACTCACCTGCGCCCGGACATCGATCGAACAACACACACTCGTCGCAGCGGGGACGCTGTTTGTGACAGACGCGTCGCCCGTGACGAATCAGGGTGACATGGAAGTCGTAGTAGCGCTCAGGCGGCAACTGCGCCTCGAGCATTGCATGGGCCGGCACGGCCGCCACTCTTGGGCCGATCAGCCCTAACCGCTGCGCTACGCGGTGGACATGCGTATCGACGGGCAACGCCGGTCGACCGAGCGAGAACAGCAATACACATGCTGCGGTCTTGGGTCCGACTCCAGGTAGCTCAGTCAGCCACCGCTTGGCCTCGTCGATCGGCATCTCCGCCAGCCGAGACGCGTCCCAATCCGGTCCTAGCCGATCCCGCAACTGGCGCAGCAGCGCCTGCATCCGCGGCGCTTTGGTCTTGGCTAGACCGCCCGGACGAATCGTCTCTTCCAGTTCGTCGACCGGCGCATCGAGTACCGAGTCCCAATTGGGATATCGCTTGAGCAGCTGCTGAAAGGCGCGGCCCGAGTTGGTGTCGGATGTGTTCTGCGAGAGCAGCGTCAGCACCAGCTCGGTGACCGGATCATGCGTCGCGCGCCAGGGTGTTAGCGGCGCCTCCTTGACCAGCCGATTGATGATCGCAGTCGGTCGCAACGACTTGGGTGTACGGCGTCGACGCGGCATCAGACCGTTCCGCTCAGCGCGCGCTTGGCCAGCTGACCGAACGGCGCACGGTTGAGTTCTTCAACATACGTGCTTTCTCCACGCATGACGCGAAAGAAGGCCCGCCACAGGTAGTTCACATACTTCGAAGTCGATAGCGCCAACCAGGGCCAGGTCGTGACGCACCAGTAGTAGATCCGAGAGATCGCGCGGGCGGCGTCGAGTTCAGGTTGGATGAGCTCATTGATGCGTGTTGCGTACGTCCGCGCGGGATCTGGGCTGTCTAACACCGCCTCGGCCGCGAGCCGAGCCGAGTGCACCGCATAAGCAATCCCTTCGGCGGTGAACTCATCAGCCAGGCCGGCGGCATCTCCCAACAGCAGCGCCCGCCCGCTGCCGACTGGCTCATCGACGGATCGTCGATAACGAATCGGGTGTCCTTGCACCGTCATCACTTCAGCCTCGCCAAGGCCGAGTCGATTGAGGTAGCTCCGAGCGTGGCGACGAATCGAGCGACCACGACGAGGCGCGAGGACAACGCCAACCGACAGCATGCCCGCCTTGGGAAACACCCAACCGTAGCCCCACGGTCGATAGCCCACATCGACATTGGCCGCGCCCGTCCAGCGATCGAGCGCCGATGCAGACGCGGCAACCTCAAGCTCATAGGCGGCGCTACGCGTTGGCGCGGCGTCAATGCCCAACCAACGCGCCGTCGGTCCGGTCGCGCCGTCCGCCGCCAGCAAGATGCGGGCGCTGATTCGCCCTCGCGGCGTTTCCAGCTCATAGACTTCGTCACGCTCGATAATCGATTGGACCGGCGCGCCATCGAGCACAGTGACGCCAGCCTGCGCCGCCAACTCGGTCAGGTACTGATCGAATCGATCACGCATCACCATCCAGGCGAGCGGCCGAGGCGAACGCTTGCGGAACTGATGCCGTCCGAATCTTGAGACGTCGATCGTGTCGACGACGCCCTCGCTCACCGCGTCAAGCTCGTCGACATCCAGCAAGTCCAACGTGCGCGCAGGCACGCCGCCACCGCAGGCCTTGTACCGCGGCAACGACTGTTTCTCCAGCAGCAGCGTCGATGCGCCGTCCGCGCTCAAGCGGCGAGCGGCCGTCGCGCCGGCTGGACCGGCGCCGATCACCACAGCGTCCCATGTGTTCGCACTCAGACATTGCATCAGCTCGCAGCCTACCTGCGAGAGTCAACACGGCTCCACGTTGGCTATACTCTTGTCGCCCGCCTGCAGCATGCGGGTCGCTTACATTGAGTGCGAGGAGTCACGCATGGACTATCAATTCACCGATTCCGACGAACAGTTCCGCACCGAAGTGGTCGATTTCATCGACAACAACTGGGTTCCCGCGCAAGGCGCCAATGTCCCCGGTGACGATTCGCACTATGAGGCCGAGCGCGCGTTCGAGAAGCGCGCGGCGTCGAAGGGCTGGCTGACGATGGCCTGGCCCGAAGAGTACGGCGGCCGAGGCGCAAGCCACATCCAGCAAATGATCTACCGCGAGGAAGCCGCCTACCGCGGAGCCCCGGGCTCGGGCGGACAGGGCATCTCCATGGTCGGACCGTGTCTCATGCTGCACGGCACGGAAGAACAACGCAAAGAGCACCTGCCGCGCATCGCCAACGCCGAGTCGTACTGGGCGCAAGGATTCTCCGAGCCGGGCAACGGCTCAGACCTCGCCGGACTGCAGACCCGCGCCGTTCGCGACGGCGATGACTTTGTCATCAACGGTCAGAAGATCTGGACTTCGGGCGCGCACCACGCTGACTGGATCCACGTGCTCACGCGCACCGACCCCGAGGCGCCAAAGCACCGCGGTATCTCCTACTTCCTGCTCGACATGAACACGCCCGGCATCGAAGTGCGACCGCTGATCAACATGCTCGGCGAACACGGGTTCAACGAGGTCTACTTCACCGATGTCCGCGTGCCGGCCTCGAACATGCTCGGTGAGTACAACCGCGGCTGGTACGTCGCCGCGACGCTGCTTGACTTCGAGCGATCCGGGGTGCAGTGGTCGGCCACCTCTCGCAAGAGCGTCGAGCTGATGTCGGAGTACGCCGCGGAGCGTCCCGGCCGACGCGGCGGCGCAAAGCTGATCGACGATCCCGGCGTGCGCAACGGCCTCGCCAATCTGATGATCGAATCCGAAATCTCGCGTCTGATTTCCTACCGCGTCGTCTGGATGCAGTCGCAGGAACTCGTGCCCAATCATGAGGCCTCAATGTCGAAGATGTTCGGCTCCGAGCTGGGCCAACGCGTCTGCCACTTCGGCGTCAACATGATGGGGCTGCACTCGCAGCGCATCGACCCCGAGGACTCCGACGCGCCGCTCGCCGCCCGGATCGGCCGCGCCTACATGTCGACGGTCCCCAGCACGATCGCCGCCGGCACCTCAGAAATCCAGCGCAACATCATCGCCACCAGAGGTCTGCAACTCCCGCGTCAGTAGGGCGTCGAACAAGGCGTGCTGACGCCGGTGTCGCGATCTCACTTCAACTGGTGGGTCCCGATTCCGGGGGCCGGCGACCTGACGCCTGTCTGAATCGTTCAGCCCGTACGCGCACCGTCGAGCAAGTCACTGACGTGCGCTCGCACGTGGCCGACGGCGACGCTCTCCAACACATCCAGCAGCGTGCCCTCGACGCCTCCCGCCGAGCGGATCGGTTGTTCGAGCAACGCCGCATCAACGGCGCGCACCGCGTCGATCGTCTCCGCTCGATTGCGGCGGAACTCAGTCAGCAACTGCTCAATCGGTTGATCATCGCGACGCTCGACTTGTCTCGCGTTGTAGGCGTCCATGTCGAAATCGCCGCCGCCTTCGGTTGAGCCATCGCCTGTTGACCGCCGCTCAACGCGCTCGATCAGACGCGGATACGTCCACTCGATCGCGGCGATGTGCGCTAGCAACTGTCGAGCGTTCCAGCCCTGCTCGTAAACGCCGCGCTCAAATGCCTCAGCCGGCAGCTCAGACATGGCTCGCTCCAACGTTTCGCCGTCTTGAATCAGCGCCTCAATCAATGACTCGCGCGATCCGTTCATGGGCCTACCCATGTCGCGCCCGTGACTTCGTTCGACGCTTCCCAAAGCTGTTCAGCGGCGTCCGCGTCGGCGGCATGGCGGTTCAAGTCCTGGGTGTTGTGACGATTGAAGTAAGCGCCGGCGAAGTTGCGTCGCGTGGGGTCGGTCGCCAGTTCAACTAGCGGAGCCGCGCCTTGCTCCGGACTCAGCAGCAATGGACTCATCAGCTGAAACAACCTGGCGAGCAGCGCCCTACTGTCACCATCGGCGCCGAGCCGAGTACGGACCCCTCCCGGATGCACGGCAAACGCTGCCAGCCCGCTGGAAAAGTAGCGCCGGTGCAGCGCTCGAGTGAACAGAATATTCGCCAGCTTCGTCACCGCATACTGCCGAAAGCCGCCCCAGTGCCGCTCGAGCTGTAGATCATCGAGCGGCATCGCTCCGGCGCGGCGATACAGCATCGACGACACGTTCACGACCCGTGGATCATCCGATGCCATCAGCCGAGGCATAAGCAGCGATGTGAGCAGAACCGGGCCGAAGTGATTGACCTGCATGATCGATACAAGGCCATCGTCGGTCAACTGGCGCTCGCTGAGATTGACGCCGGCGTTGTTCACCAAGACGTCAAGACGCGGGCTGCGATCAAGCAGTTCCGCCGCGGCTTCCTGCACTGACCTGAAGGACGCCAGATCAAGCTCGAGCAGTTCTACCTCGTCAGAGCCGCTCTCGCGTTGGATCTGCGAGACAGCAGCCGTCCCCCGTTCGGGCGACCTGGCCGCCGCAAAGACGCGCCAGCCACGACGCGCCAACTCGGTTGACGCCGCCAAGCCAATGCCGCTGTTCGCGCCAGTGACGAGCGCGACTGGTCGATCCTGTGTGTCGGTCATGTGTCTAGTGTACGAAACCATTCGACTGCATCGTCGAATGCTTGTTGCAGGTCGGTCTGCGGCAAGCCCAGCTCGGCGATGGCCCGTCGCGGCGAAAAGAACTGTCGATGTCGAGCCAAACGTACTCCCGCGACTGTCGCTCGCGGCGTTCGGCGCGACAGCGCGCTGAGCAGGTACTCGTCAACATACGCTGCTGCCATAGCGATGGCATGCGGCATCGACAGCCGCGGCGCAGCGGCCCCTCCGCTTGCTGCCGCGCGCTCGATTATCTGCCGCAACGTCATGTTGCCTTCGGCGTGTCCCAAAACGTACCGCTGACCAATCTGGCCGCGTTGCGCCGCGAGTATGTGTCCTACGGCCACGTCTCGCACGTGAACCACGTTGAGTCCCGCCGAGTTTACGTACGCCGGCATGGCGCCTGCAGCCGCGTCCCGAATCAGTCGTCCTGTCGGCGTCGGCTTTCGGTCAAGCGGTCCAATCGGCGCCGTCGGCAAGACGCACACGGCGGGCAATGACTCCTTCACGACGAGATCGTGAATCAATCGCTCACTGACGATTTTCGTCGCTTCATACGGACCCGGCGCGTCGTCAACGACGGCCCACTGCGACTCATCGGCTGGCCGTGTGGGATCAGGCGGCGGGCCGATCGCCGAAACAGACGATGTGTGCACGACGCGATCTACCTCGGCCCGCAATGCGGCCTCCATCAGCGAGCGCGCGCCATCGACATTGGCGCGCCAGAGGTGGGCTCGGACGCGTCGGCTCAGGTCGTACTGTGCGGCGACGTTGAACAGCGTGTCAACACCCACAAGCGCCCGCGCCAGCGACGCCTCGTCTGTCAAGTCGCCCGCGACCAACTCCACAGGCAGACCGTCGAGGTTGACATGATCGCTGCCGGGTCGGACAAGCGCCCGCACTTCGAGCTCGGCCGCCAACGCCGCGCGAACGACATGCGCGCCAATGAATCCGTTCGCTCCCGTGACGAGTGCGCGCCGCACGACGACTGCGTGCGACTGACTAATCGCCCGCTTCGACAGCCGACGGTGTCTCCGCCTGGTCGAGCTGCGACACTCGCGATGGAGCGAGCGCAGGAATGATGAGCGTCATGGCGCGTTCGAGCTCTTGAATCGCCGACTGTCGCTGCAGTCCAAGACCGATCAGCTCGCGCAACAGTCGCGGCCGACGCACGGCGCCAAGCGCAATGTCCATCGCCGAGGGCTTGCCCCGCCATTGCACGACCTCGGTGGGAATATCGTCGTCGAGCGCATCCATCACGACCCGCACCGACACGAACGGAACACCGGCCTCAATGCAGACTTCGGCCCATTCGGCGTCTTCCATCTGCACGATCTCGGCGCCCGTTTTAGCGGCCGCCTGTTTCTCTGTACGCGTGAACAGGATCTCAGAAGTCGTCAAACTGGTCACCGATTGCCAGAACACATCGGCCTGATTTAACAGCCGTATCGTCTGGCGACGAAGTTCCGCGTCGGGCTCGAAGACGGCGCCGTCAGAGTGACGAATGATCTGTGCGGGCAGCGTGATCGACGGTCGGCGCAGGTTGTTAGTCAAACCTCCGGCGACTCCGATGCTGATCACCTCCGTTGCCGCGCCGTGCTCGAGCGCCCCCTCAGCCGCGTCGCGCGCGCGTTCAGGTCCAACGCCGCTCGTGATCAGCTGGACGCGCCCTCGACCCGCGATCGCCTGTCCCGCGCGCGCGGCTTGCGCCTCCCAAGGCAGTGCAGCGGTAATCGTCAGCATGGATGTCAGTCTACGCCAGGCCGACGCGCCTCTGACTGCCCGACTCGCGATTATGACACTCCGGCGCTGAGTAGACTGCGCAGCGAACAAGCATCAACAGGGGAAGTGGATGATGTACGAAACGCTGCTCTACGACGTCGATGACGGCATCTGCACGATCACGCTGAATCGGCCGGAGTCGCTCAACGCGCTCAACGGAACGATGCTCAATGAGTTGCCCCTGGCCTGCGAGGCGGCGGCTGCCGACGACGATGTACGCGTCGTAATCCTGACCGGCGCCGGTCGGCTCTTCTGCGCCGGCGGCGATCTCAAAGACACGAACCGCGGCGACATCCGCAATCTCGAGCAGTCCATCTACTCGCTCACCCACCAGGAACGCACGTCAATTCTGTTGCACCAGATGCCCAAGCCGACGATTGCCGCCATCAACGGCGGCGCCGCTGGCGCCGGCTGCTCGATCACTTTGGCCTGCGATCTGCGCTATATGTCGACTTCTGCATATCTGTACACAGCCTTTCTGCGAGTCGGGTTCTCGGGAGACTTCGGCGGAACCTGGTTGCTGCCGAGACTGGTCGGTATGGGGCGCGCCCGCGAGATGTACCTCTTGCCGGACCGCGTTCCCGCCGAACAGGCGCTCTCGCTGGGACTGGCCAACGGCGTCTTTGAGCCCGACGAGCTGATACCGAAGGTGCGCGACCTCGCCGCTCAGCTGCGAGATTCTCACCCCGGCGCCATCCGCGAAATCAAGAACAACCTCAACGACGCATTCACAGTTCCGCTGTCAGAAGCTGTCCGTCGCGAGGCCGACCGTATGCGCCGCGTCGGCGAGACTGAGGACTCAATCGAGGCCCGCAGAGCATTTGTTGAGAAACGCCGTCCCGCGTTTACAGGCCGCTAGACCGCTCGGCGGAATCGGTCGCGACAGTCCGTAGACGGGGTAGTCGAAGAGGTGTGAGATGTTGCGCATGAGACAACTCTGTCTGGTCGCCGAAGACCTGGACATGATCGAATCCCACCTACGAGGCGTGTTCGGGCTGGAAGTCTGCCATCGCGACCCAGGAGTTGCGCAGTACGGCTTACATAACTTCCTCATGCCGATCGGTAACGGCTTCCTCGAAGTCGTGTCGCCAATGGTTCCCGGCACTGCCGGCGGACGCTATCTGCGCATGCGCGGCGGCGATGGCGGCTACCTCCTCTCGTTGCAGTGCGACAACATCGCCGAGCGCCGAGCGCATGTTGCCAATCTGGGCATCCGATTGATCATCGACGCCGCCAACGATGAGACCGACGGCATCCAATTGCATCCACGCGACATGCCTGGCGCGATTGTCGAGTTGCGTTGGAATCGCAACAGCGAAGCCGTCGACGGCGATTGGTCGCCAGCGGGCGACCACTGGCGTCCGGCGAAACGCGATCAGGTCATCAGCGCGATTGCCGCCGCCGAAATGCAGAGCGACGATCCGCTCGCCATGGCCGAGCGCTGGTCAGAGGTGTTGCAGCGTCCGATTGATGCCAACGGAGCGGGACAGATCACAATCACACTCGATGACGCCATCGTGCGATTCGTTGAGGCGACCGATGGTCGTGGTGACGGGCTTGGCGGCATCGACGTGGTCACGGTCGACCGGGAACACGTGATCACAGCAGCGCGACATCACGAGCTCGAAGTGTCCGACGATGAGTCGATCGTGATGATTGGCGGAACGCGCTTCCGCCTCGTCTGAAGCCGCCGCCAAGCGGCGTAGCCTCGACTACCGAATCGCGCCGACGAAGCTGCGCAGGCCGGCTTTGAGGTTGGTTGTCGCGTCGATCACGGCCGAGGCCTCGTAGCCAGAGTGCACCATGCAGTCGACGCACTTTGGATTACCCGACGCGACGCCATAGTTGTCCCACTCAGTCTCTTCAATCAGCTCCTGGAAGCTCTCGGCATAGCCTTCGTCCATCAAGTAGCACGGGCGCTGCCAGCCGAAGACGGTGTACGTCGGATTGCCCCATGGCGTGCAGTCGTACTCGATCTCTCCCTTGAGGAAATCGAGGAACAGCTCTGAGTGGTTGAAGTTCCAGTGCGACGGCGGGTCGCTGAGAATGTCGCGGAACAGCTCCTTGGTTTGATTGCGGGCGAGGAAGTGCTCCTGATCCGGCGCCTTTTCGTAGGGGTAGCCGGGCGAGATCATCAACCCGTCGACGCCGATGTCCATCAACTTGTCGAACATCATCCGAATGCGATCGGGCTGCGCTCCAAGGAAAAACGTGCTGTTCGTAGTAACGCGGAAGCCGCGTTCTTTGGCTGCTTCGATGGCGCGAATCGCGACATCCCACACGCCGTCGCGGCAGACAGAGTCGTCGTGATCTTGCTCAAAGCCATCCACGTGGACCGAAAAGGTGAGGTACGGGTTCGGCTCGAAGTCGTCAAGCTTGCGCTCCAGGAGAATCGCGTTCGTGCACAGATAGACGAACTTGCGTCGATCGGTGAAGCCGTTGGCAATCTCAACGATGTCCTGATGGATCAGCGGTTCGCCGCCGGCGATCGCAACCACCGGCGCGCCGCATTCCTCGACCGCGTCCCAGCACTGTTGCGGCGTCAAGCGTCGGCGCAGAATCTCGGTTGGGTGCTGAATCTTGCCGCAGCCGGCGCACTCGAGGTTGCATTGCAACAACGGTTCCAGCATCAGCACGAGCGGATAGCGCTCGGTGCGACGCAGTCGCTGGCCGAGCACATACTTGCCCACCTGAACAGTCTGTCTCAGAGGCGTTGCCATGTGCCGCCTACTCTATCTGGACCGCGGGATACTGTCGCTGCCAATGCGTCGCGGCCGAAGGGTGCTTTCTTGCACTGATTGCGGATTATAGAGAATCAATCGCCTGTTGGTAAGCCTCTAGGGTGTTCAAGTTGACGCCGACCAAGGGCTCATCGACATCAACCTCGGCAGTCAGACTCACATAACGCCGACGCAACTCTCTCAGTCCCTCGCCTCGCTCACTCACAGCCCTCAGCTCAGCCAGGAGGTCGACTCGAAACATCGGCGGATGGCCGCGTCGCCCCGCAAAGCGCGGTACGACGATTTCCAACTCACGGTCGGCATTGAGCGCCGTGCCGAGTTGCAGAATCACACCTGACGTAGTCGGTTGATCGACCGAAACCACCACGACCGCCTCAGTGCTAGGCGGAACGGCGCGCGCGCCAGCGCGAATCGAAGATGCGCGGCCGCTGCGCCAGTTGCGATTGGTCGTGACCTGAACCTCGGCGCGCGCAGGCAAGACCGATCGGACTCGGTCCGCATGAGCCCCCAGCACGACGACCACCGGCCGACAACCAGCGCCTTGTAATGCCTCGATCTGCGCGACCACGAGGGGACGGCCGCCCCAGTCGAGCAGTTGCTTCGGCTCGCCCATCCGGGACGACTCACCGGCGGCGAGGAGGATGGCGGCGATCATAGGGCTGCGCTTCGTCAATCCGGTCTCGCAACAGGCGAAACAGTCGTCGTACAGAGTCTTCGGCAGCGTCAACAGCATCGCCGTCAGTTAGGTCGCCGACGCCATACGGCTGTGCCTCCGATCGAGCCGTCTGAGCGGCGAGGTCGATGATCCGGTCGTTTAACTGTCGACCGCGCGCCACTGACTCGATCTGCCGGGTGCGCACGGGATACGGGGCTACGCCAGCGAGAACGACGGCGGCATCGCCGTTCAACGACAGTCGCGCCGCCGCGCTGATCCGAACGTTGGATTTGGCCGTTGCGATCGCGGTGTGCGCGCCGCGAGGCAGTCGCGGAATGCACAGGCCGTCAGCGCCAACCGCGCCTTCTCGGCCGACAATGTCGACGCCGCCATCCGCGAGCAGCCGCTCGTCAACGCGCGCTGTGTCACCGTCGCGAAGGAGGAGATACGCGTCCAGCACGATCAACGCAGCTGCGAGCGCGTCATGCCGCGGATCTTCGAGGCAGATTCGAATCGTCGACACTGAATCGCCGATCGAAAGCCAGTCGTTGAGCGCGTTGTCGCCCGCGGTCTGCAGGTCGAGCACGGTCTGATCGATCGTCAGTCGGCGCTCGTTCACGCCGACTCGCTCGCCAAGCGTCGCTGGTGATAATCGTCGAGCGCTCGCTTGAGCGCCGCCGCGGCCAACACGGAGCAATGGACCTTTGATTTAGGCAGTCCGCCGACTGCGTCCACGAAATCCTGACGGTTCAGCTGGGCAGCGTCGTCGATCGGCAAATCGGTCAGCATCACGGTAGCCATACTGCTCGTCGCAATCGCAGCCGGACAGCCGCGGGTCTGAAAGCTCGCCGCGGCGATCGTGTCGGCCTCGATCCGCAGCATCAACTTCATATGGTCACCGCACACTGGATTGCGATCCTCACCCACGGCATTGGCGTTGTCGAGCGACCCGGCATTGCGGGGATGCTGGAAGTGGTCGATCACAGTCTTGCTGTAGGCGCGTAGGTCTTCAGCTGAAGCACGGTCGTTGGCCATGACTGCAGTCTAGTCAGGCTCGCCAGGATCGTCGTCAACCAGCTGGACCAGCGTCCTCGTGATTGCCCGCAGCGAACGTGCCCGGTCAGTGGGGTCGAACCACTCTCGCACGCTGTGTTGGTTGTCCGATGCGCCGCCCCAGCTCATCGCGATCGCTGGCACGCCAGCGGCCATTGCGGCGTTGGCGTCGGTCGACGCGGCGATCAGGCGAGGTTCATACGACTCAGAAGCAAGCGCCGCCATTGCAGCTTGGACAAGCATCGATTCCGGCTGCGTTACGCCAGCGGGTCGTTCTCCGATGCGTGTCACTACAGGGTCGCGCGCGCCGTCACTGCGCCGTCTTCGTTCGCGATCATGCGCCGAACGGATGATGTCTTGCACCGAGCAGCCGAGCTCGTCCAGGTGCCGCTTCGATTCGCTGCGGAGATCAATCTCCATTCTCGCCGACTCAGGGATGGCATTGACCGTCTCGCCGCCGCGAATGACGCCGACGTTGTACGTCGTCCGCGGACTGCTTGGTGTTCGAATCTCGGCGAGCCGATCCATTGCACCAGCCAGTGCAAATGCGGGATTGTAGCGACCGAAGTGCCCCCAACTGTGACCGCCGCGACCGACATACTCGACGTCGTAGCGTCGCGAGCCGATGCCCCGATTGACGATTGCCGCGGGGTCAGAGTGATCGATCGTGATGAACGCAGCGGCGCTGCGGCCGTACTCGGTCTCGAAAAAGTAGCGAGCTCCGCGCAGGTCGCCTCGACCCTCCTCGCCAACAGTGGCCAGATACGCAATCCGCCGCTGCGCCTCGCTGGCATGGACTGCGCGCGCAATCGCCAGTATCGCGGCGAGCCCCGCCGCCGCGTCAGAGATGCCCGGCGCGTGGTACTGCCCGCCCGGCACGACTTCGCCCGTTCGATACGGATTGGCTTGCCCAGGTCGCGCGACGGACACATCTTGGTCGGGACCGAAGACGGTGTCTAGATGCGCGCTCAGCACGATGGGTCGTCCAGCGTGGTGCGAATGGTGCGCAATCACGTTGCCAATCCCGTCGACGCGAACGATCAGGCCTAACGCGCTCAACTGCCGCTGGACATAGTCGGCACGTGCGCCCTCCTCGCCCGTCGGCGCGGCGATCTCGCAGATGGTGATCTGCTCTTCAAGAATCGCCTCGGCCTGCTGTTCGAACGAGTCGAGCACTAGATGTCCAATCCCAGAGCTTCAAACACCCGTTGGTAGTCGTCTAGGTTGTTCGGCTGATAGAAGGGAATCGCGAGCTGGATAGCGCCCTCTGCATCGGCGACAAACGCCGCCCGCTGCGTGCGTTTGCTCGCGGCATCGTCAACCCCAAACGCTCGCGCCGCCTCAAGTTCAGGATCACTCAGCATCGGAAATGGCAAACGCTGCTCTTCGCGAAAGCGCGTGATCTCATCATCCTGATCGCTCGAGATCGCGACCACGGAGGCGCCCAGCTCAAGCAGCATCTCTTCGTCATCGCGGAACGCGCAAAGCTGCTGAGTGCAAGTCGGCGTGCCTGCCTCGGTGTAGAACAGGACCAGCAGTGGTCCCTCGCCCAGATACTGATGCAGGCGTAGTGAGGTATCGGGCAGCGCGTCGCCGACCTCGATCACTGTGCGCTCCAGCCTGGTAAGTCAACGCCACCGCCTCGGGTGAACCCCATCACCGCGATCCGACCCAAGCCGGCGGGATCGGTCAGCGTCTCGGAGGCTCGTCGAGCCGCGAGATACTGCTGTCGCTCGATTGAGGAGTCGGCGACAGCGGGAAGCACGGCCGCCCCGAGCCGATGCAGCCACTCAGCCTGACTGGTCTCAGGCAGCGCCGATAAACCGGCCGCATGCGCCGCTTCGCTGACCTGGTCAATGTCAACATGCGCCGTGAGATCCTGCTCTCCCGGATGCGCATACGGATCGTCGCCGGGCACGTGCTTTCGGAACGTCATCAGGGTGCCATCTCGGCGCCAGGGCGCGTACAGCCGGTCGCGCCGGTAGCCATAGTCGAAGAGCAACAGCAGTCCGCGCTCGGCGACCAGGCCAGCTAACTCGGTCACCATGTCGCCTCGCTGCGGCGACACTTCAACCTGTTGCCCCTCAGCGGCGGCGCAGTCCGTTAGGGACGCCAGCAACCGCTTGTCGGAGATCTCAGTGATGAGGTCGTGAAAACCGCAGGCCGGGTTGTGACCCACTCGAAGTTCGCGCCACGTTCCTCCCTGATAGGTCAGTCGATGAACCGGCAGCGCGTCGAGCAACTCGTTGGCGATGACCAGGTGCAACTCGCCCACGGACTGCCCCAGGTGGGGAATCGTGTGGATGTTGCCGTCAGGATGCACTGGCGTTACGCGATCCCGCTGCATTCGAGCTGCATGATCGTCAGGTTCGACCAACGTGTAGCGGGTCTCAGCTGCGAGCTCTGGCGCCTGTCGGTGTAGGTGACGCAGGACCGATTCGGCGAGCGCGCCCGTCCCGGGTCCGACCTCGGTGATGTAAAACGGCTGCGGCTCGTCGAGCAGGCGCCAGAGCGCAATGCAGACGTGTCCAATTGCGCCGCCAAACAGCGGATGAACCTCAGGACTTGTCATAAAGTCGCCATCGCGACCCACGGTCGGCCGACCGCGTCGGTAGTATCCGAGCTCGGGCTCGTAGAGACAGGCATCCATCCACTCTGCAAAGCTGAGCGGGCCCGAACGCTCGATCCGATCAGCCAGCATCCGGGCCAGCGGCGTGTCCATCGATTGCGCGGCTACCGCCAACGGATCAAACGATTGCGGGCCGCTGCGGGTCATGGCACGAGTATACGAACGACCGCCCTAACTGTTGTCGGGGCGGTCGTTCGTTTGGTTGCCGTGCTGTCGCGCAGCGGGTGGTCTTACTCGATGGGCACGCCGAGCACCGTCACACTCACGCGTCGACTGCGCGACTCGTCGAGCTCGACCAGGAAGATCGACTGAAACTCGCCGATCTGCAGGTCGCCCTCAAGCACGGGAATCGTCTCCGACGTACCCAGCATCATGTGCTGGACGTGGGAGTGACCATTCTCTGGCTCGTTCTCGTGCATGTTGACCGTGCGAATCTCGAAGTCGTTGTGCCGGTAGTAGACGTCAGGAGGCGCCCACCTGATCAGACGGTCGCGCAGGTCCTCGAGCAGCAACGGCTCGTGTTCCTGCAGGATGATGGCAGCGGTCGTGTGCTGCGAAAACACCGAAACCTGGCCGAATGCGACCCCGGAAGTCCGCACAATCTCGCGCACCTCGTCGGTGATATCGCGGAACGACGGTCCATCCTCCGTCTGATAGCTCAGTTCGTCATGCAGATGACGAAACGCCGTCGCCGGCGTCGTGTGATTGGACACAGCCTGACCGACCCTGCGTAGGGCTGTTGCGTTGGCCATTCCCTTTGATTCCTCAGGCTGCGAGATGATCGAATGAGGAGAATGAGAGCAGCGCCCGCGGTTGCAGCATTCCCGCGCATCGCTTCTTACGAATATAGCGGAACGCGTCCAGGATTGGTCCAACACTCGCCAAGCGCTATCCGCCTTCTGCGATGCGTACGCGCACGCGCTCGATGAAGTCGGCTACGCGGTCGGCGTCCGCAGCATGGCTCGCGTGTTCGTGATACTGCTGCAAGTCATCGAGGGCCTCAATGTACTGACCGGTCTGATAGCACAACAATCCGCGATCACGTCGATCCTCAAGGGACCAGGGCGTCAGGGCAAGCAGAAAGTCAGTCGCGGCGATCGCCGCGCCATAGTCGCGCTGTCTGACACCGGCGCCCTTGAGGTTGTTCAGAATCCGCTGCAGAATCTGGCGCTTGGTCACCGAGGCGAGGAATGAGTCGGGATTCGGACCCGCGCCGCGATTGGTGGCGCGCAAGCGACTGGTCAGCGACTCTCGCTCGACTTCACGACCACCGTGAAACGGATCGAGGAAGCGCTCTCCAACGCTCCCGACATCGTCAGTATCGACATACTTGACCAGAAAATGGAAGGGCGCGCCGACGCCGTGCAACTCAAGCCCGACGCGCCGGCCGACCTCGATCATCACTACGGCCAAGGTGATCGGCATGCCCCGTCGCGTCTCCAGCGCGGCATGCAGACAGCAGTTGGCAGGGTCGTAGTAGGTGTCCGTGTCGCCGCGAAACTGGTGGTCCTGGAACATCACCTGACGCAGCGTCTCGACCCGCTCAGCCACAGTGCTTGGGGCGGCGGCGCGGACTTCATCGGCCAAGGCCTCGAGATGAGCGACGGCGCCGACCTGATCGAACTGCGGATCCACGATCCGACCGATCTGTAGACAGCATAGATCGAGGCGAACGGCCCGCTCGCTGCCTCTCGCTAACGCGCCGAACTGTCTGGCCAGTTCGATTCTGTCAAGTTTTACGAACTGCTGCGCTCCGTTGTCGACCATGGATCGAGGCTAGCAGGCAAGCCGCCCACAGACAGGCGTATGATGAAGGTGAGTCACACACTTCGGAGCGAGGAGCGTGTTGGCTGAGAACGCCGACATCACCGACATGGCAGACGACCCACCAGATTCCACATCCGATTCAGCCAGCAAGCCCACCGGCGGCAAGCGCGCGAAGCCTCCGCAGCTCACCCGCGCTGGACAACCGGTTGACCGTCGCCAACGTCTACGTATTCCGCCGCACCACGTCACCAAGCAGACGCCGCACGATCGCGTCCACAACTGGGACGAGGTCTACTACGGCTACACCGCCGGGCCGGCGATGTTTGAAGCGCAGCGCTGCATCCAATGTCCCGCTGCGCCCTGCACCGTCGCCTGCCCGATCGACAACGACATCCCTGGCGCGCTCGCGTTTCTCGAGATTGGCAAGCTGGCCGACGCCGCGGCGATCTTCCGTCAAACGTCCGAGATGCCGGAGCTCTGTGGACGACTCTGTCCGCAAGAGGCGCTCTGCGAAGGCTCGTGTGTGGTGGGCAAGAATGCCAAGCCAGTCGCCATCGGCAAGCTCGAGGCGTTTCTGGGCGACTGGGACCGCCAGCAGCGCGGCGGTTTCCCGGTTCCCACTCCCGAGGCCGAGAGCGGTTTGCATGTGGCCATCATCGGCTCGGGACCGGCCGGCTTATGCGTCGCCGAGCACATGCGCGGGGCAGGTCACGCCGTGACCGTGTTTGAGGCGTGGCCCTCAGCTGGCGGCGTGTTGCGCTACGGCATTCCCAACTTCAAGACGGCCAAGGACATCGTCGAAGAAAAGGTTGACGCGCTCGTAGCCGCGGGCGTCGAGTTCCGCTTCGAGACGCGCGTCGGACTCGACATCGATTGGGACGAGCTGTTGCAGTACGACGCGGTGTTTCTCGGTCACGGCGCAAGCGTCGGCAAGCGACTCGGGCTCGACGGTGAACGCCTCGCCCGTGTCTATAGCGCCACAGAATTCCTTGTCCGCGCCAACCTGTCAGACGAACACTTACCCGCCGCACTGCGCAGCACGCCAGATGTGGGTCGACGAGTCGTCGTGGTGGGCGGCGGCGACACCTCGATGGACTGCGTGCGTTCCGCCGTGAGACTCGGCGCCGAGCATGTGACCTTGCTCTATCGGCGCACCGAGAACGAAATGATCGGCCGCGAAGAAGAACGTCGCCACGCCCGAGAAGAAGGTGTGACGTTCGAGTACCTCACCACTCCAGTCAGCCTGGTCCAGCGCGACGGCGCCGTCGTCGGCGTCGAGTGCGTGCGCATGAGCCTGGGCGAACCTGATGACAGCGGTCGACGACGACCGCAGCCTGTGGACGGCTCGGAATTCGTGATCGACTGTGACGCTTTTGTCGTCGCTGTCGGCTACGACGTCGGCCGAGACATCTATGGCGACGCAGGCATCGACATCAATGACTGGGGCGAAGTGATCGTCGACGAGTTCGGTCGCACCTCACTGCCAGGCGTCTTCGCCGGCGGCGACAATGTACTCGGCGCCGACCTGGTCGTCACCGCGCTGCGTGGAGCCCACGCCGCCGTGCCGTCGATGCTCAGCCATTTGGAACAGGTGCAGGCCGAGCGCGCGCTGGCGATGGCGGCAAGTTGAGGGTGACGTCGCTACTCCGCTGGTGAACAGCCCGGAGCGCCTGGAATGTCGACCTCAGCGACAATCTCCTCCGCCGCGTTGCGGCAAAGCACGACCTCGGCCTCGCGATCGTCGCGTGGGTTGCCGATCTGGTGAATCGCCCGCGGCGGGACGTAGAGAAAGTCTCCCGTTTCAACCTCGTGGACGTGCTCCAGCTGCTCGCCGTAGGACATCACGATCGGACCTTGCAAGATGTACATGGCCGTTTCGCAGTTGACGTGCCAGTGCGGCGTCGAGTACATCCCAGGAGGAATCTTCTGACGCGTCATGAAGACCTGCTCAGATCCGGACAAGTCTCCTGAGACGCCGAACTGAATCGCCATTCCCGAGCGATGCTCGGACCAGTCCGCCTGCTCGCCATTGGTCATCACAATCACGCCGTCGAGCGGCCCGTCGGCGTCGGGTTGCGAACTGCTCATGCGTTGCTCCATGCATCAGGGCAGCCGGCCGTCAATGTCTCAAATGGGCCAGTGCGAGATTGACGATATCAGCAGTTGGCGCAAGAGGAGCAGCTCAGACTCAGCCGGGAGGCCCGATGCTGTGCGCCCAGTCGTCAACTAGCCAGCGTCCACCCAGCTGGATCAGCTCAAACCGCAACCAGTCGCTTTCATCGAGCTGGAAGTAGACGCGACCGCGAGCATCGTGCAACACATCGCCGTACGACACCGACTGCTGAAACTCGCCGCCCAGGTCGATCGATTGGATCTTCTGAATATCGCGATCGATGTCCGATGCGTCGTCCCAACCCCAGATCGACTGCGCCTCCGGGCCAGCGAGCGCGAGAATCGTGGCCGAGTCGCCGTCGCGCAGCGCCTGCAAGAACGTCAGCGCTGAGCCCGCCAAATCCGACGCGACGGCGTCGTTTACGGCGCTGGTCGGCAGTCCTTCGCCTACCGAGACTCGATACGCGCCGATCAGTTGCCGCTGACCCGCCCGGTTCAGCGCAGGCCAGACCTCAACTCGCCAGACGCCCGCCGTGTCGGCGGTGAAGTAGATTTCCGCGTCCAGGCCATGACCGCCGTCGTCGTCAGTCTGCAACAGGTTGCCATCAGGCTGGAAGACCTGGGCGTACACGTCGACGCCCGTGTCGCCATCGACGAGCACAAACACTTGCTGGTCAGCCGCCAGCTCGAAGTCGAACACATCGACGTCGTCGGGCGAATTCAGGCGGCCGTCCGCGCTGTCGCCGACGGTGAGCACGGCGTTGTCATCGTCAGCGCCGATCGTCAGCGTCTGCACCTGGATCACAAACTCTCCGATGCTTGACGCGTCGAATGGCTGCACACGGATAAACTGCAAGCCCTCCATTGGAATCTGCGCCAGAATCAACGAGTCCCGATTGGTTGAGGACAGATCATCGTTGACGGCGATTTCGACGCCGTCGGGCTGAAGCAGCGTGACGACCGGATCCATGCCGCCCTTGCCGTCGACAAAGATGCGCAGCCATGCGCCCGTTGCCGCCTGAAAGCGGAACTGCCGCTCCGCTTCGTCCGCGCCGATCGACGATGCGAACCGCTCACCCTCGACCAGGATGTCGCGGTTGGGATCCTGGCTTGACTGGTCCGCTTCTTCTTGCTGGCCAGATGGTTGCGCTTCGCCCTGGTCAGAGTCGGTCGAGGCGGGTTGCGTTGGCTCTTCCTCCGACTGCTGGCTAGCTACTGCCTGCGCCGCTTCGTCTTCGCTGGACTGGGCCGATTGCGTCGGTTGGCCCGCGTCGATCGGTTGCGCCTGTTCGTCCGACCCTTGATCGCCTTGTGAATCATCGGCCTGGCTGATCTGCGACTGGGTCTGAGCCCCGTCATCTGCGACATTGTCACCACAGGCGGTCGCTGCGCCCGCGAGCGCCAACGCGAACAGGAGTACGCCGAAGGCGGCAGTAGGAACACGCATGATTCTCTTGAACATATGTATTGCCTACACCCAGCCGCTGCCATTTCACTATACGAGCAAAGCTTGGTCTGGGCGTACTGTCGCATCACAGATTGAAGCAGGCTCGTCGGCGCGGATATACTTGCTCCAGTGTGTCCGTCGCTCGTGGGCGGAAGTCAGAGGAGTTGGATGTGGCCTACGAAATCGTCGAGACGTGTATCGGTTGCACCGCCTGCACGAATCGCTGCCCAACAAACGCCATCTGGGGCGAGCGCAACGCGATCCACTACATCGATCCAGCGCTCTGCATCGATTGCGGCGCGTGCGGCGCGGTCTGCCCGGTTGAGTGCATCCTCGACGACGATGGCGACATCTGCCGCAAGTTCGCCAAGAAAGAGTGGCCGAAGGCCGAGGTCGACGCAGACAAATGCATCGGGTCCGGCTGCGAGATCTGCATCAACGTCTGCCCGTTCGAGGCGCTCGAGCTCGACTTCACCGACGCAGCATCCGACTTCTTCGGTCAGGCTGTCGTGATCGAGAAGAACTGCACCGGCTGCCGTCTCTGCGAGCAGTCATGCGGCTGGGACGCCGTGCACATCTTCCCGCGTCGGCCAATGCTCAAGAAGCTGCACTACCCCGACGACAAGCCCACGCCAGGCCAAGAGAAGTTCCTCCGCAGCCGCGCCTGAGGCGACCGCTCCACCAATCAGATCTGGCCAGACCGCGATCGCGGTCTCAGCGATGCACGTCCTCGAGAAATGAGCGGTCCAGCGCCCGCTCAAGGTCGATGTCGGCATCCAGCGCGCCGTACTCCAACAACACATCGGTCAGCGCGCGGAACTGTTGCTGCGTGAACCAGCCGACCCCGTTGGCGCGCGTCAGGTCGCTGAGCGCATTCCTGATTTCAGTATCGAGAATGAAGCGTTCGTGGATCAGGTCGGGCGGCGGATCGTCGGGCAGGAACTTCACCGTCGATTCGATTGCCGCGGCCGGATCCTCGACAGAGAACTCGAAGGCGCGCACCGTTGCGCGCAAGAACCGAGCTAGCTTCTCGCGATTGGTCTCGTCCTCAAGGAACTCTTCGGTCACGAGATAGACGACGCCAAGCGTCGGAACGCCGTAGTCTGCCGCTTCAAACACGGTGATGTCTTGGTTCAGGTTGCGTGACAGCGTGTCAGGCTCGTTGGAGAGGAAGACGGGGTACACCTCTACCTGTTGTTCGACGAGCACGACGGGGTTGAAGCCCACGTCGATCATGTTCATGTCCTCAGTCGTCAGGTCATGCGCGGCGAGCATCGCATGGAACTCGGCCTGCACGATGCCCTTGAAGCCAACGTCACGGCCGGCGAAGTCGGCCGGCGACGTAATGCCCGATGAGTTGAGCACCGTGTAGCCGAAGTCTCCCCGCTGTCCGAAGAGCATCACGGCCACATATGGCGCGCCCGAGTTGGCGCGAATCTGCAGCATCTCCGAGGCCGGTAGCGTCGTGATATCCACCTCGCCGGCGAGCAACAAACTCTTATGGCTATTCGAGAATCCGGCGTGCTGGATGTCGACTTGCAGTCCTTCGTCTGCGAAGAAGCCGCGATCCTCAGCGACGTACACGGCGACGAACGGTAGGTTGGCTTGCTCGCGGAACCCGGCGATGTAGCTCATGCTGAGCACATCGTCGGAGTCGTCGGATCCGCAACTGACGCCGATGGCTGCGACTACGGACATTGACAAGAGCAGCGCGGCGAGCGACAGTCGCCAAAGAAACAGGGTGTGGATACGCGCAAGCAGAGACACGGGTGGGCTCCTCGGGCTGGTCGGTTGCCGGGCGTTTCTCACTGCCGGGCCGGCTAGCCGGAGCCGCTTCCCAGGGGTTGCCAGGGCGATAGCGACCATCTAAGAGGGTATGAACCAGGCAGCGTTACGGCAAGCGCCGCCGCTCGTGACATCGCTAGTGCTTAGCTTGGTTGATTGAGGCGGCTATGGCGCAACGGCCGAGGCTCGTCGAGCGCCGACGACTTGAACCACCAGCCGTCGACGGCATCGCGCCGAAACTCTGCAATCAGCCGATGCTCGCTGCGCACCTTGAGGTCGGTGCCGAGATCGACATCATCGCCCTCCAGCTCGAGCACCAGGCCGTCGTTGGAGAACTTGATGACGACCGTCGCACTCTGCAGCGGCGCCTGCCGCTCGGGCAAGCGGTGATCGGTCGCGGCCGCGTCTTCGCCTGCGGCGTCTGATGGCGTGGTCATGGTGACTCCCTCATTCGAGCTTAGGAGGAGGCGATCGGTTGGTCGAGTCGCCAGGAACTCAGGCGTTCCGCAGCGACGACGGCGGTTGACAGGGTGACGCCGATCAGCGTCAGCATCAGCACCGCCGCAAAGACGCGCTCAAGCCGCAGGTTGTTCTGTTCAATCCAGATCACTGCGCCGAGTCCACCCTGACCGGCAGCGAACAACTCGGCCACGACCGCGCCAATCAAGGACAGCGTGACGGAGATCTTCAGTGCGGCAAACAGGAATGGCACCGCCGCCGGCAGTCGCAAGTGACGGAAGATCTCCCAAGTCGATGCATCCACGGAACGAAAGAAGTCGTGCATCCTTGGATCGATGTCACGGAAGCCGGCGATGGCGTTGATCAACACTGGGAAGTACGTAATCAGGGCGGCGATCGCGATCTTCGGCTGCCAGCCGTAGCCCAGCCAGATGATGAACAGCGGAATGAACGCCACGACCGGAGTGACTTTGACCATGATTGCGATCGGCAGCACGGCGCGCTCTAGGATCTGGGAATGAGCCACGCCCGCGGCGAGAATCGTTGCCGCGGCCGTGCCCAATGCGAGCCCGCCCAACGATACGGCGAGCGTCTGCAGGCCCTCACTGAAGTAGCGCGGGAAATCGGTGAAGAACTCGCTCAACACATCGCTCGGACGAGGCATCACCCAGATAGAGACATCGGCCGCGCGGACCCACACCTCGACGCCCAGGGCCAACAACAGCAGCGCAATCAGCGGCGGAACGATCCAGCCCAACAGCGGCCGAAGGTCAGGCGGCGACAGCGGCATGCGTCTCTCGCGCTGGCGATCGAGCCGTTCAAGCTGTCTGACTGGTTCAACAACCATGGCCTGAACTCACTCGGCGTCTCGATTCACTACTCATAGTGCGAGTCTGGGCCGCTCGAGCGGAACGGCGGGCGTTGTCGGCGAACGCAGCGCTGCCCGCACGATGGCCGTGTCGTTGACGAACCGGTCAGAGTGCTCATGCTCGGGCCGACGCGGTCGTGGCGCAGTGATCGGAATGTCGGCGATGATCGCTCCCGGCCTCGGCGACATGACCAAGACGCGATCAGCGATTGCAACGGCCTCGGCCACCGAGTGCGTGACGAACACCGCTGAGCGCGGCGGATCTATTGGGTCATGCGAGAGACTCCACAGCCGCTCCAGCTCATAACGCATCTGCTCACGAGTGATCTCGTCTAGCGCGGCGAACGGTTCATCGAGCAGCAACAGCGGCGGATCGATCGCCAAGGCGCGAGCCAGCGCGACGCGTTGTTGCATCCCGCCCGACAGCTCGGCCGGGCGGTACCGCTCGAAGCCCTTGAGTCCGACGATCTCGATCAGGTGCTCGACATCAGTCGACGAATGCGTCTCGCGCGGATTGAGCTGGAGCCCCAGGCGAACGTTGTCGGCGACGCTGCGCCAATCAAGCAACGCGGGCTCCTGAAAGACCAGTCCAAGCCGCTTGTGTCGCTGCGCCTCCCGCGGTGTCCCGCCGAAGACCAGCACCTCGCCGCTTGACGGCGGCGTCAGCCCCGCGATGACGCGCAGCAGAGAGGTCTTACCGCAGCCCGAGGGACCGACCAGGGCCGTGAACTCACCCGCGCGAATCGTCAGATTGGTCGATTGCACCGCATGAAGACTCGCTCCATCCTTGGTCTCGTACGTCAGGCTCACGTCGCGCAGTCGGACTGCGGGTTCAGCTTCCGGCTCTATTGGATGCTTGATCACAAACGGCGCAGGCGCGCCATCGAGTCGAGTGGTCGAGCTGGCGGCGTTGCTTGAACTGACGGTGCTGACAGTGCTGGACACGGTGCTCGCAGTGCTTGGCGTTAGCCTGATCGTCGTGCGGTTCGCGCAATCGACATTCAGTTTAGGCGGAGTTCAGGAGTGGGCATGGCGACCATTGGTTTCATCGGTGGCACTGGGCCAGAGGGACTGGGACTGGCAATGCGCCTGGCCCAGGCCGGCAAACGTGTGTTGATCGGATCGCGACGTATCGAACGAGCGGAAGAAGCCGCGCAGACCGTGCGCGACGCCCTCAACGCCGTCGGCGGCAAGGCAGATGCCGACGGCGGAGTCAACCGCGATGTTGTGGAGCAGTCAGATGTCGTCGTGATCGTCGTCCCCTTCGATGGTCACGAGGCGACGCTGAACGATCTGCGCGACGCCATTGGCGACAAGCTGGTCATCGACGCAGCCGTGCCGCTGACGATGGAGAATCGCGTGCCCGGGATCGCCGACGTGCCCCAGGGTTCTGCGACCGAACAGGCGCAGGCGTTGCTCCCCGATGCCAAGGTCGTCGGCGCCTTCCACAATCTCAGCGCTCGTAAACTGCAGAATCTCTCCGAGCCCATGGAAGGCGATGTGCTGATCACAGCCGACGACGCAGATGCGAAACAGGCTGTTATCGACCTCGTCGGCCTCATGCCCGACTTGCGCCCGATCGACGCCGGACCGTTGTCGATGTCAAAGTTTGTCGAGGACCTCACAGCTCTGATCATTGGCATGAACATGCGCTACAAGACGCAGGCTGCTGTGCGCATGGTGGGGATCGACTGATGGCCGCGCCGTCCGAATACCGTGTCTTCGCCGTCGGCGGCATTCCCGAGGTCGTTGAGGGCGACGACCTGGCTGAGTTGATCGACAACGCACTCAATGCTCAGGAAACGCCTCTCGAGACAGGCGACGTGCTAATCGTGACACAGAAGATCGTCTCTAAGGCTGAGGGACGCGTCATTCACCTCGACGAGGTCAGCGCAGGCGAGTTCGCTACCGACTGGGCAAACGACTGGGAGCGAGATCCGCGCGCCGTCGAACTCGTCCTACGCGAATCCAAACGAATCGTGCGCATGACGCGCGGCTTGATCGTCTCCGAAACGCGGCACGGCTGGGTCTGCGCCAATGCCGGCGTCGATCAGTCCAACGTCGGCGGCGGCGAAGCCGTCGCGCTGTTGCCGCTCGACTCATCCGCCTCGGCGCAAGCAATTCGCCGAGGCCTGGTCAGCCGTGGACAGGTCGACGTTCCAGTCATCGTGACTGACACCTTCGGTCGGCCTTGGCGAAACGGCTTGACCAATGTCGCGATCGGCGTCAGTGGGATGAATCCGATTCGCTCCTACATCGGCGAAGTCGATGCCGAAGGCTACGACCTGCGCGTGACCGAGATGGCGATCGTCGACGAACTCGCCTCAGCGGCGGAGCCAGTCATGAACAAGCTCGATGCCGTTCCCGTCGCCGTGGTGCGAGGACTAAACGTCCCCGTCGAGGAGTACGACCACACGCCCCTCGTTCGCCCGGCCGAAATGGACCTATTCCGCTAGCGGAACCTAGCTGGAGCATCGGAAGTCAGTAGATTCGCGCAGCACAGCCAGGAAGCGTGTCGACATGGTCAGCCTCTCCACCAGCGTCAGCATCCAAGTTGATCGCGAACCGCACGACGTGTGGAACTACGTCGCCGACGTGCGCAATCAAGACGAATGGGTCGATGGCATGTCCGATTCGGAGCTCGTCGGCGAGGGACCGATCGGTCGCGGCGCTCAGATTCGCGGCACGTACAGCTACGGCGGCGGTTCAGCGCCAACTGTGATGACGATCACTGAGTTCCGCGAGGGCAAGCGTCTCGGTATCGAAGCGACCGAAGGCCCGTTTCCCTTCACCGGCCTTCTGACACTTGAGCGCGCGGGATCGGGCACGCTCGTCACCAACGCCATGACCGCCGGCAGCGACCACATCATGACTTCGGTCATGTTCACGCTGTTGCGCCCGCTAACGAAAATGATGATGGCTCGGCAGCTGCGCAAGGAACTCGGTCAGCTCAAGCAGATCCTCGAGTCGAGCTAGCTCTCGCGTTCGTCGCTGAAGGCGACGAGAAAGTCGTCAAACAACTGACCGGCCAGGATCGACGCATCCAACGTGCGTGCGTGCGCATCGAGCAGCGCCTCGCGATCGTTCGCTTGCAGCGCGACGAACTGCGCGTTGTAGCCGCTGTGCAGCAGCGAGATCGCCGTCAGATAACGCGTGTGCCAATCCTGGGCAGCCTCGGGCGGTGAGAGCTCGAAGAGGGCGTCGCGAAAGCGCTCGGAGTCTGGTAGACCGCGGCGCAGATTCTCGCGGTGCAGACGACAATCGAGCTCCACATCCAGGCAGCGAGCGGCGATGTCGGGGTCAATCGCCGACTGAATCTCCCTGGTCGCTCGAGCGACGAGTTGACAGAGCTGGTCGAAGTAACTGCCGACCGGATAGTCGCAGGCTGCGCTCAGAGACGGCTCGGGCGGCGGCGGATCCGCTTCGAACAAGTCCAACTCCCGGAGCAGAAAGAGCGCCGCGACGAAACCAATGATGCCGCCGATGATTGGAATCAGCAACGAGCCCGACTGCCGCCGCCGACCGCGTTGTCCTCCAACCTGCGAACGAGGGTCCCTAGAGGACATCGTCGAGGAACTCGCCCAACGCAGCGACAACGGCCTCGGGTTGGTCGCCGGCGACCGAGTGGCCTGCGTCGGGAATCGTCACCAGCCGCACCACGTCAACTCGCTCCGCAAACTCTTGCGCCTGCTCAAGTTTGAGCACCGGACTCTTCTCCCCGTGCAGCAATAGCGTCGGAACTCTGAGCGCCTTCGCCGTTTCCCAGATGCCGTCGCGACCGTCAGCGATGCCGCGAAAGTCAGCCTCGCGAAAGCGCTCGTCAAACATCTTCGCCATCTTGCCCTCGGGCGTCTCACGCAGCGACACCTCGAGGCGCTTGCGGATACCCTCCTTGGTGCGAAACGGGTAGTACTGATGGGTCATCTCGACCCAGGCATCGAGTGAGTCAAGCTCGTACGGACCAGCGACAAACTGTCGCACCTGTTGCACGCCGTCGACGTTGACCCCAGGCCCGACGTCGATCAACACCAGCGCACGCAACAGATCAGGATGTCGAGCGGCGAACGTCATCGCGTTCATCCCGCCCATCGAGTGACCCATCACGACCGGGCGATCCAGCTCGAGCGACTCGATGAACGCGCGAATATCGTCGGCCATGTGGTCGCGCGAGTAGTCAGCCAGCTCGGCCGCGCGGTCCGAGTGTCCATGCCCGCGTTGATCGAGAGCAAAGCAACGTAGACGGTTGGCAAGCGACGGCGCCACTTCGTCGAACGAGTGGCAATTGAGCGCAAAGCCATGCAACGCCACAGCCGAGACACCGGCGTCGCCTCCGTGGTCGACGTAGTGCAGCTCTAGTCCGTTGATTGTGGCCGTTCGCTCTGCGCTCATTGATATCCCTCGACATCCCCCAACGGGCCGAACCGTACAGGTACGCATTCAGACTCGCCTATAGACTACGCGCGGCGCCTGGAGTGATATGGGCGAACGCCGCCAGACCCTGCGTTTCGACGTTGATGAGCGCCCGCCCACGCCGATTGCGGCCGGGCTCGGCCTGCAGTACGCGCTGTTCGTGATCACCGGCTCGATCTTCCTGCCGATCTTCATGCACGCTCAAGGCTTGATTAGCGCCGATCAGGAGGCGTTTCTCGTATCCGCGTCACTACTCACGGGCGGCGTCTCAACGGCCGTGCAGGCGCTGCGGATCGGACCGGTCGGCTCGGGATACATGCTCTTCATGGGCACATCGGGCACATTCTTCGCCGCGACGATCGACGCGATCGAGTTGGCGGGCATTGGCTTTGTCGCCGCGCTCGCCCTCATCGCCGCGCCAACTGAGATGCTGTTCGCCTGGCTCTTCCGATTTCTGCGTAACATCTTCACGCCCACGGTCGGTGGCGTCGTCGTCATGTGCGTCGCGATTACGGTCGTCCCATTGGCGATCGATCTCTGGGAAGGCGCAGGATCAGAGCAAGAGGGGGCGTTCAGCCCCTTTGTCATCGGCGCCGCTTCCGTTGTTGTGATGGTGGCGATGATCGTCGGTACCCCGGCGCGATACCGAATGTGGGCGCCGATCGGCGGCCTCGCCGCCGGCTGTCTCGCCGCGCTGGCATTCGGAGACTGGTCCTTCACGCAGACATCGGACGCCGCCGTCATCGGTTTTCCAATAGGCGAGTGGGAGGCGCCTACGTTTCCTCTGTCGGCCGAAGCCTTCGCTGTGCTGGGCGCATTCGTCATCGCCACGCTGGCCGGGACGTTTGAAACCGTCGGCGACGCCATTGCGGTGCAACGAGTCTCGCACCGCGACGATCGACGTATCGACTACGACTCGGTGCGCGGTTCGCTCAACGCTGACGGCGTTGGCAACGCGCTCGCCGGCATCATGTGCACGACGCCCAACACGACCTACTCGCCGCCGACCAGTCTGATACCAATCGTCGGCGTCGCGTCGCGCTGGGTCGGTCTCTGGGGGGCCGGCGTGCTGATCGTAATCGCCTTCTTTCCAGTCCTGATCGGGTTTGTGCTCGACTTGCCAGCCCCCGCTGTCGGCGGAGTCACATTCGTCTACATCTTGCTGCTGTTCATGATGGGCGCGCGCATGGTTGTCGATGCCGGGATCAACTCGCGGACCGCATTGATCGTCGCGTTCGCATTCTGGGGTGGATTCGCCTTTGAGCGCGGCCTCTTCTTCCCTGAGCTCATTCCATCGGCAGCGGAACCGATTCTGGGCAACGCCATCTCTGCTGGCGGTCTGATCGCCGTGACGTTGACGGCGCTGTTCATGTTGGCGCCTCGCCGACGCTTCCGATGGCGCGGCGCGGCGTCAATGGCCGCCCTGCCCGATGTCACAGCGTTCGGCTCGCGGATCACGAGCGACCTGAATCTGTCACCGACCGTGGCCAATCGCTTTGAGCTCTGTCTGGAAGAACTCTTCACTCACCTCGTCGAGGACGGCGAACCCGATCGGGAGATTCGGATCGCCGTATCGGCATCCGAAGACGACCTTGAGGTGTTGGCCACAGACCGCTCGGACGTTCGCGACGTCGAACGCCCCGCTTTGCCCGACGAGCTGCTGAAGGCCCCGCCCGAGGCGCTACAGGATTTGGGTCTGATACTGATCAGCAGAATGGCGTCGCACGTCAATCACGCGTCAGTCTCAGGTTGGCACTATGTCTCATTCATCATCGAGCGGCACGGAACCACCATCCCGGGAACCCAGATCACCTGAGCCGTCGACCTCGATTTGGCTTGCTTTGACCGATGACGAACTAGCCGCGCAGTGCCGAGTCGAACGATTTCGCGTATCCGGACCTGGCGGACAGCATCGCAACAGAACCGACCCGGCAGTTCGCCTGACGCATCGACCAAGCGGCATCACCGGCTACGCCTCCGAGCGGCGCTCCCAACAACAGAATCGCAGCAAGGCGATCTCCCGCTTACGGCGAGCGCTGTCGCTCGAACGACGCTGCGCTATCAGCCTGGAGCGGTATCACCCGCCGATGAGCCTGCAGCGAATCCTGCCGCGTTCCGTGAACGCCGACGTGCCCGCGCGAGATCGGATCGGACCCAAACATCGAGAGTTCTGGAACGGTGTCGCGCCGCTGCTCGACCTGTTCGACGCGGTCGAAGGCTCGACCGCCGACTGCGCCTCGTCGATTGGTTGTTCATCCAATCAACTGACGAAACTCCTGGCCTCGGAGTCTCACCTGTGGGCGGCCGCCAATGCTATTCGCGAGCGGAACGGCCTCAATCCGCTGCGTCAATGATCGCGTCGGCCTCGATTTCAACCATCATCTCAGGCTCAATCAGACTGCTGACCTCGACCAACGTCGCCGCCGGGGGCGTGTCAGCGAATGCAGCCTGGTGCGCCTCGCCAACAGCGGCGGCCTGCGCAATGTCGGTGACATAGATTCGTGTCCGAACGACATCGGCGAGCGAGCTGTCGAGCTCGGCCAGCGCAGTCGCGATGATCTCGAGGCACCGAGTGGCCTGCGCGCCAACCCCGCCCGGCGTCACGCGGCCGTCAGGCTCAATCGCGGCCGTCCCGCTGACGTGAATCACGGTGCCAACCCGAACGGCGCGGGAATATGCGAATTGTGCCTCAAAGGGGCTCGCCGACTGCGTCCGATGTCGCACGCTCATGCTGTCGTCTCCAACTCCCCCAGGATGGCCGCCGCCGCGTGTCGTCCGCTGCGTACGGCCGACTCCATCGTCGCTGGCCAACCAGTCGCCGTCCAGGCGCCGGCGAGCGCCAGATTGCGTATCGACGTGCGCGCTCGTACGCGATGCGCGTTCATCCCTGGCTTCGCCCTGAACGTCGCTTCGGCTTCTTTGACGACGCGCGCGGCCAGCAACGTCGCGTCCGCCGCGCGAGGCAGCGCTCCACGCACCGCTCGCTCGACCCGCTCGACAATCTGCTCCTGAGGCAAGTCGACCAAGTCATGCGCCCCGCTGAGCGAGACCGAGATCCAGTGAGGCGGCGTCGACCAGTCATGTGTTTTCGATCGATTGAAGATGAACTGCGCATCGGGATCGAGCACCGCGACGAAGTCTCGTTGCATGACGGGACGATCCCATTGCATGTGGACGTTGACGATTGGGCTGACCTCATGCTGCGCCAATCGCCAGAACGGCTCGCGACGCCGCCAAGAGACAGGAATCAGGCTCATCGCCAAATGCGGCGGCAACGCCAGCACGACCGCACTCACGCTGAGCGGCGCGTCCCGACGCACGCGAACAGCGGACACCAGGCTGTCAGTTCTCTCCAAACGCTCAACCGCGGCGCTCAGGTGAACCCGCGCTCCGCGCTCGCGCAGGCGCTCGGCAGCCGCACTCGCGACACCGCCAAGACCGCGCACGAACAGCCCGATGTCCGCCGCCTGCGGATCGACAGTGAATCCGTCCTGAAACACCTGAATAGCCTGCATCGCCGAGACGGCGGCGCTGCGATCATTGCACGTCGGCAAGATGATCAGGTCCCAGAACCGCTCGATGACGCGCTCTGATTGGTGATGCGCCCGCAGCCAGTCGGCGAACGACTGTTGGTCCAGCTCAGCGGACTGGCGCCTGTCGATTCGTCGCAGGGGCTCGAAGGCGAGCGCCAGACGCAGTTTCTCTCGCGTCGTCAAATGCTCATACATCAGCAACGAGGGCAGCATCTGGAATGGAGCCGGAAGCGTCGGCAACCCCAGCGGCGCCAGCGCCTGGGAGCGCGCCGCCGAGATAGCGCTGACTCGGCGACCCCTGGAGTGCGGATCGATGACCGCGACCTCAAGGTGATCCTGGTAACGCACGATGTCGGCGCAGTCGATGCGTTCAAGAAAGCGTTGAAACTCGGTGCAACAGCGCATCGTGATGTGTTGACCGTTGTCGAGCGTCACGTCGTGCTTCGGGTCAGCGAAGGAGTACGCCTTGCCGCCGACGTAGGGTCGACGCTCAAACAACGCGACTTGGCGGCCCGCTTCGACAAGGTCCAGCGCGGCGCTGAGCCCCGCCAGCCCGCCCCCAATCACGGCGATCGGCGGTTCGGCCTGCTCTGGGGTCACGTCAACGCGAACCGATGCGGGCGAAATTGGGCAACGATCCCATCAGCCACAACTCGAGTAGCCGCGCGACGCGTCCAGCCCTGGAGGGCGATACTCGCTGGCTATAGACGTCGTAGTCGCGACGCACAATCTCATCGAGGATCATCCGATACACGCCCTGCAGCCCATTGCAGCAGGCGCGGCTGCGAGGACCGTCGAGCAACGGAATCAGCCGATCACCCTCGCGATACAACGCATAGGCGCGCTGCGCGTACTCAGCCATGAGCGCTCGAAAGCCGTCGTGATAGACGCTCTGCAGAATGTCCGACTCAGAGACCCCGAATCGGTCAAGATCCTCTTCTGCGAGGTAAATCCGACCCCGCTCGGCGTCCTCTTTGACATCGCGCATGATGTTCGTGATCTGCAGCGCCTTGCCCATCGCAACCGCCGATTCGATCGCCAACTGGCCCCGGCTGCGGTCATAGCCGAAGATGCAGATGCAGATCAACCCGATCACGGATGCCGCGCGGTAGCAGTACCGCTCAAGTTCCTCATAGGTGTCGTACCGAGTCACAGTCAGGTCGTGCTCCATGCCGACCACGAGTTCATCGAAGTACTCGCGCGGAATGTCGTATCGTTCGACGGCATCCGCGAGTCCCCGAGTAAGCCAGGCCGGCTCAGCCTCGCCGCCGTCATATGCCGCATGCAACAGAGCGTGCGCTCCATGTAACGCTGCGGCTCGTTCCTCTTGCGTACCCGCATCATCGACGGCGTCGTCGACTGTACCCGCGTAGGCGTACGCGGCATAGATGGCCAGCCTCTTGCGCCGCGGCAGCGCCGAGAACGCGATGTAGAAGTTGGTCGCCCGCCGACGTGTAAACGCCTGGCACTCGCGATACGCGTCAGCGAGCTTCGGAACGTCGGGGCGAGACATGATCATGACCTCGTCAGGCTACTCCGACCTGCTTGCGTTGACGCAACCGCGCCGTTGACTACAGCCCGAGCTTCATTTGCACTGCGGCGCGCAACGCGAGTCGACCGCGCGTCAGTTTGCCAACGCGAGGTCGACGCGTCAACGTGTCATAACGCTGTCGCTCGATCGCGCGCAACACCGCGCGGCCGCCGTCGGTGAAGAGCTTCAGATCGATCGCCAAATCGCGCGGCGTCTCGTCAATCAGACGCTCGCCTTTGCGGAAGTAGGCCTCCGCTCGGTCGACCTGAAAGCGCATCAACTCGCGAAACTCCTCTGGACAGCGGCGTCCGCGGATCGCCTCGCCGATCTCATCCTCTGTGAGTCCGAAGCTGCGCAAATCCTCAAGTGGCAGATAGATGCGTCCGGCGTCGAGGTAGTCGCGCCTCACGTCTTGCCAATGGTTCGACAGCTGCAAAGCGGTACAGGTCGCGTCGGAGAGATCGCGACGGAACGCTCCCTCGGAAGACTCGCAGTCGATGTCCCAGAGGGCGAGCACCATCTCCCCGACCGGATTTGCCGACAGCTCGCAGTAGTTGAGTACGTCATCGAACGTGTCGTAGCGCGTACGACGTTGGTCAACACGGTTGGCCTCGATCAGTCGACGAAATGGCTCAGCGTGCAGCGGCTTGGTCTCCGCCACATGCTGCAGGGCGACGTGGATCGGATGCTGCGGCCGCGAGCCGTCGTACACGCGCTCAAGGTCACCCTGCCAGGCATCGAGACGCTCCAGCCGCTGCTCTGGCGACGCATCTGGATCATCGCCAAGATTGTCGGTGAAGCGACAAAAGGCGTAGACCGCGAACATTGGCCCGTGCAACGGCTTGGGCAGAAACCAGCTGATGACGGTGAAGTTCTCGCCGTGTCGCCGCGTGTAACGCCGACACCAGCGCAGCGCCTCGGTCGAGTCGCCGGCGAACGTCTCGCCCGAACTGACAGTCGTCATCGGCCCAGGCTGCGCCTAGTCGTCCTCGAGATCGGAGGAATCGAGAATGCGGAAGCCGACGCCCAACTTGACCTGGAACCAGCCGATCTCGCCGTCCTGGATCGGCCCGCGAATCTCGCGCACCTCAAACCAATCGAGATTGCGCAGCGTCTCACCAGCTCGGGAGATGGCGTTGCGAATGGCTTGGTCAACTCCGTCAGGCGACGAGCCGACGAGTTCAATGATCTTGTATGTGTGGTCGCGATTCTCGGGCATGTGTCGCTCCTGACTGTGACGAGGTCTGAACTCCGGCCAGCCGCCGATGCAAGCAGCTAGCCCGCGCCCAGTTCAGAGTCGCGAATCTCGTAACAGGACCAACAGAGTTGCTTCCCCTGCATCGGGATCAGCGTCAACACTGCCAGACCGCACTCTTCGCAGACCAGTCGTTGGTTGGTATCGAACCGCATCACGACCAAATCATGCAACTCGCCATCAGACGAGGCGACGTGACGCGTGAGGACGGCGTCCTCGACAAAGCCCAGGCGCTCGAATATCTTGCGCGCGCCCAACTGATCGGGCGTCATCTGCGCAATGATCTTGGCTACGTCGTCCGACAGCGCGCTCTCAAAGGCCAGACCGAGCAAAACATGTCCCAGACCTAGCCGCCGCGCGTCGACATCAACCATCACGCGTATTTCGGCGACATGTCTCGTCCAACGCAGTCGACCCGGCTCAATCGTCGCATAGCCGATGATCCGGCCGGACTCTTGCGCCACGACGGTGCGGATGCGGCCCGCTTGGGTGTCATGGATCCAGTCGCCGATGTCGCCAACGTCGGTGATGTCGCGCTCTTGAAACAGCAAGTCCTCGTTGGGCTGTCGACGTCCAAAGTCGAGCAAGGCGTTGCCATCGGTTTCGCCCAGGCGCCGCAGCAGAATCGTTCGTTCGCCGCGGCGCAGCTCGAGGGGCAACTGGTGCATCTCGACGTCGGATTTCGACTGTTGTGTCGTCGTCATCATGCCCCTCCCTCGCGCTGCCAGCAGCGAATGTGAGAGATCATGGTAGCTGTTCCACAACGCCGTCTGGCGACGGCATACCTGGGTTACCGAGGAGCGGTCGCGCGCTCGTATCGACCCAGGGCCATCAGAGGGAAGTAGTGACGATAGAGGTGATAGTTGATCATAAAGTCGCTCGGAAAGCCCGTGCCCGTGAATTCGGGCTCGTCCCAAGAGCCATCCTCACGCTGACGGTCGATCAGGTACCGAATTCCACGCGCCACCGATTCATGCTCGGCCTCGCCGGCGGCGATTAGCGCCATCAAGGCCCAGGCCGTCTGCGATGGCGTCGAGGGACCCAGCCCACGCAGCGACGGATCGGCGTATGTATCGCACGACTCTCCCCAGCCACCGTCTTCGAGTTGGTGGCGAAACAGCCACTCGACGCCCTGTCGTACCGGCGCCGCCGACATCGGCTCACCAAGCGCCTCGAGCGCCGGCAGCGCCGCGCCCAAGCCATAGATGTAGTTGACGCCCCAGCGTCCCCACCAAGAACCATCCGGCTCCTGCAAGTCGTACAGAAATCTCAGCCCCCGACTGGCCGGCGGATATTGTCCGCTGTAACCCAGTTGGCCGATGTACTCCAGCGCGTGAGCGGTGACGTCGGCCGTCGGCGGGTCAAGCAGCTCGCCGAAGTCCGCGAACGGAATCTCGGCCAGAACAGTCTTGTCGTTGTCGACGTCGAATGCGCCCCAACCGCCGTTCGAAGACTGCATCGACAGCATCCAGTGCAACCCGCGATCGAGCGCGAGTTGACGCTCCGATTCGAGCCCTGGCATCGGTATGCGTTCCAGCGCCATTAGCACGACTGCGGTGTCATCGACATCCGGATAAACGTCGTTGTCGAACTCGAACGCCCAGCCGCCAGGCGGCGTGTCGGGATTCTTCACCTGCCAGTCGCCGCCGCTCAGCACCTGCTCACGCAGCATCCAGCGCGCCGCTGACTGCAACGCCGGATGCTGAGGGTCAAGGCCGGCGTCCAGTAGTCCAACTGCGGCGAGGCACGTGTCCCAGACGGGAGATTGGCAGCTTTCGGTCCAAATCTGTTGCTCGCCCGCGGCAACAGTATCCGAACGCCCATCAGAGTGAGAACGCCATGTGAACCGCTCGAATCCGTCGAGAGCCCGACGCATCACCGGGTGGTCGAGCGAGTATCCCATGGCTCGCAGCGCGAGGATCGCGTAGACCCAGGGCGGCTGGATCCCGCCCCAACATCCGTCGGCCTCTTGGCGATCCAGGAGCCAGCGCTCGGAGAAGGCCAGCGCGCGATGCTCGAAGGGGCGAATGTGGTTGCGATCGAGAAACCGCAGCAACTTGTCAACGACATAGAACGCCCCGTTGGCTGAAAGCGCGCGCTTCGGAGGCGGAACGGCGAAGCGCCGACGATCGCCCGGTTCGACCCACAGTTCGGGCACTCCCGCGCCGGCCGGCAGCGCCGCCACAGGTCGCAAGGACATGATCACCGTGATCCCGACAATCGTCGCCCGCGCCCAGCTGGCGAACTCGTAGAGATTGATCGGCGCCCAAGTTGGCAGGAGATTGATCCAGGGCGGCATCGCGGGCAGGCGATCCCAGTCGAACTCACCGAACATCGCGAGCCAGATCTTGGTGAACACGCGAGCGCCGACGATTCCGCCGTGCTCAAGTATCCATTCCCGCGCACGCGTCATGTGCGGCGAGTCCGGATCGTCGCCAGCCAACTTGAGCGCGAAGTAACACTCGACTGATGTTGAGACATCGCCTGGCCCGTGCAAGTACTGGGCCCAGAATCCCTCTTCGCGTTGCTGAGCCCTCAGATAGCGAGCGATGCCGTCCCACTGTTGACGGTCAGCAATGCCCAGATGGTGCGTCAACAGCAGATACTCGGCCGTGATCGACGGATTCGACTCCAACTCGCCCCACCAGTAGCCGGACGGATCCTGCTGCCCGATCAGCCAGTCCGTAGCGCGCTGAATCGCGCCTGCGAGCGCCTCATCGGCGATGCTCAACGGTTCCTTCGACGTCATCGGCGTACGCTATCGGTCGCGCTCGAGCGTGAACAACGCCAGCGCTTCCAGATCATCGACGGCTTGTGGTCGCGGTCGGCACGAGACCAGTTCGCGGCGAAACGCCTCGTACTCCTCCCGCGCGGCGCGGTCGGTGGCGGCGTCAGCGCCCATCTCGCCCAGAATCTGGTGGACCCAGTTGACCTGCTCCTCGGGCATATCGGCGCCGTCATCACCGAGCTCGTTCCTGTAGATCTCAACCAGCTCTCGACGCGTCGTCGTCGGACTGTGACTCAAGGCGTAGAGAATCGGAAACGACTTCTTGCGTCGGCGGATGTCGGCGTCGGTCGGCTTGCCCAGCGCGTCAGGGTCAGCCCAGATGCCGAGCCAATCGTCGCGCATCTGGAAGCACCGTCCCAAACGACGTCCGGCGCGGTCGAGCGTGTCGGCTTGCTCAGTCGACGCCCCAGCCAGGGTCGCGCCGATCGAGAGCGAGACGCCCATCATCGCTCCGGTCTTTCGCTCGACCATGGCAAGATATTCCTCAACGCCGACGTCGAGCCGCTGCTCGAATGTGAGGTCGAGGTACTGCCCTTCGATCATCAACATCGTGGCCTGATTGAGCCGCCGCCCCGCATCGATCACCGCCGCCTCGGGTGCACCGTGCAGCAACGCGCGTCTGAGCGCCGCGTCGGCGAGCTCGCGCATCAGATCGCCGGTGTTGATCGCCTGAGCGACCCCCCAGAGTCGCCACACCGTGGGGCGACCGCGGCGTTCGACATCGCCATCCTGGACATCGTCATGGACCAGCGAGAAATTGTGCACCAGCTCGACAGCTGCGGCGCCCGAAACGGCCCGAGCGATGGCATTGGCGTCGTCCGTGATCGCCTCCGCGCCCAGCATCGTCAGCGCTGCGCGCGCGCCCTTGCCCGACGCGTTGGCCGGCGATCCCTGTTCGTCCAACCAGCCGAGCGCATACCACGCCATGTCGTAGATCGGCAGGTCGATGTCTGGACAGGCCGCGCGCATCTCGGCCTGGACGCGTTCGTGATAGCGCGTCAGCGCGGACGGAGAGGCGATCATTGGCGGCGTTCCGACTCGAGACAAGAGCGACAGCGTCCATAGACCGCCCAATGATCGGGATCGGTCTGAAAGCCGAACTCGGTCAGTAATCGACTCGAGAAGCTCGACAACAGCTCGTGAGGCAGCTCGCCCATCTCACCGCACGACGTGCAGACCAGATGGTGGTGCGGACGCTCGGATCGCCAGTGATACGTCCGCTCGCCGCCGCCGAGGTCAGTCTGCGACACCAAACCAAGATCGCGCAGCTGAGTCAGCGTGCGGTACACCGTCGACGCATTCAGCTCTGGCGCCTCAACCCGCGCGCGGTCGAATACATCTGCGGCGGTGATGTGCTGATCGGAGTGTCGCAGCACGCTCAGCACGGCCAGCCGTTGACGGGTCACGCGCAGCTCGTTGTTGCGCAGCAGCAGCTCAGACTCGTTCATGCAGGCCATAGGCCGCTCAATCTGTCTCCTGCATAGCCGGCGTCGTCCGGGGGAAGAAGGAGATGCTGCCCGGCGAGACGCGTCGCGGCGGCGCAGAGCCGTCCGTCGGCACGACGTAGCAACCATTCTGCGGCCCGAACCCTCGGCGACCCGATCCGCCGTTGCCGAGCGCCAGACCTGCGAACGTGATCCACTGACCGCAGGGACTGACAATTTGATGCGAGTGCGCGAACTGGTCGTGAAAGTTGAGCATTGTGGCGAACTCGGCCGAAGGCTGGAACCAAGCCAGCCGCATGCCGCCGACGTACTCGCTGTCTTCGCTCAGGTCATAGCGCGTCAACGAGATCATCGTGCTCGATGGCTGCGGCTCAAACGCGAACAACGCCTCACCATCGGGCGACCAAACGACACCGTTGATCGAGCGGTCGATGATCGGTTGTTGCGCTCCAGTGCTCGGGTCGAGCACCGTCAGATTGCGACCTTCAGCGTCGCCTGGCGAGAGCGTGAGCACCGCCAAACGGTCATCGTTGCGAGCGGCGACAAACGAGGCTGGAGCGCTGAGCTCCATCAGCTCCTCATGTTCGCCGCCAGAACTGACCGAGCCGCGGTTAGCGCGGACAATGATCGAACCGCCGCCCGGTCGCGGCTTGGCGAAACAGAAGGCTGACCCGTCGTTGGTCCATACAGGAGAGCGAAAGCTAGGTCGGACGCGCTGAATCTGGATCGGCCCCTCGGATTCGGCGCTGAGGTCGAACAGGACCAGTTGAGCCGCTCGATGGACGAGCACGGCGCGACCGTCAGGCGCCCAGGCGAAGTAGAGCGGCGCGCCATCGACGAGTCGCTGCGGCGCCCCGGCCCCCGACGCGGCAATCAGGTTGACGGCGAGTCCGCTGCCGACGTTGCCCACGACGGCGAGCGCGCGGCCCGACGGCGCCCAATTGACGTAGTGCGCGAGTCCCGCCGCGATCACCTGTCGACCATCGCGAGGATTGCGAAAGACTGGCTCCGCGGCCCCTTCCCGTCGCGGCACGCGCCAGAGCTCCAGCTTCGGATCGTCGCGCCGCTGCGATGACGCCGAGATCGCGAGGTGTTGACCCGAAGGCGACCACGATGGCCACATGAAGACCATGCCCTCGGCGCGCATGTCGAGTCGAGTCTCGATCACCGCCGTCCAGTCGCCGCCGTCGCCGCTAACCTCGGCTATCTGCAGCGAAGAATCGTCATTGATCAGCGCGAGCGGCGTAGATGTCATTTCGGCTGCTGAGCGGCGACATCTCGCGTCGACGCTGTTCGTGAGCGAATCGCGTCGACGCCAGCTTGTTGTTCCTCATAGCGAGCCAGATCAAACAGCACGGAAGAAGCGCGATTGAGATATCGCAGCGTCTCATCGTTGACGGGATGCCCTTGTCCCCGCAGTCGCACGGTCTCGCGCTCGGCGCGGCGAATCGTCGTTCGCGCCAGATCCAGCGCCGCCGACCCCGGTGATCCGCCCGGCAAGACAAACTCGTTGGGCGGGGGCGCGAGAACTTCGAGCTCGGCCGCCCAGCGCTCGAGTTGTTCCACATCGGCGTCGCGAGTGCGGAATTCCTCGGGGATCGGCTTGTCCGGCGCGACTGCGAGCTCAGCCATGATCAGATACAGACGGCGCTGCATGTCAAGCGCGATCTCGCATGTGCGCGGATCACTCGACAGCGCGCGCCCCAGGCCCAGCGCCGACGAGGCTTCGTCGATGGCGCCGTACGCCTCCGGTTGCGGGTGGTCTTTGCCGATGCGGCCACCGCCCCACAGCGTCGTTGAGCCGTCGTCGCCCGATCGCGTGTAGTGCGGCATAGCGACATAGTATCCGCGAGGTCGGCCGGAACGGTATGCGCCCGTCAGCGCGCGGGCTGCAGCTCCGACCAGGCGCCCAGAAGATCGGGCGTGGTGCTAAGGCCGAGGATCGTTCGCCCCGCTGCCCGGGGACGACGGTCATCGACGTATCCAAGAAATACAAACAGCGGCTCACCTGAATCATCGACCAGACGCCACATGCGATCGGGCGCGTCAGGATCGAACAGCGCGTCATCAGTATTGGCCGGTGTGGCGATCACCCGTCCCTGGTCGACGCCGCAGCCGGCCGGCGCAAATCCCGTCCACTCAACGTCGTCGAGTCGGGTCACCGGCGTCCACTCATCCGAACCAGGAGTCAGCTGGACCTCAAGCTCACAGTGGGCAATCTGGCGTGACATGTCGATCTCCTGAATCGTCAGCGTCTCGAAATCAGTCAAGCGCTGTCGGCGTGTTCGCCTAGGCGTTGCGCGACCTGTTCGAACGCCTCATACGCCTTCTGGTCAAAGAGCACAAAGCGCACCGTGCGCACGCTACGGTCGTCTCCCGAGTGCTGGCGGCAGACATTCAGCATGATCTCCGCGGCGCGAACATAGTCAAAACCGCCGACGCCGGTACCCAATGCCGGAAACGCCACGGACGTCAGGCCCAACTCTTCGGCTCGCTTGAGCGCGTTGTCGGTCGATGCGCGAATCTTCTCCGCCGACGTATGCAAGTCCTGTCCCATCGCCGCCGCGTGGATCACGTGTCTGCACTGCAAATCGCCTGAGCCAGTGACAATCGCTTCACCAACCTCGATCGGTCCCTGCCGAATCGCCTCGTCCTCGATCCCCCGTCCTCCAGCGCGGACGATGGCCCCTGCCGTGCCCGCGCCCATCCACAAGTGACTGTTAGCGGCGTTAACGATCGCATCGACCTCTTGCTGGGTGATGTCACCCTGGACGATTTCGATCTGCGTGTCGGTCATTGATGGTGACTCCAGACTGCGCGACGAGGCGCGTCTATACAGGCGTCAGCCACTGGCTACTTGATCGCCAGGCCGTTGGGCGGGCTGCCCGTACCGCCGGTCACGTTGAGCGGCGCCGCCGCGAAGAACGATTCGTAGACGCCGTCCTCGGCGCAGTCGTCGGCCAAGGCGTCGAGCGTGAACATCTCGCCGATCGCCATCCCGAATCGGCCGATGATCCAATGATGCAGAAAGCCGTCTGGGTCGGCGAAGTTCGGCGGCGGCCAGGCCTCAAGCGCAGGATTGTCCGAGCAGACTGCCGCAGGATGATGGTCGAACAGGTAGGCCGCCATCTCCTCCGAGCAACCCAATCCCGGAAACGCCAGATTGGGCATCTGCGAGAGCGCCATGCGCTTGTTCATGTCCGTCTGTTCGTACCAACCGATCCAGCCAATGCGGATCAACAGCACGTCGCCAGGCTGCAGCTCGACGCCCTGCGCCGCGCGGCAAGCCTCAAGTTCGCTCGCCGTGATCGGTCGGTACTCGTCCATCGTCAAGGGCTCGCCCTGGGACTCGAACCAGCGTCCTACGTCGAGCAACACGGCGCGCCCAGCAATCCCGCGCCGCGCCCAGTGCTCAATTCCCAGTTTGGGCGTGTCGCTGTGTTCGAGCAGCCACTCGTTGGTCACGCCGCCCCAAAAGCCATGCTCAAAGTCGCCCACATGCGTCAAGGCGTCCCATTGCGACGACTGTTGGGTGTAGAAGTTGTCGAGTACATCGTCGCCGTGATGTCCGAATCCGGCGCGCCGCATCACTGTGTGACGCACCGCGCCCCGGTTGAAGAGCGGCGGGCTCGGTTGCGACTGATCCCAGTTCATCGGAAACATCTTGCCCGTGCGTATCAGCGACGCCGCCTGGATGATCCGCTCCGGCGTCTGCAGATTGAACATGCCAATCTGATCGTCATCGCCAAACAGCCCCCATGCGGTCTTGGCGGGATTGCCCGCTCGATACGGCAGCTGATCATAGGTCGGCAGTGAGTTGGGGATGTCAGGCATGCCAGAGTCCAAACGCGCGCAACGAATTTTGCCTCGAGTCTAGCTGGTCAGGCCACGAGTCCGGAGTAGAGAATCTGCTTGATCTGACCGCGGAAGTTGAACGTGCCGCTGGGCATGAACTGGGTCAGGAAGATCACAATCAGCTCTTCGGTCGGGTCAATCCAGAAGATCGTGCTGGCCGCCCCGCCCCAGTAGTACTCGCCGAGCGATCCCACGTTCTGCGAGCGCGCCAAGTCGACGATCATGGCGAAGCCCAGGCCGAAGCCAACGCCGTCATTGGCCGTCTCGGAAAACGTGCCTAAGGCCCGCTGCGACAGATCTTCTCCGTTGGGCAGATGATTCATCGTCATCAGCTCAATCGTCTTCGGCCCGAGCAATCGCGCGCCGTCAAGCTCGCCGCCATTGAGCAGCATCTGACAGAAGCGGAGATAGTCATGCGCCGTCGAGACCAATCCGCCGCCGCCCGAGAAGAACGTCTGCGGATGCGCATAGTGGCTCGTCGCTGGATCGTCCATCAGACGTAACTGTCGATCCGGTCCTCGCTCGTAGTTGGCGGCGAAGCGGTCGAGCTTTTCGGCCGGCACATCGAAGGCCGTATCGACCATTCCCAGCGGCTCAAAGATGCGCTCCTGCAAGTACTCATCGAACCGCTGCCCCGAGATTGCCTGCACCAGATAGCCGCATACATCAGTCGAGACGCCGTAGTTCCACTGTTCGCCAGGAGAGAATTTGAGCGGCATCTCGGCCAGCCGCTCGACCATCGACTGCAGGTCGCGTCCCGCCATGGTGCCTGCCGAGTAGACATCTGCCTTGTTGTAGGCGCGCTCCAGTGATCCCTCCATGAAGCCGTACGTCAGGCCGCTCTGGTGCGAGAGCAAGTCTCGAATCGTCATCGGACGCGCAGGAGAAACGGTCTCGAACTGGGGCCAGTCGCCGCCGCTCATCACCTGCAAGTCCCGCCACTCGGGAATGAACCGACTAACAGGATCGGTGAGCTGAAACTCTCCCCGTTCGTGCAGCTGCATCAGCGCCACCGATGTGATCGGCTTGGTCATCGAGTAGAAGCGAAAGATCGTGTCAGTCGACATCGGCTTGCCGCGTTCACGATCCATCTGGCCCATCGCCGACAGATGCGCGATCTCTCCGCGTCGCGCAACTAACGTCAGACAGCCTGCGATCTTCTCCGGCTCGATGTATCGCGAGAGCAGATGCTGATCGAGTCTCGCCAATGCCTCAACGCTGATGCCAGTCTGGCCAACGGTCGCCGTCATGCGGATGCCTTTGCTCTGCGCTCCTGCGTGACGCACGTCTACAGGAGCTCTCTTGAGGCTAATCGAGCCCAAACCGACTTGACCCCTGAGCCTGACAGAGCCGACGCCTCGCCCCGAGTTTGGTCGCCGTAGTCGAGCCGCCAGAAACTACGTAGCCTGTACGAACCCTGAAGCATCGGATTGATCGGATGTCGAGATGGCTGCCATTGTCGAAACCACAAGCGGACGAATCCACGGATCATCAGAGGGTGGTCTGAGCGTCTATCGAGGCGTCCCGTTTGCAGCCCCGCCTGTCGGCGACCTGCGCTTTCGCGTCGCCCAACCGCATCCCGGCTGGGACGACGTGCTCGACTGCGAGTCGTTCCGACCGATCGCGCCGCAGATTCCCAACGAGGAAATCGAATCGTTGCTTGGCGGCGCGCCACAGGAACAGTCCGAGGACTGCCTCTTCCTCAACATCTGGACCCCGGGTACCGACGCCGCTGCGAGACCAGTGATGTTCTGGATTCATGGCGGCGCGTTCACGATCGGTTCTGGCAGCGACGGCTTCTACGACGGCGCCGCATTGGCCTCGCGCGGGGATGTCGTCGTGGTGACCATCAACTATCGACTTGGCGCGCTTGGCTTCCTCCATCTCCCCGCACTCGACGAGTCGAACTTCGGCATGCGAGACCAGGTCGCCGCGCTGCGCTGGGTGCGTGACAACATCGCTCGTTTCGGCGGCGACCCAAACAACGTGACCATCTTCGGCGAGTCGGCCGGAGGCATGTCATGCGGCACTCTGATGGGCTCGCCCGAGGCGCAGGGGCTGTTCCACAAGGCGATTCCCCAATCAGGCGCTGGACATCACGGCATGCGCGAAGACCAAGCGGTCGCCAACGGAGAGCGTTTCTGTGAGCTCTTGGGTGTCAGGCCAGACGATATTGACGCGCTTCGCGCGGCTTCAGTCCCCGACATCCTCAAGGCGCAGGCGGAGCTCGAAGCGCTCCTGTACGAGGATCTCGAGACTCGCGGCGAGGCCGAGATGCGCTTCCGACCAGTGATCGACGGCGATTTCCTCCCTGACATGCCGGTCGACGCTGTGCTCGCCGGACAAGCCACGGGCGTTGCATTGCTGATCGGTTGCCTTGACGAAGAGAACAAACTGTTCACCTCGATGCTCCCCTCCGAACCGCCGACTGAAGAAGACGCCATCGCCAACTTTGACCTGATCCATGGCGACGGTCGCAAGCTCTACGACATCTACCGCGCCGCGAGAGCAGCGCGCGGCGAACTCACGACTCCGTACGAGATACAGACAGCGGCGCAGGGCGACAAGACGTTTCGCGTCCCAGCCCAACGACTGCTCGATGCACAGTCGATGCATGAGCCACGCACGTGGTCCTACTGCTTCGACTGGAAGTCCCCGTTGCTCGACGGCGCGCTCGGCTCTTGCCACGCGCTCGACATCCCATTCGTCTTCGGTACCCACGGCAACGCGCCCGCCTTCGCCGGATCGGGCGTCGCCGCCAATGCACTGGCCGAACTGACGATGGACACCTGGATCAACTTCGCCCGAACTGGCGATCCGTCGACCAACAATCTTTCTTGGCCCGCCTGGAACTCCGAGTCGCGACAGACCGTCGTGCTCGGCGAGTCTGCGCGAATTGAGGACGACTTCCGCGGCGAAGAGGTCGGCGCTTGGGCCGGCGTCCTATAGCTATCGTCGAGGTCGGCTAAGCGATGATGCCGCGCGCCCGAAGATCGGCGAGCTCCGTTGCGCCGTATCCCGCGCTGGCGACGATGTCGTCAGTGTCGCGTCCCAGCGGCGGCGATGATCCCTGCGCCGCGGTTGGCGTGGCGCTCATCTTGAACAGCGGACCGACCTGACGTTGCGGTCCTGAGAGGTCATGCTCCAGGTCGACGACCATCTCGTTCGCGACGACCTGCGGCTCTTCGGCCAGTTCCTCGGCGAAGTTGATCGGCCCGCTAGGGACGCCATGCGCATCGAATCGCTCGAGCCAATACTCCGTGCTCTGCGAACGAACACGATCTTCAATGTCGCGCACACTGGCGACCGCCGCCGTCAACTGTTCGGGGTCATTCGGATCGAGGTTAGGGTCGGCGAAGCCGAGGAACTCCGTCTCCAGCGCGCCCCTCACCTTGGCCCACAATGACGCAGACAGCGCCCCGATCGCCACCGCGCCATCGCGCGTCTCATAGCAGCGGTAGTAGATGTTGAGCGCGCCCTGAACGCCGCGATCCTTGTACGCCTCTTGCAGCTCCGCGTACGGCGCGCCGCGCTGACGCAGCTGATCGATCTGCGCCATTTTCGCCTGTGGGATCTCGTCGGCGAGCGGCAGCTGCATCACGCTGCTGCCTTGCATGGCGAGCGCCGTGTTCAACAGCGTCGTCTCGATCATCTGACCCTCGCCCGTGCGCTGCCGGTGATAGAGCGCCGCGCAGACGCCGAGCGCGATCACGATGCCCGTGCCGTAGTCAGCCACGGCCGCCGAGATCGGCACCGGCGCGGTTCCGTTGTCGTCGAGCTTGCCGTCCGATGCCATCAGCCCAGTCACCGCCTGGGCGACGATGTCGTAACCCGGTCGCTGAGCCCAAGGACCCTGTCGTCCAAAGGCTGTGTTGTCGATGTAAATCAAATCCGAACGAACCGCCCGTAGCGTGTCGTAGTCGATGCCAAGGCGCGCCGCGACATCTGGCCGATAGTTGATCACAACGACATCGATCTCTGGGATCAGCCGATGCACAATCTGCTGCGCTTCGGGCTCGCGCATCGACAGCGCCAGCGATCGCTTGCCGCGGTTGAGCGAGTGGAACCACTTCGACTCGTCAGGCATGAACTGCGAGAACTGCCGCCAGGCTTCGCCCTCGGGCGGCTCAACCTTGATCACTTCGGCGCCCATATCCGAGAGATTCTGACAGCCGAACGGCCCGGCGATGATCTGCGAGAACTCCAACACCCGAACGCCGCTCAACGGTCCCCGATGAGGCGAACCATCATGGGTCGTGGTCATGGTCGTTACCCTTTCGCTGCAGCAGCGTTGACAGCACGCGCGCATAACAGTGGAGGCAGTATCCGTGAAGTTGACCTTACGGGTGAGCGGCAGCTTGGTTGCAGTCGTCGTGGCGGCCCTCTTGGGCGGCGCCTGCGACGATTCGATTCCATCGGTCTCCGAGGCGCCTGACGCCTCAGCGACTGCTTCGCAGACTGTGACCATCTTCCGCGAAGACACCGATGCGGCCGGACTGAGTTATCTGCAACATCAAGCGCGGGAGCCTGGCAACTGCCTGTTCGACAACATCACTCGTCCCACCGAAGCGGAACGTAGAGGCGCGCTCTGCGACGCCGAGCGTATGACTGGCGGCGCTGCGGCCGGCGACTTCAACAACGACGGCGCGATCGACCTGATCGTGACCCGCCTCGACGGGCACGACTTGCTCTTCCGAAACAGAGGCGATGGTCGATTCGATGAAGTCTCAGGCCGAGTCGGACTTGACCGCTGGAATCTCGCCTCGAACGGCGCAGTGTGGGGCGACATCGACAACGATGGCGACCTCGACCTCTACATCACCACCGTCGGCGACACGCGCCACTACCTGTTCGTCAACGAGGACGGCGTCTTCGTCGAACAGGGCGTCGAGCGCGGCGCGTCGCTCGAGACTGGCGACCGACGAATCGGCTTCTCCGCCGCCTTCGGCGACTACGACCTGGACGGCTATCTCGACCTGCATGTCACCGAGTGGCGTCCTTCCCAGCTGGTCGGAGAGGCGGCGACTGGCGTGCGGCTACTGCGCAATCTCGGCGCCGAAGCGCCAGGACACTTCGAAGACGTCACCGATGCGGCCGGCGTCTCGATGATGGGCGTCGCTTCGCAAACCCAGGCCGATCTCACCGTAGGCACGTTCGCCTTTGGCTCGACGTTCGTCGATCTCGACCAAGATGGTTGGCCCGAACTCGCGGTCGCCTCCGACTTCGGAACCAGCCGCCTCTTCTGGAACAATGGGGACGGCACGTTCAGCGATGGCACCCTCGACGCGCGCGTCGGCACGGCGCAAAACGCCATGGGCACGACCTTCGGCGACTTCGACGCCGACGGCGACCTCGACTGGTTTGTCACCTCGGTGTTTTCCTTCAGCAGCGGCAGCCCGGGCGGCGCTGCTGAGGGAACGAAGAACGGCAATCGACTGTTCCGCAACGACGGCGAGCGCCGGTTCACCGATGTCACTACTGACGCCGGCGTGCGCAACGGATCATGGGGATGGGGCGCGGCCTTCTTTGATGCCGATAACGACGGCGATCTCGATCTGACGATGACCAACGGGATGGAGATGATGCCCGGCTTCGACGCCGACGCGACGCGCTACTGGCAGAATGACGCGACTGGGGTCTTCCAAGGCCGCAGCACGGAGGTCGGCCTTGACGACATCGAAGATGGCAAGGGTCTATTGGTCTTCGACGCCGACGCCGACGCGATCTTGACCTGTTCGTCGTCAACAACGCCTCGACGCCGCTCTTCTATCGCAATCAGTCGCGCGACGCCGGCGCCTGGCTGCGGGTCTCGCTCGTCGGTACGACCAGTAATCGTCAGGGAATAGGCGCCCGCGTCTCAGTCTTCGCCGACGACCTACCCGAGCAGATTCGGGAAGCCGGCGTGTCGACCCATTTCCTCGGCCAGAGCGAAGACGCGCTGCACTTCGGACTCGGCACATCGGAGTCCGCCGACATAGTCATTCGCTGGCCCGCCAGTGGACTCGTGGCGACGCTCAACGACGTGCCCGCCAACAGTCAGATTCGAGTCACGGAAGGCGAATCCGGCTACGAGCTGATCACCCCGCTGCGTTGACCTCGTCGACGATGCGCATGAAGCGCTCGAGGTTGGCGATACGGTCGCGCACCGTATCGCCGGCAAGTCCCGCACGAAGCGTGTTGACGCCCGCGTCGCGGTAGACGCTGAGGCGCTCGGCGACCTGCTCGTCGTTGCCGATCAGGTTGACCTTATGGGCCAGCTCGACAGGCACGCGCTCGCGCGCGAGATCACGCTCGCCCGATACCCAGAGTCGTTGCACCTCTTTGGCGGCGTCGGCCCAACCTTGGCGACAGAACGCGTCGTTGTAGAAGTTCGTCTTCGCCGATCCCATCGCGCCTAGTGTGAATGCGATTCCGCGCGCGTGCTTCGCCGCTTCAGTCTCGGGATCATCCGTGAAGACGACCGAGGCGGCCGCTTCGAGGTCAAGCTCGTCGAGGCTGCGCCCAGCGCGCTCGGCGCCGGTGCGGATGTCGTCAAAGAACACGTCTGCGGTCTCAGGGATGAACGACGTTCCCAGCCAGCCATCTGCGATCTCACCACAGACTTCCAGACTGCGCGGCCCCAACGATGCGAGATAAATCGGCGGCGGCTCAACCGGCGGTGAACCGGTACGGATCGCCTTGCCCTCGCCGCCCGGCAGTGGCAGCGTGTAATGGCGGCCTTCATACACCAGTCGCTCGCCGTTGCAGACCATGCGGACAATCTCCGCCGTCTCGCGCAAGCGCGACACCGCGCCCGAGAACGGAATGCCGTGCCAACCCTCGACGACTTGCGGTCCCGACGTGCCCAGTCCGAGCATAAGACGTCCGCCCGACATCGACTGCAGGCTCATCGCGGTCATGCCGATCAACGCCGGCGTGCGCGTGCCGCCCTGGATGATGCCGGTGCCCAGTTTGATCGTCTCGGTCTTCCCGGCCAGATACGCCAGCGGCGTGATCCCGTCATGGCCCCAGGCCTCGGCCGACCAGATCGAGTACACGCCTAGCTGCTCGGCCTCCTGCGCGTAGCGGACGGCCGAGTCCCAATCGTCGACGCCGTCGCGATGGAGGCCAACGGCGACGCGAATCGGCGGCCGCTTAGCAGGCGCGGTCTCGCTCATGATGGGTAGCCCTCGGTCTCTTTGATCGCTTCAACCTGCCCCACGTGGTCCAGATCGTGTACGCGTTGGAACATGAACCAGGCGCGCGAATGCAATGGACCGAAGTAGGGATGCGCTGGGCGCGGTTCGTACGACGGCGGCTCAGGCAGACCGTCGATCACGTTGCCAAACTGTCGCGAGTCATCGATCAATGCGTTTACGAGTTCAGTCCACGACAACTCAGCGGCCCGCTGAGCCGGATCGATCGCGCCAATGCCTTGCGGTCCCAGATTTGGCTCACGGCCAAAGGCCAGGTTGGCGATCATGTCCGCGTTGCGCCGCGAGCCGTCGAGCACGTGCTGAGCGACTTCCTCGATGCTCCAGTCGTCAGGGTTCGGTTTCCAGGACGCTTGCTCAGGCGTGACTCGGTCAATCACGTTGAGAAAATCAATTCGCGCCGCCACCACCCTCGGCCAGAGCGAGAGCCAACTGTACTTCTCTCCCTGGCCCAGCAGATAGCTGCTGACGCGGTTGACTTCGTCGTCCGAGATTGGGCGTTGCGGCATTGGGACGCTCCCTGTTCGTTAGCGACCGGCGAAGTTCGGGTCGCGCTTCTCCATGAAGGCGCGCACGCCTTCCTTGAAGTCGTCTGACTGCATGAGCGGCAGCAGCTGCAGGTAGATGTGGTCGACTGCCGACTCGAAGGGCTCGTCCATGCCCAGACGCATCATGCGCTTCGTCGCCTGCACCGAGAGCGGCGCGTTGGCCGCGATCTCGTCGGCGAGCTCCAGCGCGCGGGTCATCAACTCGTCGTGCGGCACGACCTCATTGACGAGTCCAACTTCGAGCGACTCCTGCGCGTCCAGCACGCGGCCACGGAAGGCGACCTCAGCGGCGCGGGCCCAGCCCAACAGACGAGGCAGGATCCAGGTGCCGCCCGATTCAGGCAGGACGCCGCGACGGGCGAAGACAGCGCCCATTTTGGCCCGATCCGAGGCGATCCGAATGTCAGCCAGCAACGCCATGTCCATGCCATAACCGGCCGCGGCGCCATTGACCGCGCAGATCACCGGCTTATCCATCCGCTGCAGCACCACGGGGGGAGCGTCGCGCAAATCAAACAGCGAGTATCCCGGCTGACCGTCGCCGGTCGACATCCGCTGCTGCTGGTCAACCAGGTCGAGGCCTGAGCAGAACCCGCGCCCGGCGCCGGTCAGCACGATCACTCGGATCTCGGGCTCGCGTTGACAAGCGATCAGCTGGGCCGAAAGCGCCTCGAGCATCTCTCCAGAGATCGCGTTCAGACGCTCAGGGCGATTCAGCGTGATGATCGCCACATGGCCGCGCTCCTCATACAACAGGGCTTCGGTCGTGGGCGCAGTGAGAGTGGTCACGGGTCCTCCTCAATGACACGTCGAGCGAGTCGAGTGTTGGGCGTTCACTGCTGCGAGTGTAATCCCCGAACCAGAGCGCCAACGTAGCCGAGCGACGACCGACTACACCTACTACGCAGTGACCGGTTCGGCAGGTTGGACTGGTTCGTCGGAAACTGCCACTCGCTCGCTGACATCAAACGTGTACTCGCCCGACGCTGGATCGACGTCAACCAGGATCAGGTCGCCGTCAGACAGCTCGTCGCCGATCAGTAGCTTGCTCAGCGGGTTCTCGATCTTCCGTTGGATCAAGCGCCGCAGCGGTCGAGCGCCGAAGGCCGGATCGTATCCATCAGTTGCCAATCTGCGACGGGCCGCATCGCTGAACTCTATGTCGCGCCCCAGATCTGCCAGCCGTTCGCGCTCTTCCTGAACGATCAGATCGATGATCCGCAGCAGCTCGTCTTCGCTGAGCGGATCGAAGACGACGACTTCATCCACGCGATTGAGGAACTCCGGGCGGAAGAACTCGCGTAGCGCGCGCTCAGAATCTCGGGCCCGCTCGTCGTGCGAACTGCCAAATCCGATGCGCCCCTCTGGCCTGGCGGTGGTTCCCAGGTTGCTGGTCATGATGATGATCGTGTTGCGGAAGTCGACCGTACGACCCTGTCCGTCAGTGATCCGTCCGTCGTCCAACACCTGCAACAGGAGATTGAAGACGTCAGGATGCGCCTTTTCGATCTCGTCCAGCAGCACGACGCGGAATGGTCGCCGCCTGACGAGCTCAGTCAAGCCGCCGCCGTCGTCGTAGCCGACGTATCCCGGAGGCGCGCCCACGATGCGGCTCACCGTGTGGCGCTCCTGGTACTCGGACATGTCGAGCCGCACGAGCGCGTCCTCCGAGTCGAAGAGATACTCGGCCAGCGCTTTCGCCAGCTCCGTTTTGCCCACACCCGTCGGTCCGACAAAGATGAATGACCCGATCGGCCGCGTGGGATCCTTGAGCCCCGCTCGCGCGCGACGAATCGCGTCCGAGACCACCGTCACAGCCGCAGACTGCCCGACGACGCGACTGTGCAGCTCCTCCTCGATGCGCAGCAGCTTGAGCTCGTCATCGGCCAGCATGCGACTGACCGGAATACCCGTCATCTCGCCGACGATCTCAGCGATGTCGCGCTCGCCGACCGTGTCGCGCTGGGCGTGAGCCGCGTTCCAATCGTCGCGATTGGCCTGCGCCTCCTCCTGGATGGCGAGCAACTCCTGCTTGATTCGGGCCGCTGACTCGTAGTCCTCGCGCTGCGCGGCGGCTTCCTGTTCGACCTTGAGCTCGTCGACGCGCCGTTGCAGTTCGACGACGCGCGCCGGCGGCGATTGGTTGGCGATCACGATTCGCGAGGCTGACTCATCAATCAAGTCAATCGCCTTGTCCGGAAGTCGACGCTCCGTGATGTAGCGCTGCGATAGCCGCACCGCGGCCTCAATCGCGTCCTCGCCAATGCTGACGCCGTGGTGCGCCTCATACCGCGGCTTGAGCGCATTCAGAATCGCGATCGCGTCCTCGGTCGATGGCTCGTCGAGGAAGACCGGCGCGAACCGACGCTCAAGCGCCGCGTCTTTCTCGATGTGCTTGCGGTACTCATCCAACGTCGTCGCGCCGACCACCCGCAGCTCGCCGCGCGCCAGCGCCGGTTTGAGCATGTTGGCCGCGTCGATCGCGCCCTCGGCCGCCCCAGCGCCGACCACAGTGTGCAACTCGTCGATGAACAGGATCACCTGCCCTTCGGACTCACGCACCTCGTCGATGACCGACTTGAGCCGTTCCTCAAACTCGCCGCGGAACTTGGCGCCGGCCAGCAGCATGCCCATATCGAGCGCCATCAAGCGTCGCCCGCGCAAGTGATCAGGCACGTCGTCCGCCGCCATTCGCTGAGCCAGCGCCTCGGCGATCGCCGTCTTGCCGACGCCGGCCTCGCCGATGATGACGGGATTGTTCTTGGTGCGTCGGTTGAGAATCTGCAGCACGCGACGAATCTCCACGTCGCGACCGATCACCGGATCGAGCTTGCCTTCGCTCGCCAAACGCGTCACGTCGGTCGCGTAGCGACTGAGCGCGTTGTAGTTCGATTCGGCGTCAGGTTGGTCAACGCGACGCGATCCGCGAATCTCGCGCAGCGCTCCGTAGAGACGCTCTGCCGTGATCTGGTGCGACCGCAAGATCTGCGCCGCCGGACCGCCCGAATCGCCAGTGATCGCGATCAGCAGATGCTCGACGCCGACGTACTCGTCGTTGAGTCGCTCCGCCTCGACGTTCGCGCGCTCGAGCAACTGCACAACGCGCGGCGTCACGGTCAACTGGACGACGTCATAGCTCAGTTTCGGCGCGTCGTCGATCGCCGTGTCCGCGTCCGCGCGCAACCGAGCGCGGTCGACGTCCAGCGCGTTGAGCAGATCATGGGCCAGGCCGTCCTCGACCCGCGCAATGCTGGCCAACAGGTGCTCGACGTCCCATTGGGCATGCTTCTTCTCGCGCACCAACTGCTGCGACGCCTCGAGCAACTGCTGGGCTTGATTCGTGAATCGGTCTCGTCTCATCATCTTCGCACGTCCTGTCCATCAAACGGTGTTCGTTGCACGCTGGGCAACTGCTGGTCGCGCAGACGCTGTATTTCGCCGCGCAACTCCTCGTTCTCGTCCTGCAGCTGCTCGATCCGATGTCGCAGCCGCAGAATGATGTCCGCGCCGGCGAGATTGACGCCCAACTCATCGATCAAGCGTCGAATCAGTCGCAGACGCTCGATGTCGCGTTCGCTGTAGAGCCGCTGGCGGCCAGCCGAACGAGCCGGTGTCAGCAGCCCCTCACGCTCATAGCTGCGCAGCGTCTGTTGATGCACGCCGACCAATTGGGCGGCGATTCGGATGGTGTAGACGGGCTCACTGCTCATGCGCGCTCACTTTCCTGGCGGTCAGTCATCGTCAGCCTGCAGGTCGCGCAGCTGACGGAAGAGCTCGACCTGTTGATCGTTGAGTGGTTCAGGCAAGCGCAATCGCACCTCGGCGAGGATGTCGCCGCGCCCCTCGCCTCGGAATCGCGGCATACCCTGACCTGCGAGGCGGAACACGCGTCCGTTTTGCGTCCCGGCGGGAATGCGCAACGCCAACTGACCGCTGCCACTGAGCGAGCGCACTGAGACCTCGCCGCCCAACGCCGCCGTCGTCACGGGAACGTCAACACCGACCACCAGGTCGTCGCCGCGCCGCTCGAAGACAGGATCGTCATCGATCCCGACGATCAGAAAGAGGTCGCCGTCCTCGCCCTGCGCCGAGCTCTCGCCCTTACCGGTGATCTTGATCCGCTGCCCATCGCGAACGCCCGGCGGAATCGTCACTTCCAGGCGCGATCCGCTCGCGCCGCGCTGCAGCGTACGGGTGGCGCCGTGGAATGCTTCACGCAAAGAGACCTGGACTTGATGCTCAATGTCACGTCCCCGCGGCGGCTTCGAGGGCTGACCTCCAGGCCGACCTCCAAACAGGCCGCCCAACAAGTCGCCCAGATCACCCGAGCCGCGCAGATTGGCGAAATCGCCGAAGTCGCCGTTGCCAAACTCGACCCGCACATTGCCGTCGCCGAAGTCGCGTCCGGTAGGCCCCCCGAATCCGAAGCCGCCGCGCTGCCGCTGCATCTCCTCGAGTTCGTCAGCGTGCTCCCACTGGTCGCCCCACCGGTCGTACGCGGCGCGCTTTTCGGGGTCGCCGAGCACGTCGTGCGCCACATTGATCTCCTTGAAGCGCGCCTCCGCCTCCTGATCGCCGCCGGTCACGTCGGGATGAAACTGTCGCGCCAACCGTCGATAGGTCGTTGCAATCTCTTTGTCAGACGCGTCACGGGCGACGCCAAGCGTGCGGTAGAAGTCCTGAGCCATCGAGCGAGTCTCTCGCATTCCCATTCGTCTGCGCCATCTGAAATCTTTATTGCGATCCTATCAGGTATTGTCTATTGGTAGGTCTGATGGGGGAATCGTTGCTCGGTATACACTCAGACATGTACCAAACTTGAGTGTGTCGATATAAGATATGGCCAGAGCCGATGACCAACACTCGACCGCAGCAACAGCACAGCAACAACTAGGGCATCGGCTGAGAGGAGCCTGAGATGAGCAAAATTCTGGTTCGCGACCCGTTCGCTGAGTTCGACAGCCTGTTCCAGAGCGCGTTCGGCCGACGCTTCGGACGAAGCTCCGCGCCAACCGCCGCGCGTCCGACGAGCAACTGGCAGCTGCCGGTCAACGTCTACGACTCGGAAGACGGCATCGTGATCGAAGCCTGGGTACCCGGATTCGCAGAGAACGAGATCGATGTCACTGTCGACGACGGTCAACTGCGCATCCACGCCGAGCGTTCGAGCGACGAGGATGCCGAGAACGGCTCAGACGAGGGACGCACCTATCGTCGCCGCGAGGTGATGCGCACTGTGTTGACCCGCAGCTTCCGCCTAGATCCGTCTTACGACGCCTCGAAAATCTCCGCGCACCTGGCCAACGGCGTACTCGAGCTGTCGTTGCCCAAGTCGGAGACCGCCGAGCCGCAACGAATCGCAATCAGCGGCGCGTCCAACACGGTCATCGCCGAGAGCGCCGGCGACGACGACTAGTTGACCGCGGCTCGACGCGACACGACGTTCGGTCATCTTCGCTCCACATGCGGCTCCCCTTCGGGGGAGCCGCAGTGGGTTAATCTGATCTCATGCCTCAACGCATGCTGGCCTTGGTCCCCGACGAGCAGGCGCGGACGCAGATCGATCTGCTGCGCGCGCTCTATGACCGCGAGCAGGTCGACGCAACGCCGCCCCACATCCCGCTCACGGACCAACTCGACGACCATTACGGTCTCGACAGTCTGCAGCAGATGCTTGAGGTCATCCTGGGGCTGTTTCATCCCTTCATGCTCGAACTCGGCGCGCCGCAGTCGTGGTACGACGACGGGCAACACCTGCTGCAAATGGTCGCCGAACAAGGCGCTGACGACGCCCAACGCATCTCGGCGACGGTGTACCGAGACCTCTTTCCCGAGCAATCGCCGAACGCTCTGGTCCGCTCGCGCTCGCCGCTCGAGCGCACGGCGTTGACTGTCGGCCGCTTTCGCCGTGAAGCCGAAGCGCTGAACGCCGCTGAATCGCTCGCCGCTCAGCGCTACTTCCTCGTCGTTACCCACGTCGGGGTCTTCGACGCCGTCGAACAGGAAGGCGTCTACAGCGGTTGGAGTCTGCGCCGATCCCTGCCGCTCGGCGCCATGGTCGCTGACTCCTAACGAGGCGCGCCGCCGCGCGCGTTTGAGATGCGACGGTCGATTACTCTGTGGCAGTGACCAACACTGGTGATCACACCACGCCCCATGAGGGAGGCGCCCAATGACGGTTGTCACCATCTCGAGTCAGTACGGCGCCGGCGCCCGCGACGTCGCCCGGCGAGTGAGCCGCGATTTGGGGCTCGAGTACATCGACCAGACGGTGCTCGTCGACGCCTCCCGACAGCTCGGTCGGACCGTGTCCGAAGTCGCCGAAAAGGACGAGCGCACTGACTCACTGCGCGCGCGCCTGGGTAACTTCCTCCAGCGTGCGCTCGAGCGTTCAGCCGCCGGCGGCGCGATCGATCCCATGCTCGGCTCGGGCAACCTCGAACTGATGCTTTCGCAGAGCTACCAGGAGCTCACCGACAGCGGCTCCGGCGTTGTCGACGATCGCGCCATTCTGACCACCACGTCGCAGATCATCGAATCGATCGCCCAGCGCGGCAATGTCGTCATTCTCGGGCGCGGCAGCCAGATGATTCTGCGTGAGATGCCCGACGTGACCCACGTCCAGCTCGTCGCCGCCCCCGAAGTTGCACTGTCGCGCGTGCAAGAGTGGGAAGGCATCGACGAACCCGCCGCCGCGCGCCGCATCGAAGAGTTCAACAAGGGTCGCGCTGCGTTTCACCAGAAGTTCTGGGACGTTGACGTCTGGTCGCCGCTGCTCTACGACATCGTGATCAACACGACGCAGCTGAGCTACGTGCAGGCCTCAGAACTCGTCGCCTCGGTGATCGAAAAGAAATCCGCCGCGGCTGTCTGACGCATTCGGCTGCGCCTCGGCGCTACGAAACGAGCGTGCGCAGCACGTCCTCCGCAGCGAGCAGCCGCGGGGCCATCCCGTAGGGACCGTGAATCTGCAGACCTTCAGCGTCGAGCGATTCACGCGGCCCGATCGCCTCTCGGTAGCTCGACAGCACCGGATGGTCGCCGCCCACGGCGTCGGCCAGCAACTCCTCGGTTTCGTCCCGCCAACGCATGAAGTCCTCGGTCGTCGGACCGATCGCGCGGATGTAGCGGGAGCGAGCCAGCAGCTCGTCAACTTGATCGCTCAGCGTCATGGCGCTCAGTCTATCGCAGGCTTGGCGGCGAAGGCAGCCTCGACAGTGTTGGCTGGAATCCAGCGCTCAACTTCGTCGCCGCCGCGGTCGTTCCAGCGCAGCTCGACGCCGCCGGGCCAGCAAGTCGCTCCGGGCAACGGCTCAGGCGACGCCTGGGGCATCTCGCGAGACATGAGCATGCCGTCCTCAGTCGGATTGGAGTAGAGCCCACGACGACGCGTCTGCTCCTCGAATCCGTTCCTCAGATAGAGCCGACGGGCGGCCCGGTTCGATACACGCACCTCGAGCTGAATCTCGACACAGTCCAAACGCTGCGCGAGTCTCAACACGCACTGCAACAGCGCCGCGCCAAGTCCTCGTCCCTGTTGCCCTGGCTCGATCGCAAACGTGCACAGGTGCAGCTGGTCGACGATGTGCCAGACGCCGAAATAGCCCAGCAAGCGCTCTGCGGCGCCATTCCCGACGGTCGCCTGGTCAGTCAGGACATACAGCGCGCTGATCGGCGACTCGGTCAGTTCGCCAACGAAGTGCCGTCGACTCCAGCCCGAGGGTCCAAACGCCGCCTCGTCGAGCTCCGTCACGGCATCGACGTCGTCCAGCGTCATCGGTCGCAGAGTCAGCGGCCTGTGCTCGGTCATGATCGGAGTCCCAATCTCACCCAATGTCAACTATCGGACGCGCGACAGAACGACCCTATGTCTCTCGCAATGAGGGAACACTATACTGGCGACGAACTATGACTGAATCTCAACGGCGTGCCGACGCCAGGGCGACGACGATCCAACGCCCGCTCGGGAGCCGAAGTTGACCGCCCTGACAACCGATGTCCCTACCGGCCGCGGCTGGAGAGTCCCGGTCTCCATCCTGATCATTGGGCGCGTGCTGCGATTCGCACTGCCCTACTGGAAGGGCTTGTCGATCACGGCGGTCGCCATCCTCGCCACTGCGGCCTTCGCCATCGCCACTCCTTGGTTGATGAGATTCGCTGTCGACACAGCGATCTCGACGCGCATCATCAACGGACAGACCGTCGTCGAAATCTCCGCTTGGCTCGTCGCGGTGGCTGGATTGGCCCTGGTCGGCGCGGCGCTCCTGCGCGGCACTTCGATGTTCGTCCAGCGATACCTGGCCGAATGGGTCGGACAGACCGTCGCCTACGACCTGCGCAACGCCATCTATCAGCGACTGCAGACGCTCTCATTCCGCTTCCACGACGGCGCCGAAACCGGCCAGATCATGGTTCGCGCGACGCAGGATGTCGAAGTCGTGCGGATGTTCATCAACTTCGGCGGTGTGCAGCTCTCCTTCACGGTGGTGCTCGGCGTCGGCACGCTCGTGATCATGATGCTGATTCACTGGCAGCTGGCGCTGATGGTCTGGGCGATCATGATCATCATCGCCATCCGCTCAGCGATCGTCGCTCGACGCCTGCGACCGATCTGGAACGACGTTCAGGAATCGCAAGCGCAGTTGGGCACCGTTCTGCAGGAGGCGCTCTCCGGCATCCGTGTGGTCAAGGCCTTTGGCCGCTCGGAGTTTGAGGGTCAGAAGTTTGGCCGCGCCGCCGAGTGGCTCCAGCATCGCTCGTACGACGCCTCAATGGTGCAGGCCGTCAACATGCCGTTGATGACCGCGCTGGGCGCCGCGACGATCGTGTTGACGATCTGGTACGGCGGGCGTGAAGTGGTAGCCGGCAACTTCACCGTCGGCGACCTGACGATGTACCTCATGTTCCTGACCGTGCTGCAGATGCCAATCCGCGGTCTGGGTTGGATGGTCATGATGGTCCCGCGCGCCGCGACCGCCGGCATGCGCATCTTTGAGATTCTCGACCAGGAATCAGAAGTGCAGGAGTCGCCCAACGCGGTCGCCCCTGAGCATCCACAAGGCCACATCCGGTTCGAGCAGGTCAGTTTCGCCTACGATCCGCGCTCGCCCGTTCTCGGTGGTATCGACTTCGAGGCCAAACCGGGCGAACTGATCGCGCTGCTCGGTCTGACCGGCAGCGGCAAGTCGACAGTCGTCAATCTGATTCCGCGCTTCTACGACGTCAGCGCCGGCCGCGTCACCTTCGATAGACAAGACGTGCGCGACTGGCCGCTCGAGACGCTGCGACAGCAGGTCGCCATCGTGCAACAGGAAGTGTTTCTCTTCGCCGCCACGCTGAAAGAGAACATCGCCTACGGTCGGCCCGACGCCACAGACGAAGAGATTGAAGCCGCCGCCAAGCTGGCGCGGATTCACAACTTCATTCAGCGCCTGCCCGAGAAGTACGACACCTGGGTCGGCGAGCGCGGCGCCAACTTCTCCGGCGGGCAGAAGCAACGGATCGCAATCGCTCGAGCGTTGCTGATGGATCCGCGCGTGCTGATCTTCGACGACTCGACGTCATCGGTCGATGCCGCCACGGAATTTGAGATCCAACAGGCGATGGCCGCACTCATGCGCGGCCGGACGACCTTTGTGATCGCCCACCGACTGCGCTCACTGCGCGAGGCCGATCAGATTCTGGTGCTCGATCAGGGTCAGATCGTGCAACGAGGCAAACACGACGAGCTATTGCAGGAGGGCGGCCTTTACCGCGAAATCTACGAACTCGAGCTGCGCGACCAGGAGTCATCGCAAGCCGACCCAGTGACAGCCGCTACAGCGGCCGGCGGGAGCGGCTGAGATGGGCATGATGGGCGGCGGCATGGCCGGCGGTTGGACTTCCAACCTCGGCGGCGGCGGACACGGACCGCGCAGCGCCTGGGCCTCATCGGCCTCGATGGCCGACGGCTGGGACAAGGAATACGGATCGCTCTACAACCCGCGCCTGGTGCGGCGCTTCGGTCGCTACATCGCGCCGCACAAGCGTCGCCTGAGCGCCGCGATTATCGCCAATGTCATCTTCGCGCTCGCGCTCAACGTACAGGTCTTCATCGTCTACCGAGCGCTCGAAGGCGCGCTCGACGAAGGCATCGCCTCTCAACTCGACAACATCGCCATCGCGTTCGGCGTGATCGTTCTGGTCTCCTGGGGCAGCGAGTTCTTGCGTCAGTGGCTGATGGCCAACATCGGACATCCCATCCTGCGGCGCATGCGTCAGGAGGTCTTCGATCACCTGATGCGCCTCGAGCACCGCTTCTACGACCGCGGCGAGGTCGGTGCGATCATGTCGCGCGTCACCTCTGACGTCCAGGTGCTCCAGGAAATGTTGACCTCCGGCGTGCTCACCGTGATCGGCGACATCTTCGGGCTCGTGATCATCATGGCGGTCTTCCTGGTGATCGACTGGCAGCTGGCGCTCGGCGCGTTCGCCGTGCTGCCGATTCTCATCGTGGCGATGGCGCTCTGGAGTAAGCGCGCCCGCCGCGCCTTCCTCGAGACCCGCGTCGCCATCGCGGCCGTGAACTCGACGCTGAACGAAGACCTCAACGGCGTGCGCGTCGTACAGAGCCTCAACCGCGAGTCCGAAAACGCGCGCCGCTTCGACCGCATCAACAACTGGAACCTGCGCGCCACACGTCGAGCCGGCATGCTCTCGGCGGCGATCATGCCGCTCGTCGAAATTCTGATCGCCGTGGCGACGGCGATCATCATCGCGATCGCAGTCACTCGACTGACCAACGGCAGCCTGACCGAAGCCGAAGGCATCGCCAGCATTGTCGCCTTCGCGATCGGGATCCAGCGATTCTTCGACCCGGTTCGAGATCTCGTCCTGCAATACACCATGTTCCAGCGCGCGATGGCAGGCGCCGAGCGCGTCTTCGAGGTGCTCGACACCGAGCCCGAAATCGAAGACGCCCCAGACGCGCAGGACCTGCCCGACATCAGCGGACACGTCCAGTTCGATAACGTCTCGCTCGAATACGTGGAAGGCGTGCGCGTCCTTTTCGACCTTGACCTCGAAGTGCAGCCTGGCGAAACCGTCGCGCTGGTCGGCGAGACCGGCGCAGGCAAAACATCCATCACATCGCTGATCACGCGCAACTACGAAGTCACGGAGGGCGCCGTGCTCATCGACGGTCATGATGTTCGAGACGTCACCCGCGCGTCGCTGGTGCAGCGCGTTGGCGTGGTGCTGCAGGATCCGTTCCTCTTCTCGGGCACGGTGCTCGACAACATCATGTACGGCAACCTCGGCGCAACCCGCGAGCAAGCGATCGCCGCCGCCCAGGTCGTTGGCGCCGACGAATGGATCGAGCGCTTGCCGCAGAGCTACGACACGCCACTCGCCGAACGAGCCCAAAACCTCTCCATCGGACAACGACAGCTGGTTGCCTTCGCCCGCGCCATCCTCAGCGATCCGCGCATCCTGATCCTTGATGAGGCCACGGCCAACGTCGACTCACAGACCGAAGCGTTGATTCAACAGGCGATCGCACGCGTACTCAAGGGACGTACCGCATTCGTGATCGCCCATAGACTCTCTACGATTCGCTCGGTCGATCGCATCATCGTGCTCGAATATGGCCGCATCCTCGAGCAAGGCAGCCACGATGACTTACTCGCCCTCGATGGTGAGTACGCCAAGCTCTATCGCATGATGTACGCCGCGCAAGAGTCAGTGGAGTTTGATGAGGCCGCCGCGCTGGCCGTCCTCGACCGCATGCGCGAGCGCACAACCGCCAATGGTCGCAACGGTTCAAACGGCGCGACCGCGAGCGAGCCGGAAGGCGCGCCGGTCGCGGTCGACTGAGCTCCAACATCTCGTCACGGCTGTGCGTCGCCGCGGGAATCTCGCTGCAACAGGAACTTAGCTCGAGCCGGCCTCGAAGAGCGATGGCTGACCACTTCTTGCGGATTCGCTTGGCGTGAGGCCGAGGTGGCGCCAGGCTGCGGGCATCGCGACTCGTCCTCGCGGCGTGCGTGCGAGAAACCCCAGCTGAATCAGGTACGGCTCGTAGACATCCATTACCGTGTCGGCATCCTCAGCGACCGCCGCCGCCAGCGTGTCGAGGCCGACCGGTCCGCCGTTGAACCCTTCGATCAGCGCGCGCAATAGCGTGCGATCGTGTTCGTCCAGTCCCAATGAGTCGACGCGCAGGCCGCTCAACGCGAGGTCCGCGACATCGCCGCTGATCACGCCGTCGGCGCGGACCTCGGCGAAGTCCCGAACCCGTCGCAACAGCCGATTGGCGATTCGCGGCGTCCCCCGCGCACGCTCCGCCAGCGTGCGCGCGCCAGCATGCTCCAGCTCGACCTCCAGCGCATCGGCCGAACGGACGATCACCCGCTCCAGCTCCTCGACGCTATAGAAGTCGAGGCGCTGAACCATGCCGAATCTGTCACGAAGCGGCGGCGAGATCATCGCATAGCGCGTCGTCGCGCCGATTAGCGTGAACGGCTTCACCGAGAGCTGCACGCTCCGCGCCGCAGGTCCACTGCCAATCATCATGAACAGCTGGAAGTCCTCCATCGCCGAGTACAACACTTCCTCAGCCGAGCGCGGCACGCGATGAATCTCGTCAATGAACAGCACGTCGTGAGATTGCATCGTCGTCAATAACGCCGCGATATCGCCAGCGCGTTGAATCGCGGGTCCGCTCGTCGGACGCAGGTTGACCCCCAGTTCTCGCGCGACAATCCGCGCCAGCGTCGTCTTACCCAGCCCGGGAGGTCCGTAGAGCAGCAGATGGTCGAGGGCCTCCTGTCGACCGCGCGCCGCGTCGACCGCGATCCGAATCGCCTCGTGCGCGCTCGACTGGCCGACAAAGTCCTCCAGGCGCGACGGTCGCAGCGCCCGATCCTGCTCATGATCCGCCTCCGCCTCGCCGCCATCGAGAACGCGACCGACCGCGGACCCCTCCTGCTCAGCGACGACGTCGTCGTTCCGTTGCTCTTCGCTGCTCATGATCCGCGCCTCACAAAGGCGTTGCGACTGGCCACCGCTAGTGGATGCAACGGCTGACCGCTATGCAGCTGATTGGTCAAGCGGCGTTCGAGGAACATCGCCGCCGCCGCCGTCAAGTCCTGCTCCGCCGCCGCGGCGACTGCAAGCAGCCCCGGATCGCGGCGCAGCTTGCGCGGATCGATCTTGTCCGCCAGAAACACAGCCAACGACTCGAGTGAGTAATCCGGATGCGCGGTTGTGTGATGTGCAATCGCTGAGAGGATCTCGTCGTGGTCTATCTGCATCGACTCTCGAGCGTAGGCCGCCGCGAGCGGCCCATGCAGCACGATCGGCGCCGCCTGCTCATCTTCGCCGATGGCGACTCGGTAGTGTCGCGAGAGCGCCAGCAGCTCCGCATCGTCGCAATGGCGAAACAGGTCGTGTCCCGCGGCCGCGGCGACGCATACGTCGCGGTCGAGTTCGTGAATCGTCGCTAACCGGTATGCGCCGCGCTCGACGCGCTTGACGTGACGCCGCAGCTTCTCAGGACGATCGGCCATCGCGGCGGCGAAGCGCTCGCGGATGGTAACCGGGTCGTGGAGCCTGTCGCTCATCGGCTGTCCCGACGGCGCCCGCTCGACTCCGCCCACTCCAGTTCAACGCCAATGAAGTCCGAAACTGTCGTCGCAACGTCGACCGCCTCCTGTTCAGTCGGGAAGCGGCCAATCCTGATCTCTCGCCCGTCCGCAAGGGAGACGTACGCGCTGTGCGATCCGCTGAACTGCAGCAGAAACGGTCGCGAGCGCTGCTGCGTCATCGTGACCGTTTCGACGTCGTACAGCTCAACCTGCCAGTTGCGACTGAACGTCCAGAGCAGCGACTGATGTACGTACGCCGAGTCGTCCTGGAGGTTGAAGTCGATCTCGAGGACGTCGCCGCCGATTACGCCGATCACCGCCCAGAGAATGCCGCCGCCGAAGTACCCGCCCGCCGCCCCGATCACCATCGCGCCCACCGGATCAGACCCGCCGAACGCGAGCAGCGCGATGATCGCCGCAAGCGCAGCCGGGATCGCGCCATAGGCCCAGTTGGGCAACGGCGACCAGAACGTCCGCAGATGGAGCGTATCCTGATCAGGGTAGGAGAGCCGGACGATGGATGAACGAGTCTTCGGCGCGATCGGCTCAGGCGCCTCAGCGCGGCGACGTCGGCGTCTTCGAGCCATACGCAGAGGCTATCCGATGCGTCACTGGTCGGGTCTCTTGGCCGCGCCTATTGTCTGGATATCGATCACCGCGCCGGCATTGGCCGAATCGGGCAGCCGGTATTCGGCGCCGCTCTGGACCTGGCTGGCGGCAGTCGGCGTCTCGGCTGGACTCGCCATCGTTGGACTCGTGGTCGGCCGCTGGTTCCTGCGCAAACGTCAGCGTCTTGAGGCGTCCAAACGCGACTAACGAGCACGACTCAGGGCGCGCTCCCTAAGGAACGCGCCCTGAGATGGCGTCGCGTCTTGACGCGTCGAGCGGCTAGATCTCAAGCAGCTCGGCGACCTTCTCGCGGTGGTGGTCGGCGTCGCCCCACATCAGCTCTGCCATCTTCTGACGGCGGAAGTAGAGCTGAATGATGTACTCCTTGGTGAAGCCGATGCCACCGTGAATCTGCTGTCCGTGCGCTACGACGCGTCGCGTCGCGTCGGAGCACCAGGCCTTGGCCATCGCGACCTGCAGGTCGGCGTCCGCCTCGTCCTCGGTCACCGCCCAAGCCGCGCGGTACATGATGAAGCGCGAGCCATCCACGTCGGTGATCATGTCGGCGGCCTTGTGCTGGATCGCCTGGAACGAGCCGATCGGTCGTCCGAACTGGATGCGCTCTTTGGCGTAGTCGACTGAGATTTCGAAGTCGCGCTGCGCCAGGCCAACCAGGTACGCGCAGTAGGCCACGGTGTAGTAGCGCTTCGCGATCTCGATGATCGGCCACGCGCCGCCGGCCGGGCCGAGCAGCGCGTCTGCGCCAACGCGGACATTCTCCAGCTTGACCTCGCACTGCTTGTCCGCGGCGATCGTCTGCAACACGGTGGTCGATACGCCATCTGTGTTACCGGGCACGAGGAACATGGATACGCCCTCATCGCCTGCGGAACCCTCGTTGCGCGCGACGACCACGATCGTGTCGCTCACGTGCGCGTCGGGGATGAACAGCTTGGTCCCATTGAGCACGTAGCCGTCGCCATCAGGCGCGCAAGTGGCCTCGACGCCCGAGCTGTCGAATCGCGCCGAGGGCTCGGTTAGCGCGAAGGTCATCACGTGTTGGCCAGCCGCGACTGCCGTGCAGTACTGCTGCTTCTGCTCGTCCGTACCGACAGCCTGGACCAGGCCGGCGGTGATCACGGTGTTGATGAACGGTCCCGGCACCAGCGCTCGACCGAACTCTTCAAGCAGCACGCAGAGGTCAAGGAAGGTCAGACCAGCGCCGCCGTACTGCTCGTCTGTGATCAGGCCCATCCAACCCTGGTTGGCCATGCCGTTCCAGAGGTCGTCCGTGTAGCCGCGCTCGTCCTCCTCCATGTCGCGGACGAGCTTCTCCGTGCACTCATTGGTCAGGAAGTCACGTGCGAAATTCTTCAGCAGTTCCTGCTCTTCAGTCAGTCCGAGATCCATGTCATCCTCCGTCGCGCACCGGAACTGGGGAGTGGTCCGCGAATGTTCAACTGCCAGGGGCGCGTTGCGACGCGCAGCGAATCTGAGACTATCGGATAGCCGCCATTTGCGCCACAGCCCACGTGGACGCCTTGACCGCTAGGGATTGCAACATAGAACATCTATGCGCTATCGTGCGGCTCAACCGTTGTTCAGCTCCGCAATCAGACCGAACCGAATGCGACGAGGCCACGAGAGGACGACGACATGGTCCAGAATCCACCCGAAGGCAGTCAACGCATCATCCCCTATCTCAACTACGCCGACCCGCGCGCGGCCATCGAGTTCATCTGCGACGCGTTCGGATTCGAACAGGGGCTGCTGCTCGAAGGCCCCGATGGCTCAGTAATGCACTGCGAGCTGCTCTACGGCGGCGAGATGGTGATGCTGGCCGGTGAGTTTGTTGAGATCGGACTGAGCAGTCCCCAGTCGCTCGGCGGCGTGCACGCCTCAATCGCGATCTACGTTGATGATCTCGAAGCGCACTACGAGCGAGCCAAGGCCGCGGGCGCGCGGATCGTCGAGGAGCCGATGGATCAGTTCTACGGCGACCGGACCTATCGCGCTCTCGATGCTGAGGGGGTCGGCTGGGACTTTCACCAGCACATGCGCGATGTCTCGCCCGAGGAAATGGCCGCCGCCATGTCCGAGCAGCCTCAAGGATAGGAAAAACGATGGTCGAGTCCGAAGCCGCGAACTTCAGTTCGCAGATCACGCCGCAGCTTTCCTACGACGACGCGTCCGCCGCAATCGAGTGGCTTTGTCGAGTGTTCGGCTTCGAGGAGCTCTATCGCCTAGAAATGCCCGACGGTTCGATCGGCCACGCTGAGTTGGTCTACGCCGGGGCCAGAATCGCCCTGGCCTCGGCCTACCCCGAGGGCGGCCTCGGCGGTCCACGAGCGTTGCCGCACGTACACAGCAGCCTGCAAGTCGATGTCGAGGATGTCGACGCGCACTTCGCCCGAGCCAAGGCCGAAGGCGCCAACGTCATCCAGGAGCCGGCAGACCAGTTCTACGGCGACCGCACCTATCGCGCGCATGACCTCGAGGGTCACCGCTGGTGGTTCCATCAGCACCTGCGCGACGTCTCGCCTGAGGAAATGGCGAACGCCGTCGCTGAAATGAGCGAATGAGCCAGTCAGCGGGTGCGTCAGCGACGCGCGACTAGTTGATGCGCCGCTTCACGCGGACGCGAATCACCACCCCGCTGCGCGGCTCGTCGCCCTCAGCCGGATAGCGGTCGACCTGCCAGTACAACGGCGCCAGCTCATCAAGCAGCCGGTGGTCTTCGACCGGCGTGATCTCGACCGTCCCACGCAGCTCCGTATAGCGATAACCGTCGGCCTCGTCGTGGATGCTGACCGCGACCGCCGGATTGCGACGCAGATGCAGCGTCTTCACCGTCTCTGGACCGGTCCAGAATTCGATGTCGTCCTCGCCGCTATCGGCGACTCGGCGATGCCAGACGACGGATGATCGCGGCTGCCCGCCCGAGCTCACCGTCGCGACATGCGCAAAGTGCGGCGGACTCAGCAGATCGGTCCCAGGCTCGGGCGTCGGGTGCGACGGCGGCGCTACGAACGAACCGCTCGTGACCGCGCGCTCGACCGTCACGCGAACGCGGAACCCCTCGCGATTCTCGGTCTTGAAGGGATAGTCGCGACCCATGTACGTCCGCGACATCTCATCGGTGTCGTCCCAAGTCGTGACCGGCGACAGCTGGGCGCTGCCCAGAATCTCCAACGTCCGATACGGATTGTCCGTGTCGTGAACCGACAGCGACACCCGCGCATCTCGCTCCATGTTGAGCGACTTGCGATAGCCCTTGCCGGTGCTGAACCAAATCGAGCGGACGCTACCGTCAGCGTCGACCTCGTCGGGCGCAATCCAGATTGGCGACGACGACGGCGATCCGTCGCGATTGACCGTGACGAGATGCGCGAAATGCGGCGCGCCGCAGAGATCAGCGAACTCGGCCGGGACAAATGACATCGTGACGTCCTCTCCGACTGACCAGTCCTACGGACTGGCCAGAGGCGAGGCGCGCGCCTCGCCTCTGGCAGTTGTAAGTCGTCTCTGACAGTTGCGTTCGCCGCTAGCGGCTCAGCGTCGCCGAGTAGCCGCCGAATCGCGCCTGTCCTGGCATGGCGTGCTGCTCGACCTCAACGTTGACCACGGCCGCCTTACCCGAAGCCATCGCGCGCTCGATCGCCGGACCGATGTCCTCTGGCTGGGTCACATGCTCGCCGTGTCCGCCGAGGGCAATGGCGATGTCCTCATAGCGCTGTCCGAAGCCCAGCGGTCGCCCTGGAGTGTCGTTCGAGCCGGCTGTCCAGCCAGCGTTGTTCGAGATCACGATCGTCGCCGGTAGGTCGTGGCGAACCATCGTATCGATCTCCTGCACGTTCATCAGGAACGAACCGTCACCGACAAAGCCAATCACCTGGCGCTCGGGAGCGGCCGCCTTGGCGCCGAGCACGAAGGGAAGCCCCACGCCCATGCAGCCATTGGGACCAGGATTCAGCCGACCGCCCTCGACGTACGAGGGAATGTACTGACGCGCCCAGGCGAGTGTCGCGTTGCCGTCAACGCAGACGATTGCGTCACGGTCCATGCGCTGCACAATCTCGTCCGCCAAACGCAATGGGTGAATCGGCACGCTCGACTCTTGCGCCAACTCGACGTACTGCTGGCGACGTCCGTCATCTGACTCGCGCAATTCGGCGATCCAGTCGGTCGACGGCTGTAGGTTGGCCTCGCGAGCCGCCGCCGTCAGCGCGACCAGCGCCCGCTTGGCGTCGGCGACCATACCGACTGTGGCTTCCTTGTTGTGGCCGATCTCCGTCGGATCGGTGTCCACGTGGATCACCTTGAGGTCTGGCGACCAGCGAGGCGGCAAACCCGAGCCGACGACAAAGTTCAGCCTGGTGCCGACAACGAGCGCCACGTCGGCCTCGCGGAAGGCCTTGCTGCGCGCCGCCAGGAAACAGAGGTCGTGATCCTCCGGCACGACGCCGCGACCCTGTGGCGTCGTGTAGAACGGTATCTGCGCTGTATCAATGAACTCCCGCAGCTCGGCCGAGGCGTCAGACCAGAAGACTCCGGTGCCGGTCAGCACGATCGGTCGCTCGGCGTTGGCCAAGAGCTCGATCGCCTGCTTGACCTGGTCCGGATCGGCGCCGGGGCGGGAGCGCTCGCCGCCCGTCTTGGGGAACCAGACAGCCTCGTCATCTGACTGTTGATACAGGGTGTCGCCAGGCAGATCGAGATACGTCGGCCCTGGCTTCGGACCCTGCGACTCCCGATAGGCGAGATTGAAGAACTCTGGCATCCGCGCCGAGTGCGTTACGCGACTGGCCCAGCGAGTGACCGGCGCCGCCATGGCGAGTTGGTCGTACTCCTGAAAGTCATCGCGCTCGAACGATGAGAACGCCGCCGCGCCGCCAAGCGCGACCATCGGTACGCCGTCGAGGTACGCATTGGCGACCCCGGTCAACAGATTGGTTGTCGCCGGGCCAGAAGCGGCCATGCAGACGCCCGGCACGCGCTTGACTCGCGCGTAACCATGCGCCGCCATCGCCGCGCCTTGCTCATGTCGACAATCGATCGTGCGAATGCCGTGCTCGGCGGCAAAACCGGCCGCCTCGATGATCGGCCCGCCCATGATGTAGAAGAGGTCCTCGACCCCTTCGTTGACCATCTGCCGCGCAAGCAGCTCAGATCCCATCTGATCAGCCATGTCGCCGTCCTCTCAAGACTCGATCCCGAATGGTTATGCGATCGATGACACCGCTCAGTCAGGTACTTCGTAGCGATGCAGCACTGGTCGCGCTGTGGTGAACTCGCGAATCCCAGCCATGCCCTGCATCGCCTCCGAAGTGCCGTGCGCCGTCAAGTCTTCTTCAGTGGCCCAGTTCTCGAACAGGATGTACCGAGTCTCGTCGTCAACTGAGCGGAACAGGTCGTAGTTGTTGCAGCCCGCGTCCTCGGCCTTGACCTTGGCTGTGGCGCCCGCCATGAAGGCTTCGAACGCCTCCGCCTTGCCTTCAGCCACCGTGAATTCCACTGTCAGCCCAATCGCCATATCTATCTCCAGTCCGTTCCTCGCGGACGCGATCAGTGCCGCATCCGGTGTAGACGTGTTCGGGCAATATGTTAGCGCTCGACTGAGCGCGCAATCCGACCAGCGCTCGACCGAGCGCGCAATCCGACCAGCTCATCCGCCGACACGCCGTACACTGCCGACATGCTTGAGACGCTACGTATGGACGGCAAGCGCGTGATCGTCACTGGGGCCGGGCGCGGCCTCGGTCGTCAGATGGCGTTGCACCTCGCCGTCGCAGGCGCGGACATCGTCTGCGCGGCGCGGACCGAGTCGCAGATCGCGGCCGTCGCCGAAGAGATTCGCGCCATAGGACGGCGCGCGCTCGTTATCCCAACCGACGTCAGCGTCTCGGCCCAAGTCGACGCGATGGTCGAGCGGACGATCGACGAGTGGGGCGGATTTGAGGTGATGATCGCCAACGCTGGCGGCGGAGGCGCCGCCTCACTCAAACACGTCACTGAAGTCTCCGACGATGATTGGCGCGACACGGTTGATCTCAACTTCTCCAGCGCCTTCTACTGCGCGAGGGCCGCAGCGCGGCACTTTCGCGCCGAGTCCAAGCCCGGCAACATCATCACCGTCGCCTCCGGCACCGCACTGCGCGGCGACGCTCGGCTGTTCGTGTACGGCGCATCCAAAGCCGGCGTGATCACGCTGACTCAGGCCCTGGCGACGCAGCTCGCCCGTGAACAGATTCGCGTCAACTGCATCGTCCCGGGCTTCGTCGCCCAACAAACGCTCGAGACCACCGAGCAAATCGAGCAGGCGCGCAACCAGGGATCGCGCATACCCGTCGGTCGCATCGGCGAGGCCTGGGAACTCGGCCCGTTGGCCGTCTATCTCGCCTCCGACGCCTCGGCCTATATGACGGGCGAGGCGATGATCATCGACGGCGGCGGCCTCGCAGGCGGCCTCGCGCCAACGGGCTGGGACGTCCAGGCCGGCATTGGAGGCGTGCCCTCGTGAGCCCGCAGAACCCAGTGCCTCCTCCCGACGTTGCCGAGGGCCAGCTGCAAGGCTTCGACCTCAGCGGCAGACGCGTGATCGTCTACGGCGCCGAGAAACCAAGCCTGGCGGCGATCGTCGACGCGCTGCGCGAAGCCGGGGCAACCGTCGGCGTGACCAGCGCCAACACCGATGGCGCATCCCTGTTCCGACTCAAGAAAGCCGCCGGCAGCGGGCCCAACGAGGCCGTCGATCTGTCCAACGGTACCAACATCCAGGTCGCGACGCGCAAGATCTCGAAAGAGCTGGGCGGTCTCGACGCGGCCATTGTCGCGCCGCAGCTCTACCACGCCGCTCCGCTGCGCAAGACACTCGACGCCGATATCCAGCGTGTGCTGATGGCCAATCTCGGCGGCGCCTTCGCCGCCTTTCGCAGCGCCAATCGAGAGTTCCGCGACCGTCCCGGTCGACTGATCGCCGTGCTCGACGCTTCCGCCGTCCGAGGCCTCACCAATCTCAGCCTGTACAGCGCCGCGCAATCAGGCGTAATCGGCCTCGTCCGATCGCTGAGTCAAGAGCTGGCGCCGAACGGCACGACAGTCAATGCCATCGTCGTCGGTTGGACCGACGCCTCGCCCGGTCGCGGGCCGTCAGCGGCGGAAGACAACCTGCTCCTGCGATTCATACCGATGCGTCGCTTCGGCGAGCCCGCCGACCCCGCGCCGCTGGCCGTCTATCTGGCCTCCGAGGCGAGCGGATACATCACCGGCCAAACGATCCAGGTCGATGGCGGCGTGCTCAAGCACCTGTAAGCCCGGTCGTCGGCGAGAGCCTTCTTCAGCAGTCAGCCCTTGTATAAGGATATCCAGCATCCTTATACAAGGGCCTGTTTCAAGCCAATGATCCTCAAGACTCCCTGAGAAACCGATCAGAACACCTTGTCATTAGATAAGGATATGTCCTATCATTATGCAAGAAGACTCAGTTGGAAAAGGAACGTGTGTGCGAGGAAGGCTCGTTCGCCAAAGCTGGCGGCATGATCCAACCTTCTACGCGCCACCGCGCTACCGGCGCTCGTGCAGCTACGAGTCATTCATTCCCGAACCCCTTGATCTCAGTGGTCACGAATTCGAGCTCCCGACAGACCTGGCCGCGACCCTGTCCGAAGTCGAAGCCGGCATTACAGCACTCAACAACGACGTGAGACCCGGCCTCTCATCACTGTCCAGACTGCTCTTGCGAACTGAATCGATTGCATCTTCAAAGGTCGAAGGTATGCAGGCCGACGCCAGAGCGCTGGCCATGGCCGAAGCGAGACTCCGCCTCGGACGCAGTGTTGGGGCGCAGGCGAGAGAAATCATCGCCAACATCGATGCCATGGAACAGGCCGTCCAGCGCGCCGCCGAAGCGGACATTTTCAGCCTCGACGACCTGCGCCAGATCCATGCGGCGCTCATGAACCGATTCCCTGCATCAAGACGCGCCGGTCAGCTACGCGACAGCCAGAACTGGATTGGCGGGAACGACTACAACCCCTGCGGCGCCGACTACGTTCCGCCGCCGCCTGAGGAGGTAGTCCCGCTCTTGGAGAATCTCTGCGAGTTTGCTGAGTCGGATCTCTTTCCACCCATGATGCAGGCCGCGATCGCCCACGCTCAGTTCGAGACCGTCCATCCATTTGATGACGGCAATGGACGCACCGGCCGGGCGTTGGTGCAAGTCGTGCTCCGACGACGCGGCGTAGCGCCGCAGGTCGTTCCACCAATCAGCGTCGTGCTGTCGCTCCGACGAGACTCTTACATCAATGGTCTGGTCGCCTATCGCGAAGGCCGCTGGGTCGAGTGGATCACGACGTTCGCCGCCGCAACCGCGCAAGCGGCATCGTTGGCAATCCAATACGGAGACCTGGTTCAGGACCTGCTGGAGTTTTGGGCAGCGCGGCTGCGCCACACCTCGAACCCCCGCGCCGACGCTGCAGCCTGGCTCGTGCTGCAAGCGCTGCCGGCCTACCCTGCCATCACGGTCTCCGACGCGGTCCTCGCCACAGGTCGGAGCCAACCCGCGGTCAACGCAGCGTTCTCACAGCTGGAAGAGGCGGGCATCCTGACTCCGCTGGGACGATCGCGCCGCAACCGCGCTTGGGAACCACAAGGTCTCCTGGACCTGATCATCGCCATCGAGTCAGGCGAACCACCTGCGCCTCGGCTAGACTGACCTCGCCGAACACTGGACTTCTGGAGCGCCCCATGACCGACTTTGAGAACATCATCTACCGCGTCGAAGACCGCAAGGGATACATCACGCTCAACCGCCCCGAGAAACTCAACGCGCTCTCCATCGCGCTGCAAGACGAACTCTCGCAGGCGATGTGGGAGGCCGATAACGACACTGCAGTGCACGTCGTGATCCTCAGCGGCGCCGGGCGCGCCTTCTCGGCCGGCTACGATCTGACCGGCTCCACGCGCGATTCGCAGGAGACGTACGACAAGGTCTACCGCGGCCGCGTCACCTTCGACGACGACACCTGGGGCATGGAACGCGCCCAACGCGCGCGCATGGCGATCTTCGACATGCACAAGCCCGTGATCGGCAAGGTGCACGGCTACTGCCTCGCCGGCGGCACCGACCTCGTCCTGCTCTCCGACATCATCATCGCCGCCGACGATGCCGTGATCGGCTTCCCGCCCGTTCGCGCGATGGGTTCGCCGCCGGCTCACATGTGGCTCTATCACGGCGGACCGCAGTTCGCCAAGCGGATGCTGCTCACCGGCGACAGCATCTCCGGCGCCGAAGCGGCCAAACGCGGCCTCGTCTACGACGCCGTGCCCGCCGATCAACTCAACGACACAGTGGAAGAGCTCGCCGACAAAATGGCGATGATCGACCACGAGCTGCTCTCTGCCAACAAGCGCATCGTTAATCTCGGCCTCGAAATCATGGGCGCGCGAACGCTGCAGCGTCTGGCGTCCGAGAATGACGCACGAGCGCACCTCGCGCCGGCAGTCATGGAGTTCGGCAAGATGTCGCGCGAGAAGGGACTCAAGGCCGCGCTCGAGTGGCGCGACAACAAGTTCGGCGACGGCCGCGGTTCCGCCGCCGCTCAGGAACGTAAGGCCGCCACGACCTAACACGACCTAACAAGCAGGCAAACGACGACCTCGCTGATGGCGACTCCCGACCGCTTCCGTCTCGATGGACAGGTCGTCCTGCTCACCGGGGCGGGACGCGGTCTCGGTCGCGCCATGGCCATCTCATTCGCCGATGCCGGCGCCAAAGTCGCCGGCGCAGCGCGCACGATGTCTCAGCTCGACGAGACCACTGAACTGGTCGCCGAGCGCGGTGGTGAAGCGATCTCGATTCAGACAGACGTCAGTGACTCCAACGCGGTCGACGCCATGGTCGAGCACACGCTCGAACGGTTTGGCCGCGTCGATGTGCTGATCAACAACGCCGGCGGCGGAGCAGAAGGCGATGGCGCCCCGCTCGACCAGCTGACCGACGACCAGTGGCGCTCTGGCATCGACCTCAATCTGACCTCGCAGATGCTCTGCGCTCGCGCAGTGCTGCCGCACATGACCGATCGCGGCTCGGGCGTGATCATCAACGTCGCGAGCGGCTTCGGATTGCGCGGCGGGCGGGAAAACTGGATGTATGTCTCAGCCAAGGCGGGCGTGGTCAACTTCACCCGCTCCCTGGCAGTCACCTACGGACCCGCCGGCGTCCGCACCAACTGCATCGCGCCAGGCATCTTTCCCCATACGCCTCAAGCGCTTGAGCGCTGGCGCGGCGGCCGATACATCCCCGTCGGACGCGCCGGCCTGGCTTGGGAGATGGGACCGCTGGCCGTCTTCCTCGCCTCCGACGCCGCAGCCGGCATCAGCGGCGAGACGATCGCTCAGGACGGCGGCGGACTCGCCGCGATCGGTCCAACCGGTTGGGCGCCGCGCGTTCGTCTCACCGAGCCGACCTAGGGAACGACCAGTGTCCGACTTCGTACCGTCGCCCAACCCAGAGCCGTCCGATGATCCCTTCCAGCTCAAGGGCCGCGTCGCGCTCGTCGTTGGCGCGGGCGACCCGCTGGGACGCGCCTCAGCTGTCGCGCTGGCCGAGGCCGGCGCTGATGTCGCCGTGGCTAGCCTGCGAGCCGGACCGCAAGAGGTCGTGCGCGTCAACTCAGTCGCGAACGAAATCTGGTCTCTGGGACGAGGCAACACGGCGATCACCCTTGACGCCAGCGACGAACGCAGCGTCGATGCCGCCATCGCTCGGACGACCTCGGAGCTGGAACGACTCGACATCCTCGTCAATGCCGCCGACGTGCCAGCAGCTGCGCCGCTTGATGAGTTGTCGCCCGACGATTGGCAGGCGATCCTCTCCGTCAACTTGATCGCCCCGGCGCTCACCGCCCGCGCCGCCGCCCGGGTAATGCGCATCAACGGCTACGGACGAGTCATCAACCTCGTATCTGTGCTCGCCGCCCGTGGCGTGGCGAACACGACGGCGTACGCCGCCGCTCACGCTGGCGTCCTGGCAATGACGCGCGCGCTCTCCCAGGAATGGGCGCGCGCCGGCGTCACGGTGAACGCGCTGCAAGTGGGCTTCTATGACGGGCAACCTGGCTTCGGCGACGACCCCGAGTCAGCCCAACAACTCGCGCGCATGCTGCCCGCCAAAGCGCTGGTCAACCCCGTTGACGTTGGCGCGGCTGTCGTCGGACTGGCGGCCGATTCCGGCTTCATCACCGGCGAGACCATCGCCGTCGACGGCGCCGCCACCGCTCGCGTCTGAAGCCGTCAGGCCAGGAGCGACTCCGTCACAGCCTCGATCCGCGCGCGCTGCGGAATGCGCTCAAGCCATCGCAGCGGAATCATCGACGCACCGTACCGCGCCCCCAACACGGTGCCGGCCACTGCCCCGTTCGTGTCAGTGTCGCCGCCCGCACTGACAATCCGAATCAGCGACTCTTCGAAATTGTCTGGACTGTCCAGGCACCACAGTGCCGCCTGGGCGCAGAGATACGTATGACCGCTGACTCGTTCCTCAGCGATTCGATCCTCGATCTGTCTCGGAACTGCCAGCATCCAGGCGACCAGCTCAGCAGGGGCGCCGTCGCTGGCGGCGGCGAAGCTGAGTTCCTCGCGCTCGGGCGAGGCCCCGCGCAACAGCATGGCGAGCGCGACGTTGACCACAATGCACGACCACTGCGCGCCAGGCGCGTAATGAGTCACGGAGCAGCTCGCCGCCGACTGCGCAATCAGCGCGCCAGGGTCGTGCGCGAACCTGAGCGCCACCGCAGCGCAGCGCATCAGCGCGCCGTTTGGTTGCGTCAGCGGACAGCCATGTTCGCGCCAAAACGCGCGCGCCGCATCGGGTACCCCCAAGCCGACCTCGAGGTAATCGATTACGCGTGACGTCATCACGCCAACGCCGCGGCCATTCGAGCTGCGCCACTCGACCAACCGCCGTGCGAATCCCTCGATTGGGCCAGGATCCACGGCGTATGCCTCGGCCAGCTCGATTGCCTGAGCTAGATCGTCATCCATCGGCCGTTCAGACTCCCGTGGATCGATCTCGCGCACGCCATTGGGATAGCGGCCTCGGATCGCGTCGCGCGTCTGACCCTCGACTGGCAGTCCGAGCAGATTGCCAACCGCCAATCCCAGCAGGACGCCTCGCGCTCGATCATGGTCGACTGGCGCGTCCGCCAGATCGCCCAGCATTCGCGCCAGCCGCGGCGCGCGCCGCACGACCCCAGGATCGTCACTGTCAGGCATCGTCGCTCAATCGTATGCGGCGCTGACAGACAGCTACGCTGTTCGATGGACCGCACCACTGAGGAGAGCCCGACGATGAGCCTGCCCAATGACGCCTGGGGACTGCCACTGACTACCTCTGAGGAGGCCGCAGCCGCATACCGGCAAGGCGTCGACCGCATGCTGTCCTACGCCCTCGGCGTCGACGACGCGCTCCAGCGGGCCATCGACCTGGACCCAGACTTCGCCCTGGCGCACTCGCAGCTCGGACTCTTCCACCTCTTTCGCGGCGAAGGACAGCGCGCCGCCGAACTCGCCAATCGCGCCCATGCGCTCGCCGAGCGGGCGACTCCGCGCGAGCAGCGTCACGCCGCCATCCTCGGCGCCAGCGCTCGAGGGCGCGCCGCTGACGCGCCCGCATTGATCGATGATCATCTCGCCGAAACACCGCGCGACGCTCCAATCGTGTTGCAGTGGCTGGGCGGCAACTTCTACGGCGGCGGCGTCGAAAAGCGCGAGCGCATGCTCGAGCAGTTCGACCGACTCGCCCCCGCGTTCGGCGACGACTGGTGGTTCCTCAGCTGGCACGCCTTCGCCAATCACGAGATGGATGAGCTCGATACCGCTCGACGTCTGGTCGAACGATCGCTCGAACTGCGCCGCCAGAACGGACAGGCTGCTCACGCCATGTCGCACGTTTTCTTCGAAGAGCACGACATTGGCGGCGGCGTGGAGTTCCTGGGCGAATGGCTCGCCGACTTCCCTGAACGAGCCGGTTTCTTCCGCCATCTGACCTGGCATCAAGCGCTGTTTCTGCTCGCGCAGGGACGCCGCGCCGACGCCCTCGAGCTGCACGACGATGCGATCCGACCCGGCGCCGACGTCCAGGGCGACGCGCTCGGCGCAGTCGCCGACGCGGCCTCGCTGCTCTGGCGCTGTCGGCTACACGACACCGTCGGCGGTGAGTCCGCCGCACAGGCCGACTGGCAGACGATCGCTGAACTGGCTGCCTCGGCCTTTCCGAAACCCGGCACGGTCTGGGTCGACGTGCACCGTGCCATGGCGCTCGCCGCGCTCGGAGACGAGATCGGCCTCGGCCAGCTGATCGACGGTCTCCGCGAAGCGGCTGAGCGTGGACACCCCACCGCCGGCGACGTCGTCACGCCCGTCGTCGAGGCGCTCTCAGCGTTCGGCCAGGGCGACTACGAGGCCGCCGCCGAAAGACTCAGTTCCGTCCGAGATCTACTCGTCACGCTAGGCGGTTCCAACGCCCAACGAGACGTCTTCGAAGAGACCCTGGTCGAGGCCCGTCTGCGCGCCGGTCAGACCGAACAGGCGCTGGAACTCTTGCGCGAACGCCTTGACCGCGGCGCGACAGCGCGTGATCTCTTCCGCCTCGGACGCGCTCAGACCGCCAAAGGCGATATGCAGGAGGCGAAATCAGCGCTTCGACGCGCGGCCGAACTCTGGGCCGACGGCGACCACGAGGCTCCCGAATGGCGGGCGCTGCGCGAGGCCGCCGCATGAGTTCGCAACCCGCGCTGCCACGACCGGATGTCGTCGTCGAGGATGACGTCGACGCCGAACGCGGCAGCGAGCTGGAGAAGCGATTCCACCTCTTCCTGCATGACTCCGATGACCACTCCTACGAGTACGTCATTGAGATGCTCGGCGCGGTCTTCGGCTACTCGAAAGAAAAGGCGTTTGCGATCGCCTCAATGATCGACGGTCACGGCCGCGGCATAGTCGAGACCGCCGACTACGAGACGGTCCGTGGTCACCAGGATCAGATTCACGGTTGGGGCCCCGATCCACGCATCCCGCATTGCCGCGGCTCGCTGTCGGCCACGATTGAAGAAGCGCCCTAGCGTCGGGCCGTCATCCTCTCGGGCCGGCGCCCAGCTGTCCGTTAGCATCGGCCCGGGAGGCACGTGATGACGTTGCTAGAGCAGATCCGGCTGGCGCGCGAAGAGATTCATGACTTCGGCTCAGGTTTGGACACCTTGAGCGAAGCCGACGCCAAACGCGAGTTCATCGACCCGATTCTGAATCAACTCGGCTGGAAGGGTCTCTCAAGAGTCCGCCAGGAGTACAAGGTCCGTTCCGGCGGACGTATGGACTACGCCCTGCTCGGCGCCAGCGGCAAGGCGATCGGTCTGATCGAAGCCAAAGCCCCGCGCGAAGATCCAACCCAACACGTCACCCAGCTGTTGGGCTACGCCTTCGAAGAAGGCGTTGACATCTGCGTTTTGACCAGCGGCATCAAGTGGCTGATGTATCTCCCCCGCGAGAAGGGTCAGCCCGACGACCGTCTCTTCGCGCGTTTCGATCTCGCCAAGGACAACGGCGAAGCCGTCGCGTCGCTGCTCCAGCAATGTCTCGAGTATCGCAACGTGACCTCCGGCGCCGCCGAGCGCGCCGCCAAAGCCAGGCTGCAGAGCATCCGCGATGCCAGAGTGGTTCAGCAAGCGATCCCAAGAGCCGTACGGCGGCTGCTCTCAGGAACTGACGACAGCTTCAATCGACTCGTACAGCGCACCGTCCAACAGGAGGAAGGCGTCCGACCGACTCCAGATCAAGTGAGAGATTCGCTCAATCAGCTGTCGAGATTGTTGCCGTCGTCCGAGTCGGCCAATGCCGTCCAACCAGATCCTGTCCAGGCAGGCTCGCTCTCTGTTGAGAGTCCCCAAACGCCCCGCAAGGGCTTGAAGTTCGCACCGAGACCAGCGAGTTACTCATTGTGGAACCGTCGCTATGTGTTCAGAACGTGGAGCGCCATGCTGGTCGATGTCGCCTCGGCTGTCCACTCACGGCACGAGCACGAGTTTCTGACACGTGTGTCAACTTCACCGCTCATGCAGGGACGAACGCGTGCGTACGTCTCGACATCCGCCGAGCAGATACGCCGTGCCACGCGGATTCCAGGGACTACCTACTTCTTGGACGTCAATTGGAATGCAACCAACATGGAGCGTCGCGCTCGTGACATGCTGAGGGTCTTTGGATATGACCCCAACGAACTGACCATCGAGTACCCGACCTCTGATTGAAGATCGGACAGCAATCATGGTTCGACTCAGTGACCTCCACCACCAGGAAGCGCAGATGCTGCGCGCTATGGGTCACCAGCGCTTCGCCAGCTTCGACTCCGAGGCAACTCCTTGGCTGACGCCGCCGCCGCTCGCCGAGTCGACGGTCGCTCTCATTACCTCGGCCGGCCTGCATCGATCCGACGATCCGCCATTCCGCTTCGGCGATGGCGGCTATCGACTGATCCCCAACGACGTCGATCGCGCCGACATCACCCAATCGCACGTCAGCGTCAACTTCGACCGCACTCACTATCAGCGTGACATCAACGTCGTACTTCCATTGGATCGCCTCAGCGAGCTGGCCGAATCGGGAGTCGTCGGCGCAGTGTCGCCCTGGCACATCTCCGTGATGGGGGCCGATCCCAATCTGGCCAAACTCGAGGCGGCCGCCGCCGACATCGCCCGACAACTGCGAGCCTCCGGCGTCGACGCGGCCATGCTCGCTCCCGTTTGACCGGCCTGCACGGGCGTCGTCGGCGTCCTCTCGCACTACCTGCAACGGCACGGCATCCCCACGACAAGCATCAGCCTCGTGCGCGAACACAGCGAGCTGATCCGGCCGCCCCGCGCGCTCTGGGTACCATTCCCGCTCGGTCGACCGTTCGGCGCGGCCGAGCATCCAGACTTCCAGCGCGATGTCTTGCGCCACGCACTCGACCTGCTCGATTCGGCCCGCGAACCAACGCTCGTCGACTATCCCCGCGATGCGCCCGCCGGCGAGGGCGACGGCGTCTGGGCCTGCGCTATATCCCTGCCCGAGCCCGATGTCAGCGATCTCGAAGCGGCGCTGCGCTCCGAGGTCGATCTGCTGCGACCCTGGTACGAGGAGGCTCGACGCCGACGCGGGCGCACGACAGTCGGCATGAGCGGCGCGCGGCCCGACGATATCGACACACTGGTCACGTTCATCGCCGCCTGCGCCGAAGGCGCAGGCCTCTCTGCCCCGCCGACCGCGGCGAGCGGACCTGCGTGGAGACATCCGATGCCAATCCTGCTCCGGTTCGTCGTCGAAGATCTGCGCGCCTTCTATCAGGAGGCGGTCACGTCGCGTCCGGGAGCATCCCCACCGACGCAGCACGAGATGCACGGCTGGATCTTCGAAGAGACCGCGCTTGGGCGGGCGCTGCTGCAACTGGGTCAGCAGATCGCGGCAGTCAATGAGCCGGCCCTGATGCTGATCCGCGGCTTCATCATCCCCGAGGGCTTTTGGCCCGATGGTCCAACCTGGGGTACCGCCGGTCGGGCGTTATCGACGCCTGAAGCGCTGCAGCGCACGTTCCGCGTACTCTCCGGTCAGCTCGAACCAGCCAGCCCCGAGGCAAAAGCTCCTACCTGAGCCGTTCGCGAACGAATCAACAGTCAGTCCGTGTGAAGCTGCGGAGGAACTGGCGTGGCGTCAGCGACCATCGATCCGACAGATCCACTGCTCGCCGCGCTCCGCCAGTACTTTGGTCACGACGCGTTCCGGCCGCAACAGCGAGAGGTGATCGAGCACGTTCAGTCTCACGGCGACGCGCTCGTGCTGATGCCGACCGGCGGCGGTAAATCGCTCTGCTACCAGCTGCCCGCAATCCTCTCCGACGGACTCACCCTCGTTGTCTCGCCGCTGATCGCCCTGATGCACGACCAGGTGCAGGCGCTGCAACGCGCCGGCGCGAACGCCCGAAGCATCAACAGCGCCATGTCGCCCCATGAACTGTCCGATGTCGAACGTGATGTTGTGAGCGGCGCGGTGCGACTCCTTTACGTCGCGCCCGAGAGGGTCAACACCGAGCGCTTCCGTCGACTGCTCGAGCGTCAGCCGCCCAGTCTGATCGCGATCGACGAGGCGCACTGCATCTCTGAGTGGGGACACGAGTTTCGCCCCGACTATCGCGAGCTGCGCAAGCTGACCGAGCGGTTCGTCGATGTACCCACCGTCGCCTGCACGGCGACAGCCACACCGCAGGTACAGCGCGACATTGTTCAGCAACTCGATCGTCCGCGGATGCAGACCTTCAGCACCGGCTTCATGCGCGACAATCTCACCTTGCGCATCCTGCCCAAGCGAAAAGCCATCGATGTATTGGCTGAACGACTGCTGCGAGTGCGCAACGGCGCGGCGATCGTCTACAGCTTGTCGCGACGCAGCACTGAGAGACACGCCGAACAGCTACGTGACCGAGGCATTTCGGCCGCGCACTATCACGCAGGGATGAACGGCGCTGAGCGTCACAGCGTGCAAGACCGTTTTCTCGCCGGCGAGACTGCGGTGGTCTGCGCCACCATCGCGTTCGGAATGGGTATCGACAAGCCTGATGTCCGACTCGTCGCGCATTTGGACATGCCATCGTCGATCGAGTCGTACTACCAAGAGATCGGCCGTGCCGGTCGAGATGGCGAGCCATCGGAGTGTTTGCTCTTCTACACCAAAGGCGTCTGGCATCGGCAAAAGCACTTCATCGACCAACTCACCGACGAGACGGAGCGTCAGGCCCGCATACAACGCTTACGTACAATGATGAACTTCTGCGAACAGTCATCATGCCGCTGGGCGCGAATTCTGAACTACTTCGGCGACAGTCCCACGTGGGGCACTTGTAGTCATTGCGATAACTGCAACGGTGAACAAGGCCTGATCCCGCAAGACATCGCTGCAGTTGTCGTCAATCCCGACGATCCTCCTCAACCGCCTGGACAATCAACGCCACCAGACTCAGATGGCATCGACAATGAACTGTACGAGGCGCTTCGGGATGCGCGATTCAAGCTCGCTCAGCGCGATGACGTGCCAGCGTTTGTCGTCGCGAGCAACCGCGAACTCTCCGACATCGCGACGGTGCGACCAGGCACGCCTCAAGAGTTACGCGAGATCAAAGGGTTCCGGGACCGCAAGATCGCGCGCTACGGAGCTGAACTGTTAAGCGTCGTCGCGCAGTTCAGCGACGTCTCGCAGGATCGAGCCGCTGCGGAGGAATCGCAACCCATGCCGGTGGCATCACGGAAGGACACTGATGAACCATCGGGCGACGCGCCGCTCAGTTGGCAGCAGCGATTCAACGCGCTCGCCGAGTGGCGAACACTGACGAGTAACCAGGAGTCGTGCGACCCGTCCGATCTCCTGACCTTCGAAGCGATGCGCGCGCTCGCGCAATCGGTCCCGCCGACGGTCGACGCGCTGGCTCGCGTCGACGGTGTCGGCTCGCTGGCGGTCGAGCGGTACTGGCGCGAGCTGAGCGCCATCCTCGAGATCTCTGAAGCGCCTGTTGCGCAACCTGTTGAGAAACAGGCCGAACCGAGCCCCAGCACGCCAGCGGGAGACACGCAACAGAGCTGGGAGACCACGCTGAACCTGTTTCAGTCGGGACACTCGCTGCTCGCGATCGCCGAGCGGCGGATGCTCTCGCCCGCCACCGTCGCGTCCCACTTGGTCACCGCGATGCGAAACGGAGTCAGTGTCGACCTCGAGCCGGCCTTGCCGCCCCAACCTCACATCGCGCGAGTGCGTCGTCTCCTCGACGTCGAGCCTGAGATCACCGTCGGCGACTTGCACGAGCGCATCGGTCTACGCCTGTCGCGGGCCGAACTGCGACTCGTCATCGCCTGGCTCACCGGTAGTCCCAACTCAACTCACGACTAGTCGCCTGCGGCCTCCGCGCCGCCGAGCTCCGCTTCAGGAACGCCATCGAGCAGCGTCAACCTCGCGCCGAGACGCGCGGGCACCTTCTGTCCCGGCAGGAGAATGCCGACCAGGTTGCACGGGTCGCTGGCGGCGATCGTGACGCGCTCGCCGTTTGACTCCGAGCGGCGCACGGCGCGCAGTTGGTCGAGCGCGGCGGGCAGCGCGAATTGCTCGCCCAACAGTCCCTGGATGAATCGACCTCCGCGAATCTCGCCGCGCGCCTCGAGGCGACGCAGCGATCGCAGGACGTCGCGCCACTGGATCGTCAGACTCTCGCGCGTCGCCAGCTCGCGCGACACGACGCCGTATCGCTGAAGCAGAATCTGAGCGATGCGCTCAGCCAGCTCGTCAGCCTCGACCGGGTCGGCGGGACCATCGACCGACGGCGGCAACGAAGCCCAGCGGCCGGCCGGACCCTCGCCGATGAACACGCCGCCACCGCCATAGCGCGGACGCCGCGACCGTCGAGACGGGCGAATCAGCTGTCGCAGACCTTGAAATCCGTCTGCGTGGGCGAGACCGCAAGCGACCAGCTCACGCAGGCCGCTCTCGACATCGGTAGCGAGACGACGCGTGCCGTCGACCAACTCGTCAAAGAACAACGCGCCGCGCTCGTCCAGCTGCCGCAGAATCTGACTCGCCGCGCCGCCCTCAGCGTGCAGCTGATCGGCGACGTCGGGCGTAGGCTCAGGCGCGGAACGTCCGCGAGCTGCCGGCGGCGGCGCCGGACGGCGCACGGCGCTGAGCAGGGCGCGAAAGTCGCGCCGCAATGCCAGCGCGATCGGCGTCGACTTGGTCGGAGCGCGCCGCGCAGAACGCGGCGTCAAGCGAGCCCAGGCGATCTCGCCCGCCAGACAGAGCTCGTCCAGCCAAGCTTCGCGATAGTCCGACACGCGCGATGCAATCAGATCCCGCTCCCACGACGCCGCCGGCGCTTCAAACCCCTGCAGCTGCTCGATCGCCGCGCGCACGCCCGCCTTGCCCGACAAACGTGTGTCAGGCGCCAGATGCTGCCAGCGCAACAGGAAGCGCAGATAGTGCTGCACGGTGACCGGCTCAATCTCGGCTCGCAGCCGAGCAATCGTGTAGCGATGGATACGCGCCAACAGTCGGCGATCGCAGTACTCCTCGGCGTCGTCGACTGAGGTCGGCGCCAGCGGCGGCGTGAAACTGCCGCGCATCACCTCGCCGTACGCCTCAAGCTGAGCCAGGCCATAGCCGCAGTCCTGCGGCGACAGGCCGCAGCGCTCGGCCAGTTGCTCGGCGGTGATCGGTCCCGCGATCTCCATGTGTCCTCGAGCCAGCTTCAGCCGCGCATCCTCGCGATCGTCAGGCAGGATCAACGCGGACTCCGGCACTTTGAAACTCGGGTCAACGGCATGATCAGGAAACAACTGACGGATCGACTCCAGCTGCTCAGCCGCAAACCAGACGGCGCCATCCGGCCCCTCGGCCCGCGCGGCGCGACCCTGGGACTGGAGCTCAGCGAGCATCTCGCCAATCTCGCGCTTGTCCAAGGTCGGAGCTACCGCCGCCAACCGACCCTCCGCCGACTCGCGCCACGCGACCACCGAGAGCAAGAGCTCGTGCAGCTCCTCAGCGTCGCGGATCGGCGGGAACGCTTCCTCGCGAACCCGCTCAATCGCGTCAACATCGAGCTGCCCGAGGTCGCGTTGCTCGTTCGGAAGCGTCCGTCGAGTCATCACCGCGCGCGCTCGGCGTTCCTCGAGCGGCGCATCGTCGAGAAATCCGAACGGATTGATGTTGATGATGCTCTGCGCCATCGCCGACGGCGTCACGGTGTCGCGAGCATGCAGTCGAACCTCACCGCGCTCGATCCGCCGCAGCACGTCGATCAATGCGTCCGTGTCGACCGCTTCGTGCAGACAGTCGTCCATCGTCTGCGCGATCAGCGGATGGTCAGGCACCTCGAGCGGTCCAGCCAGATTCTCCTGACAACCGACCTGCGCAGGAAACACGGCTGCCAACAGGTCGTCGGCGATCATCCGTTGCAGATAGGGCGGCACTTCTTTGCCCGCTCGACGTCTGGGCACGGCCAGTGCGCGCGTCGCCGCCCAGCGCCAACGCGTGTTCCAGAATGGCGCGTACAGCACGGCTTGGCGCAACGACTGCTCCGCATTGTCCGCCTTGAGATATTCAAACGCCTCCTCGAGCGGAAACGACTGCGTCGGCCCGAGCGAGAGCAGAATGCCCTCTTCGTTGGCCGCAGCCTGCAGCTCAAAGTCGAACCGGACGCAGAACCGCTTGCGCAACGCCAGCCCCCAGGCGCGGTTGACTCCCGATCCGAACGGAGCGTGGACGACCAGCTGCTGACCGCCCGCCTCGTCGAAAAATCGTTCGAAGACGACATCAGTATCCGACGGCATCACCTGCAGCGCCTCTTGCGTCTCCGCCAGATACTCGACCATCTGCTCGGCGGCGATCGCCTGCATGTGGCACTCGCGTTGTAGCCGACGCGCCGCCGACTCCGCGTCGTCGCTCAGCGCCCCAATATCGCGGCGAAGTTCACCGACCGCGGCCGACAGCTCGACGCTGCGGCCCGGCGCCTCGCCCAACCAGAACGGGATCGTCGGTGGAGCGCCGTGCGCATCCTCGACCCGCACGATGCCCTTGTTTTCGACGCGCCGTATTCGCCACGAAGTGCTGCCCAACAGAAAAATGTCGCCGGCTGCGGTCTCTATGGCAAAGTCCTCGTTGACCGTGCCGATAAACGCTCCTTCGGGCTCCTTGATCACGCGGTAGTCGCCCGTCTCGGGGATCGTCCCGCCATTGAGAATCGCCGTCATCCGCGCCGCCCGACGCGGTCGCACAACTCCATTGATGCGGTCTCGATGGATCAACGGCTGCGAACGCCCGCCGCCCTCGCCGACGCCCGTCGCAAGCATTTCAACCGTCTCGTCAAATGCAGTGCGCGCGAGCTCGCCATACGGCGCCGCGCGACGCATGAGTTGATAGAGCTCGTCCTCCGGCCACTCCTCGTCTGAGGCGGCCTCGGCCACGATCTGCTGAGCCAGAATCTCGATCGGCGCCGTCGGCTGGCAGATGCGGTCGAGATCGCCGCGTTCAACCGCCCTCACCATCGCCGCGCACTCGACCAGTTCGTCAAGCGACGTCGGAAACAACGCGCCGTGCGGCACCAGACCAAGCGCATGCCCCGATCGGCCAACGCGCTGTAGAAAGGTCGCAATCCGACGCGGCGAACCGATCTGGCAAACCAAATCGACCGATCCGATGTCAATGCCAAGTTCCAGCGACGCCGTCGCCACCACCGCCTTGAGCTCGCCCGACTTGAGCCGCTGCTCCATCACGTGCCGACGCTCCTTAGAGAGCGAGCCATGATGTCCGGAGACATGCTCTTTGCCCACGCGAATGCCGAGCTCGTGCGCGACGCGCTCGGCCAACGATCGGCGATTGACGAAGATCAGTGTCGTCCGATGCTGAACGATCAGTTCCGCAAGGCGGTCGTAGACCGCGCCCCAGTGCTCATGCGTGGCTAGCGCCTGCAAAGGCGCATCAGTGGTCTCAATCCACAGCTTCAGCTCACGTCGATGCCCCAGATCGAGAATGCGGCAAGGCAGCGGCCGCGCCTCGTCGTCAAGCCCGGTCAGAAAGGCCGCGATCTCCGACATCGGCTTCTGCGTCGCCGAGAGCCCAATCCGCGTCGGTCGACGTTCGGCCACATGGTCGAGTCGAGCCAATGTCAGCGCCAAATGAGAGCCGCGCTTGTCTCTCACGACGGCGTGGATCTCGTCCAAAATCACAGTGCGCACGGTGCGCAATACCTCGCGCGACTGCTTCGCCGTCAGCATCAGATACAACGACTCCGGTGTCGTGATTAGGATCTGCGGCGGACGCTTGACGATCGCGCGTCGCTCTGCCTGCGTTGTATCGCCAGTCCGCAGACCCATGCGAATCCGCGGCAGCGCAACGCCACGCTCCTCAGCCAACTGACGGATGCCAGTCAAGGGCTCCTCAAGATTGCGGCGAATGTCGTTCGACAACGCCTTCAGCGGCGAGACGTACAGTATCCGCACCTCATCGGGCAATTCCTCGCGCTCGCCCTCGCGGATCAGCTCATCGATCCCGGCCAGAAAGGCGGTCAACGTCTTGCCCGAGCCGGTCGGCGCCGCGATCAGACAGTCCGCGCCCTCGCGGATCGCCGGCCAGCCATCCTGCTGGGCGAACGTCGGGTCGCCGAAGCGCTCGCGGAACCAATCCCGCACAATCGGATGAAACTGCTCCAGCGCATCCGCCGACCCAGTGGCAGCAACAGTCTGGCTCATATGTTCCGCATGGTAGCGCGAGCCGCCACACTCCGTGGCGACGACTTCGTACTCGTTTACCCTGACCTCAATCTGAAGCTTGGTCTGCGGACGCGCAATTGGAGCGACACATGTCGACTAATGGAACCATCAACTGGCAATCCGCTTTTGATGAAGCGCTGGACTACTTCATCAAGTACCTGCAGATCGACACCTCCAACCCTCCAGGCAACGAGAAGCCGGCCGCTCGCTGGCTCGGCGCCATCCTCGAGGACGCCGGAATGGAGGTCGAGTACGTGGAAATCCAGCCCAACCGCGAAGCCGTTTTCTCCTGGCTGCGCGGCGACGGCTCTAAGCGCGCCATGATGCTCTGCAATCACACCGACGTCGTGCCGGTCGAGGAGGCGTACTGGACCAAACCCGCCTTCTCGGGCTTGATCGAGGACGGCAAGGTGTACGGACGCGGCGCGGTCGATATGAAGGGCTGCGGGATCATGCATCTGATGACGATGCTGCTGCTCAAGCGTCACAACGTGCCGCTCAAGCGCGACCTCGTCTTCTGCGGCGTGCCCGACGAAGAGGCGGGCTCGGTCTGGGGCATGGAGTGGCTCTGCAAGAACCGCCCTGACCTCGTCGATGTGGAGTTTGAACTCTCCGAAGGCGGCTCGGGCAGCACGCAGCTGATGGGCCAGGACGCGACCATTTTCTCCGTCGCGACCAACGAGAAAGACATCTGCTGGCTCAAGCTCACCTCCGTCGGCACGCCCGGGCATGGCTCTCGACCGCACTATGACAACTCAGCCGTGCATCTCGTCAATGCGCTCTCCAAGCTCGCCGCCTGGGAGCGCCCCGTCACGATCACTCCATCGACTCAGGTCTGGCTCGACCGCCTGATCGAGGAAGGGCACATCCCTCCAGTCAAAGACGCCGACGAGTTGGCCGAGCTGGTCACCGACCATCCCTTCGTCCACGCCATGTTCATCAACACGCTCAACGTCACCATGGTCAACAGCGGCATCAAAGCCAACGTGATCCCCGCCAAGTCTGAGGCGGTGATCGACTGTCGCTTACTGCCCGGACAGGACCGCGAGGACTGGCGACAACAAGTGATCGGCGTCATCGACGACGACCGGATCGAGGTTGAGTTCTCAGGATGGGATCAGGACCAACCGGTTGAGGTCGACTGGGACACCGAACTCTACCGCACTATTGAGTCCGTGGTCAACGAAGCGGTCGAGGACGCCACGGTCGTGCCGTCGACCTGCGTTGGCGGAACGGACAACCGCTTCCTGCGCCAGCAGGGCATTCCCGCCTATGGATTCATCCCGGTGCTGCTCAGCGCCGATGAGGCGTCAGGCTTCCACGGCAACGACGAGCACATGACGATCGAAAACCTCAACATGGGCGTCGAGCTGACCTACGAGATCGTCCGCCGCATGGTGACGTGAGCGCCGCCGCCGGATCGTCCGCGCCAAGAATCAGTAACCATATCGCCTGATAATCCCCGCAACTCGCTTGATAGAATGCGCTGTGCCAGCTCCGTGCCAGCTCGGAAAGGCGGACTGTTGTGGATGTCGTGATTCTGATCTTCTTGGTCGTTTGGCTCGCCTTTGGGTTCTTCGGCTATAGGATTTTGAAGGGAAAGGGGAGGAGCGGATTTGGCGGTTTCTTGCTCGGAATGGTGCTTGGGATTTTTGGCCTGATTCTTGCCCTTCTAATGCGACCTTCAACAGAAGCAGAAGCCATGAGGCAGATGGAGATTGAAGTCAAGAAGCGGGAGGCTATGGAGAGGGCAGAGCGAGGCCAATCATGAGCACGATTGGCAACCTCTTCGTCGGCATACTCGCGTTGATTGGCGTCGCGATTCTCGCGACCGGAGCAGTCGAAGGCTCCTCAGGGGGCATTATCGCTGGCTGCTTTTGGCTTGGATTCTCCGCCGTCGTCTGGTTGATCGGATTCAGGAAAGACAAAGCTGACGAAGCCAAAGATGCGATAGCTCGCAGATTCTCGGAGATCCAAGCTGACCGTAGAGGACAACAGAGCACTACCTATGAAGTCATTGACGCTATCCCTTCAGACAAAGACCGACGGCAAGAACTGATGGAGAAGAAGAGGGATCTCTTGCTCGAGGAAGAACTTGAGGACGAGATTCAAGAGCTCGAAGAGCGTCGGCGCAACCGTAGGCTCAGGCGTGGCGAGGATCGCAGGCGTCTAGGCAGCGGCTAGCGCCGCCGCCGGACCGCCCGCGCCTACTGCATCTTCGAGTAAGGCAGCGGGTTGAGGAAGTAGACCGACTCCTCGGGCGCGTGCTTCCGCAGTGGGCCGATCACGTCAGCGAGCGGATCGCCGGCGCGATACGGCAGCATCGGCGCTACGCCGTGCGGCATGATCCACAGATCAGTCAGCTCGCCTGAGCGACCTGTGCTCGACGCATATGCCGTCGCCAACTGCATCGCGCCTGCGCCGTCGAGCGTGTCGACCAGTTTGCCAATGGTCTCGATTGCGGGCAGGACGCCCCCTGTTGCCGTCTCCAGGACGGCGAGCAGGTACTGTCGCGGCTCGTCGGGCGATGCGTTCAGCGCCGCCTCAAGGCGTTCCTCGGTCCCATACGAGACGGGCACGGCGAACTTTGTCACCTCTTCAATCTCAATCTCACCGCGCAGCTTCTCAACCGCCGACCACAGAGCGCGATCTTTCGCCAATGAGCCCAAAGCCCGCTCGGCGTGCGCCATGTCCTCGTATCGATGCAGCGAAATGTCCCAGCCCATTTCGCCGCCCGTCATCTTCCAGGCGCCGAACAGATCGATGCCGTGACGTTCAGTCGCCGGGACGACCGTCTCGGCGTAGAAGTCGACGAACAGGTCGAACGCCGTGTTGGTCAACGGCTTGATGCGGTGGCGAACCTCGAGAAAGACGGTCATGCTGCTTCCATTCAACTCGTGATCTGGTCGCTCGCAGGCTACCGATTCGCTAGATGCTTGGCGCCAGCGAAGACATGAACTCGCGAGTACGCTGACGTTCCTCAGCTGTTGCGCCCTCGAAGGCGGCGTAGAAATCGGTCACGCCGAGGTCTCGCCAGCGCAGCAATTCGCGCTCGACCTCCTCCTCGCTACCGACAATGGAGACGCCCGACGGATCGCTCGCGCCGGATCCCTCAATCACCCGTTGATATGAGGGCAACGTGTTGTACATCGCAAACGCGCGGCCGATCCGCTCACGCGTGGCGTCAGGGTCCGCTGTCACAGCGATCGGCACGCCGGCGATGATGCGCGGATCGGGCTTGCCCGCTTCTCGCGCCGCGCCGCCCATCTCGGGAATCACGACCTCCTCGATCCACTTCGGCCCCGCCAGCCAAAGCGCCGTGCCATCTGCCAACCGACCCGTCACGCGCAGCATCTGCGGCCCGAGCGCGGCGACGACCACCGAGGGCGGCTCGCAATCGGGCAGATCGATCTGCGAGTGCACGCGAAACTCCTCGCCCTCGTAGTCGACCGCCTCTCCGCGCATCAGCGGCTGCAGCACCTCGAGATACTCGCGCATGTGTCGCACGACGTTGCTGAAGTCGAGCCCCCAGGAGCTCTCGATCACGATCTGGTGCGACAGCCCGAGCCCCAGGGTGAATCGACCGCCTGACGCGGCATTCGTCGCCAGCGCCTGCTGCGCCATCGCCACGGGATGTCGCGTATAGGTTGGGACGACATAGGTGCCCAGCTCGATCTCCGAGGTCTCGCCCGCCGCCAGCGCCAAGACGGTCATCGCGTCGTGACCCATCGAGGGCAAGAAGGCGCCGGCGAATCCGTCAGCCTCAAGCTGTCGGATGGCGTCAATCTTGCCCTGCAGCGAGGCCGCAGTAGGCGGAGTCAGAATGCGCACAGAGAATTCCAATCGCTATTGGCCCCAGTATCGCCGATCGACGACAACGGTCCGCGCGAAGATGGCTACCTTGGCGAGAGATCGTTGAGTGGAGTGTCGCCCCATGCCGTCAGAAGAGTATGCCCAGGTCGTTGCAGCCATGCGCGAGGCCGCCGCCTCGATGATCGGTGGCGATCCTAGCGTCGAAGAGCAACGCGTGGCGCTTGAAACTGCGTTCGCCTTTCCGCTCGGTGATGACGTCAGCGTGCGGGAGGTCGACGCCAACGGCGTACCCGGCGAATGGACGACCTTGCCCGACGCCGATCCGCAACGCCGACTGCTCTATGTGCACGGTGGTGGGTACGTCCTCGGCTCGACGAAGTCGCATCGCCGTCTGGTCGCCGACATCTGTCGCGCCGCTGGTTGCGTTGCGCTCAGTCTCGACTACCGTCTCGCGCCCGAACATCCCTTTCCCGCCGCGATCGACGATTCCCTGGCCGGATTGGAGTTCATTTGGAACAGCGGTCCCGACGGACCCGGCGAAGCGCGCTCCGTGTTTGTCGCCGGCGATTCGGCCGGCGGCGGGTTGACGCTGTCGACGCTGATCGCAGCCCGTGATCGCGGCGCCCGGATGCCGACGGGCGGTGTCGGCATCTCACCATGGACCGACCTGGCCGCCAGTCCCGAGGAACTGGCTCAATTCGGCCGCCAAGATCCCACGCTCCCCGACAACACGGTCGCGATCACTGCGTCACAGGGTTGGGCGGCAATGTACGCCGGCGAGACTCCGCGTACCGATCCACTCGTGTCGCCGTTGTTCGCTGACTACCGCGATCTTCCGCCCATGCTGCTACAAGCGGGCGCCGTCGAGATGATTTGCCGCGACACGACGCGGGTCGCCGACCGTCCTCGTGCAGCAGGCGTCGACGTCGTTGAAGAGGTCTGGGACGACATGTTCCACGTCTGGCACGCGTTCGCGCCGATACTGCCCGAGGGCCAAGAGGCGATCGACCGCATCGGCGCCTGGATCCGAGAGCATGACTAAAGATGGACGATGTCCACGTCGCCCCAATGCTGCTGCAGAAACTCGGCTGCGAGTCGACGATGGCAATGCTCCGGTGACGCCTCACTGCAAAGCAGGACACCTTCGGCGATGAGCGCGCGGTCGAGCCGCTCGGCGACATGGCGCCGCTCAATCAGCGCCAGATACCGCTCGCGATACTCCCGCCAATCAATCTCACGAGCGCGCAGGCTGCTCAGCAGCTCGGTGGTCGGCGCCAGTTCAGGGAGGTGTGCGTAGTCCAGACCGCAAAGTCGATTGAGCAGAAACTGAAAGTCGCCGTCTGACTGCGAAACTTTGGCGAAGCCCGCCAGTTGCGAACTCGGCCGAGCACGCACATCGAGTACACGCGCCGCGCCTGAATGACCGAGTAAGTCGTCGAAGAATGTGCGCGCCGACTTGCGCGTGAAACCGATCGTGTAGAGCCGCATCGATCACACTCGCGTGACTCGCCGCGCCGCCTACGGATAGAACAGACGCTGCGCCTCTCGGCGGAGTTCGGCGCGGAAGTCCGGATGCGCGATCGCGATCAGCTCATCCGCCCGTTGACGCACCGTCTTGCCCAACAGCCGCGCAATCCCGTACTCCGTCACGACCGTGTCGGCGATGTCCCGCGGCACTGTCACGATCTGGCCAGGATCGAACTGAGCCATAATCGTCGAGATCGTGCCCGAACGATTGGTCGACGGCATCACTGTCACGTAGCGCCCTTTCGGCGCCAGGTATGCGCCCATCGCGAAGGCCAGATGGCCGCCGACCCCGGCGTACACCCGCGGGCCGATCGTGTGAACGCCGACCTGACCCGAGAGGTCGACGTTAAGCGCGCCATTGATCGCGACGATGTTCTCGTTGCGCGCGATCTGTCGCGGATCGAGCAGATACTCGATGCTGTACGTCTCGAACGCGGGATTGCGATGCACGACGGCGTGTTCCTCCGGCGTGTTGCCGATCACTGTGGCGACGAACTTGTCTGGATGCGTGTCCGAGTACTTGCCCGTGATCACGCCGCGCTCGACCAGCGGCACGAGCCCCTCGACAGTCAGCTCCGCGAAGTAGGAGAGATTCTCTCGCTCGTCGAACGCCCCCAGTCGCGGCAACGCGCCCGTGTGCGATCCAACGCCGACCTGAATCGTGTCGCCGTCCCTGACCAGCTGGCTCACATAGTGGGCAATGCCAAGGTCCGTCTCGTTTGGCTCAGGATGCTCAAGGTTGACCACGACCGGCGAGTCGGCTGGCACGAAGCAATCAATCTCCGACACGTGCAGCCAGGAGTCGCCGAACGTCTCGATCACGTTGTCGTTCACCTCAGCGATCACCTTCGGCGCGCGCTTGGCCGAACTGACCCCATCCCACACCGACCCGCCCAGCGAGACGAATCCAGCATCGTTGGGCGGCGAGCAACGAATCTGCAACACGTCGACCGGCCACGCCTCGCCCTCATCGCGACCCGCGTCCCACGCCTTGTGAATTCCAACCAACCAGTACGGGTGATAGTCAGCCACGCGACTGTTGATCGCCTCGCGGTCGAACAGCGTGCCGAACTGCGGCGCGATGTGGAACGCGCTCATCATGTCCTCAGTAAACCAACCGGCGTCAGGCACGATCACGGCGCGCACCTCGACGCCTTTCAGCTCCTCCTTGCGCGCGGCCAGCGCCTCGAGGATCGGCAGCGACGCGTGCCCCGGCGGCATCCAGAGATGGTCGCCTGAGTTGAACATCGCCGCCGCCATCTCAGGCGTCGCCAGACGCTGCGCATAGACATCGCGCCAGTTGATGGTCGGATCGAATCGGGTGGTCCGTCGCCGGTGATACGGGGTCATCGTCATCGCGTGGCCTGCAGATTTCGGACAGGTAGACTCGCGATCAAGGTAACGCCGAGGGCCGCGCTACAGAAACACCAGCCCCTCGGCCGGCACAGGGAGACAGACATGGCAACCGACGGACGCATGGACTTCGGCATTTTCATGGCGCCATTTCACCGCGTCGGAGAGAATCCGTCGCTGGCGATTCACCGCGACCTCGAGTTAATCGAGTGGCTCGACCAGCTGGGCTACGACGAGGCCTGGATCGGCGAACATCACTCGGCCGGCTGGGAGCTGATCGCCTCCCCAGAAGTGTTCATCGCCGCTGCCGCAGAGCGCACAAGCAACATCCGACTCGGCACGGGCGTCGTCTCACTGCCTTATCACCACCCGCTGATGGCCGTTGACCGCATGATCCAGCTCGACCACATGACTCGCGGCCGGGCGATGATGGGCGTTGGCCCGGGCGCGCTCTCGTCTGACGCGCGGATGATGGGCATCGATCCACTTCTCCAGCGTCAGCGCATGGACGAGTCGCTGCAGGCGATCTTCGCCCTGCTCAAGCAGGACGGACCGGTCAACATGAAGACTGACTGGTTCGAGCTGACCGACGCGCGACTACAGGTCTCGCCCTACACCAAGCCGCACTTCGAAATGGCCGTCGCCTCGACCGTCTCGCCCGCCGGACGCGTGGTCGCCGGCAAGTATGGGATGGGACTGCTCAGCATCGGTGTCTATCTGCCAGGCGGACGCTCCAACCTCGAGGGGCAATGGGTCGAGGTGGAGGAGGTCGCCGAGCGCGAAGGCCAGATCGTCGACCGCAACAAGTGGCGGCTCGTGATCCCGATGTACATCGCCGAAACGCGCGAGCAGGCCTTTGAGGAGTGCCGAGACGGCTGGCGCGCCTGGCAGCTCGACTACTTCCGCGACACCCTGCAGGCGGTTCTGCCCGGCACAGCCGAGACGCCAGAAGGCGCCGTCGCGACCGGTGGCGCGATCATCGGTTCGCCCGACGATGCAATCAACGCGATCGAGACGCTGCAGGAGAACTCAGGCGGCTTCGGCGGTCTGATGATGCTCGCTCACGAGTGGGCCAACCGCGACGGCATCCGCCGTTCCTACGAGCTCTTCGCGCGCTACGTCGCTCCGAAGTTCCAGGGCCAGCTCGCCTCGATCGAAGGCACGCAACAGTGGGTCGCCTCCGGCGGCGGCGCGGTTTCGTTCAGCCGCAACGACGTTCTCGCCAAGGCATTCCGCGACGCCGGCCAGGACGTCCCCGAGTTCCTCCAGGAACCAGCCGCAGCCTCAGATTAGGGCCATCAGCGGCGCTCAGCCGCTATAGCCACGCCATTGGCGCTCAGCCGCTGACGCCTGGCCAGCGGGGCTTAGCTGCTGTCTGCAGCTCGGTGGAAGGCGCGGCCGAGACGCTCTGCGGCGTCCTCGAGTGTTTGCGTCGGCGGCCAGGAGTATGCCAGTCGCAGCGATTCGCCGTCGTCGCCCGCGTTGCCGCGCGGATAGAAGCGATTGCCCGAGGCGAAGCTCAGCCCGTCTTCAGCGGCGAGATCGCGAACCGCGTCTCCCTCGAGACCGGCGCGCAGTTTGAGCCAGAGGAAGAATCCGCCCGATGGCTCAGCCAGCTCGAAGTACGGTTCGCCGTACTGATCAAGCGCTCCAGCGAGTGTTTTCGCCTTCAGCGAGTACAACTGCCGCATGCGCTCGACATGATCGCGAAAGTCACCGCGCACCATGTACTCGTGCAGCATCCGATGCAACAGCGGACTGTTACCCATGTCGAAACGCGCCGGCACCATCGCCTGAATCCAGTCCGGACGCGCCTGCACCCAGCCGACCCGCAACCCCGTCGCTATCACCTTCGAGAACGTGCCCACCGTGAGCACGCCGTAGCCGTCAGCCAACTCCGACAACGTCGGCGGCGGTGGACCGTCGAAGTACAACTCCGAGTACGCGTGGTCTTCCATCAGCAAAACTTGACGCCGCGCGGCCAACTCGATCAGGTCGAGCCGACGCTGCAGCGTCATCGTCAAACCGGTGGGATTGTGGAAGCTCGGTTGCGTGTAGATCAGCTTGACCCGTTCACCCTCAGATTCAAGCCGATCGAGCGTGATTTCCAGTTCGTCCAGTTTGATGCCCTCGTCATCCATCCCGACGCCGAGCACCTTCGCCTGTTTGCCGCGCATCGTGCGAAGCGATCCGGCGAATGTCGGCACCTCAGTGATCACGATGTCGCCAGGATCGAGGAACGCGGCGCAGATCGACTCGATCGCGCCCGCAGCGCCATTGGTCAGCAGATACCAGTCAGCAGATGGGTTGGACGGATGATTGCGCGCAAAGAAGCTCGCGATCTCTTCACGCAGCGGCGTGAACCCCTGCGGACCGCCGTAGACCAGCGGCGCGTCGCCCGGATGCTCAAGCACGCGCCCCATCGCGGCCAAGAGTTCGGCTCGAGGCTGCGTTTCGGCATCGGGAATGCCGCCGCCCAACGAAATCGGCGGCAGTTCACTCGTCGGCGCCCGCTCCGAGAGTCCCCACGCAGTGGCCGTTCCCGCCGTCATACCCCGCGTTGCGGTGTTGGCCGTGTGCAGTGCGGGAAAGCTGTCCCAGGCGTCGCGAGCGGCGTCAACGGCGCGACTGGCCTGCGGCGCGAGCGGCTGGTCGGGGGCGACAGAGCGTTCGGTCATCAGGGACTCCGGAAGGTCGACGACGCGGTCGACGGCGACAATGGTGTGCTCAGCTTAGGCGAGCCTAGAGCTTCAGTTGTAGGCTGCCCGCATGAGCTCGGAGATTCTGCTCGGCGTGCTCGATCAGATTCCGATTCGCGACGGCGGGTCGGCCGCCACCGCGATCGACGAGACCTTTCAGCTGGCTCAGTTCTGCGACCGACTCGGCTACTCGCGCTACTGGTTGGCCGAACACCACAATGCCGGGTCGCTCGCCTGCGCGTCGCCCGAGGTGTTGATCCCGCAGGTCGCCTCGCGCACATCGCAAATTCGCGTCGGCTCCGGCGGCATCATGCTGCCTCATTACAGCTCGCTCAAAGTGGCCGAGAACTTCCGCACGATGACGACCCAGTTCCCCGGTCGTATTGACTTGGGTGTCGGCCGCGCTCCAGGTTCCGACGGTCGCACCGCTCGCGCGCTCGTGCACGGACCAGGCGCGCTCGGCATCGACCATTTCCCAGAACAGCTACTCGATCTCTACGGTTGGCTGGCCGACGATCTGCCGCCCGATCATCAGTATCGCGAGGTGCGCGCTGCGCCGCCGGACGCGCCGATGCCCGAGCTCTGGCTGTTGGGCTCATCGCACTACGGCGGACACGTCGCCGCCGAGCTCGGTTGGTCGCACTGCTTCGCCCATTTCATCTCGCCCGAAGGCGGTGAGCAGGTGGTGCGCAAGTACCGCGAGCGGTTTCAACCGTCGCCGGTGAGCGATGAGCCACGCGCCTCGCTAGGCGTTTCAGTCACCGTCGCCGAGACCGACGAAGAGGCCGAGCAGCTGTGTTGGAGCCGCTGGTGTTGGCGAATCAAGGGCAATCGCGGGGCCCGCGGCGGCATTCCCTCCGTCGAAGAGGCGATGAACTTCCCCTACTCCCAGCCCGAGCTCGACTACATCAGCTACATGCAGAACCGCAGCATCCACGGTTCGCCGCAGCGCGTCCGCGAACAGCTTGAACAGCTGGCAACGTCCTACGACGTCGACGAGTTCATCGTGCTCACGATTACCTACGACTTCGCCGCGCGGCTGCGTTCCTACGAGCTGCTCGCTGATGTGTTCGAGCTCCCTCGGCCGCAGTTCACTGAAGCGGCGGCTGATTGATCAACGGCGTCGGATCGAGCCCCTGTTCTGCGAGCAAGTCAGCCGCAATCCTGAGCGCGGCCTCGTAACCGTGTTCGTCACGTCCCTCGACGACGACGGTCAGCGCCGGTGTCGTGTTTGACGCGCGGATCAAACACCAGGCGCCGTCGACCTCCGCGTCCAAGTCGATGCGCGCGCCATCGATCTCGTTGACTGGCCAACGCTCACGGCATCGTCGAACTAACGCCGCCGCAACCTCGTGTTTGCGATCGTCGGCGCAAGCGATCTTCACTTCGGGCGACGTATGGAACCGCGGAATCTGATCCAGGATCTCTTCAAGCTTCGTCGTCGCCGCGACCTGCGCGATCCGGCAGGCCGTACGCACCGCGTCGTCGCTGATGTGCGGTGGATCGCTCAAGCGATAGAAGTAGTGCGTTGAGGCCTCGCCGCCAAAGCTGATGCCTCGCTCCTGCATCGCATACTTGCCCAATGAGTGCCCGACCGGACCAAATGCGGGCCGACCGCCAAGCCGCTCGATGTGTTCACAGACTGCCAGCGATGACTTGACATCCACTTGAATCACCGCGCCTGGATGCTGGGCGAGCCAGTCTTCAGCCAAGAGCGCCAATACCTGGTCGGGCGGAACGCGCCAACCGCGTCCGTCGACCAACCCCAACCGGTCACCATCGCCGTCAAAGGCGAAACCAAGCTCAGCATTCGAGTCACGCACCAGAGCCGCCAACTGCGTCACATTCGAGGCATGCTGCGGATCCGCGGGATGCGGCGGGTTCGGCTCGTCTGGGTCGTCGTTGATCGCGATGACCTCTGCGCCAATCGCCGTGAGCGCGCCGGGCGCAGTCAACGCGGCGACGCCGTTCCCCGGGTCGATGGCAACAGGAAACGCGCGGGTCAACTGGTGCGCATCGCCAAGTTCACGCCAGTAGTCAGGCTTGGGATCCCAGAAGGAGCGCTCACCGCTGCCACGGGCTCTCATCTGGCCGCTCTCGATCGCGTCGGCGACCTCTTGAATCGACTCAGGCCGCAGCGGCATACCGCCCGGTTCGAGCAGCTTGATGCCGTTGTCCTCGGGTGGATTGTGCGATGCCGTGATCACGGCGCCTGCTGTTGGACGTTCCTGATCCAGGCGCGCCGCCGACCAATAGACGAGCGGCGATGTGGCGCGGCCGATGTCCACGACATCGACGCCTGAATCAAGAACGCCCTCGATGAGCGATCTCATCAACGACGGCGTCGACGTTCTCTGATCACCGCCAACGACTACTCGGCCCGTCGGACTGGGGCCGCGGCGCAGCCGCTGCGCATAGGCGCAACCCACTCGGTAAGCCAACTGTGACGTCAGCGGCGCGTCACTGCCCTCTGCGCGACCGCGGATGTCGTACGCGCGGAAGATTGATCGCGGGATATCGACAGTGGTCATCAGTCCACAGACTAAGCAGGTGCAAGAACAACGCGAGGGAGTCAAACGCGAGGGTCAGGTGAGCAGTTGCGGACCAATCGTCGGCGGATCGTCGAGTTGCGCTGTACCGCCGACTTGGGGATGTCTCGCAAGCGCCTCTGCAAGCTGCTCGGCAAGTCGACGGTACGTGTCCTCATTACCCGCCTCAAAGCGCACACTCAGCGCCGGGGCCGTGTTCGATCCCCGAGCGTGAATCCATCCAGCTTCGAGCGACACTCGCGCACCGTCGCTACGGTCGACACGCGCCTCTGAGTGACGCATTGCGAACCAGTCGCCGATCGCGTCGGCGACCTGGGTCTTGTCAGCATCCGGGCAGGGAAGTCGCAGCTCCGGCGAGATCGGTCTTGGCTCAATCTCCGCCATTTCCTCCGACAACGTCCGACCGTTGGCGCTGAGCGACGCCACAAGCGCGCAGGCGGCGAAGACGCCGTCGTCGATCCAGGGCGCATGCTCGCCATCGCGATAGTCGGGACCGAACATGATGTGACCGCTGGTCTCGCCGCCAAAGGAGATCGCGCGCTCACGCATCAATCGGCGAAAGAACGAGTAGCCCGTCCGCGCCAACACTGGCTCGCCGCCGCGGAGGCGAACGTCCTCAATCGCGCTCGTGCTCGCCTTCATGTCAAACAGAATCTCGGCGCCCGAACGACGCTCAAGCAGCGGTCGCGCCAGCACCGCAGTCAGCCAGTCAGCCTCATAGCGTCGTCCGTGTTCGTCAAGCACGCCGATGCGGTCGCCATCGCCGTCCCACGAGAGCCCCAACTCGGCGCCAATGGCGCGCGTCACTCGCGCGAGCGACCGCATCGATTCAGGATCCTGTGGATCAGCAGCGCGACCGTCTGTTGGTCGCGGAACGGTGCGAATGGCATGCAACTCGACGCCCAACGCGAGCAGCGCCCTGGGCGCGGTCAAGCCGGTCGTGCCATTGCCTGCGTCAATCGCCACACGCAAGCCTGTGTCGCAGCGGAAACGTCGGCGCAGCAGTTCGAGATATGGTTCGATGACATCGAACTCGACGCAACCGCCGCGCAGTCGGCCTGAGCGCGGCCTGGTGCGTGCGACTTGCTGAATCTCCTCCGGCAACAGCGGCTGCGATCGCGAGCCGAGCAGCTTGAATCCGTTGAACTGCGGCGGATTGTGACTCGCCGTCACGATCAGTCCGCCTCCGAGTCTGAGTTGATCGACCATCCAGCCGATCACCGGCGTCGGCGCGAGCCCAGCCGCGTGTACGTCAATGCCGGCGCGCATAGCGCCATCGATCGCGGCCTCGTACAACTCGGTCGACGTCGCGCGTTGGTCATGACCAATGAGCAGCGAGTCGCCGCCTTGCGCTCGCAGCCATCGCGCGAAGCCATTGCCGATTCGCCCAGCGACGCCAGGATTAATCTGATCCGGAGTCGTGCCGCGAACATCGTACGCACGGATAATCTCACCAGGCAGTGCGTCCGACGACATACGATCACTGTACGCGCGCTGTTGGACGCACCGTGTAGTCAGAGTTGAGGCGAAGTGAACGCTGCATGACGCAGGGGCAACGTCGCGACGATTGGGAGGCAGCTCTGGCTCGCTGGCGCGCGGCCGGCCTGATCGACGATGACAGCGCCATCGCTATCCGAGCCTGGGAGTCGAACGAGCGCAGCGGCGGCGCCGAGCGGCGCCGATTAGCGGACGCGCTTTCCTATCTCGGCGTGTCGATCGTGCTCGTCGCGGCTCTGATGTTGGTCGCCTTGACGCTCGACGACGGCTCTGCCTGGGTCGCCGCTCCGTTCGCCTTCGCGCTCGTCATGAGCGCTCTCGCCATCTGGACCAGCCGCGCCCAACAGCTCGCCCTGGCCGACGGCTGCTCCGGCGCTGGCGTCGTGCTCATCGCTGTGGGTCTGTTGCATCTGCTTGACGAAGTCGGCGGCGATGGTCCCGAATCGATCGCTTGGCTCGCGGTCTGTCTGTCGATCGCGCTCAGCGGCGCGTGGCTCATGCGACTCGTCAGGTCGCCTCTGGCGACGTTCCTGTGCTTTGGCGCGTTGACGATGCTGCCGCTCGCCGTCGCGGTCGAGGGCAACGCGCTCCACGCAGGCATCTTTGGTGACGGGCTTCGATCGCTGGCCAGCTGGGCGCTGTGGACCGCGATGGCCACTCAAGCCGTCGTCGCTGTTGCAGCGCTGTACATCGTTGGGCGCACTCGACGTTGGTTGCCCGATGCGCTGCGACCGTACGCCCGACTTGGAGCTTCGCTCGGGGCAAGCGTTGCGATGTTGGGCCTGGCCGCTGCTTCGACGGCGCCGTATGTCGATTGGCTCGTGATGTTGGTCGGTTGGATCGTCACGGCGTGGGCCCTGCGCAGCAGTCGACTTGAGCTCCTGCCAGCGTCAGCGCTGCTCTTGCTTGGTTCGCTCGCCGGCGGTCTGTCAGATCTCGGTAACGGCGCGCGAATCGGCCTCACAATCGTGGTCATGATCACCGCCCTCGAACTCACTGCGCTCGGCATGACCGGTCCGCGCGCACTTGGCCGACTCAACGATCACTGGCTCACCCCGCTCTGGAAATCGGCCCTGTTGGCGGGCGGCGTAGTGGCCGCATCGGCGATGGCGGCCAACAGCGTCGAGCTGGCTGCGCTCGGCATCATCTGGGCGGCCGCGCTGTCGATCGCCGGCATCGTGCGCGAGCGGCGCGCGGAGCTCGTCTTCGGCGTTATCGGCGTCTACGCGTCGGGCTTGACGCTGATCATCGCCCGATTCGATACGAGTTTCGGCGCAGTCGTTGGCACGCTCGTCTTTGGCCTCCTCGTCGTTATCGGAGCGATCGTCTGGCGGCGACGCGTCACCGCATTGACATTGACGGAAGGTCACTCATAGCCTTTTGGCGTGTGTCCGCGACAGGCGCGATGACGCCTCGAGTGGCGATTGACCGGAGGAATCTCCAATGGAAGACAAGACCATTTCGCTCGTCAATGGACGCTTCGACGTCGGCTACATGGAGGCCGGCTCAGGACCAGACCTGCTCTTTATCCACGGCGCCGGCGGACTGATGTGGGACCCGTTTCTCGAGCAGCTCTCGCAGCACTACCACGTGATCGCGCCCAAGCTGCCCGGCACCGCCAACTCCACCGGCGTCGAGTGGCTCATGGACCACCACGACGTCTTCTACTTCTACTGGGACTTCCTCGACGCTATGGGCGTCGACGATGTAGTCGTTGTCGGGCACTCGATGGGCGGATGGTTCGCCGCCGAAGTTGCGGCGATGCAGCCCGGCCGCGTCTCGAAGCTCGTACTGATCGCGCCTGCCGGCCTCTGGAACGACGACTATCCAGTCGCCGACTTCTTCGCCATGATGCCGAACGAGTTGGTCCCGGCGCTCTTCCACGACACCAACCACCCTGGCGCGCAGATGATGACCGCGCCGCCGCCGACCGATCCCGACGAGCTGCGCACCGTCACGGTTGAGCGAGCCAAGATGCTCCAGACGGCCGCGCGATTCATGTGGCCGATCCCCGACAAGCGGCTCTCCGAGCGCATCCACCGCGTCACCTCGCCGACGCTGATCTGCTGGGGCGCCTCCGACGGCTTGATTCCGCCGCAGTACGCCGACGACTTCAACAAGGCGATTCCGAACTCCCAGGTCGCGATGTTCTCGGCCTCGGGTCACATGCCGCAGGTCGAGGAGCCCGAAGCGATGCTCGCCGCGCTGAGTGAGTTCCTCAGCAGCTAACGGCTCACGCCGTACGTTTGCTGCTGCGCACCTGTCCATGCCCGGTCGAAGCATGCTTGACGCTCCCCTCACGGGTGAGCGTTCGGCGCACTACCGCGATGTGTTTCATCGCTTCGCTCGAGTCGAGGCGCCCGTCCTGGCCTCGCCGATCTACGCCGAGCTCTCCTACGGCGTGTCGCTCGACTCGGACTTGCTTCAGCTCGCAGCGCAGAAACGCAAGCGCCAGCCGGCGCCCAACATGCTCTTCGCGGCGGTGCAGTACCTGCTGCTCAGCGGAGGCGAACACGCGCGCCACCCACTCGCGTCGCACTATCCGATCGTCTCCGGGGCAGAACGACCGATGCAGCCCGCGTTTCCCGACTTCCGCGACTTCTGTCTCTCGTATCGCGACCAAGTCGCTGATCTGATTCGTACGCGTCGCACTCAGACCAACGTCGTGCGGCGCTGCACGTGTCTCTTGCCTGCGTTCTCGATGGTTCAGCTCGAATCACAGCAACCACTCGCGTTGGTCGACATTGGCGCCAGCGCCGGACTCAATCTCAACGTCGATCGTTACCGCTACCGCTATCTCCGCGGCGGACAGCTGGAAGCAAGCTGGGGTCGGCCTGAAGCGACGGTCCTGCTCGAGGCCGAACTCCGCGGTGGCGCCATGCCGGCGCTCGCGGAAGAGCTGTCGATTAGCTTTCGCGGCGGCATCGATCTCAACCCCATCGACCTGTCCAACGACGAAGAGCTGCGTTGGCTCAGAGCCTTGATCTGGCCCGAGCACACTGAACGGCACCAGCGTTTGATCGACGCAGCGGCCGAACTGACTCGCTCACCGGTCGACCTTCGCGCAGGAGACGCCGCGCAGCTGCTCCCCAACATGATCTCCGACGCGCCGCAAGAGGCGGCGCTGACCGTCTACTCAACGGTCGCGATGTATCAGATCCCTGAGTCGGGTCGCGAGGAGATCTATCGCATTCTCACAGAGACCAGCCGCGAGCGTCCCGTCTGGCTGGTCACGCTCGAGCTGCACATGGAAGCCATCGACGACCCGCAGACGCCAACGCTGTCAATCACACGCTTCGTCAACGGGAGTCATCACCGCCAACTCCTGGCTCAGGCGTCCCCCCACGGCTGGTGGATCGACTGGGTCGGCTGACTGCTAGGCGCCGTGCTGGCGCCGAGTGGTCAGAGTCGGATGAGAGGAGGGAGCACTAGCCCTTCCTTATGCGTATGCGAGTGGGTGTGAGCACAATGATGCTTTGTTCATCAATCTCTTCCGCATAGTGCTCCAGCAATTGCTGCATAGCTAGGATCTTGTCGGCAACTGTCATGTTTGTGAGGCGGATGGTGCCGCAATGCGGTAGCTGGCGAACGAATACGAGCTCGCCGAAGTCCTAGTCCTCCGTAATGACGATTCGCCGATCTGCCAGGGCTCGACGCAAGAGGTCTGCATCAGTCGCTCGTGGATCCCAATCAATGACCGACTCAACGTCATGTCACTCGTTGAGCAACAACGCGATCAGGCTTCGTGAAGAAGCACAGACATCGAGAAGAAACCTCACTGTCGACTGGTGGATGCTCGGTCGTAGATGTCGGCACCTGCAATAGAGCGTTGCGCGAACAGTAAGCAAGCTTGGATGTCCAATGGGTCTAGTATCGGGTATTCCTTCAGAATCGTCTCTGTGGAGTCCCCAGCGGCAAGCATTGCCAGGATATGTTCCACAGCAACACGCATTCCGCGAAGGACCGGCTTACCGCCAAACACGCCTGGCCGTACCACGATCCTATCTAGCAGATTGGACTCGTTCATCACTCTGCCCCCATCGACCTGCCGTCTACTGCGGCAATAGTACCGATGGAAGTCTCACAAAGGCCATTAGCCCTTGAGCGCTTCGAGGATGCGGCCGAACTCGGTTGGGTCGCTCTCCATGACCTGGACGCTGTGCAGCAGCGCGCCGGCTGACTGCTCTTGCTCGAGACGTTCGACGCACTCCTCGGTCGTACCGACGAAGCCGAACTGCATCAGCATGTCCTCGGGAATCGCCTCGGCCCCGGCGCGACCGCCGCCGTCCTTCCAGGCGACGCGCACCGCGTTGGCCTCGTCCTCGTAGCCCTGACGCGACAGCTGTCGGTAGTAGAACTCGCCCATCCGCGCGCAGTAGAACGCGAGCGTGCCAGCCTGGCCAGCGCGTGCGCGCGCGTGGTCCTCGGGCGTGTTCGCGACCGTGACGCCGCCAGGCGCGCGCACGGTGAAGTCCGCTGGGTCCTTGCCCGCGTCTCGAACCCACTGGTTAACCTGGTCGATTTCCTCGCCCAGACGGTCGATCGGAATCATCACGGGCAGCCAACCGTCCGAAATCTCCGCCGTCATCTGCACCGAACGCGGGTTCAGCGTCGCCAGATAAATCGGCAGCTGCTTGCGAAACGGCTCGAAGCGCAGCGTGAAGCCGCGCTGCAGCTTGAACAGATCGCCGTCGTAGTTGAGCGGCTCGTGCGAGAACAGGATCTTCATGATCTCGACGGTCTCGCGCATGCGCTTGAAGGCGGGTTGAAAGGGCACGCCGTGGAAGTGTTCGATCACCTGCGGACCCGAGTTGCCCAACCCGACGATTACGCGACCCTCAGACAGCTCGTCAATCGTGGCGAAATGCTGCGCCAGCGCCGCCGGGGTACGCGAGTAGATGTTGACGATGCTGGTGCCGACCTGCACGTTGCTGGTGCGCTCGGCCAATTGGACCAGCGTCGTGAACGCGTCCTGCCCCCACGCCTCGGCGACCCAGAGCGAGTCGATTCCAACCTCATCAGCGATCTGCGCCCGCTGCAGCGCCGTCTCGCGATTCATCGAGCCCTGCCAGTCGAAACCCATGCCAATGCGTCGGCTCATGTCAGACTCCTCGTCTCAATCCTGTGCCTCACCGACAGATCCACCCCGGATCGCCAGTGTTGATTCGTGCGTATGCGTCGTAGCGTAGCGTCGCTCTGACCGTTGCGAGACGACCGTGAGATAGCCTGAGCCGACCGCCGATTGCGCGTGCGTTGCAGACAATGGAGGGCGTCGATGGCCGTCAACTACGAGGTCTCGGATCGAATCGCGACGATCACGCTCGATCGACCAAAGGCGCTGAACGCGTTTGATCGCGAACAGTATGCGGCGTTCGCCGAGTTCTGCGCACGCTTTCGGGATGACGATCAAGCCTGGGTGGCGATCATCACCGGCGCGGGGGACCGCGCGTTCTCGGCCGGCGCCGACCTGCGCGACATGATCCCCGCGCTGATGGACGAGCCGTCGAAAGAACGCTTCGAGTTGCCGCCCTCCATCATGCGTGGGATGTACATCGCCAAACCGCTGATCGCCGCGATCAACGGCTACGCCTTTGGCGGCGGTCTCGAGGTCGCCCTGGCCTGCGACCTGCGCATCGCCGCGAGCGGCGCCCAGATGGGCCAGCCCGAGGTCGGCCTCGGTTTGCTGCCCGGATGGGGCGGCACTCAGCGACTGCCGCGACTCCTCGGCGAGAGCCGCGCGATGGAGATCATGCTCACCGGCGACCCGATCACGGCCGAGCGCGCGCTCGAGATCGGACTGGTGCACCGAGTCGTTGACGGCGGAGAACTGCTCAGCGAGGCTCGCGCGATGGCCGAGCGCATCTGTCGCAACGGACCGCTCGCTGTGCGCGCCTGCAAGTCGGCCGCCGTGCGCGGCATGCAAACATCGCTGGACGAGGGTTTGCGCATCGAACAGCTCTACTTCGAACGACTCGCCTACACAGATGACATGCGCGAAGGCGTCGCCGCCTTCAACGAGCGGCGCGCGGCTCAGTTCAGCGGCAGTTAGCAGTTAGAACCGCCAACGCGTGGCGCTGTTGGGAAAGTCCTGTTCGCGCCAGGCGATCGCTTTGTCCAACTTGAGCCGATATACGGGCGTCTCATCGTTCACGACGTTCTCATCGAAGAGGCCGTACTTGTTCTGATAATCCTGCAGCACAGCATCGGTTGAACTGACGATCTCGAACTCGCCGAACAGCAACACCACATCATCGCCGCTCTCCAGATGCACCTCCGCGTAGGCCTGTTGGGCCAGGTTTCGACCAGTCAGCGACTCGGTCGTCGTGAAGAACCAGAATGCGTCGTCGGTCCAGACTCCCCAGACCGGCACCGAGTGCGCCCGCCCCGACGGCCGCGTCGTCGCAATCCAGTAGTTGCGCGATTCCGCGATCTGCTTCGTGACCTCGCTCCAGTCGAGAGGCGTGAACGGATACTGCGGATCGCCGATGCCGTAGCCGGGGTCGATCGCGGGACGCTCGGGCTGCGGGGAGGCCACGAACCTACTCCTCCTGCGCGGTCAGCGGGTCATACGTGCCTAGATGCCAGTGATTGCCCTCATAGTCCGCGACCGTGAATGCGTGCGACCCGTAGTCGGTGTCTTCGAGCGGCTGGACGACCGTCGCGCCTGCGGCGACAGCCTGCTTGTAGACCGCGTCGACCTGCTCCGCCGATTCAGCGGTCATGCTGATCGACCCGTGTCGGTGTGACAGATCAAACACATCGCCGCGCAGGTCACCCAGCATGATCAGCGACCCCAACCAGGCGAGCTGCGCATGTTCGACGGCGCCATCTTCACTTCGTACGACGAAGTGCTCAGTGATGCCAAAGGCGTCATGCAACCACTCGATGGCCTTGTTGGCGTCCTCATAGCGCAGAACGGGGATGACAGTTTGATGCGGCATGTTGGGCTCCTCTCGATTCAGGCAGTACGTAGCTTATACGTTCGGCAACGGCTCGTCGATGACGCGGCTCAGTTCGCCGGCGCTCTGGACGGGCGCCGAACAGGCGAATGCCTGGCACACATACGCAGTCGGCTGGCCTGCCTGCATTGACTTGTCCGCGAGCTGCGGAACGACGCTGTCGCCGTCGCGCTGCATCAACACCATCGGCCGTGGACGGCCAAGCCACAGATCACGGCGCATCTGCGCCAGCTCGGCATCGCCACGCGGACCGACGAGCGCCACCGAGCGATGCTGCGTTAGCCAGTCCTGCACCGAGACGAATAGTCCCAACATCGTCGGCGCCTTGCTCAGGTAGGCCGAGAAGGCGGCGCTCATCGCTTCGAGGATGTCGGCGTAACGACCCTCAGCAGTTAGCGCGTACATGCGCGCCAGCGCCCGCGCCGCGAGTGAGTTGCCGCTCGGCGTGGCGCCATCCTGGGTCGGTTTGCGCTGCGCGATCAGCTGCTCGCCATCCCGCGCGACCGTGAAAAACCCGCCGCCCTCATGATCCCAGAAGCGCTCGATCATGTCATCGACCAGCGCCCTCGATTCGAGGAACCACGATTCTTCACCAGTCGCCTCATACAGCGAGATCATGCCGTCGGCGAGCGCCGCATAGTCCTCGACGAACGCCTCAACTGAGGCGCGACCGGCGGAGTGGATGCGAAGCAGGCCGCCATTATCGCTGCGCATGCGCTCGAGGATGAACCGGGCCGCGCGTTCGGCCGCTTCGATGAACCGAGCTCGGTCGAGCACCGCGCCCGCGCGCGCGAGCGCGTCGATCGCCATGCCGTTCCAGGCGGCGATCACCTTTGTATCGGTCGCTGGAGGCACGCGCTGCGACCGCCGAGCGAGCAACGACTCACGCGAGCGTTTAAGCGATGTCTCAACCTCCGCCAACGGCCGATCCAGCCACTGCGCCACCGCCTCAGGAGTCTGCGCCGCCGTCAGGATCGTGTTGCCTTCCCAGTTGCCGCCGACATCGACGCCCCAGCGCCGACAGGCGATCTCGCCATCGTCAGGATCGAGTAGCTCTTGCACCTCGTCACGGGTCCAGACGAAGTACTTGCCCTCTACACCGTCCGAGTCGGCGTCAGTCGAGGCGTAGAACGCGCCTTCTGGAGTTTGCAGTCCATCGAGCAGATAGTCTGCCGTTTCCTCAGCGATGCGGGCGAAGAACGGGTCGCCCTCTGGGCGGCCGATGAGTCGGTGCGCGTCCAGGTAGAGCGGAATCAGCAAGGCATTGTCGTAGAGCATCTTCTCGAAGTGCGGTACGAGCCAGATTTGGTCGACGGCGTAGCGATGAAAGCCGCCGGCGAGCTGGTCGTAGATGCCGCCCTCAGCCATCTGACGCAGCGTCTGGGCCAGATGTCGAGCGGCGTCGCCGCGATTGCTGGCGGTGTCGTCCAGCGCCTGTTGGAGCATCAGCTGCAGATAGTACGGCTGGGGAAATTTGGGCGCGCCGCCGAAACCGCCGTGCGTACGATCCGCCGCCTGCAACAGAGCCGTGGCTGCGCGCGATCGAATCTGGGACGCCGACTCGGTCAGCTCCTCGCCGGCCAACTCGACGCGCAAATTGAGATGCTCCGTCAGCTGCGTCGCCTGCTGCTCGACCTGGTCTCGTTGCTCACGGAAGGCCCGCGACACGCCCTGCAGGACATCGGTCCAGCCAGGCATGCCCGTGCGCCGCTCGGGCGGAAAGTAGGTCCCGCCGAAAAACGGTCGCCCGTCGGGCGTGCAAAACACGTTCAGCGGCCAGCCGCCGTGACCATGCAACATCTGTTGCGCGTCCATGTAGATCTCGTCGACATCTGGCCGCTCCTCGCGGTCGACCTTGATGCTGACCACAAGCTCGTTTTGCAGCGCTGCGATCCGTTCGTCCTCGAACGACTCCCGCTCCATCACGTGACACCAGTGACAGGCCGCATAGCCGATGCTGATCAGCACCGGCTTGTCCTCTGCTCGCGCTCGGGCCCAGGCCTCCTCGCCCCAGGCGTGCCAATCGACAGGATTGTTGGCATGCTGCAGCAGGTACGGCGATGTCTCAAGCGACAGTCGATTGGCCATGGGTCGTCCTTACGTAGCCCAACCTTAACAGCGTCGATACGACCGACCGCGATGTCGCTGTTAGCGTTTCGCTCGCACCTGAGATACCGCCAGAGTCAAACAGCAACGGTGAGGCAGTCGTCGTGGCGCCCATTGATCACCTGATGGCTCCTCTGCATCAGCTTCTGAAGCCCCTTACCGCTCATCTGCGACTCGACCGCGCAAACGTCGATGTCGGCCACCGCGAACTCATGGCTGAAGTCCTGGGCACGTTCGGTCTGGTGCTCTTCTGCGCTGGCTCATCGCATGTCAACTGGTGGTCAGGCGGCGAACTCGGCGCGCTCGGCGTGGGACTGGTCAATGGTTTCGGCGTCGCGGTGATGATCTTCGCCTTCTGGGCGATTTCCGGCGCGCACCTCAATCCCGCCGTCTCTCTTGGACTCTGGCTCACCGGACGCTTACCCGGCCGCCGACTCATTCCCTACGTCGCCGCTCAACTCATCGGCGCGCTGATCGCTTCCTCGGTCATGCACGGCCTGTTTCGCAATCACACCGGCGAGGGCGAGTCCTGGTTGGGCGCCAACTTCAGCGACGGACCAGTGATTCAGGCCTTCGGTACCGAGGTCGTGATCACGTTCTTTCTCGTCTACGCAATTCTGTTGCTGGCAGAGCGCGGCCGGGGGGCGACCGTCTTCGCGCTCGCGGTCGGACTCTATGTCGCCGCCGCAGTGACGATGGCCGGCGGCGTTTCAGGAGCGTCGATGAATCCCGCCCGCGCCTTCGGCCCGGCGGCGATCGCCTGGTTCTGGGACAACCACTGGGTCTACTGGGTCGCGCCTGGGTTAGGCGCGCTGATCGCAGCCATGTTTCACGCAGTCCTGCGCGATCGCGTGAGCGAGTCAGAGCCAGAGGCCTGAGCGGCGCATTGGGACCAGCGCTCAGCTATTGATGCCGGCGGCGCGCAACGCGATTCGCAGTGCTCGGTAGTTGTGTCTGGTGAAGTGATATCCGCCCATGCCCACTGCCTGAGCGCCGAGCACGTTCTCCTCGAGATCGTCGATGAAGAAGCAGTCCTGGGTCGCCACGCCGATCTCGTCAGCGGCATGTTCGAAGATGCGCGGGTCGGGCTTGCGCAAGCCGATCTCCCCAGAGACGACGATCGCATCCCATCGGACCTCGACCGGCAGGTTGCTGAGAAAACGCTCGCGGAGGTCGTCGGGCGCGTTCGAGAGCACGCCAATCTTGTGTCCCGCGGCCTGTAAGTCTTGCGCAAGCTCAAAGTTCGGCTCGTGATACCGCCACGGCTGCGCGTACCAGGCGTCGAGCAGATTCTGCACTTCGGTCGTCGGGTCGCCAGGGAGATACGGCGCAAGTCGCTGCTCGACCCCGCGCTGCCAGGTGTCCCAGTTGCCGCGACCAGTCTCGATCGCGCGCCACTCGGGCGTGCGATAGAACGCGTCGACCAATGCTCCCGGCGGTAGGTTCCAACGCTGTCCGAACTCCTCGTAGCCGTCCCAATCCATCTGAATCAGGACACCGCCAAAGTCAAACAGAATCGCCCGCTGCCGAGTCTCGCTGACTGGCCTGATGTTGTCGCTCATTCGTTGATGTCTCCTCAGGGTTCTGAGCTTCCTCAGGTCACCGCGCCGTCACGCGCCTCGCGACCGTCAGCGAGTGTATGGGCGATCGCGATCAGTCGTTGCGCTGCGACGCGAAACGGTCGTTCTGCGCCCCAGCGCGCCGCCGCCTCGCGCTTTTCGACGATCTGCCGAGTCTCATCAGCATGCAGCGCTCGACGGATCGCCGCGGCGAACGCCTCAGCCGTTGGCTCAACAGTCCAGCCGTGCCGTTCGTCGACCGTCGCCCGAGCGCCCGCGTGCGGCGCGGCGATCACCGGCGTCCCGCTGGCCAGCGACTGAGCGATCGTCAGGCCGTACGCCTCGTAGAAGCTCGGCGACAGAAACGCGTCAGCCGCCGCGAACAGCCGCCACTTCAGTTCGCCGCTGACGTAGCCCGGGAAGCGCACTTCCGATCGTCGCAATGACTCAGCCCTGCGTTGTAATCGGCGCTTGTACGTCGCGCCGCCCATGTAAGCCGGCGAGCCCGCGACAATCAGCTGTAGACGCTCGGCCGTAGAAGGCGACTGCCGCTCAATGACACGCAGCGCGTCAATCGCGAGTTCGATCCGCTTCTCGGGCGAGATGCGACTCAACGTCAGCAGCGTGAACCGATTGGCATCCGCGCCGACTGCTCGCAGGGTCTCGCGCCGCAGCTCTCGCAGCGCTGGGTCAGCCTCGCCAATCACGCCCCAAGGCACGATCTCGGTGCGTTGCGCGACGCCGCTGTCGGGATAACAGTCGGCTAACGACCGCGCGACGGGCGCCGACGGCGCGATCGGCGCATCGACATAGCGCGCCAACTCACCCTCTGTTGACCAGATCAGGCGCGCGATGTCGGGCGCTCGCTGCGTCCAACCTTGGCGTTCCGTCCAGCGCCATAGCGCCGATAAGTGACGGCCGCGAATCGGAATGCCAGTCGGCTGCGAAATGTAGCGCCGCGCGACAAACTCGCTCACGACCACGTGCAACAGCGCCATCTGTCGAAAGCCGTTGCGATGCAGTTGTTCAAACGGCGGACCCTCCGATGTGTCATTGGCCAACACGACCGTGTCCTGTGGGTCGATATCGGCGAAGTAGCGACTCAGCGCCGACTTCCACTCCAGCGCAAAGCGGGCGTATCCGCGAGCGTCAAGCTCGAGAATCCGGGCGGGGTCAGCGTCGGCCAAGGTCGCAACTGGGAGTGTCTGGCGGATGCCGTCCAAAGACTCCTCCCGCCCCGGCGTCAGCAGCGTGACATCGAAGTCCGACTCGATGAGATACGGGACCAGGGCCTCGAGCACGGCGACGCCGCCGCCAACAGGCGCGGCATCCGTCGCAAGCGCGCCAGTCGCACTGCAGAGCATGATTCGCGGCATGGGTCTGAGACTATTCGCTCGACTCCCTCGGCTCCCACGGCATCGGCCCAGTTAGCCTTGAAGCGACAGGACAACGGAAGGCGAACGGAAGGCGAGCAGATGCCCCTGACCTACGAGCGCCTGGACGGTCTGATGGCGGCGCAGGTGACGCCCTTCACCGAGGGCGGACGCGACGTCGACGTCGAGTGGATCGCCGCTCACATCGACTGGATGCGCACGATGGGCGTCACCGGCGTCCTCACGTTGGGCACCAACGGTGAGGGTCCATCAGTCGGCCTCGACGAGCGCCGCCGCGTCGTCGAAGCGGTGAAGTTGGCTTCCCGCGGCATCGGCGGCGGGTTGGTGGTCGTCGCTGGAGCGACCTGTCCCGCACTGCCCGACACGATCCGCGCCGCCAACGACGTGCTCGACGCGGGCGCTGACGCCGTTGCGCTGTTGCCGCCATACTTCTTCAAGAACGTCGATAGCCAGGGCATGATCGACTGGTACTGCGCCGTGATCGAGTCGCTGCCGGCCGAAGGTCGCGCGCTGCTCTACAACATGCCGGCCCAAGCTGGTATCGACATCCCCGATGACGTCCTCGCGACTGTGCTCGAACGACATCCCGAGCAGCTCATGGGGATCAAAGACTCAAGCGGCGACGCCGACCGCACGCGTCGCTACATGGCGCAGGCGCCGACGTCGGGCCCCGGCTCAGAGTTTCGAGTCATGGCTGGCAGCGACGCCGCGCACGCCGCGCTCTATCAGGCAGGTTGCGTCGGAGGCGTCTCGGGCATGGCCAACGCCGTGCCAGCGCTGGTGAAGACGATTCAGTTCGCTCATCGCGAGGGCGGCGAGCCGCAGCGTCCACAAGATCAGCTCAACGAACTGCACGCGATTCTCAACATGTTTCCGCGCGTCGGCGCGCTCAAACAGCTGATCCAGATCACCAGTGGGCTGCCGCTTACTCACACCAGGCCGCCCTACCGCGATCTGGAGCCCGCCGAGGCGCGAGCGCTCGAAGAGGCCATCGGTCAGTATCTGATCGGTCAGGCGGACTGACCCGCCCTCCGCGGCTTGAGCGCTGAAGCTTGCGTGTGAGCCATCCTAGAAGTGGTTCATGCAGTGCATGGCGTACTCGGTCGCGAATAGATGATCGGCCGTGACCAGATCGCGGCGATGGTCGGTCTCAATCCGTCCGAGTCGATGCGCATAGCTCGCCGGCAACGCGCCCGTCGCGAGGTGTGAGAGCGTGAACACGTCCAGCGTCAGCTGCGGCGACTCGTCGACCTGGCGAATGTCGGCGCCCTCGGGTCCGACTGAGAGTTTCCAGGTCCCCTGATTCCACTCGCACAGGTCGTCGATCACGCGAAGCGTGAGCTCCGACTCGACTGCGTACCGACGGGTCATCAGCGCTCGCGGCAAGTCGACGATGCGCACCAGGATGCCGTCCGCAACCTGCACGCGCAGCGTGCGCGGATCGCGCGCGAAGTGCTGAATCGGATCGTCGGACGGCGCGTCGTTGACGTAGATACGCCAGGACAGGTCCTGGCTGGCCGCGAACTGCCACATCGCCACATAGGCCTCAGGCGTCAGCCAGCCGTACTCGCGAATCGTCATCCGATGGTCGCGCTGCCCGGCGCTGAAGTCGTTGAGCCTGCGATCCTCGGTGCTCGTGTAGACCATGTAACCCAGCGCTTCGCCTTCTTCCTCGTAGAGCAAGACGCGCACCGGACCCTCGTGGATGTCCTCAGGCTCATCCAGCACCTCGGCCGACCACAGATTGAGCCCACGATGCAGCAGTCCGTTTCGAGGCTGCATGTACTGGCGATACAGGTCGCGAATGACCGCGGCGTCGTCGGCGAGATCCTTGGCGTTGCTGACGCTCAGCGTCCCAGTCGGCGTCGGCGCGTCGACGAAGTTCAGGTCATACGGGTCAATCTCATAACGGTGTCGTCGCGAACAAATGGCGTAGCCGAACCGCTGATAGATGCCAGCCTGTGACGCGTACAGCGCCGCCAACGACTGGCCGCGCTCATACTGTTCGTCCAGCGAGTGCTCCATCGCCAGCCGCAGATAGCCGCGGCGACGCTTGGTCGGGTCCGTGCCGACCGCGGTGACGCCGGCCACGTGGGCGCGTTCGCCGTTGAAGCGCATCGAAAACGGCCAGGCGCCGAACGTCGTCGCCAGCGCGCCGCGCTCAAAGACGCAGGTCGACCATTCGGGTTGCAGAAACGTGACCGGGTCACGCTTCGGATTGCCATGCTCGGCCAGAGCCAGATTGGCGATGAAGCGAAAGTCCTCCATCTCCTCTGCGTTGGCGGATCGGACCTCTACTCCGGCGGGAATATCGCGACGCGGCACGGCAATCTCCTCAGACATGCTGCCCAGCGTGTGACCAACCTGAGCAGTGGCCATGCTGAGCGTAGCAACGAGTCGAAGCGACCGCGATTGCGCCGCCCCGGCTATCTCCCGCCGGATACGCCCTGACACGTCCTATAGTGAGTTTGGGTGGCTGGCAGGCTGAATGCCATGAAGATACTCATCGCCGATGATGAACCGCACATTCGTGAGTTGGTTCGCGTCTACCTCTCCAGGGAAGGCTACGAACTCGAGTTTGCGGCCGACGGTCAGGAAGCGCTCGAAAAGGCGGTCACACTACAGCCCGACCTCGTCGTGCTCGACCTGATGATGCCCAAGCTGGACGGCTTCGAAGTCACCAAAGGCATCCGTCAGGCTTCGGACGTGCCGATCCTGATGCTCACCGTGCGACGCGAAGACGCCGTCAAGGTGGCCGGATTCGAACTCGGCGCTGACGATTACCTGACCAAACCGTTCAATCCCAAAGAGCTGGTCGCTCGTGTCAAGGCGATTCTGCGACGCGCTGACGGCATTGCGCGCTCGGGCGTCGAGGTCGCAGTGGGCAGCTTGGTCCTGAATCGACAGTCACGAGAGGCCACGCTTGGCGACGAGGAGCTCAAGCTGCGCACCAAGGAGTTCGACCTGCTCTTCGCCCTGGCGCAGAATCTGCAGACCGTCATGTCTCGCGAGCAGCTGCTCTCGCTGGTCTGGGGCTACACCTTCAGCGGCGAGACGCGCACGGTCGATGTGCACATCAATCATCTGCGCCAGCATCTGCGTGACAGTGACCTGCAAATCGAGACGCTGCGCGGTGTGGGCTACAAACTCACCCTGCGCGATAGTCCGTCTGGGCTCGCGTTGTCGGCCCATAGCGACGCCGACTAGTCGCTGTTTGGCTTCCGCGACAACGCGGTCCTGATGTTCGCGCTTACCCCGTTACGGTCCATCGCCGGCGCTTGGCCAACGCGACAGTTTCAGACGATTCGCTCGCGAATCTACGTCACACTGGTCGCGATCGTCGTGCTGACGCTCGTCGTCGCCGGTTTGACCAGCTTTCTGTTGCTGGGCGGCTATCAAGACCGCGTCGAGCAATCTCGTCTGCGTGAGCTGTCGACCGCCTGGGGACCGGAGCTGTTCTCCATCGACGACGAAGGCCGCACGCTCGAAGATGTGCTGGGACGCTTCGAAACAGTCGATCGGTTGGAAGGCTCGATCGTCAGCGAGCTCGATGTCGCAGTCCTGGGCTTGGACTCGGCGGGCAAGGTCGTCACCGCACTCGAGTCGGGTAATCGCTTTCTCGGTGACAACCTAAATCTCGATCTGAGCCCGCTCAACGTGAACCAGTTCGCCGAAGGTCAGCTCACGACTGCCGAAGGCGAGCGACTGAGTTACGTCGTCACGAGCCTCCCTCTCGACCAACAGCTTCGCCAGGGATACTGTTGCCTCGCTGTAGCGTTGGTCGGCGAGCCGCGCAGCGCGCTGTTGGCCGACCTGGGACCGCAGCTGCTGATCGCCGGCGTTGTCGCTCTGGTCGCCGCTTCTCTGGTCGGCTTTCTCGTCTCACGTTCCATCTATCGACCAATCCAGCGCGTCGCCGCCGCCTCTCGCAGCGTCGCCCGCGGTCAGCTGCAGCAACGCGTTGACGTAGGCGGCTCGCAGGAGGCCCAAGAGTTGGCGCGCTCGTTCAATCAGATGACCGAGGAAGTCGAACGCCAACAGACTGCGCTGCGGGACTTCTTGGCCAACGTCTCGCACGACCTGCAGACTCCGCTCACCTCGATCAATGGCTTCTCGCAGGCATTGCTCGATGACGTGGTCAAGGGCGACGAGCAGGGCAACGCCTACCGCATCATCGAAGACGAATCCCGTCGATTGCTGCGCCTGGTCGAGGGATTGCTCGACCTCTCACGGATTGAAGCGGGCCAAGTCGAGGTGGAATCGAATCCGGTCGACGTACAGTCGCTGCTCGACCATGTCGGCGACCTGTTCACTCTTCGCGCCGAGGAGCTAGATGTGCGTCTCTCGGTGCGGATCAGTGACGTGGGCGACGTGCTTGGCGACTGGGACCGACTCGACCAGGTGTTGGGCAATCTGGTCGATAACGCGCTGCGTCATACGCCGCCTGGCGGGGACGTAGAGTTGAGTGCACGCCGAGAGAGCCTGAGCAGCGTGTCGATCGCGGTCGCCGACACCGGCGTGGGCATTCCCGAAGAAGCGATTCCGAACCTCTTCGACCGCTACTACAAGTCCGACCGGCCCGGCGCGCAGGGCGGGACAGGACTCGGACTAGCGATCGCTCGCGAGCTGGTGCGCGCGCAGGGAGGCGAGATCCGCGTGTCAAGTGAGCAAGGCGTCGGAACCACGTTCCACATCGTGTTGCTGGCGGCGCGCGACCAAGAAACGGTCGTCGATGCTGAGGCTGCAACGAGCTCGACGTAGCGCAACGGCGTTGGCGAGCGAGCGTTCGACCCGTCAATGGTCGCTGATCGGCGTGGCCGCAACGCTGTTGGCAGTCGCGTCAATCTTGCTGGCGACGTGCGGCGAACAACCGCCGTCGCCGAGTCCGGATCCTCCCTGCATCAACATCGAAGGGGAGTGCGAGATCATCATTGATCCCGGCGAGCACCTGGTCGAAACAGATCTGGAAGTTGGCCTCGACTCTTGGCTCGAAATCCTAGACGATCCCATCCTGTCGGACTTGCCTCGGCGCAGCTTTGACGCGAGCGGCACCTTCTACGATCCGAGCGATGAATCAACGACCGACGAGTCATTCTGGCTGCACGTGTTCGCCGACGAGTCGGCCGAGTCAGGCCTGGCCTGGATTAAGCATCTCGCTTCGCAGCCGCCTGAACTGGCCAGCTTCATCGTGCCGAGGCACGATGTCTTTGAGGCCTCGTTCGGACCTACTCCGCCGGTCGGCGCCGCTTCGGTCTCCCTCGAGCTCCTGCACGGCCACAGCGGCGGATGTTGGCGTTCGGAAGTGGTCATCTTTGTTCAGTTGAACCTGGTGATTTTTCTCAAGTCCGCGATTGAGATCACACGCGATTCGCCGACAACAACGGCCGATCAGGCAGTTGCAGGCGCGCTTCGGCAATGCGACGCGTCAAAGTCGGCAAGTCAGATCACGGACATCGATGCGATCGCGTACAAGATCTTCAGTCAGTTGATTGTCTATGCGGAGTCGTTCAGCAACAGCGAGGACTAGCTGAGGAGTATCCGAGGGTATCCTGTGACTGTGTCAGACGACTCAGTTGGCTTCGCCGCCCTCGATCTCCCAGGCGCGCGACACTGCGCGCGCGGTTCGTTAACCTTGGGATCCAGAGTGTCATCGATGAGGATCGTGTGCGACCCGAGTAGCGGGTGGACGGAACGTTAGGGAAAGAGGGCGGAGGGGGTTGTGCGTCGGGTGCGAGCATTGAGTCGTCGCGAAGTGGTCCGCCTCTTGTGCTGGGCGGCGCTCTTTGTCGGTCTGGTCAGCGTGGTGTTGCGGCAAGGCGCCGCGCTCGATCCTGTCGTCTTTGCGCCGCTCAGCGGGTTGGCGGTCGTCGCTATCTTCACCCTCGCCCGCGGCTGGGGCGATTGGGGCATCCTCGTCGCATATCTGGTGGCGATGTTCTTCTTCATTCAGCTGCGCGACGCGGCAGACGAAACCGGCTTGCGCACGCTCACGGTCTATGTGCTCGACTGGGAATTGTGGATGTTCGCCGGCGTTACGCCCTCCGCCTGGCTGCAGGCGCGGATCGGCGGCGCCGCCGCAGACCCGGGCTGGCCCGCCTACTTCTCGGCCTTCATTCACTGGACGTGGTTCGTCTTCCCTCACGCAGCCGTGCTCGGCGTCTGGTTGTTCGCTCGCAAGTACGCCTGGCGCGCCACCATCATCGTCGCGCTGACCTTCTATGTGGGCGTGTTGCTCTACTTCACCGTGCCGACGGCGCCGCCCTGGATGGCCGCCGAACAAGGCCTCGTAGAAGGCGTCGTTCGCGGGATGAACGCCGTCGGTCCAGCGATTCTGGGCGTCGAGTTCTACAACTGGGCCTTCGCCACCATGGCTGAGCCGAACCCGACGGCGGCGATGCCATCGCTGCATTTCGCCGCCTCATTCGTCGTCGTCGGCGTAGGCATCGTCCTGCGCTCGCGGCTCCTCGTCGGCGTCGCGGTGATGTACTCGTTGGCGCTGACCTTCTCCCTCGTCTACCTCGGCGAGCACTACATCGCCGACATTCTCGCCGGCGGCGTCGTGGCGCTGTTCGCCGTCTGCGCCGTTGAGGGCGGACGATTCGCGCAGGCGCAGCTCATACTGCGTCGCGAACAGCTCACCGAGCGCGGACAGCGAGTCGCGCAGTGGCTGCGCGAAGCGCTGCGTCTGCCGCCGTCGCGGATCGAGGCCGGCTAGCCTCCGCCTGACACTCGCCTCTTACCCGTCCGACTCATGTCAGACCCACGGCGCTAGGCCAGATGAACCGACGGCGAATGGTCTCGATACCATCCTGGGCCACGGGTCCAGTTGCGCGCCTCGCTCTCGGCCTGGGCGGTAGCACGCTGTTCCTCGTCCTGTTTCTGCGTAACGCAGATTTCCACGCCGTCGGCCGAGCGTTCACCGAGGTCTCAGCCTGGTGGATCGGCCCGGCGCTCGTCGTCTACTTCGCCGGTATCGCGGCCCGCGCCTGGCGCTGGCATTGGCTGCTGCTGCACATGCAGTCGATCGCCTGGTGGCGACTCTTCCCCATCGTCGCGATCGGCTTTGGCGTCAACAACGTGCTGCCCTTGCGCGCCGGCGAGTTTGTGCGTGCGCATGTGCTCTACCAACGACACGGCATCTCTCGCCTCTCGGGACTCTCCAGCATCTTCATGGCCCGCGTCTACGACGGTCTGATGCTGACCTGCTTTCTCGTGATCGGCGTCACTGCCGGCCTGATCGGTCTGTCGGGCATGACCGACGCCGGGGCGGAGCTCACGGCGGCGATGGCGTTCCTCATCTTTGGCATCATCGGCGCGTTCCTCGTCTTTGGCGTCATCGCGCGCCGACCCGCTGATGCCGAGCGCCTCATCGCCAGACTCCTGGCCGCCTTCGCCCGTCGCATCCCCGGACAGTCCGAGCGTGAGTGGGCCTGGCTGCAACCGATGATCGAGGGCATGTCGGCCCAGGCCAATCGCCGACAGGTCGCGGGCGCGCTCGTCGCCAGTCTGATCGCTTGGGGACTTGAGGCGCTGATGTACTGGATGGTGGGCCAGGCCTTCGGTCTCGGTCTGCCGTTTCCCGTCTATCTGCTCGTCGCCGCGGCGGCCAACCTGCTGATCACCGCGCCCTCGACGGCAGGAGGCGTCGGACCGTTTGAGTGGGCGACCAAGGCGACGCTGCTGATCTGGCTGCCAACCCTGGGAGCGGTCGGCGAGCAAGGCGCCGAAGCGACCGCGGTCGCCTACGCCGCCGTGCTGCACGCGCTCGTGATCATCCCCGTCTCGCTGGTCGGGTTGGTCACGCTCTGGATCTTCCAGGTCACTCCCGCGCGATCCGAGCTACAACCCGAGTCGTAGCCTGATCGACCAGCGGCGCAACTGAGACCGTTGCGACGACCGTGGCAGTCGAACAGGAGACGACAATGACCAGTTTGGACGGCCCGCTGGATGGGATTCGAGTCGTAGATCTCTCCGCGCTCGCTCCCGGTCCGTACTGCTCAATGCTGCTCGCCGACATGGGCGCCGAAGTGATTCTCATCGAACAGGCCGGCCGACCGCGCGGTCGACGAGATATCGCCGGGGTTGACCCCAACGAGGAGCGTCGACGCTACTCCTCCTACGCCCTGGGCCGAGGCAAGCGCTCGATCGGACTCAACCTCAAAGACGATGACGCGCGAGCGATCTTCTACGCGCTCTCCGATGGGGCGGACGTCGTCCTCGAGGGCTTTCGCCCCGGCGTCGTCAAACGGCTCGGCGTCGACTGGGAAACGCTGTCAGAGCGCAATCCGAGGCTTGTCTACTGTTCACTGTCCGGCTTCGGTCAGACCGGACCCTACGCATCGCACGTCGGTCACGACATCAACTACATCGCGACGGCGGGCGCTCTGGGCATGATCGGCGACTACGCCGCTGGCGGCCGACCATCGATCCCCGTCAACATCATCGCCGACTTCGCTGGGGGAGGCCTCATGGCGGCATTCGCCATTGTCTGCGCGCTGCAAGCGCGGGAGCGCAGCGGCGCCGGCCAATACATCGACCTCGGCATGTCGGATGGGGCGATGTCGCTGATCACCTCCGCGCTCGCCGGATACGAGGGCGCCAGCGCCGACATGAGACCGGCGCGGCACGTCCTCAACGGCGGCGAGCCGCACTATCAGGTCTACGAAACATCAGACGGCCGCTGGTTCTCGGTTGGCTCGATGGAGCCGTACTTCTACGCCAATCTATGCCGCGCTCTCGACCTGGAGCGGTTCATCGACGATCAGGGCACTGACGACCTTGACCGTCGCGAGGAGATCCGCGCCGCCTTCGCGGCGGCGTTCAAGACACGCAGCGCCGACGAGTGGCACGAGCTGCTCAATGATGTCGACGTCTGCGCGAAGCCCGTGCTGTCCTTGGAAGAGGCGCTGCAGGACGAGCACAACATCGCGCGGGACATGGTCGTGGAAGTGCCAACGCCGGACGGAGGCGTCATGCGTCAGGCGGGCGTTGCGCCCAAACTCTCAGCCACGCCTGGACGAGTCCGCAGCGGCGCTCCAAACCGCGGCCAGGACACGGACGATCTGCTGACAGCGCTTGGCTACGACGCTGATGTCATCGCATCGTTGCGCGAGCGCGAAGTCATCGCCTGATCGTCGACCTGGCGTCGCTCGATGCCTGGGTTCCGTTTGGGGCGCCGTTGGCCGAACTGTGAGACGCGCCGTTCATTGTGGCGATCAAGGCGATGCCATCCGCCTGCGGCGCGTGCCGCGTACTGATCCGCCGCACCGCGTCGACCTGCTCGCGTCGATGCGATCTGCGCCACAAGATCCAGAACGTCACCCCGATCGTCAACACCACGCCGAGCGACAGTCCATAGGCGAAGCGGAAGTCGATCGAGTCAGCCGAGGCCGAGATCAGCGGCACGATCACCGCCATCTGCGCCGCCATCATCAACTCGAAGATCGAGAGCACGGTCGCCCGTTGGTCCGAGCGAATTCGGCGATTAATGTAGCCGGTCGCAATCGGTCGAATCGCCGCATGCAGTCCGCCCAGAATCGCGATCGGCGCGAGGATGCTGAGGTGATCGAAGAACAGCAATGGAATGAACAGGAATGAACCGCCGAACATCAGGATCGGCAGCGCGCGGCGCTCGCCGACCCGGGCGACGAACGGCGCGGCCAAGAGCGATCCAGCCGACATCGCCGCGAAGCCTGGAACAATCAAGCCGCTCCACACCGCTCCATCGAGCAATCCGTCCGACGGACTCAGACCATGATGCCTCAGGAACGGCTGAACGAAGAAGTTGGGCATCTCAAACGCGACTGTGACAACCCCGGCGAGGAAGATCACCCAAAACACCGGACGCTGCCGATAGACGATCCGAAATCCAGAGAACATGTTGTGCAGCACGCCAGGTGGTGTTCGATCGCCCGCTGCGGCGTCAGATGCTGATGTGGGAGCTCCGTGCAATCCGTCGGACTCGAACTCATCCTCGGTTCGCGGAGGCTCGCGCAGCATCAGCGCGACGACGCCCGCCAGCGCCATCGTCCCGGCGCCGATCAGGAATACAGTCTCCAAACCCCAGAGACCCGCCATTGGCCCGCCGAACAACGCCGCGCCCAACAGCGCGCCCGTCATCAACGCCTCCGAGCGACCCATGTGTTTCTCGTACTCGCGAGTGCGACCCAACGTGCGCAAGGTGTCGAACAACAGCGCGTGTCCCGATCCCGAGTAGAGCGTCATCGAAATCGCCATGATCAGATAGCTGATCGTCAATCCGACGAATCCCTCGGCCAGCACAAACAGGATCGTCCCACCCGTGAACATGAAGCCGCCCAGGGCCAGCGACACGCGCCGTCCCCACCGATCGGCGACGGCGCCCGTGGGCACCTCGAAGAGCATCATCGAAACCCAGAACACGGCCTCCATCATGCCGACCTGCGTCAGCGAGAGCCCGCGCTCATCCTGCAGGAAGATGATCCAGACCGGCACCCAGATCAGGAATCCAGTCGCAAACTGGAACAGGTAGTAAATCGGAATATTGCGCGCGAAGCGCTCGCTCTGGGTGCTTTGAGTCATATCGAACGCTGACCGCCCCCTCAGGGGCGCGCACAGAGGTGGGCCAATAGGACGCAGACTAGGCAGAGCGGCTAGGCAAGTGGGAACGACTAATCGGCGTTCTGCACATTGCGGTACAGATCGCCGCCATCTCTCCCGAGTCCGTTTGAGCTGACGGCACGATGCGGACGCGTCGCGTCGCGCAGCGATTGCCGCGCCGCCTGAGGCTTGGCGATCGGAATCGACCAGGCGCGCAATCGTTCAGCTTGATCGCGCAAGTGCGCGCGTCGCCAGAACCACCAGAGCGCGGCGCCCAGCGTCAACGTCACGATCAGCCCGACCCCGAACGCCGCCGGAAACGACCAGATGTCCGCGACCGGCACGATGCCAATCAGGATCACGCTCATCGCCGCGCCGACGATCAATGAGTAGATCGATAACACCGTGGCGCGCTGATCGGACGTGATGCGGCGGTTGATGTAACCGCTGGCGATCGGGCGAATCGTCGCCTGAGCGATGCTGACCATGAAGATCGCGCCCAACAGTCCGAGGTGATTCCAGATCACGAGCGGCGCCATGAACACCGCGCCCCAGAGCAAAATCACAACGAACGACCGTCGCTCTCCCATCTTGCTCAGCAATCGATCAGCGAGCAAGAGTCCGAACACGGTGCCCATGTAGGCCGGAATCAGCAGCGCCGACCAGATGAATCCGTCGGTCACGCTGGCCAACGGATCGAGACCATGTGAAGCGACAAAGGGCTGGGTCAGGAAGCGCGGCATGTCAAACAAGGCCAGCAACACCGCCGCACAGGGAATCACATAGCGCACCGTCCGAATCCGCCAAACGATGCGGAATCCCTCGACCACTTCGTGCAAGATCGGCGGACCCTGACCGTCATCTTGCGCCGCATGCTGCATCCCCGCAGGCGGAGCGTGCAGCGGATCGTCCGGGAAGTCCGACTCGCGGCGCGGCGGCTCGCGCAACAGCAGCGCCGCGCAGGCTGCAAGAATCAGACAGATCGCCGATAGACCGATCGCAAGCGAGTAGCCCAACAGGTAGGCGACCGGCCCTCCGACGGCGGTCGAGATCACCATCATGCCCCAGAACAGGCCATGCGAGCGACCAGCGTGTCGCTCATATTCCCGCGTGCGACCCATGACGCGCAGTGAGTCGTAGAGCATCGCTTCCGAAGCGCCTGAGTAGAGCGTCATCGCGACGCCCATGACCAGGTACGAGCTCAGCAATATGGCGAAGTTGCTCGCCACCGCGAAAATCAATGTCGAGATCGCAAACAGCGTCGATCCCAGCGCTAGCGATATCCGCCGTCCGAAGCGGTCGGCGATCGCCCCCGTCGGCACTTCGGCGATGATCACGGTGAGCCAGAAGAACGACTCGAACACTGCGACCTCGGTCAGCGAGAGCCCGCGTTCATTGATCAAGTAGATGATCCAGATCGGCATGAAGATCATCAGGCCCGTCGCGGCCATGAACAGGTAATAGACGCGAACATTGCGGCGATACCGCAACGGGTCGACGCGCGGCTGATCGCCGTTGAGCGAGGCTGAAGAGGCAGCGGAGGACATGTCCACAGGCTATGTCAGTCAGAAGCTGACGTGTCCGCTGGGCGCGATGTCCACGGATCGGCGCCAAGCGGGCGTCGACGGATTCGTTGCCACGAACGGGGATACGTCGATTCGGTAGCGCGCGCCTTGGTCGCGACCAGAAGGTCTTGCTGGCCGTCGATCGGCGTCAACTCCGCGCCAAGCGCCGCCGCGGTCGTGGCGGCGCGGGCGTGATCGACTTCCGACAGCTCGCCCGTCCAGGCAACGGAGATTCCTCCGGTCTGCAGAAACGGGATCATCAGCTCTAATGCGATCGTCGGTGGCGCGGCGGCGCGGCTCAGCGCCAACGCGCACGTCTCGCGCAGCGGTGAACGCGCGGCGGCCTCGGCGCGCGTTCGCAGGACTTCGATCCACGGCGCGTTGATGCGCCGTACTACGCCGTCGAGGAATTCCCCGGCCCCCGCGCGCGAATCGAGTAACGTCGCCGCCCGACCGGGCTCGCACAGTGCGAACGGCAGGCCAGGCGCGCCGCCGCCGCTGCCGATGTCGATCAGTCGACCATGAGGCACTGCCAGGTCGGACCCGATCAAGCGGTCGCGTCCGCGCAGCGGCTCGATCACGTGCCTAGCGATGGCTTGTTCCGGGTCGCGAATCGCCGTCAGATTGCGCGGCGCAGTCAACAGTTCACTGAGCCAGACGCTGAGCTGGACGCAGATGTCGGGATTGCGCTGCTGCACATAACGGAGACCAGCCGCGTCGATCGCGTCCTCGATCTGGCGTGCGGCTATCAGGTACGTCATCGATCAGGGAGTAGAATAGGGACTTGGGAGCTGGGTGACGCTTCGTCCGCGTCGTGTGTCATGCGCGCGCAGCGCTCGCATTGACGCTCGTGACGCATCCGACGCAACGTGAGCGCTGACGGCGCGAAAGTTGGAGACAACCAATGGCAATTCTGGACGACGAACAAACGACCGGCACGCTCGACGAGCTCGCGGACGACCTGACTGATGACGTCGTGGAGGGCGAGGCGGAGATCTTTGACGACTCGCCGGCGCCGGAGTCCGACAACGGCGCCGCCGTCGCCGCCGAGGCCGTCAGCCTGGGTCGCGCCGTGATGGAGTACTTCGCCTGGGAAGAGGAGCGCGAATCCAAGCGCTCGCGGCGCAAGGCGACTGAGACCGCCAGTTCGCGACGCGCGGCGTTCGTCCTCGACGAGGCCGCCCGCGAAGCCGTGACACGGTTCCTCTGGCACTTTGGCCCCAGCACGGCGATCGCCGAACTCTCGCCCAAATCGATGGAGGGCTTCCAGGAGACGATCGGCGCCAACACCATGGATCTCGCCGCCCGCCTGCAGCCAGTCAAGGAGTTTCTGCGCTACTGCTGGAAGCAGGGCTACACCGTCACTGTCGACGCCGAGGGAGAGCCGAACGCCCAAAATCTCGGCAACTTCCTTCGCATCAAGCGCGCTACGGCAGTCGCGCGCGATACGTCGCAGTTCCAGCACGAACAGGCGCAGACCTTCGAAATGACCGCAGATGGTCTGCAACTGCTGAACGACGAACTCGGACAACTCCAGGCCGAAATGCCCGAGGCCGTGCAGGCCGTCGCCGCCGCACGAGAAGACAAGGACATTCGCGAAAATGCGCCGCTCGAGGCCGCCCGCGAACACCAGGAGCGGCTTAAGTCTCGGATCGACGAACTCGAGTATCAGATCGCACACGCGGTCGTGCGCGAGGAACGGGCCACCGGTCGCGCGCGATTGGGCAGCCGAGTCGAAGTAGTCGAAGTCGACGACGAGGGCGCATCTCTGGGCGAGGCCAAAGAGTACACTCTCGTTGGCACCACCGAAGCCAACGCGGCGGCGCGGCGCATCTCGGTCGAGAGCCCACTGGGGCGCGGCTTACTCGACCAGCCAGCCGACCGACAGATCGAAATCCAAGCCCCCAGCGGCCGTAAACGGTTCCGCTTGCTCGCGGTCAATGGTTAGGCCGACCACGTGCTCGGCGACCCAAGCGAGCCTTTCCACGAGCGAGACGCCTCGCGTCCGGCGCGCACCGGGACGCGACGACGATTCAGCAGCCAATGGTGCGCGCGGGGAAAGTGACGCCAGTGTCTGACGTGCCCACGATTGAGTTCACGATCACCAACGACCAGCTCGACACCGGTCTGCGCGGGTATCCCGTCGGTACCTGCGAGACCAGCTACGTCGACCCTGAAGCAGGCGTTTCCTACGTTGGCTACCCGATCGCCGAACTCGCCTTCCTGCCCGCCGAAGACATCATCCACCTGCTCTTCAATAAGTCCTTGCCGACCGACGTCGAACGCCAGGCCGTCGCCGACGACATCGCCGCGCGCTCGGAAGTCTCAGACGACGCGCTGGGCGCGATCTCGTCACTGCCGATGACGGGCCATCCCATGGACCTGTTTTGCGCCGCGATCCAAATTCTAGGCATGACTGGCAAGACCGACGACTACTACGAAGACGCGCTCAATCTGGTCGCGCGAATTCCCACCGCGCTGGCCGCCATCTTCCGACTGCGCGAGGGCTGGGGCGACCTGATTCCCTCCGAACCTTCGCGCGGCTACGTGAACAACTTCGTCCACATGCTCGGTATGCCCGGCGGCGACGAGGCGGCCCTGACCCGACTGCTCTCCGTCTACTACAACCTCCACGCCGACCACGGCGGCGGCAACCTCTCCACCTTCACCGGGCGCGCGGTCGCCTCGGGACTCGCCGACATGTACCGCTCGATGGCCTCGGGCATGAACGCGCTCGCCGGTCCGCGTCACGGCATGGCCAACCAGGACGCGTTCAAGATGGTGCACGAGGTCAACACCACCGACCCCGAGGAAGCGGCGAACATTCTCCGTCAGCGGCTCGCTGACGGCGGCCTGATCTTCGGCTTCGGCCACGCCGTGCTGCGACAGGAAGACCCGCGCGCCAAGGTGCAGCTTGGCGTCGGCGAAGAACTCTGCCCAGACGACCACTGGTTCAACGTCGTCAAGGCCGTCCGCGAGGCGGGTATCAAGGTGCTCAGCGAGAACCCCAAAGTCTCGAACCCCTATCCCAATGTCGACCTCATTTCGGGCAGCCTCGTCAACGCGCTCGGTTTCACCGACCCCGACTACTACACGACGCTCTTCGGCTGGTCGCGCATCGCCGGCATCGGCGCGCAGATCGTCGACGAGCGCACCCGTGCCCGCGGCGGACGCGGCGTCGCCATCTATCGACCCCGGTACATACCGATCAATCAGCCCAAACGCTCCCTCTCAGACTGATCGCTGAGTGCCGAGCGCGGATCACTGCGCGTTCTGCGGGCCGACGCGGCAATGTCGTTTGGTCTGCGGTGGATTCGGGGATAGCCTCAGTCGCAGGGCTGGGTTAGGATCGGAGATCGACCCCGCTCAACGTCGTGAGCGGGATTGAGCGAGAGGCGACCAGACGGCTATGCCCACGCTGGAGTCGGCGCGGCAGAAACGCGGCAGCGTCTTGCAGCAAATCGCTGAGGCGGCCTACGGCTACCCCAACGACGAGTTCCCCGATCGCGAAGTCACGACCAACTTTCCCCACGAACAGCTCGGCGTGCGCGTGCGCTCGGGCGGCTGGCTCTATCCCGACATCGTCGTCACCGACGAACCTGGTCACTTCATTAGTTTCGCGGGCGACATCGCGCTGACGCACGAAGTCAACCTCGACACCGCCGTCGATCGCTGGAAGCCGCTCGCCCTAGCCGCGCCCCTGGTGCTTTACGTACCCATGGGTCAGACCGGCCGCGCAATTCGCCTCTGCCGCATGAACGGCATCAAACTGCACAAGCTCATTGCGTTCCGACAGCGACCAGCCGGATTCGGCATCGACCTGCAAGAGGCCTACAGCGGCCCCGATCTGTTCAAGCCGATCGCCAATCTCCTTCCGCCCGCACTGCGACCGATGGCCTACCGCGACGAACGCAAGGCCGTCGCCGACAGCTACCTACAGCCCCTGCCCGCGGCTCGCAGCGGCGACGTGCCCGCCATCGCCGCGCCCGAGCCGCAACCGCCCGCCACGCTGGCCTTGCCCTCGGGGCTCGACGATGAGCATGGTCACGGCGAGCATGACTCGCCCGAAACGCATTTGCCGCCGCCCAGTCTGGCCCCGGTGCTCTTCGCTCTGGGCTTGATCGTGACCGCCGCCGGCGCCATTTTCGTCGGCGAGCTGCTCAGCGTCGGCATCACGTTGATCGTGATCTCAGCCGTGCGTTGGCTACTAGAAGACATGGGCTACTTCGAGGCAGGCGGACCAGCCGAGTTTCGCCAACAGCCGCTTCAGGTGATGCCCGAGTCGACAGCGCCGCCTGGCATACACATGCCGCCGCCGAGCCTCTCGCCGCTGATCTTCGCCGTGGGACTGATCATGACCGGCGCTGGCGCCGTATTCACCGACCAGGTGCTCGGCGCCGGCATCACTCTGCTCGTGTTCGGCGGCGTCGGCTGGTTCCTCGAGGACATCGCCGCATTCGAAGAACCGGCGCACGACGACGACCACGGAGAATCGACCGCCGACGCGCCGCTGATGCGCGGCGCCGAGTAGCGACTTTGCAGAGAAAGACCAGCACCGCGATGCACAGCCGACGGCGCCAGGGACAGAACGGAGCGGGAGCGTGAGGGCATATCAACGGCTATGGCGAACACGGCTCGGCCGCCTGACCTCGGTCATGGGTCTCGCCGGTCTGGCGCTGCTCGCGCTGTCCGGCCTCGCAAGCGCCCAGGTTGCGCTGCCCGAGGCGGTCACCGAGCAGGGCGACTCGATCCGCACGCTCTACTTCGTTGTCGTCACGATCGGCATCATCGTCTTCGTCATTGTCGAGGCGATGATCCTCTGGGTCGTCTTCCGCTACAAGCGCAAGTCCGACGACGAGCTGCCCACTCAGGTCGCACACAACACCACCGCCGAAATCCTCTGGACCGGCATCCCCACCGTGATCGTCGTGGTGCTGTTCATCGTCTCCTTCTTCGTCCTGCAAGACATTCAAGCCTCAGCCGAACCCGACGAAGAAGTCACGATCGTCGATGTCCAAGGCCGGCAGTGGGCCTGGGCCTTCAACTACAGCGTGCCGCTCGGAACTGACTTGGCCGAGCCAATCTCGCCCAACCTCTCCGATACGGAAATCCACCTGGAAGACCCTTCGCTTGTCGTGCCATTCATGACGCTCAAGCTGGGAGTCGAGCACATGCGGGTCGTCGCCCGCACCGGCGATGTCGTCACCGTCGACCGCGCCGTCAACGGCACCGTCGCAATTCGCCACGCCGCCGGCGCCCCCGTTGAGCGAGTCTTCAACGGCACCGAATCGGTTCCCGAGGGCAGACTTCAGGCGGCCGACAACACGCCGGTGGTGACCGTGCCGATGGGCCAGATGATTCGCTTCAATATCGCCTCAGCCGACGTGCTGCATTCCTTCTACACGCCGCAGTTCCTGACCAAGCTCGACGCCGTGCCCGGTCGCGTGCAAACTCTCTGGGTGCGGATCACCGAGAGCGGCGACTTTATCAGCCAATGCGCCGAGTACTGCGGCCGCGATCACGCTCGGATGATCTACACCGTCCGTGCTTTGCCGCAAAACGAATACGACGACTGGTTCGCGGCCAAAGCGGGCGACGCTCCCCCCAAAGTCGAGGGCGACTTCCCCGTTGAACCCGAAAATGGAGAAGAGGAAGACGACTGCCCGAAGCCGCCTGACGGTGGATGTGGGAACCCGACGATTGGACAGAGTCTGTTCTTCGACATGGGCTGCAATGTTTGCCATGGCGACACTGGGGAAGGCCTCGTCGGACCGACGATCGCTATGACCATCGTGCCATATGAACGTGTGGTCGAGCAGTACCGCGAGCCGCTAGAGGCGATGAGCGCGTTCCCGCCGGATCAAATCTCCGATCAAGGAATCGCAGACATCTACGCCTGGCTGCAGACCCAAGAGCGACCACCGGAATCGGCAGTGATTCCCAGCAAGCTGGCAGAGTTGATTGAGGCCGGCGGCTAGCCCCGCCCAACGCCCAGGGACGATCAGAGGAACAGGCAGAGGGAGGCATCACGATGGCGACACTGGCGGGGGCTCAGACGACGACCTATGCCGGCGCGACCGCCTGGCGAGCGATCCTCGAGTGGTTGACCACCGTCGACCACAAGAAGATCGGCATTATGTACCTCTGGACGGCCGGCGCATTCGGACTCGTCGGCATGGCGTTCTCGCTCGTCATGCGCACCGAGCTCGCGCAGACCGGCACGATCATCTCTGCCGAGACGTACAACTCGATCTTCACGATGCATGGCAGCGTGATGATCTTCCTGTTCCTCTTGCCCGTCGGCGCGGCGTTCATGAACTACTCGATGCCGCTGCAAATCGGCGCGCTCGATATGGCCTTCCCGCGGATCAACGCGCTCTCGTTCTGGATCTTCCTCTTCGGCGGCGTCCTGCTAACGCTCAGCTTCGCCGTCGAAGGCGGCACCGCCTCGGCCGGCTGGACCGCCTACCCGCCGGTCACGCTCGACACGGGCAACAACGCTGAACCGCCCGGCGCCGGCATGGACATGTGGTTGGTCGGCGTCATCCTATTGGGTCAGGCGTCGATCTTCGGATCGATCAACTTCCTCGTCACGATCTTCAAGATGCGCGCGCCCGGGATGACGATGTGGCGTTTGCCGCTCTTCACCTGGACGACGCTCGTCACGGGTCTGCTGATCCTGCTCTCGACGCCCGTGCTCGCCGCGGCGCTCGTGCTCGGCTTCATCGACCGCAACGGCGCCGGCGGCGCGTTCTTCGACCCCGCGGCCGGCGGCCAGCCGCTGCTCTGGCAGAATCTCTTCTGGTTCTATTCGCACCCCGCCGTCTACATCATGATCTTGCCCGCGATGGGCATCGTCTCCGACGTTTTCGGGGTCTTCACGCGACGTCCCGTCTTCGGCTATCGCTCCATGGTCCTCGCCCTGGTCGGCATCGGACTGCTCGGATTCATCGTCTGGGCGCACCACATGTTTACGACCGGCGGCGTCTTCCTGCCCTTCTTCATGGGCGCGACCTTCCTGATCGCCGTGCCGACCGGCGTCAAGATGTTCAACTGGATCGCCACCATGTGGCGCGGATCGAACATCTTCCCCACCGCGATGCTGTTCAGCGTCGGATTCCTGATGCTCTTCCTGATTGGCGGCATCACGGGCGTCTTCCACGCCGCCGTGCCGGTCGACTTCGCCCTGCACGACACCTATTTCGTCGTCGGACACTTCCACTACACGATGTCGATCGCCGCAACCTTCGGCTTCCTCGCCGGCTGTTACTACTGGTTCCCCAAGATGTTCGGTAAGTTCATGAACGAGGGGCTGGGCAAGCTCCACTTCTGGTTGCTGTTCATCGGCGTCAACCTGGTCTTCTTCACCCAGCTGCTGCTCGGACTCGACGGCATGCCGCGACGAATCAACGACTACGTCGCCAACCCCGGCTGGGAGCTGATGAACATGCTGATCACGATCGGCGCGTTCGTCTCGGCCGCGGGCATGATGGTCTTCCTCTACAACGTCTTCTACTCACTCAAATGGGGCGAGCGCGCCGGCGCCGACCCCTGGGAAGGCACGACGCTCGAGTGGGCCACCACCTCGCCGCCTCCCGCGCACAACTTCGACTCGCTGCCTGAGATTCGCTCCGAGCGGCCGCTGTTCGACCTGCGCTTCGGCGAGCGTCTGCACGACGACCCGCACTACCACGTCAACAACGGACACAATGGCCGCAACGGCCAGAACGGCGGCTCGAGAGCGGGCGCAGCGACCCAGTCCGCAGATTCCGCGCGGGAGGAGGGCTAGTCATGGCAGCCAGCGCCATCCCGCAGCGGCGGGTGCACCCCGTACGCAGCTTCCTCGTCGGCGACGAGCCGATGACGACCGGGCTGTGGGGCATCATCTTCTTTATCTTCTCCGAGATCATGTTCTTCGCCGGCCTGATCGCCGCGATGCTGGCGCTGCACAGCGACACCTTGATCTGGGAGCCGACCAACGGCGCTCACCGCCTCGAAGGCGGCGAGTGGCGTCCGCTGCTGTTCACCGTCCTTCTGGTCAGCACATCGATACCGATGCAGTTCGCCGCCTTCGCCATCCGCAAGGGCAATCGTCGCGCCATGCTGATCAACATGGGCATCGTGCTCGTGATCGGCACCGCCTTCATGATCAACCAGTACCTCGAGTGGGATCACGCCGGCTTCGGCATCTCCGACGGACCCTACGCCGCGACGTTCTACACGCTGACCGGCTTCCATGGAGCTCACGTGATCGGCGGGTTGCTCTTCATCTTCGCGCAGTGGTTGCGCGGACTGCTCGGTCATTTCGACGCCAAACGCAACACGGCGGTGGAAGCTGCGACGCTCTACTGGCACTTTGTGGGCTTCGTATGGCTGCTCGTGATCTTCCCGCTCGTCTTCTTCCTCAGCTGAGCCGGACAGGTCGGTGACGCAACGACGGCGAGCGTGCGCGGCGCTCGTCGCAGTAGCTGGCGCGCTTGCGGCGATCGGCGCGCCGACGCTCGCCAGCGCCCACGACGGCCGCTACGCCGAATCTGGCGATCTGCTCAACGCGCTCCGCGTCTGGAGCGTCGACGCGCCCGGTACGGCGCTGGTCCTGCTCGTCGGTGGACTCTACGCCTGGGGATACTACCGACTGCGCCGCGACTCGCCGCAGTTCCACTTCCCGCGCTGGCACCTCTGGTGTTTCGGCGCGGGCTGGCTCTTCATGTTGGTCGGTCTGATGTCACCGATCGACACATACTCCGACGACCTCTTCTGGGTGCACATGCTGCAGCATGTGCTGATCACCATGGTCGTCGCCCCGCTGATGCTGCTCGGCGCGCCGGCGACGCTTGCGCTGCGCGCCGCATCGCCGCGCGTGCGGGCGACCTATCTGGTGCCGTTTCTCAACTCGCGATTGGTCCGCTCGCTGACCTGGCCGCCCACCTCGATCGTGCTCTATATCGCCAGCGTTTGGAGCTGGCATTGGCCCGACGCGTACGACGCCGCCATCGCCTCCGAGGCGCTGCACTTCGTCGAGCACGGGGTGTTTCTGTTCGGCGCGATCCTGCTCTGGTGGCTCGTCATCGGCGTCGACGCGACCCGCCTGCGACCGCACCACGTCTGGCGTTGCGCACTCTTGGTCGTCGCGATTCTGCAGAACATCGGCCTCGGGTTGATTTTGATCAACGTCAACGATGCCATCTATGACACCTACGCGACGGCCGCCGCCGTGCGTGAGTGGGGTCCGACCGCATTGCTCGACCAGCGCATCGGCGCCGGCATCATGTGGGTGCCCGGCTCAATGATGTTTGCGCTCGCAATCATCGTCACCGTCTACTTCTGGGCCGAGCGCGAAGGCTTCAAGGCCCGACGCAGCGACATCGTGCGCGACATGCAGATTCGCATCCATGGTGAGATTCCAACGCTCGGTCCAGGACGAGGCGAACAGTGACGCGTGTCGCTGCGCGGATCGCTGCAGCGAAACGTAAGCGGGCCAACAGCGAATCCTAATCAGGTGTTTCGCCCTGAGCCTGAGAAGTGCGACACTTGGGGTGACCGCGAAGCGCTTCGTGGAGCGCGCGCGAACGCCGTCGGATGAGAGTGATGACCAGGTTCCAACGCTTCGGCCTCGGACTCGTGCTCGGACTGCTCGCGCTGACCGCATTGGGCGGCATCGTCCGCGTGACCGGCTCGGGACTCGCATGTCCCGATTGGCCAGGCTGCTATGGCGCTGTGATCCCGACTGGAGACTTCGGCGAGTTCGCCGCTCACCAGGTGTGGCTGGAATGGTCGCACCGCCTGGTCGCCGCGGTCATCGGATTTGTGATCATCGGCTACGCCGTCGCAGCCTGGCGACGCTACCGAGAGCGCCCGCGAATCTGGCTGCCCGCTGTGCTCGCAGTTCCCTTACTGGCCGTCCAAGTCGTGCTGGGCGGCCTGACTGTCACTGAACAGCTTGAAGCGCTGATCGTCACCATGCACCTCGCAACAGCGATGCTGATCTTGATGCTGATCGGCCTGTCATGGCTGAGCACGTTTGACTGGCGACCCGTTACCAGCGACGACGAGGCGCCGCTCGGCGTCGATGCGCCCAGTCAGGCGCGCACGTTCGCTCGGATTGCATTGATCACCGCGCTGCTCGTCTACGCAGTCGTCGTGGTCGGCTCATACGTCACGCACGTCGGCGCCGGACCCGACGCCGGCGCGCACGTTGGCCCGGGAGGCGCCGCCTGCGGCAATCAATGGCCGCTCTGTTACGGCGGTCTCCTCCCTGACGGCGAGTACGCTCAATGGAACATGGGCCACCGAATTCTGGTCTTCGTCGGCGCAATCGCGCTGTTCGCCGCGTCCATGGGGGTCGTCATGCTGCGACCGCGCTCACGCTCGCTGACGCTCCTCGTGCACGGCGCGATGACCTTGTACGTTGCGCAGATACTCATGGGCGCTGCAATGATCTGGATCAACTTCGACGCCTGGGCTCGCGCGCTGCACCTCTCGCTCGGTTCAATCGTCTGGCTGGTCGCGGCAAGCGCCGCGCTGCTCGCCTGGTATCGCGCCGGCGGCCGCCGCCGATTCGCCGGCGGACCTCGACCAACCATCGCCGTCGCCGCATCGGCTGAGGGCGAGAGCAACGGATGACCGAACGCCCGCTCACGCTCCAGCGAGCGGCCGCGATGCCGATCTCACGCCGCTCTGTCGATCTGGCTCGAGGACTCTGGGATCTGACCAAACCCGGCATCATCGGACTCTTGCTTGTGACGACCGTGCCGACGATGATCGTCGCCGCCGACGGCTGGCCGCGAGGAGGCTTCACCGAGGGACTCGGCCTGATCCTGCTCACACTGCTCGGCGGAGTGCTCACCGCAGGCGGCGCCAACACGTTCAACCAGTGGTTCGACCGCGATATCGACGCGCTCATGGAGCGTACTGCCGACCGACCATTGCCCGCGGGCGTCATCCAACCCTGGCAGGCGCTGGCCTGGGGCGTGCTGCTGGCGGCCTTGGGCGGCGTGCAACTCGCGTTGACCGTCAACCTGCTCGCCGCCCTACTGGCCGAGGCCGCCGTGCTCTTCTATGTCATCGTCTATACGATCTGGCTCAAGCGCTCGACAACGCAGAACATCGTCATCGGCGGCGCAGCCGGCGCGATCCCGCCGCTGGTTGGTTGGGCTGCAGTCACCGGCGAACTGGCCTGGACGCCGTTCATTCTCTTCCTCGTCATCTTCATGTGGACGCCGCCGCACTTCTGGGCGCTGGCGATCAAGTATCGCGACGACTACGCGCGCGCAAATGTGCCCATGCTGCCCGTGATCTCAGGAGAACGCGAAACCCGCAAGCAAATCCTGATCTACTCGGTCGGGCTGGTCGCCGTCAGTTTGCTCGGGCCATTGGGCGGGCACCTCAGCTGGTGTTACGAGACCACCTGCGCCATCGCCGGGGGCGCCTTCATCTGGATCGCCTGGCGCGTTTGGAGAGAGCAAGCGCCGCCGATGCAGCTGTTCTTCGCCTCGATCGCGTATCTGTTCGTCGTCTTCGCCGCAGTCGGACTCGACGTCCTCGTCTAGCGCCGCTCTGTGAGCACTGCCTCGATGGCATCGGACAACTCAGCGTCCTCTACGACGATCTCAAACCGCGACGCGACCGCCCCCGCGGCGTCAATGACGAACAACTGCGGCTCCGCCTCGATCGACCAGGCGTCATTGGCCTGATCAATCAGAGTCTGCAGCGGCTCGCCACGCGGCCGTCCGAACGGCTCGACGTGCAGCACCGCGATCTCGTCGCGTGCCAGAATCTGCAGCGCTTGAGACAACGCCCTCGAGCAGGCCAGCCGCCCAGCGCATCGCTCCGCAGAACCCCAGACGACCAGGAACGGTTCGCCATCCGCCAGCAACTCCGCTGCTGAGCGCTCATACAACGCGCGTCCCGACTCAGACGGTTCAGCCATGCGCTCGAGCACGCCCTCGGCGCTTGTGGGCGTATCGACTGTCGGCGCTAGGTCACCGGCGCGCAGTCCCTTCGGTGAGCCTCGCACGGTGAACAACAGCCGGGGACTGCTCTCCGCCGATCCATCTGCTAGCTCGACGGTCACGGCCAACGCCCAGTTGCCTGATGCGTACAGCGGCGGCCGCTCGTCGATCAGATAGCGCAATCCTTCAACGTCGAGCGAAGATAACGGCGACTCGGAGTGAAACTTGACGCCGCCCTCGGTCGGCTCGAAGTAGCGTGCGCGAAAGCTCGCGCCTGGTCCAAACTCCGGTTGTCCGTCCCGTTCGCGCAACGTCAGAACCACCCGCGGCACGTCGACAAACACGTCCGATGACTCAATCACTGGCACAAACGACGCCTCGGACGCCGTCACTACGACTCGATCATCCGATTCGTCGCACGCCGGAACCAAGACGACAGTCGCTGCCAGCGACGCAGTAACGATCAGCGCTATCCGAACTCGCCTCCACGCTCCACCGAGCACGACTCACACCGCCCGAGGCGCTCGACGCAGCCCGAGCGCAAACATCGCCACTGCCAGCGCGGCCAGCACCAGCCCATCAATCAATGGACCGACCAGTCCATCTGGCGAGTCGGCATAGGCGGCGTAGTGCAGGAGGTCGACGGGATACGTGAGCGGATTCGCGTAGCCGATCACTTGCAGCCAAGTCGGCACGGCGTCGAGCGGAAAGAACGCTCCGGAAAGAAAGAACAGAGGAAACAGCGCCAGATTCATGATCAGGTGAAACCCCTGCATCGTCCTGATCCGCACGGCCAGCAACAGCGACAGTCCCGAGAGCATGAAGTTCAACGCCACGATCGTCAGCGCAACCGTCGCAGCTCCGCCCAGCCAGCCGAACTGCCACGACAGATCGATGCCCGGAATCACGACGGCAAGCGCCAACACAGCCAACGCCTGCAGCGAACCGACGACGATCGCGCCCAGTGACTTGCCCAACAGGATGGTGCGAGCATCATGCGGCGAGGCCAGCAGCGCGCGCAACAGCCCGCTCTCCCGATCTCGATAGAAGCCAGCGCTCGAAAACGTTGACGAAAACAGCGCCGTCATTGCAATCATCCCCGGCGCGAGGTACGACGTGTAGTCGCCATCGAGAATCCGCGGTGAGGTCGGCGCCAGGCCGCTCGAGACGCCAGTGCCCAGCAGCGCCAGCAGCATCAGCGGAAAGAGCAGCGACGAGTAGAGCTGCGAACGCGAACGAGCCAACGCGCGCAAGTCCCGAGCGAGCAAAGCCAGTGCGGCGTGCGCGGCGTCGATCACGTGGCCGCCTCGCGGCCTTGGCCTTCGCTGATCGGCCGACCGACGATGCGGAACCAGGCGTCGAGCAAACTTGACCGCCGAGTTCGTAATCCCGAGATTCGCCCGCCATACGTTTGGAACAGCCGCGGGATAATCTCGTCCGTCCGGTCGACCGTTAGCAGCACGCTGCCGGGACCGCCCACCGCGTCACCGACGCCCGACCACGAACGCAATTCCTCCAGCTCCGCCTCCGCAACGTTCGACCAGTCCAGCTCGATCGCGTCGTCGAGTAGGTTGGCCGTCAGATTGGCGGGAGAGTCATCCGCCACAATGCGGCCGTCGTTGACGAACACGACCCGATCGGCGTGCGCCTCCGCTTCGGCTGTATCGTTCGAGCAGACCACCGCCGCCGCGCCCCCTGCGACGCGCTCGTGCAGCGTCGACCAGATCGCCTCGCTCGAGTCGGGATCGAGCGCCAGCGTCGGCTCGTCGAGCAACAGCAGCTCTGGCTCATGTAGCAACGCTCGCGCGATGTCGAGGCGACGACGCAGCCCGCCCGACAGTGTCTCGCAGCGATCTTCGTCGCGCTCTCCCAGTCCCAAAGATTCCAGCAGTTCGCCGCAGCGATCGCGCAGTCGTTGGCCGCGCAGGCCGAACAGTCGACCATGCAACTCCAACGTCTCGCGGAGCGTCATCAGGTCGTCGGTGCTCGGTTCCTGGAGCGCCAATCCGATACACCGCCGAGCATCCGCGCCATGAGGCTGGCCAAAGATGCTCAACCGACCCTGTTGCGGCGCGGTCTCGCCGCTCAGCATCTTAAGGATCGTCGACTTGCCAGCGCCGTTTGGACCGAGCAACGTGACCACGCTGCCACGCTCGATTTGCAGGTCAATGTCCACGACCCCGCGTCCGCCAGGCCACGCGAACGCAGCCCCGCTCAACTCAACGGGAACAGACAAGTCGACGTTGCCGGAAACGGAAACAGCCACAGCTCCGAGTGTATCTGCGGTGCGATAGGCTGAGCGTCGTCCAGAAACAAGTGGGCTCGGAGGACTCGTGCGTCGGCTACGTGCGTCGTTGGCGCAGATCAACTCCACCGTCGGCGATCTTGAAGGCAACGCCGCCAAGATCATCGATCGAATACGCGAGGCGGAGTCGCTCGGCGCTGACCTCGTCGCCTTTCCCGAACTCTCACTGACCGGCTATCCGCCAGAAGACCTCGTGCTGCGCCGCGGGTTTGTCCAGGCCAACCTGGACATGCTCGACCGCGTCAGCGAAGCCACCATGGGTCTGCACGTGACCGCCATCGTCGGCTTCGTCGATTACGCGCAAGACATCTTCAACGCGGCAGCCGTGATCCACGACGGCGAGCTCGCCGGCGCGTATCGCAAGCAGTATCTGCCCAACTACGGCGTCTTCGACGAGGCGCGCTACTTCCGACCGGGCCAGGGCGTGCAGCTCTTCGAGATCGCCGGCGCGCGCGTCGGGGTCAGCATCTGTGAGGACATCTGGTACTCCTCGGGTCCAATGCAGGACCAATGCCTCGCTGGCGCCGAGATCGCCGTCAACATCAACGGATCGCCATTTCACGCCGGTAAATCGCAGCAGCGCGAGCAGATGCTCGCTACGCGCGCAGCCGACAATGCCGTGTTGACGCTCTACTGCAATCTCGTCGGCGGACAGGACCACCTGATCTTCGACGGCGGCTCGACCGCCTACGGACCGAGCGGCGACCTGATCGCGCGCGCGCCGATGTTCCGCGAGCATCTTCTGACTGTCGACCTCGACGTCGAGGAGGTACGCCAGACTCGCCTCCACGATCCGCGCCTGCGACGTCTGCCGCAGGAAGACGCGCACCGTGTCGTCGTCTCACGTGAGTCCAGCCACACGCTCCCAGCCCTACAGCGCCCTGAGCCGGCTGAGCCGCCCTCGTCCGATGAGCAGGTGTACGAGGCGCTCGTTCTCGGTACGCGAGATTACGTGCACAAGACAGGCTTTAGCGACGTGGTGATCGCGCTCTCCGGCGGGATCGACTCAACCCTGACAGCGGTCGTCGCCGTCGATGCGCTCGGCGCAGAGCACGTCCGCGGCGTGTCCATGCCTTCGCGATACTCGTCCGAAGGCAGCGTCGCCGACGCCCGCGCGCTCGCTGACAACCTCGACATCCAGCTTGATGTGCTTCCGATTGAAGGTCCGCATCAGGCCAGCCTGGACACACTCGCGCCCCTGTTCGAGGGTCTTGATCCTGACGTCACCGAGGAGAACCTGCAGGCGCGCATCCGCGGCGTCCTGATGATGGCGATCTCCAACAAGACCGGCGCGCTCGTGCTCACGACATCGAACAAGAGCGAATCCGCCACGGGATACACCACGCTCTACGGCGACATGACCGGCGGGCTGGCCGTCATTCAGGATGTGCCCAAACTGCTCGTCTATCGACTCTCCGAGCTCGTCAATGAACGCGCCGGCCGAGAGATCATTCCCGTCTCGGTGTTGACCAAACCGCCAAGCGCCGAGCTGCGCCCCGATCAGTTTGACGAGCAGTCGCTCATGCCCTACGACCGACTCGATCCAATCCTCGAAGCGTTTGTCGAGGAAGACCGATCGCTCGATGACATCGTCGCCGATGGCTTTGACGAGGCAGACGTCAAGCGGGTGATGTCGCTGGTCACCGGCGCCGAGTACAAGCGCCGACAGGCCGCGCCGGGCCTGAAGATCACGCCCCGAGCCTTCGGCCGCGACCGACGCTTCCCGATCGCTAATCGCTACCGCGGATTCTGAGCCGCTCGTGTCCGCGTTGCAGCGCGCCGAGTGGGAAGCGCTCGCCGAGCGCATCAGCGCGCGACATCGCAACCGAGATTCGCTCATCCGCGGCGTCGCCGTCATCGGCGACTATTCGCGCGGCCAAGTCTGGGACGCGTCGCTGCTGCAGATCCTGCTTATTCGCCATCGCGACGACGCCCTCGTGGACGAGGGGCCAGTCGCCGTCGAAAACGGCGTCTCTGTCACCGTTGACGCCATTACATCAGGCGTGTTGGTCGAGCTCGAGGAACTGCTGCACCGAGAACCGCTGGCCGGCCATCTCGCCGACATGCACCCGCTGCGACTCGCCGATCCGACTCTGCGCGAGATCCTCAGCGGCTTTCGCGACCGCTACTACTCAGCCGACGGGCGGCAGAGTCGCGCCACTAGAGCCTTGCAGCGCGCTCGCACCTCGCTCGATGACTACGTCGCAACCGCGCAACCGATCAACGCCATCGAAGCGGTGAGGGCGGGCATCTACCCTGCCGCGGCCGCGCTGGTCGGCGAACCGCTCGATTTTCTGCGCATGCCCAGACGCCTAAGAGCCTGCGGCCGACTGCTCAAGTCGGCGCATCTCTGGCCGCAGCTCGCCGATGCGCTCGGGCTTGAGCAGCTCGATCTGGCGCAACTCTGGGCAGCCGTCGATTCGCTTCACACATTGGCACTGGCGCATCTCGACGCGCGCATGCCCGAGATCGGCGCGGCGCTGACGCCGCGACTCGAACGAGCGCTGTCGCCGTCCCGACGCGCGAGCGAATCGCTCAACGCAGCAGGCGATCACCTCGGGGCGTTATGGGCCGCCTGCTCGGCCGCGGCCGAACTCGACGGGATCGTCGAGGCCGCGTCGCCCGGCTGGAGAGAGCGGGACGACTACCGCTCGCGTTCAGAAGCGGTGTACGGCGAACCAGCAGTCGCGCCCATGCGCGCCATCTGCGTAGAGCTGCAGTCCAAAGTGAACTGAGTTCGCTAAGGCAGCACAACCAGCGGGTCGACATACCAGTCGTTGTGCCGCACCTCGAAGTGCAAGTGCGGACCCGTGCTGTGTCCGGTGCTGCCGTTGTAGCCAATCACGTCACCCTGCGATACGAACTGTCCCGGATAGACAGCGAACTCAATCAGGTGCGCGTACGTCGTGCGCCAACCGTATTCGTGCTCAATCTCGACGTACCATCCGAGGCCGAGCGCCGCATCGCCGCCGGCGAACGTCACGACGCCGTCAGCCGACGCCACAATCGGCTCATAGAAGTCGAGCGCCAGGTCGAGCCCCTTGTGTCGATACGAACAATCCCAACTCCGGCAGAGTCCGAACGGATCGGTGATTTCGCCACCGGACGGCCAGGCGAAGTCAGGCATCGCCAGCGGCAGAATGATCTCCTGACCAATCACAATCTCATTGGCGTGTTCGACGCCGTTCGCCGGGTCGGCGAGGATCAGGTCCATGTCGACGCCGTGGCGGTTGGCGATTGACTGCAGCGTGTCTCCAGGCTGCACCGTCACGATCAGTCCTTCGCGCAACGGCACGCGCCAGGTCGTTCCCGCGCCCAACCACTGGCCGGGCTCGAGCCAACTGTGATTGGCGATCAGCGTGTGCGGCGTTACACCCAACGCCGCAGCCGCGTAGGACGTCAAGTCAGCTTCCCAGAGCGTGCGTTCCTCGGCGACGTTTGGCGGCTCGATCGTCCCTGGCAAGTAGAGCAGCTCGCCGATCACAAGTAAATCGCTCGGCCGCAAGGGATTCTGCGCTCGAAGCTCGGCCAGCGACAGACCGTACAGCGCCGCTATCCACTCAAACGTCTCGCCCGCTGCAACCCGATGCGTCCGTCGACGCACCTCAACCGCCGGCGCTGTGCCCGCCGGCACATCGACCGATCCACCGCTCCAGGGCACATTGAGCGCCTGACCGACGAAAATCACCGAGAGGTCGATTCCCCCGTTTAGCCGACGCAGCTCCTCCAGCGTCAGGTCGTATCGCTGCGCAATCTGGGAGGCGCTATCGCCGGCGCGAACGGTGTATCGCTCGGTCAGCCCGTCCGTCACTTCCGACGGATCGACCGCCGGCGCGCGGTAATCGGGTATCGGGATGTACACAACGTCGCCGGGATGAATCACCCGAGTGTCGAACTGCGGGTTGCGTCCGCGCAGCATCTCCAGAGTGATTCCAGCCGACTCGGCGATCGCCGAGAGCGAATCGCCGGTCGAAACGATGTACTCGACGCTGCGCGACGACGAAGGAGGCGAGTCGTCAGACGCCTCATCCTCAGTCGACTGGATGCCCGCGTAGAGCGAAGGCTGCGGATCGCCTTCGTCGAGCGCGGCATGACTCGGCAAGAGGATTTCCGCGTCGACCCAGAGCAAGTTTGGGTTGAGACTCGGATTCAGCGCCAGAATCGCCGCGACGTCGATGCCGCGCGAGGCCGCAATCTCGCTCAACGTGTCGCCCGCGGCGATCCGATAGATGATCGTCGGCGCATCCGCCGACTGCGTGACCGCCTCGGTTTCATCTGCGCCATCTTCGTCGGACTCGAGCACCGCGTTGTCTGGAACCTGAATCCGCTGACCGACATAGATGTCATTGGCGGACTCAATCTGCTCGTTCAACGCGAGCAGAATGGAGATGCGCACCTGCAGTCGATTGGCGATGCCCCAGAGCGTGTCGCCTTCTTGGACCAGATATGAATCAGCCGATGCGCGGCTCCAGCCGGAGGTCAACGGTGATGCAATGAGCGCAGCCAGCACGGCGGCCAGGACAACGCCAATGATGACGGCGAAGGACGGTCGTCGGACACGGGGCATAGCTCACTCTAAGCACAGCCGAGTCACTCCGCCGCCGATTCCATGTCAACTCAGTGATAACTCCTGCGCAAGTGACATAAGCGTCGCCTCGACGTGACCAACGCTTATCCTCGAATGACCTGGACGCGCTATCCGGCCGCATGCGTCGTTGCGGCCCCGACGATTGGACATCCTTGTGGCGTACGAATTGATCGAAGTGGAACAACGCGGAGCCGTCGGCATCATTCGCAAGAATCGGCCCGAGAAGCTCAATGCCTGGAGTCGGGCGATGGGCGCCGAAGAGCGCGACGCCGTCGTCAAGTTCAACGAGAACCCCGATATCGCCGCGATCGTCTTCACCGGCAATGGGCGCTCCTACTGCGCCGGACTGGACCTGCAACAGCAACAGGCCGATGTCGAGTCCGGCGAGGCGTCACGTCGAGCCGGTGAAGCGGACGAGCACGACGAGACCTGGGTCGATTTCTGCACCGAGAGCAAACCGATCATCGCCGCCGTCCATGGCTACGCGGTCGGCGTCGGCGTGACCACAATCTTGCCGTTCGACTTCCGTATCGCCGGTGAGAGCGCGCAGTTCGGCTTCCGCTTCGTCAAAATGGGCCTCCTGCCCGAGGCCGCCTCAACTGCGCTGCTGCCCAGACTCGTTGGCGTCGGCCGCTCACTCGATTGGTGCCTCACCGGCCGCTTCGTCGGCGCGCAAGAGGCGCTCGAGGCTGGCCTTGTACGCGATGTCGCGCCAGACGACGAACTCGTCGATCGGGCGGTCGCTCTGGGCGAAGAATTGGCCCAGAATCCAGACTCAATCATGCGCCGCGTGAAATCGCTGTTTTCGCAAAATCAACTCGAAGCCAACATTGGCCTCGTGCAACAACGCGAGGGTCAGGCGCTAGAGTGGGCGATGCAGACACCAGAGCATGCGGAAGCCATCGCCGCCTTCCTTGAGAAGCGTCCAGCGAAATTCCGCTAAGCGACCAGCCTTCGGGCGACATATGCGGCGGGGCGACTCGGTTGGGAGACCGGGATGTCCCTACAGGAAGCAGCCTCGTCGGGTTCGTTCGGCCCGCGTGCGGCGCAACCGCCCCAAACGCCAGCGGCGAATCAATCGCTCGACCAGGCAGTGGCCGATCCGGCCTCGCCTTTTGCTCAGCCGTTCGCCGTCGCGCAGACGGCCGCGGCCGACGGCGTCGAACCGCAACAACCCGACATGCGCGCCCGTCGCCGACGCGCCTGGGCCATGGCCGCGCTCGCGATTGTGGTCCCAGCCGCCATCGCCGTGTTGATCGCCTGGCAGTTGTTCGGCAGCGACTCGACCGCTGCGCCGACCATCACTCGAGTCACCACACCGACGTCAGAGCCCGCCGCCCAACAGGTTGAAGCCGCGGCGGCCGCGCCGGTGACCTCGAGTGTGACCATCACGACAGGCGCAGCGGCCGATGCGACGAACGAAACGTCCGTGACCGTCGCCGCCGCGACTGAAGCGACTGCATCATCGTCCGACAGCGAAGCAAGCGCCTCGTCGGCGGCCGCTATCGATCTTTCCGGCCTCGAGCCTGTCGAGCAGCTTGCTGCGTGGACCGATCTCGAAACGATCGAAGTGCTGCCCGGCGAAACGCTCTGGCTGATCGCGCAGAACTACGAAACCACCATCTCCGCGATCGCGACGCTCAACGGCCTGACTCAGCCCGAGCAGCTCAGCATCGGACAACAGCTGATCATCCCCGTCGGCTTCGCCGAGGAGATCGCCATTGCCGACACGACAGCTATCGAGTCAAGCGAGTCAACCCCGTCGTCGACCGTGTCCGACACCTCGCCGGCCGACACGACCGTCAACAGCGCCGACACTACCGACGCCGTCGCCGTCACCTCGCCGCTGCTACCCGACGACCTCGCCAACTGGCACACGATCGCCCCGGTCGCCATCGAAACGGGCGACAGCCTGTTCGCCATCGCCAACGCCAACGACACCACGATCGAGGCGATCATGTTGCTCAACGGGCTCAGCGATCCGCACCTGATCTTCGTCGGCCAAGAAGTGCTGGTACCCGTTGGCTATCAGGGCGATGCGGCGATCACCTACATCCCAGAGCCGCAGCTGTCAGACCAGCCGTCCGATCACGATCATCCCCACGCCCCGACAACCGACGACAGCGGCCTCATGACGGAAGAGCCCGCCGCCGATAGCGGTGAGGAAGACGACCTGCTTGAGGGCTAAGCAACGTCGGAGGGAGATCGTCAGTCGCCAAACGCCGAGCGCGCCTCGCCGGCCCCGTGGAAACGGAGCGGCGAGGCGCGCGACGTGTTAAGCGGTCCGCCGGAACAGCGAACCTGCGCTGAGCTAGTCCTTCGGATCAGGCGTCACGTTTCGCTCCGTGAATCGCCACTGTCCATCGACCTTCTTCAGCTTGTCGTCATAGCGACCCGTAATGATGCTGCTCGCACCGTCCTTGGTCTGGACCAAGTTCAGATAGCAGGTGTGCGTTGCTTCGTCGCCATCGCCGTCGACCACGTGATTGTTGGTCCAGTGCCGCGCGCCGGCCATGTTGGCGCCAAATCCAGCCACAAACCCAGCCAGAGCTTCGTGGCCCGTCACCGGCTCAGGACCGCCGTTAAACACGCCGTCCTCGGTGAACGTGCCGGCCCAGGCCTCGGGGTCGCCATAGTCAATCGCGTGGTTGTAACGCGCCGCCAGTTGCAGGATCTCTACCGTGTCAGCTGCGTCGAGTGCCATCTCGTTTCCTTTCGCTAGTCGCGTGATTCAGTTTCCGTCTCCTCGCGCAGGATAACGAGGTCGCGCGCGACCTGGTCGACCGATCGATGCACGCCGTGCTCAAACAGCAGCAGGGTGACCAGATTGAGCGGCAACGGCGGCTCGCCCACTCCGACATAGCGCTCGGAGATCCATTTCGCCTGAGCCGGTGCGTCGGCTTCGGCGGGAAACGAGTCGCGTCGCGATGCAACCATTGCCAACAGTGACGGCAAGCGCTGCGCTTCTTCCTCGCTCAACCTGACACGGGGCGGCATGAGGCAACGGTATCCTGCCTGCGACGCCACCGCGTCGATGCACCTCTGAGACGGATTCGTCCATGTCCGGACCGCTGAGCGGCTATCGCATCCTCGACTTCACCCGCTACCAACAAGGTCCGTATGCGACCGTGATGTTGTCGGATCTGGGCGCCGAGATCTGGAAGGTCGAGCCGCCCGGCGGCGATCCTGGACGCGCGTCCGACCTCGCCCCTGACGGGTTTTCGCGCTACTTCGAAGCGCACGACCGCGGCAAGCGGTCGATCGTCCTCAACCTGCGCGAGCCCGCCGCCGTCGAGGCGGCGCTGCGCATGGCCGAACAGTGCCAGGCGGTGATCGAAAACTACCGTCCCGGCGTCATGGACAGGCTGGGCCTGAGTTATCGAGCCCTCAGCGCTCGAAATCCCGAAATCGTGATGGTTTCAGCCTCGGCTTTCGGCGCGTCGGGTCCGCAGGCCGGCGAACCTGGTTACGACGTCATCGGACAAGCGACCGGCGGCGTGATGACTCTCCAGGCGCTCGGCCCCGACGCTGAGCCGCGCACCTTGCCAGGCGGTTTCGCCGACCAGGTCGGCGCGATGCAAGCCTGCATCGCGCTCCTGGCCGCCATGATCGCCGCCAAGGACAGTGGGCGCGGACAACACGTCGACGTCTCCCTGCTCGGCTCGCAGATCGCCCTGCAGTCGGTCTACCTCACCGGTTTCCTCAAGGATGGTCAACAACCGCACATGAGACGACGTCGCATGCCAACGTTCACGTTCTATCAGGCAGCGTGTGGTCGATGGCTCGTGATCGGCGTCGTTGACGCGAAGAACTGGCGCGCCCTGTGCGACCTGCTCGGACATCCCGAGTGGGAGCGCGACGAACGCTTCGCCACTCCAGCCGATCGCATGAACAACACCGCCGATCTCGAGGCGCAGCTCGAGCAAAGCTTCGCCTCTGCCGACCGCGACGCCTGGCTCAGTCGACTGCGTGATGCCGACATCCCCGCCGCGCCGGTCAACAGCTACGCCGATGTTGAAGCCTCCGAGCAGGTCTGGGCCAACGGCTATCTGACCGAGATCGCCGACCCGCGCTTCGGCAATCGACGCGTCACTGGATTGCCCTGGCAGTTCTCGTTGACGCCGGGCGCCGTCCAGGGTCGAGCGCCCGAGCTCAACGCCGACGCTGATTCGATTCTGCACGAGTGTGGCTATAGCGTGAATGAGGTCGCCGAGCTGCGCGCCGCCGGCGCGCTCGCTCCAGTGCCCAAGCAGTGATGTCGTCAATGATGACTAGAGAGACCTGCTCATGAGTGACTCGCCTGGCGACGTGATCGGCTTCTATGCGACGCAACTGGGCGTCGACGAGGCGGCCGCCGAGTCGGTGCTATCCGCAGCGCTCGACCGCGGCGGTGACTTCGCCGAGCTCTACTTCGAACACAAGCGATCCGGATCGCTCAGCTTTGAGGATCAACAGGTCAAATCGACCCAGGCATCGCTCAGTCAAGGCGTCGGCGTTCGCGTCGTCGAAGGAGACGCCATCGGCTACGCCTACACCGAAGACCTGTCACCCGACGCCATGCGTCGGGCCGCCTTAACCGCAGCGCAAATCGCACACGGCTCGTCTGAGTCTGAGCCAGTCGACGTCACCGCCGAGTCCTATCCAGCCGACCGCTACGCGATCGATAGTCCCAGCACCTCCGCGCCACTGACCGAGAAAGTCGATCTGCTGCGTCGCGCCGACACGGCCGCGCGCGATTGGCATCCAAGCATCAGCCGTGTCGACGCCTCGCTCGTCGACGAAGAGAAGCGCGTTTTGATCGTCCGCAGCGATGGTCGGTTGGTCGCTGACTATCAACCGCTGCTGCGATTCAACGTCTCCTGCCTCTCCGAGGTCGAAGGCGAACGACGTAACGCTCGCTGGGGCGGCGGCGGACGCATGGGCATGGCCTACTTTGACGATCACTCGCCCGAGTCCCTGGCCCACGAAGCGGCGCGACAGGCCGTCCTCCAGCAGGAGGCGCGTGAGGCGCCAGCCGGCACCTTCCCTGTCGTCCTGGCGGCTGGCGACTCCGGCATTCTGCTGCACGAGGCCGTCGGTCACGGGCTCGAGGCCGACTTCAACCGCAAAGAAACCTCAAACTATTCCAATCGCATTGGCCAATCAGTCGCCTCAGAGCTGGTCACCGTCATCGACGACGCCACACTCAACCTCTCGCGCGGATCAGTCAACATTGACGACGAAGGCGAAGTCGCGGGACGAAACCTGCTGATCGAACACGGACAGCTCGCCGCCTACATGCAGGACCGAATCTCCTCAGACCACTTCGGCGTCACGCCGTCCGGCAACGGCAGGCGACAGTCCTTCCGCCACGCGCCGATGCCGCGCATGACCAACACCTACATGACCGCCGGCGAGGACGATCCTGAAGATCTGATCCGCCGCGTCGACTTCGGCATCTACTGCCAGGCCTTCAGCGGCGGACAGGTCAACATCACTAACGGCGACTTAGTCTTCTCGGTCACCGAGGGCTACCTGATCGAGCAGGGTCAGATCACCGCGCCGATCCGCGACGTGAACCTGATCGGCAATGGACCCGACGTGCTCTCGAAGGTGACCGGCGTCGGACACGACCTGGAGATGTCCGACGGCCGCTGGACCTGCGGCAAGTCGGGTCAATCGGTGCCGGTTGGCGTCGGGATCCCGACCGTGCTCGTCTCAGGTATCACCGTTGGCGGTACGCAAATGCGCCCTGGCGCCGGAATGTCGGCTTGATGACCCAAGACACCGTCTCGACCGAGCCGCTTGAGATCGCCGCGCGGCTGCTCGATTTGGCCAAGGCGGCCGGCGCTGAACAGGCCGACGCTGTCGCCGTCACCTCGACCAACGCTTCGACCACCGTGCGCAAACAACAGCTGGAAAAGGTCTCCGAAGTCACCTCGCGATCCGTCGGACTGCGAGTCATCCTTGACGGTCGGCAGGCGACCGTCTCAACCAGCGACGTCAGCGACGCGGCTCTGGCCGAATCAGTCCAGACCGCCATGGAGCTGGCGCGCGTCTCCGAACCAGATCCCTACGCTGGCCTGGCCGACCCCAAAGAGCAGGCTCGTCGATCGGCTCAGCTCGCGCTCTTCGACGAGCAGATTCCAACGGTCGACGGCGACCAGCGACTCACTCAGGCGCTCGCCTGCGAGCAGGCCGCGCTCGGCGCCGACGAACGCATCGTCAACAGCGGCGGCGCGACCTTCAGCACCAACGTCAGTAGCTTCGCCCTGGTCGACTCCAACGGCTTCGCCGGCGTCTACGCCGACACGTCCGCCTCCATGTGGGTCGAAGTCATGGCGCAGGAAGAGGACGGCCAACTGCGCAACGCCGGCTGGTCGACTGCAGAGCGCAGTCTGCATCGCCTCGACGCCGCCGAAGACGTGGGCCGCGAAGCGGCAGCCCGCGCGCTGCGACAACTCGGCGCGTCCAAGGCCTCGACCTGCGAGGTTCCCGTCGTCTGGGAACCGCGCATGGCCGTCGGCCTGGCGAGCATCGTCGCCGGCGCAGCCAGCGGCGACGCCCTCTACAGACGAGCCACATTCCTTGCAGATCGCGAGCAATCCAGCGTCGCTTCACCCCTGCTGACGATCGTCGACGACTCCACCCTCTCAGGGCGGCTTGGCTCGCGGCCGTTCGACGGCGAAGGCGTCGCCACGCGACGCAACGCGCTCATCGAACGCGGCGTGTTTCAAGGATTCCTGTTCGACTCCTACAACGCGCGCCGACTTGACGCCGTTAGCACCGGTTCAGCCTGGCGCAGCGTCGGCGGACTGCCCCAGATCGGCAGCGGCAACCTCGCCATCAACGCCGGGGACTCCTCGCCCGAGTCGATCATCGCCGACGTTTCCGACGGCCTCTATCTGACCACGTTGATGGGCTTTGGCGTCAACTACACGACCGGCGACTTCTCGCGCGGCGCGGCCGGCATCTGGATCCGCAACGGCGAGCTGGCCGAACCCGTTCAAGAGATCAACGTCTCCGGCAATCTGCTCGAGATGCTCGCCAGCATCGACGCCGTCGGCGACGACGCGCAATGGTTTGGCGCAACCTCAGCGCCGACGCTGCGCATGTCCCGAATGACCGTCAGCGGCGCCTAGACGCGTCTGCGCGTTGCCTCAGCGCGGCAACAGAATCACAGCCGACGAACGTACACTGCGGTCGCCCGACGCCTGCTCGATCCAGAGTTCGAGATTCACTTCACGCCCGTGCTCGACCTCGTCGACGCGTGTGACCTGACCGCCAATCGTGAAACGGTCGCCGTGATAGTCCGGTCGACGAAACGCTGACTGCAGCCGAACGACTTCGCCATCAGGTTGCGCCAGACGTCGCAGATAACGCAGCAGGAAGCCCGATTTGTACTCGGCCGGAATCAGCGGGCCTTCAAGCCCCGTGTCGCGCGCCGCGACCGGATCGAGAAAGATCGGGATCGCGAATCCCGCCGCGCCGATGAACTTGGCGACATCCATGATGTCGGGCGCGAGCGACAACTCGGGAAGCCGCGCGCCCTCGGCCAGCTCGTCCAGATCAACCAATCGCAACAGTGAAGCCAAGGTATGCGGCTGCTAGTCGAACGCGATCGTCGCTGCGCCCCGCACCGACCGATCGCCCTGGGGATTGTCAATGTGAATCTCGAGGTCGGCCATGCGACGACCATCGGCCTCGTACGTCCGCGTCACCTCACCGCCGATCGTCATCTCCGCATTGTGGATGTCGGGACGGCGATGATTGAGCTGCAAGCGCGTGATCTGGTTGCGACCAAAGTGTCGACGCAGATACTGATCGAGGAAGCCCTGCTTCATGTTGCCAGGAATGATCGGCCCCGGCAGACCCATACGTTCTTTCGCGAACTCCGGGTCGAGGAATTGCGGACCCTGATTGCCGGTCGCGTTGCAGAACGCGACGACCTGATCGGTCGTCGGCGTGCGATGCTCGGTCGGCAGTTCTACGCCCTCGTTGAGCGACTCATACGCCAGCGTCATCGTCCGCCTACTCTCCTGAGTGCTGCTGCTGGAAATGGGTCACCGTGCGTCGCACTCGCGCTACTTCGACGTCGTCCTGGTTCGTGTACACCCACTCGTGATGAATAAACAGCGAGTGGCCAACGCGGCCGCCGATTCGTTCCTGAATCTCGGCCACCCGCGGCACGATCGTCATCGTGTCGCCAAGGTGAATGTCTGCCTCGACTTCCCACGCGTCGGACGCCATCAGCGCTCGCTCCGGCGCATCGGGAATCGTCAGCTGTCGCTGCGATGTGCTCGTCGTGAGCAATGCGTACGTCGGAATCGGATACGACGAATCGCCCGCGTCGACCGCGGCCATCAGCTCCTCGTCCGACTCGTCCAGCGCGACCATGAGCCGCTGGACCAGCTCTTTGTCGATCGTCACGGTCCGAGGCTCCCCCTCGGACCCGATGACCGCCTCCATCGCTGGTGTGATCAGACTCTCGTCATCGCTCATCGTTGACTCTCTATCTCGGTCCGATTACGACCCTGTGCATACCATCGACCAGCGTTGAACTGTTCGCTGCTGCCTACCAGTATCGTCGTCAAGCGGCTCACGCGCTATGCCTCAGCCTGTTGTCGGACCATCAGTGCTCGCCGCCAAGGAACCCCTCCAGGTCCTCAACGTGTTCGGCGTAGTGATGCGTCACGACTCCCTCGACCATCCGATTGATCGTCTTGCCTTCGCCGAAGCGCCCCGCATCCGTCGCGACGACCGCCTCTACGAACACGCGATGCGCCTCGTCGAACGCCGCTCGCGCGGCCTCGTAGCTCTGCTCGCCGCGCTCCTCGACGAACTGTGAGTTCCACACATCAGGATCTGAGTAGTCGACACCTTCAGGCGTCGGACGTTCACCCGCGTTCATGCGCTCGACGCCCGCGGTCATCTCCACGAGCCAACCGGACAAGTGCTGCAACAGCTGCGCCACTGACCATTTGCCAACGGCGCCTTCCCATGATCCATGCGCCTCGTCGATCCGACCAAGCGTCGCATCAATCGTCGACTTCGCATCCGTCATCGCCTGTAGCGTCGTTGCCTGATCCGTCATAGCGATAGAACCTCTTCCACCATCTCAGCGTGTTAGTTGGGCAGAATCAAACCGCCCGGCGACCGCCACTCGCCAGGACGCTGCCCGCGCTGTTGCAGCGTCTGCAGGATGAACGGATTCTGCGCTCGCTCTGCGCCCAGCGTTGTTTGGTCCATGTGCCCCGGCAGCACGATCGTCTCGTCAGGCAGCGTCAACAGGCGGTCGACGATCGACGACATCTCCTGGTCAAAGTCGCCGCCCGGCAAGTCCGTGCGACCGATGCTGTTGCGAAACAGGGTGTCACCCGAAAACAGCACGCCGTGCCCATAGAAGCAGACCGAGCCGCGCGTGTGACCCGGTGTGTGGATCACCTGTAGCTGCACGCCGTCAACTTCGACCTGCTCGGCATCGTCGATGTAATGATCCGGGTCGGGCGGTTGCTCCACCTGCATGCCGAACCGCGCCGCCGAGTCAGCAGCGCCGCGCAAGATGTCCAGGTCCGCCTCATGCAGGAGAAACGACGCGTTGTCCGCCGACTGCACGCCGCGCACGCCGAGGACGTGGTCCAGATGCGCATGCGAGTTGGCAATCAACTTAATCGTGACGCCCATCTCCGAGGCCATGTGAACGATGTCGTCGGCCTGTTCACCTGGATCGATGCAGATCGCCTCGCGCGTTCGGCGATTGCCGATCACCCAACAGTTCTCCTGAAACGCGCCGACGATCAGGCCGCGCACCTCAATCTCGTTGACGTACGGCTCGCCGTTCGAACCATCCGACGTCTGATCAGCCTCGTCCGCAGGCCTCGACTCGCTCATCTCAGTTCGACTCGTCGCCGCGCAACAATCGGTTGACGGCCTCCATGATGTCATCGCTGTCGAGCGGCTCCGCATCCGACTGATCAGATTCCGACTCGTCGTCGGTCTGCGCCTCGAGATTGCGGACGTAGTCGCGGATATCGGGTTTGTCCTGCAGCGCAGAGTCGATCTGCGCCCGATACCGCTCCTGCGCCCCATCCAGGTGACGGAGATCCAGCTCTAAGCCAAAGACTCGATCGAGCTCTGAGAGCAGCGCCTTGGTCGCGCCGGGATTGTGTCGCGAGGTCACGTAATGCGGTACCGAGGCCCAGAATCCCATGTGCGGAATCTGCGCGATCCTGCAAGCGTCGCCAATCGACCCGACAATGCCGGTCGGCCCTTCGTAGCGCGAAGTCTGGAAGCCGAACTCGCGCTGACGTTCGGGATTCGAAGAGCCCGCGGTCACTCTCGTCGGACGCGTGTGCGCCACGTCGGCGAGCAGCGCTCCGATGGTCACGATCTCCTCGACCTCGACGAGTTGAGCGATGTGCAAAATGGCGCGGCAGTAGCGCCTCCAGCGCAGGTCAGGTTCAGTACCGAGACAGATGATCAGGTCATGCTCAGCCTGTGGTCGACGCAGGACGGTGAAGTCAGTAACCGGCCAGACGACTTCGCGACGCGCGTTGTCGCCGTCGATCCATTTGACCGTCGGTCGATGCTCGGTGAAGACGAAGAAGTCGTCCGCGTCGAGCGAGGCCACTGGCTCTGAGGGATTGAGGTTGCGCAGAAACTTGACCGCGTCGGTCGCCGCCTCGGCGGCGTCGTTCCAACCAAAGAACGCCATCACCATGATCGGACGACGCAAGTCGTCCGGCAGACCATCAATGCTCAGCGCTTCGTCGGCGCGGTCGTTGCTCATGCCTTGAGGGTAGCCGCTCAGTACCGGCGAACGCAGTGAATCAGTGACTAGAGCTCGACCGCACCGTACTTCTCGCGCAGCGCGGGGACGACCTCTGTGATGTAGGCGGTTAACGCCTCATCGCTCCATGGAGCGCGCAGGGCGACGTTGACGCCGGCTGCGCCCGCGTCGCAGTACATCGACACGCGGTCGAACGCGTCTTGCGGAGTTCCCTGCAGCGAGCCTTCCGAGACGCGATCAGCCTGCTCACCCCATTGTTCCTCAAGTTTGGCTCGCGCCGCTTCGGCCTCGGCCTGGGTCGGGCTGAGGTTGAACTGCAGATTGACCGTCCGATCAATCGTCGACGGATCGCGCCCCTGCTCGCCGCAGCGCACGTCGAGCACGCCCGACAGCCGAGCGAACTCCTCGGGGCCGATGTACGGCACGTTCCAGCCGTCGGCGTACTGCGCCGCCATGCGCAGCGTCTTGCGCTCGCCTCGGCCACCGATCCATAACGGCACATGTTCCTGTACCGGCATCGGCTGGTTCGTCGCGTCGAGCGCCTGATAGTGCACGCCCTCATAGGTCGTGCGCTCCTGCGAGAGCATCCCCTTGATGATCTGCGTGCCCTCTTCGAGCATCTCGAATCGAGTCTTCAGCGACGGCCAACCGTACCCGTAGCCGCGGAACTCCATCTCGTGCCAACCCGCGCCGAGCCCCGGCTCCACGCGGCCGTCCGAGATGTGATCGATCGTCATCAGCGACTTGGCCAGCTGGGCCGGATTGCGATACGGCACGCAGAACACCAGACAGCCAATTCGCACTCGTTCGGTCTCAGCGGCAATCGTGGCCATGCAGGTCAACGATTCAAAGTGCGGCGACATCCCGTCGACCGGCGGCGCCTCATAGAAGTGGTCCCAGACCGAAATCCAGTCCATCCCTTGTTCGTCGATCCAACGCCAGAGGCGACGCAGGTCGCCCATCGTCACGTTTTGCTGTCCGGTATGCACGCCAAACGACACGGCCATCAGTCGCCACTCCCTCATCGCGCAGCCGCCAGTCGGCCGCGCCCTGCGACGAGGATAACGGCCGCGATGATTGGTTCAGAACGACATGAATCGGGCGTCAGTCCGGCAGCGTGACCGGAATCACGTCGCGCCAGCCTGGAATGTCCATTCCGTAGTAGCGAGCCAGCAGCAGAATCGCGATCTTCTGCTTCGCAGGACCGACGCCAGGGACAGTGCCGAGGCGTTTCATGATCGTTTTGGCATCCGGTTGATCGTCCCAGATGTTGCCCGCGTCGTTGCCGAAGTCGTCGCGCACAGTCGCGCACGCAGCTTGCACGCGCTTGCCCATCGATGCAGGAAAGCGATGGATCGCCGGCTTCTCGCGAAAGATCGTCAGAAACTCGTCCTCGTCCATCTCGGCGATCTGCGCGGGGTCCAGGTGCCCCAGCCGCTGCATCAGATCGCGAGGCCCGCTGAACGCCTTGTTTGAAGAGATCTGCTGGTCGAGCACGATTGCAATCAACAGCGCATTCGGGTCGCTGGCCAACAACGCGTTGGCGTCATCGTCGTTGGTGAACTTAATCAGCGGCTCGCCAGAGTCCGTGAACTCCGGCGTGAGGTCGATGTACATCTCAGGATTGCCCATCTCAGGCTCCCTTCATTGACTGTCCAGGACCTAGGGAAACAGCCCCAGGTCGATGTAACTCTGCGCGACCATCTCAAGCGACATCAAGTACGCCGCCGTGCGTAAGTCAGGTAGCCCGCGCTCGCGCTTGAGCAGGGAGATTCGTTCGTACGACTCGGCCATCGTTTGGGCGAGCGCGTCGTAGACGATGTCACGCTCCGACGGACCGCGTTCGACGATGGAACGACGATCGCCGTCGATCACTGTGCCTGTCTGCCGCTCAATCGTCTCCAGCAGCCGCCGACTGTGCATCTCCGTGTTGCGGCGCAGCATCCGATCGAACGACACGTGAGATAGATTCTTGAGCCACTCGAAGTAGGAAACGGTCACGCCGCCCGCGTTGAGATACAGGTCGGGCACGATCGTCACGCCTCGATCGCGCAGGATGCGGTCCGCCCCTGGAGTTGTCGGCGCGTTGGCCGCCTCGGCGACCAACGTCGCGCGGATGCGCGCAGCGTTGTCTGTTGTGATTTGATGCTCGAGCGCCGCCGGCACGAGGATGTCGCACGGTTGCTCGATCGTCTCCAGCGAGTCTGCGTACACCTGCGCCGCGGGATAACTGGCCACCCCGCCGTGCTCCCAGCGATGCTGCGAGACCGCCTCGAGGTCGAGCCCGTTCGGGTCATAGAGACCGGCGTCGTGCTCGGCGATGCCGACAATCCGCGCGCCGTTCTCGGCCAGCTCGCGCGCCGCGTGGTATCCGACGTTGCCCAGCCCCTGGACAATGATTCGCTTGCCCTCAAGCCCCGGCGACAGTCCATGCCCTGCTTCGCCATCGGCCAGACACTGCATGATTCCGTAGCAAACGCCCAGGCCGGTGGCCTCGCGTCGTCCGGGTATGCCGTGCAGCGACAGCGGCTTGCCCGTGACGCAGCACCAGTAGTTGATGTCCTGTGGATTGAGCGTGCGATACGTGTCGGCGATCCAGGCCATCTCCCGCTCGCCGGTGCCGTAGTCGGGCGCCGGCACGTCCACTGCCGGTCCGATGAAGTGATGCGAGTTCAACTCGACCACCAACCGACGCGTCACGCGCTCGACGAACTCCGGTGAACTCCGGTACGGGTCGATGCAGACGCCGCCCTTGGCCCCGCCGAACGGCACATCGACGATTGCGCACTTGAACGTCATCAGCGCCGCGAGCCCTTTGACCTCGTCGGCGTTGACCATCGTCGAGTATCGAATCCCGCCTTTGGTGGGCAGTCGATGATGGCTGTGCTGAGCGCGATACGCCTGGATGACTTCAATTCGCCCATCGTCGTTTTCGACGGGGAACGACATCTCATAGACGCTGTTGCAGGTCTTGACCTGCTCGAGCAGATGTGGGTCTAGCGCCGAGTGTTGCGCCGCCTGATCGAAGTACTCGCTGAAATCGTCGTAGAGCGAGGCCATCAGATCGCTCCGCAGTGTGTCCTCGCTCACCGCCCGATGCGTGCACCCGGCTACGCGCGCGGCAAGCCCAGACCGCGCGTGGCGATAATCCCGCGCTGAATCTCCGACGAACCGCCAGCGATCGTCGCCGGCACCGAGGACATATACTGCTCGGTGAACCAGCCCTTCATCTGCGCGTACGGATCACCCTGACGCACCTGTCCGTAACTGCCCATCGTGTTGACCCCGAAGCGGGCGAAGCGCTGCGACAACTCGGACGAGAACAGCTTCGCCACCGAGGCCTCATGATTCGGCGCCAACCCACCTTGCTGCATCGACAACACGCGCAGCGAGAGCATCCTCGACACCTCGATGTTGATCGCCGTGTCGGCCACGCCAAGTTTCGCCTCCCGCGATGCGGCAGGCTGCTCGCCGAGATAGTCGATGAAGTCCTCGAAGTTGCGACGCAGCGCCGCGCTTCCCGATAGCGCGCTGCGCTCAAAGTCCATGGTCGCCATACCGACGTACCAGCCGCGGTTCTCCTCGCCGACGCGATTCTCCACCGGCACGCGGACGTCCTCGAAGAACACCTCGTTGAATCCGTGACCGCCCAGCATGTTGATCAACGGTCGCACCGTGATCCCCGGCGTGTTCATGTCGACCAGCAGATACGTGATCCCACGATGCTTGGGCGCGTCGGGATCGGTCCGCACGAGCGCAAACATCCAGTCAGCGCGATGCGCGTTGGATGTCCAGATCTTCTGGCCGTTGATCACGTAGTCATCACCGTCTCGCACGGCGCGCGTCTGCAGCGACGCGAGATCAGATCCCGAGCCTGGCTCCGAGTAACCCTGACACCAGGCGGCGCGCGCATTGACGATGTCGTCCAGGAACTGCGACTTCTGATCATCCGTTCCGTAGACCAACAGCGTCGGTCCGACATAGCCGACCGAGATCAGGTCAGGACCAGGCACGCGGTGATAGGCCAGTTCCTCGTTGAAGATCGCTTGCTCAGCGAAGGTCAGCCCCATGCCGCCGTGCTCGCTCGGCCAGGCTGGCGCGGTCCAGCCCTTGGTCGCCAGCTTGGCGCGCACGCCCTTGGCGAACTCCCATGCCTCGTCTGAGCCCTCTTCGTCGTTCGACACGTTCAGGCCGCGCCATTCGTCGCCGAACTCGCCTCGGATCCACTCGCGAATCTCGCTCCGCCAGGATTCCTGCTCAGCGCTGAACTCAAAGTCCATGATCCGTCCTCGTCTCGTCCGCGCCGACTCGGCGCACGCTCGCTAATGGCAGCTATCAGACTACTCGTACTCGAACTGGTACAGAATGTCCGCAGCCGATGCAGTTTCGCCCGATCGCCGCGACGGATCATCGCGAGACACCGCGAAGCCGATCAGGGCGTCATCCGACTCAAGCTGATTGGGATTGACCGCGACAGCGGCCCGACCATCTGCGCCCGTCGTGAACTGAGGACCTGGCTCGACTGCGCCCGACGCTCGCACCAACCATAGCTGCCACGTCTCGCTGTCGCCCAACTGAGGCAGTCCCCAAAACACGAGCGCAAAGAGCCGTGATTCATAATTCGGCAACAGCACGCCAGCTGCGCCGCTATCGTCGAGCGCTACTGCGCGCCCTGAAATCGGCTCGTCTGCGCGAAATGCCAGGACGCCGAATACGACCGCGATGGCGATCAGCCCGACCAGAGCGAGCCACACCGCGCCTCGACGTGCGGCTCGCAGCCCTTGGCGCGAGCGCGCAGCCGGGGAACGCGCGACCCTGGCGCGCTGAATCAAACGCTGCTCGCGCGGCGAGTCCGGGTGTGACGTGTCGACATCGAGTGCGGCCATCGTGATCGCCGCCAACGCCGTTGGCCAGGCTGCATATCGCTCGCGCCGCGTTGCGTCCGAGCGCAGGCTCAGTGCGATGGCATCCCGCTCTGGATCGTCGAGTAGTCCGAAGAAGAATGCGGCGATCGGCGCTTCGTCGTCACTGACATTGGAGATGTCATGCGAGTCAACACCCCCGTCCTGGAGCGCCGCCGCGAATGATGTGACGGCCGCTCGCAAGTCGTCCTCGCTCGGCCGGGACGCCTCAAACCATGCCTCTTCGAGCTGCCGCGTCTGGTCATTCGGCAATCGCAGAAACCGACGCAGAAGCTCGTCCAGGTCGATTCCACTGACAATGTCCGGCAGCGTCGGATCAGGCCATAGTGGAAACGGTTCGAGCGCAGCCGACGCGACGCCCGCATCGATGCCTCGACGTTGAACTTCGAGCGCGAGGTCGCGCGTCGCCCTCAAGACATGCACGTCGAGCGCTGCGGACGCCCATTGCTCGGGAGCGCGCCAAATCAGCAGAAGTGCCTCTTCGACCACATCTGGAGCCTGCTCTTCGCCGACGATTCGCCGCGCCAGTGCGCGCGCCGCTGCGCCGTATCGTCGATACAGATCGCGCAGGGCGATCTCATCACCGTCGATCAGTCCCTGGTGGAGCTCCGGCGACGACATCACGCCGTCTGTCAATCGACCGTACTCGTACCTGCGCGGCCGTAGTCATCGTGCAGTCTGACAACGTCGTCGGTTCCGTCTGGCAGACGCGAAGCGATCTCGAGAATCTCAGCGCCGTTCGCTCCGGCGCTCAATCGATGAATCACGCCCGCGGCGATCTCCTCTCGCACGCCCTCCAGCATGGAGACCTGTTCCAAGGCGTCAGGCCGTGGACCGATCGTGAGCGTCGCCTCGCCGCTCATCAGCATGAGCGACTCATGCTTGCGGCGGTGATACTGCAACGACAGTCGTCGCTGCGGGCCAATGCGCAGGACCTTGACCACCTGTTGGTCGGCGCGATCCAGAATTAGCTCCTCGCCCCAAGGCTTGGCGATCCGCGCCAACGGCGCGGTCGTGAACGCCGTCGAGTATGCCGTCGCCAGTCCTGATGCTGTCGCCACGTAAACTCCCCCTCGCGTGGACTGTCGAAGCGATGGCCTCACTACAGTGAGAGTACGAGGCCGCGCCGCCACGACCAACTGTCAGTCGAGCGTCGCCTACACATCCGTTACCGCGCGCATCTCCGCACACAGTTGCGGCCTGTTGCGGCGCGAAGCAGTGGAGTGTTCTCGATTGAGCAGATCCTGGTTCGCAATGGTGACTCTGCTCGCCTGCGCCTCCAGCGCCGTCGGCGCAGCTGGCGCGTTCGTCTTCGCTCAGTGTCAGAACACGACCATCAGCGAGCCGATTGCAGTGGTCGTCACCGAGCAGGTTGACTCGCCGCCTCCGCCTCCCGTCCCACAGCAAGACCACGAACTGCGACAACAAGACCAATCAGCGAACAACGAGGTTGAGCCCCCGTCGAGTGGCCCCGAACCATCCACCGATGAGCCGGCGCAGACCCCGTCAGCGCTCGAAGCCGAACAGCCAGGGTCGGAAGACTCGCGCAACGAACCTGCGGCCACACTCGTCGATATCGCTACGTTGTCCCCCAACCAGATCACCCAGGGCGAGAGCTTCTCAATCGTCTTCGAAGTGCAGAGACCGGGGAGTTTCGAAGCCAGCGATGTCGTGGCGACCGTCGGCGGAAGAGCCTGGTCACTGAGTGAAACCGAGCCTGGGCGTTGGTGGGGGATTGTCGCCGTGCCGCGCGACGCAGCCAGTGGCGCGACCGACGTGATCGTCGACCTGTACGCTGACGGCGGCGTTTGGCTCGACTCTCATGTCTCAACGATCATGGTCCTGGCCAGCGTTGCGCCGCTGGAGGAGGTCGTTCTTGGCGGCCAGGGACCCGCGCTCGATCCCGTCGAAGTCCAACGCGACATCTCAGTGCGTTTCGTCGAGCACGCAGCGGTCAGCGGACCGCCGCGCTGGAGCGGTCCCTGGATCTTGCCCGTCGAAGGCGAGGTGACCGGCGTGTTCGGAGCTCAGCGCACCTACGACGGCGTCACCGCCGACGGCTGGCATCACGGACACGACATCGCCGCTCATCATGGCGATCCGATAGTCGCGCCAGCGCCCGCTGTCGTGGTCTGGACCGGCGAGCTGATCTTGCATGGGATCGGCGTCATCCTCGACCACGGCGCAGGCGTCTACAGCGGCTACTGGCACATGTCGCTGATCAGCGTCGACCTTGGACAGGAAGTCCAGCCCGGCGACTGGATCGGCAACATCGGCACAACCGGACTTTCGACTGGCCCGCATCTGCATTGGGAAGTGATCATCCAGGGCGTCGACGTTGATCCCGTGCAGTGGCTCGGAGACCAGCGACCGCCGCTGTCTTAATCGGTTTCTCAGCGACCGAAGGATACACTCAACCAATGCCCGAGACGGCGACCATCGACAGCCGAAGTCAAGACTACGCATTCGCTCTGGGCGGCGAGTGTCCCGAACTCACGGCGGACGATCTGCACGTGTTCGACGAACCCGACGCCGACCTCGCGCGGGTCGAGTGGGAAGGCTGGATCGCGCTCTTCTCGCAGTCCGACGCCGCGCATGTGCAACTCGACGCCATGTTGGCGATCATGCCCCATCTGCGCGGCTTCATTAGTCCCGCGGTACCTATCTGGGAACGACACAGCGACTCGAGTCTGTCGCCTCAACGGTGGCTGGCCGCGCCTCGACCCCAAGGTCGACCGTTGCGTCCGGAGCTAATCGTCGATCAGAATCGCGAGCGTCTCGTACGCGCTCTGGCCAGCTTCCTCCACGAACTGCATGAGTTTTCCGTCGAACGCGCCCGCAGCCTCGGCGCTGCCTCGTTCCGCGAGTGGCGAGACGCTCACGACGCGCTCGCATCCCGTTCCCTGTCAATTCTGCGACCATTGCTCAGCTGGTCCGACATCACGTGGGCGCGACGCTGGTGGTCCCGCTTCCTCGACGACGATGAGGTCTGGCGGATTCAGCCCTCCCTGGTGCACGGCGGCATCTCTGTCGAACGACTCCAAGTCGATCACTTCGCCCAGGAGCTCGCCGCCGTCAGCGGCTGGCACGGACTGCGAATCGGCGACCCCGCGCTCGACATCGCCTATCTCGTCGACGCCTACGGAACCGAACTGACGTGGCGGGTCGTCGAGCGCTACGGCGAACTCGGCTCACTCGCCGACGCCGCGCTCTTCCGCCGCGTTCGACTGCAGCAGACGGTTCGACGTTTTCGCGATCTGGCCGCACTCGCCGATCGCGAGGGCGCCGACAGCGAGGCGGTCGCGGAAGCCGCGAAGCTCCTGCGTTGATGACGCCGCGATTCTGGTACCTTGCCAACCAGCTGATGCGGCCTCGATCAATGAATGGATCTTGGGAAGGATGACGACTCATGACTGATGCACCCGCGCGCGCGATGACTCCCGTTGGCGTCAATCACCTGGTCCTCAACGTGCGCGACATCGATGTGGCGCACGAGTTCTGGACCGAGGTCATGGGCTTTCGACACATCGGATCGCTCAAGCCGCGCGCTGAGCGTTCGATGAAGATGCGCTTCTACAACGGTCTCTCCGAGAGCCACCACGACCTCGCGCTAGCCGAAATCGTGGGCGACTCCGAAGACGCCGGCGACTGGTCGATGGCTCCTCAGCGACCGGGACTCAACCACTTCGCCATCCACTATCCCGACCGCGACTCGTGGCTCAAGCAGATCGCCTTTCTCCAGTCCAGGGGCGTCAAGTTCAACCTGCGCATCAACCATGGAATGACGCACTCGGTCTACATCAACGACCCCGATGGCCACGGCATCGAAGTGCTCTACGAACTGCCTCGCGAGCACTGGGAGGGCGACATCGACGGCGCGCTCAACTACGCCGAGGTACTGCCTACGGAGGGCGACGAAGCGCTCATCGACGAACCGACGCCCGCCTTCACCGGCGCATCCTAAGGACCATCGTCCATGGCCATGCGCGACGGCGCGGCCTATCTGGCCGGGCTGAAGGACGATCGACGCATCTGGCACAATGGCGCCCTGGTTGACGACGTTGCCAACGCGCCCGGATTCGCCAACGCCGCCCGAACGATCGCCGCCTACTACGACTTCCAGTGCGATCCCGCCCGCCGCGAGATCGTCTCCTACGAAGACGAAGACGGCGACAGATCGCACCGCTCGTTCAAGATTCCACGCTCCAAACAGGATTTGCGCGAGCGCGGCGCGGCATTCGCCGCCTGGGCAGAACACACTGGCGGTCAACTTGGCCGCGCGCCCGACTACATGAACGCGGCCATGGCCGGCGTCGCCGCCGCCAAACACCACTGGGGACAGAACAACCCCGAGCTTGGTCAGCGAGTCGTAGGAATCCTCGACCACTGCCGACGCAACGACGTCTGCCTGACCCATACATTCATCACGCCGCAGATCGACCGCAAAACGCCGCTCGGCGAACAGGCGCCGTTCCTCAACGCCGGTGTCGTCAAAGAGACCGCCGACGGCGTCGTCGTCCGCGGCGCCCGAGTAATCGGCACGCTCGCTCCGTTCAGCGACGAAAACCTCTCCTTCCTGATGCCCGTTGTCAAAGGCGACAGCGAGCTCAAGTACGCGATCGGCTTCACCACTCGCGTCGACGCGCCCGGTTTGCACTGGGTCTGCCGTGACTCCTTCGATCCAAATCGCTCAATCAGCGACTACCCGATCTCCAGCCGCTTCGAGGAGATCGACACCGTCGCCGTGTTCGATGACGTAGAAGTGCCGTGGGAGCACGTCTTCGATTACCAGGACGAGAAGGTGCACAACCTGGCCCCGTTGGCGATGCGCTTCCATGAGTCGCTCGGACACCACGTGATCGTCAAGAACGTGGCCAAAACACGCTTCCTGCTTGGTCTCGCCCATCTGATCGCCGAGAGCGCGCAGACCAACTCGTTCATCAATGTGCAGATTCGGCTCGGCGAGATCGTCACGATGCTGCAGACCCTTGAGTCAATCGTCATCGCCGCCGTCGAGGGCGCAGTCGAAAACCCGGAGAACGGCGTCTGGTACTGCAATCACAACGCAATCGTCGCCGGGTTACGGCTCTTCCCCGAGTACTACGTGCAAATCATCGACCACATCAAGCAGATCGGCGGCAGCAACTTCATGGCCGCCCCGTCGAGCGCCAACATGGAGGCGCTCACCGAGGCGATCGGCCCCTCCGTCGAGCGTTACTTCAAGGGCGCAGCAGACATGACAGACGAGGGCATCGAGAAAGTGCCGCTGTTTCGCCTCGCCTGGGATGTCGTCGGCACATCGCTCGCCGGCCGACAGGAACTCTATGAGCGCTTTTTCTTTGGCGACCAGCAAGTCTCCAAGTCCCAGTCGTACCTCAGATTCGACAAGACCGAGTCGATCGACATCGTCCGGCGCCTGCTCGATTCCGACTTCCTTTCCTGAGGCAACGCAGGAACCCCAGTTTGGAGCGGATTGACCTCGCGCCTCACTCACGCCTAGCCTCCTGTCGACACTCCATAGGCGAGAAGGAGGCGCAGCATGGGACACCTCGACGGCAAAGTAGCGCTGGTCACTGGTGGCGCCGGTGGCATGGGATCGCACATTTGCAAGGTCTTCGCCGAGCAGGGCGCGGCCGTCGTCGCCTGCGACACCGGCTTTGATGTCGAAGGTCGAGCGGGCATGGATCCGTCCAGAGTCCAGGCCGTCGTCGACGACATCATCGCCAACGGCGGGCGCGCCACAGCTGTCGCCGGTGACATCGCTGAGATGGACACCGCCGAACGCGCCGTGCAGACCGCCATCGAGACGTTCGGCGACCTCGATATCCTCGTCTGCGCCCACGGCATTCTTCGCGAGCGCATGATCTTCAACATGACCGAGGACGAGTGGGACGGCCTGGTACGCATTCACCTCAAAGGTTGCTTCGCCCCGACCAAGTTCGCCGCCATCCATTGGCGCGCCAACCGCGACAAGGGCAATCGGCGGATCATCTACTTCACTTCCTCCGCCGGCGTCCGCGGCGAAGCCGGACAGCCCAACTACTCCGCTGCGCACGCAGGGAAAATCGGGCTCTCACTCTCCAACGCCGAGGCGCTCGGACGCTACGGCGTGACCTCCAACTGCATCTCGCCCGGCGCTTCGACACGGATGACCGACCGCGGACGCGGCGTCGATCAGGCGGCCGACGCGCCCAGCCTCAGCGCCAGCGGCACCGCGATGGACCCCAATAACGTCACGCCTGTCGTCACTTTCCTCGCCTCCGACGCCAGCGCCGATATCTCCGGCCGCGTCGTCGGTACCACCGGCAACAAGATCACGATCTGGAAGGAACCCGAGTGGGAACAGACGATCTGGAACGTCGACCCCTACTGGGACATCGACACGCTGTTCGAACTCATGCCCGAGACGCTCGAGCTCCAGGGTGTCGGACCGCCGCCGCGCCAGTTCCCCTAAACGATTCGCCGACCTTCGCCGCTGATGAAGCTGTCACGACTCGGGAATCCAACACACGCCACAACTCGGCAGTAGGAGCGACTCATCCATGAAACACCTCGAAGGCAGAATTTGCATCATCACCGGCGGCGCGGGCGGCATCGGTTCCAATCTCTGCCGCGTCTTCGGCGAACAAGGCGCCAGAGTCGTCGTCGCCGACACCGGCTTCGACGTCGAGGGACGCTTCGGCATGGACGCGTCCAAGGTCAACGCCGTCGTCGACGACGTCCGGGCCGCTGGCGGCGAGGCCGTGCCCTTCGTTGGCGACGTCGCCGACATGGACACGGCCGAGCGCATGATCCAGACCGCGATTGATGAGTTCGGCGGCCTCGACGTGCTCGTCTGCGCACATGGCATCCTCCGCGAACGGATGATCTTCAACATGACTGAAGACGAATGGGACGGCCTCGTTCGCGCGCACCTCAAAGGCTGTTTCGCGCCGACCAAGTTCGCTTCGATCTACTGGCGCGCCAATCGCGAGGGCGGCCATCGGCGAGTCATCTACTTCACCTCTGACGCCGGCATCCGCGGATCAGCCGGGCAACCCAACTACTCCGCCGCGCACGCCGCTAAGTTGGGCCTGATGCGTTCCAATGTCGGCGCGCTCGGGCGTTACGGCGTCACGACAAACTGCATCGCGCCCGGCGCATCGACGCGCATGACCGACCGCGGTCGCGGCGTCGAGCAAGAAGGACCTGCGCCCTCCGAATCGGCGGCCGGCACCGCGCGCGATCCCAAGAACGTCGCGCCGATCGTCGCCTGGCTCGCCTCCGATCAGTCCGACGCCGCCAACGGCCGGGTCTTCGGCGCCAGCGGACATCGCATCTCGCTCTTCTCCGAGCCCGTGCTCGAGCGCTACCTGCACTTCGACGACCACCGCATCGACATCGACAAGCTCTTCGATGTCTGGCCGCACACCCTCGGCGCTGGAGGATTCCCGCGCAACAGCATTCGGCCCGGACTCGTATGAGAGCTGCGACAGCAGTCGTCGCCGACCCAGCCTCGTTATTGCAAACAGTTGCAATAACGGCAGTACTTCCATAGTCTGACCTCTTGCCGGGAACTCGAACCGGGGAGAGATTGACTATGTCGGGCGGGGACTTCCTGAACCATGTCAAGCGCGCGGGCGCGCGAGCGATTGCCGCGGCGATCGTGGTAGCGCTCGGCGTCACTGCGGTCGCCTGCAACGACGAGGAGAGCGATGACTCGCTGGTCGTCGTGACGACCGTGGCGCCGCTGCGCAGCATCATCGAAGAAGTCGGCGGCGACCGCATCACCGTCGTCGCCCTCGTCCCCGAAGGAACAAACAGCCACACGTTCGAGCCGCCGCCCTCAGCCGTGCGCGAGATCGAACGCGCCGACCTGATCGTCATCAACGGACTGAATCTCGAGCTGCCCACGCTCGAGCTGGCCGAAGCGGGACGCTCGGACGACACGCCAATCCTGCTGCTTGGCGACAGCGCCGTCTCGCCCGACGAGTATGTCTTCGACTTCTCCTTCCCGCTCGAAGGCGGCAATCCCAATCCGCACCTCTGGACCGCGCCGCACCTGGCCGTCGTCTACGCGGAGCTTGTGCGCGACGCGCTCGTTGACATCGACCCCGACGGCGCGGTCGTGTACGGCGACAACGCCGACGAGCTGATCGCGCAGCTCTGGAACCTCGATGAAGTGATCGCCGAGGCGACGCAGACCATCCCGATCGCCCATCGCAAGTTGATCACCTACCACGACTCGTTCCCCTACTTCGCGCCTCGCTACGGACTCGAGATCGTCGGCGCCATACAACCGTCTGACTTCTCTGAGCCCTCGCCGCGCGAAGTGGCCGATCTGATCGCGCAGATCAGCGACGCCGGCGTGCCCGCGATCTTCGGCTCCGAGGTCTTCCCCTCTGAAGTCCTGGATACGATCGCCCGCGAGGCCGGCGCGGTGCAGGTCTCGACGCTCTCCGACGACGACCTGCCAGGCGAGCCTGGAGACCCGCAAAACACCTTGGTCGCGATGATGGTCGAGAATGTCCGTACGATGGTCTCGGCGCTTGGCGGTGACGCCTCAGCTCTCGACGCCCTGGAGCTGGAAGACTAGGCCCCGATGGCCCCAGCGATGACCGCGCACAGTTCCAAACCCAATGAGCAACTGGTCCGACTCAACGGCGTCGCCTTGGGCTACGAAGGCTATGTCGCACTGCGCGACGTCAACCTGCGGATACGTCCCGGCGAGCTGATCGGCATCGTCGGACCCAGCGGCAGCGGAAAAACGACCCTCCTGCGCGCACTGCTCGGCGAACCGGATCTCTACGCCGGCGAGGCCCACTTGGCCGACGATGCGCGCGTCGGCTATGTACCCCAGGTCGAGACGGTCGATTGGAACTTCCCCATCACCGTCGAGCAAGTGGCGCTCTTGGGCAGCTGGCGCACGCGTCGTTGGCTGCCCTGGACCAGCCGAGCTGAGCGCGCCCGCGCCCGCGTCATCCTCGAGCAACTGGGCATCAACGACCTGATCCACCGACCGATCCGCGCCCTCTCCGGCGGACAGCAACAGCGCACCTTTCTCGCCCGGGCGCTGATCCGCTCGCCCGACCTGTTGCTGCTCGACGAACCGACATCGGGCGTTGACATCAAGACGCGCCATGAAATCTTGCATCAACTCGCCAGCCTCAACGAGGCCGGCGTGACTGTCGTCTTGACGACGCACGACCTCAACGGCGTCGCCTCGCACTTGCCTCGACTGATCGCCTTGGGCGAGCGCACCGTGCTCGCCGATGGTCCGGCGGCCGATGTGTTGCAGCCAGCCGTGCTCGAGCGCGCCTACGGCCAACCGATGCTGGTCGTCCGCAGCGGTCGCGAAACCTATGTGCTGCCCGTGCCCGAAGAGGCGCCCGGCGCCCACGACGACGACCACGAACTCGATAGCGCCGGCAATGTCGTCAGCGTCGTAGCGCCAGCGGACGGCGATGGACATCGATGAAGCTTGACGACCATGCTTGAACCGTTCGAGTTCGGCTTCATGCAGCGAGCGATGGTCGCCGCCGCGCTCGTCGGCGGGGTCACCGCAGCGGTTGGCGTCTTCGTCATCCTGCGTCGACTCGCCTACATCGGCCACGGCCTGGCCCACAGCATTTTTGGCGGGGCGGTCGTCTCCTTCACGCTGGGCGTCAACTTCTTCCTCGGCGCGAGCATCTGGGGAGCGTTCTCGGTCTTTCTGATCAACCAGGCCGCGCGCCGACGTCAGATCGGCGGCGACGCGGCGATTGGGATCATCACAACCGCAGCCTTCGCCATCGGCATCGCCGTGATCTCACGCGCGCGCAGCTTCACCCGCGACTTCGAGGCGGCGCTGTTTGGCGAAATCCTCGGCATCACCAGCCAGGATCTTTACGTCACCATCGGCATGATCGCCCTGATCGGCATTGTGCTCTTTCTCTTCTGGAAGCCCCTCGTCTTCGTTACCTTCGACCAAGATGTGGCTACGGCCTACGGAATCTCCGTGCGCTGGGTCGAATCGATCTTCTCACTCGCCCTCGCCGCCACGGTCGTTGCGGCGCTGCAAGTGCTCGGCGTCACGCTGATCGCCGCCGCGCTGGTGATCCCTCCCGTCGTCGCGCGAATGCTGACCGATTCGTTCCCGCGTTTGTTCCTGCTCGCTGTGATCGTCGGCGCGCTGACCGGATTCATCGGCGTCTATCTGTCATGGTTCGTCGACGTCTCCTCGGGCGCTACGGTCGTCCTGGTCCAGGCCGCCGTGTTTGCACTGACGCTCATCTGGGGCGGCATCGAATCGCGACGCGGTCGCAGCGCCACCCGCCGCGCCGAACGACTGGCCGGCCTTGAGCGCGCGCTCAACGACTAAGCAAATCCTTGCGGCGCTCAACGCTTGCGTCTGACTAGTAGAGTCAGTGGCAGCCAGAAGCCCGATCGTCTGATCATGAGGATCGCCACCGAATGTCGAACGTTTCCGACGCTGGCTTCTCCGACATCGCCGAATCTGCAGTTGAGCCGCAGCCGATCTTCGATCTAGCCGCCCTTGAGGAAGGTCAACCGCCGCTCGATCCGGCCGCACTGGCGCGCGTCACAGAGGCGCTAGCCGAACTCGAAGGTCGCTCCACCGACAGCTGGCTCGCCGATTGGCCCACCGACCGGCTCGGCGCCAGCCAGCAGCGCACGCCGCCGCCATTGGCGCTCGAGGCGCCCTCGGCGTCCCTCCTTGAGGAAGCGGCCTCCGCCGCGGAACCCGCTCCGCCCCAGATCGGAGTTGCCGAGCCGCCTGAACTGATCGGCCTCAGCGAAGCCGAGGTCGCGCAACGTCTCGCCGACGGACGCGTCAATCGCGACTCCTCCAAGCAGCGGTCCGACCTCGACGTGGTCATCGCAAACGTCTTCACCTACTTCAATCTCGTCCTGTTCGGCCTGATCGGCATCCTGCTCGTGCTCGCCGTGACCGAGCAAAAGACCGACCACCTGCAAGACGCCGCCTTCGTCGGCATCGTCGTCGTGGCAAATGTCCTGGTCGGCACCTTCCAGGAGATTCGAGCGACCCGCAAGCTGCGACAACTCGTCGCGCTCACAGCGCCATCGGCGACCGTCGTTCGGAGCGGTCTCGAACAGCAGATCCCCGCCACCGACGTCGTGGTCGATGACTTGCTCATGCTGCGCTCGGGCGATCAGGTCGTCGCCGACGGCCCCGTCGTTTGGCGCGAGGCCGAGTTGGACGAGTCGATCCTGACCGGCGAGACCAGCTCCGTCCGGCGCGGCCCAGGCGAGGAACTGGAGTCAGGCGCCTTCTGCGTTGGTGGTTCGTGCTACTACCGGGCTGCTCGCGTTGGCGATCAATCACGCGCCGTGCGTGAAACGCGCGACGCTCGCGAGCCCAAGCGGACCGAGACCCCGCTGCAACTGCGCTTTCGACGCATTCTCGACGGACTGATCGTCGGCACCGCGATACTCGGCCTCCTCATTCTGATCTCCTTCCTCATCACCGGCCGAGAGTTCGACGAAGCGGTCAAGGCGACCATCGCGACGGCGACATCGGTCGTTCCTGAAGGCCTCATGTTGGGTTTCACTGTCGCATTCGCCGTCGGCGCGTTGCGCGTCTCTAGGATGGGCGCGATCGTCCAGGACAACACCGCCGTCGAAGCCCTGAACTACCTCGACACCATCTGCCTCGACAAGACCGGCACGATCACCGCCAACCGACTCCAGGTCGACGACGTGCGCTGGGCGCCCGGCGGACGCTCGCTCGCCAGTTGGTTGGGCGCGTTCTCGCAATCGACGTCGAACAACAATCGAACCGCCGAGGCGCTCGCCGCAGCCTTCGCTGCGCAGAGCAACGGCGCGCAGCTCATTGACGACCAACCATTCAATTCTGAGCGCCGTTGGAGCGCCGCCCGACTCAGATTGGGCGACGAGGAGCGCGTCTTTGTGCTCGGCGCGCCTGAGCGACTGCTTCGCGCAGAGTCAGCTGATCAGGACGATCAGCAAGAGGCGCGCGACCACCTACTCGCCGAGTACGAGCTCGCTGCCCAACGAGGGTTGCGCGGCGTCGCATTCGCCGAAGCCGCCGCCATGCCCGACGCCGAGGCTGACACACTGCCGAAACTGCGCGTGATCGCCCTGATCACCGTGGCCGACGAACTGAGACCGGAGATCGCCGACGCGTTTCGCATGATGAACGAACTGGGCATCGAGCCAAAGATCATTAGCGGCGACAATCCAGCCACCGTCGCCGCGCTCGTACAGCAGCTCGGCATCCGACTACAGGGCGGACTGATCACCGGCTCGGCGCTCGAACGGCTCGATGACGACGCGTTCGCTGACGCGGTAGAGGAGAACTCGGTCTTCGGTCGCGTCGCGCCGCAGCAGAAGGAACGCATCGTCGCTGCGCTGCAAGCCAACGGGCGCTACGTGGCCATGGTCGGAGACGGCGCGAACGACGTCCGCGCGCTGCGCCAGGCGGATGTCGGCGTGGCGATGGAATCGGGCGCGAGCACCGCTCGCGGCGTCGCCGCGATTGTGCTGCGCAACGACTCGTTCGAAGCGCTCGTCAAGGGCTCGGCGATCGCCCAAAGCGTGCTCGGCAACGCCTCCCAGCTGTCCAAACTCTTCGTCACAAAGAGTTTCTACGCCTTCCTGATCATCTTCATCTCCAACATGATGGGGCTGGAATTCCCCTTCCTGCCAAGACACGGATCGCTGACCGCGTTGTTCACGCTCGGCGTTCCCGCGGTGTTCATCACGCTGACGCGGCCGCCGCGTTCCGCCGGTCGAGACTTCCTCAGCTCGACGATGCGTTTCGCCATCCCCGCCTCTCTGGCCCTGGCCGTGTCGGCCGTCGCGGTGCACCTACTCACCGAGGGCATCCTCGGCCGCCCGGTCGAGGACGCGCGCACGCTCGTCTCGACTACCATCGGCATCGTCGGATTGGCCTACATGGTCGAGGTGATCGGCTACCAGGGCGCCACCCGCGAGAGCCTGATGCGACCGGTGCTGGTCACCTTCTTCGGCGTCGCCTTACTCGGAGTGTTCATCCTCACGCTCTATACCCCGCCGCTGCGCAGCTTCTTCGACTTCTCACCGCTCTCTGCCGCCGAATGGGCCATCGTAATCGTCGCCGTCGCGGCTGCGATGACCGGCAAGTGGGTGCTCTCGACCTACGCCGCGCAGATCATGAGGCGACTTACCGGTCAGGCGTACGAGGAGGCCGCCTCGCGCGGTCGAGCGCAGTAGATCTGGATCTGTCTCAGCCGGCGTACAGCTCGGCCAGCTCCGGATCCTTCGCCGAGAGCATCTCGGCCAAATCAAGCAAGACCTGACACTGCTTGTACGTCGCGTCGTCCTGCATCTTGCCGTCGACCACTGCTACGCCGCCGGCGCCGCCCGCTTCCTCCATCGCCGCGACCACGCGGCGGGCGAACGCAACCTCCTCGGGGTTCGGTCGAAACACCGCCTTGGCAATCGGGATCTGGTTTGGATGCAGCGTCCACGCGCCAGCGCAGCCGAGAATGAACGCCGCGCGAAACTGGTCCTCGCAGCCAACCGGATCGGAGAAGTCGCCAAACGGACCGTAGAACGGATAGATCTCATTGGCGGCGCAGGCGTCGATCATTCGAGCCAACGTGTAATGCCACGGATCTTGGATGTACGGAGTGCGTGCGACAGATTCGTCATCCGGATCTGCATCGCTGCGCACGACATAACCAGGGTGCGGACCGCCCACGCGCGTCGTTTTCATCCGCCGCGACGCCGCCAGGTCCGACGGCCCCAGACTCATCCCCTGCAGCCGCGGACTCGCCTGCGCGATTGCTTCCACATTAGACACGCCCGCAGCCGTCTCCAGGATCGCGTGAATCAGAATCGGCCGCGTCAGCCCGTTGCGCGCCTCAAGCTGCGCCAGCAGCAAGTCGAGAAACCGAATCTCCTCGGGCCCGTTGACCTTGGGCAACATCACCGTGTCGAGCACGCCGCCAATCTGCGCCGTCAGCTCCAGCATGTCGTCGAGAAACCAGGGGCTGTCGACCGCATTCACTCGCGTCCACAGCTTCGTCGCGCCCAAATCAAGCGACTGCCCGACCTCGATCAACCCGTTTCGCGCCGCCTCTTTTGCGTTCGGCGGAATCGCATCCTCGAGATTGCCGAGCAAGATATCCACCGTCGGCGCGAGCTGCGGCAACCGGGCGCGAATGCGCTCGTTCGAAGGATCGAAGAAGTGAATCATCCGCGACGGGTAGGTCGGAATGTCCGACGGAGGCGTCGGCGCGCCAACCACCAGCGGGCGCAGGAACTGACGAGGCGTAGGCATAGGTCGGTCTCCAGATTCGGCTCTCGAGCAAGCGTACCTGCACCGACTCTCTTCTTATCCGCGCTCACTCCCGTAACGCCTGCGCTCCGCCGCAGGCACTGTGTCGAAACCGGCACGTACTTCCGCACTGCGCTTGGCCGGTAACCAACCACGAATCTAGGCCTATCATCGGAGCGGCGTGACCGATCCCTGATGGAGGAGCGAAATGGCTACAAGTTTGACCCTCGGCGCTGTTCTGCCGACCAACGAAATCGCCGCCGACCCCGCTGCGATCCGCGACTTCGCCCAAGCCGTCGAGGAGATCGGCTTCAACCATCTGCTGATCTACGATCACGTGCTCGGCGCTGACCCATCAGCGCACAACCTGACCGGTCCCTATACCGACAACGATCCGTTTCACGAAGTGTTCGTCACGCTCGGCTTCATCGCTGCGTGCACCACGACCCTCGAGATGGCCACCGCCGTCTTGGTCCTTCCTCAGCGACAAACAGTGCTCGCCGCCAAGCAAGCGGCGCAACTGGCCGTGCTCTCCAACAACCGCTTCCGACTCGGCGTCGGCAGCGGCTGGAATCATGTCGAGTACGACGCCTTGAACGAGAACTTCCGCAACCGCGGCCGCAGACAGGAAGAACAGATCGAACTAATGCGGGCGCTCTGGAACAACCACCTCGTCGACTTCGACGGCGAGTTTCACCAGGTCAAGGCGGCGGGCATCGAGCCGCGTCTGACCGAGCCGATCGAGGTCTGGTTCGGCGGCGCGCACGACCTGCAACTGCGCCGCACCGCGCGGATCGGAGACGGTTGGTTCCCGATCGGCGCGCCCAACGCTGACTCGGCGGCGATGGTCGAAACGCTGCGAGCCTACCTGCGCGAGAACGGACGCGAAGCGGACGGATTCCCCATCGAGCCGCAGGCCCAGATTCGCGGCGGCAATCCCGAGCTCTGGGTCTCACACGCCGAGCGCTGGGCCGAACTCGGCGCGACCGCCATGTCGATCGCAACCATGAACGCCGGACTCTCCGACGTCGACGCCCACATCGACGCCATCCGTCAGTACCGAGAGGCAGTCACTGCCTAGCTCATCGAGCCTGGGTCGAAGCCGTCCCCTGCGCCGCGACGGCCGCCGCCGCTTCCGCCGCGGCCGCCTCACCCGCCAGATAGCCCCGCTCAAGCACACGCATCTCGGGGTCCAAGCGGTACGCCAACGGCATGCCAGTTGGCACGTTGATCTCCGCGATCTCCTCGTCCGAGATGGACTCCAGATGCTTGATGATCGCGCGGATACTGTTGCCGTGCGCAGCCACGAGCACGCGCTGTCCCGCACGCAAGGCCGGTGCGATTTCTGACTCCCAACAGGGCAGCACGCGATCCAGTGTCAGCTTCAACGACTCCGCCGACGGTAAAGAGCCAGTCGGAGTGCCCGCGTAGCGACGATCGAAGCGCGGGTGACTCTCGTCACTCTCACCGAGCGACGGCGGCGGGGTGTCAAACGAGCGGCGCCAAACATGCACCTGTTCGTCGCCGTACCGCGCCGCCGTCTCGGCCTTGTTCAGACCTTGCAGCGCGCCATAGTGACGCTCGTTCAGTCGCCAGTCTCGATGCACCGGCAACCACGCCGCATCGAGCTCGTCGAGCATGATCCAGAGCGTGTGAATCGCTCGCTTGAGCACAGACGTCCAGGCCGCGTCCAACGCGATCCCGGCGTCGCGAATCTGTTCGCCGGCGCGGTGCGCCTCGGCGACGCCCTGCTCTGTTAGCGGCACGTCAATCCAGCCGGTGAAGCGATTTTCGAGGTTCCACTGGCTCTGCCCGTGGCGCACCAGAACCAGATTGGCCTCGCTCAGACTCCCGATCGGCTCGGTGTCCTCACTCATGCCCACAGGCTACTCTGCGAGTTGCCAATCAAGCGGATCTGACAAGACCAACGAGTCAGGAGAGACAGACACGTGAGTGATCCGCAGGAGTCGTCCGACACTATCTTCGGCGCCATCGTCCGCGGTGAAATCCCGGCGGACATCGTCTACGAAGACGAGCAATGCCTCGCCTTTCGCGACCTCAATCCGCAAGCGCCGACGCACATCCTGGTGATTCCGCGGATCGACATCGCCGGTCTGCAAGAAGCCGACCAGGCCGATGCAGCGCTGCTCGGACATCTCCTGCAGGCCGCTCAGACCGTGGCCAAACAGGAAGGCCTCGCCGATAGCGGCTGGCGCGTGGTCGTCAACGTCGGCGAGGACGCCGGTCAGACCGTGTCGCATTTGCACCTCCACGTTCTCGGCGGTCGCTCCCTGTCCTGGCCGCCAGGCTGACAGGCTCACAGGCAGAGGCGAGGAGTCAGGCGAGAGCTATGCCAGCATTGCTCGAAGTCGAACAGCTGGACAAGCACTTCGGCGGTCTGCGCGCCTGTGACCAGGCCAGCTTCGAGGTCCAGGAAGGCGCCATCACCGGAATGATCGGCCCCAACGGCGCCGGCAAGACCACCGCCTTCAACTGCGTCGCCGGCTTCCTCAAGCCTGATGGCGGCGTCGTTCGCTTCGCCGACGAAGATGTCACCGGTCTGCCCGCCCATCGCATGTTCGATAAAGGGCTCGTGCGGACGTTTCAAATCCCGCAAGGACTCGAAACGATGACCGTGCTCGAGAACTTGATGCTCGCCGGCGAGCATCAGTCGGGCGAGATGCCCTGGCGCAACTGGCTCACTCCCGGCCGCGTGCGGCGAGAGGAAGCTCAACTCGAAGCCAGGGCGCACGATGTACTGGAGCAGACTCAACTCGGACACCAGGCCTATCTGCGCGCCGGCGCGCTCTCCGGCGGACAGCGCAAACTGCTCGAACTCGCGCGAGCGCTGATGGCCGAACCGCGCATGATCCTGCTCGACGAACCAGGCGCGGGCGTCAATCCCTCGCTCGTCCGTCGACTCGCCGAACACATCCGCGACCTACGCGAACGCCTCGGGATTTCGTTCCTGATCATCGAGCACAACCTCGACTTTGTTCGGCAACTCTGCGATCCCGTCATCGTCATGGCCCAGGGACAAGTACTCGACATCGACACGCCCGACGCCGTGCTCGCCAATCCAGAAGTGCAGGCCGCCTATCTGAGCGGGCAGCGCACATGAGCGGGCGCCAGCCGCTGCTCCGCGTCGAAGCCTTCAGCGGCGGCTACATCGACGGCATCGACATCATCCGCGACGTGGAGCTCAACGTCTTCGCCGACGAGGTCCTGACGATCATCGGTCCCAACGGCGCCGGCAAGTCAACCCTGCTCAAGGCCGTCGTCGGCGCATTGCCCCACGAGCGCGGACAGCGATGGTTTCAGGGAGACGATGTCAGCGGCTGGTCGACGCCGCGCATGATTGCCAGCGGCATCGGCTACGTGCCGCAAGTCGACAACGTGTTCACCACAATGTCGATCCGCGAAAACCTCGAAATGGGCGGCTTCATGCGACAGTCGGGACTGCAACGGCGAATCGATGAAGTCCTGGCCATGTTTCCCGACCTCGAGCGTCGACCGCGCGAACGCGCCAGCCGACTCTCGGGCGGACAGCGACAGATGCTCGCCATGGCTCGCGCGCTGATGCTCGACCCGGTCCTGCTCTGCCTCGATGAACCCACCGCCGCGCTCGCGCCCGCCGCCCGCGGCGAACTCTTCAGCCGCATCTACCGCATCCACATGTCCGGCGTCGGCATTCTGATGGTCGAGCAGAATGCGACAGAAGCGTTGGTCTGGTCAGACCGCGGCGTGGTCATGGTCGACGGCGAGCCCGTCTTTGAGGGCAGCGGCGTCGAGATGCTGACCAGCCCCGAAGTCGGCCGCGCCTTTCTCGGTCAGGTCGAAGGCGATGGCTTCACCATCGAGGACGGGAGCGCCTCATAGAGATCGCCCAGCTCGTCACGGTCGGAATCATCGTTGGCTCGATCATCGCGCTCGGCGCGATGGGTTTAACGCTGGTCTACGGCGTGCTTGGGATCGCCGACTTCGCCCACGGCGACAAAATGGGTTGGGGCATGTTCCTCGCCTTCTTCATCGTCTCCAGCGAGGGCGCAAATCTCGGTTTCGCCGGCGGGCGCTTCGGCGACCTCTCCTTCGGCTGGGGGCTCGTCCTCGGTCTCGTTGTCGCCATGCTCGGCGTCGCGGCCATCTCAGTGCTGCTCGAGCGTCTGATCTATCGACGACTCAGATTCACCGGCGGCTCATTCTTCGTCCTCGCCATCGCCTCATTGGGCACGTCGATCATGCTTCGCGCGGTGATTCAACTGATCTGGGGACCCTCCAATTTCCGATTCACACCGGGGATCTTTCCCGCGATCGAGATCTTCGGCGGCATTCGCGTCAAGCCCGACCAGTTCTTCATCGTCGGCATGACCATCCTCGCCGCCGTGCTCCTGTACTGGCTGCTCTACCGCACCCGCTTCGGCAAGGCGATGCGCGCCACCGCCGACAATCCAGGCCTCGCCGAAGCCTCAGGCATCGATACCAACCGCATTCGCATCGGCGCCTGGATCATCGGCGGCGTGCTCGCCGCGCTCGCCGGTGTGATGCTCGGTCTGCAGGCCGAGGTCCGATTCGACGCCGGCTTCCGACTGCTCTTACCGCTCTTCGCGGCTGTCGTGCTCGGCGGTATCGGCAATCCCTGGGGAGCCCTGATTGGCGGGCTCAGCGTCGGCATCGCCCAAGAAGTTTCGACGCAGTGGATCAACACCGGCCTCAAGCCCGGCATTCCCTTCGTCATCGTGATCATCGTCCTGCTGCTCAGACCGCGCGGACTGTTTGGACAGGCGGCCCGCTGACATGGAGTCGCTGATCGTCACCTTGGTCACCTTCGACGGCGCCGTCAACTGGACGGTCGGATTCCTGACCACGATCACGATCTTCGCGATCCTCGCGCTCGCGCTCAACCTCCAATGGAGCGTCGGCGTCCTCAATTTCGGCGTCGCCGCATTCTTCATGGTCGGCGCGTATGTCTCGGCCGTGCTGACATTGCCACCGCCAGAAGGACTCGAAGCATACGTCGCCGGCTGGGGAATCCCGATCCCGATCGGCTGGCTCTTCGCCGCTGTCGCCGGCGGCGTCCTGGCGTTGCTGCTCGGCATACCCACATTGCGTCTGAGAGACGACTTCCTCGCGATCACCACGATCGGCGTCGCCGCCATCCTGCGCAGCATCGCCAACTCGGTCGAGGGACTCGTCAACCGCAGCCGCGGACTCAACGGGATCGACAAGTTCCTCGAAGACGCCGTGCCTGCCGCGAGCTATCGCTGGGTCGAACTCGCGATCGCGCTCGCCGTGCTGTGTGTCGTCTATTGGCTGTTGTCAAGAGCCACGGCGTCGCCCTGGGGCCGCGCCCTGCGCGCAATCCGCGACAACGAGGACACCGCCCGCGCCTCGGGCAAACACACCGTCCGCTTTCGTATGGGCGCCTTTGTCCTCGGCGCCATGTTCATGGGCCTGGCCGGGGCAATCTACGCTCATCGCAGCGGGACGATCTCTCCGCTCACCTTCTCCGATCTCTTGGGCACGTTCTTCGTCTGGACCATGCTGATCGTCGGCGGCAGCGGCAACCATCGCGGCGCGGTGCTCGGCGCGCTCGTCGTCGGATTCTTCTGGTTCGGCACGCCGTTGATCCAGGAGAGCCTGCCCGACTGGCTCGGCGCCCGCGTGCATCAGATTCGACAGCTGATGATCGGTCTCTTGATCGTGGTCTTCCTGCTCTGGCGGCCGCAAGGTCTCCTCGCCGAGCGAGACCGGGTCAGCCGCTACGTCTCAACGGGCCCTGACGATTCCACGCTCGGCGCGCTGCAAACAGCCTGGAGGCGTGTGCGCAACGCTTCGCGCTAAGCGCCGCCTCAGCACTCAATCGCCGATTCGAATCCGCTCAACTTCCTCGATCGACTCCCCTGCGGTGTAACGCCAGACGCCGATGTAGCCCTCAGTGATGTCGCCGCGCTCATCCCAATCGAGAGACACCGCCGCGCCTTCGTAGTCAACGTCATCACCATCGGCAAGCGCGCTCAATCCGAGCTCAATGCCACCCGCTCCCGCGATCACGACCACGCCCGGCTGCGAACCGATCGTTCGCAGCTGATCGCGAATCGCCGCCCCGTCCGTCGAGCCGGCAGCCTGCGCTGCCAGCGCGAGCGCGATCGTCGCGTCGTACGTCTCCTCCACAAACGACTGCACCGGCAACTCGCCGTACGCCTCCAGGAACGACTCATCCCAAATCCGCGACGACTCGGTCTCCGGCGCCGGCGCAGCCGACGTCCCCATCATGCCGCCGAGGAACTCGCCGCCAATCGCCTGTACCAAGTCGAGGCTCTTCGCGCCGTCGCCGAACGTGAACTGGTCGTAGATGCCGTGCTCCAACGATTCGCGAATCATCACTTCCGCTTCGTTAGGAAAGGCGACGACGACCAGCGCCTCCGCGCCCTCAGCCGCCGACTGCTGCAGCTCTGACAGATAGCTCGCCTGAGTCGGATCGATCGCGACGCGGATCAACCCGCCGTCCCAGGCATCGGCGAACGCCTCCGACAGACCCAGGCCCCACGCGTCGTTCCGGTAGAGCAGCCCCACGCGTTCGAATCCAGCATCACGCGTGACCTGCGCCAGGACCGGCCCCTGGGCGCTGTCGGCCAGAGAGGTGCGGAAGAGGAAGTCGTCGTCGTTGGCGATGCTCAACTGCGGCGACGTCGCCGAGGGTGAAATCGTTGGGACTCCAGCCTCGCCAGTGACCGACTCGACCACCGCCAGCGTGATCGCCGACGCGATCGGTCCGACAATCACATGTACGCCTGCAACCTCGACCAACCGCCGAGCTTCCTCCGTCGCCACGGTCGGATCGAGCTGTGTGTCTGCGATCACGCCCTCGACCGGCAAGCCGAATACGCCGCCGGCCTGGTTGATGTGCTCCAGCGCCAACTGGAACCCGCGTTCCATCTCCACCCCAAACTCCGCCAGACCGCCACTGAAGTCCATCAGCAATCCGATCTTGAGCGGTCCAGGTCCGCCCGACGCACCGCTCACCTCTGACATCTCTGAATCGTCGCTGCCGCAGCTCACCAGCGCGATCGATGCGACGACCAGCGCTAGCGCCAGCACAGCAAACAGAGCGGGCAGAGAGTGAAGTCGTCGAAGCATCATCGCCCCTCCTCGGCAACAGCCCAGTACCAGTAACAGCTCAGCGGAAGTCAGCGAAACACGCCGACGCGGGGATCGACTGACCGTCTGGTCAGAAGATACCCGCGTCATGTGCAGGTCGCCGTTGAGACCCGCGACTAGTTCGAGAGATCAAACGGCGTCTGGCTCACCTCGACGATCGTGCCGTCTTCGTAAGCCCAGATACCGATGTAGCCCGACGTGATGTCGCCGTTGCCGTCCCAGTCCAGCGACGTCGCGGCGCCGGTGAGGTCGATGTCGGCGCCGCTGATGATCGCGGCGAGCGCGGCGGCGACGCCGTCAGGACCAGCCGAGTACGCGTCGCCTGGCGGTCCGCCGACCGCGCGCAGCGCATCGCGAATCGCCGCCGAGTCAGTCGAGCCGGCCGCCTGGGCGGCGAGCCCGATCGCCATCGCCGCGTCATACGCCTCGGCGATGAACGGCAGCGGCGACAACGCGCCGTACGTCTCGATGTATGACTCCCGATACGCGATCAGCGCGTCCGTGTCGGGGCCCGGCGCTGGCGCCGTGCCCTGCATGCCGTTCAGATACTCGCCACCGATCGCGTCGATCAGGTCTTGACTCTTCGTGCCGTCAACAAACAGGAATTGGTCGAACAAGCCTTGCTCGAGCGCCTCGCGCAGGAAGACCGCCGCCTGCGGCGGGAACGCGATCGCGATCAGCGCCTCGGCGCCGTTCGACGCCGCCTGCTGCAGCTCGGCCAAGTACGAAGCCTGCGCATCGACGACTGCGACAAGCGTCGCCTCGCCGACCCACGCCGCCTCGAACGCCTCCGCGAGCCCCTGTCCGTACGGATCGTTGAGGTACAGCACGCCCACGTTGGTGTAGCCCGACTCAGCCGCCAGTTGCGCCAGCACCGGACCCTGCGCCGCGTCTGATGTCGTGCTGCGGAAGAGGAAATCGTTGTCTTCCGCGATCGTCAGCTGCGGCGATGTCGCCGACGGCGAGATCACCGGCACGCCGGCCGATGCGGCCACCGACTCCGTGATCGCCAGTGTGATTGACGAAGCGAGCGGACCCACGATCGCATGTACGCCCTCGACCTCAATCAGTCGCCGCGCTTCTTCGGTCGCCTGGGTCGGATCGAGGTTCGTGTCGCCGACCACCAGCTCAACCGGATGCCCGAGCACGCCGCCGGCGTCGTTCAGGTGCGCAATGGCCAGCTCGACGCCGCTCTGCACCTGTGGTCCAAACTCGGCCAGCGCGCCCGAGAAGTCGGCCAACAGACCGATCCGCAGCGGCTCCTCGGAAGCCATTGAGTCCGTGGCGTCTTCTTGCTGCATCGCCTGGTCGTCGTCACTCGAACCAGCGCCCGTCGCAACCGCCGCGCCGCCGCGCAGATCGAATGCGGTCACGCTCACTTCGACGATTTCGCCGTCGGCGTACTCCCAGACCCCGATGTAACCCGAGGTCACGTCGCCGTTGTCATCCCAGTCCAGTGACGTCGCCGCGCCGGCGTAGTTCACCTCGTCGCCCGCGCGAATCGCCGCGAGCGCCGCTGCTACGCCATCGGCGCCAGCGGCGAATGTGTCGCCCGGAGGCGCCGCCGCCGCGCGCAGCTGGTCGCGAATCGCGCCTGATTCCGCCGACCCTGCGATCTCGGTCGCCAGAGCGACCGCAACCGCGGCGTCATACGCCTCGCGCACGAACGGCAGTGGCGAGAGTTCGCCGTACTCGGCGATGTACGCCTCGTTGAAGGCGATCAGCGAGTCAGACTCCGGCCCCGCAGCCGGCGCCGTGCCCTGCATGCCGTTCAGATACTCCGCGCCAATGCTGTCGATCAGGTCCTGACTCTTGGTGCCGTCGACGAACAGGAAGTGGTCGAACAGTTCCTGCTCCAGAGCCTCACGAATGAACACGGTGGCCTGGTCGGGGAACGCGACCGCGACCAGCGCCTCAGCGCCGTTCGCCGCCGCCTGCTGCAGCTCGGCCAGATACGAAGCCTGCCCGTCCTCAATCGAGACGAGGTTGACCTCTCCGCCCCACGAGTTGGCGAACGCCTCGGCTAAGCCCTGGCCGTACGGGTCGTTGATGAACAACACGCCGACGCTGTTTAGCCCTTGGCTCGCAGCCAGTTGCGCCAGCACCGGACCCTGCGCCGCGTCGGAGGTTGTGCTGCGGAAGAGGAAGTCATCGTCCTCAGCGATCGTCAGCTGCGGCGACGTCGCCGACGGCGAAATCACCGGCACGCCGGCCGGCGAGGCGACCGACTCCGACACGGCCAACGTGATCGACGAAGCGAGCGGCCCAACAATCGCGTGCACGCCCTCAATCTCAATCAGTCGGCGCGCTTCCTCCGTCGCCTGCGTCGGGTCGAGCCCGCTGTCGCCAACGACGAGCTCGACGGGCTGCCCAAGCACGCCGCCAGCGTCATTGATGTGCTTGATCGCCAGATCGACGCCGGTCTGAATCGCCGGGCCAAACTCGGCCAGCGCGCCTGAGTAGTCGGCGAGGAAACCAATCTTCAGCGGTCCTTCGACCACGGACATGGCCTGCTCGCCGCCGCTCTGATCCTGCTGCATTGCGCCTTGCGGCTGATCTTGATCCGACTGATCAGTCTGCATCGCAGACTGATCCTGTTGCGCCTGTTGCTGTTCGTCGTCGCCGCAGGCGGCGAACAATCCGAACGCCAACGCCGCGAGCAACGCGACCGCCAGCACCCGCACCTGATTGAGACTCATCCCGAACTCGCTTTCATCTGGTTGTTCCCAGATCGGTAAACACCGACCCCCTGACGACGCTCATGGCCGTGCTTTGCACAATCGTATGCGCAGCTGAGCGACCGTGCAGCCATTTGCAGCAGCATTCCCAGACTTGAACCCCGCCGCTCAGCGACTCGCTCGACACATTCCAATGCCGTGAAGCGCCTAGCTTGCGTCGTCGAACGCGCTCAGCACCTCGGCGTCGAACTGCTCATAGAGACGCGGATTGTTGGGGATCGACTCAAACACAAACCCGCTGATCCCGACCGCCTCATACTCCTTGAACAGGTTGACCAAGTGCTCCGCTGGTCCGATCGGCAGACGCTCGCGTTGCGCGTCACTCATGCCTTCGCCGTGGATCTCCCGCAACCGATCGATCTTCGCCTGCTCAGTCACCAACGCCGGACGCATCACGGTCGTCAGAACGATCTCTGATGGATCACGACCTGCGGCCTCGCAGTGTCGATGAATCACGCCGATCTTGTGCGCAACCTCTTCTGGCGTTCCGCGGACATTGCAGATGTCGCCGTGCCGCGCCAACGTGCGCAGCGTCCGACGCTCGCCGTTTCCGCCGATCATGATCTGGATGAATCCACCCGGATGGTCGGGATGCGCGCGCGGCGCAAACGGCGCCTGCTCAAGGTGGTAGTACCGCCCGTCATACTGCACCGGTCCCTCAGCGTGGAACAGCGCGCGGATCAGCTCCGTCGCTTCCTCGAGTCGGTCCGAGCGTTCCTTGAGCTCGGGAAACTCCCAGCCATATGCCGCGTGTTCGCGCTCGTGCCAGGCCGCGCCCAATCCCAAGATCGCCCGACCGCCCGTGTTGTGATCCAGCGTCGCCGTCATCTTGGCCAACAACCCCGGGTTGCGATACGTCACGCCCGACACCAACGTGCCCAACATCAAGTTCGTGGTCGCCTCGCCGATCGCGGCCAGCGACATCCAACCCTCGAGCGAGTCCTGCGACTCGTCCATGAAGGCCAACGGCGGCACGAAGTGGTCGTAGGTCCAGGCCGACGACCAGCGCGTAGCGTCCATCGTCTGCGCCACATCGCGCATCAGCGAAAAGTCCGTCGAGTTACCTGGAATCTGCGCGCCAAACGTTACTCGCATCGTCATGGTTGACCCCTCAAATCTCTGCAATCCGTTGTCGCTGACTGACTCACGGTCATTCCTGCGTTCGCGGACATCTCGCCGCGCACAGCAGCCGCCTCAAAGGCTAGTTGCCCTGCTCTAGTAGCTCTGCTCTAGTTGCCCCGATAGATCGGCGGCCGCTTCTCGGCGAAGGCTCTGGGCCCTTCCGTCGCGTCCTCAGTCTTGCGAACGTGCGCCGAAAGCAACTCCTCCATTCGAATCCCCTCCTCGAGCGGCAACGACAGGCCGCGCACCGCAGACTCCTTGATCGCTCGCTGGGTCAACGGCGCGCCAGTGGTCAGTCGCTCCGCCCAGGCACGCGCCGTCGGCATCACCTCGTCCGACGAGGTGATGCGATTGACCAGGCCAACCGACAAGGCCCGCTCCGCGTCGATCTGCTCACCCATCAACAGCAGCTCCATCGCCACTGACCACGGCAACTGACGAGTCAGACGCTGCGTCGCGCCCAGCGTCGGCACAATGCCCCGCACTACCTCTGGCAGTCCGAACCGTGCGTGCTCCGCCGCAATCCGCAAGTCGCAGACCGAAAGCAGCGTTAGCCCCGCTCCGAGGCAATAGCCGTTGACCGCGGCGATCATCGGCTTCCAAATCTGCATCCCGCCATCAATCGTGTTGCGCAGCGACGGCTGAAACACAGGCCAGTTGACGTTGTCCGCCCCCGGTCGTGTCGGAATCGTCTTCTTCAGATCAGCGCCAGCGCAGAATGCTCGCTCGCCCGCGCCAGTCACAATCCCGACCCAAATCTCAGGATTGTCGCGTATCTCGACCCAGATCTCGGCCAGCGACGCAATCGTCTCAGGATCGAGCGCGTTCATCGCCTCAGGGCGATTGAGCGTCACCGTCGCAATACGATCGTCCAGCTCAAACGTGACCGTGTCGCTGGTCAGGTCGGACATCACGCAGGCAGAGGTTCGTTTACGCCGCCCGGCGACTGCTCGTCATGCGGCGCCTCCGGCGCGCTGGCGATCAGTCGCCGAACGATCAAGATGAAGACCCCAGTCAGGACGAGATTGAGCGCCAGGGACAGCATCGCAGCCGTCACGATCGGTCCGCCAATGCCGTAGCTCAAACTGAGCACGAGCACGCCCGCGCCGACTTCGCCCCGCGGCCACATCCCAATCGCAAGACCAAGCCGATGCTTCCAATGCGCTTCGCGCCGATAACAGAATGCCGGGAACATCTTGCCCAGGTTGCTCAAGACCGTCAAAGCAAGCACGTGCACCGCGATCATGCCCCAACCGATGCTCGGCTGGCTGCTCGTGATCGTCAGATCATCTTCGAGCTCCTCCGCCTGTTCATCGACTGCGTCGCCAGGCGCGGCCGCATGCAGACTCGCCGGAGTCGGCTCGATGTGTTGATCGTCGCCCTCAAAGATTTGCGGCATACTCAGACCAACCACCAGCATGAACACCGCTGACACCCAGAGTGCGGCCCGTTTCTCTCCAGGCCGCTCAAGCACCTCGTGCAAGTCGTGCTCGACGGCGACAGGATCATTGACCCCGTCATCGGTGACGATCTTGCGCCGCCGCGCGAGGCAGCCCAGCACAAAGGCGGGCAACAGCACCTCAACATGCATCGGGACCGAGGAGTCAATCACTTTGCTGCCCGTGTACAGCGCCTCGCTGATCCCGACAATCACGCCGGCATAGAGCAAGATGTACGGCCAGGTGACCGGCATCGTGATTCGGTGCAGATACACCCAGGCGATGATCAGCATGACCGCCATGAAGATCACGATCGCCCCAAGCTGCCAAGCGAGGCCGACGATCAGCATCTTCAACGGAATCATCAACAGCACCGTGTCGAGATCGTCGAAGATGGCCAGAATTCGCGCCTTGCGGAACAGCCACGTCGCGCCAAGCCCAGCCGCGGCGAGCATGCTGAACAACACGCCCGCCGAAGTCGGGGCCGCGAACCGACCTGCCAGCAGCGTCTCTTTCCAGGCGTCGAAGTCCGCCCAGAAGTCCGACGGCAGCATCACGAACACGAAGTACAGCGTGACCAGAATCCAGGGGAACGAAGCCGCCGTGAACGCGACCAGGTAATCCCAGCCATACGTCCGGGGCTTCGACTTGTCGATGTGGAACTCGAATCCGACGTGGATCATGATGAACGCGAGCCCGAGCATCGTCAGCACCCGCACGGCCGTAGCGATACCGTCATGGGCGTCGCCAGCCAGCGTCGGCAACAACTGGGAGAATCCCAGCCCAAGCAACAGCAACAACGAATAGATCAGAACTCGTCGCACGTCCAATAGCCTACTGGGACAATCAGGCCCCGCCTATACTCGCCTTCGAACGCGCTGGGAATGCAGGATCAACCATGACCTACGACAACATCATCTACGACACCGACGGACGCGTCGCGACCGTGACCCTGAATCGGCCCGAGAAGCTCAACGCGCTCTCCAACGAGTTGCGCGGCGAGATGTTTCACGCCCTCAAGGCGGCCGAGGCCGACAGCGGCGTCGGCGTGATCATCATCAAAGGCGCCGGACGCGCGTTCTCCGCTGGCTACGACCTACAGCCGTCTCCCGACCCGGACCATCCGCATACCAACCAATGGACCGGCCTGCCGGACACCGGCACCACGCATCCTCAGCACTACGACTGGTCCCGACATGCCGTCATGGGCAACTTCATCATCTGGGAGCTGGCCAAACCGGTGATCGCCCAGGTGCACGGCTACTGTCTCGCCGGCGCCACCGAACTCGCCTCCGCCTGCGACCTGCGCATCGTCGCGGAGGACTGCCAGGTCGGATATCCCCCGGTTCGCGCCATGGGCACGATGGACGCCATGTGGGCGCCCTGGCATCTGCCCCAGGCCAAGGCCCGCGAGTTCGCCTACCTCGGCGACCCGCACTCAGGCGCCGACATGTACCGCTGGGGCTGGGCCAACTACGCGCTCACGAACGACGACCTCGACGACTTCACCATGGAGTTCGCTCAGCGCATGGGCCACATTGACAACCACCTGCTGATGTACTCCAAGCGCTCCGTCAACCGCGCCTTCGAGATCATGGGCTACAAGACCGCCATGATCTCCGGCACCGACGTCGAGGCGATGTCAAAGCACCGCCCCGAAGCCGGCGAGTGGGGCGAGCGAGTCCAACGCGACGGACTCAAGTCAGCGCTCGAATGGCGCGACGGTCCGTTCCGCGACTTCCGCGGCGCGCGCGCCAATGCGCCCCACGACCGCGAACTGATGCGCGGCGCATCCGCGCCCTCCAAGCCCAGCTGGGACTAGTCGCAGAATCACTCCCGCGCCACTGGCGACGCCGCTTGCGCCGCTGCCGCCGGCGTTGGCACCCGTCCGTCATGACGTGATCGCCGCGTCGCGTAGCGCCCCGTCTTTGTGTAGAAGTCGAGCAGCGATACGGCGATCGCCGCCAGCGGCACCGCCACAAACGCGCCCAGAATGCCCCACAACGCGCCGCCCGTCGAGACGGCCAAAATGACCAGAATCGGGTGCAGCGAGATCGATCGACCGACGATGAACGGCGCCATCACGTTGCCCTCGATCTGCTGCACGGCCAACACCAAACCGCCCACAATCAGCGCCGCCGTCACGCCTTCGGTCGCCAGCGCAATCAGGAACGCCGCCAATCCCGCCAGCACCGCCCCGATGACCGGTATGAACGCGCCGAAAAACGTCAGCACCGCCAAGGGCAACGCGAACGGCACGCCGATGATGACCAGGCCGATGCCGATCAGAATCGCATCCATGAACGCGACAATCGTGACGCCGCGGAAGTACCTGCCCAACGTGTCAAACAAGCCGCCCGAGAGGACGAGAAAGTCGTGGCGATGGCGATTGCGCAGACGACGCGCGATGCCGCGCTGCATCGACTCCGCGTCCTTGACCAGCAGAAACGTCAACACGGCCAACAGGATGATCCCGGCCAAGAGCTCAGCCGCCAGTCGCACGCCCGAGAACACGCCCCCAGCGATCGTGTCCGCGTTGCCGCGAATACTGCCCAACACATCGTCGATCGCCTCATCAACCTCTTCGTCCGACAGGCCGACTGAGTCGCCAACCGCATGCAACACCTCAGTGAAACCAGCCTCAATGTCAACCTCGAGCTCGGCGAACTCCGAAGTCAACGTCGAGACGGTGAAGTAACCGATCAACCCCAACGCCGTCAGCCCGACGATCACCACCGCGATCGCCGCGAACACGTTCCCCACGCCGCGTCGGATCAGCAGGTGTTTGGCCGGCAACAGCGCCGCCGACAGAATCAACGCCGCAAGCAGCGGCAGAAAGATCAGCCGCAGCCGCTCCATCGCCAGGCCGAGCAGGATGAAGAATCCCGCCACCACGATCACGCGCAGCGCCAGCTCCGACACGGTCTGCAGCCATCGAGGCGCGAGTGAAGTCATACGTCAGACAAACGTCAGAACTGTCAGCCTTGGCTGCCAACCTCAGATGAGCGGCCAGCCCGCGGTCGCGGACGTGCGGCAATCATAGGGCCGACGCATCATCTGGCAGGTCTTCGACCGCAGTGAAGCCGGCGCAACGACGCACCGGCAGCGACGGGTACTTGGCAAAGCGCGGATCCTCGTCCGACCGCGCGCAGCGCAGAAAGCTCGAACCGCGCCGAGTCTCGACGACGCGAGCCCACGCGCAACGCCCGCACAGTCCAGCCGTCATCCCAAGAGTCCAATTCACCGCAGTCATGCCCGTGTCACGCCCGAATCATGCCGGAGCTGTGTCCGGTGCGATCTGATACCAATTTGGCTGAATCCGCCCGTCGGCTCTGCGTAGCATGACGACAACGATCGGTGACCACGCTCGGCCGCGGTCTGGATGATCGCGCCCTGCCGAGATAGAAAACACGATTCGGCATGCGGTTGACGGTCCTCGGCTCCGGGGCGGCCTGCGCAGGCGCGGGCGACAATAGCTCGGGCTATCTCGTCGAGGCCGCCGACCAGCGCATCCTGCTCGACTGCGGACACGGCGTCGCCAGCACCCTGATCGGCACGCTCCACGCTGAACAGCTCGACCACATCTACATCTCGCACATGCACGCCGATCACTTTATCGATCTCTTACCTTTGCGCTTCGCCGTGACCCGCGATCTGAATGGCCTGCCCGAGCCAATCGGCCGCCTACATCTGCCCCCTGACGGCCGCGAGACCCTCGCGAAACTGCTCGACGCCATCTGCTTCCCGCTCGATTTCTTCGACAACGTCTGGCAGGTTCGCGAGTATCAAACTGGAGAAACGAACGAACTCGCTCCCGGCCTCGACGTCAGCGTCGCCAGCGGCGTGCACTACATCCCCGGCTGGGCGATTCGAGTCAACGCCGACGCCAGCCTGACCTACACCGGCGACACCGCGCCCGCCGAGGCAGTCTGCGAACTCGCCTACGGCAGCGACCTGCTGGTCGCCGAGTCGACGCTCGACGAGCCTGAGGCGGGACCCGTGCGCGGACACCTCACCGCAGCCCAAGCCGCTGATCTCGCTACAGCGTCCCAGGCTCGAAAGTTGATGCTGTCCCACTTCTGGTTCGATGCGGACCGCGAGGCCATGGCCGCCGAAGCCGCCCGCCACTTTTCCGGACCCATCATCGTCGCCCGCGACGGCCTCGTGACGGACCTGTAGTCGCGATGCGCTACGCGTTCACGGCGATGATCGTCGCCCTCGTCACGGCGATGATCGCCGCCGCCGCGATGGCGGCGGTCAGTTGCAGCGGAACCGACGCGCCCGCTCCTGGTTCGACCCAGACCAGCGACCAGCCGCAGCAGCAGTCGTCGAGTGAAGCGTCATCCGCAACTACGGAACAATCGACGCAGCCCGCCCAACAAGAATCGGCAGCATCGACCCAGGCCCACCAGCAGCCTCAACAAACACAACAAACACAACAGACTCAACAGCCACAGCGACCCAAGCAAACTCAGCCGCAGCCGAGCCAAGCTGAACTCGAGACCGAAGCGGTTCCCGACGGGACGCGGATCGTCAGTCTCTTCGGTGACATCACCGAAATTCTCTTCGCGCTCGAGCTCGAGGACTACATCGTCGGCGTCGACGTGTCCTCCGTCTATCCCGACGCGGCCCAGGACCTACCCGACGTCGGGTTCGCCGGCGCGCTCAACGCCGAAGGCGTGCTCCAGCTTGCGCCGACTATTGTGATCGGCGGCAGCATCGTCGCACCCGGTCCGCCCGGCGTGCTCGACCAGCTCGAGCAAGCTGGCGTGGAAGTCCTCATCCTGCCCGAACTCATCAGTCTCGACGGGCCAGGCTTCAAGATTCGCGCCATCGGCGACGCCATCGGCATCCCCGAGCGCGCCGAGTCACTGGCCCAACGCGTCGAGCGCGATATCGCCGTTGCGCAACCAAAGGCCGATGGTGCAACCGAGTCCGGCGAACTCTCAGTGCTCTTCGTCTACCTGCGACGCGGCGGCATCCAACTCGTCTCCGGCGCTGGCCGAGAGGCCGAGACGATCATCACCGCCGCCGGCGGCGTCGACGCAGGCGCGGCGGCCGGGATTGACGGCTGGCAACCGCTGACGCCCGAAGCGCTCGTCGCAATCAACCCCGATGTCTACCTGGTGATGGAGCTCGGCTACGACGCCGTCGGCGGGCTCGATGGCCTGCTCGCGATCCCCGGCATGGCCGAAACCGCAGCCGGTCAGCATCAACGAGTCATTGTCATGGAAGACATCTTTCTGCTCGGCTTCGGCCCGCGCATGGCTGACTCCATCGTCCAGTTGCGCGACTATCTGGCCGAAGTGCGACAGACTCAGAAGACAACCGCCAGCGCGGAGTGATAGGTCATGGCGAGCGGCCCCTTGGCGCAGCTCCGAACGCGCAGACCCGACGTCGGCGATGTCGCTGCGGTCATACCGCGAGTGCGCGCTCCCATTTCCTGGACCGTCCTCATTGGCCTGCTGATCGCGTTTGTCCTAGCCAACCTCGCCCTGGGCGCGTTCGACGTCGGCGTCGACCGCATCATCGCCATCCTGCTCAGCAAGCTCAGCATCGACATCGGCGTTGATTTCGCCCCGACCGACGAATCTGTCGTCTGGGTCATTCGCGTGCCCCGAATGATCCTCGCCGCGCTCGTCGGCGCCGGACTCGGCGTCTCGGGCGCCGCCCTGCAAGGACTCTTCCGCAATCCGCTCGCCGATCCCAGCCTGATCGGCGTCTCCAGCGGCGCGGCATTCGCTGTCGCGCTCGCCGTCTTGATCGGCCTCACCTCGACCGCCGTCTTCATTCAACCGCTCGTCGCCTTCGTCGGCGGACTCATCTTCACGCTCGGCATCTACTCGTTCGCCCGCTCCGGCGGACGCGCCCAGATGGCGACGATGCTGCTCGTCGGGATCGCCGTCAACGCGCTGCTCGCCTCCGCCATCTCGTTCATCCTCTCGCTCTCCGACGACGCCGCCCTGCGCGACATCGTCTATTGGATCCTGGGCTCGCTCGGCGGTTCGGTCTGGAACTTCGTCTTCACCGCCGGCCCGCTGATCCTGCTCGCAATCGCCATCCTGATCCGACAGAGCGGCGCGCTCAACCTACTCACGCTCGGCGACGCCGAGGCCCGCCACCTCGGCGTCCCGGTCGAGCGGGCGCAGTTCACCATCGTCACCGCCGCTGCGCTCGCAACCGGCGCCGGAGTCGCCGTCGCCGGCGTCGTCGGCTTCGTCGGGCTCGTCGCGCCGCACCTCGTCCGACTCGCCGTCGGCCCCGACCATCGCCGACTGATTCCCGCCAGCGCCGTCGCCGGCGCCATTCTCGTGCTCGGCGCCGACCTCGGCGCCCGCACGATCGTCGCGCCCGCCGAGCTGCCCCTCGGCGTGGTTACCGCCCTCATCGGCACGCCCGTCTTCCTCTACCTGATTCACCGCGCCCGACGCCGACTCGCGTTGGCCGGTTGGTAACGACAGCTAAGCTGAACGCGTGACCGAACTGCTGCCCGACGCTGAACCCACAGGCAGTCGAGAGCCCGTCCTCCGCGGCGACGCAATGACGGTGCGCGTCGACGACCAGACGCTGCTCGACGACGTCAGCGTCGGCGTGCGCGGCGGCGAACTGCTCGGCGTCGTCGGACCAAATGGCGCAGGCAAGACCACCCTGCTCAAGGCGCTCTCCGGCGACCTCGAACTCGATCAAGGCGCCGTCTACATCGACGAGCGGCCGCTTGCCGACTTCGATCCGCGCGAGCTGGCGCGTCGCCGCGCCGTCATGCCGCAGAGCTCCTACCTGCCCTTTCTCTTCACAGCGCGCGAGGTCGTGCGCATGGGCCGCGCCCCATGGGAAGGCGAACGCGGCGAGCGTGAGCACGGCGCGAAGCTGACCGACTACGCGATGGGCCTGACCGACACCCGCGACTACGCGGTACGCGCCTATCCCACGCTCTCGGGCGGCGAGCAATCACGCGTCACGCTGGCTCGCGTGCTGGCCCAGGAAACGCCCATCCTGTTGATCGACGAGCCGACCGCGCACCTCGACCTGCGCCACCAGCATCTCGTGCTGCAACTCGCCCAAGAGCTCGCCGCCGAAGGCGCGGCGGTCGTCGCCGTGCTGCACGATCTCAATCTGGCCGGGACCTACGCCGATACCGCGCTGGTCCTGCATCGCGGCGCAGTCGTCGCGCATGGCCCCGCCGAGACAGCGCTTCACCCCGACCTGCTCAACCCCGTCTTCGGCATGTCCTTCATCCAACAGCCGCACCCCGACCTCGAGCGCCCCTTGCTCATTCCCCTGCCCGCGTCGGTCTCCCACGACCGCAGCTGAGCAGTCATCGGACGTCCGACGGCAACGAAGTGCAACCAACGCAATACAGTTCTTCGCCATTCCACGTAGTTGCGCCCGATCTTTGACATACTTTCTATGATTTGCGGTAAACTCGAACTTGCCGAGCAGACGTCATACCGTGGGCGCCCCGGCGCCCAACATGTGCTGCGGTTCAGAGAGTTGCAGATGCGGCCACGAGAGACTCGCACCAACCTGCTCGAACGGGTCGTTGAACTCGGCGGCGCGACCGTCGCTCAACTCTCAAACGAGCTCGAGATCTCCGACGCCACCGTGCGTCGGCACCTCGACAGACTCGAGGCGGAAGGCCTGCTTCAGGTCGAAGCCCTGCGCCGCGGCCCCGGTCGACCGTCGTATCTCTATCGAGCTACCGACAGCGGTGTGCGCGCCGTGCGCGACCACACGCCCGAATTGGCCGAGCGCCTGCTCTCTGAAATGGCGCGACTCCAGGTCGAACAATCGGCGCTCTCCGAAGCGCTCGCCGACCAGGTCGCCGACGCCCACCGCGCCGAAGTGCCCGCCGGTCCTATCGAGCTTCGCGTCAATGCCGTCGTCGATGCGCTGCGGCCGGAAGGCATCCTCGACCACTGGCAACGCACCGAGACCGAGCTCAAGCTCGTCAACAACGCCTGCCCCTACATGGGCGCGGCGACGACCAACTCCTGCGTCTGCGACGCCGATCGCCTCGCGATCGAAAAACTCTTGGGCGTCGAGGTGGAACAAACGCTGCGTCTCGCTGAAGGCGGCGATGGCTGCGTCTACATCGTGCCCCTGGAGCCAGTCTCTGTTGACGCCGAATACAAGCAAGCGGTCTAACAGCCCGATGATGCGAGCCAACCCGAATCCTCACGCGGGACAACCGCCAACAGAAAGCAACCGGTGAATGACGCCGCCACTGTTCGAGATTGATGCACTGCGCGTCGCCGTTGAAGACAAGCAAATCGTCAACGGCCTCTCCCTGACGCTGCAACCCGGCGAGGTCCATGCGATCATGGGGCCCAACGGCTCGGGCAAGAGCACGCTCGCCAACTCCTTGATGGGACACCCGCGCTACACCATCACCGGCGGCGACATCCGACTCTGCGGGGATAGCATCGTCGAACTCGCCCCTGACGAGCGCGCCCGCCTCGGTCTCTTCCTCGCCTTCCAATACCCGACCGATATCCCCGGCGTCTCAATGATCAACTTTCTCCGTCGGGCAATCAGCGCGCGCCGCGGCGAAGAGATCCCCGTGCGCGAGTACCGCCAGCTGCTCAACGACGTTCTCGGACGGCTGCAGATGGACGAACAGTTCGTGCGCCGCTACGTCAACGACGGATTTTCCGGCGGTGAGAAAAAGCGCGCCGAAATCCTCCAACTCGGCCTCTTACAGCCGCTCGTCGCCGTCATGGACGAAACCGACTCAGGTCTCGACATTGACGCCCTGCGGATCGTCAGCGAAGGCATCAATACCTTCCACTCCGATGACAACGCAATCCTGCTGATCACGCATTATCAACGCATCTTGCGCTACGTCCAGCCCGACCACGTGCACGTCCTGATCGACGGCAGAATCGTCGAATCGGGCGACGCCAGCCTGGCTGAGCGACTCGAGCAAGATGGCTACGAACCATTCCTGGCGCGAGCCAAAGAGGAAGCGCTGACCTCATGACCACCCCAACACCTGAAGCTCCGGTCACCCCGCGAAGCGAGTACGAGTACGGCTTCCACGACGACGTCGAGGCGCTCGTCAAACTGCCCAAGGGACTCTCGCGCGAGGTCGTCAACACGATCTCCGACATCAAAGAAGAGCCCGAATGGATGCGCAACCTGCGACTCAAGGCGCTCGACCACTTCAACGCCCGACCGATGCCGGAGTGGGGCGGCGAACTCGGCGACATCGACTTCAACGACATCCACTACTACGTCCGCGCCACTGACCGCGACGAATCGTCGTGGGAAGACGTGCCCGACTACATCAAGGACACCTACGACAAACTCGGCATCCCCGAGGCGGAAAAACAGGGTCTGCTCGCCGGCGTCGGCGCGCAGTACGACTCCGAAGTCGTCTACCACAACATCCGCGAAGACCTGGAAGAGAAGGGCGTGCTCTTCCTCGGTACCGACCAGGCGCTGCGCGAGTACCCCGACCTCGTCCGCGAGTACTTCACCACGGTGATTCCGCCCAACGACAACAAGTTCGCCGCGCTTAACACCGCGGTCTGGTCCGGCGGATCTTTCATCTACGTGCCGCCCGGCGTCACCGTCGATATCCCCCTCCAGGCCTACTTCCGCATCAACTCAGAGGACATGGGTCAGTTCGAACGCACTTTGATCATCGCCGACGAAGGCGCGCAGGTGCACTACGTCGAGGGCTGCACCGCCCCCATCTACTCCTCCGACTCGCTGCACTCGGCCGTCGTCGAGATCGTCTGCAAGGCGGGCTCCAACGTCCGCTACACCACCATCCAAAACTGGTCCAACAACGTCTACAACCTCGTCACCAAGCGCGCCACCGCCTACCAGGACGCCGTCATGACCTGGGTCGACGGCAACCTCGGCTCCAAGCTGACCATGAAGTACCCCGCCGTCTACCTGATGGAGCCCGGCGCCCACGGCGAAGTCCTCTCAATCGCCTCCGCCGGTCAGGGACAACACCAGGACGCCGGCGCCAAGATCGTCCACGCCGCGCCCAACACCACCTCGGTGATCACCTCCAAGTCGCTCTCCATGGACGGCGGACGCTCCACCTACCGCGGACTGCTCAAGGTCTACGACGGCGCCGACGGCTGCCGCTCCAACGTTCGCTGCGACGCCCTGATGCTTGACGAACTCTCCCGCTCCGACACCTATCCGGTCATGGAGATCGACGAGAAGCGCGTCGACATCGGCCACGAAGCGACCGTCTCCAAGGTCGGCGACGAACAGCTCTTCTACCTCATGGCCCGCGGCCTTTCCGAAGCCGAAGCGACGAAAATGATCGTCAACGGCTTCGTCGAACCGATCATCAAATCGCTGCCGCTCGAGTACGCAGTCGAGATGAACCGCCTGATCGAACTGCAAATGGACGGCGCCATTGGCTAATCGGATCGGTCGTGACGCCCGCGCTCCGCGACCATCGCGATCGCTCCAGGCCCGAGTCGCCGCCCGGGATGTGTTGGTTGTGAGGGACGCTCGATGACGCAAGCAACGCTGGACGCTCCCGCCGACGCGGAGCTCAAACCCGACGAGCTCCGCGCTCAGGTCGCGACCCTGAGTCAGACGAAGCGCGAGCCCGATTGGCTGCTCGCTTTCCGTCTCGCCAGCCTGGAGCAGGCCCTATCCACAGAGTGGTGGACCGGCGCGGAAGAGTCCTGGCGACGCACGCCTCGCGATCGTCTGCCCCGACGCGCGCGCGTTGGACAGGTCCGCAGTTCGACAAACGGTCGGCTCGCCGAGGCCCCGCCTCACGTGTTCGCGCCACACGAACATGCCGGATTGGTGCACCAGTACGACGGCCAACTCGTCGCCTCCGACATCTCCGAACAAGCCGAATCGGCTGGCGTCATCGTCAAACCGCTCTCCGTCGCCGCTCAAGAGCATCCGCAACTCTTGCAGCAATGGCTCGGTGCCGTCGGGCCGCCGCTGGACCGCTACGACGCCTTCGGCCGCGCCCTCTGGACTCAAGGCGTCTTCGTCTACGCGCCGCCCGGCGTTGTCGTCGACGAGTCGCTCTTCTACCTCGTCACTCAAGACGTCAACGCCGGCGACCATTGGCACTACACCCTCGTCGTCGCCGAACGAGAGGCGCAACTCTCCCTCGTCGACGGCGGCGACGCCGACGATCGCCGCGCTCGACTCGACGAATCGCCGCTCGTTCACGCCTCAGTCGAGCTAATCGCCGAACCCGGCGCGCATCTGCAGTTCGCCTCTGTCCAGCGCTGGCATCGCCAGGCCGCGGCGATTAGCAGCACCCGCGCCCGCGTCGGTCGCGATGCCACCGTCCGCATCACGACCGCCTCCTTCGGCGCTGACCTCGACAAACAACGCATCGACCTCGACATGTCGCAATCCGGCGCGTTCGGCGAAATCCGCGGACTCTTCGTCGGCGATGGTCAGCAGCACATCGAACACGTCACGCGGCAACACCATCAAGGAGTTGGCGCGACCAGCGACCTGCTCATCCGCGGCGTGCTGACCGACGATTCTCAGGCCGTGCAATACGGACTGATCCGCATCGAACCCGAAGGCCAGCAAACCAGCGCGCACCAGACGATGCGCAATCTGCTGCTCGACGACGGTGCCGGCGCGGACCCGATCCCCATGCTCGAAATCGAGGCCGACGACGTCAAGTGCTCCCACGCCGCCGCCGTCGGCCCGGTCGATCCCGACCAGCTTTTCTACCTCCAGGCGCGCGGCATCCCGCCCAGTATCGCCGAGCGCATGGTTGTTCGTGGATTCCTCGCCGAAATCGCCGACGGCGTCGCCGACGCGCACATGCGCGATGTGATCGACGAACTGGTCGAAATCCAACTGGAACCGGACAGCGCGACATCATGAGCAACCAACCCGTCGGCTCGCTCGACGACATCACACCCGGCACGGCGCGCGTTGTTGACGTCGGCGGCCAGAGCGTGGCCCTCTGCCGACTCCAGGACGGCGAGCTCTACGCGATTGAGAATCGCTGCACCCACGACGACGGCCCCCTCGGCGAGGGCGAGCTCGACGGTGATCGCATCGAGTGTCCGCGCCACGGCGCATTGTTCGATGTCACCACCGGTCGAGCCGTCACGCTGCCCGCGATCGGCCGCGTCCGCTGCTTCGACGTCAACGTCGACGACGGACAAGTCTCGATCGACGTCTAATCATCCGCAGAGCAAACTCACGGCCATGACTACCGCAACGCCGCTCGACACCGCCGCCATCAGGTCGCAGTTTCCGATCCTCTCGCGCGAGGTGCACGGTCGACCTCTCGTCTATCTCGACAACGCCGCCACAACCCAAAAGCCCCAGGCGGTGATCGACGCCCTCGCGACCTACTACTCGACGATGAACGCCAACATCCATCGCGGACTGCACACGCTCGCCGAAGAGGCGACCTCCGCCTACGAGACCGTGCGCCAGCAGGTGGCGACGTTCATCGGAGCGCAGAGCCAGCGCGAGATCGTCTTCACGCGCAACACCACCGAGTCGCTCAATCTGCTCGCCTATACGCTCGGCGCGCGGCTCCGCCCTGGCGACGAGATCGCGCTCTCGGCCGCCGAGCATCACTCCAACCTCGTGCCCTGGCAGCTGGTCGCCCAGCGCACCGGCGCCGTGCTGCGATTCATCGAGCTCAACGACGACCAACAGATCGACGTCGACACCGCCCGCTCCGCGATCAACGCAAACACACGCATCGTTTCGGTCGTGCACATGTCCAACGTGCTCGGCTCGGTCGCGCCCGTCGCCGACATCGCCGAGATGGCCCGCGGCGTCGACGCCGCCATGATTCTCGACGCCGCCCAGAGCGCGCCGCATCTACCGCTCGACGTCGCTGAGCTCGGCGCCGATTACATCGCGTTCTCCGCTCACAAGATGCTCGGTCCCACCGGCGTCGGGGTGCTCTGGGGACGCCAGGAGCTGCTCGCCGACCTCGACCCGTTTCTCGGCGGCGGCGAGATGATCAGCGTCGTCACGCGCGAGGAATCCTCCTGGGCCGCGCTGCCGCACAAGTTCGAAGCGGGCACGCCCAACATCGCCGACGTGATCGCCTTCGGCGCCGCGCTCGACTTCCTTAACGCCGTCGGCATGGACGCCGTCGCCGCCCACGACGCCGACCTAACCCAATACGCCGTCGAACAACTCTCCCGACTCGAGGGCCTCGACATCTACGGCCCCGCCGATCCAGCTCAGCGATCAGCGGTCGTCGCCTTCAACTACCGCGACATCCACTCGCACGACATCGCAACCATCCTCGACCGCTCCGGCATCGCCGTACGCGCCGGCCATCACTGCGCCCAACCGTTGATGCGTACCCTGAGCGTGCCGGCCACGGCGCGGGCGTCGTTCTACCTCTACAACGAACGCTCCGAAATCGACGCCCTCGTCGACGGCTTGCTCGACGCGGGAGAGCGATTCGGCTTCGAGCGCGGGATCTGAGAGGAACCTCGACCGTGACCAGCAATCGCGAAGCGCAGAACCCCGTCGACCTCGACGACCTCTACCGCGACGTGATCCTCGATCACTACCGCCGACCGCGCAATCGCGGCGTCCGCGACGACGCCACCGTATCCGCAGAGGGCTTCAATCCCTCCTGCGGCGACGAGATCCAGCTCTCGATCGCCATCGATGACGGCGAGCTCAACGGTCTCGGATTCGGCGGCGCCGGCTGCTCGATCTCGCAGAGTTCCGCCTCAATGATGACCGAGGCCCTCTCCGGCCGCTCGGTCGAGTCGGCCCAGGAACTCTCCAGGCACGTCCAACAGATGTTGACCGACGACAGCTACGACCTCGACACAATCGACCTCGGCGACCTCGAGGCGCTCTCCGGAGTGGCCAAGTTCCCCGTGCGCATCAAGTGCGGCCTGCTCGCCTGGAAAGTGCTCGACCAGGCGCTCGCCCAGGCCAGCGGCGAGGCAATCAGCGACGACAGCGAGATCCCCACTCGACTGATCAAGACATAGCTCTGCGAACCAGAGACTGGAGACTGACATGGCAACCGAACAGGAAGTGCTCGAGGCGCTCAAGACCGTGTTTGATCCCGAAATCGGCATCAACATCGTCGATCTCGGCCTCGTCTACGCCGTGCAGACGCCCTCGGAAGAGAAGGTCAAAGTCGAGTTCACGCTCACCTCGCCCGCCTGTCCGGTTGGCCCCATGATCAAGGCTCAGATTGAGCAGGCGGCCTCGACAGTCGACGGCGTCGAAGAGGTCGAGTCCGAAATTGTCTTCTCGCCGCCCTGGGACCCGCGCGAAATGTGCTCGGACGAAGCCAAGTTCGAGTTAGGCATCTTCTAGCCCGGTACCCAGTCCCCGCCCCTGCCCCCACGCCGCGATTCACTCGGGGACCCGCTCGGCTCTCGCAGAGGCGCCGCCAACAGCGCCATTGACGGTCGTCGCCGCCAACCCGTTCGACGCGCCACGCTGCGGCTCCGCCCGAGCCACCAACGCCGCCACCAGCGGACGAAGCAACCGCACCCGCGGACTCGGTATCCGCGGATTCGGTATCACATGCGCCAGAGTGAAGAATCCCATTGAGAGTATCGCTGCCGCAATGAAGATGATCAGCAGTAGGTTGTAGCCGCCGGTGACGTCATAGATCCAACCACCGATGTATGGCGCCAACACTTGCCCAATCGTCTCGACCATGAACATCGTGCCCATGATCGCCCCAAAGTGACGCATCCCGAACACGCGAGGCAGTATCAGTGGCTCCAGCACGGGCCCGCCCGCTGAGCCAACCATCCAGCAAGCGATGAACAACCCGACACCTAGCCATGAGCCTTCGGTGAGCAGCAGAATGACCATGCCCCCGGCCATGAAGATCGCAAGGACAACAGACGCGAGTTCAATGCTCTTGATTCGCACTTCAGCCAGATAGCCAAATGTCGGCCTCGTAATCACGCCGCCAAGTCCCGCGATCGTCATGATCACAGACACCGTGTCCCGGGGAAGCCCGTACGCCTCATACACCTGAACGCCGTTCACCATCCACCCGAACATGCAAAAGAAGAACGTCATGAACGCCAGCGAAATCACCCAGAAGTTCACCGTCCGAAGCGCCTCGCGAACCGTCATGCCGCTCAGCTCTACTGCCTTGGGCGCAGCCTGGCCAGGTGTGACCGATTCGCCTTCTACCTGTATTCCCATGTCACTTGGTTGATTGCGGACAACGAAGATCGCAATTGGCAGAAACACAAGCGCCAGTATCACTGCCGCAAAGACAAAGGACGCCTGCCAGGAGATATTGTCGATGATTCCTTGCATCACCGGCACCATGCCCACACCCAGGGAAAAACCGGTCGCCATAATTCCAACCGCTCGTCCCCTACGCCGAGTAAACCATCGCGAAATCAGTACTTGGAATGGGATGTAAAACATGAACCCGCGGAAAAATGAGTTGATCGAAAAGTATAGATACCATTGCCAGAGGCTGTCAACTGTTACCAAGAGGATGTAAGACGCACAGGTAGCGAGTGTGCCCAAAATGATCACGCGGCGCGGACCTTGACGATCGACGAGCTTCCCCGCCAGCGGTGACGCAAGTCCACTGACCAACAGTGACGCGGAGATACCTCCCTGCAGCAGCGCGCGCGACCACCCGAACTGCTCCTCAAGTGGGGTGACATAAAAGCCCATCGACCAGAAGGAGACGCCGGCGGCAATCGCCATACAAAGCACAGCCGCCGCGACGAGGTACCAGCCGTAGTATGCGTTGCGCAGTTTGGCAGTCACGTGAGACTCATGCAGCCCACCCGCGCCGACGCGGCGCTCGCCGATGGACTCTCACCTGCAGCCTACTGCGCCGCCCCTCGTTGACCGATGTCGCCCAATGCGCAGACTCAGTTGCCGAGCTCATGCGCCAGGCAGGTCAATCGACGCCGCCGCCTCGATCCGTTGCGCTTCGACCGCCGCCACCGCTGTGATTGGATTCGACGATCGCAGCACGATCCACGGGTGACTCCGCGAGCCGCCGTGGTAGGTCAACGCGCTGTCGCGCGACAGCCAGGCTCGTTGGACATCGTGCTCACAGGGAATCTCCGACGCCGCGCCCGATCCATCGCTCGGTTGCACGACCAACAGCGGGTCGTAACGCAGAATGGTGGCCGTCGCCGCCTCGCCGATCGGCGAGTGCAGCTCGACCTGCAATCCGTCGCCCGCGTCAATCGTCGAGTGGATCGCCTCGTCCGACCGTTCAAAGCCGATCTCGCCCAGACTCGGCAGATACCTCCAATGCGCCGCGATCGCGTCACGCGCAGCTTCCGAGTCGACCACCGCCGCGACCACGTAGTTGGCCGGCAGCATCCCCACGCGGCAGCCGACCATCAGCACCGCCTCGCGATACGGCCCGACCGGACTGTTGGCCCTGTCCGTCACGCTGATCCGCCCATAGGTCGGCGCAGACCTCGTCACTACGTTCGGCAGACTCCGCCGTGCATTCACAACCGGTACCTCAAACGTGATCTGCTGCATCACCGCTTCAGCAATCTCCCACGGCGGCGCGGGCGCGTCCGAGGCGACCTCCACCAAGGGCAAACTCGCGCTCTCAATCAGACCTGACTCAGGCATGATGGTTCCTTCCCGCGGCCTCAACTCGACGGCGACTGACAGAATCCAAGCCCCCAGGCGCCCGCGCCCAGCAATCCGCCCACGGTCGGCCCCAGTTCACTGACGTGTAACTCGTCGACATTGAGCCGCGCCGCCGCCTTGTCCCGCAATCGCGCGGCCGACTCAGGAGCGAGCGCATGCGTAACCACGAGGATCGACGGCGCATCGCCCAGGATCGCGGCTGCATGATCGAGCAACAGGTCTTCGGCTTCCTCAGCGTCTTCGCCGAGCGCGACCGCTTTGATCCGGTCGCGCGCGCGAAACACAGGCGTCCCGAAATCGAGCGGCCCAATCCCGCTCGACGATTGCACCATCGCCAACTCCCCCGCCCGCTCGAGTCCGTCCACATCGGGCGCGATCAGAAAGACGTCGGCGCTGGACGTGACCTCATCCAGCGCCGCCTCGACCGTCGCCATGTCGCCGCCGCCCTGCGCGACGCGAGCCAGCGCCAGCGCAATCGCCGCCTGACCCGCGGTCGACCGCGGCGTCTGATGCACGCGCACCGTGAGCCCGTCAAAGTGCTCCAGCCTCCGCGAGGCGTACTCGGCGAAATCGAACGACGGACTCGACGATCCAAACGCCTGGCAGAGGCAGACCACACCTTCGTCGTGTTCTGCCGCCGCCGACTTGAACACCGACTCCCACGACTCGCTGCTGACGCCATTGATCGTCAACGGCGAGCCTGCGGCGAGCGACTCATAGAACTCGTCGTGTGACTGATCGCCTTGCAGAAACAGTTGCGACCCCAGCCCGTAACCAACCGCAGCGGTGCGCAGTCCCCGCTCGTCCAGGACCTCCTGGGGCAAATCCACCGACGAGTCACAGACAATGGCGACAGACATGACGTCGTTCGCCTTTCCAACATCTCCAACAAGCGCAGGGGCCGCGGCCGCGCGGCCACGCAGCCGCGCGGTCAGAATGCTAGCATTCTGGCGCCACGCCGATCCGATGGCGGCTCGGCCTCGAGTGACGCCAGCGCTCTTGCGCGCACGCGTCGGAATACTGCGAGTCTGCGATGAAATTCGGCATCTTCTACGAACACTCAGTCCAACGCCCCTGGAGCGACATCTCGGAGTGGCGCGCATACCACCAGGCGCTCGAGCAGATCTGTCTGGCCGACGAACTCGGCTTCGATCAGGTCTGGGAAGTCGAACACCACTTCCTCGAGGAGTACAGCCACTCCTCGGCGCCCGAAGTCTTCCTCTCGGCCGCCGCCGCGATGACCGAGAACATTCACATCGGCCAGGGCATCGCGCTCTGTCTGCCCCAGGTCAATCATCCGGCCCGGGTCGCCGAGCGCGCCGCCGCGCTCGACATCATCTCCAATGGACGACTCGAGTTCGGCACCGGCCGCGCCGCCACCTGGACCGAACTCGGCGGTTTCCAGGTCGAGCCCGATGACACCAAAGACATGTGGGACGAAGTCATCCGCGCCATCCCGCACATGTGGACGAACGAGATCGCCGGCTGGGACGGTAAGTACTTCTCGATGCCCGAGCGCGCCGTTGTGCCAAAACCCGTGCAACAGCCGCATCCGCCCATGTGGGTCGCCGTTTCGAGCCCCGAGACCGCCATCCAGGCCGCCGAGCGCGGCATGGGACTGCTCGGCGTCTCGATCGGCACCCCCGATCAGTACGAACAGCGCATCGCCGACTACCGACGCGTGATTCGCAACGCCGACCCCGTCGGCAAGTTCGTCAACAACTGCGTCAACGGCGTCGGTTGGATGTACTGCGGCGAGTCGGACGAAGAAGCCATGGCGATCGGCGGCGCCGGCGCGGGCGCGTTCATGAACGCCGCCGCCCATCTCGTCGGCGTCGGCAGCATCTATCCCTCCCCCGCCTACAGCTCACAGGCGAGCGCTATCCAGCTCCGCAACCGCCCCGGCGACGTCATCAATCCGCTCCAGCAAGGCACGCCGATCGGCAATCCCGACACCGTGATCGCCGCCTTGAGACAGTGGGAAGACATCGGCGTCGACCGCATGGTCTTTCTAATCAACTTCGACCAGGTCGTCCCGCACGAGAAGATCCTCGCCTCGCTCAAACGCTTCGCCGCCGAGGTGATGCCCGCCTTCGAAGAGCCCGCGCGACCGTCACTAACGACCCTGCCCGACTTCGACGCGGTCGAGGAGATCGGCCTCCTGGCGGCAGCCGGCGGCGACTGAATCTCACTTCGGAGCGCTCCACGATCTGCAAATCTGGGTACATTGGATCCAGAGCGAGATCATGAAGAGCGAGAATCCCTGGCGAAGCGTACGCCGCGCCCGACTCAGTCGTCGGTCGCTCCTCCGAGCCAGCGCGCGCGCCGGCATCGGCGCGGTGGGCATCGCCCTGGTCGGCTGCGCCGACGAAATCCCCGACGCGCCTCAGCCCGTTCGGTCAGTTCAGCCCGAGCCTGAGCCGCAACCCGAACCGCCGCCCGCTCCGCCGCCGCCAGCCCCCGATCCCCCAGCGCCGCGCCCAACCCGTCGGACGACGCCTGAGCCGCCTCCGTCGCGGGTGTATCGGCGACTGCCAGAACCGGTCTACCAGGGCCGAGAGTTCGAACCGAATTGGCCCTACGGCGGCAATCTCTCGCTGTGGAAGCCTGGAACCGATCTGTTGGAACAGAATCTCGCCGACCCACATCGCTCGGGCAACTGGCTCAAGCAAGCGATCCACAGCGCCACGCTGGGTCGACTCATGCAGATCTACGACAACATCCCATCTCTGACGGAACCGTTCTGGGCTCCAGACACGATGTCACTTCCCGAGATTCCAGAGATAGAGAGGTTTGTCTTCTCGGCCAATCGTGGAGCGAGATTCTGGGATCAAGAACCTACACCCGGCGGCAGACTGTTCACCGCTCACGATGCTCGACTGAGCCTGCAACGACTGATCGACGCTGTCGACAGCGAAGGAAATCCCGATCCGAGCTTCATCAACACAGATCAATTCCGACGGACAACTGACGTCGAAGCAGTCGACGACGAAACACTGATGATCAAGACAGATGGCACTGGCACATACGTATACTCCGTACTCGTTGGCAACGCGTTCATGACCTCGACCGAAGCAATCGACCTCTTGGATCGCGGCGAAACGTACCTCGATGATTGGCGCGCGTTGTCCGGCACAGGTTCTTACTACCCCTTCTTCGTAGACGAAGAACTCCGCGCGGTCACGCTGGGCTGTCGGCCGGACGGATTTCTGTGGGAGCAGCGCGACAGTCAGAATCTTCCACTGATGAACAGCGTCAGTTGGGTCGACTCTGGCGCATACAGCAGTGAAGTGGACGCGTTCTATGGCGGTGATATCGACTTGTGCCGGGTGTCGAGAGATCACGAGATTCTAGAGCTTCAGTCGCAGGATGAATTCATAGGCTTCGAGGTGCCGAGTCGAGTTCCCTTTGCAATCAGCTTCAACTTCAACCCGGACCTGGCGGACAACCCATGGAACGACCGGCGCGTGGCATACGCTTTTCATCTCGGACTTGATCGGTCTGACTTTGGAAAGCGTGCTCTGCGGAGTGACAGATACGGTGATATCTATGTGACTCCTTCCGCGACGGAGTCAGTCTGCTCCTATCATCCATGGGCAATCTCCGAGGCCGAAATGATCGAGTTGCCAGGCTTTCGATCCCTACACCCTGAGGCCCAAGGTATAGATCTTCGTGACGCCACATTGATCAGCGACCTATTGGGCGCCGCCGGTGTCGATCGAGAGTTTGAGTTCGTAGTTCGGGTGCATGAGGTCCTATTGGATCCGCAGCTCTATCCAGGTCTCGTGCAGTGGTTTGAAGGGCCGTACGCAACCAATCTTGGAGTGAAAGTGCGCGTCGATCCCGTTCCGACAGATGTGTTGGTAGACCTTTGGCAGGGTGGTCAGGACGTAGCAATCCATCTTGTCGGTGGTGCGGCTGCCACGCTCAATCCCGCGGACATTTGGCATGACAGACTCTCGCCTGGGGGATCGAAGAACTTCGAGCACTACGACTTCGCCCCCGTCCAGGAACTGGTCGAACGCATGCGGTACACCCTCGACTACGAGGAATCGCACGACCTCGCCCTCGAGATTCAGCGCGCCCTGCTCGGTGTGCACGAGGACTACGGCATCGACGCCATGGCCGCGACCTCGGTGCTGGGCAACATGGCTACCTACACGTTCATCCAGCCCTGGCTCTATCCGCCCGACCGCGCCTTCCGCGTCTGGGGCGACGAAGGCGGCAACTGGCTCAAAGAGGTCTTCGTCGATCCCCAGTACCCCGGCCTCCCCGAACGCAGCCGCCGGGGCTACTGAGAGTAGGCGCGACGCGGACCGCGGCGCCAGCCTGCGAGCACTTCGCTAGACTCTGCCAAATCCCAAGGCCGCACTCGACGGCGCAGGAAAGGGCGAGTCATGGAACGCAGGAACTACTGGCAGCGCATGCGACGATCGCGAATGAGCAGGCGCGCGCTCCTGCGAGCCTCGGGACGCGCCGGCGTCGGCGCTGCAGGTCTGGCCCTTGTCGGTTGCGGCGACGATGACGACGCCCAGCAGCAGGCCGCTGCGCAGGTCCAAGAGGATCAGCCGCAGCAGGACCAACCGTCCATGCAGCAAGGTCAGCAGGATCAACCGACCGATCAGGACGCCGAGCAGCAGGCGCAGCAGCAAGTCGACCAGGAGGCTCCGACCGACGAACAACCCCAACAGCAACAGCAAGCCCCAACAGGCAATCGCCAATACGGCGGCAACTACTCGGCCTACACACTGCCAAACTGGGACGGCTTTGATCCGCATCGAACCAATCTGGCGCACCCGTTCCAAGTCTTCAATGACTCGATGGGTCGGCTAGTCGAGATCTACGACAACGCGGGACCTGTCTACGGACCATACCTTTCTTCCCTACCTGAAGTACCTGATGATGAGACGTATATTTTCCGAATGGATCAGGGAGCGCGCTTCTGGGATCGATATCCAACCGAGGGCGGACGGTTGTTCACCGCCCAAGATGCGCAAGCGAACATCCAGCGGCAGATCGACGCTCTTGACGCTGACGGCGTGCCCGACGCTAGATTCCCTCGCAAAACGATCTACGCGACCACGGCGTCCATGGATGTACCAGACGATTTGACGCTCATCTGCAAGACCGATGGTCCTGACGCGACGTATCTCGAAGCTGTTCACATGCAGTGGTCGTTTATGACTTCAATCGAGGCCATGGAGCTGTGGGAGCGGTCCTGGATCGACGAGCAAACAAACGTCGAGCTGGTATCCGGTTGCGGTCCGTTCATTCCGACGGTGTTCGAGCCCGAGACTCGTCTCCACCTGGAGCGCAATCCCAACTTCTGGATGACGCTGGACGGTCAACAGCAACCGTTCCTCGATTCGTTCACATGGGTAATCCTCAGTGACCAGACCGCGGCGGAAACCGCGTATCGCAATGGGGACCTTGACATCATCAGCCTCAACGCGGCTGCCATCCAAGCGGTGGAAGCCGACTTTCCCGACCACATTCGATACGACCGTGGCGTTGTCCTGCCGTTGATGATGCGCTTCAACTACAACAGCGAATGGGCGGACAACCCGTGGCTTGACCGACGCATTCCCTATGCGTTCCACATTGCAATGGACCGCGACGCGATCATTGACGCGGTGTACTTGGGCAAGGGAAACCCGTCGACAATTCAGCATCTCAACTGGTACCACGGTTGGGCCATCGACCAGGAGACGACACGTACACTGCCCGGCTATCGACCGAACAAAGATGACGACATCCAGATGGCCCGCGAACTGTTGAGCGCCGCTGGCGTCGAGGAGGGCGCGGTGTTTCCAATGATCGTCGCTGATATCTTCGAGGGAGCGTATCCGGGTTCATCCGAGCTGTACCGCAACATGTATGAGAACTCGCTGGGGGTGACCATTGACATTCTGATTGAGCCGTACGACTCCATCTTTGCGCAACTTGCAACTGGCAACTTCCCCGGTCAGATGCCAATTTGGGTCGGCGCCGGCACCGGAGATCCAACATCAGCTTGGAACTCACGATACGTGCCAGGGGGCGGCGAGAACTGGGAAAAGTACGACTTCCAGCCGCTGACCGATATCGTCACCAAGATGCGGGTCACGCTCGACGCCGAACAGCGTCGAGAGATGGCGCGCGAGGTCTCGTGGATACTGCTCGGCGAGGACGAGCGATACGGGCTTGAGGGTTTCGCTCCGTCGTCAGTTATGGGCAACGGTATCGACACGGGCATCTACTGGCCGTACCTCAATGTCCCTGAGCGTGGTCTGCAAGTGTGGGAACGCGAGGGCTGGCACTGGCGAAGGGACGTCTGGATGGACACCACGCACCCCGACTTCCCCGGCGACCGCGCCTGACCAACGCTTGCGAAACGTAAACCAGGCGATTGAGCGCCCTGAACGGAGGGGCTCTCAATCGCAGAGCTCGCGTCCTTCGCCTATATCCTGTGCCGAACACGGTCCCCGCTCGTGCGGCAATTCACAATCCCGCCAGACCACCCACGGAGAGGTTCGCCGACATGCCCGATTCACCCGCCGGCGTCCAGCAACAGATCGCCGTCCGCTACCCGCGCTCTGCGTCGCTGCGCGACGGCCACCGCATCAACCTGCGTCTCATGGCGCCAGGCGACGAGGACCTGATCCTCGACTTCGCCCGTTCGCTGCCCTCCGACGACCTGCTCTTCCTCCGCCGCGACATCACCCAGCGCTCGTCGGTCGACGACTGGATGCGCGAGATTGCGTCCCAGCGCACCTTCACCGTGCTCGGCTTCGACGGCGACGAGTTGCTCGGCGAAGGCGACCTCAACTACTCCTCCGCCGACTGGACGCGGCACCTGGGCGAGATTCGCTTGCTGCTCTCGCCCGCCGCGCGCGGCCGCGGCTTGGGCCGCGTCCTCGCAGAAGAGATCTACGCCATCGCCCAGCTGCTCGAACTGCAGTTGCTGACCGCGCGCATGGTCCTCGATCAGGCCGCCGCCCAATCCGTCTTCCGCCGACTCGGATTCCAACGCGAAGCCGTCCTCTGGGACTACGTCATCGACGCTGACGGTAAGACCCACGACCTGCTCATCGCCACCCGCAGGATGAAGTCGCCGCGCTCCGGCTCCTGACGCTGCGACTACTGGCCATCTGGGCGCTCAGTCGACTAGGCCGTGCAGACGGTTGAAGTCGAGGTGTCGCTCGTAGTTCAACTCGCGGTCGCCCAGACCGGCGAACGCCGCGTCATAGCGCCAGGCGCGAAAGACCCAGTTGCACGTATCGCCGCGTTGTTCGACCTGAAACGGCGACACCCACTCCCACACGACTTCGCCGCGCGCGTCGATCTCAAACAATCGCCCAGCCGCGCCTTCGGTGACCAGATAGTTGCCGTTCACGAGCCGCGAAACGCCTGAGATGTGGGCCGAGAAGAACTGCTCGCGCGGCCGTCCCTGATAGACCACCTCGAGCTCGTCGGTTTCGGGATCGACCAGCACGATGCGCGAGAAACACAGGTCTTGCATCCGATGCATGCCGTTGTCGTAGATCAGCACTCGACCATCGGCTTGCCAGGTCGCGTGATGCTGATGTGATATCTCCGGTTGCCCAAATCGCCATCGCAGCGCGCCCCCGCCGTCATTCGATGGATCGACAATGCCGACCGTGCTCGTGTTGCGCGCCGAGAACAGCAGTCCGCCGTCCGGGATCCGCTCAATGCTGTTGACGTGGGTCCACTCCCAGCGATTCTCCAGCGGACAGATCGGCGCATCATCAGGTTGCAGCACGCGCCACAGGTTGACCCGCGCAGTCTCGTTCCCGTCTGCGTCAAGGGTGATGATGTCGTCGCCCATCATGTTCGGAGGCATCGGTTGATCAGGTTGCTGACCGCCGCCGATCACGCGCTCCTCGACCTCCTTGGTCGTTGGCGCCCATTCGAGCGTCACGGTCGAGCCGTCCTCCAGCCGATGAAAGTCGTGGTGAATCGCCACGTTCTCGTAGCGCCAGACGACGTTGCCGTCCCAATCCAACTCGACCAATCCGTCGCCCCGTCCACCGAGGAAGCTGAAGATCTCCGGCGGACCGCCAGGATCAAGAGCGAACCGAGACTGATTCTCAGCCGTGCGAGGCTGCGGCGGACGCTCGGGCGTGACCATCGCCAGCAGGTTGCCGTTGGCCAGCAGCTCAACGTTGAAGAATCGTCGATCGTCGAGTCGCCAGCGATGCACGACGCGACCTTGCATGTCGAGCAAGACGGCGTCTCGAGAGTTAGTCCCGCACATCAACGTGTAACCGGGTGACGAACGCGCCGGGTCGTAGTGCGTGAGTCCGGTTGGACGATGGATCGGCCAGCCCATGCGAGCCTCCAAACTGCGAGCTACACGCGCGTCGACATCGTGGAACCAGCCGCTGACACAACCAGTGGCAGCACGTCGCGCGCAATGCGCTCAGCCTCTTCAAGATGCGGATAGCCGGAGAGAATGAACTCGTCGAACCCCATCCGCCGGTACGCCGAGAGCTCGTCAGCGGCCTGTTCAGGGGTGCCCACGATCGCCGTGCCGAGATTGACGCGCACGTGCGAGATGCCGTTCCAGAGCCGATCGCCGAGGCGATCCTCCTCGACGCGCCGGGCCTGAGCAGCCGCGCCGACCATCGCGGTCGACCGCACAGCCGCTGCGCGTTGAGCGAGCACCTGAGGATGCGCCTCGGAAATTAGCTCGTCGGCCGCGCGCCAGGCCTCGTCCTCCGAATCGCGCACGACCAAATGCGTACGCAGACCCAATCTCACTTCGCGTCCGGCGTGAGCGAACGCGTCTCGCGCGCGGTCGAGCAACGACTGCATCGCGTCGCGCGGTTGGATCCAGGCGAGCAGCACGTCGGCGCGCTCAGCCGCGAGCTTGAGCGCCGCCTCCGATGCGCCGCCCAGATACCAGGACGGGGACGGCGGCTTCGGCCTCGGCGAGACCAGTGCCCCGCTGAGCCGCACCGAGCTGCCGTCGAAGTCGAGCGGTCCGCCCAACTGCCAGAGTCGAGCGCAGGCCTCGATGTACTCGTCCGCGAGCGCATAGCGGTCAGCGTGCGACCCCGATATGCCAAGCCGCTCGTTGTCGCCCTGAATCCCGCCCGGCACGATGTTGATGTCGACACGTCCATCCGAAATCTGATGCAGCGTCGCCGCCTGCTGCGCGAACAGACCGACGGGCGTGATCCCGGGTCGCACCGCAATCAGCAACCGAATCCGCGACGTGACCGCGCAGAGCGCCGTGGCCGTTGTCCAGGTCTCGGCGAGAGGCGCGGAGTGTTCGAACGACCCATTGGCGAATCGAGTCGGAATCAGCAGCGAGTGATAGCCAAGTCGCTCAGCGTTGAGCGTGACGTCTCGCAGGTACTCAAAGGTCGGCTCCCGCGGCGCGCGCAGCGATCCGATCCGGTCGCCGTCGCCGTCGATCGGTACGAACCAGCTGAATCGCGGTCTCGGCCGGGAGGACGCTGAGGCGCTCATAGGCTGAGTCTACGCGCCGCACCCGAGAGACAGCCCAGCTAGGAGTCGAGGAACTCCTTGACGATCGACAGAAACGATTCAAGCTGATCGTGATGCACCCAGTGGCCGGCATCGGCGACGCCAACTTTCCGCGCCCGCGGAAAGGCTTGGGTGCGCTCATCTTCATTCGGGTCGCCCTGCGACTCGAGCCCGCTGATTAACAACGTGGGCATCGTCACGCGTGACCAGATCTCATCTGCGTCATGTTCATTGAACGGATACGGCGAGTGCGCGCGAGCGTAGTTGTCGAACTTCCAGACGAACGTGCCGTCTTCGTTCTGATGCACGGCATGCGTGGTCAGATGCTGCGCCTGTTCGGCGCTCAGTCGCGGATTCGCCTCACGCATGCGATCGACCGCGTCTTCGAGCGTCGGATAGCGCCGCGGCAGACGCCCGGCGTATCGATGCCGATCCGTGATCCACTCCGACATGCGACGGTGCGCGGGAATCGACGAGTGCATCTCCGTGTCGCGACGCGACGGACCGAGACCTTCGATGGCGATCAGCTTCGCAACCCGGTCGGGATAGACGCCCGCGTACTCGAGACAGATCCGACCGCCCTGCGAGTGTCCCAGCAACGTCACCGGCGCCAGGTGTTGTTGTCGAATCAACTGCGCCAAATCGTAGACGTAATCGATCATCGCGTAACCCGAGCCGTTGACCCACTCCGAGTCGCCGTGCCCTCGCAGGTCAGGCGCGATGACGTGATAGCGATCCTTCAGCGCCAGCGCGACCCAATCCCACGATCGGCAGTGGTCGCGACCGCCATGTACGAGGATCAACGGCGGCGCGGTTGAGTTGCCCCAGTCGACGTAATGCAACCGCAGTCTCTGGGAGAAGAAGATCTTCGAGGCCGGGTAGTCGGTCAGTTCAGTCATGCTTGGATCGTACCTGTCGAGCGCCCTTGAGGCGGCGCCTGGGGCAGCAATGCCAGATTGTTGCGATGCACCACCGCCGAACCGTACGAATAGCCCAACTCCTGCACGATCTCCGACGACCGCTTGCCGCGGATGCGCTCAGTCTCCGTTGACGAGTAGTTGCTGATTCCCACAGCGACGGCGATCGCCTTCGGGTCGTACAACTGAATCACATCGCCGCGCTCGAACGATCCGCGGACTCTGACGATACCGGCCGGCAACAGACTGCGACCCTGCTCGGTCAGGGCTCGCGCGGCGCCCGCGTCGAGGTCGAGACCGGCGCCGTTGTGCAGCCCGGCGAGCAACCAGCGCTCGCGACTGTCGCGCACCGTCGTGTCGGCCGGCACCAGCGTGCCCAGTCGTTCGCCGCTCGCGATCCGACCAATCACGTTCGACTCGCGCCCAGACGCAATCACCACGTCGGCCCCGCCGGCCGAAGCGCGGCGCGCGGCCTCAAGCTTGGCCCGCATCCCGCCGCGACTGCGCTCGTCGACCTCGCCCACTGAATCCATCATCGACGTCGGGTCTCGCAGGACTGAAATCAGCCGCGCCCGCGGATGCGTGCGCGGATCCTGTTCGTAGACGCCCTCAACGTCACTGAGCAAGATCAACAAGTCGGCGTCAATAAGATTGGCGATCAGCGCCGAGAGCGCATCGTTCTCGCCAAAGGCGCCGCCGCGCAACTCTTCATCGGCGACAACGTCGTTTTCGTTGATAATCGGCACGACGCCATACTGCAGCAGCCGCAGGAGCGTGTTGCGGACATTGAGATAGCCGCGACGCTCAGTCACGTCGCCGCGCGTGATCAGCGCTTGGGCCGCGGTCAAGCCGTAGCGCTGCAGCAGTGAGTCGTAGCGCTGCACCAGCTGCGCCTGACCGATCGCGGCCAGCGCCTGCCGCGCGCCGACCGAACCGCGCGAACTGGTCACGCCGACGCGCGCCCGACCGGCGATCACCGCGCCCGATGTGACCACCGCGACCTGCGCGCCATCGAGGCGCAATTCGGCCACCTGCCGCACGACGTCGTCGAGCACCGCCGGGTCAAGCCGGTCAGACCCCGAGGTGAGCAAGTTGGTGCCCAACTTGCAGATGATGCGTTTCGGTTGCGAGTCGCTCATCGGTCAGCGTCCCCAAATCCGCCTCGGAGGCGGATAATGACATCATGCCTCGTCACTACACCAATCAGACGTTGACCGCGTTGGCGAACCTGGGCCGCCGAGTAGCCGCGTCGACGCTTCGATACAGCCGTGCGCTCGACTTCCATCTGCGCTGGTGGGCGGGCGACCTGTGGACGCTCGCGCATCGCGCCGTCGCCGGATTCTTCCGCGATCACTGCCCGCAGCTGGCCGCGTCGATGTCGTACTACGTCTTCTTCGCCCTCTTCCCGCTGTTGATCCTCGTCGTCTCGGTGGCGGGCGTGCTGCTCACCGACGATCTCCTGCGTGAACGAGTCGTCGACCGACTCTACGATCTGCTGCCCGCCGGCGCAGGGCGCGAAGACCTGGAAGCGCTGATCGACCCCATCGCGACCGGGCGTTCGGCCGTCGGCGTGGTCTCGGTGCTCGGACTCTTCTGGGCGTCGTCTGGCATGATGGCCGCGTTGCGATTCAGCATGGAAACGATCTGGCATCGAGAGTCGCGCCGTCCCTTCCTGCGCGGCAAGCTGGTCGACTTCGGACTCGTGCTCAGCGTCGGCGCGTTGGTCGCGCTGTCGATTGCCTCGACCGCGGTCCTGCAGGTCGGGCGGGAGGTGTCCGAGGCCTTCTCCGACACGCTCGGACCGTTCGGCGCTGAGGCGAGCGGCATCTTCAGCGTGTTCAGCTGGCTGCTGCCCTTCATGTTGACGTTCGTCACGTTCACGCTGATCTACAAAGTCGTGCCCAGCGTGCCGACGCGCTTCCGCGATGTCTGGGTCGGCGCAGTCGTCGCGGCGGCGCTGTTCGAAGCGCTCAAGCTGCTGTTCGCTGTCTATCTGCGCAACTTCTCCAACTACGACGCCGTCTACGGTTCGCTCGGCGCGGCGATCGCACTGCTCTTCTTCGTCTTTCTCGGCGCGTGCACACTGCTCTTCGGCGCTGAGATCGCGTCCGAGTGGCCACGCGTTATGCGCGGCCACTACGACCACGCCCCCTCCAGCGGCGCCAGCGATCCTTGGCGAACTCGGCTCGGTGAGCTGGTCGCCAGACAGATCCGTCACGAATCGCCCGCCGACAATCACAATCCCACGCCTGAACGACGCGAAGCTCGGATGTCTCGTGATGATCGCTTGGCGCGACGTTCCGCTGAGCGAAGCGAGCGACTGGGCGAGCCGTGAGTACGCAGTGCGTCGGTCCGAGCCAGGAGCATCAGACTCGTTCGAGCGACAACACGATCGCCGCGCCATCGATATCCGCTTCTGCTCGATGAGGCTCTCGTAGGCGTGCATCGCCGCCGACCGATAGCGACGTGGCCAACGTCTCGGCTGCGATCAGCGACTCAAACGTTTCGAGCGCCGAGGCGAGCTCACGGTCGGGCGATTCAAGCTGCAGCGCAATGCGATCATCCGGGTCAAGCCCCGAGTCGCGGCGCAACGCTTGTACGCGGTTGATCACCTCTCGCGCCTGACCCTCGGCGATCAGCTCAGCTGAGAGCTCCGTCTGCAGCGTCACCGTGCAGCGCTCGTCCTCTGCGGAGGCGCGATCATCATCAGACTCCGCCTCGACCTCGATCAGCAGGTCGCTTGGCTCGAGGCTGACGCCTTCGACCTCAATCGGCTGCCCGGCTTCCGCCGCCTGCGCGATGTGCGCAGCCAACTCGGGTGAGAGATCGCCCAACGCCGCTCGCAGGGCGGGCAGTTGCGGTCCCAGGCGAGGTCCAAGGCTTCGCAGGTTGGGCTTGATCGTGTATCGACGCGAGTCGCTCTCCGCATCGGCCACCGAGACGGATTTGACATTCAACTCTTCGGCGATCGTCTCACGATGCCGCTCGATCGCATCAGCGTCCTGCGGCGATCGCACAGCCACGCTGACCGATGCCAGCGGCTGACGCACCCGAATCCCGGCCGCGCTGCGCGCCGAGCGGCCGAGCGACGCCACGCGCTGCACCAGCTCCATCTCATGATTCAACTGAGCATCAATCAAGCTCTGATCGGACTGCGGCCAGTCGGCCAAGTGAACCGACTCGGCCGCGTCGGCGTCGACTTCGGCTGCGAGATTGCGCCAAATGTCCTCCGCCAGGTACGGCGTCATCGGCGCAAGCAAGCGCGCCAGCGTGGTCAGCACCCCGTACAGCGTCTGATACGCGCTGCGCTTGCCCGCAAGGTCTGACGCCGCCCCGCCGCGCGCTGATGACCAGAATCGCCGACGACTCCGCCGCACGTACCAGTTCGAGAGCGTGTCGACGAAGCCGTCAATCTCTCGCGCAGCTGTCGTCGGGTCGTAGTCATCCAACGCCGCTGTGACGCGATCGATCACTGCGTGCAGCTCACTGAGAATCCAGCGGTCCAGTTCGACGATGGGCGCCGCCGTCGTCGGCGCTGGCCGCCAGCCGTCGATGTTGGCGTAAGTAACGAAGAACGAGTACGTGTTCCACAGCGTGTGCAGGAATCGACGTTGGGCTTCGCCGACGAGACGCTCAGAGAATCGCCGCGGGTTGCCCGCCGGCGAGGCGACGTAGCAATACCAGCGCAGCGCGTCAGCCCCGCTCTGGTCAAGCACCGTCCACGGATCGACCACGTTGCCCTTCGACTTCGACATCTTCTCGCCAGACTCGTCGAGGATGTGTCCCAGCGAGATCACGTGCTTGAACGACGTCGGCGACGGCACGGCCTCGGCGTGGTACAGCATCGCCGCCTCCGCGTGCAGTGAGTAGAACCAACCACGTGTCTGGTCGACCGCCTCGCAGATGAAGTCAGCCGGGAATCGTTCGTCAAAGCGGTCCTGATTCTCAAACGGATAGTGCCACTGGGCGTACGGCATCGCTCCCGAGTCAAACCAGGCGTCAGCGACCTCTGGACAACGCCGAGCGGCGCCGCCGCAGCGTTCACAACCGATTTCGATCTCGTCGACGTAGGGTCGATGAGGATCCGATAAGTCAGGCTCGACGCCGCTAAACGCAAGCGCGCGCTGTCGCAGCTCGTCGAATGAACCAATGCACGACACGTCGCCGCAGCTGTCGCAGCGCCAGAACGGCAGCGGCGTGCCCCAGTAGCGCTCCCGACTCACCGCCCAGTCCACATTGTTGGCCAGCCAGTCGCCATACCGACCGGCGCCGGTGTGCTCGGGATGCCAGTGGATCTGCTCCGCGTTCGAGCGCGTCAAAACTTCTTTGGCCTGCGACGTTGCGATGTACCAGCTCGGCTTGGCGTAGTAGAGCAACGGCGTGTCGCAACGCCAGCAATGCGGATACGTGTGCTCGTAGATGTCCTGCCGCACTAACCGACCTCGCGCTTCGAGATCGGCGATGATCATCGGATCGGCGTCCTTGACCCATTTGCCCACGAATGCTGGCGCCTCCTCTGAGTCAGCATCACCGACGATGCGTCCCGACAGGTCGACCGGTTGACGGAAGATCAGCCCGGCCTCTCGCCCGAGCTGATAGTCATCCTCGCCAAAGGCGGGCGCGATGTGCACGATGCCCGTGCCGCTCTCCATTTCGACGAAGTCGCCCGCGGCGACGCTGCGCGCGGGCAATGGACCGTCGTCGGATCGCCACTCGACCAACCGCGCGCCGTCGAACTGATAGGTCGGCACACCCCAAGCCGCCGGTTCGTAGAGTCCCTCATAAGTCGCGCCGACCAGCTCTCGACCCTCAACGGTCGCCACCACTGCGGGATCGTCAATGACGCCGTCGAGCGATGCTTCGAGCAACTGTCGCGCCAAAATCACACGCTCGCCCTCGCCGACTTCTACCACCGCGTACGATTCCCCGGCGGCGAGCGCCAGTCCCGAGTTGGCTGGCAGCGTCCAGGGCGTCGTCGTCCAGGCGAGAAAGTCAGTCGTACCCGACCAGCGCAGGCGCTCGGGCAACGAGTCGTTGTGCGCGCGAAAGCGCACGGTGACTGATCGATCGCGGACGCCGTCCTGCATGCCCTGCGACAGTTCGTGGCTCGACAGCGACGTTTCGCAGCGCGGACAGTGCGGCGTCGTCCGACGCGCTTCATAGATCAGGCCGGCGTCCCACAGCGTCTTGAAGATCCACCAACACGACTCGATGTACTCGGGCGTATAGGTGCGATAAGCGTCCGACATGTCGATCCAGAAGGCGACCCGTTCGGTCATGTCCTCCCACTGTTGGACGTACTCCATCACCGACTCTCGGCAGTGACGATTAAACTCCGCGATCCCATAGCGCTCGATGGCCGGCTTGCTATCAAGCCCCAGCGTCTTCTCAACCTCAATCTCAACCGGTAGGCCGTGCGTATCCCAACCGCCCTTGCGCGGCACGCGCTTGCCGCGCATCGTCTGATAGCGCGGAAAGAGGTCCTTGAACACCCGTGAGAGCACATGGTGCACCCCCGGCGTCCCGTTTGCCGTCGGCGGACCTTCGTAGAACGAGTAGATATCGTCGGCCGGACGCTCCTCAATCGAGCGGTGGAAAATGTCCCGTTCGCGCCAGAAGGCTCTGATCCGCTCCTCCATCTCACGATGCGGCATCAACGAGCCGACCGGTCGGAAGGGCCGATCGGGGTGGGAAGATGAAGAGTGCGAAGTATGCGAAGAGTCTGCGGGAACAGCGTCAGATGCTGAGTCAGCCATCGTTGGGTGCATCCTCGGGGAATCGTTGCGCGACCTGCGCATCACAGTGCGCGGCGATGCGGTCGCGAGTGGACTGGTCGAGCAGGGAGGCGGCTTCGTCGAGCTGCTCGCGAATCCAACCGCGCGCCTCTCGCGCCGATGCCGCCTGACCGCGCCGCCGCGAATCGTCAACCAGCGCCTGCGCCGCCCGTTCCGGATAGCGAGACACTTGCTCTGCGACCTCCGAGTCGCTCGGCGGTCGAGCGGTCGGCCGACCCTGTCCGCCCATCAGGCGCATCCAGCGCTGGGCCGTCGAGTCTGCCATGTCATCCTTCAGCGAGCTTGCGATGTGTGTCGGTCGCGACTACGAGCGGCTGCGTTCGTAATCGGGAACTTCGACGCCCGGCTTGGGCGGAATCAGTCCGCGACGCAGATCCTGATTGATGCCCTCGACCTGACAGGGCCGGGTGCCCCAGCGCTGCTGAATCTCGTCCATCTGATATCCCAGCGTCATGATCCGCTTGACCGTGGTGCAGAACACAGGTCGATCGCCGCGCGGCAGGAACGGCACCTCGATCATGTCGCCGCACATCGCGCAGGCGGCCGGATGCATCTGCCGCGGCGTGCGACCACCGAACGATGCCGCACCGCCATAGCGGACATAGCCCGCCTCGGCCTCGGGCGAGGTGCGAATCGACTTTCGCACCGAGCGACACTCGGGACAACGCACTGGGTCGTTCTGCAGCCCCTTGGACTGGTAAAACTCTTGCTCTCCGGCGGTGAAGACGAAATCGCGTCCGCAGTCGCGGCACAAAATCGAGCGATCCTGCAAGGCCATGGTTTCTCGCAATGCGTACGTGTCGGGGCACAGGAGACGGTCGAGCGTGCTGCGACCAGTAACGCCCCAATTCTCGACGGGGCCAACACTGACTCAACTCTATCAGAGCGTTTCGATGGTTCAGCGCGACAAGAATCGAGCCAGCGCCGACTCAATCCGCTCAACCAGCGTCTCCGCCTCCTGCTGCCGCACGATCAGGCTCAGCGCCAGATACAGCGCGCCTCCAGCAGCGACGCAACAGACCAACGTAAGCCAGGAATCTCGCGCGATCTGCAGATCAGTCATCAGCTCAATCAACAGCCAAACCAGTTGACTCATGATCAACGTAGCCACGACGGTCTTCAGCATCGACCACCAGAACGATCCGTCGAGTAACCGACCGTCAAGCCGACCCTGGAGCAACCCGACAAGCAGCGCGAACTCAGCGATCGCCGCGATCGACAGCGCCAGCGCCAGGCCCTGCAGTTCCATCGGTCCTACTAGCAGCGCCGAGAGCACGATGTTGAGCAGCATCGACGCAACCGCCAACGCGACCGGCGTGCGCGTGTCGCCGAGCACATAGAAGCCGCGCGAGACAATCTCGATCGCCGCATGGGCGAACAGGCCGATTGAGTAGAACAGCAGCGCGTCCGCGACCAGCCGAGTCGCCGCAGCGTCGAATGCCCCGTGCTCGAGCAGTGTGGCCACAATCGAGTCACGCAGCAACAGCATCCCAATCGACGCCGGCACGGCGAGGAACAGTGTGAACCGCAAGGTCTGCGAGACCATCTGCGAGACCGCCTCGCGGCCGCCGGTGGCGGCCCGCTCAGCCAGGCTCGGAAACACCGCCGTCGCCAATGACATGCCAAACACGCCGACCGGAAACATCAGCAACAGCCAGGCGAAGTTCAACGCCGAGATCGATGAGTCGCCGACCAGCGATCCGAAAAACGTGAGCACGATCAGATTGATCTGCGCCGCGGCCAGGCCCAGCGTGCGCGGCGCCATCAGACGCAACACCTCGCGCGCGTCCGCATCGCGAAGGTTGATGTGAGGCCCCAAACCGCCGCCCGATGAACGCAGCGCCGTCGACAACGCCGGCAACTGGATCATCAGATGCAACCCCGAGCCTGCGACCACGCCGATCACCAGCGCTTCGACACCCAACTCCTCCGGCAACAACAACGCCCCCAGGATGATCGCCAGGTTGTAGAGCATCGGCGAGAACGCAGGTAACACGAAGTGCCTGCGCGCGTGCAGCATCCCCGTCAGCATGCCGCTGACGGCGAACAGAATCGGCGAGAGCAAGAGCACGCGAGTCAGAAAGATCGCGTCGGCCATGATCGCATCCTGGATCCCGCTTTCCTCGCCCAAGCCGGGCGCGAGCGCGGGCACGATCCAGTCCGCCGCCAGAAACACGATCGCCGCCAGGACGATCGTGCCGATCAGTACCCAGTTGAGGACGATGCTCGCCAGTCGCCAGGCGGCCCGCTCGCCTCGCTGTTGCAGCACTCGCGCGTAGACCGGAATGAACGCCGACGCCAGCGTCGCGCCGGCCAACAGCTGAAAGACGAGATCGGGCAATCGCATCGCGACCCAGAAGGCGTCCAACTCGACCGATGCGCCGTACTGGTCAGCGATCACGACCGCGCGCGCCGCTCCGAGCAAACGCGAACCGAGAAACGACAACCCAATCACCAACACGGCGCCGATCACGCCGCTGCGAGCGCCGAACAGTCGCGCGCTCACTGATCGCGCATCATCTGACTGGGGAGCGTGCAGACTCACGCGTCCACTGTGTCAAACTGCGTCGTCCCATGCATCTCAGGCGAGCGGCCGGCCAGGAATACGCTCCGCTAGACACTCGGCCATCGGCTGATACGATAAGTTCGATTGAGAAAGAGGGGATGCCGTGGCAAACAAGGCGGCCGCCGTCAAGTATCTGCGCCAGAGCCAGAAGCGGCGCATGCGAAATAAGCCGATTCGCACCTACGCCCGCGGTTCAGTGCGTGCGGCGCTCGACGCCATCGATGACGCCGTCGACACGCAGGACTGGTCCGACGCCGACGACGCGATCCAGCGCGCCGTCAGCGCCCTCGATCGCGCCGCCCAGCGCGGCGTCATCCACGCCAACACCGCGGCCCGACGCAAGTCCCGTCTGCTCCGTCAGTACCACGGATCTCGCAATCCCGACGCCGCGCAGCGTCCACGAGTGCGGCCGCCCGAGCCAGCGCGCACGCCCTAGCGGCGACGCGTTCCGGTCGCAGCAGCCACCAGCGACCCAAGGCCCCGCCATGCGAGCACTGATCTTTGAACGACCCGGCGAGATTCGGGTCGGCGACCTGCCGTCGCCCACGCCTGGGCCCGGTGAGGCGGTGATTGAAGTCGGCGCCGCCAGCGTCTGCGCCTCCGACCTGCGCGTCTACCGCGGTGAGAAGTACGCCAAACCCGGCGTCGTGCCCGGCCACGAGTTCGCCGGCCAGGTCATCGCGCTCGGCGACGGCGTCGACAGTCTCGCGCTTGGCGACGGCGTCGCCGTGTACCCAATCATCGCCTGCGGCGGCTGCGACTTCTGCCGACGCGGCCTGCGCAATCGATGCACCGCTCGACAAACCCTGGGCTACGACGCCAACGGCGGCCTCGCCGAGCAAGTGCTCCTGCCGGCTCAGCTGGTCGCCCAGGGACACGCCGTCAAACTCGCCGGCGGCGCTGATTGGGGCCGCGCCGCACTCACCGAACCGACCGCCTGCGTGCTCAACTCGCTCGAGTCCTGCCGCTTCCGCGCCGGCGTCAGTATCGCCATTCTCGGCGCAGGACCGATGGGACTGCTCCATGTCGCGCTCGCGCGAGCATTGGGCGCTGGCGAGATCATCGTCGCCGAACCAGTCGATGTCCGACGCGCCGCGGCGCTCGAGATTGGCGCCAGCCGCGTCTGCAGCGGCGATCCCGAAGAGCTCCGAGCAACGGTCGACGACGCGACCGCAGGCGCCGGCTGCGACATCGTCGTCGTCTCCGTTGGACTCGATGGTCTGACAGAGACCGCGCTCCAAGTCGCCGGCCGACAGAGCAGCGTCAACCTCTTCGCTGGGTTTCCGCCAGAATCGTCGGCCGTTGTCGACGTCAATGACTTGCACTACCGCGAGGTCTCGCTGACGGGCACGCAGAACGCCACGCCCGATCAGTTCCGCCGCACCGCAGCGCTGCTGCCCGCGCTCGACGCGGTCGATCGCATCGTCACGCACCGCTTCCCACTCTCCGCCGCCGATCAGTCCTACACCTCGCGAGCCGACCCATCGGTGCTCAAAACCGCCGTGCTGGCGGACACATGACCATGGCTGCGACCAACGAAGACGGAATCGGAATTGGCGAGGAGCTCCGCCAGGCTCGAGTGAGACGCGGCCGCTCGATCGCCCAGGCACATCAAGCGACACGGATCGCGCGCCAATACCTCGAGGCGCTCGAGGCGGAAGACTGGAATCGTCTGCCCGCCGCTCCGTTCGCGCGCGGATTTCTCAGCTCCTACGCCCAATACCTCGGTCTCGACGAAGGACCGCTGCTAGAACGCTTCCCCTTCGCGCCGACCGCCCCAGGTGAGGGTCTGCAGCCCAGCAGCGAGACCGTCGAGTCGCGACAGTCGGTCGAGCACAGCGGCCGCTCGCGCGAAGAACTGCGGCCGCCGCGCGTGCATCTCGGCCCTTGGCTCGCCGCGGCCTTCGTCGTGCTCGTGATCATCGCCGCCGTTGTCGCCGTCGTCAGCCTGCGCGACGAAGTCGAACCGGTCTCCGAAGCTCGCGACATACCGGGCATTGACGAGATCGACGATGTTGTCGTCGTCGCTGACTCAGACGGTGACTTCGACAGCGACTTTCAGCCGCTGCCAGATCTGCGTCAGCTCAACTCGCTCGAGGCGGTCAACTACATCAAGCGACTCAACGCGCCATACGTCGTCGTATCGGTCTACGACGATTCGCCCGTTGGCGCTGTGCTCGAGCAGTCGCCCGCTCCGGGCGCTTCGCCGCCTGAAGACGCCGTGATCACGCTGGTGGTCAGCCTCGGGCCGCGACCCGGCATCAACAATCAGTCGACCTCCAACGCGGCAACGGATGATGGCTGATGCGATACCAGATCGTCACCCTGGGCTGTCCCAAGAACACGACCGATTCCGATCGCATCGCGCGCGAGCTTGAGCAGGCGGGACACCGCCCGACCGTTGACCGCGAGCGTGCCGACCTCGTCATCCTCAACACATGCGGATTCATCGACGCGGCGCGCGACGAGTCGCGCCAGATGGCCGAGCATCTTGCTACTGAGCGACTTGATGGACAACAGCTCGTCGTGACCGGCTGCTGGTCGCAGATCGAACGCGAGCAAGTGATCGCCCTTGACGGCATCGACACCGCCTTTGGAATCGAGGCCTGGCGCGAGATCGTCGATCACGCCGGCGATGCGGCGCCAGAGCGCGACATTCCCGATACGTCAATCGGCATCGGTCCGTCGGCGTACCTCAAGATCTCCGACGGCTGCGCGCGACCCTGCACCTTCTGCAACATTCCCGCGATCAAAGGCCGACAATTTCGCAGCGCGCCGCCTGAAGACCTCATCGCCGAGGCCCGCCAACTGGTCGATCGCGGCGCGCGTGAAATCGTCCTCGTCGCCCAGGACAGCACCGCCTACGGCGCAGAGTGGGGCGACCCCGACGGTCTCGCGCGCTTGGTCGAGCGGCTCGCTATTGACTCAGGCGCCGATTGGCTGCGTCTGATGTACGCCTATCCGGGCTTCGTCACCCCGAGCCTGATTGAGGTCATGGCTCAGACGCCGCAGGTCTGCAACTATCTCGACATTCCCCTCCAACACGGCTCGCCTGACGTCCTGCGCCGCATGAAGCGCCCGCACAACATGTCAATGGTCCGCGGCGCCCTCGATCGTCTCCGCGCAGCCATGCCTGACATCGCGATCCGCACCACGTTTATCGTCGGGTTTCCCGGCGAAACGGACGCAGAGTTTGGTCAGCTGCTCGACTTCGCCACCGAGGCCGAGTTCGACCGCGCCGGCGCATTCACCTACTCACCGCAACAGGGCACGCCCGCGGCCGACATGTCCGAGCAGCTCCCCGAAGACATCAAGCAGCATCGCTACGACGAACTGATGACGCTGCTCGGCGAAGTCTCGGCGCGCAAGAATGAGCGCCAGGTCGGCCGCCAACTCGATCTGCTCGTCGAGTCCGAACCAGGTCAAACGACCGACGACGGCGAACCGATCATCGCCGGACGCACTTATCGCGAGGCGGCCGAAGTCGACGGACTCGTCTTCGCGCTCGGCGAGGCGCAGCCAGGCGAGTTCCGCCGCGTCCAGGTCGTCCAGGCGCTCGGCCACGACCTCTGGGCCGAACTGGTTGAGGACCACTAGATTTCGATCGTCTCAGTCGAGACGGCGCCGACCTGACAGTCCAGTCGCGATGATTCAATCCACGCCAATACTCGCTGCACAGACGCATGCGAGACCTGCGCGTCGGACGACAACGCCGCACAGGCGATGACCGCGCGCGTCGGATCGTCTTGCAAGTCGACCTCCGCAGCGGCGACCGGGAACTGATTGCGCGCACGCCGCAGCACGCTGCGCACCAAGGATCGTTTCTGCTTCAGCGTCGCCGACTCGAAGATCATCAGCTCGACCGTGAGCACCGTGACGAAGATCATGCCTCACTCAGCATCAACATCGGCCTGAGGGTCGGCGCCTTCACCAGCATCCCCGTCAGCATCGCCAACAGCATCAGGCTCAAGCGGCAGCACCGACTGCTGCGCCGGCGGCTCGAGTCCTTCGAGCGGCGGCAACTGATCGAGCGCGCCCAGACCAAAGTGGTCGAGGAACCGCGGCGTGACGCTCCACAGCAGTGGCTGCCCAACCGTGTCGAGTCGGCCGCTCGGTGCAATGAGGTCACGAGCTCGCAGCGACCGCATTACGCCCGTCGCGCCGACGCCGCGCACGCGCTCAATCTGATCGCGCGTCACTGGTTGGTGATAAGCGATCACGGCCAGGGTCTCAAGCGCCGCCTTCGACAGTCTCGGCGGCGTGTCGAGCCCCAGCAGCCGCTCGACATACGGCGCGGCCTCCGGCGCCGAGACGAGGGCGATCGTATCGCCGTGTCGTCGAAGTCGAATCCCACTCGACGCGTCGCGTTCGATCTCCGCAAGCGCCGACTCAACCTCGCCGATGCTCACGCTCGCAACGCGCGCCAGCATCCGAACGCTCGGCGGCGACTCCGCAACGAGCAGCAACGCCTCAAGAGTCAGCCGCAGATTCTCGGGCGGCGGCAGCGATGCTGGTTCGTCGACGCTCATCGCCCACTCAACCGATCACGTCGCCGAGCAGCGCCAATCCGTCTGCGCCTGCCGAGTCGGCGACTCCCGTCACTCGGACGCTGCGGATCTGGTTGATCAGATTCTGGCCGCTCTCTCGGTCGGCAATCTGAATCGGCAGATACGTATCGCTGAGACCGGAGTCGTTCGTCTCGAACAACACCGATTCAACTTCGCCAATCCGATGCTCAAGCGCCTCGCGGCGGTGCAAAGCGCCCAACGTGCGCAGTTCAGAGGCTCGCGCCCTCTTGGCCTCCGGCGCAACGTCATCCTCGAGCAACGCCGCCGACGTCTGCGGCCTCGACGAATACGGAAACACATGCACATCGGTGAAACGCAGGTCCTCCATCAGACGCACCGTGTCGCGGTGGTCAACGTCGCGTTCGCCTGGGAAACCGGCGATGATGTCGGTCGTGACTGACACGCCGGGGATCGCACTCCGCAAGAGCGCGACAGCGTCGCGAAACTCGCCGACTGAGTATCGCCGCCGCATGCGCGACAGCACGGCATCGGCCCCGCTCTGCAGCGCGAGATGCACGTGCCGACATACGCGCGAATCCTCAAAGGCCGCGATTAACGCCGGCGTGATGTCCTGCGGCTGAATCGACGAATAGCGAATCCGCGCAGCATCAGTTCGGGTCAGCAGCGCCTCGATCAACGACGCCGCAGTGCTGCCGTCCTCTCGATCGCGACCGTACGCGCCCGGCTGCGTGCCCGTTAGCACGACCTCTTGCACGCCCTCCGCAACACGCTCCTGCACTCGTTCGACGATCGCGTCGACTGCGACTGCGCGCTCGCGACCACGCACGTACGGCACGATGCAGAAGGCGCACACATCGTCGCAACCTTCCTGAATCTTGATGAACGCGCGGGTACGTCCGACGTGCGCAGTCGACTCGGAAGTCGACCCTGCCAGAGATCCATAGTCGATCGCGTCGAGCACCGCCTCCGCCGCGTCGTTCTTGCGCCCATTGCCAACCACCCGCACATTGGGCATCGCGGCCAGGCGCTGACCGTCGCGCTCGGCGTAGCAACCGGTCACGATCACCGGCGCGTTGGGCGAGAGTCGCTGGGCGAGCCGAATCAGTCGCCGAGCCTTGCGGTCGGCGACATGCGTAATCGTGCACGTGTTGATCAGGTAGGCATCGGCACGCGCCGGACGATCCGAAGTCAGACAGCCCTGCCGCTGCAGCTCACGCGCCGCTTGCTGCGTCTCGGCCTGATTGAGTTTGCAGCCCAACGTCAACGTCGCCACGAGCGGCGATCGATCGGCGGGCGCGGCCAGGTTGTGATCAGTCATAGCGATCTACGATACTGAGAGCAACAGCGAACGCGCATCGACAACGAGTTTGGTGCGCAGAGACGGCGCAGTGGCGAGGCAGGCGGAGACCATGGTTGAGATCGGTCTGGCGATTCTGTTTGTCAGCATCCTCGTCGCCGCTGATCGCGGTCGATACGACACGCTCAACGAAAAGATGCGTGACTTCGTCGATTGGCTCGATCGGCCCGAAGGCCAATAGCCCCGTTTCACTGTGCGCTGACCTGTCTTCGACCCAACGCGACTTGCCAACCCTGTACGGGCGTGCTAGTTTGATTCCAAGCAGAACGCATGTACAGGACCGCGCCATGGCCAACAGCGCACACACTTCAACGAACCGACCCTCAACACGACCGCTCGCCCGCGGCGCGCAACTGCCGATGCTGCCGCTGATGCCGTACTTCCAGCCTGGCGCCTCGAATGCGGCGCGCCGGACGCCGAGATCACTCTCGGCCGGCTGTCCTCAATGCGCGGGTCCCACCGCCTCACACGGCCGGCGCACGGTCTGCGTGATCTGCGGTTGGGGAGCTCAACCGCATCGACCTGAAATGCGAAAGCGTCGACGCGCCGTGGCCGTACAGTAGAACGCGTGAATAGCGTCGCCCTGCTCGTGATCGTGTTGGCGGTCTTCACCGTCTTCTGGCTCAAAGGCTGGATCAACGTGGGCGGCGTGCTCTCCCTCTACCGACGAATCAGACTCGCCGCATTGCTCTGGGCGGCGGTGATCCTGACCATCGGACTCTTGCGCATCTTCGGCGTCGGCGGCGACGGCATCTGAGCGGATATAGGCGCCGATGCGTGTGCTGATCGCGCCACAGGAGTTCAAGGGCAGCCTGACTGCCGTCGAGGCCGCTGCAGCGATTACCAGCGGCGTCTCTGCCGTCTGGTCCGATGCGCAGATCGACGCCGCGCCCATCGCCGACGGCGGACCCGGCACCGTCGAAGCCATCGTCCACGCCGCGCGCGGACGTATCTCCATTGCCCGTGTCGATGGACCGCTCGGCGCGCCAACTGACGCACGTTGGGGGCGCATCGACGACGGGCGCTGCGCCGTGATCGAGATGGCCGCCGCCGCAGGACTGTCGTTGCTGCGACCCGACTCGCTTGATCCGCGCCGCGCCTCGACCTACGGCGTAGGCCAACTGATGCAGCACGCGCTCGACGCCGGCGTCGAGCGCATCTTGATCGGCGTCGGCGGCAGCGCGACCAACGACGGCGGCGCCGGCATGGCCGACGCGCTTGGCGCTCGGCTGTTCGACGAGCGAGGAGAGCGTCTCCCGCCTGGCGGCGCCGCGCTGGCGCGTCTGGCTCGAATCGACATCGAGCAAATCGATCCACGCCTTGCCACCGTCGACATCGAGGTCCTCTGCGATGTCGACAATCCGCTGCTCGGCCCCGAAGGCGCGAGCGCCGTCTACGGACCACAGAAGGGCGCTGACTCGGCCTGCGTCGCCGAGCTCGACCGCGCCCTCGCCAACTGGGCCGACATTCTCGCGCGAGACCTTGGCGCTCGGGTCGCTGACTTACCCGGCGCCGGCGCAGCAGGCGGCCTCGCCGCCGGTCTGATGGCCTTCTGCGATGCGAAGCTGCGCTCAGGCTTCGACGCCGTCTCCCGAGCTGTCCAGCTCGCCGAGCGGATCAATCTTGCCGACATGGTGATTACCGGCGAGGGACGACTCGATCGTCAGTCCGCCTACGGCAAGACGGTCGACGGCGTCTCCAAGCTCTGCCTCGAGGCGCAGACGCCGTGCCTCGCCGTCGCCGGCCTCATCGATGACGGCGCGGATCTAGCCAACCTCACCGACGTTGAGGCGTCTACGCCTGCCGAACTCCCAATCGACCAAGCGATGCTGCGCGCGCCCGAGCTCGTCGCAGCGGCGACCGAGCGATTGCTGCGCCGCTACCCGAGGTAAGGTTCGCGGCGCTCGCGCATACGAATCGCGCCCCGCCGATGAGACTCCGAGCGCGGCGCGATGCCGATCTCATCCAGGCGGTCGTCGTCGATGCCAAAGTGATGCGCGACCTCGTGCAGCACCGTCTCGCGCACCTGCTCAATGACCTCCGCCTCGTCCGTGCAGATGCTCTCGATCGGCCGTTGATAGATCATGATCCGATCCGGCAGCGTCTCGCCGTACCAGCCGCGACTGGTCAACGGTCGACCGACGTACAGTCCAAGCAGCGTCTCCCGTGCACCAAGTCCGAGCGACTCCAACTCCTCGGCCGTCGGTTCGTTGCGCAGCAGGATGACGACGTTGTCCATCCGCTCGGCGAGCTCGTCGGGAATCTCATCCAGCGCGCGCTCGACGAGGCGTCGGAATCGAGATCGTCGCATGCCGCTCAGGGTACCCAGTTGTTGAGAATCGCGCCCTCGAGAACCCGACGAACGATCGGTCCTGCGTCATCCGAGCCCGACTGACCGTCATCGAGCACCACCGTCACGACCAGGCGCGGATCCTCGAAGTTGGCCCAGGCCGAGAACCAGGCGTGAGTCGAGTAGCGTTCGCTTTGGTCAGCGTCACTCTGCTGACCGTCCTGCTGCGTTGCAGCTTCTTGCGTCGATTGATTCGTTTCGCCCGATCCCTCCGACTGCGACTCGTCGATGTCGGCGACAGCCTCAGCGTCAACGACGAGATCCTCAGTCGTCCCCGACTTGCCCGCGATCCGCAGCACGCTGCCGCGAAACACATAGAATCCCGTGCCGTACGGTTGCGAGACCGTCGTCCGCAGCGCCGCCTGCAACTGTTCGAGCTTGTCCGCCGACACCGGCAGCACGCTGATCGGCCGCCGCTCAATCACTTGCGGGGGCGCGCCGCGCGGCTCGATCGACTGCACGATCACCGGCGTGCTGACCACGCCGTTAGTCGCCAGCGCCGAATACGCATTGGCCACCTGCAACACGGTCGCCGCGACGAATCCTTGACCGATGCTCATGTTCAGCGTGTCGCCCGTAAACCAGGCTTCGTTCAACTGTTGGGACTTCCAGGCCGGACTCGGACTCAGCCCTGCCGACTCGTCCAGCCCGATCACGCCGGTCGGCTGACCAAAGCCAAATCCCGACGCAACTGTGGGCAGAAACGTCTCGTCGAGCCGGTCGAGGCTCAAGCCCAGGTCGAAGAAGACGGTATTGCACGACTCGGCCAGCGCCTGCGACAGCGCAATGCGGCCCTGATCGTCGTCCTTCCAGTTGCGCAGCGGTTGGTCGCCGACTTTCATCCACTCTGCAGGACAGGAAATGCGGTCGCTGATCTCGTAGCCCCCGCCCTCGAGCGCCGCAGCCAGGGTCACCACCTTGAACGTCGACGCTGGCGCGTACAGCTGCTCGCTCGCTCGGTTGATGAACGGCTGCCGTTCGTCGAAGAAGTACGTCTCATACTCCTCTTGCGTGACCCCGTCGACGATCGTGTTCGGATTGACCCGCGGATACGACGCCATCGCCAGCACATGACCGCTGCGCGGATCGATCGCGACCACCGCGCCCGCCTGATCTGCCAGCGCTGCCTCAGCCAAGCGCTGCACGCGAACGTCAATTGTCAGTCGAACGCTCGATCCCGGTGTCGACTCGCGATATGCGATTTCACGCACCGGTCTGCCGAGCGGATCGACGATCAACAAGCTGCCGCCGCGTCGTCCGGCCAGGATGCGCTCGAAACTCAGTTCGATCCCGTCGCGACCGACCACGTCGCCGGCGCGATAGCCCTCAACGTAGAACTTGGCCAACTCGTCCGCGTTGATCTCTTGCAGGTAACCGATCACATGCGCGCCGAGATCTCCGTTGGGGTAATACCGCCGCATTCTGCGCGAGAGCTGAATACCGTCTGCCGCCAATCGCTCAAACTCGCCGATCACCTCGTCCGGCGTATCGAACGGAAGCTCTGCGACTGGTCGAAACCAGCTGGTCGGCAAGTCCTGATACACCCGCTCGCGCACGTCATCCTCGTCCATCCCCAAGCGCTCGACGAAGAAGTTCAGCACCGCGGCCTCGTCGGTGACTGACTCCAGATCAACGCCCACAGTCGTAATCTCGGCCTCGCCGGCGAGCACGACGCCGTTGCGATCCAGAATCAGGCCTCGCGTCGGCGTCTCGATGCTCGAGCGAATCAGATAACCCGACGGCCCCAGCCCGCTGAACATCAGATCGGGCGTCCAGTCGACCACCCAATGCGGCTGACGCAGCGTGGGCGCGTTGACGATCTCCTCGATCTCGCCATAGAACGTCGTCTGGTACCGAATCACGACCTCGTGCGACGACGCGTCCTCGTCTTCCTGCGGGGTCACGTCCCAGCGAAACCCGCCGATCGTCGCCTCGGCCCAGATGTCGCGATAGCGCTGCGCGAAGTCCTCGGCCGAAATCCGCTCGCGCGTCTCGGCCGACGTGCGCTGGTAGGCGCTCTGCAGCTCGCCGCGCTCAAGTAAGTGAAAGAAACTCTGCACCGCAAAGCGCGCAGACGGCGGCGCAACCTCGAGGTCTTCAAGATCCCTCGCCGCTGGCACAAAGTCGGCGACCGACGATGATCCGCCTTCGGTCGACGGTTCGGAGTCGCCGTCCTCAGTGGCTGGAGATTGCTGTTTGACCTCATCGAAGTACTTCGAATAGTCAGGATCCGACTCGCCGCCAAAGAGACACGCCGACAGCGCAACAGCCGCGATCAGCGGCAGCGCCAGACCAATCAGAATCTTGGCAACCCCAACACGCGCGTGATATCGCATCGGCAGCGCGTCCCGCATGCCCCGAACATCCGCTCAGCCCGCTCCCATTCAACTGTATCAGTCAATCTGCGGCGCAACGCGCGCACCCGTTAGACTTGATCTGGTTTCGACGCCGCGCTGACCGTTCGACGGCGCTTCAGAGGAGATGCAGACGATGGACTATCGCGAAGACCAGGCAATTGTCGACTTCCGCAACGAGGTGAAGACGTTCATCGCCGACAACCTTCCCGACGACTGGGGCACTCGGCCGCAAGGCGAGGGCTACGACCCCCAGGTGATGGAAGTCACCCGCGACTTCCAGTCCGAGATGGCCAAGCGCCGCTGGCTGACCATGGCCTGGCCCAAGGAACACGGCGGCCTCGAAGCGCCCCATCAGCAACAGATGATCATGTCCGAGGAAATGGCCTACCACCGCGCACCAGGCGCCGGCGGCAACATGGGCGTGCAGTGGGTTGGCCCATCCTTGATGCTCTACGGCACCGACGAGCAGAAAGAAGAACACCTCGCCGGCATCGCCGACGCCGAGACCTGGTGGTGCACGCTCTACTCCGAGCCCGGCTCAGGCTCCGACCTCGCCTCGCTGCAGACGCGCGCCATCAAGGACGGCGATGACTACGTGATCAACGGCCAGAAAATCTGGACGTCCGGCGCCCACGTCTCCGACTGGGGCTGGCTCGCCGCCCGCACCGACCCCGACGCGCCCAAGCACAAGGGCATCACAATGTTCATGCTGCGTATGGACACGCCCGGCGTCACCGTCCGACCGCTGATCAACATGGCCGACGGCCACGGCTTCAACGAGGTCTTCTTCGAGGACGTCCGCATCCCGCAGACCAACGTCGTCGGCGAAGTCAACCGCGGTTGGTACCACCTCGCCGTCGCGCTCGACTTCGAGCGCAGCGGCATCGGCGCATTCGCCGGCGGTCGACGCACCGTCGAAGAGATCACCCAGTTCGCCCGCGACAACCAACACCTGGTCGATGAGCGCCCGGCCGCACGCTACGAGCTCGCCGAACGCGCCATCGAAGTCGAAATCGGCACGATGATGGCCTACCGCATCGCCTACATGCAGGAGCACGGCGTGGTCGCCAATCACGAGGCCTCGATGTCCAAGCTCTTCGGCTCCGAACTCGGCCAGCGCATCGCCAAGACGGGCATGGACTTGCTCGGTTTGCAGGGCGGCATCTGGTCCGAGGGACCCTACGCCGCGCTCGGCGGCCGCCTCAGCCGCAGCTACGTCAGCAGCGTCAGCTCGACGATCGCCGCCGGCACCTCGGAGATCCAGCGCAACATCATCGCCACCCGAGGCCTCGGCCTACCCCGCGGCTAACCACCGCCCATCTCGCGTTGGCTAGGCTTGGACCGGGGTCTAATGGAATGCTGTGGCTGCGGGCTTAGATCGGCCTTTGGCAACTGACTCAAGTGCTCACATGACGTTTAGGGGGCACCTGGGAGTGATTGGCAAGCTGCTGGCATGCATGTTCATTGCCATTGCCATAGCAGCATGCAATGACGATGGCAGTGACCCTTCTGCAGCCGGCGAAGCGGCAACTCTTCCGCCTGGGACATTCGTCCCCTTGGTCAATGCCTACTCACCATTGAGCGAGCAGATTCAATACGTAACCGCTGAGTCTCGCGAGTACTTGTACTCAGCCGCGGCGGTACTTGTGCAAGACGCCTCGGCTGCTTACGGCGCGCTCGTCTTCCAAATCGCCTGCACAGGTGACGAGATCGAGATTAGTTTCTACAACGTGCTCGAGACGGCGAGCCCAGGGAAGGTCGAAGTGGAAGTCCGTTTTGACGGAGGAGAGCGGCAAACCTGGGCCTGGCAAGGCGCCAGCGTATTGGGCCTCGACCTTCTTGGCGACGCTGCAGAGGACTTCTTCGCGGAGATGAGCGACGCGGAGACGATGTCGGTGACCATCCCGGATGTCCAGGTGGGGCCGACCGACATTCCAATCGCTGACCTCCTCCAGACGCCGATTCGAGGCAACCTGGAGTACTGTGGCGACTACCATGAGACCGAACGACAAGTACTGGACTTCGACTACGAACCTGTAGTGGGTTTGAGCGGTACCGCTGGACCGCACATCACGTACCAGGCGACCGAGAGCAGCTTTGGCAGCCGTTCAGTACTGACCACAGTCCTCCAAGTCGCGCCTGAGGACGTGGACCCTTCTCTCAGCGAGCTGCGACTATCGATCACGTGCGCCAACTCACGGTACACGACTGTTAGGTTGGAAGGCCTGCCTCCATCTGCGCGAGGTATCCCGGCCGTCGCTGTCACAATCCTTCTAGACGACGCAGAGCCAGTAACCGAGTCATGGTGGATCAAGACAGACGCCGATCGCATCACCGCCGACACAGAGACCTCGTCGCTATGGCGCGGCCTTGCGTTCGCTGAGTCGATGACTCTGACAATCCCGCGTCTGGAAATCGGGCCGCTAAGGTTCGATCTGCGTGGCTTGTTTGAGACCCCAGTGCAAGGCAACCTGGACCATTGCGGCTGGTACGCCGACACCTAGCGCACAGGGAACAATCTCGCGTTGGGTGTCGTCATCCTAGAGTGAGCGACCGTCGCTTACCTCAGGAACTGAGCCCCGCGTGTCACACTCCTCACTTGCTCGCCGTCGTCTAATGGCATTAGGGAAGCCGACCCTCGCCGTCGTGCTAATCGTCGGTGCGCTGTTAAGCGTCATGGTCGCGCAGGGGCAGTCGGAAGCCAGTCCCGGAACGCTGCGCGGATTCGACTCCTGCGCTGAGCTGCACGAGCACGCCAAACATCTGCTCGTCGCCGAACCGCGTGCACGACCCTGGACTCCCACACCCGGAGTTGACGAAGCAGCATTTGAAGATGATGCCGTTGAGGAAGAGCAGGCGGAAGCAGCCGAAGACGGTGACTCCTCCGTTGCCGCTGACGCTCCCGCAGACCTTGGCGAGGTTTCAGTCACCGGAACCAACATCCAGGAGCGCGGCGTCGACGAGTCCGACATCATCAAGACCGACGGTCGATACATCTACCTCCTGACCTCCGACGCGCTGCTGATCACCGAGATTGTCGATGGCGGCCCGGTCCAAGAGGTCGGGTCGGTCGAGTTCATCAACGCCGGCCGCTCGCGCGACTTGATCATCGGCGAGGGCAAGGCCGTCGTCGCTCGCTTGGTCGAGCCGCTACTAGGAAACTTCAACACTCACCCTCGCGGTGCTGGCGGGGAAGTCTGGATTGCTCGATACCGGCGACCACAGTCCGAGGTCATCGAAATCGACATCGGCGATCCCGCTGCGCCAGATGTGCTGCGTACACTGAGCCTCGACGGGACAGTCAAGTCCGCCCGCTTGTCTGCTGGACAGCTCTCGGTCGTGCTTGAGCATCACATGCTCGCCGGAACTGGATCGGTCGACTGGGGTACTGACGTCAACAGGATGCGCTACTCCGAGTCAGCTCGTGAGTTTCTGCGCGACGCCCTCCGATCCAGCCACTGGATGCCGCTCTATGGACTGGAAGACCACGAGCAGAACACCTTCTCGCACGGCTACGCGGTCGAGTGCCAGCGCTTCTACGCGCCGTCAGATCGCCTGCCGACTCGTTGGGACGCGCACGCTCTGGGCGCCGTGGTCATGTCCTTCGACCTCAGCGAGGGCATCGGCGAGTGGCGTTCGGCCGGCATGATCGGACTGGCCGCCGATCCGACCATCTACGCAACCGCCGACAGCCTCTACTTGGCCACGCCGCACGACGACTGGCAATCCACGGTCATTCATCAGTTCGCCCTCAATCGGTGGACCGGACCGCGATACTTCGCCAGCACGGTCGTCGAGGGACAACTACTCTCCCGCTGGTCGCTGTCCGAGTACAACGGCCACCTTCGTGTCGCCGCGACGAACCACAACCGTTGGCCCCGCGTGAGCAGCGTCACCATCTTCGAATACGGGAGCCTACTGGGCGCAGATGATGACGCCGATCAGGCGCCCGACCTGACGCGGCCCGAGGGCTACTTCGAACAAGTCGGACAGCTCACCGGCCTCGGAGAGACCGAGCAGATCTACGCAGTTCGATTCCTCGGCGACACCGGCTATGTCGTTACCTTCCGTGTGATCGACCCGTTGTACGTGCTGGATCTCTCCGATCCGACCAATCCGCAGCAGCTCGGCGAGCTCAAGATCCCCGGCTTCTCCAGCTATCTGCATCCGCTCGGCGATGGCCTACTGTTCGCGATCGGCCGAGACGTCGATCCCAACAGCGGATGGGATCGCGGCCTGCAAGCGAGTCTGTTCGACGTCTCCGATCCGCATCAACCGTCGCTGCTCGACACCGCCCCTCTCGGCCGCGACGCCGCGTCGCTCGTGGAGCGTGACTCCCGCGCCTTCCGCTATCACAACGGCGTCGCATGGATTCCGATCGCGCCTACTCACTGGAGCCTGCAGGACAACCACGACGGCGCATTCATCGGCCTGAGAGTCTCCAGTCCGACCGAGTCGTCGTCCGCGACACTGACGCACGAGTCAACGCTGCGCGTCAAGGGCGCCGCTCTACGCTCGCTGCCGCTGGACGATCAGGTGCACCTGCTCAGCAATGAGGAGCTGCGTACATACAGAGCCGCGAACGGTCGCTTCGAAAGCCAAGGCGCGCTCCAATACGCCGACTTCTGGAACAACAACTGGCGCCCAGTCTGGCCCGAGTAGTGCGAGCCCCCCAGGTCATCCCCGCAAATGCAGGAATTTCGACGCTCAGGGACCGGTCTTCGTGCTCTGTTCCGACGTCAGGAAGTCGCTGCAGAAGGACTTCCGAGCAACAGTTGAGAACTCATTCGTCCAATGTCCGCTGGACGCCCTGCTGTCGAGCTCGACGCGGCGCCCTGCGGAAAGTCTGCGGCGCGGCGTATCGCGGGTACTCTGGCTGCGCCCCTTCGAGCAGTTGCTCAATGGTCATGATCTGCAAGGCCGGATAACTGTCGCCTGTCAGACCTTCCGGCTCGTAGAATCCAGCCCCGATCGCCTCCTGGCGCATCGGCTCGGTCGGCTCTTCGAGCGTGATAAAGATGCCGATCGACGCCTTCTCGCGCTCCATGTCACCCTTGAGCGTCGCGATCATGCCTCGATTCACGTGTCCGCTCTTGACCTGAACGATGATCCGCTTGGCCTTGCCTGAGTTGTCGTCGAAAAAGTTGATAAACCCATCGACGCCCGAGTCAGCGCCCTTCTTGCCCGTCGCTGGCCGCGCATCGACGAGCCCCAGCGCCCAGTATTCAAACTGATAGCGCCCATCGTGCTCCGACTCAGTCGCGAGCGCGCGAGCGCTGGCGACATCCTCAGGTAGCCCGATCACCTTGTAGTCCGACAGTTCCGACCCGAATGTGTCATGCAGACGGTGTTTCATTAGGGAGATGGCGATATGGGTGATATCAATGCCGATCCAACGCCGCTTCAGTCGCTCAGCAACGGCGACGGCGGTACCGCAACCGCAGAACGGATCGAGCGCGACATCTCCCTCATTACTGCTAGCGCTGATGATGCGCTCAAGCAACGCTTCTGGCTTCTGCGTCGGATAGCCGAGGCGTTCTCTCGAGGTGTTCCCGATTCTAGGAATGTCAGTCCACACGTTCTGCAATCTCTTACCCGGGGAGTCCTCTAAGTAAACTCTCAAGCCGTCCATGCGGGGCGTACCGTCGCGCTTTGTTCTTATCCGGCCTTCATTCCACCACGTTTCGAGTTGCTCAAGTGTGTATCCCCATCCACGACTCGGGCCAGGCATGGTTCCTCGCCATTCAAACTTGCCGGATGAACTGTCAGGTCGTGCTGCAGTCAAGTCGTCAAGTCGATAGAGGCGGCCATCGCCGTCATCGTGACGATGGCGGCGCATTTGGGCCGCGCTATAGTCTGTAAAGGTCTCATTCCAGACCCAATCTCCGCCGCGCGAATAGAACAGTAATGTGTCACTGATGTTCCCGTACTGTCTAGCAGTGTTGTGACTCTCAGTCCTTTGCCACGTAATCTCGTTGCGATACTGTGCGGAGCCAAACAAGGCATCCATAAGTAGTTTCAGATAGTGGCTCGCAGTCGGATCGCAATGCAAGTAAATGCTGCCTGTTGGTTTCAGAACGCGATGAAGCTCAGCCAGTCGTTGAGCCATCATCGTGAGATACGCCATCATGTCGTTTTGTCCGAGAAAAGACCTGATGGATTGCAGCAGCCGACCAAGTTGCTCTGGTCCCTGAGTCACAACGTCGCGGTACGCCGCCTCCGATCCGATGTCCCAGTGCCAAGTGTCGTCAAAGGCCGTAATCTGCGCGGCCGAATCCTCGCCCGAGCGCTCCTTGAACAGCACGTTGTAGGTGGCGTTGGAGTTGAACGGCGGATCGAGATAGATCAGATCCACTGACTCGTCGGGAATGTGCTCACGCAGCACGCTCAGGTTGTCGCCGAAGTACAGCTGATTCGTCCAGTCGCTCATCGCGGCCTCCGATTGTCAGCGTAGGGCAAGCACCAAGTGAGTGCGCCCCTCCGTCGCCCTGCGACACCTCCCCCGATGGGGGAGGTCCGCGCGGCCCGCAATATACTCAGACTCGCACTTGCCGAATCGAGGACTCGCCCATGACGCCGCCGCTCACCGACATCCGCGTGCTCGACCTTTCCAGCGGCTCGGTCGGCGGCGTCGCCACCATGATCCTCGCCGACTTCGGCGCCCTCGTGGTCAAAGTCGAGCCGCCCGACGGCGACCCCTGGCGCGACCTCGCCGCAGCGCCCATGTGGCTGCGCGGCAAACGCTCTGTCGCCCTCGACATCGACGCCGACCGCGCAGCGCTGGACACGCTCATTCGCGAGGCCGACGTGGTCGTCTCCACAGACTCGCCGGCCCAGGCCCGAGCGCGCAGACTCGAGTACGCCGACATCCAGCAGCTGAATCCGACAGCCGTGTTCTGCTCGATCACCGGCTTCGGTCCGACCGGTCCCTACGCCGAATACCCCGCCTACGACGCCGTCGTCGCAGCCAAGTCCGGTCGCATGCTCTCATTCAGCGGCCAACGACAGCGCGAAGGTCCCGCCTTCGCCGCCGTGCCGGTTGGATCGCACGGCGCGTCCCAGGGCGCGGTGCAAGGCATCGTCGCGGCGCTGATCGAGCGCGAACAGTGCGGCCATGGACAGATCGTTGAGACGTCGCTGCTCCAGGGTCTGATGCCCTTCGACCTCTTGCAGCTGCTGTTGACGCAACTCTCGGAACGCGACCCTGAGACCTACCCGCAGCTGTTCAACATCGGCGGCGGCATGCCGACGCTCAACTATCACCCGGTGATGACCCGCGACGGGCGCTGGATACAGCTCGGCAACCTGCTCGAGCATCTCTTCTACGCCTTCATGGACGCCGCCGATCTCACACTGCTCTTCGCCGAGGAACAGTGGCAGGGCGGTCAGGCCGAGTGGACGCCCGAGGCGCTCGAAGAAATGCGCGACCGCATCCTCGAGCGAATGCAAGAGAAGACCTGCGACCAGTGGATGGACATCTTCCGCGCGCAGGGCAACGTCGCCGCCGAGCCCTTCACGCCGACGCACGACGCCGTCGACAACCATGACATGGCCGCCAACGGCGACGTGATCACGATCAGCGATCCAGAGCTCGGCCCTGTAAAGCAGCTGGGACCAATCGCGCACTTGCGCGAGACTCCCGCGGAGATCTCACGTCCAGCGCCAGCCGTCGGCGAGGCGAACGGCTACCGCTGGCCGCAGCGCGGCTCCGACGCGCCCTCGCCGCCGACGCCCAACGGCGCGACTCCATCGGGCAAACCGCTTGACGGCTACACCGTGCTCGAGTTCGCCACGATCATCGCCACGCCGATCGGCGTCTCGATGCTCGCCGACCTCGGCGCGCGGGTGATCAAAGTCGAGCCGATCGGCGGAGACCCCTTCCGCGAGATGGGCGGAGGCCCCTTGCGCGGCCTGCTGGCCTCCAAGACCAACGCCGCCAAGGAGTCGATCTGCATCGACCTCAAGTCCGACGAGGGGCAGGCGATCGTCGCCGAGCTGATCGCCGAGGCCGACGCAATCGTGCACAACTATCGACCGGGCGTGCCCGACCGGCTCGGGATCGGCTACGAGACCGCGAAGGCGATCAATCCCGCCATCGTCTGGGTCTCTGCCAACGGCTACGGCCCCGATGCGCCCGGCGCGGGTCGACCGTCGGCCCATCCGATCCCCGGCGCGGTGATCGGCGGCGCGCTGTATCAGGCCGGTTCGGCGATGCCGCCTCAGGGCTGCGAGACGATCGACGAGATCCGCGAGGCCTCGCGTCAACTGATGCGCGCCAACGAGGCCAATCCCGATCCCAACACCGGCGTTCTGGTCGCCTCCGCGACGCTGCTCGGACTCTACGCGCAGCGTCGATACGGAATCGGCCAGGAGATCTACGTCAACATGCTCACAGCCAACGCCTACGCCAACAGCGACGACTTCCTGCAGTACGAAGGCAAACCGCCGCGCCGAGCGGTCGATGCTGAGCTCTATGGCACGGCCTTCTGGCACCGACTCTACGAAGCCTCCGACGGCTGGCTATTCTTCGCCGCGCCCACGTGCGACGTTTGGACCGCGTTCTGCCAGGAAGCCGCGCCGCACCTGGAATCGATGGACACGTCCGACGAAGCGGCGACCATCGCCGCCATCGCCGACGTCTTCGCTCAGGCGCCGGCGGCCGAGTGGGAACGGCGCCTGACCGCAGTCGGCGTCGGCTGCGTCCAGGCCGACGCTGCCGGCTGCGGCGAGTTCTTCGCCCACGACGAACACGTTCTGGCCAACGACTTCAGCCCCGTCGCCACGCATCAGCGCCTCGGCGAGGTGCGTCGATGGGGACCGCTGACCAAACTCTCGGGCGGCCGCGATGACTATGGCCCCGGCGTCCTCGCCGGCGCGCAGACCGACGCCATCCTGACGGAGATCGGCCGAGACGACGCCGACATCGCACGACTCAGATCGGCCGGCGTTGTCTGGTCGGAGCCGCTGACGCTGGACTAGCGTCGATCATCACACCGACGCCGAGAAGAGGTGAGGACCATGGGACTCAGAGGCGAAGCTGCGATCGTTGGGATCGCTGAGTGGAAGCCCGAGCGTAGACCGACCGCTCCGCCGATGTTCACCCTCGAACAGTGGGCCCAATTGACGCGCGAGGCGCTCGACGACGCCGGCATCGACCCGTCCGAGGTCGACGGCATCTGCTGCACGAACATCCGCGAGTCAGACTCGTTCGTGCCCTCGACGATCACTGAGTACCTGGGCATGCAGGTCAACTTCGCCGAGGTCGTCGACCTCGGCGGCGCGTCCTGCGCCGCGATGGTCTGGCGCGCCGCAGCCGCGATCGAGCTCGGCGTCGCCAATGTGGTCGTCATCGCCGCGCCTTCCTGGCCGTCGCCCAGACCACCTGTCCCGCCGAGCGGACCGAGCAGCTGGCGCTATGGCGCCTCGTCGGCCAACTTCGGCTCGCCCCAGGCCGAGTTTGACATCCCCTACGGGAACGTCGCGCAAAACTGCGGCTACGCCCAGATCGCGATGAAGTACGGGGCTGAGTACGGCTACGACCCCGAAGCGCTCGCGAAGATCGCCGTCGACCAACGGGTCTCGGCCAACCACAATCCTGACGCCGTCTTCCACCACGTGCCGATCACGGTCGACGACGTGCTGAACTCGCCAATGATCGCCGACCCGATCCACATGCTCGAGATCGTGATGCCCTGCTCGGGCGGCGCGGCGATCGTCGTCGCTGGCAAAGACGTGGCGCGCCGCTCAAAACACCGTCCCGCCTGGATTTCGGGCTTCGGCGAACGCGTCCTGCACAAGACGCCGACCTACGCCGAAGACCTGTTGTCGACGGCGCTGATCCCCGCCGCCGACGCCGCCTTCAGCATGGCCGGACGCAGCCGCGACGAGGTCGACCTGATCTCCGTCTACGACTGCTACACGATCACTGTGCTGATGACGATCGAGGACGCGGGATTCTGTCCGCGCGGCGAGGGACAGCAGTTCGTCCGCGAACATGACCTGTCGTTCCGCGGCGAGTTTCCCTGCAACACGCATGGCGGTCAGCTTGGTTTCGGACAGGCCGGACTCGCCGGCGGCATGTCGCACATCACCGAGGGCGCGCGTCAAGTGATGCGACGCGGCGAAGACCATCAAGTGCCCGATGCCGACATCGCCTTCATCACCGGCAACGGCGGTCTGATGTCCGAGCAGGTCGCGCTGATCCTCGAGGGCGACTAATGCCCGACCAGACGCCGCAGCCGCCACAGCCTCCATTGCCCACGCCGATTGATCGCACGCGCCCGTTTTGGGATGGCCTGCGCGAGCGCAAGGTCATGATTCAGTACTCGCCGTCGAGCGACCAATGGGTCTTCTATCCCCGCTCGCACGCGCCGCTCACGTTGGCGGACGATCTCGAGTGGCGCGAGATCTCCGGCGAAGGTGAGCTCTACACCTACACGATCGCGCGTCGACCGACCGCGCCCGATTTCGCCGGAGAGGAACCGCAGATCATCGCCGTGGTCGAGCTCGACGAGGGTCCCCGCCTGACGTCAACCCTGGTCAACGTGAACGAGGACCAGATCGCGGTCGGCATGCGCGTGCGGCCGGTGTTCGACGACGTCGCCGACACTGAAACGACGCTGCTGCGCTATGAGCCCGCCGACTAGCGCGGTCGTTCGGCTCGCGATTCTCACTCTGATCGGGCTCGCCGTCGCGCTGATCGCGTGCGGCGCCGAGCCGCCTCCTGACTCTGACGACGCGGCGCCGGCGGAACCGGCGGCATCGTCCTCTGACGACGTTCAGCAGGAGGAACCGACTCCACTTGTCGAGCAGCCTCAACAGCAGGCCGAAGAGTCACAGACGGCGACACAGCCCGCCTACGACCGCGATGGCATGCAATCGGCCGACGAAGACGTTGAACTCACCTTGTCGCTGGCGCCGATTCTGGGCGGCCGCATCTTCGAGCAGCCGATCGAGCTTGTCGCATTGCCCGACGGCGCCTGGCTGGTCGCCGAGCAGCGTGGTTCAATCACCCGCTACATCGAACACGACGACGACGTCGATCAGTTCGGCGTACTCGATCTGACCGAGTCGGTTCGCTTTGGCGGCGAGCGCGGCTTGCTCAGCATCGCGCTGCACCCCGACTTTGAGAGTGAGCCCTACCTCTTCGTCTACTACACGCCGCGCGACGATGAGGTCACACGGCTGTCGCGCTTCCGTATGGCCGATGGAGCGGCTATCGCTGCGACGGAACTGACCGTGCTTGAGATTCCGCAGCCCTTCTCCAATCACAACGGCGGCGCGGTTCGCTTCGGTCCCGACGGCATGCTCTATCTCGGCATTGGCGACGGCGGTTCAGCCAACGATCCGTACGAACACGGTCAGAACCGCGAGACGTTGCTTGGCGCGATCATCCGCATTGATGTTGACGACATTGATGCCGACACGCCCTATCGCATCCCAACCGACAATCCCTTCCTTGGTATCGGCGGCGTGCGGCCCGAGATCTTCGCCTACGGACTGCGAAATCCCTGGCGCATGGCCTTCGACGCCGAAAGCGGTCTGCTCTGGGTCGGTGATGTCGGCCAGAACCGAGTCGAAGAGATCGCGATCGTCGGACCCGGCGAGAATCACGGTTGGAACATCTTCGAAGGCGACGAGTGCTTCCGCTCCGAGTCGGACTGCGAGGCGCTGACCAATGCCGTCATGCCCGTCGCGACGTACGGCCACGACGAGGGCTGCTCCGTCACTGGCGGCGAGGTCTACCGCGGCGGCGCGATCCCAGCACTGACCGGCGCCTACGTCTTTGGCGACTACTGCTCAGGACTCGTCTGGGGACTCCGGCCCGACGACGGCGCTCGCACCGGTTGGGTCCGAGAAGTCTTGCTTGAACATGACGGGCCAATCGCATCATTCGCCCGCGATCGCGATGGTGAGATCTACGTCCTCACATTCCGCGGTCCAATCCTCAAGCTGATCCTCACGCCGCGCTAGTCTGAGGCGACATCGACCACTGGTCGAAGGGAACTCCAGATGACGACTTCACGCGCGTTCGGCAAGACTCCGGCCCCTGCGGTGCCGCAGGGCATGACCTGGCTCAATAGCGGACGCGAACTCTCGCTCGATGACTTCCGCGGTCGACTACTGATCCTCCACTTCTGGACCTACGCTTGAATCAACTGCCTGCATGTGCTTCCGCAGTTGCGGAAGCTCGAACGACGCTACTCCGACACGCTGCAGATCGTGTCGGTGCATTCACCCAAGTTCCCCACCGAACGTGAGACCGCCAACCTGCGTCAGGCGATCCTGCGCTTGCGGATCGAGCATCCCGTACTCAACGACGCCGAGTTCTCCTACTGGCAGAATTTCGGCGCGCGCGCCTGGCCGACGCTCTTCTTCGTCGACCCCAACGGCAATGTGATTGGTCTGCATGAAGGCGAACTGACTGAGGACATGGCCGCGCCGCTGATCGATGGCTGGCTGGCCGAGTATGAGTCAGCGGGCCTGCTCAACAAGTCCGACCTCGGGCTCGTCCGCGAGACCGGCCGCGACAGCGCACTCTCTTTCCCCGGCAAGGTCGCCTGGGACGACGAATCAGGCCGACTGGTCGTCTCGGACAGCAACAACGATCGCATCATCATCGCCGACATCAACGGCGTAGTGTCGCAAGTGATCGGCGGCGCTGAGGCCGGCTTCCGCGACGGTCCAGCTTCGGAGGCGCTGTTCAATCAGCCGCAAGGCGTCGCAATCGCTGCCGACCACATCTTCGTCGCCGACAACGAAAACCACGCCATTCGCCGCATCGATCTGCGCGACGGCTCGGTCAGCACGATCGCCGGCACCGGCGAACAAGCGCGCGCGATGCCATCAGGCGAACCAGCGCGTCGCACCGCGCTCAGCTCACCCTGGGACGTCGCGGTGCACGACGGCGACCTCTACATCGCGATGGCCGGCATTCACCAGATTTGGCGACTTCCCCTCGGCGACGCAGCCGGCGATGACTCATACGTCGGACCGTGGGCCGGTTCAGGCCGCGAGGGCATCATCGATGGTCCACGAATGCAGAGTGAACTCGCCCAGGTTTCCGGCCTCGCGCCAGGGCCGAGCGGACTCGCCTTCGCCGACTCCGAGTCCAGCGGCGTGCGCGAGGTCAGTTGGGATCCGGACGGTCGGGTCAGCACCTTCATCGGCAAGACCGGCGAGGGCGGCCTGTTCCACTTCGGCGACGAGGACGGCGGTCGGGCGACGGCTCGGCTGCAGCATCCGCTCGACGTCGCCCGCGTCGGCGACGAGCTGTACGTCGCCGACACGTTCAATCACAAGATCAAACAGGTCTTTCCGCTAACCGAACAGGTCAGCACGCTCGTCGGCGGCCACGGCGACGCGCTCGGATCGTTCAGCGAGCTGCAACTTGACGAGCCCGGCGGACTCGCCACTGGGCCGGGTCGAACTCTGCTCGTCGCCGACACCAACAACCACCGCATTGTCCAGCTCGACCTCGAGACACGCCAGGGACGAGAGATTGCGCTCGATTTCGGCTAGTCGCCCACGACGACTCGACCGCCCTGCATCACAAAGCTCGGTCGATTCAGGTCGCGAATGTCAACCGCAGGATCGCCCGCGAACGCGGTCAGGTCGGCCTCAAATCCAACCCTGAGCCTGCCCACGCGATCGCCCAGACCGAGCGCCTCGGCGCTGTCGCAGGTCATGATCCGCAGCGCCTGCCAGGTCGACATGCCAATGTCGTCTACGAATGCCCAGGCCTCGGCTGGCGCTCGGTTGAAGTCCGCGTAGGCCATGCCCATGTCGAGCCCCGACGTGAAGCGCGCGCCGCGATCGCGCATGTCGCGGACAATCTCTAGCCCTTGCTCGCGCGGTGACGGTCCCTGCAGATTCGGATTGCGCCGCGGCGCAGAGTCTCCCCGCTCACGCGCCTCAGCCGCGAGCAGCCCCAGCCCGATCGTCGGGTTGACCCAAATGCCCTCATCTGCGATTCGTTGCGCCAGATCGGGGTCGTAGCGAAACCCCTCGCTTGGATCGGCCGACAACCAGCGGCAATGGATCAGGTGTCGCACGCCGCCCTCGACCGCGGCGCGAATACCGTCGGCCGCGTGCGTGTGCGCGGCCACCTCGATGCCGCCCGCCTCGCCAGCTTCGACGATCTCGCGAATCGTCTCCGACGGATACTGACGGTCGCGCGGGTTCGACGTCGGCGTGAAGTTGCCGCCCGAGGCCATCACCTTCAACACATCGGCGCCCTGATCGACGTGCGTCTGCGCCATCTGCCGCACCGCCTCCGGTGAGTCGGCCTCTCCGCCCCAGAACCAACAATGATCCCTGGTGCGGGTGATCGGCGCGCCCGACGCCAGCAGTCGCGGTCCCGGAATCACGCCCGACGCGATCGCATCGCGGACCGCGAACACGACCTCATTCTTCGCGCCCAGGTCACGCATCGTCGTGACCCCGCTGCGCAGCGCCAACCCGACGGCGTGGGCCGCGCGCATCAACGCCGGCTCATTGCCCTCGACCGAGATGATGTCGAAGGCGTCGACTCGCGGCGGACAGGGAATGTGCGAGTGACCCTCGACCAGTCCCGGCAAGAGCGAGACGTCGCCCAGGTCGACGGTCTCGGCGCCCGGCGCGTCAGCGGACGGCAGTACGTCGACTATCAGTCCGTTCGACACCGCCACGGCGTGATCGGGCAGCCAAGCATCGAGCGCCGCATTCGCCACCCGCGCAGCGCGATAGAACCGCCGCGAACGCTCTGCCATCAGCGAGCGCCCCACTGGGGAGCGCGCTTCTCGCGGAAGGCCTGCGGACCCTCGGTGGCATCGGCTGTCTCGCGCGCGACGCGGCGCATCGTCTCGCCAAAGCGGATCGCCTGCACGAAGGGCAGCTCCTGCCCGCGATGCGCGACCTCCTTGGTCGCCCGCACCGCCAAGGGCGCGCCCTTGCACAGACGCTGCGCCAACGCCTCCGCGGCCGACATCAGGTCGTCGTGCGGCACAATCTCCCAAACCAGTCCCATCTCCTTGGCGCGCCAGGCGTCGACGCGGTCGCCGATCAGCAGCAGCTCCATCGCGTAGTGCCAGGCGATTCGTTTGGGCATACGAATCGAACCCTGAATTGTCGGCACGCCAATCTGCACCTCAGGAAAGCCGAACTGCGCCCGATCGGAGGCGATTACGAAGTCGCACGCGGAGACCAGCGTGAGGCCGAAGCCCAGCGCGTAGCCGTTGACGGCGGCGATCGTCGGCTTCCAGATCTCCATGCCCGACTCGAGCGAGGTCAGCGAGGGTACTTCCCAGAAGCTGTGCTCCTCCGGCGGCGCCGGCGAACGTAGGTCGGCCCCTGCCGAGAAGGCGCGTCCAGCGCCGGTGACGATGCCGACCCAGGCCTCGTCGTCGTTGCGGAACTCCTCCCAAGCCGCGTTCAGATCGCTGCGCAGCTCGTGATTGATCGCGTTCAACGCCTCTGGACGGTTGTACGTAATCGTCGCGATTCGTCCGCTGCGCTCATAGGTCACGGTGTCGCCCATTGGTTCCTCCTCTGCGCTACCAGCTCAGGGTACTCGGGGGTCGGCGCGCGACGGATCACCTCAAAGCGGTTCTGCGCCCTCGCTGAGGATCTCGATGTACTCGTCATAGGCGAAGATGCGGCCATAGTTCTTGCCTGTGATCTCGCGCGTGATGCCCAGCTCGGTAAGCAGCCCGACCGCGTCCGAAGCTGTCGGCCAAGTCAGGCCTGTACGCTCATGGACTCGCTGAATCGACACGACCGGGCTCCGCATCAGCACGCTATGCGCTCGCAGCGCCGAGCCTGCGCGTCGCCCCTGTTGTTCAATGCGAGCGCGATCGGCTTCAAACATGCCGGCCAGTCGACGCGCGGTCATGACCCCGTCCTCGGCCGTCTCCCGTACGCCTGTGATGAAGAACTGCAGCCACGCCTCCCAATCGCCGACGTCGCGTAGCTGCGAGAGCAACTCGTAGTAGCGAGTTCGATGTCGCTTGAGGTACAGGCTCAGGTAGAGCAGCGGCTCTTGCAGGACCGCGTTCTGATGCAAGACGAAAGCGATCAACAGCCTCCCGACCCGGCCGTTGCCGTCGAGGAACGGATGGATCGACTCAAACTGCGCGTGAGCCATGCCGGCTCGAACGAGGGTAGGCAAACCATCGTCCTCGGCATGGATGAACCGCTCGAGCGCTGCCATGCAGTCTTCGAGTTCGCCGTGCGGCGGCGGCACGTATTGCGCCGTGCCAGGGCGGGCGCCTCCGATCCAGTTCTGAGATCGGCGAAACTCGCCCGGCATCTTCTCGCTGCCGCGACCGCTGCTCAGCAACAGGCCGTGCAGCTCGCGGATCAGCCGATTGCTGAGTGGGAATCCCTCGCGCATGCGGCGCAAACCGTGCTCCAGCGCGTTGACATAGTTCGAAACTTCTGTCTCGTCGTCGCCCCACTGACTGACCGTCCCTTCGAGTTCCAGCTCGAACAGATCGGACAGCGACGATTGCGTCCCTTCGATCTGTGAGGAGAGCTGAGCCTCGCGGCGGACGTATGCGTACACAAACAGTCCAGGGTCAGGCAGCAGACGGGATTCGGAGTCGAGCCGGCCAAGCGCGAGCGAGGCTCGCTCAAGTTCGCGCTGCATCCCAGCGAGGTCGATCGGTGGGGCCGGCGGCAAGGGTCGGGGCACGAAGGCGCGCACCGACTCGCCGGCGAAGTCGGTGACCTGGTAGCGGCCGTTATCCGCGCGTTTCACGTCCTGGACCAGAATTCAAGCCAATCGACCGACTTTTGAATAATCCTAGCTGAAATGAAGAGTTGATGCCAGAAGTTTGAATTGATTGCTACGTTCTTCAAGGTTGAGGATGAACCTTGAAAACTGCGACATGAAATGCAAGACTCGGCTCAAATCCTTGAATGGCGTCGCCGAGAATGAAAGATTCACCGCGACATCTGAATTGCTAGCGCAAGCATCTCAAGTCGGCGTCCCAATCTTGAATTCACAACCGCCCAATCACGCCCCCTGCAGACCCGCGAGGTGACGCTCCGCGAACCTCGTGAGCACCGCCTCAGCGTCCGCTGACGGATCCAGATTCGCAATCGCGTGATCGAACCCGCGCGACTTCATCGCGCCCAATGTCTCCGCCGCCTCGTCGATCGTGTCCTCGCCGATCACCGTGATCCGGTTGATCGCCAAACTCAGCGCCGACGGATCACGACCATGCGACTCCGCCTCCGAGCGAACCAGCGCCCAATCATCATCAAGCGAATCGAGCATCGCCGGATTGGCCAGATAGCCGTCAGCGAACCGACCCGCGCGCCGCAACTGCCTGGGATGATTGCCGCCCAACAGAATCGGCACCCGACGCGGCGGCTGCGGCCGACAGTACCAACCCTCAGTGTTGTAGAACTCGCCCGCGAAACTGCCGACCTCGTTCTCCCACAGGTCGCGCAACACCTGCAGATACTCGTCCATCCGCGCGCCGCGACGATCGAACGGCATCGACAGCGCCTCAAACTCTTCCTTCCACCAACCGACGCCCGCGCCGAGAAGCAGCCGTCCGCCGGCGAGATGGTCGAGCGTCGCCATCAGCTTCGCGTGCAGCACCGGAGCGCGCATCGGCGCGACCAAGACCGCCGTGCCCAGCTCCACCCGTTCCGTCACCGCTGCGGCGAACGTCAAGAGCGTCAGCGGCTCGAGGAAGCTGGCTTCAGCAGGAACGAGAAAGCGGCCGTCTTCGGAGTATGGATAGTCCGAACCCTGATCAGGCCGCAGGACCACGTGATCAAAGGTCCAGAGCGAATCGAACCCGCACGACTCCACAGCGCGCGCCACGCGCGTCACTTGCTCCGGCGTCGCCGCGCCGCCGACCTGCGGCAGGTAGACCCCAACCTTCATGACTCACTCTCTCTCCAATCGCGACGCCCGATATCCTCCGCAGATATGCCTGCATCGCTCCGCGCTACGGCGACCAGTATGACGCAGCTCCGATCACGAGCCCGCCGAATCCGCGAGGGCGATCGGCAGGTCGGATCGTGAGCCAACGGCCCGCCTTCGCGCGACCGCCGCTGCGCAGCCTCTTCGCGATTCGAGACTACCGCGTGCTTTGGGCGGCCGCGCTCTGCATGATCATCGCCCAGCAGATTCGATTCATCGCCATCCCGCAGTGGTTTCTCGACCAAACCGGCGCCGAGTCCTTCACCGAGGTCGCGATCATTGGCGCCGTGCAGCTGCCGATCCAGGCGCTCGCCGTGCTCTACGGCGGCGTGCTCGCTGACCGGTTCGACCGTCGCTGGCTCATGGCGGGGGCCAATGCCGCGGTGCTCGCGATCCTGATCGCCGTCGCCGCCGCGGCGACCGTCGACGCGCTCCAGTTCTGGATGGCCTGGGTGGCGCTCGGCACCCTTGGCGGCCTCGCCACGTTCGTCGCTCCCGCTCGCGCCACGATCACGCCGCGCGTCGTCCCCCAGCAGTACCTGAGCGCCGCCGTGACACTCGACACCAGCACGCAGATGACCGGCTGGATTCTCGGCGGCGCGATCGTCACTGCGCTCGCCGTCGCGCTTGACGCCATCGGCATGCTCTGGGTCGCAGCTGGCTTCGCCGCTGTGTCGGCTGTGATGCCGACGTTGATTCGCACGTCCGCGCGCGCCGTGACCTCGCCTCAGTCGATGTTGCGCATGATCATCGACGGCGCATCATACGTCGCGCGACACCCGATTCTGCCCGGTCTCTTCATCCTCGACTGGGGCATCACCATCGTCTCGTACTACCGCGAGATCCTGCCGCTGCTCGCGAGCGGACTGTTCATGGCCGGGGTCGGCGCGGCCGGCGCATTGGGAACGGTCAACGCGGTCGGCTCCGCCTGCGGGATGCTGTTGGCGCTGTTCCTCGTCAACTATCGAGCCAAAGGCGTCATGGTCCTCGCCGCATCGGCCGTCTACGCCGCGCTGCTCTTCGCGCTCGGCGCAGCGCCCTGGCTTTGGATGGGGATGATCGTGATTGCGATCCTCGGCGCAGCCGATTCGGTCACCGTCGCCGTGCGACAGGTCACTGTTCATCTGACCACACCCGACGAAATGCGCGGCCGCGCGTTCTCGGTCATGGTCCTCATGGCGCAAACGGCCAACAACATCGGCATCATCTGGGTCGGATTCTGGGGCGACGAGGTCGGCGTCGATAACACCTACTTCCTCGGCGGCGCGATCGGCCTCGGAGTGACGCTGCTGATCGGACTACTCTGGCGCTCGATCAGCCGCTATCGCGCCCCAATCTCTGAGTCGACCGATGCCGCGACGAGCGAGTGATCGGAGCCAGCCATGATCTTCAGCGAGCGGATGCTCGACTTCCTCGTCGACCTCGCCGCGCACAACGACCGCGAATGGTTCAACGTCCATAAGGACGACTACGAGTCGCTGTTGCGCGAGCCGGCTCTCGAGTACATCCGCCAGGTCGCCGGTCCGTTGGCCGACATCTCGCCGCACATGCGCGCTTCAGATCGGAAACAGGGCGGATCGCTGATGCGCATCCATCGCGATGTTCGCTTCTCGCGTGACAAGTCACCCTACAAGACCAACGTCGGCATCCAGTTCCGCCACGAATCGGGCACAGACGTCTACGCGCCGAGCTACTACGTGCACATCGCGCCCGATGACTGCTTTCTCGGCGTCGGCAGCTACGCTCCCGACCGCGACGCGCTCGCCGCTTATCGCCGCGCGATTGACCAGCATCCGCGCAAGTGGCGCCAGGTCAAACGAATCGCCGACTCCGACGATTGGCGTCTTGACGGACACGGCGACAGTCTCAAACGTCCGCCGCGCGGCTACTCGGCCGACCATCCGATGATCGACGACATCAAACGCAAACACTTCATCATCACGCACGACCTCGACATCGAGGATGTCACCGCGCCCGACTTCGTTGACTACACGATCGCGCGCTTCCAAGAGTCGCGCCAGTGGATGGCCTTCCTCACCAACGCCCTCGGCCTGCCCTTCTAGCGCGCTCACCTCAGAAATCAGCGAGAGAGCGGCGAGCTGCTGACTATCCTGCTACGCAGACTGCCATAACTCAGACTCATCACCAGGTGGAGGACGCGATGACGCAACAGACTTCCGAGACGCCTGAACGCAACATGCCGCCCGTCGCGCCGGCGCTCAAGGGCGACCCCGTCGCCCCGCCCGAGAACGCGCGCTTCGTTGTCAAGCCCATGTCCGACACGCCAGTCAGCGTCGGACGAAACATCCACGCTCGACGGATGTTCACCGCCGCTGAAGGACGATTCGAAAGCTCTTTGCAGTTCGTGCTCTACAACGTGCTGCCCGTCGGCGAGACCAACGTCCGACACATCCACGAGGACGTCGAGAAGGTCTACTACTTCCTCAAGGGCAATGCCGAAATCGACTGCGGACCCTGGCGCACGACCGCCACGGCGGGCGACTTCCTCTTCTTTCCCGCCGACATCGCGCATCAGATATACAGCCAGGGACCTGAGGATCTCGAGTTCATCGTCTGCGCCGCTCAAACCTCGGGCGAAGCGCGCGGCATGTCGGACGACGGCCTGGTTTCCGAGTCCGGGGACTGAGCCATGGCCGATCAGGATGCGACCGAAGTCGTCCCGCTTGAACCGCTGCGCGTCTTCGGCGCCGCCGTCTACGAAGCCTGCGGCGTGCCGCCCGACGACGCGGCGTTCACGGTCGATATCCAGCTGACCGCCGACTTGCGCGGCGTCGATACGCACGGGTTTCAGCGCCTCGGCTGGTACGCCGGACACCTTCAGTCAGGCCGCTACAATCCAACGCCCAGCCTGGCCGTGCTCAAAGAGACGGCGGTCTCCCACGTCATCGACGGCGACGGCGGTATCGGTCAGCTCGTCGTCGCTCGCGCCATGCAGCGCACGATCGAAATGGCCAAAGACACCGGTCTCGCCCTCGGCGCGTTGCGCAATAGCAACGATTGGGGCATGGGCGCCTACTACCCAATGATGGCCGCCGCAGCAGGGTTTGTGGCGTTCTGCACTACCACCAGCGTGCCGACGCTCGCGCCGTTCGGCGCGCGAACGCGGATGACCGGCAACAACCCGATGGCGTTCGCCGCGCCCCGCGCTTCGGGACCGCCAGTCGTGCTTGATATGGCGCTGACGCCGGTCGCGCTGGGCAAAGTCATGCGCGCCCGAGCCGAAGGCCGCGAGATCCCCGAAGACTGGGGCTTCCGCGACCTCGAAGGCCAGCCAACCGTCGATCCCGAGACCGCCATGTCAGGCGTCATCCCGGCGCTCGGCGCGGTCGCCGCGTACAAGGGCTCTGGCCTCAGCCTGTTCATGAACCTGCTCGCCGGCGCGCTGCCCGGTGGATACCACTCAGCCGACGTCAACATCGGCAAGCGCGGACAGTTCCTGCTCGTAATCGATCCCGACATCTTCGGAGACGCCGCCGTGTTCGCCAACGCGGTTGACTCGATGGTCGAGCAGATCAAATCCGCGGATCCGCTGCCCGGCGTCGAGGAGGTCTTCGCGCCGGGTGAAATCGAACAGCGCGTCTACGACGAGCGCGTCGCCGCCGGACATGTCGTCTATCCCGCCTCGACGCTGCAGGATCTCCGCGATCTCTCAGCCCAAATGGACATCCCGCTCGACATCTAGCGCTCACAGACGACGCCATCGCCGTCGCCGTCTCTGGCCGACGGCACTGACGCGGCGGGAAATCCGCGGCCTGAGCCGCTGCGTCCCGTGCGACGCTCGAGCCCAGACGCCGCCGCCTCGTCGCAAGAGGCGTAGACGCCCGGAGTCGGGCTGCTCGGTGGCGGCGTCTGCGACTCGACCTCAGCGTCAACGACGGACGGGCGGCGCTGCGGAAACTCAGTCGGGCGCGTGTAATCGCCGGTGCACGTGGTCAACATCTGACGCAGCGCCTCAAGCTCGGCGCGGTCCGCGCTCAGTGACCACTTGACCTTGACCGCCACCCAATCTCGCGCGTACTGACACCACGCCTCGCGCCGCGACGGCCGCCACTTGGACGGATCCTGGTCCGACTTCGTCTGGTTGCTCGAGGCCGACACGGCTGTCAGCGCGGCCGGCAGATCCAAGTCGTTGTAATAGTCCCAGCGGCGTTCGGCGCCCCAACGAGCCGCGCCAGAACGATGCGCCTCGGCAAGCGGCACCATGTGATCAATGTGGACATCGGACGGATTCTCAAGCCTGACGCCGTCGAACCACGAGAGCCACACGCCGTCTAATGGGCGACAGCGCTCGTCAACTTGCGTAATGCGTTTCGCCTCGGCGATCAGCACTCGCTCCCGAACGCTGCAGCCCGAATCCGCCAGCTCAGCCCAGCGACCATACAGATCGCGGTCGTAATCGACGCCCTGGTCGGACTCCGCGGCGACGTTGAGCTCCGCGAGTAGCTCATCGATCCAGTCGTCGTCCGCTTCGACCGCCGCAGGCTCGGGTTGACTCTGCCGCTGACGAGGCGTCTCGACTGGTTCGCGAGCGGTCGAACGCTCGTCAACTTGCTGTTGCTCGGTTGTTTGTTCATCGCTCGGCGCGAGGCACCCAGCGAGCGCGACGATCGCCAGCGACACCAACAAACCCGCCGCAAGTCGCCAATGCCATCGCCAACTCTTCACATCAGGCGCCCTCTCGCGTCGAGTTCGTCGCTATCCGATTATCCTGTGTCAAGCACCGAGAGGACGGTTGGTCATGGTCAGTGAAATTGTCTATTCCTGCGACTCGCATGTGGTGGAAGGCCCTGAGGTCTTCGATGGCCTGGTAGAGAAGTACGGCGACCGCGCGCCGCGAGTGGTCGACGGCTGGAAGGGCCGCGAAGGCGTCTACCTCGCCTGGCCGCAGATCGACTTCGCCATGCTCGTTGGACGACTCGGCATCGCCGGCGCCAATCTCAATCTTCCCGAAACCAAAGAGAAGATGCAGCGCGGGTGGGACCTGATCAATCCCGGCGTCAAAGACCCGGTCGCGCGCCTCACCGAGCAGGACACAGACGGCGTCGTCGGCGAGGTCATGTATCCCTCGATCAACATGCTCACCTACATGGTCGAGGACGTCGAAGTCGTCAACGCCGTCTTCCGCCGACACAACGACTGGATCCGCGACTACTGCTCGCACAGCCCCGAGCGACTGATCGGGATCGGTTGCATCACCCTGCGCGACGTCGAGGCCGGCGTGGCTGAGCTCGAGCGCTGCGCCAAGATGGGCATCAAGGGCGTCGCCATCCCCTGCACGGCCCCCAGCGACCTGCCCTACTCCGATCCCTACTACGAGCCCTTCTGGAACGCCGCCGAAGAGGTCGGCCTGCCCCTGACGATGCACATCTTCTGCGGTTCCGAGCCCGGCATGGGTTTGCCCAAGGAGTGGGACGAAGTCGTCAGCTACACGCTGGCTCACTCAGCGGCCTGGAACACGATCTCCAACCTCGTTACCTCAGGCGTCTGCGAGCGGCACCCCAACCTGCGCTTCGTCATGGCCGAGTGGGAAACCGGCTGGATCGCCCACGTGCTCGAGCGCTGGGATCACGCCTACTACCGCGCCCGCGCCGTCGACCGCACGCCCGAACTGCCGATGCTGCCGACCGAGTACTTCCGCCGCAACTTCATGGTCACGTTCGAAGACGACGCGATCGGCGTGCAAACGCGCGACGGCATCGGCGTCGACAACCTGCTCTGGGGCAACGACTATCCGCACCACGACGCGATCTGGCCGAACTCTCAGCGCGTCCTGGACGAGATCATGGACGGCGTCCCCCAGTCCGACGTCGACAAGATGGTCTGGGGCAACGTGCAGCGGCTCTACAACATCGACCAGTCGGCGCTCCCGGTGTAGCCGGACAAAGGCAGTTTGGAGTCAATGCCAACGAAATTGACTCCAAACTGCCACTTGATTGCCACTTGATTGCCACCTGAAGTGGTTCGCGCCCAACTCGTTCTTCTATTGGTTTCACAGAAACCGTGAGGAAATCTACAGAACGGGCAGATGATTCCGCGTCGGCCTCCGACACTGGCCCTACTATTGGTTTCACAGAAACCGTGAAAACACAAACAGTAGGACCGGTCTGGACGCATGGCGCTACCCACCTCTGCTCCCACGCGGACTGCGCTCGCTCTGGAGTTCGCTGACCTGAGTCCCGACCAGCAGCTCGCCGTGCTCGACGGCGCCCGCCAGCTTGACGGCAACGGACGCTATCTCCCCTTTGACGAACTGCGGCATCGTACGCCCCCCTCCGGGCTCAGTGTCTCCATGCACTGGTTCGGCACGTTGACGGCTCGCAGAGGATCCGCTCGCGCCCTGCCGCTTCTTGGGCCTGGCGATCAGCAATTCTGGTACTGCCCCGCACAACCGCTGCTGGCACTGCTCGATCAGCTCGACCAAACGCAGCGTGGACACGTCCTCGCCGACGAATCCCTGATGACAACGGCAGCGCGCCGACGCTGGCTGCAACGCGGACTCATGAGTGAGTCGATCCAATCGAGTCGACTCGAGGGAGCGAACACCAGTCGTCAGCTGGCACAAGCCATGCTGACTGATGGTCGAGCGCCGCGCGACAACAGCGAGCGAATGATCGTCAACAACTTCGCCGCCATGCAGACCGTCACTGAGTGGGCTGATAACGACGAACCCGTCGATTTGCAGCACATCCTGCAGTTGCACAAGATCGTGACGGACGGCACGCTTCCCGATGAGCGCGACGCTGGACGCCTGCAGCGACCAGGTGAAGATCGAGTCTCTGTGGTCTCGTCAAGCGGCGAGATCCTGCATCGCCCACCGCCCGCCGACGAGCTCCCCGATCGCATGCAGCGCATTTGCGAGTTCGCCAACTCCAGTCGCGCTGAGGATTTCATCCATCCTCTGGTTCGGGCCATCCTGCTGCACTTCATGATCGGCTACGACCACCCGTTCGTCGACGGCAACGGCCGTACGGCGAGGGCGCTCTTCTACTGGTCACTACTCAGGTCGGATTGGTGGTTGGCCCCCTATCTGCCAATCTCGCAATTTTTGTTTCGGGCGCAGCGCCAGTACGACCGCGCGTATCAATGCGTCACCGCGGACAACAACGACGCGACCCACTTCATCCTGCATCAGCTCGACATCATGAGTAAGGCCGTCGCTCAACTGGATACAGACTTGCAGGAGCAAGCCGCAGCGACGCGAGACCTGGTAGAGCGGCTCACCGATCGTGGCTTCAGCGAGCGCCAACTCGCCGTCCTCGAGTGCGCGCTGGACCAGCCCAACCGGATCTTCACGATCGCGCAGCAACAAAACGAGCACCGCGTGTCGTACTGGGCGGCGCGCGCCGACCTTCAAGACTTGGCCGAACGCGGTTACCTCTTACGCGAGCGTTCGGGAAAGAAGTTCGTCTTCCGCCCCGCCACGGACCTCGAGAAACGACTGGGCCTCTTCAGCGAGTAGCCTGCGAGGCGGAGGCGACGCGTGAACCAACACCAGTCCCGACGCGAACAGGCCGGCGTGCCGCCCTATCCCGAGCTGCGCCGCGTCACCCTCGACGCTATGCGTCAGATGACCTTGCCCGCAACGAATGAGGCAATCAATCAGGCGGTCGCAGACCGCCTCAATCTCACTGCTTCTCAGCGCGCCGTGTTACATCTCAACTCCAACCAAACAGAGCTTGCCTATTCCGTAGCCTGGGCTCGCACGGCCCTGAATGTCGCTGGAGCTGCCGAGAACGTAGGGCGAGCGCTATGGACACTAACTGACGAAGGCCGAGATATCGCAATCGAAGTGGTCAACCAGAGGTATGACCTTCACTTGGCGCAACGAAAGGCAGAGCGGGACTCGGTTCCAAAGCGACAATCGCCCGGGGATGATTCGGCCGCGAGCGACAACGGCGAGTCAGGCGACTACCTGGACTCCGTGCCAATTGACTGGAGAGAGGAGTTGCTCGCTCGATTGCGCGGTGTGTCCCCAAGCCAGTTTGAGCATCTTGCCGCCTCACTCCTGGGTGTTGCTGGATTCGACGACGTGGAAGTCACTGGCCGCTCTGGTGACGGTGGTATTGACGGTATCGGAGTCTATCGACCATCCGGATTGATCTCGTTCCACACGGCGTTCCAATGCAAGCGTTATCGCGGCACTGTGGGCGCCGGAGCCATTCGAGACTTTCGTGGTTCGTTCATCGGAAGGGCCGATCGCGGAATCATGATCACAACGGGCTACTTCAGTGAGGACGCCAAGCGCGAAGCCTCTCGAGCAGGAGCAAACCCGGTAGAACTGATCGATGGCGAGCGACTGACCGAGTTGCTCAAGGAACACTCCCTCGGCGTGCGCACGACGCCCCGAGTGATCGAAGATGTCACCATTGACGAGTCGTACTTCAACCAGTTCGAAGATGGGACCTGAGCAACATGCGATCGATGCTCGTTGATGTACTCGTTGCGCTGCTCATTCTCCTCATCGGAAACTGGGTCTTCGCGGCGCTCGCCGGCGTCGAAGATGGCGAGACGCCGCCCGCCTGGGCGACGCTCGCGCCGCTGCTGCTCGCCGTCGCTTACCTCGGCTGGCGCACCATTCGACGCGGCCGACAGCGCCGCGCACAGGAAGCCGAGCGCGCCGACCAGGCATTCGAATCCGATAGCGTCGACGTGCGCAGTGAGCCGCCGCCAGGCGAAGCGCTCGACCTGCCGCCGATGGACGACTACGAGTGGCGCTCGCGACTCGATTCGTCGATTCGCAGTCTCGGGCGCGGCGCATTCGAACAGTTCACGCTGCGCATCCTCGACGCGCTCGCCGTCGTCGACGTCCACATCCAACGCATCGCCTACGACGGCGCGGTCGAGTGCATCGGCGTGCACGACGACGCGGAACGCGCGTCCGTCTATGCCGTCTGCCGACGCTCCTTCGGCTCGCTCGGCGCGAATCAGGTCCGCGAGCTGCGCGCGCAGATGGACGGCGCCACCGACGAAGGGCTGTACATCTCCAACGGCGACTTCACGGCCTCGGCCGTCGACGAAGCGGACGCCGGCGACGCGCTGATCGAGCTGGTCGACGGCGATGAGCTGCTCGACCTGATGCACACCAATCGGCTCGGCCTGACCTTCGACGAACTCGGTCGAGTCACCGGTATCGACGACGCCTGGTTCCGCGACCTCGAGCGCGACGAGCGAACGCCCGCGGGAGGCGACTGATGAGCGATCAACCGACTGTTGGCGTCTTGCCCGGCGACGACGCCGCCCCCGAGGCGGTGCATGCGACGCTCTCCGTGCTCCAGGCGATGGAGCTGCCGATCGCGTTCGAGGTGTTGCCCGACGGCGCAGAACTGGCTCGAGAGATGTCGCGCGAAGAGGGCGAACAGCTTGTGATCGACGCCGCCGAACGCTGCGACACCGTGCTCTTCGGCTCGACCAACGGACAAACGCCGGGCGTCGGCTACTTTCGCTGGGGTCGTCAGACCTACGCCAACGTTCGACCGATCAAGTGGCGGCCCGGCTTTCGCTCGCCCATGGCGCAGCCCGAGGGCATCGACTACATCATCGTGCGAGAAAACCTCGAGGACCTCTACGCCGGCATCGAGGGCGACCTCTCCGAAGTGGCCGCCTCAGGCCTGGCCGACCGACCGCGATTCGGCGGCGTCTCGCGAACGCAGGTGCCGGGCGGTTTCAACCATTTCGCCGAGGCCGAGGGTCGTTACGCGATCAAGTACTTCACGCGAGCCAACGTCGAGCGCGTCGCGCACTTCGCCTGCCGACTCGCCCAACAGCGGCGCGCCGAAGGCTTCCCCGGCAAACTGACCTGTTCGGCCAAGACCAATGTGCTCGCGCGCACCGACGGCTGGTTCGTCGAGATCGCCGCCGAGGTCGCCTCGGGTTACGCCGATGTTGAGTTCGAGTCCTTCATCGCCGACGACTTCGCCCGGCGCATCGTCGCCTCGCCGCACGACCTCGATGTCGTGCTCTTGCCCAATCTCTACGGCGACATCTTCTCCGACGAAGGCGCGGGCACGATCGGCGGGCTCGGCCTCGCGCCGTCAGGATGCTTCGGCGACGACTGGGCCTACTTCGAGTCCGTCCACGGCACGGCGCCCGACATCGCCGGTCAACACAAGATCAACCCCACCGCCACGATGCTCTCCGCCGTGATGATGCTGCACCACCTCGGCCAGCACGAGTCCGCCGCGGCGCTCGAGCGAGCAATCGACGACGTCTACGCCGAGGGCGACCGGCTCACCCCGGACCAGGGCGGCGCCGCAAGCACCGAATCCTTCGCCGAAGCCGTCATCGACGCCCTCTAAGAGCTCCCCCGAAGGGGGAGCTGTCACAAAGCGCCAGCCCCTGGCTTGAACATGGGGACTGAGGGGCTCCCCGCGCCCTGATCGCGGCGCCCTCGACGCACGCCGGTACACATCGCCGAATCCTGTCTGGCGGGAGCGCATGGGAGTCGAACCCACCCGAGACGGTGCGGACCGCCCCGCATCAGTGTTGAAGACTGTGGAGGACACCGGTCCCCTTCCGCTCCCCTGACCGAGAGACTATCCCACGTACAGCTCAATCGTCGCAGGCGCGATGCTCGACTCGAGCTCACGACGAAACTCCGCCCAGCGATCGTCATAGCGCGAGCGTCGGAACGTCGCATGCAAACTCGCTGCGCCCGCATTCTGCGTCATCGACACCGTCTTGTAACCGCGCAGATTGGATCGCAGAAATGCAAGCAACGCCGCTTCGTGCTCGGCGTAGTCAGCCGACGGCATCGTGATGATCAGATCGCGACTGCCCGACGCAAGGCCGCTCAGTCCCGTGCCCGAGAAGATGCGTTGACCGATCAGTACCAGCGCGACAGCGGCGAACAGGATGCCAATCAACTCGTAGTTGTACGTCGCCGCGCCGATCGATGACGCGATCACCACCAACAGGTAGCCGATCTCGGCAGGATCCTTGATCGGCGTGCGAAAGCGCACGAATGACAACGCGCCCAGCAGACCCAGCGAGAGCGGCAGCGACCACTGGATCGCGATGAACAGCAGCGTGATCGCCGGTCCAGCGAGCAGAAACACGCGGTGTATCCCGGCGCCGCGCTGCCAGTCGCGATAGAACATCAAGTACAACCCATACGTCGCGATCGATGCCGCCAATGACACGATCATCGCCAACAGATACTCTTCCAGCGCAATTTCTGACGTTGGGCCAAGAATCTCCGGCCACGTGATCATCACGAATTGCATCGTCACCTCCAGGAATGCCTAGCCGACGCGGGCCCGCTCGCCGCCGTAGAGCCGTTCGACCGCGAGCGCGTACTTGGAGTGAGCGCTGCGCCGCAAGCCCAAACGTCCCAGATGCGCCGCCTGAGGCGGCAGCTCACCCGCCGACTTGAGCTCGAGCACGCCTCCATCAGGCAGCGGCAGCCAAATGGGTAGACCTTGCGGCGCGGCGACGCGGACATCCGTGTCGAGCGACGCGCGCAATGAGCCGTCAGTCGTCTGCCAGCGAATCCGCCGATAACGAACGATGGCGGTCGGCTGCAACGTCGGCGCAAACCGCTGACCGACAAGGGTTTCCAGCTCCCGCAGCTGACGCCTCAGAGTCTGTTGGTCGGGTATGACCAGACCGAGCGACGATTCGTTGCCCTCGATCGGCGCGCGAACTCGATGCTTGAACGAGCGCGCGCCATCGCGCGATTTGAGCTCCAGCCAGACGCCCGCATAGCGGTCGATCGGTTCGCCATACCAACGCAAACGCAGCTTCTGCTTGAGCAGCTCGCCATCGACCGATTCCTGATACGCGTCGAGGCTGATGCTGTCGTAGTAACAGCTCGTGATCACGCCCTCCGGAAAGCGAGGATCACGGGGCAGTCGAGCGTCGAGCCAGGCTTCGATCAGCCTCGCGCGCGCCATGGGCACGGGACACTTACGCTCCTCGCGCTGGTCAGCCTCGCTGGTCGCGTCGGCGGTCGGAGCAGGTCGGGGACTCAATGCCATGTCGATATGCTAAGAGCCAGCGAGCGCCTCCGACTAGAGCGGCGGGCCAGACAGCGACAGGTCGAGGCGGTGCTGAACCAGCTGCGTTGGGCGAGTGGTCGGGCGCGTGGACGAGCTTCCATCGGCGCCGTCGCTGCGACCGCTGCCGCTCTTGGCGTCATGATCGCCGCTGTTGTGCTGGCGATCGAAGGCGACCAGCCCGCCCCGCGCGAGCCAGCCGAGGCCGCCCGCACCACGATCGGCGTCGACCAACAGCGCAGCGATCCGTTCAATGTCGTTTTCGATCTACAGACCATTCGCACCTACAACATCTTGCTCGACGATGACGAACAAGCTCAGCTAACGCGCGATCCAACGGCAGAGGTCTACGTTCGCGGCGCAGTCGAGATCGACGGCGATCGCATCGATCCAATCGGCGTGCGCTACAAGGGATTCTTCGGAGTGCTGCGCGCCTGTTTCGTCGACGGACGGCAGGTCTGCCCCAAACTCTCCTGGAAGCTCAAGTTCAACGAGTACGATCCCGCGTCTCGCTTCCACGGACTCAAACGTCTCAACTTCCACGCCATGAACGGCGACGAGGCGCAGATGCGTGAAGTGATCAGCTATCAAGTCTTCCGCAACGCCGGCGTCATTGCGCCACGCTCAGTCTTCGCAAACCTGCAACTCAACGGCGAACCGATCGGTCTCTACACGCTGACCGAAGACATCGACGATCGCTTCATCGCCGACCGATTCCGCGACCGCGGACGAGGCGTGCTTTACAAGGAAATCTGGCCCGGTCGTATCGACAGTCTCTGGGCCTTCCAAGTGACCCTCACCGACGCAATCGCGCGAGGCCCTCGCAACCCAGCGGGCTTGATCGAGTTCTCCGAGGCCGTCTCAGCCGCCGACGGCAACGAGGCGGTCTACGCAGCGCTGCTCGACAACCTGCAGCAGCCCGATGACCTGTTCAACTATCTGGCCGCCGATCGACTCACCGACAACTGGGACGGCATCGTCGCCTGGTACTGCGTGCCTGAATGCCTCAATCACAACTACTTCTGGTATCAAGACGCGCTGTCGGGCAGGTTCACGTTGATCCCGTGGGATCTCGAACACAGCTGGCGCTCGCCCAGCCCGATTCGCGAGTACTACGACATGCCCGACTGGGATGATCTGCACCGTTCCTGCCGGATGCGGAAGGTGTTCTGGGACCTTGACGCCCGCGCTCCGCATTGTGATCCAGTGCTCCACGCCTGGGCGACGCTGGGCTGGGAGCGCTACATCGACGCATCCAGAGCGCTGCTGCGGGACACGCTCTCGCTCGATCTGATGCACGAGCGAGTCGACCAGATTGCCGCCCTGATCGGCGAGCACGTCCGCGCCGACACCCGAGGGCCGGGCCAGCGCGATTGGCAAGCGGCGGTCGTGTTGCTGCACCAGGAGATCGACGATCGCTGGCAGTACATTGAGGCCAAGATCGACGCTTGGGACGAAAGTCAGGCCCAGCTGCGATCGGCGGAGGCAGAGTCCCAGTGACCGACCTCATCCTCCGCGGCGGCCGTCTGATCGATGGCACCGGATCGCCGGCATTCGATGCCGACGTCGCCCTTGACGGCGATCGAATCAGCGCCATCGGCGACCTCTCCGGGCTACACGCCGCTCGCGAGATTGACGCCGTTGGACTGACCATCGCTCCCGGCCTGATCGACACCCACGCCCACTCCGACGGCGTCCTACTGCGCGACCCGATCCACGCGCACGGCCTGCTCCAGGGCGTCACGACTGAGTTCATTACCCAAGATGGACTGTCATACGCGCTGCTCTCGGACGCCAACCTCGAATCGTACGGACGCTACATCGCCGGCTTGTACGGTCCGCCGCCGAGCGGTCTCGACATGTCGTCAATGTCCGCCGCGCGCGGGCACTATGACGGCAAAGGCTGCAACGTCGCGCTGTTGGCGCCTCATGGTCCAGTCCGACTTGAGAGCGTCGGATTCGAAGATGTCCCACTGCGCGGCGGCGCCCTGTCGCGCGCCCAACGCATGCTCGAAGAAGCTATGGAACAAGGCGCGACGGGCTTGTCGACCGGCCTCTCCTACTACCCCAACTCCTACTCCGACACAGACGAGCTCGTCGCGCTCAACTCTGTCATCGCCGAGCACGACGGCGTCTATGTGACCCACATTCGCAACCACAATGACGATCGCGCGCCCGAGGGCTCAGGCATCATCGAGGCGATGAACATCGGCCGACGCAGCGGCGTCAAAGTCCACGTCTCGCACTACCGCACGCATCCCGCAAACGCCGGCCGAATCGACGAAATCATGGCCGAGGTCGACCGCGCCAAGGCCGACGGCGTCGATGTGACGCTCGAGTGTTATCCCTACGCCGCCGCCGCGACCGTGCCCGGATACTTCTTGCGCGGCGAGTGCCACGTCGGCGGCGTCGACCGGCTGCTCGAACGGCTGGGCGATCCGGCCTGGCGCGATCGTCTCGTCGACTCGCTCGAGCATCTCTTCCCCGGACGTAACGATCAGGCCGCCTGGACCTGGATCGGCGCCGACCACCTCAAGCGCTACGAAGGTATGTCGTTCGCCGACGCCGCCGCGCAGATGGGCGTTTCGGTGTCCGAGATGACGCTCACCGTCATGCGAGAGTCCGGCTTACAGTGCGGCTTCCGCGACGGCCTACCCGCCAGCGCCTCGGTCGTCCGACAGGTCGAAGCGGACGTGATCGCGTTGCTCTCGCGCGACGACTACATGGTCGGTTCGGACGGAATCCCGTTCGATGAGGGCGTGCCGCATCCGCGCGCCTACGGGACGTTTCCGCGCGTGCTCGGCCGTCTGCGCAGACGTCTCGGCGTCTCGCTCGAGCGCCTCGTCCGAGGCATGACCTCACTGCCCGCGACGCGCTTCGGACTCACCGACCGCGGCGTCGTCGCTGAGGGGCATTACGCCGATCTGATCGCCTTCGACGCCGACACGATCATCGACACGGCCGACTTCACCGACCCGCGAACGCCGCCCGTCGGAATTCCGTACGTGGTCGTCAATGGCGAGCTGGCGGTCGACGGCGGACGCGCGACCGGCGCGCTCGCTGGCCGAGTCGTGCCGTGATGCCGCGCTACTCGACGACGCCGTCGATCATCAACTGTTGGAACTCGGCCTCGCTGTAGCCGCAGAGCTCGCGGTAGACGTACTCGGAGTCCTCGCCCAACAGCGGCGATCGTCGCGGCATCGGCGGCGGCGTGTGGCTCAGCCGCCAGGCCGGACTCTCGTACGACATCTTCCCGATCACCGGATGCTCGCTCGACCACCAGTGCTCGCGATGCGCCAGCTGCGGATCAAGGTGCGCGTCCTGCACCGTCGAGGCGCGGTGCGCCGCCACGCCGACCGATTGCAGCGTCTGCTCAATCTCATCGACGCAGCGCTCAACCGTCCAGGCGCCGATCGCTTCGTCGAGCATGTCCTGCGCCGAGAGACGGCCCGCCGCATCGCAGAGCTCTACAGATTCCAGCCAGTCCTCGCGACCAATCGCTTTCGCCAGCGCCCGCCATTGCTCATCCGTCGTTACGGCGATCGCGACCCAACGATCGCCGCCTCGATCGTCTTCGGCGCAGGGATACACCCCGTGCGGCGCGTGTCGCGGGTCGCGATTGCCGAGCGGCGCGGCGACGCGCCCCGTGTTGGCCGCGTCGATCACCCCGGCGTCGAGCACGAGCGTCGACGCCTCGAACTGCGAGAGATCGATGTACTGCCCCTCGCCGCTGCGTCGACGATGATCTAGCGCCGCGAGCATGCCAATGATCGCCACATGCGTCGCAACCCAGTCGGTGTAGGCGACGCCCGTCCCAACCGGCGTCCGATCGGGCCAGCCTGTCACGCCCGTGACGCCGGCGGTCGCCTGCAGCGTCAGTCCGAACCCGCGAAATCCCGCGTGCGGCCCCGTCTGACCCTCCATCGACATCGAGCACATGATCACGTCCGGCTTGATCCGACGCACGGCCTCGTAGTCCAGGCCGATGCGCTGCATGAATCCGGGCGCGAACGACTCAGTCACGATGTCGGCGCTTGCGATCAGGCGCTTGGCCACCTCCGCGCCGCGCGGATGCGCGAGATTGATCGCCGCCGATCGCTTGCCGCGATTGAACTTGGCGAAGTACGCCGACGCGTCGAGTGATCCGTCGCCCGACGGTCGAGGCCCGCCTGAACGAAACGTATCGGGCCGATGCGACGACTCGACGCGAATCACTTCCGCGCCGTGGAACGCCATCTGCATCGTCGCGTTCGGTCCCACGCCGACCCAGGCGAAGTCTGCGATCCGTATTCCCTCGAATACGCGAGCGCCCGGACTGAGTGGGCTGACCAGATTCGACTGACTGTGTGGTTCGCTCATCGGTATCTTCGCGGCGATCTCAGCGTCCTGTTCAGAATCCTCGTTAGCGTCGCTGATATGCGGGCGGCCGCTTCTCGCGAAACGCCCGTGCGCCCTCGCCCGCGTCGATTGAGTTGCGCAGCCAGGACTGATTCAGTTCCTCCAGTTGCGCCTGCTGGGTCGCATTGTTGTTGAGCGCGGCGTAGATCGCGCGCTTGGTCAGCGCCGTCGCCCAGGGCGCGTTGCCCGCCAGACGCTCGGCCAGCGCCAGCGCCTCGGACAAGAGTTCCTCGTGCGCAACGACGCGGTTGGCGATACCCAACTCAAGCGCGCGATCTGCGTCGATCGGATCGGCGTTCCAGAACAGCTCCAGCGCGCGCGAGTGTCCCACGAGGCGCGTCAACGTCCACGACGCCGCCCAGTCAGGAGCGAGCCCAATCCGAATGAAGGCCGGATGAAAGCGCGCCCGATCGGACATCAAGCGAATGTCGCAGGACAACGCGATCGCGAACCCCGCGCCCGCAGCGGCGCCGTTGACGGCCGCGATCACGGGGATCTCGAGCTGCTGCAGCTCCGCCGCGAAGCCATAGCGCAGCTCAGTCGACGCGAGACCAGGCTGCGCCTCCGCCGCAACGCGCTCGTCGCGATTCGACAGGTCAGCGCCCGAGCAGAAACCGCGTCCCGCGCCCGTGATCACGAGCGCGCGCACATCCGGATCGGCGCGCAGTTCAGCCGCCATCTCGCGCAGTCCTTCGCGGATTCGCGGCGAGAGCGCGTTCAGCACCTCGGGACGATTCAGCGTCGCCAGCACGACGCCGTGATCACGGCGCTCGATCAGCAAATGGTCTTCACTCATTGGTTTGCCTCCTTCAAGACTCAAGGGCGGGGGCCGGTCGCGTTCGCCACGGTGTCGCCGACAGCTTCAGCGGCGCGCCTGGGACGCGCAAGCGGCCGAGCGCCGGATCTTCGACCTCGTCGAAAAACTCACGCGCCGCCAACTGCGGGCTGTCGACAATGTCCTGCATCGTGTTGACCGGGCAGATCATGACGTGATGACGCTGTCCAGACTCATACAACGCCTGCGCGCCGCGCAACGCGAAGAACGCCTCTATCTCCGACTCCAGCTCTTCGATCTCCGCATCTGAGGGCAGATTGTCTCCAGCAATCGAGATGCCCGACCAACGCTCTGCGTCGAACCGTGGTTGCGCGCCCTCAGCCGTCATCCAGGTATGCAACCGGATCATCGACGCGGGCACGCGGACAAACGCGACGTAGCCGTCGGCGCAGGGATAGATGATTCGCGTCGCGCGATCGGCAAACGCGCGCGCTCCGCCGGCGCGCTCGGTGATGATGCCGTCCATCTCGTAGTACAGGCGCGCATTGCCAAGCGTGTTGGCCATCGCCGCCTGCATCGACACATCGACGTGCTGTCCGCGGCCAGTCAGATGTCGTGCATGGAGCGCGATCATCGCCGCCGAACCCGCATTCAGCGCCGTGATGTTGTACGCCTGCTCAACCGATGGACGCAATGGCGCTCGGTCAGGCTCGCCGCACAGCGAGCTCAGCCCGCCTGACACGTGCCCAATCAGATCTGACGCCGCCCAGAGTGACTTCGGCCCCGTCTGTCCAAACGGCGTGATCGAGACATAGATCAACTGAGGCGCGCGCTCGCGCAGATCGTCGTAGCCAAGCCCACGACTCGCCATTGCGCCAGGCGCGTACGACTCAAACAGAAAATCAGCTGTCTCGCATAGCTCGCGCAATTGTTCGCGATCTGACTCGTCATCGATGTCGAGCGTCAACGACCGCTTACCAGCGTTCATTTGCGCCCAATAGAGCGACGAGTCGTCATCGTCGCGCAGCATCGGACCGCGGCGGCGCGTCGGATGACCGCCTGGCGGTTCGACGCGAATCACATCCACGCCCAGACCGGCCAGCGCCATCGTCGACAGCGCGCCGATCTCGGCGGTCAGATCGATCGCGCTGTAGGGGCTCAGCGCTGACGCTGTGCGCTCTGACATACCCAGTAAGGTACGACAGGTGCGGGGCGGTCGTTCGGTGTATATTCGCTCTTTCGCAACGAACAGGATGGCGACGTGAGTTCCTCGGCCTCCGGATCAGCGATCCGGGCAGCGATCATCAACGTGACCGGTTACGTCGGCGCAGAGCTGGCCCGCCTGCTCGACCAGCACCCGGCGGTCGAAATCGTGAGCGTCACCGGCCGATCCGAAGTCGGCAATCGCTTGCCCGAGGTCTTCCCGCATCTCTGGTCGGTCGACCTACCGATCGAGGCCGACGTACCTGAGGACATCGACGTGGTCTTCTCGGCCTTGCCGCACGCCGCCGCCGCCGAACGACTCGCGCCATTCGTCGAGCGCGGCGTGCCGGTCGTCGACGCATCGGCCGACTTTCGTCTCTACGACGAAGACACGTACGAACGCTGGTACGGCGAACATCCCACGCCGCAGCTGCTCAGACAATCGGTCTACGGCCTGCCCGAGCTGCATCGCGACGCCATCGCCGAATCGCGACTGGTCGGCGTGCCTGGCTGCTACCCCACCTCAGCCATCCTCGCGCTGGCGCCATTGGCCGCCGAAGGATGGCTGGAGGGACGCACCGTGGTCGACGCCAAGTCGGGCGTCTCTGGCGCCGGTCGCGCGCTCAAGTTGACCTCGCACTTCTCCGAAGTCGACTCCAACTTCTCCGCTTACGGACTCTCCGGACACCGACATCATCCCGAGATGGTGCAAGAACTCTCGACGCTGCAAGATTCCGCGCCCGGCGACGCCGAGCTGAGCGTCACGTTCGTGCCCCACCTCGTGCCGATGACCCGCGGCATTCTGGCGACCTGCTACCCCTCCGTTGCGGACGACGCCCTGCCCCAACATGCTGAAGCGCGCGTCGACGCATTGCGTGAGCTCTACTCGAGCTACTACGAGGACGCGCCGTTCGTACACGTCGGTCAGAGCGCGCCCTCGACCAAACAGACGCTGGGCGCAAACACCTGCATCGTCTATCCGACCGTCGATCCACTTACCGGCGAAGTGACCGTGATCAGCGCCATCGACAATCTGGTCAAGGGCGCGGCCGGCGGCGCTGTGCAGTGCTTCAACCTCATGTTCGGCCTGCCCGAGGAGCTCGGTCTGAGCAAAATCGGAGTCTATCCATGACCGCTGACGCTCTGGGCGCAAATGAGTTCGCGGTTGGCGCGGTCACTCGGCCTCGCGGATTCTCCGCCTGCGGCGGAACGGCTGGGATCAAGGAATCAGGCCTGCCCGACCTCGCGTTTCTTGTCTCCGATCGACCAGCGACCGCTGCCGCCGTGTACACGCAGAATCAGACGACGGCTGCGCCAGTCCATGTCAGCCGAACCCACACCGCCAACGGCGAGCTGCGCGCGGCGATCGTCAACTCGGGCAACGCCAACTGCGCCACTGGCGCGCAGGGCCTCGCCGATGCGCGGGAGATGACGCAGCTGGCCGCCACGCTCGTCGGTTGCGAAGCCGAGGACGTGTTCGTCAACTCGACCGGCATCATCGGCCACTATCTGCCAATGGATCTCCTGCGCCGAGGCATCCCCAAACTCACCCCGACCAACGCAGGCGGCGCTGACTTCGCGCGCGCCATCATGACTACTGACACATTCGTCAAAGAGGCGCTGGTCGAGATCGAAATCGACGGCGTCGGTTACTCAATCGGCGGCTGCGCCAAAGGCGCCGGCATGATCCATCCCGACATGGCTACGATGCTGGCCTTCTTCACTACCGATGCGCCAGTCGCTCAAACCGACCTCGACGCGGCCTTCCGCTACGCCATCGACCGCTCGATCAACATGGTCACCGTCGACGGCGATACGTCGACCAATGACTCGGCCGTCATCCTCGCCAACGGCGCCGCCGGCGGCGATCCGCTCTCGGGCGAGGCGTTGGATTCCTTTCGCGCCGCCTTGACCGACGTCGCCTCGACCCTGGCCAAGATGATCGCTCGCGACGGTGAGGGCGCGACCAAGCGAATCGCCATGACGGTCTCCGGCGCCAAGACATGGGAGGACGCCCGCGACGTGGCCCGCACTGTGGTCGTCTCTCCACTGCTCAAGGCTGCGCTGAGCAAGTACGACCCCAATTGGGGTCGCATCCTGATGGCCGCCGGCCGCGCAGGCGTGCCATATGACCTTGACCGGGTGCAAGTCTGGATCGCCGACCTCTGCGTCTTCGACGGCACGGCGACCGACGTGTCGGACGAAGAGGCCTCAGCCAAGACCCAAGGCGAGGAGGTCTTCCTGCGCGTGGATTTGGGCCAGGGAGACGCAGAGGCGACCGCCTGGGGCTGCGACCTGACAGAAGAGTACGTCCGCTTCAACGCTGACTACGTCACGTAGTCACTCTTGACTGTCTTGTTGAGTCGTACCATGGCTGGAGTGGATAGAGAGGCAGTCGTGGACAAGGAACACAGCAAGGTCTGGACGATTCTGGGACTGGCTCAATCCTCCAGGCCGCCCGTTCAGGTCGGCGACAACTTGTATGACGCCAACACTTGGGACGAGATTCAGAGACGCGTCAAGGCCTCGTCGAATGGCGAAGACGGCGTCATGTCAGACAGAGATTTCATGCTTGCACTCGGAATGACGGCGGAACGGCTCATCGAGCACACTGGATTGACCGACGACGAGATCAAGCATCACTTTGGCTTCAGCCGCAACGAGCTGGTGGAGTCGCTCGACCTACCAACCGAGGAGGAAGTACTCGACTTCTCTGGACAGCATGCCGTTCAGGATTGACTGGACCAACGAAGCACGCAACGACTTTCTCAACTTGTCGCCTAGGGACCAGGTGTTTGTTCGGATGGTCGTTGGCAGTTTTCGACACGACCGATGGCTCGAGGGGCGACCTCATGGCCAGCTAGCCAACAAGGAAGCAGAGTTGAGGGAACTGCAATACGAGCACGTTCGGCGCGTGTATGAACTGGATCGGCATAACGAGACGGTCACGATCAGACAAGTCGTCTGAGCCTGACCAGTCAATGTTCGTCCTATTGCAGCGGCAACGGCGACTGCCACCATGATGGCTTGTCGCTCACTTCGATTCTCGTCACCCACTTAACCCAGTGGTGGCCTCGTCGACCGGGCGCCACCAGACGCATCGGGAATCCATGACCACTGCTCAGTGTCGCGCCGCCGACATGTGTGGCCAGCAACAGTCGCTCAGCCTCACCGATCGGAAAGCGGCGCCGAAATCCCGTGATTGATTCGATCACCACGCTCTCGGCCTCCGCGTCAGGCGATGTCAGCTGCAGCACGTCCGACAGCCGAACGCCCGACCAGTCTTGAACCGTGTACCAGCCGCCAGTGCAGTCCAGCGTCGCCCGACTGCCGAATCGAGCCAGCTCGTTCAGTTGCGCGAGCGTGATCGAGAGCGATCGCGCGACAGCGCCATCGACGCGCAACCGCCAGTCGTCGGCATCGATCCTCTGCCGACGGTCGAACAACCACTGCGTCACCGGAAACGAGCCGTCTCGGCCGCTTCCAACCTGGCGCGAACCAGTGAATCGCGGTCGTTGACCAGCCAATGGCGCAGCCGCTGACGCGCCCTGCCAGAGCGCGGCGCCCACGAGTCCCACCGCGATCAAGCGCAACGCTGAGCGTCGACTCGTGAAGTCGGACGCGCGCAGACCTCGCGGCCAGCGCAGCGCCGCGTGCGCGATTAGCGGAATCGTCAATGCCAAACCGAGCGTGGTGTGAATCACGAGCAGCCGCATCGAGCCGTAGAGCGGTATCTCGACGCTGCCGCGACCGATGAGTGACCAGAGGACGCCCGTCACGAGTACGCCGACAAACAAGATCGCAAGCAGAATCGCCCCGACTGTCTCGGCGACGATCCCTCGCCTGCGCAACGACCGAGCCACGATGCGGTACTTCCACACGACCAGTCCCACGAGCGAGAACCCGGCCAGACCATGCAACCAGAACACCCACTCGCCCGATGGTCGGCCGACCGTGAATGACACGAGACCTGAGATCAGCTCGACGCTCAGCAGGAACAGGATCGCGTGATTGGTCGTACGCGCGCTCATGTGCTGACCCTAACGATCGACGATCGCCCCGGCCGAACTGAGATCGTGACGAAACTCCGCGGCGCCGACAAAGTCCATCGGCAGACTGTGGGCTAATCTGACAAACATGAGTCGGACGAGCATGAGTCAGACGAGCAACGCGCCAACTGGTTCCGGACCCGTGGTGATCAAGGTCGGCGGCTCGACCCTCGGTGATCACGACACGTCCCTCGCCGACTGCGCCGCGCTGCAGCGCGAGGGTCGACAGGTCGTCGTCGTCCACGGCGGCGGCGCCGCGGTGACCGATTGGCAACGGCGACTCGGCGCTGAGGCCGCCTGGGTCGACGGTCTGCGTTCGACCACTCCCGAATCACTCGAAGTCGTCGTCGCCGTCCTGGCCGGACTGATCAACAAGGAACTCACGCGCCAGCTGCAACAGCTGGGCGCGTCCGCCGTTGGACTCAGCGGCGTCGACGGCGGCGCCCTGCGATCACCGATCTCGACGCGCATCGGCCTCGTCGGCGAGACGCCGTGCTGTGATCCGACCACGCTCAGGCAGTTGCTCGAATCTGGCCATCTGCCTGTGCTCGCCCCCGTCGGCTTGGCCGACGATCTCTCGACCACTCTCAACATCAACGCCGACGCAGCCGCCGGCGCGGTCGCCTCAGCGTTGAGCGCCGCGAATCTCGTCTTTCTGACTGACGTTCCGCAGGTGCTCGACGGCGACGGCCGCGGCATCGACTGTCTCGATGCAACCCGCCAACAACTGCTCACCGACGCAGGCGTGATCGAGGGCGGCATGCTGCCCAAGCTGCGCGCTGGACGTTCGGCCGCCGATTGCGGCGTGCGCGTGCGTATCGTTGATGGCAGACAACCCCATGCAGTCCGCAACGCCGTCACTGACGCGGCATTGGGAACGGCGCTCGTATGAGTCTTCACTGGTCGACCTGGGTGCATCGAACGCAAGGCGGATGGCGCAACGGCAACGACGGCCCCAGCGACGTCCCGCCTTCAGACGAGGGCCGCTCAGGCGAACTCGGCCCGCCTCCGCCTGTCTTCCGCGAGGGACTCGGCGGCGGGGGCGGCGACGAACCGCCGCCGTACACGGCGGCTGAGGGTCAGCAACCGAGCGGCGGTCGCACCTGGACCCGTGTCGTCATCGCAGGTGTGGCGCTGTTGGTGCTGCTGATTCTGCTCAACATCGGCATTGACGTCTACGTCGATCGCCTCTGGTTTGGCAACATCGGCTACCGCGGCGTGTTCGATCTGCGCGTCGTCACCCAGGTCTGGCTGTTCGCCGCCGGCGCCGGAATTTCGCTGTTGGTCCTGGCGGCGTCATACGTCATCGCCTGGCGAATGCCTGTCGAGGAAATCGCGCCCGCGCTCGACGATCCGCGGCTCGTTCGCGTGATCCACATCATCGCCGCCGTGGCGATGATCCTGCTTGCGATCATCTTCGGTTCGGTCGCCGCCGGACAGTGGGAACTGATCCTCCAGTTCCTCAACGCCAAGCCGTTCGGCCAGACCGACGCGCAGTTCGGCCGCGACCTCGGATTCTACGTATTCGAGCTCGAAGCCCTGCAGTTCATGAAGGGCTGGGCGACCGGCCTTGCGATCATGACGATGCTCACCACCGCCGCCACTTACGGCGTGCGACTTATGCTGCATCGCGGCAATGCTCGCTCCACGCTCGGCGTCCGCATTCACATTGCGATCACGATCGCGGCCGTCATGGCGCTGTTCGTCTGGAGCTACTGGCTAGCCCGATTCGAGCTCGCGCTCAATCCCGGTGGATTCGTCTTCGGCGCCACGTTCACCGACGACAACATCCGCGCGCCCGTGCAGATCGTCAAGATGATCGCCGGTCTGTTGGTGATCGTCGGCGTGCTCTCCTGGCCCATCCACGAGCGACTGCGCTTCGCGCTCACGCCGATCGTGCTCCTGATCCTCGTCTCAATCGTCGGCGGCGCGATTCTGCCCGCCGCGATCCAACGCTTCACCGTCGAGCCCAACGAGCTCCAACGCGAGACCCCGTACATCGAGCGCAACATCGCCGCCACACGCGCGGCCTTCGCGCTTGATGAGATTGAGGAGCGCGAGTTCGTCGCTGACGATTCAGTCGACGAGGCCGACCTCGCGCAGAATCCTGAAGCCTTGCTCAACGTGCGGCTCTGGGATCACCGACCGCTCAATGACACGCTCAACACCATCCAGACCATCCGACCGCTCTACGTCTACCCCGACGTTGACGTCGATCGCTATCGCGTCGGCGAGGACGAGCATCAGGTGTTCCTCGCCGCGCGAGAGTTGTCGCAGGGCAATCTGCAGTCAACCCAGCAAGGTTGGGTTAACCGCCGCTTGCAGTTCACGCACGGATTCGGCGTCGTGATGACGCCCGTTGATGAGGTCTCTCCCGCCGGCGAGCCCGTCTTCTGGGTCTCCAACATTCCACCCGAAGTCACCGAGACCACGTCGTCTGGACCGCTCGACCTTCAGATCGTCGAGCCGCGCATTTACTACGGCGAAGCGACCGACGCCTACGTGATCGCCAACAGCAAAACTGAGGAGTTTGACTATCCGCTCAGCAGCGAAGAATCAAACGGCGAGGCCGACCAGGCCACGACGCGCTACTCGGGTCTGGGCGGCATTGAACTCGGCGGACTCTTGCGGCGGCTCGCTTTCGCCTGGTCATTCGGCGACGCCAACATTCTCATTTCCGGATCAGTCGACGGCGACAGCCGAATCCTCTTCCGGCGCCTGATTCAAGAGCGTGTCAGCGAACTCGCGCCCTTCCTGCAGCTTGACGCTGATCCGTACATTGTGGTCGGCCGCAATGGTCGCCTGTACTGGATCCAGGACGCCTACACCGTCACCGATCGCTACCCCTACTCGCAACCGCACGGAGTCGGATACAACTACGTCCGCAACTCCGTCAAAGCCGTGATCGACGCCTACGACGGCTCCGTCGACCTCTACATCGTCGACGAATCCGATCCGATCATCCAGGTCTGGTCCGATATCTTCCCCGAGCTGTTCAAGTCGACCGACGAGTTCCCCGCCGATCTCCAGGCGCACTGGCGCTACCCGCAGGACTACTTCCAGATCCAGGCTGATCAGTACCTGACCTACCACATCGAGTCCGCGCGCGGTCTGTTTAACCGCGAAGACCTCTGGGCGATCCCGCAGGAACTACTGCGTCAGCAAGAGATCGCTGTCGAGCCCTACTACGTCACCTTGCGCCTGCCAGGCGAGGCGGAACCCGAGTTCCTGCTCATCCTGCCGTTCACGCCGCGCAATCGACTCAACTCCATCGCCTGGATGGCCGGGCGCTCAGACGGCGACAACTACGGCAAACTGTTCGCCTTCCGCTTCCCCGCCAACAAGAACGTCGACGGCCCCAAACAGATCGAAAACCGCATCGACCAGGACGTCGCCGTGTCGCGGCAGTTCACCCTGTTGGGTCAACAGGGCTCAGAGGTGATTCGCGGCAACCTGCTCTTCATCCCCGTCGGAGACTCGTACGTCTACGTCGAGCCAATCTACTTGCAGGCCGAAACGGGCCGCTACCCGCAGCTCAAGGGGGTGATCGTCGTCAACGGCGACACGATCGCTTTTGAGGACACATTCGTCGGCGCCGTTCAGGTGGCGCTCGGAAACCGCGCTGCGCAAGGGTTGTCTTTCCTCGGCGACGTCCCCGGCGAGGCCGCGGCCGACGACCCGCCCGCACCGACGCCGGACGCGGACGACGACACGACAGCCGATCGTGCGCCGCTCGAGCTCTCGGACGACGCAGCTGAGCTCGCCGAACAGGCGCAAGAGGCCTTCGAAGAAGCGCTGGAGCGTCAACGCGACGGCGACTGGGCCGGCTACGGCGAGGCGATCGATCGCCTGGGACAAATCCTCGAGCGTCTCGCGCAACAGACCGAAGCGAGCGAATAGCCGCCTGTCGTCGCGCCAATCAACGCGCGGCGCTATCGGTTGATAGACGCGCGTACATCGCTCACCTACTCTGAGTCCACTGATCCTGTCTCTGTCCGAAGTCGGAGCGACCCTCATGCCCACCACTGCCGAGCGCGAGTCCGCAGTCTTCATGATGTCGGCGGGCCGTCTGCCCGTCACGCTCGTGCGCGGCGAGGGCTCTCGCGTCTGGGACGACGAAGGCAACGAGTATCTCGACTTCGTCGCCGGCATCGCCGCCGACAATCTCGGTCACTGTCACCCGCGCATCGTCGAGACGATCAAGCGTCAGGCCGAGACGCTGCTCCACGTCTCCAACTACTTCTACACGCTGCCGCAACTCGACCTCGCCGACGTCCTCCTCGAACAGTCGGGCATGACGCGCGTGTTCTTCTGCAACAGCGGCGCCGAGGCGACCGAAGGCGCAATCAAGATCGGTCGCAAGTGGGGTCAAACTAGACGCGACGGCGCCTCCGAGATCATCGTCATGGACGAGGCCTTCCACGGCCGCACCCTGGCCTCGGTCAACGCCTCGGGCAATCCGCGCTACCGCGACCCCTTCGGACCGCTCGACGGATTCCGCCACGTGCCGTTCAACGACATCGACGCCGTGCGCGAAGCTGTCGGCCCCGATACCGCCGCAATTCTCGTCGAGCCGCTGCAGGGCGAAGGCGGCGTTAACGTCGCCGACGACGGCTACCTGACCGCTCTGCGCCAGCTCTGCGACGAGGGCAACTTGCTGCTCATGCTCGACGAGGTGCAGACCGGCATCGGACGTACCGGCAAGCTCTTCGCTTGGCAACACGAGGGCGTTCAGCCCGACGTGATGGCGCTCGCCAAAGGCCTTGGCAGCGGTGTGCCGATCGGCGCCATCGTCGCCAATGAGCGCGGCGACATCCTCGAACCAGGCGATCACGGCACCACCTTCGGGGGACAGCCGTTCACGACCTCAGTCGCGCTCGAAACGCTGCGCGTGATCATCGAAGAGGACATTCCCGCTCAGGCGGCCGCGCGCGGCGACCAGTTGGTCTCAGGTCTGCGATCGCTTGAGGATCGCCATCCGCTGATCGACCACGTGCGCGGACAAGGTCTGCTCGTCGCGGTCCAACTGAGCGACGATGTCGGACCCGCGCTCGTCACGGCAATTCGCGAGCGCGGCCTGATCTGTAACGTGGTCAAGCCCAACGTCTTGCGCCTGGTGCCGCCGCTGACGATCTCTGAGGAGGAGATTGACGAGGCAGTTGGCATCATCGATGACGCGCTCGCCTCAATCAGCGAATAGACCAATGGCCAGCGCCAGACAGCCGGCGTTGAGCGGGCGAAACTGGACAGCGTAGGGAGGCCGGGGTGCCGAACAGAACTGACGACAAACGCGTCGTGTTGGCCTACTCAGGCGGCCTCGACACGTCCGTGGTCACAAGATGGCTCACCGAACGAGGCTGGGAAGTCGTCTGCATGACGGCTGACATGGGATTCCTTGAGGCTGACGCAGAGCTCGAATCGCGAGCCTACGCCGCTGGCGCGATCGGCTTCGAGATGCTCGATCTGCGCGACGACTTCGCCCGCGCCTTCTGCTACCCCGCGCTGATGGCCGGCGCCCTCTACGAGGGCCGCTATCCCCTGGCGACAGCCCTCGCGCGACCGTTGATCGCCAAGGCGCTCGTCGACGTCGCGCGACGTCACAACGCCACCGCCGTCGCTCACGGTTGCACTGGCAAAGGCAACGATCAGGTCCGCTTCGATGTCTCGGTCCAGGCGCTCGCGCCAGACCTGCGCATCCTCGCTCCCGTGCGCGAGTGGGAACTGACGACCCGTGAGTCGGAGATCGTCTACGCCCAGGCGCACGACATCCCGATCACGGTCAGCGTCGACAAGCAGTACTCGACCGATGAGAATCTCTGGGGCCGCTCAATCGAGGCCGGTCCGCTCGAGGACCCCTGGGTCGAGCCGCCCGACAACGTCTGGGAGTGGACCGTCAATCCCGAGGACGCGCCGGACGATCCGACCTACATCGAGCTCGGCTTCGAGCACGGCCGACCTGTCTCGCTCGACGGCGAGCAGCTCGATCCCGTCACTCTGATCAGCCGCGTGCACGAGATCGCCGGCGCCAACGGGGTCGGTCGAATCGACATGGTTGAAGACCGACTCGTCGGCATCAAGTCGCGCGAGGTCTACGAAGCGCCTGCGGCGACCGTGTTGCGCACCGCGCATCAAGCGCTCGAGACACTGACGCTCTCCAAATCGCAGCTTCGCCTCAAGCACCGACTGATGCAGGACTACGCCGACCTGATCTACGACGGACTCTGGTTCACTGCGATGCACCAGGACCTCGCCGCCTTTACCGCCTCGATGCAACGGCACGTGACCGGCGCGGCGCGGCTCAAGCTCTACAAGGGGCAAGCCGTCAGCGTCGGCGTCGAGAGCCCCAACAGCCTCTACCAGTACTCGCTCGCCACCTACGACGAGGGCGACGTCTACGACCAGACATCAGCCGTGGGCTTCATCGACATCTTCGGACTGCCGGTGCGGGTGCAGGCCGAGACGCAGCTGCTCAAACAACCAGGCGGCGTGCTGGACGTATCCTCCGGCAAGAGCTCCTGACCGAGCGCCTCGCCTCTGACCAGCCAGCCTGCCTGCCAGTCTGCGATGAGTCCAATGATGAATGAACAGGGCGGAATCAGATGACGACTGACGCAACTGATCTAGAAATCTCTATCGAGTACGAAACGGCCGTGCCCACGGCCGGCGGACCCGACGCGGCAGACTTTCAGATCCGCCGACCAGGTCATGCGACGCTCGAGTGCGCGCTCTATCTCGCCTTGGACGCCAAGCAGGCCTTCGAGTCGCTCTGCGGCGCGCTCTCGGACGATGACGCGCAGGCGCTGATTCGCGCGATCGCCGACGGACTCTACCGAGAACAGATCGGCGCGGGCGTCGAGCCGCTGGCCATCCAAACCGTGCGCGCCCGCGACCTGTCGGCCGATCAGTTCGACGCCGCCATCGACGCTGCCGGCCTGACCAAACTGCCCCAAGACGACTAGCGCGATAGCGACGAGCGGGCGGCGATGGCTGACGGCGAGAACGCAGACAACGACAAGGCCAGACTCTGGGGCGGTCGCTTCGACGAAGCGCCCGATGCGCTCGTTCAGGCCTACACGTCGTCGATCCAGACCGACCTGCTGCTCTTCCGACACGACATCGACGGCTCGCGCGCGCACGCGCGCATGCTGGCCGCGCAAGGCGTCATCGCGTCGGCCGACGCCGAAGCGATCCTCCAAGGCCTCGACCAGGTCGAGTCGGAAATCGAGTCGGGCGGCTTTGAGATCAATCACGAGCTGGAGGACATCCACACGCACGTCGAGGCGCGCCTCAGCCAAATCATCGGCCCTGACATCGCCGGTCGATTGCACACTGCTCGCTCGCGCAATGACCAGGTGGCGCTCGATACGCGCATGTTCGTGCGCGACGCGATCGTCCAGTCAGTTGGCGCGGTTCGCGGATTGCAGGCCTCACTGGTCGAGCTGGCCGAGCGTAACATCGACGTCTACCTGCCCGGCTACACGCATCTGCAGCGCGCGCAGCCGGTGCTGCTGGCGCATCACCTGCTCGCCTATCTGGAGATGCTCGACCGCGACGCAGAGCGATTCGTCGACTCCTTCGCGCGGGCCGACATCATGCCGCTCGGCAGCGCCGCCTTGGCCGGCGCGGCCTATCCGCTCGACCGCCAAGCGGTCGCCGATGAACTGGGCTTCGAGAGCGTCTCGCGCAACAGCATGGACGCCGTCTCGTCACGCGACTACATCGCCGAGTTTCTCTCCAACGCGGCGATCTGCATGGTCAACATCTCTCGACTGTGCGAGGACGTCATCCTGTGGAGTTCGGCCGAGTTCGGCGTGCTCCAGTTCGGCGACGCGTTCACTACTGGCTCGTCGATCATGCCGCAGAAGCGCAATCCCGACATCGCCGAACTGGCCCGCGGCCGCAGCGGCAAAGTCATCGGACACCTGACCGCGCTGTTGACCACGCTCAAGGGGCTGCCGTTGGCCTACAACAGAGACCTGCAGGAAGACAAGTCAGGACTCTTCGACGCAACCGAGACGCTGATCGGGACGCTGCACGTGCTCGCGCGCGCGCTCCTGACCGCACGCGTCGACGCTGAGCGCGCGCGATCGATGGTCGATCGCGATCCGGTAATCCTCGCGACCGACTATGCCGACTACATCACGCGCCGCGGCGTCCCGTTCCGAGAGGCGCATGGCGTCGTCGGGAGACTGGTCAAACTCTGCGAGCAGCGCGGCTGCGCGCTCTCTGACTTGACGCTCGAGGACCTGCAGGGAGAGCATCCGGCATTCGACGCCGACGCCGTTGGTATGACCGTTGCATCTGCGTTGGCCGCGCGAGACATCCCCGGCGGCACAGCGCCGACACAGGTACGCGCCGCGCTCGACGCGGCCAAAGACCGTCTGCAACTGCGTCCCGCGACGCAGCCAGACGCTCAATCCTCAGCGCCGCAACCCACACTGGAAACGGGACTCAACCGCGCGCAGCGACGCGCCGCCGAGCGCGCCGCCGCCAAGCAGCGAGATCGACGATGACGCGGCCGATCGCCATCGCGCCCTCGATCCTCAACGCCGACTGGACCCGACTCGGCGAACAGGTCGCCGAGGCTGAGGCGGCCGGCGTTGAATGGATATCGCTCGACGTGATGGACGGCCGCTTTGTGCCGCCGATCACGTTCGGCGCGCAGATGGCAGCCGCCGTACGCTCGCTGACCGACCTGCCGATCGAGGCGCATCTGATGGTCGAGCAACCCGAAGATCAACTCGACGCGTTCATCAATGCCGGTGTCAACTGCCTCACGATCCACGTCGAGGCGACGCGTCACCCTCACCGATTGCTGCAGCAGATCGCTGAGCGCGGCGTCGAAGCCGGCATCACCCTCAATCCAGGCACGCCGATGCGCGAGATCGAGGCGGTCGTCCCGGTCTGCGACCGTGTGCAGATAATGAGCGTCAACCCCGGTTGGGGCGGACAGCGGTTCATTCCCGAGTCGCTCGATCGCATTCGCGAGGCGCGAGCGATGCTCGATGCCGCAGGGCGCCAACAAGCGACCGTCGCCGTCGACGGCGGCGTCAACGAGTCGACGATCGCGGAAATCGTCGAGGCCGGCGCCGACTGGCTGGTCGCCGGCTCAGCGGTCTACAACGATCGCGAGTCAGTCGCCGACGCAGTCAGGCGTCTCCGCCGCGCAATCTCCGCAGTCGCGAGCGCTTGAGCCGGCTAGAGCGCCTTCTCATACACGCGGTACACCTTGTACACATCGGCGTCGGTGCGCTTGAGCGCGTGATTGAGCAGGTGGTTGTCCTCAAGCACCCAGCCCAGCTCCGCCCACTCGTAGCCGTGAGCTGCGCCGCGGACGTGGACTTCCGCCGTCAACATCACGCCCAACTGTGCGAACTCGCGCACCCGCCACTTCTGTCTCACGCCGAGCAGCATCACTCGACCGCTTTGCGGCCGTCGACGCAATCGCCAGAGCAGCTTCGCCCAGCCGAATGGAAACAGTCGACCATTGATATCGCGGGCGCACTCGTTGAGATTGGGGATCGAAATCACCATCGCCGCCGGCTCACCGTCGATCTCGACGATGGCGGTCAGTCCCGGATCAGCGAACTGGACCAGGTCGGCGGCCAACGCGTCCGCCTCTTCAGGCGTGATGGGCACTGAGCCCCAGTTGTCGACCCAGGCCTCGTTGAAGATCTCGGCCGCGATGCGCACGTCGCGGCGCAGCTGGCGCTTGTCGAACGGTCGCACGTTGACGCGCGGGTGATCGTGAATCCGCTGCCACGCCCGCTCACGTCGATCGCCCAGCGGCGCGTCGACCGGATAGCGGTAGGCCCACAGATCCTTGGCCTTGGCGTAGCCGTTGGCCTCGATCAGTTCAGGAAACCAACGCCGACCGTGCGGCATCGCCACCATTGGCGGCGTGTCGAACCCGTCGACCAAACATCCCGACTCGTCATTGATCGTGAAGCTGAACGGCCCGCGTGAGAACGACGCGCCGCGTTCGCGCAGCCAGCCTTCCGCAGAGTCGAACAGCGCCGCCGCCGCCTCGGCATCGTTGGTGCAGTCGAAGTGGCCGAAGAATCCGGCCGACTCGCCCCATTTGTCGTCGTGCAGCGGGTTGATCTGCGCCGAGATACGTCCGACGTCGCGACCGTCGCGCTCGGCGACGAACAGCTGCGCCTCGCCGTAACGCAGAAACGGCGTGCGCGTTGGGTCAAGGCGTTGCGCCTGGACGCGGCGCAAGGTCGGGATCCAGTGTGGATCGCCGTCGTACACCGTCCAGAGGACGTCGATGAATGGCGCAGCCTGAGGCCCGAATCCGACAGAGCGGACCCGGACCTCAGAGCTCATCGCGGTTTCTGTGATCAGCTGGCGCGCGTTATCCGCGCCGATGCTGCGTTACCAGCGCCGTCCGCGGTCGCCGCCGTAGTCTTCGCGCGAGCCGCGATCGTCGTAACGAGGCTCTCGGTAGCCGCCGCCACCGCCGCCTCCGCGACTCTCGCGATAGCCGCCGTCGCGGTAGCCACCGCCTCCGCCACGGTCGTCGCGGTAGCCGCCGCCACCGCCACCGCGATATCCGCCGCCGCCGCCACCGCCGCCGCCTCGTGGTCGAGCTTCGTTGACGCGCAGCTGACGGCCGTCAAGGTCGTAGCCGTCCAGCGCGGAGATGGCGTTGCGGGCCTCTTCGTCGTCCATGTCGACGAAGCCAAAGCCTCGCGAGCGACCGCTGTCGCGGTCGACGGGAATCACGCAATCCTGAACTTCGCCATGCTCGGCGAACAGATCGCGCAGTTCCTCAGAGTTCGTGCGGAAGGGCAGGTTTCCAACGTAGATTCGCATATTCCTCGGTCTCGGTGTCTGCGCCGTCTCAATCGGTCGGCGTCCGTCTCGGGCAGTTCGTCAGGTGCGGATGCTTCATCCGCGGCTCTGGCTTGGGGGCGGGGCGTTGTTCCGATCCCGATCTGGCTCGCCCGGAATAGGTCCAGGTCGACCGCTAGGCGGCGAGCCGCTTCATCATCGTACGCAAACAGGCGGTACACACATTCAGCCGCTGAGTCTTGCCGTCGACAGTCACCTTGTGCCGATGCACATTCGGCTTGAATGTGCGAGACGTGCGAGGCGCCTTGCGCTTCCAGCGTCCTGAGTGCTTGTGGCGAATGTTGCGGCCGAACGTGGTCCGCTTTTCACAGAGGTCACACTTGCCGGCCATCGCGTCGCCTTCAATCCGTCTCTCACGCACGCACCCGACGACACCGTCGCCGGTACGTGGCAGGTATCATACCAGCACCTTCGCCGACGTCAGCGCAGTCGGCGACCGCGGTCCAGGCGCTCTATACGGGAGGCTACAGATGACCGCCCTCAGCTCTGCCGACATGCGACGCATGATCCAGGGCGCGGCCGGTTGGGTCGCGCTGCATCGCGAGGCGCTCAACCAGATCAACGTCTTCCCCGTGCCCGACGGAGACACCGGCGCCAATCTCGGCCGCACCCTCGCAGCGGCGAGTCAAGCCGCCGAAGCCGATGCGTCAAACTCGGCCTATGACGTCGCCCAGACCGCCGCCTCGGCTGCGCTGATGGGCGGACGCGGCAGCTCAGGCGTGATCGGCGCGCAGTGGCTGCGCGGCTTCGCCGTCGGCATCGACGACGCAGCGGATCCGATCACCTCAGCCTTGACGACAGCCGCCGAAGCCGCCCGACAAGCCGTCGCCGAGCCCCGCGACGGCACCATGATCTCGGTCGCCGCTGACGTCGCCGACGCCGTCTGGAGGAATGACGCGGCCTCGAAGTCGCCACTGGAGCTCCTGCGCGTCGCCGTCGACGCCGCCTGGCGTTCGGTCGAGCGCACGCCCGAGCAGAACCCGGTGCTCAAAGACGCCGGCGTCGTCGACGCAGGCGCGCGCGGACTCGAGTTCATGCTGCGCGGCATGGCCGGCGCTCTGGCCGGCGAAGCAATCCCCGACGTCCCCGACGAACTCGGCGCCATCGACCCCAACTGGCTCGCTCGACGCCTCGACGCGGGCGGCGACGTCGACGGCTTCTGCACCGAACTGGTCGTCGCCGGCGTCGATGACCTCGACGGTCTGCGCGAGGTCCTGGCCGGCGATGACGAGACCGTCATGCTCGCGCCCGACGGCGACGACCTGCGCATCCACTTACACACGCTCGAACCGGCCGATACCTACGCCGCCGCCGAGGCGGCAGGTCGAATCCGCCTCTTCCGCGCCGTCGACATGCGCGCCCAGGCGGCGCGAACGCACGAGGCGACCACCGATCCCGCCGTCATCGCCGTGGCCCAAGGCAGCGGATTCGTGCGCGTCTTCACCGAGCTCGGCGCGGCCGCGATCATTTCCGGCGGCGCGGCCGACAATCCCTCAGTCGAAATGCTCAACTCGGCCGCCGAGTCGGTCAAGGGCGAGCACGTCATCGTCCTGCCCAACAACCACAACGTCACACCCGCCGCCCAACGAGCCGGCGAGCTCGCCGCGCAAGCCGACGAGGCGCAACGGTTTCACATCGTCGATACCGACAGTCAAGCCGAAGGCGTCGCCGCCCTCGCCTCGATCATCGGCGGCGTGCCGACTGAAGATGTCGTCGCCGAAATGCAGGACGCGCTCGAAGCCGTGCGCATCGGACGCGTCACGCATGCCGCGCGATCGCTCGACGGCGACCTGCCGATCAGCGAAGGCCAGCCGTTCGCCATGCTCGACGGCGACATCGTCGCCGCCGGCGACACGATCGACGGAGTCGCGCTGAGCTTGGCGACGCGCATGGCCGACTCGCTGAGCGGCGCGTCGCTCTTCACGATCTACATCGGCGCCGACGTCTCCGAGGATCGCGCCGACGCGTTGGCCGAATCGATCGAAGAAGCCAGCGGCCTCGAGGTCGACCTCGTCGACGGCGGCCAGCCGCACTATCCGTGGTTGCTGGCGCTCGAGTAACGCCGCCGCCTCGGACTCGACGCCGTTGTCGGCTCAGTGTAAGGTAGAACATATGTCTATCCGAATCCTCACCGACTCCGCCTGCGACCTCGAACAAGGCGAAGTCGACGGCATTCACATCGTGCCGCTGCACTTGCACTTCGGCGATCAGCAGTACAACGACGGCGTCGACCTGACCAAAGCCGAGTTCTGGCAGCGACTGGACGGCGTGCTCGCCGATGGCGTCGACCTGCCGACCACATCGCAACCCGCGCCCGGCGTCTTCCGCGACGCCTACCAAAGCCTCATCGACGACGGCGCAACAGGTATCGTCGCCGTGCATCTGAGCGGCAAGCTCTCGGGCACGCTCAACGCGTCCATGCAAGGCGCCTCGCTGCTCGACAACGCGCCGCCCATCGAGTTCGTCGACACGCAATCAGCCTCGCTCGGGATCGCCTGGTCGGCCGAGGCCGCGCTCGACGCCGTCCGCGGCGGCGCGACCATTGCCGATGCCGCCGAACGCGCGCGCGACACCGCCGCACGCTCGCGCACGGTGCTCTTTGTCGAAACGCTCGATCACCTGCTGCGCGGCGGACGCATCGGTCGGGCGCGCCACCTGGCTGGTCGACTGCTGCGCATGCGACCGCTGCTCGAACTGGTCGACGGCGAGATCGCCGATGTCGAGCGTCCCCGCACGCGCAAGAAAGCGCTCGATCGACTCTTTGCCCAGATCATGGCCGATGGACCACCCGAACGCGTCGAAATCCTCCACGGCCAGGCTGAAACCGACGCTCTCGAGCTGGCGCAGCGCGTGAGCGAGGCCTGCGACGGGATGCCGGTCGCGATTCGGCTCTCCAGTCCTGTCCTCGGAGCCCACATCGGGCCGGGCACGGTCGGCGCGTCTCTGCTCCGAAGAGCCTGATCGCTCGGCGACACGTTGATGCCCAGTCTCGACCGTCCGACGCAGACCCTGCAGAAGATGCTCGAGCTGGAGGCCAAACTTGGCTTCGAGGATCGCGCCGTCGCCGGCGGCCTCGATTCCTACCTGCGCAACATGCTCGCCGACGGCGAGCAGCGCCAGTTCTTTACCCGCATCGTCGCCGCCTTGCCTCGACAGGGGTACGCCGAGCTGTCGCCCGCCGAGCGCGAACGATGGGCCCAGAGCGTGCGCGAGGCCCTCACGCCAGGAGCGTCGCCACGACACGCGCGCAGCGCCCACGCGCCGCACACCGACGTCGACGATGCGCCCGCGCCTTCGCCTCGGCGGTCGCGCTCCGCCCGCCGTCGCCCCGTGCCAACCGGCGCCGACGGTGATCCGCTCTCGTCCGATGTCTCCGTGCTCGGACGGATTCCGCCAATCTCACGAAAAGCGCTCACGACCCTTGGCATCGAGACGGTTTACGACCTGCTCTGGCACCTCCCCCGACGCTACGAGGACTGGCGCAACGTTCGCACGATCGCCGATGCCCTCGAAGGCGTCGAGCTGACGATTGTCGCCGAGATCGCCAAGATCGACCTCAAACACCTCCGAGGAGGCCGCAAGGCGACCGAGGCGATCGTCCGCGACGGCAGCGGCAGCCTGCGCGTCTGGTGGTGGTCGCAGCCCTATCTCAGTCGATCGCTGCAACCAGGCATGCGCGTCGGGCTGTCGGGCAAGGTCACGATCCGCGGACGCCACCTGCAGATGGAGTCGCCCGAGTGGGAACGACTCGACGATCCCAACGACGACACCGTGCACGTCGGTCGCCTCTCGCCGGTCTATCCGCGCAGCAGCGGACTGCCCAATCGCACGATTCGCCGACTCGCGCACGCGGCGGTGCGCGACTATCTGCCGCTGTTGGCAGAATCGCTGCCGCCGCAAGTCGTCACCGAAGAGCGCTTCCCCTCCGAGGCCGACGCGCTGCGCATGGTCCACTTTCCCGAGCGCATGGAAGACGTCGACGCGGCCAAGGATCGGATCGCGTTTCAGGAGCTGCTCTCGATCCAACTCGCCGTCCTCGCGCGCAAACGCGAGGCTCGACTGCGCGCCGACGCGCCGCCAATCCCCATGCCCGGCGAGTTTCTCGACCAGTTCCTCAGCGCCCTGCCGTTCGAGCTCACGGCCGCGCAACAGCGAGTCCTGACCGAGATTCGCGGCGACATGCATCGCCGCGAGCCCATGGCGCGACTGCTGCAAGGCGACGTCGGCTCGGGCAAGACCGTCGTCGCCGCAGCCGCGATGCTCGCCGCCGTGCGCCAAGGTCACCAGACCGTTCTGATGGCGCCGACCGAAGTGCTCGCCGCGCAACACTTCGAGACCTTCCAGCGCCTCTTCGCGGGCGACGCGCGCACTAGCGGCGATCATCTCTGGCACGACTACAGCCTCGCGCCGGCGCTCGGGCGGCCAGTGCGCATGGCGCTCCTCACTGGCAGTCTGCGCGCCGCGCGCAAACGAGAGATCCATGAGCAGATGGCGAGCGGCGGTCTCGACCTCGTCGTCGGCACGCACGCGCTGATCCAGGAGGGCGCCAGTCTCGACAATCTCGGTCTCGCCGTCGTCGACGAGCAGCACCGCTTCGGCGTCCTCCAACGCGACGCCTTGCGCAGCAAGGGTCGCAGCCCGCACCTGTTGGTCATGACCGCCACGCCGATCCCGCGCACGCTGGCCTTGACCGTCTACGGCGAGCTCGATTCGTCGGTCATCGACGAGCTCCCGCCCGGTCGGCAACGCATCCGCACGCAAGTCGTCGAGCCGTCGCAGCGCGAGGAGATTGTCTACCAGCGAATCCGCGAGGAAGCGCGCCACGGCCGTCAGTCCTTCGTCATCTGCCCGCTCGTTGAAGAGTCCGACAAACTCGAGACAGAAGCCGCGACCGAGCAGTTCGAGTACCTGCGCACAGGTCCGTTGCGCGAGCTGGCGCCGCGCATCCGTCTGCTCCATGGACGCATGTCATCGGAGCAGAAACGCGAGGTCATGGCTGACCTCACGCGCGGCGACGCCGATGTCTTGGTCTCGACGATCGTGGTCGAAGTCGGCGTCGACCTGCCGCGCGCCACGGTCATGGTCATCGAAGGCGCAGAGCGATTCGGCCTGGCTCAGCTGCATCAGCTGCGCGGTCGTGTCGGCCGCAGCGACATGGAGTCAGTCTGCTATCTGATCAGCGACACGGACAGCGAGCAGAGCCAGCGCCGACTCGATCTGATGGTGCAAACGTCAAACGGGTTCGAGTTGGCCGAGGCGGACCTCGAGATGCGTGGTCCGGGCGAGTACTTTGGCACCCGTCAGTCAGGATTGCCCGAGCTGCGCGTGGCAAAGCTGACTGACCATCGCACGCTCACCCTGGCGCGAAACTGGGCCCACCGCATCCTCGAAGACGACCCGCACTTGCGCGCGCCCGAGCATCGACTGCTGCGCGCGCGCGCCGAGAGCCTCAATGTGTCGGGGGCGACGGCCGTGCACTGAAGGCGGTCACAGCGTCCGACTCCACCGTTCACGCCCGAGGCCCAACTATCCGGATACGCACTATCCTTCATCTTTGGCGACCCCCAAGCGACCGTTGACTGCATTTGCAGAGGAGTGTGACGTCGAGATGGTGCGAGCGACTCGTGACCTGGTCGGCGATCTGGTACGCAACGCCCTCGAGCTGGCCCAGGCAGATGAGGCCTTGCCGCCGATCCCGCCAATTGAGATGCGGATCGAGCGGCCCAAAGAACGCGAGCACGGCGATTACTCGTGCAACGTCGCGCTGCGTCTCGCCAGCGCCGTGCGCATGCCGCCGATGGACGTCGCCAGCGCGATCGCCCAACGAATCATGCGCACTGAGCCCGTCGCCGACGTCGATGTCGCCCACCCCGGTTTCATCAACATCACGCTCGACGCCGACTGGCAGCGCGGCCAGCTGCTCTCGGTCGTGGAGGCCGGCGACCAATGGGGCCGCATCGATGCGGGCGCGGGTCAACGCGTGCAGGTCGAGTTCGTCTCAGCTAATCCGACCGGTCCGCTCCAGGTCGGCAACGGACGCGGCGCGGTGCTCGGAGACGCGCTGGCGTCGGTGCTCGACGCGGCCGGCTTCGAGGTCGAGCGCGAGTACTACGTCAACGACGCCGGCGCTCAGATTCGGCTATTCGGCCGCACCTTGTTCGCCCGCTACCTGCAGCAGTTCGGCCGCGACGCGGCGCTGCCTGAGGGCGGCTATCAGGGCGCGTACATGGTCGACCTGGCCGCGCGACTCAAGGACGAATCGGGCGACCGCTGGCTCGACAGCGCCGACGACCCGCCAGCCGAACTGTCAGAGCGTGGACTCGAGCTGATGGTTCAACAGATCCGCGACGATCTCGCGCTGCTGCGCGTCGAGTTCGACCACTGGCAGCGCGAGTCGGCGCTCTATGACGACTCAGCTGGACAATCGACATACGACATCGCCATGTCCCGGCTGCGCGACGGCGCGTTCGTGATCGAGAAAGAAGGCGCCGTCTGGTTCCGCTCCGACGAACTCGGCGAAGACCAAGACAACGTCCTCATCCGCTCCTCTGGCGAACCGACCTACTTCGCCTCCGACGTCGCCTATCACTACGACAAGTTCCTCGGTCGCTCCTTCGACACCGTGATCGACGTCTGGGGCGCAGATCATCAGGGACACGTCGCGCGAACCAAAGCGGCCGTCTCGGCCGTCGGCGGCGACGGCGACGCACTCGAGGTATTGCTCTACCAGCTCGTCCATCTGCGTCGCGGCGAGGAGCGCGTGCGGATGTCGAAGCGCACCGGCGAAATCGTCACCCTGCGCGAACTGATCGAGGAAGTCGGCGCCGACGCAGCGCGGTTCTTCATGCTCCAGCGCTCAGCCGACGCGCAGATGGACTTCGACCTTGCCGCCGCCTCATCTGCCGACCCGCGGCAAAACCCGGTCAGCTACGTCAAGTACGCCCACGCGCGATGCGCCAGCGTCCTGCGCACCGCGGCCGAAAGCGGGCTTGCTCCGTCGTCGGACCAACTCGAGCTGCTCAACGACGAACGCGAAACTATCCTGATCGGCGAGATTCTGCGTCTGCCCGAGCTGGTCGCCGACATGGCCGAGCGGCGCGAACCGCATCACCTGACTCACTACGCCCTCGGATTAGCGCAGGCGTTCACGCAGTTCTACGACGCCTGCCGCATCGTCGTGGCGGAAGATCAGGCGCGATCAGGCGCGCGCCTGACTCTGACTCAGGCCTCGCAGGCGGCGCTCGCCGCGACGCTGCGCCTGATCGCCGTCGAGGCGCCCGACGAAATGTAACTCCCGCCGCGCTACAGTCACAACACTCGGGCCCCGCAACCTGCTCAGACGAGAGACGACCAGGAGTCATCAATGCAAGACCGCGTGTTCGCTGGCATCCGCGCGACCGGTCGACAGCACATCGGCAACTACCTCGGCGCGATTCAGAACTTCGTCGCCTTGCAAGAGCGCTTCGAGTGCATCTACTCAATCGTCGATCTGCACTCATTGACCACCTTGTCCGAGACTGAGCAGCTGCGCGACAACGTGCGCGAGACCGCGCTTGACCTGCTCGCCGCCGGCATCGACACCGAACGCACCATCCTCTACGCGCAGAGCCACGTGCCCGAGATCTCTGAGCTGCACCTCTTGCTCTCGATGGTCACGCCGATCGGTCGCTTGATGAATGTGCCCACATTCAAAGAAAAGGCCAAGTCGCAGCCCGATAACGTCAACTACGGACTCGTCGGCTATCCCGTGCTGCAGACCGCTGACATCGTCCTCTACCGGGCCAACAAAGTGCCCGTCGGCGAAGATCAGCTGCCCCACCTCGAGCTCGCGCGCGAGATCGTGCGACGCTTCAATCATCTCTTCGGCGACACCTTCCCCGAACCCGAAGCGGAACTCACCAGCGCGCCGATGGTCCTCGGCTTCGACAACCGCAAAATGTCCAAGTCCTACGGCAACGCGGTCGACATGGCCGCATCGCCCGAAGAGACCCACCAGGCGATCCGCTCCGCCATCACCGATCCGCAACGCCAGCGACGCAGCGATCCCGGCCGGCCGGAAGTCTGCAATGTCTACTCGCTGCACGGATTCTTCGGACCAGCGCAACAGCCGGAGATCGCATCGGCCTGCCGCGCAGCCGAGATCGGCTGCGTCGACTGTAAACAGCGGCTCTCCGACTCAGTCAACGACTACTTCGCACCGATCCGCGCCCGACGCGAGGAGCTCGCCGCTAACCCCGCCGCCGTCGATGACATCCTGCTCAACGGCGCTCGCCGCGCCCGCGTGATCGCCGCCGAGGTCCTCGCCGACGTCAAGCAAGCCATCGGCCTCCCCGCCTCACTCCCCGAAGTAGCCAACGTCCCCCGCTAACTCAATCCTCCCCCTCCCCGGAAGGACCAAAGTGCCCCTTCCGCAAGACCTCCCCCTCTGGGGGAGGTCTTGCGGACCTCTCCTTCAATCCTCCCCCTCTGGGGGAGGTGTCACGGAGTGACGGAGGGGGCTCCCCCTACTTCCGCTCCAACACCACCACCGGAATTTGCCGACCCGCTCCCCCGGCCCGCACCGCATAGTCGAGATACGGCGCGAAGTCCTTCGCCATCATCGCGAACAGCTTGTCGCGCTCAGCGCCCTCCGATGTGCGCGCCGTGGCCTCGAACTGTTCCTCGCCGACCATCAGCTGGACATCGGGGTTCGCCTCGAGATTCAGGTACCAGGCCGGATGCGACCTCGCGCCGCCCTTGCTCGCCACGATCACGTACGCGCCGTCGGCTTCGCCGTAGATCAACGGCAGCGTGCGCCACTCTCCCGACCGCCGTCCGCGCGCGGCGAGCAGCAGGCATGGACTCTGCCCCGATCCATCGGGACGATCCCACATGTGACCCTTGGAACCCTCCGAGCTGAGGTATTCCTCGGTGTGCGCGCGGATCCAGTCGGGCAAGTTCGGGTCGACGCTGAAGATGTCAGACATGTTGGCGCTCATTTCCTGCAGGTGTCGTCTGGTCTGACGTCGAGTCTAGGACCTACTCACGCCGACGCGGCTGCGCCCAGCCAGCAGATGATCAACAGGGGCAGGAGCGGCAACACCAGATACCGCTGCAGGCGCAGTCGAATCTCGGTCACCCGGCCCATCAGGATCACGATGCAAAACAGGCCGGCCAGTATCAGGTACAGCAACGGTCCCAATAGCCAGAGCAGGTTGCCTCCCGACAGATTGATCGACGCCGCCGCCAACGCCAATGCCGCGGCGAGCACCGCCCAGGCCATCGGCACCGCCATATCAATGCCCAACCAATGCAACAGCGAGCGTGAACCGTCGACATCGTCGATCTCAAAGTCGGGCAGCTTGTAGATCATGAACGCCGCCGCGCCCGTCAATCCACCGACCGGCAATGTCCAGAGCAGGTGAGCGTTGGAGAACTCGGCGTCGATCGCTTGAATCGCGCTGACCGGCAACAGCACGCCGATCAACGCAAAGCTCAGCGCGCCCAGGACGGAGCCACGCCAGGCGATGCTGTACAAGGCCACGGCGGCGAACATCGCCAGACCGATCACCGTCACCCGCCACTCGATCAGCAGACCAAACAGCGCGCCCGCGGTCGCAAGCGCGATCGAAAACACGTACGCGCCCCGCGCTGAGAGACGTCCGGCCGGAATCGGTCGCATCAATCGCGTGCTGGCGTCGATGCCCGCGTCAGCGGCATTGTTGAACGCGCCGCCCGCATACGACATCAACACCACCATCATCGCGTACTGAATCGGGATGCCCCAGTAGAGCGATCCGTGCGCGGCCGTGATCGGCATCAGCAGCGCGCTGACGTTAACCCAGAAGCCGATCGATGGCCGACACAACTCCAGCCAGGCGAACGCCCGACTCCGAACAACCCTGACCTGCCAGCCCGGTTTCGGTTCACTGTCTCGCTGGCTCACAAGGATCAGCCTATTCGCCCCATCGCCGCTGGTCTGCGCGCCTCTGTGAGTCTGCGAGAGTCCGCTGCAGCCGCGCATCCTATACATTCAGATCAGTAGAAGAGACGCGTTCAACATCCGAGGCAGGAGCTCCCAATGGCGATCATCAACATGGTGCGCGATTACGAAAAGATCGCCAAGTTCCAGCTCGGCCGCTATGTCGGCATGAAGGGCCCTGGACTGGTCTGGATCATCCCCGTCATCCAGGCCGGCACCAAGGTCGACATGCGCGAGCAGTACTTCGACGTCCCGCCGCAGCGCAACATCACCCGCGACAACGCCGGCGTCGACGTCGACTTCGTCGTCTATCTGCGTGTCATGGATCCCGAGCGCACCGTGCTCGAAGTACGCGACTATCTCGGCGCCGCGCGACAGCTCGCGACGACCACGCTGCGCGCCGTGATCGGCGAGATGAACCTCGACGAAGTCCTCTCCCGCCGAGACGACATCAACGACCAAATGCAGGTCAAGCTTGACGAGGTCACCAATCGCTGGGGCGTCAAGGTGACGGCCGTCGAAATCCGCGAGATCGAACCGCCGCCCACCATCGCCGAGGCGATGACCCGTCAGATGTCCGCCGAGCGAACGCGGCGCGCCCAGATCACCGAATCCGAAGGTACGCGCGACGCGCAGATCAACGTCGCCGAGGGTGAGCGCCAAGCCGCCATCCTCGCCGCCGAAGGCGACAAGCAGTCGCAGATTCTGCAGGCCGAAGGTCACAAGGAGGCCCAGGTGCTCGAGGCTGAGGGGTACGCCGACGCGCTGATTCGAATCAACGAAGCCGCCCAGGCAGCGCACGGCAACACCATGGGTCTGCAGTACCTCGAGGCGCTGCGGACCTTGGCGAACAGCGAGAGCACCAAGTGGATCGTGCCGATGGAGCTGACCAACGCCGCGCGCTCGATCGCCGAGCGCCTCGGCGTCACCGGCGGTCCGCCGGCGAACAACAGCGGCGGCTAGCGAACTCCGGTCACGGCCGCCCTCCGCGGCGGCTAGCCCCCAACATGGCCGCCCTCCGCGGCGGCCATCTCGACGCGTCGTCCTCAGAGCCCGAATCAGGCCGGCCCGGCGTGCTCGTGGATGAAGCTGTGCATCTCTGACATTACGGTTTCAGGATCCTCCGCCAGACCGTGCCCGCCATCAGGGATCAGGACCAGCCTCTTCGGATCGTTGGCGCGTTCATAGATGTCTTCAGACGCCATGTGATGCAAAATCGCGTCGGCCGTACCGTGAATCAGCAACAGCGGCTTGCGCAACTCGTCCACCTGACGAGTGCCGAACAGCTGCGGCGAGAGTGAGATCACCGCGCTCACCATCGGCATGATCTGCGCCGTCTTGATCACGACCGCGCCGCCAAACGAATGTCCCGCGAGCACGATCCGCTCAGCGCCGACTCCCGAGAGGAACGAGCAGGCGCCCAACAGGTCGAGCACGCACTCCTCGAACTCGCCCGCGTTGCGGTAGTGAATGCGCAGCGTCGAGATGCCCTCGCCTGGCAGCCGCTCAGCCAGCCGACGATAGACGCTGTCAGCCGGGCCGCGCGTTTCGTGTTCGCCGCCCATCGCTCCCGAGCAAGTAATCAGCGCGCCCGACTGACCTTCGCAGACATCGAGCATCGCGCTGATCTTGCCTCGCGACGTACCGAGACGAAGCTCCAGCCGCGACGGATCGGGCTCGCCCTCCTCGACCGGCCGCGGTCGAGCCTGCACGCCAGTGATCCGCAGCGTCAGGTCCTCGGGCTCTGGCTCGCCGGGAGGCGGATTCAGTCGAAACGTCATGCCCGCAGGCTAGCGCTCGCTGATACTGAGTCTGATTCTGAGACTGGGCCGACCGCTACTTGGACAACTGGGCGCGTTGCAGGAATCGCTGGATTCGCCGCAGCGCCTCTTCGATCTCCTCGTAGCTCGTCGCGTAACAGGCGCGCACATATCCCGCGCCGGCTGCGCCAAAGGCCGATCCAGGCACCACCGCGACCTGCTCCTGCAACAGCAACTGCTCGGCGAAGGTCTCATCGTCGTAGCCCGTTTGTCCGACCGACGGAAAGGCGTAAAACGCCCCCCGCGGCTCGGCGCAGGCCAGCCCGAGCTCATTGAAGCCGCGCCACATCAACTGTCGGCGACGGTCATACTCTTCTCGCATCGAGACGACGTACTCCTCGCCCGAGCGAACTGCTTCAAGCGCGGCGTACTGGGCGACCGTCGGCGCCGACATCATCGCGTACTGGTGAATCTTCAGCATCGCCTGCGAAAGATCCTGTGGCGCAGCCGCCCAGGCCACGCGCCAGCCTGTCATCGCGTGCGATTTCGAGAATCCACCCAGCGTGATCGTTCGCTTTTGCATGCCCGGCAACGTCGCGATCGGCGTGTGCTCCGAGCCGCCGTAGACGAGGCGATCGTAGATCTCGTCCGAGATCACGATCAGATCATGTCGACGCGCGACATCGGCCAGCGCCTCCAGCGTCGGACGATCGAGCACCGCGCCCGTCGGGTTCGACGGATACGCGATCAACAGCGCCCGCGTGCGCTGCGTGATCGCCGCCTCGACCGCCTCAGGTTCCAATGCGAAGCCCTGCGCCGCGTGCGTCGTCACCGGCACGGCGATGCCGCCAGCCAGCACGACAGCCGGCGCATGAGCCGCGTACGACGGATCCGCGACGATCACCTCGTCACCCGGATTGATGATCGCCCGCGCGGCCAGGTCGAGACCTTCTGACACGCCCGTCGTGATCATCAGTTCGTCGTGCGGATCCCACTCGATCCCGTAGCGGCGCTCAAGGTCCGCCGCGATCGCTTCGCGCAGCTCCAGCAGGCCCAGATTCGACGTGTAATGCGTGTGCCCGGCTTCAATCGATCGAATCGCGGCCTCTGAAATCGGCCACGGCGTGACGAAATCGGGCTCGCCGACGCCCAACGAAATGACATCGTCCATCGTCGCGATGATGTCGAAAAAGCGCCGAATGCCCGATCCGGGCACCGCCTGCACCCGCTCTGCGACCCGCGCCGACGCCAATGGTGCGGTGTCGCGACGCCGCGGCTCGTCGTCGGTATGGGATCGATCGTTGGACGCTATCGGCATGTCGCTCGACTCTGCACTCGCTGACCTAAAAGACGACCTTCTGGCGATCCGGCTGCAAGTCGGCATCGATGAACACGCCGTCCTCCTTGTAGCGACGCATCAGCACGCGCGTGGTCGTGCCCTTGACGCCCGACATCGTCGCCAGACGATCGCCGACAAAGTCCGAGATGCCGCGCATGTTGTCGGCCTCGACCATCACGAGCAAGTCATACGCGCCCGAGACGAAGTAGACCGTTCTCACCTCGTCGAACCGCGCGATCCGCCGCGCCACGGCGTTGTAGCCAACGTTCTCCTGCGGTTCGACAGTTACCTCTACCACCGCGTAGACGGTTGAGAGTCCCAGCGTCTCCCAGTCGATCTTGGCCCCGCGGCCGAGAATGATGCCGCGTTCCTCGGCCTCCGAAATCGCCTCCGCCACGGCCGCCTCGTCTGCGCCGATCAGCGTCGCGATCTCGGCCGCGCCGAGTCGCGCGTCACGGGCCAGTTCGCGCAGGACAGGTTCGAGTATCGAGTCCATCAGAGTTGCACTGTACGTGAACCGACTGCTCCAGTCAGAACGTAAAACACGAAGATCCCTTGTGCTACGCGCCGTCGACGTCGGCCAGCGGTCCAGCGGACGGGGTGGTCGGCCAATCGGCGAGACGCTCATACGCATGCGCCGCGCGCAACACAGTCGACTCATCAAGTCGCGGGCCGACAAACTGCAATCCGACCGGCATCTCATCCCGCCCGAAGCCGGCCGGAACGGAAATCGCCGGCAGCCCAGCGATGTTGGCCGGGATTGTGAAGATGTCGTTCAGGTACATCTGATAGGGATCCGTGATCTCGCCCTGGCGAAAGGCGACCGACGGCGCGGTCGGCGCAACGATTACGTCGTGCTCGGCGAACACGCGATCAAACTCTCGACGAATCAGCGTCCGCACCTTCTGCGCTTGCAGATAGTACGCGTCGTAGTAGCCCGCCGACAGCGCGTACGCGCCCAGCAGGATGCGCCGCTTGACCTCGCGTCCAAAGCCGCGCTGACGCGTCGCTTCCATGTCACTCCACATCGACTCGCCTTCGCGGGCGCCATAGCCGTACTTGACCCCGTCAAATCGGGCCAGGTTGGCCGAGCACTCCGATGGCGCCAGCACGTAGTAGACCGGCAGCGACATCGGAATCGTCGGCATCGACGGCGACCGATCGACAATCGCGCCATTCGCCGACAACAACTCAAGCGCCGCTTCGATCGCGGCGCCGACGTCGTCGTCCATGCCGTCGCCGAAGAACTCCTGGGGCGCGGCCACGCGCAAACCATCGAGACCGTCATTGAGCCGCTCGCTGAAGTCGGGCGCTGGCACGTCATAGCAGGTCGAGTCGAGCGGGTCGGGACCGGCGATCGCCTGCAGCATCAGCGCCGCGTCCTCCACGCTGCGCGTAAACGGACCGATCTGGTCGAGCGAGCTGGCAAACGCGATCAACCCGTAGCGCGACACGCGTCCATACGTCGGTTTGAGCCCGACCACACCGCAGAACGACGCCGGCTGACGAATCGATCCTCCCGTGTCGGACCCCAACGAGGCGATGCACTGACGCGCCGCCACCGCCGCCGCCGATCCGCCCGACGATCCGCCCGGCACGCGCTCCAGATCCCACGGATTCGCCGTCGGGAACCAGGCTGAGTGTTCGGTCGACGAGCCCATCGCGAACTCGTCCATATTGGTTTTGCCCAGCGACACGGCGCCGGCATCGCGCAACCGCGACACCACTGTCGCGTCATACGGCGGAACCAAGTCATCAAGCATCCGCGATCCCGCCGTTGTCCGCACCCCTTCAGTCATCAGCACATCCTTGAGCGCGATCGGCAATCCGGTCAGCGGCCCGACGGCGTCGCCGCGCGCCAGCCGTTCATCGGCCGCGGACGCTTGCGCCATCGCTGACTCCGCAGTCACCGTGACGAATGCATGTACGTCTTCGTCAGTCGCGCCAATACGCCCCAGAAAGGCCTCGGTCAGCTCCTGCGATGTCACCTCACGCTCGAGCAGTCGCCGTCGACCCTCGACCAGGGTGAGGCTGAGCAGATCATCAGCAGGTAGAGCCGTCATTGCGGGACCGTCATTGCAGGACCGTCATTGTCGCGCCGTCACGATTGGTCGAGCACCGCGTGCACTCGGAAGTACACGTCCTCGCGCAACGGCGCGTTGGCGAGCACCCGATCCCGCGCCATGGACGGCCGCGAGGCGTCCTCGTCCTGCACGTTGATCAAGTCAGCGCCATTGTTCGTCGGCTCGACATCAGCAGTGTCAATCTCGGACAACGCATCGATGTGTGAGAGGATGCTGCCCAGCTCGCCGCGGAACTCTTCCACCTCTGCATCCGTCAATTCAATACGCACCAATGAGGCCAGGTGGCGCACCTGCTCGGCGCTGAATGTGGTCGGCTCTGATTCTGACATCGGGAACTCGTTACCTCTGAGTCAACACTGAGCCTATCGCGCCAACGTCGAGTCGAGCGAGCATCGAAGCCAACTTGGACCTACTGTGAAACAGTCGATGTGAGATAGACGAAGGAGGCGCGCGGTTGCCGGATTCACACCAACCGAGACGGTCGCGTCGCGGACGCCGACGCAGTCTCGCCTCGCGTCTGGCGATGCGGTCGCGACGCCGATCGCGCAGTGATCGCGCGCAACCGGCGCGCATGCGCGGCTGGATGATCGTCCTGCTGATCCTGGTTGGCTCGCCACTGGTCCTGCTCGGCGCGACCGCCGGCGCCGCGTACCTGATCTATTCCGACATCGCCAGCGACCTCGCCGCGCCCGACGAAATCGAAGAGACGCAGCTGCTCCTGGGCAGCAGCCGCGTCTTCGATCGCAACGGCGAAGACGGCGTCCTGCTCTTCGAGTACGCCCGCCCCTACGACGGCCTGCGAGCGCCAGTGCGGCTCCATCGCGTCTCACAGCACATCATCGACGCCACCGTCGCCACCGAGGACGCCTCCTTCTGGACCAACGAGGGAATCAACTTCCGCGGTCTCCTGCGCGCCGCATGGGAGAACTTCGGCGTCGGCAGCTCTGACTTTCTCGGCGGCTCGGGCGGCTCGTCAATCACTCAGCAGCTGGTCAAGAACGTCCTCATTCCCGCCGAAGAGCGGAGCGGACGCACATTCGACCGCGTCCGCGGCAAGATCAAAGAGACGATCCTCGCCGTCGAGCTGACCGACGAGTACAGCAAAGAACAGATCCTCGAGTGGTACCTCAACTCGATCTTCTACGGCAACTTCTCCTACGGCATCGGCGCCGCGAGTCAACGCTACTTCGGCAAACCTCCCGCAGACCTGTCTCTGGCTGAGTCGGCGCTGTTGGCCGGTCTGCCCCAAGCGCCGTCGCTCTACGACCCGTTGGTCAACTACGACGGCGCCAAACAGCGTCAACGACAAGTCCTCGATCTCATGGTCCGACACGGCTACATCAGCCGCTCCGAGGCCGACGCCGCCTTCCGCGAGGAACTCGAGTTCGACTCGGCCGAGTTCGACATCGCCGCTCCGCATTACGTGCTCTACGTGCGACGCGAAGTCGAGCGACTCTGTGAGCTAGGCCGATTCCTGCCGCCGTACGGCTCGGGCGGCTGCGACAACCTGATGAACAACGGCGGGCTGCGCGTGCGCACGTCGCTCGACATCGCCCTGCAAGAACGCGCCGAAGTTGAACTCCGGTCGGCGATCGACGGCTTTGAAGACTCGACCGGAGCGCACAACGGCGCGCTCGTGGCGATCGATCCGACCAACGGCCAGATCTTGGCGCTCGTCGGCAGCCGAGACTTCTTCGATGAGTCGATCGATGGGCAAGTCAACCTGGCCACGGCGACGCACTCGCCCGGCTCCGCGCTCAAACCACTGACCTATCTGAGCGCCTTCCAGACCGATCCGCGCGCCTGGCATCCCGCGACAGTGCTCTGGGACGTCCCGACCACCTACGTCGAGGCCGACGGAACCGAGTTCCGCCCTGTCAACTTCGACGGCGCCTTCCGCGGCCCGGTCACGATCCGCAGCGCGCTGGCCAACTCGATGAATGTGCCCGCCTTCGTCCTCGCCGATCGATTGGGCGCCGCCGCCTTGCTCGACACCATGCATCGCCTGGGCGTCACGACCATGCACGACCCGGGCGCATACGGCCCGTCGCTCACACTCGGCGGCGGCGAGGTCTCGCTGCTGGACTTGACCTTCGCCTACGCCACCCTGGCCAACCTCGGCGAAATGCGCGGCCAGCCGACGCTGCTCGCGCTGCCCGACGGATTTCGCGAGCTCGACCCCGTCGCCGTGCTCGAGATCCGCGACGCCGACGGCCGATTGCTCTACGAATGGTCCGCCACCGGCGAGCCCGAGCGCCGCGCCGTCGCGCGACCGGGGCAGGTCTACCAAATCACCGACATCCTCGCCAGCAACGATGCTCGGACGCTGCTCTACGGCCCCAACAGCGCGCTCAAACTCGATCGACCTGCGGCCGCCAAAACCGGCACCGCAGGCGAACCCGAGCGCGACGACTTGCGCCGCGACTACTGGACGATGGGTTACACGCCGCAGCTGGCCGTCGGCGTCTGGGTCGGCAACGCCGACGAATCGCCCATGACCGGCGGTACGTCCGTCGGCACAGCCGGAATGATCTGGAATCGCTTCATGCTCGCCGCCCACAACGGTCTCGAGCCTCAGGACTTCACCGAACCGCCAGGCATCTATCGTTCCCAGGTCTACGCGCCCGCCATCACTCCGCGCGCCGCCGACGAATCCGACCTCGACGCCGAGCTGCTCAACCCCTGCGCCACGCCGCGCGAGGAGATCTTCATCTCGATCCGCGTCGCGCCAAGCGTCGACAACGCGATCTGCGTCGCGGTCGACGTCGACCGCCGAACGCTGCAACGCGCGACGGTCGACACGCCCGACGACTTCCGCCTCTCCGGCGTCTGGCTCGAACCGCCAACGCTCGCGCGCGGCGCCGCCACGACACTCGATCCGGGCGTCGTCGACTGGCTCCGAGAACACCGTGTCGCCTACCTCCAGCCTGGCGCCGTCGACGAGTCCGACGCGCCGGTCCGGCTCGACTCACCGGCCGATGCCGCGATCGTGCAGCGCGGCAGCCTGCTCGTGACCGGTCGCGCCGACAGCTCCGAGCTACTCCGCTGGTCGCTCAGCGCGCGATTGCTCGGCGACGACGAGTCGATCGTGATCGCCGCTGGCGACGAGCGAGTCGCCGGCGGCGCCTTGGGCCGCTGGGACAGCCGCGATGTCCCAAGCGGCGTCTATCAGCTGAGTCTCGAGGTCGTCGACGCCTATCTCGGATCAATCACCCACGAGATCGTCATCGCCGTGCCCGACGACGAACGCGTACGCGGACTGTCGGAGCAGTAGCGGGCCTCCAAACTAACGAGGCAACACGGCCTCAGCCTCGTCTGGTGAACCGATCCCGCGCACCGACTCGACAAACTCCGCCAGTGACGGTGCACGCTCTCGCAACGCGAACAATCGCGGACCCCACGGACTCGCCGAGCTGCCGCTCGCGCCATAGCCGCCGCGGAACGCGAGAAACGCCTGATTGATGCGCCGAAACGACCGCCCCATACTTGCGAGCTCATCGCGCGCCTCGACCATCAACTGCTCGGCCGCCTCAACCTCGCCTCGCGCCAAGAGCGCGTCAACATCGATACGCAGCTGGCGCAAGATCGGATCCGTGCGCTCAAGCAACGCTGTCCACTCGCTGTCTTCAACCGCCGACTGCTGGAAGGCCGACTTGGCGGCAGCCGCCTGCCCTAACTCATCACCGACGATGTCCGCCACGGTCTCGTTGATCGTCCGCATCTCCGAACCCTGCGCGTACGCGAGCCCCAACTTGTGAAAGCCGAGATAGTGGTGCGTCCACTCGTGCGCCATAACCTGCAGCGTCCCCAACTGATGGCGCGAACCGATCACTGGCGCGGGATACAACGCCACGCCGCCTATCCGCGTTACCCAGGCCGACCACTCGCCGCTCGACTCAACGGTCTGCTCGATTCGTTCCCGATCCTCGAGCGACACTTCTGATCCGAGCAAGACGGTACGCACCAGCTGCACCTCGTCTCGCTTCGATACCGCGAGCACATGCAGCGTCTCGTCGATGTCCATGTCGACCGGCGGCCAGACCAGCCGCACGCCAGAGAACAGCGGCAACGGCGTTCGCACCCCGCGTGCTTCTACGGCCTCGCTGAGCAACCGCTCCAACACACGCTCGGCGGCCTTACGATCCTCCGCATCGCGCTCAGCGAACCATCGCTCTAGGATTTCGTCGTCGTCATCCTCGGGCTCGCCGAACCAGGCGGCGACCTCCGTCAACAAACGATTCGGCAAGTGCGTCAACTCAAAGCGAACGAGTCCAAACCGATGCCCATCCGTCGCCGACTCAACCAATGCTCCCAGCTCCGACGGCGATGATTTCAGACCCCGCAACAGCGCCGTCGCCCCTGCGAATGTGACGCCCGCAACCAGAACGGCGCACAGAATCGTGAGCCAAGCTCGCCGTCGTCGCATGATCCCGATGCTACGCTCAACCGCGTCGATGACTGCTTCCCCAACCGAGACCGTTCATCTCCACAGCGCCCGACGCGAGGCGCGCGCCGTCGCCGCCGCGATCGACTTGCTCGTCATCGCGGGAATCGGAGCGCTCTTCGCCGTCATCGCGACGATCGCGATGCTGCTCCAGGTTGACCCGTTCCAACGAGACCCGACGAACGGCGAATGGGCCGTCGGTTACAGCGTCTGGCTGCTCTTCATTCCCGCTTCGATCGCCTATGCATCGATGGGACATCGCACACTGGGCGCCAGAGCCTTGACGCTCAGCCTCTCAGACTCGGCGCCCTGGCGGCTCGCCCTGCGTGGACTCATGTGGTGGCCCTCGGCGATCCTGCTCTGCGTCGGCCTGTGGTGGTCCTGGCTCGACTCCGACGGACGCAGCCTGACCGACCGCATCAGCGGCGCGACGCTCGTCGAGACGCCCAAGACCGTCAAGCGGTGAGTCGACAACCCACGCCGTTCGGGTCGCAGTCGGCGAGCGATTCGCATTGGCGACGCACGGCGCTGATCATCGCCATGCTGCTGACCGCGGCGGTGGCGGCGATCGCCGTTGTCGCGCTCTCAGTCACCCAACTCACTGAACGCGAAACAGCGCAACGATTGCTCGCGCGCACTACGAACGCCATGCTCGAGATCGATCGCTACGTCGCTCAGGCCTGGCCCAGCCTCGAGGCCGCCGCCAGCGGCGACGAGCCGATCCCGCTTGATGGATTCCCCATCGCGCTGCAGCTCGATCCAGCAGGCCTCAGCGACGGCCCCGACGCCGTCGCCGACGCCATCGCGTCGGCAACCGCCTCACTGCTCTACGAGCAGGGATTCGACATCTTCGCCGAGTCGCCGCAGGTCTTTCGACTGGTCACCAGAGGCGGCGTCTTCGACGCCACAATCGGTCGCTTGACTGGCGGCGGTCGTGACATCGCGGCCGTCGCCTTGATTGTCAGCGGAACACTGACGGTGATCCTCGCCCTCACGACCGCATCGCAAGCGAGCGGTTGGCGACGATTCGGCGCGCCGGCCGCTTCAATCGCTGTTGGCGCCGCGCTCGTCTGGATCGTCGCCGCTGTGGCCCAGAGCGCGACGTCGGGTCGCGCCGATGCGACACTCGACGTCTTCCTCGCCGAGCTCTGGCTGATCGCCGCAGATGCCGCTGCGCTGACAGCGCGAAACGCCGTAATCGTCGCCATCGCAGCCGGCCTGGTGGCGCTCGGCAGCCTCGTCGCCAGCGCGCTCACGCGCCCGCGCGAGCCGACGCCGCGCCTCGACCGATACTGAAGGCCCGCACGCAACGCCTCCGATGCCATGCCGTGTACGATGCAACAAACTGAGTCGTCGCGGCCATTCGCGCTCGGCGGGAGTAGCTCAGTGGTAGAGCATCTGCTTCCCAAGCAGAGGGCCGCGGGTTCGAATCCCGTCTCCCGCTCCACACCGGCTCAGTAGCGAGACAACGCGTTCGAACGATCGAACAGTAAGGAAGCTCCCATGGAACTGCGATTCTCCGAGGCCGAAGAACAGCTGCGCGGCGATGTCCGCCAGTTCCTGCTCGACAACATCCCCGCGCCATCGTCGTCCGAAGGCCCCGGGGGCGCGCGCGAAAACGACCAGGACTTCGACAACGCGCTCGAGTTCAACCGCAAACTCGGCGAACGCGGCTGGATCGCTCCCGCCTGGCCCAAGGAGTACGGCGGCCTCGGCGCGTCGATCTACGAGCAGATCGTCTTCAACGAGGAGTTCGGCTACCACGGCGCGCCCGACACCGGCACGCGCGGCTTCGGCGTCGGCATGATCGGCCCGACCTTGATCATTCACGGCAGCGACGAGCAAAAGGCCGAGTACCTGCCCAAGATCACCTCTGGCGAGCACATCTGGTGCCAGGGCTACTCCGAGCCCGGCTCCGGCTCCGACCTCGCATCGCTGCAGACCCGCGCTGTCCGCGACGGCGACGACTACATCATCAACGGTCAGAAAATCTGGACCTCTGGCGGCCACCGCGCCAACCAGATGTTCTGCCTCGTCCGCACCGACCCCGACGCGCCCAAGCACCGCGGCATCTCCTTCCTGCTGATCGACGACATCAAGAACACGCCCGGACTCTCGGTCCGCCCGCTGATCAACATGGCCGGACGGCATCACTTCAACGAAGTCTTCTTCGAGGACGTCCGCGTGCCGGCCAAGAACCGCATCGGCGAAGAGAACCGCGGCTGGTACGTCGGCATGACCCTGCTCGACTTCGAACGCTCCGGCATCGGCACGACCGCCGGCCAGCGCCGCACCCTCGAAGGGATGACCGAAGAGCTGCAGAACGGCTCCGCCGAAGACCGCCAGCGATACCGCATGGGCCTCGCCGACCTCGTCGTCGCCAACAACGTCGCCAAGTACCTCGGCTACCGCATCGGACATATCCAGGCCACCGGCAACGTGCCTAACTACGAAGCCTCGGTGATCAAGATCTTCCAGTCCGAGCTCGGTCAGAAGATCTACAACTACGGGATCAAGATGTTCGGCCTCGGCGGCCAGCTGATTCCCGAGGAGCCGACGGCGCCCTGGCGCGGCGACATGCCCGAGCAGTACCTGCTCGCCGTGCCCAGCACGATCTACTCCGGCACCAACGAGATCCAGCGCAACATCATCGCCACCCGCGGCCTCGGCCTCCCGCGCAGCTAGCCCGAATCGGGAAGGTCAGGTCAAGAGGAAGATCCTGAGCCACAGGAATCGCCCGACGTCGATCCTGACATCATTGACCGTGGACAGTGGTGACCGCAGCGCAGCGACTACCCTCAATGCAGACCCTCTGATGCGCTGAGGAGCCCGCCGTGTCCGATCCGCCCCTGCTCTACGAGAAAGACCCCGCCAATCGACGCTGCGTGATCACGTTCAATCGCCCTGAGCGCATGAACGCCATGTCGCCCGAGCTGCTCCGACTCCTGCGCGACGCCACGGCCGACTTCAACTCCGATCCCGACATCTGGGTCGCGATCATCACCGGCGCCGGCGAGCGCGCCTTCTGCGCCGGCGCCGACCTCGGCTCGACCATTCCCGCCAAAGCCGCGGGAGCTCGCGACGAGCCGCTGCGCGTCAATCAAACGCGCATGCTGCACGACGTCTTCAAGCCGATCATCTCGGCCGTCAACGGATACTGCATCGCCGGCGGTCTCGAGTACATGCTCGGCACTGACATCCGCGTCGCCGCCGAGCACGCCGAGTTCGGCCTCCAGGAAGTGCGCTGGGCAATCGTGCCCGACCAGGGCGCGCACATCCGACTGCCCCGACAGATCCCCTGGGCCTGGGCGATGGAGATGATCCTCACCGGTCGACGCTTCAGCGCCCAAGAAGCGCTTCAGTGCGGCCTGATCAACCGCGTCGTGCCGCTCGATGAGTTGATGCCCGCCGCTCACGCGATCGCTGACCAGATCTGCGCCAACGGTCCGCTCGCTGTGCGCACAGCAAAGGAAATCGTCGTCCGCGGCGCAATGGGCATGTCCTGGGAGCAAGCCTGGAGCCTCGAGTCGCTGCTTGGCGCGCGCGCCTTCGGCAGCGAAGACGCTATTGAAGGCCCCAAAGCCTTCATGGAAAAGCGCACGCCCCAGTTCAAGGGCAGGTGACCAACATCGCCATGGCCGACGCGCGACCCTACGACTCCGACACGCTCGACCCCAGCATCACCTCGCGCATCGTCGAGGGCGTCAACGGGCTCGACATCCACATCCTCGAAGCGGGCGCGGAACCGTCGAATCGGACGCGACTGCTTCTGCTGCACGGATTCCCCGAACTCGCCTACAGCTGGCGCAGACTGATGCCGCTGCTCGCCGACGCCGGCTGTCACGTCGTCGCGCCAGACCAACGCGGCTACGGACGCACCACCGGTTGGTCGGCCAACTACGACGACTCGCTGCTCCCCTTCGGCATGCTCAATCTCACACGCGACGCGGTGGGACTCGTCAGCGCGCTGGGCTGGGACACCGTCGACGGCGTCGTTGGACACGACTTCGGCTCGCCAGTCGCCGCCTACTGCGCGCTGATTCGTCCCGACATCTTCCGCTCCGCCGTGATGATGAGCGGACCCTTCACCGGCCCGCCGTCGTTGCCCGCTGGCGAGCATCGAGGCTCGGGCGCTGCCGGCTCGGCCAGCATCGCCGACGACCTCGCCCAACTCGACCGGCCGCGCAAGCACTATCAGCTCTACTACTGCACGCGACCCGCCAACGACGACATGACCAACGCGCCGCAGGGCGTCCACGACTTTCTCCGCGCCTACTACCACCACAAGAGCGCCGACTGGACCGCCAATCGGCCGCATCCCCTCGACGGCTGGACCGCCTCCGAACTGGCCAAGCTGCCGACCTACTACGTCATGGATCTCGACGAAGACATGCCATCCACCGTCGCGCATGAGATGCCCTCGGCCGACGAGATCGCCAACTGCGCCTGGCTCACCGACGCCGAGCTCGCCGTCTACGCCGCCGAGTACGAGCGCAACGGATTCCAGGGCGGCCTCAACTGGTACCGCGCGACCCGCGATCCCGACTGCCTCGCCCAACTCCAACTCTTCCACGGACGCGCCATCGACGTGTCCACCGCCTTCATCGCCGGCGCGTCCGACTGGGGCGTCTACCAATCGCCGGGCGCGTTCGATCGCATGCCCGAAGCGGCCTGCACTGACATGCGCGTGCGACATCTCATCGACGGCGCCGGCCACTGGGTCCAACAGGAACAGCCGCAGGCGGTCGCCGAACAGCTGCTGAGCGTTCTCGCCGCGGCCGGTGCGCCGCCTGGTTCGGCTGGTAGCGCTGGCGCTGAATGAAGGCGGTCACCTACGACCGTTACGGCTCCGCGGAACAACTCATCGTTCGCGAGATAGATCGACCCTCGCCTGGCCCCAACGAGGTATTGGTCAAGGTCGTCGCCAGCTCCGTGAACTCCTGGGACTGGCATCTCTTGACCGGCGCCTTCTTCGAACGCCTCATGCATGGCGCCGTTCGACCCCGATACCCCGTTCTCGGTTCAGAGATCGCCGGAGTCGTCGACGCGGTCGGCGACGGTGTGACGACCTTCAGCGTTGGCGACGAAGTGTTCGGCGACCTCAGCGCCTGCGGCTGGGGAGGATTCGCTCAGTTCGCGGTAGCGCGGGCAGACGCGTTGGCGCGCAAGCCGCCTGAGATCAGCTTTGAGCATGCCGCGACTCTGCCGCAGAGCGGCCTGCTCGCACTGCATTGTCTGCGCGAGCGTTGGCCAATTCGCCCAGAAGACCGCATCCTGATCAACGGCGGCGGCGGCGCTGCTGGGACAATGGCGCTGCAGATCGCCAAGTACTTCGGCGCGCATGTGACCTGCGTCGACCGCTACAGCAAGCTGGGCCTGCTGGAGTCGCTCGGAGCCGATCGAGTCATCGACTACCGACGTGAGAACTACACGCGCACTGGCGACCGCTACAACCTGATTCTGGATGTCGCCGCGCATCACGGCATTACCGCCGTTAGTCGCGCGCTCGAGTCGGACGGCCTGTACGTGATGACCGGCGGCCCGGTGTTGCGAATCCTGCAGTTCGGTCTCGTCACGCCGATCGCAAACCGACTCGAGCGACGCACCTACCTGATCAAGACGCACAGCTTCAATCGCGACGACCTCGCGTGGCTCACCGACCGCGTTTCAGCCGGCGACCTGACGCCCGCCATCGACCGCACGTTTCAGCTCGACGAGACAGCCTCGGCGCTGCGCTACTTGGACTCGGGCGAGGTGAAGGGCAAACTGGTCATTCTGCACTAACGCCGCAGCTGCGGCGCGACATCGCTGACAAACCGCTCGCTGCACTCCGCATAGGGATGACTCGGATCAAGCGTCGCCCCGGCAATCAGGAACCGCGTCACGCCCAGCTCAATCAGCTCGCCTAGACGCTGCACGCAGTAGTCCGGGGGACCGAAGATGCCGAAGCTGCTCGCGAACTCCTGCGTCACCTGGCCCGACTGCGTGCTCCCCGCCTGCGCGTGTTGATGCATGTCGTAACTGTCATGAATCTTGGTCAACACCTCGCGCTGCGTCTCGTTGACCGGACCGACGATCTCGCCGTACATGTTCGAAAACCGGGCAAACAGCGACAGCCCGGCCGAACCAATCGACAGCGCCACCTCCGGGTCGTCGTGCACGACCGTCGTCACATACGCGCCGAAGGAAATCTCCCCGTCAAGCCCCGCCTCGGCGCGCGCCTCGCGCGCCACGTCCATCCCCCAACGAACGCGCTCGGGATCGCCACCGACCGCCAGACTGACCTGATCAGCGTGCCGCGCCGCCGCCGCGATCACACGCGGACCGGTCGCCGCGACATCGACCGGCACCTTGGGCCAGGACGATCCGATCCAGCGAATCTGGCTCGCGTCGGGCGTATGCGCCAACCCCAGCGCGTCGACGTTGCGCTCGCTGAACTGGACCTCATCGCCGCGCAGATACCCCTGCAGCTCAGCGAGATACCGTTCGAACGCCGGCACCGCGTGCGGCGCCAACCCCAGGTGCGCCAGCGCTGAGTCGCCGCGGCCGATCCCGAGATACGCCCGCCCCCGACTTTCGGCCTGAATCGTCGCGATCGCCGACGCCGTCACCGCGGGATGTCGAGTGAATGAGTTCGTCACGCCCGTCCCTAGCTTGAGCCGCTCGGTCGCGTGCGCGGCGACGGCCAGCGCGACGTAACAGTCACTGGCCAAGTTCTGACTGTCGACATACGTGATGCCGTCATAGCCGAGTTCCTCGGCTCGGCGAGCCTGCTTGGCCGAATCAAACACGCGCGGGTCATCACTCGTCGCCCGACCGCGTCCCGAAGTCCAAAACTCAACAGCCATCTCGCGCCTCCGATTCCTCCGCCGAGACTAGCGCCTGAGCCTTCATCCATCCCCTTGACAGCGCCGGACCAACACCGGAACCTACCAGCACTCAGCGAGATGGAGCGAAACAGTGTCAATCAGAATCTCTGACCCCACGCTGCAACACCTATTCGGTAAGCCGATCCGCTACACGATTCCTCCCTATCAGCGCCGCTATCGCTGGACAGAGGAGCCTCAGTGGCAGCCGCTCTGGGACGATGTTGAGGAGCTTGCCAACGACTGGCTCGCAAATCCAAACCAGGCCACGCACGATCCGCACTTCTGCGGCGCCATCGTCCTCCGACCGCACCAGAACGCCACCAAAGAACCCGAAAACCGCGAAGTCATCGATGGACAACAACGTCTGACCACCATGCAAGTGCTGCTCGACGCCGCCCAGGAAGTGTTTCAAGAACACTCCGCCATGCACGCGTCGCTGCTCGCCCATCTGATCCTCAACGACGACATCTACACCGAGACCGATCGAGATTTCCGTTTCAAAGTCTGGCCCAGCCGCTACGACCGCGAAGCCTTTCGCGCCGTCATGGACGATCAGTCGCCGACCGAGGGTTACGAAGACTCACGTATCTTCCTGGCCCACCAGTTCTTCCGCAAAGAGATTGCAGACTGGATCGAATTGGTCGAAGGCGAAGCCGAACGCGTGCAACGCTGCGAAGCGTTGACGTCGGTGCTCACGCAGCGACTCCAGTTCGTTGAGATCGTCGTAGAGAGCAGCGGCATCGCCAATGAGATATTCGAGACCCTCAACGCGCGCGGCACCCCGTTGCAAGCCTGGGACCTGGTCAAGAACTATCTCTACGAACGCGCCGGCAACTCCCCCGACTTCGAGGACTGGTTCGATGACGAAATGGTCAAGTTCGACACTGAGTGGTGGCAGGACGAAAGCGGATCCGGCCGTAACGCGCGTTCGAACGTCGACCTCTTCCTCAACCACTTCCTCGTGCTCAGGACCACGAAGGAGGTGAAGGGACGCACCGCCAACGATGTCCACCGAGCGTTCAGCGCCTACATGAAGGAGCCTGACCTCGACGCCGAAAAGTCCGCCCGAGGCGTCGGCTCTGACTTCTCGCGGCTCGGCGAGGTCTACCGCGGCATCACCCAGGCTCAGCGATCCGACCCGCACGGGAACTTCCTGCACAGTTGGCGCGTTCAGGGCAACAACTCACTGGCGCCGGTCATCCTCTGGCTCTGGTCCAGCGGCGCGCCCGACGACGAGCTCGACCTGGCCGTGCGGGCTCTGGACAGCTACTTCGGCCGCCGACTCGTCTGCCAGGCTGTGAGCAAGGACTATCGAGAGTTGACCATCGGCCTCTTGGGAGCGCTCAACGAGTCCGGCCCGTCTAGCGTCGGCGACGTCACAAAGCGTTACCTGCGAGAGCGCGCCGAGAACGTCGAGACACTTCGCTGGCCCTCGGACGACGAGATACGCTTCGTGCTCCAGAATCGGCAGATGTACGGCAAGCTCACCGCCCCGCGCGTACAACTGATACTGGAGTCGATCGAGCGGCAACTGCGTCTCGAAGCCCGAGTCTCCGAGCCGCTGCCGGAACAGTCGCGCTCAATCGAACACGTCATGCCGCAAAAATGGCAAGCCTACTGGCAGGCGCCGTCACCGCAAGACCAAACCGAAGACGAAACGGCGACCCAGCGCCGCAACCGACTCCTGCACACGATCGGCAACCTCACGCTCGTCAACTCGCGGCTCAACTCGAAGCTCAGGCACGGCCCCTGGGATCAGAAGCGCGAGCTGCTCAAAGAGCACAGCAAGCTCTACCTCAGCAATGACCTGATCGACCACGACGATCCATGGGACGAATCGGCGATCATCGAACGCAGCCGCAAGCACGCCGAAGTGCTGATCCGCGTCTGGCCCACGCCCGACCGGTTGTAGCGAGCGCCCCAGCTCGCGATCATCGCGGCGCGCACTATCCTTGCCTTCGCCAGCCCGCGTCTGCTCGCTGAGTAGACTCCGGCCCGACAGGAGCTCATCGATGGCCGTGCTGCACAACACCCTGCGCGACTTGCTCGACGCCGATCGCCCCACGATCGGCACGCACTTCCTCTTCAACGACCCCGACATCGCCGAGCTGATCGGCGACACCGGACAGTTCGACTACGCCGAGTACGTCGCCGAGTACTCCACGTTCGACATGAAGACGCTCTATCACCTCGCCCGAGCGGCGCAATGCGGCAATCTGCCGCTGATGATCAAGCTCGACCAAGCCGATCAGACCTTCTGGGCCCAGGCCGCCCTCGGCGCAGGCTTCAAGGCCGTGCTCTACACCGACATCCGCACGCCCGACGACGTCGACCGCGCCCTCCAGGCGATTCGTCCCGACAAGCCCGCCACGCTGGGCAAATTCGGCGGACACATGGGCGTCAAAACGAGACGACCAGCCCTGGCCGGCTATGCCGCCGGCGACTACGGCGCGGACCTCGACGGCATCGTCACCGTGATCATGATCGAGAAACGCGTCGCTCTCGACGACATCGACGCCATCCTCGAGCGCGCCGCCGAACTCAAGGTCGATATGACCCAGTGGGGTCCCAGCGACTACGGCTTCTCCTTCGACGAACGGCCCGACGCCGACGCCATCCGCGCCGCCGAAGAGCGCGTGATCGCCAAGTCACTCGAATACGGCGTCGCCCCGCGGATCGAGATCGGCGCAGTCGAACAGGCCCAGCACTACCTCGACCTCGGCGTGCGGCACTTCTGCATCGGCTGGGACCGATTCCTGCTCAATCAGGGCTACGCCGAACTCGGCCGCGGACTGCGTCAACTGATGGACGCCTAGGAGCCAACATGGTCACCAACAACTTCGACTGGCTGGCGACCAACGTCGAGCCCGCCGTCGATCCCAACCAGAAGATCATCGATCCGCACCATCATCTCTGGGATGCGCGCCCCGATGGTCCGCGCCTGCGTTACTTCCTCGACGAACTGCTCGAAGACACCGCTGATCTCAACGTGCGCCAGACCGTGTTCATCGAGTGCGGGGCGATGTACAACAGCGACGCGAGCGCTTCCATGGCGCCAGTCGGCGAAACCGAATACGTCGCCGGCGTCGCCGCGCAAAGCGCCAGCGGACTCTATGGCGACATCCGAGCCTGCACAGGCATCGTCGGACACGCCAATCTGACGCTCGGCGCGGCCGTCGGCGACGTGCTCGATGCGCACATGGCGACCAGCCCGCGCTTCCGCGGCATTCGTCATCACGCCAGCTGGGACGCCGCGCCCGACGTGCCCAACTCGCGCCTTGAGCCGGGTCCGCACATCTACCTCAATGAGACGTATCGCGAAGGATTCGCCGAACTCGGCAAGCGCGGACTCAGCTTCGAGGCCTGGCTCTACCATCCCCAGATTCCCGAGTTGACCGATCTCGCTCGCGCCTTCCCCGAGACCACCATCATCCTCAATCACCTCGGCGGACCGCTCGGCATCGGTCCCTACGCCGGACGCCACGACGACGTCTTCGCTGATTGGCGAGAATCCATCACCGAGCTCGCCGCCTGTGACAACGTCGTCGCCAAGGTCGGCGGCATCCAGATGGCGATCAATGGCTTCGGCTGGCACGAACGCGAACGAGCGCCAAGCTCCGACGAGCTGCTCGACGCCAATCGCCGTTGGTACGAACACACGATTCAGTCCTTCGGACCAGCCCGCTGCATGTTCGAAAGCAACTTTCCCGTCGACAAGGTCTCATGCAGCTACACCAACATGTACAACCAGTTCTTCAAGCTCGTCGCCGACTTCCCCGCCGATGAGCGCGATCAACTGTTCCACGACACCGCGATGCGCGTCTACCGGCTAGATCAGCACTAACCGCACTTCGAGAGCACGCAACGCAGAACACCAGAAAGCGCCAATCATGCCCACCATCGTCCAGGCGGTCCCGATCGAAGACGAACTACACGACATGCTCGCCGACGCCGGCGATGTTCGCGTCGTCGACGGCGGCGATCGCGGCGCGTTCATCGAGGCCGTCAAGGACGCCGATGGCGTCTTACTCAGTCCGTTGGTCACGATCGACCAGCAGGTCGTCGACCTCGCGCCCAACCTCAAAGTGGTCGCTACGACCTCCGTTGGCTTCGACGCCTTCGACGTCCCCTTCCTGACCGGCAACGGCATCGCGCTCTGCAACACGCCCGGCGTACTCAGCGCCGCCGTCGCCGATCTCACCATGGCGATGCTGCTGATGCTCTCGCGGCGCCTGATGGAGTTCGAGGCCTATTCGCGCTCAGGCGGTTGGGGTCGACGCGAGCCCTATCCCGCCCTCGCTCACGATCCGCTCGACAAGACGATCGGCGTCGTCGGCTTCGGACGCATCGGCCGAGAGGTCGCGCGACGCGCTGTCTTCGCCGGCATGAGGGTCCTCTGGTACGACATCTTCGACGAGGCCCCCGCCGACGCGCCGCCGGCCCTGAAGCGCACCCTCGACGAGCTGCTCGCCGAGTCCGACTTCGTCAGCGTCCACACCGACCTCAATCAGTCCTCGCGTCACATGATCGGCGCGCGCGAGCTCGCGCTCATGAAGCCGACCGCCTATCTGATCAACACCTCTCGCGGACCCGCCGTCGACCAGGTCGCGCTGCACGACGCGCTCGTGTCCGGCCAGATCGCCGGCGCCGGCCTCGATGTCCTCGAACAAGAACCGCCCGACCCGGACGAGCCGATCGTCAAACTGCCCAACGTGATCACCTTCCCACACATCGGCACGGCGACCGAAGAGACCCGCTACGCGATGCGCGCCCTCGCAACGCGCAACGTGGTCAACATCCTCAGCGGCAACCGACCCGAAGCGATCGTCAATCCCGAAGTGCTCGGCTAGCCGACGCTATCCTCAAGCCATAGGCCCGCTCACACGCATCAGAACGGACGGCGCAACCATGTCCTGGCGACCCAAGCGCATGCGATTCGGACTCTTCCTCGCTCCATTCCACTACGTCGGCGAACACCCCACGCTCGCGCTGCAGCGCGACGTCGAGCTGATCGAACACCTCGACGCTCTCGGCTACGACGAAGCCTGGATCGGCGAGCACCACTCCTTCGGCCGCGAGATCATCTCCAATCCGATGATCTTCATCGCCGCACTCGCCGAACGCACTAAGCACATCAAGCTCGGCACCGGCGTCGTCTCGCTGCCCTACCACAATCCCCTGATGATCGCCGACGACCTGCTCCAGCTCGACCACATGACCCGCGGTCGCGTGATGCTCGGCGTCGGACCCGGCGCGCTCACCTCCGACGCCGTGCAGATGGGCATCGAACCGACCACCCAACGCGCCCGCATGGCCGAGTCGCTCGACGCCATCATGGCGCTCGCCCGCAGCGACGAACCTGTCTCGATGGAGACCGACTGGTTCTCGCTCACCGAAGCGCGTCTGCAGATGGCCTGGTACTCCGACCCGCATCCCGAAGTCGCCGTCGCCGTCATCCTCACCCCAGCCGGACCGCAGCTCGCCGGCAAGCACGGCGCAAGCCTGCTCTCCGTCGCCGGCGCCGACTCCGACGGCATGCGCAACGTCTGGCAGTGGTACGAAGAGGCCGCCGCCGAGAACGGACACGAGGTCTCGCGCAAGAACTGGCGCGTCGTCACCGCGATCCACGTCGCCGAGTCCCGCGCGCAAGCCATCGAAGATGTGCGCGAAGGCTTCCTCAAGCGCGCCTACGTCGGCGATGTCCGCGATCCCGGACGTCGCGGCGGCATCGTCCTGCAGATGGCCAAGACCATCGAAGAGGCGATCGACAAGAACCAGGTCATCGTCGGCTCGCCCGAGGACGCCGTCGAACAGATCGAAGCGCTGCACGACCGCTCCGGCGGCATCGGCGGACTGCTCGGCATGCATCACGAGTGGGCGTCGACCGAGGCGACCAAGCGCAGCTTCGAACTGCTCATGCGCTACGTCGCGCCCAGATACCAGGGCCAGCTCGACCGCATCGTCGCCTCGCGCGACTTTGTCGAAGATCGGCAGCTCGATATCTTCGGCGCCGGCAACAAGGCGATGGTCAAGGCCTTCGCCGACGCCGGTAAAGAGCTGCCCGAGGCCTTCCGCCAGGCCGCTGAAGCCGCCGCGTCCAACGGCGCCGCCAACGGAACCGCTGATCAGGCAGAAGCCGAAGCAGAGGCCGAGCCTGTCGCCGACTAGCCGCGCGCTTCCCTGAGCGAGCCTCCCTGAGCGGGCATTGCTGTGCAGGTCGTTGTCACCCTGTCGGGCGAAGTGCGCGACTCTCCGCTCGTGCGCAACGCGCTCGATCGAGCAGACCTGATCGTCGCCGCCGACGGCGGCGCCAATCGCCTGCGCGAACTCGGCTTCTCGCCGCACGTCGTGATCGGCGACCTCGACTCACTCAGCGGGGAGGACATCTTCCACCTCAAGGCGGCCGGCATCGAATTCGAGCCCCATCCCGAGCCTCAAATGCGCACCGACGGCTCAGTCGCGATTGGATACGCGCTCGGACGCGGCGCGACCAGCATCATTGTCCTCGGAGTCTTCGGCGGACCGCGATACGACCACGTAGTCGCCAATCTCAACATGCTCACGCACCCCTCGCTGCGAGACATCCCGACCTGGGCCGTCGATGGCTGGACCGCGCTCACCGTCCTCCGCGGCGACGGCGTCTCGCAAGTTCACTTCCACGGTCAGGTCGGCGACTACGTCAGCATCAACGCCGTCACCGACACCGTCGAGGGCATCACGACCGTCGGACTCAAGTGGCCGCTCGACAATGGCGCGTTCACCAGAGGCGTCCGAGAAGGCACGTCAAACGAGCTGGTCAACGAACGCGCCATGATCCAAATCAGCAAGGGCATCGCCTTCGCCGCTCATCACTTCCGCAGCGAACAGCTCCCCTGAGCCAGTCCCGCGACCTTAGGGATTGAACATGTCGCGCTTGCCGTGGCGGCTCGACGACGCGGCGAACGTGAAGATGCCGCGCGCCATCGACGACTCTTGCTCTGTCGCGCGCGCCTCGTAGATCTCCGCGCGCAACTCGTGCACCTCGGGACTGTTCGGCGCAGCGCAAGCCGCGCCTTCGATCAGATGACACGCCATCTGCAGGTTGCCGTTCTGCATGTGCGCGCGAGCGCGTTCGATCACCGGCTCAAGTCCGCCCGCCAGCGTGACCCATTCGGCCGCCTCAGCCGATCGCGGCGCCGGCAACAGCCGATCGGGCTCGCCCTCGTACCAGCCGCCGAAGTATCGCCAAACGCTATGCACGATGAACTCTGGATGGTCGTAGGCCGATGTCAGCCAGGGTTTGTCCAACAGTCGCTGCGGCATCTCGATTGAGTGCAACACGTGGTCGAGCGTGTAGCCCAGATTCATCAGCGCCAGCGTCTGACGCTCAATCTCGTCGAGCAGATCAGCAGTGTCATTCAACGCCTCGGCGACGCGGTCTGCGCCGAAAATCGGAAACCCATGCCCGGGAATCATCACCTCGGCGCCCTTGCCCGCCATCTGCCGCAGACCCGTCGCCCACTCTCCCGCCCAGCGCTGCACCTTCTGCGGATTCCCAGCGTTGGGCACCGCCCAGATGAACAGGTCGCCGGGAAAGATCCACTTGCGCTCCGGCACCCAAGTCCAGGCCGCGTCCTCCGTCTCGCCGCGCGTGTGCGTCACCTCAAACGTCAACTCACCCACCGAGAACCGCACGGCGTCGTCGAAGGTCACGTCGGGATAGCGAAACTCGCTCGGCCAGGGCACGCGAAGATGTTCCGCGTCCATGCCCGGTCGAATGAACTGCCGAGAGTTGATCGCCGTGTTGTAGCCCACCGTGCGCTTATAGCGATCAAAGTGCATCGGAATGTGCCGCTGCCCATAGACGACCGGCCGCGGCCGCCCCGCCTCCGCCGCCTCCGCGTCGAATCGCCCGACGCCAAAGATATGGTCGACGTGATGATGCGAGAACACGGCCGCTCGCAACGGAGCGTCGGGCCGCCAGTCGCGGACGCCGTGATACAAACCTTCGGCGTCGCGCGCCGTGCCCGTATCAAGCATCACCAGGCCATCGCCCGTGTCCAGCGTGTTCATCGACGCCGCCGACTTGATGTAGAGGAAGCCGTCGTCCAGTTCCTCTGGCTCGCGATCGTTCCACGTTCCCGTCACCGGATGCGCGTCGTGGATCACGTCGACTTCGCCGCGCCAGAGTCGATCGCAGAAATCTCGCAGGTCGGGCATCTCATCGCTCCTCTGCTGCAGGGCCAGTGTCGAAGTCACTGGCCACCGTCGTAAGATATGACTCACAACGCCTCTGACGCACAGATTCCTCCAGGGAGCGCCCACTCATGCCGATGTACGAATACAAATGCCCCGCCTGCGCCAACGCCTTCGACGTGCTGGCCAAAATGGGACAAGCGCCCGAGTCGCCCGACTGCCCCAACTGCGACGACGGCGTCGGCGCGCGCGTCTTTGGCGCTGGAGTCGCAATCCACACCGGCGCGTCGAGCTCGTCCTTCGATGACTTCGATATGGGCGACATGAGCGGCATGGGCATGCCCGATATGGGCGGTATGGGTGGACACGGACACGACCACGGCCACAGCCACGACGACTTCGGCATGGACGATTTCGGCATGGACGGCTTCTAACGCGCCTTGATCCTGATGGCCTAATCCTGATGCCGTGATCCTGCTGCTCCGCGTCGAGGGCGACTCAATGTCGCCGACGCTGGAAGACGGACAGCTGCTGCTCGCGCTGTCGACAGCGCTGCGCCCGGTCCAGGGCGGACGGATCGTCGTCTTTCGCCGTCGCGGCGCGCACTACATCAAACGAGCGCTGACTCGCGAGGCCGGCGGCTGGTTCGTCGTCGGCGACCAACCCGCCCGCAGCACCGACAGTCGACGCTTCGGTCCTGTTCCCCTCACCGACATCCAAGCCGTGGCGATCTGCCGCCTGGGACCATTCAAATGGCTCTAGTTGGCTGTAGCCGACTTAACAGGCTGCTGTCCCGCCGATGCGCGCATTCGAGGATTGCCAGCGCGGGACTTGCGCTGTGGCGACATTTTCGACACAATACAGGCGTTGGCACTCTCTACTTGCGAGTGCCAAATGACCCGCCAGGCAAACACAGACTCCATCCAGTCGACCAAGAAGGAGACCAGCACTCATGGCCAAGGCACTGCTGTTCGACGAGGACGCTCGTCAAGCGCTGCGCGACGGCATCGACGCCCTCGCCGACGCCGTCAAAATCACGCTCGGCCCCAAGGGGCGTAACGTCGTCCTCGCCAAGACCTTCGGCGCGCCGACGATCACCAATGACGGTGTGACCATCGCGCGTGACATCGACCTTGAAGACCCCTTCCACAACATTGGCGCGCAACTGGCCAAGGAAGTCGCCTCCAAGACCAACGACATCGCCGGTGACGGCACCACCACCGCCACCGTCCTCGCTCAGGCGATCGTCAACGAAGGCATGCGCAACGTCGCCGCCGGCGCCAACCCAATGGCCCTCAAGCGCGGCCTCGAATCCGGCGTCGAAGTCCTCTCCGACGCCATTCGCGAGAAGGCCGTCCGCGTCACCACGCGCGAGCAGATGTCGCAGATCGCCGGCATCTCCGCCGCCGACCCCGCCATTGGCGAGTTGATCGGCGAGGTCATGGAGAAGGTCGGCAAAGACGGCGTGATCACCGTCGAAGAGGGCAAGGGCATCCGCTCCGAGGTTGAGTACGTCGACGGTATGCAGTTCGACCGCGGCTACATCTCGCCCTACTTCGTCACCAACCCCGACCGCATGGAAGCCGAAATCGAGGACCCCTACATCCTCGTCACCGACAAGAAGATCTCGGCCGTGCAGGACATCCTGCCGCTGCTCGAGAAGGTGCTCAAGGTGACCAAGAACCTGGTCATCATCGCCTCCGACGTGGACGGCGAAGCGCTCGCCACGCTGGCTGTCAACAAGCTGCGCGGCACGATCAACGTGATCGGCGTCAAGGCCCCCGGCTTCGGCGACCGCCAGAAGGACAATCTCGGCGACATCGCCACCCTCACCGGCGGCGAAGTCATCTCCGAGCAGCTCGGCGGACAGCTCGACACCGCCGAGATCTCTCAGCTCGGCCGCGCCCGCCGCTTCATCGCCTCGAAAGAGAACTCGACCATCATCGAGGGCAACGGCGATCCCGCCGCCATCGACGACCGCGTCAACCAGATCCGCCACGTCTACGAACAGGCCAAGAGCGACTGGGACCGCGAAAAGGCGCAGGAGCGTCTGGGCAAATTGTCCAACTCCGTCGCCGTGATCAAGGTCGGCGCAGCCACCGAGGTCGAACTCAAAGAGCGCAAGCACCGCGTCGAGGACGCCCTCTCGGCGACTCGAGCCGCCGTCGAAGAAGGCATGGTCCCCGGCGGCGGCGTGGCGTTGATCAACGTCATCCCCTCGCTCGGCGATGTCGAACTCGACGGCGACGAGGCCACCGGCGTCAGCATCCTCAACCGCGCCCTCGAAGAGCCGATGCGCCGCATCGCGATCAACGCCGGCCAGGACGGCTCGGTCATCGTCCAGTCGGTCAAAGACGCCGAAACCGCCAACTTCGGCTACAACGCCGCCAGCGGCGAGTATGGCGACATGATCGACATGGGCATCGCCGACCCGGCCATGGTCACGCGAGCCGCGCTCGAAAACGCTGTCTCGATCGCCGGCATGGTCCTCACGACCAACTGCCTCGTGACCGAGAAGCCGGAAGAGAACGCCGCCATCCCCGCCCCCGCTCCGGCCTACTAGGTCACTCCTGCAATCACAGGAACGAGCCCACAAGCGGGCCGCCCCATGGGGCGGCCCGCTTTGCGTTTGACCCCTCGACGAATCCGAGACAAGACAACCTCTTGTTCATCTGGAGCGCGCTGCGCCAGACATACACTGACCAAAGCAGTCAAGTGTCAGTGGAACACACCTGCATGACCACACGCCGCCGCGCCAAGATCGTCGCCACGCTCGGACCCGCCTCCAGCGCTCCCGACGTCGTGCGCGACCTCGTCGAGGCCGGCCTCGACGTCGCGCGGATCAACTTCTCCCACGGCGACCCGGAATCCTGGCGGCGCGCCGTCGAATCAGTGCGTCGGGCGCATCATGACACCGGCAAACCGATCGCCATCCTCGGCGACCTGCAAGGCCCCAAAATCCGCATCGGTGAACTCGCGTCTGCTGTCGAGATCGCTCGTGGCGACCGCCTCGATATCGTTAGCGGCGCCGAACATCAGGGTCGACTCGCCGAATACGGTTCGCTCGAAGTCAGTTGCGCGTACGCGGCGCTCACCGATGAGGTCGAACCAGGCGGACGCATCTATCTGCGCGACGGTGAGCTCGACCTCAGAGTCGAGTCGATCGACGGCCCTCGCATTATCACTTCTGTCCGAGGCGGCGGCCTGCTGACCTCGCGCGCCGGACTCCACGCTCCCGGCGGCGGCGCATTGCTCGACGCTGTCACCGCGGCCGACCGCGACAGCGCCCGCTTCGCCGTTGAACACGCCTTTGACGTCCTCGCTCTCTCGTTTGTCCGCGACCGCGACGACATCGACATCGCCCGAGACGCCGTCGCCGAAGCGGGCGGCGACCTGCCGATCATCGCCAAGATCGAAACCGTCTCCGCGATCAACGCGCTGGAGTCGATCATCGACGCCGCCGACGGCGCGATGGTCGCCCGCGGCGATCTCGGCGTCGAGCTCGGCGCGGCTGAAGTCCCGCTCGCTCAGCGCGAGATCATCACCGCCGCCGGACGCGGTCTGATGCCTGTCATCATCGCAACCCAGATGCTCGAGTCGATGACCACGCGCGCCCGCCCAACTCGCGCCGAAGCCTCCGACGTCGCCAACGCCGTCTGGGACGGCGCAGACGCGCTGATGCTCTCCGGCGAAACGGCGGTCGGATCGCGCCCCGTCGACGTCGTGGCGATGATGGACCGCATCATCCGCACCGCCGAGCAGGGCGACCCCCACCGCGCCGCGCGCTCCGTCGAACTCAGCAGCGACACCGCCCGCACAATCAGCCAGGCCGTCGCCGCCGCCGTCGAGCAACATCCGCAGGTCAAAGCAGTGATGATCTTCACCGTCTCGGGACACTCCGGCCGCCTCATCTCGCAGGTGCGACTTCCCGTGCCGACGCTCGTGCTGGCGCCGTCAGCCTCGGTCTCGCAGCGCCTGGCGCTCAGTTGGGGCGTCGAGTCGCTGCGCTGCGAGCCTCCAGCGACGATCGAGCAGATGCTCGCCGAGGTCGAACGAGCCGCCGTCTCCGTCCTCGGCCTCGTCGAAGGCGACTCAGTCGTCGTCACCGGCGGCCTGCCGCTCGGCCAGGGTCATCCGACCAATTTCCTCAAGCTGCACAAAGTCCCAGCCTCGGTATCCTGAACGCAACCGCGCGAGGAGGACACGATGACCGACGACGCCCCGGCAAACGAGATTCAACTCGAAGTGCAGATCGGCGAAGCCTGCGAGATCGACCCGGCCGCAGGACCGATTCAGGCTCGTGACGGCGACGACAGTGCCGATCGCGATGTACTGCTCTACATCAACGTCTGGTGCGGAGACTGCCGCCGCGCCGTCCGTTTCCTCGACGAGCACGACATCCCCTACCGAACCATCGACATCGACGAAGATGCCGATTCAGCGCGCATCGTCGAGACGCTCAATCGAGGCCATCGATCCGTTCCCACAATCCTCGTCGACGGCGAGCACGTCGCCACCGAGCCCAGCAACGCCGAGCTGGCGGCGATCTTCAACGTTGAGGCGCCAGCCTCAGGCGGCGTCCTCGCTCGCCTGCGTCGTTCTTGATCACCAGGGCGTCAATCCCGCTCGATTACGTGCATCGCGTCAGGCGCGACGCACACGGCGACTGAGTCCCCCACGCCGACCCCGAGTGCCTGCCACTGCGGTCGCGGGACGTGCGCGATGATGGAGACGCCGCCAACCGAGAGCGTCACACGCATCATCGCGCCGACCAGCTCCGCTCGCTCGACAGTCGCTCCTTCGCCTCGCTCAAGCGCGACGTGCTCAGCTCGAATCCCAATCAGCGACCCCGCCGGCGCTTCAAGCGGCAGCGGCAGTTCGTCTCGACGTAGCACGTTCTCGACGCCGACAAACAGCGCCACCTCTCGATCGACCGGACGATCAAACACCTCGGTCGGCGATCCGATCTGACGCACGCTGCCGCCAATCAAGAGCGCAATCACGTCTCCGAGACGCAACGCCTCATCGCGATCGTGAGTGACCAGCACCGTCGTCGGTCGCGTCTCCGACAGGATCTCAGCGAAGTCCTCTATCAGACGTTCACGAGTCGGCGCGTCGACGCCGGCAAACGGCTCGTCAAGCAGCATCACCTCCGGCTGCGACGCGAACGCACGCGCCAAACTGACACGCTGCGCCTCGCCGCCAGAGAGCTGACGCGCATGCCGATCGGCGAGCTCGGCGATGCCGAACCGCTGCAGCCACTCATCCGATGCGGCGCGACGCTCGCGTCGGCCGACGCCGCGCAGTCGTAGCGGCAACTCAACGTTCGATCGCACCGACATGCTCAGCAGCAACGGCTCCTGAAACGCAGCCGACATCCGCCGCCGCGTGCGAATCGGATCGGCGTCCATGGGCTCGCCATCGAGCGTGAGCGTGCCGCCCGTGGGATGCAACACGAGCTGCAGCGCGCCTAACAACGTCGACTTCCCAGCCCCATTCGGTCCAATCAGCACCGTCACCTTGCCCCGCGGGATATCGAGGGCGTCGATCTCCAACACCGTCGTCCCGCCGCGACGCACGACCAGGTCACGCACCTGCACGTGAGCGTTCGAGCGGGCTTCTGGATGAGAGCTCATGTCACCGGCCGACGTTGTTGCACCGTCGTCAGGACGAGATTGACGATGAACGCCAGCACGACCAACACCAACGAGAGCGCGATCGCGACCTCAAAGTTGCCGCGACCCGTTTCCAGCACCGTGGCGGTCGTCAGCACACGCGTCTCGCCAGCCAGGTTGCCGCCGACCTGCATCGATGCGCCGACTTCGGAGATCGCCGCGCCAAACCCCGCCATCACCGCCGCTAGCAGGCCCAGCCGCGTCTCGCGCACGAGCAACCACAACACCTGCCAACGGTTCGCGCCCATCGCCCACATCTGACCGATCAATCGAGGGTTGACCGACTGAATCGAAGCCAGCGAAAAGCCCACCACCAACGGCAAGCTGAGCAACAACTGCGCCACCACCATCGCCGTCGGCGTATAGATCAACCCCAACTCGCCCAGCGGCCCCGTTCGCCAGAGGATCAACGCCACCAGCAATCCGACCACGACCGGCGGCATGCCCATGCCCGTGTTGACCGCAGCGACGATCAATCCGCGCCCCCAGAATCGACGCAGCGCCAACACCGCCCCGAGCGGAATCCCCACAGCCAACGCCAACGCCGTCGCCGCCGAGGAGATTGCCAACGTGCGCAGCGTGATCTCGATGATCTGCGCATCGCCCGACCACCACAGTCGCGCCGCCTCGCGGATGCCGTCCCAGATCAAATCCATGCCGCGATAGTATCCGCCCGACTCAGCCCGGTTCGAGCGCCGTTAGCGCTCACTGAGCAGCGACAATCGACGCCTCCGTCTCGCCAGCCGCCGGAACGAACAAGGGACGCCCATACGTCTCGCGCAGATACTCGCCAATCAATCTCTGCACGTCGTCGCTGACCAGAAACTGCGCGAACGACTCAGCCCCGACCGTGTTGATCCGACCCTTCGATCCAGACACAGCCATCACGCTGTAGAAGTTGAGCAGCCTCGCATCACCCTCAACGAGCGGCCGCAGGTCGCCAACGTCGTCTGACAGCGCCAGATACGTGCCGCGATCGGTGAGTGCGTAGGCCCCGCGCTGATTGGCAACCGTCAGCGTCGCCGACATCCCCTGTCCGACCTCGATGTACCACTCATCGGATGCGACAGCGGGCGACAACCCAGCGTCAGCCCAGAGCGCCAGCTCTTTCTTGTGCGTACCGCTGTCATCGCCGCGCGACGCAAACACTGCTCCGCGCTCCGCAATCTGCGCCATCGCCGACGCCGCATCCGACAGACCTCTGACCCCGGCCGGATCGTCCTCAGGGCCGACAATGACGAAGTCGTTGTACGCCACCAGCGTGCGACTGGTCACATCCCCCGCCTCGAGCAGCTCCCGCTCCGCGTCCGGCGCGTGCGTCAACAACGCGTCGGCGTTGCCTTCAACCCCCATCCGCAGCGCCGCGCCAGTGCCAACCGCGATGATCTTGACATTGATCCCGGTCTCGCGCTCGAATATCGGAACCAGCTCGTCCAGCAATCCCGAGTCATTCAGCGACGTCGTCGTCGCCAGAATCAACTCACCCTCGTTGACGTCCGTGTCATCGCCGCACGCGACCGCCGCGCCGCCCAACGTGGCGAGCAATAGGATGGCGACTCGAGTCAGCCAACGCGCTCCCCACATTGGCTATCTCCCGATCGCTCCGCGTCACGCGCCTACGTCAACCATCCCTGCGCCAACAGTCGCTGACGTCGCCTCATCGATCAAGATGAATGCTCCCGTTTGACGTGACACATCGTATGGGTCGACGGACAACGGCGCCATCAGCCGCAAGCGGACGCGGCCAATCTCATTCAGTGACAGCTGCGACGCCGTCAAGTCGTAGTCCAACGTGTTGACGTCCAATCGAGCCGCGACATCATCGACCAGCGCTCGCGTCGTCTGCGTGGTGTGCTTGATGATCAGGCGATCCCGAACGCGCAGCGGCGCGCGATCACTCATCCAGCAGATGTGCGCATCGATCGCGCTGGCCGCGGTCGGCGGATGATCGGCCGAGACGATCATCGACCCCCGCCTGACGTCGAGCTCGTCGGCGAGGCGCACAGTCACCGCCATCGGAGGCGTCGCTTCATTCAGCTCACGTTTGAAGACGTCGATGCCGACCACGGTCGACTCCATGCCGGCAGGCATGACCTTGACGCGGTCACCAACGCGGAGCACGCCCGACGCCATCGTGCCGGCGTATCCGCGGTAGTCGTGAAACTCGTCGCGCGACGGTCGGATCACATACTGGATCGGCAGGCGAGCCGCCTGATGCTGCGGCGGCGCTGACGCCTCAAGAGTCTCCAACTGCTCAAGCAGCGGCGGACCTGGAAACCAGGACATGCGCTCCGATGGCTCAACCACCCAATCGCCCAACTTGGCCGATATCGGAATCGCGCGCACGTCACTCACGCCCATGCGCGAGGCGAAGCGCGAAAAGTCGCTAGAAATCTGCTCGAACACTGACCTGTCCCAATCGACGAGGTCCATTTTGTTCACGCACAGCACGAAGTGACGAATGCCCAGCAAACTCGAGAGATACGCATGACGTCGAGTTTGCTCGATCACGCCTCGCCGGGCATCAACAAGCAACAACGCGACATCTGCGGTCGAAGCTCCCGTGACCATGTTGCGCGTGTACTGCACGTGTCCCGGCGTATCCGCGAGAATGAACTTGCGCCGCGGCGTCGAGAAGTACCGATACGCCACATCGATCGTGATGCCCTGCTCCCGCTCCGAGCGCAATCCGTCGGTCAGATAGGCGAGATTGACCTCGTCCTCCCCGCGCGATCGGGAAGTTCGTTCGATCGCGTGCATCTGGTCGATGAACGTCTGCTTGGCGTCGAACAGCAAGCGACCAATCAACGTCGACTTGCCGTCATCGACGGAACCCGCAGTAGCCAAACGCAACAGCGAGCGCTGATCTGGACCGAACGGATCGAGCGCCGCCGGCGTCAATGTGTCAATGGCCACTAGAAGTACCCCTCGCGCTTGCGATCTTCCATCGCCGCTTCCGAGAACCGATCGTCCGCGCGAGTCTCGCCCCGTTCGGTGACTCTGGTCGCAGCGATCTCGGCCACAACCGCTTCAAGCGATGTCGCCTCGGACAGCACGCCGGCCGTGCACGTCATGTCGCCGACCGTGCGAAATCGCACTCGAGCCTCGAAAGCCTGCTCGTCAGGCAGCCTCACAACGAACTCCGAGACCGGGAACAGCATGCCGTCGCGACGGAACATCGTTCGCTCGTGAGCGAAGTAGATCGAGGGAATCTCCAACGCTTCGCGCTTGATGTACTGCCAGACATCAAGTTCAGTCCAGTTCGAGAGCGGAAACGCGCGTATGTGCTCACCGCGCGCAAGTCGGCCGTTGTAGAGATTCCACAACTCCGGCCGCTGATTGGACGGATCCCACTGACCAAACGAGTCACGAAACGAGAAAATGCGCTCCTTGGCGCGCGCCTTCTCCTCGTCGCGGCGGGCGCCGCCGAACAGCGCGTCGAACCCATGCTCCGCGATGGCGTCAAGCAACGTCACCGTCTGCAACCGATTCCTCGACGCCCTCGGGCCCGTCTCTTCTACCACGCGACCCTGGTCGATCGAATCCTGCACCGAGGCGACTACTAGCTGCACATCTAGCTCAGCCGCACGGCGGTCGCGAAACTCGATCGCTTCGGGGAAGTTGTGACCTGTGTCGACGTGCATGACTGGAAATGGAATCCGCGCTGGCCAAAATGCCTTCTCAGCCAAACGCAGCATCACGATCGAGTCTTTGCCGCCCGAGAACAAGAGACAGGGACGCTCGCACTCGGCCGCGACCTCGCGGATGATGTGAATCCCCTCAGCCTCGAGCCATGACAGCGTGTCGACCGAAGCAGGTTCGACCGAGGCCGGTCGCATCATGGAGCTGGTCATAGTCGTGTCGCCATCTGGACGCGCCTTTGCATGCGGCTTCGCCGTCGGACATTCAATCTTGACAAATACTACTAGATAACTCACATATAAAAGCGTTCGGACCTCGGTGACACTCAAGTAGTCTGCGAGACAGTCCAAACAGCGACGCGATCGCTCTTCCAGTCGAATGAGGTGGGACATGTCCGTTGGAACCGTGAGCCAGCTCTGGCGATACCCGATCAAATCCATGGGCGGCGAACAGATCGACAGCGCCGCCATCGACCAATACGGCGTCGCCGGCGACCGCGGCTGGGCCGTCCGAGAGGTCGACGCCGACGAAACCCGCTCAGCGAGGCAGATCCCCAAACTGCTCCAGTTCGCCGCCGCCTACGCCGATGCGCCAAGCGTCGACCGCCGATCGCCGACGGTAACCATCACCACTCCCGACGACCAGCAAGTCAGCTCGGCCGCCGACGACCGCGACCAGCGACTCTCGGACATCCTCGGCCGCGCCGTGACGCTGACGCCGCTCCATCCCGCCGACGATCTCGAGCACTATCGTCGAGCGCCGGCGCCAGAAGGCGTCGATCCGATCGCCGCGCTGCGGCAAGTCTTCAATCTCGAAGACGACGATCCGCTGCCCGATCTCTCAGGTCTGCCCGAGGATCTGCGCGGTTTCTCCACGCCGCCCGGCACCTACTTCGACTGCTATCCGATCCACATCATGACGACGTCGTCTCTGCAAGCGCTCGCCGACGCAGGCGGCGGCGAAGACGTCGACGTGCGTCGCTTCCGACCCAACGTCGTCATCGACAGCGGCGACGCCGACGGTTTACTCGAAGTCGACTGGACCGGTAAACGGCTGCGTTTGGGCGAAGTCACGATCGAACTCGTGACGACCACCGTTCGCTGTTCGGTCCCCTCGCACGCCCAGCGAGACTTCGGCTCGAGCCGCGCCGTCGGCCGAACGCTGATCGAGCGAACCAAGCAGCATCTCGGCAGCTACTGCAACGTCATTGAGGGCGGCACAGTCAAACTCGGCGACGACGTCGAACTCCTCAACTAGCCCCTGTCTGATCCCCTCCTCTCCCCTCCGGGGAGAGGGCTAGGGTGAGGGGTCCCCCGACACAACCGCCGTCCCCGGATGAAACGCCTGCCACGCGAACCAGAAGTGGTCCGAGTGAATCACTCGAGTCAACTCCGACCCCGCCAACTCACCGGATGTCGCACGACCAAAGATGTCCCACACCGACCCGGTTTCCGCGTCAACGAACGTCTGCTCCGACTCGTCGGCCGGATTGACAGCAAAGGTCAGCCGCCGACCGTTCAGCGTGCGTTCAAACACCGCCGTCGTACCCACCTCACGCGCTGAGCTGATCAAACCCGCGTCCAGAATCGATCGCGCGCCCGGCGTCCAGAACACGACCAGTTCCGCGCCGTCGAACGAGTCGTGCAACGCCCGCAGTTGCTCGAGCGCAGACCACGGATACGCCACCGCCGCGCCGCTCGCGCCCTCGATGCTGACCACGCGCTCAGCCGGCGGCAAGCGCTCGTCGATCGCATCGCGGTCGTAGAAGTAGTAGTACGGCCCGCCAGACTCAGGATCGTCATAGCCTTCATACGGATTCCGACCATACGACCGACTCCAACCGGTTTCGCGCGAGAGCACCAACGCGTCGGGATACGCCGACCGCAACTGACCCACGGTCACCACCGACGCCGGCACATACGAGAGCCGCGCGCCGACCATCACACCGACGATCGCCCGACCCGACGACTGTTGCCAGAGCGAGTCAGTGTTCTGGTCGTACATGACCAGATCTGAGTTGCGCAACAGCCCCGACACGCCGAAGCGATACACCTCGTCCCCGATCTGCGACTCAAACGCGATCGCCGTGTTGCATAGCGGACAAAACGTCACCGTGATCGGGATGCCGCCGATCACGTCGTTGACGATCTCATGCCAGGTCAATATCTCGAGCGGGAAGCCGCGCACATCGCCGTTGATCTTGACCTGCACCACAGGCTCCTGGTCGTCATAGATCGCCGACGCCTCTTCCAGCGTCACATAGAGCGGATTCGACAACGCCGGTATCGCATCGCGCGGTGCGCCCTGACCCAACTCATCGAGCGCAATCAGTCGGATGCCCCAGTTCGTCCTCCAGTCGAGCCCAAAGAACTCAGGCGTTTGGCCGTCGCGAATGATCGGTAGCCCCTCCGCCGTCTCGGTCGCATCACGCGGGAGGAATGTCGTCACGCCGCGCGGTAACGCGCGCTCTTCGACTTCAACTGGCTCGTCGCCGTTCTCATCGACCGCGGCGGCGTCCTGTTCCTCAGCCGCGACTTCGGACGCCTCATCTGAGGCTGACAGCTCCGCCTGCTGCTCAGCCGATTGCTGCTCAACTTGTTCGCTCGCCTCGGTGACTGCCGGCTGCTCGCTCGCAACCTCAATCTCATCGGCGCAACCGGTCAGCCCGACAACGCCAAGCGCAACAACCGCTGCGCCGAGCGCCGCCTCGCGTATCCGCGACCGACCTCGCGCCAGCCGCGCCAGCCTGCCTATGATCGTCATAGCTCCGAGCATACGTGCGTCCGGTCGGTCGCCAACAATGGACAACGACATGACCCTCGACAATCCCGCCGCCGACCCGTCGCATGACCGTCGCGCCGTGCTCGAGGCCAATCGCGCCTTCTACGAGGCCTTCAACGCCCGCGACGTCGAGGCGATGGCTGACCTCTGGCTGCGCAGCGACGACGTCACCTGCATCCATCCGCATCGCAACGTCATCAAGGGACACGCGGACGTGCTCCGCACCTGGCGAGCCATCCTGACCAATCCCGATCAGCCCAAAATCGTCTTCGCCGCCGAGGACGCGCGAGTCGTCGGCGACATCGGCATCGTCGCCGGACGCGAAGTCGTCGCCGGTGTGCCGATCGTCGCAACCAACATCTACCAACGCACCAACAACCCTGACGAGACCGACAACGCCGACGCGCCAACCGACACCTGGCTGCTCATCCACCACCACGGCAGCCCAGTCCTCCACACCGACTAATCCCCTCTGATCCCCTCCCTCCTTCTGATCCCCTCTCCCCTTCTGGTCACCTCCCACCTTCTGATCCCCTCTCCCCTCCGGGGTGAGGGTTAGGGTGAGGGGTCTCCGAGAGACCTCCCTACGCCCGACCCTCACCCCAGCCCTCTCCCTGCGAGGGAGAGGGGGAGGAAGAGAGAGAGGGTTAGGGTGAGGGGACTCCCCTTCAACCGAAAGCCATCCACGATGCCCGTCACTCTCGCCAAGGGCGACCAAGCGCCCGACTTCGAACTTCCCGACCAGGACGGCGTCGTCCACCGACTCAGCGACTACGCCGGACAGACTGTCGTGCTCTACTTCTACCCGCGCGACAACACGCCAGGCTGCACCAAGCAGGCTTGCTCGCTGCGCGACGAGATGGACGACATCGCCGCCGAGGGGGCCGTCGTGCTCGGCGTCTCCACCGACAGCGCCGAGTCGCATCGTCAGTTTCGCGCCGACCACGAGCTCAACTTTCCGCTCCTCGTCGACGCCGACAAGGACGTCGCAAGCCGCTACGGCGCCTGGGGCGAGAAAGTCCTCTACGGACGCAAGAGCATAGGCATGACCCGTGCTACCTTTGTCATCGGACCGGACGGCGTGCTGACCAAAGTCTGGAAGCGCGCCAAGGCCGCGGATCACGGCCAGGCGGTCCTCAAGGCCCTGCGGACGGGTCGCTAATCACACTCAAGTCCGCCTAGATCGATTCCCCCATGTCCCGGATTTCTAGATGGGCGCTCGTCGCCCTCATGGCGCTGTCGCTGTCTGCGGCGGTCGTCGTCGGCTGTTCCGACGACGACTCGCAACAGCAGCAGCAAGAAGCGATGGCTGAACAGCCCGCGCAGCAGGATCAGCAAGATCAATCTGCGCAACAGGATCAGTCTCAGGACCGCGGCGCCGCAGCCGCTCAGGCTGACCAGGGCCAACAACAACAGCAGCGCATGGTCTCGGCGGAGCCGCTCAACATCGTCGTCTCGACTCAGGTGATTGCTGACTGGGTGCGTCAGGTCGGCGGCGACCACGTCAACGTCCGCGCCCTCGTGCCGGCTGGCGCCGATGCGCACACGCTCGAGCTCAGCGTCGCCGACATCCGTGACATCGTCGCGGCCGATCTGGTGATCATCAACGGCGCCACGCTCGAAGCCTCATACGAGGACGCCATCCTTGAGAACGCCGACCACATCCTCAACCTGGCCGAAGCCATCGAGGACGCCGGGTTCGAACTCGCGCCCTTCAGCTTCCTGCACGACGACGAGCATGGTGACGACGACGCGATGCACAGCGATGAGCACGCCGCGGCCGTCGGTCGACTACTGATCGCCGACGCTATCGAGGCGCACCTGTCCGTGCTCGACCTCTCGACCGAAGAGGTCGACAGCGGCATCTTCGACGTCGCCGCGCCGCGCGCAACGGTCTACCCGAGCCCGACGCACCGCTACGGCATCGTGCTCGCGCGCGGCCCCGAAGACGCGGACGACCGCGTGCACGTCTTTGACGGCGGCGTCTTCCTCGTCGAACACGACGACCACTACGACCTGGTGTCGGGTCCAGTCACGCGCAACGCCTTGGAAATCGCCGAAGAACGACCGATCCACTTCGTCAACAGCTTCGGCTGGACCGCGATCTTCTCCGACGCGCGCGGCCTCGTCTTCATGATCAACGAGCACGACCTCGCCAACGCCTCCGGCGACTACGAACCAGTCGTGCTTGACGCCGGTCCGCAACACGGCGCGGCGCTGGCGATCTCCGAAGATCACGTGATCGTCACGACTAAGAATCCTGACTTCCCCCACGACTCCAATGACAGTTTGCCCGTCGGGGTTGAAGTCCGCGACTTCAACGATCAGGTCGTCTACGACGCCAGCAACCGCTCCTGCCCAGGCATGCACGGCGAGACGCACAACGAACACGGCGTCTACTTCGGCTGCATCGGCGGCGTGCTCTTCGTCGAAGCCCACGACGGCGAATACGAGCACCTCTTCCTCACCAACCCGCCCGAGATGCGCGAAGACTCTCGCATCGGCTCCTTTGCCGGCCACCATCACGTCGACTTCGTCATTGGCAAGGCCTCATACTTCGACGGTCAAGGCTTCGCCGATGACGGTCTCTGGCTAATCGACGCCGAAACGGGCGAGTTCACTCAGATATTCAGCGAGCCGAGCTTCCGCTCGGCCTTCTCCAGCGACGGCGAACTGCTCTACGTGCTCGACGCCGCCGGCCTGCTGCACGCGCTTGACCCGCACGACGGCGACCAACTCGCCTCCCTCGAGTTGGTCGAGCCTGGCGAAGCAGGCTCGCCCGCGATGATCGTCGTTGGCGAAATGCTCTACGTCGCCGACCCCAACAGCGGCCACGTCATGGCCGTCCACCTCGACGATATGGAGATCGTGGAAGAGTGGGATATCGGCGGCGCGCCCTCAAGCCTCGCCTTCCTCGGCGTCCTCGACCCTGACGAGGCGCCAGAAGCGGGTCACGACGACCACGGCGACGAAGACGAACACGAAGACGAGGAAGATCACGCCCAGGAGGAAGACGACCACGGCCACGCGCACGGCTCGGAAGACCCGCACTTCTGGTTCGACACTGAGCTCGCCGCCGCAGCCATCACCGCTATCGCCGACGAACTCAGCCACCTCAGCCCCGATGCTGAAGGCGTCTTCGGCGACCGACTCGACCTCTACTTGGCTGCGATCGAAGACGCCGACGCCGAAGTCCGAGCGCTGCTCGATCCGCTGACCGACAATCAGCGCCTGCTGGTCACGTTCCACGACGCCTTTGGCTACTTCGCGCGCAGCTACGGCCTCGAGGTCGCCGGATTCGTCGTCGAAGGCCCCGAACAGGGCATCAGCGCCGGCGAGCTTTCGGAACTGATCGAGCTGATCGAGCACGAAGGCGTCACGACCGTCTTCCACGAGCCGCAGTTCGACGCCACCATCCTCGACGCCGTTGCCGACGAAACCGGCGCCGCGCGCGGCATCATCTGGTCGCAGCCGACCGACGACAACCCGACCTACATCGGCATCCTCGTCGGAAACGCCCAGGCCATCGCCGGCCAGTAGGCCATCAAATCCCCTCCCCTTCCGATCCCCTCTCCCCTCCGGGGAGAGGGTTAGGGTGAGGGGGCTCCGCGTAATCCTCAAACGCCCGACCCTCACCCCAGCCCTCTCCCTGCGAGGGAGAGGGGGTAGAAGAAGGAGATGGTCCCCTCCCAATCCCCTCTCCCCTGCGGGGAGAGGGCTAGGGTGAGGGGCCACCGACTCCCCACCACGTCGTACCCTGTGACTCAATGTCACAAGACTCCGCCAAGCCCAACCCGCCGCCCTCAACGGACAACCTCGTCTGGATCGACCTCGAAATGACGGGGCTCGATCCCGACCGCGACGTAATCATCGAGGCCGCCGTGCTGATCACCGACGGCCAGCTCAACGTCATCGCCCACGGCCCCGACATCGCAATCCAGCGCTCAGACGCCGAGCTCAGCGTCATGAACGACTGGAACCGCCGCACCCATCACGGCTCCGGACTGATCAAACGAGTCAAGTCTTCCGAAACCACAATCGAACAGGCCGAAGCGGAAATCGTGGACTTCGTCCAACAGTGGACCGTCAAGGGTTCAGCGCCGCTCTGCGGTAACTCCGTGCACCAGGATCGACGCTTCCTCTACGGACAGATGCCTCGACTGATCGAATGGCTCAACTATCGCATCGTTGATGTCTCAACGATCAAGGAGCTGGCCAATCGCTGGTATCCCGAACTCGAACCGTTCGCCAAACAGGAACGTCACCGAGCGCTCGACGACATACAGGAATCGATCGCCGAGCTGCGTTGGTATCGAGAGCGGATCTTCCAACCGCTCTCCGCGCCAAACGCATAGCTAACTGCTGGACTCAGCAGTCGCGTCAGGCCGCGTTCGCAGCGACGTCAGCAATCCGCGTGGACTGAGCAGGAATACGATCGCCATGATCGCGACGGCCGAGAGCACGATCGTCGGCCCCGCCGCCAAGTCGAAGTAGAAGGATGCATACAGGCCGATCAGTGTTGACAGAACGCCGATTGCTGCAGTCAGCGCCATCATCAGCCCCATTCGTCGAGTCGTAAACGACGCCGCAGTCGCTGGCGCCACCAGCATCGAAATCGCCAGAATCACACCGACGAGTCGAAACGCGACGACCGTCGCCAACGCGATTAACACCAACAGGCCAACCTGAACCATGACCACCGGCACGCCCGATACCGATGCCATCTCCGGGTCGTACGCAGTCAATCTCAACTCCGTCAGGAACATCAACACCACCACCAGCAACACCCCCGTCAGAATCGCCATGACCATCAGGTCTGTCCACGACGCGCCCAGAATGTGACCAACCAGTAACGAACCCAGGTCGACGGCGAACGTGCGCTGACGCGAGATCAACATGATGCCGAGCGCGAAGAAGCCGGCGAACATGATCGCGATCGCCGTGTCTTCGCGCAGCTGTCCGCGAATCGTAAGCAACGCCACGCCGAGCGCCGTCACCACAGCGGCCACTCCGGCCCCCATCGTGATCCACACCGCGCCGCCGCCCAACACCAGCGCGATCGCCGCGCCCGCCAGCTGCGTGTGCGCGACCGCGTCGCCGAGAAACGCCAGTCCCCGCAGCACGACGAAGACTCCGACCAGTCCCGACGCCGCTGATACGATCACGCCGGCCAGCAGCGCTCGTTGCATAAATTCAAACGACCACGGATCAGTTAGCCAGTCCACGGGAGACTGCTCTTACTAGCGGCTCAGTATCATCTGCATCGTCGAGCCGAGGAACACGGGAGAAGCGACTCTATGGTACTTGAGGCTCAGGTCACATTGATCACTGGCGCGTCTCGAGGCTTCGGACTCGCCGCCGCCGAAGAACTGGCCGCCCGCGGACACCCCGTCGTCGCCACGATGCGACAGCCCGACCGCGACCGGGACAACCTCAGCCAGATCGATCCCAACCTGCTCGAGATCGTCCGCTGCGACGTCACCGAGCGCGACTCAATCAGCGACGCCGTCGAGTCCGGCCTCAGGCGTTTCGGCCGCATCGACGCCCTGTTCAACAACGCCGGCTACGGACTCTACGGCCCGGTCGAAGACCTCTCGGACGACGAAGTGCAACGCCAGATGGATACCAACTTCATCGGCCAGATTCGCGTCGCCCAGGCCGTCCTGCCATCGATGCGCGAACAGCGCCACGGCAAGATCATCAACGTCTCATCCCTCGCCGGACGAATCGTCGCGCCCATGATGGGACTCTACGCAGCATCCAAGTGGGCCGTTGAGGCGATGTCCGAGGCGCTCCGCTACGAAGTCTCGCGCTGGAACGTCGACGTCACCATCCTCGAGCCCGGCATGTACGCCTCCGACTGGCAGACAACCAACCTCGACGTCGCCGCAGCAGTGCGCGAGGGACGCTCGCCCTATCAGCAGTCAGCCGAGCACGCCCTGCAGACTTTCCGCCAACGCGCCGCAACCCGCCCCGGCTCGCGCTCTGTCGCGACCGCCGTCGCCGACATCGTCGAGCTCGAACAACAACTGCCCATGCGTTGGCCAATCGGCGAAGACACCGTGCAGACCATTCGCCTCCGCGAAGCCTTGACCGATCAACAGTGGGAGGCGCGCGTCCGCGGCGACACGCAAGTCTACCGAGGCGCATTCTTCGACGGCGTCGATAACCCGCTCGAGGACAAGCCCCGCTAGGCGCATCCGCCAGGGCGCGAGCCGGACCAACTAGCCGTGCTTGCCAACCGTCCAACCAGCATGCGCCAGGTGAGCCTCGGAGAACTCGACGGCGTCGGGCTCCAGCTCGTTCGCCAGCGTGTCGTTGAACCGATTCAGGAATCCAAACATCGAAATCACCGAGACGATTTCTACCATCTCCGACTCCGACCAGTGTTTGGCCAACTCAACGAAGTGATCATCGGTCACCGCGTTCGGATTCAGCCCCGCCTCGCGCGCGACCCGAAGCGCGGCGCGTTCGGCCTCGCTGAACAGCTCTGACGTCTCGAACGACCACACCGCCTCAACGCGGTCAAAGCTCTCACCGGCCTGCGTGTGCGCGAAGTTGCCAGTATGCGCCTGACAGTACAGACAGCCCGCCGACCTTGACACGATGTGCGCAATCAACTGTTTCAACCCCGCCGGCACGTCGCCTTCCTGCATGATCGAGGAAAACAAGGGGCCGAAGTTGCGCAGGATGTTCGGCCGACGAGCCATCACATGCAGCGAAGTCGGAACGCTCCCGCCGCTCTCGACCAGGCGCTCATATTGCGGCGCCACCGCCAGGACGTCCTCCGTCGGTAGTGGAGTAATCCGGTTCATCCTGTCCTCCATCGAATCAGCAACTGCGTCGGTCGATCAGGCAGCGTCCAGGCGTCTTCATGCTCGACGAGCAGCGCTGAGAGCGACGCGCGCAGTGTGGACATCCGTTCCGACCCAGCGGCGAGCCAGAGCCGCCGCCGCGCCCAGTCTAGCGCCGCCTCGAACGACTCGAACACGAACCGCTGGCGCTCGCCTGCGCGCTCAATCTCGCCGACCTCAACACTCGCGCCCCGCGCCTTTAGCAACGAAATCAGCTCCGTCGCCCCAGGCAGATGCACCAGCTCCTCGCCATGCACTTCGGGCCACAACTGCCAGAACAGAGAGCCCGGCGACCGATCGAACAGCAACGCGACGCACTCGCGCCGAGCCGCCCGCTCGAGCGTGTCGAGAAACGCGCCAATCGGCTCGATGTCGTACGACACATGTGAAATCAACGCGACATCGGCGATCCCCGTGAGTGCAGGATCGTCCGACGGCCAACGCTGATCGCGCACGTCGAGATTGGCAATGCCGTGCTCGATCTGCAGATTCGCCAACTCACGACGCATCGCCGGGGACGGTTCGACGGCGATCACGTCTCGCGTGCGCAGCGCCAACGGCAGGGCGAAGCGTCCAGCGCCCGCGCCAACGTCCAGCCACACGTCGTCAGGACGCGCAATCTCCAGCAGCGCCTCAAGCGTTGCGTCTCCTGACCGCCGCGGATCGGCGCGAAACGCCGCCGCCAACGGACGATAGTGATCGCCGCCGTCCGACTCCTCACGCAGCCGCTCGGCCTGCTCGCGATTGCCAGCGACCCGCGCAGCCCAGGACTTCGCCAAACGACGCGCCAGATCACCGTCCCCGACATCTGCCGAGCCGTCGCTGGAGTACCCTACGCACATGAGTACATCACCTGACCTCACCATCGAGGAACTACCCAGTTTGACCGACCCGGTGCTGATCGTCGCCTGGGAGGGCTGGAACGACGCCGGCGAATCCGCCTCGACTGCCGCCCAGTATCTGGTTCAACAGCTCGGCGCAGAACCGTTCGCCACTATCGACCCTGAAGAATTCTACGACTTCACCGAAGCCCGCCCAATGGCGCGCTATCGCAACGGCGAGCGCGTCATTGACTGGCCCGAGACCGAGTTCATCCGCCTCCGCTCCTCCGCCGGCGGTCGCGATGTCGTCGTCGGCGTCGGCATGGAGCCGCACTTCCGCTGGAAGCGCTACATGACCGCCATGTCGGAGCTCGTCGACGCCATCGGCGCCAAGCTGATCGTCTCGCTCGGCGCGGTCGCGACCGGTACCACGCACACGCAACCCGTACATGTCCGCGGCTCGGCTAACAACGCCGCCCTCGCCGAGCGCTACAACATGCATCCCTCCCGCTTCGAAGGCCCCTCAGGCATCGTCGGCGTCTTCCACGACCACTGTCGACGCCGCGACATCGGCGGCATCTCGCTCTGGGCCTCGGTGCCGCACTATCTGCAAGGCATGACCAATCCGGTCGGCGCGCAGGCGCTCCTCCGCGTCGTCGCCGAGATGACCGGCCTCCGACTCGACCTCGATCCGCTCGAACAGGGCATCAGACACTTCCACGCCCAGCTCGACGAGGTGCTGCGCGAAAACGACGACCTGCGCGAGTACGTCGCCCGACTCGAGGCGTCCAGCCCCGCTCCCCAGTCCGAGCCGCAGCCAGAGGGCGAACTCCC